>NZ_JAHLEL010000041.1 GCF_020131355.1 Pseudonocardia sp. ICBG1293
CCTTAGAGGTCATTTCAGAACGAGGTCGACGTGTCTGTTGTAGACGACAAGCGGCTATCTGACCTGCCGTTTGATCTGTCGTCGAGGGGTCAATGGAAACTCGACAAGTCGTTCTGAAACGACCTCTTAGAGCGCCCGGCAAATGAGGTCGTGGGGGTGTCGTTGCAGGTAGAGGCACGGACCTCGGGTGATCATCGGATTGCTGAAGTCCTGATGATCGCCTGGAGGGTCCGTGCCTCTATTGCCAGAATCGCTGATCGACCCCCTCTGGGTCGAGTTCGCTGCCCTGATCGAGGCAGAGCGGCGCCCGGAGTTCGACCCGGCCCATCCGTGGGGATGTCACCGCCGCCGGATCCCCGACCGCCTGGTGTTCGAGCACGTGCTCGCGGCGTTGGTGCACGGCAGCGGCTACGAACGCATCGCCACCCCCGGCTGCTCGGACCGCACGATCCGCCGCCGTCTCGCCCAGTGGGCCGCCGCCGGCGTCGGGGAGCAGGTCCTTCGGGCCGCGCTGGCCGGCTATGGCCAGATGATCGGTCTCGACCTCGACGATCTGTCTGCCGACGGAGCGATCACCAAGGCTCCCTGCGGTGGCGAGGTCGCCGGCTGTAACCCGGTCGACCGGGGCAAACAGGGCACCAAACGCTCCGTGGTCTGCGACGGTGCGGGGATCCCGCTGCACCTGATCAGCGCCCGCGCCAATGACCACGACTCGCCGTTGCTGAAACCGACCCTGATCGGGATCTACGACATGATCGGGCCGCTGCCCGAGCGACCGTGCCTGCACCTGGACCGGGGCTATGACTCAGGCAAGACCCGCGATCTGCTCGAACGACTCGGGTTCGACGCACAGATCGCCACCAAGGGCCGGCCCGCCCCGATCCAGGTCGGTAAGCGGTGGCCGGTCGAGCGCACCCATTCCTGGATGAACGGCTACGGCAAGC
The DNA here is from genome assembly GCF_020131355.1 of Pseudonocardia sp. ICBG1293. Taxonomy (GTDB): domain Bacteria; phylum Actinomycetota; class Actinomycetes; order Mycobacteriales; family Pseudonocardiaceae; genus Pseudonocardia. Next base: position 945 of record NZ_JAHLEL010000041.1, read on the forward strand.
TGCGCCGGTTCACCGATCGCCGGAAGATCATCGTCGAGTTCTACCTCAACCTCGCCGCCGCGCTCACCGTGATCCGCCGGCTGATCAACCATGCCCGCAGCCGCTACCGCTGGACAACCCGACCCACGACCCGTCGACTCCGATAACCATCAATCGCCGGACGCTCTAAAAGCGCTCCCGTCGCTACGGTGTTGTCAACCGAAGGGTTGAGCAAGGAGGAGTCGTGGAGGACCGGCTGAACCGGGTCTTCGCCGCACTGGCGGACCCGATCCGGCGCGACATGGTGGCCCGGCTGGCGACGGCCGACGCGACCGTGAACGAGCTGGCCGAGCCCTACGACGTCTCCCTGCAGGCCGTCTCCAAGCACATCCGGGTGCTGGAGGGCGCAGGGCTCGTCCGGCGCAGCCGGCAGGCCCAGCGCCGCCCGGTACATCTCGACGCGGAGGTGTTCGACCTGATGACGGCCTGGATCGAGCGGTACCGGCGGCAGGTGGAGGAGCGCTACGCGCGCCTCGACGACCTGCTCGCCGACGAGACGCCGGGATCCACCGGCACGAGCGAGGGAGCAGCGTCATGAGCACGACGACCCGCGAGACCGACATCGAGGCCGTCGAGGGCCTCCCGACGATCCGGATCACCCGGGAGTTCGACGCCCCGCCGGAGCGGGTCTTCGACGCGCACGTCGACGTCGAGAAGGTGAAGCGCTGGCTCGGCCCGCGCAACCTCACGATGACCGTCGACCGCTGGGACGCCGAGACCGGCGGCGGCTACCGGTACACCAGCTCCGACGAGACCGGCGAGTGGCGGTTCTTCGGGTCCTTCCACGAGGTGCGCTCACCGGAGCGGATCGTGCAGACCTTCTCCTACGAGGGCTTCCCCGACAGCGCCTGCCTGGAGACGCTCACGCTGACCGCCCTGCCCGGCGGCCGGACCCGGCTCGTCGCCGAGTCGCTGTTCGACTCGTTCGACTCCCGCGACGGGATGCTGGCCTCGGGCATGGAGGTCGGGGTCGTGCAGGGTCACGAGCGGCTCGACGAGCTGCTGGCCTCCCGGTAGGCGGCCGGCGTCAGCCCCGTCGCACGCTTGAACACCTGCCCGAAGTGCGACGGCCCGCGGAACCCCCACCGCGACCCGATGGCCGCCGCGGGCACGTCGGCCAGGCCCGCGTCGGCCAGGTCGCGCCGGCACATCTCGACGCGCCGGGCCCGGATCCAGGCCGCGGCACTGGTCCCGGTCCCGGCGAACAGGTTGTGCAGGTGGCGCGCGGAGACGAAGTGCGCGGCGGCGATCCCGGCGGGGGCGAGGTCCGGGTCGCCGAGGTGCGCCTCGACGTAGGCCTTGATCCGGTCCAGCAGGTCGCAGTGCGGGGCGGGCTCGGCCCCGGCCGTGCTCCGCAGCAGCACCCCGACCAGGTCCACGGCGTGCCGCACCGCGACGGCGGCGTGGGTGCCCATCGCGATCCGGTGCGCGTCGAGGTGGCGCAGGGTGTCGCACACGTAGCCGGCCAGCCCGGGGCCGGCGTCGAACGCGGTGCCCGCCACCCCGGTCAGGGGCTCCCCGCGGGGCTCGACGCGCTCGCGCGGGAAGTGCACGCACAGGGCGCGGAACGCGCGGTCCGCGGTGCGGGCACCCGGGCGGGCCGGGTCCAGCAGCGCCCACCGTCCGGGGACCAGCGGCTCGCCGTCGCCGAGCAGGGCGCTGCCCGCCAGCGCCACGACCAGTACCAGCCGGTCGTCCCCGGGGGCGGGCAGGTCACCGGCGACGGTGACGAAGGAGACGCCCTCCGGTCCGTCGGGACCGGGGACGGCCCCGGTCCCCGGGTCGGCGGGTCGGCGGGACGGTCGGCGACGGTCGTCATCGGCGGCTCCTGGTCGTGCTGGTGGCCGTACCCAGCCTAGTCGCGCAGCAGTCGTCCGACGGCCCGGTGCGGGCGTGCACGCGGACGACAGCGGTCTGCGCCCGTCGGCGATGTGCGGGGACCGTGTCGTTCCTAGCGTCCGGACACGTGGCTCATGTCGAAGGCTCGCACCATGTGACCCTGTCCGTCGCCGGCGCCCAGGAGGACGTCGACTTCCACACGAAGATCCTCGGCATGCGCTTCATCAAGCGCACCGTCCTGTTCGACGGCAACCTGCCGATCTACCACCTCTACTACTCCAACGCCGACGGCGACCCGTCCAGCGTGGTCACCACGTTCCCGTGGGCGCAGGCGGGCCAGTTCGGCACCCGCGGCACCAACCAGGCCCGCGAGGTCCTGCTGTCGGTGCCGGAGGGCTCGCTGGACTTCTGGGCGCAGCGGCTGCGGTCCCACGACGTCGAGGTCGCCGACGTCGAACGGTTCGACCGGCGCCGGCTCGCCTTCGCCCACCCGTCGGGCATCGAGTACCAGCTCGTCGCCAACACCGGCGACCCGCGCCGCGGCTTCGAGGGCAACGGGGTGTCGGCGGAGCACGCGATCCACGGCATCCACGGCGTCGGCGTGCACATGACCACCCCGGACCGGATGGTCGAGTTCGCCGACACCTCCTTCTTCGCCCAGGGCGACCCCGCCGAGGACGGCGACATGTTCGGCCTGCGGATCGGGGACGCGAAGGTCGGCAACCACCTGGAGATCACCGTCAACCGGAGCGAGGACCAGGGCACCTGGCGCTACGGCGCGGGCACCTATCACCACTTCGCGTGGAACGTGTCGGACCTGGCGAACCAGGAGGCGGTGAAGTTCGACATCGAGGGTGCGGGCTACACCGACATCTCCGAGCTCAAGGACCGCAAGTACTTCAAGAGCGTCTACGTCCGGACGCCGAGCGGGGCGCTGTTCGAGCTGGCCGTCACCCACGAGGAGGGCGGCTGGACCTGCGACGAGTCGCCGCACGAGCTGGGCACCCGGTTCCAGCTGCCGGAGCAGTTCGAGGACCGACGCGAGGAGATCTTCGCCAAGCTGGAACCGATCGAGGCCTGATGACCACCTGGGGGGACCCCGCGGCGCCGCTGGTCGTGCTCGCCCTGCACGGGCGGGGGCGCGACCCCGGCGACATGCGCGCCACCGCGGCGCGGTTCGGGGACGTGCCCGCCCGGTTCGTCGCCCCGGCGGCGCCGGGCGGCAGCTGGTACCCGAAGCCGTTCCTCGAACCGTTCGACGAGAACCGGGACGCGCTGCTGCGCGCGCTCGACGTCGTCGACGACCGGCTGGCCCGGCTGGCGGACGAGGGGGTCGGCCGGGACCGGGTGGTGCTGTGGGGGTTCTCCCAGGGCGCCTGTGTGGTCGCGCACCACCTGCTGGTGCGCGACCCACGCCCGTGCGCGGGACTGGTCGTGTTCACCGGCGGGTTCGTCGGCCCGGACCCGGTGCCCGCCCCGCCGTCGGGGTCGCTCGCGCCGACCCCGGCGGTGCTGCGGTCGATCTCGCGCGACCCGTGGGTGCCCGCGCACCGGGTCGAGGAGACCGCGGTCCTGCTGACCGGGGCGGGTGCGCGGGTGGACCTGCGGATCGACGACGGCGACGAGCACGTGGTCACCGACGAGGCGTGCGCGGCCGCGGCCGGGCTCCTGCACGCGGTGGCTGTCGGGGGTCGCCTCTAGCGTGGGGGTGTGTTCGTCGTCCACGCCCTGCACTCCCCCGCCCGCGGCGTCCTGCTGTGGGCGGAGGACGGCGAGCGGAGCCCGCGCACCGACCGCCGGTCACTGCGCACGGCGCGGCCGCACCCGTTCGCGGTGCCCTCGGACGCGCTGGCCGCGATCCACCCGGGCAAGCCGGCGTCGGTGACGGTGCTGCTGCCCTCGTACCCGTCGGGGCCGCAGGACTCCCCCGGTCTGGTCCGCTCCCGGCCGCGCACCCGCGGCCGGGGCGCGCCGACGCTGGCGCCGTGGACGGTGCCCGCGGTGGTCGTCGACCCCTCCGAGCTCACCGACCCCTCCCCCGAGGTCCGCTACGGCGCCGGCTTCACCCACCTCGCCGACCTCGCGCAGCTCGCCGAGGAGCTGGCCGCCCGCGGCCGGGTCCTGCCGGTGCTGCTCACCGAGTCCGGCCGGCCCGCGGCGCGCTGGCGCCCGGTCGTCCAGGGGCTGGACGCGGTCGCCCGCGCGGACCTCGTCCGTCGGCTGCCCCCGGTCGCGCGGGCCGAGCAGCGCCGCCCGGGCGACGTCGCGGGGCAGGACCCGGACACCCTGGTCGACGCCGCGCTGGCCCGCTTCACCGACACCGCGGTCCGCGAGCGGCTGGGGCGCAGTGCCACCATGCCGCTCCCGCTGCCCGCCCGGCCGGACGCGCCGGCGGCCCTGCTGCACGCACTGACCGGACCGTCGGCGGACCTGCCCGCGACCGGGGCCGGGCTGCAGGTGCTGCGCGAGGCGCTCACGGTGTGGGAGGACGTCGGGCGCGAGCAGCCCGGCGCCGCGACCGCCCTGTTCCGGCTCGCCGAGGTGTCCACCCTGCATGACCCGGCGGACCCCGGCCCGGACCTCGACGACCAGACCGGTGACGGCACCCGGTGGGAGCTGCAGTTCGCGCTGCGTTCCACCGAGGACCCGAGCCTGGTGTTCGACGCGGCCGGCGTCTGGGCCGGGGAGGCCGACGCGCTGGTGTCCGGCGCGCAGGACGTGCTGCTGGCGGAGCTGGGCCGGGCGGCGCAGGTGCTGCCGGATCTCGTGCCCGCGCTGCGCCGGGCCCGGCCGACCGGGCTGCCGCTCGACGTCACCGGCGCGCACCGGTTCCTCACCCGGGACGCGCCGGCGTTGCTGTCGGCCGGGTTCGGGGTGGCGCTGCCGCGCGGCTGGGACGGGCGCCGTCCGCTGGGGCTGCGGCTGTCGGCCTCGTCGGCCCCCGCCCCGGGGGTGATCACCCGCGGTGGCCTGGGGCGCGACGAGCTGGCGGAGTTCCGCTGGTCGCTCGCCGTCGGCGACGAGGAGCTGGGCGAGTCGGAGATCTCCGCGCTGGTGGCCGCGAAGGCGCCCCTGGTCCGGCTGCGCGGACGCTGGGTCGCCGTGGACGCCGAGGCGCTGGCGCAGGGGCTGGACTTCCTGCGCCGCCACCGGGACCGGCCGCCCACGGTCGGGGAGGTACTGGCCGCGGCCCGCGGCGACGCCCACGCCCCCCTCCCGGTGACCGACGTGTCGGCCCGTGGGGACCTGGGGGCGCTGCTGGAGGGCACCGCCGACCGCACGCTGACACCCGTTCCGGCACCGCCGGGGTTCACCGCGACGCTGCGCCCCTACCAGGAGCGCGGGGTGGCGTGGCTGGCGTTCCTGTCCTCGCTGGGGCTGGGGGCGTGTCTGGCCGACGACATGGGCCTGGGCAAGACCGTGCAGCTGCTGGCCCTGGAGGCGCACGACCGGGCCGACGGGCCGACCGGCGCGCCGTCGTTGATCGTGTGCCCGATGTCGATGGTCGGCACGTGGCAGCGGGAGGCCGCGACGTTCGCCCCCGGCCTGCGGGTGCACGCCCACCACGGCGCCTCCCGGCCGCGCGGTGCGGCCCTGCACGCCGCGCTCGACGCGGCGGACCTGGTCGTCACCACCTACGCGACCGCGACGCGCGACGCCGAGGACCTGCGGGCGTGGCGGTTCCACCGCCTCGTGCTCGACGAGGCCCAGATGATCAAGAATGCGCACGCGGCGGCGTCGCGCACGATGCGGTCGCTCGACGCGGCCCACCGGGTCGCGCTGACCGGCACGCCGATGGAGAACCGGCTGGCCGAGCTGTGGTCGGTGATGGACTTCCTCAACCCGGGGGTGCTCGGGGTGCCGGAGGTGTTCCGGCAGCGGTTCGCGGTGCCGATCGAACGCCACCGCGACGCCGGGGTGGCACGGACGCTGCGCCGGATCACCCGGCCGTACCTGCTGCGGCGGGTCAAGACCGACCCCACGGTGATCGACGACCTGCCGGAGAAGATCGAGATCGTGGCCGACCACCGGCTCACCCGGGAACAGGCGTCGCTGTACCGGACCGTGGTCGACGACATGATGGAGAAGATCGAGGACAGCGACGGCATCGAGCGCCGCGGCAACGTGCTCGCGGCGATGAGCAAGCTCAAGCAGGTCTGCAACCACCCCGCGCAGCTGCTGCACGACGGGTCCCCGATGCACCGCTCGGGCGGGCGGCACCGCTCGGGCAAGGTCGCCCGCCTCGAGGAGCTCCTGGAGCCGGTGCTCGCCGCCGGGGACCGGGCGCTGCTGTTCACCCAGTACACCGAGTTCGCCGCCATGCTGCGACCGCACCTGTCGGCACGGTTCGACACCGAGGTCCTCTACCTGCACGGCGGCACCTCGAAGAAGCGGCGCGACGAGATGGTGGAGCGGTTCCAGTCCGGCGAGGGGCCGTCGCTGTTCCTGCTCTCGCTGCGCGCGGGCGGCACCGGGCTGGCCCTGACCGCGGCGAACCACGTGATCCACCTGGACCGGTGGTGGAACCCGGCGGTGGAGGACCAGGCCACCGACCGCGCGTTCCGGATCGGGCAGCGGCGCGCGGTGCAGGTGCGCCGGTTCGTGTGCCCGGGCACCGTGGAGGAGCGCATCGAGGCGCTGGTCACCGCGAAGCGGTCGCTGTCGGACATGGTGGTGACCGGCGGGGAGGACTGGCTGACGTCGCTGTCGACCTCCGAGCTGCGCGCGGTGTTCGCACTCGGCTCGGACGCGGTGGCCGATCCCGACGAGGACACAGGGGGCGGCGATGAGTGACCGGCCGTTCTGGGCGCAGGAGGACTTCACCGGCGGGCCGCCGCGCCGCGTCGAGGGCGGGATCCGGATCCACGCGACGCGGGGTGCGGTCGCCCGGACCTGGTCGGCGCGGTTCCTGGCCGTGCTGGAACGCCTCGGCGTCGGCGGGCGGCTCTCGCGTGGCCGCAGCTACGCCCGGTCGGGGCAGATCGTGTCGCTCGACGTCGACGCGGGCGCGGTGGTCGCACTGGTGCAGGGCACCCGGCCGCAGCCCTACCGGGTGCGCATCGGGCTGCGGGTGTGGGACAAGACGGAGTGGCGGGGCGTGGAGCAGGCACTGGCCGCCGACGCCTGGTACACCGCGGCGCTGCTGTCGGGCACCGTGCCCCCCGAGATCGAGGAGTTGCTCGACGGCCTGGGCCTGTCGCTGTTCCCGGCCGACGTCGCCGACCTCGCACAGGACTGCTCGTGCCCGGACCACACCGTGCCGTGCAAGCACCTGGCCGCGGTGTTCTACGTGCTGGCCCAGCGGTGCGACACCGACCCGTTCACGCTGCTCACCCTGCGCGGACGCGACCGGGACACGCTGCTGGAGCGGCTGCGGTCCGAGCGCGACCGCACCGGCGGCCGATCCGCGCCGTCCGGGCCGGTGCCGCTGGCGGTCCTGCTGGACGACTTCTGGGAGGGGGCGCCCGGCTCCGCTCCCCCGCGCCCGCCGGACACCGAGCCGGCGCGCGGTCCTGGACCAGGTGCCCGAGCCGTCCCTGCGGGCGAACGGCGGGCGGCTGACCGACGCGTTGCGGCCGGTGTACCGGGCGCTGGCCCATCCGGACGCGTGAAAGGTCGGGTAGACCCGACCCATGTCGGGTAAAGCTGTCGCATGGGCAGGCTCCCCGCCGATGTGCGATCCGACGTCGCCGCAGCGCGACGCCGGGCGAGTCTGACCCAACGACGACTGGGCGAACTGGTCGGCGTGAGCCGCCAGACCGTGGTGGAGATCGAGGCCGGCGGATACAACCCGTCGACGGCGGTCGCACTGCGACTGGCGGTCGCGCTGGACACCCCGGTGGAGCAGTTGTTCGCGCTGCCCGCCGCGGAGGCCGACAGGATCCGCGCCCGGCGTGACGCAGCGAAGACGGGAGGCCGGGATGCCTAGTCCGTGGACGGCCCTGCGCGAGACGCAGCGCCAGATCAGGAACGAGACCGACGAGCGCGCGGAGCTGGTGCTGCTGCGGCGCCGCTGCCTGGAGATGCAGGTGGTGGTCGTCGCGGGGGCGCTCGGCGTGGTCGTTCTACTGGGCCGCCCGCTCGGACTGCGGGATGCCTCCGGGGCGACCTGGTCCGGTGCCGTGCTCGTACTGGTACTGAGCCTTGTCGCCGTGTGGCTGGTCGCACGGGCGGTCGGTCGAGCCCTGTACGGGACACACGTGACACCCGAGCGGGAGCGAGCGGAGACGCTCCGCGCGCTGCTGCTGTTGCCGCTGCTCGTGGTGGTCGCCGGGGCTGTCCACTGGTGGGTGGGCGGCGACCTCGCCGACACCGGGCTCTACGTCGTACTGCTCGCCGTCGCCACGGGTGCCGGCCTGGGACTGCACCTGTGGTGGATCCGGAAGCCCGTCCCGAGCGAGCGATGAGCTGGAAATATGTGAGGGCCCGGTCGCCGTGGTCGAGCGACCGGGCCCTCGTCCCGAACTGACGCGCCGCTCCCACCACCAAGCGACGACCTGAAGTTAGCCTAGGCTTACCTGCGTCGTCAAGCGCGGCGCGCGGGTCCGGGAGGACTCAGCCGGTCACGGCCCGGGCCCGCGCCGGATCGAGCCGGCCGGTCGCCCCGGCGTGCCGCTCGAACCAGATCGTCGTCAGCGGCGGGATGCTGGCGAGCAGACCGATCACGACGGTGCGCAGGTCCCAGCGGAACAGCCGGGCGGTCCACAGCGTGACGACCACGTAGGCGACGAACAGCGCCCCGTGGATCGGCCCCATGACCTGCACCCCGAGCTCGGAGGTGGCCAGGATCCACTTGACGAACATGCCGATCAGCAGGCCGGTCCAGGACAGCGCCTCGGCGATCGCCACGGCGCGGAAGACCTTGGCGACGAGTGACGGGTCCGTTCATGACGGGTGCTTCCTCCAGGCGGACGGGACGTCGTCGTCCACTCTGCCGCATCCCGCACACCACCTTCTACCGGGTGTCGAACAACACGGCGGGCGATGAGTCGGCGTCCTGCCGACGGTCGGAGCAGACGGGGCCCCGCGATCGCAGGGCCCCGACCGACCGGAGGTAGCCCGTGCCCGATCTCGTTCCGACCGCCCGCGCCGTGGCCGACATCGTCGTGGGAGTCCGCGACGACCAGCTCCACGACCCGACGCCCTGCGACGGCATGACCGTCGCCGCGCTGCTGGACCACCTGCACGGTCTGGCGTGGGCGTTCCGGGTCGCGGCGGAGAAGTCCCCCGAGGCCGCCGGTACCGCGCCGAGCGCCGACGCCGGCAATCTCGTCGGGGACTGGCGGACCGCGATCCCGGCCCGGCTCACCGCGCTGGCGCAGGCGTGGCGCGAACCGGCCGCCTGGGAGGGCTTCACCGCGCGGCGGCGGTCTGGACCTGCCCGCCGACGTCGCCGGGGTCATCGCCCTCGACGAGCTGGTCCTGCACGGCTGGGACCTCGCCGTGGCCACCGGCCGCCCGTTCACCCCCGACGACGAGGCCGTCGCCGCCGTACTGGAGTTCACCACCGCGATGTCCGCACCCGGCCAGGAGGCGTCGCGGGAGGGTCTGTTCGGGCCGGTGGTCCCGGTCCCGGCCGATGCGCCGCCGTTCCACCGGGCGCTGGGCAACAGCGGCCGCGACCCGCGCCGGAGCCCCGACGCGGGGTAGCGTCGACCGACGTGGTGACGTCCCCGCACGGCAAGGTCCGCATCGGCGTCGGCTCGGTGGGGCTGCAGGCCACCGACCCCGGGTCGGAGTTCGACGAGTTCGTGGACGCGCTCGAGCGCGCCCGGATCGACTCCCTGTGGCTGCCCGACCTGGTCTCCGCCCCCGGTGTCGACGCGATGGTCGGCACCACCTGGGCGGCGGCCCGCACCCGCACGCTCAAGGTCGGCACCGGTGTCACGATCCTGCCGTGTCGCAACCCGATGCTGCTGGCGGCCGAGTCGCGTCGCTGGCGGTGCTGGCACCGAAACGGATCCTGCCCCGCGTTCGGCATCCGTGCCGCGACGCCGTCGGAGCGCCAGCTGTTCCCGTGCCCGGCAGCCGGGCCGCGGTGTTCGAGGAGTCCCTGGTGGTCCCTGCGACGGCTGCTGTCCGAGGACTCGGTGACCCACCACGGCGAGTTCTTCACCCTCGACGACGCGACGGTCGCACCGCGCCCGGCCCGGCCGCCGGACCTGTGGCTGGGGGGGACGCGCGGAGGTCGGGCTGCGCCGGGTCGGGCGGTTCGCCGACGGCTGGCTGCAGCTTCCTCACCCCCGACGAGTCCGCCCGCGCGCGTAACCGTGATCGAGGGCGCGCCGCGCGCGACGCAGGCCGCGCGATCGACGACGACCACTACGG
>NZ_JAHLEL010000042.1 GCF_020131355.1 Pseudonocardia sp. ICBG1293
CGGGGACGCGAAGGTCGGCAACCCCTGGAGATCACCGTCAACCGGAGCGAGGACCAGGGCACCTGGCGCTACGGCGCGGGCACCTATCACCACTTCGCGTGGAACGTGTCGGACCTGGCGAACCAGGAGGCGGTGAAGTTCGACATCGAGGGTGCGGGCTACACCGACATCTCCGAGCTCAAGGACCGCAAGTACTTCAAGAGCGTCTACGTCCGGACGCCGAGCGGGGCGCTGTTCGAGCTGGCCGTCACCCACGAGGAGGGCGGCTGGACCTGCGACGAGTCGCCGCACGAGCTGGGCACCCGGTTCCAGCTGCCGGAGCAGTTCGAGGACCGACGCGAGGAGATCTTCGCCAAGCTGGAACCGATCGAGGCCTGATGACCACCTGGGGGGACCCCGCGGCGCCGCTGGTCGTGCTCGCCCTGCACGGGCGGGGGCGCGACCCCGGCGACATGCGCGCCACCGCGGCGCGGTTCGGGGACGTGCCCGCCCGGTTCGTCGCCCCGGCGGCGCCGGGCGGCAGCTGGTACCCGAAGCCGTTCCTCGAACCGTTCGACGAGAACCGGGACGCGCTGCTGCGCGCGCTCGACGTCGTCGACGACCGGCTGGCCCGGCTGGCGGACGAGGGGGTCGGCCGGGACCGGGTGGTGCTGTGGGGGTTCTCCCAGGGCGCCTGTGTGGTCGCGCACCACCTGCTGGTGCGCGACCCACGCCCGTGCGCGGGACTGGTCGTGTTCACCGGCGGGTTCGTCGGCCCGGACCCGGTGCCCGCCCCGCCGTCGGGGTCGCTCGCGCCGACCCCGGCGGTGCTGCGGTCGATCTCGCGCGACCCGTGGGTGCCCGCGCACCGGGTCGAGGAGACCGCGGTCCTGCTGACCGGGGCGGGTGCGCGGGTGGACCTGCGGATCGACGACGGCGACGAGCACGTGGTCACCGACGAGGCGTGCGCGGCCGCGGCCGGGCTCCTGCACGCGGTGGCTGTCGGGGGTCGCCTCTAGCGTGGGGGTGTGTTCGTCGTCCACGCCCTGCACTCCCCCGCCCGCGGCGTCCTGCTGTGGGCGGAGGACGGCGAGCGGAGCCCGCGCACCGACCGCCGGTCACTGCGCACGGCGCGGCCGCACCCGTTCGCGGTGCCCTCGGACGCGCTGGCCGCGATCCACCCGGGCAAGCCGGCGTCGGTGACGGTGCTGCTGCCCTCGTACCCGTCGGGGCCGCAGGACTCCCCCGGTCTGGTCCGCTCCCGGCCGCGCACCCGCGGCCGGGGCGCGCCGACGCTGGCGCCGTGGACGGTGCCCGCGGTGGTCGTCGACCCCTCCGAGCTCACCGACCCCTCCCCCGAGGTCCGCTACGGCGCCGGCTTCACCCACCTCGCCGACCTCGCGCAGCTCGCCGAGGAGCTGGCCGCCCGCGGCCGGGTCCTGCCGGTGCTGCTCACCGAGTCCGGCCGGCCCGCGGCGCGCTGGCGCCCGGTCGTCCAGGGGCTGGACGCGGTCGCCCGCGCGGACCTCGTCCGTCGGCTGCCCCCGGTCGCGCGGGCCGAGCAGCGCCGCCCGGGCGACGTCGCGGGGCAGGACCCGGACACCCTGGTCGACGCCGCGCTGGCCCGCTTCACCGACACCGCGGTCCGCGAGCGGCTGGGGCGCAGTGCCACCATGCCGCTCCCGCTGCCCGCCCGGCCGGACGCGCCGGCGGCCCTGCTGCACGCACTGACCGGACCGTCGGCGGACCTGCCCGCGACCGGGGCCGGGCTGCAGGTGCTGCGCGAGGCGCTCACGGTGTGGGAGGACGTCGGGCGCGAGCAGCCCGGCGCCGCGACCGCCCTGTTCCGGCTCGCCGAGGTGTCCACCCTGCATGACCCGGCGGACCCCGGCCCGGACCTCGACGACCAGACCGGTGACGGCACCCGTGGGAGCTGCAGTTCGCGCTGCGTTCCACCGAGGACCCGAGCCTGGTGTTCGACGCGGCCGGCGTCTGGGCCGGGGAGGGCGACGCGCTGGTGTCCGGCGCGCAGGACGTGCTGCTGGCGGAGCTGGGCCGGGCGGCGCAGGTGCTGCCGGATCTCGTGCCCGCGCTGCGCCGGGCCCGGCCGACCGGGCTGCCGCTCGACGTCACCGGCGCGCACCGGTTCCTCACCGGGACGCGCCGGCGTTGCTGTCGGCCGGGTTCGGGGTGGCGCTGCCGCGCGGCTGGGACGGGCGCCGTCCGCTGGGGCTGCGGCTGTCGGCCTCGTCGGCCCCCGCCCCGGGGGTGATCACCCGCGGTGGCCTGGGGCGCGACGAGCTGGCGGAGTTCCGCTGGTCGCTCGCCGTCGGCGACGAGGAGCTGGGCGAGTCGGAGATCTCCGCGCTGGTGGCCGCGAAGGCGCCCCTGGTCCGGCTGCGCGGACGCTGGGTCGCCGTGGACGCCGAGGCGCTGGCGCAGGGGCTGGACTTCCTGCGCCGCCACCGGGACCGGCCGCCCACGGTCGGGGAGGTACTGGCCGCGGCCCGCGGCGACGCCCACGCCCCCCTCCCGGTGACCGACGTGTCGGCCCGTGGGGACCTGGGGGCGCTGCTGGAGGGCACCGCCGACCGCACGCTGACACCCGTTCCGGCACCGCCGGGGTTCACCGCGACGCTGCGCCCCTACCAGGAGCGCGGGGTGGCGTGGCTGGCGTTCCTGTCCTCGCTGGGGCTGGGGGCGTGTCTGGCCGACGACATGGGCCTGGGCAAGACCGTGCAGCTGCTGGCCCTGGAGGCGCACGACCGGGCCGACGGGCCGACCGGCGCGCCGTCGTTGATCGTGTGCCCGATGTCGATGGTCGGCACGTGGCAGCGGGAGGCCGCGACGTTCGCCCCCGGCCTGCGGGTGCACGCCCACCACGGCGCCTCCCGGCCGCGCGGTGCGGCCCTGCACGCCGCGCTCGACGCGGCGGACCTGGTCGTCACCACCTACGCGACCGCGACGCGCGACGCCGAGGACCTGCGGGCGTGGCGGTTCCACCGCCTCGTGCTCGACGAGGCCCAGATGATCAAGAATGCGCACGCGGCGGCGTCGCGCACGATGCGGTCGCTCGACGCGGCCCACCGGGTCGCGCTGACCGGCACGCCGATGGAGAACCGGCTGGCCGAGCTGTGGTCGGTGATGGACTTCCTCAACCCGGGGTGCTCGGGGTGCCGGAGGTGTTCCGGCAGCGGTTCGCGGTGCCGATCGAACGCCACCGCGACGCCGGGGTGGCACGGACGCTGCGCCGGATCACCCGGCCGTACCTGCTGCGGCGGGTCAAGACCGACCCCACGGTGATCGACGACCTGCCGGAGAAGATCGAGATCGTGGCCGACCACCGGCTCACCCGGGAACAGGCGTCGCTGTACCGGACCGTGGTCGACGACATGATGGAGAAGATCGAGGACAGCGACGGCATCGAGCGCCGCGGCAACGTGCTCGCGGCGATGAGCAAGCTCAAGCAGGTCTGCAACCACCCCGCGCAGCTGCTGCACGACGGGTCCCCGATGCACCGCTCGGGCGGGCGGCACCGCTCGGGCAAGGTCGCCCGCCTCGAGGAGCTCCTGGAGCCGGTGCTCGCCGCCGGGGACCGGGCGCTGCTGTTCACCCAGTACACCGAGTTCGCCGCCATGCTGCGACCGCACCTGTCGGCACGGTTCGACACCGAGGTCCTCTACCTGCACGGCGGCACCTCGAAGAAGCGGCGCGACGAGATGGTGGAGCGGTTCCAGTCCGGCGAGGGGCCGTCGCTGTTCCTGCTCTCGCTGCGCGCGGGCGGCACCGGGCTGGCCCTGACCGCGGCGAACCACGTGATCCACCTGGACCGGTGGTGGAACCCGGCGGTGGAGGACCAGGCCACCGACCGCGCGTTCCGGATCGGGCAGCGGCGCGCGGTGCAGGTGCGCCGGTTCGTGTGCCCGGGCACCGTGGAGGAGCGCATCGAGGCGCTGGTCACCGCGAAGCGGTCGCTGTCGGACATGGTGGTGACCGGCGGGGAGGACTGGCTGACGTCGCTGTCGACCTCCGAGCTGCGCGCGGTGTTCGCACTCGGCTCGGACGCGGTGGCCGATCCCGACGAGGACACAGGGGGCGGCGATGAGTGACCGGCCGTTCTGGGCGCAGGAGGACTTCACCGGCGGGCCGCCGCGCCGCGTCGAGGGCGGGATCCGGATCCACGCGACGCGGGGTGCGGTCGCCCGGACCTGGTGGTCGGCGCGGTTCCTGGCCGTGCTGGAACGCCTCGGCGTCGGCGGGCGGCTCTCGCGTGGCCGCAGCTACGCCCGGTCGGGGCAGATCGTGTCGCTCGACGTCGACGCGGGCGCGGTGGTCGCACTGGTGCAGGGCACCCGGCCGCAGCCCTACCGGGTGCGCATCGGGCTGCGGGTGTGGGACAAGACGGAGTGGCGGGGCGTGGAGCAGGCACTGGCCGCCGACGCCTGGTACACCGCGGCGCTGCTGTCGGGCACCGTGCCCCCCGAGATCGAGGAGTTGCTCGACGGCCTGGGCCTGTCGCTGTTCCCGGCCGACGTCGCCGACCTCGCACAGGACTGCTCGTGCCCGGACCACACCGTGCCGTGCAAGCACCTGGCCGCGGTGTTCTACGTGCTGGCCCAGCGGTGCGACACCGACCCGTTCACGCTGCTCACCCTGCGCGGACGCGACCGGGACACGCTGCTGGAGCGGCTGCGGTCCGAGCGCGACCGCACCGGCGGCCGATCCGCGCCGTCCGGGCCGGTGCCGCTGGCGGTCCTGCTGGACGACTTCTGGGAGGGGGCGCCCGGCTCCGCTCCCCCGCGCCCGCCGGACACCGAGCCGGGCGCGGTCCTGGACCAGGTGCCCGAGCCGTCCCTGCGGGCGAACGGCGGGCGGCTGACCGACGCGTTGCGGCCGGTGTACCGGGCGCTGGCCCATCCGGACGCGTGAAAGGTCGGGTAGACCCGACCCATGTCGGGTAAAGCTGTCGCATGGGCAGGCTCCCCGCCGATGTGCGATCCGACGTCGCCGCAGCGCGACGCCGGGCGAGTCTGACCCAACGACGACTGGGCGAACTGGTCGGCGTGAGCCGCCAGACCGTGGTGGAGATCGAGGCCGGCGGATACAACCCGTCGACGGCGGTCGCACTGCGACTGGCGGTCGCGCTGGACACCCCGGTGGAGCAGTTGTTCGCGCTGCCCGCCGCGGAGGCCGACAGGATCCGCGCCCGGCGTGACGCAGCGAAGACGGGAGGCCGGGATGCCTAGTCCGTGGACGGCCCTGCGCGAGACGCAGCGCCAGATCAGGAACGAGACCGACGAGCGCGCGGAGCTGGTGCTGCTGCGGCGCCGCTGCCTGGAGATGCAGGTGGTGGTCGTCGCGGGGGCGCTCGGCGTGGTCGTTCTACTGGGCCGCCCGCTCGGACTGCGGGATGCCTCCGGGGCGACCTGGTCCGGTGCCGTGCTCGTACTGGTACTGAGCCTTGTCGCCGTGTGGCTGGTCGCACGGGCGGTCGGTCGAGCCCTGTACGGGACACACGTGACACCCGAGCGGGAGCGAGCGGAGACGCTCCGCGCGCTGCTGCTGTTGCCGCTGCTCGTGGTGGTCGCCGGGGCTGTCCACTGGTGGGTGGGCGGCGACCTCGCCGACACCGGGCTCTACGTCGTACTGCTCGCCGTCGCCACGGGTGCCGGCCTGGGACTGCACCTGTGGTGGATCCGGAAGCCCGTCCCGAGCGAGCGATGAGCTGGAAATATGTGAGGGCCCGGTCGCCGTGGTCGAGCGACCGGGCCCTCGTCCCGAACTGACGCGCCGCTCCCACCACCAAGCGACGACCTGAAGTTAGCCTAGGCTTACCTGCGTCGTCAAGCGCGGCGCGCGGTCCGGGAGGACTCAGCCGGTCACGGCCCGGGCCCGCGCCGGATCGAGCCGGCCGGTCGCCCCGGCGTGCCGCTCGAACCAGATCGTCGTCAGCGGCGGGATGCTGGCGAGCAGACCGATCACGACGGTGCGCAGGTCCCAGCGGAACAGCCGGGCGGTCCACAGCGTGACGACCACGTAGGCGACGAACAGCGCCCCGTGGATCGGCCCCATGACCTGCACCCCGAGCTCGGAGGTGGCCAGGATCCACTTGACGAACATGCCGATCAGCAGGCCGGTCCAGGACAGCGCCTCGGCGATCGCCACGGCGCGGAAGACCTTGGCGACGAGTGACGGGTCGTTCATGACGGGTGCTTCCTCCAGGCGGACGGGACGTCGTCGTCCACTCTGCCGCATCCCGCACACCACCTTCTACCGGGTGTCGAACAACACGGCGGGCGATGAGTCGGCGTCCTGCCGACGGTCGGAGCAGACGGGGCCCCGCGATCGCAGGGCCCCGACCGACCGGAGGTAGCCCGTGCCCGATCTCGTTCCGACCGCCCGCGCCGTGGCCGACATCGTCGTGGGAGTCCGCGACGACCAGCTCCACGACCCGACGCCCTGCGACGGCATGACCGTCGCCGCGCTGCTGGACCACCTGCACGGTCTGGCGTGGGCGTTCCGGGTCGCGGCGGAGAAGTCCCCCGAGGCCGCCGGTACCGCGCCGAGCGCCGACGCCGGCAATCTCGTCGGGGACTGGCGGACCGCGATCCCGGCCCGGCTCACCGCGCTGGCGCAGGCGTGGCGCGAACCGGCCGCCTGGGAGGGCTTCACCGCGGCGGGCGGTCTGGACCTGCCCGCCGACGTCGCCGGGGTCATCGCCCTCGACGAGCTGGTCCTGCACGGCTGGGACCTCGCCGTGGCCACCGGCCGCCCGTTCACCCCCGACGACGAGGCCGTCGCCGCCGTACTGGAGTTCACCACCGCGATGTCCGCACCCGGCCAGGAGGCGTCGCGGGAGGGTCTGTTCGGGCCGGTGGTCCCGGTCCCGGCCGATGCGCCGCCGTTCCACCGGGCGCTGGGCAACAGCGGCCGCGACCCGCGCCGGAGCCCCGACGCGGGGTAGCGTCGACCGACGTGGTGACGTCCCCGCACGGCAAGGTCCGCATCGGCGTCGGCTCGGTGGGGCTGCAGGCCACCGACCCCGGGTCGGAGTTCGACGAGTTCGTGGACGCGCTCGAGCGCGCCCGGATCGACTCCCTGTGGCTGCCCGACCTGGTCTCCGCCCCCGGTGTCGACGCGATGGTCGGCACCACCTGGGCGGCGGCCCGCACCCGCACGCTCAAGGTCGGCACCGGTGTCACGATCCTGCCCGGTCGCAACCCGATGCTGCTGGCGGCCGAGCTCGCGTCGCTGGCGGTGCTGGCACCGAAACGGATCCTGCCCGCGTTCGGCATCCGTGCCGCGACGCCGTCGGAGCGCCAGCTGTTCCCGGTGCCCGGCAGCCGGGCCGCGGTGTTCGAGGAGTCCCTGGTGGTCCTGCGACGGCTGCTGTCCGAGGACTCGGTGACCCACCACGGCGAGTTCTTCACCCTCGACGACGCGACGGTCGCACCGCGCCCGGCCCGGCCGCCGGACCTGTGGCTGGGGGGACGCGCGGAGGTCGGGCTGCGCCGGGTCGGGCGGTTCGCCGACGGCTGGCTGGGCAGCTTCCTCACCCCCGACGAGTCCGCCCGCGCGCGTACCGTGATCGAGGGCGCGGCCCGCGACGCAGGCCGCGCGATCGACGACGACCACTACGGCACCAACATCACCGTCGTCCTGCCGGGCGACGGGGCCGGCGTCGCGGCCGAGCGCGCGCTGCACCGTGCCGCCCAGCAACGGCCCGACGCCGACCCCGAGCAGCTGGTGGCCCGCGGGTGGGACGGCGCCGCCGAGCAGATCCGCAGGCACGTCGCGGGCGGTCTGACCAAGTTCGTCGTGCGACCGGCCGCGCCGGCGCGGGACTGGGCCCGGTTCCTCGACCAGTTCGTCGCCGAGCTGGGCCCGCTGGAGTCGGGCTGAGCGACCCCGGCGCGGTGACCGATCACCTACGGTGAGTGAGTGGTCGCCTCCCCGCACGGCACGGTCCGCATCGGTCTCGGCCTCGTCGAGGCCCGCGACCTGCCCACCTTCGCCGACGAGTTCGACGAGCTGCTCGACGCCCTCGACGCGTCCGCGGTCGACTCGCTGTGGCTGGCCGACATCGCGTCGACGTCGGTCGTCGACCCCCTCGTCGGCAGCGCCTGGACGGCGGCCCGCACCCGCACGCTCAAGGTCGGCACCAGCCTCACGGTGCTGCCCGGGCGCAACCCGATGCTGCTGGCCGCCGAGCTTGCGTCGCTGGCGGTGCTCGCGCCCGGGCGGATCCTGCCGGTGTTCGGGCTGCAGGCGGCCCGGCCCCGCGACCGGCAGCTGTACCCGGTGCCGGGCCGGCGTGCCGCGGTGTTCGAGGAGTCCCTGGTCGTGCTGCGCAGGCTGCTCATCGAGGACTCGGTCACCCACCACGGCGAGTTCGTCACCCTCGACGACGCCACGGTCCTGCCCCGTCCGGCCGCCCCGCCCGACCTGTGGGTGGGCGGGCGCGCCGACGCCGGGCTGCGGCGTGCCGGGCGCCTCGCCGACGGCTGGCTCGCCAGCTTCCTCACCCCTACCGAGACCGCCCGGGCCCGCGGGATCATCGAGACCGCCGCCCGCGACGCGGGCCGCGCGATCGACGACGACCACTACGGCACCAACCTGTGGGTCGCCCCACCCGGCGCGGACCTCGCCCGGGCCCGGGCGCTGGCCGGCGCACAGCGTCCGGACGCGGACTGGCGCGACATCGTCGGCGTCGGCTGGGACGGCGTCGCCGAGCTGGCCCGCCGGCACGCCGACGGCGGCCTGACCAAGTTCGTCGTCCGCCCGACCGGGCCGGTGGCGGACTGGCCGGCGTTCCTCGACCGGTTCACCGCCGCGCTCGGTCCGCTGCAGTCCGGCTGAGCGGCCCGGGGCGCGGGCGCTCAGCGGGTGGTCGAGATACCCCCGTCGACCGGGAGTACCGCGCCGGTCACGTACGCCCCGGCCGCCCCGGCCAGGAACAGGGTGGCCCCCACGACGTCCGAGGGCTTCCCCAGGCGCCCGAGCGGGGCCGAGTCGGCGATCGCGTCACCGGCCGCCTCCAGCGTGGCGCGCATCATCCGCGACGGGAACGGCCCGGGGGCGATCGCGTTCACGGTGACGGCGCGACCGGCGAGGTCGCGGGCCAGGACCCGGGTCAGCTGGTGCACCCCCGCCTTGCTCGCCGAGTAGCTGTAGTTCGGCAGCTCCGGCACCCGCAGCCCGTCGATGCTGCCGATGTTGATCACGCGGGCCGGGTCGTCGGCGGACCCGGCGGCCTCCAGCAACGGCAGGAACGCCCGGGTCAGGAAGAACGGCGCCTTCAGGTTGAGGTCGAGCACCTTGTCCCAGGCGTGCGCCGGGAACTCCTCCAGCGGCGCACCCCAGGTCGCGCCCGCGTTGTTGACGAGCAGGTGCACCCGGTCCTCGTGCTCCCCCACCTCGGTGGCCAGGCGGACGCACTCGTCCTCCGAGGAGAGGTCCGCGGCGATGCCGGTGCCACCGATCTCGGCGGCGGTCCCGGCGCAGGCGTCGGCCTTGCGGCTGGACACGTACACGCGCGCCCCGGCCTCGGCGAGACCGCCCGCGATCATGCGGCCGATGCCGCTGGTGCCGCCGGTGACCACGGCGACCCTGCCGCGGACGTCGAACAGATCTGTGATCATGACGCACGCTAACCGGAGAGCTGGCACGCTCGCAGCCATGACCCGTTCCCGCGACCGCGACGACCGGGGCCGTGCCCGCAACGCCCGCCCCCGCGACGCCGCCGGACGTCCGCTCCCGCACGGCGCACCCGGCGTCGAGCGGGTGCCCGAGGACCTGACGCTGTCCCCCGACGACGCCGTCTCCGAGGCCCAGCGTCTGCTCGACTCGGGCCTGCCCTTCCACGCCCACGAGGTCCTCGAGGGCGCGTGGAAGGACGCGGGGGACGACACCCGCGAGCTGTGGCGGGCGCTGGCCCAGCTGGCCGTCGGGCTGACCCACGCCCAGCGCGGGAACGCCCGGGGCAGCGTCGCGCTGCTGCGCCGCGGCGTGGAGGGGGTGCGGCTGTGGCGGGTGCTCGACGTCGCCGCACCCGCCGGACTGGACCTGGCGGGCCTGGTCGCCCACGCCGAGACCCTCGCCGACGACGTCGAACGGGACGGCCCCGGCGTCGTCACCGCGGCGCGGCTCGCGCCCCGGCTGCGGCAGGACTGAGGCTGCGGGCGCCGGGGAGTCCGACGCCACCCCGCGACGTCCGTGACTCCGGCCCGGCCCCCGGGCCACCATGGGCCCGTGCCCACCCCGCCCGTGTCCCGCTCCGCGCACTGACGGTGCCCGCCCGTCCCCCCTCCCGGTCCTGGCCACGCGCGCTGCTGCGCGAGGCCCGGTCGCTCCCCACCCTGCTGCTGCTCGCGCTGGTCGCCGTCGTCGGCGTCCCGCTGGTGATCATGCTGACGCCGGAGAACCACGTGCAGGTCTTCGGCCAGGACGTCGGCGTCGGCGCCCGGGTACCGCCCCTGTCGCTGTCCGGCCCCGCCCAGATCGCCCAGCTCGGCAACGCCGAGTTCGACCTGACGACCGTGCAGGTGTGGGGCCCGATCCGGCCACGGCTGTCGATCGGCCCGCTGACCCGGCCCGCCGACAACGGCCCGGTGCTGGGCCCGCACACCGT
The DNA here is from genome assembly GCF_020131355.1 of Pseudonocardia sp. ICBG1293. Taxonomy (GTDB): domain Bacteria; phylum Actinomycetota; class Actinomycetes; order Mycobacteriales; family Pseudonocardiaceae; genus Pseudonocardia. Next base: position 10,610 of record NZ_JAHLEL010000042.1, read on the forward strand.
CGACGGCGCCGGCGACGCGGTCCGCGACCTCGGTGAGGGCTTCGTGACCTGGTACCTGTGGGGTGCCACGGGGATCGTGCTGGTCGCACTGCTGGGCAGCGGTCTGATGGCGACGGCCCGGCTGCTGCTGGCGTTGCGCCGGGCCCGCACCCGCCGGTACCGGCCGGTGCACTGGGACGACCTGGCCGGGCCGATCGGGCGGATGACGGTGGTGGCGGTGGCGGCGTCGGTGCTGCTGTGGGCGGGCGCCGGGGTGGCCGCGCTGCACGGCACCCTCACCGGCCTGGGGCGGGTCACCTCGCTCACCGACCTGGTCGGGGCGGCGACGGTGACCCCGTCGCCGGTCGGGCCCGCGGTCACCGGAGTCACGGGCGCGGTGATCGGGGACTCCCGCGCGGCCCGGATCGGCGGCCCGCCGCTGCGCCGCGACGACGGCACCGTCACCCCCGAGGACCGGGCCTGCGGGCGCAGCACCGACTCCACCGCCGCCGAGCTGGCCCGGCTGCGCGGCGAGGAGGTGCTGAACCTCGCCTGTGCCGGGGCGGGCGTGGCGACCGGGCTCCGCGGACCGCAGCTGCGCGAGGGAGTCACCGTCGATCCGCAGGTCGGACGGCTCAAGCAGGTCCGGGACCTGCAGTGGGTGGTCGTCGCGGTCGGCCCGAACGACCTGGCCTGGTCGGACTTCCTGCTGTACTGCTACGGCCTCGCGACCTGCGACGACCGGCTCTCCGACGGCGAGTTCGAGTCCCGGCTGGCCGGGTTCGCCCGTGACGTCGGGGCCCTGTTCACCGACCTCGACACGCTGCCGGGACGTCCTCGTGTGGTGGTCGCGCTGTCCTACGACCCGTTCCCGGCCCGGTTCGACCCGACGTGCACCGACATGCGCGGACCGGTCGGCACCCCCGGCCTGGACCAGGCCAAGCTCGACCTGCTCGCCGAGCGCAACCGCAGGCTCAACGACGTGCTGACCGACGGCGCCGCCCGCGTCGGGTTCTCCGTCGCCGCACCGAGCCTGGCCCCGCTGTGCGACCCGGACCGCGACCGGATGCCGCCGGACATCATGGGCCTCGCCACCCCGGACCCCTTCCACCCCACCGCGATCGGGTCGCTGCGCATGGCCGCCTCCGCCGCCGCGGCGCTCGCGTCCGACCGCCCCACCGGCACGCCCTGACCCACGACCAGCGCACTCCCCGCCCCGGGGCGGCGTTCCGGGCCACGGGGGTCCCGGGAGCACCCCGACGCCGGGGCACCGGGGCGGCGGCGGTCGGGCGCCAGGGCGGCGGGGCGAGGCGCGCGGCGGCGGTCAGGCGTCGGCGTCGCGCAGTACGCGCAGCGCGTTGCGGTGGGCGAGCTTCGCCAGGTCCTCGGCGCTCCACCCGCGGTCGGCGAGCGCGTCGAGCAGCCGCGGGTAGGTGGAGACGTCGGAGAGCTCGTCGGGCAGCTCGGCGGTGCCGTCGAAGTCGCCCCCGATGCCGACGTGGTCGACCCCCGCGGCCTCGCGCAGGTGCTCGACGTGGGCGACGACGTCGGCCAGGGTCGCGCGCGGGGCGGGCGGGCCGTCCCAGGACGACGCGAAGCGGGTGCGGGCGTCGAGGTCGCGGTGGTCCGCCCCGGCGGCGGCCATGGCCTCGCGCAGCCGGCCGTCCCAGGCGGTGACCTCGCCGGAGACGAAGCGCGGCACGAACGTCGCCATCGCGACGCCACCGTTGCCGGGCAGCGCCGCCAGCACGTCGTCGGGCACGTTGCGCGGGTGGTCGGTGACGGTGCGGGCGCCGGAGTGGGTGAACAGCACCGGCCGGGTGGTGACGGCCAGGGCGTCGTGCATCGTCGTCGGCGCGACGTGCGAGAGGTCGACGATCATGCCGATCCGGTTCATCTCGGCGACGACCTCGCGCCCGAACTCCGAGAGCCCCCCGTGGCGGGGTGTGTCGGTGGCCGAGTCGGCCCAGTTGTTGTTCAGGTTGTGGGTCAGCGTCAGGTAGCGCACCCCGAGCCCGCGCAGGATCCGCAGCACGGCGAGGGAGTCGGCGATGCAGTGCCCGCCCTCGGCCCCCATCAGGGAGGCGACCCGCCCGGACGCGACGACGGCGTCGACGTCGTCGGCGGTGTCGGCCGCGCCCAGGCCGTCCGGGTGGGCGGCGAGCAGCCGCCGCACCCGGTCGACCTGGTCCAGCACCGCGGTGACGGCCTCGTCGTGGCCCAGCTCGCCGGGCACGTAGACCGACCAGAATTGGGCGCCGACCCCGCCGGCCCGCAGCCGCGGGAGATCGGTGTGCAGCCGCGGGTCCCCGGCGGCGACGTCCGGCTCCCGGGCCGGGTCGCCGCCGGAGAGCTCGCGCAGCGCCCAGGGCAGGTCGTTGTGTCCGTCGAGTACGTAGACCATGCCCCGGAGCCTGCCAGGGCTCAGTACCGGATGACGCCGCGGATGTTCTTGCCCGCGTGCATGTCCTCGTAGGCCGTCGCCACCTGGTCCAGGGTGTAGGTGCTGGTGACCAGCTCGTCGAGCTTGAGCGCACCGGCCCGGTAGAGCTCCAGCTGGCGCAGGATGTCCCAGTTCGGGTTGGACATGCCGAACATCGCGCCCTGGATGCGCTTCTGGAACAGAGTGACGTCGGCCAGCGACACCGGCAGCGGCTCGGTGGAGTTGATGTCGCCGAGCGCGGTGACGACCACGGTGCCCGCCTTGCGGATCGAGGCCATCGCCTGCCCGATGTGGTCGGGCTTCACCACGCCGACGGTGACGACGGTCTGGTCGGCGCCCTGACCGTTGGTGAACTGCTTGGCGATCTCGGTGGCCTCCTCCATCGTCTCCACCGCGTGGGTGGCGCCGAGCTCCTGGGCCTTCTCCCGCTTCAGCGCGACCGGGTCGACGGCGATGATGTTCGCCGCGCCGGCGTGCAGGGCTCCCTGCACGGCGTTGATGCCGATGCCGCCGATGCCCATGACGATGGTGGTGTGGCCGGGCTGCACCCCGCCGGCGTTGACCGCGGAGCCCCAGCCGGTGCCGACGCCGCAGCCGACCAGGCAGGCGACCTCCAGCGGGATGTCGTCGGGGACCTTCACGCAGGAGTCCTCGGAGACCAGGGTGGTCTCGCAGAAGGTCGAGATGCCGCACATCTGGCCGACCGGGGTGCCGTCGTCGGCCAGGCGCAGCCGGGTGGTGGGCTCCTCCCAGCGGGTGCCGGCGAGCAGCCCGGCGCCGAGGTCGCACAGGTTCTGCATGCCGCTGGCGCACCAGCGACAGTGCCCGCAGGACGGCAGGAACGAGAAGACGACGTGGTCGCCCTCCTTGAGTCCCTTCTTGTTCGCGCCGGCCCGGGTGACGATGCCGGAGCCCTCGTGACCGCCGGCGAAGGGGTAGGTGCCGACCGGGATGTCGCCGGTGGCGATGTGGTCGTCGGAGTGGCACAGGCCCGACGCCACCATCCTGACCTCGATCTCGCCGGGACGCGGGTCGTCGATCTCCAGGTCGACGACCTCGTACTTGCCCGGTGCGCTGCGGACGATTGCTCCACGGGTGTGTCCCACGGTGGTTCTCCTCGGACCTCGTCGTCTCAGGGGGATGCGCACGCGACGATATGAGCCCGGTCACTCCAGGGGAAGTGCCACACGCAGATCGCGGGACACCGTTCGCCTGTAGACCGAGTCGCTAACGGGGCATCCGACGCCAGACGGCGCGGGGCAGCAGCCGCAGCCCGAGGAACAGCAGCCGCAGGGTGCCGGGCACCCAGACGTCGGCGTTGCCCCGCCCGCGCCGGACCGCGCGGACCGTCGCGTCGGCGACCTGCGCGGGTGTCGACGACAGCGGCGCCGGGCTCATCCCCTCGGTCATCCGGCCGACGACGAACCCCGGGCGGATCAGCACCAGCCGCACCCCGGTCCCGTGCAGCGCGTCGGCCAGGCCGGAGGCGAACCCGTCGAGCCCGGCCTTGGCGCTGCCGTAGACGTAGTTGGCGCGCCGTACCCGCACGCCGGCCACCGAGGAGTAGACGACCAGCGTCCCGCTCCCCTGCGCGCGCAGCACCTGTGCCAGCTCGGTGAGCAGGTGCACCTGGGCGAGGTAGTCGGTGTGCACGATCGCGGCGGCGTGCGCGGCGTCGGTCTCGGCGCGGGCCTGGTCGCCGAGGATCCCGAACGCCACCACGGCGACGTCGATCCGGCCGTGCCGCGCGGTCACGTCGTCGAGCAGCGGGCGGTGGCCTGCGAGGTCGTCGGCGTCGAAGGCGACCGTGTCCACCGCGGCGCCCGCGGCCCGGACCCGGGCCGCCTCGGCGCTCAACGCCTCCGGACGACGGGCGGCCAGCACGACCGTGCCGGCGTCCGTGGCGAGCCGCTCGGCGACCTCCAGCCCGATCTCGCTGCGACCACCCAGGACCAGGACCGTCCGCTCCGCACCACCCACGTGGTGCAGCCTCCCACCCGGCGGCGGACCATCCTCGTCATGGGGTGGGACGGGGAAGCCGGTGCGGTGTACGACTCGGTGCTCGACGCGGTCGGGGCCACCCCGCTGGTCCGGCTGCGCCGCCTCGTGCCCGAGGGGGCCGCCCAGGTCTGGGTGAAGACCGAGTGGACCAACCCGGGCGGCTCGGTCAAGGACCGGGCCGCGCTGGCGATGGTCCTCGACGCCGAGGAGTCCGGGGCGCTGCGACCGGGCGGCACGATCGTCGAGGGCACCTCGGGCAACACCGGCATCGGCCTGGCGATGGTGGCGGCGGCCCGCGGCTACCGGGCGGTGTTCGTGGTGCCCGACCGCACCACCGCCGAGAAGCAGGCGCTGCTGCGGGCCTACGGCGCCGAGGTCGTCGCCACGCCGGGGCTGGTCCCCCAGGACGACCCGCGCCACGTGCGACGGCTGGCCGGCCGGATCGCCGCCGGGACCCCCGGTGGCTGGCTCGCCGACCAGTACGACAACCCGGCCAACCCGGCGGTGCACGAGCGCACGACCGGCCCGGAGGTCTGGGCCCAGACCGGCGGCCGGGTCACCCACCTCGTCGCGGGGGTGGGCACCGGCGGCACCCTGACCGGCGCCGGGAGGTACCTGCGCCGTCACGGCGTGACCGTCGTCGCGGCCGCCCCGTGGACCTCCCGCTACGGCGGTGGCGACGGCAGCCCGTACTACGTCGAGGCCGTCGGCCACTACCTGCACCCGCTGACCGGCACCGACACCTGGCCCCAGGTGTACGACCCGGCGGTGCACGACCGCGTCGAGCGGATCGGCGACGGGGAGTCGCTGCGCACGGTCCGCGCGCTCGCGCGGTCCGAGGGGCTGCTCGTCGGGGGCTCGTCGGGGACCGCGGTGGCCGCGGCGCTGCGCGTGGCCACCGCGGCCGGGCCGGACGCGCTGGTGGTCGCGGTGCTGCCGGACTCCGGACGGATCTACCTGTCGAAGTACTTCGACGACGACTGGCTGACCCGGCTCGGGTTCCTCGACGCCGTCACCGGACCCCGGGTGCGCGACACGGTCGGTCCGTACCCACCGGGCCTGCTCGTCGCGCCGGCCACGACGACCGTCGGCGCGCTGCTCGCGAGAGCGGACCGGGTCGGGCCCGGCGGTGCGGTCCCGGTGGTGCTGCCCCGCGACACCGACGCCGCGACCTGGTCGGCACCGGACGTGATCGGGACCGTCCGGCCCGGCGCCCTGGTGGGGCTGCGGCCCGACGAGCGGATCGGCGCGCACGCCGGTCCGCCGCCCGCGACCGTCGGCCACGGGGAGTCCACCGTGGCGGCCCTCGCGCGCCTCGACGCCGACGCCGTCGGTCCGCACGACCCCGTCCTGGTCCTGGTCGACGGCCGTGCGGTCACCCAGGTGCGCCGCGACCGGCTCGACTGAGGGTGGTGTGGGTCCGCTCACACCGGACCGGGCGGGGATGGGCGGGAGCGGCGCGGTCGTTGTGTGCTGTCACGGGGCGCGCCCGCCGCGTCCGGGAAGGGGACCGCCGTGGACCTCCTGCTGCACCACGGACTGACCGCGTTCGGGCAGTTCGTGTCGTGGGCCGAGCTCGTCGGGCAGATCGGCGCCATCGCCGTGGTCTTCCTGGCCCGCCGGCGCAGTCTCGCGACCTGGCCGGTGCAGATGGCGGCCTGCGTGCTGCTGTTCACCGTCTACGCCTCGGCGCACCTGGGCGGGCTCGCGTTCCGGCAGGTCATCGTGCTCGCGATCTCGGTGTTCGGGCTCCTGGCGTGGCTGCGCAGGCGCGACCCGGTCTACGGCCTCGCGGTGCGCCGGGCCGGCACCGCGCAGCGGCTCGGGCTGGCCGGCCTGCTCGTCGGCGGCACGGTCGTGATGGCGCTGGTCCTCGACGCGCTCGACGCCAGCTGGGCACCCTGGCCCGATGCCGCGATCTTCGTCGGCACGGCGGTCGCGTTCCTGGCCCAGGGTCTGCGGTTCATCGAGTTCTGGGCGATCTGGTTGCTGGTCGACGCCGTCGGGGTGCCGCTGCAGCTGGCCTCGGGGCTGTGGTTCTCCGCCGCGGTCTACGTCGTGTTCGCCGGGCTGGTCGTGCACGGGTGGTGGAGCTGGGCGCGGGCACGGCGCACCGTGGCGGCCGCGCAGCGGGAGCCGTCGCGGACGGGCTGAGCCGCCGCGCGATACTGCCCGGATGAGCACGTCCCCCGTCCGCCGCGCCGCCGTCCTCGGGTCCCCGGTCGCCCACTCGCTCTCCCCCGCGCTGCACAACGCCGCCTACACCGCGCTCGGGCTGACCGGCTGGCACTACGGCCGGCACGAGGTCGACGAGGCCGGTCTGGCCGGGTTCGTCGCCGGGCTGGGGCCGGAGTGGGCCGGGCTGTCGCTGACGATGCCGCTCAAGCGGGTGCTGCTCGCGGTCGCCGACCACGTCGCGCCGGGGGCGGCCGCGATCGGCGCGGGCAACACCCTGGTCTTCGAGAGCACCGGCACGACCGCGCACAACACCGACGTCACCGGCATCGTCCGCTCGCTGCGCGCCGCCGGTGCCGGCGACGGGCGCGCCGTCGTACTCGGCGCGGGCGGGACGGCGCAGGCCGCCGTCGCAGCGCTGCACGACATGGAGGTCGACGCCGTCGACGTGCTGGTCCGCGACGCCGGGCGGGCCACGGACCTGCGCGGGACCGCCGAGCGCCTCGGTACCGAGGTGTCGGTGCACGCGGTGCTCACCGACCCGCCCGCCGCGGCCCGGCTGCTCGAGGGCGCCGACGCGGTCGTCTCGACGCTCCCGGCGGGGGCAGCCGACGCACTGGCCGGCGCGCGCTGGCAGCCGGGGACCGTGCTGCTCGACGCCGTCTACGCGCCGTGGCCGACGGCCGTCGCGGGCGGTGCGGCGGCGGCCGGGGCGCGGATCGTGTCCGGCCTGGAGATGCTGCTGCAGCAGGCGGTCGCCCAGGTCGAGCTCATGACCGGGCGCCCGGGCCCGGAGGCCGCGATGCGCGAGGCGCTCGACGCGGCCGTGCTCGCCCGCAGCTGAGTCCCCCCCCCCCGCATCCCGCACCCCGCCCGGCCGGCGGTGGGGATCAGGCCGGGGTGCGGGCCGCGGGCCCCCGCGCGACACGACGGCGCGCCGGCGCCCACGGGGTCCTGCCCCACGGCGTGGCCACCAAGGCCCAGGTCATGAACAGGAACGCCGCGATGTTCAGCGCGGCGCCGGTGACCAGCGCCCCGCCGACCGGGCTCGCGGTCTCCCCCGCCGCGAACGCCACGACGCTCTCCTCCACCCACACCCCCACCGCGAGGGTGCTCCACACGATCACCGCGACAGTCAGCACCAGCTTCACCAGCACCCACCAGTGGCGGGTCAGCCCCCACGGGCTCGCGACCGCGACGACCACCCCGGTGACCAGCGCCGCGAACGCCAGCGGGATGACCAGCCACCAGTCGACGACGTCGACGAACCGGTAGGCGGCGGCCGCGGTGGCCGGGTCCGCGCCCAGCGCGACCCCGGCGAGCACGACGTTCGCCGCACCCGCACCCATCCACCCCACCGACACCGCGACGTGCAGGAAGACCAGCAGCTGCCGCACCCGTTTCCGCACCCGCGCCATGGGCCGAGAATAAGGTACCTGATAGATGCCGGCGAGCGGAGCACCGGGGACAGGACGACGATGGCGGTCGTGGAGGACAGGAGCTGCGTGGTCTGCGGGCGGCGGATCGAGTGGCGGCGGAAGTGGGCCGACGACTGGGAGCAGGTGCGCTACTGCTCGCAGGGCTGCCGCCGGCGGAAGGTCCGCCCGGTCGACACCGCGCTGGAGGCGGCGATCACCGACCTGCTCGACCGGCGCCGCAACGGGGCGACGATCTGCCCGTCCGAGGCGGCCCGCGCCGTCGACCCCGACGGCTGGCGCGACCTCATGGAGCCGGCGCGGATGGCCGCGCGCCGGCTCGTCGACGCCGGGCGCGTCGAGATCGTGCAGTCCGGCCGGGTCGTGGACCCGTCGACGGCCAGGGGCCCGATCCGGATCCGCCGCGTGCCCGGCTGAGCGCCGTGCCAGGCTGGCCCGGTGCCCCGCGACACCTACACCCACGGCCATCCGAGCGTCGTCGTCCGGTCGCACGCGGCCCGCACCGCGGAGAACTCGTGCGCCTACCTGCTGGACCGGCTCACGCCCGGCACCAGCCTGCTCGACGTCGGCTGCGGACCGGGCAGCATCACCGCGGACCTGGCGCAGCGGGTCGCCCCCGGCCGGGTGCGCGGGGTCGAGGTGGTGCCCGGACCGCTGGAGCAGGCCCGGGCCGGCGCCGCCGCCCGCGGTCTCGACGTGGAGTTCGCCGTCGACGACGGCTACGCCCTGTCCGATCCGGACGACACCTGGGACGTCGTGCACGCCCACCAGGTGCTCCAGCACGTGTCCGACCCGGTCGCGGTGCTCCGGGAGATGCGCCGGGTCGCCCGCCCGGGCGGGATCGTCGCCGCCCGCGACGCCGACTACGCCGGGTTCCACTGGTGGCCGCACGACCCGCGGCTGGACCGCTGGCTGGAGCTGTACCGGGCCGTCGCCCGCGGCAACGACGCCGAGCCCGACGCCGGACGACGGCTGCTCGGCTGGGCGCACGCCGCCGGGTTCGCCGAGGTGACCCCGTCGGCGTCGGTCTGGTGCCACGCGACCCCGCAGGCCCGCGCGGACTGGGGTGGGATGTGGGCCGACCGCATCCACACCGGCGTCGGCCGGATGGCCGTCGAGCGCGGGCTGGCGCAGGATTCCGAGCTGGACGGGATCTCCGCGGCGTGGCGCGAGTGGGCCGCACACCCCGACGGCTGGATCGTCATCCCGCACGGCGAGGTACTCTGCCGGGTACCCGGCTGAGCGGGCCCCGCCCGGCGCGGGCCCGGCCCGGACCGCGTCGGACCCGGCTCGGACCCGGCTCAGTCCCGGCGGTGCAGGGCGACCACGTAGTCGCCGCCGGACCAGGGTGCGCGGTCCCAGGTCGACCAGCGCGCGACCGGGTCCAGCCCGGCCGCGGCGCACCAGGCGTCGTGGTCGTCGGGGGTGGGCCAGCCGGGCCGGGTGCTGAACCCGGCGAGCAGCAGGCCGCCCGGCCGCAGGTGCCGGGCGCAGCCGGAGACCACCCCCGCCCGATCGTCGGCGTAGGGGATCACGTTGCCCGCCAGCACGACCAGACCGAAACGGTCGGGCAGGTCCAGGGCCTCCAGGCCGGTGGTGACCCAGCGCAGCGCGGGCGCCTTGGCCCGGGCCGCGGCGATCATGTCCGGGTCCGGGTCGACGCCGGTCACCGCGACGCCGCGCCGGTCCAGCTCGATCGCGACGCGGCCGGTGCCGCAGCCGCCGTCGAGCACCGGACCGTCCCCGCGCAGCGCGCAGACCAGGTCGGCCTCCCCGTGCGGGTTCTCCCCCGCCGCGGCCATCGCCGCCCACCTGCGGTCGTAGTCGCCGAGGTCGACCCGGCTGCGCCAGGCCGCCCAGTCCTCGGGGAGCCCACCGGGGGCCGGGCCCCCGGACCCGGTGCGGGGGCCGGTGTGGTCGCGCGCTGCGTGGTCGGACACCCCCGCAGGTTAGGCGGCGACCCCGCAGCCCAGCCGGGCACGCAGCCAACGGCCGACACCGGCCCCGCGCAGGCACGGATGGAGCACCACGACCGGCTCCGGCACGCCGGTCCCGGTGTCGGTGCCGGTGTCGTCGCCGGCGCCGAGCAGTGCGGCCAGGCCCACCAGGTCCCCGGCGGCGGTCCGCAGCAGCAGGGCGGGCCCCGGCGCGGGCGAGAGCAGGCCCGCCAGGTCGGCGGCCGTCCAGTCCGCGGTGGGCTCACCGGCCAGGCAGGTCCGCAGCAGGACGTCGAGCTCGCCGACCTCCTCGCCCGACGCCGGGGCGGCGAGCAGCTCGGTCCCGCCGGGCAGCAGCACCGACGACCGTGTCGTCGGCGGGATCGCCGCGCCCGCCCGCAGGAACGCCTCGCCGCGGGCCCGCTCGGTGACGGTGAACGGTGCCCAGTCCCGCCGGGCCCACACCGGCGGGGTGTCCGGGGCGGCGAGCTCCACGACGTGCCCGTCCGCCGGAGCCGGGCCGGTACCGACCCCGTCGGCGTGCAGCAGCGCGGCCAGTCCGTCGAGCAGCCCGTCCCGGCCCCGGGTGACGGCGAGCAGGTCCAGCGCCCGGGTGGGTCCGTCGACGAGCTCGTGCGGGTCGGCCGGGGTGACCTGGACCGCGTCCGGGCCCGACCCGCGCAGCCGTCGCCGGATCACCCGCGAGAGCCGGTCGGCGGTGGCCCCGCCCCCGACGAGCATCTCGTCGACCACCGAGCCGCCGTCGCTGCCGTGCACCGACAGGGACAGGATGTTGCCGCCCACCTCGGCGACGGCGGCGGTCAGCCGGGCCAGCGCCCCGGACTCGTCGGGCAGCCGCACTCGGACCTTGAGCAGCCCCGCCGCCTCCGGCGCGACCACCGCGTCGAGACCCACCGGCTCGACCACCCGCAGCACGGGCGGGACCGGGGCGCCGTCCACGAGGGACTGTCCGGGCCCGACGGCCCGGTGCCCGGCGGCACGCAGCGCCGCCCACATCGTCACCTGGTTCGCGGTGAGCGCCGGCTTGCCGAGCTCGCGCTCCAGCGCGGCGATCGCGTCGTAGGTGGGCAGGTTGGTGCAGGAGACGAAGACGGCCTGCGCGTCGGGGTGGTCCGCGGCGCGCACGGCGGCCGCGACCTGCTCCGGGGTCGTGGCCCAGATGCGGCCGAGCAGACCGAGACCGTGCCGGGCCACGGTGGCCACCCCGGACTCGGCGAGGAAGTCGGCCAGCAGCCCGGTGAGGTCGTCGACGTACGGGGTGGCGACGGCGAGCCGGCTGACCCCCAGCTCCGCGCAGGCCGCGACGAGCGACCCCGCCGTCGTGACGGCGGCCGGCGCACCGGCGGCCAGCACCGCGGAACGCAGCGCACTCTCCCCCGCCGCCCCTCCGACGAAGCTCCCCGAGGTGCACGAGTAGGCGACCACCGCGGGCCCCGGGGTCAGCACGTCGGCCGCGGCGCGCCGGACCATCGCCGGATCGGAGATCAGCCGTGCCTGCGCGGCGTCGGCCGGGGTCGCGGCGAAGGACGTGCGGGTGACGTGCAGGGTGACCTGCTCGGGCACCCACCGCCACATCTCGCGGTCCAGCGCGAAGTCGTACGGCACGACCACGCCCACCCGGTCCCGGTCCTGCGGGGACGACGGCTCACCCATTCCGGCCTCCATGACGCAACGATCACCGTCCATCGTTGCCGCCACGGGTCGCGGCGGTTTCGCGATGGTGAGGACGCCCGCCGGAGGCCGTGTGGGTACTGCCCGTTCTCGATCGTCCTGCCGGGGAGGATGCCAGCGGTCGCGGAGACCGCACACGGGTGCGACGCCGACCGGCACCTGCGGTGCGCCGAGTGCGCTACGCCCCGGTCCAGCCGCGTGGGTCGGCCTCCGGACGCGTCGCGACCGCCCGCAGGAACGCCTCGGCCCGGGCCACCTCGGTGACGGTGAACGGCGCCGCCCGCCGGGCGACGAGCCGGGTGCCGTCGGGGGCGGCCAGCTCCAGGTCGTGCTCGTCGCGGGCACCCGGCTCGTCCGGGCCGGGCGTGCGGACGCCCGACGCGCCGAGCAGGGCGGCGATCCCCTCGGCGGGGCTGTGCCCGGCGGCGAGGATGTCCAGCGCCCGGGTGGGCGGGTCGACCAGGTCGTGCGGGTCGGCGGTCATGACCAGCACCCCGCCCTGGGGAGCCGCGCCGCAGACCGCCACCGAGAGCTCGCCGACGCTGCACGGCCCGGACACCAGCAGCTCGTCGACGACCGACCGTGCGTCCTGGCCGTGCACCGAGAGGGCGAGGATGTTGCAGCGGACCTCTGCCAGCGCCGCCGTGAGCCGGGCCAGCGCCCCCGGTTCGTCGGGCAGCCGCACCCGTACCCGGTAGAGGCCGTTCGTCGTCCCGGGATCGGTGCTCATCACACCCCAGGGTGGGTGACCGATGTTGCGATCCCGTGTCGGGGCGGTGTCGGCTGCGTCGCGGCGGCACCCGCCCGGGGCGCCCGGAGACCCACGCGACCGGCGCCCGGACACGCCCGTGCGGCCCGGCCGGCCGGTCGGGGCGACGGCCGGGCCCGGCGCGGGTCAGCCGCAGACGGCGCCGTCGGCCGCGGAGGAGACCAGCTTGGCGTACTTGCCCAGTACCCCGCGCCGGTTCGTCGGCGCCGGGCACGTCCACGCCGCGCTACGCCGTTCCAGCTCGGCGGGCTCGACGCCGATGTCGATCGTGCGGGCCTTCATGTCCAGGGTGACGGTGTCCCCGTCGTGGACGAGCGCGATCGGCCCGCCGTCCGCTGCCTCGGGCGAGACGTGGCCGACGCACAGCCCGGTCGTCGCTCCGGAGAAGCGGCCGTCGGTGACCAGCAGGACGTCCTTGCCCAGGCCCGCTCCCTTGATCCGGCCGGTGACGGCGAGCATCTCGCGCATCCCGGGCCCGCCGCGCGGCCCCTCGTAGCGGATCAGGACGATCGTGCCGGGTCCGATCTCGCCGGCGTCGACGGCGTCGAGGGCGCCCTGCTCGCCGTCGAAGACGCGGGCGGTGCCGGTGAAGGTGGCGGCGTCGAACCCGGCGGACTTGACGACGGCGCCGTCGGGGGCGAGCGATCCCCGCAGGATCGTGAGGCCGCCGGTGGGGTGGATCGGGTCGGCGAGGTCGTGGATGACCGAGCCGTCGAGGCCCGGCGGGTCGAGCTCGGCGAGGTTCTCCGCGACCGTGCGGCCGGTGACGGTGCGGGCGTCGCCGTGGATCAGGCCCGCGTCGAGCAGTGCCTTCATCACCACGGGCACCCCTCCGACCTGGTCGACGGCGTACATCAGGTGCCGCCCGAACGGCTTGACGTCGGCCAGGTGCGGGATCCGGTCGCCGACGGCGTTGAAGTCGTCGAGGGTCAGCGGCACCTCGGCCTCGCGGGCGATCGCGAGCAGGTGCAGCACCGCGTTGGTGGACCCACCGAAGGCCATCACGACGGCGATCGCGTTCTCGAAGGCCTCCCGGGTCAGCACCGACCGGGCCGTCAGGCCACGGGCGATCATGCCGACCGCGGCCTCACCGGAGGCCCGCGCGACGCCGTCGCGGCGCCGGTCCACCGCGGGCGGGCTGGCCGACCCGGGCAGCGCCATCCCGAGGGCCTCGGCCGCCGCCGCCATCGTGTTGGCGGTGTAGAAGCCGCCGCAGGCGCCCTCCCCCGGGCACATCGCCCGTTCCAGGGTGTCCAGCTCGTCGGGGGTGATCAGCCCGCGCGCGCAGGCCCCGATGCCCTCGAACGCGTCGCCGATGTTGACCTCCCGGTCGCCGACCCGGCCCGGCATGATCGAGCCGGCGTAGACGAACACCCCGGCGAGGTCGAGCCGGGCCGCGGCCATCAGCATCCCGGGCAGCGACTTGTCGCAGCCGGCCAGGAGCACCGTCCCGTCGAGCCGCTCGGCCTCCACGACCGTCTCCACCGAGTCGGCGATGATCTCCCGGCTGACCAGGGAGTAGTGCATCCCCCGGTGCCCCATCGAGATGGCGTCGGACACCGAGATCGTCCCGAACTCCAGCGGGTAGCCGCCCGCGGTGTGCACGCCCTCCTTCGCCGCCGTCGCGAGCCGTTGCAACGACAGGTTGCACGGGGTGATCTCGTTCCAGGACGAGGCGATGCCGATCTGGGGCTTGGCGAAGTCGTCGTCACGCATACCGACCGCGCGCAGCATGCTGCGCGCGGCGGTGGCGCCGATGCCGTCGGTGACCTGGTGACTGCGGGGCTTGCGGGACGGGGTGGTGGTCATGCGCGCTCCTCGGCCGGACTCCGGTGTCGGGACGGGGCCGATCCTCCCGCAGATCGCCGGGGCAGGCCCGTTTCCCGTCGCAACCGATGACCCGTCCGGGCGTATCCGTCGCCGCGGGTGATCGTTGAACCGTCCGGCAGCACCATCGTTCACCCGAGAGGACTCGAGCAACACTCATGGCGCACACGAACGAGCCCACTCCCCGTAGCACCCGCCGGGTGCGCCGCCGCCGCGCCCTGGCCGTCGTGACCGCCGGGCTGGTCGTCGGGCTGGGTGCCGCGGGCACCGCACTCGCGGCCGGTGCCGACCCGGGGGTCGCCGGCACCCCGTGCTCGGCGTCGGCGAGGGCCTGCGTGGACCTCGGGTCCCAGCAGGCGTGGCTGATGAACGGCGGCTCGGTCACCTACGGTCCCGTCGACGTCGCCACCGGGGGTCACGGCACGGAGACGCCCACCGGTGACTTCGCGGTCTACGACAAGGACCGCGAGCACTACTCCGCCGAGTTCGACGGCGCCCCGATGCCGTGGTCGGTGTTCTTCGCCCCGGGTGGTGTCGCCTTCCACCAGGGCGACCGCGACTCCGGGTCCGCGGGATGCGTCAAGATGCGCAACCAGGACGCCACGGTGTTCTTCGGGAAGCTGCGCCAGGGCGACCGGGTCGAGGTGCGCTGACCCACCCCCGGACGACGAGAGGGGCCCCGCGCGGATCGCGCGGGGCCCCTCTCGTGCATCCCGGGTCTAGTGGGCGCCGGCGTTGTCCCGGTCCCGACGCACGTTGGCCTTGCGGCCCTTCAGCGTCGTCGCGCCGCGCAGCGAGCGCAGCACGTCGTCCGCGGCGTGCTCGGGCACCTCGACCAGCGAGTGGCGCTCGTGGATCTGGATCGCACCGATGTCGCGGCCGGACAGCCGGGACTCGTTCGCCAGCGCACCCACGATGTCCTGCGGTCGCACGCCGGAGGCGCGGCCCGCCGAGACGAACAGGCGGGTGGCACCGGCCTTCGGCGGACGGGCGCCCTGACCGCGGGCACCGCCCGGACGGCCGTCGCGGTCGCGGCGCGGGCCCCGGTCACCGGGGCCGCCCTCGCGGCCACCGCGCGAGCGGACCTGCGGGATCTCGATCTCGTCGTCGGGCACCGAGTTGTCGGCACGGGCGATCCGGATGGCCGCGGCGGCGATCGAGGCGAGGTCGTGGTCACGGGCCAGCTCGACGACGAGCTGCTCGACACCGTCCTGCGGCGGGGTGTCGGCGTCCTGACCGGCCTGCTCCCGCAGGGCCAGCGCGGTGCGGGCGAGCCGCACGGTGCGCAGGTCCTCCGGCGAGGGCACCGGCGCGCTGGGCACCGACGCCCCGATGAGGCGCTCGATGTTGCGCAGGTGACGCACCGACCCCGGGGTGACCAGGGTGATCGCGACGCCCTCGCGTCCCGCCCGGCCGACCCGGCCGATGCGGTGCACGTAGGACTCCGGCGACGAGGGCACGTCGTGGTTGACCACGTGGGTCAGCGAGTCGATGTCCAGACCACGGGCCGCGACGTCGGTGGCGACCAGCAGCTCGGTGCGGCCGGCGCGCAGGCGCTCGACGACCCGGGTGCGGTGCTCCTGGTCCATGCCGCCGTGCAGCGCCTCGGCGCGCAGGCCGCGCGCGGTGAGGGTCTCGGTGACGGCGTCGACGTCGGCGCGGGTGCGGCAGAACACGATCGCCGCGGTCGGCTGCTCCATCTCGAGCACCCGGCCCAGCGCGACGGTGACGTGGCTGCGGGGCACGTGGTACGCGGTCTGGCGGACCCGCGGGGCCTCGCCCTCGGGCGTGGCCTCCTTCTTGATCCGGATGTCGGCCGGGTCGGTCAGGTGGGTGCGCGCCAGGCTCTGGATGCGGCCCGGCATGGTCGCCGAGAACAGCACGGTCTGGCGGCCCCGCGGCGTCGCGCCGAGGATCGTCTCGATGTCCTCGACGAAGCCCATGTCGAGCATCTCGTCGGCCTCGTCCAGGACGGCGACCTCGATCGCGTCCAGGGCGAGCGCGCCGCGGTTGACCAGGTCGATGGCGCGGCCGGGGGTGGCGACGACGATGTCGACGCCACGGCGGAGCTGGCCCAGCTGCGGGCCGATGGGCGCGCCGCCGTAGACGCAGGCGACCGAGGCACCGAGGGCGGCGCCGTACTTGGCGACCGCGTCGCCGACCTGCATGGCCAGCTCGCGGGTCGGGGCGAGCACCAGCCCGAACGGCTTCGCGCCGCGGGAGCGGGAGGTGCGGCCGTCGGCCAGGCGTTGCAGCATCGGCAGCGCGAACGCGGCCGTCTTGCCGGTACCGGTGGCGGCCTGCCCCAGCAGGTCACGACCGGCGATCAGCGGGCTGATCGCGGCGGCCTGGATCGGGCTCGGCGCGGCGTAGCCCAGCGTGTCCAGGGTCTCGAGCAGCCGGGGCGCGAGGCCCAGGTCGGCGAAGGTCGGGCCGGCGGGGGTGTCGTCGACGGACTCCTCGGCGGTGTCCGCGGCGGGCCCGTCC
This sequence comes from Pseudonocardia sp. ICBG1293, assembly GCF_020131355.1. Lineage (GTDB taxonomy): Bacteria > Actinomycetota > Actinomycetes > Mycobacteriales > Pseudonocardiaceae > Pseudonocardia. Next base: position 27,356 of record NZ_JAHLEL010000042.1, read on the forward strand.
TCGGCGACCTCGCGGGAGGGGGTGACCTCCGACGGGGCGGAGGTGTCGGGGGCGGCGTCGGCGGTCGCGGTGTCGGTCGCGTCGGCGTCGGTGTCCGTCATGGCGGCGAAAGTGGTGATCTCGTCTCCGGAGTCGTTCAGGTCGGGGTGCTGGTCCAGCAGAATGCTCACTCGGTCCTCAAATGGCGTGCGCAGGGGGGTGCGCTGTGTCGTCGGGCGGCTCTCGCCCGCTCTCCCAGCCCGCCAGGCCCGCGTGCGGCATCTCGATCCAGATGATGTGCCGGTGAACCCAGACCTCCGGGGCTCGCGGCCGTGCGTCGTCGCCGACGGCCGTCGATCGACCAGTGTGCCATGTCCCGGCGCGCCGCGTGCGCCGGGTCCCGCGTGACCGCCACCACCCCCGCCCCTGGTCACCGCCGTCGGCCCGACGACCCGGAGATCACCACCAAGATCGGCACGGGCCTCCGGCACGGGGTCGGCGCGACTCCCGTCGACCCCGCGGGTGAGGGCCCCCTCCCCGCCCTCAGGCCCCGCCCGAAGGGTCCTCGCCGCGGCGGTGGCGGGCGAACGCCGCCACCCGGGCGCGGTTGCCGCAGATCCGTCCGTCGCACCAGCGGCGGCCGTCGCGGCGCGCCAGGAACACCCGCAGGCAGTCCGTGCCCTGGCACCGGTGCAGCAGCGCCACGTCCGGACCGACGAGCAGGTCGACCAGCGCCCGCCCGAGCAGGTGCAGCACCACGGGCAGCGGGTCGCCGTCGCCGGTGACCACGGCGCCGTCCGACCAGCCGAGCGTCATCGGGGCGGCGGCCAGCCCGGTCCGCGTCACCGTCTCCCACGGCTCCGGCGGCGGTGCGGCGACCCCGGCGACGGCACGCAGGACGGCCTGGCCCGCATCGCGCAGGCGCCGCACCGCGACGACGTCGTCCTCCGCCAGCGCGGCCACGACGCCGGCGAGCGCCGGGGCGCCGGCGGCCCACGCGGTGAGCGGATCCAGCCCGTCGATGCGGTCCCGTGCGGGCGAGGAGCGGGTGTTGACGAAGGCGATGGCGAGCGGGTCCGCGGTCATCGTCACCTCTCGGTCGGGCTAATGCCTTGACACATTAGAGCGCCCGGCGATTGATGGTTATCGGAGTCGACGGGTCGTGGGTCGGGTTGTCCAGCGGTAGCGGCTGCGGGCACGGTTGATCAGCCGGCGGATCACGGTGAGCGCGGCGGCGAGGTCGAGGTAGAACTCGACGATGATCTTCCGGCGATCGGTGAACCGGCGCAGCTTGCCGTAGCCGTTCATCCAGGAATGGGTGCGCTCGACCGGCCACCGCTTACCGACCTGGATCGGGGCGGGCCGGCCCTTGGTGGCGATCTGTGCGTCGAACCCGAGTCGTTCGAGCAGATCGCGGGTCTTGCCTGAGTCATAGCCCCGGTCCAGGTGCAGGCACGGTCGCTCGGGCAGCGGCCCGATCATGTCGTAGATCCCGATCAGGGTCGGTTTCAGCAACGGCGAGTCGTGGTCATTGGCGCGGGCGCTGATCAGGTGCAGCGGGATCCCCGCACCGTCGCAGACCACGGAGCGTTTGGTGCCCTGTTTGCCCCGGTCGACCGGGTTACAGCCGGCGACCTCGCCACCGCAGGGAGCCTTGGTGATCGCTCCGTCGGCAGACAGATCGTCGAGGTCGAGACCGATCATCTGGTCATAGCCGGCCAGCGCGGCCCGAAGGACCTGCTCCCCGACGCCGGCGGCGGCCCACTGGGCGAGACGGCGGCGGATCGTGCGGTCCGAGCAGCCGGGGGTGGCGATGCGTTCGTAGCCGCTGCCGTGCACCAACGCCGCGAGCACGTGCTCGAACACCAGGCGGTCGGGGATACGGCGGCGGTGACATCCCCACGGATGGGCCGGGTCGAACTCCGGGCGCCGCTCTGCCTCGATCAGGGCAGCGAACTCGACCCAGAGGGGGTCGATCAGCGATTCTGGCAATAGAGGCACGGACCCTCCAGGCGACCATCAGGACATCAGCAATCCCATGATCACTTGCAGGTCCGTGTCTCTACCAACACCGACACACGGCCACCTCTACTGCCGGACGCTCTTAGCCGAGCGGGCGGAGGGTTCCCCGGGTGGTGACGATCTCCGTGGAGGTACCGGCGCAGACCGAGGCCCGGCTGCGGTCGGTGATGAACGGGTGCGCCCTCGACTGGCTGCCGGGCACGTGGGCCTTCCGGGAGGGACCCGGCGCGGCGGTCCCCGGCGCGATCGCCACGGTGCGCGACGAGGGCCGGACCAGCGCACTCGTCCCGGCCGGCGCGGGGACCGAGCTGTTCGAGGTCCTCCGGGTGGTGCTGCCACGGGGCCGCGACGACAGCGGGTTCGTGGGCTGGTTCGCCTCGCAGGTGAAGGCGGCCACCGGTTCCGGGCTGTTCGTCGTCTGCGGCTACGACGCCGCGCGCGGCGGTGTCTACGACTACTACGGCGTGCCGCGCGACGCGGCGCAGCGGGTCCGCGCCGCCGTGGCGGCGCTGCACCGCCCGGCCGGGTGGGCGGGCGCGGTCCTGACCGTGGCCGACCCGGGACCCGACGCACCCGCACCGTTCGGTCCCGGTGTCGTGTTCTGCTTCGCCCCGCAGGACGGATCGCTGCTGGCCCGCTACGGCGGTGGCCGGGTCGCGCACGGTCTGCTCACCGCGTCGGGCTCGACCGGCACCGTGCAGCTGCACTTCAGCCACCTCGACGTCGACGGCACCGCCCACGGCGGGAGCGTCCGCGCCGAGCTGGGCGGCGCCCCCGACGGGAGCCGCACGCTGACCGTGCACCCGCCCGCGGGGCCGGTCACCACACTCGTCGAGCTCGGGAACCCCGCCACGGACCCCGGCGGCCCGACCGGGTGACCCGCACCCGGCTCCGGCGCGCCCACCCGGCGGTCGGTGCCCCCGACCGCCGCGCGCCCCCGCCCCGCCGGTGCCGACCCGGGCCCCGGGCCGGCCCACCGATCGCGACCGGCCCGCGTACGGAGGTCCGCACGCGGGCCGGTCGCGGGGCGCGGGCTCAGGACTTGCCGAAGCCCGCCTTGCGCAGCGCCTCGGCCATCGCGTCGTTCGCGGGGCCGCGGTCCTGGCGGCCGCCCGAGCCGGAGCCACCACGTCCGCCCTGGCCACCGGAGCCACCGCGGGCGCCGCCCTGACCACCACGGCCGCCGTCGCCACGGCCACCGCCCTGGCCACCCCGGGCGCGGTCGCCACGGGCGCCGCCCTGACCACCACGCGGGCCACCGCCCGCGCCGCGTCCGCCGCGCTCGCCGCCGTCCCGGCCGCGTCCGGCCTGGCCGCCGCCCTGGCCGGCCCCCCGGGCCCGACCGCCGCGCTCACCGGCCCCGGGCTCGTCGTCCAGGCGCAGGGTCAGTGAGATCCGCTTGCGGGCCTCGTCGACCTCCAGGACCTTGACCTTCACCACGTCACCGGACTTCGCGACGTCACGCGGGTCGGAGACGAAGTCCGTGCTCATCGCGCTGACGTGCACGAGGCCGTCCTGGTGCACCCCGACGTCGACGAACGCGCCGAACGCGGCCACGTTGGTCACGACGCCCTCCAGCAGCATCCCCGGCCGCAGGTCGGAGATCTTGTGGACACCCTCGGCGAAGGTCGCGGTCCGGAAGGCCGGGCGCGGGTCCCGGCCCGGCTTCTCCAGCTCGGCCAGGATGTCGGTGACGGTCGGGAGTCCGACGGTGTCGTCGACGTAGTCCTTGGGCTTGATCTGGTGCAGCCGCGCGGCGTTGCCCATCAGCGCGGACACGTCCAGCGTGGTGCGCTCCACCATCCGCCGGACGACCGGGTAGGACTCGGGGTGCACGCCGGTGACGTCGAGCGGCTCGTCGCCGCCGCGGATGCGCAGGAAGCCCGCGCACTGCTCGAACGCCTTGGGCCCCAGCCGCGCGACGCCGGTCAGCGCGGTGCGGTTGTGGAACGGGCTGTTCTCGTCGCGGTGGGCGACGATCGCGCCGGCGAGGGACTCGGAGATGCCCGAGACCCGGCGCAGCAGCGGCGCGGACGCCGAGTTCACGTCCACCCCGACCGCGTTCACACAGTCCTCGACGACCGCGTCGAGCGAGCGCGACAGCGACGACTCGGGCAGGTCGTGCTGGTACTGCCCGACCCCGATCGACTTCGGGTCGATCTTGACCAGCTCGGCGAGCGGGTCCTGCAGGCGCCGTGCGATGGAGACCGCGCCGCGCAGCGAGACGTCCATGTCGGGCAGCTCGGCCGAGGCGTAGGCCGAGGCCGAGTACACCGACGCGCCGGCCTCGGACACCATCACCTTGGTCAGCTTCAGGCCCGGGTTCGCCGCGATCAGCTCACCGGCCAGCGCGTCGGTCTCGCGCGAGGCGGTGCCGTTGCCGATCGCGATCAGCTCGACGGAGTGCTTCGTGCACAGCGCCGCCAGGGTCTTCAGCGACCCGGCGCGGTCCTTGCGGGGCTCGTGCGGGTAGATCACCGCGGTGTCGACGACCTTGCCCGTCGCGCCGACGACGGCGACCTTGACCCCGGTGCGCAGGCCCGGGTCGAGGCCCAGGGTCGCGCGGGTACCCGCGGGGGCGGCGAGCAGCAGGTCGCGCAGGTTCGCCGCGAACACGCCGATCGCGCCCTCCTCGGCGGCGGTGCGCAGCCGGACCCGGATGTCGATGCCGAGCGCGGTGAGCAGCCGGGTCCGCCACGCCCACCGGACGACGCCGAGCAGCCAGGCGTCACCGGCGCGGCCGCGGTCCGCGACGCCGTACTCGGCGGCGATCAGCGCCTCGTAGGGGTTCGGCTCGTCGTCGGCGACGCCGGCATCGAGGGTGACGTCGAGCGCCTCCTCGGACTCGCCGCGGAAGGCCGCGAGGATCCGGTGCGAGGGCAGCGTCGTGAACTTCTCGGAGAAGGCGAAGTAGTCCGAGAACTTGGCCGCGGCCTGGTCGTTCTCCTTGCCCTCGCGGACCGTGGTGACCAGCCGCCCGTGCGTCCACATGCGCTCGCGCAGGCCACCGACCAGGTCGGCGTTCTCCCCGATCCGCTCGACCAGGATCGACCGGGCGCCCTCCAGCGCGGCCCCGGCGTCGGCGACCTCGGCGGTGACGTAGCCGGCCGCCTCGGTGTGCGGGTCCAGGGTCGGGTCGGCGAGCAGCGCGTCGGCCAGCGGCTCGAGTCCCTGCTCGCGGGCGATCATCGCCTTGGTACGGCGCTTGGGCTTGTAGGGCAGGTAGATGTCCTCGAGCCGGGCCTTGGACTCGGCCGCGAGGATCGTGGCCTCGAGGGTCTCGTCGAGCTTGCCCTGCGAGCGGATGGAGTCGAGCACGACCGTGCGTCGCTCCTCCAGCTCCCGCAGGTAGCGCAGCCGCTCCTCCAGGGTGCGCAGCTGGGCGTCGTCGAGACCGCCGGTCGCCTCCTTGCGGTACCGGGCCACGAACGGGACCGTCGAGCCCTCGTCCAGCAGGGCCACCGCGGCCCCGACCTGGTCCGGACGGGCGCCGAGCTCGTCGGCGATGCGCTGGTTGATCGAGCGGTGCTGCTGGGGGTTCGGGGGTGCCGTGCCTGTCACCGCCCCATGGTGGCGAACGGTGTCCCGGGCGCCACCGCCGGGTGGGGGTCGGGCCCGCCCCCGTCCGGCGGGACCCCCGGATGTCTCCGACACCCGATGGAGAACCCGGTGGGTGAGCGACCGCTCACCCGTGCCAGACTGCCGCCCGTGCGCTGCCGTCGATCATGGATGACCGGTGTGGCCGGTGGCCCCGCCCGTCGTCCCCCGTCCCTGCTCACCGGTGGTCGCGCCGCACTCGCGGCGGTCCCCGTGCTCGTGCTCGTGCTCGTCGGCGCGGGCCCCGGTGTCGCGTCCGCCGCCGCCTGCGACGACGCCTGCCGGATCGCGGGTGCCCGCGCCTACGTCGCCGCGCTCGCCGACCACGACCCGTCCGACGTGCCGCTGCACCCGCGGGCGACCCGGGTCGAGGCGGGGCTGCAGACCGGGTTCTCCGGCGACCAGCTGCGCGCCGACCTGCGTCACGGCCCGCAGTACCGGGTCGTCCGGGGTGTCTCCGACGAGACCTACACCGTCCGCGACGACGGCGTCGTGGTCGCGGGGTTCACCCTCGACGTCGGAGTGGGTCCGGTCGGGCTCACCACCGCCCGGGTGCACGAGACCTTCCGCTACTCCGACGGGCTGATCCGCGAGATCGTCGCCGACATCCGGGTCGGGGACACCGCATGAGCACCACCAGCCGCCGGGCCCTGCTGACCGGCGCCGCGCTCGGCGTCGCCGCGCTGGGCGCCGCCGGGACCGCGACCGCCGCGCCGGCGCCGCTGCGCCGCGAGGTCACCGCGATGTCCGCACCGGCCGTCGTCGTGGGCAGCGGGCTCGGCGGGTCGATCGCCGCGGCCCGGCTCGCCGAGGCCGGTGTGCGCACCCTGGTGCTGGAGCGTGGTCGCCGCTGGCCGACCCCGGCCACCGACACGTTCCCGGCGTTCCTGCGCCCGGACCGCCGCTCCTCGTGGCTCACCCCGGCGCCGGTCTTCCCGGGCCAGCCACCGACGCTCTACCGGCCCTACACCGGGCTGTTCGAGAAGGTCACCGGGCGTGGGATGAGCGTGCTGTGCGGCGCCGGGGTCGGCGGCTCCACCCTGGTCTACGCCGGAGTCTGGATCCGGCCGGACGCGGCGGCGTTCGCCGCGGCGATCCCCGGGATCGACCACGACGAGCTCGCCGCCGTGCACTACCCGCGCGCCGCCGCCCGGGTCGGTGTGTCGCCGATCCCCGACGACGTCCTGGCCCACCCCGCACACGTCGGGACCCGGCTGTTCCTGGAGCAGGCCCGCCGCGCCGGGCTCGAGGCACAGCTGCTGCCCAACGCGACCGACTGGGACGTCGTGCGCGCGGAGTTCGCCGGCCGGGCCACACCGTCGATGTCGGTCGGCGAGTACTTCTCCGGGGTCAACTCCGGTGCCCGGCTGTCCTCGGACAAGAACTACCTGCGCGACGCGGAGGCCTCCGGCCTGGTCACCGTCGCCCCGCTGCACCGGGTCACCGACCTGCACGCGCTCGGCGGCGGCCGCTACCGGCTCGACGTCGAGCGGATCGACACCGACGGCGTCGTGCAGGAGCGGATCGCGCTCACCACCGCTGCGGTGTTCCTCGCCGCCGGGTCGACCGGCACGTCGCGGCTGCTCGTGCGCGCCCGCGAGACCGGGACGCTGCCCGACCTGACCACCGACGCGGGCCGCTTCTGGGGCAACAACGGCGACCGCATCCAGCTGCGCGTCGGGGTACCGCGGCCCGCGGGCGGGCCACAGGCCGGACCGATGGCCGCCGGCATCCGGCCCCCCACCGACGACCGCGCCGCGGCCGTCACGCTCACCTTCGGACCGGCTCCGCTGCCGTTCGACGTCCGGGCGATGTCGCTGCCCGGGTTCGGCGCCTGCGACCCGGCCGGCGAGTTCCGCTTCGACACCGCCACCGGCGACGCCGTGCTGCACTGGCCCACCGACGGGGACCTGGACGCCCAGCGCACCGTCCGCGACCTCACCCAGCGGCTGGTCGCACCGGACGCCCCGCTCGGTGCCGGAGCGGGCCGGACCGTGTCCGACCTGGCCGCGCAGCTGCCGCCGGGCCCGTCCGGGCTCCTCGCCCGCGCCGCGGACGCGCCGAGCGGGATCCTCGACCTGGGCACCCTGGACCCGGTGACGTGGCACCCGCTCGGCGGCGCGGTCCTGGGCCGGGTGACCGACGACCGCGGGCGCGTCGCCGGGCATCCGGGGCTGCACGTCGTCGACGGGGCGCTGGTGCCGGGGTCGACCGGCAGCACCAACCCGTCCTGGACGATCGCGGCGATCGTGGAGCGGGCAATGGACGGGATCCTGCGCGACGGCCTCTGAGCACCGCACCCGTGGAGCCGCGGCCCCGTGCGCGGTCCCGCGCACGGGGCCACGGACGGCGCGGTCAGCGGGCTCGGGTCACCAGGTCACCGGCAGCGACCGCACCCCGCCGGTGACCTGCTCGGAGCGCACCTGCAGCTCCTCCGGGGCGACGGCCAGGCGCAGCCCGGGCAGGCGCCGGAACAGCCGGGCGAACACGGTCGCGAGCTCGGTGCGAGCCAGGCTCGCCCCGATGCAGAAGTGCCCGCCGTAGCCGAAGGACACGTGCGGGTTGGGACGGCGGGTGGGGTCGAAGGCCTCGGCGTCGTCGAAGACCTCGGCGTCCCGGTTGGCCGAGGCCGTCGCGATCATGACGGCGTCGCCGCGGCGGATCGTGACGTCACCGACCTCGATGTCGGTGTGGGCGTAGCGCAGCAGGGCGAGCCCTCCCGGCGAGGACAGCCGCAGGACCTCCTCGACGGTGCCGTGCAGCCGCCCCTCGACGTCGGCGACGAAGGCGTCGCGGCGGGCGGGGTCGGTCAGGAGCAGCAGCACGCCGAGGTCGATCCGCCCGACGGTCGTCTCGTGCCCGGCGAACAGCAGCGCGGCGGTGAGCCGGGTCATCTCCTCCTCGCCGAAGTCCGGGTCCTGCTCCTGGGCGCGGACGAGGTCGGTGACGACGTCCTCCCCCGGCTGCGTCCGCTTGGTCTCGGCCAGGCGCCCCAGGTAGGCACGGAACTCCCCCATCGCCACCTCGGCGTCGCCCCCGGAGCGGATCGTGGCGACCCGCTCGGAGAGCCCGTGGAAGTAGCCGCGGTCGGCGAACGGCACCCCGAGCAGCTCGCAGATCACCAGCACCGGCAGCGGGAACGCGAGGTGGGTGTGCAGGTCCGCGATACCGTCGGCCGCGCGCTCCTTCGCCGCGACGAGGTCGTCCAGGCACCCGTCGACGAGGACGCCGACGTGGTCGCCGAGCAGCCGCATCCGCTTGGCGGAGAACGCGGGGACCAGCAGCCTGCGCATCCGGTCGTGCTCGGCCTTCTCCCGCTCGAAGGCGCCGCTTGGCCCGCCCAGGATCGCGGCCTCCGACACCCGCGCGGCGTTCTCCGGCTCGGGGTGCGAGCGACCGAGCCGGGGGTCGGCGAACAGGGCGCGGGCCTCGGCGTGCCGGGTGACCAGCCAGGCCGGGTCACCGACCGGGGTGCGCACCGGGACGACGGGCCCCTCTTGCCGCAGCACCGCGTAGAGCGGTGCGACGTCGATGATGTTCGGACGGCAGCTGCGGGGCCTCGGTGGTCGTCACGGTGACACTCCCTCGTGCGCACGGTCTGCGAGCACGTAACGGTAGCCGACTATCGTTGCACTGCGCAAGACGATCTCCGGCCGACGCGCGGCGACCGGCCCGGCCGACGATGCTGGGGAGATGGCGACAGTCGGACGCACGACCCGTGGGGCGCCGGTCGTCCCGGCGCCCCCGGCGCTCCTGGCCCTGGCGCTGCTGACCACGGCGCTCCTGGCGGTGGGCTGTGCGGCCCCGCCTGCCGACACACCGGCGGCGCCGGGGCGGGCGGGCACCCCGGTGCGCTTCGCCGAGCCGCTGCCGCCGCCGGCCGAGCCGGGCGTCGCACCCCCGCTCACCGGGACCCCACCGGGGCGGATCGTCGCGGTCGGCGCGGTCCCGGAGGGCATCGTCGCCGACGGGCCGACCCGGCGGGTCGCGGTCGGGGTGCGGCAGCCCGACCGGCTCGTACTGCTCGACGCCGACACCGCCGCCGTCGTGGGACGGGTGCCGCTGCCCGGTGTCCTGCGCCACCTGCAGCTCGCCGCCCCGGGCGGACCGGTCCTGGTGCCGAGCGAGAGCGCGAACGGGTTGTTGCGGGTCGCGCTGCCCGGCGGGCAGGTCGGCCCGGAGGTGGCGACCGGTCCGATGGCGCACGACGCGACCGGGACCGCCGCCGGGACCGTGTTCGTCGCCAACGAGGCGGGCGGCAGCGTCTCCGTGGTCCGCGGGGACGCGGTCGTGCGCGAGCTGACCGACGTGACCCAGCCCGCCGGGCTCGCCCCGGTCGGCGACCGGGTCGGGCTGATCGACGTCCGGGAGAACACGCTCACCGTCTACGACGCCGCGACCGGTGACGGGATCCGCGAGCTCCCGGCCGGCGACGGGCCGACCCACCTGGTCGCGGACCGGCACGGCCGCATGATCGCGACCGACACCCGGGGCGGGCACCTGATCGTCTTCGACCCGGCGGGCACCCCGGCCGAGATCGGGCGGGTGGACCTGCCCGGCGAGCCCTACGGGATCGCCTACGACCCGGTCCGCGACCGGGTGTGGGTCACCGCGAGCGGCGCGAACCTGCTCGTCGGCTACGACATGACCACCCCGACGCCGCGCGAGGTCGCCCGGATCCCCACCGTGCGGCAGCCGAACACCGTGGCGGTGGACCCGGACACCGGACGGCTGTTCGTCACCGGCACCGCCGACGGCGTCGTGCAGGTCGTCGACGGCCCCTGACCACCCGCCGGCACCCTCCCGGGGTCAGGGACGCGCCCGGAGCGCGGGCAGCAGCACGTCGTCGCAGACCGACCGGAGGTACCCGGCGTCGGCGACGGCGGCGGGCCCGTCGAGCAGCGTCGGTGCCACCAGTGCCCCGGCCAGCAGGTACGGCAGGTGCCGGGCGGCGGGCGGCTCGCCGGTCAGCTCCCCGCGGGCCACGGCCCTGAGGACCAGCACCCGCAGCGCCTCGACCTGCGGCAGCAGCAGCGAGGACAGCGCGGCCAGCAGCGCGGGGTCGCTCTGCCCGGCCCCGGCCAGGCCGAGCACGATCGGCACGTCGGCCCGGGCCCGCGCGGCGAGCCGGTCGAGCGCGAGCCGGCTGTCCGCCGAGACGGCCTCCACCACCAGCGCGGCCTTGTCACCCCACTGCCGGTAGAGCGTCGCCTTGCTGGTGCGGGTCGCCGCGGCGACGGCCTCGACGGTGGTCGAGGAGTAGCCGCGTTCCGCGGCGAGGCGGCGGGCCGCGGCGAGCACCTCCCGGCGCCGCTCGTCGGGGAAGCGGCTGGTCATTCGCGGCGCAGGAAGAACAGGAACGGGTCCGCCAGGCCGCGCATGTCCATCGCGCCCAGGACGGTGTCGTCGTCGACGCGCCGGAAGACGTCGTGGATCGGCAGGTCGTCGTAGCACATGGTGGCACTGGCGACCCCGCGGTAGACGGTGGTGCGCAGCCGCGCCTTCGGCGCCCGGGTGGCGAGGGCGGGGCCCGCGGTGCGGGCGAGCCGGGCGAGGGCGGCGTGGCGCAGGACGGCCGGGTACCGCAGCAGCGCGGGCAGCGGGACCAGGGCGGGGTTGAGCGAGAACCGGCCTCCGCGCGGGTGGTCCATCACGAGCGGGTGGACCTCGTCGAGGCCGTCGAAGCGCTTCCCGTGCCAGCCGAAGCGGCCGAGCAGCCCGTCCATCGGGTTGCCGGTGGGGATCTCGCCGCCGGACCAGTCGCCGAGCATCTCCTCGACACCGACGGCCGGCAGCGCGTCGAAGAAGCCCAGGCCCTCCTCGACCGTGGCTCCGTGCGCGAGAAGGCGCAGCGTGTCGGCCGGTGCGGTGCTGGTCATCGCGAGCCCTCCATCGAAACGGCAACGTTTCGATGGAGCCTACAAGCCGGGTGCGCGCGGGACCGGGACGCGTGCGGGGTCAGCGCAGGGCCGAGCCCTTCGTCTCGGGCAGGGTCAGCACCGCGACGAAGGAGATGACGGCCCCGACGGCGACGTAGACGAAGACGAAGAACAGGATCGCCAGGTCCGCCTCCTGCAGCGAGGCGATGACCAGCGGCGCGGTCCCGCCGAACACCGCGACGGTCAGGTTGTACCAGGCGCCGATGCCCAGGGCACGGACCTTCGTCGGGAACAGCTCGCTCATGATCGCCGGCGCGACCGAGGTCATCGCCGTGTAGAGCCCCAGCCCGACGGCGAACACGACGAACATGTTCCAGAAGCCGGGCCCGATGAGGAACGACAGCGGTACGACCAGCACCGCGGTGGCCGCGGACCACACCAGCATCTGCGGTCGGCGGCCGTAGCGGTCGGCGGCGGCACCCATCGGGTACTGCAGGAGCACGAAGATCGCGGTCGCGATCGACAGCGCGAGGAACACCTCGGTCGCGTCGGCGCCGCGGGACCGGGTGGCGAACGGCGTCAGCGCGGAGAAGAACGTGTAGTAGCAGAGGGTGTGCAGGATCGTGAAGCCGACGAGCTGCGCCACGGCCTTCGGGTGCTCACGCAGCGTCAGCATGAGCGGGTTGCGGATCCGGGCCGCCGACTCCTTGTTGTCCTCGAACTGCTCGGTCTCGCTCATCTGGCGGCGCATCCAGAGCCCGATGATCCCGAGCACCCCGCCGAGCAGGAACGGGATCCGCCAGCCCCACGCGGCGAGCTGGTCCTCGGTCAGCGTCGCGGCCAGGACGAAACCGGTGAGCGAGGCGAACAGCACCGCGGTGCCGGTGGAGATGTAGAAGAACGACGAGTAGCGCCCACGGCGCTCGCGCGGGGCGATCTCGGCGAGGTAGGCCGAGGCGTTGGAGACCTCACCGCCCAGCGACATGCCCTGCGCGATGCGCGCGAGCAGCAGCAGGACGGGCGCGAACCAGCCGATCATCGCGAACGTCGGCAGCAGCCCGATGACGAACGAGCCGCCCGCCATCAGCAGGATCGTCACCAGCATCGCGGTCCGACGGCCCCGCAGATCGGCGAACCGGCCGAGCAGCAGCCCACCCAGGGGCCGGAAGAAGAAGGCGAGCGCGTAGGTCGCGAGCGTCGAGATCAGCGCCAGTGCGGCGTTCTCGGGCGGGAAGATCTGCGTCGCGAAGTAGATCGAGAACGTCGCGTAGATCGTCCAGTCGTACCACTCGACCGCGTTGCCGATGGACGCCGCGACGAGCGTCCGGACCGGGAGACGGTGACGTTCCGTCGATCCGGTGGTGGGTGCCTGGGACACGGATCCCCCTGACGTGTCGGCCGAACGGTCGGCGAACGGTAACCGTTACGGCCCGACAATTCGACCGGACCGGTCAGGACAGAACGAGGCCGACCACCGTCGCGGACCCGGCGACGGCCGTCACCAGGTGCCCGAGGACGGCGAGCCCCCGCCGCCCCCGCCGGGTGCCGAGCACCACCGCCGTCGTCCAGGGCAGGTAGCCGAGCAGCGTGACGCCGAGGAACGGCAGGGTGAGCGCGGCGAGGACCCCGGTCGTCCCGGTCGGCACGGCGCGGTCGCCCGCCGGGGTCAGCTGCGCCGCGACGACCTCCCCGGCGGCGGAGTCCGGTGAGGCGTCGACGGCGATCGGGGTCCCACCGGCGTCGGGCCGGAACAGGCCGTCGCAGTCGTAGCGGCCCTCCCCCAGGTCGGTGCAGGAGGTAACCTCCAGGACGCCGGGCGCGCCGACCGAGCCGGTGGCCAGGCGCAGGTCGTCGACGGCGGACCACCCGCAGGCGAGCGCGAGCAGCAGCCACAGCGCCAGCAGGAACCCCATCCAGCCAGGGGTGGGGGTCTCCGGGTCGTCCCAGTCGACCTCGACGTCGGGGTCCCGGCGCTCGCTCACGGGCGCGAGTATCGCCGTCGCGACCCGGGCACCCCATCATCACTTCTCAGTACTTCGAGCCGCCCGTCCCGCGATCCCGGAGGGTCCCCGCGATGCCGCTGTCCGCCGCCACCGACGGCTTCCGACTGGCCCACGACCGCCACGGCGTGCCCGGCGCGCCACCGGTCCTGTTGCTGCACGGCTGGCCGGGCGACCGGACCGACATGACCGCCGTCGCGGAGCTGCTGACCCCCGGGCACGACGTCGTCGTCCCGGACCTGCGCGGGTTCGGGGGGGCCGACAAGCACGACCACGACCCGACCGAGCAGTACTCCGCGGCCGCGCAGGCGCGCTCGCTGGCGGCGCTGCTCGGTGAGCTGGACCTGTCGGAGGTGGTCGTCGCCGGCTACGACGTGGGCAGCCGTGTCGGCCAGCAGCTCGCGAAGGACCACCCGGAGCTGCTGCGGGCGCTCGTCGTCACCCCGCCCGCGCCCGGCGTCGGACGGCGGATCCTCGACGAGCAGCCGATGCGGGAGTTCTGGTACCAGTCCTTCCACCAGCTCGACCTGGCCCGCGAGCTCGTCGACGGCGACGCCCGCGCGACCCGCGCGTACCTGCGCCACTTCTGGTCGCACTGGTCCGGCCCGGGGTTCACCCCCGACGACGAGCGCCTCGACCACCTCACCACCGTCTACGGCGCGCCGGGGGCGTTCGTCGCGTCGGTCAACTGGTACCGCTCCGGCGGTGGCGCGGTGGCCCGCTCGCTGGCCGAGACCGCGCCCGACCCGGCCGACCGGATCACCGTCCCGACCACGCTCCTGTGGCCCGAGCACGACCCGCTGTTCCCGCGCGCGTGGTCCGACCGGGTCGGGGAGTTCTTCGCCGAGGTCACCGTGACCGCCGTCGACGGCGTCGGGCACTTCGTCCCGGTGGAGGCACCGCGGGTGTTCGCCGACGCGGTGGCCGCCGCGGCCGCCCGGTAGGACCTGTCGTCGGGGCGGCCGCTGTGGTCCGATGATCGTCGTGGTCCGGGGATGGCGGTGGGTCGGCGGCGCGGCGGTCACGGTGCTGACGCTGGTGGCCGTGCTGTCCTGGGCGCGGTGGGCCGCACTGCCCGCGGACGTCGCCGTCCCCGCGGGCACCGGCGGTCCGGTCGTGGTGACCGACCCCGGGCCCCGCTGGGTCTACCTGGAGACCCGCAGCGGAGCCGGCTCCGCCGACGCGCTGCCCACGGTGACCGGCCCGTCCGGACCGATGCCCCTGGTCCCGGCGACGATGGACGAGACCTACTCCGTCGGTGCCCGCTCCGGCTTCCTGATCGGGTCGTTCGAGGCCACCGAGCCGGGGACCTTCACCCTGTCCGCCGCGCCGGGGGCCCGCGGGATCGGGGTCGCGCTGGTCGTGGCCGCGGCCGGGGTCACCCCGCTGCTCGTGGCGATCCTGACCACGGTCGCCGCCTGCGTCGGGGCGGCCGTGCTGCTGGTGCTGGTCCTGCTGCTGCGGCGACGACCCCCGCGGACCGTCCCCCCGCCGTGGACGGTGCACTGATGGGGACACCGCGGGTGCACGACGACGGCCCCGTCCGGACCGTCACCCTGGACCGCCCCGGTGCGGCCAACGCGCTGCACCTCGACGACGTCGACGCCATCGCCGACGCCGTCACCGACCTCCCGGACCGGGTGCGGGTCGTCGTGCTCACCGGCACCGGGGACCGCGCGTTCGGCGCGGGGATGCACCTCGACGTCTTCCGCGACGCCGGGCCCGGCGACGGCCGGGAGATCATCACCCGGCTCGCGGAGTGCCTGCGTGCGGTGCGCACCGCGCCGGTCCCGACCCTCGCCCGGCTCAACGGTGCCTGTCTGGGCGCCGCGTTCGAGCTGGCCCTGGCCTGTGACCTGCGCGTCGCGCACTCCGGGGTGCGGGTGGGGCTGCCCGAGGTGCGCCTCGGCATCCCGTCCGTGGTCGACGCGGCCCTCCTGCCCCGCTACGTCGGCGCCGCGCTCGCCCAGGAGATGGTCCTGACCGGCAGCGTGCACCGGGTCGACGAGCCCGGGGTGGCACCGCTGGTGAACCGGCTGGTCGAGGACCCCAGCGGTCTCGACGCCGCCGTCGACGACCTGGTCACGACCCTGCTCGTCCCGACCCGGGAGGTCCTCGCCGCGCAGAAGGAGCTGCTCGAGACCTGGCGGGAGCTGGGCATCACCGGGTCGGTGGACGCCAGTGTCGACACCTTCGCGGAGGTCTTCGCGCTGCCCGCGACCCGCGCCGCGATCACGAGGTACCGGCCGTAGGGTCGCCGCCATGGCCGTCACGACCAAGATCGCCGACCTGACCGGGCCGGGGCACACCGACCGGTTCGGGATCGGCGGCACCGACCTCGGCATCCTCGCCACCGCGCCGGACGGGCGGCTGGTCGCCGTCTTCGGCGACACGTTCGACCGGGCCGGGGTCGGCGGCCCGGGCTGGCGCTCCCCGGTGGTGCTGTTCGCCGACCCGCAGGGGTTCCGGTCCGGGCTGCGCTGGACCGGCTCCGGCGGGGACACCGCCGACTACGCCTGCCGGCTCGTCGGCAAGCCGGCGACGAACTGGTTCCGGCTGCACCGCCGCGTCACCACCATCCTGCCCGCCGACGTCATCACCGTCGGCGACACGATGTACCTGCACGTGATGGCGAACAAGGGCCTGGGCAACGTGCTGTGGAGCGAGATCCTCGCCTCCCACGACAACGGCGTCACCTGGGAGCGCACCGGCTGCGACTGGCCCGGCGACCACCACGACGGCCTGTTCCAGCAGCTGACCTGGTGCGACGGCGGCGACGGGTACGTCTACGCCTACACCACCGGCTTCCAGCGCCGGGACGGTCTGCTGCTGCACCGGGTCCCGGCCGACCGGATCACCGACCGTTCCGCGTGGGAGCCGTGGGGCTTCGCCGGGGAGCGCTGGGACTGGGGCAACCCGCCGACGCTGACGCTGCCGGGCGCGTTCGGGGAGCTGAACCTGCGCCGGGTCCCGGGCCCGGACGGCCGCGGACACCTGCTCCTCACCGTGTTCGACGCCGGGCACTACCGCATCGACACGCTGCTGCTCGACCGCCCGGAGGCCGACCTGCACCGCGCACCCCGGGCCACCGTGCTGACCGGCTGCGGCTGGGACGACGAGGACCACGCCACCGGCCGGGTCGCGCAGCTCTACGGCGGCTACGTCGTCCCCGGCTCGACGCTCGACGACCTGCACCTGGTGGTCAGCCAGTGGAACACCACGACCAACTGGCCCTACCGCGCGATGCAGTTCCGGACGGACGTCACGGAGCTGCTGCGGACGGAGCAACCCCGGGTCCCGGCGTCATGAGAAGTGGGTATCTCCCGGCATGGGCCGCACCCGGACGGGGGTTCTGCTCGTAGGGCGCTCCATGAGCTCGGAGCACGACGGGACGCGCCCCTTCACCGCGACGGTGGTCGTCGGTGGCTGTCCCCTCACCGCCGACGAGCTGCGTGTGCTGGCGCGGACGCTGCCCGAGCTGTCCCGGGTGCGGACCGCGCGCCACGACGGCGAGCTGGTCCTGCAGGCGCGCCTCGACGACGTCGACGGTCCCGCCGCCGTGCGACGGCTGCGCCGCGCGGTGCCGCGGCTGCTGACCGGGTTCCCCGGTGTCGTCGTCGCGGCCGGCCCCGGGCCCGCGCCCCGGCCGTGGATGCCGTGGCGGCGCCCGGCCGTCAGCCCGGTTCCCGCTCCCCGGGCGGCAGGAGGCTGAAGTACCAGCGTCCCGCCTCCTCGGTGACCGACAGCGTCACCAGCACCGGGCCCGAGCGCACCTCGACCCGGTCCGGCCCGGTGGGCAGCACGGCGGGCGACCCGGCCGCCTGCAGGCGTTCGACGTAGTCGTCGACGAAACCGCGGTCCGGGGCGTCGAGCAGCAGCTCGTGCAGCCGGGCGCCGCCGCCGTCGGGGGTACGCAGCGCGGCGTCTCCCCGGGCGTAGAGGGCGGCCCGGTCGTCGGCGCCGCGCTCCCCGGCCGCCGCGATCAGTGTGACGGTCCCGACGATCCACGCCCCGACGAACGCGACGGCGATCCACCCCAGCAGGGTGCGGGTGCGCGCAGGACGTCTCATCAGGCCGAGACGGTGTCATACCGGACACGTCGTCCGCCGCACACCCGTCGCCGTTCACCGGTCCGTGCCGGTGCGCACCCGAACCCCGCGGGTACCCGCACTCGTAGACCCGGGTGGAGGTGGTCGACGGTGGCCCGATGGTGGCGGCCCGTGCTGCTGGTGACACTGGTGGCCGCGGGCTCCGCGGTACTGCTGGTCACCGGCTGGCCGACGGTCGAGGGCGTCCGCGCGACGACAGCGGCCGCGGGCTGGGCCGCACCGGTCCTGTTCACCGTGCTGTTCGTCGGGTTCACCCTGGTCCCGGCGCCCGCGACCGTGATGGGCATCGCGGCCGGGGTCCTGTTCGGCCTGCCCGTCGGCCTGGCGACCACGATGACCGCCGTCGCCGTGGGCTCGCTGATCGGTTTCGTGCTGTCGCGGACGCTGGGTCGCGAGGTCGTCGCCGGGATCGGCAGCGCCCGCATCCGCCGTCTCGACGCGCGGCTGCGCCGGGGCGGGCTGTGGGCCGTCGCCGGGGGCAGGCTGCTGCCGGTGATCCCGTTCCCGGTGCTCAGCTACGCCTGCGGGCTGACCGCGATCCGGCTGCGCGACTTCCTCGCCGGGTCCGTGCTGGGCGTGCTGCCCTCGGCGGTGGCGTTCGTGACGATAGGCGCCTACGGCGGGGACCCCGGCTCGGTGCCGTTCGTGGCCGCTGTCGCCGGGCTGGTGCTGCTGACGGCCGCCGCACTCGTCGCGGGTCGGCGCCGACGCCGCACCGCTCCCCCGGCCCCTCCCGCTCCCCCGGCTCCGTCGATCCCGGTGGGCTGAGCGGACGCCCCCGTCGATCAGTACCTCAGCGCTGCCCGATCCTGCCCCGACCGCGCTGAGGTACTGATCGATCCCGGGGTCAGGCCGAGACGACGGTCCCCACGTGCTCCCCGGCGAGGGCCTTGGTCAGGTTCCCGGCGACGGTCCCGTTGACGATCTGCACCGACCGGACGTGGCGGGCGCGCTGCAGGGTGCGCAGCGCCTCCCGGTCGATCGGCAGGGTCCGGGCGGCGTCGGCGAGCAGGCCCGCCGCGGACGCCTCGCGCAGCACGGTGTCCCCGTCGAGCACGCCGTCGACGTCGCGGACGTAGGTCAGCGACGCCGCACCCCAGGCGTCGGCGAGCAGCAGCGCGCCGGTGTCGGTGCGGTGTGGCGGGACCTTCCCCGCCGACGGCGGGTGCTCGTGCACGCCGTAGGGCGGGTAGCCGTTGGTGACGACCGCGTTCGACGCGGCCAGGTGTACCGGCAGCTGGTGGGCGACGGCGTCGTGCCCGAGGTAGGCGACGCCCTGCTCGGCGAGCAGGGCGGCGACCAGGTGCCCGTTCTGCTCGGCCTCACGACCGGCGATCTCGGCGAGCGCGCCCGTCGGCAGGCCCAGGTCGAGGCCGACGCCGAGCGCGTGCCGGGCGCGGATCCCGGCGCCGGTGGCGATCAGCAGTGGGTCCCCGGAGATCGCGGCGCGCAGCTCCTCGACGATCGGCAGCAGCACGTCGCGGCCGCGATCGACGATCGAGCGTCCGCCGAGCACGACGACGCGCAGACGGGGCAGCATCCGGATCACCGGCTGCTGCTGGTCGACGGGGCGGACCTGCTCGCGGTCCAGCAGGGTCTGGCGGGCCAGCGGGGACTCGACGTCCTTGGGGTGGGTGGTGCTCATCGGGCGTCTCCCGCGGTGATGATCGTGCCCACGTGCTCGCCGGCGAGCGCGCAGGTGAGGTTGCCGGGCTTCAGCCCGTTGACGATCTGGATCGAGCGGACGTGCCTCGCGTGCCGCATGAGCTCCAGCACCGGGCGCTCGACGATCAGGTCGGGCAGGTCCCGCTCGACGAGCTCGTCGACGGTGATCTCGGGGATCAGGGTCGCCGACGGGTCGTTCTTCGGGTTCGCGGTGTAGAGCCCGTCCTCGTCCTTGACGAAGATCATGTTCTTGCAGCCGTAGGTCTCGGCGACGAGGTAGCAGCCCGCGTCGGTGCGGTAGGGCGGGATGACGCCCTCGTCGGGCAGCGGCTGCCACATCGCGTACGGCGGCATGCCGGCGAAGATTGCGGCGCGGACCTCGGACAGCGACAGCGGCAGCGCGTCGAACCCACCCCCGGCGACGACCGGCACCCCGTGCCGGGCCATCAGGTAGCCGAGCATCGTGGCGTTCTGTCCGGCGACGGCACTGCCGACCGAGCTGAGCACACCGGTGGGCAGGCCGAGCTCCGCGGCCAGGGAGTAGGCGTGCCGCGCGCGGGTGCCGCCGCCGGTGCCGATCAGCAGCCGGTGCGTCGACCGGGCCTCCAGCAGCTCCTCGACCAGCGGGAACACCGCCTCCCGGCCGCGATCCACGAAGCTCTGCCCGCCGACCTTGACCACGGACACGTCGGGCAGGACCCGGGTGTCGGGGGTCCGCTCGGTGGCCGCGGCGAGCTCCGGGTCGTCGAGCGACCGGGTCAGCAGCAGCGACTCGAGTTCGGCCGCGCTCGCGGCGTGCGTCATCGCATCTCCTCGTGTTCCGGTGCGCGCACCCGGACGGGCGGCGCGGTCCAGCGCGAACCTAGCGACTCCCGGTCGCGTGGTGCCCGACGACGTCACGGACACCCCCGACCGGGCTGCGGCACCGGGCCCGGGCGCCGCGCCGTCGACGCGGCCGGTCGTGCGCGACCGGCCCGCATCCACTGATCGCGACGCCGTCCGGGTGATCCATGCCACTGTCCGGTGCCCGTTCCGCAGCTCCGGCCCACCCCGCGCTCCGACCCCGCACCCGCGGCGCACCCCCACCCCGCGCGGCGTCGCACGGGCTCCGGTCCCACTGCAGGTGCCCCGCAGGTGTGCGGCGCGGCCGGAACCCGTTGCGGCGCGGGACCGGTGGGGCGGCGACCGCCCGGGGTCGGTCCGGGCGCGTTCCGGCCCGGCCGGGGGGGCGGTGGCGCCGGCGGCACGGCCGGGCGCCCCGACGCGGGCGCGGGCAGCGCGGCGCGGGCGCGAGCAGCGCGGGCATAGGCAGCGCAGCGCGGGCAGGGGCGCCTCAGACGCGGAGACGGAAGGTGCCGCTCGCCGCGTCGAAGGCCAGCTCGTCGGTGTCGAACGCCGCCCCCACCGCCCCGCAGGCGGCCAGCTGGTCCGGCGCCCCCGTGCGCAGCGCGCCGGCGCCGTCGAGCAGCCAGGCGCGGTCGGCCAGGCGCAGCGCGGGCTCCAGGTCGTGGGTGGACAGCAGCACCGCGAGGTCCTGCTCCCCCGCCAGCCGGCGCAGCGTCCCGAGCAGCGCGACCCGCGAGGAGACGTCGAGGAACGCGCTGGGCTCGTCGAGCAGCAGCAGCGAGGGCTGCTGGGCCAGCGCGCGGGCGACCATCATCCGCTGCCGCTCGCCGTCGGACATCCGGGCCAGCGGACGCCCGGCCAGCGGACCGGCGCGGACGGCGTCGATCGCGGCGTCGACGGCGGCCTCGTCGCCGGGACCGAGCACGCCGGCCGCCCCGGTGTGCGGCAGCCGCCCCAGCTCGACGACGTCGCGGCCGGTCAGCAGTCCGGGGTCCGGCCGGTCGGTCAGCACGACCCCGACCCGGCGCGCCCGCTCCGACGGGCGCAGCCCGAGCAGGTCGGTGCCGTCGAGGGTCACCGCCCCGCCCAGTGCGGGCTGCAGTCCGGCCAGGGTCCGCAGCAGCGTGGACTTGCCCGCGCCGTTCGCCCCGAGCAGCACGGTCAGCTCGCCCCGCGCGGCATGCGCGTCCACACCGGACAGGACCGGGCGGACCCGGCCGCGGCGCAGCGCCCGGCCCTCGGCGTGACCGACGGCGAGCCGCGACAGCGCGAGCCCGGCGCTCACCAGGCCGCGCCCAGCCGCCGCGAGCGCAGCAGCACCGCGATCACCACCGGTGCCCCGACCAGCGAGGTCACCACGTTCAGCGGGACCACGGTGCCCGCGCCCGGTGGGTTCGCCACGATCGCGCAGGCCAGGCCGACCACGGCCCCGGTCAGGGCGGTGGCCGGGACCAGCACCCGGTGCCGGGACGTGCCGACCGCCATCCGGGCCAGGTGCGGCACGGCGATCCCGAGGAACCCGATCGGCCCGCAGAACGCGGTCACGGTCCCGGCGAGCACGGCGGCGACACCGAGCACGACCAGCCGCACCCGGGCGACGTCCACCCCCGCGGTGCGGGCGTAGTCGTCGCCCAGCAGCAGCCCGTCCAGCGGTTTCGCGAGCACCACCACGGCGGCCAGGCCCGCCACGACGATGCCGCCGAGCACCGGCAGCTCGCCGCGGCCGACGCCGGACACCGACCCCAGGCCCCACATCAGGTACTGCTGCGCGGTGCGCGGGTCGGTCCAGACCAGCAGCAGGCTGACCACCGAGGTAACCGCCGAGCCGAGCATCACGCCGATCACCAGCAGCGCGGTGACCGAGCACGCGAACCGCGACAGGGCCAGCACCAGCCCGAGCACGGCCGCGGCACCGACCGCGGCCGCCGTGACGGTGGTGAGCCGCCCGCCGACGACCGGCGCCGCGCCCAGCCCGCCGGTGGCGAAAGCGGCGGCGCCGGAGGCCGCCCCGAGCGTCGTGACCAGCGCGACGCCGAGCCCGGCCCCGGCGCTGACGCCGAGCACGTAGGGCTCGGCCAGCGGGTTGCGGAACAGCGTCTGGGTCAGCAGGCCCGCGGTGCCCAGCCCGACGCCGACGGCTGCCGCGGTCACCGCCCGCGGCAGCCGCAGGTCGGTGACGAGCAGGTCGATCCGGGCGTCCGGCGTGCCGATCCCGAGCAGCGCCGACAGGGTCCGGTCGAGCCCGATCACCACCGAGCCGGTCGAGACCGCGAGGGCCAGGAGCACGACGACCCCGGCCGAGAGCAGCCCCAGGGCCAGCGGTGCGCGGCGCCCCGAGCGCTGCCCGGCCCGGTCCGGCTCGCCGGTCGCGGGTCGCGACGCCGGCGCGGCGTGGCTCATCCGGCGGGCACCTGCCGGTAGTAGGTGAACGCGTGCCCGGGCAGGACCTGCGGGTGCAGGATCGCGACGAGGTCGGCGAGGATCTCGTCCTGGTGCAGCGCGCCGCGCTCGTAGAGGGCGTTGCCGCCGGTCGCGGTGGTGGCCCGGTCCCGTGTCCAGAGCTGCCCGCCGGGGCGGGCCGCGGCGAGCGAGGACAGCCGCGGGTCCACCGCGGCGACGTCGGCGGTCGTGGCGAACGGGCCGTCGGCGAGCCAGACGGGGGCGTCGCCGTCCTCGGCCAGGACCCGCTCCAGGGACTGGGGCTGGGTGCCGGTGCCGGGCATCCCGGCGCCGAGCCAGGTGGCGCCCGCGTCCCGGAACAGGATGCCCGCGGTCGAGTCGGCCGCGGCCACGTTCCAGGTCCCCTGGTAGGGCTGACCGGCCACGACGCGTGTCGGCGGCAGGCCGCGCACCCGCGCGGCGAGGTCGGTGTAGCGCCCGGCGATGCCGTCGTAGATCTCCGCGGCGCGGGCGTCCTGGCCGGTCAGCGCCCCGACGACCTTGATCCACTCGGCCTGGCCGAGCGGGCCGGTCTCCAGGTAGTCCGCCCACCCGACCACCGGGATCCCGGCCGCGGCCAGGGCGGGGAACGCCGGGTCGTCGGTCCCGCCCGAGAGCACCACCGCCGGGTCCGCCGCGACGACCGCCTCGGCGTCGATCGTGGAGTTCGGCGCGAAGTCGACGGCGGCGCCGGACTCCACGCGGGCCCGCACGCCGGGGTCGGTGACCAGTGCCGCCCCGCCGACACCGGTGAGCCGGTCGAGCCCGCCCAGCTCGGTGACCATCGGCAGCTGGGTGGTGGACCCGGCGAAGATCCCGCCGACCGGGGTGTGCACCACCGGGGCCCCGGCGAGCGCCGGCGGCAGGGCCGGGGTGTCCCGCCCGCAGCCGACGAGCACGACCGACTGCGGCTGCCCGCCCGGGTAGGGCGTGCGCACGGTCAGGACCCGGTACCCGTCGCCGCCGGTGATCGTCACGTTGGTGGCGTGGGCGAAGGCGACCGTGTCGTCCGGGGCGGGCGCGGCGCCCGGGACGCAGTCCCGGCCCGCGACGCCGGTCCCGCCGGTGGCGGGCGGCGCCGTCGCCGGTGCCGAGCATCCCGCGACGAGGGCCAGGGCGAACAGGGCCGCGACGACCCACCGAGGACGCATCACCTGAACAGTCTCACATATGTCGATCAGGCTCCGACGAACTCCGACAGCCCGTCGAGGAGCCGGTCGACGTCGGAGTCGTCGGTGTAGCAGGCCAGGCCGATCCGCAGGGATCCGGTGTCCCCCAGGCCGAGCCGCCGCGAGCACTCCAGCGCGTAGAACGACGAGGCCGGTGCCGCGACCCGCCGGTCGGCGAGGAACCGGTAGGCCTCGGCGGCGTCGCGACCCTCGACGGTCACCAGCAGGGTGGGGGTCCGCCGGGCTGCGCGGGAGCGCACCGTCACCCCGGGCAGCCCGGCGAGGTGGGTCTCGATGCGCTCGCGCAGCGGCCGCTCGTGTTCCTGGACCGCAGCCATCGACGTCTGCAGCCGCGCCCGGCGGTCCCCGGTCGCCGACGGGTCCAGGGCGGCGAGGAAGTCGACGGCCGCGGTGGTCCCGGCGAGCAGCTCGTAGGGCAGCGTGCCGAGCTCGAACCGCTCGGGGACCGCGTCGCTCGAGGGCGCCAGCTTCGCCGGGCGCAGGGTCTCCAGCAGTGCCGGGTCGGCGGCGAGCACCCCGCAGTGCGGGCCCAGGAACTTGTAGGGCGAGCAGGCGTAGAGGTCGGCGCCGATCGCGGCGACGTCGATCGGGGCGTGCGCGGTCAGGTGCACGCCGTCGACCATGAACAACGCGCCGGCGGCGTGCACGGCCCCGGCGATCGCCGGCAGGTCGGGACGGGTCCCGACCAGGTTCGACGCCCCGGTGACCGCGACCAGGCGGGTGCGGTCGGACAGCAGCGGCGCCACGTCGTCGAGCTCGGTGGTCGCGGGGTCGAAGTCCAGCCACCGCACCGTCACCCCGGCGGCCTGCGCGGCGCTCACCCAGGGACGGATGTTCGCATCGTGGTCGAGCCGGGTCACGACGATCTCGTCGCCCGGTGACCAGGTCGCGGACAGCGTGCGGGCGAGGTCGAAGGTCAGGGCGGTCATGCTGCGCCCGAACACGATCCCGCGCGGGTCCACGCCGAGGAGGTCGGCCATGGCGGAGCGGGCGCCGAGCACGATCGCGTCGGCGGCGCGCTCCCCGCTGGTGACCGTCCCACGGTTGGCCAGCGGGGAGGTCATGGCGGCCGCCACCGCCCCCGCGACCGCGTCGGGGACCTGGGAGCCACCGGGCCCGTCGAAGTGGGCGATCCCGGCGCGCAGGGCGGGGAAACGGCTGCGGACGGCGGCGACGTCGTAGCTCATGGCCGAACCCTGTCACGCCGGTGCTCCGGACGCGCCCGGGCAACGATCACATGTCACCGGGGTGTCGTACCGCCCGTGTGGGTGACATGCGGGCCATGATCCCCGCCATGTCGAGGTCCTGGGAGCGTTCGCGCGGGCGGCACACCCGACGCCGGCGGCGGCGTTCGGTGCACCGGCGCACCTGGACGGTGCTCGCGACCACCCTGGTCGCCCTGGTGGTCCTGCTCGCGGGCGGGACCGCCGCGCTGGCCGGGGGCCGGGTCGGGGACACCGTGGGCGGCGGCGGCGGCTCGCTGGCCCGCAACCTCGCCGGCGCCGTCGACCGCCTGCGGCCCGCCCCGGCCGTGCCGCCCGCACCACCGGTGCCCGAGGTCCTCACCAGCACCCCGGGCGGCCCCGGCCCGGTCGCCCCGCGTGGCCCGGTCCGCACCGGCGTCAGCACCGGGACCCTCGACGGCGTCGCGCTCACCGCCGACTCCGGCGACGGGCCGGTCACCGTCCCCGGCACCCTGTCCCCCGACGGCCGCACCTGG
This sequence comes from Pseudonocardia sp. ICBG1293, assembly GCF_020131355.1. Lineage (GTDB taxonomy): Bacteria > Actinomycetota > Actinomycetes > Mycobacteriales > Pseudonocardiaceae > Pseudonocardia. The sequence continues at coordinate 52,802 of NZ_JAHLEL010000042.1, forward strand.
ACCGCCGCGGAGCCGCTGGAGTTCGCCACCACCTACCGGTGGTCGGGCACCTGAGTGCTGGGCCCGCAGGACCGGCGCCCGGTACCGGCGGCGCCGTTCAGCACCGTCGACCCGGACGACACGGTCGAGGCCACGATGAACATCGGGACGGCGGCGAGGTCGGCGTCGGCGCCCCGGTGGTGCTGCGGTTCGGCGAGACGCTCCCCGACGAGGCGAAGGCCGCCGTCGAGCGGCAGCTGAGCGTCACCGCGTCGCGGACGGTCGAGGGCGCCTGGGCGTGGCTGCCCGACACCGCCGAGGGCTCGCGGGTGCACTACCGCCCGAGGTCCTACTGGCCCGCGCACACGCGGGTCCACGTGCGGGGTGCGCTGCGCGGGCTCGACCTGGGCGGGGGCACCTACGTGACCGACGACCTGGACCGGACCTTCACCGTCGGGCGCAGCCAGGTCGTGAAGGCCGACACCCGCAGCCACGCGATCGTCGTCGTCCGCGACGGCGCGGAGGTCGCCCGCTACGACGCCTCCTACGGGCTGGAGTCCGACCCTCGCCGGGTGACCCGCTCGGGGGTGCACGTGGTGATGGCCAAGTCGGAGAAGGTGCTGATGAGCAACCCCGACTACGGCTACGTCGACGAGCCGCAGTTCTGGGCGGTCCGGATCTCCAACAACGGCGAGTTCATCCACGCCAACCCCGCCTCGTCGTGGGCCCAGGGCAACCGCAACGTCAGCCACGGCTGCATCAACCTGTCCACACGGGACGCGAAGGAGTTCTTCGCGAGCGCCGTGTTCGGCGACCCGGTCGAGGTGACCGGCAGCTCGCAGCCGCTGACCGCGGCCGACGGCGACCTCTACGACTGGTCGATCCCCTGGGACGAGTGGCGCTCGCTGAGCGCACTGTCCTGACCCCCGCACGCGGACGAGCGCTCCCGGGAGCCGGGCCGCCCGACGACAGCGCGGCACGTCGTGACGGACCGTCTGGTCCGGGACCGATCGGTCCGTTAAGCTCCCCGGGACCCTGCAACGACGGAAAGGCCTCCCATGCCCCTCTGGACCGTCCACCACAGCGCCGACTGCCTCGACCCCGACGACCGGCGGATCCTGGCCGAGGGCATCACCGGCATCTACTCGATGCTGCCGCCGTTCTACGTCGGCGTGGTGTTCCAGGCCGCCGAACCCGGTGCGCTGTTCATCGGCGGGGTCCCCCGGGAGCGGTCCGTGCGGATCCAGGTGGACCACATCGCCCGGACCCTGCCCGACGCGTCCGCGCGCGACCGCCTGATCGGCCGGGTCCGCGACCTGCTGACCCCCTTCATGGCCGAGCGGTCGCTGGACTGGGAGCTCCACGTCGACGAGACCTCCCGGGAGCTCTGGCTCATCCAGGGGCTGCGCCCGCCGGGGCCGGGGACCCCCGGCGAGCGCCTGTGGGCCGAGCGCGGCGCGCCGGTCCCCCTCGACGACGTCGTCACGAGCGGTCCCTGATGCCGGCTCCCGGGGCCGGACCGGCCACTTCCGGCACGACGCCACGAACGGACCGATCGGTCCGCTATCATCGCCGGATGGCTCGCACGCCCGCCCCGGGCACCCGGGAACGCATCCTCGCGACCGCGTCGCGGTTGTTCTACGCGCACGGGGTCCGCGCGGTCGGGATGAACCGGATCATCAGCGAGGCCGGCACCGGGAAGAACCTGCTCTACCAGCACTTCACCACCAAGGACGACCTGGTCGCGGGCTACCTCGGCCGGGTCCGTGAGCGCCGGGTGGACGCGATCCACCGGGCCCTCGACGCGGCGGGCGACGACCCGCGCGACCGGCTCGTGGCCCTGGTCGGCGAGCTCGGCGACCTGGTGACCCGCACGGGCTCGCGGGGGTGCGCCTTCCGCAACTACCTCGTCGAGTTCCCCGACGACTCCCCCGCCGGTTCCACGGACGGCGCGGACACCTCCGTCGGGGCCGGCACACCGGCCACCCTCGCCCGGGAACACCTGGCGGAGGTACGCGCGGTCATCGACGGACTGGTCGGGGAGCTCGGGACCGACGACCCCGACCGGCTCGCCGACGAGCTCTGCCTGGTCGTCGACGGGCTGTTCATGCAGGCCGCCCACCGCGACCCGGACGGTCTCCGGCGCGGCGCCGACACCGCCGTGCGCCTCACCCGGCGCCTCGTCGGGGCCTGACCACCCGCCCCGTCGCCCGGTGCCGCCCGGCCCGCCCGCCCTGCCCGCCCGTCGGACCGGACCGATCAGTCCGTATCGAGAGGACCGCCATGCCCGCCCCCCGGCCCGGTGTCGTCCTGCTGATCACGTCGGCGGCGGCGTTCCTGTCGAGCCTCGACCTGTTCATCGTCAACATCGCCTTCCCCGACATCCGCGCCTCGTTCCCCGGCACCGACCTCGGGCAGATGTCGTGGATCCTCAACGGCTACACCGTGGTGTTCGCGGCGTTCCTCGCCCTCGCCGGGCGGCTCGCCGACCGCTTCGGGCACAAGCGGGTCTTCCTGGTCGGGCTCGCCGTGTTCACCCTCGCCTCGGTCGCCTGCGCGGTGGCGCCGAGCGTGGTGCTGCTGGTCGCGGCGCGGGCGGTGCAGGCCGTGGGAGCGGCCTTCGTCATGCCCACCTCGCTGTCGCTGCTGCTCGCCGCGTACCCGGCCGAGCACCGCAGCCGCGCCGTCGGCGCGTGGGCCTCGATCGGCGCCGTCGCCGCGGCGCTCGGTCCGCCCCTGGGCGGGCTGCTCGTGCAGGCGTCGTGGCACTGGGTGTTCCTGGTGAACGTGCCGATCGGGCTCGCGGCGCTGCTGGCCGGGGCGCGGGCGCTGCGCGAGTCCGACGTCGCACGGACCGGGATGCCCGACCTGCTCGGCGCACTGGCCCTGATCCTGGGCATCGGCGCGCTCGCCTACGCCCTGGTCCGCGCCCCGGACGACGGGTGGCTCTCGGCGGAGGTCCTCACCGCCACCGGGATCGCGGTCCTCGGGCTGGTCGCGGTCGTGCTGCGGTCGCGACGGCACGCCGTCCCGGCCCTGGACCTCGCCGTCGTCCGGGTGCCGGCCGTCGGCCTCGCCGCGCTGACGATGGTGGCCTTCACCTGCGGGTTCGCCGGGATGCTGGTCGTCAACGTGCTCTACCTGACCGGGACCTGGGGCTGGACGGCGCAGCTCGCGGGCCTGGCGCTCGCGCCCGGGCCGATGGTCGTGGTCGTCGTCTCGCGGCTCGCCGGGCGGCTGTCGGCGCGGATCGGGATCGGTGCGACGGCGGCGCTCGGCGCCCTGGCCTTCGCGGCCGGGCCGGTCTGGTGGCTGCTCCACCTGGGCCGCACGCCCGACTACGGCGTGGGCATGCTCCCCGGGCAGCTGCTCACCGGGCTCGGCGTCGGGCTGATCCTGCCCACGCTCTCGTCCGTGGTCGGCTCCGCGCTGCCCGCCCCGCAGTGGGGCTCGGGCTCGTCGCTGATCAACACCGCCCGGCAGGTCGGGTCGGTGCTGGGCGTGGCCCTGCTCGTCTCGGTGATCGGTGCGCACACCACCGGGCTGCCGTCGGAGTTCGGCTCGGTCCGGGCCGGATGGGTGCTCCTGACGGGGTCGGCCGTGGTCGCCGCGCTCCTCGCACTCGTGCTCGCCGCCGCCGAACGACGGCCGGCTCCGGCGACCGGGGGCGCGGACACCACGGGCGACGCCGCCGTCGACCCCGCGGCCGGGACCGCCGTGGGCGCCGCCGTGGACGCCCGCGTCGCGGTGGCCGCCCACGCCGACGGCCGGACACCCGGTACCTCGCCGGTGGTGCGTGGCATCGTCCGGGACGGCCGGGGTCGGCCGCTGGCCGGTGCGGTCGGCACGGTGATCGACGCCGGCGGCGCCGAGCTGGCCCGGGCGGTGACCGGACCCGACGGGCGGCTCGCCGTCCCGGTGGACGGCTCCCGGGTGGCGCCGGGGACGCACGTGGTCCTCGTGGTCACCGAGGCGGGTCATCACCCGCGTGCCCACCGGGTGCCACTGGGTGGTGAGGCGGCCCTGTCGCTGGTGCGGCGGGACGCGCCGGCGGCCGACCCGCTCTGACCCGGTCCCGGTCCGGCCTCCCGGGGGACCGGTCCGGCCTCCCCGGGGGGACCGGTCCGGGGGCGTCGACGCGGGCGCGCGGGGCGCCTGCGTCGCCGGCACCGCGCGTCGCTGTGAGGGCCCGTGGCGCACAGCCGGTGTCCGCGGCGCCGGGCCGGTCCGTTCCGGTCCCGCGCAGCACCGGCGGGACCGCCGCGGGGGGCCGCGGCGCGGCTACCGGATCCGGCGCTCCTCCCCCGCCCACGCCTCGTCGCGCAGGACGAACTTCTGGATCTTCCCGGTCGAGGTCTTCGGGAGTTCGGCGAAGGTGACCCGCTTCGGTGCCTTGAACCGCGCCAGCCGGCCCCGGACGTGCTCGACGATCTCGTCCTCGGTGGCGCTCGCCCCCTCGCGCAGGGTCACCCAGGCCGCGGGGACCTCGCCCCACCGCTCGTCCGGGACGGCGATCACCGCGACCTCCAGGACGGCCAGGTGGTCGGCGATGGCCTGTTCCACCTCGACGCTGGCGATGTTCTCCCCGCCGGAGATGATCACGTCCTTGGAGCGGTCGCGGAGCTCGACGTAGCCGTCGGGGTGCATGACGCCGATGTCCCCGGTGCGGAACCAGCCGTCCGGCGCGGCGTCGCGGGTGGCCTGGTCGTCGTCCAGGTAGCCGAGCATGACGTTGTTGCCGCGCAGCGCGATCTGCCCGGTGGTCCGCCCGTCGCCCGGGACGTCGGCGCCGTCGGCGTCGATCACCCGGACGGCGCAGGCGATCATGTTCCCGACGCCCTGCCGGGCCTTCATCCGCGCCCGCGCGTCGGCGTCGAGGTCGTTCCACTCCGGGCGCCAGTCGCAGATCATCGCCGGACCGAAGGTCTCGGTGAGCCCGTAGAGGTGGGTCACCTCGAACCCGAGCTCGGCCATCCGGCGCAGGATGGCCGGGCTCGGCGGCGCTCCCCCGGTCGCGACGGCCACCGGCGTCTCCACCGGCCCGGCCTCCGGGGCGTAGGCGATCATCGACAGCACGGTCGGGGCCCCGTTGAGGTGGGTGACACCCTGCTCGCGCACGAGCTGCCAGATCCGGGACGGTTCGACCTTCGGCAGGCAGACGTGCGTGGCGGCGGCCGCGGTGACCGCCCACGGGAAGCACCAGCCGTTGCAGTGGAACATCGGCAGCGTCCACAGGTGCACCGACGACGCGGTCAGCCCGGTGTGCCCGACCATCGCCAGTGCCTGCAGGTAGGCACCCCGGTGGTGGTACATCACGCCCTTCGGGTTCCCGGTGGTCCCGGACGTGTAGTTGATCGACAGCAGGCCGCGCTCGTCGCCCGGCCGCACCGCGGTGGGCTCCCCCTGCTCGACGAGGCGCTCGTAGTCCGGGCCGACCCGCACGGTGTGCGGCGGGGTGTCGAGGCGGGCGGTGACCTCGGCGACGAGGTCGTCGAACACCGGGTCGGCCACCAGCACCGAGGCGCGGGAGTGCTCCAGGATGTAGGCGACCTCGCCCGCCGACAGCCGGGTGTTGACCGCGACCAGCGCCGCGCCCGACCAGGGGACCGCGTGCGCCGCCTCCAGCCCGACGTGGGTGTTCGGCACGAGCACCGCGACCGGCGCCCGCCGTGCAGCGCGGCGAGCGAGCCCGCCAGTCGCCGGCAGCGGTCCCGGAACTCGGTGTAGGTGAACCGCAGGTCACCGTCGACGACCGCGACCCGGTCCCCGTGCGCCGCCGCGGCCCGGTCGAGGAACGCCGTGGGCGTCAGCGGCTCGTAGGACAGGTCCACCAGATCGGCCGGGACACCCGCCGGGTGGGTGGGGACGGGAGCCTCGTCGGTCATCCCCCGAGCCTCCCCGGCGACGCGGACCGGCGCAATCGCCCGCGTCGGCCCGGTGGTCCGCCGCCGCACGTCGATCCGCCGCCCGCTCAGTGATCCGATCCCCGCCCGGTGATCCGCTCCCTGCGTGCGTCCGGACGCACCCGGGGAGCGGATCACCGCGCGCACCGTCGATCACCGGCCGGTCGGCGGCCGGACGGCGGCCGGACGGCGGCCCTGTCGCCGTGGCTCGGTGCTGGGTTACGTTCGCCGTGGCAACGAGGCTCGTCGGGAGGCGGACGCGATGGCGTGGGACTTCAGCACCGATCCGGAGTTCGAGGAGAAGCTGAAGTGGATGCGCGGCTTCGTCCGCGACGAGATCATCCCGCTGGAGACGCTCGA
>NZ_JAHLEL010000043.1 GCF_020131355.1 Pseudonocardia sp. ICBG1293
GCGCAGGGTCTCCAGCAGTGCCGGGTCGGCGGCGAGCACCCCGCAGTGCGGGCCCAGGAACTTGTAGGCGAGCAGGCGTAGAGGTCCGGCGCCGATGCGGCGACGTCGATCGGGGCGTGCGCCGTCAGGTGCACGCCGTCGACCATGAACAACGCGCCGGCGGCGTGCACGGCCCCGGCGATCGCCGGCAGGTCGGGACGGGTCCCGACCAGGTTCGACGCCCCGGTGACCGCGACCAGGCGGGTGCGGTCGGACAGCAGCGGCGCCACGTCGTCGAGCTCGGTGGTCGCGGGGTCGAAGTCCAGCCACCGCACCGTCCACCCCGGCGGCCTGCGCGGCGCTCACCCAGGGACGGATGTTCGCATCGTGGTCGAGCCGGGTCACGACGATCTCGTCGCCCGGTGACCAGGTCGCGGACAGCGTGCGGGCGAGGTCGAAGGTCAGGGCGGTCATGCTGCGCCCGAACACGATCCCGCGCGGGTCCACGCCGAGGAGGTCGGCCATGGCGGAGCGGGCGCCGAGCACGATCGCGTCGGCGGCGCGCTCCCCGCTGGTGACCGTCCCACGGTTGGCCAGCGGGGAGGTCATGGCGGCCGCCACCGCCCCCGCGACCGCGTCGGGGACCTGGGAGCCACCGGGCCCGTCGAAGTGGGCGATCCCGGCGCGCAGGGCGGGGAAACGGCTGCGGACGGCGGCGACGTCGTAGCTCATGGCCGAACCCTGTCACGCCGGTGCTCCGGACGCGCCCGGGCAACGATCACATGTCACCGGGGTGTCGTACCGCCCGTGTGGGTGACATGCGGGCCATGATCCCCGCCATGTCGAGGTCCTGGGAGCGTTCGCGCGGGCGGCACACCCGACGCCGGCGGCGGCGTTCGGTGCACCGGCGCACCTGGACGGTGCTCGCGACCACCCTGGTCGCCCTGGTGGTCCTGCTCGCGGGCGGGACCGCCGCGCTGGCCGGGGGCCGGGTCGGGGACACCGTGGGCGGCGGCGGCGGCTCGCTGGCCCGCAACCTCGCCGGCGCCGTCGACCGCCTGCGGCCCGCCCCGGCCGTGCCGCCCGCACCACCGGTGCCCGAGGTCCTCACCAGCACCCCGGGCGGCCCCGGCCCGGTCGCCCCGCGTGGCCCGGTCCGCACCGGCGTCAGCACCGGGACCCTCGACGGCGTCGCGCTCACCGCCGACTCCGGCGACGGGCCGGTCACCGTCCCCGGCACCCTGTCCCCCGACGGCCGCACCTGGACCGCCGCGGAGCCGCTGGAGTTCGCCACCACCTACCGGTGGTCGGGCACCTGAGTGCTGGGCCCGCAGGACCGGCGCCCGGTACCGGCGGCGCCGTTCAGCACCGTCGACCCGGACGACACGGTCGAGGCCACGATGAACATCGGGACGGCGGCGAGGTCGGCGTCGGCGCCCCGGTGGTGCTGCGGTTCGGCGAGACGCTCCCCGACGAGGCGAAGGCCGCCGTCGAGCGGCAGCTGAGCGTCACCGCGTCGCGGACGGTCGAGGGCGCCTGGGCGTGGCTGCCCGACACCGCCGAGGGCTCGCGGGTGCACTACCGCCCGAGGTCCTACTGGCCCGCGCACACGCGGGTCCACGTGCGGGGTGCGCTGCGCGGGCTCGACCTGGGCGGGGGCACCTACGTGACCGACGACCTGGACCGGACCTTCACCGTCGGGCGCAGCCAGGTCGTGAAGGCCGACACCCGCAGCCACGCGATCGTCGTCGTCCGCGACGGCGCGGAGGTCGCCCGCTACGACGCCTCCTACGGGCTGGAGTCCGACCCTCGCCGGGTGACCCGCTCGGGGGTGCACGTGGTGATGGCCAAGTCGGAGAAGGTGCTGATGAGCAACCCCGACTACGGCTACGTCGACGAGCCGCAGTTCTGGGCGGTCCGGATCTCCAACAACGGCGAGTTCATCCACGCCAACCCCGCCTCGTCGTGGGCCCAGGGCAACCGCAACGTCAGCCACGGCTGCATCAACCTGTCCACACGGGACGCGAAGGAGTTCTTCGCGAGCGCCGTGTTCGGCGACCCGGTCGAGGTGACCGGCAGCTCGCAGCCGCTGACCGCGGCCGACGGCGACCTCTACGACTGGTCGATCCCCTGGGACGAGTGGCGCTCGCTGAGCGCACTGTCCTGACCCCCGCACGCGGACGAGCGCTCCCGGGAGCCGGGCCGCCCGACGACAGCGCGGCACGTCGTGACGGACCGTCTGGTCCGGGACCGATCGGTCCGTTAAGCTCCCCGGGACCCTGCAACGACGGAAAGGCCTCCCATGCCCCTCTGGACCGTCCACCACAGCGCCGACTGCCTCGACCCCGACGACCGGCGGATCCTGGCCGAGGGCATCACCGGCATCTACTCGATGCTGCCGCCGTTCTACGTCGGCGTGGTGTTCCAGGCCGCCGAACCCGGTGCGCTGTTCATCGGCGGGGTCCCCCGGGAGCGGTCCGTGCGGATCCAGGTGGACCACATCGCCCGGACCCTGCCCGACGCGTCCGCGCGCGACCGCCTGATCGGCCGGGTCCGCGACCTGCTGACCCCCTTCATGGCCGAGCGGTCGCTGGACTGGGAGCTCCACGTCGACGAGACCTCCCGGGAGCTCTGGCTCATCCAGGGGCTGCGCCCGCCGGGGCCGGGGACCCCCGGCGAGCGCCTGTGGGCCGAGCGCGGCGCGCCGGTCCCCCTCGACGACGTCGTCACGAGCGGTCCCTGATGCCGGCTCCCGGGGCCGGACCGGCCACTTCCGGCACGACGCCACGAACGGACCGATCGGTCCGCTATCATCGCCGGATGGCTCGCACGCCCGCCCCGGGCACCCGGGAACGCATCCTCGCGACCGCGTCGCGGTTGTTCTACGCGCACGGGGTCCGCGCGGTCGGGATGAACCGGATCATCAGCGAGGCCGGCACCGGGAAGAACCTGCTCTACCAGCACTTCACCACCAAGGACGACCTGGTCGCGGGCTACCTCGGCCGGGTCCGTGAGCGCCGGGTGGACGCGATCCACCGGGCCCTCGACGCGGCGGGCGACGACCCGCGCGACCGGCTCGTGGCCCTGGTCGGCGAGCTCGGCGACCTGGTGACCCGCACGGGCTCGCGGGGGTGCGCCTTCCGCAACTACCTCGTCGAGTTCCCCGACGACTCCCCCGCCGGTTCCACGGACGGCGCGGACACCTCCGTCGGGGCCGGCACACCGGCCACCCTCGCCCGGGAACACCTGGCGGAGGTACGCGCGGTCATCGACGGACTGGTCGGGGAGCTCGGGACCGACGACCCCGACCGGCTCGCCGACGAGCTCTGCCTGGTCGTCGACGGGCTGTTCATGCAGGCCGCCCACCGCGACCCGGACGGTCTCCGGCGCGGCGCCGACACCGCCGTGCGCCTCACCCGGCGCCTCGTCGGGGCCTGACCACCCGCCCCGTCGCCCGGTGCCGCCCGGCCCGCCCGCCCTGCCCGCCCGTCGGACCGGACCGATCAGTCCGTATCGAGAGGACCGCCATGCCCGCCCCCCGGCCCGGTGTCGTCCTGCTGATCACGTCGGCGGCGGCGTTCCTGTCGAGCCTCGACCTGTTCATCGTCAACATCGCCTTCCCCGACATCCGCGCCTCGTTCCCCGGCACCGACCTCGGGCAGATGTCGTGGATCCTCAACGGCTACACCGTGGTGTTCGCGGCGTTCCTCGCCCTCGCCGGGCGGCTCGCCGACCGCTTCGGGCACAAGCGGGTCTTCCTGGTCGGGCTCGCCGTGTTCACCCTCGCCTCGGTCGCCTGCGCGGTGGCGCCGAGCGTGGTGCTGCTGGTCGCGGCGCGGGCGGTGCAGGCCGTGGGAGCGGCCTTCGTCATGCCCACCTCGCTGTCGCTGCTGCTCGCCGCGTACCCGGCCGAGCACCGCAGCCGCGCCGTCGGCGCGTGGGCCTCGATCGGCGCCGTCGCCGCGGCGCTCGGTCCGCCCCTGGGCGGGCTGCTCGTGCAGGCGTCGTGGCACTGGGTGTTCCTGGTGAACGTGCCGATCGGGCTCGCGGCGCTGCTGGCCGGGGCGCGGGCGCTGCGCGAGTCCGACGTCGCACGGACCGGGATGCCCGACCTGCTCGGCGCACTGGCCCTGATCCTGGGCATCGGCGCGCTCGCCTACGCCCTGGTCCGCGCCCCGGACGACGGGTGGCTCTCGGCGGAGGTCCTCACCGCCACCGGGATCGCGGTCCTCGGGCTGGTCGCGGTCGTGCTGCGGTCGCGACGGCACGCCGTCCCGGCCCTGGACCTCGCCGTCGTCCGGGTGCCGGCCGTCGGCCTCGCCGCGCTGACGATGGTGGCCTTCACCTGCGGGTTCGCCGGGATGCTGGTCGTCAACGTGCTCTACCTGACCGGGACCTGGGGCTGGACGGCGCAGCTCGCGGGCCTGGCGCTCGCGCCCGGGCCGATGGTCGTGGTCGTCGTCTCGCGGCTCGCCGGGCGGCTGTCGGCGCGGATCGGGATCGGTGCGACGGCGGCGCTCGGCGCCCTGGCCTTCGCGGCCGGGCCGGTCTGGTGGCTGCTCCACCTGGGCCGCACGCCCGACTACGGCGTGGGCATGCTCCCCGGGCAGCTGCTCACCGGGCTCGGCGTCGGGCTGATCCTGCCCACGCTCTCGTCCGTGGTCGGCTCCGCGCTGCCCGCCCCGCAGTGGGGCTCGGGCTCGTCGCTGATCAACACCGCCCGGCAGGTCGGGTCGGTGCTGGGCGTGGCCCTGCTCGTCTCGGTGATCGGTGCGCACACCACCGGGCTGCCGTCGGAGTTCGGCTCGGTCCGGGCCGGATGGGTGCTCCTGACGGGGTCGGCCGTGGTCGCCGCGCTCCTCGCACTCGTGCTCGCCGCCGCCGAACGACGGCCGGCTCCGGCGACCGGGGGCGCGGACACCACGGGCGACGCCGCCGTCGACCCCGCGGCCGGGACCGCCGTGGGCGCCGCCGTGGACGCCCGCGTCGCGGTGGCCGCCCACGCCGACGGCCGGACACCCGGTACCTCGCCGGTGGTGCGTGGCATCGTCCGGGACGGCCGGGGTCGGCCGCTGGCCGGTGCGGTCGGCACGGTGATCGACGCCGGCGGCGCCGAGCTGGCCCGGGCGGTGACCGGACCCGACGGGCGGCTCGCCGTCCCGGTGGACGGCTCCCGGGTGGCGCCGGGGACGCACGTGGTCCTCGTGGTCACCGAGGCGGGTCATCACCCGCGTGCCCACCGGGTGCCACTGGGTGGTGAGGCGGCCCTGTCGCTGGTGCGGCGGGACGCGCCGGCGGCCGACCCGCTCTGACCCGGTCCCGGTCCGGCCTCCCGGGGGACCGGTCCGGCCTCCCCGGGGGGACCGGTCCGGGGGCGTCGACGCGGGCGCGCGGGGCGCCTGCGTCGCCGGCACCGCGCGTCGCTGTGAGGGCCCGTGGCGCACAGCCGGTGTCCGCGGCGCCGGGCCGGTCCGTTCCGGTCCCGCGCAGCACCGGCGGGACCGCCGCGGGGGGCCGCGGCGCGGCTACCGGATCCGGCGCTCCTCCCCCGCCCACGCCTCGTCGCGCAGGACGAACTTCTGGATCTTCCCGGTCGAGGTCTTCGGGAGTTCGGCGAAGGTGACCCGCTTCGGTGCCTTGAACCGCGCCAGCCGGCCCCGGACGTGCTCGACGATCTCGTCCTCGGTGGCGCTCGCCCCCTCGCGCAGGGTCACCCAGGCCGCGGGGACCTCGCCCCACCGCTCGTCCGGGACGGCGATCACCGCGACCTCCAGGACGGCCAGGTGGTCGGCGATGGCCTGTTCCACCTCGACGCTGGCGATGTTCTCCCCGCCGGAGATGATCACGTCCTTGGAGCGGTCGCGGAGCTCGACGTAGCCGTCGGGGTGCATGACGCCGATGTCCCCGGTGCGGAACCAGCCGTCCGGCGCGGCGTCGCGGGTGGCCTGGTCGTCGTCCAGGTAGCCGAGCATGACGTTGTTGCCGCGCAGCGCGATCTGCCCGGTGGTCCGCCCGTCGCCCGGGACGTCGGCGCCGTCGGCGTCGATCACCCGGACGGCGCAGGCGATCATGTTCCCGACGCCCTGCCGGGCCTTCATCCGCGCCCGCGCGTCGGCGTCGAGGTCGTTCCACTCCGGGCGCCAGTCGCAGATCATCGCCGGACCGAAGGTCTCGGTGAGCCCGTAGAGGTGGGTCACCTCGAACCCGAGCTCGGCCATCCGGCGCAGGATGGCCGGGCTCGGCGGCGCTCCCCCGGTCGCGACGGCCACCGGCGTCTCCACCGGCCCGGCCTCCGGGGCGTAGGCGATCATCGACAGCACGGTCGGGGCCCCGTTGAGGTGGGTGACACCCTGCTCGCGCACGAGCTGCCAGATCCGGGACGGTTCGACCTTCGGCAGGCAGACGTGCGTGGCGGCGGCCGCGGTGACCGCCCACGGGAAGCACCAGCCGTTGCAGTGGAACATCGGCAGCGTCCACAGGTGCACCGACGACGCGGTCAGCCCGGTGTGCCCGACCATCGCCAGTGCCTGCAGGTAGGCACCCCGGTGGTGGTACATCACGCCCTTCGGGTTCCCGGTGGTCCCGGACGTGTAGTTGATCGACAGCAGGCCGCGCTCGTCGCCCGGCCGCACCGCGGTGGGCTCCCCCTGCTCGACGAGGCGCTCGTAGTCCGGGCCGACCCGCACGGTGTGCGGCGGGGTGTCGAGGCGGGCGGTGACCTCGGCGACGAGGTCGTCGAACACCGGGTCGGCCACCAGCACCGAGGCGCGGGAGTGCTCCAGGATGTAGGCGACCTCGCCCGCCGACAGCCGGGTGTTGACCGCGACCAGCGCCGCGCCCGACCAGGGGACCGCGTGCGCCGCCTCCAGCCCGACGTGGGTGTTCGGCACGAGCACCGCGACCGGGCGCCCGCCGTGCAGCGCGGCGAGCGAGCCCGCCAGTCGCCGGCAGCGGTCCCGGAACTCGGTGTAGGTGAACCGCAGGTCACCGTCGACGACCGCGACCCGGTCCCCGTGCGCCGCCGCGGCCCGGTCGAGGAACGCCGTGGGCGTCAGCGGCTCGTAGGACAGGTCCACCAGATCGGCCGGGACACCCGCCGGGTGGGTGGGGACGGGAGCCTCGTCGGTCATCCCCCGAGCCTCCCCGGCGACGCGGACCGGCGCAATCGCCGCGTCGGCCCGGTGGTCCGCCGCCGCACGTCGATCCGCCGCCCGCTCAGTGATCCGATCCCCGCCCGGTGATCCGCTCCCTGCGTGCGTCCGGACGCACCCGGGGAGCGGATCACCGCGCGCACCGTCGATCACCGGCCGGTCGGCGGCCGGACGGCGGCCGGACGGCGGCCCTGTCGCCGTGGCTCGGTGCTGGGTTACGTTCGCCGTGGCAACGAGGCTCGTCGGGAGGCGGACGCGATGGCGTGGGACTTCAGCACCGATCCGGAGTTCGAGGAGAAGCTGAAGTGGATGCGCGGCTTCGTCCGCGACGAGATCATCCCGCTGGAGACGCTCGACCTGGACCGGGAGACCTTCGCCCGGATCACCGCCCCGCTCCAGGAGCAGGTCAAGGAGCAGGGCCTGTGGGCGGCGCACCTGCCCCCGGAGCTCGGCGGCGGCGGGTTCGGGCAGGTCTCGCTCGGGCTGATGCACGAGATCCTGGGCCAGTGCCGCTACGCGCCGGGTGTGTTCGGCAACCAGGCGCCCGACTCGGGCAACGCCGAGCTGCTCGCGATCGGCGGATCGCCGGAGCAGAAGGAGCGCTGGATGCACCCGCTGCTGCGCGGCGAGCTGCGGTCCTGCTTCTCGATGACCGAGCCCGGCGCCGGCGCGGACCCGACGATGCTGTCCACCCGGGCCGTGCGCGACGGCGACGACTACGTCATCAATGGCCACAAGTGGTTCTCCTCGAACGCCACCGGCTCGGACTTCCTCATCGCGATGGTGGTGACCGACCCGGACGCACCGCCGTACCAGCGCGCGTCGATGATCATCGTCCCGACCGACACCCCCGGACTCGACGTCGCCCGCGACATCCCGGTGATGGACCACCCCGAGATCGGCGGCGAGATCTACGGTGGTCACGCCGAGGTCCTCTACCGCGACGTCCGGGTGCCGGCGACGAACCTCGTCGGCAGCCCCGGTGACGGTTTCCGGCTCGCCCAGCAGCGGCTCGGCCCGGGACGCATCCACCACGCCATGCGCTGGCTCGGCCAGTCCCGGCGGGCGTTCGACATGCTCTGCGAGCGCGCCGTGTCGAGGACGGCGAGCGGGACCCGCCTCGCGGACAAGCAGATGGTGCAGGACATGGTCGCGCAGTCGGCGGCGGACATGGCCGCGGCGCGGCTGCTGACCCTGCACGCCGCGTGGACGATGGACCAGGTCGGCGCGTCGAACGCCCGGATCGAGATCGGGATGATCAAGTACTGGGGCGCGAAGGTGCTGCACGACGTGATCGACCGCGCCATCCAGGTGCACGGCTCACTGGGCTTCTCCGGGGACCTGCCGCTAGAGCAGATGTACCGGGCGGCCCGCGCGGCACGCATCTACGACGGCCCCGACGAGGTGCACAAGGAGTCCGTCGCGCGGCGGATCCTGCGCGGCTACACCCCGGTCGAGGTCCCGACCGAGCACATCCCGACCCGCACCGAGGCCGCGCGGCGCAGGTTCGCGGAGTACCTCGACACCGCCGCGGCGAACGCCTGACGACTCAGGCCGGGGTCGACCTCGGCTCCGGTCCGGCGGCGAGGTCGGCGCGGTAGTCCGCGACCAGCGCGTTCATCGCGGTGAGGAAACGGGCCACCGCGGCGAGCTCGTCGTCGTCGAACCCGGCGAGCGCCGCGTCCATCCGGGCGCCCAGCGGGCCGAAGAACGCCCCGCCCACCTCGGCGGCGTTCTCGGCCTGACGCAGGGTCACCCGCCGTCGGTCGGTGGACTCGCGGCTGCGCCGCACGTGCCCGGCGCGCTCCAGCCGGTCGACCAGTGCGGTCGTCGCGCCGGTGGACAGGCCGAGCCGGGCGCCCAGCACCCCCGGGGTCAGCGGCTCCCCCGCCGAGTCCGCGCGCATCACCGCGAGCAGCGCGTGCAGGTCGGTGGGGTGCAGCCGGTGCCGGCCCGCGAACTCCTGGCCGAGCAGCTCGGCCTCGCCTGCGTAGTCCTGCAGCAGCGCGACCAGGTCCTCGCGTCGCGTCCGGGCAGGCATGCCGGGGAGCCTAGTCGCCGAGCGCCGGCGCGCGCCGGGGACGGGTCAGCGCCCGGTCCAGCGTGGCGGGCGCTTCTCCAGGAACGCCGCGATCCCCTCCGCCCGGTCCGCCGACCGGTCGATCGCCGCCGAGGCGATCCCGGTGGCGTTCCAGCCGCGCTCGTCCGGTTCGGACACCACGCGCTCCAGCGCACGCAGCGACACCGACACCGCCAGCGGCGAGTTCTCGCACACCACGTCGGCGAGCTCCAGGGCAGCGCCCTCCGCCCGTCCCGGCTCGACCAGCTCGGTCACCAGACCCAGGGTGTACGCGCGTTCGGCGTCCAGCGGGCGCCCGGTCACCAGCAGCTGCTTGGCGACGTTGAGCGGCAGCGGCCGCGGCGCGCGGAACAGCGCCCCGCAGTTCGCGACCAGGCCGCGGGCGACCTCCGGCAGCCCGAAGCGCGCGGTCGTCGACGCGACGACCATGTCGCAGGCCAGCACGATCTCGAAGCCACCGCCGTAGGCGACGCCCTCGACCGCGGCGATCAGCGGACGTCGCCGGTCGCGCCGGACCACGCCGTAGTTCCCGCCGCGGGGGGTGGGACCGCCCGAGCCCGCGGCCAGGTCGGTGCCCGCACTGAAGGCCGTCGCGCCCCCGGCCAGCACTCCGCACCAGAGGTCGGGGTCGTCGTCGAGGGTGTTGAGAGCCTCGTCGAGCCCCGCGGTCATCGCCGCGTCGACGGCGTTGCGCTTGTCCGGCCGGGTCATCCGGATCAGGAGCACGTGCCCGTGCCGCTCGGTGGTCACCCGGGTCCCCGCCATGCCGTCGGTCACGATCGTGACTGTAGGTGGGGAGCGGGCGCGGGGCGTTCGTAGTGTGGTGATCGTGTCCCGCAGCAAGCGCGTCCCGTCCGCGGCCGTCCTGTCCGTCCCGCTGGTCCTGACCGGTGCCCTCGCCGGTCTCGGGCTGCACGTCCGCCGCAACATGGGGGCCCGCGCGAGCGAGCTGCGCCGGATCGCGTCCGCCTCGCCGAACGCCGTCGACGGGCTGTTCGCCAACACCGAACCGGGGCTGCCGCGGGCCAAGGCCTCGGCCCGGATGATCCTCAACATGCTGGTCGGCCGCCGGTCCCGGGGCATCGCTCCCGCCCCGGTGCCGATCGCGCCGCCGCAGCGGCCCGGCACGCCCGCCGGGCTGGCGGTGACCTGGCTGGGCCACGCCGGGGTGCTGCTCGAGATCGACGGCCGCCGGGTGCTGGTCGACCCGGTCTGGTCGGAGTACGCCTCCCCGGTGCCGCGCTTCGGGCCACGCCGGCTGCACCCGCCGGTGGCGCCGCTGGCCGAGCTCGGGGCCCCCGACGTCGTCGTGATCAGCCACGACCACTACGACCACCTCGACCGCCCGACGGTCACCGCGCTGGCCCGGGGGACCTCCGCGGTGTTCGTCGGGCCGCTCGGGGTGGGCGCGCACCTGCGCTCCTGGGGCGTGCCGGGGCACCGGGTCGTCGAGCGCGACTGGGAGGGCGTGGTCTCGGTCGCCGGGCTGGAGCTGACGTGCCTGGAGACCCGGCACTTCTCCGGGCGGGGGCTGCGCCGCAACACGACGTTGTGGGCCGCCTGGAAGGTCGCCGGGCCGCAGCACACCGCCTACCTGGGCGGGGACACCGGGGCGACCCGGGCGCACGCGCGCACCGGGGCCGCGCACGGCCCGTTCGATCTGACGGTGCTGCCGATCGGCGCCTACGCCGACCTGTGGCCCGACATCCACGCCGATCCGGAGCAGGCGGTCACCGCACACCGCGAGCTCGGCGGCCGGGTGATGCTGCCGATCCACTGGGCCACGTTCGACCTGGGCTTCCACCCGTGGGACGAGCCCGCCGAGCGGGCCCGCAAGGCCGCGGCCGACCAGGACGTGGTCCTGGCGCTGCCGCGGCCGGGCGAGCGCATCGACCTGACCGGGGTCACGACGGTCGACGACGCGCGCGCCGTGGTCCCCACCGAGCCGTGGTGGCCGACCGTCCGCTGATTCGCCGCACGTTCCCGCTGGCCCTTTCCGCCCATTCCCGTCGCCCGGACGACGTATCCCCCGACCGGAAACGCCGGCGCCGGACTATTTCCGGGCAGGGGTTCGACAGGTCGGTTCGGCATCCTTTATTCTTCTGCCCGAAGAATCGGTTCCGGCCCCGACCGGTCGATTCCTGTCTCCGGCCGGTCCGGCGATTCCCCCGTGGAAGGAATGACGACGTGGCGCAGCAGACGACCATCACCCTGGTCGACGACCTGGATGGCACCGAGGCCGACGAGCAGGTGGAGTTCTCCGTCGACGGCCGCGCCTACGAGATCGACCTGTCCACGAAGAATGCCGAGAAGCTGCGGGAATCGTTGGCGCCCTACGTCGCCGCCGCCGGCGGGCGTCCGGCCGGCGCAGTGCCCCCCTGCAGCTCCTCGTCGTCGAACGGATCCAGCGCCTCGGAACGCGCCGCGAACCGCGCCG
>NZ_JAHLEL010000044.1 GCF_020131355.1 Pseudonocardia sp. ICBG1293
CCTACTGGCCCGCGCACACGCGGGTCCACGTGCGGGGTGCGCTGCGCGGGCTCGACCTGGGCGGGGGCACCTACGTGACCGACGACCTGGACCGGACCTTCACCGTCGGGCGCAGCCAGGTCGTGAAGGCCGACACCCGCAGCCACGCGATCGTCGTCGTCCGCGACGGCGCGGAGGTCGCCCGCTACGACGCCTCCTACGGGCTGGAGTCCGACCCTCGCCGGGTGACCCGCTCGGGGGTGCACGTGGTGATGGCCAAGTCGGAGAAGGTGCTGATGAGCAACCCCGACTACGGCTACGTCGACGAGCCGCAGTTCTGGGCGGTCCGGATCTCCAACAACGGCGAGTTCATCCACGCCAACCCCGCCTCGTCGTGGGCCCAGGGCAACCGCAACGTCAGCCACGGCTGCATCAACCTGTCCACACGGGACGCGAAGGAGTTCTTCGCGAGCGCCGTGTTCGGCGACCCGGTCGAGGTGACCGGCAGCTCGCAGCCGCTGACCGCGGCCGACGGCGACCTCTACGACTGGTCGATCCCCTGGGACGAGTGGCGCTCGCTGAGCGCACTGTCCTGACCCCCGCACGCGGACGAGCGCTCCCGGGAGCCGGGCCGCCCGACGACAGCGCGGCACGTCGTGACGGACCGTCTGGTCCGGGACCGATCGGTCCGTTAAGCTCCCCGGGACCCTGCAACGACGGAAAGGCCTCCCATGCCCCTCTGGACCGTCCACCACAGCGCCGACTGCCTCGACCCCGACGACCGGCGGATCCTGGCCGAGGGCATCACCGGCATCTACTCGATGCTGCCGCCGTTCTACGTCGGCGTGGTGTTCCAGGCCGCCGAACCCGGTGCGCTGTTCATCGGCGGGGTCCCCCGGGAGCGGTCCGTGCGGATCCAGGTGGACCACATCGCCCGGACCCTGCCCGACGCGTCCGCGCGCGACCGCCTGATCGGCCGGGTCCGCGACCTGCTGACCCCCTTCATGGCCGAGCGGTCGCTGGACTGGGAGCTCCACGTCGACGAGACCTCCCGGGAGCTCTGGCTCATCCAGGGGCTGCGCCCGCCGGGGCCGGGGACCCCCGGCGAGCGCCTGTGGGCCGAGCGCGGCGCGCCGGTCCCCCTCGACGACGTCGTCACGAGCGGTCCCTGATGCCGGCTCCCGGGGCCGGACCGGCCACTTCCGGCACGACGCCACGAACGGACCGATCGGTCCGCTATCATCGCCGGATGGCTCGCACGCCCGCCCCGGGCACCCGGGAACGCATCCTCGCGACCGCGTCGCGGTTGTTCTACGCGCACGGGGTCCGCGCGGTCGGGATGAACCGGATCATCAGCGAGGCCGGCACCGGGAAGAACCTGCTCTACCAGCACTTCACCACCAAGGACGACCTGGTCGCGGGCTACCTCGGCCGGGTCCGTGAGCGCCGGGTGGACGCGATCCACCGGGCCCTCGACGCGGCGGGCGACGACCCGCGCGACCGGCTCGTGGCCCTGGTCGGCGAGCTCGGCGACCTGGTGACCCGCACGGGCTCGCGGGGGTGCGCCTTCCGCAACTACCTCGTCGAGTTCCCCGACGACTCCCCCGCCGGTTCCACGGACGGCGCGGACACCTCCGTCGGGGCCGGCACACCGGCCACCCTCGCCCGGGAACACCTGGCGGAGGTACGCGCGGTCATCGACGGACTGGTCGGGGAGCTCGGGACCGACGACCCCGACCGGCTCGCCGACGAGCTCTGCCTGGTCGTCGACGGGCTGTTCATGCAGGCCGCCCACCGCGACCCGGACGGTCTCCGGCGCGGCGCCGACACCGCCGTGCGCCTCACCCGGCGCCTCGTCGGGGCCTGACCACCCGCCCCGTCGCCCGGTGCCGCCCGGCCCGCCCGCCCTGCCCGCCCGTCGGACCGGACCGATCAGTCCGTATCGAGAGGACCGCCATGCCCGCCCCCCGGCCCGGTGTCGTCCTGCTGATCACGTCGGCGGCGGCGTTCCTGTCGAGCCTCGACCTGTTCATCGTCAACATCGCCTTCCCCGACATCCGCGCCTCGTTCCCCGGCACCGACCTCGGGCAGATGTCGTGGATCCTCAACGGCTACACCGTGGTGTTCGCGGCGTTCCTCGCCCTCGCCGGGCGGCTCGCCGACCGCTTCGGGCACAAGCGGGTCTTCCTGGTCGGGCTCGCCGTGTTCACCCTCGCCTCGGTCGCCTGCGCGGTGGCGCCGAGCGTGGTGCTGCTGGTCGCGGCGCGGGCGGTGCAGGCCGTGGGAGCGGCCTTCGTCATGCCCACCTCGCTGTCGCTGCTGCTCGCCGCGTACCCGGCCGAGCACCGCAGCCGCGCCGTCGGCGCGTGGGCCTCGATCGGCGCCGTCGCCGCGGCGCTCGGTCCGCCCCTGGGCGGGCTGCTCGTGCAGGCGTCGTGGCACTGGGTGTTCCTGGTGAACGTGCCGATCGGGCTCGCGGCGCTGCTGGCCGGGGCGCGGGCGCTGCGCGAGTCCGACGTCGCACGGACCGGGATGCCCGACCTGCTCGGCGCACTGGCCCTGATCCTGGGCATCGGCGCGCTCGCCTACGCCCTGGTCCGCGCCCCGGACGACGGGTGGCTCTCGGCGGAGGTCCTCACCGCCACCGGGATCGCGGTCCTCGGGCTGGTCGCGGTCGTGCTGCGGTCGCGACGGCACGCCGTCCCGGCCCTGGACCTCGCCGTCGTCCGGGTGCCGGCCGTCGGCCTCGCCGCGCTGACGATGGTGGCCTTCACCTGCGGGTTCGCCGGGATGCTGGTCGTCAACGTGCTCTACCTGACCGGGACCTGGGGCTGGACGGCGCAGCTCGCGGGCCTGGCGCTCGCGCCCGGGCCGATGGTCGTGGTCGTCGTCTCGCGGCTCGCCGGGCGGCTGTCGGCGCGGATCGGGATCGGTGCGACGGCGGCGCTCGGCGCCCTGGCCTTCGCGGCCGGGCCGGTCTGGTGGCTGCTCCACCTGGGCCGCACGCCCGACTACGGCGTGGGCATGCTCCCCGGGCAGCTGCTCACCGGGCTCGGCGTCGGGCTGATCCTGCCCACGCTCTCGTCCGTGGTCGGCTCCGCGCTGCCCGCCCCGCAGTGGGGCTCGGGCTCGTCGCTGATCAACACCGCCCGGCAGGTCGGGTCGGTGCTGGGCGTGGCCCTGCTCGTCTCGGTGATCGGTGCGCACACCACCGGGCTGCCGTCGGAGTTCGGCTCGGTCCGGGCCGGATGGGTGCTCCTGACGGGGTCGGCCGTGGTCGCCGCGCTCCTCGCACTCGTGCTCGCCGCCGCCGAACGACGGCCGGCTCCGGCGACCGGGGGCGCGGACACCACGGGCGACGCCGCCGTCGACCCCGCGGCCGGGACCGCCGTGGGCGCCGCCGTGGACGCCCGCGTCGCGGTGGCCGCCCACGCCGACGGCCGGACACCCGGTACCTCGCCGGTGGTGCGTGGCATCGTCCGGGACGGCCGGGGTCGGCCGCTGGCCGGTGCGGTCGGCACGGTGATCGACGCCGGCGGCGCCGAGCTGGCCCGGGCGGTGACCGGACCCGACGGGCGGCTCGCCGTCCCGGTGGACGGCTCCCGGGTGGCGCCGGGGACGCACGTGGTCCTCGTGGTCACCGAGGCGGGTCATCACCCGCGTGCCCACCGGGTGCCACTGGGTGGTGAGGCGGCCCTGTCGCTGGTGCGGCGGGACGCGCCGGCGGCCGACCCGCTCTGACCCGGTCCCGGTCCGGCCTCCCGGGGGACCGGTCCGGCCTCCCCGGGGGGACCGGTCCGGGGGCGTCGACGCGGGCGCGCGGGGCGCCTGCGTCGCCGGCACCGCGCGTCGCTGTGAGGGCCCGTGGCGCACAGCCGGTGTCCGCGGCGCCGGGCCGGTCCGTTCCGGTCCCGCGCAGCACCGGCGGGACCGCCGCGGGGGGCCGCGGCGCGGCTACCGGATCCGGCGCTCCTCCCCCGCCCACGCCTCGTCGCGCAGGACGAACTTCTGGATCTTCCCGGTCGAGGTCTTCGGGAGTTCGGCGAAGGTGACCCGCTTCGGTGCCTTGAACCGCGCCAGCCGGCCCCGGACGTGCTCGACGATCTCGTCCTCGGTGGCGCTCGCCCCCTCGCGCAGGGTCACCCAGGCCGCGGGGACCTCGCCCCACCGCTCGTCCGGGACGGCGATCACCGCGACCTCCAGGACGGCCAGGTGGTCGGCGATGGCCTGTTCCACCTCGACGCTGGCGATGTTCTCCCCGCCGGAGATGATCACGTCCTTGGAGCGGTCGCGGAGCTCGACGTAGCCGTCGGGGTGCATGACGCCGATGTCCCCGGTGCGGAACCAGCCGTCCGGCGCGGCGTCGCGGGTGGCCTGGTCGTCGTCCAGGTAGCCGAGCATGACGTTGTTGCCGCGCAGCGCGATCTGCCCGGTGGTCCGCCCGTCGCCCGGGACGTCGGCGCCGTCGGCGTCGATCACCCGGACGGCGCAGGCGATCATGTTCCCGACGCCCTGCCGGGCCTTCATCCGCGCCCGCGCGTCGGCGTCGAGGTCGTTCCACTCCGGGCGCCAGTCGCAGATCATCGCCGGACCGAAGGTCTCGGTGAGCCCGTAGAGGTGGGTCACCTCGAACCCGAGCTCGGCCATCCGGCGCAGGATGGCCGGGCTCGGCGGCGCTCCCCCGGTCGCGACGGCCACCGGCGTCTCCACCGGCCCGGCCTCCGGGGCGTAGGCGATCATCGACAGCACGGTCGGGGCCCCGTTGAGGTGGGTGACACCCTGCTCGCGCACGAGCTGCCAGATCCGGGACGGTTCGACCTTCGGCAGGCAGACGTGCGTGGCGGCGGCCGCGGTGACCGCCCACGGGAAGCACCAGCCGTTGCAGTGGAACATCGGCAGCGTCCACAGGTGCACCGACGACGCGGTCAGCCCGGTGTGCCCGACCATCGCCAGTGCCTGCAGGTAGGCACCCCGGTGGTGGTACATCACGCCCTTCGGGTTCCCGGTGGTCCCGGACGTGTAGTTGATCGACAGCAGGCCGCGCTCGTCGCCCGGCCGCACCGCGGTGGGCTCCCCCTGCTCGACGAGGCGCTCGTAGTCCGGGCCGACCCGCACGGTGTGCGGCGGGGTGTCGAGGCGGGCGGTGACCTCGGCGACGAGGTCGTCGAACACCGGGTCGGCCACCAGCACCGAGGCGCGGGAGTGCTCCAGGATGTAGGCGACCTCGCCCGCCGACAGCCGGGTGTTGACCGCGACCAGCGCCGCGCCCGACCAGGGGACCGCGTGCGCCGCCTCCAGCCCGACGTGGGTGTTCGGCACGAGCACCGCGACCGGGCGCCCGCCGTGCAGCGCGGCGAGCGAGCCCGCCAGTCGCCGGCAGCGGTCCCGGAACTCGGTGTAGGTGAACCGCAGGTCACCGTCGACGACCGCGACCCGGTCCCCGTGCGCCGCCGCGGCCCGGTCGAGGAACGCCGTGGGCGTCAGCGGCTCGTAGGACAGGTCCACCAGATCGGCCGGGACACCCGCCGGGTGGGTGGGGACGGGAGCCTCGTCGGTCATCCCCCGAGCCTCCCCGGCGACGCGGACCGGCGCAATCGCCGCGTCGGCCCGGTGGTCCGCCGCCGCACGTCGATCCGCCGCCCGCTCAGTGATCCGATCCCCGCCCGGTGATCCGCTCCCTGCGTGCGTCCGGACGCACCCGGGGAGCGGATCACCGCGCGCACCGTCGATCACCGGCCGGTCGGCGGCCGGACGGCGGCCGGACGGCGGCCCTGTCGCCGTGGCTCGGTGCTGGGTTACGTTCGCCGTGGCAACGAGGCTCGTCGGGAGGCGGACGCGATGGCGTGGGACTTCAGCACCGATCCGGAGTTCGAGGAGAAGCTGAAGTGGATGCGCGGCTTCGTCCGCGACGAGATCATCCCGCTGGAGACGCTCGACCTGGACCGGGAGACCTTCGCCCGGATCACCGCCCCGCTCCAGGAGCAGGTCAAGGAGCAGGGCCTGTGGGCGGCGCACCTGCCCCCGGAGCTCGGCGGCGGCGGGTTCGGGCAGGTCTCGCTCGGGCTGATGCACGAGATCCTGGGCCAGTGCCGCTACGCGCCGGGTGTGTTCGGCAACCAGGCGCCCGACTCGGGCAACGCCGAGCTGCTCGCGATCGGCGGATCGCCGGAGCAGAAGGAGCGCTGGATGCACCCGCTGCTGCGCGGCGAGCTGCGGTCCTGCTTCTCGATGACCGAGCCCGGCGCCGGCGCGGACCCGACGATGCTGTCCACCCGGGCCGTGCGCGACGGCGACGACTACGTCATCAATGGCCACAAGTGGTTCTCCTCGAACGCCACCGGCTCGGACTTCCTCATCGCGATGGTGGTGACCGACCCGGACGCACCGCCGTACCAGCGCGCGTCGATGATCATCGTCCCGACCGACACCCCCGGACTCGACGTCGCCCGCGACATCCCGGTGATGGACCACCCCGAGATCGGCGGCGAGATCTACGGTGGTCACGCCGAGGTCCTCTACCGCGACGTCCGGGTGCCGGCGACGAACCTCGTCGGCAGCCCCGGTGACGGTTTCCGGCTCGCCCAGCAGCGGCTCGGCCCGGGACGCATCCACCACGCCATGCGCTGGCTCGGCCAGTCCCGGCGGGCGTTCGACATGCTCTGCGAGCGCGCCGTGTCGAGGACGGCGAGCGGGACCCGCCTCGCGGACAAGCAGATGGTGCAGGACATGGTCGCGCAGTCGGCGGCGGACATGGCCGCGGCGCGGCTGCTGACCCTGCACGCCGCGTGGACGATGGACCAGGTCGGCGCGTCGAACGCCCGGATCGAGATCGGGATGATCAAGTACTGGGGCGCGAAGGTGCTGCACGACGTGATCGACCGCGCCATCCAGGTGCACGGCTCACTGGGCTTCTCCGGGGACCTGCCGCTAGAGCAGATGTACCGGGCGGCCCGCGCGGCACGCATCTACGACGGCCCCGACGAGGTGCACAAGGAGTCCGTCGCGCGGCGGATCCTGCGCGGCTACACCCCGGTCGAGGTCCCGACCGAGCACATCCCGACCCGCACCGAGGCCGCGCGGCGCAGGTTCGCGGAGTACCTCGACACCGCCGCGGCGAACGCCTGACGACTCAGGCCGGGGTCGACCTCGGCTCCGGTCCGGCGGCGAGGTCGGCGCGGTAGTCCGCGACCAGCGCGTTCATCGCGGTGAGGAAACGGGCCACCGCGGCGAGCTCGTCGTCGTCGAACCCGGCGAGCGCCGCGTCCATCCGGGCGCCCAGCGGGCCGAAGAACGCCCCGCCCACCTCGGCGGCGTTCTCGGCCTGACGCAGGGTCACCCGCCGTCGGTCGGTGGACTCGCGGCTGCGCCGCACGTGCCCGGCGCGCTCCAGCCGGTCGACCAGTGCGGTCGTCGCGCCGGTGGACAGGCCGAGCCGGGCGCCCAGCACCCCCGGGGTCAGCGGCTCCCCCGCCGAGTCCGCGCGCATCACCGCGAGCAGCGCGTGCAGGTCGGTGGGGTGCAGCCGGTGCCGGCCCGCGAACTCCTGGCCGAGCAGCTCGGCCTCGCCTGCGTAGTCCTGCAGCAGCGCGACCAGGTCCTCGCGTCGCGTCCGGGCAGGCATGCCGGGGAGCCTAGTCGCCGAGCGCCGGCGCGCGCCGGGGACGGGTCAGCGCCCGGTCCAGCGTGGCGGGCGCTTCTCCAGGAACGCCGCGATCCCCTCCGCCCGGTCCGCCGACCGGTCGATCGCCGCCGAGGCGATCCCGGTGGCGTTCCAGCCGCGCTCGTCCGGTTCGGACACCACGCGCTCCAGCGCACGCAGCGACACCGACACCGCCAGCGGCGAGTTCTCGCACACCACGTCGGCGAGCTCCAGGGCAGCGCCCTCCGCCCGTCCCGGCTCGACCAGCTCGGTCACCAGACCCAGGGTGTACGCGCGTTCGGCGTCCAGCGGGCGCCCGGTCACCAGCAGCTGCTTGGCGACGTTGAGCGGCAGCGGCCGCGGCGCGCGGAACAGCGCCCCGCAGTTCGCGACCAGGCCGCGGGCGACCTCCGGCAGCCCGAAGCGCGCGGTCGTCGACGCGACGACCATGTCGCAGGCCAGCACGATCTCGAAGCCACCGCCGTAGGCGACGCCCTCGACCGCGGCGATCAGCGGACGTCGCCGGTCGCGCCGGACCACGCCGTAGTTCCCGCCGCGGGGGGTGGGACCGCCCGAGCCCGCGGCCAGGTCGGTGCCCGCACTGAAGGCCGTCGCGCCCCCGGCCAGCACTCCGCACCAGAGGTCGGGGTCGTCGTCGAGGGTGTTGAGAGCCTCGTCGAGCCCCGCGGTCATCGCCGCGTCGACGGCGTTGCGCTTGTCCGGCCGGGTCATCCGGATCAGGAGCACGTGCCCGTGCCGCTCGGTGGTCACCCGGGTCCCCGCCATGCCGTCGGTCACGATCGTGACTGTAGGTGGGGAGCGGGCGCGGGGCGTTCGTAGTGTGGTGATCGTGTCCCGCAGCAAGCGCGTCCCGTCCGCGGCCGTCCTGTCCGTCCCGCTGGTCCTGACCGGTGCCCTCGCCGGTCTCGGGCTGCACGTCCGCCGCAACATGGGGGCCCGCGCGAGCGAGCTGCGCCGGATCGCGTCCGCCTCGCCGAACGCCGTCGACGGGCTGTTCGCCAACACCGAACCGGGGCTGCCGCGGGCCAAGGCCTCGGCCCGGATGATCCTCAACATGCTGGTCGGCCGCCGGTCCCGGGGCATCGCTCCCGCCCCGGTGCCGATCGCGCCGCCGCAGCGGCCCGGCACGCCCGCCGGGCTGGCGGTGACCTGGCTGGGCCACGCCGGGGTGCTGCTCGAGATCGACGGCCGCCGGGTGCTGGTCGACCCGGTCTGGTCGGAGTACGCCTCCCCGGTGCCGCGCTTCGGGCCACGCCGGCTGCACCCGCCGGTGGCGCCGCTGGCCGAGCTCGGGGCCCCCGACGTCGTCGTGATCAGCCACGACCACTACGACCACCTCGACCGCCCGACGGTCACCGCGCTGGCCCGGGGGACCTCCGCGGTGTTCGTCGGGCCGCTCGGGGTGGGCGCGCACCTGCGCTCCTGGGGCGTGCCGGGGCACCGGGTCGTCGAGCGCGACTGGGAGGGCGTGGTCTCGGTCGCCGGGCTGGAGCTGACGTGCCTGGAGACCCGGCACTTCTCCGGGCGGGGGCTGCGCCGCAACACGACGTTGTGGGCCGCCTGGAAGGTCGCCGGGCCGCAGCACACCGCCTACCTGGGCGGGGACACCGGGGCGACCCGGGCGCACGCGCGCACCGGGGCCGCGCACGGCCCGTTCGATCTGACGGTGCTGCCGATCGGCGCCTACGCCGACCTGTGGCCCGACATCCACGCCGATCCGGAGCAGGCGGTCACCGCACACCGCGAGCTCGGCGGCCGGGTGATGCTGCCGATCCACTGGGCCACGTTCGACCTGGGCTTCCACCCGTGGGACGAGCCCGCCGAGCGGGCCCGCAAGGCCGCGGCCGACCAGGACGTGGTCCTGGCGCTGCCGCGGCCGGGCGAGCGCATCGACCTGACCGGGGTCACGACGGTCGACGACGCGCGCGCCGTGGTCCCCACCGAGCCGTGGTGGCCGACCGTCCGCTGATTCGCCGCACGTTCCCGCTGGCCCTTTCCGCCCATTCCCGTCGCCCGGACGACGTATCCCCCGACCGGAAACGCCGGCGCCGGACTATTTCCGGGCAGGGGTTCGACAGGTCGGTTCGGCATCCTTTATTCTTCTGCCCGAAGAATCGGTTCCGGCCCCGACCGGTCGATTCCTGTCTCCGGCCGGTCCGGCGATTCCCCCGTGGAAGGAATGACGACGTGGCGCAGCAGACGACCATCACCCTGGTCGACGACCTGGATGGCACCGAGGCCGACGAGCAGGTGGAGTTCTCCGTCGACGGCCGCGCCTACGAGATCGACCTGTCCACGAAGAATGCCGAGAAGCTGCGGGAATCGTTGGCGCCCTACGTCGCCGCCGCCCGGCGGGCGTCCGGCCGGCGCAGTGCCCCTTCCAGCTCCTCGTCGTCGAACGGATCCAGCGCCTCGGAACGCGCCGCGAACCGCGCCGTGCGGGAATGGGCGGTGGCCCAGGGCATGAAGATCTCCGAGCGCGGGCGTATCCCGTCGTCGGTTCTCGAGGCCTATCAGAACGCGGCCTCCTGACCGCTGCCGCCGCCGTGGTCGCACCGGGTGGCAGGATCGGCCCGCATGCAGACGTGCGCCGGGCGATCCGCGGCGCGCACCGACGGAGAGGCCCCGATGTACCCAGGCACCCACGCCGCCACGACCCCCGACAAGCCGGCCGTGATCATGGGGGGCTCGGGCGAGACCCTGACCTTCCGTGAGCTGGAGGAGGGCTCGGCCCGGCTCGCGAACCACCTGCGGGCGGCCGGGCTGCAGCGGGGCGACGTCGTGGCGCTCGTCGCGGAGAACACCCCACGGGTCTACGAGGTCTACTGGGCGGCCCAGCGCTCGGGCCTCTACATCACCGCGGTGAACCACCACCTCTCCGCGCCGGAGGCGGCCTACATCGTGCGGGACTGCGGCGCGAAGGCGCTCGTCGTCTCGGCCGGTGTGGCCGGGCTGGCCGCGGCGATCGAGGACCACGTCGACACCCCGGTCCGGCTGGCGTTCGGCGGTGAGATCCCGGGGGCGTCGCGGTACGCCGACTACGACGAGACCCTGGCCCCGGTGTCCGCCGAGCCGCCCGCCGACCAGCCCCGCGGCGCGGACATGCTCTACTCCTCGGGCACCACCGGGCGCCCCAAGGGCATCAAGCCGACGCTGCCCGACCGCCGGGTCGACGAGCCGGGCGACACCTACCAGGCCCTGTTCGGGCCGATGTACGGGTTCGACACCGACACCGTCTACCTGAACCCGGCGCCGCTCTACCACGCCGCGCCCCTGCGGTTCACCGCCACGGTGCAGGCGCTGGGCGGGACCGTCGTGGTGATGGAGCGGTTCGACCCGGAGAAGGCGCTCGCGCTGATCGCACAGCACTCGGTGACCCACTCGCAGTGGGTGCCGACGATGTTCGTGCGGATGCTCAAGCTCCCCGAGCAGGTCCGCGCCTCCTACGACGTGTCCTCGATGCGGGTCGCGATCCACGCGGCCGCCCCGTGCCCGGTGGACGTCAAGCAGGCGATGATCGACTGGTGGGGCCCGGTCCTGCACGAGTACTACGCCGCGACCGAGTCGAACGGCATCACCTTCATCGACTCCGAGCAGTGGGCCGAGCGTCCCGGCTCGGTCGGGCGTGCCGGGCTCGGCACCATCCGGATCGCCGACGACACCGGCGCCGTGCTGGGCCCCGGCGAGATCGGGACCGTCTACTTCGAACGCGACGTCCGCCCGTTCGAGTACCACAACGACCCGGGCAGGACCCTGGCCGCGACCCACCCCGACCACGAGACCTGGACCACCACCGGGGACCTGGGCTTCCTGGACGAGGACGGGTACCTGTTCCTCACCGACCGCAAGGCATTCATGATCATCTCCGGTGGGGTGAACATCTACCCGCAGGAGGTCGAGGACGCCCTGGCCCTGCACCCGAAGGTGCTCGACGTCGCCGTCATCGGGGTGCCCGACGACGAGATGGGCGAGAAGGTCAAGGCCGTCGTCCAGCCCCCGGAGGGCGTCGAGGCCGGGCCGGAGCTGGAGCGCGAGCTGATCGAGTTCGTGCGGGAACGGATCGCGCACTACAAGGCGCCCTCGTCGGTGGACTTCACCGACTTCCTGCCGCGCACCCCCACCGGCAAGCTGGTCAAGCGGGAGCTCCGCGACCGCTACGTGTGACGCGCGCCCTCCGGGCCGCTCCGGGGGTGTCGGTCCCCCGGCCGGGAGCGCCGCGGGACCGACACCGCCGGGCACCCGGGACGGGGGCTCGGCGGTGCGGGTGGGTCAGGAGCTGCGGCGGGCGTAGCGGGCGCGGGTCCACGCGGCCACCAGCGCCAGCGGCACCGAGGCGACCAGGGCGGCGGCGAACAGCGGGGCGAAACGCCCGGCGTCGGCGAGCGGGGCGCCCAGTGCGGTCCCGGCCGAGCTGCCCAGGAACAGCACCGTCGCGAACAGCGCGACGGCGGTCGCCCGGGCCTGCGGGACGACCTCGGTCGCCCAGGTCTGCAGGGTCGAGTGCAGGAACGCCCCCGCCCCGCCCAGGCAGAGACCGGCCGCGGCGACCGTGACCGGGTGCACGGCGACCAGCGGGAAGACCCACGCGACGACGAGGAACCCACCACCGGTGCCGGCCAGCGCGGCCGGACCGAGCCGACCGACCAGGCGTCGCACGACCCGGGAGAACAGCACCGCACCGACGCCGTAGCCACCGGCGGCGAGCCCGGCCAGCGCGGCCGAGCTGCCTCCGGCCTGCAGCGACGGCGCGAGGTAGGTCAGCACGCCGAGCACGACGGCGCCCTCGACGAAGGCGAGCAGCAGCACCAGCCGCGCCCAGCCGTTCCCGGCGACGGTCGCCAGCGGGCGGACCACGGCGGCGGAGAACCCCCGCGAGGTCGACCGGGCGCCGTCGGGTTCGGGCAGCGCCCGCAGCGCGACGAACAGGACCGCGCAGCCCGCCGCCGTCACCCCGAGGACCGCGCGCCAGCCGGCCAGGTCGGCGAGCAGGCCCGCGCCGGCCGTCGCGACGGCGGTGCCGAGTGCGGTCGCGGCGAGCAGGTCCGACAACGGCCGCTGCCGGACCGCCGCCGGCCAGGTGTCGCCGACGTAGACCAGCGCCGCCGGGATCAGGGCCGCCGTGCAGGCGCCGGTGAGCACCCGGGCGACGACCAGCACCCCGAGGGTCGGGGCGAGCACCGAGGCGATCCCGCCCAGCACCGCACCGACCAGGGCCACCCGCATCACCCGGACCCGGCCGATCCGGTCGGACAGCACGCCCCACACGACCTGCATGAGGCCGTAGGCGAGGAAGTACCCCCCGGCCGCGCCGGCCGCCGCGGCCAGCGGCGCCGAGAAGGACGCGGCGATCGGCACCAGCAGCGGTGCGATGGCGAACCGGTCGACGGTGCTCGTCAGCGAGGCCAGCTGCAGCAGCCGGAGCCGACGGGTTCCGTCGCGGACCGCACCCCCGGCGTCGCCGCCGCCGGTGTCGCGGGCTCCGGTGCCGCCGCCGTCGGGATCGTCGCCGTCGGGATCGCTGCGGTCGGCGTCGCCGCCGCCGGGGGTCGTGCTCACCGCGTGAGCCTGCACGGCGGGGTGTGATCTTGCCCCACCGGGGTGGGCGGGACCACAGTGGCGGTGCAGTCGAGGCTCGGGAGGCACCGGTGGGCACGATCACGGGACACGGGATGACGGCGGCCGACGTCGTCGCGCGGCACGCACGGACCACACCGGACGGCCCTGCGCTGGCCGACCCGCGGTCGGCGCGGACCTGGGCGCAGCTCGACGACCGGGTGTCCCGGCTGGCGGGCGTGCTGGCCGACCGCGGCGTCGACCGCGGGGACCGGGTCGCGGTGCTCGGGCTCAACTCCGTCGAGCTGGTCGAGGGCTACCTCGCGGTGCTGCGCCGCGGGGCGATCTGCGTGCCGCTGAACTTCCGGCTCACCGCGGGTGAGATCGCCTACCAGCTGACCGACTGCACCCCGACCGCCGTGCTGTGCGACGACGGGTTCGCCGCGACCGTGCGGACCGCGCGCGAGCAGGCCCCCTCGGTGCGGACGGTGCTCACCCTCGGCTCGGACCTGGACGCCCTGCTCGCCGACGCCGACCCGGGCTCCTGGGGCGACGACGTCGCCGACGACGAGCCCGCCTACATCATGTACACCTCGGGCACGACCGGCCGTCCCAAGGGTGCGGTGCTGACCCACCGCAACCTGCTGCTGCACGCGTTCCTGTCGATCACCCACCTGGGCACCGCGGGCGACGACCGGGTCTCGCTGTCCGGGGCGCCGCTGTTCCACATCGCCGGGCTGTCCGGGATGCTCCCCACCCTGATCGCGGGCGGCCGGGTGATCATCCCGCCGTCGGGCGGCTTCGACCCGGTCGCGACCCTCGACACCCTGGAACGGGAGCGGGTGTCGTCGTGCTTCTTCGTCCCGGCCCAGTGGCAGGCGATCTGTGCGGTGCCGGGCATCGCGCAGCGGGACCTGTCGGCGCTGCGCCGGATCACCTGGGGCGCGGCACCGGCGTCGACGACCCTGATCCGCACGATGATCGACACGTTCCCGCAGGCCACCGTGGTGACGGCGTTCGGGCAGACCGAGTGCAGCCCGATCACCTGCGTGCTGCGCGGGGAGGACTCGGTGCGCAAGATCGGCTCGGTGGGGACGCCGATGGTCGGCGTCGAGGTGCGGGTGGTCGACGCCGACATGAACGACGTGCCCCGCGGCGAGGTCGGTGAGATCGTCTACCGCGGCCCGACCGTGATGCGCGGGTACTGGGGCCGTCCGGAGGCGACGGCCGAGGCGTTCCGCGGGGGCTGGTTCCACTCCGGTGACCTGGTACGCGAGGACCCGGACGGCTACTTCTACGTCGTCGACCGCGCCAAGGACATGATCATCTCCGGCGGGGAGAACGTGTCCAGCGCCGAGGTCGAGGAGGTGCTGGCCGCGCACCCGGGCGTCGTCGACGTCGCGGTCGTCGGGGTGCCCGACCCGCGCTGGGGCGAGACGCCGCTCGCGGTGGTCGTCCCCGCCGACCCGGCCGCTCCCCCGGACCTGGACGCGCTCACCGCGTGGTGCGCCGACCGGCTGGCCCGCTACAAGCGGCCGACCCGGCTCGCGCTGGTGGAGACGCTGCCGCGCAACCCGTCGGGGAAGGTCCTCAAGACCGAGCTGCGGCGGGCCCACGGGGCGGGGTGAGGCGAACCCGCTCGCGTCGGCGGTGGTGACGGGCCTACGGTCGGCGGGTGTCCGTCGTGGAGTCCGTGAACACCGGGGTGGCCCGCCCGATCCTCGCCAAGGCCGGGGCCTCGGGCATCGACAAGCGGCCGGTGTCCGGCGCGGTCCGGGTGGAGGTCCCCGCGCCGGCGGCGAGCGCGCTGGCCGGCGACACGATCTGCGACGCCGACCACCACGGCGGCCCGGACCAGGCCGTCTACGC
Organism: Pseudonocardia sp. ICBG1293; assembly: GCF_020131355.1. Lineage (GTDB taxonomy): Bacteria > Actinomycetota > Actinomycetes > Mycobacteriales > Pseudonocardiaceae > Pseudonocardia. The sequence continues at coordinate 15,062 of NZ_JAHLEL010000044.1, forward strand.
CTACGCCCGGGAGGACCTCGAGTTCTTCGTCCCGGAGCTGGGCCCGCTGCGGGCGGGGATGTTCGGCGAGAACCTCACCACCCGCGGCGTCGACGTGTGCGGTGCGGAGCTGGGCGAGCGGTGGCGGGTCGGCGGGGTACTGCTGCAGGTGACGGCCCCGCGGATCCCGTGCCGCACCTTCGCCGCGCACCTGGAGCGGGCGGGCTGGGTGAAGCGGTTCACCGTGGCCGCCCGCCCCGGCGCCTACCTGCGGGTGCTGTCGTCCGGCGCGGTCCGCGCCGGGGACGTCGTGAGCGTCGAGCACCGGCCCGGACACGGCGTCACCGTCGCCGACGCGTTCCGGGCGCTGCTCGCCGAACCCGCCCGCCTCCCGGACCTGCTGGCCGCGGGTGAGCACCTGCTGCCGCGGATCCGGGAGACGGTCACCCGGCGGACCGCATCCCGGTCCTGACCCGCCCGTAGCGCAACCCCATCGCCGTGCGGACCTCGTCGAGGGTCTCGTCGGCCAGGGCGTTCGCGCGGGCGTTGCCGCGGGCCAGCACGTCGTCGACCAGACCGGGGTCGCGGGCGAGCTCGGCGCGGCGCGCGCGGTGCCCGGCGAGGTGGTCGTTGACGGCGTCGACGGTGAGCCGCTTCAGCGCCGCGGCACCGTCGAGTCCCTCGGCCAGCTCGTGCGGGTCCCGTCCCAGGCACACCGCCGCGGTGGAGAGCAGCCCGTACACCCCGGGCCTGCGGTCGGGGTCGACGGTGATCCGGCGCTCGGAGTCGGTGCGGGCACGGCGCACGATCGCCGCCGTCGCGTCGGCGGTCGCGCCGAGCGGGATCGCGTTGCCGCGGGACTTGGACATCTTGTGCCCGTCCAGGCCGGGCAGGTCCGGGGTGTCGGTCAGCATCGGCTCGGGCGGGGTGAACACCGGCCCGTACCGCTCGGCGAAGCGCCGCGCCAGCACCCGGGTCAGCTCGATGTGCGGCAGCTGGTCCCGGCCGACCGGGACGAGGTCGGCCCGGCAGGACAGGATGTCGGCGGCCTGGTGCACCGGGTAGGTGAGCAGCAGTCCCGACAGCGCCCGCCCGGACGCCGCGTGCTCGGCCTTCACCGTCGGGTTGCGGTGCAGCTCGGCCTCGGTGACCAGTGACAGGAACGGCAGCATCAGCTGGTTCAGCGCCGGCACCGCGGAGTGGGCGAACACCGTGGTGCGGTCCGGGTCGAGACCGGCGGCGAGCTGGTCGAGGACCGCACCGCGGACGTACTCCTCCAGCCGGTCGGCGACGTCGCGGTCGGTGATGACCTGGTAGTCGGCGAGGATCACGAGGACGTCCACACCGGAACGCTGCAGCCGGACGCGTTCGGCGATCGTGCCCACGAGGTGCCCCAGGTGCAGCGGACCGGTCGGTCGCTCCCCGGTCAGCACCAGGTGCGCGGACGGGTCGGCGGCGACGGCGGCGCGCAGCGCGGGCATGCGGGCGACGGTGGCGGCGAAGGAATCCATGACAGCTCCTGGAGAACGGGAGCTGCACGCGCCACACCACGGACCTCCGGGCTGCTCGTGCAGCCCGGGGGGAAGGACGACGTGCGTCTACGCGGCTGCGGGGAGCAGCCGCCACCAGACCGGACGGGAGGTGCGCACGGGGGCAGCTTACCCCTTCATTATCGACAATGGCTATCGTGAAGGCATGGCCGACCGTCGCGTTCCCGTCACGATCCTGTCCGGCTTCCTCGGCGCGGGGAAGACGACGTTGCTGGAGCACCTGCTCGCCGGCCGGGACGGGCGGCGGATCGCCGTCGTCGTCAACGACATGAGCGAGGTCAACATCGACGGCGCCCAGGTCCGGTTGCAGCGCGGCCGGGAGAAGCTGGTCGAGCTCACCAACGGCTGCATCTGCTGCACCCTGCGCGAGGACCTGCTGACCACGGTCGGCGAGCTGGCCGCCGAGGGCCGCTACGACCACGTCGTCGTCGAGTCGACCGGCATCTCCGAGCCGATGCCGGTGGCCGCGACGTTCGAGTGGACCTTCGACGACGGCACCGCGCTGTCCGACGTGGCGCGGCTCGACACGATGGTCACCGTCGTCGACGCCTCCACCTTCGAGCGCCTGCTGACCACCGAGGACTCCCTGGCCGACCGGGAGCTGCAGGCCGCGCCGGGCGACGAGCGGACCCTGTCGGACCTGCTCGCCGACCAGGTCGAGTTCGCGGACCTGCTGGTGGTGAACAAGACCGACCTCGTCGCGCCGCACGCACTGGGCCGCATCGAGGCCCTGCTGTCGCGGATGAACCCGGGCGCGCGCCGGATCCGCGCGGTCCGCGGGCAGGTACCGGTCGCCGCACTGCTCGACACCCACCGCTACGACCCGGCGGCAGCGTCCGCGACGCCCGGCTGGGCCCAGGAGCTCAACGGCAGCCACACCCCCGAGCCCGAGCCCGAGGAGTACGGGATCGCGAGCGTGACCTGGCGGGCCGGGCGCCCCTTCCACCCCGCCCGGCTGCTCGACGCCCTCACCGAGTGGCCCGGGCTGCTGCGCAGCAAGGGGTTCTGCTGGCTGGCGACCCGTCCCGACATCGCCGGCATGTGGTCGCAGGCGGGCCCGAACATGGCCCTGGACCCGGCGGCACCGTGGTCGTCGTTCGACGGGCCCCGCGGCCAGGAGATCGTGTTCATCGGGCTCGGTCTGACCCGGGACGCGGTCACCGCACGTCTCGACCGGGCCCTGCTCACCGACGACGAGCTGCTCGCCGGCCCCGGCACCTGGCGCACCCTGCCCGACCCGCTGCCCGCCTGGGACCTCGACGACGTGCACGAGCACGCATCCGTGGCGGGGTAGCGTCCCGGCGCGTGCCCGACCTCACCCCGGACGAGTTCCGCGCCCTCGGCCACCTGTTCGTCGACGCCGTCGCCGACGCCCGCGCCGGCATCGAAGGCCACCCGGTCCGCGACGCCGTCGAGCCCGGCACCGTGCGGGCCCGCTTCGCCCGCGAGGCGAACGAGGACCCCGAGCCGCTCGCGGCGTTCCCGTCGCTGGTCGAGGCCGTGACCGGCGACGCCGACACCCGCTGGCAGCACCCGGGGTTCCACGCGTACTTCCCGGCCAACGCCTCGCTGACCTCGCTGCTCGGCGAGCTGCTGTCCGGCGGTGCCGGGACCCAGGGGATGCTGTGGTCGACCTCGCCGGCCTGCACCGAGGTGGAGCAGGCGGTCACCGACCAGCTGGCCAGGGCACTCGGACTGGACGAGACGTTCACCCACGACGGCGGCGGGGGCGGCGCGATCCAGGACTCGGCGTCCTCGGCGGCGCTGGTCGCACTGACCGCCGCGCTGCACCGGGCCGCCCCGGACCCGGGGACCGGCTGGCGGGTGCGCGGGGTGACCGGGCGGGAGCGGGTCTACGTCACCGCCGAGACGCACTCCTCGCTGGCCAAGGCGGTCCGGGTGGCCGGGCTCGGCGCGGACGGGCTGCGGACCGTCGCGTGCACCCCGGGTACCCGCGGGATGGACCCCGCCGCGCTGGCCGACACCCTCGCCGCGGACGCCGCCGCCGGGCTGGTCCCGGTGCTGGTCTGCGCGACCGTCGGCACGACCTCGACCGGGTCGAGCGACCCGGTGGCGGCACTCGTCGCCGCGGCGGCGCCGTACCGGGCCTGGGTGCACGTCGACGCCGCGTGGGCCGGCGTGGCCGCGCTCTGCCCGGAGCACCGCTGGGTGCTCGACGGCGTCAACCCGGGCCCGGGACGCGGTGTCGACTCGTTCTGCACCGACGCGCACAAGTGGCTGCTCACCGCCTTCGACGCCTCGCTGCTCTGGGTGCGCGACGCCCGCGCGCTGCCGGCTGCGCTGTCGATCACCCCGCCCTACCTGCGCGACGCGCGCTCCGACTCCGGCGCCGTCGTGGACTTCCGGGACTGGCAGGTGCCGCTGGGGCGGCGGTTCCGGGCGCTGAAGCTGTGGGCGGTGCTGCACGGCCAGGGACTGCCCGGGCTGCGGTCACATCTGCGCGGGCACGTCGCGCTCGCGGCCGAGCTGGCCGACCGGATCCGGGCGCACGCGGACCTGGAGCTGGCGTGCGCGCCGGTCCTGTCGCTGGTGTGCCTGCGCTCGCGCGCCGGCGACGCCGCGACGACCGCGCTGCGGGAGCGGGCCGACGCCGACGGCCGGGTGCTGCTCAGCGGCACCGAGGTCGACGGGCACCCGGTGGTGCGGGTGGCCTTCGGTGGGGTCACGACCACCCGGGAGCACCTCGACGTCGTGTGGGATGTCCTGTCTGCCCGATCGTGACCGGTATGGGTAAGGTTCGCCTGTCCACCCGGAAGGGTGCACTGCCCTGTTCCCCCGGCGCCCGGTGCACCCCGCCCGCACGGGTCCCGTCGAAAGGACCGCCCCCATGCCCCGACCCCTGCTCCGCGCGCTCGCCGCGTGCGTGGTCCTGGTGCTGGCACTCGCCGGCTGCTCCTCCGGGGCCTCCGACGACGCGGCACCACCCGCACCCGCCGGGGACGCCCCCGCCGGGGCGTTCCCGGTCACCCTGACCCACGCCTTCGGGGAGACGACGATCCCCGCCGCACCGCAGCGGGTGGTGACCGTCGGCTTCAACGACGCCGACTTCGCCCTCGCCCTCGGGGTGACGCCGGTCGGGGTCCGGGAGAACATCGGCGACTACGACTACGCGCAGCGCCCCTGGGCGCAGGAGGCACTCGGCGGGACGCAGCCGCAGCTGCTCACCGGGGCGGAGATCCCCGTGGAGCAGGTCGCCGCGCTGAACCCCGATCTGATCCTCGGCGTCTACTCCTTCATGGACCAGGCGACCTACACCGCGCTGTCGCAGATCGCGCCGACCGTCGCCCAGGGCACCCCGGACGGCACGAACGCCGCCGGCTGGGAGGAGCAGACCCGCATCACCGGGCCGGCCACCGGCCGCACCGAGCAGGCCGAGCAGGTCATCGCCGCGACCCGCGCGAAGTTCGACGAGGCGAAGGCGGCCCACCCCGACTTCGCGGGAAAGAACCTGAAGATGGACTTCTTCATCGAGGGCGTCCCCTACGACATGGGTACCGACGACCTGCGCGCCCAGATCTTCGCCGGCCTCGGCTTCACCGTGCGTCCCGACACGCAGACCCTGTCCCTCGAACGACAGGGCGACCTGGACGGCGACGTGCTGGTGGTCCTGGGCCGCTCGCGCGCGGAGTCCGAGGCCGACCCGGTCTTCCGCGCGATCCCGGCGGTCCAGCAGGGCCGGGTCGCCTACCTCGGGCCGTTCGAGACCGAGTTCGCCGCCGCGCTGGGCTACTCCAGCCCGCTGTCGCTGCCCTACGCCATCGACGCCGTCGTGCCGCAGCTCGACGCCGCACTGCAGGGCCGCGCCCCGGGCAACTGACGCCGGCCGCTGCCGGGGTGGACGCGCCCGCTCGTCGTCCACCCCGGCAGCCCCTCCGTGACCGGGTCCGGGTCCGGGTGGAGCCGACGCCCGGTGCGACCCGGCGCCGGCCCCACACACCCACCGTCATGATCGCGACGCGGTGGTGAGGTTAGCCTCCCTTCATGACCGAGCACACGGGCACCGGTGACACACGGGTCACCGCACGGGAGGTGGTCCGCAGCACGATCAGGTCGTTCCGCGGCCGGGTCGCGGCGGCGACCGTCCTGCTGTGCGGGCACCAGGTGGGTGAGGCGCTGGTACCGGTCCTGGTCGGCGTCGTGATCGACCGCGCGGTCACCACCGGCGACACGGGCAGCCTGGTGCTCTGGCTGCTGGTGCTGGCCGCGGACTTCGCGATGCTGTCCTACAGCTACCGGTTCGGCGCCCGCCAGGCCCTGCACGCCGACCTGCGGGCCGACGCCGGGCTGCGCACCCGGGTAGCGGCCCGGCTGCTGGACCACCGCGGCGGCGCCGAGACCGGCCGGCTGCCCGGCTCCCTCACCTCGATCGCCGTCGCCGACGCCAAGCGCGTCGCCATGATGAACTTCTGGATCCCCACCGCGGCGGCGGCCGTGGCCGCGCTCGTGGTCGCCGCCGTCGCGCTGCTGCGGATCTCGCTCCCGCTGGGTCTGCTCATCCTGCTCGGCACGCCGCCGCTGCTGTGGCTGATCGGCCGGGTCGGACGGCCGCTGGAGCGGCGCAGCGGTGCCGAGCAGGAACGGGCCGCGCGGGCGGCGGGGACCGCGGCCGACCTCGTGTCCGGTGTCCGGGTCCTCAAGGGGCTGGACGCCGGACCCGCCGCGGCCGAGCAGTACGCGGCGAGCAGCCGCACCGCGCTCGGCGCCACCCTGCGGGCGACCCGCGCCGAGGCCGGGTTCCTCGGCACCGTCCAGCTCGCGAACGGCCTGTTCCTCGCGGTCATCGCGCTGGTGGGTGGCCTGCTCGCGCTCGACGGGTCGATCACCGTCGGCAACCTGGTGTCGGCGGTCGGGCTCGCCCAGTTCCTGGTGGGGCCGCTGCAGACCCTCGGCGTCGCCGGGGCACGCCTGGCCCAGGCACGGGCCTCGGCCGGGCGGATCGCGGAGGTCCTCTCCGCGCCCCCCGCCGTCGGACCGGGCGGGGACACCCCCGGCTCCGGTCCCACCGAGGACCCGGCCGGCGCGCGGCCGGCGCTCGCGCTCACCGGGCTGCGGCACGGCCCGCTCGACGGCCTCGACCTCGCGGTCCCGCCCGGCCAGCTGCTCGGTGTGGTGGTCCCCGACCCCTCCGCGGCGACCGCGCTCGCCCGCTGCCTGGCCCGCGACGTCGCCCCGGAATCGGGGCGGATCCTGCTCGACGGCTCCGGCGTCGACGACCTCCCGCCGGCCGCCACCCGGGCCACCCTGCTCGTCGCCGCCCACGACGCGCACCTGTTCACCGGCACCGTCCTGGACAACGTCACCGCCGCGACCCGCGACGGCGCCCCGGCGTCCGCCACGGTCGCGGCGATGGCCGCCGCCCGCGCCGACCAGGCCGTCGAGGCCCTGCCCCGGGGCGCCGACACCCCGGTGGCCTCGCGCGGCAGCTCGCTGTCGGGCGGGCAGCGCCAGCGGGTCGCGCTGGCGAGGGCGCTGGCCGCCGACCCCCCGGTGCTCGTGCTGCACGACCCCACGACCGCCGTCGACGCCGTCACCGAGACCGAGATCGCGGCGCGGCTGCGCGAGCACCGCGCCGACCGGACGACCGTGCTCCTCACGACCAGCCCGGCGCTGCTCGCGGTCACCGACCGCGTGGTGGTGCTGCGCGAGGGCCGGGTCGTCGCGGACGCGACGCACACCGAGCTGATGACCGACGACGCCGACTACCGCAGGGTGGTGACCGGATGACCACCGGGACCGAACCGTCCGGGCCGCGCCTGCTTCCCGTCGCCGACGGCCGCCGCACCCGCGCCGTCCTCGGTGAGCTGCTGCGCCCGCGGCGCGGTACCGCCGTCGCCGCGCTCGTCGCGCTGGTCGCCGGGGCGGCGGTGAGCCTGGTCGCGGCACCGCTGCTGGGCCGGATCGTCGACCTCGCCGCCCGCGGGGCCCAGCCGTCCGCGCTGACCGCGCCGGTCGCGACCCTGGCCGGGGTCGCGGTCGTGCAGGGCGCGCTCGCCTTCGCCGGGATCGCGTTGATCGCCCGGGTCGGCGAGACGATGCTCGCCCGGCTGCGGGAACGCTTCGTCGCCCGGGCACTGGACCTGCCGCTGGACACCCTGGAACGGGCCGGGTCCGGCGACCTCACCTCCCGCGTCACCGACGACGTCCGGTCGTGGGCGAGGCGGTGCGCGAGGCGCTGCCCGAGTTCGCCAGGGCCGCGCTGGTCATCGGCCTGACCCTGGTCGCACTCGCCGCCCTGGACTGGCGGTTCCTGCTCGGCGCGCTGCTGGCGGTGCCGATCCAGGTGGTCACCGCGCGCTGGTTCCTGCGCCGTTCCGGGCCGCTCTACGACGCCGAGCGCATCGCGGGCGGCGCCCAGCAGCAGCAGCAGCAGCTGCTCGACACCGCGGCCGGGGTGGGCACGGTGCGGGCGTTCCGCCTCACCGAGGACCACCTCGACCGGGTCCGCGCCCGGGCCGAGGCCGTCGCCGGGATCGGACAGCGGCTCGTGGTGCTGCAGACCCGCTTCTTCGGCCGGCTCAACGCCGGTGAGGTGCTCGGGCTGTGCGGGGTGCTGGTCGCCGGGTTCGTGCTGGTCGGCAACGGCAGCACCACGATCGGTACGGCGAGCGCGGCGGCGCTGTACTTCATCAACCTGTTCACCCCGATCAACATCATGCTGTTCCAGCTCGACGCCGCCCAGTCCGCGGTGGCCGGGCTGCGGCGCATCGTCGGCGTCGCCGAGATCGACCCGCCCGCCCCGCCCGCGGACCCGGCCGTTCCCGCCGATGCCCGGGTACGGGTGCGCGGCCTGACCCACTCCTACGTCGACGGCCACCCGGCGCTGTCCGGTGTCGACCTCGACCTCGCCCCCGGCGCCCGCGTCGCGCTGGTCGGCACCAGCGGTGCGGGCAAGTCCACGCTGGCCAAGCTCGTCGCCGGCATGCACACCCCGGACGCCGGGGTCGTCGAGATCGGCGGCGTGCCGCTGGAGCGGATCGACCGTCGCGGCGGGCGACCGCCGGTCGTCCTGGTGACCCAGGAGGTGCACGTGTTCGCCGGGCCGCTCGCCGAGGACCTGCGCCTGGCCCGCCCGGACGCGACCGACGACGAGCTGCGCGCCGCCCTGGCCACGGTCGGTGCGACCCCGTGGGTGGACCGGCTCCCCGACGGTCTGGACACCGTCGTCGGCGACAGCGGGCACGCCCTGAGCGTCGTGCAGTCCCAGCAGCTCGCGCTGGCCCGGATGGTGCTGGCCGACCCGCCGGTCGTGATCCTCGACGAGGCCACCGCCGAGGCGGGCAGCGCCGGCGCGGCGGAGCTGGAACGCGCCGCCGACGCCGCGCTGGCCGGTCGCACGGCCGTCGTCGTGGCCCACCGGCTCAGCCAGGTCGCCGACGCCGACCACGTGCTGGTGCTCGACGCCGGGCGGACCGCGGAGTCCGGGACGCACGCCGAGCTGGTCGCCTCCGGCGGCCGGTTCGCCGCGTTGTGGCAGGCCTGGACGGGTCTGCGTGGCCGGCCCGTCGCCGGCGGGGACCGCTGAGGAGCCGACCGACGCGGAGGGTGCCCCGGGGGGCCACGGGTCCCGCGGGCACGGATTTCCCCGGGACCGGCGGGACGGGGTGCGGCGCGGCGCTCAGACGACGACGGGTGTCGGCGCCGTCGAGGGCAACGAGGCACCGGTCAGCGAGGCCACGACCTCGCCGGAGCGCACCGCGATGTTGGACAGCAGCGTCGAGGTGATCCCGTGCGTGTGCTCGGTCGGTCCCTGCAGGTAGAAGCCGGCCCGCACCGGCGTGCCGTCGGCCAGCGCGGTGGTGCCGAGCCGGTAGTCGCGCCGGACGTCCAGCCGACCACGGGCGTCGCGGGCGCAGGCCTCGTCCAGGCCGCCGGACAGCAACCACAGCGGGTCGGCGGGGCGGTAGCCGGTCGCGTAGACCACCGCGTCCGCGGTGATGACCTCACGCGAACCGTCGATCAGCGACTCCACCGCCAACTCCACCCGGTCCCCGACATCCACCACATCGGCCACCCGCGACACGTTCCGGAAACGCAACCGCTCGGTCCCCGCGACCCGCTCGTGATAGTGCGTCCGGTACAGACCCTCGATCAACTCCGGATCGACCACCGAGTAGTTCGTGTTCGCGTGATAACCCAGGATCCGGTCCTTCACCTCCTCCGGCGCGGCGAAGAAATCGTCCACCGCCCCCGGATCGAAGATCCGGTTGGCAAACGACGTGTCATCAGCAGGGCTGTAGCCGTAACGGGCGAACACCGCATGCACCTCCGCACCCGGGAACGTACGGTGCAGATGCTCCACGGTCTCCGCAGCACTCTGCCCCGCACCGACCACGGCGAACCGGGACGGCGCGGACCCGGCCATCCCGCCGGTGCGGAACAGCAGATCGCGGTTGTGCCAGACGCGGCCGCCTGCGGTGATGCCGCGCGGCAGGACGGGCGTGAGCCCGCAGGCGAGGACCACGTTGCGGGCACGCAGCCGCTCCACCCGCTCCCCCGTGCGGACGACCACGTCGACCAGGTCCACGCCGTCCTCGCCGCGGACCGGCTCGATCCCGGCGACCTCGCTGCCGTAGCCGACCGTCACCGCCGATCCGGCGGCCGCGCCGATCTCGCCGACCCGCGCCGCGGCCCACTCCAGGTAGTCGTGGAACTCGCGGCGGGTGGGGAACGACGAGCCGTAGTTGATGAAGTCCGCCAGCCGGTCCCGGTCGTGCAGATAGGACAGGAAGGACAACCCGCTCGTCGGGTTCCGCAGCGTGACCAGGTCCTTCAGGTGCGAGACCTGCATGGTCGCATCCTCGAGCAGCATCCCGCGGTGCCAGCCGAACCGCTCCTGGCGCTCCACGAACCGGGCGCTCACCCGCGCGTCGGCCGGGACCGACGCGTTGTGCTCGAGCAGGGCGATGGCGATGCCGAGGTTCGACGGCCCGAACCCGACCCCCACCACGTCGAGTACCTCCGGGGTGGAGTGGGGGTGCGCGTTCGCGGGGTTCGCCATCACGGTCCTTTCGTTGCTTCGGCACGCCTCAGATAAGGCGAGGCTAACTGCAACACGACGGGGGATGACCCGCCTAGTACTCCAGCCGCAGTTTGTGATGTTGATGTGCGCTAAGCTTCGATCTTGTGCAGGTGGAGGAGGATCTCGAGGCGTGGGCCGGTGGCCTGGATGGGCTGTTCGGGCTGGTGGCGGGCCGGTTCTTCCGGACGGAACCGCGGCGTCGGGCGCGGGCGTATGTGCGGGGGTTGTTGGCGCCGTTGGCGGGGAAGAACGGGTGGACGCTGGCCGAGGTCGCCGGTGACACGACTCCGGATGGGATGCAGCGGCTGCTCAACTCCGCGACCTGGGATGTCGACGGTGTCCGTGATGACCTGCGGGATTACGTCGTCGAGCACCTCGGCGAGTCCGGTGGGGTGCTGATCGTCGATGAGACCGGGTTCCTGAAGAAGGGGACGAAGTCGGCGGGGGTGCAGCGCCAGTACTCGGGCACTGCCGGGCGGGTGGAGAACTGCCAGCTCGGAGTCTTCTGTGCCTATGCCACGAGCAAGGGCCGGACGTTGATCGACCGCGAGCTCTACCTGCCCAAGTCCTGGACCGGTGATCGGGAACGCTGCCGAGCCGCGGCGGTGCCTGAGGAGATCGAGTTCGCCACCAAGGCCACGCTGGCCAAGGAAATGCTCGGCCGTGCCCTCGATGCCGGGGTTCCCGCAGGATGGGTGACCGCGGACGAGGCATACGGGCAGGACTACAAGTTCCGCACCTGGTGCGAGCAGCGCCGGATCGGCTACGTCGTCGCGGTTCCGCGCAGCCAGTCCGTCCCGTTGTCCCTGGACGCCGACATCTGTCAGATCAGCGGCTCACGACGGGCCGACGACCTGGTCGCCCGCGCTCCCGGACGGGCGTGGAAGCGCCGCTCAGCCGGTCCGGGTGTGAAGGGAGAACGCTTCTACGACTGGGCCGTGGCCTCGCTGTATCCGCCCGAGAACGCCCCGGCCGGATGGGGCCGATGGCTACTGGTCCGACGTCAGATCCTCACCGACACACAGCTCTCCGCCGGCGAGGAGCCCGATCTGGCCTACTACCTGTGCGCCGGCCCGCCCGGCACCACCGACGACGATCTCATCCGCGTCGCCGGCACGCGGTGGGCGATCGAGGAGTGCTTCCAGACCGCGAAGAACGAGGTCGGGCTCGACCACTATCAAGTGCGGCGTTACGACGCCTGGTACCGCCACGTCACCCTGGCTATTCTCGCCCACGCCTACCTCTCGGTCACCGCGGCGATCGCCCCAAAAGACCTGATCACGGGCTCATCCCGCTCACCCTCGCCGAGATCCGACGTCTCCTGGCACCTCTGATCCACATTCCCACCCAGGCGCCGTGCTGGGCCTGGTCGACCTGGCGACGTCGCCACCAACACCGAGCCCGCGAAAGCCACTATCGACGACGAAGACAGCTCAGCTAACGAAGTGCGGCTGGAGTACTAGGGGGTGATCGACGGGCCCCGGCCGGACCAGGTCGTCACCCCTGGTCAGCGCCCGGACGTGACGCAGGTGTCACCCGTTGGGAGTAGAGGACACGACGCTCCGTGCGCATCCCGCGACGGTGTCGCGTCATCCGTCCGTGCGTTGCTGCCGCCGGAACCGGGGAGCCCCCGGGAGCGGGCACACGAGGACACCGGTCACGGGTGACGTACCGGCGTGGCGGACGGGGCGACGGCGGTGCCGCGCGGGACGTGCCCGTCCCGCGCGACACCGGTGGTGGTTCACCAGTCCCAGTTGCGCACGAGCGATCCCCCCTCGACCGGAGTGCTTCTCCCCGTCCCGGAACGAACGCCGCTGCGCTCCGAACGTGCGGACGCACGACGCGCTCCACGATCGAGTGATGACGCCGCCAGCGTAAGCGACGGACAACGCTGCGTCACGATTTAACGTAAATCTGAGGCGTTCGTCGTGGGTTCGGATCCGCTGGGCGCGGATTCCGGCCATCGGAGCGACGGTGGGGAAGCCTTGCTTTACCCGCGGGTAGCCTCGGTGCGATCTCCCGAACGCAGCCGAGGAACAGGCAGGCGATGTGATCTCCGGCCCGGTGGCACCGCGCGCGACGGGGCGTCGCCGGCCCGCGCCGGACGCCCGGTCGCTGCGAGGTCTGCCGCTGCGCCCGTTGCTGCTGGTCCTGGTCGTGGAGGCCGCCGCGGTCACCGCGGTCGGCACCGGGATCGTGGCGACGACGGCCCCGACCCGCACCGAGGTGCTGCTGTGCGGGCTGCTGGTGCTGGTCGCCGCGGCGCACACCGAGCTGTCGGTCGGTGCCGAGCGCCTGCGGCGCCGGATCGCCGAGACCCGCTACATCAACATGACCTCGGTGTGGACGTTCGCCGCCGCGCTGCTGCTGCCGCCCGGGCTCGCGACCGTCGTCGTCGCGGTCGTCTACCTGCACCTCTACCTGCGGGTGGCCCGCCCGAGCGGCACCCCGCCGCACCGCCAGGTCTACAGCGCCGCCACCGTGCTGCTGGCCGTGCACACCGTCGCCGGGCTGCTCGCACTGGTCGACGGCCGGACCGGAGCGCTCGCGACCCCGCAGAACGCGGCCCTGGTCCTGGGTGCGCTGGTCGCCTACACCGCGGTGAACACGCTGTTGGTCGTGTCGGTGCTGCGGCTCACCGCACCGGGATCGCGGTTCCTCGCGATCCTGCTGGGCGGCGACATCGGCCTGGAGCTCGCGACGCTGTCGATCGGCGGGCTGGTCGCGGTCGTGCTCGCCAACACCTCGCCCTGGTTCGCGCTGCTCGCGGTGCTGCCGCTGCTCGTCGTCGAGCAGACCACCCTGGTGCGCCAGCTCGAGGCGCAGGTCGACACGGACGCGAAGACCGGGCTGCTCAACCCGGCGGCCTGGCGGTGGCGCAGCCGCCAGATGCTCGAACGCGACGCGCGCACCGACCGGGCCGCCGCCGTCCTCATCCTCGACCTCGACCACTTCAAGGCGGTCAACGACCGGCACGGCCACCTGGCGGGCGACGACGTGCTGCAGGCGGTGGCCGACGTCCTCACCGCCGAGGTGCGTGACCACGACCTGGCCGGCCGGTTCGGCGGCGAGGAGTTCGTGGTCACGCTCGGCGGGATGCGCGCCGACGACGATCCCGCCGCCCGGGCCCGCGAGGTCGCCGAGCGGATCCGGCGTGGTGTGCGCGCGCTCGAGGTCGACACCACGACCGCCGGGCGGGTCGCGGGGCTGTCGGTGTCGGTCGGCGTCGCGACGACGCCGGACCACGGCAGCGACCTCGACGGGCTGCTCGCCGCCGCGGACGCCGCGCTGTACGAGGCCAAGCGCGCGGGCCGCGACCGGGTGGCGGTCCGGCGGCCCGCGCCACCGCCCGTCGGCGACCCGGCGACGCCGCCGTTCGGGCTGAGCTACGGCACCTGAGGGCCGGCTCAGGTCCCGAGCAGGACCCGGGCCAGGTCCTTCCACTGGGGCAGCATCGGATCGCTGCCCGGGTCGCGTGGGTCGAAGGTGTAGGTCAGCGAGGTGCCGCGCATCGAGGTGAGCAGCAGGTCGCGCAGCTGCTTGAACCGCGGGCGGCCGGCGAGCTCGTCGCCGAACATGCGGGCCATCGACGCGCGGATCGCCGCGCCGAGCCGCTTCTCCTCCGGGCGCAGTGCCTCGGCGATCTCGTGGTTCGACCGGGCCGCGGTCCACAGCTCGACCGCCGCCCAGAAGTGCGGCTCGGAGAAGCTCTCCCACAGCAGCTCGATGACCCGGTCGGCGCGCTCGAACAGACCGACCGGCTCGGCCTCCAGGACACGGCGCACCCGTTCCTCGGTGTCGGCGACCCGTTTGACCGCGAGGTGCTGCGCCGCGGCGACCAGCAGCCGGTCGCGGCTCGGGAAGTGGTGCAGCAGCCGGCCGCGCGAGACGTCGGCGGCCGACTGGATGGTCAGCGTCGTGGACCCGGAGTAGCCGCCGTCGATCAGGCAGGCGACGGCGGCGTCCAGGATCCGGGCGCGGCTGTCCTCCGACCGCTGCGCCCGGCTCCGGACCGCCGGAGGGTGTTCGGTGCTCATGATGTGCTCATGATCGCCTGTCGGTCATCGGCTCAGAGTCCCAGACCCCGGCCGATCACCTCCTTCATGATCTCGGTCGTGCCGCCGTAGATCCGGGTGATGCGCGCGTCGACGTAGGCCTTGGAGACCGGGTACTCGCTCATGTAGCCGTAGCCGCCGTGCAGCTGCAGGCAGCGGTCGGCGACCCGGCCCTGCAGCTCGGTGCACCAGTACTTCGCCTTCGACGCGTCGACCGCGGTCAGCTCGCCGGCGTTCAGCGCGCGCACGCAGTCGTCGACGTAGTGCTCGGCGAGGTCGATCTCGGTGTCCATCTCGGCCAGGGCGAACCTGGAGTTCTGGAACGAGCCGACCGGCGAGCCGAAGGCCTTGCGCTCCTTGACGTAGGCCAGCGTCCCGTTCAGCGTGGCGCGCGCCGCGGCCACCCCGGCCACCGCGATCGACAGCCGCTCCTGGGGCAGCTTCTCGACCAGCTGGACGAAGCCCTTCCCCTCCTCGGGCCCGAGGAGGTTCTTCACCGGCACCGTCACGTCGGTGAACGACAGCTCGGCGGTGTCCTGGGCGTGCATCCCCAGCTTGTCGAGGTTGCGGCCCCGCTCGAAGCCCTCCATCCCGCGCTCGAGCACCAGCAGGCTCATGCCCTTGTGCTTCTGCGACGGGTCGGTCTTGACCGCGACGACGATCAGGTCGGCGTTGATCCCGTTGGTGATGAAGGTCTTCGCGCCGTTGACGACGTAGTGGTCGCCGTCGCGGACGGCGGTCGTCGACATCGACGCCAGGTCCGAGCCGATGCCCGGCTCGGTCATGGCGATGGCGAGGATCGTCTCTCCCGCCACCACACCCGGCAGCCAGCGCTGCTTCTGCTCGTCGGAGCCGTAGGTGAGCAGGTAGGGCAGCACGATGTCGTTGTGCAGGGTCAGGCCGAGACCCGCCCCGGCGGCGCCGACCCGCAGCAGCTCCTCGCTGATGACGGCGTTGAAGCGGAAGTCCCGCACCCCGCCGCCGCCGTACTCCTCGGGCGCGTCGATCCCCAGGAAGCCGTTCGCGCCGGCGGTGGTGAACAGCTCCCGGGAGACGGCGCCGTCACGTTCCCACTGCGCCTCGTGCGGGACGATCTCCTTCTCGACGAAGGCGCGGAACGCCTCCCGGAAGTCCTCGTGGTCGGACTCGTAGAGCGTGCGCTTCACGGCGCCGCCTCCCCTCGGGTGGTGGTGTGACTAGCGGGGCTGCATCCGGATGGCGCCGTCGAGCCGGATCGTCTCGCCGTTGAGCATCGGGTTCTCCACGATGTGCGCGGCGAGCTTGCCGTACTCGGCGGGCTGCCCCAGCCGCGACGGGTGCGGCACCTGCTTGCCCAGCGAGGTCTTGACGTCCTCGGGCAGCCCGGCCAGCAGCGGGGTCTCGAACAGGCCCGGGGCGATGGTGCAGACCCGGATGCCGAGGTCGGCCAGGTCGCGGGCGATCGGCAGGGTCATGCCGACGATGCCGCCCTTGGACGCGGAGTACGCGGCCTGCCCGATCTGCCCCTCGAACGCCGCGACCGAGGCGGTGTTGATGATGACTCCGCGGTCGCCGTCGACCGGCTCGGACTTCGCGATCCGCTCGGCGGCAAGCCGGATCACGTTGAACGTGCCGATCAGGTTGACGGTGACGACCTTGGTGAACCCGTCCAGTGGGAACGGGCCCTTCTTACCGTAGGTCTTGATGCCGTTGCCGATGCCGGCGCAGTTGACCGCGACGCGGACCGCACCGAGCTCTTCGGCGGCGTCGAGGGCGGCGGTCACCTGCTGCTCGTCCGTGACGTCGGCGGCGACGAAGCGGACGTTCTCCCCCAGCTTGTCGGCGACGGCCTCACCCTGCGACGACGGCAGGTCGATGATCAGGACCTTGGCGCCGAGCTCCACGAACTTCTCCGTGGTGGCCAGGCCCAGGCCGGACGCACCGCCGGTGACGACGGCGACGGAACCGTTGATGTCCATGTTCTGTCTGTTTCCTTCCGGGCGGGGAACGGGTGTCAGAGCAGCTCGATGATGGTGGCGTTGGCCTGGCCGCCGCCCTCGCACATCGTCTGCAGGCCGTAGCGGATGCCGTTGTCGCGCATGTGGTGGATCAGGGTGGTCATGATCCGGGCGCCGGAGCCGCCGAGCGGGTGGCCGAGCGCGATCGCGCCGCCGTGGGGGTTGAGGCGCTCGGCGACCGAGGCGTCGCCGCCCGCGATGTCCGCCAGCCAGGCCAGCGGCACCGGGGCGAACGCCTCGTTGACCTCGAACGCACCGATGTCGTCGAGCGAGAGTCCGGAGCGCTTCAGCACCTTCTCCGTCGCCGGGATCGGGGCGGTCAGCATGATCACCGGGTCGGCGCCGGCCAGCACCGCGGTGTGCACGCGGGCGACCGGGGTGAGGCCCAGCTCGCGGGCCTTCTCGCTGGTCGTCATGAGCAGTGCGGCGGAGCCGTCGGAGATCTGCGAGGAGTTGCCGGCGTGGACGACCCCGCCCTGGTCGGCCTCCTTGAACACCGTCTTCAGCTGGGCCAGGCCCTCCAGGGTGCCGCCGCGGCGGACACCCTCGTCGGCGGTGACTCCGGCGACCGGGGCGATCTGGCCGTCGAAGCGGCCGTCGTCCTGTGCGGCGGCGGCACGGGAGTGCGACAGCAGCGCGAACTCGTCGAGCTGCGTGCGGGAGAAGCCCCACTTCTCGGCGATCATCTCCGCGCCCACGCCCTGGTTCGGCGAGACGCCGTAGCGGGCGCGGAAGTCGTCGCCGAGCGGGTCCGCGTCACCCTTCGAGGAGCCCATCGGGACCCGGGTCATGGACTCGACGCCGCCGGCGACGGCCACGTCGTACTGCCCGGCGATCAGGCCCGCCGCGACGAAGTGCACCGACTGCTGGCTGGACCCGCACTGGCGGTCGACGGTGACCCCGGTGACGGTCTCGGGGAACCCGGCGGCCAGGGCCGCGTTGCGGGCGATGTCGAAGGTCTGCTCGCCGGACTGGGACACGCAGCCCCACACGACGTCCTCGATCTCGGCGGGGTCGACCCCGGTCCGCTCGACCAGGCTGCGCAGCACGTGCGCCGACAGATCGGTGGGGTGGATGCCGGCGAGTCCACCCCTGCGCTTGCCGACCGGGCTGCGCACGGCCTCGACGATGACTGCGTCTCGCACGGTCTCGCTCCTTCGCGACGGACGGGCGGCACCCGGGACGGTGCCGTCGGCTCGTCGACGACGGTAGCAGCAAACAGTCAGCGTTGACTGTCACGGATCCGTGCGACGCCGCTCACGCCGGCACGGGTTCGACGTCGCTCACGCCCGCACGGGGACGCGGGACCCGGCCCGCCCGGCCAGCAGGACCAGGTACCCCAGGGCCAGGAACCCGGCCGCCAGCCGGAGGACGTTCCAGGCCAGCCCGCCCGCACCGACGGCGTCCGGGTCGAGGAAGTAGTACGGCGCCCGCCGGCCCGCCCCGTTGAGCACGGCCAGCGCCAGTCCGAGGTACGCGGCCGGGAACAGCAGCCACACCGGTGGGTGCCACCAGCGCAGCCCGCCGCGACCGGGCCGGACGAGGACCCAGTCGGCCAGCGCCAGCACCGGCACGACGATGTGCAGCAGCACGTTCGCCGGGGTGAAACCCATCGAGCGCCCGGACAGGAACAGCAGCCAGACCAGGCCGGCGACCAGCAGGTAGACCACGACCGCGCCGCGGAGCGCGGGCCGCGCGTCGTACCGGCGGCCCAGCAGGGTCCAGGCGTAGAAGGCCGCGGCGAGCAGGTTGGCCTGGTAGGTGAAGGTCGTCAGACGCCAGGCCACGCCACTGCGCGAGCTCAGCTCGACCACGACCAGGGCCGCCAGCACGCAGGCGACGACCGCCCCGCGCAGGACGACGGCGGTGGGGACCCTGCGGGGCGCCGGGAGGTGCACGGGGGATCAACGCCGGGAGCCGCCCGCCGGGTTCCCGGGATCCGGACGGGTGATCCCGGTCATGCCGCGGCGCGCCGTTGCGTCGTGTACCGCACCATGATCGTGAGCATTGCTCACGTCATGGGGAGGATCGATGTCCGGAGTACCGCACGGCAACGTCCCGGCCGGAGGCAACAGCGTCGCCGGCGGGTGGGACGTCACCCGCAGCGTCGGCGCGACCGCGCTGGCCGTCGCCGCGGCCCGCGCCGCCGAGGCCGAGCGCCCCGACCCGCTGGTGGTCGACCCGTACGCGCGCGCCCTCGTCGACGCCGCCGCGCCGGGGGTCCCGCTCCCCCGCGGTGCCGACGACGGCGGCGACGGCTGGCGGGCGCTGGTGGACATGATGGCCGTCCGCACCCGGGTGCTCGACGCGGCGCTGCTGGCGGCGGCCGCGGACGGGGTGCGGCAGGTCGTCGTCCCGGCGGCCGGGCTCGACGCGCGCCCCTACCGCCTGGCCTGGCCGGACGGCACGGCGGTGTACGAGATCGACCAGCCCGAGGTGCTGGCCCACAAGCAGCGGGTCCTCGGTGACACCGCACCGCGGGCGCGGCGGGTCGCCGTGCCCTGCGACCTGCGCGACGACTGGCCGGACGCACTGCGCGGGTCCGGTTTCGACCCCGGCCGCCCGACCGCGTGGCTGGTGGAGGGCCTGCTGCCCTACCTGCCCCCGGAGGCGGAGGCGGACCTGCTCGCCCGGGTCGACGAGCTGTCCGCACCGGGCAGCCGGGTCGCCCTGGAGGCGGTGGACCTGGCCGTCGCCGACGAGTACCTGCACACCGACGGGGTCCGGGCGATGGCCGCGACGATGGGCAGCGACCTGGCGCAGCTGTGGGACACCCGGCGCCGCCCCGCGCCGGCGTCGGTGCTGCGCGCGGCGGGGTGGGACGTGCGGGAGCGGACCCTCGGCGAGCTGGGTGCGGGCTTCGGCCGGGAGCTCGCGGGTCCGGTCGGGACGGTGGTCGCGCACGCCCTGGTGGTCGAGGCGGCCCGCTGACCCGGGGCGGGACGCGCGCCGGCCCGCCGTCCGCCCGACGGGCGCGGTACGGCGGGCCGGGGGCGGCCGGCCCCGGGGGCAGACCTCCCGGGGGTGACGGTCAGACCGAGGTGGTGCGTCCGGCGCCGGACGCGTCCTCCTGCGGCGTGGTCACCGTGTCCTGCGCGGCGACGGGCTCGGCCTGGGCCGGGGCGCTCGCGTCCCCGCGGTCGAGGATGCCCTCCTGCGCGGCGACCAGCGTCGGCACGGTGATCTGCCCGGCGACGTTGGTCGCGGTGCGCATCATGTCCAGGATCGGGTCGATCCCGATGACCACGGCGATACCGGCGGCGATCACCGCGGGCGGCATCCCGATCGCGGCCAGGGTCAGCGTCAGCATGGTGAACCAGCCGGTGGTCCCGGCCGTCGCGAGCGCGCCGAACACGGCGACCGCCGCGATCACCACGTACTGCCAGGCGGCGAGCTGGATCCCCGAGACGTGCGCGATGAAGATCGTCGCCAGGGCCGGGTAGACGGCGGCGCAGCCGTCCATCTTGGTGGTGGTGGCCAGTGGGACGGCGAACCCGGCGTAGTTGCGGTCGACGCCCAGGTCGATCGCGGCCTGCCGGGACAGCGGCAGCGTCGCGCCGGACGAGCGGGACACGAAGGCGAACTGCAGCACCGGCCAGGTGGTGCCGAAGAAGCGGCGCGGGCCGATACCGGCCACGAACTTCAGCAGCAGCGGGTAGACGCCGAACAGCACGATCGCGCAGCCGAGGTAGACGGTGACGATGAGCCCGGCCAGCGAGGAGACGACACCGCTGCCGTAGGTGGCGAACGCGTTGCCGATCAGGCCGAGCACGCCGATCGGGGCGAGCACGACGATCCAGCGGATGATCGTGAGCACGACCTCGAAGGCCGAGCGGGAGAACGCGACGAACGGCTCGGCCTTCTCCCCCAGCGCGTAGGCGGCGGCACCGACCAGCAGCGCGGCGAGCACGACCTGCAGCACGTTGTCGTCGGCGAAGGCCGCGACCGGGTTGTCCGGCACCAGGTTCGACAGCAGCGCCTGCCAGGATCCGGCGGTGCGCTCGCCGACGGCCTCGACGTCGGCCGGGTCGGCGGCGATCGTGACGCCCTGACCGGGCCGCCCGATCAGCCCGATCGCGATGCCGATCAGCACCGCGACCAGTGAGGTCCCGGCGAACCAGGCGACGGTGCGCCCGCCCAGCCGGGCCGCGGTGCGTCCGCCGCCGAGGTCGCGCAGACTGACGATGCCGACGACGATCGCGAGGAAGACCAGCGGTGCGACGGTGAACTGCAGCAGCCCGGTGAACAGGCTGCCGACGGTGTCCAGCGTGGACGCCAGCCCCGCGGAGCCGGTGACCCGGGCGGTCAGCCCGAGCAGGGCACCGAGCACGAGCCCGGTGACGGTGAGCAGAGCGAACACGCGCGGGCGCTGCCAGGCGCGCGCGGCACGGACGACGAGTGACACGGGGTCCCCCCAGGGGATGCGGTACGGGCGTGGGCGGCGGTCAGCGCCGACAGCCCGTCGTGGCACGACGGCACAGGTCGATCACCCGCCGGCTCACCAGCCACACACCCGTCCCCCGCACAGGTGACTGCAACACCCCCGTCCGCCGCATTCTTCCCGCCGGACGGGCGTACCGAGCGTGATCCCACAGGACGGTCGTCACACCGGTGGGGCGACCGCGCGGTCCGCGGCGGGCCGGGTCAGAGCCAGGCGTCGCGGACGTCGAGGGTGGTCCGGTCCAGCGACGCCAGCAGGTCCAGCTGCGGGCCGGTGCGGGGCAGCTCGTGACGCACGAAGTAGCGGGCCGCGGCGCGCTTGCCGTCGTGGAGGTCGCCGTCGCGACCGTCGGCGGCGAGCGCCTGCTCCAGCCAGATCCAGGCGAGCACGACGTGGCCGACCGCCTCCAGGTAGACCGAGGAGTGCGCGACGGCGAGGGCCGGATCGTCCTGGCCGTGCACGACACCGGTCACCTCGACGACCCGGTCCGCCGCGGCCGCGACGGCGTCGGCGTGCGCGGCGAGCTCCCCGCCTGCGGCGCGGGCCCGCCCGACGGTGGTCCCGATCGTCTCCCGCAGCAGGGTGAGCCCGGCGCCGCCCTGCATGACGACCTTGCGGCCGAGCAGGTCCAGGCCCTGGATGCCGTGGGTGCCCTCGTGGATCGGGTTGAGCCGGTTGTCCCGGTAGAGCTGCTCGACGTCGTGGTCGCGGGTGTAGCCGTAGCCGCCGTGGATCTGGATGGCGAGGTCGTTGGCGTGCAGGCACCACTGCGACGGCCAGCTCTTGGCGACCGGGGTGAGCACCTCCAGCAGCAGGTGCGCGCGACGGCGCTCCTCCTCCGTGGGGGCGGTGCGCTCCTCGTCGAGCAGCCGCCCGCAGTAGAGGTTCAGCGCGAGCGCGCCCTCCACGTAGGACTTGCTCGCGAGCAGCATGCGGCGCACGTCGGTGTGCTCGACCAGCGGCACCTGCGGCGCGGCCGGGTCCTTCGCCCCGGCGGTGCGGCCCTGGGTGCGGGTGCGGGCGTAGTCGAGCGCGAGCAGATATCCGGCGTAGCCGAGAGCGGTGGCACCCGCGCCGACCCCGACCCTGGCCTCGTTCATCATGTGGAACATCTGGGCCAGCCCGGTGTGCGGCTCCCCCACCAGGTAGCCGACCGCGCCGGCCTCGCCGCCCGGTGTGGCCCGGCCCTCGCCGAAGTTCAGCACGGTGTTGACGGTGCCGCGGTAGCCCATCTTGTGGTTCAGCCCGGCGAGGGCGACATCGTTGCGCTCCCCGTTCTCCAGCACCCGTGGCACGACGAACAGCGAGATGCCCTTCACCCCCGCCGGTCCGCCGGGGATCTTCGCCAGCACCAGGTGGACGATGTTCTCCCCCAGCTCGTGCTCGCCGCCGGAGATCCACATCTTGGTGCCGGTGAGCCGGTGGGTGCCGTCCTCGCGCGGCTCGGCGCGGGTGGTGACGTCGGCCAGCGACGACCCGGCCTGCGGCTCGGACAGGCACATGGTGCCGAAGTAGCGACCCTCGACCATCGGCCGGACCCAGGTCTGCACCTGCTCCTCGCTGCCGTGGGTGAGCAGCAGGTTGGCCGCGGCGACGGTCAGCATCGGGTACGCGGCGGTCGCGACGTTGCCGGCGTGCAGCCACACGAAACACGCCTGGACGACGACGGCGGGCAGCGCCATCCCGCCGACCCGCGCGTCCAGCCCGGCGCCGACGATGCCGGTGTCGGCCAGCACCTTCAACGCGGCACGGACCTCGTCGGGCAGGGTGACGCGCTCGCCGTCGAACTCCGGCTCGCGGGTGTCGGAGACCTTGCGGTGCGGCGCGAAGTGCTCGGTGGCGACCTGCGCGGCGAGGTCGACGACCGCGTCGATGGTGTCGCGGTCGTGCTCGGCGTAGCGCTCACGCGCGCACAGCTCGTCCACCCGCAGCCAGTCGTGGAGCAGGAAGTCGAGATCGGCACGGGAGATCAGCGGCGCTGGCACACCACCCACGATCGCACCCCGGGCCCGTTCCGGGGAAGCCGGCGGCTCATCCGCCGACGGCGAGTGCCGGGGCGAACGCGGGTGAGCGGGACCGGCCGGTCCGGACGAGGTCGGCGACGAGCTCCCCGACGGCCGGGGCGTACTTGAACCCCTGGCCGGAGAACCCGCCGAGGGTCACGGTCCGCGGCGCCCCCGCGGTGAGGGCGACGACCCCGCGGCGCTGCCGGGTGTACCCCTCGACGTAGGTCTCCAGCCGGGCCGGCCGGGCGGACATCCCGTCGAGCCGGGCCGCGACCGCATCGGCCCAGTCCCGGGTGTAGCCGGCCTCGACCGGCGGGTGGTGGTCGGCAGGCGAGTGGACGCGCGGCTGCGGCTGCTGGTGGTTGATCTTGATGGTGGCCCCGTCGACGGTGGGGAAGAACGTGTGCGCGGGCGCCGCGGTGTGCACGCCCGGCGGGAAGGCGGCGGGGGCGAACAGGGCCGGGTCGCGCACCCCGAACCAGCTCAGCACGACACGACGCTGCTCGATCCCGGCGACGCCCGGGACGAGGCCGTCGCCGTGCCCGGTGGCGACCACAACGCTGTCGGCGACGGTCTCCCCGTCGACGGTGTGCAGCACGGCCCGGCCGCGGCGGGTGCCGATGCCGAGGACGGTGACCTCCTCGCGGACCCCCGCCCCGGCCCGGCGGGCCTGCGCGACGAGCCCGCGGGTCGCGGCGCCCGCGTCGAGCAGCCCGCCGCCCGGATCGAGCACGGCGACCTCGTCCGCCCCGAGGACGTGGGCGGGCCAGCGGGCCGCGGCCGCGGCGGCGCCGAACACCGTGGTGCGGCCCGGCAGCGCGACCGCCCGGACCCGCGCGTCGTCACGGGTGCCCACGGTGAGCGCGCCACAGGCGGTGAACGGCGCGCCGGGCACCCCGGTCCACAGCTCGCGGCTGCGGTCGAGCAGGCGGACGTGGTCCGGTCCGGTCGCGACGGCGGTGCGGAAGATCCGCGTCTCGCCGCCGGACCCGCCGTCGGGGTGCCCGACGCGGCCGGCCTCCAGCCCGACGCAGGACACCCCGGCGCGGGCCAGTGCGAGCAGCGACGCCGCGCCGAGCACACCCAGCCCGACGACGGCGCACTCGACCGACCCGGCCCCCGTCACGGGTGCGGGGAACGGGTGCGGGCGTCCACGGGCAACGGCACGCGGGCCGGGTCCCGGGACAGGCGCCCCGGCCAGACCAGGCAGAGCAGCGGCGGGGCGCCGACCGCCCGCAGCGCGGCGACGGCCGTCGCGACGTCCTCGGCGGTCGTCCCGGCGGTCTCGACGGCGAGCACGCTCGGCCCGCCGTCGCGCAGCCCGCGCAGGTCCTCGTGCGCGAGCCGCGGCACCCGCAGTGCCTGCACGACCGGCACACCGGGAGCGACGGTCGTCGCCGGCGCACCGGGGGTGAGGTCGCGGTACCCGCACCGGTCCCCGACCAGTGCCGCCGCCTTGACCAGCTCGGACGCGACGTCACAGGCGGGTTCGCGGGTCAGCTGGACGACCGTGAGGCGCTCGGCCCCGCGCAGCAGGTCCCGGTAGGCCCCGGCCAGCCGCGGCACCGCGTCCGGGGCCGAGCCCGGTGCGAGCACCGGGATGTCGAGACGGGCCCGGAGCCGGTCCTCGGGATGGGCCTCGGGCAGCAGCCCACGACCGCGACGCACCGCCGGCACCCCGAGCGCGGCCAGCAGCAGTGCGACCCCGCCGCCGATCCCGGCCGCTCCCCCGGCCCACTGCGCGGCGGGCACCTCGGGGGCCGCGACCGGCTCCGGCCCGTCGACGACCACGGTGACCTGACCGGTGCGGTCGGCCAGCGTGCGACCGAGCTGGTCGGCGACCGGGTCGGTCGCGGTGCCACCCGAGTTGCCGGTGCCCTCCGCCTGGGCCTGGGCCGCACGCCGGTCGATCTCGGCCCGCAGCGGCTGGGTCCCGCCGGTCGTGACGGCGGCGTCGAGGGCACCGATGCGCTCGCGCAGCGCGGTGACCGCGTCGGCGGCCAGTGCGGATGCGGCCGCGTCGTCGGTGCCGGTGGCCCGGACGGCGACCACCCCCGGTTCGGGTGCGGTGAGCACGAGCCGCCCGGCGACGTCGGTGACACCGGTCCCGGTCAGCTCGGCGACGCGGTCGGTGAAGGCCGCGCTGCCCGCCGCGGCGAGCGCGCGGGTGGTCGCGGGCCCGGGGTCCGCGGTGCCGACCGAACCGACCTGCACCGACGTCGTCGCGACGGTGGGGGGAGGGAACAGCGCGGCCAGGCCCGCGGCGCCCGCGGCGGCGAGCAGCACGGCTCCCGCGACGGGGGCACGGCGCCGGCGCAGCGACGCGCCGATCTCGCGCAGGGGCCCGTTGCGGTCCACCCGGGGCGGGGCGGCAGCGGGTGCCGGTCGCCCGGCCGGCGGCGCCGGACGCAGGGGTGCGACCGGGGCCCGGTCCGGGCCCGCGGGCCGGGTGGCCGGGGCCGCGGGCACCCGCGGGAGCGCGGACGTCCCCGGGGACACCGCGGGCGGCGCCGTCGGGGGACGCGACGGGGGGACCGGCCGGGACGGGGCCGGCGCCCCAGGGGCCGGGGCGGCGCCCGCCCCCGCCGACGGCCCGTCGACGCCGACCGGTGTCGAGGCCGGACCGGCGGCCGGGGCCCGCTCGTCGTCCCGCCCCGCCGTCGGGACCGCGGTCGGGACCGGGGTGTCGGCGCGGGCCGAGACCGGGAGCCACGTCGGGGTCGCGGTCCGGTGCGCCCCGGCACGCGGCTCGACGCCGACGGGCTTACCGGTGCCGCCGGTCGGCACCGGCGGCACCGGCGGCACGGGCGGCACGGCGCCGCCGTGGTCCGGCGCGTCCGGGACGGGCCCGGCGCCGGTGTGCGGTCGTGTCCGCACGGTGTCCTCCGCCCCGGAGGACCCGGAGGCCCCGGAGGACCCCGGGATGCCCTGGTCGGTCCGTGTCGCCGCGCCCGGCGGCGCCAGCAGTCCCCGTCGCCGGGTGCGGGAGGGCTCCGGCGCACCGGGGCGTGGCGGACCGGCCCCCTCGGCACCGGACGACGGGCCGGTGGTGTCACGGCCCTCGACGCCGTCGGCGGACCGGACGGCCGCCGACGGGGCGGGGGCCCCGCCGGCCCGCGGCGGCGCCGCCGGGTCGGCGCGCGGGAGCGCCGTCGTCACCGACACGTCGTCGGCGGTCCGCGGGCCGGGACCGGTCGGCTCCCGGGGTGTGTCCTCGCGCCGGTAGGGAGTCGGCCGTGCCGGGGTCGCCCCGGCCACCGTCCCCGCCGGGGCCTCGCGGCGCGGCGGGACCAGCGGGGCCCGCGGGGTCCGGGTGCGGGCCATCAGCGGGTCCCCGCGACCAGGGCAGGACCACCCGGGAGGATCTCGGTGACCACACCCCCCGGCACGGCCGCGGCGAGGCCTGCCGGGCGGGGCCAGGGCATCCCGGCCGCCGTCTCCGGGCCGAAGTGCTCGGCCAGCCATGCGGGCCGGTAGACGGTGTCGAGGTAGCGCTCCCCCAGGTCCGGGGCCAGCGCGACGGCCGTGGTCGTCGCGTCGCCGTGGCGGCGCAGCCAGGCCGCCGCCCCCGCCACGACGGTGCCCGTCGACCCCCCGAACAGGAACCCGCGGCGGGCCAGCGCGTGGCACGCCTGCAGGGTGTCGGGCTCGGCGACGTGCACGACGTCGTCGATGTAGGACTCGTCGAGCAGCTCGGGCCGGACGCTGGTGCCCAGCCCCGGGATCATCCGGGGCGTGGGCCGGTCGCCGAAGGTCACCGAGCCTGCCGCGTCGACCGCGACCACCCGGACCGGCCGCGGCCGGGACCGGAAGTACCGCGCGCAGCCCATCAGGGTGCCGGTAGTACCCGCCCCGACGAAGACCACGTCGAGCTCCGGGAAGGCCGCCTCGATCTCCGGCCCGGTGGTGACCAGGTGCGAGCCCTGGTTCTCCGGGTTGGCGTACTGGTTGAGCCAGACATAGCGGTCGTCGCCGGCGACCAGCGAGCGGACCAGCGCGATCCGGGTGGCCAGGAACCCCCCGGCGGCGTCCGGGGTGTCGACGACGCGGACGTCGGCGCCGAGCGCCTCCATCAGCCGGTGGGTCGCCGGGTTGCAGCGTGGGTCGGTGATGCAGACGAACCGGTAGCCCCGGCTCACCGCGATCATCGCGAGTGCGACGCCGAGGTTGCCCGAGGAGGACTCCACGAGCACCGAACCGGGACGCAGCAGGCCGCGCCGCTCGGCGTCGGTGACCATGCCGAGTGCGGCCTTGAGCTTCACCGAGCCGGCGAAGTTGAAGCCCTCGCACTTGAGGTAGAGCGACAGTCCGAGGACCCCGGTCAGGTCGACGTACAGGTCGTCGGTGTTGAAGTCTTCGGGTGCGGAGATGACGGTCATCGTCGACCCCTCGTGTACCAGTGGTGGCGGCTCAGCCGTGCCGGCTCAGCTCGTGGAAGAAGTCGTCGACGGTGTGCAGGTCGCCGGCGCGGGCGACCTCGGCGTGGACGAACCGGCCGACGGCGAGGTCGAGGACCCCGAGGCCGAACGGGGAGAACACGACCGTGCGGTCGGTGGGGACGGTCAGGGTGCCGTCGAGCACCTGGTCCAGGGTCCCGTCGACGAAGTCGCGGTTCCCGGTGGCCTGCTCGGCCAGGTGCGGGGAGGTGTCGGCCTTGAGGCAGTGCTCGACGTCGTCGAGGACGTTGAACGCGCTGAGCACGATCTCGGCCGACAGGTCGCGCAGCGACACGTTCAGCACCAGCGGGTGGTGGTCGAACCAGGCCGGGTCGTGCACGTGCGGGGTGCCCGCCACGGTCGCGAAGACCACCAGGTCGCTGTCGCGGACCAGCGACTCGGCCGAGTCGTGGATCCGGACCTCACCCGGTGCGGTGCGCCGGACGTGGCCGCGGAAGCCCTCGGCGGAGTCGGCGGACAGGTCGAACACGCCGACCTCGTCGAACGTCCAGCCGGTCCCGACTAGGAACTGGTGGATGTAGCGGGCGATCAGCCCGGTGCCGACGAACCCGACGCGACGCGGGCGGTCCCGGTCCCGCGACAGCCGGTCGGCCGCCGAGGCCGCCGACGCCGCCGTCCGGGTCGCCGAGATGATCGAGCTCTCCAGGCAGGCGTACGGGTAGCCGGTGAGCGGGTCGTTGAGGATCAGCACGGCCGAGGCCCTGGGGACCCCCCTGGCGACGTTCTCCGGGAAGCTGGAGATCCACTTGATGCCGTCGACGCCGGTCTGTCCACCGGAGCCGCCCAGCGAGGCGGGCAGCGCGATGATCCGCGACGACGGCCGGTCCGGGAACCGCAGGAAGTACGACGGCGGGTTCACCGTGCCACCGGCGCCGTGCACCCGGTAGGTGTCCTCCACCAGCTCGACGAGCTCCTTCTCGCGCCCACCCAGCGCCCGCGCCACCTGGGCGCCGGGGATCACGGAGAAGGCGGGGACGGATGCGGCCGGGTTCATCGGGCTCCCTCGAAGGCGGGGACGGCGACGCCGTCGATCATGGCGACCACGACGTGGCGGTCGCCGGTGTAGGGGTCGCGGCCGTGCGCGAACCGCAGGTTGTCGACGACGAGCAGGTCGCCGTCCTGCCAGGGCTCGCGCAGCGCGTGCCGGTCGTGCACGGCGTTGATCTCGTCGACGACCTCCTCCGGCACCGGCGAGCCGTCGCCGAAGCGGGTGGTGAACGGCAGGCCGTCCGGGCCGTGCATCTCCAGCAGGAACTCCCGGACCTCGGGGTCCATCGCGAACTCCGACAGGAACGCGATCTGGTTGAACCAGACCCGCTGCCCGGTGACCGGGTGCATCAGCACGCCGTGGCGGCGCTGCCGGGTGCGCAGCCCGCCGTCGGGCGTCCACTCGGTGGTGATGGCCGCGGCCCGGCAGTAGCGCTCGACGGCGTCCCGGTCGGTGGTGCCGAACGCCTGCTCCCAGGAGGCGCCGATGTCGTCGCCGTAGGAGCGGGTGAGGATCCAGCCGTCGCGCTCGACGCGGTCGACGAGTGCGGGCGGCAGGTCCGCCGCGACCCGGCTGGTGTCGACCAGCGGCGTCGCACCGCCGGTCTCGGGGGCCCGCAGGCAGGCGAACAGCAGCGTGGCGGGCGTCTCCAGGACGTAGGACAGCTCGTGGTGGGCGCACATCGCCTGGCGGGCGGGCCACGGGGTGGCCGAGTAGACGCCGTCGGACAGCAGGGTCCTGGCGGCGAACGCCTCGCGCTCGACGTAGCTGCCGGTCCCCAGCCGGGCGGCCACACCGGCGACGTCGGCGACGGTGCGCAGACCCAGCCCGCGGACCAGGACGACGCCGTGGTCGTCGAGCAGGTCGCGCAGTGCGTCGCCGTGGCGCTCGGTCCAGCCGGCGGCGTCGCCGCCGGGTCCCGCGTCGAGGATGGGGGGGTCGTCCGGGGTGCGGGCGCACTCCCAGCAGTGATCCGGTCATGTCTCCCCCTGTGTGGTGGTCAGTGCTCGCCCGGGAGCAGTCCGGCGAGGTCGGTCAGGACGGGGTGGTCGAGCACCTGGCGGACCGTGACGGCCCGGCCGAGCGCGATCACGAGCTTCACCGCGGACAGCGAGCTGCCCCCCAGCTCGGCGAAGTCGTCGTGCACGCCCACCGATCCGGCGGGCAGGTCGAGCACCCGGGTGACCGCGTCGACGACGCGGCGCTGGGCCGCGCTGAGCCCGCCGTCGGCCGGGCCGGACGGGACCGGTGCCGTGGCGGCCTGCGCTGCCGCCTCGGTGGCGCGGGCGGTGAGGGCCTTGCGGTCGATCTTGCCGTTGGCGGTGACCGGCAGCGGGTCGAGCCGGTGGACCGTCGGCGGCACCATGTAGGCGGGCAGGCTGCGGCCCAGCCGGGACCGGACCTCGGCCGCGTCGGGGCCGTCGCCCGCGTGGTAGGCCACCAGCTGCGGCCCACCCGCGGTCGCCGCCACGACGACGCAGGCGTCGCGGACGCCGGGCACCGCCAGGAGCGCGTTCTCGATCTCGCCGATCTCGATCCGGAACCCGCGGATCTTGACCTGGTTGTCGCGGCGGCCGAGGAACTCCAGCTGCCCGTCCGGACGCCAGCGGCCGTGGTCGCCGCTGCGGTAGAGCCGCTCCCCGGGGCGGTACGGGTCGGAGCCGAACGCGGCGGCGGTGCGGTCGGGGTCGTTGACGTAGCCGCGCCCGACGCACACCCCGGAGAACACGATCTCCCCGGGGGCCCCGAGCGGGACCGGTGCCAGGTCGGCGTCGACGACGTAGACCCGCACCCCCGGCACCGGCGCGCCGAGCGGGACCCGGCCGTCCTCGGGAGCGGAGCGCAGCACGGCGTGGTTGGTGTCGTCGGAGGTCTCGGTCAGCCCGTAGGCGTTGACCAGAGGCACACCGGGCAGCACCCGGAACCAGCGCTGCACGAGCTCGGTCTTGAGCGCCTCCCCGGTCGCGGACACCATCCGCAGGTCGGGCAGCGCGGTGGGGTGCTCCTCGAGGTAGGTGAGCACGACCTCCAGGTAGCTGGGCACCAGCTGGGCCACGGTGACCCGGGACCGCACCAGGGTGTCGACGAAGCGGCGGACGTCGAGGATCACGTCCTGCTCGACGAGCAGGGTCCGCCCGCCCGCCAGCGGGCCCGCGACGAGCTGCCACAGCGAGATGTCGAAGGAGTGATCCGGCCCCACCGTGACCAGCGACGACCGGATCGCACACCCCTGTGAGCTGCTGAAAGTCGGTCAACGGTTGTCACCGTTGGTCGGCGCTGTCGGGCGTCCCACGGCCTGGGGACGGCCTGGAGATCGGTCTAGCTGGGCCGCTGAAGGCTGCGGATCTGCTCCAGGTAGGCCGTGGCCTCCTGCTCGCCGGTGTATCGATCTGCGAGCACCTGGCCCAGGTCGCGAGCGACCATCGCCAGGCTCGGCAGGGACTGCCGTGGGCCGTCGAGCGCGCGTCGCCCGTGAATCAGCGCTTCGTCCAGGTCGCCGTCTCGTGCTGCTGCGACGCCGAGGGTGATGCGAGCTTCCGCGATTCGCATCGGCCAACGCTCGCGATTATCGAAATCGGTTCCGGCTCGGATGACCTCTTCAGATAGCTCCCGTGCCCGATCGTTGTCGCCGACATGGCGATAGCAGTCCATAGCGCAGAAATCGTACTTAGATGGATCGACGACGAAATGATTCTGGATGTTGTCTGGGCAGGGCAGTGCGTCGAGCTGTTTGCGGCCGATATCGAGTGCCTGTTCCATCTCTCGACGCTTACCCATTCGCGCATAAGCTTTCGCTTCCTGGGCGATGAGTTGCACTCCGACGCTGTGGTTGCCGCTTGCTCCGCGGCCAGCTTCGGCGGCGGCGATGACGCCGCGGTAGTCCCCGTTCGTCAGCGCGAACCACGCTTTCATCTCGTGTGCCCACCCCAGAATGCCCGGGGTCTCGGACTCTGTGCCGAGGCGTAGCGCTGCCTGGCGCGTTGCCTCTGCGGCCTGGCGATGCCCTGTGTCGTACTCGAGACAGCCAACGAGAAGAGCCAGCCAACCGGCAAGTTCCAACGTCTCTCGCCGCTAGCTAAGAGCGTCCGGCGATTGATGGTTATCGGAGTCGACGGGTCGTGGGTCGGGTTGTCCAGCGGTAGCGGCTGCGGGCACGGTTGATCAGCCGGCGGATCACGGTGAGCGCGGCGGCGAGGTCGAGGTAGAACTCGACGATGATCTTCCGGCGATCGGTGAACCGGCGCAGCTTGCCGTAGCCGTTCATCCAGGAATGGGTGCGCTCGACCGGCCACCGCTTACCGACCTGGATCGGGGCGGGCCGGCCCTTGGTGGCGATCTGTGCGTCGAACCCGAGTCGTTCGAGCAGATCGCGGGTCTTGCCTGAGTCATAGCCCCGGTCCAGGTGCAGGCACGGTCGCTCGGGCAGCGGCCCGATCATGTCGTAGATCCCGATCAGGGTCGGTTTCAGCAACGGCGAGTCGTGGTCATTGGCGCGGGCGCTGATCAGGTGCAGCGGGATCCCCGCACCGTCGCAGACCACGGAGCGTTTGGTGCCCTGTTTGCCCCGGTCGACCGGGTTACAGCCGGCGACCTCGCCACCGCAGGGAGCCTTGGTGATCGCTCCGTCGGCAGACAGATCGTCGAGGTCGAGACCGATCATCTGGTCATAGCCGGCCAGCGCGGCCCGAAGGACCTGCTCCCCGACGCCGGCGGCGGCCCACTGGGCGAGACGGCGGCGGATCGTGCGGTCCGAGCAGCCGGGGGTGGCAATGCGTTCGTAGCCGCTGCCGTGCACCAACGCCGCGAGCACGTGCTCGAACACCAGGCGGTCGGGGATACGGCGGCGGTGACATCCCCACGGATGGGCCGGGTCGAACTCCGGGCGCCGCTCTGCCTCGATCAGGGCAGCGAACTCGACCCAGAGGGGGTCGATCAGCGATTCTGGCAATAGAGGCACGGACCCTCCAGGCGACCATCAGGACATCAGCAATCCCATGATCACTTGCAGGTCCGTGTCTCTACCAACACCGACACACGGCCACCTCTACTGCCGGACGCTCTAAGGGTGAGTCGTCGGTCCTGTAGTTCGACCAAACGGCGAAGCCACTGTCGACCCTCGACGATCAAGTCGTTCGGATTGCTGCTTGCGTATTCTGAGCACAGGCGCTCTACCGTGATTCGTAAGGCATCGAGTGTTGCCGAGTTGATGTCCGAAATATTGATTCGGCTGACGATTTCGAGAGTGTCCATGCCTGAGCTGGCTATCAGATCGACCGTGGTCGGCTTGTTCTCAGGTGGAAACAATGAGGCAGTCGCGGTGCCGAGGGTTGCGGCAATGATGGGAGCGTAATGCGGTCCGGGCTTGTTCTCGCCGAGTTCCCACGCCTTCCAACGACGCTCCAGGTGCTGGGCGTCGGGTAGCGCGTTTTCGGAGTGTCTGCGCATTTCTTCCGCGGCGGCAGCCTGTGACCATCCGCGAGATTCCCGCATCGCGCGGATGCGCTTCGCCCAGCTCGGTCGGTCGGTCATGGTCCCGGATTCCCCTCGTCCATCGCCAACGCCTCAAGTGTGGCATCCGAGCGGTCGTCAGGTGGTCGATCTCGGATCTTGGTGATGCGGTGCGGCGGGGGTGATATCACCCCCGCACTGTGGTCCTCACCTGTGACAACACTGTGGCGGCGGCGCCTGACGAACCAGTGTTGTCGCCGTGAACACAGCGACTACAGCGGCCACGGGCGCGGCAGGTGATGGGTGGCAATCAGCCTCAGGAGAGGCGCCGCTCCACGGCCTCCAGGCGCTCGCTGAGGCTTCTCACGGCGGCGGCAAGGTCGGCGACCGTGGGAATGGCCTCTACGTCCTGTTCTGTGCGTACGAACGAGCCCTGGCCGTGGCGGATGACGATCAAGCCTTCGTTGCGCAGCTCGGCGAACGCTCGCTTCACGACGCCGGGGGAGACGCCGAGCAGCGAGGCTGCCTCGCTGTAGGACGGTAGGGGATCGCCAGGGGCGACCTCGCCGGACTTGATCTGTCGCCGGTAGGTCTCGGCCACCTGCTGATAGGGCGGGCGGGAGTCGTCTGGGTCCGATCTCTGCACGTCAAGAACGGTACAGGCTGCCAGGTCTGCCATCTCCGACAAGACAGAGTCTACTCAGTCGACTGAGTTTGCTACCTTCTCTCTTGTTCCCCTCGTCGCCGCTTTCCCGGCGCCGCGGGGCCCAGGTCCAGGACAACCACGGAGGAACAATGAACATCGACAGGGGTCGGATGTATCGGGTCAGCGCCGTCGCCGACATGCTCGACGTGTCGCCATCGACTGTGTATCGGGCAGTCGAAAGCGGAGCCCTTCCGGTTCTGCGGTTCGGCAAGGCCGTCCGAGTGCCGGGTCATGCGCTGGCTGCTTGGCTCGACGAGCGGATCGCTGTCGCCGCAGTTCAGGGTGGCGAGAAGTGATGCGGGTCGTGGATGCGCACCGGCGTCGGGTGCTGGATCAGGTGCGGGGCGAGTTCCGGCACCGGCTCGGGGCCGGGGCGGCCCTGGTGGTGCTGACCGGGGTGCTCGTGGTCCTCGCCCTCGGCGCGGCTGGCCCGCTGGATGGTGTGGCCGGGGTGTTGGCGTGGGTCGCGGTCGGGGTGGCCGGGATGGAGGCGGCTGAGGCGTGGAGTGGCGCGCTGGTGGAGTGGCGGGAGTGGCGTCGTCTGCGTTCTAACGACGGCTATCTGTCGGCGGTGGTGGAGGTTGTGTCGGCGCAGGATCGGGCGGAGCTGGTCCTGCTCGGTGTCGAGGAGCCCCCGGCGGGTGTGCGGTGAGCGCCCGCCCGGCGGCTGGTGTGGAGCGTGCGGCGGCGAAGGCGTCCCAGGAGCGTCCGGTGCGCCTGGTCCGGCCCGGGTGGTGGGTCTACTCCTACGGGCCCGCAGATGGCGGGTGGGCGCAGGTGGTCGGGATCGAGTGGCTGCCACAGGGACGGGTCGCGGTGGAGCTGCGCCATCTCGACGGCGGTGCCGGTGTGGTGGAGACCTCGCGGTCGGCGCCGATGTCGTATCTGACCGAGGCCACGGCACGCCGGGTCGGGATCTGCCGGTGATGTCGGTGGGGCGGGTCGTGCGCATCGAGCGCTGACCCCCCGGGTGCGGGCGGGTCGGGACCGGACGGGCGCACCCACATGATCCACATAGGACAGACGATCAGAGAGCGGGGTAGGGCGATGGGTTGGTTGTCGAGTACGGCCAAGGGTGGTGCCTGGGCGGGCCGGTCGGTGGTCGCGAACGAGCTGGCAGCGGCGGAGCACCGTCGTCACCACCGGCGGGGCCGTCACACCGAGGAGGCGGCGGGGCCGGTGCACTGCCGGTCCTGCGGCTGCCGGGTGCGGTCGGGCATGGGTGATGTGTGCTCGCGGCCGCGGTGCATGAAGGCGGCCGTCCGATGAGCACCGGCACGTGGGCGGAGCGTCGGCGTGATGACCGTGCGGCGGCGGCGGAGCTGGCGCGTCGTGACGCCGACGCCGCTGCGGAGCGGGCGTTGCATGCGGAGGCGGTGCGGGCGGAGATCGCCGAGCGGCGCCGCACCGAGCAGACCACCCGGGACCAGGCCGCGCGGGCGGCGCGGGTCGAGCAGATCCGCCGGGCCCGGGCTGAGCGTCGGAAGCGGGCGGTGGCCCGGCGGGAGGCGGTCGGGGCGTGGGCAGCTCGGCACCGGGTCGACCTGCTCATCTACCCCCTGGCGGTGGCGTCGGCGGTGATGGCGGTCCCGGCGATGGCCGCCTACGGCATCGCCGTCTACGGGTCCTGGACCGGCGCGGTGCTGCCGGTGCTGTCGGAGCTGGGGATGTGGGCGTTCGCCCTGGCGGTGCAGTCGCGGCGCCGCACGCACCCGGGCGCTCCGTTGTGGGCGTTGCAGGTCGGGGTGTGGGCGTTCGCGGCGGTGGCGGCGGGGCTGAACGTCGCCCACGGTCTCGACGGCGGCGTGAGCACCGGGCTGGTGATGGGTGTGGTGTCGGTGGCCGGGGTGATCGCCCACCAGTTGGTGACCGCCGGAGCCCGCCCGGCCCGCCGGGCGGGCACGGTCCGGGCCGCCGAGCGCAAGCTGCGCGCGGCTCGGCGGGCGGCGTTACGGGCCGCGGTCGCCGAGATCGACACCGACGGCGACGCCCGCCTGGTCCACGCCCCCGGCGTCTACCGGGTGCGTCGTGACCGGCTCGGTCGTGCCCATCTGGCCCCGCACACCACCCCGGGGCTGGCTGTCGACGACGACAGCGGGGACCTGGCTGCGGAGGTGTCGGCGTGGCTGGCCGAGCAGACCCCGGGCCTGTCGAGCGTCCCGGTCCCGTCCGCTGACGACCTCGTGGGAGGGACCGGGGACCAGCGCGACGACGACCGGCCGGACGGTCACGGTGTCGCGACGCTGGACCGCCCGGCCGGGGGCCGTGACGGCGGGCACGGCCGCCGACGCCCGCGGAAGGCGACCCGCCCGCGGGCCCGCTCGATGGATGTCCTGCGCGCCGAGCTGGCCGCTGCGGTGGCGGCGGGGGAGGTCGATCCGTCGTCGGCGGAGTCGATCCGCACCGGCCTGCGCTGCGCCCCTGCCAGGGCGCGGGCGCTGCGTGACGAGCACCGAACCAACCAGTCCTGACCTGTGATGATCGAGGGGAATCGACCCGTGAACCACAACCCGCACGACACTGACCACACCGGACACCACACCGGGCACGACACCGAGACGATCGAGGGCCCGGCCGTCCGGCCGGCCACCGCACCCGGTGAGCACGGGCGGCGCCCGCCGCCACGCCCGCACCGCACCCCACCATCCGACATCCCGCCCACCGACGGACCCGTCGACGAGGCCGAGCCGCTGGTCGTGGCGGGCGAGATCGTCGACGACCCCGCTACCGACCAGGTGCCCGCTGGGACTGTGGAGGCGCGCCCCGGGACGGCGCTGGTGCGGGTGGCTCGACAGGCCCCGGCCCGCGCCTACAGCGTCTCGCGCGCGGTGGTGGTGCACCCGAGGACGAAGGCGGTGGCCAAGGGCGGGGTGCGCAACCTCTGGTACCCGCTGCTCGGCGCGGGGGTTGCCTACGGGTACTGGCGCGACGCCCACGGCGCCTCGCGGTATGAGCGCCAGATGCGCCGCGCCGA
The DNA here is from genome assembly GCF_020131355.1 of Pseudonocardia sp. ICBG1293. Taxonomy (GTDB): domain Bacteria; phylum Actinomycetota; class Actinomycetes; order Mycobacteriales; family Pseudonocardiaceae; genus Pseudonocardia. Next base: position 51,704 of record NZ_JAHLEL010000044.1, read on the forward strand.
GCTGGCGGGGGATCAGGAAGGGCTCTTGGAGTGGGAGGCCCGTGACGTCGCGGAGAAGCAGCGCCGCCACAGCCAGGTCATGGACTGGGTCCGGTCCCCGCCGGACCTGCTGCGCGCCCTCGGGGCGGGAGTCCTGGGCGTGCTTGGGCTGCTGCTCGGGCTCGGGATCCTGCTCGCGTTCGGCCACCGCGACATCACGATGGTCATCGCCCCGCTGATCGCGGTGGTCGATCTGGTGATGTGGGTGTCGTGGTTCCTCGCCGTCTACGGCGCCACCCTGCTGCTCGCCGCCACCGCCGCCGGGATCGTGCTGTTGTGGCACCTGGGCCGGTCACGCTGTGAGCTGCCCGCGTGGGTCGCCCCGGGCGAGCCGGAGGAGTCCCGCCGCGACGTGATCCCCGACGAGCGGGCCGTGATCAACGCGCTGCGGAACATGAACATCCCGGCCCTCAACAGGAAGTTCCGGGAGGGCTGGGCGCCGCGCTGGGTGATGCCGCCGACCCATGACGGGAAGGGCTGGCACTGCCAACTGTTGCTGCCCGAGGGCGTCACCGTGGAGATGATCAACAACAACAAGCCGGTCCTGGCGCACAACCTGCTGCGCCTGCCGGTCGAGGTGTGGCCCACCGAGCCCCGCGACAAGCCCGGGGTGATGGACCTGTGGACCGCCGACCAGGGCTCGCTGACCAAGCCCGTCGCCCCCTGGCCTCTCCTGTCCGAGGGGACGGCGGATTACTTCCGCGGTGTGCCGGTCGGCGTGGACCCTCGCGGGAAGCTCGTGCTCGGTCGGTTGTTCGCGGCGAACTGGGGTGTGGCCGGGATGATGGGGTCGGGCAAGTCGACCCTGATCATCACCGCGTTGCTCGGCGCGATCCTGGACCCGCTGGTCGAAGTCGACGTGTACTGCATGGCCGTCAACGCCGACTACGACCCCCTCAAGCCGCGCCTGCGCACGTTGTTCGTGTCCGACGACCCGGAGCAGATCCCCACCGTGCTGGACGCGCTCAAGGCCCTGATGTCGGAGCTGTCCGAGCGGGGCCGGAAGTTGCAGGCTGCGGGTGAGCCGAAGCTGACCCGGGCCCTGGCCGAGGCCGACCCGACGATGCGGCCGCGGGTGGTGGTGATCGACGAGTGCCAGGAACTGTTCGTCTCCTCCGTCGGTGAGGAGGCCGCGGAGCTGGTCGAGAAGATCGTCGCGAAGGCCCGTAAGTACGGGGTCACGCTGATCTTCGCCACTCCCGTCCCGTCCGCGGACAGCCTGCCGCGCAAGGTCGCGAAGGTGCTGTCGAACCGGGCGTGCTTCGCCATCGCCGACCACCAGGGCAACGACGCGATCCTGGGCACCGGCAAGCACCGCGCCGGAATCTCCGCGACCACGCTGCGCCCGATGACCGTGGACTCCGACGGGTCGGTGGACATGGGGGACCTCGGTACTGCGATGACCAGTGGGTTCACCCCGGCCGACGGGTTGATGCGCTGCTTCTACGTCGCCCGCGGCAACGGCGTCGACGACGTCACCCCCGTCGTGAAGCGCGCACTCGGTATCCGCGCCGACGCCGGACTCACCACCGCCGGGGCCCAGACGCCGGAGCCGGTCGCCGGGCGGGACCTGCTCGACGACCTCGCCCAGGTCCTGGCCGAGGCCGGGGCGAAGCGGATGCGCACCCAGGAAACGCTCGCGCTGCTGGCCGCGCTGGACCGCGCCCACTACGGGTCCTGGACCTTCGAGCGCCTGGCCGAGGAGCTGCCCGACGGCGCCAAGCCCTACAAGACCGGCGGCACCATGCAGGTCGCCGCCGCCCGGATCACCGAGGCCATCAACGACCGCGCCACCGACGGCGACACCGAGCCGGTCACTGATGGTGACGCTCTGGGGTGAGGGGTCCGGCCCCGGGAACCCGGGGACCGGTCAGGGAGGCAGGGAGTTCTCCCTGACCGGGTCCCTGCCCACTCCCTCCCCGGCCTGATCAGCAACGACACGGGTTGAGGGACCCGAGGGACCCACCCCGCGCGACCAGCGCAAACAGCACCCATCCCGGGATCGAGGCACCACCCGGTGCCTCCCTCCCCGGCCACACCCATGCCGAAAACAGGAGCAGCAATGTTCACACAGAGTCACCACCACGGCCGTCACCACAGTCACGTTCACGGAGGTTCGCGATGAGGTTCCGCGCCCGCAAGACGTTCCGACTCGGCCCCTGCGGGCCACGGTCACCCAGTCCGGCCGCTGGTCGTTCGCCATCGTCGTCGGCCCGGTCACCCACAACCTGACCCGCCGCACGACCTCGATCGACCCGCCGGGCCCCGGCGGGTTCCACCACCAGCACCGCCCCCGCACCCGCCGCACCCGGCGCGACGGGGGCCAGCGGTGAACGCCGCCGACCGGGCCCGGCTGGCGGGGTGGCTCGACCTCGCCGCCCGCGGCTGGGCGCTGTTCCCGGTCCTACCCGCCCGCAAGCAACCCGCCATCCCCGCGTGGGAGTCCCGCGCCACCACCAACCCGGAGACCATCGTGGACTACTTCACCACCCACCCCCACCACAACGCCGGGATCGCCTGCGGCCCCTCCCGGCTCTACGTCATCGACTGCGACACCCCCAAGCCGACCGACACCGACCAGACCCGCGACGGGCACGACGTCCTCACCGCCCTGGCCGCCGGACGCGGCGGGCTGCCCGACACCTGGACCGTCACCACGCCGTCCGGTGGGCGGCACCTGTACTTCCGCGCCCCGACCGTCCGGCTCGGCAACACCGCCCGCACGTTGGGACCGATGCTCGACAGTCGCGGGCACGGCGGGCAGGTCCTCGCCCCCGGCAGCCGCCTCCCCAACGGTGTCTACGAACTCGCCGACGACACCGACCCGCCACCCTTGCCGGGGTGGTTGGGCTGGCACCTGTCGGTTCGTGGCTCTGCGGCCGTCTCAGGGCCTCGTGTGAGCCCCTGCACGACGCCGCGGGACCACAGCGCCTACGTGGCCGCGATCGTCCGGGCCGAGCTGCAGCGCGTCGCTGGGGCCGGGCGCGGGGGCCACAACGCCGCGGTGTTCACCGCCGCCCGCGCCCTGGGGCAGCTCGTCGGCGCGGGAGTGCTGGACGAGCACCAGGCCGCCGCCGACCTGACCGCTGCGGCCGACCACATCGTGGACGGGCCGTGCGACTGCACGCACGGCGACATCGCCGCCACCATCGCCTCCGGGCTCGGCTACGGCGCCCGCCGACCCCGCCGACTCCCCGCCCTGTCGAGCACCACCACCGAAGGGCGGCGGACGGCATGAGCGCCAACGAGACCCCCGAGACCATCGACGGAGCGGACCTGCTCGACCGCGTCGAAGCCGCAGTCCTGCGCTACGTCTCCCTGCCCTCGCCCGCTGCGGTGGTCGGGATCGTGCTGTGGATCGCCGCGACCCATGCCCAACCCGCCTGGGCCCACGCCCCACGGCTGGTGATCCGGGCCCCGGAGAAGCGCTGCGGCAAGTCACGCCTGCTCGACGTCGTCGAGGCCCTGTGCTGGGCCCCGTTCATCACCGTCAACTCCAGCCCGGCCGCGGTGTACCGGTCGGTCACCGACGACCCGCCCACCCTGCTCGTCGACGAAGCCGACACCATCTTCGGACCCAAAGCCGACGGCAACGAGGACCTGCGCGGGCTGCTCAACGCCGGACACCAGCGCAACCGCCCCGCCAAGCGCTACGACGTCGCCACCAACCAGGTCCAGTCCATCCCGACCTTCGCGATAGCCGCCCTGGCCGGGATCGGGCTCATGCCCGACACCATCGAGGACCGCGCCGTCATCGTCCGGATGCGCCGCCGCGCCCCCGGCGAGACCGTCGACCCCTACCGCCACCGCCGCGACCGACCCGCCCTCCGAGCCCTGGCCGCCGAACTCAACACATGGCTGCGCGCCAACCTCACCGTCCTGGAGACCGCCGAGCCCGCCATGCCCGTCGAGGACCGGGCCGCCGACACCTGGGAACCCCTGTTCGTCGTCGCCGAGCACGCCGGTGGGCACTGGCCCGCCCGCGCCCACGACGCCGTACTCGCGCTCCAGGCCGAGGCCGACGAGGCCGCGACCGACCAGGCCAGCGACCGCGTCCGGCTCCTGCTCGACGCCCACAAGGCGTTCGCCGACGCCACCGCCATCCCCACCGCCCTGCTGCTGCGGCGCCTGCGCGAGGACACCGAGGCCCCCTGGGGCGAGTACGGGCCCGCCGGACTCACCGCCCGCCGACTCGGCGTCCTGCTCGTCGAATACGGCATCCGCTCCGCCACCATCCGGTTCACCGAGGGACAGGCCAAGGGCTACCACCGCGCCGACTTCCTCGACCCCTGGTCCCGCTACACCCCGCACCTGCTCGACCCCGCCCCCGACCAGGACGCCAGGGGGACCCGTCCCATCCGTACCAACCTCGAATCCCCAGGTCACAGCGGTACGGATAGAAACCCTGGTACGGAACGACCCGTACCACCCCACCGACCCGTACCAGGCCTGACCAGCGAAAACGACGTTGGTACGGATGGGACGGGTAACCCGCCTCAGCTGCGCGTCGTGGGTGACCGGTGAGCGGCCCGGACGCGTCGAGGACGCGGGCGACGATCGAGCCGTTGTGGACGCCTGACGACGTGGCGCAGTACCTGGGCATCCCGGTGCAAACGCTCTATCAGTGGCGACGGAAGCGCACCGGCCCGCCTTGCCGTCGACTCGGGCGCCACCTTCGGTACGACCCCACCGCGGTTCGTGAATGGTTTGTCGACTGTAAGGGGGCGGCCTGATGGGTCACATTCAGGACCGTTGGTGGCGAGACGGCATCAGCGATATTGGTCGCCCGGTTCGCGAACGGACGAAGCTCTACGGAGTCGGTCTGCGCTACAAGGTTCGGTACCTCGATCCGAATGGTGCGGAGAAATCTAAGTCATTCCCCGACAGGCAGAAGGGAGCTGCCGAAGCCTTCTTGCACGAGATGGAAAGCGACAAGAACAAGGGCACCTACCTCGATCCGACTGCCGGTCGAATCTCTTTTCGCAAGTTCGCGGATCAATGGCTGTCGGCGCAGACATTTGACGAGTCGACGCGGGCGGGCGTGGAGACGCGATTGCGCGTGCACGTCTACCCGTACTTCGGTGACGTCGAGTTGCGCGCGATCGGTCCGGCCGCGGTGCAGAGCTGGGGGCGAAAGCTCCAGCAACGCGGCTTGGCCGAGACCTACCGGCGGACCATCTTCGCGAACGTCTCGGCGGTCTTCACCGCCGCGGTCGACGACGAGCGACTCCGTCGCAATCCATGCGCGGCTCGTTCGGTGACGCGGCCGAGGGGGGAGTATCCGAAGATCGCTCCGTGGACGCCGGAAGGCGTCGTGGGTGTGCGAGCAAGCCTGGGGGAGAGGTATCGACTGGCTCTCGCGTTCGGGGCCGGATGTGGGCTTCGACAGGGAGAGGCATTCGGTGTCGGGCTCGACGATGTTCGAGGTGACGTTCTACGAGTGGCTCGACAGGTCAAGCTCGTCGGTGGCCGGTTCGTTTTTGCCCCGCCGAAGCACGGGAAGGAGCGTGAGGTGCCACTACCGGAAAGTGTCGCGACCGCCTTTCGAGTGCATATCGCGAAGTATCCACCGCTTTCTATGACGTTGCCGTGGCGATCTCTCGATGGTGATGCGGTGACCGTTCCACTTCTCACCTGGACCAGGGAGCGTGGTCCGTGCAATCGGAACTCGTTTAATCATCACGTATGGAAACCGGCTCTACGGGCGTCAGGTATCGCCGAGCCGAAGCGTTCTGACGGGTTCCACGCGCTGCGCCACTTCTACGCGTCCGTCCTGCTCGACGGTGGGGAGTCCATCAAGGCGTTGTCCGAGTATCTGGGCCACGCCGACCCCGGCTTCACGCTGCGGACGTACACCCATCTGATGCCGTCGTCCGCCGCACGGACCAGGCGGGCGGTGGACGCCGTCCTAGCGGCCGGGAACGACGACGGCCCGTTCTCCCCGGAGTAGCCGGGGGAGAACGGGCCGGTCGTCTGGACCCTAGACGGCCTGGTGACGGCCTGATCATGGCGCCTGACCCTATTTTAGCAGGTCAGGCGCCATGCTCTGTCAGACGTCGTAGCACTGCGGCGCGGTCTGGGCGACCACGCAGCCCGGCTCCAGCTCCAGGTCCTCGATCTTGGCGAGCAGGTGGTTGAGCATCCCGGCGTGCTCGCACATCGCCCCCTTCGGCTCACCGGTGGAGCCGGAGGTGAAGTAGAGGTAGGCGAGGCCGTCGGCCGGGACGTCGACGGCCGGCGCGGGGCCGGTGGCGGCGGCGACCGCGTCCGGGACGGTCAGCACCGTCCCCGCGACGCCGGCCTCGTCGAGGTGGGCGCGGGTGGCGTCGGTGGTCAGGGCCATCCGGCAGCCGGCGCGGGTCAGCGTGCGGGCGATCCGCTCGGCCGGGAAGTGCGGCTCGACCGGCAGGTAGGCGCCGCCGGCCCGCAGGACGGCGAGCACCGCCACCATCCAGTCGAGGTCGCGGTCGCAGACCACGGCGACGACGTCCTCGCGGGCGAGCCCGGCGTCGAGCAGGCTCTGCGCGACGCGGGCGGCGCGGTCCTCCAGCTCGGCGCGGGTGAGGGTGGCGCCCGCGTGCTCGGCGACGACCTCGTCGGGGGCCGCGGCGGCGCGCTCGGCGAGCAGCTCGTGCGGGCGACGGTCGGGCAGGACCCGGGGACGGCCTGCGAGGTCGCCGAGCTGGGCCCCGCGCTCGTCCGGCCCCACCAGCGCCGACGGCCGGACGGGCGCGTCGGGGTCGGCGGCGGCGAGCGCCACGGCGGGGGCGTGGTAGCCCGCGATCCGGGCGGCGGCACCGGCGTCGAGCCGGTCGAGGCGGTGGGTCAGGCGCAGGGTCGACCCGGCCACCGACACGTGCAGACCGGCCTCGCCCGGCTCGTCACCGGTGCCGGCCCCGGTGTCCGGGCCGCGGTCGCCGGTGCGGCCGAGCGCGCCGGGGGCGATCTCGGTGCCGCGCAGGTCGGTACCCGGGTCGAGCACGGTCCCGAACGACGGGACCGCGGTGCCGAGCTCCGCCGCGAGCCCCGCGAGGTCGGGGTCGGGATGGGCGTGCAGCCCGGCCAGGGCGTCGGCGGCCGCGGTCACCAGGGCCGACCAGCTGCGGGCGGTGTCGAGGCACACCGGGAGCGGGGCCGCCCCCGGGTGGGCCGCCACCCCGGCGGTCACCTCGGTGTCCCCGGACAGGGCCGCGAGGACGGCGGCGTGCGCGGCGAGCAGCACCGCGCCCGGCTCGACGCCGGTCACCGCGGCGACGGCGGTGAGGGCGTCGCGGGGGATCGGCTCGGTGTGCACGGCGGTACCGGGCCGGGGCGTGGTCGTCCAGGACGGGGCCGGGGTGGCGCCGCCGGTCAGCAGGACCCGGGTCCAGTACGCGCGGGCGGTGGAGGTGGTGGGGTCGGCGAGCGTGCCGGTCATCGTGCGGTCTCTCCGTTCGGCAGGGGGGCCACGGGGGCGGGCCGGGGCGTGGCGCGGGCCGGGTTGCCCTCCCAGAGGGCTCCGGCCGGGACGTCCTCGCCCTTCATGAGGAAGGCGTCGCAGCCGATCCGGGCGGCGTCGCCGACGACGGCTCCGTAGTGGACGAAGGCGCCGACGTCGAGGCAGGCGCCGGTGCCGACGGTGATGTGGTCGGACTTGAACGTGCCGTCCTCCTGGGAGTGGCACTGCAGGACCGCACCCGCGTTGAGGACGACGTCGTCGCCGATGCGCACGAGCGTGCGGTCGGTCATGGCGCAGCCGTCGTCGAAGACGCGGCGCCCGATCTGCACGCCGAGCGCCCGGGTGACGAGGTTCTTGAACGGCGTGCCGGCGAGCATCCGGTCCCAGCCCTGCACGACGAGCTTCCAGTAGCGCTCGTGCCACCAGAAGTACGGGTCGTAGACCGAGCAGAAGCGCGGGCGCAGCCGGCGGCGGCCGGCGACGGCGAGCCGCTCGACCGCGATCGAGTACGCCATCGTGAACAGCAGCGACACCAGCATCTGCACCCCGAGCGCGACCGGGCCGAGCGGCACGATCAGCGCGGCGACGACGAGCGAGAGCAGCGTGATCCCGAACAGGGCGCCCCATCGGACCGCCAGGGCCAGTGCGATCGAGCGGCGGTTGTAGCGGTTCTTGGCGCGCAGCCGGTCGTGCAGGTCCAGCCCGGTGTGCAGGTGCCCGAACGTCGCGTCCCGTGCGACGGTGCGCGGGATCTCGAACGGCGGTGAGCCGAGCAGCCCGCCCCCGGTCCGCAGCGGGCCGTCGGTCGGCACGAGGGTCTTGGTGGCGATCAGGCAGTCGTCGCCGGCCCGGGAGCCCGAGGTGTAGACGATCCTGTTGCCCAGGAACGAGTTCGACCCGATCCGGGTCCGGTTCACGACGAATGCGGTGTCCGAATAGTCGACGTTCACGATGGACAGACCGTCCGCGACCATCGTGCCGGTTCCGATCGAACTCGCGAACGGCGTCTCCTGCTTCACCGCGGTACCGAAATTCGTTCCCGTCTGCGGTGTGCGCCGGAGATCGTGACCGATGATCCGCAGATAGCCGACGATGTAGGAGCTGTCCCCGAACAGATACGTGAAGAATCGGATGTTCGTGATGCGTAACACGGTGCGCTGCAACGTGTATCGCAGACCGTAGAGCGGGTACGGGCGCCCCTCGGTCAGCCCGGCCGACAGGACCCGCGCGACCACGGCGGCGCCGAACAGCCCGATGACCATGCCCCCGAGGAGCAGGACCGTGGTGGTGGCGGCGGCGTCGACCCACATCTGCCAGGACAGCAGCTCCGCGGTGCCGGCCGACAGCACCGCGGCCGCGGTCGGGATCCGCTCGAGCACCGCGTCGGCCACCCCGGTCCCCAGGGGCAGCCAGACCAGCAGCAGCCAGCCGAGCTGCCCGGCCGCGTAGCCGGCCCGCCTGCCCCGGCCGACCGGGGCGGACACCCCGGCCCCGGGGTCGCCACCACCGCGGCGGGCCGGCGTGCCCCACCAGGTCTGCCCGGCCGGGACGACCTGGCCGGTGTGCAGCGAGGACGCGTGCGCGAGCCGGGCGTCGTCGCCGATCTCGGCGCCGATGTCGATCACCGACGCCTCTCCGACGACCACCCGGGACCCGATCGTGACCCGCCCGGTCCGGATGACGCCCGGCTCGGCGCGGTAGCAGGACAGGATGGAGTCCTTGCGCAGCACGGTGTGCGCACCGACGGTGAGCAGGTCCGGGCAGGCCGGGATGGTGCGCGCCAGCATGACCACGCCGGGCCCGATCCGGGCGCCGAGCAGGCGCAGGTAGAGCGGCAGGAGCGGCGAGCCCGCGGCGACCAGCAGCAGCGGGTTGGTCCGGACCAGGGTCCTGGCCAGCCAGAACCGGTAGTAGGACGCGCTCCACAACGGGATCTCGCGTTCGGTCCAGCGTCCGACGAGCAGCCACTTCGCGACGATCGGGAGCACCGCGAACACCGCGAAGGCCACCGCCACCGCGGCCAGCGAGCGCAGGTAGAAGGCGAGCAGCCCGGTCCCGAGGGCGATCCACTGGTAGGCCGCGCCGAGCAGCGTGCCGTAGGCGAGGGTGAACACGACGAAGGTGACCAGCTGCGCCGCGCCGCACAGCACGTAGGCACGGGTCGAGCCGGTCGGGACCGGCTGCGCGGGCGGCGCCCCGGCCGTCGCGGTCCCGGTGTCCCCGGCGAGCGCGACGGCCAGACCCGCGGCGGTGGGGTGGGCGTAGACGTCGGTCATCGCGACGTCCGGGAGGTCGTCGCGACGGCGGACCCGGGCGCAGAACCGGGTCATCGTCATCGAGTCGGCGCCCAGGTCGGCGAACACGTCGGCGTCGGCCCCGACGTCCGAGCCGACCAGCTCGGCCAGGATCGCCCGGTAGCCCTCGCGGACCTCGTCGACGGTGCGCCCGGGGAGCGCGGGAGATCCGGCGAGTGCCGCGGCCAGGCCGGCGACGGTCGGATGGGCGTACACGTCGGTCATCGCGACGTGCGGCAGGTCGGGACGCTGCCGGACCCTCGCGCAGAAACGGGCGAGGACCATGGAGTCGGCGCCGGCGTCGACGAAGAAGTGGTCGTCCGGACACACGGGGGCGTCGAACAGTTCCGTGAGGATCGCCGTGAACGCGATCACGACAGCGCGTTCCGACTCGGACACGGTGCGCGATTCCTGCTCGCGCACAGGCCCGGCCGTCATCACCCCGTCTTTCGACACCATCGTCATCCCCCGGCAGTACGGACGTGTACGGGCAGAATCGTCGACCATTTCCGACGCGTTACATAGTCATTTTTATTGATCGCCGGACGTCCGGTATTCACCGTTTCCGGAGCGGGGCACGGTTCCGGCCGCGACGTCGCGGCCGTCGCGGTCGCGGGGCGCAGAGCGGTGCGCACCCGGTGCACTGTTTTCGGGACGGGACCGGCAGTGGTTCGACGAGGAGTCGAATGTGATGCAGCTCACTGTTTCCCACGTCGGTGCGGGCGCGTCGCGGGGCCCTGACGTGCACCCCGCCGGTTCCGCCGGAGTCCCCGTGCCCGACCACGTGCTGTGATTCACTCGTCCGGCGACACCGGCCCCGGCGCGTGCACCCCGCCGTCCGGTGTGCCGGGGCGGAGCATGGACGGTTCCGCCGGACCCGCGCACAGGAGGACGTGTGACCGCACTGCCACGCCGCAGCGTGCTGCTCGGCACCCTCGGGGCCGCGGCCGCCGGTCTGGTGCCGGCCACGCCCGGCGGCGAGCCCGCCGCCGTGCCCCGCTGGTTCGCAGGTGCCCTGCGCCAGGCGACGACGCCCGACCCGTTCACCCTCGGCGTCGCCTCGGGCGACCCGTCCGCGGACGGCATGGTCCTCTGGACGCGCCTGGCCCCCGAGCCCGAGGCCGAGGACGGCCGCGGCGGCATGCCCGACCGGGCCGTCGAGGTCGAGTGGGAGGTCGCCGAGGACGAACGCTTCACCCGCATCGCCGCGCGCGGCACCGAGACCGCCACCCGCGCGCTCGCGCACAGCGTGCACGCCGAGCCCACCGGGCTCGCCCCCGGGCGCGAGTACTTCTACCGGTTCCGCACCGGCGGGCACCTGTCCCCCGTGGCGCGCACCCGGACGGCGCCGGCCGTGGGTGCCGCCGCCGCCTCGCTGACCATCGCGACGGCGTCCTGCGCGAAGTTCGGGGCCGGCCACTTCACCGCCTACCGCGGGATGGCCGCCGACGCCCCCGACCTCGTCCTGCACCTGGGCGACTACTTCTACGAGACCGACCGCGGCGAGGTCCGCGACCCGGGCCCGCCGGAGCCGAAGAACCTCGCCGGGTACCGCCGTACGCACGCCCACCAGCGGTCCGACGAGGACCTGCGGGCCGCGCACGCCGTCGCCCCGTGGGTGGTCGTGTGGGACGACCACGAGGTGGTCAACGACTGGGACGGTGCGACGTCCGACCGGCGCCGGGCCGCGGCCCAGGCCTACTACGAGCACATGCCGCTGCGCCGTGCCTCGGTGCCCGACGGCCCGGACATCCAGCTCTACCGGCGGCTGTCCTGGGGCTCGCTGGCGACCTTCCACGTCCTGGACACCCGTCAGTACCGCACGCGGGGTTCGATGCTCGGCGCCGACCAGGAGCGCTGGCTGCTGCGTGGCCTGCAGGGCTCGGCCGCCGGCTGGGACGTACTGGCCCAGCAGGTGTTCTTCGCCCCGCGCCGCGGCGGCAAGTCCGGCACCTGGGGCGAGTTCACCGGCTCCCGGGAACGGGTGGTGCGGGGCTGGACCGAGGCGGGGGTGCGCAATGCCGTCGTCCTCACCGGGGACGAGCACGTGCACCACGCCAACGAGATCCCCGGCGACGACGACACGGTCGCCGGCACCGAGCTCGTCACCACCTCGGTGACCTCCGGCGGCGACGGCGACGGCGACGCGAAGTCCGGTGGGAGCGGCAGCTCGGTGTGGTCGCTCGACCGGCGCGGCTACGTGCTGGCGACCTTCACGCCCGCGCAGATGCGTGCGGACTTCCGCACCGTGTCCCGGGTCAGCGAGCCCGGCGCCACGGTGCGTACGGCGGCGTCGTTCGTGGTGCCGGACCGGGAGCCGGGCCTGAACAAGGTCTGACCCGGCCCCGGCCGTTCAGCCGGTCGCCACCCGCGGCTCGCGGACGTCGTCGCCGAGGGTGTCGAGCACCAGCGCGGCGATCCGCTCGCGGTGGGCCTGCGCCGACCCGAGCAGGGCCGCGTCGGCGACGGCGCGCTTGTAGTACAGGTGCGCGACGTGCTCCCAGGTGAACCCGATCCCGCCGTGCAGCTGCACGGTGTCGGCGGCGACCCGGTAGGCCGTCTCCGAGCAGGTGGCCTGGGCGATCGCCACCGCGAGGTCGGCGTCGTCGACCCGCGGGTCGTCGACCGCCCAGGCCGCGTGCTGCGCCGCGGTCCTGGCCTGCTCGACGGCGACGAGCATGTCCGCACATCGGTGTTTGACGGCCTGGAACGACCCGATGGGCCTGCCGAACTGCAGCCGCTCCTTCGCGTAGGCGACGGTCAGGTCCAGCAGCCGCCGGGCGATGCCCGCCTGTTCGGCGGCCAGCAGCGCCCCCGCGGTACGGAACGCGTGCCGCAGGGCGTCGTCGGCGTCCGCGCCGGTGGCCAGCACCGTCGCGTCGGCTCCGTCGAGGACGACCCGGGCGACCGGGCGGGTGAGGTCGAACGAGCCGCGCCGCTCGACGCGCACCCCGGTGGCGCCGGCGTCCACCGCGGCCAGCACCGGGCCGTCGGCGCCGGCGGCCGCGACGAGCAGCACGTCCGCGGAGCCCGCGTCCGGGACGTGGTCGACCGTGCCCGTGAGACGGTGACCGTCGGCCGTGACCCCGGCCGCCGAGGCACCGTCGTAGGGCGCGGTGAGCCGGGCGACGAGGGCGGCGGTGCGCGAGCCCTCGGCCAGCGCGGCGAGCAGCGGGTCGCGGTCGGCGCCGGCCGGGGCCGCGACCAGGGCCGGGACGGCCAGCGCGACGGTGCCGAGCAACGGCCCGGTCACCAGCGCCGCACCCAGCTCCTCGGCCGCGACGGCCTGGTCCACACAGGTCCCGCCGGCGCCACCGAGATCCTCCGGGACGGCGAGGGACAGCGCGCCCAGCTCGGTGCCCAGCCTGCGCCACAGCGTCCGGTCGAAGCCCTCCTCGGAGCCGACGAGACGGCGCAGGGTGGCCTCGTCGTGCTGGCGTTCGGCGAAGCGGTGCAGGGCCGCGCGCAGCGCACGCTGCTCGTCGGTGACGTCGAACTCGCGGAGCTCCTGCTCAGCCACGGGGGACCTCCTTCCAGGGGCGGTCGGAGTCCGACCGGGGCTCGCCGGGCAGGCCCAGCACGCGTTCGCCGAGGATGTTGCGCATGACCTCGGAGGTACCGCCCTCGATGGTGTTCGCGCGCGAGCGCAGGAAACGCTGCTGCACCGTGGAGTTCGGGTCCGTGTGCACCCGTGCGCGGTCCATCGTCCAGTCGTCGTAGAGCAGCGCGTCCGGGCCGAGCAGCTCCATGCAGAATTCGTAGACGTCCTGGTTCAGCTCGGCGCCGACGAGCTTGGACACCGACCCCTCCGGCCCGGGCTGGCCGGCGCTCGAAGTGCGCCGCGCGCGGGCCAGGGTGAGGCGGTGGGTCTCCGAGCGTGTCCACAGTGCCGCGAGCCGGTCGCGCAGCACGGGGGTGTGCCGGTCGGGGTGGGCCCGCCACAGGCCGAGCGCCTCACCGATGACACCGCTGCCGCGCCGTCCGCTGACCCCGCCGATGGCGGTGCGCTCGTTCATCAGGGTGGTGATCGCGACCTTCCAGCCGGCGCCGACCTCACCGAGCCGGTGCGCGTCGAGGACGCGGGCGTCGTGCAGGTGGACCTCGTTGAACTCGGCCTGCCCGGTCATCTGGCGCAGCGGGCGCACGTCCACGCCCGGCTGGGTCATGTCGATCACGAAGTAGGTCAGCCCGCGGTGCTTGGGCTGTTCGGGATCGGTGCGCGCGACGAGCATCCCCCACCGCGCGACGTGGGCCAGGGTCGTCCAGACCTTCTGCCCGTTGACGACCCACTCGTCGCCGTCGCGGACCGCGGAGGTGGCCAGGCCGGCGACGTCGGAGCCGGCGCCGGGCTCGCTGAACAACTGGCACCAGATCTCCTCGCCGGTGGCCATCGGACGCAGCCAGGCCGCGACCTGCTCGCGGTCCGGGCCGTACTCGACGACGGTCGGCGCGCCCATCCCGTAGCCGATCGGGTTGACCGCGAACATCCGCTCGCCGCCGGCGTCGGTGACGACCTGGTCGACCACCGACTGCAGCCCGCGGGACAGGCCGAGCCCGCCGAGGCCCTCGGGGTGGTGCACCCAGGCCAGACCGGCGTCGTAGAGGGCGCCGAACAGCTCCTCGCGCGGCACCGACCGCGGGTCGTGGGCCTCGACCACCTCGCGGGCGGCCTGCGCCACCCGGGCCGCGTCGGATGCCGGTCGGGTGGTGGTGGGCGAGCTCATCGCACCTCCGGAAGGTGGGCCTGACGGTCGTCGTCGACGTCGCTCCCGAACCTAGCCGTCATCAGTTTCGGGGACCACGGTTAACGGTTCCTGGTCCGTACGCGACATCAGGTTCGTCCGTCCGACGCAGCCCGAACCGCAGGAGCACCGATGCCCGCCACCACGCACCGCCCCACGGCCCCCGTCCTCGACGAGGCCGCGCTGCCCGGCTGGGTCCTGCTGCTGATCACCGCCGGGCTGGCCGCCGCGGTCGCCGTGATCATGGTGCTGTCCTACAGCGGCCTGGCCTGACCCATACTCGGGGGTGATGCCTCCGCTCCCCGACCTGCCGGTCCGCGCCGTCCTCGACGAGCTGCGCACGGCGCTGGACGCCCGCGGCGGCGCCGTGCTCGTCGCGCCGCCCGGCACCGGCAAGACCACCCTGGTCCCGCTCGCCCTGGCCGGGCTCGACGGGTCCGGCCCGGCCCCGGAGGGGACGGTGCTGGTCGCCGAGCCGCGCCGGGTCGCCGCCCGTGCCGCCGCGGCCCGGATGTCGTCGCTGCTGGGGACCGAGGTCGGCGGCCCGGTGGGCTACCGCGTCCGCGGTGACGCCCGCACCGGCCCCGGCACCCGCGTCGAGGTCGTCACCTCGGGGCTGCTGCTGCGCCGCCTCGCCGGGGACCCGGAGCTGGCCGGGGTGTCCACCGTCGTCCTCGACGAGGTGCACGAACGCCAGCTCGACGCCGACCTGCTGCTCACCCTGCTGCTCGACGCCCGCGACGGCCTGCGCCCCGACCTGCGGCTGCTCGCCACCTCCGCCACCCTCGCCGCGGCCCGGCCGGCCGCGCTGCTGGGCGGCGACGACGACCCCGCTCCGGTGCTGGAGGTCGCGGCCCGCAGCCACGACGTCACCGTCACCCACGTCCCGCCGGCCCGGGCCGGACGCGGCGGGACCGAACGGATCGAGCACACCGTCGCCCGCACCTGCCTGCGGGCGCTCGAGCACGGCAGTGTGCTGGCCTTCCTCCCGGGTGTGGCCGAGATCGGGCGGACCGCGTCCGCGCTGCGCGAGCTGGGGCCCGACGCCGACGTCCTGGCGCTGCACGGCAGGCTCCCCGCCGCCGAGCAGGACGCCGCGCTGCGCGAGGGCCCGCGGCGGCGGATCGTGCTCGCGACCGCCGTCGCCGAGTCCAGCCTGACCGTGCCCGGGGTCCGGGCCGTCGTCGACTCCGGACTGGTCCGGGTCCCGCACACCGACCACCGGCGCGGGTTGTCCGGCCTGGTCACCCGGCGCGTCTCGCGGGCGGTCGCGACCCAGCGCGCGGGACGGGCCGGGCGGGAGGCGCCCGGCGTCGCCTACCGGTGCTGGCCCGAGGGCGAGGGTCTCGCCGACGCCCCGGATCCGGAGATCCGCACCGCCGACCTCACCGCGCTCGCGCTCGACCTGGCCGTGTGGGGCACCCCGGACGGCACCGGTCTGCGCTGGTGGGACGCTCCGCCGCCGGGTCCGCTGGCCGCCGGACGCTCCGTGCTGGGGGCGCTCGGCGCGATCGACGCCGGCGGCGCGGTCACCGACCGGGGACGGCGGATCTCCGCACTGGGCCTGCACCCGCGGCTGGCCAGGGCCCTGCTCGACGGGGTCGCCGCCGGTGGGGACCCGCGCGAGGTCGCCGGGATCGTCGCGGTCCTCGACGACGACACCCTGGCCGGTCCCGCCGACGACCTGACCGCCGCGCTGGCCCGGCTGCGTTCCGGTGACGCCCCCGGCGCCCGGCGGTGGCGGGGGGACCGGGACCGGCTCACCGGCGCCCTGCGCCGCGCCCGCGCTGCCACACCCGCGGCCACCTCGTCCCCCGCGGCCGCCGCCCCGCCGGACACGGGGTCGCCGGGCACCGGGTCGCCGGACACGGGGTCGCCGGACACGGGCTCGCCGGACACGGGGTCGCCGGACACGGGGCACCGCTCCGGCGCTGCCGCCGGGACACCGGCGCGGGCCCGGGGACGGACCGATCGCGCCGAGGGGGCTGCGGGCGCCGAGCTCGTCGCGCTGGTCACCGGGCTCGCCCACCCGGAACGGCTCGCCCGGCGCCGCGACACCGCGACCGGGGTGTTCCTGATGGCCGGCGGCACCGCGGTCGAGGTCCCGCCCGGCCCGCTGCGCGACGCCGGGTGGCTCGCCGTCGCCGTCGCCGACCGGCGGCCCGGGCAGACCCACGGTCGGGTCCGCCTCGCGGCGCCCACCGACGCCGCGACCGCGCTGCGGGCCGGCGCGCCGCTGCGGGTCACCGGCTCGGAGGTGGTGTGGAGCGACGGCGACGTCCGGGCCCGCACCGTCGACCGGCTCGGCGCGATCGTGCTGTCGGAGAAGCCCGACCGCTCCCCCGACCCCGGTGCCGTCCGGGAGGCCCTGGTCGCCGGGCTGCGGGCCGAGGGCACCGGGCTGCTGCGCTGGACGGCGGGGGCGGTGTCGTTGCGCGAGCGGCTGGGCTTCCTGCACCGGGTGCTGGGTGAACCGTGGCCGGACGTGTCCGAGGAGGCGCTGCTCGACGCGGCCGCCGACCCCGCCGGCTGGCTGGCCGGTCCGCTCGCCACCGCCCGGCGACGTTCCGACCTCGCCCGGGTCGACGCCGGGCCCGCGCTGCGCCGCCACGTCGCCGCGCACGTCGGGGGGCTCGCCGGCCGGATCGACGACCTGGCGCCGGAGCGGATGACCGTGCCCACCGGGTCCCGGATCGCGGTCGACTACTCCGGCGCGGCGCCCGCCCTGCCGGTGAAGGTCCAGGAGGTGTTCGGCTGGACCGGCTCCCCCGCCGTCGCCGACGGGCGGGTGCCGGTGGTGCTGCACCTGCTGTCGCCCGCCGGGCGTCCGACCGCGGTCACCGCGGACCTGGACTCGTTCTGGGACAACGCCTACCCGCAGGTCCGGGCCGAGCTCCGCGGGCGCTACCCGAAGCACGCCTGGCCCGAGGACCCGCGGACCGCGACACCGGGACGGGGCACCGGGCGCCGGAGATGAACCCCGCGCCCCGCCCGGCGACCCGGTCCAGCCGGCCCGGTCGTCGAGATGCAGCTCAGCGGGAATTGTGGATCTCCACAGCCCGCTGGGCTGCATCTCGACGCGCGCGGGACGGTCGGGCCGCTCAGCGGACCTGGTCGGCGAACACGACGACGTTGTCGACGTAGCTGCGGGCCGACCGGTCGAACACCCCGCCGCAGGTGATCAGTCGCAGGCCCGCGTGGTCGAGGTCGCCGTAGACCTCGGCGGTCGGGAACTCCGCCTTGGGGAAGCGCCCCACCCGGCGCACGGCGAACACCACCGACGTCCCGTCGGCCCGGTCGACCCGGATCTCGTCGCCGGGCTCCAGGGTGTCCAGGTCGGCGAAGGCACCGGGCAGCCCCTTCCAGTCGACGTGCGCGGTGAGCACGGCGGGACCGACCTCGCCGGGGGTCGGCGCGCCGGTGTACCAGCCGACGGTGCCCGCATCCGCGGGGACCTCCATCGACCGGTCCGCGGCCAGCCCCATCGGCCGGGGCACGGTGTCGAGCCCGAGCCGGTCGACCAGCAGCCGGACCGGCTCGGACCGCACCAGCGGTGCGGGCCCCGGCGGCAGCAACGCCCCCGGCGCGGGCGCCGGAGCGGGCACCGGGACAGCGGCGACGGCCGTCGCCCCGGGCTCGGGTGCGCCCGCGGGGTCGGCGAGCAGCAGCGCGGCGGTGAGGACACCGACCGGCGCCAGCACCCGCGTCACCCGGCGCAGCGCACCGGCCCGTCGCCGCGCCCGTCGCCCGCGGTCCCTCCCGCGCCGCACCGTCCCGGCCCGGTCCCCGGCCACCGTTCCGCGCCGGGCCCGGTCCCCGGCCACCGTTCCGCGCCCGGCCCGGTCCCCGGCCACGGGGCCGCGCCCGGCCCGCGCACCGGACGGTGCGGCGGGTCCGGGCAGCGGGAGGACGGGACCGGGCACGGGGCCGGCGTCAGCCGCGGCGACCGGCGGCGACGCGCCGCACCGCGCCGACCCCACCGGCGACGACGGCACCGAGTGCGAGCGGGAGGACGTCGGCCGGGCCGCCACCGGCCTCGACCGGGGCCGGGGACGCCGCGCTGCCGTAGTCGTGGTCCTCGCAGGCCACGCCGTTGTCGTTCGCGTCGAGGTTCTCCGGGTCACCCGGGGTCAGGGCCGCCTGGGCGTCGGCCTGGCTGGCGAAGTCCTTGCAGTCGCGGTCCTGGGCGAAGGCCGTACCGGCGAGCGGGAGGGCGGCCGCGGTCGCGGTCGCGAGGAGCACGGCGGCGGACAGGGAGCGGAGGCGCATCGGGGGGCCTTCCGGGGAACGTGGGGGAGCCACGCAGGTAGCAGCGATCCGGACGTGTCGGTCGTTACACCCGATCGTGAATGGATCCGAACGGACTTGAACCGGCTCCGCCGGGCGGCGGAAGGTGGTCCGGTGAACGCTCTCCCCACCCCCGACGACGTCCGTGCCGCCGCAGCGATCCTGCGCGGGCACGCCCACCGCACCCCCGTCCTCACCTCCCGGCTCACCGACGCCGAGCTCGGCGCCCAGGTGTTCGTGAAGGCGGAGAACCTCCAGCGCACCGGGAGCTTCAAGTTCCGCGGGGCGTTCCACACGCTGTCCCGGCTGTCCGCGGCACAGCGGCGGGCGGGGGTCGTCGCGTTCTCCTCGGGCAACCACGCCCAGGCCGTGGCGCTGGCCGCACAGCTGCTGGAGGTCCCCGCGACGATCGTGATGCCGCACGACGCCCCGGCCTCGAAGCTCGCCGCCACCCGCGGGTACGGCGCCGAGGTCGTCGGCTACGACCGCTACGCCGAGGACCGCGCGGCCATCGCGGCCACGCTGTCGGAGGAGCGTGGGCTCACCCTCGTCCCGCCCTACGACCACCCGCACGTCATCGCCGGGCAGGGCACCGCGGTGCTGGAGCTGCTGGAGGACCACGGCCCGCTCGACGCGCTGTTCGTCTGCCTCGGCGGGGGCGGTCTGCTGTCCGGGTCGCTCCTCGCGGCGCAGGCACTGTCCCCCGACGCCCGGGTGTACGGCGTCGAGCCCGAGGCCGGGGACGACGGCCTGCAGTCCCTGCGCGCCGGGCACGTCGTACGGATCCCGCAGCCCCGCACGCTCGCCGACGGCGCGGCCACCACCCACCTCGGCGACCACACGTTCCCGGTGATCGCCGAGCACGTCACCGACATCGTCACCGTCCCGGACGCCGCGCTGGTCTCGTCGATGGCTCTGTTCGCCTCGCGCTACAAGGTGCTCGTCGAGCCGACCGGGGCGCTGGCGTTCGCCGGTGTCCGGGCCGCGGTCGCCGCGGACCCGGCGCGGTGGGCGGGCGCCCGGATCGGGGTCACGATCTCCGGCGGCAACGTCGACCTGGACCGCTTCGCCGCCCTCGTCGCCGGCTGACCGCGCCACCGGCCCGGGCGGCACGACACGGAGGGGCCCCGTCCGGACGGTCCGGACGGGGCCCGCGCGGGGCGGGGGGACTCAGCGCCGGTCGTGCTGCAGCGCGTCCTCGGCGATCACGGCCTCGGTCGGCAGACCGGGCACCTCCCGGACGGCCGACTCGGCGTCGGCGCGCTCGTGCGACGGGCCGGGCTGCTCGGCCTCGGCGTCGGCGGCGTCGAGTTCGCGGCGGATCGTCGACAGCAGGGCCACCCCCACCAGCACGACGACCGCGGCGATCAGGAACGGCAGCGAGGCGCCGACGGCCGCGGCCATCAGGCCCGCGGCGAACGGGGCGAGACCGCCACCGATGAACCGGACGAACCCGTAGGTGGCCGACGCGGTCGGGCGGGGCACCGGCGAGATGGACATGACCGCCGTCGTCACCAGGGTGTTGTTGACGCCGACCACGATGCCGGACAGGACCACCGCGACGATCACCACGGCGGGCACGTCGTCGAACAGCCCGATGGCCGCGAGCAGCACCGCGATGCCGACGAGCGCGCCGTAGAGGGTGCGCGCGGTGCCGAAGCGGTCCTTGAGCCAGGGCGCGCCGAACACCGCGAAGGCCGCGACCAGCAGTCCCCAGCCGAAGAACACCGCACCGAGCGAGATCGGGTCGAGCCCGCCCATCAGGAACGGTGCGTAGCCGAGCAGGGTGAAGAAGCCCCAGTTGTAGAGCAGCCCGACCCCGCTGGTGGTGGCGAGCGCGCGGTGGCGCAGGGCGGCCAGCGGCTCGGAGAGCCGTGCCTTGTGGGTCGGGACCGGCGTCGGTTCCAGCAGCACGACGGTCGCGACGAGCGCGATCAGCATCAGCACCGAGACGCCGAAGAACGGGCCCCGCCAGGAGACGTTGCCGAGCAGCCCGCCGAGCAGCGGGCCGGTGGCGATGCCCACGCCGAGCGCGGTCTCGTAGAGCACGATCGCGCCGGCGAACCCGCCCGAGGCCGAGCCGACGATGACCGCGAGCGAGGTCGCGATGAACAACGCGTTGCCCAGGCCCCAGCCGGCCCGGAAGCCGACGATGCCCCAGATCCCCGACGACGCCCCGGCCAGCGCGGCGAACACCACGATCAGCGCCAGGCCGATGACGAGGGTCCTCTTCGCGCCGATCCGGGACGACACCCAGCCGGTCACCAGCATCGCGATCGCGGTCACGACGAGGTAGCTGGTGAACAGCAGCTCGACCTCGGCGTGCGTGGCGTGCAGCTGCCCGGACAGCGACGGCAGGATCGGGTCGACCAGCCCGATGCCCATGAACGAGATGACGCAGGCGAAGGCCACCGCCCACACGGCCCTGGGCTGGCGGAACGGGCTGGGGGCGTGCGCTGCACCGGATGTTCGGGACATGTCATCGCCTTCCCCCGGGAACGGACCCCGGAGAGATCATGGACGTATCGGACCTGTTGAACATTGCATCCCGCAATCCATGTCATGAGCAATGCGAACGACCGTGATCGTCCCCATGTCCCGCTACGGTCGGGGTCCCGACGTGGAGGAGGCTCCGTGCCGCACACCGCCGTCGACGCCGACCGCCTCGCCCGGCAGGCCGCGTTCCTGGGCGCGCTCGCCGCGATCGGCGCCCTGCTCGTGGCCGTGCTCGGCTGGGCCGGTGGAGCGGTCGCGACGTGGATGGGTGTCACGGCACGCCGCCGCGGCGCGGGGCGCACCGCCGTCGTCGCGATCGCGCTCGGCGCCCTCGGCCTGATCGCCGGCGTCGGGAACGCCCTGCTGGGCGCCTACCTGTTCCGCTGACCGGTCCGCAGCACCGGCTTGCCCGGCGCCCGGTCCGGTGACTCCAGGTGGTCGTGTGCAGCGACGACGGCCGCGACGCCGTCGTCGAGGTCGAAGACCCGCTCGACCAGCGGCGCGAGCGTGCCCGCGGCGAGCCCGGCGCGGGCGAACGCCTCGGCCCGGGCCAGCACCGCCGGGTCACCGGTGACCTCGCGGACGTGGAAGCGACGCAGCCACACCGGCGCGTACCCGGCTGCGGGCAACGGGGTCGGCTCCCCCGACAGCCCGCCGTGGACGATCACCGCACCGCCCGGGGCGCAGGCCCGCACGAGGCGCGCGACGCCGGGGCCGCCCTCGGCGTCCAGGACGAGGTCGGCGCCGCCGCCCAGCGCCGCCCGCAGCTCGTCCGCGTCGGGCGTGCCGGTGAGCACCTGCGCCGCACCTGCCGCCCGGAGCGCACCGGCGTGCCGGTCGTCGGGGACGACGGCGACGGCGCGCACCCCGAGGTGCCGCGCGACCTGCAGCGCCGCGGCCCCGATGCTGTTCGCCGCGGCCGTGACGACGAGCCGGTCCCCCTCCCGCAGCCGGACGGCGTGGCGGGTCATGCCCCACACGGTCAGCAGCGGCATCCACAGCGCGGCGGCGCCGTCGTCGTCGAGACCGGGCGGGCGGGCCAGCAGCGACCGGACGGGCACGACCGCCTCGTCGGCGTAGACCGGGTGCTCGTTCTGCGACGACGCCGGGATCACGCACACCTCGTCGCCGGGCGCCCACCCCGTCACCCCGGGCCCGGTCGCCAGGACGGTGCCCGAACACTCGCTGCCCAGGCCGGCGGGGAGCACGGGGGCCTCGAGGTAGGTGCCGCGGCGGAAGTTGACCTCGGAGCGGTTGAGCCCGACCGCGTGCACCCGGATGCGCACCTCCCCCGGCCCCGGGTCGCGCAGCGGCACCGCTTCGACCCGCAGCACCTCCGGGCCGCCCGTGGCGTGGAAGCGGACCGTGCGCACGGGACGGGTCGTCGTCACAGCGCACCAGGGTAGGGCCGGGGCGAGGGGTGCGGCACGATGACGACCGTTGCACGGGGCAAGGAGGAGCGGATGCGGCGAGGGATCCAGGTCGGGCTGGAACGGATCATGTTCTTCAGCGACGGGGTGTTCGCGATCGCGATCACGCTGCTGGTGCTGCCGCTGACCGACGCCGAGATCGGCGAGGGGCCGGTCGGGCCGCAGCTGCTGGAGCTCCTGCCGCGGATGGCGACGTTCCTGCTGAGCTTCGCGGTCATCGGCCGGTACTGGACGGTCCACCACCGGCTGTTCGCCCGGTTCGACCGCGCCGACGCCCGGCTGATGACGCTCAACCTGGGCTACCTGTGCGGCATCGCGTTCCTGCCGTTCCCCACCTCGCTGCTGGGCGGGCACGGCGACAGCACCGCCGCCGTCGTGCTCTACGCCGCGAACCTGGTGCTGATCGGCTCGTTCTCGGCCGCGATGTGGGCCTACGGCGCCGTCGGCGGGCGGCTGACCCGCCCCGAGGTCACCCCGGCGGAGGCCCGCCGCACGCTGCTCGACGGGCTGGCGCCGGTGGTGTCGTTCCTGCCGTCGCTGGCGATCGCGCCGGTGAGCCCCACCGCGGCGATGCTCTCCTGGCTGCTCACCATCCCGGTCTCGGCCGCGGCGGACCGGCTCGGCGGGACGGGCCCGGAGCCCTCCCGGGCGACGTGAGCGGGGGTCAGAGCTCGTTGCTGATCTCGATCAGGTTCCGGTCCGGGTCGCGCAGGTAGACGCTGCGCAGCCGACCGCGTGCCCCGGTCCGCTCGACCGGCCCCTCCTCGACGGCGACGCCGGCCTCGGCGAGGTCGCGCTGCACCTGCTCCAACGGGTCGAGGGTGATCAGGCACAGGTCGGCACTGCCCGGGGTGGGCCGCTCGGCCTTCGGCTCGAACTCCCGCCCCGCCTCGTGCAGGTTGATCTTGCTGGGGCCGAAGGCGAGAGCGCGGCGGCCACCGCCGAACTCGACGGCCTCCATGCCGAGCACGCGGGTGTAGAAGGCGAGGGTGACGTCGACGTCGGCGACGGTCAGCACGAGGTGGTCGAGGTGGTCGATCCGCATGGTCACGATGCTGGCACCCGGGCCACCGCCACGCCGATCCTCCTGTGGGTGACCGCCGTCGCGGCGGACCGTGACCGTCACCGCGCACCGACACCCACACGGACCAATCGGGCGGGTCGCTACCGGCGAACAGGCGTTCGTGAATCACCCTTGTACCTGGCCGTGCAGCCGAGTGGAGAGGGACGAGGACGCACGTGGACGACGAGCTGACGACCGGCGGGGAGACCCCGCCCGCGGACCCCGCGGACCCCGCGAGCGCCGGGACGCCCGAGCCGCCCAAGCGCAGGCGGGGCAGGCCACCGGGCTCGACCGCCCGCACCACCCGGGTCGTGACGATGACCCTGACCGTCAGCGGGTCCGCCGACGGCGACTGGCAGGCCGAGCTGAAGCAGGGCAGCACGTGGGTCGCCCGCGGGCTGCCGGTCACGGCGTCGGCGGTGTCCGCGGCGGCCGCGGCGTTGCACGCCGACCTCGCCGGGCCGGTCGACGAGCTCATCGAGGGGGCCCGGGCGGCCAAGGCCGCGCGGGTCGCGGAGCTGGAGGCCGAGCTGGAGCAGGCCCGCAAGGACCTGGCCGAACTGGAGCAGTGACCGCGCGGGGGCGCACCGCGTGGGGCCTCAGCCGAGCAGCGGCCCCAGCAGGGCGGCGTGCTCGCGCAGCAGGGCGACCAGCTCGGGGTCCGGGTCGGCGACCCGGGCCGCCGGGCCGGACAGCGCGAGCCCGGCGACCAGTGCGCCGTCGGCGGGTGAGCGGACCGGCACCGCCAGGCACCCGCGGTCCGGGCGCAGCTGACCGGTCTGGGCGGCCAGGCCGTCCCGGCGGACCTCGTCGAGGACGGCGTCGAGGGTGTCCGGGTCGGTGACCGTCCGGTCGGTGACCGGGCGCAGGTCGCGGACCAGAGCCCGCCAGTCGGGCTGCTCGGCCAGCAGCAACCGGCCCAGCGCGGAGGCCTGGGGCAGCCGGGCGAGCAGGTCGGCGTCGCTGGGCGGGTGGTCCGGGTCGGGGTCGGGGACCTGCAGCCGGGCGCCGTCGTAGAGCGCCAGGTGCACGCCCCAGCGGACCCGGCCCCGCAGGTGGTCGACGACTGTGCGCGCCGCGGTCGGCAGCCGCGGGACCGCGACCGGGGACAACCGGGCGGCGCGGCGTCCGAGCGCGAAGCCGCGCAGGTCCGGCAGCCGGACGAGGTACTCCTCCCCGACGAGCAGGTTCAGCACCCGGTAGGTGGTCGCGGGGGGTGTCTCTATGGGTTCGTCAAGCGGCGGCGAGTTCTGGATCGGGGTTGTTGACCGTGGGCGGGTTGTAGGGGCGGCGGTCGCGGAGCATGGCGTAGATGACGTCGGTGCGGCGTCGGGCGAGGCAGATCAGGGCGGCGTTGTGTCGTTTGCCGGCGGCTCGTTTGCGGTCGTAGTAGGCGCGGCTGGCGGGGTCGGCCAGGGCGGCGAATGCGGACAGGAACAGCGCGGATTTCAGGGCGTGGTTGCCGCGCTGGGATCGGGTTTCGCCTTTGATCGAGGTGCCGGAGCGGCGGGTGACTGGGGCGAGGCCGGCGTAAGCGGCGAGGTGCCCGGCGGTGGGGAACCCGGAGCCGTCGCCGACGATGGTGAGGATCTTGATGGCGGTCCTGACCCCGAGTCCGGGCATCGAGGTCAGGACCGGTCCAAGAGGGTGGGCCTCCAGGCGGGCTTCGAGCTCGTCGGCGAGCTGGTCGCGTTCGGTGTGGACCTGGCGCAGCTGCCCGGCGACGCCGGTGATGACACGGGCGAACGCGGCCGTGCCGGGAACGGTCAGGCTCTGGGCGTCGAGCGAGGTCAGGATCTGGGCGGGAAGGGTGCGGGCCAGTCGAGGCGACCGGGCCCGCATCGTCTCGGCGATCCCGTCAGCGCCGAGCTCTCGCAGGGCTTGCGGGGTGGGCGCGGCCGCGAGCAGGTCGAGCACGCCACCGCGGTCCAGGCGTGGCCCGAGCAGGCGTTCCAGGGCGGGATGAACATGCAGCAGGGCGTCGCGCAGCCGGTTCGTCAGCCGGGTGCTCTGCCCAGCCAGGTCATCGTCGTAACCGGCGAGCACAGTGAGTTCGGCGAGGGTCTCGTCGTCGGTGCCGACCCGGCGCAGGGTGTGCGGCATCGTCCGGGCGGCCTCGGCGATCACGTGGGCGTCGCGGGCGTCGGTCTTGGCCTGCCCGGGATGCAGGTCGGCGATGCGGCGCATCGCCAGCCCGGGCAGGTAGGCCACCGTGATCCCCAGATCACGAGCGACGGCGATGGCCAGCGCTCCGATCGAGGCGGGCTGGTCGATGACCATCAGCACCGCGCCGTGCTCGGCCAGCCCGGACAGCACGGTGCGCAGCGCCGATTCGTCGTTGGGCAGGGCCTTGTCGTGCACCCGCTTCCCGTTGGTGTCGACCGCGCAGGCGTGGTGTTCGGACTTGCCCACGTCCAGGCCGCAGAACACCGCGAACCCGGTCGGGTGCTGGTCAGGATCGGGCAACCGCCGCTCCCTTCTCGTCGCGGCAGGCCGACCACGAGCACCCGCGCCGGCAGCCACGTTACGAGCAGACCACACGGGTCAGGTCTCTATCAGCGGTCGTTGGCGCCCTCCGGCCACGGCGACAACACCCCCCAGATCATCGGGCGACAGGGGCAGTCAGTCATACCGCGGCCGGCGGCCTGCAAGCCCTCAGCGGGCTTGATCAAGAAGGTAACGGGGGCAGCCGCAGTGCCGTCGACAGCTCCTTCGCGGTGACCCCGGGCCCGGCCGCGACCACCTCCTCCAGCACGGCGAGCGCGGTCCGCACCGCCCGCGGCTGCCGGCCGCTCAGCGGCACCGGGTCGGCGGTCACCGGGCCCGCCCCCAGACGTCGGAGGCGACGGTCTCGTCGTAGACGCCCAGGCCGTGCAGCCGCCCGCGGCGGCGCAGCACGACGGCCCACACCGCACCGGCCCCGAGCGCCACGGCGAGCGCGATCCCGGTGGCCGGGGCGGCGACGACGAACGCGACCAGGGCCGCGACCAGCGACGGGACGGCCACCACCGCGGTCGCGACCGCGGCCGGGGTCAGCTCGCCGATGCGGCGCAGGAAGGCCGGCGCGGCCAGGCAGACCAGCGCGTAGCCGACGAGGAACCCGACCGTCGCGACGCCGAGCAGCGCGGCGAGCACCGTCCCGACCGGGACGCCCAGCGCCACCGGGACGGCGACCGCGAGCGTCGCCGCGGGCGCCCCGAGCCCGACGGCGACGTGCGGGATCCGGAACCGGCGGTGGGTGCGCCCCAGCGGGCGGGGCACGACGCCGTCGCGGGCCAGGGCGAACAGCACCCGCGACAGCGCGGTGGTCGTCGCGACCGCGCAGGCCAGGAAGGACAGGACGAGCGCGGCGTCGAGCAGCGGGGGGATCCAGGACCAGCCTCGGGCGACGGCGAGTACCTGCACCGGCTGGGTCTGCCCGGCCAGCCCGCCCGGGACGGCGGCGAACCCGGAGACCTGCACCGCGGCCGCGAGGACGTAGAGCACGGCGGTCACCGCCGCGGTCGCGGTGACCGCGCGCGGCACCGACCGGAACGGGCGCCGGGCCTCGGCCCCGAGCGAGGTGGCCACCTCGAAGCCGATGAACGCCGCCAGCGCGGGCACCACGCCCGCGGCGACCGCACCCGGGCCGGCGGGCGGGGCGGGAGCACCGGTGCCGGGCAGCGGGCCGCCGACGAGCAGCACCACGAACACCCCGACCAGCACCGCGACCGCGACCGCCTCCACCAGCAGCACCACCCGCGCCGCGGGGCGGACCCCGCGCACGACCAGCGCGGTCACCACCGCGCCGACCGCGACGGCGAGCAGTGCCGACGCGAGCGGCCCGGTCGCCCACGGCCCGCACAGCGGCCCGAGGTAGGCCACCGCACCCGCGATCGCCGCGCCGCACAGCAGCAGGTACCCGGCCAGCGTCGCGATCCCGGCCGCGAACGCCGGTCCGGCGCCGAGGCCCTGCGCGGTCAGCGTGTAGATCCCCCCGGGCGCCGCCATCCGGCGGGTGAACCGGGCGATCGAGGCGGCGACGAGCAGCGCGAGCACACCGGCGACGACGAACGACCACACCGTGCCCGCCCCGGCCATCCCCGCGACGATCACCGGGGTGGCCGCCATCGCCGCCGAGGGCGCCGATCCGGCGATCGACTGGGCCGCGACGTCGGCCGGGCCCAGCCGTCGCCGGGCCAGGCCGTGCACCGGTGACCGGTCACGCAACGACGTCACGACGCCCCCTCCCCACCCTCACCGGTGATCCTCGCCCGCGGACACTAGTGTTGCGGTAACTAGGTTACTTTACTCACGGGCTGGTTTACGGGATCATGAGCTGTGCCGTTGACTGTGACCGTGGACGTTCCGGCCGCCGACCGCGAGGTGCTGGAGTCCTGGCTGCGTTCCTCGTCGGTTTCGGCGGGACTGGCCCGACGGGGCAGGATCGTGTTGCTGGCCGCGGACGGGGTGGCGGTCAAGGACATCGTCACACTGGTCGGGGCGTCGAAGGCGACGGTGATCGGGTGGAAGAAGCGTTACGCCGCTGAGGGGATCGCCGGGCTGGCCGACCGGCCCAAGGCGGGCCGGCCGCCGGTGATCGACGAGGTCGCGGTCGTGCTCGCCACGCTGGAACCGCCGCCTGAGCGGCTCGGAGTCACGCACTGGTCGTCACGGCTGCTCGGTGCCGAGCTCGGGATCTCCCACGTGTGGATCGGCAAGATTTGGCGGCGGTGGGGGCTGCAGCCGTGGAAGTCCGAGACGTTCAAGTTCTCCACCGATCCCGAGCTCGAAGCCAAGGTCCGCGACATCGTCGGGTTGTATCTGAACCCGCCGGACAAGGCCGTCGTGCTCTGCGTCGACGAGAAATCCCAGGTCCAGGCCCTGGACCGGACAGCGCCGATCCTGCCGATCATGCCCGGTATCCCGGAGAAACGGACGCATGACTACGTCCGTCACGGCACCACCACGCTGTTCGCGGCGTTAGAGGTCGCGACCGGGCGGGTCGAGCAGGCGTGCCTGCCGCGGCATCGCCATCAGGAGTTCCTGCGGTTCCTCAAGCAGGTCGCGAAGGCCTACCCGCGGCGCAAGCTGCACCTGGTGGTGGACAACTACGCGACCCACAAGCACCCCGCAGTGAAGGCCTGGCTGGCCCGCAACCCGCGGATCACCCTGCACTTCACCCCGACCTCGGGATCGTGGCTGAACATGGTCGAGGTCTTTTTCGGGGTCATCACCCGCCAGGCCATTCGCCACGGCAGCTTCGGCAGCGTCAGAGAACTGATCGGCGCGATCGGCCGGTTCATCGACGGCTGGAACGAACGCTGCCACCCGTTCATCTGGACCAAACCCGCAGACCACCTACTCAACCACTGCCGACCCGGTCAAAGAACATCGTTTACGCGACACTAGCTCCCCATGTCGACGCCATGACCAGCGACGACGGGTCGAACGAGAAAAACTGCGGCGCCGTTCCCGCCGTGCGGGAACACCACCACCGGTGATTCGCACCACACGGGATCCGGCGTTGTGCACGGTCCGCGGCACCGGCCACCGTCCCGGCACCCGACGTCCGCCTCGACCGCCTCGACCGCCAGGAGGAACCGTGAGCGCACCCGCGCCCCGCCCGTCACCACCGTCGCCGTCCGCGGAGCCCGCGGACCGGCACCGTCTGCGCGGGACGCTGGGCGCCGGGCCGATCGTGTTCATGGTGGTCGCCGCGGCCGCGCCGCTGACCGTCGTCGCGGGCACGGTGCCGCTGGGGC
Organism: Pseudonocardia sp. ICBG1293; assembly: GCF_020131355.1. Taxonomy (GTDB): domain Bacteria; phylum Actinomycetota; class Actinomycetes; order Mycobacteriales; family Pseudonocardiaceae; genus Pseudonocardia. Next base: position 81,237 of record NZ_JAHLEL010000044.1, read on the forward strand.
TGGCCGCGGGCAACGGCGCCGCGTTCCCGATGACCTTCGTGCTGTGCGCGGTGGTGCTGCTGCTGTTCGCGGTGGGCTTCTGCGCGATGTCGCGGCACGTCCCGGGCGCCGGCGCCTTCTACGCCTACGTGGCCCGTGGGCTCGGCCCCGCCCCCGGTCTGGGGTCGGCGTTCCTCGCGCTGGTCACCTACACCGCCGTGCAGGCCGCGGTGTACGGCTACCTCGGCGCGACCGTCGACGCGCTGGTGCAGCACTACGGCGGTCCCGCCCTGCCCTGGTACCTCTACGCCGCCGCCGCACTCGTCGTCGCCGGGGTGCTGGGCTACCGCCACATCGAGCTGTCCGGGAAGGTCCTGGGCACGCTGCTGGTCGCCGAGGTGGCGATCGTGCTGGTGTTCGACGCCGTCGTCGCCGCGACCGGCGGCCTCGGCTCCGGCCGGTCGACCGCACTGTTCGTGCCGTCGCAGTTCCTGTCCGGCTCGCTCGGCATCGCGATCATGTTCGCGATCGCGTCGTTCATCGGCTTCGAGGCCACCGCGGTGTTCCGCGACGAGGCCCGCGACCCCGAGCGGACCGTCCCCCGCGCCACCTATCTGGCTCTGGTCCTGATCGGCGCCTTCTACGCGCTGTCCTCGTGGGCGGTCGTCTCCGCCTGGGGCGACGCCGGCGCCGTGGCCCGGGCGACCGAGGACCCCGGGAACATGATCATCACGACGGTCACGGCGGTGCTCGGCCCCCTCGGTGGCGACCTGGCCCAGGTCCTGCTGGTCACGAGCCTGTTCGCGGCGCTGCTGTCGTTCCACAACGTGCTCTCGCGCTACCTGTTCGCCCTCGGCAACGCCGGCACGATGCCCGCCGCGCTGGGCCGCAGCCACGCCCGGCACGCGTCGCCGCACGCCGCGTCGCTGGCCCAGTCCGGGACCGCGCTGGCGCTGATCGTGGTGTTCGCGGTGACCGGGATGGACCCGGTGACCCAGGTGTTCGCCTGGATGGCCGGGACCGCGACCCTCGGCGTGCTCGCGCTGATGGCCCTGACCTGCGCCGCGGTGCTCGTGTTCTTCCGCGCGCAGCGCGGGCGGGACGCGCGGCACGACGGCCGCCCGCCCGTCGACACCCGGGTCTGGCACACCGTCCTCGCCCCGGCGCTCGGGCTGGCCGGCCTGCTCGCCTGCCTGTGGCTGACCGTCGCCAACTTCCCGACCCTCATAGGCGGCTCCCCCGCACTGGCGACCGCCATCGGCGGGGTCCTCGTCGCCGCGTTCGTCCTCGGAGCGGTCCTGACCCGCTTCACCGGTGCCCGCCCCGGGCCCTTGCCCTCGTCCGCCGCGCCCGGAACCGTCGTCGGGGACGACACCGGGCACGACACCGCCGGAACCGACCTCCAGGAGGAGACCCGATGACCGCCGTCCAGGAGCCGCGCACGACCGCCACCCATCCACTGGCCCCGACCACCGCGGCCGAGGTCACCGCCGTCCGCGAGGTCCTCGCCGCGGCCGGGCTGCTCGGCGAGAACGTCCGCTTCGCGTTCTTCGCCCCCGAGGAGCCCGCCAAGTCCGAGGTGCTCGCCCACCCCGACGGCACCGACGCCGACCGCAGCTTCCGCGCGGTGCTGCTGGACCTGGGCACCGGCCGGTCCCACGACACGGTCGTCTCGGCCACCCGCCGCGAGCTGGTCTCCAGCCGCGAGCTGGAGCCCGAGCGCGAGGGCCAGCCGCCGATCATCGACTCGGAGTTCGAGTTCATCGAGGACGTCCTCAACGCCTCACCGGACTGGCTCGCCGCGCTGGAGGAGCGCGGGCTGGAGCCCGCCTCGGTGCGCGCGGTGCCGCTCTCGGCCGGTGTCTACGACGTCCCCGGGGAGAAGGGCCGCCGGCTCGCCAGGGCCTTCGGGTTCCGCCAGGACCACGAGGCCGACCACGCCTGGGCGCACCCCGTCGACGGGCTCGTCGCCTACGTCGACCTCACCGCCCGCACGGTCGACCGGGTGATCGACACCGGTGTCGTCCCGGTGCCCGCGACCAGCGGGAACTTCGACGACCCGGCCGTGCAGGGCGAGCACATGACCTCGCTGAGGCCGATCGAGATCACCCAGCCCGAGGGGCGCTCGTTCACCGTCACCGACGGCCGCGTCCGCTGGGGCAAGTGGGACCTGCGCGTCGGGTTCAACGAGCGCGAGGGTCTGACCCTGCACCAGATCGCCTTCGACGACCGCCCGATCTGCTACCGGGCCTCGGTCGCGGAGATGGTCGTGCCCTACGCCGACCCGGCGCCGGTGCGGTTCTGGCAGAACTACTTCGACTGCGGCGAGTACATGTTCGCCCGCTACGCCGACTCCCTGCAGCTGGGCTGCGACTGCCTCGGCGACATCCACTACCTCGACGCGGTGGTCGCCGACGACCTGGGCAACCCGCGCACGATCGGCAACGCCATCTGCCTGCACGAGGAGGACCACGGGGTCCTCTGGAAGCACACCGACATCTTCACCGGCGCCCGCGAGGTGCGGCGCCAGCGTCGCCTGGTGATCTCCTTCTTCACCCCGATCGGCAACTACGACTACGGACCTCTACCTCGACGGCACCATCGAGCTGGAGTGCAAGGCGACCGGCATCGTGTTCACCTCCGGCACGCCGGGCGAGTACGCCACCGAGGTGGCGCCGGGCCTGGGCGCGCCGTTCCACCAGCACCTGTTCTCCGCCCGGCTGGACATGACCGTCGACGGCACGGCCAACGCCGTCGAGGAGGTCGAGGCGGTCCGCGTGCCGATGGGCGAGGGCAACGCCCACGGCAACGCGTTCGCCCGCTCGGCGACCCGGCTGACCCGCGAGTCGCAGGCGCAGCGGGACGCCGATCCCGGGTCCGGGCGGGTCTGGCACGTGGTGAACACCGAGAAGACCAATGCGCTGGGCCGGCCGGTCGGCTACGTCCTGCACCCGCACGGCCAGCCCACCCTGCTGGCGGACCCGGCGTCGTCGATCCACGCCCGCGCCACGTTCGCCTCGAAGGCGCTGTGGGTGACCCGCTACGACCCGGCGCAGCGCTACCCGGCCGGGGACTTCGTGAACCAGAACCCGGGCGGGGACGGGCTGCCGTCCTGGGTGGCGGCGGACCGCGACCTCGACGGCGAGGACGTCGTGCTGTGGCACACCTTCGGCCTCACGCACTTCCCGCGCCCGGAGGACTGGCCGGTGATGCCGGTCGACCACACCGGCTTCGTCCTGAAGCCCGCCGGGTTCTTCGACCGCAACCCGACCCTCGACGTGCCCCCGGCCCCGACGAGCTGCCACTGACCACCCGCCCCACCACGGGCCGGCGCCGCACACGTCGTGTCGCCGCCGCACGGGTCCTGTCCTGTGCGGCGCGTGCACGACGTGTGCGGCGGTGTCTGCGGACAGGGCGGCGGTGTGACGACGGCGCGGGGTCGTGCGGGGTGGTGGCGGACTAGGGTCGGTGCCGACCGCTCCACCCCGTAGCTGCAGGAGGAACCCGTGGCTCTCGCCGCCGGTGACCAGATCCCCGACGTCACCCTGATGACCCCGTCCGCCGAGGGCCCGAAGCCGGTGCAGAGCGCCTCGGTGCTCGGCAGCGGCACCGTCGTGCTGTTCGGCGTGCCCGGCGCGTTCACCCCGGCCTGCTCCGACACCCACCTGCCGGGCTTCGTGCTGCGCCGCGACGAGCTCAAGGCCAAGGGCGTCGACACCGTCGCCTGTACCTCGGCCAACGACGCGTTCGTGCTCGAGGCGTGGGCCGAGTCCCGCGGCGCCGGCGACGCGGTGCTGATGCTCGCCGACGGCAACGCCGAGTTCGCCACGGCCGCCGGGCTGGACATGGACGGCTCGAAGTTCGGTCTCGGCACCCGCTCGAAGCGCTACGCCGCGATCATCACCGACGGCGTCGTGCGCTGGATCGGCGTCGAGGACGTCCCGTCCACCGTCGAGGTCTCCGGCGTCGAGTCGGTGCTCGCCCAGCTCTGAGCGCGACCCCCCGGACCTTCGGCGCGCGGGCCTACACTCGGCCGCGTGCCGAAGGTCCTGGGCTCGCTCGCCACGCACCGCGAGCAGGTCCGTGAGCGCGTGTTCGACGCGCTGCGCGTGCAGCTCTACGAGCGCGGCTTCGACACGGTGACCCTGTCCGGGGTCGCCACCGCCGCGGGGGTGGGCCGCTCGGCGCTCTACAACCACTTCCCCGACCGCCAGGCCCTGCTCGTCGCGTTCGTCGAGCACGAGGCGCAGCGCTACGTCGCCGAGCTGGACGCCGCGCTCGCCGACGCGCCGGGCCCGCACGAGCGCCTCGCCGCCTTCGCCCGGATGCAGCTGCGCCGCCTCGCCGAGTTCCACCTGCCGCCCGGCCAGGCACTCGCCGGTGCGCTCGACCCGGCCGCCTACCGCCGGATCGCCGCGCACGCCGACCCCATCGGGGACCGGCTGGTGGCGGTGCTGCGCGAGGGCGCGGCCGAGGGCTGCATGGTCGACGACGACCCCCGGGTGCTCGCCGCCGTCGTGGCCGGGGCGCTGTCGAGCAGGCGGATCGTCGACGTCGACCCGGCCGAGCTCGACGTCACGGTGGAGACCGCGGTCGCGGCCGTGCTGCGAGCGGTCTCGACGGTTGCGCGCGACTGAGGCTAGCCTTACCCGCGTCCGCCCCCTAGCATCGTGATCTGACACGGTGTCAGATCCGGCGCCGTGCCGTCGCACCAGACGTCACGTCACGGGAGGGCCGATGGACGCCACGACCCCCATCACGGGCACGCTGTCCGCCGATCTCCGCCAGGCCACGTGGCCGGTCCACGAGCGGGCGCACCACTGCAGCTACTTCGGGGCGTTGTTCGACGGCGCCCTGCCGCTGGGCGGCTACACCCTGCTCGCCGAGCAGTACGTCGCGATCTACACCGCGCTCGAGACGGCCGGGGACGCCCTGGCCGCCGACCCGGTCGCGGCGCCGTTCGTGATCGACGAGCTGCGCCGGGTGCCCGCCCTGCACGCCGACCTCGACGCCCTGGGCGGCGGGGTCCCCCGGATCCTCCCCGCGACCACGGCCTACGTGGCCCGGCTGCGCGCGACCGCGGCGGACCCGGCCCTGTTCGTCGCCCACCACTACGTCCGTTACCTCGGCGACCTCGCCGGCGGCCAGGTCGTCGGGAAGACCCTGCAGCGCACCTACGGCATCGACGGACCGGGTCGGCTGTTCTACGACTTCACCGCCCTCGGCAGCCCCTCGCGGTTCCGGGCCCGCTACCGCGCCCTGCTCGACGGCGCGGCCTGGACACCGGCGCAGCGCGAGCGGCTGCTCGCCGAGGCGGTGCACGCCTTCGAGCTGAACATCGCCGTGCTCGAGGAGATGGCGCAGGAGGTCGGGCTCGGCCAGCCGCTGGCGTCCTGAGCGGGGTCTCCCCCGGACGGCGGACGCGCGCTCCCTAGACTCGACGCCCGTCCCCCGACCACCGAACCCAGGAGTGTCCCGGTGTCCAGCCCCGGCATCGACCCGGACGAGCTCGCGACCGCGCTGAAGGTACTGGCCCAGGTCGACGCGCTGCCGCCCGAACACCCCGACGCCGTGGTCGTGCGGCGGGCGACCGCGGGTATCTGGAAGTCGGTCCGGCTGCGGCGCCGCGCCGAGAAGCGGCGGTCCGAGAAGGTCTCCGACGAGGCCGCCACCGCGACCGGTGCGACCGGGCGCATCGACGACGAGACCGCGGGCATCCCGCTGGTGTCGCACTCCCCCGGCGCGACCGCGGGCACGCTGCACCGCGCGCGGGGCTGCTACGTGTGCAAGACGCGCTACACCGTGGTCGACGCCTTCTACCACCAGCTGTGCCAGGACTGCGCCGCCGCGCACCGCGCCCACCGCGACGCCCGCACCGACCTGTCCGGGCGCCGCGCGCTGCTCACCGGCGGCCGCGCCAAGATCGGGATGTACATCGCGCTGCGGCTGCTGCGCGACGGCGCGCACCTGACGATCACCACCCGCTTCCCGCGCGACGCCGCCCGCCGCTTCGCCGCGCTGCCCGACGCGGCGCAGTGGCTGCACCGGCTCCGGGTGATCGGGGTCGACCTGCGCGACCCGGCCCAGGTCGTCGCCGTCGCCGACGAGGTCGCCGCCGCAGGCCCGCTGGACATCCTGGTCAACAACGCCGCGCAGACGGTGCGCCGCTCCCCCGGCTCGTACTCCGCGCTGGAGGCGGCCGAGCACGAGGAGCTCCCCGCGGGCGAGCTGCCCGAGATCGTGTCGTTCACCAGCGCCTCCCGCGAGCACCCGGTCCTGCTGGCCGGGGCGGTGCCGGGCGGCCGGGACCTGGCCGCACTGGCGACGACGGCCCGCTCGGCCTCCCCGGAGCGGATGGCGGCGGGCACCGCGGTCGACGCGGGCGGGCTGCTCCCCGACACCGCAGCGGTCAACAGCTGGGTCGACCACGTCCAGCACGTGGACCCGCTGGAGCTGCTGGAGGTGCAGCTGTGCAACCAGACGGCACCGTTCGTGCTGGTGTCCCGGCTGCGCCCGGCGATGGCGGCGTCCACCGCGCGCAACAAGTACGTCGTGAACGTCTCGGCGATGGAGGGGGTGTTCGGCCGCGGCTACAAGGGGCCCGGTCACCCGCACACCAACATGGCCAAGGCCGCGCTGAACATGCTGACCCGCACCAGCGCCGGCGAGATGTTCGCGACCGACCGGATCCTGATGACGGCGGTGGACACCGGCTGGATCACCGACGAGCGGCCGCACCCGATGAAGCTGCGCCTGGCCGAGGAGGGGTTCCACGCCCCGCTCGACCTCGCCGACGGCGCCGCCCGGGTCTACCACCCGATCGTCGCCGGCGAGTCCGGTGAGGACCTGCACGGAGTGTTCCTGAAGAACTACCGCGTGTCCTCCTGGTAGCGGGGTCTCGCCCGTCACCGTCGGGGGGCGCCGCTACCGTGCGGTGCGTGCTGGAGATCCATCGGGCCGAACGCGCCGACACCCTCGTGGAGGCGCTCGCCGACGTCCTGGCGGTCGGCTCGGGCGACCCGTTCGCCGCCGAGACCGTCGCGGTCCCCGAGCGGGGGGTGGAGCGGTGGCTGGCCCAGCGGCTCGCACACCGGCTCGGCGCGGGCACCGGCAGCGGCGGGATCTGCGCGAACGTCCGGTTCCCGGCCCCGGCCGCGCTGCTCGGCGGGGTCGTCGCGCACGTCACCGGCACCGACCCGGCGACCGACCCGTGGTCACCCGGCCGGTCGGTGTGGCCGCTGCTGGAGCTGATCGACCAGGCCGTCGCCGGGGCGGCGGACACCCGGTTCACCGCACTCGCCGCCCACCTGGAGCGGGGCGGGCACGGCCGCCGCTACGCGCTCGCCCGCACCCTGGCCGGGCTGTTCGGCTCCTACGCCACCCACCGCCCCGAGCTGCTGCGCCGCTGGCACGCCGGTCAGGACGCGGTGCCCGCCGACCTGGGCTGGCAGCCGGAGCTGTGGCGCCGGCTGCACGCCGCGCTCGGTGTCCCCGGACCGGCCGAGCGGCTCGACACCGCGGTCGCCCGGCTGCGCGCGGGCGCCGACCCGGGCCCGGAGATCGGGCCCCGGCTGTCGCTGTTCGGCCCGACCCGGCTCGCCGCCGAGCACCTCGCCGTGCTGGAGGCGCTCGCCGCGCACCGGGAGGTCCACCTGTGGCTGCCGCACCCGTCGCCCGTGATGTGGGAGGCGGTGCGCGCCGGCCGGGCGGCGGGGGTGCCGTCGCGGGCCGCCGACACCAGCGCCGAGGCCGTGCGCCACCCGCTGCTGCGCTCGCTCGGCCGCGACACCCGGGAGCTGGCGCTGCGGCTGCCCGCGGCCGGGCGCGGCGTGACCGACACCCACCACCCGGCCCCGGCCGACACCGGCCCGCCGACCCTGCTCCGCCGCCTGCAGACCGCCCTGAGCGACGACGCCGTGCCGCCCGCCCCCGCGGACCGGCCGCTGCTCGACCCGGCCGACCGCAGCGTCGCGCTGCACTCCTGCCACGGGCCGGACCGGCAGGTCGAGGTGCTGCGGGAGGTGCTGCTCGGCCTGCTCGCCGCCGACCCGGACCTGGAACCGCGCGACATCATCGTCATGTGCCCGGACATCGAGGTGTTCGCGCCGCTGATCACCGCGTCGTTCGGCCTCGCGCCGGACGCGGACACCCCGGACGGTGCCGGTCCCTCCCGCGACGAGCTGCACCCCGGGCACCGCCTGCGGGTGCGCCTGGCCGACCGCGCGCTGCGCCAGGCGAACCCGCTGCTGGGCACCGTGTCGTCGCTGCTGGAGCTGGCGGGGTCGCGGGTCAGCGCCTCCCAGGTGCTCGACCTGGTCGCCTCGGCCCCGGTGCGACGGCGCTTCCGCTTCGACGACGACGCGTTGGAGCGGGTCGCCGAGCTGGTCACCGCGGCGGGGGTGCGGTGGGGCCTCGACGCCGCGCACCGCAGGCCCTACCGGCTCGACGGCGTCGAGCAGAACACCTGGCGGGCCGGGCTGGACCGGATGCTCGTCGGCGTCGCGATGGCCGAGACCCCGGGCGCCCCGGCCTGGCTGGGCACCGCGCTGCCGCTGGACGAGGTCGACTCCTCCGACGTCGACCTGGTCGGGCGGCTCGCCGAGTTCGTCGACCGGCTCGCGACGGTGCTCGCCGCGCTGCGCGGGCCGCAGCCGTTGTCGGTCTGGGTGGACGCGCTGGCCGAGGGGCTGTCCGCGCTGACCGACACCACCCCCGCCGACGCCTGGCAGGCCGGGCAGGCCCGCGCGGAGCTGGCCGACGTCGTCGCCTCCGCGGGGCCGCAGGCCGCCACCGTCGACCTCGACCTGCCCGACGTGCGCGGGCTGCTCGCCGAGCGGCTGCGGGGGCGGCCCAGCCGGGCGGACTTCCGGACCGGCACGCTGACCGTCGCGACGCTGGTGCCGATGCGGGCCGTCCCGCACAAGGTGGTGTGCCTGCTGGGCTGCGACGACGGGGTGTTCCCCCGCGCCGGTACCCCCGACGGGGACGACGTGCTGGCCCGCGACCCGGTGGTCGGTGAGCGCGACCCGCGCGGGGAGGACCGCCAGCTGCTGCTCGACGCGATCTGCTCGGCCACCCGGCACCTGGTCGTGGTGTCGTCCGGGGCCGACGAGCGCACCGGCGCCGACCGGCCGCCGTCGGTGCCCGTCGGGGAGCTGTGCGACGCGATCGACGCCTGCGTGCGGACCGGGTCGGGCAGGACGGCGTCCCGGGCGTTGCGGGCGCGGCACCCCTTGCAGCCCTTCGACCCGCGCAACTTCGCCACCGGCGAGCTGCTGGCCGAGGGTCCCTTCAGCTTCGACCGGGCCGCGCTGCGCGGCGCCGAGGCCGCGGCCGGGCCGCGCACCGTCGTCCCGCTGTTCGGCACGACCCCGCTGCCGCCGCCCGAGGAGCCGCCGGACGGCGTGGTCGACCTCGACGAGCTGGTCGCGTTCGTCGAGCACCCGGTGCGGGCCTTCCTGCGCCAGCGGGTGCGGGTGCTGCCGCCGGAGGAGAACGTCGAGCCCGACGACGCGCTGCCGGTCGAGCTCGACGGCCTGGCCACGTGGAGGATCGGGGACCGGCTGCTGGCCGACCGGCTGGCCGGCGCCGCGCCGCAGGCCGTCGCCCGGGCCGAGACGCTGCGCGGGGACCTGCCGCCCGGCGGGATCGGGCACCGGGTGCTGACCGAGGTCGGCGGGCAGGTCGAGCCCCTGGTCGCCGCCGCCGCGGCGGTCGCGACCGGCGAGGCGGGCTCGCAGGACCTCGTCGCACAGCTCACCGGCACGCCCGAGGACGGCCGGGCCGTCGCCGGGACGGTGCCGGGCCTGCACGGCGACGTCGTGGTGCGGGTCGAGTACTCGCGGCTCAAGGCCAAGCACCGGCTGCGCGCGTGGGTGCAGCTGCTCGCGCTGGCCGCCGCCCATCCCGACCGGCCCTGGACCACCGTGACCGTCGGGCGCGGGCCCGGCGGCGCCGCCCGCTCGGTACTGGGCCCGGTCGAGCCGGGGCTGGCCCGCCGTACCCTGGCCGACCTGGTCGCGCTGCGTCGCGAGGGGCTGCGGGCACCGCTGCCGCTGCCGACCGACGCCGCCGCCGTCTACGCCCGCAACCGTGCCCGCGGGGTGGTCCCGGCCAACGCGTTCGCCGCCGCGGAGAGCGAGTGGTCGCGCTTCGAGCACACCGAGGCCCCGCACGTCTTCGTCCGGGGCGCCGCCGGGGGCCCCCTGGTGGTCCGTCCCGAGCCCGGCGCCGGGGCCGAGCCCACCCGCTTCGGGGAGCTCGCCGTGCGGCTGTGGGCACCGCTGCTCGACCACGAGAGGCAGGACGCGCCGTGAGCACGAGTCTCCTGTCCGCACCGACCTTCTCCGTCGACGGCCCGCTGCCGACCGGCACCGTGGTGCTGGAGGCGAGTGCGGGGACGGGCAAGACCTACACGATCGCCGCGCTGGCGACCCGCTACGTCGCCGAGGGCGTCGCCGACCTGGATCGGCTGATGCTGGTCACCTTCGGCCGCGACGCCACCCAGGAGCTGCGCGAACGGGTCCGGGAACGCCTGGTCGGCACCGAACGGGCGCTGGCCGCCGTGCTCGCCGGCGCCAGCCCGCCCGCCCGCGACGCCGACCCGGTCGTCGCGCACCTGGCCGCGACCGACCCGGCCGAGCTGGAGCGGCGCCGGGACCGGCTGGCGGCGGCGTCGGCGTCCTTCGACGCGGCGACCATCGCCACCACCCACCAGTTCTGCATGCAGATGCTCGCCGGGCTGGGCGTGGCCGGGGACAACGACCCGGACGCGGAGTTCGTCGACCACGTCGACGACGTGGTCACCGAGGTCGTCGACGACTTCTACGTGCGCAAGTACGCCGCCCCGAACGCCGGCCGCCCGGCGTTCGACCGGGCCGCGGCCCTCGCGCTGGCCCGGCGCGCCGTCGGCGACCCGCAGGCCGAGCTGGAGCCCCGCGACGCCGACCCGGCCACCCCGGCCGCGACCCGCCACGGCTTCGCCACCGCGGTGCGCCGGGAGGTCGACGCCCGCAAGCGCCGCTCACGCATCTACAGCTACGACGACATGCTCACCCGGCTCGCCGCGGCGCTGCGGGACCCGGTCCGCGGCCCCGCCGCCCGGGAACGGCTGCGGTCGCGGTTCTCGGTGGTGCTCGTCGACGAGTTCCAGGACACCGACCCGCTGCAGTGGGAGATCCTCTCCCTGGCGTTCCACTCCGCCCCGGACACCACCCTGGTCCTGATCGGCGACCCCAAGCAGGCCATCTACGCCTTCCGGGGCGCCGACGTGCACAGCTACCTGCGGGCCGCCGAGGAGGCGGCGGCCACCCGCACCCTGTCGACCAACCGCCGCAGCGACGCCGCCCTGCTCACCGCTCTGGACGGGGTGTTCGGCGAGGCCGCCCTCGGCGACACCGGGATCGTCGTGCACCCGGTCCAGGCCCACCACACCGGCCGACGGCTCACCGCCCGCCACGACGCCCCGCTGCGGCTGCGGCTGGTCGACCGGGACCGGCTCGACCTGACCGGGCGCGGCCTGGCCCGGGCCAAGGGCGCCCGTGCGGTCGTGGCGCGTGACGTCGCCGTCGACCTGTCCCGGCTGCTCGACGGCACCGCCACGTTCGCGGGCGGACGGCTGCGTCCCGGGCAGGTCGCGGTGCTGGTCCGGACCAACGCCCAGGGGCTGCTGGTGCGCGACGCCTGCGCCGCGGCCGGGGTCCCCGCCGTGCTCACCGGCTCGACCAGCGTCTTCACCACGCCGGTGGCCGCGGAGTGGCTGACGCTGCTGGAGGCCGTCGAGCAACCGCAGCGCTCGATGCGGCTGCGCGCCGCGGCGCTGACCCGCTTCGTCGGCCACACCGTGGCCGACCTCTGCGGGCCCGACGCCGAGCGCCTGGTCGACCAGCTCGGAGCGGACCTGCGCGCCTGGCACCAGGTCCTCGCCGAGCGCGGGGTCGCCGCCCTGCAGGAGGCGGTGTTCGCCCGCTACGCCCCCGCCGAGCGGCTGCTGCGCAGCCCCGACGGGGAGCGCGACCTGACCGACGTACGGCACGTCGGCCAGGTGCTGCACTCCGCGGCGCTGGAGCGCCACCTGGGCCCGACCGCGCTCACCGAGTGGCTGCGGCACCGGATCGGCGAGGCCGCCCGCGACACCTCCGCCGAACGGAGCCGCAGGCTGGAGTCCGACGCCGACGCCGTCCAGATCGTCACGGTGCACCGGTCCAAGGGGCTCGAGTTCCCGGTGGTGTACCTGCCGTTCGCGTGGGACCGCTGGGTCGACGACCGGCCCGAGACGCTGCTCTACCACGACACCCCCGCCGGTGGGGACGGGCAGCGACGGCTCCTCGACGTCGGCGGGTCGACCGGTCCGGACCGCACCCGGCGGATCGTGCTGCACCAGGCTGAGGAGGCGGGCGAGGACCTCCGGCTGCTCTACGTGGCGCTCACCCGCGCCTGCAGCCAGGTCGTCGCCTGGTGGGTCCCGGGGACGACGACCGCGGCGTCGTCGCTGCACCGGGTGCTGTTCGGGCACGCCGGCCCCGGCGTGGAGCCCGCGGCGACCGCGAAGGTCCCGGGCGACGCGAACGCGCTGGCGTTCCTGCGCGACCGGCTCACCCCGGCCGGCGCGTCGGTGGAGACCCTGCACGACCGCGACCCCGCCGAGCGCGTGCCGGAGCCGCCCCGCGACGGGCTGGCCGTCGCGACGTTCGCCCGCGCCCTCGACACCGCGTGGCGACGCACGTCCTACACCGCGCTGACCGCGGCCGCCCACGCCGCGCACCATCCGCACCCGGCCCTCGACACCGAGCCGGAGCCGGCCGCGACCGCACCGGGGGTGCTGACCGAGCCCGAGGACGAGGGCATCGTCGACGAGCCCTCCGCCCCGCCACCCGGTGCGGGGCCGGTCGCGTCCGCGGCGCCGGACGGGGCCGACCCGGCGGCGTTCCCCTCCCCCATGGCCGCCCTCCCCTCGGGCACCGGGTTCGGCACCCTGGTGCACGCCGTGCTGGAGCACCTCGACACCACCACGGCCGCCGACGGCGACCCCGCGCTGCGCGCGGAGGTGGTCGCACACGTCACCGAGGAGCTGCGCCACCAGCCCGCCGACCTCGACCCCGACGAGCTCGCCGAGGCACTCGTCCCGGTTCTGCGGACCCCGCTCGGGCCGATCGCGTCCGGGCTGGCGCTGGCCGACGTCGCACCGCAGGACCGGTTGTCCGAGCTCGACTTCGAGCTGCCGCTGTGCGGCGGGGACACCCCCTCGGGGCGGCTCACCCTGTCCGGGCTCGCCGCCGCCGTGCGCAGGCACCTGGGCCCCGGCGACCCGCTGCACGGCTACGCCGACCTCCTCGACTCCCCCGACCTCGCCGGACAGCCGCTGCGCGGCTACCTCACCGGCAGCATCGACTCGGTGCTGCGGGTGCGGGACGCGACCGGCGAACGGTTCCTCGTGGTCGACTACAAGACGAACTGGCTGGGGCCGGTCGGACCGTCCGGGCGGGACCCGCTGACGGCGGCGCACTACACCGCCGACCGGCTGGCCGCGGCGATGGCCGATGCGCACTACCCGCTGCAGGCGTTGCTCTACGCCGTCGCGCTGCACCGCTTCCTGCGGTGGCGACTGCCCGGCTACGACTCGCAGGTCCATCTCGGCGGGGTCGGATACCTGTTCCTGCGCGGTATGTGCGGCCCGGACACCCCGGTCACCGGGTCCGGTCCACTGGCCGCACCGTGCGGTGTGTTCGCCTGGCGACCGCCCGCCGCCCTGGTCGAGGAACTGTCGGAGCTGCTGGACGGAGGCACCCCGTGACGACCGCACCCCCTGCCCCGGCGACGACGGCGCCGGCGGCCCCCGAGCGGGACCCGTTCGGTCCGCGGGCGGCACGCACCGCGACCGGGGTGCTCGCCGCGTTCAACGAGGCCGAGATCCTGGCCCCGGGCGACGTGCACGTCGCCCGGCGGCTCGCGGCGCTGGGCGGGCGCGGGGACCCGACCGGTGCCGGCGACCCGGCCGCCGCCGAGCCCGGACCGGTGGTGCTCGCCGCGGCGCTCGCCGTGCGCGCGATCCGCAACGGGTCGGTGTGCGTGGACCTGGCGAGTGCCGCGACCACGACCGCCGGGGAGGGCGAGGTCGCCGTCGACGTGTCCGGGCTGCCGTGGCCGGAGCCCGCCGCCTGGCGTGCGGAGTGCGCGGCCAGTCCCCTGGTCGCGCTCGGCGAGGACGGTCCCGCCGGGCGACCGCTGCGCCTGCTCGGTGACCTGCTCTACCTGGAGCGCTACTGGCAGGAGGAGGAGCTGGTCCGCCGCGGGTTCACCACGCGTGCCGGACCGGTCGCGGCCGTCGACCCCGACCGGTTGTGCGCGGCGCTGGACCGGCTGCTCGGCGACCCGGGTGCCGAACGGCAGCGCCTCGCGGCCGCGGTGGCGGCGCTGCGGCCGGTCACCGTCATCGCCGGCGGCCCCGGCACGGGCAAGACGACGACGGTCACGGCGCTGCTCGCCGTCCTGCACGACCTGCACCGCGCCACCGCCCCGCCCGGGGCACCGGACCTGCGGGTGGCGCTCGCCGCGCCGACCGGGAAGGCCGCGGCCCGGCTGACCCAGTCCGTCGCGGAGGCCCACCGGAGGCTGCCCGACGCCGACCGGGCCGCCGTCGCGGGGGCCACGGCGTCGACGCTGCACCGGTTGCTGGGCTCGCGCGGCACCTCGGGCCGGTTCCGCCACCACCGCGGCAACCGGCTTCCGCACGACGTCGTGGTCGTCGACGAGACGTCGATGGTGTCGCTGACGATGATGGCGCGGCTGCTGGAGGCCGTCCGCCCCGACGCCCGGCTGGTGCTGGTCGGCGACCCGGACCAGCTCGCCTCGGTGGAGGCCGGTGCGGTGCTCGGCGACCTGGCCGCCGCCCGTGGCCCGGCCGAGCCCGCCCTGCAGGAGGCGCTGACCGCCTGCGGCGCGTTCCGCGTGGACCGGTCCGTGCCGGCCTCCGGTGCCGGGGCCGCCCCGGCGCCCGCCGAGCCCGGGCCGCCCGTCGTCGTGCGCAACGGGGTGGTGCGGCTGCACCGCAACTGGCGCTTCGGCGGCACGATCGCGGAGTTCGCCGCCGCCGTCCAGGGCGCCGACGCCGACGCCGCCGTCGCACTGCTCCGCGGTGGCGCGGCCGATCTCTCCTTCGTCGACGGCGACGCCGCCGAGATCGAACCGCGCCGGCTGGACACCTTCCGCCAGGACGTGACCCGGGCGGCGGTGGACGTCATCGGTGCGGCCGAGTCGGGGGACTCCGCGCAGGCCCTGCGGGTGCTCGACGACCACCGTGTCCTCTGCGCGCACCGGCGCGGCCCGCACGGGGTGACCCGCTGGACCGCCGAGATCGAGCGGTGGGTCGAGACCGAGCGGCCCGGCTTCGCCGCCGAGGCCCCCTGGTACCCGGGCCGTCCGCTGCTGGTCACCACGAACGACTACGACCTGGGCCTGTTCAACGGCGACACCGGGGTCGTGGTCCGGACCGCGGCCGGCCGCCGCGCGGTGTTCGCCCGCGACAACTCCTCCGTCGCGTTCGAGCCAGCCCGCCTGGGCGGGGTCGGCACCGTCCACGCGATGACGGTGCACCGCAGCCAGGGCAGCCAGTTCAAGCGGATCACCGTGGTGCTGCCGCCCGCGGACTCGCCGCTGATGACCCGCGAGCTGCTCTACACCGCCGTCACCCGGGCGAAGGAGTCCGTGCGGATCATCGGCACCGAGGAGGCGGTACGTGCCGCGATCGCACGCCCGGCCGGGCGTGCGAGCGGACTGCAGCAGCGCCTCGGGACCTGAGGTCCCGGGCCGGCGCGGGCACCGTCAGGCGGCGGGCGGGGCCTGCTGCTTCTGCCTGCGGCTCGCCTGGAACGACACGAACACGACCAGCGCCAGGCTGATCCACAGCGCGTACCTGTCGATGGCCAGCACCACGTCCACCGCCTGCTGCCCGAGCCCGAACCCCAGGCCCGCGACCAGCCCGGTGATCAAGGCGGCGCCGATCGCGTCGAACAGCAGGAAGGTCGCGAGCCGCATCCTCCCCAGCCCGGCGACGGCGAACACGGCGGCGGCCGGGATGCCGGGCAGCGCGGCCGCGACCACCACGATCGGCATCGCCCACCGCGGCCAGCTGCGGATCCGGCCGACGAACCGGGTCGCGAGGTCACCGGGCGCCCACAACGCGATGATCTTCTCGCCCCACCTGCGCCCGGCGAGCCAGAACAGCCAGTCGAACTTGATCATCCCGAACACGCCGGCGGCGATCACGAGCCACAGGTCCGCCTCGCCGATCCTGGCGAACGCCGCGCCCGCACCGACGGCCGACAGGCTGCCGGTCACAGCGGCCAGCAGCACCGGGTGCGACGCCAGCAGGAACGGCCGCAGCGGCATCGTCAGCAGCATGAACGCGAGCAGGCCGAGCGTGGAGAAGACGAGCACCTTGTCGCCCCGCGACATCGGGTGGTCCCACGGCATCGCGTCGCGCCACGCCTGCTTGCCCGCCTCGATCTCCGCCGGGCTGTGGTGGCGCCGCCACCACCGCGTCCGCGCGGGGGCCGTGCCGTCCCGGCGGTCCGTGCCGTCCTCGCGGACAGCGTCGAACCCGCCGCCTCCCGCCCGTGCGGCCGGCCGGGTGTGGTCGCTCGTCATCGTCGTCCCCTCGTCCGATGGCGTTCCATCCGAACACGACCGTAGGCGGGCCGGGGTCGGGCCCGGATCCACAGTGAGGACGAGATGCCCGCCGTCCCGCTCCTCGTCCGGGCGGAGGAGGAATCCGCTCGGCGGCGGCCCGCGGCGCGGCTAGGCTCCCGCGCCGTGCCGCCGTCCGTCACACCGGCCGACGGGCCGTCGCTCGACGCCCCCGTCACCCTGCGCCCGCTGGTGCGGGCCGACCTGCCCCTGCTGCAGCGCTGGCTGGCGGCGCCGCACGTGCACCGGTGGTGGTTCCACGAGACCACCGACGAGGCACTGGAACGCGACTTCGGGGCCGGCCTGCGCGGCGAGGAGCCGGGCGAGGACCTCGTCGTCGAGCTCGGCGGCGTCGCGGTCGGGCTGGTGCAGCGCGCCCGCTGGCAGGACTACCCCGACGAGGTCGCCACGATCGCCCCGGTCCTCGCGCTCCCGCCCGGCGCACTGACCGTCGACTACCTCGTCGGCCCGGTGGAGCTGACCGGGCGCGGACTGGGGCCACGGATCATCGGCGCGGCCGTCGACGGGGGCTGGGTCCGGTACCCGGACGCGACGGCGGTCGTCGTGCCGGTCGTGGCGGGGAACCGGGCGTCGTGGCGGGCGCTGGAGAGGGCCGGGTTCCGGCGGGTCGCGACCGGTGAGCTGCCCCCGGACAACCCGGCCGACCCGCCGCTGTCGCACGTCTACCGGCTGGACCGGCCCCCGGGTCCGCGATGATGTCCCCATGCCTCCCGTGACCAGTGCCGGACTCCTGCTGCACCGGCAGGGCGCCGACGGCCCCCAGGTACTGCTCGGCCACATGGGCGGACCGTTCTGGGCCCGCAAGGACGACCACGCCTGGTCGCTGCCCAAGGGCGAGCACGGCCCCGACGAGACCCCGCTCGACGCCGCCCGCCGCGAGTTCACCGAGGAGATCGGGATCCCGCCGCCGGGCGGCGAACCGGTCGAGCTCGGGACGGTCCGCCAGTCCCGCAAGACCGTCACCGCGTTCGCGCTGGACGGCTCCGCCTTCACCGGCGCCGACGCCGTCGCCGACCGTCCCGACGACGGCAGCTGGGTCCAGATGGAGTGGCCACCCCGCTCCGGGCGCACCGTGCGTTTCCCCGAGCTGGACCGGGCCGCGTGGTTCGACCTCGCGACCGCGCGGCAGAAGATCGTGAAGGGGCAGGTGCAGCTGCTGGACAGGTTGGCGGAGCTGCTCGGCGGGTAGTCGGCCACCATGGCGAGCAGCATCGAGGACGACGAGATGTACGAGCGCCTCCGCGAGGAGGGCAACTCCAAGGAGAAGTCCGCGCGGATCGCGAACGCCGCGGCCGCCGAAGGGCGCGACACCGTCGGCAGGCGCGGCGGCGAGCACGGCGACTACGAGGACCAGACCAAGGACGAGCTCTACGCCCAGGCGCAGAAGGTCGGCATCCCCGGTCGCTCGGACATGACCAAGGACGAGCTGATCCGGGCCCTGCGCGAGCACTGACATCATCGGGGCATGAGCCGCCGTCACGACCACGACACCGGGGGCGACCCCGCGACCCTGGCCCGCAAGGCCGAGCTGCGTGACGAGGTCTGGAGCGCGCTCACCGAGCAGAAGGCCTCCCGTTTCCCCGGCGCGCGGAACCGGATCTCGAACTTCGTCGGTGCCGAGGCCGCGGCCCGCCGGCTGCGCGAGCTGGAGGTCTGGCGGGCCGCGGGAACCGTCAAGTCCAACCCGGACTCGGCGCAGCTCCCGGTGCGGCAGTACGCGCTCGAGGACGGCAAGACGGTCTACATGGCCGTCCCGAGGCTGGCCGAGGCCGACCCGTTCTTCCTGCTCGACCCCGACCACCTCGCCGACCCGCCGCGCCGGGCGGTCTCGATCACGAACGCCACCCGCTCGGCCCGCCGGGTCGCCGTCGCGGACCTGGAGCCGGTCGACCTCATCGTCACCGGCTGCGTCGCGGTCGGCGTCGACGGCGCGCGGCTGGGCAAGGGCGGCGGGTTCGCCGACCTGGAGTTCGCGCTGGCCCGCGCGGCCGGTCTGATCTCCGACGACACGCTGGTCGTCACGACCGTGCACGAGCTGCAGGTGCGCGACGCCGATGTCGTCCCGTGGGCCGGTCACGACGCACCGGTCGACCTGATCGTCACCCCGGACCGGGTCGTCGACTGCCGGGAACACCGGCGCAGGCGCCCCGAGGGCGGCATCGTGTGGGACGCGCTCACCGAGGAGAAGATCGCGGCCATCCCGCTGCTGGGACGGCTGCGGGAGGAGGCACGCGCATGAGGATCGTCTGCGAGCGCGGCGACATCACCGAGGCCCGGGTCGACGCCGTCGTCAACGCCGCCAACTCCGGCCTGCGTGGCGGGGGCGGTGTGGACGGTGCCATCCACCGGCGCGGCGGCCCCGCGATCCTCGCCGAGTGCGAGCGGCTGCGCGCCACGGACCTGCCCGACGGGCTGCCCACCGGCCACGCCGTCGCGACGACCGCCGGGAACCTGCCCGCCCGCTGGGTGATCCACACGGTCGGGCCGGTGCACGCGAAGGGCGAGGACCGCTCCGCCCTGCTGGCGAGCGCCTACCGGGAGTCGATGCGCGTCGCGGACTCCCTCGGCGCCCGCACCGTCGCCTTCCCCGCCGTCTCGGCCGGGATCTACGGATGGCCGATCGACGACGCCGCCCGGATCGCCGTCGGCACCGTCCGGGAGGTCGCCGGCGCGGGCACCGGTGTCGAGGAGGTGCGGTTCGTGCTCTTCGGTGACGACGTCCTCGCCGCGTTCGAGACCGCCCTAGGCTGACCCCATGATCACCGTGAACGGCCACACCCCGCAGGTCCACGACCAGGCCTGGGTGGCGCCCGGCGCCGTCCTCGCCGGCGAGGTGAGCGTCGGCGCGGAGACCGGGATCTGGTACACCTGCGTCCTGCGGGCCGATCTGGCCCCGATCACCGTGGGCGCGCGCACCAACGTGCAGGACGGCTCGGTGCTGCACGCCGACCCCGGCTTCCCCCTGGTCATCGGCGACGGCGTGACCATCGGCCACCGCGCGGTCGTACACGGCTGCACGGTCTCCGACGACGTGCTGATCGGCATGGGTGCGGTGCTGATGAACGGGGTGCACGTCGGCGCCGGGTCGCTGATCGCCGCGGGGGCGGTCCTCACCCAGGGCACGGTCGTGCCCCCCGGGTCGCTGGTCGCCGGGGTGCCGGGGAAGGTGCGCCGGGAGCTGAGCCAGGCCGAGCGCGACTCGATCCCGCTCTCCGCCGCCGCCTACGTGCACCTGCTGGGCCTGCACCGCGACGCGAACGCCTGACCGTCCGCCGCCTGCCCGGCAGCCGGGCACCACTCGCCGCGGCGGGCTCGTGCTGAAGGCGATCCTCACCTGGCTACGAGAGTTGGAAGACACGCCTTGGTCGTCACGCCACGCCGCGCACGAGCGGCTGCCGGCCGGCGCGCCCTGTTCCGGTCCTGGTTCAGGGCCGCATGGCGGATTCATGCCGTCTCAGGTACCTTGCCGTACATGGTTCCTGGCGGTGCAGGGAAGTCGATGAGCGAGCTGCGCCGCGGCTCTGTCGTCTTCTGCGTGCTGGCGCTGCTGGACGTCCGGGAGCGCTATGCCGTCGAGCTGGTGTCCGAGCTGGCCGCCAGCGACGCGCTCGCCGCCGGCCAGGGAACGATCTACCCGCTGCTGTCCCGGCTGCGTTCGGACGGGCTGGTCAGCACGACCTGGCAGGAGTCCCCGGTGGGGCCGCCGCGCCGCTACTACCGTCTGACGGAGTCCGGCGCGCAGGCGTTGACGACGTTCCGCGGTGAGTGGGCGCGGTTCCGCGACGCGGTGGACGGCCTGCTTCTGGAGGGACGGACATGACCGGTGAGCCCACCCCCGCACACGAGGTGGTCGAGCGCTACCTGTCGCGACTGCGTTCGGCGACCGCCGACCTGCCCGACGCCCAGCGCACCGAGCTGCTGGCCGACATCCGGGCCCACCTGGCCGAGGTCGTACCCGAGGGCTCTGACGAGCTGACCGCCCGGCGCGCGATCGACGCGCTCGGCGCACCCGAGCAGGTCGCCGCAGCCGCCCTGGCCGAGAGCGATGCGCCCTCCGGCGACGGGGTGGCTCGGCGGGGAGCAGGTTCGGCGCAGGCGTTCGACATCGTCGCCGTTCTGCTGCTGTTCCTGGGCGGGTTCGTGGTGCCGGTCATCGGCTGGGTCGTCGGGGTCGTGATGCTGTGGACGAGCCCACGCTGGGAGACCAGGGACAAGTGGTGGGGCACGCTGGTCGTTCCGGGCGTGATCGTGCTCGGCTTCCTGTCACTCGCGTGGTCGGACGGGCTCGGTCTCGACCGGTCCTCGTGGCTCGTCATCGGGCTGCTTGCCCTCGGCGCGCTGGCCTGGGGCTCGTGGCGGCTGCTCACACGCCGCCACGAGGCCCTGGGCCCGGGCTCCGTGGCGGGTACCTAGCGCAACGCGCCGGACCCGCCCCGGAGCCGGGTGTCGGCACTACTCGGGATACCGGCGACGAGGCCGGCACGAGCCAGGCCGCTCCGCCTGTGCCGACTCCGTCAGCAGACCTCACCAGTCGAGACGACGGGATCGGCAGGCGGTCGGCCACCGGCCTTCGACAGGGTCGACCACCGCGGGCGCAACGTCGTCGAACGCGGTTCTGCGACCTCAAGCAGTGGCGCGGTCTCGCGACCCGCTACGACGAGTTCGACCTGACCTACCGCCTCGGGGCCGTACCGGAGGCGATCATCACCTGGCTACGGGCGTGGGGAGACTCGCCCTAGTACTCCAGCCGCACTTCGTTAGCTGAGCTGTCTTCGTCGTCGATAGTGGCTTTCGCGGGCTCGGTGTTGGTGGCGACGTCGCCAGGTCGACCAGGCCCAGCACGGCGCCTGGGTGGGAATGTGGATCAGAGGTGCCAGGAGACGTCGGATCTCGGCGAGGGTGAGCGGGATGAGCCCGTGATCAGGTCTTTTGGGGCGATCGCCGCGGTGACCGAGAGGTAGGCGTGGGCGAGAATAGCCAGGGTGACGTGGCGGTACCAGGCGTCGTAACGCCGCACTTGATAGTGGTCGAGCCCGACCTCGTTCTTCGCGGTCTGGAAGCACTCCTCGATCGCCCACCGCGGGCCGGCGACGCGGATGAGATCGTCGTCGGTGGTGCCGGGCGGGCCGGCGCACAGGTAGTAGGCCAGATCGGGCTCCTCGCCGGCGGAGAGCTGTGTGTCGGTGAGGATCTGACGTCGGACCAGTAGCCATCGGCCCCATCCGGCCGGGGCGTTCTCGGGCGGATACAGCGAGGCCACGGCCCAGTCGTAGAAGCGTTCTCCCTTCACACCCGGACCGGCTGAGCGGCGCTTCCACGCCCGTCCGGGAGCGCGGGCGACCAGGTCGTCGGCCCGTCGTGAGCCGCTGATCTGACAGATGTCGGCGTCCAGGGACAACGGGACGGACTGGCTGCGCGGAACCGCGACGACGTAGCCGATCCGGCGCTGCTCGCACCAGGTGCGGAACTTGTAGTCCTGCCCGTATGCCTCGTCCGCGGTCACCCATCCTGCGGGAACCCCGGCATCGAGGGCACGGCCGAGCATTTCCTTGGCCAGCGTGGCCTTGGTGGCGAACTCGATCTCCTCAGGCACCGCCGCGGCTCGGCAGCGTTCCCGATCACCGGTCCAGGACTTGGGCAGGTAGAGCTCGCGGTCGATCAACGTCCGGCCCTTGCTCGTGGCATAGGCACAGAAGACTCCGAGCTGGCAGTTCTCCACCCGCCCGGCAGTGCCCGAGTACTGGCGCTGCACCCCCGCCGACTTCGTCCCCTTCTTCAGGAACCCGGTCTCATCGACGATCAGCACCCCACCGGACTCGCCGAGGTGCTCGACGACGTAATCCCGCAGGTCATCACGGACACCGTCGACATCCCAGGTCGCGGAGTTGAGCAGCCGCTGCATCCCATCCGGAGTCGTGTCACCGGCGACCTCGGCCAGCGTCCACCCGTTCTTCCCCGCCAACGGCGCCAACAACCCCCGCACATACGCCCGCGCCCGACGCCGCGGTTCCGTCCGGAAGAACCGGCCCGCCACCAGCCCGAACAGCCCATCCAGGCCACCGGCCCACGCCTCGAGATCCTCCTCCACCTGCACAAGATCGAAGCTTAGCGCACATCAACATCACAAACTGCGGCTGGAGTACTAGGGCGCGTCTCCTAACCCGGCTGGTCGGGCCTGCGCGATGATCAGTAGGTGTCGCGCCGTGCCGTCCTGACCGATGCCCAGTGGGACCGACTCGAGCCGTTACTGCCCTCGTCGGACGGGATGCCAGGGCGCCCGTTCGCCGATCACCGCAGAGTGATCGAGGGGATCATCTACCGGTTCCGCTGCGGGCTGGCCTGGCGTGATGTCCCGGTCGAGTTCGGGCCGTGGCAGACCCTATGGAAACGCCACCGCCGCTACTGCGGTGACGGCACCTGGGACCAGGTTCTCGCAGCTCTGCTCGCCGATGCCGACTCCGCCGGTCTCGTGGACTGGGCCGTGTCGGTCGACTCGACGATCATCCGCGCTCACCAACACGCCGCGACCCTGCAGCGAGACACAGGGGGCCGGATCGAACTACAAGAATCTGCTGATCGAGCCACCCGATCACGCCTTGGGCCGCTCCCGCGGAGGGCTCGGCACGAAGATCCACCAGCTCGTTGACGGACACGGCCGCCCGCTGGTCGTACTCGTCGGCCCCGGACAGGCCGGTGACGCCCCGATGTTCGCGCACCTGATGTCACATCTGAGCGTCGGACGGGTCGGTCCGGGCCGACCGCGGACCCGACCCGAGCGGGTCCGCGCAGATAAGGCCTACTCCTCACGCGCCATCCGCGCCCACCTGCGCAGACGACGGATCGTCGCGGTCATCCCGGAGCCGGCTGACCAGCAGGGACACCGGAAACGACGCGGCACACGCGGCGGCCGACCACCAGCGTTCGACCGGGTCGACTACCGCGGCCGCAACGTCGTCGAACGCGGGTTCTGCGAGGTCAAGCAGTGGCGCGGCCTCGCGACCCGCTACGACAAACTCGCCCTGACCTACCGCGGCGGAGTTGCACTGAAGGCCATCGTCACCTGGTTGCGCACTTTAGGAGACACGCCCTAGGACACACCGAGGGTCCGCACCACGACGGTCGCGATGTCCTGGGCGGAGCGGCCGGCGTGCCCCGCCGGGAGCACCAGATGACTGACGGTGAGCCGGGATGCGGTCTCCGCGGCGAGCCGCACGTCCTGCTCGCGAGCCCCGGGCCGGACCCGGCGCAGGTAGCCTGCGGACCGCTCGGCCGCCGCCGCGATGATCGGGCCGGAGTCGGCGCCGAACGCGGACGGGACCGCCGCGTCGCCGCGGAGCAGGGCCTTGAGCAGCGGGTTCTCGGCTCCCTCGGTGAGAGCGGCGCCGACGGCCGCGACCCAGGCCGCGTGCAGGTCGGTCTCGCCCTCGAGCGCGGCCTCGATCCGGTCGAGGAACCGGTCGGTGGCCCGCAGCACCAGGGCGGCGGCGAGCCCGTCGCGGTCGCCGAACTCGCTGTAGAGGGTCTGCCGGCTGACCCCGACCCGGCGGGCGAGCTCGGGCATCGACGGGCGTTCCCCCGCGACCGCGAGCTGTTCGGCGACGTCGAGCACCTCGCCGCGCAGCTCGACGCGGGCCCGCCGCGCCATCGTCCGCCGCTCGCTCATGGCCGACATCATGACACGGTCCGTCCATCGTCTGGACAGTTTCGCCAGAAGTGTCTAACTTCTGCCGGGACACCGCCGTCGACGTCCGAGGAGCAAGCCCGTGAAGCTGGTGCAGCAGGCGCGTGAGCGCTGGTCGTCCGTCCTCACCCTGCCCGCACCCGAGGCGGTCGACCGGTCGCTGCTGACCGGCGCGGTGCGGGGCCGGCGCCCGGCGGCGTTCGGCCCGGCCCCCGAGGGCCTGCGCGAGGTGCCCGGCGACGACGGGCTGCCCGTCCTCGGCCACGCCCTGACCTACGTCCGGTTCGGGCACCGGTTCACCCGGGCACGCTCCGAGGCGCTCGGTCCGGTCTGGTGGATGCGCACCCCGAACGGCCGGGCGATCGTGGTGAGCGGCCCCGCCGCGACCCGGGAGGTGCTGACCAACCGGGACAAGGCGTTCTCCCAGGAGGGTTGGCGGGCGACGGTCGACGCGTTCTTCCACCGCGGTCTGATGCTGCTGGACTTCGACGAGCACCGCGCGCACCGGCGGATCATGCAGGAGGCGTTCACCGCGGACCGGATCGCCCACTACGTCGAGGCGACCACCCCGGTCGTCCGCGAGGTGCTGCCCACGTGGCCGGAACGGCTGCGGCTCTACCCGGCGCTCAAGCGGCTCACCCTGGACGTCGCGCAGGCGGTGTTCATGGACGCCAGGTCCGGCCCGGAGGCCGAAGCGGTGAACCGGGCGTTCGTCGACTGCGTCCGGGC
Source organism: Pseudonocardia sp. ICBG1293 (assembly GCF_020131355.1). GTDB lineage: Bacteria > Actinomycetota > Actinomycetes > Mycobacteriales > Pseudonocardiaceae > Pseudonocardia. The sequence continues at coordinate 106,330 of NZ_JAHLEL010000044.1, forward strand.
GGCGAACTCCTTCGTGCGCAAGGACCTGCCCGGGACCCGCTGGCGGCGCGGGCTGCGCGGGCGGGTCGTGCTGGAGGACTGGTTCCGGGAGAACCTGGCGGCCAAGCGTGCCGGTCGGGGCACCGACCTGTTCTCGGCGCTGTGCCACGCCCGCACCGACGACGGCGAGACGTTCTCCGACGACGACGTCGTCAACCACATGATCTTCCTGATGATGGCCGCGCACGACACCTCGACCACCACCACGGCCTCGGCGGCGCACCACCTCGCCCGCAACCCGGTGTGGCAGGAACGCTGCCGTGCCGAGTCCGACGCGCTCGCCGAGCGGATCGGGGACCGCGCCCCGACCGTGGCCGAGCTGCGCGAGCTGACCTCGCTGGACCTGGTGATCCGGGAGGCGCTGCGGCTCGACGCACCGGTCCCGCTGGTCATGCGGACGGCGGTGCAGGACACCGCGGTGGCGGGGCACCACGTGCCGGCGGGGACGCGGGTCGTCGTCGCGCAGGCGGTGAACCACTACGACCGGTCCTGCTGGACCGAGCCCGAGCGCTTCGACCCGGAGCGGTTCGGGCCCGACCGCCGCGAGGACCGCTCCGACCGCGACGCGTGGGTCCCGTTCGGCGGCGGCGTGCACAAGTGCATCGGACTGCACTTCGGGACGCTGGAGGTCACCGCGATCCTGCACGAGATGCTGCGCCGGTACCGGTGGAGCGTCGACCCGTCCTACCGGCTGCGCTGGGACAACACCTCGCTGCCGGTGCCGGTGGGCGGTATTCCGGTGCGGCTCAGCCCCCGCTGACGGCCCACTCGTCGCGGGCGATCCGCACGGCCAGCTCCAGCAGCGCGACGGCGGCGCCGTGCAGCCGCTCCCCCACCGCGCGGTCCGCCTCGCCCGCGGCGACCCGTGCCCGGGTGCCCTCCAGCACGACGCCCAGCTTGAACGCGGCCAGCCCCGCGTACCAGGTGATCACGGTGGTGTCGCGGCCGCCGGCGTCGGCGTAGGCCGCGACGAGCTCGGCCCGGGTGGGGAGCCCGCCGTACCCGGCGAGCTCGGTCCCGGCACCGAACCCGACGGGGTCGACCGGCCAGGTCACCAGCAGCCAGCCGAGGTCCAGCAGCGGGTCGCCGACGGTGCACATCTCCCAGTCGACGAGTGCGGCGACCCGCGGCCGGGTGCGGTCCAGCAGCACGTTGTTCAGGTGCAGGTCCCCGTGCGCGACGCCCGGTTCCGGCTCGGGCGGGCGGTGCCGGGTCAGCCAGTCCGCGGCCACGGCCACGTCGGGCAGGTCGCCCGGGTCGTAGCCGGGTACGTCGCGGTAGGACGCGAGCTGCGCGGTCCATCGCGGTACCTGCCGCTCCAGGAACGGGCCGGGACGCCGCAGCCCGGCCAGTCCGACGGCGACCGGGTCCAGGCGGCCGAGCCGGGCCGCGGCACGGGCCACGTCGAGCACCGCGCCGTGGCGCAGCGCGGGGTCCGACGCCTGTTCGGGCGACACCCGCTCGCCGGGGTTGACGCCGTCCACGTCGGACATCAGGTAGAACGGCTGACCGAGCACGCCGGCGTCGGTGCAGGCCGCGACCAGCTCCGGGTGCGGCACCCCGGTGCCGCGCAGCGCACCGAGGACGGTGATCTCACGGGCGATCGTGCGGGCGGACTCCGGCCGCGGGTGCACCGGCGGACGCCGCAGGACCAGCCGCCGGCCACCGACGACGGTCCGCAGCACCACGTTCTGGGTGCCGCCACCGACCGGTTCCAGCTCCCCCGACCAGTCCCCCAGACCCTGCTCGCGCAGCCAGGCCCCGAGCGCGACGCGGTCGACCACCTCGACCGGGGAGATCACGTCAGGACGTCCCGGAGCTCCCGGCGTTCCACTCGTGGTCCTTCCGGTCCTCGGACTCCGTGCGCTCCTTGGCGATCTCCAGCGCGCGGGCCGCGGTGGCCCGGTCCGGGTACGGCCCCAGCCGGTCGGCCGACCGGCAGCCCTCCGCGGTCTCCACCGTGCCGTGCTTGAGGCAGTAGAACCATTGCTCGTCGCTCATGGGACCACCCTGGCACCGATCCCCCCGCCTGTCTCCCGCCGCGCCCGGTCCGTCGATGGCAGTCTGGGGGTATGGCACTGGTGCTCGGGGTGGACTCGTCCACCCAGTCCTGCAAGGTCGTCGTCCGTGACGCCGACACCGGCGAGCTCGTCCGTTCCGGGCGCGCCACCCACCCGGACGGCACGGAGATCGCGCCCCGCCTCTGGTGGGAGGCGCTGCAGGCCGCGATCGACGACGCGGGCGGCCTCGACGGCGTCGCCGCGCTGTCGGTCGCGGGCCAGCAGCACGGCATGGTCTGCCTCGACGAGCACGGCGAGGTCGTGCGCGACGCGCTGCTGTGGAACGACACCCGCTCCGCCCCGGCCGCCCGCGATCTCGTCGAGGAGTTCGGCGCGCAGCAGTGGGCGGAGACGACCGGTGTCGTCCCGGTCGCCTCGATCACGCTGGCCAAGCTGCGCTGGCTCGCCGCACACGAGCCCGACCACGCCGCGCGCACCGCGGCGGTGTGCCTGCCCCACGACTGGCTGACCTGGAAGCTGCGCGGTGGCGGGGCGCCCGGCGGCATCGGGCTCGACCAGCTCGTCACCGACCGGTCCGACGCCTCGGGCACCGGCTGGTTCGACGGCGTCGACTACCGCCCGGAGCTGCTGGCACGCTTCTTCGGCTCGACACCGGTGCTGCCGCGGGTGCTCGGCCCGGCCGAGTCCGTCGAGAGGCCGGGCGGGATCCGGGTCGGGGCCGGCGCCGGGGACAACGCGGCCGCGGGGCTGGGCGTCGACGCCGGCGACGACGTCGTCGTCTCGCTGGGGACCTCCGGCACGGTGTTCGCCCGCTCGCAGCGTCGTGCCCAGGACCCGTCGGGGATCGTCGCCGGGTTCTCCGACGCGACCGGCGCCTACCTCCCGCTGGTCTGCACGCTGAACGCCTCCCGGGTGCTCGACGCGACCCGGCGGCTGCTCGGCGTCGACCACGACGAGCTGGGCCGCCTCGCGCTCGCCGCCGAGCCGGGTGCGGGCGGTCTGGTCGTCGTGCCCTACCTGGAGGGCGAGCGGACCCCGAACCTGCCCGACTCGACGGGCGCGCTGCACGGCTGGACGCTGGCGTCGGGGACCCGGGAGAACCTGGCCCGGGCCGCGATCGAGGGCATGCTGTCCGCGCAGCGGGTCGGGCTGGAGGCGCTGCGCGAGCAGGGTGTCACCGTGTCCGGGGTGACCCTGGTCGGTGGGGCGGCCCGCTCCGAGGCGGTCTGCCGGATCGCCGCGCAGGTGTTCGAGGTGCCGGTGCGGGTGCCCGAACCCGGTGAGTACGTCGCCGACGGTGCCGCCTGTCAGGCCGCGTGGGCGCTGCAGGGCGGGGCGACGCCGCCGTCGTGGAGCGCCGCGTCGGAGCCGGCGCGCTACGAGGCCGAGCCCGCCCCGGCGGCGTGGGATCGCTACCGGGAGGCCGCCGAGGCGTTCCTGGACCGGGTCCCGGAATGACCCCCGAGGGCCCGAAACGGCTCCTGGTCCTCGGCAAGATCACCGACATCCTGGACGCGTTCACCCTGCAGCGACCGGTCCTCGGTCTGGGCGAGATCCAGCAGTCCACCGGCATCCCGACCTCGACGGTGCAGCGCCTGGTGTCCAACATGGTCGCCGAGGGCCTGCTCGACCGGGTCGGCGACCGGGTCCGGATCGGGATACGGATGGCCTACTGGGCCGGGGCCGCCGCCCGCGGGGTCGACCTGCTGGAGCTGGCCGGGCCGCTGCTGCGCGAGCTGCGCGACACCACCGGGGAGACGGCGTCGCTGTTCCGGGCCGAGGCGGGGCGGCACCGGGTGTGCGTCGCCGTCGCCGAGACCCGGCACGCGCTGCGCCGGGAGATGCACGTCGGCAAGGTCATCCCGCTGCACACCGGGTCGGCGGGCCGTGTCCTGCTCGCGTGGGCCTCCGAGCTGGCAGCCGAGGTGCTGGCCGGCCCGCTGCCGTCGCTGACCGAGTACACCGTGACCGACCCGGAGGCGCTGCGCGCGCTCCTGGACGACACCCGTCGCGACGGGTTCGCGATCACCGTGGCCGAGCGCGACGACGGCGGCTCGGGACTGTCCGCGCCGGTCTTCGACCACGCCGGGGAGGTCACCGCGGCGCTCACGATCAGCGGACCCACCATCCGGTTCGGCCGGTCGGAGTGCGAGAAGAGCGTGGACCTGCTGGTGGGCGCCGCGGACCGGCTGACCCGGACCCTCGGCGGCCGCCCGCCGGGTTGAGCCGGCACACCCGCGGCTCAGCAGCGCGCCGCGGGGTCGCGGCCGGTCGTCGCCACGATCCGCTCGATCGTGGTCGCGCCGGGCGCGGGCACGACGGCCGGCGCGAACACCCCCATCCCGCGCCCCTGCTCGGCCATCGCCGACACCGCCGTCAGCGTGGCCTGGAGGACCTCGTCGGACCACACGGGCTCGATGCCCACCGCGCGGCCGAGGTCCCATCCGTGCACGACGAGTTCGCCCAGCACCATCCCGCCGATGACCGCGGCCGGGAGCCGCTCGCCCATGGTCACCGTGCCCTCCCACGTCGACGGGTCCGACCACACGGTCACCAGGTCGTCCCGGGCGGCGTCGAGCCGGGCGGGCCAGTCGCCGGTGACCGGTGCGGTCGCGTCGGGTTCGGTGACCGCTCCGGTCCCGGTGCGCCGTCCCACGTCGGCGAGCACGGGTGTCCAGTGGAGCAGGTGGCCGGTCAGGGCCGCCAGGTCCCACTCCGAGCACGGCGTCGGACGGGACGGCGGGACACGGGACGCGGCCGCGACGAGCGGGACGTGTGCGGCCGCGGCGGCGGCGATGTGACGGTGCATGGTCGAGACGCTAGGACCCGGGACGGTGCCCGGTCTTGGACGAACGCGCCAGACCGGCCGCCAAGCCCCGGGAGGCGCCATACTCACCGCCGTGGACCACGATCCCCGCCGGCTCCCCGGGACGCGGGCCCGCCACCAGTGGTCGAGCACCGTGGCGGCGCCGGTCGACCTGGCGGGCTTCGTCGAGCGGTTCTGGATCGTCGAGTGGGACTACGACCGGCCCTACCGGCAGAAGGTCGTGCCCTATCCGCAGGTGCACCTGACCGTGCAGCCCGGCGGGGCCGCGGTGCTGGCCGGGCCCGCCACCCGCTACGTGCACCGCGAGCTGCACGGCACCGGCCGGGTGGTCGGCGCGGCACTCCGGGCGGGCACCGCGCGGGCGCTGGTCGGGGGGCCGGTCGCGAGCGTGACCGACCGCCGGGAGCCCGTCGCCCGTCCGGTCACCGCCGACGTCGACGGGGTCGCCGCGTACCTGCGCGCCCGGCTCCCGGCCGGTGGCCCGGACCGGGCCGCCGTCGAGGCGCGGGACCTGGTCGCCGCGATCGCCGGGGACCGCTCGCTGGTCCGGGTGGACGCACTCGCCCACGACACCGGCTCCAGTGTCCGCTCCCTGCAGCGGCTGTTCCACGAGCACGTCGGCGTCGGGCCGAAGTGGGTGATCCGTCGCTACCGGCTGCACGAGGTGACCGAGCTGATGGCGGCGGGCCGCCCGGTCCGGTGGGCCGAGATCGCCGTCGAGCTCGGCTACGCCGACCAGGCCCACCTCACCCGGGACTTCACCGAGATGTTCGGTGAGCCCCCGACCGCCTACGCGATGCGGTACTGACGACCGCCCACGCCAGGACGGGCGTGGACGGGTGTCAGCGCGGCCCCGCCGTCCACGGGAAGGCGCGGGCGTTCGACCGGACACCGCGGGCCGTCGCCGACCGCATCGGCTCCCCCAGCTCGGCCAGCAGGTCCTCGCTGGCGGTGTTGCCGCTGGCCCCGGGGGCGAACGGGCAGCCGCCCAGTCCGCCGAGTGCACCGTCGAGGACGGTCGCGCCGTTCTGCACCGCGGCGAGGGCGTTCGCGACGCCCTGACCCCAGGTGTCGTGGCCGTGGAAGGCGACACGGCGGCCGCCAGCGACGGCGGCGACCCGCCCGGTCAGCGCCCCGACCTCGGCCGGGTTGGCCTGTCCCAGGGTGTCGCAGACGACGACGTCGCACGATCCGTCGGTGCGCGGGTCGGCGACGATGTCGAGCACCCGCTGCGGGTCCACCGGCCCCTCGAACGGGCAGGTGAACGCGGTGGCGAGGCAGAGCTGGATGCGTCCACCGGCCGCGGTGGCGTACCCGACGGCCTCCGGCATCGCGTCGAGCGAGACGGCGGTGTCACGGCCGATGTTGGCGTTGTTGTGGGCGTCGGACACCGAGAAGCAGTACTGCACGTTGCGTGCCCCGGCGGCCATCGCCTTCTGCACGTGCCGCGGCGTCGCCACCCACACCCAGCAGCGCTCCAGCTCCTCGGGCGTCAGCGCGGCGACCACGTCGAGGGTGTCGGCCAGCGGCGGCACCAGGTCGCCACGGGCCAGCGACCCGATCTCCAGCTCCGGCACTCCGGCGCCCAGCAGCGCCCGGACCAGCTCGACCTTGCGGTCGGTGGCCAGCGGCTTGCCGGTGAGCTGCAGCCCGTCGCGCAGCGTCACGTCCCGCAGGACGATCCCGTCGGTGTTCATGCGTCCTCCCCCGATGCGGCCCGGATCGTGTCCGGGGTGTACCCGAGCAGCCCGCCGAGGACGTCGGCGGTGTCGGCGCCCAGGTCCGGCCCGATCGAGCGGACCGGGACCGACCGGCCGTCGAGCACCGGCACGACGCCGGGGAACCCGACCCGTGCGGGTTCGGCGCCGCCGGTGTCGACGTCGAAGTACTGGACCATGTCGCGGGCGCGGAACTGCTCGTCGGCGACGATGTCGGCGGCGGAGTGGATCGGCCCGGCCGGGACGCCGGCCTCCTCCAGCTTCGTGAGGACCTCGTCGCGGGGCAGCGAGCGGGTCCAGGTCTCGATGGCGCCGTCGAGCTCGTCGCGGCGCGCCCAGCGGCCCGCGTTGGAGGCCAGCTCCGGGTCGCCGCCCAGGTCCGCGCGGCCGATGACGGTCATGAACCGGCCGTAGATGGAGTCACCGTTGCCGGCGATGACGACGCTGCCGCCGTCCGCGCAGGCGTAGGCGTTGGACGGGGCGATGCCCTCCATCCGGCCCCCGACGCGGCGGCGCTCGACGCCGTAGGCGAGGTGGTCGGGGACCAGCGACTCCATCATCGAGAACACGGCCTCGTTGAGCGCGACGTCCATGCAGCGTCGGTCCAGCGCGGGCCGGTCCGTGCGGCTCTCGCGCTGGTAGAGACCCATCATCGCGGAGAACGCGCCGTAGAGCCCGGCGATCGAGTCCCCGATCGACACCCCGGTCCGCGACGGCGGCCGGTCCGCCTCCCCCACCAGTGCCCGCAGACCGCCCATCGCCTCGGCGACCGCGGCGAACCCCGGGCGCGACGACAGCGGCCCGGTCTGGCCGAACGCGGAGATCCGCACGAGCACCACGTCGGGGTTGACGGCGTCGAGCTCGACCGGGCCGAGCCCCCACTTCTCCAGCGTGCCGGGCCGGAAGTTCTCCAGCACCACGTCGGAGCGGGCGGCCAGGTCCAGCACGGCCTGCCTCCCCGCGGCCGAGCGCATGTCCAGGGTGACCGAGCGTTTGTTGCGGTTCAGCGTCCGGTACAGCATCGAGGTGTCCCCGGCGTAGAGCCGCCAGTTGCGGATCTCGTCGCCGGTGCCCGGCCGCTCCACCTTGATCACGTCGGCGCCGAAGTCGGCGAGCAGGCGGCCCGCGGTGGGGGCGGCGATGTAGTTGCCGAGCTCGAGCACCCGGACACCGGACAGCGGAAGTTCCGACACGACTCTCCCTTAGACGACGAGCGACAGCGGCAGGATCACGACGATCGCGACGACCGAGGCGATCGAGACCCCGACCGAGCAGGTCTTGAGCGTCCCGCGCACGGACTGGCCCAGCAGCGACTGCAGCAGCCAGAACGTGTTCGACGTGACGTGGACGGCGAACAGCGCCCCGGCGCCCGCGGCCAGTGCGATCAGCACCGGGGCCAGGCCGATCACCGGCGCGACCGGGGCGAGCACACCCGCCGCGGTGATCGCCGAGATCGTCACCGACCCGATCGCGACGTGCAGCACGGCGGCGATGAGCCACACCATGAGCAGCGGCGCGGCGGTGCTCGCGGAGAAGAAGCGGCCGAGGATCTCGCCCAGCCCGGCGTCGGAGATCGTGGTGGCGAGCGAGCCCCCGACCCCGGTGAGGATGAGGATCTGCCCGCTCTCGCGGAACCCGTCGGTCACCGCGGTCTCGACCATCTCCCGCCCGTGCGCGATCCCGACCACGGCGGTGGTCCCGATCAGCGCGAGCAGCAGGGCGATCACCGGCTCGCCCAGGAACGCGATCACGGGGTGGGTCACTCCGGCGGCGTCGAGGACGGCGCCCGCGGCGATGAGCAGCAGACCCACCAGCAGTGGCCCGAAGAGCAGGGCCAGCGGGAGCTCGCGGCGCGCGGCGCGGGACACGCCGGTGTCGACGGCGGCGGCCGATCCGACCGCACCACCGGCTCCGCCCGCACCGGCGGCCGGGGTCCCCTCACCGGCCTTGCGGCCCGGGGCACCTCCGCCCGCAGGCGGCAGGTCCCCGGTCGGACCGGCACCGCGCGGGGCGGCGTCGGCTCCGGCGGTGCCGGTCCCTGCGCTGCCGGTCCCTGCGCTGCCGGCCCCTGAGGTGCCGGTCGCCGTGCCGTCGATCGAGGCGGCGTCGGCTCCGGCGGCGTGCAGGGCGCCGGCCTGCGGGCCGGCGGGTACGCCCGCGCCGGCCGGCTCCTGCTCGTCCCGGGCCGGGTCCCACCAGCCGCGGCGCAGCAGCACGGACATGATGCCGGTCGCGATGAGCACCGTCGGCACCACGACGACCAGGCCCAGGATCAGCATCTGGCCCAGCGGGACCCCGAGTACGCCGGCGAGGGCGACCGCGCCGACACCGGGGACCATGAACACGATCCCGCACTCCAGGCCGATCGCGAGGGCGGTCGCCATCCGCGGCAGCCCCTTGTCCCCGATGCGCGGGGCGATCCGGCGGGCCAGCGGTGCGGAGATGACCAGCAGCACGTCGACGAAGATCGACTGGAGTGCGGTGGAGACCGTGACGGCGGTGGCGTAGGGCATCCCGCGCGGGCCGCAGGCCCGCAACAGCGCCGAGACCAGCCGTTCGATGGCGCCCGCGTGGTGCAGCATCGCGCCGGTCAGCACACCGAAGGCGATGAGCAGCCCGACGTCGGCCAGGATGTCGCCGAACCCACCGGTCACCGAGTCGACCGTGCCTGTCACGCCCAGCCCGGCGGTCAGGCCAAGGTACACGGCGCCGATCACGAGCGAGACCACCGGGTTCAGCCGGAACCTCACGATCAGCACGACGACGGCGAGCACGGCGACCGCCGTGTTCACCACGATCACGGTGTCCGACACGGTGGTCCCCCCGGGCAACGACGACGACGTCTTGCCCACATCATGAACATGAACCCACCATGCAAGCAAGTCTCGCGGGTCAGCCCGCCGCCAGCGCCCCACCGAACCCGATCAACGCGAGCCCGGCGACGACGTCCCCGGCACGGCGCACGCGACGGCGGGTGAAGAAGGCCCGCGCCCGGTGCACGGCGAGGACCAGGCCGACGCCGTAGACGCCGCCGAGCACCGCGACCGACAACGCGAGCAGCACGGCGTCGGCGGTGGTCGTCACGCCGGGGACGAGGAACTGCGGCAGCACCGACAGGTACATGACCAGCACCTTGGGGTTGGTGATGTTCGAGCCGAACCCGACCACGAACGACCGCCGGACCGGGACCCGCGTCCCGCCGGAGGGGACCTCGGCGTAGTCCCCGCGGCGCGCGGCGCGCAGCGCCTGCACCCCGAGCACGCACAGGTAGACCACCCCGGCCCAGCGGAGCACGGTGAACGCGGTGTGCGACCCGGCGATGAGCACGCCGAGCCCGAACGCCGCCGCACCGCCCTGCAGCGCGTTGCCGGTGACCACCCCGGCCAGCGTCGACAGCCCACCCGCGCGCCCGCCGACGAGCGAGGCGCGCAGCATCACGAAGGTGTCGGGTCCGGGCATCAGCACCAGCCCGACGACGATCAGCAGGTAGGCACCGTAGGACGTCCAGCTCACGAGGGGCCATCGTAGGCTGTCCCCCCGTGAGATCCCGCCGGCGTCGTACGTCCCGGGAGGCCTCCCCGCTCCCGACGGTCGACGGCCTCGCGCCGGCCCGCGTCCGCACCCCGGCGACGCAGGGGTGGGCGACGATGCGCGACCACCTGGTCGACCGGTTCCCGCACGTCGCGGGGCGGATCGATGCGCGCCTGGCCGCCGGGGAGATCGTGACCGCGGCCGGCGCGATCACCCCGGCCACTCCCTACACACCCTCGACGACGCTGTGGCTCTACCGTGACGAGCCCGACGAGGTGCCGGTGCCGTTCGGCCTGCCGGTGCTGCACGCCGACGACGACGTGGTCGTCGTCGACAAGCCGCACCTGCTCGCGACGATCCCGCGGGGCAGCCACGTCCGCCAGACCGTGCTCGTCCGGCTGCGCCACGAGCTCGGCCTACCGGCCCTCAGCCCGGCCCACCGGCTCGACCGCGCCACCGCCGGGGTGCTGCTGCTGGTGGTGCGACCCGAGCTGCGGGGCGCCTACCAGACGTTGTTCGCCCGCGGCCGGGTCACGAAGACCTACGAGGCGCTCGCCCGGTACGACCCCACCCTGGAGCTGCCGCGCACCGAGGTGTCGCGCATCGTGAAGCGACCGGGGGTGTTCGCCGCCGTCACCGAGGACGGGGAGCCGAACGCCGAGACCCGCATCGAGCTCGACGGGCACCGCGGGGACCTGGCCCGCTACCGGCTGACCCCGCGCACCGGGCGGACCCACCAGCTGCGGGTGCACCTGAACGGACTGGGCGTCCCGATCCTCGGCGACGACGTGTACCCCGAGCTGGTCCGGCGTCCGCCCGCGGACTTCACCCGGCCGCTGCAGCTGCTCTCCCGGGCCCTGGAGTTCGACGACCCGGTCACCGGGGCCCGGCGGCGCTTCGTCAGCGGCCGCACCCTGCAGGCGTGGGACGACCCGGACGGCTGGGCGGCCGGGGCACCGCACGACGGGTGATCAGCCGACGCTGCGGTCGTCGTCGCCGTCGTCCAGCCGGTGGCCGTTGCGGTGCCCGCCGGGCACCGGCGCCCCGTTGAGCGCGCCGTTCAGGGAGCCGTTCGCCGGGCCGTGCGGGCCGTGGTCCTCCGCGGCGCGGTGGCGGCCCTCGCGCAGGCCGCGCTGGTAGCTGGCCAGCCGGTTGCGCACCCGGTCGGGCTGACGCTCCCGCGACCCGGTCGGCGCGACACCGTTCGGGGTGTCCCGCCAGGACGGCGGCACCATCGCCTGGCCGGGCAGCCGCTGCGGCAGTCCCTGCGCGGTCGTCGGCAGGTCGACGCCCCGGTCGGCCCGGATCCGGGCGGCGTCGAACTCGGCGTCGCCGGCGGTCCGCCAGTTGTCGTTCTGCGTGACGGGCAGCGCCGTCGTCTCGGTCGACCCCGGCTCCCGGAACCAGGCCGAGGCGACGGAGGCGAAGATCGGCGTGTCGTCCGCGTCGTCCACGGGCACCGGCACCTCCGAGTCGAACGGTCCGAACAGCTCCACCGGCGGGGTGCTCCCCGCCGCACCGGCCACGGGCAGTGCCTCGGTGGCCGGGGGCTCCTCCGGAGCGGGTGGCGGCTGCGGGGCGCCGTTGCGCCCCGGGCTCACGTCCGGTGGCTGCGGCGGGCGCACGACGGGCCCGGGCCCACCCGGGCCGGCACCACCCGGTCCGGGGGCCGACGGTCCGGGGACGCCCGGTCCGCCACCGCCCGGTCCGATGCCGCCCGGCCCGGGGCCGCCCCGGTGGGGACCGCCCGGGGCGGGGGGGCCGGCGAACGGTGTCGCAGCGGCGATCCCGCCCGCCGGGCGGGGGGCACGACGCGGCAGCCCCGCGGGGTCGTCCCGCTCGGGGACGGCCGGCGGCCAGCTCCGCTCGGGCCCGGCGGCCGGGGAGTCCCGCGGCGGCCACGGCGCCTCCGCGGTGGGGCCGGGAGCACGGGTGTCGTCCGGGCCCGGACGGCGCAGCGACGCCGTGGACCCGTTCCCGGACGCCTCCACCGGCTCGGCAGGCTGCGGCTCGGCGGCGGGGGCCGCGGCCTCGGACCGGCCACCGCCGACGGCCGAGGACGGCAGGTGCAGCACCGCGATCGGGGCGACCGCGGAGTTCCCGGCGGGTGCGCGGACACCCAGCCGCGCGCCGATGGCACGCGCCAGCCGGGCGGCCACGTGCAGCCCGATCTCCTGCGGGGCGACCGGGCCGCCGGGTGTGGCGGAGCCCAGGGCGCGGTCGAGCTCCTCGACCGGGGTGCGGTGCCGCGGCGACTGGGTCCCCTGCAGCTCGACGACGATCCCGCCGTCGGGACCCCAGCGGGTCAGCAGCTCGATGCGTTCCCCCGCGGGCGTCGTGCCCGCCGCGTGGGCGAGCAGCTCGGCCAGGATCTGACCGAGTACCGGCTCGGCGGCCGCGTCGACCGAGACGCTCGGCGTCGGCGGGACGACCGTGCGCGAGGCCGCCTCGCTGGCCGACACGACGGTGTTGAGCACCTGACCGAGCGGTGTGGGCGGGGCGGCGAGCCGGGGCCCGCGGGGCGCACCGGCGAGGACGAGGATGTGGTCGCCGTCCCGGGCGCCGCGGCGGGCGGCCGCGGCCAGCTCCGCGAGGTCGGCCAGCGCACCGGGACGCAGCTCACCGGCCCGCAGGCGTTCGGTCAGCAGCTGCTGGCGCTCGGAACGGGCCCGCAGCCGGTGCGCGATCGCGGCCAGGACGGCGTCCCCGGCCGAGGCACCCGCCGGGCCGGACGGGTTGGGCGGCGGGTCGTCTCGCGCCACGCGATCGTCCTCCGAACCGTTCGGACGGCGCCCGGGGTCGGACGCCACGTCAGTACCCGCTCGGGTAGCGGGCGGGACGGTTGCGAAGCCTACTCGTCGGTCCGCCCAGCGCCCGTCCTGATGCGGTGGGCGGTGGATCGTGGACGGGCGGACGGCGCGGCCCCTGCCGGCGGATCACCACGGGTGCCCGGACCGGCACGCCGGGCGGCCGGGCGGCCGCGCCGGAGGGCTGCGGCGGCGGGTGTTCACTCGAACCGGGACGGGTCCCCCGCGCCGTACCGCACGATCTCCGGCTCGTCGCCGGACAGGTCGACCACGGTGGTCGGCTCGGTGCCGCAGTCCCCGGAGTCGATGACGGCGTCGACCTGGTTCTCCAGCTCCTCCTTGATCTCCCAGCCCTGGGTCATCGGCTCGTCGTGACCGGGCAGCAGCAGGGTGGAGGACAGCAGGGGCTCCCCCAGCTCGGCCAGCAGCGCCTGGGTGGTGGCGTGGTCGGGGATCCGCACGCCGACGGTCTTCTTCTTGGGGTGCAGCAGCTGCCGGGGCACCTCCTTGGTCGCCGGCAGGATGAAGGTGTAGCTGCCGGGGGTGGAGGCCTTCACCGCGCGGAACACGGCGTTGGAGATCTGCACGAACTGGCCGAGCTGGGCGAACTCCGCGCAGACCAGCGTGAAGTGGTGCCGGTCGTCGAGCTTGCGGATCTGCCGGATCCGGTCCAGACCGTCGCGGTTGCCCAGCGAGCAGCCCAGCGCGAAGCAGGAGTCGGTCGGGTAGGCGATGAGCCCGCCGGAACGCACGAGGTCCACGACCTGGCTGATGCTGCGCGGCTGCGGGTTCTGCGGGTGCACGTCGTAGTACCGGGCCATCGCGGCACGGTACCGGCTCGGCGGGCGGCCCGGGGACCGGAGGAGCCGTGGCCCCCGGGCCACGGTGCAACCGTTGCCCGCGCCCGGCCCGGCGGTCCAGGATGCGACCCATGCGCGTCGTCGACTACCGGCCGGAACGGCACGAGTTCGCGTGGACGTTCGGCGGGGCGCCGCCGGTCCGCCGGGTCGCGCCGGGGACCTGCCTGCGACTGTGGACCGAGGACGCGTTCTCCGGGCGGCTCACGTCCACCTCGGACCGTCCGAGTGCGGTGCTCGACATGAGCGAGGTGAACCCGCAGACCGGGCCGTTCCACGTCGAGGGCGCGGAGCCGGGCGACACCCTGGCCGTCCACATCGTCGAGCTGACCCCCGCCCGCGACTGGGGCGCCTCGACGCTGATCCCGCTGTTCGGGGCGCTGTCGACGACCGACCGCACCGCCCTGCTGCACGAGCCGCTGCCGGAGCGGACCTGGATCTACCAGCTCGACCGGGCCGCGGGGACCATGCTGTTCGAGGCCACCAGCGCGGACCTGCGTCTGGAACTGCCGTGCAACCCGATGCTGGGCACCGTCGGCGTCGCCCCGCCCGGACGGGAGGTGCGCAGCTCCCTGGTCCCCGACGTGTTCGGCGGGAACATGGACACCCCGGAGATGCGGGCGGGCGCCACCTGCTACCTGCAGGTCAACGTGCCCGGCGCGCTGTTCTCGGTCGGCGACGGCCACTACCGCCAGGGAGAGGGCGAGAGCTGCGGCACCGCCGTCGAGGGCGCGATGGACGTCGTCCTGATCGTCGAGCTGATCAAGAACGCCCCGGCGCTGGCGTGGCCGCGGATCGAGACCGACACCCACTACGTCGTCGTCGGGTCCGCCCGTCCGCTGGAGGACGCGTGGCGGGCCAGCCAGGTCGGGATGATCGCCTGGCTGGGCGAGCTGTACGGCCTGGACCGGCTGGACGCCTATCAGCTGCTCACCCAGGCCGCGGAGTCCCCGCTGGCCAACGTCGTCGACACCAACTACAGCGCCGTCACCAGGATCGCGAAGGCGCTGCTGCCCACCGCGGCCGCCTACGGCGGGGTGCACCGGCACCTGCGCGAACAGTCCCGTTCCCTCTAGGAAGGCCCCTGCCGTGGACATGCTGCTGAACGGTCGTGTCGTGCTCGTGACCGGCGGGTCGCGCGGGATCGGGCGGGCGGTCGTCGCCGGGCTCGCGGCGGAGGGTGCGCGGGTCGCCTTCTGCGCCCGCGACGCCGAGGGTGTCGCCGCCGCCGAGCAGGAGCTGCGCGCCGCGGGCGCCGGGGAGGTCGCCGGGACCGCGGTCGACGTCGCCGACGGCGACGCGCTGACCGGCTGGGTGGCCGACTCCGCCGCGCGCTTCGGGGCCGTCGACGCGGTGGTCGCGAACGTGTCGGCGCTCGCGATCGGCCCGGGTGAGCAGAACTGGCGCTCGAGCTTCGAGATCGACCTGCTGCACACGGTGCGGCTGGTGGAGGCCGCGCTGCCGCACCTGGAGCGCAGCGACGCCGCCTCGGTCACCGCGGTGTCGAGCGTGTCCGGCCGGGAGATCGACTTCGCCGACGGCTCCTACGGCGTCATGAAGGCCGCGCTGGTGAACTACGTCTCCGGGCTCGCCTTCGACCTCGCCCCGAAGGGCATCCGGGCCAACGCCGTCTCCCCCGGCAACGTGTACTTCCCCGGCGGGGTCTGGGAGAACGTCGAGCAGCACGACCCCGCGCTGTACGCCCACGCCATGGGCCTCAACCCGACCGGCCGGATGGGGACCCCGGAGGAGACCGCGTACGCGGTGGTGTCGCTGGTCAGCCCGCGGGCGAGCCGGATCAGCGGGACCAACCTCGTCGTCGACGGGGCACTGACCCGCGGCGTCCAGCTCTGAGCGCTCACCGCAGCGCCTCCCGTACCACCCGCTCGACGGGTGCGGTGCCCGTGACGAGGTCGAACGCCGGCTCCGTCGCGGGCTCCAGCGGCGGCTGGGCGATGACGCGGGGCCCGGCGGCGGACGGGGACATCACCTGCGCCCGGTGCACCACGAACGGGTGCACCAGGTAGACGTCGCCGGCCCGGCCGACGGCGGCGGCCTCGGGGCACCCGGCGGTCGCCGGGACCGCCTCGGCGCAGAACGCCGACCACTCCGCCCCGGCGCTGCCGTAGGGGGCGAGCAGCCGGGCCACGGCGTGGTGAGAGCCGGTCCGCAGCAGCGTCGGCGCGTCGCGCGGGCCGACGTCGGTGTAGAGGAACAGCATCAGCAGCGCGCGCCCGCGCGAGTCCACCGCGAGCCGCGGGCCGCCGTCGGGTCCGGCGAACGACGACTCGACGTGCCAGCCGTCGTCGCCGGGCTCGCCCGGGACCGGGAAGCGGATCGGGAACGTCCCCATCCCGGTGCGCGGGCGCCACCGTCCGGCGCCGACCAACGCGTCGAACGCCGACCGCAGGGCCGGGGTGCCCGCGGACGCGGTGAACTCCGGGTCGGCCATCCCCCCGACCCGCAGCACCGGGCGGTCCCACCCGGTCGGGTCGTCGAGGTCGACACCCCGGTCGCGCAGCAGCGCCGCCCGCAGCAGGGCACGGCATCGGGCGGCGAGGTCCGCGGGGACGGCACCCGGCAGGTGCACCCACCCGTCGCGGACGAACTGCTCGATCACCGCCCGGATGCTGCCCGGGTCGCGCGCGGACGGCGAGCGGATTTCCCGTCCGAAACGGACAGTCCCTCCCCGCCGAGCACGGGTTAGGGTGACCTCACATCTGACGAAGGAGACCCTCCGTGACCCCGCCCCGGGCCGTGGTGGCGCTCGCCGCGCTGCTCACCCTGATCCTCGCCGGCTGCTCCGGCCCCGCCGGCGACGCGTCCGGCTCCGCCGATGCGACCCGTACCGTCGCGACCGCGCGCGGTGAGGTCACCGTCCCGGCGGCCCCGCAGCGCGTCGTCGTCCTGGAGCCGGTCCAGCTCGACACCGCCGTCGCGCTCGACGCCGAACCGGTGGGCGCGGCCGTTCTGTCCGAGGGCACCGGCGTGCCCGCCTACCTGGGCGAGCCCGGCACGCGGGTCACCGTGGTCGGCACCGTCGCGGCACCCGACCTGGAGCGCATCGCCGCGCAGCAGCCGGACCTGATCCTCGGGACCGAGTCCCGGCACGCCGCGCTGTACGACCGGCTCAGCGCGATCGCCCCGACCGCGTTCCTCGCCTCGCAGGCCGACCCGTGGCGGGACAACGTCCGTTTCGTGGGCCGGGCGCTCGGCCGCGAGGCCGGGACCGAGCAGCTGCTCACCCGCTACGAGGACCGGTGCGCCGAGGTCGCCCGCACCCACGACACCGCAGGGCGCACCGCGCAGATGATCCGTCCGCGCGACGGTCTCCTCACCCTGTACGGGCCGACCTCGTTCGCGGGCAGCACCCTGGAGTGCGCCGGGTTCACCATCCCGGCCCGGGACTGGGAGAACTCGATCTCGGTGGACCTCTCCCCCGAGCTCGTGCAGCAGGCCCGCGCCGACGAGGTGTTCCTGACCGCGGCCGACCCGTCGGCGGCCTCGGCGGTGCCGCCCTCCGTGGCGGCGGTGCGCGGTCAGGCCTTCCCCCGGCTGCACCCGGTCGACCAGTCGGTCTGGATCACCGGGGTGGGTCCGCTCGGCGGGCAGAAGGTGCTCGACGACATCGAGCGGGTCCTGGCCCGGTGACCGCCTTCGCCGGGTCGCCGAACGTCCTGTTCGCCGCGCGGGTGCTCGCCGTCGGCGTGCTGTCGCCGGGGTTCCGGCGGATCGTCCTGGGCGGGCCTGCGCTGTCCCGGTTCGCCCCGCACGGCCGTGACCAGCGGATCAAGCTGCTGGTGCCACCCGACGACGGGTACCCGGCGGTCCTGGAGCCCGGGCTGGTCGAGCACGAGTGGAGGGCCCGGCTGCGGGCGCTGCCCGCACAGATCCGGCCGGTGATGCGCAGCTACACCCCCGCCGCGGTCCGGCCGGACCGCGGCGAGGTCGACCTCGACGTGTTCGGCCACGCCCGGCCGGGGCCGGCGAGCGCGTGGGCGGCGGCGGCGCGCCCCGGCGACGCCGTGCTGCTGTCCGGTCCGGACGCACGGCGGGGGAACCCCGACCACGGCGTGCAGTGGCCCCCGGGCAGGCCACCGAGCTGCTGATCACCGGCGACGAGACGGCACTGCCCGCGGTGCGCGGGATCCTGGCCTCGCTGGGGCCGCGGCACCGCGGGCGGGTGCTGGTCGAGGTCGGCGACCCGGCCGATGCCGTCGGCCTCACCGCCACCCACCCGGGCCGCACCGTCGAGCTGTGCCGGCGGCCCGGGCGGCCGTTGCTCGACGCCGTCGCCGACTGGACGCGGGCCCACGGTGCCGCGGCGGCCCGTCTGGGCGACCGCTTCTACGCCTGGAACGCGACCGAGAGCACCCGGGTCGCACGGCTGCGCCGGATGCTGCACGACGCCGGCGTCGCGCCGGAGCGGGTGCACGCGCAGGGCTACTGGCACGACCGGCCCCGTCCCGCTGCCCGCTGATCACCCGCGCGTCACTCCGGTGTGTCCGTGCGGCCACCCCCGGGGCGCAGCGTTGCCACCGTGGACGAGACACCGGTCGAGCCCCGGGCCGACGCCCCCGACGCCCTCCTCCCGCACCCTGCGGCCGCCGACCCCGCGACGTTCCGGGTCGACGACTCCGACGACGACGACCCCACCCTGGTCGGCCCCGAAGGCAGCCCGGTCGACACCTGGCGTCAGGGCTATCCCTACGACGACCGGCTCTCCCGCGTCGAGTACGAGCGCCAGAAGCGGCTGCTGCAGATCGAGCTGCTGAAGCTGCAGAACTGGGTCAAGGACACCGGGAACCGGATCGTCGTGCTGTTCGAGGGACGCGACGCCGCGGGCAAGGGCGGCACGATCAAGCGGTTCACCGAGCACCTCAACCCGCGCGGCTGCCGGGTGGTGGCGCTGGAGAAGCCGACCGAGCGCGAGGCCGGGCAGTGGTACTTCCAGCGCTACGTCGGGCATCTCCCCTCGGCCGGCGAGATCGTGCTGTTCGACCGGTCCTGGTACAACCGGGCCGGGGTCGAGCGGGTCATGGGCTTCACCGACCCGCGCTCCTACATGGAGTTCCTGCGCGCCACCCCGGAGCTGGAGCGGATGCTCGTCCGCTCGGGGATCCAGCTGGTCAAGCTGTGGTTCTCGGTCTCGCGCGACGAGCAGCGCACCCGGTTCCTGATCCGCCAGGTCGACCCCGTGCGCCAGTGGAAGCTGTCCCCGATGGACCTCGCCTCGCTCGACAAGTGGGAGGCCTACACCGAGGCCAAGGAGGCGATGTTCTTCTACACCGACACCAAGGACGCCCCCTGGACGGTGATCAAGAGCAACGACAAGAAGCGGGCGCGCCTGGAGGCGATGCGCCACGTCCTGGGCCTGTTCGACTACCCGGGCAAGGACACCGGGGTGGCCTCCCCGCCGGACCGGCTGATCGTCGGGCCGGCCGCGGAGATGTTCGAGCAGGACGAGGGACCGCACCGTTTCCCCCCGCTGGCCGACCGGCGCCACTGACCGGTCGACCCGCCGCGGGGACGGCGCTCAGGCGGGCTCGGCCACCAGCGTCATGGTCAGCGAGTGGCCCACACCGAGGCCGGGCCCGGCGGCACGTTCGAGGCCGAGCAGGGCGCGGGAGAGCCGCGCGGCGTCGGCACCGGCGAGCGGCCCCGCCCCCCGGTACGGCTCCAGGGCGCCGTTCCACCGGTCGGCGAAACCGCGCAGCCAGGTCAGCACCTCCGCGGGTGCCCCCTCGGTCGCCGGGGTGAAGTGCAGGTCGTCCGGGTCGACCCGGGCCGGGTCGCGGACCAGGTCGTTCACCAGGGTCCGGAAGCGCGGTACGGACGGGTGGAAGGTCCCGGTCGCGGTGTGCCGACCGACCAGGACCGACCGGTCGACGGCGGTGCGCGACACCAGACGTGCGCCGCTGCCCGCCAGCGCGGCGTCGACGGTGGCGTCGAGCTCGGCGCGGCCGTAGAAGGTCATCGGCTCGGATATCGCCCCGCCGTCGCCGGCGAAGAAGCTCATCGCGTAGTCCCACCGCTCGGTGCCCCAGCGCGGCTGCCACTCCACCGAGTACCGGCCGAGGACGTCGACGACGACCGCGGCCCGCCGGCCCCGGTCCGCGACCGCGGTCAGCACCGAGCCGAGCGCGGCGACGAGCTCGTCGCGGGTGAGGTGGGAGTACGGGACACCGCAGGACAGGTAGAGGTCGAACGCGCCGCCGGGCAGCGCGTCGCGCACGTCGCCGAGCACGAACGTCGCCGACGGCGAGTCGACGGTGCCGCGTGCGGTGGCGACCATCTCCGGGTCGACGTCTAGGCCGACGTAGCGCAGCCGGTCCTCGTCGACGACCGGCGGGGCATCGCCTGCCGGGCGGGTGAGCAGTGTGAACCCGTCGGCGGTGCCGGACCCGATGTCGAGCACCGCCACGGGGTCCGACCGCCGCAGGTGCAGCGCGGCCAGCGCGCCGGCGATGACCCGCCGGGTGACCGGCTCCTCGGACCCGATCTTGACCGGGTCCCGGCGCGACGGGGACAGGTAGTGGGCACTCGCGCCGCGATAGGACGGGGCCTGCTCGGAACGGCTCACCGTCCCTTCCTACACCGAGAAGATCATTCTCGGCTCACCGCGGGCGGCCGGGGTCGGGCCGGCCGCCCGCGGGAGATCGGCGGGGCGGCTCAGGCGAGGTCGTCCAGCTCGCCGTTCCTGATCGAGGCCAGGAAGGCGGCCATGTCGGCCGCCGGGAAGGCGAGCACGGTGCCGTGCGGGTCACGGGAGTTGCGGACGGCCACGGTCCCCGTGGTCACGACGGCGAGCTCGACGCAGTTGCCCTGGTAGCCGCTGCGCACGCTCTTGCGCCACGCCAGCGAATCGATCGCCGCGGGGCCGCTCAGGTGCATCTGTTCCATGCGAATGCTCTCCTCATCTGCACGTGCATTTTCCGTTGCGGAAAAGCTAGCAGGGTGAACGCGGTTCGGTCGTGCAAAACAGGACGAACGCGCCCGGCGGTCGCCCGGCCGCGCCCGAGTGCGCCGGTCGGACCGTGGGCGGTCGAGAACCGACGGTGATCCCGGTCCCGGGGGACGCCGCGCCGTTCGTCGCCCGGCAGCGACGTCGTCGCAGGTCAGCGCTCGGCGCGGAGCTTGCTCAGGGCCTGTTTGGTCTGCTCCGGGCTCAGCGCGTCCACGGTGAGCCGGTCCATGGACCGGCCGTACCGCTCGACGTCGGCCCGCTTGTCCAGGTAGGAGGCTCCGGTCATCTCCTCGAGATAGACCAGGTCGGGCAGCTCCGGTTCGGCGAAGCGCAGCATGGTGAAGGCGTGTTCGGCGCCGTAGCCGGACAGGTCCCAGGGCAGCAGCTGCACGATGACGTTCGGCAGCGACGACAGCTCGACGAGGTGGTCGAGCTGGGCGCGGAAGACCGCCTCGCCGCCGCCCGGGCGGTGCAGCACGGCCTCGTCGAGGACGGTCCAGAAGGTCGGCGCGTCCTTGCGGTGCAGCACGCGCTGGCGCCGCAGCCGCACCTCCAGACGCTTCTCGACGTCGGCCCGCTCGGCGGGCGGGAGGTCGGGGTGTCCGCCGCTGACGACCGCCCGGGCGTACTCCTCGGTCTGCAGCAGCCCGGGGACGAACAGCAGCTCGTAGGACGAGATCCGCGACGCCGAGGCCTCCAGCCCCACGAAGTCCTCGAACCAGCCGGGCACGACGTCGTTGTAGCGGGCCCACCAGCCGCTGGAGTTGCTCTCCTCGGCCATCGACAGGACCTGGTCGCGCTCGGGCCCCTCGCCGATGCCGTACATCGTCAGCAGGTCGGCGACGTCGCGTTGCTTGAACCCGACCTTGCCGGACTCCAGCCTGCTCATCTTCGAGTCCGAGCCGCGGATCGCGTACGCCGCGTCGGCCCGCGAGATCCCCGCCCGCTCCCGCAGCCGGCGCAGGTGCGAGCCCAGGACGATGCGCCGCGCGATGGGGCCGCGGTCGGCTCCGGGCGGGGTGGGGCTGTTCGGGCTGGGGACCACCGGGACGGGCTCCTGCAGGTTGCGGGGACTGCCGATCGGGTGACCCAGCCTACACAACGGGCGCGCGGACCGTCTGCGGTCCCGATCACGGCCCACCACCGGACGGTGACGGTGCGTGCCGGTCGGGGGCGGTCCGATACGGTGTCCGCACCGGTGATCGGCGCCACGACGGGGCGCCGCCCGGGCACCGACCGACGACCCGGCGCCACCCGCGCCGACCACGCAGTGAGGACTCCGCCGATGGCCCAGCCGACCGAGGGTCCGCTCCCGCGTACATCGACACGACCAAGGCCAGCATCGCCCGGGTCTACGACTACGCGCTCGGCGGGAAGGACAACTACGAGGTCGACCGGGACACCATCGAGCGGGTCCGCAAGGTCGCCCCCGAGGTCAACCAGCTCGCCATCGACAACCGGGCGTTCCTGATCCGGGCGGCGCGCTTCGTCGCCACCCAGACCTCGATCACCCAGTACCTGGACTGCGGCTCCGGTCTGCCGACCGCGGAGAACACCCACCAGGTGGTGCAGCGACTGCAGCCGGAGGCCCGCGTCGCCTACGTCGACAACGACCCGACCGTCATCGCGCACGGTCGGGCGCTGCTGGAGGACAACGAGTTCACCCGCTTCTCCGCCGCCGACATCCGGGAGCCGGAGACGGTGCTGGCCGACCCGTCGGTGCAGGGCTTCCTGGACCTCGACCAGCCGGTCGCGCTCTTCCAGATCGGCACCATCCACCACTTCGACGACGCCGTCGACCCGCAGGCGATCATGGCCCGCTACATCGAGCGGCTCGCCCCCGGCAGCGTCGTCGCGATCGCGCACTTCTTCGACCCGGAGAACGCCGACAGCGAGCTCGCCCGGCGGATGGAGCAGGTGTTCGTGCACAGCCCGATGGGCAGCGGCCGGTTCCGCACGCTCGCCGAGATCACCGACCTGTTCCCCGGCCTGGACCTGGTCGATCCGGGCATCGTCCCCTGCTACCGGTGGTGGCCCGACGGCCCGCAGCTGCGTACCGAGGACCCGGTGCAGCGCTGCATCGTCGGCGGGGTCGGCATCAAGCGATGAGTTCGCGGGGCCCCCGCGGTCGGAGGGTGTGACACCCACCGAACACGGGAGGCCCACCGTGCCCGCCACCCTCGACCGCACCGCAGCGCTCCTGCACGACGCCGTCGACGCCGGGCGTGTCCCTGGGGTGGTCGCGGCCGTCGACCGGCCCGGCCGCGGCACCCGCATCCACGTCCTGGGCGAGGACGGCGCCGGGCACCTGCTGCGCCGTGACACCGTCGTCCGGATCGCCTCGATCACGAAGCCGGTGGTCGCGGTCGCCGCGCTCGCACTCGTCGAGGACGGGCTGCTCGACCTCGACGAGCCGGTCGCGGCGTGGCTGCCGGAGTTCGCCGCGCCGCGGGTGCTGCGCCACGAGGCCGCCGAGCTCGACGACACCGTGCCCGCACTCCGCCCGATCACCCTGTACGACCTGCTGACCTACCGCTGCGGGGCCGGGATGCTCCCCCGGTTCTCGTTCGACCTGCCCGTGCAGCACGCCACCGCCGGGCTGGGCAGCGACGGGCCACCGGGCAGCTATCCGTTGCCCGACCCCGACACCTGGACCGCGCGGCTGGCAGCGGTGCCGCTCGTCGCGCAGCCGGGGACGCGCTGGCTCTACCAGACCAGCGGCGACCTGCTCGGTGTCCTGCTGGCCCGCCGCTGCGGGACCGACCTGCAGACCGTGCTGGCCGAGCGGGTGTTCGGCCCGCTCGGGATGCACGACACCGGCTTCTCGGTGCCGGTCGCCGACCGCGACCGGTTCGTGCCGCTGCTGACGGCGGCCCCCGGTGGGGGCTTCGCCGTGGTCGACCCGGTCGACGGCGCGTGGGCGGCGCCGCCTGTGTTCCCCTCCGGAGCGGGCGGCCTGGTGTCCACCCTGGACGACCTGCTCGCGTTCGGCAGGGCGCTGCGCGACGGCGGCGCCCCGGTCCTGTCCCCCGGCGCGGTCGCCGGGCTGACGACCGACCGGCTCGACGCCGCCCAGCGCGCCGGTGCCGCCCCCCTTCCTCGACGACGGCACCGGCTGGGGCCTGGGACTGGCCGTCGAGCCCGGGGGCCGCTACGGCTGGGACGGCGGCCTGGGCACCGGATGGCGCTCCGACCCGTCGACCGGGGTGATCTCCCTGCTGCTCACGCAGGTGAGGTGGGACGGGCCCGAGGGGCCGGCGCTCGTGCACTCCTTCCGCGCTGCGGCGCACTCCTGAGGGTCGGCGGTCCTTCCCGGGCCCCGGCGACCCCGACGGCGACACCCGGGCGGTCGGAGGATCGCCGGCGACGGCCGGGTACACCCCGTCACACCGATTGCGGGACCGTCCCGGGAGGCGCATACTCGCCTTAATTCAACAGCAGTTGAAATGAGGTGGGTGCGATGACGGAGCGGACGACGTGCTGTGTGGTCGGGGGCGGACCGGCCGGGATGATGCTGGGCCTGCTGCTGGCCAGGGCCGGGGTCGAGGTGACCGTGCTGGAGAAGCACGGCGACTTCCTGCGGGACTTCCGCGGGGACACCGTGCACCCGACGACCCTGGACCTGCTCGACGACCTGGGGCTCGGCGAGCGGTTCGCCGCGCTGCCGCAGAGCCGGGTCGACGAGGTCGTGCTCCCCGACGAGCGGGGCGGCGCGCAGCGGATCGGGAACATGTCGCTGCTGAGCAGGGTCGGGGTGCGCCACCCCTACGTCGCGCTCGTCCCCCAGTGGGACCTGCTGGACCTGCTCGCCGACGCCGCGTCCGCCGAGCCGTCGTTCCACCTGCGGATGGACACCCGGGCGACCTCGGTCGTGCGGGAGCACGGGCGGGTCGTCGGCGTCCGGTACGCGACGACCACCGCCCCCGGGGAGGAGACCACCGGCGAGATCCGGGCCGACCTCACCGTCGCCTGCGACGGCAGGCACTCGGTCCTGCGCGAGGAGTCCGGGCTGCCGGTGACCTCCTACGACGTCCCGTTCGACACCTGGTGGTTCCGGCTGCCCCGCCGCTCCGACGAGGTGCGGGCGACGCTGCGTCCCCGGATCGGCGCCGGGCGTTTCGCCGTGGTCATCCCGCGCGAGGGGTACTACCAGATCGGCTACCTCGCCCCGAAGGGCGCCGACGCCCGGCTGCGCGCCGCGGGTCTCGACGCGTTCCGCGCCGACGTCGCCGACCTCATGCCGGAGTTCGCCGACCGGGTGGACGCCCTCACCTCGATGGACGAGGTGAAGCACCTCGACGTGCAGCTCAACCGGCTGCGCCGGTGGAACGTCGACGGCCTGCTCTGCATCGGCGACGCCGCGCACGCGATGTCCCCGATCGGCGGGGTCGGGATCAACCTGGCGATCCAGGACGCGGTGGCGACCGCGACGCTGCTCGCCGCGCCGCTGCAGCGCGGCACCCTCACCGGACGCGCCCTCGCCCGGGTCCGCAACCGCAGGCTGCTGCCGACCGTCCTGGTCCAGGGACTGCAGCGGATCATGCACCGGAACATCGCCGGACCGGCCCTGGCGGGGCGTCTGGACGGGCCCCCGGCGCCGTTGATGAGGCTGATGCGCGCGGTGCCCGCCGCCCAGATCGTGCCCGCCTACCTGGTCGGCGTGGGGTTCCGGCCGGAGCGGGCGCCGGACTTCGCCCGTCGCGACCCGGTACCGGCCGCCTAGACTCCGCGCCGTGCTCGCCCTGGACGCCCTCGACGTCGACCTGCTCGCGGCGCTGCGCGACCGACCGCGGGCCGGGGTCCTCGAGCTGTCGAGGACCCTGGGGGTGGCCCGCGGGACGGTGCAGGCGCGGCTGGACCGGCTCGAACGCGCCGGGGTGGTCACCGGGTACGGCCCGGACGTCGACCTCCCGGCGGCCGGGTACGGCGTGCAGGCGTTCGTGACGCTGGAGATCGCGCAGGGCGAGCTGGGCGACGTCGCCGCCGAGCTCGCGGCGCTGCCCGCGGTCACCGAGGCCTACGCGACGACCGGCTCGTCGGACGTGCTGTGCCGGCTCGCGGCGTCGTCGCACGAGGACCTGCAGGACACCCTGCTCGCGCTCGGCCGCTCGCCGCTGGTCGCCCGATCCACCAGCGTGGTGGTGCTGTCCACACTCGTCCCGCCACGGTGGCGCCCGCTGCTGGAGCGCGATCACCGGGAGGGACCGAGCCGGGCGCCCGCCTACCGGGGCTGACCGGATCCCCGTAGTTCGACGGTGCCCGCGCCGGGGCGGTCGGGGCACGATCCCTCCATGTCGAGGACGGTGCTCGTGCTCCTGCTGGTCGCGGTGCTGCTGGCCGGAGCCGTGGGTCTCGGATGGTGGCTCGGCCCGGGCCGCTACGAGCGCGTGCGCGAGCTGGCCCGGCAGGCGGCCGAGCGCGAGGCGCCGGGCGCGCTGCGCGTGCTGTCCGTACGGGGGCTCGGCGCCGCGGGCGGGTACGCGGTGACCGCCGCCGTCGTCGGCGACCCCGACGCCGTCGCGTCGTTCGGCACCGGCGCGCGGGGCGCCTGTCCGCCCGGGTCGCGGTGCGCGCTCGCCATCGGGCCCGCGGTGGAGCGGGCCCGGGCCGAGGCGGCCGAGCTCCGCAGCCTGACCGGCGTGCTCGACGGGTGCGGGGCGGACGTGGTCGGGATCCGCGAGCTGCGCCGGATCGACCGTCCCGGCGGGCCGCTCCCGGGGATCGACGACGCCGCGGGCCTGGTCGCCGAGGTGACCGTCGCCGACCGTCCGGGGACGGCCGCCGACGGCGGTGCGGCGCTGCTCGCCGTCCTGGACCGCTGCGCGGTCGACGCCGCGCGGGCCCGTGCCGGTCTGGCGGGCATCGACCCGGGCGGTCCGGTCACGCTCTCGGTGCGGGTGCTGGGCCGCGTCGAGCCCGTCCCGCCCGGGCCGGCCGGTCCCGACCGCCCGCGGGCCCTGGTCCTGCGCGAGGCGGCCGAGGCCGCCGCCCCGCACGTGCGGCACCGCACGACGGTCCGCCCTAACCGGGAGGGTGTCGTCCAGGGCGCGACGCTCGACTTCGGCCCCGCGGGCGACGCCGGTTACCGGGCGGCGGCGGAGGGCGCGGCCGTCGCCCACCTCGCGGCGACCGGCGTCCCGGCGGCGAACACCCCGGCGCTGCACGCCGCCCGTCAGTACCTGCCGGGCTCGACCGACCGGGTCCGCGCGTACGTGTCGTTCCGCTCGCCCACACGCGGCACACCGGGTGACGACCGGGTGGTCGCCGTGGACGTGGACGTGGACGGGTCCGATCCCGTGGCACGGCGGGTGCTCGACGCGCCGCAGCCCTGGCGGCTCCCGTTCGAGCCGAGCCTGCGCTGACCCGCCGGCGGGCTCAGCCCAGGTGGTGTGCGGCCCGGTGCGCCCCGAGCACGTCCAGGCCGAAGTCCGTCGACGGGTCGCGCCACACCGAGTGGGCGTGGTTGGCGTCGCGCTGGGTGTTGTCCCACTCGATGAGCAGGCGCGGGCCCTGCACCCGGTAGTAGTTCGGGGCGCCGTCCTCCAGCGGCCCCGCCCAGCCGAGGTGCACGGCGTCGAGCTCGGTGTCGTCGTCGTAGCGGGAGATCGGCTGCAGCGGCTCGGCGACCCGCTTCAGGTAGGTGCCCAGCAACGCGCGCAGCATCTCGCGACCCCCGGCGTCCAGGTCGGACGCCGGCACGCCGGCCGGGGTGCGCGACAGCGCGACGGTCGCCTTCTGCGCGTCGGTGAACGCGGCCCGCTCCTCGATGGCCTCGCTCATGTCGTCGAGCTTGCGCTGCTGCTCGGCGTCGGCGAAGGACCCGGTGCGCCAGATCCCGGCCAGCGGGATCCAGTTGTCCCCCTCCTGCGGGTCGGTGCGGTTCGCCGCCACCAGGTCCGGCGGGGCCTTGTCCAGCAGCACCGCACGCCCGCGCAGCTCGGCGGGCAGCGAGCGGACGAGGTCGCGGGCGAGGTCCTCGACCCGGCCGAGCGGGCGGAGCACGGCGTCGCCGAGCAGCTCGGAGGTGGCCGGGTCGGCGCCCAGGAAGCACGGGGTCGAGGCGACCACGACGCCGTCGACGACGAGGATGTTGACCGACACGTGGTGCCCGCCGAACCGCCAGCCCCAGGTGCCGGTGTCCCCCGGCTCGCCGAAGACGCGCAGGTGGTACATCTGCGGGTCCCGGCCGCGGGTCCGGTCGAACAGCGTCACGAAGCCCTCGGTGTGGTCGAGGACGTTCTCCAGCCCCATCACGGTCGCCACGGTCACGTAGGCGGCCCGCGACAGCCCGGACGCGACCAGCTTCATCGCGGCACGCTGCTGCGGCGGGAGCTGGTCGTGGAAGGTGAGCCCGCCGTGGTCGGTGGGGGTGTAGAACCAGCGACGGCGCTCGGCGTCGGCGTCGCCGTCACCGGTCGGGGCGTGACCGACGGCGACCTCCCGCTGCGCCGGGTCGAGGGTATCCAGCCAGGCCGACGCGGCCCCGGCCATCGCGTCCGCCGTCTCCCGGGTGTCCGCCGCACCGATCATTCTGCCGACGGTAGCGACTGCGGGCAGACTCCACCGGGCGAGATGCGCCATACTCGTTGTGCACAACTAATCGAGCCGGAGGCAACGATGCCCACTCCCACCGACGACAACCGCGACCTGCTCACCGTGATCGCCCGGATGCGGGCGAAGCCGGGCAAGGAGGAGGAGCTGAAGGCGGAGCTCGAGAAGCTGATCGAGCCGACGTCGAAGGAGGACGGCTACGTCAACTACGACCTCCACCAGGGCTGGGACGACCCCGCGGTGTTCTTCTTCTACGAGAACTGGGAGTCCGAGGCGAAGCTCGACGCGCACCTGCAGACCCCGCACCTGGTGCACTTCGTCGGGATCATGGGCGACCTGCTCGACGGCGAGCTCGTGATCCAGAAGCTGCGCCGCATCGCCTGACCTCAGCCCTGCCGGTACCCGGCCGCCAGCTCCGCGAACGCGGCCGGGTCCACCAGCGACGTCGTGTCGCCGGGCTCCCGCCCGGCGGTCACGTCGAGCAGCAGCCGTCGCATGATCTTGCCCGAGCGGGTCTTCGGCAGCTCCGCGACGAGCACGACCTCACGGGGACGCGCGACCGGCCCCATCTCCCGCGCCACGTGGGTGCGCAGCTCCGCGGCGAGCCCCTCGGTCGGGCCGTCGGTGACCGTCACGAACGCGACGACGGCCTGACCGGTCGTCGCGTCGGGCGCCCCGACCACACCGGCCTCGGCCACCCGCGGGTGCGACACCAGCGCCGACTCCAGCTCGATGGAGCCGAGCCGGTGCCCCGAGACGTTCATGACGTCGTCGATCCGGCCCTGCAGCGTCACGTACCCGTGCTCGTCGACGACGGCGCCGTCACCCGCCTTGTACCAGCCCTGCTCGGCGAAGTCGGCGAAGTAGGACGCGCGGAACCGCTCCGGGTCGCCCCAGACGGTCCGCGCCATCGAGGGCCACGGCCGGTCGATCACCAGGATGCCGCCCTCGCCGGGTTCGCAGGTCCGCCCGTCGCGGTCCACCACCCGCACCGACAGCCCCGGCAGCGGCCGGGTCGCCGAGCCCGGCACCAGCGGCGTCACCCCGGGCAGCGGGGCGCAGATCGCCGCGCCGGTCTCGGACTGCCACCAGGTGTCGACGATCGGGCAGCGGCCGCCGCCGATCTCGGTGTGGAACCACCGCCACGCCTCGGGGTTGATCGCCTCGCCGACGGTGCCGAGCAGCCGCAGCGACGACAGGTCGTGCGCCGCGGGCACCTGCGGACCCCACTTCATGTACGTCCGGACCAGGGTGGGCGCGGTGTAGTACACGGTGACGCCGTACCGGGCGATGATCTCGAAGTGCCGTCCCGGCTCCGGGGTGTCCGGGGTGCCCTCGTAGATCACCTGCGTGACGCCGTTGGACAGGGGGCCGTAGACCTCGTAGGTGTGCGCGGTGACCCAGGCGAGGTCCGCGGTGCACCAGTAGACGTCGTCGGGCTTGTGGTCGAAGCAGGCCCACGCCGTCCAGGACGCCTGGGTCAGGTAGCCGCCCATGGTGTGCAGCAGGCCCTTGGGCGTACCGGTGGTCCCCGAGGTGTAGACGAGCATGAGCGGGCTCTCGGCCGGGTGCGCCTGCGCCTCGTGGGTGTCCGGTGCGGTGTCGACGACGTCGTGCCACCACACGTCGCGCCCGGGGGTCCAGTCCACCTCCGAGCCGGTCCGCCGGATGACCAGGACGTGGTCCAGGGAGTCCACCCCGGCGGCGGCCTCGTCGGCGTTGGCCTTCACCGGGACGGCCTTGCCGCGGCGGTACTGGCCGTCGATGGTGACGAGCAGCTTCGCCGACCCGTCGGTGATCCGGAACCGCAACGCGGACGGGGAGAACCCACCGAAGACCAGCGAGTGGACGGCCCCGATCCGGGCGCAGGCGAGCATCACCACGACGGTCTCGACCAGCACCGGCAGGTAGACCACGACCACGTCGCCGCGGCCGACGCCGAGGGCGGTGAGCGCGTGCGCGCAGCGGGCGACCTCGCGCTGCAGGTCGGCGTAGGTGACGGTGCGCCGGTCCCCCGGCTCGCCCTCCCAGTACAGGGCGACCTTGTCCCCCGCACCGGCCTCGACGTGCCGGTCGACGCAGTTGCGCGCGACGTTCAGGGTGCCGTCGGCGAACCACGTGACCTCGGGCCAGCTGCTGCCGTCGTAGCCCTGCTCGGGCGCGCGGTCCCACTCCAGCCGCCGGGCCTGCTCGCGCCAGAACGCCTCCGGATCGGCGGCGGCCTCGTCGTAGGCCGCGGCGGTGACGTTGGCGTGCGCGGCGAGACCGGGCGGAGGTGCGTACATGCCGCCGATCCTCGCCGCAGGCGCCCCCGCGGCGCAGGCCGTCGTGAGACGACTCACCGGTGGGCGAAGGCCCGGTGGTGGTCGTCGAGCAGGTCCAGGCCGAGGTCGTTCTCCGGGTCACGCCACACCGAGTGCGCGTGGTCGGCACCGTCCTGGGTGTCGTCCCACTCCAGCAGCAGCCGGGGGCCGTGCAGCCGGTAGTAGTGCGGCTCCCCCGGCTCGACCGACCCGGCCCAGGCCAGGTGCACCTCGTCGAGGACGGCGTCGTCGTCGTAGCGGGGCATCGGGGACAGGCCGGCCGGTGCGCGGTCGAGGTAGGCCGACAGCAGCGTGCGCAGCTGCTCACGGCCGCGGTCGTCGAGGGCGGAGGCGGGGATCCCGGCGGGCGCGGCGGTCAGCGCGACGTCCTCGGTCCCGGGCACGGGGTCGCCGCCGGGCGGGCCCTCCCGGCGGATGGACGCGGTCGGCAGCGGCCGGTCCCCCGGCGCGACGAGCGGCCGGTTCGCGGTGACCAGGTCCGGCGGGGCCTGCGGGGACAGCAGCGCCCGGTCGAACAGCTCCACGGGCAGCCCGCGCACGATCGCCCGGGCCAGGTCCTCGGGCGGCCCGAGCGGACGGGACCGGGCGCCGCCGGGCAGTGCCACCGAGGCCGGGTTCGCCCCGAGGAAGTTCGGGGTGCTCGCGGCGACCCGCCCGTCGACGACGAGCAGGTGCACCGACACGTGGTGCCCGCCGAAGCGCCAGCCCCAGGTCGGCGAACCGGGGTCGCCGAACACCCGCAGGTGGTACAGACCCGGGTCGCGGAACCGCTCCCGGTACGGGCGCGTCGGCCAGCCCTGTGCCCGGTCCAGCACGTTCTCCAGCCCCATCACCGCGGCGACGGCGGCGAACCCCGCCTCCGACAGACCGGTCGCGAGGAGCTGCATCGCCCGCTGCTGCGCGGTCGGGGACTGCGCGTGCAGGGTCAGGCCCCCGTGGTCGGTGGGGGTGTAGAACCAGCGGCGGCGCTCGGCGTCGCGGCCCGCGTCACCGGACGGCCCGGCCCCGGTCGCGACGGCGAGCGCGTCCGGGTCCAGCGAGTCCAGCCAGGCGGCGGCCGCCGCGGCGCCGGCGTCGGCGTGCCAGGAGGCCGGGCCGGACACCGGGGGGCCGGAGGCCGGGGTGCCGGACGGGGCCGGGCCGGACGGGACGGGGTCGGTCACGTCCGCCCACGGTAGTCCGGTCGCTCAGTCCCCGGCGTCGCGCACGAGCAGTGCGATCTGCACCCGGTTGTCCAGTCCGAGCTCACGCAGCAGCTTCGAGACGTAGGACTTCACCGTCGCCACCGACATGTGCAGCTCCACGGCGATGTCGGCGTTCGACCCGCCGCGCGCGACGGCGTCGGCGACGTCGCGTTCCCGCTCGGCCAGCCGGGCCAGCCGGGCGCGGGCCGCGCGACGGCGGTCGACCGGCCCGCCGCCGTCGCCGCGCACGATGCCGATCAGCCGCCGGACGATGGCCGGGGACAGCACGGCGTCGCCGTCGGCGGCGGCGCGCACCGCCTCGACGATGCGCTCCGGCGCGGCGTCCTTGAGCAGGAACCCGCTCGCACCGGCGCGCAGGGCGCGGACGACGTGGTCGTCGGCGTCGAAGGTGGTCAGCACGACGACGGTCGGGGCGTCGCGCCGCGCGGTCAGCTCCCGGGTGGCGGTGACCCCGTCGACGCGACGCATCCGCAGGTCCATCAGCACCACGTGCGGCTGCCCGGCGGCCACCGCCGCCGCGACCTCGTCGCCGTCGCAGACGTCGCCGACGACCTCGATCCGGCGCACCGGCCCGGCGTCGTCACCGGGCAGCGTGTGCCCGTCGAGCATGAGCCGCAGTCCGGAGCGGACCAGCGGGTCGTCGTCGACGAGCAGCACCCGGATCGCGGTCACGTCCGCTCCGTCGGCCAGGGCAGGACCGCCCGCAGGACGTGCCCGGACGGCGTCGTGCCGTGCGTCAGCGTGCCCCCGGTCAGGGTCTCGACCCGCTCGCGTAGCCCGACCAGGCCGGTCCTGGCGCCCCCGGACGCGGGGCCGGCGATGCTCGGCCCGCAGCGGACGGTGACCGTCAGCTCGGCACCCGGCCTTCCGTCCAGGACGACCTCGACCCGCGCGCCCGGGGCGTGCCGGGCGGCGTTGGTCAGCCCCTCGCGCACCACCCGGTGGGCGACGCCGGCCAGCGGCCGCCCCGGCGGGGCGAGGGTCAGCAGCTCGGTGGAGCGCAGCCCGACGTCGACGCCGACCCCGCGGGCCTCGACCACGAGTGCGGCCACCGCACCCAGGTCGTCCACCTCGTTCGGGACGTCACCGGCGGGTTCGTGCAGCACCTGCACGATGGTCCGCAGGTCCTCCATCGCCCGGTGCGTGGTGTCGCTCAGCACCCGGGCGGTCTCGCGGACCGTGCTGGCGGGCAGGTCCCCGCGCAGCGCGAGCGCCCCGGCGTGCACCGACAGCAGTGACAGCCGGTGCCCGAGCCGGTCGTGCATCTCCCCCGCGATCCGGCGGCGCTCGTCGGCGCGGGCCTGGTCCTCGCGCAGCGCACGCTCGGCCTCGGCGCGGTCGAGCCGCTCGCGCAGGTCGTCGACCATCGCGCGGCGGATCCCGGTGAGCAGACCCGCGGTGACCGAGACGGCCTGGAAGGCGACGGCGCCACCGAGCAGCACGAGCACGGTCCAGCCGTCGGGCACGTTGCGGTACAGGGTGAACGCGGCGGCGCCGACGGCGAGCGCCAGCACCGGCAGCGTCTCCACCGCGCGCCGCCGGGTGGCGATCACGAACACCCCGACCAGCGGGAGGTAGGTGGCGATCGGCGAGACCACCGGCCCGAGCACGGCGAGCACCGCGAACACCCGGGGGAACCGGTAACGCCACGGGATGCCCGCGATCGACGCCAGTCCGGCGGCGAGCAGCGCCCACTGCAGCACCCCGGCGGTGGCCTGTGTCTCGGCGACCGTGAGACCTGCCGCGAGCACCGCGGCCACCAGCAGGGCGGAGATCACGGCGGGGCGGACCGGCACGCGTCGACCATAGGGGGCGGACCGGCGCCGTCCAGCAGGTTTCCGCTCGAACGGGACGGCCACCGGTCCACCTCCCCGTCCCCGACCCCCCGGGGTCGACGGTCAGCCTGCCGGGCGGCCCGGCGGCCGCGCACCCGTCGAAGGTCGCGCGCTGCGCGACCGAAGTCGGCGGGCCGCGTCACCCGGAATGAGTACGATTCGGACATGCCGGAACCGCACAGTCACCGCGAGAGCGGGCAGCACGTCATCGAGCACGCGCTCGAGCTCCTCGAGGCCGCCGACCGGGCGCAGGACTACCCGGAGGCCACCGACGGGCACACCGCGGCCACGGCGTACGCGGTCAGCGCGCTGTACCAGGAGATGCGCCACGGCGACGACCAACTGGCCGTGCTCATCTCCGCGGTGCGCGAGCAGACCGTCGTCCTGCGCGAGATCCGGGACGCGTTGCGGGGCTGATCCCGCCCGCGCCCCGCTCAGGCGCCGACGTAGGCCGCGAGGTGCACCCCGGTCAGCGTCGACCGGGCGACGACCAGCTCGGCCGGGGTCCCCTCGAACACCAGGGTGCCGCCGTCGTGGCCGGCGCCGGGGCCGAGGTCGATGATCCGGTCGGCGTGCGCCATCACGGCCTGGTGGTGCTCGATGACGATCACCGAGCGGCCGCCGTCGACGATCCGGTCCAGCAGTGCGAGCAGCTGCTCGACGTCGGCGAGGTGCAGGCCGGTGGTGGGCTCGTCGAGCACGAACGTCGTCCCGGACTCCCCCAGGTGCACCGCCAGCTTCAGCCGCTGGCGCTCCCCGCCGGACAGCGTCGTCAGCGGCCGGCCGAGGGTGAGATAGCCGAGTCCGACGTCGGCCAGACGCTCCAGGATCCGGTGCGCGGCCGGGACGCGTGCCTCGCCCACCCCGAAGAACTTCTCCGCCTCGGCCACCGGCATCGCCAGGACCTCGCTGATGTCGCGCCCGCCGAGGGTGTAGGCCAGCACCGAGGCGTCGAAGCGGCGTCCGTCGCAGACGTCGCACGTGGTGGCGACCCCGGCCATCATCGCGAGGTCGGTGTAGACGACGCCGGCCCCGTTGCAGTTCGGGCAGGCGCCCTCGCTGTTCGCACTGAACAGCGCGGGCTTGACGCCGTTGGCCTTGGCGAACGCCTTGCGGATCGGTTCCAGCAGTCCGGTGTAGGTGGCCGGGTCGCTGCGCCGCAACCCCTTGATCGCGCCCTGGTCGACGACGACCACCCCGTCGCGCCCGGCGACCGAACCGTGGATCAGCGAGCTCTTGCCCGACCCGGCCACCCCGGTGACGACGGTGAGCACCCCGAGCGGGACGTCGACGTCGACGCCGCGCAGGTTGTGCCGGTCCGCACCGCGGATCTCCAGGTGACCCGACGGGGTCCGCACCGACGGCTTGAGCGACGCCCGGTACTCCAGGTGCCGCCCGGTCAGCGTGCCCGAGGCCCGCAGACCGGCGAGGTCGCCGGTGTAGACGACGTGTCCCCCGTCGGAGCCCGCCCGCGGCCCCAGGTCCACGACGTGGTCGGCGATCCCGATGGTATCCGGCTTGTGCTCCACCACGAGCACGGTGTTGCCCTTGTCCCGCAGCCGCAGCAGCAGGTCGTTCATCCGGGCGATGTCGTGCGGGTGCAGCCCGATCGTGGGCTCGTCGAAGACGTAGGTGACGTCGGTCAGCGACGACCCAAGGTGCTTGATCATCTTGGTGCGCTGGGCCTCGCCGCCGGACAGCGACCCGGACGGCCGGTCCAGCGACAGGTAGCCGAGCCCGATCTCGACGAAGGAGTCGAGCGTGTCGCGCAGCGACGCCAGCAGCGGGGCCACCGTCGTGACGGTCGCGCTCCGCTCCGCTCCGTCTCCGTCGGCCCGCTCGAGCCCCCGGACCCAGTCGGCGAGGTCGGAGATCTGCATCGCGCAGGCGTCGGCGATGGAGATGCCCCGGATCTTCGAGGAACGGGCGAGCTCGGACAGGCGCGTCCCGTCGCAGTCCGGGCAGCGCTGGAACACGATGGCCCGGTCGACGAACGCCCGGATGTGCGGCTGCATCGCCTCCCGCTCCTTGGCCAGGAACGACTTCCGGATCCGCGGGATCAGCCCCTCGAAGGTGACGTTGACGCCGTCGACCTTGATCCGGGTGGGCTCCTTGTGGAGCAGGGCGTTCAGCTGGGGCCTCGTGAAGCTGCTGATCGGCTTGTCGCCGGGGAAGAAACCGGAGTTGGCGAAGATCCGGCCGTACCAGCCGTCCACGGAGTAGTTCGGGATCGTGAGCGCGCCCTCGACGATCGACTTCGACTCGTCGTAGAGGGCCGTGAGGTCGAAGTCGGACACCGAGCCGCGGCCCTCGCACCGCGGGCAGGCACCGCCGACGATCTCGAACTCGCGGCGTTCCTTGACCTGCTGGCCGTTCTTGCGGACGGTCACCGCGCCGGAGCCGCTGATCGTCGCGACGTTGAAGGAGAACGCCTTCGCCGGACCGGCGTAGGGGGTGCCGAGCCGGCTGAACAGGATCCGCAGCAGCGCCCCGACGTCGGTGGCGGTGCCGACGGTGGAGCGCACGTCGCCGCCCATCCGCTCCTGGTCGACGATGATCGCGGTGGTGAGACCGTCGAGGACGTCGACGTCCGGGCGCCCGAGGGTCGGCATGAACCCCTGGACGAAGGCGGAGTAGGTCTCGTTGATCATCCGCTGGGACTCCGCGGCGATCGTGGCGAACACCAGCGAGCTCTTGCCCGACCCGGACACGCCGGTGAACACGGTGAGCCGCCGCTTGGGCAGCTCGACGGAGACGTCGCGCAGGTTGTTCTCGCGCGCGCCGTGCACGCGGATCAGGTCGTGGCTGTCGGCTGCGTGCATGTCGTTCCCCCCGGTCCGGCCCTGCTCAGGGCCGCTGCTGGATGCGGACCATCGTGCCCGCGGGGTCGCGGAGGGCACGGTCGCGCATCCGGTACGGCTGGTCGGCCGGCTCCCCGGACGACCTCGGCGCCACTCCCCTGGAGCCTGTCGAACGCGGCGTCGAGGTCGTTACCGGAGGGGTGGGTGCCCTCGGCCGTCATCCCGGTTCACGCTAGTGAGGTCGACGGCGCCGTGGCTTCTCGATTCCTGACCGGTCGGGTGATCTGCTCGCGGTCGATGCGGTCGCGCGCACCGCGCGTCCGGTCGGTCGAGCTCGCGCAGGCGTCCTCGTCACGCTCGCTCACCCGAGGAAGTCCCCGAGCAGCGCCGCCACCTCGTCCGGGCGTTCCAGGTAGACCATGTGCCCGGCGTCGACCGGGGCGACGGTGAGGTCCGCGCCGAGCGTGGCGCGGCAGTCGTCCAGCCAGTCCTCGGAGACGAAGTCGGCCCGGACGGCGGGGACGACCAGGGTCGGCAGCCCGGCCGGTGGGACGACGGCGGGGCGCGCCATCTCCGCCCACGCCGCGACCAGACAGGCCTGGCTGAGCCGCCAACGCCAGGCGCCGGCACGCTGTTCGAGATGCTCGTCGACCTCGGCGTCGACGAGCGCGCCGGGGACATCGGCCCAGGTCCCGGCCTTGGCCGCGCGGGCGGCGTCGCGGGTCGCGAAGGCGACCTCGCCCCGGACGTCCTCGGCCGCGGCGAGCATGTCCTGCGGGTCGAGCCCGAGCGCCGGGTCGAGGAGCGCGAGCCGGTCGACGCGCTCGGGCGCGGTGCGCGCGAGGTGCGTGGCGATGGCGCCGCCGAAGGAGTGCCCGACCACGGCGGCGCGCCCGACGCCCTCGGCGTCGAGCACCTCCACCAGGTCCGCGACGTGGCGCTCCAGGTTCCACGGCGGCGCCCACGTCGACCGTCCGTGCCCGCGGACGTCGACGGTGATCCACCGCAGCCGGGGAAGGGCGGTGACCAGCGGCCGCCAGCGCAGACCGTGACCGGTGACGCCGTGGACCGCGAGGACCGGCGGACCGGCGGGGTCGCCCGCGTGGTGCACGTGCAGGGTCATGGCACCATTCTGCACTTTGCCGGAACAGCAACGATTCTTGCCGTTCTGCACGACGACGACCAGGCTGCACGCCATGGACACAGCGCTGCACACCATGGACACGGCACGGACCCACGACGTCGTCGTCGTCGGCGGTGGCCCGGCAGGCCTCAACGGCGCGATGATGCTCGCCCGGTCCCTGCGGTCGGTGGTCGTCGTCGACTCCGGCCTGCCCCGCAACGCTCCGGCCGACGCCGCACACGGCCTGTTCGCCCGGGACGGCGTCGCCCCGGCGGAGCTGCTCGCGACCGGCCGGGAGGAGGTCCGCCGCTACGGCGGCACCGTGCTGCACGGCGAGGTCGTCGGCGCCCGCCGGAGCGGGGGCGGCTTCGCCGTGACCCTGGCCGACGGCACCGCTCTGGGGGCCCGGCGGCTGCTCGTCACGACCGGGCTCGACGACGTGCTGCCCGACGTGCCGGGGCTCGCCCAGGGGTGGGGCGCCGACGTCGTCCACTGTCCCTACTGCCACGGCTACGAGGTGCGTGACCGCCCGATCGCGGTGCTCGGCACTGCGCCCGGTTCGGCGCACCAGGCGCTGTTGTTCCGGCAGCTCAGCGCGGACGTGGTGTACGCGACCCACACGGTGGGGCCGACCCCGGAGCAACGGGAGCGCTTCGACGCGCTGGGCATCACCGTCGTCGACGGGCCGGTCGGCGAGGTGGTGCGGAGCGACGGCGCGGTCACCGGGCTCGTCACGCCGTCCGGTGTGGTGGCACGGGAGATCGTCGCGGTGGCGACCCGGATGGAGGCCCGCGCCGGGTTCCTCGCCGAGCTGGGCCTGGTGCCGGTCGAGCACCCGAGCGGGATGGGCCGCCACCTCGTCGCCGATGCGACGGGCGCCAGCACGGTGGAGGGGGTGTGGCTCGCCGGCAACGTCACCGACCCGGGCGCGCAGGTGGGCGCCGCGGCGGCCGCCGGGGCGTTCGCGGGTGCGGCGATCAATGCCGACCTCGTCGAGGCCGGGGCGCTCGCCGCGCTGCGGGAGGTGGCGCACCTCTAGCCTGGGAGCGTGCTGGTCGTCTTCGGGTTGTCGCGCACGGAGCGCCCACTGGGCCTGGTCGCGCTGGGCTGCGGCACGTGCGGTCACGCGGGTCCGCAGCCCGCGGTACGGCGCAGGACCCGGTTCACGCTGTTCTTCGTGCCGGTGCTGCCGCTGCGCAGCCGGTACGCCACGCGGTGCCCGGTCTGCGGGGCAGGGCGCACCCTGTCCCGCGACGAGGCCCGTCGCCACGGCGCGCGGATCTGAGCCGCTCCCCTGCCCCGCCCGGTCGCGGCGACCCCGGGCGAGCACGGTGGCATCCGTCGCGGCCGCAACCCCTCGGACCGTGCGCCGTGCGTGGGCGGGGGGGGTGCGTGGGAGCTCCACGCACCCCGCCGTCGCACTGTTGCCGTCGCGGTCGGCCGGCCCCGACCCCGCCTCCACCTGCATCGCCCCGCAGTCGTCCCGCCGGCGGGACGGGCGTGCGTCCTGCGCCCGTCCCCGGGCGACGCGACCTCCTCGGTCCCCGCGGCGCGCGACGACGCCTCCCTCGCCGCGCGGATCGGTCGGCGGACCTCCCGCTCACCAGTTCCAGTTGCGCACGATGCGTCCCCCCGTCTTCCGGCCCCACTCCATATCGATCACCATTTCCCGTAGTACCGGTCGACTCCGGCCCGCTCCCCGGGCCGGGACCGGCCCGTGATCACCAATTCCAGTTGCGCACAACACGCCCTTCTTCTCGCTCGAACCCACCTCGCCGCGGTCACCAGTTCCAGTTGCGCACGACACGACTCCTTCCCCGCTCGAATCCGTCCGGAATGCGTCACCAGTTCCAGTTACGCATCGACGATCACCCCCTCCCGTGTCACCGCACGGCACCGGCGGACGTCCGGTCGACGAGCTCCGGCGATGCACACGGCCGGAATCACCGGAATCCGTGAGAACGGTTCCGGACAGCGCGACCGATTCCCGCCGTGCACGACGACCTCCACTCACGACCGGGCCACCCACTACGCCGAATGGCCTCACCGGCACGACGACGTCAGGTGACCGCACACGCGGTGCCGCCCTGCTCCGGGAGCGGCTCCGACAGGGTAGGCGAGGAACATCGGCACGTCAGCGCCTTAGTTGATCTTGAATGCCGGCCGGGGAGTCGCGCGCCGACCTCTGGAGCGGGGAGCGCGGCACGACTGAGCAGCGAGGAAGGCACCGGCGGCGACTATGCTGGGGCCGAGATCGAACGATCTACGATTCGAGGAAATCGGTGAACCGACCCGCCGCCCGGAGCGCTCTCCGGTCCTGGTGGGCGGAGTGGCACCTGTGGTCTCTCCCGGCGCCGGTCCGGGTGTTACTCGTCGCGGTCGAACTCGCCGCTGTGTGCCTGCTCACCGTCGATATCGCGGTCCACGGCCTTCCCCGGGACGGATCACTGTGGTGGACCGCGGGCGCGCTACTCGTCTTCAGCGGCGTGCACGCGGAGATCTCCTTGCGGGCAGAGCGATTACGGCGCCGTATCGCCGATACCCGGTACATCGATCTGAGTTCGGTCTGGACTTTCGCCGGCGCTCTCCTGCTGCCGCCGGCACTCGCCGCGTCCACCGTGATCGTCAGCTACACACATCTGTATTTCCGGGTGTTCCGACCGGCCGGCACTCCGCCGCACCGGCAGTTCTACTCGACGTCCACCGTCGTCCTGGCCGTCTACCTGGTCGCCTCGGTCCGGTACGGGTTCGAGGCCGTCGGCGCCACCACGTCC
This sequence comes from Pseudonocardia sp. ICBG1293, assembly GCF_020131355.1. GTDB lineage: Bacteria > Actinomycetota > Actinomycetes > Mycobacteriales > Pseudonocardiaceae > Pseudonocardia. The sequence continues at coordinate 146,710 of NZ_JAHLEL010000044.1, forward strand.
TGGCTCGCGGTCGTGGAGGTCCTCGCCTGCCTGGTCGTGTACACCGGCACGAACATGCTGCTGGTGGTCGGCGTCATCCGGCTGACCCAGCCGCGCAGCAGGTTCCTCGCGATCCTCGCCGGCGGCGACGTCGGCCTGGAGACGGCCACCCTGTGTCTCGGCGGCCTCGTGGCCACCACCGTGGTGCCGGACCACGTCCTGCTCGTCGGGCTGGTGCTCCCCGCGCTGGTGCTGATGGAACAGACCACGCTGATCCGGCAGCTGGAGACCCGGGCCGCGACCGATGCCAAGACCGGTCTGCTCAACGCCGAGGGGTGGCGGTCGCGGGCCCGGCTGGTGCTCGCGACCGCGGAGCGCGACAGGTCCGGCGGCGGGGTGCTGATCCTCGACCTCGACTTCTTCAAGGAGGTCAACGACCGCTACGGCCACCTGGTCGGCGACGCGGTGCTCCGCGCCGTGGCCGAGGCCATCAGCGACGAGATCCGCGACCGCGACGCCGCGGGCCGGTTCGGCGGGGAGGAGTTCGTCGTCGCGCTGGCCGGGGTCCGCGGACGGCCCGACCGTGACGGGGGTGCGGTCCGCGAGGTGGGCGAGCGGATCCGCCGACGGATCGAGCAGCTGCACGTCCGGGTCGACGACGAGGTCCCCGTCCAGGTCGCCGGCCTGACCGTGTCGGTCGGCGCCGCCGTCCACCCGGGGGCGGGCCGCGACCTCGACGTCCTGCTCGCGGCGGCCGACGAGGCGCTCTACGCCGCGAAGGGCGCCGGCCGCAACCGGGTCCTGGTCCGGCACGGACCCCGCACCCCGTCGCCGCCCGGCCCGTCCGTGCCCGCGCCCCGCCCGGGGGCCTGAGGGCGGTGGGTGGACCCGGCGCGGCGCCGGGCCGGATCCACCGCCCGCGCGCCTCAGGTCGGGAGCAGGTACTCCTCGCTGGCGTGGTGGCAGGCGCTCGGGTGGTGCCCGCCCGGCCGGGTCACCAGCGGCGGCTCCTCGGTCGCGCAGATGTCGGTGGCCTTCCAGCAGCGCGTCCGGAACCGGCACCCGCTAGGGGGGTCCACCGGGCTCGGAACGTCACCGGTCAGCCGGATCCGGGTGCGCCCCTCCCGGACCGAGGGGTCGGGCACCGGGACCGCGGACAGCAGCGCCTGGGTGTAGGGGTGCGACGCGCGCGTGTAGATCTCGTCCTCCGTCCCCAGCTCGACCATCTTGCCCAGGTACATCACGCCGACCCGGTCCGACAGGTGCCGCACGACGGACAGGTCGTGGGCGATGAAGATGTAGGACAGGCCGAACTCGCGCTGCAGGGTGCCCAGCAGGTTCATCACCTGCGCCTGGATGGAGACGTCCAGGGCGGACACCGGCTCGTCGCAGATGATGATCTCCGGCTTGAGCGCGAGCGCCCGGGCGATGCCGATGCGCTGACGCTGCCCGCCGGAGAACTGGTGCGGGTAGCGGTTGACGAAGTCCGGGTTGAGCCCGACGACGTCGAGCAGCTCCTGCACCTTCGCGCGCCGCTCGCCCTTCGGTGCGACCTCCGGGTGGATCTCGAACGGCTCCCCGACGATGTCGGCGACCGTCATCCGGGGGTTCAGCGACGTGTAGGGGTCCTGCAGCACGATCTGCATCTGCCGGCGCAGCGCCCGCAGCTCCGCACCGCGACGGGCGAAGATGTCCTCGCCGTGGAAGCGCACCGAGCCCGACGTCGGCGGCTCCAGGCGCATCAGCACCTGGGCCAGGGTCGACTTGCCGCAGCCGGACTCACCGACGATGCCCAGCGTCTCGCCCTTGCCCAGGGAGAACGACACACCGTCGACGGCGCGGACGTGCCCGACGGTCCGCTTGACCACCGCCCCGACCTTGACCGGGAAGTGCTTGACGAGGTCGTCGACCTCGAGGACGGGCTCGCTCATACGAGATCCTCCGCGAACAGGCAGGCCGACGCCCGCGCACCGGGCAGCGGGATCAGCGGCGGGTCGGTCTCCCGACAGCGGTCCACCGCGCGCGGGCAGCGCGGGTGGAACGGGCAGCCGTCGGGGATGGCGGTCAGCGTCGGCGGGAGGCCGGTGATCGCCCGCAGCTCGGTGCCCTTGCTGTCCAGCCGCGGGATCGAGGCCAGCAGCGCCTCGGTGTAGGGGTGGGCCGGGTTCGCGAAGAGCTGGTGCACGTCGCCCTGCTCGACGATCCGCCCCGCATACATCACCGCGATCCGGTCGGCAACCTCGGCGACGACGCCGAGGTCGTGCGTGATGAGGACCAGCCCCATCTCCCGCTCGCGCTGGATGTCGGCCAGCAGGTCCATGATCTGGGCCTGGACGGTGACGTCGAGCGCGGTCGTCGGCTCGTCGGCGATGAGCACGTCGGGGTCCAGTGCCAGCGACATCGCGATCATGACGCGCTGGCGCATGCCGCCGGAGAACTCGTGCGGGAAGTTCGTGACCCGCTGCTTCGCCCCCGGGATCCCGACCAGGTCGAGCAGCTCGACGGCACGGGTACGCGCGTCGCGCTTGCTCATGCCCCGCCGGGTACGGAGCTGCTCACCGATCTGGAACCCGACGGTGAACACCGGGTTCAGCGCGGACAGCGCGTCCTGGAAGATCATCGCGACGTTCTCGCCACGCAGCTCCCGGCGCCGTTCCTCGGTCGCGGAGAGCAGGTCCTCGCCGCGGTAGCGGACGGCGCCGCCGGCGATCCGGGCGGGCGGCATCGGGAGGATGCCCATCACCGTGTTCGCGGTGACCGACTTGCCGGAGCCGGACTCGCCCAGCACGGCGAGGGTCTCCCCCGCGTGGACGTGGTAGTCCACCCCGTTCAGCACCCGGGCGACGCCGTCGCGGGTGCGGAACTCCACGTGCAGGTCCTCCACCTCGAGCAGCGGCACACCGGCCTGCCCGGTCCCGGCCGGTGCCGGGGTCGCCTGGGTGTCGGGACTCATGACCGGCCCTTCGGGTCGAACGCGTCGCGCACCGCGTCGCCGAGCAGCACGAAAGCCAGCACGGTGACGACGAGGAACGCGCCGGGGAACAGCAGCAGGTGCGGCGAGGTGCGCAGGTAGCTCTGCGCCTCGCTGATCATCACGCCCCAGGACACGACGGGGTCGCGCAGGCCGACGCCGAGGAACGACAGCGTCGCCTCCGCCCCGATGAACGCACCGAGGGCGATCGTCGCGTACACCATCACCGGGGCGATCGTGTTGGGCAGCATGTGCCGCCGGATGATCCGCCACGGGCTCGCACCGAGGGCGCGGGCGGCCTTCACGTAGTCCTGGTTGCGGGCGGCGATCGCGGCGGACCGCATGATCCGCATGACGATCGGCCAGGACAGCAGCCCGATCGTGCCGATCACCAGGCCGCTGATGCCGAGCACGCTCTGCCCGACCGAGGTCCGGAAGGTGGAGAGCACGACGATCGCGCCGAGGATGAACGGCACGCCGAAGAAGACGTCGGCGATGCGGGCGAGCAGCGAGTCCACCCAGCCGCCGGCGAACCCGGCGATCAGGCCCATGACGGCGCCGACGAGCACGACCGCGGTCGTCGCCAGCACCCCGACGACGATCGAGACCCGGGTGCCGTAGACGGTGCGGGCGAAGACGTCGCGGCCGAGGTGGTCGTAGCCGAACCAGGCCTGGGCCGACGGGTCCTGCCGAGCCCGTGACAGGTCGCCCACGGTCGGGTCGACGGAGGTGAACAGCTGCGGGAACGCGGCCATGACCAGGAGGAACGTGATGAGTCCTGCCGCGACGAGGAACAGCGGACGACGGCGCAGGTCGTGCCAGGCGTCGCCGCTGAGGCTGCGGGTGCGGGCCGACGCCTCGGCACGGCCGTCGGTGGCCACGGGCTTGTCGGCCGTGGCGGTGGTGGGGTCAGTCAAGGCGGATCCTCGGGTCGAGCAGGGCGTAGGTGACGTCCACGACCAGGTTCGCGAGCAGGTAGACGATCACCAGCAGGACGACGACGCCGGTGACGACCACCCCGTCGAGCCGCTGGATGGACCCGAAGATCAGCCCACCGATGCCGCGGATGTTGAAGATGCCCTCGGTGACGATCGCGCCGCCCATGAGCGTGCCGAAGTCGGCGCCGAGGAAGGTGATCACCGGGATCGCCGAGTTGCGGGTCAGGTGGACGCCGACGACCCGACGCCGGGTCAGGCCCTTCGCGGTCGCCGTGCGGACGTAGTCGGCGCGCAGGTTCTCCGCGATCGAGGTGCGGGTCAGCCGGGCCACGTAGGCCAGTGACAGGCTGCCGAGCACGTAGCCGGGCACGATCAGGTCCAGGAACCCGGGGTCGGCCGGGACGGTCGGCGGGATCAGGCCCAGCCGCAGCCCGAGGACCGACTGCAGCACGTAGCCGGTCACGAACACCGGCACCGCGACCAGGAACAGCGTCGCGGTGAGCACGACGTTGTCCAGGAACCCCCCGGGCCGCAGCCCGGTGAGCACACCCGCGGTCAGGCCGATGATCGCCTGGATGACCAGCGCGACGACCGCGAGCTTGATCGTGACCGGGTAGGCGTTCGCGATCAGCGTCGCGACCTCCTGGCCGCGGAAGTTCTCGCCGAAGTCGCCCCGCAGCAGGTTGCCGAGGTAGGTGAAGTACTGGACGAAGATCGACTGGTCCAGCCCGTACTCCTCCCGCATGCGCTCGATGAACGCGGGCGGACAGGCCTGGTCGCCGCACTTGCCGGCGAGCGGGTCACCGGGCAGCGCCCAGACCATGAAGTAGATGAGGAACGTGGTGCCGAGGAAGACCGGCACGAGCTGCAGGAGTCGTCGCAGGACATAGCGCCCCACGGGTCACCTCCGGGTTCGGGGTCCGGCGGTTCGCGCCGGGCACGTGCACCGGCGGCCGGGTGGTGACCCGGCCGCCGGTGTGTGGTGGTGGGACGGCGTCACTCCTGGACGGTCACGCTCTCCAGGTCCAGCTCACGGCCGAAGGTCATCTCGACGTTCTGCAGGCGCGGCGACCAGCCGAACTGCGCGGACTGGTCGTTGATCGCGACGCCCGGCATGTCCTGGATCAGGACGCGCTCGGCCTCGGCCCACAGCGCGTAGGCCTCCTCGGCGGTGGCCGCGGTCGAACCCTGGTTGACCAGGGCGTCGAAGCGCGGGTTGGTGTAGCCGCTGTTGTTGTTCGCCGCCCCCGTCGTGTACTGCGGGCGCAGCACGTACTCCATGGTCGGGGTGGAGGCGACCCAGCCGGAACGGAAGATCCCGGTCAGGTTCTCGGCGCGGCGCTGCTCCAGGAACTCCGAGAAGGTCGGCACCGGGACGAAGTTGCAGGGCACACCGAGGGTGTTGCTGATGCTGACGCAGGCGGCCTGCATCCACTCGCGGTTGATCGCCGAGTCGACGTTGGAGATCAGCTCGATCGGGCCGGTGAAGCCGGAGGCGTCGAACTGCTGCTTGGCCCGCTCCGGGGAGAAGGTGCACAGCTCGCCGCACTGGTCGTCGACCTTGCCGGGCACACCCTCGGGGATGAACCCGGTGGCAGGCTGGACGAGTCCGTTGTAGACGTTGTTGATGATCGCCTCGCGGTCCACGGCCATCGAGATCGCCTGCCGCAGCTGCGGGTCGGCGTAGCGCTGGTCGTAGATCGGGAAGGTCATCGTGTGGATGCCGGCGTAGGGCTGGTTGCCGTTCCGGTCGGCCAGGTCCTGCTGGTACAGGTTGTCGATCAGGAACGAGCCCGGGATGGACTCGAGGAAGTCCAGGTTGCCGCTGACGACGTCCTGGTAGGCGGCCTCGCTGTCGGCGTAGAAGCGGAACTCGACGCCGCCGACGGAGACGGGCTGCTCACCACCCCACTCCTCGTAGCGGGTCACGGTCACGTTCTGGTCGGGGACGCGGGCCTCGAAGCGGAACGGGCCGTTGCCGACGGGGTTCGCCTCGAAGGCCGCCGGGTCGGCGAAGAACGACTCGGGCATCGGGTAGAACGCCACGTCGCCGAGGGTGTTCACGAAGATCGGCGACGGCGCGCTCAGCGCGACGGTGAAGGTGCGGTCGTCGACGACCTGCAGACCCGACATCGTCTGCGCCGTCGGCTCCCCCTCGGCCGGGCTGACCTGGTCGAACCCGGCGATGTTGGAGAAGAAGTCCGAGCTGGACTGCGCGTTGGTCTTCAGGGCCACGTAGTTCCACGCGGCGACGAAGCTCTTCGCGGTGACGGGCGTGCCGTCGTGGAAGGTCCAGCCCTCCTTCAGGCGGATCGTCCAGTTCTGCGAGTCGGGGGACTCGATGGACTCGGCGACCTTGTTCTCCGGCTCGCCCTGCTGGTTGTAGTCGACCAGACCGGACCACAGCGCGTCGAGGATCTTGCTGCCGCCGACCTCGCGGGTGTTGCCCGGCAGCAGTGCGTTCTCCGGCTCGGTGCCGTAGACCGAGATCGTGGGGGCGCCCTGGGCGTCGCCCGTGGTGCCGCCTCCCCCGCCGCCACAGGCGCTGAGCACCAGCGCGGAGGTCAGGGAGAGCGCGAGCAGCGCCGCGACTCGAGGTGATCGCATCAGAGTCCTGTCTGTCCGGGACGGCCGCGCCCCGCGGGGTGTGCAGGCGGCCGGTGCGGTTCGGTGGTGGGTCGCACGGTAGCCACACCATCCCCGTTCTCCGGTTACGAATCCATTGCGTCCATCGGCATTGCACTGCGCAACACAGAATGGCGCGCGACGGTCGGTGATCGAATCGCGACGTCCCGTCGGACCCGATCCTCACGAAAAACACATCAGCGCAGGTGGGACCCATTCCGAAGCATTCTTCCGTTGCGCAATGTTGCGTTGTACAACGGAACTACCGGCTGGCTCGTATGACTAGTACCACACCACGTGCGATCGACAAGCCCGTGAGCAGCGACGGCGCGCCGGGCGGGCGCACGAGCAACCACGGGTGAACCGGCTCCGTCCCACTCTCCGGAACGAGAACGTCACGTCGCGGAACACGCCCGCCGGAACCGATTCTGCGCCCGAATAGGGCCGGCGCCGTACTGCACGCATTTCTCGGTGAAGCCGCGTCGTCGATTCCACGGCCCCGCCGGATCACCCGCGCCGACATTTCCACACTTCTCGTCCGGCCACTCGGAGAATGGTGGAGGACCGCCCGGGCGACGACTCGCGGGGGCCGCCGGGGTGCGCTTCACCTGCGGGACCGCGGGATCGCGCCCGGGCCGGGGCCCACCGCGCCGACCACGCCATCGGCCCATCGGACGTCAAACGCTCGACGCGAGCATTTCCGGAAGACCGCCTGAAACGGTCATTCGAGTACGGGCGTACCAATCGTGCGGTCAGCGCTGCGCCGAGCGGCTGAACAGATCGCCCTTGAGGTAGATGTTCCAGTCGGCGGCCTTGAGACCGTGCCCACCGGAGCGCAGGTGGTAGCTCATCGCCGGGCCGCGGAAGGCCGTGTCGGCGGCGGGCTTCCAGCCCGTCGTGCCCAGACCGTTGTCGCCGAGGCCGTACAGGTCGTAGATCCCGGTCGCGGCCTCGTAGGCGAGGAACTCGCCCTCCGGGTCGGCGTTCGAGTCGTCGGTGGCGCTGGCGACCACCAGCGTGCGCGGCGCGACCAGACCCATCAGCTCGTGCTGGTCGACGGGCAGCTCGTCGACCTTGTCCCCGTAGTCCTTGTAGGTCTGCGGGAACCAGTGCGGGAACGAGCTGTTGACCCGCGACACCGTCTCGGCGCCCACTCCCCCGTCGCCGCGGCGGGCGAGCTTCGCCCCGGTCGAGCCGGAGTTGTTGGAGATGACCGCGGCGAAGCGCGGGTCCTGGGCACCGGCCCACAGCGCGGCCTTGCCGGACCGGGAGTGCCCGATGACAGCGATCTTCGACGGGTCGATGTCCTTGTCGGTCTGGAGGTAGTCCATCGCCCGGCTGGCGCCCCAGGCCCAGGCGGCGATGGCCCGGCCTGCGTCGTCGGGCAGGTCGCTCCCGGACGGGTAGAACAGGTTGATCATCTTGCTGCGGTAGATGCCGCTGTCGTCCGGGGCGATCTGCTCGGCGTCGATCTGGGCGAAGGCGTACCCGGCCCGGGTGATCGTCGAGACCGGCGCGTAGTCCGAGGACTGGCCGGGGTCGTCGGAGACCGAGCCCCGGTGGTCGATCATCAGGAAGGTGCCGCGCGGCGTCTGCCCCTTCGGGACGAACAGCCGCAGTGTGAACGACCCGGTGCCCTCCGGGCCGGTGATGCCGATCGTGACCTTCTTGCGGAGCACGTCGCCGACCTCGGTGCTCTGCACGTCGGCGGTCTGCCGGGTGGGCCGGGGCAGCGGCTGCCCGTAGACGTTCTCCCGGAACGCCGCCAGCAGTTCCGCACGCCGGGTCCCCTCCCACTGCGCCACGTCGGTGACCGCACCGCCGTCGAGCAGGCGCAGTGGGTTCGGGTACTGCGTGCCGTCGATCGTCACCGTCGCCGCGGCGGACAGGACCGCCGCGGGGGCCGAGGCGTGGGCGAGGTGGGCGACCGGTGCCGCCGTGCCCCCGCCCGCACCCACGAGCCCGGCCACGGCGACCGCGCCGACGACGAACAGCGACGTCGCCGTCCTCGTGACGGGGGGCGGGACGCGACGCCGGCTGAGCGGCGGGATCGAGGTGGGCACGTCCGGGACGTTACCGAGGCCGGGACTCTCTGCAACCGCCATCGCCGATGTGACGCCTATCGGGGACGAGATCACACCCCTGACGTGTGACGCCCATCGGCCCCGGTGTCGCCGCAGGTGACGACGGGGTACGGCCGGGCGGGACGGCCCTCGCGCGGTGATCGGCCCGGGTTCGCAGCTGCGAACCTCAGGACCGCGCCACGGTGCCGAGCGGGTCGCCGACCGTCGACAACGACCGCAGCTTCTCGTGGCTCGCGCTGCCGGGGACGGCGGTGTAGACGAACAGCAGGTGCGACTGGTCGGGGTCGACCAGGGTCTGGCAGTTCAGCTCCAGCACACCGAGCACGGGATGGACGAGCCGCTTCGTGTCCGGCGGGCGGAGACCGACCTCGTGGCGGTCCCACAGGGTGCGGAACTCCGCGCTGCGTCCGCGCAGGTCCTCGGCCAGCACGGCCGCCCGCGAGCCCGGTCCACGCAGCCCGACGATCCGGCGCAGCCCCGACGCGTACAGCCGCGAGAGGAACGGGTGGTCCTCGGCGGGGTAGAGCCCCCGCGCGGACGGGTCGGTGAACCAGCGGTAGCCGAGGCTGCGCGCCGCTCCGGTGTGGACGGTCGTGTCCCCGGTCAGCGCGACACCCGTCGGTGTCTGCCGCAGGGTCTCGCCCAGCTCGGTGACGATCTCGGCGGGGGTGTCGGCGAGCCGGTCGAGGATGCGCAGCAGGCCCGGCGCGACGTGTGCGCCGTCCGCACCCCGCGCGGGCGGTCGCTGCCCCGCGAGCCGGAACAGGTGGTCCCGCTCGTCGAGGGTCAGGTGCAGGCCCTGCGCCATCGAGACCAGCATCTGCGCCGACGGGTGCGGCCCACGCTCCTGCTCCAGGCGGGCGTAGTAGTCGGCCGACATGTGGCACAGCCCCGCGACCTCCTCGCGGCGCAGCCCCTCGGTGCGACGACGACGCCCGCGGGGCAGCCCGACGTCCTCGGGCTGCAGCACCGAGCGACGGTGCCGCAGGAACTCCGCCAGCCCGGTCCGGTCGACCATGCGCCCCTCCTCCGATCCTGCCGTCCTTCCTACCGTGCGGGCCACGGCCGCAGCCACGGATCGACGATCCGTGGCTACCGGGCCGCTCCCCGGCCAGGCTGGGGCCATGCCACGCATCCCTGACCTCACCCTCCCTGACCTGACCGGGCGCCGCGCCGTCGTCACCGGCGGCAGCGACGGCGTCGGACTCAGCATCGCCGGCCGGCTCGCCGCCGCCGGTGCCGAGGTGGTGCTGCCCGTCCGCAACGTGGCCAAGGGCGCCGCCGCCGCCGACCGCATCCGCGACCGGCACCCCGGCGCGACCGTCTCGCTGCGCGAGCTCGACCTGTCCTCGCTGGCCTCGGTCGCCGCGCTCGGGGAGACCCTGCGGGCCGAGGGACACCCCGTCCACCTGCTGATCAACAACGCCGGTGTCATGACCCCGCCGGAGCGTCGCACCACCGCCGACGGGTTCGAGCTGCAGTTCGGCACCAACCACCTCGGACACGTCGCGCTGGTCGCGCACCTGCTGCCGCTGCTGCGCGCGGGACGGGCCCGGGTCGTCTCCCAGATCAGCGTGGCCGCGGCCCGCGGCACGGTCCGGTGGGACGACCCGGACTCCGAACGCTCCTACGACGGGATGGCCGCCTACCGGCACTCGAAGATCGCGTTCGGGCTGTTCGGCCTGGAGCTGGACCGGCGCAGCCGCGCCGCGGGCTGGGGGATCACCGCGAACCTGTCCCATCCGGGCGTCGCGCCGACCAGTCTGCTCGACGCCCGCCCGGAGCTGGGCCGGGGGCGGCAGTCCCTCGGACGGCGGCTGATCGGCGCGATGTCCCGGGCCGGGCTGCTGGTCGGGACCGCCGACTCGGCGGGTCTGCCCGCGCTGCTGGCCGCGACCGCACCGGACGCCGGGCACGCCGTCCTGTACGGGCCGAAGGGGCCGGGGCGGGTGGGTGGCCCGCCCGCCGAGCAGGAGCTGTACCGGCCGCTGCGCGACGCCGATGCCGCCCGGCGGGTATGGGACCTGTCACAGGAACGGGCCGGCGTCTCGTTCGACGGCGCCGCCACCCCCTGACAGCCCCCCTCGCCGACGCCACCAGGACACCGGCGGACCCCACCGCCGCGGACCGCCCGGCCGGGGATCATGGAGGCGTCGACGTACGGAGGTGCCCAGTGGTGGACCGGTCCCCGCAGGAGCGCGAGATCCTGCTGCACGGACAGCGCGTGAGCTACCGCGAGACCGGCCGCGGCGAGGGCCCGACGGTCCTGCTCGTGCACGGTCTCGCCGCCAGCTCCCGGACCTGGGCGCCGGTGTTCGACGCCCTGGGCGGCGGGCTGCACGTCATCGCCCCGGACCTGCTCGGCCACGGCGCGAGCGAGGCTCCGCGCAGCGGTGACTACTCCCTCGGCGGGTACGCGACCGGTCTGCGGGACCTGCTGGCCGCGCTCGAGGTCGAGCGGGCGACGATCGTCGGGCACTCGTTCGGCGGCGGCGTCGCGATGCAGTTCGCGCACCAGTTCCCCGAGTCCACCGAGCGGGTCGTGCTCGTGTCCTCCGGTGGCCTCGGCCACGACCTGACCCTCGCGCTGCGGGCCGCGAGCCTCCCGGGCACCGAGCTGGTGCTGCGCTCGGCGGCGTCGCTGACCCCGCCGTGGATGCGCCGCGCCGCGCACCGGCTCGCCCACCGCGTCGGTCGCGTCCCGCCCTCGGACATCGACGGGGTGCACACCGCGCTGGAGACCTTCGCCGACCGCGGCACCCGCGGCGCGTTCGTCCAGACCGCGCGCGGGGCACTCGAACCGTCCGGTCAGCGGCTCGACGGCGCACAGCGTCTGCACCTGCTGGAGGAGGTGCCGGTGCTGTTCGTCGGCGGCGACCGGGACCGGGTCATCCCGCTCGCGCACACCCTGGCCGCGCACGACCGGCTCCCCGAGAGCCGGCTGGAGGTGTTCGACGGCACGGGGCACTTCCCGCACGCCGAGCAACCGGCACGGTTCGTGGCGCTGCTGGGTGAGTTCGTCGACGGCACCGCGCCCGCCGGCGTCGACCGCGACTCGCTCCGCCGGCGGATCCTGGGAGTCCCCCGGGCCGGCTGAGACGGGGACGCCGCCGGGGTCACCACCGGTCCCGGTGCACGACCTCGTCCACCGGGATGCGCGGCGCCGGCCGGAAGTCCGTGCCGACGGTGTGCGCGACCGGGATCAGCCCCGCCTGCATCACCGACTCGTGGGGGATGCCGAGCAACGCCGCGACGTCGCGCTCGACGGCCATGGTGCCGGTGGTCAGGACGGTGCCGAGCCCGTGCAGACGGGCGGCGAGCATGAAGCTCCACACCGCGGGGAACAGCGACCCCCACCGCGACGCCTGCCGGTCCGCCCCCAGACCGTCGGTGCGGCCCTCGATGCACGGGATCACCAGAACCGGGACCCGGTGCAGGTTCTCGGACAGGTGCCTCAGCCCGTCCCACACCTTCTCCATCGACCCGGGGCGGACGTGGGCGCGGCGCAGCTGCTCGTCCGACATCGGGCTGTCGCCGCGGCCGATGCCGGCCCGCCAGAGGTCGGCGAGCCGGGCGCGTACCGACGGCTCGGTGACGACGACGAAGTGCCAGTCCTGCTGGTGTCGCCCGCTGGGTGCCTGGGTGGCGATCTCGATGCAGCGCCGCAGCAGGGCGGGGTCGACCGGCCTGTCCAGATCGAGCCGTCGCCGCACCGACCGGGTCGTGGTGAGCAGCTCCTCGGCCGACAGGTCCAGGACGGGGTGGGCGGGCGCCGTCGTGCCGGCCGTGTCGTCATCCATGGCGGGTCTCCTGCTCGGATCGGTGGTCCCCGGCGCGGTGCCGGGTGTCGGGGGCGGTGTGCGGACGGGTCGCGCGGGCGAGGGCCACGGCGACGGCCGCGGCGAGGACGAACACGGCGACCTGGTACGCGCCGGCGCGTCCGAACGACGGCACCGCCCCGGCGGTGTAGGCGGCGCCGCAGAGCGCCACCCCGATCGTCCCGCCCAGCTGCTGGGCGGTGGGCAGCAGCCCGGACACCGTGCCCACCGCCCCGGCCGGGACCTCGGCCAGGACCAGGGCGAAGGCCGAGGCGGTGAACGCCCCGAACGCGATCCCGCCGAGGGCCAGTACGGCCCAGAGCGCCGGACCGGGACGGTCGACCACGACGACGGTCGCACCGCACACCGCGGCGAGCACGAACGAGGCGACGGCGAGCATCGACACGTCCCACCGCCGGGCGAGCGGCTCGGCGAGCGCACTGCCGGCGAGCGCCCCGACGGCGTACGTCGCGATCGTCCCGGCCGTGCCCAGCGGACCGAGCCCGACGGGTCCCTGCAGGTGCAGCGACAGGAGCAGGACGAAGGACGGCACCCCCGCGTTGAACACCAGCACGACCCCGATGCCCAGGCGGGCGGTGGCGGTCCCCAGCGCCGCCGGCTGGACCAGCGGATGCGGTGCGCGACGCTGGTGGACGACCAGCGCCGACAGCAGCCCCACCGCCACCGCGAGCGAGGCCCACGTCCACACCGGCCACCCCTGCTCCCCGCCGAGCGCCAGCGGGAGCACGACGGCGGACAGTCCCGTCACGCTGAGCAGGACCCCGACCCCGTCGAGCGGGACCCGGTCGGCGGCCCCTCCCCCAGTCCGCGGGAGCACCGGCCACCCGACCAGTGCGGCCACGCCCACCGGGACGGTCACGGCCAGGGCCGCACGCCATCCGGCGCCGAACGGATCGAGCTCGAGCAGCATCCCGCCGAGCACCGGGCCGGCCAGCGAGGCGACGGCCATCGTCGCGCCGAACCAGGACATGGCCCGGGCCCGCCGACCGGGAGGCACCGACCGCTGGATGATCGACAGGACCTGGGGGGCGACCATCCCGCTGCCGATGCCCTGTACCAGCCGTGCGACGACGAGGACGCCGGCGTCGGGGGCGAGCGCGCCGGCGGCCGCGGCCGCGGTGAACACCGCGGTCCCGACGACGAACAGGCGACGGTGCCCCCAGCGGTCGCCCAGACGTGCGGCGGTGATCAGGGTGCAGGCGAAGGTCAGGGTGTAACCGGCGGCCACCAGCTGGCCCGCTCCCGCGCCCGCGGCCAGGTCCGCGCGGACGTCGGGCACGACGATCTGCATCACCGTGACGCTCATGAGCTGCACGAACGTGCCCGAGAGCAGGACGGGGAGCGCCAGGCGCCTCATCGCCGGGTGGCGATGTCGGCGAGCAGCCCGCCGAGCTCGTCGGGACGGGTCAGGAAGGGCGAGTGACCGCCGGGAAGCGAGTGCACCGCGAACCGGCGACCGGGCGCGGCCCGGTCGGCCTCGGCGATCATCAGGTCCTGGGTCGCGACGGGAAGGGCGCGGTCGTCGGTGAGCCGGACGTAGCTGCGCGGCACGGTGCCCCACCGTCCGGGGGTGACCGCGAACGGGTCGGACAGGACCGCCGTCGTCTCGTCGGGCTGCAGCAGCGACCGCCATGCGGGCCGCCCGGCCGGCCAGTCGTGCAGGAACGAGGAGCGGATCGCCTCGACCTCGGCCGGGTCGGCGGACAGGGGGTTGATCCGCATCGCGCCGATCCGGTCCGGGTCGCCGATCCGGGGCGCGTGCGTGGCGTGGGCGTTCTCCGGCGCGCCGACGTAGTCGGTGAACCGGGGACGGCCCGCGGGGACGAACGCCGACAGGTACACGACGTGGTCGGCGAGGCCCGGCTCCTGTTCGAGGACGGCGGAGGCGGGCCCGCCCCCGGCGCTGTGGGCGACCAGGACCAGCCGGTCGGTGCGCCGCCGGATGTCCGCGAGCTGCCCCAGCAGGTCCTTCACGACGACGTCGACGGTGAGGTCGGCCAGCCCGGACCGCTCCGTCGTGAGCCCCGGCTGTCCCGGGAGGAGGTAGCCCGACGGGTACGGGGCGTCGAGGCCGTGTCCGGGCATGTCGAGGGCGTGGCTGCTCAGCCCGTGCCGGGCCAGCACCGTCCGCACCGGCCCCCAGTGCAGTGAGGAGTGCCAGGCGCCGTGCAGGAGCACGACGGAGGTGCCGGTGGCGGAGCGACGCGGGGAGGTCTTCGGTTCTGCGGACACGCTCCCACCTCACCGGTACCGGCCGGCGTCATCCACCTCCATATCTCGCGCACCGCAGCGTGATATCTCCGAGCTATCGTGACGCGGGTGGAAGCCACGCCATCTGCGGTACGCGCAGGCCCTGGCCGAGCACCGGCACTTCGGCCGGGCGGCCGCGTCGCTGGGGATCGCGCAGCCGCCGCTGTCCTCGCAGATCGCCGCCCTGGAACGCGAGGTCGGGGAGCGGCTGTTCGACCGCACGCCGAAGGGGGTGTTCCCGACCGCGGCCGGCAGGGCGTTCCTCGCACGCGCCCGGAGCGCGCTCGACGAGATGGGCGGGGCGGTCGTCGACGCGGGGCGGGCGGCACGCGGGGAGACCGGGCGGCTCCGGCTGGGTTTCATCGGGTCGGCGCTGCTCGCACCGCTGCCCGGGGTGCTCGGCCGGTTCCAGCGCGCCCGGCCGGACGTGCGGCTCGAGGCACGCGAGACGGGGACCCCGGCCGGCATCGCGGGGCTGCTCGCGGGCGAGCTCGACGTCGCCGTCGGCCGCGGGGCTCCCCGGGGCGCGGGGGCCGAGGACCTCGTCACGGTGCCGATCGGTACCGACGACCTCGTCGCCGTCGTCGCCGTGGCGCACCCCTTCGCGGGTACGGCGTCCGTCGCCATCGGACAGCTCGCCGCCGAGCGGCTCGTCGTGTCCGGCCGGGCCGACGAACCGGGGGTCGGAGCCTGGCTGCAGACCGTCTTCGCGGACGCGCCGACGGCACTGGACGGTGCCGCGACCGCCCGTGACATCCACACGATCGTCAGCCTGGCCGCGTGCGGCGTCGGTGTGGGGCTGGGACCCTCGCGGATGCGGCTGCTGGCCCGCGACGACGTCCGGTTCTGCGACGTCACCCCGGCGGTCCGCCTCCCCGACCTGCAGCTGTCGTTCCGTGCGTCGGACACCTCGCCCGTCCTCGCGGCCTTCCTCGACGTCGTACGGCTGCACTGCGACGAGGTCGGCTCACGGCTGGACCGCGGCCTCGCCCACCACCCCGGCGTCGGGGTCCGCTGACGACACGGCGGCGGGAGCCGCCGTCGCCCGTGCGCTCCGGACCCGGAGCGCACGGGCCCGCCGGGGTCGCGTCGCGGCCGGCCGGGCCCGGCCACGGGGGTCGTTCCGGCCGGGTCACCCGTGCGGCGGTCGCACGGGCGGGTCCGGTGGCGGCGGCGAGTGAAACCCCCCGTATTGGCGGTCGCGGCGCTCGGCGCCGATCATCTCGCGCCCCTCGCCCTACCGTTCGGACCATCGACGACGGACTCGTCCGATTCGGGTCCGGCCACGGGCACCCGGTCACCCGGACCGGCCCCGGCGCCGACCGCGGCGCCCGTCGTGGGAGAGGACCGCGCATGCACTCGTCCGTAGGAGGTGGGCCGTGGCACGCCAGCCACTGAGGACTCCGCACGGTGCACACCGGGGGTGGTCCTGATGCCCCGCAAGTCCCGCCCGGTCCCTGCCGGACCGCAGTGGCGCACCGCCCCCGGTCTGGGGTCCGGTGCGACCGGGCTGCGGGACCGCCCGGAGACACCGGAGCCCGACGCGCGGACCGACGACCGCGAGGCCGCGGTACGCGCGGCACCGGTCCTCGAGCAGGTCCCGGCCGCCCCTGTCACCGTCACCGACGACGAGCCGGAGCTCGCGCGCCCGCAGCGACGGCTCGACGGCGAGCTCCCCCGGTTCCGTCCGGGCGACACGGTGCACCACGGGGCAGGGACCCGCAACGGAGCATCCGCCCCGCACGGCGGCGCCGGTCCGGAGGTCGCCCCGTCCTCCCGTGACGCCGCATCGCACACCGGAGAACCACACACCGGGACACCGCCGCAGAACGGGGCGTCGGCGCGCAACGGCACCACCCCCCGCCACGACACCTCTCCGCGCAACGGCTCCGCTCCGCGGCACGACACGTCGCGCCACGACACCGCCCCGCACCGCGGCACCGCCGCGTACCAGGGCACCGACGACAGCCGGGCCCTCGTCCGGCGCCCGTCGGCGCGCGAGTCGTTCGCCCGGTCGGTCCGGTCCCTCGAGCCGATCTCCGACCAGGAGGCCGCCGCGTTCGCCGGCCGTTTCGCCGCCGACTTCCAGTCCTTCGACGAGGACGACCCCTCCCACCGGGCGACCGTCCTCCGGCCGCTGCTCGCCGACCCACAGGCCAGTACCTGGGGCTGGTCGGGTCGGGGGCGGCAACGCGCCGAGTCCCCGCTGCCGGGACGCCTGTTCCGCTCCTCGGACACGGTCGTGTTCGTCGAGGTGCTCGTCCGGGCCACCACGTACGCGCGGAGCCTGTCCACGGCCGAGCCCGAGCTGCCGACCGGGGGGTACGACGAGCCGGTCGGGATCGTCGGACCCTCGAGCGTCCCGCCCGAGTCCGATCCACGGTGGGTCGCCGTCGAGGCGAACTGGTTGCGCATGACCGTCCCCATCACCCGCTCCGCCGACGACGGCCGCCTGGTCGTCGATCCCCTCCTGGTCCCCGAGCAGACCGGCTGACAACCGCGAGGTAGCACCACTCATGTCGTCGACACACCACACCACGCCCGGCGGGGCGCCGTCCTGGCTCTCCGACAACAACGGCACCGCACGGGCCAGCGAGCACCCGCCGGCCACGGGCGAGCAGGCCCCGGGCCCGGACGACCCGTCCGGCGGGAAGGACGAGCCGCGGGCGACCGACGCCCCGAAGGCGGCGGACCCCGCCACCGCCGCCCCGGCTGCCCCGGCTGCCCCGGCCGGAGCCTCCACCCCCGGCCGACCGGTGGCGTCCGCCGAGCCGGTCCTCGGCAGGCCGACCGGTCACACCGGTACGGCCCCGGCCACCCGACCGGACCCCACGGCGGGCCGGGCGGCCCTGGGGCGCCCCGGCACCCCCACCCGGCCGAGCACCCCCACGCAGCCGAGCGCTCCGGCGCAGCCCGGCACGCCCGGCCGGCCCGGTACGCCGCCGGCCGCCTCCCGGCCGTCGGAGTCGTCGGCGCCGTCGGGGGCACACCGTCCGGCGGCCCCGGCGAAGGACCGCGGGCGCGCCGGGGCGGACACCGGCCCGGCGTCGGAGGCCGCACCGGCCGCCGAGACCAGGCCGGAGCAGGCCCGCACCCCGTGGGACGAGGGCGACAGCGTGCTGACCAACCTGGTGCGGGTGCGCAGCTCCCCGCCGAAGGAGGGGTGGCGCGCCATCGTCTACCGGGCGACGCGCGGCCGGTGGAACCTGGGGCTGTCGGAGCCGGAGGCGCGGCTGCGCGAGCAGCTGCAGAAGATCCGGACGCCGCTGCCCGGTCCGCACAGCGTGGTCGTGGGGAGCATCAAGGGCGGGATCGGCAAGACCACCGTGTCCTCGTTGCTGGGACTCGCGCTGGCCGAGCACCGGGGCGACCGGGTCATCGCCGTCGACGCGAACCCCGACGCCGGCACCCTCGGCGACCGTCTCGTCGGCGAGGAGCCCGCGTCGAAGACGACCGTGCGTGACCTGCTCGACAACATCGGCCACGTCCGTTCCTCGACCCAGCTCGCCGGCTACACCCACCTGGCAGGGCGCCTGCAGGTCCTGACCAGCGAGCAGGAGCCCGAGCTGTCGGAGATGTTCTCCGCGGGCGACTACGAGTCGGTGCTCCGCCTGCTGGCCCGCTTCTTCGAGGCCATCATCACCGACTCCGGCACCGGTGTCGTGCACTCGGCCATGCAGGGCAGCCTCGCCCACGCCGACTCCCTGGTGATCGTCGGTGCCCCGACCCAGGACGGGGCGTCGCGGGCGTCGCGGACCCTGCAGTGGCTGGCGACCCACGGTTACCGCGAGCTCGCCGAGGACGCCGTCGTCGTGCTGAGCTGCGACCGGCACTCCCCCTACGTAGACGAGTCGGTCGTGCGCGACCACTTCCGTGCGCGCTGCCGCGCGGTCATCGAGCTGCCGGCCGACCAGCACCTGTCGACGGGCGGCCTGATCGACCTCGAGGCCCTGCACCCGGTCACCCGGGACGCGGCGCTGCAGCTCGCGGCCACCGTCGCGGAGGGCTTCCACACCTCACGCGCCCGTGGTCTGTCCTCACACGGGTTCCGCAGCGAGGCCCTGCGGTGAGCGGACCGTCCGCGCTGGTCGTCGCGGCGGTGTCGGCCCTCACCGCGTCGCTGGTCGCGGTCGGTCCCGCCCCCGCAGCACCGCCGCCCGGAGTCGAGTGCTCCTGGCGGATCACCGCGTCCCACGTGCTCGCGGAGCTCGACGGTGACACCTCCGAACGGGCCGAGGACCTCCGCCAGGCGCTGCTCGACGTCGGCGCCGGTGAGCCGGGATTCGTCCCGGCGGGCTGCTACGACAGCCCCGGGGACACCGGGGAGACCGGGGGCTCCGGCTCCGGCTCCGGCTCCGGCTCCGACGACACGGGATCCGGCGGCACCGGCTCCGGCGACACGGGCTCGGATGACACCGGCTCCGACGACACCGGCTCCGGTGGCTCGGGCGACTCCGGGAACACCGGCGACTCGGGCTCCGGGAACAGCGGCTCGGGAGACACCGTCTCCGGGACCACCGGCTCGGGAAACACCGGCTCGGGGAACACCGGCGACTCCGCCGGGTCCACCGACCCGGCCGCACCCGCCGGCGGCTCGGGCCCGGACGGGCAGTGCACCACCACCGCGGCGAGCCGCTACGGGTGGGGGGCGCCCGCCCAGGAGGACCAGTTCGAGGGCACCGCGGTGTCCGACGGCTGGACCATGTACGACGGCCCCGGGCACGGCGGCAACGGGCGGCGGACCCCGGACGCGATCAGCGTCGCGGACGGCCAGCTGACCATCACCGGCTCCGAGAACGGCGACGCCGGAGGCATGGCCTGGACCGGCTCCCAGCAGTTCGGCCGGTGGGAGGGCTGCGTCCGTTCCCCGGCCCCGGCGGCGTCGAGCCTGCACACGTTGCTCCTGCTGTGGCCCTCGGCCGAGAACTGGCCGGTCGGCGGCGAGGTCGACTTCATGGAGATCTCCGACGGCGCCCGCCAGAAGGTCGAGGGGTTCCTGCACTACGGCGAGGACAACTCCCAGACCCACGGCTCGGTCGAGGTCGACGCGTCGCAGTGGCACGCGTTCGCCGTCGAGTGGACCCCGGAGCAGATCACCTACCTCGTCGACGGCGAACCGTGGTTCACCGACTCCGACCCGTCGCACAACCCTCCCGGTCCGATGCACCTGACCATCCAACTCGACTACTTCGGTGGTGACGCCTCCGGTGGCGCCGAGATGAACGTGGACTGGGTCCGGCAGTGGCCGATGGAGGGCGCGGGCCTCGACGTCGACATCGACGCCGGCGGTGTGGGTGTCGAGCTCGGCGTCGGCACCGGGGGCGGGACCTCCAGCACCGGATCGGACCGCGGTTCCGGCGAGGACGCGCGTCGCGGTGCGGAGGACGGCGCCGGGGACGAGGACTCCGGGGACGACGGCTCCCGGGACGGTGACTCCGGAGGCGGTGACTCCGGGGACGGGTCCCGGAGCAGGAGCTCCGGGAACGACTCCGACGACGAGTCCGGCGGTGGCGGGCGTGCCGGCTCCTGAGACGAGACCGGTCCACCGGGGAGGGGCGGAGCATCATGCGGCGGTCGCGTAAGCCCTACTGGGCCGAGCACGTGCCCCGCCGGTGGGACAGCACCGCGTTGCGTCGCTCGTCGGTCGCCGTGCTCACCACCGGCACGCTGCTCGGGCTCACCGCGGTCGCCGTCGGTACGTCGACCGACGCACCTCCGGCGACCGGGGAGGCGTGCGCGGGCCCGACCCGCGACCAGGCCCGCGCGTTGCTGGCCGACGTGGCGACGGTCGACGACCCCCGGGCCCAGGAGCTCGCCCGGGAGCTGGCCGGGCTGGGGCTGACCCCCGCCACCCGGCCCGCCGGGTGGCAGCAGATGGCCGTCGACGTCTCCGACCGGCTCAACGGCACCACCGACCCGCAGCTGCACGCCGTCGCCGTACGGCTCGCCGCGGCCGGGTACGGCCCCACCCCGCACGGGCTGCTGCGCCCGCCCGCCGACGACGGGTCCTCCGCGGACGTGGTGCTGCCGGACGGCTGTCTCGACCGGGTCGCGACCAGCAGCCGGGAGCCCGAGCCGCCCGGGGCCGACGGGGCCGCCGCGACCGGGGTGCTCGGCGATCTCGTCGGGGCGCTCACGTCCAGCTCCGACGAGGAGGCCGGAACCCTCACCGACGCCATCTCCGGTGCGCTCGACGCGGCGGACGCACTCCCGGCCGAACAGATCATCGACCTGCAGTTCGACCCGGCCGACCTGGAGGCCGCACCGGAGCCCGCCGTCGCCGACACCCCGGACCGGGCCTGGGCGGACGGCGCGCGCACCCTGGCCCGGCAGGTCGACGCCGCAGCGGCCACCGACCCGCTGGCGGCCGAGCTCGCCGACACCCTCGACCGGCTCGCGCTCACCCCGATCCCGGACCCGACGGCGCCGGGCCCGTCGGACCCGGCGACCGGGGCGGACGCCCCAGGATCCGCGGCGGGCTGGGAGGCCGGAGCCGCACAGCTGGCCGAGCAGGCGACGGCGGCCGCCGGTGTGGACCCGCTCGCCCGTGTGCTGTCCGAACGGCTGTCCGCCGCCGGCTTCCTGGCCCCGGACACCGATCCGAGCGGCACCGACGACGACTCCGGGGCCGACTCGGCGTCCGACACCGACTCGGCGACCGACTCGGCGACCGACCCGGCGACCGACACCGACTCGGCGACCGACCCGGCGACCGACACCGACTCGGCGACCGACTCCGACCGTAGCGGTGGCTCCGGGCCCGACGACGGCTCCGAGCCCGAGACCGGCTCCGCGACCGGGAACGGCTCCGACGGCGATGCCGGAACCGACATCGCCACCGACTTCGGCACCAGCAGCGACGGCGTCTCCGGCGGCGGCACCGGCACGAGCAGCGGCACCGGCACGAGCAGCGGCACCGGCACGAGCAGCGGCACCGGCACGAGCAGCGGCTCCGACACGAGCGGCGGCTCCGACACCGGTGGCGACTCCGCCGACGGATCGGTCACGACCCCGCAGGAGGCCGCCGGGGCCCCCGGCGGGACCGGCAGCGCGTCCACCCCGGCGCCCGGGGCCGCCCGCGCGGACGCTGCCGCGCCCTGGGAGACCGGCGCCGCACTGCTGGTCGACGAGGTCACGGCGGCCGCCGGGACGGACCCGCTGGCCCGCGAGCTCGCGGACCGGCTGACCGAGGCCGGCTTCGGCTCGGGACGGGGCCGGGTCGCGGACGCGACCTGGGACCGGCTCGCGGAGTGCGAGAGCGGCGGGGACTGGACCATCGACACCGGCAACGGCTACTCCGGCGGCCTGCAGTTCGCCCCCGCCACCTGGGAGGCGTTCGGCGGCCGGGGATCCGCGCACGAGGCGAGCCGCACCGAGCAGATCGCCGTCGCGGAGAAGGTCCTGGCCCGGCAGGGCTGGGAGGCCTGGCCCGCCTGCTCCGCCCAGCTCGGTCTCCGCGGCACCGACGCACCGTCGAGCACGTCCACGGACCGACCCGCACCCACCCCTGAGGAGGGCCGATGACGACCTCGGCCGAGCGCCGTCACCAGCCGGCGGCACCGCGCACGCCCTACGAGTTCAACCACCTGATCGGATCGGTGGCGCGCTCCCGCGCGGGCGAGCTCGAGGTCTCCGACGTGGAGGCGATCGTGGACGTCGTGGGCGCCGCCGCCACCGTGGAGGACGGCGACCGGGACCCGCTGAGGCTCGCCGAGGACCTCGGCGCCGCCGTCGGGGCGGTGCGCGACCGGAGCCGCACCGTCCTGCCCGACACCCGCTCGGTGTCGTGGTCACCGTTCGGGGCACTCGTCCCGGTGCTGGCCGGGTCGGCCGGGGCCGGTGCGTCCTCGATCGCCGTCGCGATCACCGACGCCCTGCAGCAGGAGCAGCGCTGCACGCTGCTCGTCGACGCCGACGATCCCGCCCGGTCCGGGCTGACCTGCGCGTCCACCCAGGACGGGCCGTGGACCAGGGAGATCTCCGACCAGCTCGCGGTGCGCTACAGCTGGCGGGACGACGCGCTGGTCGCACGCCTGTCCACCGACCTCCCCGCGATCACCCCCGGCATGGTGCCCGCGCCGCCGGACTGGCTCCCCGACCCGGCACCCGACCCGCTGCACGCCACCGTCGTCGACCTCGGTCACGGCGGCTGGCGGGCGGCGGCGACCCCGCTCTACGGGGCGGGCGGGTGGCTGCGCCGGGGCCTGCCGGCCCAGCGTCCGATCCTCGTCGTGCGCGCGACCCGCCCCTCGCTGCGCCAGGCCGAGCAGCTGCTCGCCCGGCTCCAGCCGTGGGTGGACCGCGGACTCGCCACACCCGTGCACCAGCTCGTCGTCAACGGGGCGCGCCGGTGGCCCACCGGGGTCGCGGGGGCCGCGGGGAGCAGGGTCGAGGCGCTGCTCGACGACGCCCTGTTCGTCCCGCACCAGGCCGGCTGGGAGCTCGCCGGCATCACCGACGACGCCGTACCGACGCGCGTCGTCGACGCCCTCCGGCCGTTGCTGGCCGCGTGGGGCCTCATCCCGTCGCCCCGACGCCGCTGACCGCCCGCCCGTCCCGTAGCCGCGGAGGACCCCATGGCCCTGCTCCACCACCTGCACGACGCGCTGTCCGTGCTGCCCGCCCAGGACCCGTCGCCGTTCGACGAGGTCGCCCCGACCGCTCCGCCCGGGTTCGAGGCGATCCGCCAGGTCGTCGGCTACCTCCAGTGGATCGCCGGTGCGTCCATCGTGGGCCTGTTCTTCGGCGGCATCGTCGCGGCGACCGCCGGGCGGCTGTGGGACCACCACGGGTCCGGACGGCTCGGCGCGCGGATGATCATCGGCAGTCTCGCCCTCGCCGTCCTGTTCGGACTGGGCTACACCCTGATCTCCCAGTTCGCCGACACCACGGCCTGATGAGCGACGCGAGCGCCACCGGCACCGTGGCGGACGACCGGGACCCGGCGCGATCCCGGCGCGGGCAGCGCCGGGCCGGGCTGGTCCTCGTCACGACCGGGCTGCTCGCGCTGCTGCTGACCGGCGGGATCGTCGCCGCCCTGGCCGACCTGGTCCTCGACGGGGGACGCGGCATCGCCGCCGACGACGACGCGCCCGACGCCGCGACGTCCGACACGGCGGCCACCGCCCGGACCGCGCTGGCCACCGCACCGATGCTCGACCTCCCGCCGGCCGCGGCGGCACCGCACGCGCTCACGACGCGGACGGCGGGCCCCCCGGTGGCGCTGCCCGCGGCCGCCCCCGGCGACCCGCTCGCCACCCGGTTCCCGGCGACGCCGGAGGGCGCGCTCGCCCAGCTCGCCGAGCTGATGCGGGTCGGCATGGCGGGCGGTGACCCCGCGGTCTGGGAACGGACCTACGACGCGGTCGCCGAGCCGGGAGCGGCTCCGGCCGCCGGCACCTGGACCGGCCGTGACCTGGTCGACCTGCGCCGCGGAGCGGGGATGTCCGTCTCGGGCCCGCCCCCGGAGGGCACCTCGATCTCCTGGACCCCGACGGCGGCGATGGTCAAGGGCACGCTCGACGGCGGCACCTACACGGTCGCCTGCGTGCTCGGCGAGCTCGTGGTCGAGAACCGGGGCCGGGTCGTGACCGCCGGCTGGGGCAACTGCCTGCCGATGCACCGCACCGGTGACCGCTGGCTGGTCGCGGCCGGACCGACCGCGGCGCTCGCACCGTCGGCATGGCCGGGCAGCGCCGAGGCGGTCGACGCCGGATGGCGGGAGATCCGCCGATGAGCCCCGCGGCGCTCAGCCTGCCCGCCCAGCCGCCGCCCCCGGACGGCGACGGCGGCTCCGGCCTGGGCAGCTACCTGTCCGATCCCGTCGGCTCGATGGGCGCGTCGTCGTTCGACACCGCGATGCAGAAGGTCTGGGACGCCGGGGCGCTCCTGCTGCGCGGCGCGTTCACGCTGACCGACCACGTCGCCCGGTTCGACCCGGCCACGATGCTCGGCGGGTCGGGCGCCGACGCCGCGGAGGGCGGCTTCGTGTCACTGTGGCCGTCCATGACGTGGCTGGCCGCGCTGATCGCGCTCGGGCTCTTCTTCCAGCAGCTGATCTCGGTCGCGCTGCGCGGGGGCCGCGGGATGTTCCGCGCGTTCACCGGACCCGCGCAGTTCGGCATCGCGATGGCACTGACCGCCGGCGCGGTCGTGACCCTGCTGACCGCCGCCGACGGGCTCACCACGATGTTCCTGAGCCGGCTCGACGACGCGGGCACCTTCACCGCCCTGCTCGACGACGGACGGTTCGGCCCGGACCCCGACCTCGGCACGGTCGAGGAGGAGACCCGGTCGATGCTGCTCGGCCTGGCCGCGTTCTTCGGCACGATCCCGGCAGGCGTCGGCCTGGCGCTGCTGACGGTGTTCCGGCAGGCGGCCGTGCTCGTCCTCGTCGCGACCATCCCGATCACCGCCGCCGCGCTGGTCTCCGACTCCACCTCCGGGATCTTCTGGCGCTCGGCGCGGTGGATCCTCGCCGCGGTCCTGATGAAGCCCGTGCTCGCGCTCGTCCTGCTCGCCGGGGTCACCGTGACCGCCGGCGCCGACGGCGTGGCCGGGCTGCTGGCCGGGACGACCGTCCTGCTGGTGTCGCTGCTCAGCCCGGTCATGCTGTTCCGGCTGCTCGCCTTCGTCGATCCCGCGACG
Source organism: Pseudonocardia sp. ICBG1293 (assembly GCF_020131355.1). Classification (GTDB taxonomy): domain Bacteria; phylum Actinomycetota; class Actinomycetes; order Mycobacteriales; family Pseudonocardiaceae; genus Pseudonocardia. The sequence continues at coordinate 172,043 of NZ_JAHLEL010000044.1, forward strand.
GGCGCCGGCGAGGCGGCCCGGTCCCGCGGGCGCTCCCGGGCGTTCGCCGAGCCGGCCGGGGACGACGGCGCCAGCGAGGCGATCAACGTGGCCCGCTTCAGCAGCAGCCGGGTCCCAGGGCCCGGCGGGCACACCGCGGCCGGTGCCGACACCGGAGGGGAGCTCGGCGGGTCGACCGCCCACGACCGCCCGACCGGCGCCGTCCCGGCACTCCCGTCGCCGGTCGGGAGGCCGTCCGCGGCCTCCCCCGCACCCGGCACGGCGGGGACCGGCGAGCGGGACACGGGCGGCGACCGCGGGGGCGCCACCCCCGCCGTCCCGACGGGCAAGGCGGGCACCGGTCGTCGTCCGCGCCGGCGGGACCCCGGATCCACACCCCGGTCGCCCGCGGGGCGACCGGCCGGCATCGAACACCGAGGGGCGGAGGGACCGCGATGAGTGCACCCACGACGACGGACGGCCCGCGGGTCTACCGCGGACTCGCCCACCGGGAGGGCACCGGGTGGATCGCCGGGATGACGCCGGTCCAGGCGTTCCTCGTCATCGCCGTGTGCTCCCCCGCGCTGCTGGCCATGTCGCGCAGCCGATGGAGCCAGACGCTGGGCTGGGGGGCGTTCGCCGCGGTCGTCGTGGTGCTGATCGTCGTCCCGATCCGGGGCCGCCCCGCGTTCCGCTGGCTGGCGGATCTGATCATGTTCCAGACAGGAGTGCTGATGCGCTGGTCCCCCTGGCAGTCCCGCGCCGCCGCCGGGCTGGCCGGCGACCGCACCGAGCCCGACCTGCCCGGGGTGCTCTCCCGGCTGGAGTTCCCGGACGGGCCGGAGTTCCACGGCGCGCGGATCTGCCTGATCCACGACACCGCGGAGGGCCGGTGGGGCGCGACCGGCAGGCTCACCCACTCCGGGGTCGGCATGCTGTCCGACCAGGAGTGCGAGCGGCTCGCCGCCCGGCTGGGCTCGATGCTCGCCGGGCTCGGCCACCGGGAGGTCGTCGACCGCGTCTCGCTGCTGGTGCGCACCGTCCCCGACGACGGCAGCGAGTACGAGGTGTGGCGGTCCCGCCACGAACACCCGGACGCGCCCGACCTGGCACGCCGGGTGACCGCCGAGATCGACCGGGACGTCGCGGGGGTCTCGGTGCGGACCGAGCTGTTCGTGACCGTGTCGGGCACCGAGGAGGCGCTGCGCAGGCCGGCCAAGGCCGCGGGCGGCGGCGTCGCGGGCCGTGCCTACGCGCTGTACCGGCTGCTCGAGGGCGTCACCGACAGCCTCCAGGGCCTCGGTGTCCGCTCGGTGACGTGGCTGACCTCGACCGGGGTCGCCGAGGCCGTCAAGACCGGCTTCAACCCGGCGACGTCGGCCTCGCTGTCCTACCGGCGCCTGGTGCGGCCCGACACCGACGGCACCGTCGGCCTGCCGATCTCCCAGGCCGGTCCGGCGCTGGCCCCGGCACCGGACGCCAGGGCCTACCACCACGACGGGTACTCCTCGGTCTCCTACGCCGTCCAGCCGCCGGAGTCCGGGACGCTCTTCGGCTCGCTCGGCCCCATGCTGGCCGTACGCACCGCGGGCGAACGCCGCACCGTGGCGATCCACTACGAGATCCTGTCCCAGGCCGCGGGCGCCCGGGTGGTGCGCAGCGACCGGTTCCGGCACAACGTGCTGATCGACGCCAAGGCCGCCCGCGGCTTCGCCACCACCGAGGCCGACGCCCGCGACCGGCGCGGGTCCCGCGAGCAGGAGGCCGCGGTCGCGGCGGGCCACGCCGTCGTCCGGTTCACCGTGGCCGCCTCGGTGACCGTGCCGTCGGACTGGAACGTCGAGGACCACGCCGCCCGGCTGGAGAACGACTCCTCGGGCCGGTTCCGGCTGCTGCGCCTGGAGCTGGCACAGGACTCCGCCTTCGTGGCGGCCGCGCTCCCGGTCGGGATCGGGCTGCCCCGCCAGAAGCGGGCGTTCGACTCGTGAGCCCCCTGCGCAGGAACCGGCCCGTCAGGACCCGCGACGCCGCCGAGCTGCTCTCCCAGTTCGCCGGTCGGGACGCCGCCGGGCCCGATGCCCCGGGGTCGGAGCCGGACGAGCCCGGCGGCCGCCGGCGCGAGCGCGTCAACCGGGTCGCCGCGCCGCGCCAGGGGCACCGCGAGCCCGGGCGCGGCTGGAGCGCGGTCGACGCGACCCGCCGCACACCGGTGCACACCGCGACGACCGCCGAGATCGGCGGGCTGTTCCCGCTGCTGGCCGCGAACGGCGTCCCCGCCGTCGGCGCCCGGCTCGGCTACGACACCCAGTCCGGTGGCGCGTTCTACGTCCACCCCACCGAGTGGGTGCTGCGGGGCATGGTCACCAACCCGAACCTGGCCGTGTTCGGCGAGCCGGGTCGGGGCAAGTCCTCCACCGTGGTCGCGCTGCTGCTGCGGATGATGCTCTTCGGGGTCCGGTCGCTGATCAGCGGTGACGTCAAGGGCGAGTACACCCCGCTGCTGCGGGCGTTGGGGATCACCCCGATCGCACTCGGCCGGGGCAGCCCGCACCGGCTCAACGCACTCGACCTCGGGCCCGTGCGTGCCCGCTGGACGGGCTGGAGCATCGAGCGCCAGCGCGAGGAGCTCAGCAGCGTGCTCGCCCGGTGGACCCGGATGCTCACCGCGCTGGCCGAGGCGCAGGGCTACTCCCCCACCGTCACCGACGAGCTCGTCCTGTCCACCGTGCTGACCCGGCTGGTCGGTGCCGCCGACGGCTACACGGAGCTGCGGCCGATCACCATCCCGCAGGTGGTGGCCCGGCTCGCCGACCCCGACGACGACCTGTGGCGGGAGCTGCGCTTCGCCGACCGTCGCCAGTTCGTCGACCACACCCGCCAGATCACCGACGCCCTGTCCAACCTCGTCGTCGGGCCGCTGGCCGGGCTGTTCGACGAGCCCACCAACTTCGACCTGGACTGGGACGCCCCGGTCCAGTCGATGGACCTGTCGCTGCTGCGGTCCCGCGGGGACCAGGCGGTCGCGGTGGCGCTGACCTGCCTCGGCTCGTGGTCGTCGATGATCACCGACCTGCAGGACGACGGCGACGTGCGGATCGTCGTCCGGGACGAGGTGTGGCGCCAGATGCGCCTGGGCCTGCGCGCCGTCCAGGCCGTCGACTCCGACCTGCGGCTGTCCCGGGCCGAGCGCAAGATCCAGCTCCTGGTGATGCACAAGCCCTCGGACCTGCTCTCGGTCGGCGCCGCCGGCTCCCAGGAGGTCTCCATCGCCAAGGACCTGCTGGCCCTGTGCTCGACCCGGATCCTGCTCGGCCAGTCCACCCGGGTCGGTGACGAGCTCGCCGACGAGCTCGGTCTGTACGAGCGTGAGCAGGCCGTGATCACCGGGTGGGCCATGGAGGGGCCGGGGCGCGCCCTGTGGAAGCTGGAGAACTCACCCGGGATGAAGATCCAGACGGTGCTCTCGGCGACCGAGCGGGCCGTCTTCGACACCAACGCCGGCCTGCGGGACGCGCCGGCCCCGGAGCCGTCGCCCACCGGGAGCGGCGTGCGGAAGCCCCGGCTCGTGTCGGTACCGGCCGGTGGCGCGCCGGCGACCGGCGTCGAGCCGGGCGGCTCGTCCCTCCGGCGCTGATCCGGTGGCACGCCGCAGGTCGACCCTCGTGCTGGCGCTGCTGGCCGCTGCCCTGACCGTCGTCCCGGCCACGCTCGGCGTCGGGATCGCCGTGCTCGGCGCGGCCGTGGACGGCGCGCTCCCCTACGGCGGCTGCAGCGGCGACGGCGGGATCGGGGGCGGGTCGCAGTCGATCGGTGGGACCGAGTGGAACGCCGAGCAGACCGAGAACGCCGCGACCGTCGTCGCCGGCGTCGTCGGACGGGGGCTGCCCCGGCGGGCGGCCGTGATCGCGATCTCGACGGTGATCGTCGAGTCGCGCCTGGTCAACGTCGAGTACGGCGACCGCGACTCGCTCGGGCTGTTCCAGCAGCGCCCGTCGCAGGGCTGGGGCACCCCCGAGCAGGTCCTCAACCCGGTGTACGCCACGGGCATCTTCCTCGACCGGCTCGGCGAGCTGCCGGGCTGGGCCTCGATGCCCCCCGGGGAGGCCGCCCAGGCCGTGCAGCGCTCGGCGTTCCCGGACCGCTACGGCCCGCAGGAGGAGCCCGCGGCCGCGCTCGTGGACCGGTTCTGGACCGGGCCGGACAACCCCGTGCCCGCCCCCGGCGGGGCCGCCACGGTCCGGGCCGCGACCTTCGCCTGCCCCGACCAGGGCGGTGCCGGTCTGCCGAGCACCCCGACCGACATCGCCCCCGGGCAGCTCCCGCCCGGGTTCACCCTGCCCGCCGACCCGGCCCAGCGGGCCGCGGTCGGCTTCGCGCTGGCCCAGATCGGCAAGCCCTACGTCTGGGGGGGCAAGGGGCCCGACGGGTTCGACTGCTCCGGGCTGATGCTCGCCGCGTGGGCGTCGGCAGGCGTGGCGATCACGGCCGGGACGGTGAACCAGAAGTCGGCAGGCACCCCGGCGTCGCTGGCCGCCCTCGCCCCCGGCGACCTGATCTTCATCCCCGGTTCGCTCGGCTCGCCGACCAACCCGCGCCACGTCGGCATGTACATCGGCAGCGGGCTGATCGTCAACGCCGTCGACTCCGCCACCGGCATCATCGCGCAGCCGCTGTCGGACTGGGACGGCCAGGTCGTCGGCGTGCGGCACATCGCGGGGCCCGCCGAGCGGGCGGCCCCGGTGGGCGCCGGGCTCGCGGCCGCGCCCTGACCGGCCGTCGAGCGGGTCAGGGTCGGAGGTCGGGGCTGGGAGGTCAGAGGGACGCGGCGCGCGCGAGGGGGTCCTCGCCGCGCAGCGGGCTCGGCCGGCCGTCGTCCTCGTCGCGCCGGGTGCCGATCCGGGCGGTGGCCAGCCCGTACCGGGTGCGGCACCCGAAGCGGACGAACAGCCGCGTCAGGTGGTTCTCCACCGTCTTCTCGCTGACCTGCAGGTCGCGGGCGATCTGCCGGTTCGTCATCCCCTGCTCGACCATCTCGACGATCCGCGTCTGGACCTCGCTCAGTCCCGGTTCCCGGGACCGGCCGAGCGGCAGACGCACCCCGTGCTCGTCGGCCAGCCTGCGCACGTGGCTGCGCAGCACCGGGGAGCCGATCTCGGACGCGACGGTGTGGGCCTCCACCCAGAGATCGGTCGGGTCGGGCACCGCCGTCCCCGCGGCCAGGAGCATCCAGCACAGCTTCGCGTGCTGCCCGTGCTCGCGTGCCGACTGCATCGACCGGTCGAGCAGGGTCCGTCGTTCCGCCTCGTCCCCGAACAGCCCCTCCGCGAAGTCCACCGCCTCGGCGACGCCGACGGCGTCGGCGCCGCGTACGAAACGCCGCCAGTCGCCCGCGGCGCTACGCAGCCGGTCGTGCCACTCCCGGAGGCCGCTGACCGCCGCGATGCCGCAGAGCCGGTTCAGCAGGAGCCTCCGGCCGAAGTCCTGCGCTCCGCCGGGCGCCTCGCACCAGACCCGGTACCCCTGCTCGAGCGCGGCCGCCGCATCTCCGCCGGCCCAGAGCCGGGTGGCCCGCACCGCCGCGTACAGGGGCCGGTGCCGGGCCTGCGCGGAGTCCGGGAGGTGCTCCTGCCACACCGCGACCATGCGTTCGTCGCCGGCCCAGGTCGCAGCCTCCACCGCGAGCAGCGTGGCGAGCTCGCGCGCCCCGGCAGCAGCCCCGTCGGGGCCGTACTCGACGAACAGGGCCCGTGTCTCGTCCGCGGCCTCCCCCCACCGCCCGGCGGCGAGTGCGGAGGCAGCCCGCTGCGCTCCGAGATGGCTGCCCCGCGAGGGGCGCCGGTAGGCCGGGCCGAGCAAGGCCTCGAGAGCTCCGACGACGTCCGGTTCAGCAGCGCGGACTCGGCGGCCCGGTGGCCGAGTGACCGCCGGTCCGGGCCCGGTGCGGCGGTCACCAGCGTCTTGGTCGCAGCCGCCAGCTCGTCGGCGCGCAGGCCGAGTCCGCACTCCCAGCGGCGGACCAGGTGCAGGGCGGAGATCGGGTTCCGGTCGTCGGCCAGTGCCTCGGACACGGGCGGGGGCGCCGACTCGTGCAGGGACAGGGCCGCGACGCCGGCGGCGGCACCGAGCAGTTCGACGTCACCGTCGACGCCCTCCTCCACGAGCCGGGTCACCAGGGCCAGCACACCGCTGTGGTCCCCGGCCCGCAGCAGCAGCCGAGCCGTCCACTCGTCGTCCTGCGGCAGGTGCTCGTGCCGTGCAGCCGCGCGCACCAGGTCCGCCGCACGCTGCGGGGCACGGCCCTCCCGCTCCCCGGCCTGCATCAGCAGCAGCTTGCCCCACGCCGGATCGGGCTCGAGCGCGTCACCGGCCGCCTCGACGTGGTCGGCGAGCACGCCCGGCTCGATCGGCGACCCGAGAGTGTCGGACGCGTGGACGACGGCGGCGTGCAGACCACGCACCCACCCCGTCCCACAGCGGGCGCGCAGCGTCGTCGCGACGGCCGGGCACCGCAGGACCAGCTCCCCCCGCTGCTCCTCCAGGACACCGTCGGTGACGAGCCGGTCGAGGGTGCGGCCGGTGTCCCGGGCGGTCCGGCCCGTCGCCGCGGCCAGCAGCGGCACGTCCCCGGCCCGGACCCGGGCGGGCCCGTCGACGAGGAGAACGAGGTCTTCGGCGACACCACCCGGCTCGCCGACGGCCGTCATCGCCAGGGCGTCGCCCGGCAGCATCGGCGTCACCCGCGGCGCGCGCAGACACACCCGGCGGCCCACCGTGACCAGGCGGTCGGAACGGCGGAGCTCGTCGACGGCGGCGAGCACGGCGGCGGGGTTGCCCGCGAGCGAGCCGAGCGCGCGGCCGAGCGCGGCCAGCAGCGTCGTGTCCGGCCGGGCGCGCAGTGACCTGCGGACGAGCCTGCCGACCTCGTGGGGGTCCAGCGGCCCCGCGTGCACCAGCACGTCGGCCGTCCCGGCGAGCACTGCCGGTCGACCGGCCGTCACCACCACACGGTGCCCGGCCGCCCGTGCCGCGACGGTGACGTGCTCGGGACGGGGCACCCGGTCGACGTCGTCGAACAGCACGAGTCCGGACGGGCCCAGACTGCCGAGCAACCGGCCGATCTCCGCGTACAGTGCTCCCCGTCCGTGTGTGCCGTGGTACGACTCGGGTGTGCACCGGCGACGGAGTGCCGCGGTCCGGCCGACGAGCTCGGAGGTCGCGCGGAGCTCCTCGAACGCCCCGGTGACCGCGTCGAGCAGGGGGACGACACCGTAGAGGTCCCAGTCGGGGCGCGGACCGGCGCCGCGGACGGTCAGCACCGGCCGCCCGGCACAGCACCCGGCGGCGGCGAGCTCGTCGAGCACCGCCGTGCGCCCACTGCCCCGCTCGCCGTGCAGCACGGCCAGGACACCGCCCGGCCCGTCGGCGGCCAGCGCGGCGAGCTCGTCCTCCCGGCCGATCGGTCCCGGCGACTGGTTCGCCACGGTGCTGGTCCCCCTCCGTCGAGCCGGGGCGTCGTCCACCCCTTTCCCAGATGTTAGGACGGTGATCGTCGGATCGGGACCGGATCGCCCGTCCGGGCACCAACGGCGCCCCGGAGGACACCCGGGACGGGGCGCGCAGCGGGGCTGTTCCGTCCCGGAAGTCCCGATGCGCCATCATGATCGCCATGCCGGTGGCACGGAGCACGACCGACACGGTGCTCGAGCTGGTCGGCGCCGACGGGGGCCCGCCGGTCGTGCTGCTCACCGGTCACGCCGGATCGGGCCGCAGCACGGTACTGGCCCAGGTCGGCGCCGCGCTGCACGCGGAGGGGCGCGCGGTCATCGCGGCGCGTCTGTCCCGGGACGGCGTCACGACCGGGATGCACGACGGCTCCGGCGCTCCCCTCGCCCGCGGGGGCGGCCCGGTACCGGTCCCGCTGGGCCCGGTGGCGGGAGCGCACCGGGACCCCGGCGTGGCCCGCCGCGCCGCTGCGGCGACGGCGGCCTGGATGACGGGCCGGGACGCCGTCGTCCTGCTGGACGACGTGCAGTGGATGGACCTCGACACGCTCGCGGTGCTCGACGCGCTCGCCCATCGGCTCGCCGGCTCGACCGTGCGATACGTGTGCGCGGTCGCCCTGCCCTTCCCGGCCCACCTGGCGGAGGCGGGCTCTGCGGCTCTGGCACGGCTGCGGGAACAGTCCCTGCTGGCGTCGGTACGGGTCCCGGCGCTCGACGCGGGCCAGGCGGCGCAGGTCGTGCAGGAAGTCCTCGGCGCCGTCCCTTCGACGGAGCTGCTGACCTGGGTCCGGGACCACAGCCGGGGACTCGCCGCGGTGGTGGCCGCCGCGGCCGCGACCCTGCTGCACGGTGGCGGCGTCCGTCTCGTGTACGGGTACGCCTACCTGTTGCCCGGGGCCGACCAGGACCCGCCACCGGAGACGGCCGCGGCGCTGCAGGAGCGGATCCGGCGGCTCGGGTCGCGGATGTGGTCCACCGCGCAGCTCGCCGCCGCGCTCGAACCCGCCGGGGCAGCTCTGCCCGAGCTGCTGGCCACGGCGGCGGGGACCGACCAGCAGGACGCCCTCGACGGTCTGTCGGAGCTGCGGGCGGCCGGGATCCTGCACGTCGGGGGCGACCGGAGGTGGCGGTTCGTCGTCCCGCTGCTCGGCGCGGCGCTGCGCACCACCCTCGGCCCCTACCGGCGCAGCGAGCTCGCTGCACTGCTCGTCGGCGCGGCCTGGGACGGCCGGGTCACGCCCGACCGGTTCGGGCTCGCCGACCAGGTGGTGCTGGCCGGGCGGCTGCTGCCCGCCGATCGGGCGTACGCCGAGCTCGTCTCCGCCGGGACCCACGCGCGGCCCGACCACGTACGCCGCGAGCAGCGGTGGTGGCAGGCGGCGACCGAGGCGGCGCCGACCGCCTCGGACCGGCTCCGGGCCCGGCACGAGTTCACCCGGGCCGCCGAGCAGTCCGGGGACATCGTGACCACCATCGACTCCATCCGCGGGCTGCTCGAGGACGGTACGACGCCGCGCATCACCCGGCACGCGCTCTATCTCCGGCTCGTGCTGTGCCTGCACTCCGCCGAGGAGACCGAGGAGCTCGACGCCATCGCGAGCGGGTCGGCGCCCTCCCTGTGGAAGGCCGACGACGGCATCCGCGCGGTCTGCCAGGTGCTGGCCCGGGCGGTGCGCGGCCGCTGGGCCGACGCCTGCGCGACGCTGCGGACGACCCGGGAACTGTGGATGGGGGAACCGACCACCCACGCCGTCGGCGAGCTGACCGGGTGGAGTGCCGACCTGCTTGCCGGCCGGGCCTCCCCGGAGTCCGCGGTGGCCGTCGTCCAGAACGAGGCCGATCCGATCGGGGTGCGCTACCGGGCCACCTGGGCCATCTCGACGCTGGTGGAGATGGGTGACGTCCCCGCGGCACGGCGGGTCGCGCGCCGCGCCGGGTTCGCCGAGTACGAGCTGCTGCCGCGGCATCGAGCGGTGTTCGCCCTGCTCGAGGGCCGACCGGAAGCCCCGGAGCTGGCCCGGCGGGCGATCGCGCATCCGGGTGCGCTCAGCTTCGAGATCTCCGCCGCGGCGTTCCACCAGCAGTTCGCCGGTCTGATGGTGATGCGCGGGCAGCTGACGGGGGCCCGGGAGATGGCGGCGGCGGCCCGCGCCGAGGTCACGGTCCTCACCCATGTCCTCGACGTCGTCGATGCGGCGGGCGACGCGGTCCTCGGCGACCTGGACGCCGCCGCGGCCAGGGCCGACCGTGCGCTCACCCGGGCGCGGGAGGAGGACCTGCTGGTCGGCACGGACCTGTTGCTCGTGCTGCTGCTGGAGACCGATCTGGTCAGGGGGGACGACGAGACCGCGCGGCGACGCAGCCGGGAGCTCGACACGGTGGCCGAGACCCTGGGCACTCCCCGGGCGGTCCTGCACGCCACTTTCGGACGAGCGCTGGTGCACCGCGACACCGCCACGGCCGAAGAGACCCTGCACATCGCACGACAGACCGGACAGGCCTTCGACGGTGCGCAGCTGGGCAGGCGGTTGGCCCGGCTCGGTCTGCTGGGCGAGGAGGACCTGCTTGGCGTCTACGACTTCTACGACAGGATCGACGCGCCCCTGGCCCGCTACTGGACGAGAGCGGCGATGGAGGCCTCCGGTGTGCCGGTGCCCGGACGCGCGATCACCAAGGCCGAGAACGAGCGCCTGCTCGGCCAGCTCCTGACCGAGGGGCTGACCAACCGGCAGATCGCGCACATCCTGGACAGCACCGAGAAGAGCGTGGAGGGACGGCTGGGACGGCTGTTCGCCCGTACCGGCTACCGCTCCCGGATCGAGCTGGCGGCGGCGCTACTGGACCGGACCTTCGAGCACTGAGGCGTTCCGGTCCGTGCGGGCGCCGTTGCCTCCCCCGGGGCAGGAGATCGTCCGGGGCGCTCGCCCCCCGGGCCGTGCGCGCCTACCGTGCAGTGTCGGTACCGGACCAACGGAAGGCCTCAGGTGAACGAGTCTGCGCGCGGGCGGGGGCCGTCCGGGTCGGGGCGTCGGTCGGGTGATCCGGGTACGGGGCACCGACGGCGGACCGGCATCGCGGTCGCCGCGATCACCACGCTCGCTGCGCTCGGGGTGTCCGCGGTGGCCGTCACCGCTCCGCTGGCGGGCGCCGGTCCGACGGCCGACACGGCGCCGGCGTGGACCTCGGCGGACGGCTCCGAGCCCCCGCCCGCGGCGGCGGAGGCCGAGCCCGCCGGTCCTGGCGACGCGACGGCTCTCGACGCGGTGCCACCCGACGGTCGGGTCTCCGAGCTCCCCGCGCTGAACCCGTTCGCCCCGGGAGCGGTTCCCCCGGCGGACGCCGCTTCCCCCGGCACGCCTCCGGCCGCACCCGGCGGGTCGGGAGCGCCACCCCCCGGCCCCGCGGCCACGGGTCCGGACACGGAGCCGCCCGCCCCCGTCCCGCCTGCGGACATCCCGGCTCCCGCGCCGGTCCCGCCGCCCGGCGACCCGGCACCCGCCCCGCAGGCGGCAGCGGCACCTCCCCCGGATCCGGTCCCTGCTCCCCCGGCAGCTCCCGCCGCCCCGGCAGCTCCGGCCCCGGCGCCTCCCGCCGCCCCGGCCAGGGCGTCGGACCTGATCGCCGACCCGCCGGTGGGGCTCGCCGCCCCGCTCCCGGATCCCGTCCGGACCCCGTCCTCCGGGACACCGTCCGAGGGGTCACGGGGGGCGACACGAGAGGCGACACCGGAGGCGACCAGGGACGCGGCACCCGACGCGGTCGAGCCCACCGGGCGCCGGGCCGTTCCGCCGTCCGCGGCGTCGGAGGACGCCCGTCCCGGGACCGGACGGACCCAGCCGGACCCGGACCGCTCCCGGGCACCCGAGCCGGACCCCCCGGCGTCGCGGACCTCGGAGACCGGCACCACGGAGCCCCCGACCACGCAGCCCCCGGCCACACGGCCGCGGGCCACGGAGTCACGCGACACCGAGTCACGCGACACCGGGTCGGCCGACTCCGACGCGCGGTCCGGGTCCGGGTCCGCGTCCGCGGAGGCTCGGACCGGCAGTGGGGAGCGGGCGACGCAGGGACAGCCGGGGGCCGGAGCGCGCGCCACCCCGCGCTGCACCACGACCGGTGAGGACCTGCGTACCGCCGCCCGCAAGAACGACGACGGCGACATGACCGGCGCGACGGTCAGCGGGTTCCCCGACCCGTGCGACGACAGGCAGGTCCGGTTGCTCGTGCACCGCACGTCCGGCGACACCGTCGAGGCGACCGCGCGGGTGGACGACGACGGGCGGGCGAACTTCACCCTGCCCGAGGCAGTCACCCCCGGCGACATCCGTGGCGTGCAGCTGGCCCTGCGCCCCTGATCGGGCGTCCGCGGCGACGGGGCCCTCCCCCTCCGGAAGGGCCCCGTCGCGGCGTCCGGCGCGAGTGGCCGGTGCCCCGGTCGTCCCGCGCCGGGGCGCCGGGGATCACGGCGTCGTCTCGAGGTCCTCGACGGTCAGCAGGGTCAGGTCGTCCGCCGAGTCGGGCGGGGCCATGCTGAGCCGCGACGCCTGCCGGTCGGCCATCCGCTCGAACACCCGCCGCGCGGTACGCCCGTTGCCGAACGTGCCGTCCTTCGGGATCTCGTCGAAGTAGGTCAGCAGCGCCTGGGCCGCGTCGTCGGCGAGCCGGTAGTCGTGCTTGCGGCACTGCAGCCGCACGATCGTCACCAGCTCCTCCGGCGCGTAGTTGGCGAACTCCAGGGTGCGGGAGAAGCGCGACTCCATCCCCGGGTTCGCGGCGAGGAACTGCGTCATCTCCTTCGAGTAGCCCGCGGCGATCACCACCACGTCGTCGCGGTGGTCCTCCATCAGCTTCACCAGGGTGTCGATCGCCTCCCGCCCGAAGTCCGGGCCGGTGCCACCGCGCCCGGTGGACAGCGCGTAGGCCTCGTCGATGAACAGGACGCCCCCGAGTGCGCTCTCGAACGCCTCGGTCGTCTTGATCGCCGTGCCACCGATGATCTGCGCGACCAGATCGGCCCGCGCGACCTCGACGAGATGGCCCTTCCGGAGCACGCCGAGCTGGGCGAGGATCTCGCCGTAGAGCCGGGCGACGGTCGTCTTGCCGGTACCGGGGGCGCCGGCGAAGACCAGGTGCCGGGCCATCGGCGGTGCCGACAGCCCGGCGTCGATCCGGCGCTTGGCCATCTTGTTCAGGTTCACCATCGAGGTGACGTCGCCCTTGACGCTCTCCAGCCCGACGAGCTCCTGCAGGGCGCTGAGCGGATCGTTGCCGCGCCGTACCGGCGGTGGGGCCGGGGCCGGGGCGGCTCCGGACGCGGCAGCTCCGGACGCGGACGTCGCCACCGCGGGCCTGTTCACCGGTCCGGTGTCGTTGCCGCTCTCGGTGAGCTCGCGGACCTCCAGGTCGGTGTCGGCCACCCGTTCGACGAGCACCGGCCCCGCACTGTCGTACACCGCGCAGTCGAGGATGCGGACCGGCTCGGTCGTCGCGACGACGATCCCCGCGGCGCCGGCGCCGGCGATCTCGGAGCCGGACACGGTGCCCGCCGACCGCTCCCCGAACCACAGACCGGATCCGGCGGGACCGCGGACGCGGCACTGCTGGGCGTTCAGCTCGGCGCCCGCGTCGACGTGCACCCCGTCCCCGCCGGGCGCCTCGATGTCGGCCTCGGCGACGACCAGGGTGCCGCTCTCGGCGTGCAGCCCGTGCCCCCCGGGCGACCGGACGCTCACCCCCACCAGGTCGGCCCGCGCACCACCCCGGACGTGCACCCCGGAGCCGCCGGGCCGTTCGGTCTCCACGGTCTCCCAGCGGCCACGCGCACTGTCCACGAGGAGGCCGGGACCGGCGGGCGAGAGCACCCGCAGGCGGCGCACGAAGGGCTCGGAGTCGGCGTCGACGGCCATCCCGGCCGCCCCGGCACCGGACACGACCACCCGGTCGATCTCGGGACGGGCCCGTGTGGTCACCCCGATCCCCGCGCCCCCGGTGTCGACGACCTCGCAGTCCGACACGGTCCCGCCGGCCCGACCGGCGAAATGCAGGCCGCGGCCCCCGGCGCCGGTGACCCGGCAGCCGCGCAGCACCGGTGCGCACCCGGCGTCGACGTAGATCCCCTCGGTGCCGCTGCCGGGGACCGTGCAGTCGTCGAGGCTCACCGTGCCGGTGGTGGCCAGGAAGACGCCGACCCCGGCGGCGTCGCGGACCTGCACGGCGGTGGCGGTCAGACCGGCCGCGCCCTCGACGGCGACCGCCGGTTGGGCCGCCGCCTCCACCGTGCAGCCGGACAGCACGGCGGAGGCGGACCCGGCGACGAACACACCGTTGCCGCCGCTGCCGCCGATCTCGCAGTTGCGTGCGGTCAGCACACCCTTCTCGGTTGCGACGAGCGCGGAGGTCCCGATGTCGCGCAGCCGGGACGAGTCGATCACCGCACCGTCCGGGGAGGTCACGACGACCCCGGCGCCGGTCTCGTTGACGATCTCGCAGTCGCGCAGGACGAGCTCACCGGCACCGGAGTGCACCGTCGCCCACGCCGTCGACTCGACCCGGCACTCGACGAGTTCCAGGCGCCCGGCGCTCACCCCGGCCGCCGGGTCGGAACCTCCGGCGCGCAGGGTCAGCCCGGCCACCCGGGCGGTGCCGCCGAGCACGACCAGCGCCGGGCCCTCGGGAACGTGCACGCGGACCGACCCGGCGCCGTCCTCGGCCGCCACGGTGATGTCACGGTCCAGGACCAGCGGCCCGGTGTAGGTCCCGGCGGCGAGCACGACCGTCGAGCCGGCCGGAGCCGAGGCCACGGACCCCGCCAGCCCGCCCGCGGAGGTCGCGCTCACGGTCAGTACGGCACCGCTCACGGCGTCACCTCCGGGTCATGGCACGCGGGTCACGGCACGTCGGCAGGGTGGGTCGCCGACGACCCCGGAGGCCGGCCCGTCGTCGTGCCATGGCAGGGCCGGGCCGCACCCGGGGCCCTGCCACGATCATGACGTCCCGGTACCCCCCGCGGAACCGGTCTCCGGGGCAGCAACGCCGCCCTCCCCGGCGGCACGCGCGGCGACCTGGCGCAGGTCGGCGGCCGAGACCCGCATCGGAGCGGGCCCGAGCGGGTTGAACAGCACGTCGATCCCCTGGGGCGGCAGGATCGCGGCCAGGTCGGCGACCGAGCACAGGCGCCACTCCGCGACCGGCGGGTCCGCCGCCGCGGCGGCCGCGGGGCAGTGCCGCGGGGCGGTCGTCGCCAGCACACAGGGCACACCCTGCGGCCCCGGCGCCACCGTCACCGAGCCCTGTGCGTCGTGCCCGACCGCGAGGCCGATGTCGCCGAGGGCGGCGAGCACGTCGTCGCCGTCGGTGTCGCCGCCGGCCATGCCGCGCAGGACGGCGTCCACCGGATCGGACGGCACGTCCGGGCCGGAGGGGATGTGCTCGGGGTTCGGGAGGAATCGGCCGCTCACACCGTTCTCGTCGACCTCCCATCCGCCGATGACGAACTCGGTGGGGATGGAGCCATCGTCGTCGGGTTCGGCCGCCGGGTCGACCAGCACCATCAGGTCGCGGGCGGCGGTCCGGTCCGGGGTCTCACTCATCGGGGTCCTCCTCGGGGCGGGGTCGCTGGGCGGTGGGCGGTCCGTGGTTCCGGCGGCGACGCTACCGGGCGTCGTCGCCACGCAGCGGGGGGTCGACGGTGGCCGGCGCCTGGTCACCACCGGGGGGCGGAGCCTCTCCCCCGGGACGCCGTCCCGGGGCCCGCCCGTGCAGTCCCAGGTCGATGACCGCCGTTGCCAGACGTGGCACGGACAGCGAAGGTGCGTGGATGTCGGGCCGCCAGCGCCGCCGGTAGGCGGCGTAGATCGCGTCCACGGCCCCGGCGGAGGGTGCGGAGCCGGCGCTCCGGCGCAGACCCCGGCTCACGGCGTGACGTAGCGCGGCCTCCATCTGCTCCGGCGGTTCGCTCCCGGGCCCGGCCGGAGTGTCGCGATCGGGCTGTCCGACGGCCCGGTCGAGCCGCACGATGTGCTCGGTGATCCGGGCCGCGGTGTCTGTCGCCGTGGCTCCCAGGCGGCGCTGCTCGCGCAGCCGGCCGTAGACCCGGGCCACCTCACCCCGGTGCACGGGCGGTCCTGCTGTCAACCCCACCTCGGTGCGGCGATACGACACCGCCCGGACGACGAACGGGTGCAGCACCGCGATCCGTAGGCGAGTCGTCTCGGCGTCGGTCGCCCGGCTCAGGACCTCGGCCGGTGTGGCGCGGCGGACCTCGTCACCGGGGACGATCTCCACCCGGATGCGAACCTCGTGTTGCGGCTCGTCGCCCGAGCTGCCGGGCGCGCGTTCCACGACGACGCTGTCGTGAACGGACGCGTACACCACCTCGACCGGGAAGTCGGCCGGATCGCGCAGCTCTGCCGGCCACGACGCCCGGGTGCGGATCAGCGCATGGTCGAGCCGCCGCTCGAGCTCGGCTCCGATCGCGGCCGCGGCTGCCTGATCACCGGCCTCCACGTGCACCCGCAGCCCGTGGGGACCGGCGGCACGCAGGCGGGAGGCCTCAGCGGTCACCCACGCCGGGAGCGCCGACCGCAGTGCATCGTGAACGACCGACGGGGCGTCGGCCAGATCGGTCACACCGTCGCCCAGAACCAGGACGTGGTCCGGTACCTCCGTCCGGTCGGACCGTCCCGTCGGAGCGGGGTGCGCCGGCGCGTCGGGCACCTCGGGAACGGTGAGCCCGCCCTCCGCCGCTCGCGACCAGGCCAGGTCGACCCAGGAGTCGTCGTCGATCCTGCGGGCGACATCCGTCCACCGTCGCGACGTGGCGAGCGCACGTCCGACGTCCGAACCCGCGTGTGGGCCGAAGATCCGTACCTCGATCGGGATCAGCGGCAGATCAGCCCGGGACCCGCCCGCATCGTCGAGCGAGCCGAGCTCGGTCATCTGTCCGAACAGTGCCTCCTGCGACACCAACTCGTCCGCGTCGACCGCCACGACGGCCTGCTTGAGCGCGCCACGGGCCTTCTCCCAGTCCGGCTCGATGTCGAGGTCGTCGTCGGTCAGGACGGCCGAGGCCATCGTTCCCAGGGCGTACAGGGCATCGGCCAGGTCCGTGTCGAAGGGCGTGTCGTCCGACTCCGCCAGATCCGACACCGAGCGCCGGAACGCCTCGCCGATCTCGTCGGTCGAGTCGCTCAGGAACGTCTGCACCCGCGCCGGCAGCGCCGCACGCACGAGCGCTGGGGACACCCGCGGCAACAGCGGCGTGCCCATCTTCAACAGACCGAGTTCACGTCCGACCTCCGGTGCGAGGATCTGGAGGTAGACGAGCTCGAGGTGACCACGCAGCGCACGGACATCGGCCCACAGGGCACGGGGTGGGCCGTGCGGATGCTCCGTGCGGAAGGCCTCGGCGACCTCGTCGGCCCAGCCCGCCGCGCCACGCCCGACCGCCGCCCAGAATGGTGCGCGCTCAGGACGCCCTTCCTCCACGAGCCGTTCCAGCGCGTACTCGAACAGCCGGTGCTGGCCGAAGACCGCCACCCCCGACGTGATCTGAAGGGTCCGGGCGGGCCGATCCGTTCCCGGCTCCACCAGGACGATCGAGGGATCGGCGACGGTGAGACCGTCGACACCGGACAGCACCTCCCGGAGCCGCTGTCCGGGCCTGCCTGCGGTCAGGGCGCGGTTCACGATGCGCACGCTCTCCTCCACGTCCGGCTGTGGCCGGTGGTGGTGCTGCTCCCCCCGCAGCACCGCCGACGGTCTGGAGGCGATCTCCGCGCTCTCCACGTCGAAGTCGAAGGCGTCGGTCACGAGTCGGTAGTCAGGGCCGTCGAGCTCGAGCACATCGGACACCGCCACCTCGGTCTCGATCTCCACACCGATGGCGCCACCGAGTAGCCGGCCACGTTCCAACCGCGGCCGACCGTGATGCTCGGCGTAGGCCTTCGCCAGCTCGGCGGTGTACTCCGCCTCCTTCGGACCGCCGGTCAACGACGGCCCGATCGGACCCAGCCCGGCCCGCCCACGCAGATACTCCGCCAGCTGGTCGAGCTCGTGCCCCTCGGGGAGCGGGGGCAGTCCCGGCCTCCCGTCGGCTCGGTCCATTCCCCTGCGTACCGCCACCCGCTCGTTGTGGGACAACCGGGGCGGCTCGTGCAGACCGGCCCACGGACGGGCCGACGACGTGGCGTACAGCCGGTTCGCCAGCAGTTGCACCAGGTCGCGGCGGACGTGTGGACGTCCTCCTGAGCTGTCGATCTCACGCAGCATCGTCAGCACCGTCGTGACGGAGGGCGCGTCGGCCTCCGGCAGACCGTCCGCGGCCCGCCGGTCGTCCAGGACGCTCGCCACGTACTCGCGCAGCACCGCAGCATCCATCACCTCGTCGTCCAGCTGCCGCCCGATGATGGTCCGATCGGCCCGATCGCCGGTCACCTGCCCGACCCAGACCCGTACCGAACGCCGCTGCCCGGGCCCGTCCGGCTGCCAGTCCGGCGACCGGCTCGCGCCCGATCCCCGCGACGACACCTCGACCGACACCCGCCGCGTGGAGACTCCCTGGTACAGCGCGCGTGACGCCTGCTCCATGGCACCGACGAGCGCATCGTGCACTGTGGTCGCGCGCCGCCGGCCTGCGGCTACGGCGTCCGTGCCGGGCTCGCCGTCTCCACCCCCCTCGATGTGCACGACGAACCCACCGTTGTCGGGTCGCCCCAGCCGCAGGTAGTGGCTCACCACCTGGTGGGCGAACATCACGAGCTGCATGGTCGGTCCGCCCAGTCTTCGTGTGATCCCCTCGTCGAACGGCACCTCCACGGGCTGCGGAGCCAGTCCCCCGGCGGGAGGGCGCCGGGGCTCGGCGACGTGTGATCCGGACCTCGGAGCCGGTGGGACATCGAGGACCGAGTCCCCCGGGTGCACCGAATGTGAGGCGGCAGCCAGGATCCACGCCTGGTCGTCCACCCGCCGGGTGATGCTCTGCCAGCGCGAGAAGCCGACGGCTTCGCGGCCGGAGCTGCGCGGATCGGTGTCGCGTTCCCTCATCCGTAGTTCGAGCGCGACCAGTGGCAGTGCCGCACGACCGCCGAACGTGTCGAGCTCGTCGAGCTCGGTCGTGATGATGCCGCCGACGACCGCCCCGGCCGGGATGACCGTCTGCCCCGGTGGCACCGGCCGCCACGCCTGGTCCAGGAATCCCCTGACTGTGAACGGGCTCGGGACGGCGAGCGGTGTCCAGAAGAACCGCCCGCGATCGACGTCGATACTCCGGTCGAGAACGTCCTCGGGGATCGTCGCGGAACGGTGGACCGGAGGCTGCGGGTTGCGCCGGAGGACACTCTCGAAGTGCGCGGTGAGGTCGTCGGCGAGATGCTCCAGGAATGCCTGCACCCGAGGTGGGAGTCCGTCCCGGACCACGGCGATCGGCATCCGGGACAGGGAGAATGCTCTGTTCTTCGCGAGGGTCCCGGTGTCCCGGGCGAGCGCGGCGACGGCGGCGTGGGTGTAGACGAGTGTCGCGTACCCCTCGAGGGCGACCGCGTCGGCCCACCGGGCCCGCGCCCGCGCCCGCTCGGACACACCCTCAGGTGCCGGATCCGGGTACTCACGGAACCGGTCGGCGACCTCCTCGCCGAACACCCGTCCCTCCTGGAGCCAACGCAGCGTCAACCCGTCCCTGATCGGGTTGTGCAGCTGCAGCAGGTAGGCGGCGGTCTCGCGGAAGTGGAGCGACAACCCGAACACCGAGACTCCCACGGTCGGCTGCCGGAGCAGCCGCGGCATCGCACGATCCACGTCGACTGTGGTGTCGGCGCCGCTGTTCACGATGAACCCGGTGTGTGGGGGGAACAGCGAGCTGACGGTCTGACCGGGTCCCGCGCTGCGGAGCAGCTGCACGGCCCGGTCCATCTCCCCCCACAGCTCTTCGGCGTCCAGACGGCCCTGCTCGCCCCGCAGCACGGCGACCGGATCGCCCACCAACTCGATGAACGCGGCGTCCGGGCCACCATCGGTGATGATCTGCACGTGCCGACCCGAGACGTGCACGTCGTGGCTGCTCACGCGCACGTCGAACAGCTCCACCTCGGTGCCCTGCGCACCCCCGTTACCTTCTTGATCAAGCCCGCTGAGGGCTTGCAGGCCGCCGGCCGCGGTATGACTGACTGCCCCTGTCGCCCGATGATCTGGGGGGTGTTGTCGCCGTGGCCGGAGGGCGCCAACGACCGCTGATAGAGACCTGACCCGTGTGGTCTGCTCGTAACGTGGCTGCCGGCGCGGGTGCTCGTGGTCGGCCTGCCGCGACGAGAAGGGAGCGGCGGTTGCCCGATCCTGACCAGCACCCGACCGGGTTCGCGGTGTTCTGCGGCCTGGACGTGGGCAAGTCCGAACACCACGCCTGCGCGGTCGACACCAACGGGAAGCGGGTGCACGACAAGGCCCTGCCCAACGACGAATCGGCGCTGCGCACCGTGCTGTCCGGGCTGGCCGAGCACGGCGCGGTGCTGATGGTCATCGACCAGCCCGCCTCGATCGGAGCGCTGGCCATCGCCGTCGCTCGTGATCTGGGGATCACGGTGGCCTACCTGCCCGGGCTGGCGATGCGCCGCATCGCCGACCTGCATCCCGGGCAGGCCAAGACCGACGCCCGCGACGCCCACGTGATCGCCGAGGCCGCCCGGACGATGCCGCACACCCTGCGCCGGGTCGGCACCGACGACGAGACCCTCGCCGAACTCACTGTGCTCGCCGGTTACGACGATGACCTGGCTGGGCAGAGCACCCGGCTGACGAACCGGCTGCGCGACGCCCTGCTGCATGTTCATCCCGCCCTGGAACGCCTGCTCGGGCCACGCCTGGACCGCGGTGGCGTGCTCGACCTGCTCGCGGCCGCGCCCACCCCGCAAGCCCTGCGAGAGCTCGGCGCTGACGGGATCGCCGAGACGATGCGGGCCCGGTCGCCTCGACTGGCCCGCACCCTTCCCGCCCAGATCCTGACCTCGCTCGACGCCCAGAGCCTGACCGTTCCCGGCACGGCCGCGTTCGCCCGTGTCATCACCGGCGTCGCCGGGCAGCTGCGCCAGGTCCACACCGAACGCGACCAGCTCGCCGACGAGCTCGAAGCCCGCCTGGAGGCCCACCCTCTTGGACCGGTCCTGACCTCGATGCCCGGACTCGGGGTCAGGACCGCCATCAAGATCCTCACCATCGTCGGCGACGGCTCCGGGTTCCCCACCGCCGGGCACCTCGCCGCTTACGCCGGCCTCGCCCCAGTCACCCGCCGCTCCGGCACCTCGATCAAAGGCGAAACCCGATCCCAGCGCGGCAACCACGCCCTGAAATCCGCGCTGTTCCTGTCCGCATTCGCCGCCCTGGCCGACCCCGCCAGCCGCGCCTACTACGACCGCAAACGAGCCGCCGGCAAACGACACAACGCCGCCCTGATCTGCCTCGCCCGACGCCGCACCGACGTCATCTACGCCATGCTCCGCGACCGCCGCCCCTACAACCCGCCCACGGTCAACAACCCCGATCCAGAACTCGCCGCCGCTTGACGAACCCATAGAGACACCCCCCGCCCACGAGGACGCTCCAACGCCTCCCGACCGTGAAGCTCGGCATAGGCACGCCACGAACACGTCCTGCCGCGGACCTCCCGTCAACGCAGGCCCCACCTCACCCAGACCGGCCCGCTCCCGCAGATGATCCACCAGCTGGTCGAGCTCGCGCCCGAACGGCAACTCCGGCAGACCGGGCCGCGGATCCTCCCGCACCATCGCCGCACGCACCGCCGACCGCTCGTTGACATGCAGCTCGGGAGCGTCCACCCGGCCCCGCCACGGGTACTCCGGCGCGAGATCCCCCGGCCCGGCCGGCACGATCCCGTCGTCCGCCGCCGGCCGCGACCCCTTCGGCGACGCCGGCTGCCCGTCGCGGACCTGCTGCTCCGCCTCGTGCCGCGACCGGTCGGCGCGGGCACGGGCGGAGCGGGCGTCCGCCTCGGCCGCGGCCCGCTCGTCGAGGAGCCCGGCGAGGTCGTCCAGCCGCGCGGCGGCGTCGGCCCGTCCTGCGTCCCGGTGCGCCTGCGCCGCGGACCGGGCGTCGGTCGCGGAACGGGTCCCGATGATCTCCCGGTACGCGGGGTCGTCGAGTCCCGCGACGAGTTCCACCGCACGGTCCTCCAGGTCGGACAACCGGCGGCCGGATCCGGTCGACGCGCGGAGATCCTGCTCCGCCCGGGACACATCGAGGGAGTGCTCGGTCGCCACCTCGGCGAGGCGGAGCCCGTGCCGCGCCGCGGTGCGCTCACGCTCGATCCGGGCACGCACCGTCGTGATGGCGTTGCGGTGGTCGCGCTCGGTGACGGGATCGGTCACGTCCCGCCCGTCCTCCTGCCGTCGCGCTACGTCCCGCTCCACGGTGGCGAGCCGCCGCTCGGCACGCTCGACGGCGAGCGCCCGCTCCATCCGCACCTGCGTGCGTTCCCAGCGCTCGCGTGCGTCACGGATCTCGGCCGCCAGGCGCGAGCGGTCGTCGAGGAGCCCGGCGAGGCGCTCCAGCCGGACCGCCGCGCGGGGACGGCCGTCCGCGGCGTGCGCGGCGGCCCGGTCCCGGGCGTCGTCCGCCTCGACGACGACGTCGAACTCCGCGCGCTCGGGCCCGGCCAGGTCGTCGGCGAGGCGGTCGCGGCGGCGGCCGAGGGCGGCGAGCCGGTCCTCCGCGTCCGCCCACGCACGGGCCGCCCGGTCCCGGACGGCCGCCGCGTCGTGCACGGCACTGCCCAGCGCGCCGAGCCGTTGCGCGGCCAGCGGCTCGTCGAGGAAGAACGTGAGGCCGTGCAGGGTCAGCTCGGAGCGCAGCTCCGTGGGCCGGGCGGGCGCGACCGCGGGCCGGGGCGCCGCGTCGTCCGCGGGCCGGACGAGCACCGTCCCCTTATCCGGCGGGATCGACAGGGTCAGCACGTAGTGGGTCGCCCCGCCGACCTGGCGGACCGGGCCGGACGGACGGTGGATGTTGGCGCGAGGATCGGCCAGCCCGGGGCGCAGCGCCTCGCCACCGCCCCGCTCACGTTCCACCGGGTCGACCTGCCCGGTGTTGCGGACGCCGTCGCCGTGCCGCAGGTCGGGCACCCCGGCCGGCCCCCATTCCAGGGCGTGCTGGTCGGTGAGGCGCTCGAACCGGGAATCCGCACCGGTCGTCCCGTAGTGCATCGTCGTCTGGTGGTCGAGGTCGAGGGTGTCCGGTTCGTGGAACACGGCGCTCAGCCGCACGGTGAACCGCTGCGAACGGTCCTCCGGGTCGTAGACGGTCGCGACCTCCTCCACCCCGGCGAGGACGCGGCCGACGATCGTTCCGAAGAGCTCCGGGCTGAACAGCACGTCCAGCGCCCGGGACACGCCGGCCGAGTCCCGGAGCCCGGCCGGTACGGCCGGGTCGCCGTGCAGCAGGGCCTGTGCCTCCGACCGCAGCCGCACCGCGTCGGTGCCTGCCAGCACCATCGCCCGCCGGCCCGGTACGTCCACCGCACCGAGGACCCGGTCCCCGGCCGCACGCCGCAGCGCCTCCCCCGCCCGGTCCGGGTCGGCCGACGAACGGAGCCCGGTCGCGGGCACCCGGAAGACGAGGTCCTCGGCATCGCTGCGCGGCCCGGCCACGACCCGGTGCCCGCGCTCGACGTCGAGCTCGAAGCGGACCCGTCCGCCCAGCAGCGCCACCGGGCCCGCGTGGTTCACCGCGCGGGTCTCGCGCAGCGCCGTGCGCCGGTACCGGCGGCGGTCGGCGCTGCCCGAGGGTTCCAGTTGCGGCCCACCGATCCCGGCGTGCGACGCCCCGGGGTTCTCCGCGTCCGCCCCCCGGGCGCCGAGCATGCCGTGCAGCTCGGCCTCCGCCCCGGCCGCGTCGACGACGCCCTCCTGCCGGGTCAGGGCCCCGTACTGCTCGTTGCGCATGCGCCACCGGTCCAGGACGACGTCGACGACGGCGACGTCGTCGAGCGGGACGGCCCGGACCCGTGCGATGACGTCGTCGAACCCGGCGATCGTCCGTGCGCCGTGCATCGTGGTCACGCCGTGCCCGAGCAGACCGCCCAGGGTGCTCCCGACCAGGTCGCCGACCATCCAGGTCTCGAGCTGACCGGCGAGCGAGGCGACCTGGTCGGAGGACAGTCCCGGCACCCCGTCCCGGCGCAGCCGGTCGACGAGGTCCTGCAGCACCGGGGTGTACCGGTCGGCGTCCTCGACGTGGTGCATCCCCGGGATCGGGTTCGACGGGACGATCGTCGGCGGAAGGGCCCACCGCCGGGCACCGTCGTGCCGGACGGCGGGCAGCGGCGGGGGTAGCAGGCCCCACTCCCGCATCTGCTCCTCGGGGACACGCAGGTGGGCGCCGTCGGGGTGGAACACCCGCTCCACCGCCCGGCGGCCCGCCGGCTGCACTGCCGGGTGTCCGCTCGCCCGCACGATCGCCAGCGCGGCGAGCAGGTCCCGGGTGTGCTCGGGGCTGTGCCGGGCGAAGGTGAGCACCGCGTCGACGAGGAGGTTCTTGCGGCGGCCGGTCGCGACGAGGGTGACCAGACTGGCCGCCCGCACCCGGTGGGTGTGCAGCGTCGCGGACAGGCTCACCTCGAAGCCGGCGGAGACCACGCTGCTCCCGCCGGTCTCCCGGGAGACGGCGAACCGGCTGGTGAGCCCGCCGCGACCGGCGACCCGCGGCGCGTCCCCGGGCTGCATCGCCGGGTCGTAGGACAGGTCCGCCGAGCGGAACCCGCCGCCGGCTCCCAGCTCGTGGCGCACCGACGTCGCCTGCGCGACGCTCTGGTCGCTGCGTCGCAGGATCGCGACGTCCCGGGGCACACCGTTGCGGTCGTCCCCGGCGTCGTGGTCGTACCGCGCGTCGAACAGCCGGGCGGACGCCGTCACGCCGGTCACGAGGTCGTGGAGCCTGCGCTGGTAGGCGAACTCCGGGCCGCGTACCGGGTGCCCGAACAACCGGCGCAGGTGCCCCGGCAGCCACGAGCCGACAAGCGCGTGCGTGGCCTCGAGGCCGGCGCCGCCGGGCAGCGTCGCCGCCGCGTCGCCGTCGGAGGCCCGTACCAGGGCACGATCGACCCCTTCGTGCAGCTGCGCGACGCCGCCGAACCAGCTGAAGGTCGTGGTGGCCCGCAGCGGCAGCGCATCGTCCGCCGGACCGGGGTCGGTGGGATCGAGCAGCCGGGCCGCGGTCTGTGGCCCCGACACGGGTGCCGCGACCAGCTCGTCGGGGGCCAGGGTGATCGACCAGGCCGACTCGACGGCGTGCCGTCCGGTCTCGGGCGCCGCGCCCTCCGGGCCGGTCAGTTGCGGGACGTGCCGCCCCGGGAGACCGGGCTGCAGGAGCCTGCGCCACGGGGCCTCCCGCTCCCAGACCCGGACCTCGATCGTCCAGCGCGACCGGCCGGTCACGAGGTGGGCGTCCGCGGCGTGGTCGCTGGTCTCCCGCGAGCTCACCAGCATTCCGGCCGTCATGTCGGTGCCCCGGCGGTAGCTGTACCCGAACCGGCCGATCGGACCGACGCCCGCCTCCTCCGCCGCACCGAGCACGGTGCCGCGGAACCCGAGATAGGTGCGGCGGCTGGAGCCGGCGGACTCCGTGGTGCCGTGCCCGGACCCGTGGCTGCCCTTGACACGGGCCGAGGACAGTGGCCCGGTGTCGGTGGCGTCGAGGATCTCCTGCCGCACCTCGACGGTGGCGAACGTGTGCCGGCGCAGGCCACGGCGGACGAACGTCCGGCGGATCGCGTGCTGGACCGTCTCGTCCAGGTGCACCGCGAGCGACACCTCGCTGAGGAACGCCTCCAGCCGTTGGCCGTTGTCGCCGGCACGGGCCAGGTCCGAGCCGTGGGCGAGCCGGGCGGCACCGCGTTCGGGGGCGTGGGATCAGCTCGTCGAAACCGTCGAGCGTCCCGAGCAGGTCCACGGCCTGCTCGCGCAGCAGGCGCGGGGCGTCACCCAGTGAGACGGGCACGGCACGGCCGAAGCCCAGACGGTGCGCCAGGTACGGGGGCAGGTGCCTGCCACCGGAACCCGTCTCCATCAGCGTGCGGGCCAGGACCGTACTCAGGCCGACGGTGGTGCTGACGACGGCCGGTTCCTCGCGACGCACCGCCCGGAACGGCAGGGGGTACTGGTCGAGGCGCGACCCGCCGTCGCCGGTCCGGGCACCGTGCACCACCCGGATCTCCAGGCGCAGGTCGACGTCGACGGCGTGCAGTCCCCTGCTCAGTTCCAGGATCTGCCGCACGAGGTCGAGGCGGTCCTCGCGGGAGCCCCGGTACCGCTCGCGGCTCTCGCTGTACTCGGCCCCGACGAACTGCCCGGAGGCGTCCGCCGCGCCGCGGTAGCCGCCGTAGGCGAGCAACTGGTCGTAGAGGCCGGCCAGGCGCGCGACCGACAGGCTCGACTCGTAGCGCTGGGAGATCAGCACCGAGGCGTCGATCGGACCGAGCTCGGTCCAGCGCAGCGGGAGCAACCGCATCTCGACCATGGCCGTCGCGGCGGACACCCGGCCCCGTCCGTACAGCTGGCCGGACTGGACCCAGTCCCCGAGCAGGTCGGGCATCCGGTCGAAGATCTGGTCGTCGGACAGGAAGTCGGCCAGTGCCTCGCGCCCCGGGGCGTCCGGGTGCATCGTCTCCGGGTGCAGCAGGTCCGCCACCTGCTCGAGCACCGAGCGGTGCTTCTCCGCCCGGACGTGCAGACCCGCGCTCAGAGCGCGCCGGAACCCCTCGTCGGGGCGCCTGCTGCGCGCCGGTTCCACGGCCGGCCGGATCGACACCTCCCAGCCCTCGACATCGCCGCGGACCCGCAGACGGACGGCCGCTGCCGACGGCGTCGCCGCGAGGTGGACGTCCACCCGGGCCGGTGCCGGGGCCGGCGGGCCGTGCCGGGTCGTCACACCCCGCTCACCGAACGGGTTGTCGATGACCGTCGTCTCGGTGCCGTCGGTGACCCGGTGCAGCACCCCACCGCCGGCCAGCACCCCGGACTCGCTGCCATCGGCGCGCAGCGCGACGCCGACGCTCATCTTCTCCCGGTCCCCGAGGGTGGTGGCCCGTGAGTTCCGCCGGAAGATCTGCGACGCGGTCGTCCCCGCATCGGCCGGTGCCGCCACCGCCGCGCCCCGCTCGGGGGTGAGGGTCACCCGCACCTGACGGGTCTCGGTGGCGGCCGGCAGCGGGCCGGGGCGCGGCCGCCGGACCGTCAGCGGGAAGGTCCGGCCGTCGCCGCGGAATGTCCGCGGCGCGATCTCCAGGCTGGACGTCAGCTCGTCGAGTCCCTCGATCCGGCCGTCGCCCAGGGCTTCCCGGATGGTGCGGGCGACGTCGTCGGCGAGGCGCGGGGTCGCCGACTCGAGGTGGCGGTAGCCGGAGATCCCGGCGTCGGTGACGACCTCGCCGCGCCACGGGGCGAGCGCGATGTCGTCGGGCCGCCAGCGCCCGGTCCGCAGCTCCCGCCGGACCCATGTCGTGGCCGGGTCCAGGAACCGGCCCCAGTGTCCGAGCAGGTCGGCGCCGTGCGTACGCGGAGCGTCGACGTCCTCCAGCAGCCGGGCCAGGAAGTCCGCACCCGGCGGGGCCACCATCAGGTCGGTCGGCGTGCCACCGGAGACCAGGAGCCCGCCGCCGTCGGTGTGCAGCAGCGGCAGCAGCGGGACCCCGTTCCGGGCACCCGCAGGGAGCGTGGGCAACACGCTCAGGTCCAGGCCGTGGGCCGGGCGCACCGAGGGGTTGGCCCAGATCCCACCGAACCGGTCCAGCACCGCGGCCGAGGCGATCAGCTGGCGCCGTGCCGGCGGCGCGGCCGCCCAGCGGGCGCGGGCGGTCGGGTACGGGGCGAGCACCCCGGCGAGCCGCGGCTCCCGGACCCGGACCCCGAGCCGGCGCAGCGCGGTGCGCTGCTCCCCCGGCAGTGCCAGGCCGTCGGCCCACACGATCACCCGGGCCGGGTCGCCGACGGCCCGGACCCAGCCCCTCACCACGTCGAGGTCCAGCGCGCCGTGCAGACCACCCAGGTGTACCCGGCCCGGGTCCGCCTGCTGGTGCGGTGCGGCGCGGTCGGCGAGCACGACCTGCTCCGGCTCGACGACGGTGATCCGCACCGTGCCGCTCGGCGCCGGCCGGGTCGGGGACCGGGGGTCGGCGAGGACCGAGCGGGCGGCCTCGATCAGGCCCGGCTCGTCCAGGCGGCGGCTCAGCGCCTTCGCGACGGCGACGGCCCGGTCGTGACCGCGCTGCTGCCGGTCGGGCCCCCCGGGCAGGGTGAGGGCGTGCGCGTCCCCCTCGATCAGCAGCCGGGCGCGCGGGGTCCCGGCATCCCGGGACCGGCGGTTGTGTTCGTTGATCCGGTCGGCGAGGGCATCGAGGACCGTGTCGTGCTCGCGGGCGAGGAGACGGTGGGCGGGCCGGAATGTCAGGACTGTCGTCCACGGGCCGGAGCCGTGTCCCAGGTCGCCGGTGTCGGCTCCGGAGTCGGTGCCGATACTGCTGATGTCGTCGCTCCCGGCGGAGCGGGTCTCCGGCTCGGTGGTGCCCCCCGGCACACCACGAGGCCCCCCGGGTCCGGTGCCGGGTAGCGCAGGGGCGGTGCGCGGTGGGACTCCGTCACCACCGTCGGAGGCGGGGGTCGTGTCACGCGGCGGTGTGCCCTCCTGGCGCGGGGACCGCGCCGCGGCGAGCGAGTCCTCCACCACCGCGAGCGCGGCGAACAGCATGGCGGCGGCCCGCCACGGGCCCAGGCCGCTGGGGGTCTCGGGTCCCCTCTGGTCACGGTCGAGGGCGACGGCGAGGCCGGCGGTCCGGTCGGACGTGGCACCTCCCAGGTAGGGGGCCACGGCCTCCACCACGCGCGCCACGGTGCCGGCGACGGTATCCGGGTCCCGCAGGCTCAGGTCTGCGTATGCGGGAACCAGCTCCGCAAGGACGAACCGCACGGCCGACCCGGGGTCGCTGGACCACATGACGTCGCTGACGTGCCCGTCCGGCCCGCCGAGACCGTCGAGCAGCTCCGCCGCCGCGGGCGACCGTTCGCCGGCATCGAGCAGGAGCTCGGTCATCGCGTCCAGCCGGGACGCGGCGGCGCCCGCGTGTGCGAGGCCGTCCGGATCGGCGGATAACGCGGTCAGATCGGTGTCCCCCGACAGCGTCGACCGGGCGTCCGCGGCCGACGGGCGCCTGTCGTACCACGAGGCCGTCGAGTTCGACGCGGCGTCGTCGGCATCGAGATCGCCGTCGGCGGGGAGCCCTGTCGCAGAAATCCGGCCCAACGGCCCGTCCGACACGTGGGTGACCGGCACCACCGTCACACCGAGCGTGTCCGCGATCTCCTGTGCCACGGCGCCGGTCCACTGCGCGTTCTGGGCCCGCTGCGTTCCATCGAGCTGGTCGGCCGCGGCGGCGCGCAGGTCGTTGGACACCTCCCAGCGGCCGTCACGCAGCCGGAGCTCGCCCGTCCAGGCGCGGTCATCCATGACGGCTCGCACGGTGCCGTCGTCCACGATCCGGACGGGGAGCGCCGGATGACCGGCACCGACGAGCCAGGACCGGAACGCAGTGGCCGACATCGTCCCGCCGGGAACGGAGATGTTGCGGTTCGCAGCGGTGTCCGACCAGAACAGCGACGGCAGCTCCGCCGGGTCCCGGGCGATCCGGACCCGCGCGGCGGAGTCGACGACCACGGTCCAGGACCGGCGTCCGTCTGCGGCATCGAGGATCGCGCCACGGACCCGGTCGATGGGCCGGGACCGTGCGGAGTACTGGATCCCCGAGCGGTACTCGCCCGGGGTCGGGCCGTGTACCTCCTGCAACCGGGCCAGCTCGCCGGCCGGCACGCCGTCCGGAGTGCGGACGGCGCCCTCGTGCCGGGCGATGCCGGGCACGACCGGGACGATCTCCCGGCCGAGAAGGTGCCCGGCCTGGGCGGCGGCGGCGTACGTGGAGCGGATCCGCTCCGACGGGGACAGTCCGTGCCCGGTCTCCGGCCCCTCCGCGGTGTGCCGGAGACGCCAGGTGGCGCCCTCCGGCTCCACGGTCCACTGCAGCCGCCAGGTCGCGTCCACATCGGCCGAGCGCACCGTGGGGGTCGCGCGCCGGAGCGCCGGCACGTCGAGCAGGGTGTGGGGGTTCCGCGTACCCAGGTCCGGGTTCCCGGCGAACAACCGGCCGACGGCGTCGGTGCGCACCATCCAGGGTGCGTCGGTCTCCGCGCGCAGGGCGTCCTCCGGCACCGTCTCCAGGTGGTACCAGGCGGCCGGTTCCGCGGCGGTCAGCGGGTCGGCCGCCCGGTAGTGACCGGCCGCGAGGTCCGCCCGCAACGTCGCGGTCCGGTCGGGGTCGAGGAACCGGGCGAACGCCGTCTCCACGACGGCGTCGTCGAGCAGCCGGGCCGGGTCCGCCCGATGGGTCCGCAGGAGATCGGCGACGACGGCCGATCCCCGCCCACCGACCACGATCCCCGTGGTGGCGACGGTCTCGCCGCGGACCAGCAGGGGTAGGTACGGCACCCCGGTGCCGTCGGTCACGGGCAGCGGCGGCGCGGCCGTCAGGTCCAGCCCCTCCGGCCGCACGCCGGGCCCGGCCCACACGTCGCCGTGGGCCAGCAGGACCGAGTACCCGACGAGCCCACGCCACGCGTCGGGTCCCAGCGCGGCCGGGTCGACCGGGCCGACCGCCGCGTGCACGACGCCCGACGGGTCGTCGACGCGCACGCCACGCCCGGCCAGCGCTGCTGCGGCCGGGGCGGGCAGGTCGCCCGGAACGCTCCAGACCCGGACCCGGTCCGGATCACCGGTGGCCCGGATCCAGTGGTCGACGTCGGCGAGGTCGACCACGCCACCGGGTGCCCCGAGGTGCACGACCGGCTGCTCCTCGCGCAGCTCGCGACCACCGCGGCGGCCCATCACGGTGCGGGAGTCACGCTCGGACAGCGTGATCCGGGCGGACGACGACGGCTCGGGACGCTCGCCGGTCGGCAGGTCCGTCGCCGCCCGGCTGTCGATGACGACCCGGTCCCCCAGCTCGCCGAGGGCCGCGCGCACCGCCGCCGCGGTCAGGCCGGCCCGCTCGGCACCGGTTCCGGCCCGTCCACCGGAGCGCCATCGGCTGCCGTGCCCGTCGCCCACGACGTCGATGTGCAGGTACCGGCCCTGCGCGCGTGCGGCCGGGAGTCTGCGGCGGATCTCGGCGGCGATGTGGTCCAACGCCGCCCGTGCCTCGCCGGTGATCGTGCGGCTACGCGCCGCGAACTCGATGCCGGACGGGACCGGACCCGCCGGATCCGCCAACCCCGTGTCCGTGACGCCGTGGTGCGTGGTGCCCGGTGGCACGTCCGGTCCGCCGGCCGGGATGGCGGAAGGTTCGGCGACCGTGGCGATCGGGGACACCGGGTCGGGGGTGGCCGGGAGTGAGCCGTCGGCGGGCTGGGCAGGGGCCGACCACCGTGCCCCGGCGGGCTCCGGTGGACCCGGTTCGTCCGTCTCGGGGATCGGATCGAGCGTCAGCTCCCAACGGGTCCGCTCCGGGCCGGTCCCGGGGCCCGGCTCCGGTCGATCCGACTGCCGACGCACCTCGCGGGCCGGGCCGAGCGCGTCGAGCTCGCGGCGCACGGTGTCCTCGACGGTGTCGTCGAGGACACCGTCGAGTTCGGTGCGGCGGGCCTGCAGTCCGATCAGGCGCCGGTCGGCGGCCGTCCGGAGGTCCCGGTCGTCCATGAGATCGGCGAGCCGCCGCTCGGCGTGCGCGTGCTCGATCTCCTCGATCAGGTCGGCGAGCTGGTCCAGCGCCGCCGCAGCCCGGTGGCCCCGCCGCGCCGCCGCCTGCTCCCGGATCGCCGCGTGCACCCGGGCCACGTCAGCCGCCGTACCGGGCTCGGGGGTGACAGGGCGGGGGTCATCGCTCTGCGCGATCGGGTCCGGCACGTCCTGCCCGGGCCGGGAGGTGTCGTCGCCGGGATCGGTGTCCGGAGTGCTGTCGGGAGGCAGGACGGGCTGGGGCGGGTTCGAGGTCTGCAGGAACGGGCCGGGCCCGGTCGACGGTCCTCCCCCGCCGTCCGGAGGCCCGTCCGCGGGGCCTGCGGGCTGAATCCGGGCCTCGACGATCGAGGGGCCGTCCGCCGTTCCCGGATGGACGACCGTGTCGATCAGGTCCGCGGCCGCGACGTCCTCGGGCAGGTGGCCGGCGTAGCGGGAGGTCACTGCCCGCAGAGCCTGGTCGAGCTGGGGGGTCAGCCGGAACGTGTCGAGCGGTCCCGCGCTCGGGCCGGCGTCGACCGGCCGGTGGTGCAGCACCAGGCGCGGCAGCCCGCCGCTCCCGTCGGTCGGTGCGGTCCGGAGCGCAACCACCCAGCGGTCCGTCGTCTCGTCCCACTGTGCGCGCTCGGCGGCGCTCGGAGCCGGCGGCAGGACGCGACGGGCATCGGTGGACCCGTCGGCGCCACCCCTCAACCCGCGACCCCCCTCATAGCCGAGCGCGACCACCCACGACGCCAACTCCGCCACCGTCGTCGGAGCCGCGTGCCGGCCCGGCGTCCACCGCCGGAGGTAGGCATCGAACACCCCCGCCACCTCGACCCGTGAGAGCTGCCGCCCGGCCGACCGCCGCACCGCCGACGCCACCTCCGCCCGCAGGTCCTCGTCCATCCGCCCCGGCGGCCGCCACGACGTCGGCCCCTCCACCGCGGGGTGCTCGCGGACGGCGAGATCGTCGCGGGCGATCCGGTCGGCGACGCGCTCGGTCGTCTCCGCGCGGTCCTCGGCCGGGTCGAGGGTCAGCCGGTCCAGCACCAGCTCCACCTCGCCGGCCGACACCGGCTCGCCGGCGGGCAGCTCCGCCGCCGTCCGGGCTCGCGCGACGCGCTCCGCCACGGCCGGGGCGATGCTCGCCGCGTCCGCCGGTGACCAGCCCTCCCGGGGGCGGGGGTGATCACCGGTGAAGGCGGGGGCGGCTCCACGCGTTCGAGAACCCGGTCCACCCGGTGTCCGAAGGTCAGCGGGACGACCTTGGAGCCGAGCACGTCCGCCAGTTCCTGGGCGGCGTGGACCGTCCGGCTCGCGGTCGTCATCAGCGGATGGGCGTCGATCTCCGGCAGCGCGACCGGGCCGGCGTGGTTGACCAGCAGGAACGCGCCTCGCCGTTCGTCCCAGGTGACTTGGCCCAACCAGTGGTGCCCGGCCGGGGCGGGACGTGGGGCACCGACGGGGCCGAAGGTGAGACCGATCGCCGGGAAGCCGAGATCCGCCAGCCGCTTGATGAACTCCGGCACCGGCAGTGCCGCCAGCTCGCCCTGCGGGTAGCGGTCGCGGTAGGCGCTATGCATCCCCTGCTGCAAGTCGGCGGGGAGATCCGCCGCCGTCCAGGTGACGTGCGGGACGCCCTCGTGGTCGAACCGGAGCATCCAGGCCCGCCTGCCGCGCGTCTCCTGGATCAGGTCGGCGGCCTCGGTGAGCGTCATCGCCGGCACCGCACGCGCCTCGGCGGGCTGCCCGTCGTGGACCACCGGTCCGAGTGCCTGGGCACGGAGGTCGGGGGCGAGATCCGCCATCGGCTCGGCCGGCCGGGGATTGCGCACCTGGTGCTCGAGGGGGTCCCGGGACGCGGTATGCACGGGAATGACCGGCTCGCCCAGGTGGGCGGCCATCCGGACCGCCACGTTCCGCAGCCACCGCTCGATCTCCCGGCTGCGGTGCCCGACCGCCAGCTCGTCGGTGAAGCGGTGCGACGCGGTGCTCAGCCGCCAGGCACCGTCCTCGTCGGACCAGAGCAGCTCGCCACCGACACGCCCGAGCGGGCCACGGTCGGAGCCCGGCGGCAGGACCGCGATGAGCGACGGGTGACCCCGGCGTGCCAGCGAGGCGAAGAACTCGCGCACCGGGTCGTCGGTGCGGGCGCGGAAGTCGCGGCCGTGCACGGCGTACAGCTCCTCCTGCTCCTCGCGGCTCAGGATCGCGGCCGGGTCCTCGTGGCCCAGGATGATCTCCCGGTCGGCGTCGACGATCCACAACCACGTCCCCGAGCGGTGCTCACGCAGCACCGAGGCCGGCAGCGACCCGAGCGGGTGGAGCAGCGGGTTCGGTACGAGCGTGGTCGCGGTCCGGCCGCGCGCCTCCTGCCGCCGTAGCGGGAGTCCCTCGACCAGCGGCCCGTAGGTACGATCCGCATCGGCGGCGGCCGGGGCTCCCGGCGGTCCCTGCGGAGCGTTCGACGGCGCGACGGGCCCGATCCCCGGACCGGTGGCGGGCGGTTCGACGGACGGGGCGGTGCTGGACGTCAGCCGGCTCATCTGAGGGACGTCGGCGGCCGTCCGGCCGGGCTCGATCACGTACCACCCGGCATCGTCCTGCACCGCGAGCGTGGTCAGGCTCGCAGACCTGACGACGCTCAGCTCGCCGGCCGGCAGGTAGGTCGTCGTCTGGAACGGGTACATGGCCCGCGCCCACTCGGCCACACCGTCCAGCACCGCGTCGGCGGCAGCCCCGGTGATCCAGAGCAGGTACGGGCGACGGAGGTTGTTGCCGATGTCCGCGTCACGGAACGCGTCGTTCTGCCGTGTCAGACCGGCGAGCGTGCGCCCGTCCAGCACGATCTCGGTGTCCGTCCGCAGCACTCGTCCGTCGTGCCGGATCACCGCGGCCCCGGCCGGTGCGGTCACCCGGAACCCGCCGTCCCAGCGGGTCGTGATCAGCAACGGTGCCCGGTAGGTCTCCGCCCCGGGCCGTACCCACGGAGCCACCGTGCCGGCGGGCTGCGGGAAGTAGCCCCCCGTGCCCTGCCGTGTGTGGGGGACCCACTCGAACGGTCTTGCGCCGAGCTCCGTGTCTGCCAGGCTCTGCCCGGCCGATCCCAGCGCCAGGCCGATCGTCAGCGGTACCGATCCGCCGCCGTGCGCACGCTGGGTCGTTCTGATCCCGAGGTCACCGAGAGCACCGGCGTCGAGCAGCACGGCCGTCCCGTCGGCCGTACGCGCCTCGAGGACGGCCGGGTCACCCTGGGTGTGCCGCGCCACCAGGTCGGACGGATCGATGGCGGCGACACCGGGGTCCCCGTCCGGCAACCGGGCGTCCCGCACCACCTGTCCGGTCCGGAGCAGCTCTTCGATCGCGTCCAGATCCTGCTGCCGCAGCCGAGGACGCCCACGGTGGGCGCCCTCGCCCATGACTCCGTCGCGATCGTGGACACCTCCGAGCTGGAAACCGCCGCGATAGCGGTCCGACAGGCCGAAGAAGTGCAGGACCTCGTGTACGAGCATGCCTCCGGGCGATTCCAACGGCCAGTTGAGCTGGTCGGCTCCCACCCCGTCCGTCCGGACGTGCACCCGGTGGCGCTCGGCCAGGTGGGCGACGAACGGCGCCGGCGTCTCGACCTCGACCTCGACCTCGACCTCGACGATGTCGAGACGGACGTGCAGCTGGCTGCCGTCCCGGAACCGGTGGAGACCGTTCAGCGCGCTGTCGATGGCCTCCCGGGCGCGGTCCGCGAGCACCCCGGTCTGGTCCGCCGGTCCCGCCAGCTCGATCGGCACCGTGACCTCGTCCACCCATCGTCCGGGCGTCACCTCGATCCGTCGCAGGTCCAGGGCCACGGGAGACACGAACCTGTGCGAGGGGTCCGCCACCAGGCCGTGCAGACGCGCCCGCGGGTCGTCCGGGCGGTCCACCCGCAGGCTGGACGGCTCGGCCTTCTCCCGGAAGTGGACGGTCCGGATGTGCGCCACGGCCGCCGCGGCCCGACGGTGCGCCCACTGGTGCGGTTGCAGCGGATCCGCGATCGGTTCGGCGAACGGCCCGGGCTCGGTCCACAGCGGCCCGCGGCGTACCCGCGGCGGATCCGCCCGATCCTCGACGAGGACGTGGACGCCCCCGGCGCCGGGGCCGTGTGGCCCGTCGTCGACGGTCGTGTCGACCCGGTGGGTCAGGTCGTCGATCGTCACTACGGCGCGCCACCGGTCGGCGATGTCGAGCAACCGGGCCTGCACGGCGGCCCGCAGGGTCTGCAGCCGGCCGGCGGCGAGCGCGTTCCCGTCGCTCGGTTCGTGCGTCACCAGTTCCAGTCGGGGCACGTCGGCCACGTTCTGTGCGGGATCCGGCTGCGCCAGCGTCCGGGTGACCCACCGGTCGACCACGCCGTGCAGGCGTTGCAGCTCGGCGGGACGATCGTTCACCCGGTCCGGGGCCAGCTCGGTCGACCCGTCGGAGGCGAACCGGAGCCACACCCGGGACACGGGCACCTGTGCGGGCGGCACGATGCGCGAGTCGCCGGGATCGGCCGGGAAGGAGCCGGTGCCGGGCACGTCGGAACCGGTGTCCGAGTCCGAAGCCGGTTCCGAGGCCGAGTCGGTCCGGTCCGGGAGGCCGGTGTCCTCGAGGACCAGCCGCCGGGGCGGCGCATCGGGCAGCTCGCCGAACCCGATCTGCGACCACGGGGCGTTGTCGCGCACCGCGATGCCCACATGCCCGTCGGCCGTGACCGCTGCGACCGGACCCCCCGCCACGAACACCGACCCGCGGAAGGGATACATCGCCCGCGCCCAGAGCTCGACGTCGGACAGCGCCTCGGGTGTCCCCTCCGGCAAGCAGGAGAACGATCCGGGACGACCGGAGCCGGCCCTCCGTGGCCAGGAACGCCGGGGACCGCTGCACCACCAGGGCGAACGTCTCCGGGGTGAGCCACACCGTGGTTCCCGGCGGCAGCCGGCGCCCGGAGTGTGCTTCGACCACGAGCGGCGGCACGACGACGAACCCACCGTCCCACTGGGCCTCCACCACGAGCGGGGGCAGCCAGGACTGTGCCGGGACCGCCCAGGGCATGTCCCGGGGCGGGGCTCCACGCAGTACGACCGGCGACGCGTCACCGGGCCGGGAGCCGGGTTCGACGTGCAGCAGCGAGCCGAGTGGCCGGGGACCCAGGTCACGCCCGTCGAGCATCGATCCGTCGGGATGCGCGGAGATCCCGAGGGGGATCGTCGTCCCTCCGTTCCGGCTGAAGGTCCGCCGTACGTCGAGGTAGGCCGTGTCGAGCAGCACGGGCGCCCCGTTGACGGTCTCACCGGCCACGATCGCGGGATCTCCGGCGGTGTGGCGCGCGCGGAGATCACCCGGGTGGGTCGCCGGCGTCCCGGGATCGCCGGCGGACAACGGCATGTCCCGTACGGCGGGCCCGGTCCGGAGGATCTCGCCGAGCAGTCGCGTCTCCGGCTCCAGCAGGCCGGGATCAGTGCTGTGCGGCGCCATCAGCCCGGCGCCCGAGGCCTCGCTCAGCCGGGGCCGCCATACGTGTCGCGGGGGCAGCCCGACGCTCCTCATGACGTCGCGCAGCAGATCGAGCGCAGGCGCCTCCCGACTCCAGGTCCGCTCCTCGGGGCTCCAGAGCAGGGACGTGACGTCGACCCGGACGCGGTCCGGGTCGTCCGGGGCCCGCTCCGAGCTCTCGACGACCTCGACATCCACCAGCAGATGCAGCTGGCTGTCGTCGGGCAGGAGATAGCGCCGGTTCAGCTCGACGTCGATCGCCGTCCGCACCCGCTCGACCAGCAGCGCGGCATACGCAGTGGGCCCGACCAGCTCGATCGGCACCGTCAGCTCGCTGACCCACCGGCCCGGGACCACCTCGATCCGGCGCAGGTCGAACAGCATGTCCGTGACGTACCGGGGCCCCCGGACCGCCCCGTCGACCGAGGGGTCCTGCCCGTCCGGCCCCCCGGGGTGGTCGACCAGCCGAAGAGTCTGTCCGGAGAACCGAGCCGGCGCCGCGTCCACACGCCGCACCGCCCATTGGTCGGGGTGCAGCGGGTCGGTGACGCGAGGTGCGGGAGGCGCCGGCGGCTGCTGAAGAGATCCTGTGTGCACCAGAGCCGGCCGTCCCGGACGGTCGAGCGTCACCTCCACCCCGAACGGGCCGAGATCCTCCGGACCGCTGCCGAATCTGTACAGGACCAGCGCGTCCGGATCCACGTCCGGCGGCAACTCGTCCCGGCGCTCGCGTATCCGATCGGACAGGACGTCCACTACGTCGGCGACGTCGAGGAGGGTCAGACCTCCCTCGGTGACCGGGACGTCGTCACCGAAACCGTCCCGGGTCGACACGGTGAGGGTCGGGAACCCGGCCCGCCTGCCGACCGAGACGTGCTGCAGGCCGTAGTGCAGGACGACGGCGTCGAGCCACCGGTCGGCCAGTGCGCCCAGCCGCCCCCGCTCGGTGGGGCCGAGCCGGTCGGTCCCGGACGGAGCGTCGGCGAGGTGGGCACGCACCCGGGCCGGCGGCAGGGCGCGCCGGGTGTCCGCGGACCCGTCGGCGCCGCCCCTCAGCCCTCGACCCCCCTCATACCCGAGCGCGACCACCCACGACGCCAACTCCGCCACCGTCGTCGGAGCCGCGTGCCGGCCCGGCGTCCACCGCCGGAGGTAGGCATCGAACACCCCCGCCACCTCGACCCGTGAGAGCTGCTGCCCGGCCGAACGCCGCAGCCCGGACGCCACCTCTGCCCGCAGGTCCTCGTCCATCCGCGCCGGCGGCCGCCAGGACGACGACCCCTCCACCGACGGATGCGAGCGGACGGCAAGATCGTCCCGCGCGATCCGGTCGGCGACGCGCTCGGCCGCACCCTCCCGATTACTGTCCGCGCCGAGCCTCAACCTGCTCAGCGTCATCGTGACCTCGGCGATTGACACCGGCGCGGCCGCGGCCAGACCCGCCCCTGCCCGCGCCCGGCCCACGCGGTCCGTCACCACGGGCGCAATGACATCGGCCAGCCGCGTGACTGCCTCCGGTGCCTCGTCCGGCCGCGCGTGGAACCCCCGGGCCAGGACCTGAACCAGTTCCGCGCGATCCTGTGGGCGCTCCCCGGCACGGTCGAGCGCCGTCAGCGCCTGCTCCACCGCGGCGACACCCGGCATCCCGGTGTCAGGAATTCCATCCGCAGCCCGCAAGCGGTCCAGGGCAACCATCACGTACTCGCGCAGCACCGCCGCGTCCAGGGCGGCGTCGGTCCGTGCCGGGCCGATGCCGGCCGCCGCGAGCCGGTCACGGCGCACGGCCTCGGTCCAGATCCGGACCGAACGGCTCTGCTCGGGACCCTCCGGGGACCACCCCGGTGACCGGCTCGGGCCGGCCCCGCGCGAGGACTGCATCACCTCGATCGGCACCGCGCTGTCGACGAGGCGTCTGGCCCGCCGCGCGTCGAGGTTCAGCTCCAGGCGGTCCGCGACCACCTTCGCGCGACGCCGGCCCGAGGCCTCGGCACGTTCGTCACCACCACGGCCACCGTTGCCACCGCCCTCGACGTGCACGACCAGCCCGTCGGCGCCGTTGCGGCCGAGCCAGACGGCCTGGTCCAGCACGGCCGACGCGTACGGCGGGAGCAGATAGATCTGGTCGTCGAGCCTCGTCTTCTTACCGTTGTCGAACGCCCAGGTGAGGGGGTCCGGCGCCGGACCGTCGGGCCGGGTGAAGGGACTGGGCTCCGGGAGTGCGGGCGGGAGCTCGAGCACCGGGCTGTCCGGCCTGGCCGACTGCACCGCGGCGGACATCACCCAGGCCTCGTCGTCGATGCGCCGGATCGTGTCCGTCCACCGCCGGAACGCCACACGGATCAGCGTCGTATCCGGTACGTCGTCGCTGGTGCCGACCCGGAGCTCGAGGACGACGAGCGGCAACGCCGCGCGGCCGCCGGAGGAGTCGAGGGCGTCGAGCTCGGTCTTCATCGTGCCCGGGCCGACCACGTGCGAGGGCGGGATGACCGATTCCCCCGGTTCGAGCGGGCGCCAGGCCTGCCCCAGGAATTGCCGCAGGGTGAACGGGCTGACGTTGCCGTTGACGTCCATGGCCGCGTCGAGGAGGCCTGCGGGGATGCGGGACCGACCGTCGACCGGATGGACCGGGTCCCGCCGCAGGACGGCGTCGAACCGGCTGGTGAGCGTCTCGGCGTTCTGTTCCAGGAACGTCCGGACCCGCTCCGGCAGTCCCTTGCGGACTTCCGCCATCGGGACCCGGGACAGGGCGAACACGAAGTTCTTCGCCAGTGTGTTTCCAGGTTTCTGCGAGAGGGCGGCGACGGCGGCGTGGGTGTACACGAGCGCCGCGTAGCCCTCGACCGCGGTGGCCTCGGCCGCCAGCGCCCGATCCGGGCCGCGTCGAGGCGTCGAGCTGCGGCTCACGTACTCGCCGAACCCGGCGGCGACGTCGGCGCTGAACACCACGGACTCGTCGAGCCACCTGCGATTCGGGGAGATATCGGGGGAGATATCGGACAGCACCGGGTCCTGCGCGATCTCCTGGAACAGGGCGGCCAACCCGAACACCGATACGCCGACGGTCTGCTGGGTGTAGGTGTGCGGCCGGGAGACACCGGCGCGGACCTCGACGTCAGCACCATCGTCGACCCTGAATCCGGTCTCGCGCGAAAAGACCTGGCCCAGGGTCTGCCCCGCGCGGGCGTCACGCAGCAGCCGCACAACATGGTCGATCTCGCCCCCGACCTCGGCGGCACCCGGCCGCCCCTGCTCGCCCCGCAACACCCCGGCGGGCTCACTCACCAGCTCGGTGATCGGCCCGTGGCGTCCGTAGTCACTGACGATCCGCACGTGCCGGCCGATGATCTCGACATGGGGATTGCCGAGCGCCACGTCGTGCAGCTCCAACTCGGTGCCCTGGGCACCCCCGCGACCCCGCGGCTGCTCGAGTGGCCGCAGACCGTGGTGCTCGGCATAGGCACCCGCCAGACGGGACGCGATCCCGTCCTGGCGCGGTCCCCCGGTGAGCACGGGCCCGACCTCACCCAGCCCCGCCCGCTCCCGCAGATGATCCACCAACTGGTCCAGCTCACGACCGTACGGGAGCTCCGGCAGACCCGGCCGCGGGTCGGCCCGCAGCATCGCCGAACGCACCGCCGTCCGCTCGTTGTGCAACAGCACCGGGGCGTCCACGAGCCGGTCCCACGGCCGGTTCGTCGGGGCGTCCGCGGCGGCCGGCGTGATCTCGTCTCCCGGTCGCTCACGGACCGGCAGCTCGGAACCGGGCACCGACCGCCGGCCGCTCACGATCGCGTCCGCCCGCGACGGCAGGGTGTCCTCGATGTCGAGCGGCAGCATCGTGCTCGCGAGCGGACCGGTCGCGGTGTCGGGCAGGCCCGACGACGAGTCCCCGGGTTCGTCCGGTGCCGGAGCCGCCTCGGTCGGCCAGTCCCCCGCCACGAGGGGCGTCGGACCGTCGGCCGGGGCCGGTCCCCCGTCGTCGTCCGGACGGAACCGGGCCGGGGTGACCTCCTCGCCCAGGAAGACGACGGGCTCACGCGCGTCGTCGACCAGCAGGTCGCCCAGCTCCGGCGGGTGCCGCGCGAACCTCGTCGACACCGGCGAGGAACGACACCGCGGCCCGGCGGACCACGGCCGGCTCCGCGGGCCGCGCCAGCAGCTCGTCGACCTCGGAGAACCACAGGTCACCGGGCCGGTTCACCAAGTGCCGGAGCAGCACCGTGACCACCCGGGCCGTCAGATCGGTCGTGCCCGCCACGTCGGTCGTCTCGACCAGCGGCGGCCGCGGAACTTCGACGTCCGCCGGCCGGGTCCAGGCCCCCTCCTGCCCGATCCGCACACCGGACAGCGGGGTCGCCGTCACACCCATCCGGTCGAGGACGGTGTGGAAGACGCTCGGGCCGACCCGGTGGATGACCGACCGGCGCTGGGTGACCCGCCGAGGATCACGGTCGGCGGGATCGTGACTCGTGTGCGGCGGGAGGATCTCCGGTTGGGTGCGGCCGTAGTTCGCCAGCTGGCGCGCGATCACCGCGGACAGCACCGGGTGCTCCCGGGCGCCGAGGATCCCGCTGTTGTTGAGCGCGGTCGGGACGAACGCCAGTCCGAACGGGCCGCCGCGCACTGGCGCCAGACCGAAACCGCTCTGCTCGATGCCGTCCTCCTGGAACGGGTCGGGGCCCCAGGAATCCAGCTTGTCGTCGCCGTCCATGTAGAGCCCGCCGAACCGGTGCAGCAGGGCGACCCGCAGCAGATCCGAGGCCGCGGCCCGACCACGGCCGTTGCCGCGTAGGACCTCGCTGCGGTACGCCGCGTCCGCCGCCATCGGCTCGTCGCCGTGGAACAGCTCGTCCACATTGACGAGCCGGATTCCGTAGGCGTGTGCCCAGTCGGCCATCCCGCCGACGCCGGGATCGACCCGCTCCGCGGCTTCGCGGTCGGTGATGGCGGCGGCGAACCGCGCCCGGGAGATGTCGGTGACGAGCACGGCGGGACCGTCGAACTCCCGAGCCGAACGGGCGAAGCCTCTGGCGAACATCCGGCCCGCCCCACCCCGTGGGGAGACCGGATCCCCGATCCAGACCCCGAAGAGCACCTTGGGTGTCGTGAACGTCTCGGGCACCGGTCCGAACGTCCGGCCCGCCCACTCGGCCTTCTCGGCGGCGGACAACTCGTGCCGCAGGACCTCGGTGGAGTCCGGCAGGGCAGCGAGGGTGAGGTGTGCGGGGGCGGGCGGGCGAGCCAACATGTTGAGCCGGTCGAAGAACGACCCCACTTTCTCGGGCGGTAGCGCCTGCTGATCGACGTCGGTCAGGAACTCCGGCGTGGGCGGCGGAGTCGCGATGATGCCGAACGGATCGAGACCGAGCTGGGGACCCGCGGAGAGGGCGCCCTCCGTCTGCTCCGCAGCGCGCTCGCGCAGCCGCTCGGCCACGTGCGCGGCGGGATCCTCGGAGCCACTGCCGAGCAGGCCCGGACGCCCCAGTGCGGGGACGCCGAAGTGCTCCGCGTACGCGGCGGCGAGACCCCGGCCCAGCACGGTGCTCCGCGGCCCGCCGGCCGGCGCGTCGTCCAGATCCGGGCTGCCGGACCGGCTCCGCAGGAACTCCACCAGCTGGTCGAACTCCCGGCCCGCCGGGAGCTCGGGCAGGGCCGAGAACATCTCCGACCCCGGGCGCAGGTCGGCGGCCAGGATCGATCGCCGGACCGCGACCTGCAGGTTGTGCGGCAGCTCGGGTGCGTCGACGAGCCGGTCCCACGGCCGGTCCGCCGGTGGCTCCTCGTCCGCCGGCGCGATCTCGTCTCCCGGTCGCTCACGGACCGGCAGCTCGGAACCGGGCACCGACCACGAGCCGTGCTCGTCGGTCCCGGCGAGATCGGTCAGTTCGTCGGACGCCCGGTCCCGGGCGATCCCGCCCTCCCAGCCCGACTCCTGGCGCCGCAGCGACCACTGGCCACTCGCGATCGCGTCCGCCCGGGACAGCAGGGTGTGGTCGACGTCCAGCGGCAGCACCGTGTCCGGGCGCACCGGTGCGCCCAGCAGGTCGGCGACCAGCCCGGCGGCGGCGTTGCGCTCCCGCAGCTCGGTCTGGTCGACGCGCACCAGGCTCGCGGGATCGGCGTAGGCGTCGTTCTGCAGGACGAAACCGTCGGCCTCCCGGACGAGCAGGCCCGACCACCGGCGGCTGTCGCCGGCCGGGACCGGCACGCCGTCGTCGTCGAAGCGGACACCGGTCTCCGGGTATCCGGCGGCACGCAGCGCGTCCACGAACCGGTCGAGGTCGGCATCGGCGAGCGGGCCGTCGGGGAACCGCTCCCTGTGCCGGCCGAGGG
Organism: Pseudonocardia sp. ICBG1293; assembly: GCF_020131355.1. Classification (GTDB taxonomy): domain Bacteria; phylum Actinomycetota; class Actinomycetes; order Mycobacteriales; family Pseudonocardiaceae; genus Pseudonocardia. The sequence goes on from NZ_JAHLEL010000044.1 coordinate 215,125, forward strand.
TCTCCGGCCAGCCGTCGCCCGCGAGCTCGTCCGGGCGCGCGGCGAGCCGCGCGACACCGGCGGCGTCGATCATCACGGTCCACGACGACCGGGCCGGCCAGGGCGCGCCGGGCTCGGCGTCGCGGATCTCCGCTGCCGAGTCCGCGAGGGGCCGGTACACCGCCTCGAGGTCGGGGGCGGCGTCGACCGGTGCGGACGGGCCGAACCGGGCCGGATCCACCGGGGCGGTCCCGGCGCGGGGCGCGACCGGCTCGCCCAGGTGCCGGGACCGTTCGGCCAGCTCCGGCGGCACCCAGGTGCCCAGGTGGTCGCTGAGGGTGCGGGAGATCCGGTAGAGCCCACCGACGACGGAGCTCCAGCTCCGGGTGTGTGCGGTGTCGGCCGGCCCGGCGGTGCCGTCCTCCGGGACCAACCGCACCACGGGAACCCCGGCGCGCAGGTCCAGCTCACCCCGCAGCGACGCCGTGCCCGGCGGCATCGTCACCCCCGTTCCGGTCGCTCCGTGCGGCGGCCGGTCCCCCAGATCCCGACGCCCGAGGAGGATCTCTCCCGAATCGTCGGTCGTCAGGTCCCAGCGCTCCTCGGGCGCGGACCGCAGCGTCTCCCGGGACAGGTCGGCCAGCGGCCACCAGAGCGTGGTCGCTGCCGGGCCCCCGGGGCCGCCCTCGTACAGGCCGGCGGGCCTGCTGCCCTGCTGCGGGGCCTCGCCGGCAGCCTCGTCCGGACCGGGCCGCCAGGTCCCGTCGACGAGCGGGTGCCACGGGATCACCGGAGCGTCCACCGGCACGTCCGGTGCGGGTCCGCCGAGGTCACGGAGCCGCACGGGCAGGACCTGCTCGCCCCGGAACGTGACGGAGAACCCTCCGACGTCCTCGAACAGGTCGGCGAGCTCCGGCGGATGACCCCGTCCGTCCGGGCCGAACGGCACCGGATGGGTTACCGAGCGCACGGCCGTCCGCGTGCCGTCGGCACCGGCGATGAACCGGACCGCGGCCCGGCGGACGACCGCCGGGTCCGCGTGCCGCGCCAGCAGCTCGCCGACCTCGGAGAACCAGAGGTCACCCGGCCGGTTCACCAGATGACGCAACAACACCGTCACGACCCGGGCGGTCAGCTCGGCGGTCCCGGCCGTGTCGGCCACCTCGATCAGCGGCGGGCGGGCGACGTCGGCGGCCGGCGGCCGGAGCCAGGACAGACCGCCTCGCGCACGCACGCCGTCGAGCTGCGTCGCGATCGTGCCGAGTGCGGTCAGGGTCTGTCCGAACGCGATGGGGCCGACCCGGTGGACGACCGAACGGCGCTGAGCGACCCTCCGGTCGGCGCGGTCCGCGGGATCGTGACTCGTGCCCGGCGGGAGGATCTCGGGCTGGCTGCGGCCGTAGTTCGCCAGCTGCCGCGCGATGACCGCGGAGAGGATCGGGTGCTCCCGGGCGCCGACGAGCGCGCTGTTGTAGATCAGGCCGTTGCCGAAGGTGAGGCCGAACCCGGTCCGCCGGACCTCGGGGTCCGCGAGCGGATCGGACCGGAACTCGTCGCCGCCGTCGAGGTAGACCCCGCCGAAGCGGTGCAGCAACGCCGCCCGGACCAGGTCCGAGGCCGCGGCCCGGCCGGGACCGGTGCCACGGGCGACCTCGCTGCGGTACGACGCACCGGCCGGCATCGGTTCCCCGCCGTGGAACAACTCGTCCACGTTGACCAGCCGGATGTGGTGCCGGCCGGCCCAGTCGAGCATCTCACCGACGCCCGGGTCGACCCGGTCGGCCACGGCGCGGTCCGCGACGGCCGCGGCGAAGCGCTCGCGGGAGATGTCGGTGACGAGCACGCCGGTCGCACCGAATCGTCGGTGGGAGGTGGCGAAGCCGCGGGCGAAGTCCCGGCCGATCCCGCCGTCCGGCGAGACCGGGTCACCGATCCACACGCCGAACAGCACCCGCGGGATCGCGAACTCCTCGGGTACCCGGGTGATCCCCCGGCTCGTCCATTTGGCGGCCTCGGCCGGTGTCAGCTGGTGGCGCAGTACCTCGGTGTCACGGGTCAGCGCCGACGGTGCGAGGTCCGCGGCGACCGGGACCGGGTAGCGCATGTCCATCCGGCGGAAGAACGAGCCCAGCCCCTCCGGCGGGAGGGACCGCTGCTCGACAGCGGCCAGGAAGCCCGTGGGCGGCGGCTCCATCGCGATGGTGCCGAAGGGGTCGGGGCCGAACATCCACGGCGCCGCGCCGCGATCGGACGGCCGGCGGGCAGCCAGGTCGTGCAAGCGTGCGACAACGGCGTCCGCGGTCGCAGCCACAGCCGGATCGATCGGCGCGGGGTACGCCGCCAGTGCGCCGACGGTCGAGGAGGACGCACCCCGGTGCGGCGGGCCGGCCGGCTGCTGCGCCGGATCCGCGTCACCGGATCGGCCGAACCCGGTCGGCTCCGGAACGCGACCGAAGACACCGATCGACACCACGTCCACGGCGAACGGGCGCGACCCCGCAGGAACCGGACGCTCCGGGCTCACCACCGAACGGTTCGCCAGGTAACCCTCGAACGCCTGGTCCGCCGCATCCCGACCCGACGGCAACCCCATTCGCCGCAACTCCGACATGACCTCCAGGCGCTCGAACTCGTCGAGCACCGCAGGCGGCTCGGCCCGGAACCGGAGACCGCCGGACCGGCCCGGGGCGTCCTCCGGGGCGTCGGGTCCGGCTCCGGCGACCCGGGTCCACTCGGCGTCGTCCCGGACGGTGATCGCGGTCGTCCCGTCCAGATCCCCACGCTGCACCGGGCCACCGGCGGTCGCGGGCTCCCGCTGCGGGCCGCGGCCGGCACCGTCGGCCGAGCCCGGGGATCCGCCCTGGGACGGGCCGGACGGGTGCGGCGCGGGCGGGGGTTCCGGCGCCTGCTGGAACGGGCCGGGCCCGGTCGAGGGTCCACCGCCCTCGGCCGGGGACTCGTCCGCGGGGCCTGCGGGCTCGACCCTGGCCTCGACGACCGAGGGGCCGTCCACCGCCCCCGGGTGGACCGCCGTGTCGATCAGTTCCACGGCCCAGACGTCGTCGGGCAGCTCGACGTCTCCGTCGAGCAGATGATCGTAGTACCGCGAGTTCACGGCGCTGAGAGCCTGATCGAGCCGGGCGGTCAGCTGGTACGTGTCGACCGGTCCCGCATCCGGGTCGGCCTCGACCGCCCGATGGTGCAGCACCAGGCGTGGCAGCGCCCCGCCCCCGTCGCCCACCGCGTCCCCGAGCATCTCCAGCCAGCGGTCAACCGTCTCGTCCCACTGTGCACGCTCGGCGGGGCCGGGCTCCGGGTCCCCCGCGGGGGGCGTGGGTGTGCCGGGGGTCTCGGCGGCCGGGCCGTCGGCCGGTTCCGATCCCAGACTCGTCTCGGACCCGGCCGTCGCTGCACGACCGTCGTCGGTGCTGGTCCCGGTCCGGGTGTCCGAGCCGACGGTCGAAAGCCCGTCGGCGGTGGTCGGCGGGACGGTCAGGCGATCCGGCGCGTCGTCCGGGGTGCCCGCCACGACGGCCGGGGCGGCCGGCAGGTCATCGGCGAGCGGGCGCGGGCGCAGCGTATGCCGGGAGTCGTGGGAGGCGGTGTCGGAGCCGCCGAGCAGGTCCCGCTCCGAGGGGAGCAGCCCGAACGCATCGGCCCGGGAGCCGGCCGGTCGCGGAGCCGGGTGGGGTCACCGAGCAGGAGTGCGGTCTCGCTGGGGAGCAGGGCGGGATCGATGTCCGTCGGCAGGATTGTCACCGGGCGCACCGGTGCCCCCAGGATGTCGGCGACGATCCGGGCCGCGGCCGCGGTCCGGTCCCGGATCACGGACTGGTCGAGGTCCACCAGGTCGGCGATGCCGGCCGCGCCGTCGAAGGTGAGGACGAAACCGTCCACCTCGCGGCTGAGGACTCCCGACCACCGGCGGCCGTCCGGGGCCTCGACGGGTACGCCGTCGGCGTCGAACGCCACCCCGGTCCTCGGGTACCCGGCCTGCTCCATCGCCTGGGCGAAGTCATCGGTGCCCACCGCGGAGAAGGGGCCGTCGGGGAACCGGGACCGGTGCTCGGCGAGCATGGCGGACCACTCCGGAACGGCGGCGGCCACGATCCGCGGGCCGCCCGCAGCGTCGATCACCACCGTCCCGATCGGCACGGCCGACGACGGCGGGGCCGGAGCGGTCGCGCGCAGGGCCTCGGCCACCTCGGTGAGCGGCTGCAGCACCGGGGCGAGATCGACGGTCTCCGAGATCGCCGACGGCGGGCCGACCTGGTCGGCGCCGGGCCGGGAGCCGTCCGTGCCGGGCCACTGGACCTCGCCCTCGTACCGGGACCGGCTCAGCGGGAACGGCGGGACCCAGAACCCCATGTGCTGGGTGACGGCCCGGGCGGCGAGGTAGAGCCCGCCGACGACCGAGCCCCAGCTGCGGGTGTGGGCGGTGTCGGCGAAGCCCACACCGCGGCGCTCCGGGACGAGCATCAGCGCGGGGTGCGCGTCGCCGAGCCGGACGAGGCCCAGGAGCCGGGCCGACCCCGGCTGCACCCGTACGGCCGTCCCGGTCACGGGGGTGCCGGGTTCGGCCGTGCTCAGGACGGTGGCCGGGTGCCGCTCCTGGATGTCCCGGCGCCCCACCAGGACCCGGTGTGCGTCGTCGACCAGCAGGTCCCACTCGCCGCCGGAGGGCGCCAGGAGCGTCCAGCGCGACAGGTCGGTCAGCGGCCACCAGTGCATGGTCCGGTCCGGGGAGATCGGCAACAGCTCGGTCGGCTCGGCCGGCCCCTCCGGCGTCGGCCCCGCGTGCATGACGGGGGTGACGGGCTCGTCGAGCAGGCCGACGAACTCGCGGGCGAACGCGCGCAGCCCCGGCGGGACCTGGGGTTCGTCCATCAGGTGGGGCAGGCTGTCGTCCAGCGTCCAGCGGCCGGTGCGCGGCGAGAGCACCAGGCGGCCACCGAGCAGGACGGTCGCGGCCCGCAGGTCGGCCAGCGCCGTCGGGGTCTCCCGCGCAACGATCAGCGGCCCGTCCGGGGACCGGGTGAACCACAGCCACGAGGTACCCGCCTCGGCGGCGAAGGTCCGCGCCGGGAGTTCGTCCAGTCGCGCCCAGCGCTCGTCCACCCCCTCCGGGATCTCGTTCACCGGCTCGTCCCGGGTGCGCTCGGACGAGACCAGGGATGCGTCATCGGAGTCGTCACCGATCTCGACCTCGGTCTCGATCTCGGTCCCGGCGGGCTCCGGATCCGGGGACGCGGGCGGCCGGCCGGGCTGCACGGGGTGGTGCGCCGGCGACCGCACCAGCTCGGGCTCGGGCTCGGCGCGCTCGAGCAACGGCGTGTCGTCGTAGGACTCCGGGGAGGACTCCGACGTCACGTCGCTGCCGAGAGAGCCGTCGACGGAGCCGTCCTCCGTCCGCTCGGCATCCGCCGTGCGGGCGAGCGTGTCCAGCGAACCGAACACCGGGAGCCCGGGATCGGGCTCGGAGACGTCCGCGACGGCCCGGGTCGGGGCCGGTGCCGTGGCCGGCCCGCCGACCCGCTCCGCCGCCGGCACCACCGGTCCCGGCACGACACGCAGGTCGGGGCCGCTGTCCGGCGTCGGGTGCAGGCGTGTGCCCGGCGGGAGGGTGTACCGGGTGCCCCCGTCGGGATCGACCACGGCGAGCAGCGGTGTGCCCGCGGGCGCGTGCACCCGCACCGCACCGGACGCCGGCACCCCCCGCCCGGACCGGGCAGGGACGACGGGCAGCCCGTCACGGACCACACCATCGGTGTCCAGGGCGGTGGCCTGGACCTCGGCGTCGAACACGACCGGGCGGGGCGTGCGGGTGCGCTCCGCCGCCGTCGCGAGCGCCACCCGGTCTCCTACGGTCGGTGCCGGGGTGCCCGGGCCACGCTCCGCGGTCACGAGCCGGTCGTGGATCTCGGCGGTGCCGTCGTCGAGCGCCACCTGCTTGCCGGCCCAGGTGTCGAGTTCGGCCGCGACCGGGCGGCTGGACACGCCGGGGGCGTCGTCGTGGAGCGGTGCGGCGGGCGGGCGTCCGAAGCCGGTCGGCTCCGGGATGCGCCCGAACCGGCCGATCGCCACCACGTCCACCGTGAACGGCCGCGCCCCTCCCGGCACCGGACGCTCGGCCGGACGGATCACCGTGTACACGGCGAACACCCGATCGGCCTCGGCCCGGTTCGACGGCAGTCCCAGCCGCCGCAGCTCCAGCATGACCTCTGCACGCTCGACCTCGTCGAGCGCGGCAGGAGGCCCGTCCCGGAACCGGGGCGCCGTACGGCCGGTGGGCTCCGGTGCGCCCGTTCCCGGCCCCGAGATCCGCCGCCGCTTCGGGGCACCCGCACCGTCGGCCTCGTTCTCCCCCCGGGTCTGCCACGGGGACCGCTGCCACCCGCGCACGGTGTTGGCGGAGACCAGCCCACCGGACCGGGCGGCCAGGTCGGGCGCGCTCCGGCCGGCCAGCAGCCCGGCGCGCACCCACAGCCGGACGAGCGCCGTCTCGTCCCGCTTGGTGAACGGGGTGTCCGCGGCGAACCCCCCGCCGTGGACGGCGCGCAGCCCGTCCAGCAGGTCGCGCAGGGACCCGGCGTCGGCGGGACCGTCGCCGACCCACCCCTGCACCTGCTCGGCCACATCGGGGTGCGTGGCACGCCAACCGTCGGCCCGGTGCTCGGCGAGTGTCTGCGCACTCCACCGGTCACCGGCCAGCACGTTCGAGGCGGCGTCGTCGAGGTTCGCGGTGGTCGGGGCCGAACGGCCGCGCTCCTCCGCGAGACCGGCGAGATCGGCGAGGAACCCGGCGTCCGCCCGGATCGCCGCCCAGGCGACACCGTCCACGCCGGGGGTGGCCGCCAGCTGGGCACGCTTCGCGAGGACCAGCACACGGAAGCCGGGGCTCCCCGACATCGAGGCAACGTCCCACCGTGGTCCCGCCGGGCGGGGATCAGCCGCCCCGACTACCCGGCTCTGCTGGTCCCGCCACCTGCGGACCGCAGTGTCAGCGGTCAGCCCGCCCGACGCACGGGCGAGTTCGGCGGCCGGCCTACCGACGGCCAGCCCGGCCTCGACCCAGATCCGGGCCAACGCCCGCTCGTCCCAGCTCGTGAACGGAACCCCGCGGACGAACCCGCCATCGTTCGTCCCGCGCACCGCGCCGAACCGGTCGCGCAGCGTCCCACCCGAGACATCCGAGGCCCACCCCTCGACCTCCGCCACGAAGCCCGGATGCGCCAGGCGCCAGCCCTCGACACGCCCCGCCATGAACGGTTCGAATTCCCATCTGTCCCCCGCCAGCGCAGCGGACACCGCGGCACGGAGGCCCGCGCGGGACGGCGCCGGGCGGCCGGCGTCGAGCGCGCGCCACGCCGCGGCGGTTCCGACGCCCTCGTCGACCAGGAGCGCGTTCTGGTTCATCTCGGGCCTCCCAGGCGTGCGCACCAGCTCGCCACGCCGCAGGAGGACGAAGCTCTGGAAGGCCGGATCGCTCGCCAGCCACGCGTCGCCGGAGTCGGCGTCGCCGGCGAGGATCCGGGACGCGGCGGTCATGACGTCCCTGGTGGACGGCGTCGGATGACCGCGCTCCTCGGCGAGGCGGGAGACGTCGGCCCGGATACCGGCATCGGCCAGGGCCGCGTCCCAGGCGGCGTCGAGCACCCCGGGGCCTGCCATCAGCCGCGCACGCTCGGCGAGGACCAGCTCGCGGAAGCCGGGATCCGCCGTCATCGAGGCGACGTCCCACCCGGGCTCCACCGGGCCGGCTGCCCAGCCGTATCGGTCCTGCCACCCGCTGATCGCATCCGCGGTGGTGAGTCCGCCCGAACCGTGGGTCAGGTCGGCGGCGGTCCGGCCGTCCACGAGCCCGGCCTCGACCCAGATCCGTGTCAATGCCCGCTCGTCCCAGCTCGTGAACGGAACCCCGCGGATGAACCCGCCCTCGTTCGCGCTCCGCATCGCGTGGAGCCGGTCGCGCAGCGTCCCGCCCGACCGGTCCTCGGCCCACCCCTCGATCACGTCCACGAGGCCCTGATGCGCACGGCGCCAGCCCCCGACGCGCCCCGCCATGAACGGCTCGATGTCCCACCGGTAGGCCACCAGCGCAGCGGACACCGCACTGCGCAGTTCGGTGAACGTCGGCCCCGGGCGGCCGGCGTCGCTCGCGAGCCGCGTCACGAGCGCGCGGACATCGTCATCGGCCACGACCGCGGCGACGGTCATGTCGGCCGCCCCCGGGGTGCGCACCAGTTCGCCACGCCGGCGCAGGACCAGCTCCCGGAACTCGGGGTCGGTCGCCGGCCACACGTCCACCGGGCCGGCATCGGTCCGGGCCGGCGACGACGGTCCGGACGTGTCGTCGACGACGATCGTGGCCCGCGCACGCTCGGCGAAATGGCGCGCCGTCTCCTGCACCGCGTTCCGGACGCCCGGATCACCGATGTCGGGGCCCGGCTCGCCCCGGCCGAACAACTGCACCGCGACGTGATCGGTCACCAGCTCGAACGCGATCCGGCCCCGCGGCCCGGCAGCGGCGACGTCCCCCATGACCTCGGCGGCCACCGACGACGCGGCGGACCGCAGATTCCCCACCTCGTCGTCGGCGAGGCCGGCCGCGATGGCGAACCCGTCCCAGTCCAGCCGCGGCAGGACCAGCGCCTCGGTCACCTCACGTTCCAGGGTCTCCGGCGACTGCGCTGCACCGGGCGCTCCGCCGCGCAACCGCGGCTCCGGGACGTCCTGCTCCCGGTAGTGGCCGAGTAGGCGCGGGGCGAGCGAGCGCGCGTCCTGGGTGCCGATACCGCTCCCGGACACCACCGAACGCCCACTGCTCAACCGTTCGAACTCCACCAGCCGGTCGAGTTCACCGTCGTGCAGTTCATCGGTGGTGTGCCGGTCCATCCGGCGCAACGCGGTGCGGATCTCCGTCCGCACGCCGGGGGGAAGCTCCGGTGCGTCGATCTGCCGCCAGTGCACTGCTCCGGGCGCCACGGCGTCGGGGGATTCGGCGACGTCGTCCGGTGTCGTCTGCGGACGCTCCCGCGGTGCCGGGGTGGTCTCGGAGGCCGGGTCGGCCCCGGCGTCGTCGGGACGGTCCGCGCCGTCGGCCGGCCCCGGTCCGGGCTCCACGGGCCCGTCGGTGGGCCGGTCGTCGTCCGGTCCCGCCCCAGCCGGCAGGAGATCGAGGCGTGCGACCCACGCGTCACCGTCGAACGACAGGTCACGCACCCGCACGACCGACCCCGCCGGCACCACCGTGTGCAGCGCCCCGGTCGCCTGCGGACGCACGACGACGGTCGCACCAGCAGGCACCGCGACGATCACCGCGGTCCCGCCCGCCGACGACGGCTGGTCGGTCCCCTCCAGCTCGTGTTCCAGCTCGAAGGTCATGTCCACCGGCGGTACGGGCGTCGTCACGGGCCACGCGGCCGAGATGGTCCGCCGCTCCGTGGTCATCTCGCTGAACGGCGGAAGGGTGAACGTCCCGTCACCCCGGACGTCCGGGATGACGGCGAACGAGTCCGTCTGCGTCGTCTGCGGCGCGATCACCGTCAGGACCGCCCGGCCCCGGTGGTCGCCCGCGCGGTAGAGCACCGTCCCCGCCGGGAGTGACTCCCGGAGTTCCCCGTCCACCTCCGGTCGGATCAGCGGGGTGCCGGGGGGCATGTCGACCACGACCGGCACGCCGTGCGGCTCGGCGGGGTCGTCCATCCCCAGGTCGACGCGCAGCACCAGCGTCTCGCCGGTGGTGGAGGGTACCCGCGGCAGGGTCGCCTCGAGCTGCCTGCGGTGGAGGAGCGGGTACCGCAGGTCGGGGGCTGCTGCAGCCACCGCGTGTTGCGCCGCCTCCAGCGCGGCGAACAGCGCCACGGCGTAGCTCAAGACCGGTGTGCCCAGCGCCGTGGGGTCGCCACCCCGCTCCAGTCGTACCGGCGCAGCATCGACCGGCTGTGAGCCGGGGCGGGCGGGCCAGCCGGGAGGGGCCGTCCGGTCGATCTCCGCGGCCCACCGCGCGACGACGGTGCGCTGGGCGAGGGAGTCGTCCCAGGCCCGGCCCATGGCATCAGCCACCGTCTGCCAGAGCGTCCCGTCGGGCTCTGCTGCGTCGATCCAGCCGTCGTGCCGGGCGATGACGTCCGCCAGGCGCTCGCTCCGCTCGGTGTGAGCGCCGTCCACGACGGCGGCGACGTCGGCGTCGAGCTCGGACTCGTCGATCCCGTGGTCGACGCGTGGATCGGGCCGGGCGCCGCCCGGGTGCAGGCGGGCCCGGACGAGCGGGTGCGCGGCGGCACGCGGTTCCAGCGCCAGGTCCACCAGCTCGACCAGACGGTTCTCGCGTTCCTCAGCGGTGAGCGTCGATGCATCGAGGTGGCGGCCCGCGTGCTGCTCCACGGTGTCGAGGGCGACCTCGGCGGCACCGAGGAGCTCGTCCACGTTCTGGTCGAGGCCCCGGTACAGCTCCTCGGCCTCGGGGGATCTCGTGGCTGCACGACGCAGATGGTCGAGCACCGCACCCAGACGGCTGCCCGGCATCGTCGTCCCTGCGGGCACTCCGCCGTCGGAGATCGTCGAGGCCGCGTCGTCGTCCCACAGACGGGGCCCACGGGTCGATGCCCCGGAACCGGGGCCGAAGTCGGAGTCGGCGTCGGACACCGACATCGCGTCGTCCGCCGGGCCCGGCGCCGGGCCCGTGGCGGACCCGGGCTCGTCACCCATGACCTCGATGGTGCCGATCGGCCGCACCCGACTGCCCGTGAGGTCGGCGAGCTGCTGGGCGACCAGCTCGATGCGGGCGAGCACCTCGGCGCGGGTGGGGCCGTCGGGACCGAGGTCCCCCTCGACGCCGCCGTTGTTCCGGAGCTCGAGCGCGTCGTCGCCGGAGCGGTTCAGCGTGCCGGCCCAGAGGTTGCCGTCGAGGGTCGGGACCGGGTTGCCGGTGTCGTCGAACGTCACTCCGAGTGCCGGAAAACCGGCGAGCTCGATCGCCGTCTGCCAGTTCTCGCTCTGCTGCCCGATCTCTTCCATCGCCGCGGCGTCGGCGATCTGGTCGCTGGTCAGGAAGTCCGGCGCGGTCTCGGCGGCCCGGATGCGGTAGGCGGCAGTCCAGAACATCTCCGGGACCGCGCTCTCGGGCGGGCCGAACCGCAACCGGCCCTCCCTGTCGAGCAGTACCGGTCGGCCTGCACCACCCCGGGGACCCAGGACTGCGTGCAGGCTGGGACGCGACACCGGTGCTCCGGTCGCCGCCGGGTACACCGCGTCCTCCGACGGGGCCGCCAGCTGCTCGCGCATCGTGGTCTCGTCCGCCGGTCCGACGGACCGTGGCTCGCGCACTGTGCCCTCGGACACGGTCAGACCGTGCTCGTCCAGCTCGACGGGCATCGAGCTGGTCCGGTCACTCTGCTCGGCGAATGCCTGGCGCACCCTGCGGGCCGCCCGGACGACCTCGGCCCACGGCATCGTCGCGGACCGGTCGGGGATGCCGGTGGGCCGCACCTCGATCGTCCAGCCCGTGTCCTCGGCGACCGCCACCGTCCCGGTCAGCCGGGCCGTGGTCACCGCCGTCCGCGGGGCCCGGTCGATCCGGTCGCCGTAGCTCTCGCGGTCGGCGTCGGGCAGCAGGTCCAGCGGATGCCGCTCGTCGAGCGCCGGGTGCCCCACGAGCACGTCGCCCTGCTCGGTCAGCACGAACGACCACGGCTCGTCCGAATCCGGTACCCCGACCAGGACGATCCGGTCCACCGGGTACCAGTCGGTCACCGGTCCGAGGTCGAGGGACGGCGAGGTGCCGTCGACCGGGGCGTCGCCGTCCGGGACCGTCGGCTCCGGCGACGGGGCCGGTCGCGGGCTGTCCGGATCCGGGTCCGGCACCAGGGTGGCCGGCGGCACCTCGTGCGCCGCATCGACCGCGGCGAGCTCGCGGCGCACGGTCTCCCCGACGGTGGCGTCGAGCTCCGCGCCGAGCTCGGCCCGCCGCAGCGCCAGCTCGCCCAGGTCCCGGTCGGTCTCCCGCCGTGCCTCCCGGTCGTCGAGGAGATCGGCGAGCCGGGCCCGGGCACGGGCCAGCTCGATCTCGTCGAACAAGTCCGCGGCACCGTCCAGCACCTCGGCTGCGCGTCCCTCGCGGCGTGCCGTCTACTGCTCGCGGGCGGCCCGCTCCGCCATCTGTTCGCTCGTGGTGATGCCGTCCAGCTCCCGGCGGGTGGCGTCGGGCAGTCCTGGGTCCAGCACGTCCAGGCGGCGCGCCACATCGGTGCGGCGCGGGTCGGTGGGCTCCGCCAGCTCAGGGTCGATCGCGGCGAGCTCGGCTGCGAACCGGGCGCGGGCGTCGTCCACCAGGATGGCGGCCAGCTCTGCGTGCCACCGTTCGGCCGACCGCCGGGCATCCGCGTGGCTCCGGGCCACCTCGGCCGCGGTGAGCGGCCCGGGTTCGACGGTTCCGGAGCCGTGCAGGGACGGTTCCCGCCGCAGCAGGCCCGCGTGGTCGTCGTCGCCGTGTGTGTTGCTGCCGGACAGGTCGGGTCCGCCGGCAGCGGAGCCCTCGTCCGGCGCGTTCTGAGCGTCGGCCAGAACGGCGTCCAGCGACGGGGTCGTCGGGCTCTCGGGCCGTGGCTCGAAGATGTCGGTCCGGGTGTCCGTACCGACTCCGGCGGTGCTCGTGCGGGGGTCGGCTTCTCCGTCGGGCAGCGGACCGGTCGACGGGCCCCCGGGCGGCTGCGGGGCACCGCCCCGCAGACCCGGCCGATCCAGGGGGGCACCCCGAAGTACACGGCGTAGGCATCGGCGAACCGGCCGGCCGGATCCGTCCGGGGCGCACCGCCATGACCGGGTCCCGACCCGATGTCGTCCACCCGGGCGCGCAGGAACTCGACGAGCTGGTCGAACTCCCGGCCCTCCGGCAGTTCGGGCAGCGCGGCGAACACCGCGGAACCCGCACGCGGATCGGCCACCTGCATCGCCCGCCGGAGGTCGCCCCGCTCGTTGTGCGAAAGCTCGGGGGCGTCGACCAGCTGGTGCCACGGGCGCCGGGCCGGGCGGGTGGGCAGATCGGTCCTCTCCGTGCCGTGTACGTCGTCCGGGCCGAGGATCCGTGACCGTTTCGAGGCCGGCTCGGCTTCCGGCTCGATCGCCCCCGGGTTCGGTGCGATACCCGCCGTCCGCACCCGCCGGGCGAGCTCGTTCGCCACGGCTCGGGTGCCCTCCGCGGCGGCGGTGCCGGCGGTGGGCGAGCCCGTCAGCCCCCACTCGACCAGCTCCACTGCGATTCGGTCCACCATCAGGCTGAACGCCACTCGGCCTCGAGGGCCGGACCAGAGCAGATCCGGCAGAACCTCGGAGACCAACTCCCTCGCCGCAGCATCCAGGTCGAACAGCTGGCCGACGGTTCTCCCCATTCCTGTTGCGAGGACATGCCAGTCCAGCCGCGGCAGTTCCAAAACCTCCGACACCGACCGTTCCAGGTCGGGCGGGAGCTCGGGGCCCGGTGTCGCGTCGGCCGCCGCATCATCGCGGATGCGCGTGTCCGCCGTGGTCGGCGTCTCGTCCGCGCGCGCCGAGGAAGGCACCGAGCGACGACGGTTCGCGTCCCACTCGTACAACTCCGCCCAGTCGCGGATCGTCGACACGCCCACCAGGCCGTCGGCCCAGTCCGCAAGCTGCTCCGGTGACCGGCCCGACAGGTACCCGGCTCGCGACGCGATCTGGACGAGTGCCATCTCGTCCCGGCTGACGAACGGGATGCCTGGTACGAAACCACCGTCGTTGGTCGCCCGCAGGGCCGCCAGTCTGTCCGGCAACGATCGGTCCGGGGCGGGGTACTCGCGACTCCATCCCCCCACGAGCGCGACCAGCTGCGGCTGATCGGTGCGCCATCCGTCGGCTCTGAGCTCGACCTGCCTGTGCTGTCCCCACGGGTGATCCGCGAGAACCGCAGACACCGCAGCCGACAGGGACGGATCGGAAAGCATCGCACGACCCACCTCGATGCCCAGGCTCACGACCCTCTCCGCGAAGACGGCGCTCGTCCCGAGCGTGCCCGCCATGGTGTCCGGGACGCCCGGCGTACGGGCCAGCTCCGCGCGAACGCCGAGAACCACCGTCCGGAACCCGTCGTGCTGCGTCAGCACACCGACATCCCGGAACTTCGGGACCCACGTGTGGGCGTCCCGCCAGCCGTTGATCTGGGTTGCGGTCGCCAGTCCGCCGGAAGCCCAGGACAGCCACGGAATGGGCCGCCCGCTGACCCAGCCGGCGCGAGCCCAGATCCGGGTGAGCGCTTCCTCGTCCCGCTTCTCGAAGGGCACCCGCGGTGCGAATCCGCCGTCGTTGGCCGCCTTCAGCTCGTCGAGCCTGCCACGGAGTGACGGAACCGCAGTTCCATCGGTCGCCCAGCCCTCGACCATCTCCACGAGTTGCGGATGCTCGGTCCGCCATCCCTCCATCCGCCGGTCGACGAAGTCGTGTCTCCGCTGCGGATCACGAGCCAGGACCTGCCTGATCGCCTGACGCAGTACCGCAGCAGGCAGTTCGACTCGGCCGTCCCCGGCACGGAACCGTGTCAACCGGTCTCGGAATGTTCCGTCGACCTGAACCGCGTCCTGGGAGAAGTTCGCCGCGCCCGGTGATCTCACGAGACGGTCCCGCGCCTCGCGGACGATCTCCGTGAAAGCGCCGTCCGACGCCAGGGCGTCGGCGTCCCAACGGGAGACCTCCCCGACCGGTACATACGGGGGTGGTGCGGTCCGCGACGGTCCAGCCGGGGCCATGGTGGACGTCGAACCGTGCGAGCGCCCCGCCGAGCCGATGAACGGCCACAGGAAGCCGGCGTCCTGTGCCTTCTCCACCAAGAGCCGCGCGGACTCCGTGATATCCGATGGAACGTCCGTACCGACGAGCCCTGGTTCCCAGATCCGTTGCTCGACCAGTGCCGTGGCCACGTGGTCGATCAGCAGGTTGTAGACGATCCGCTCACTCGGCGGCGGGTCCGGGCTGACGACCGTGCCCATCACTCCGGTTGCCGTCTCGCCGGCGATGGCCAGCAACTCGGTCTCGCTGCCGTCCTCCCACCCGCGGTCGGCAGCGAATCCTCCCCAGTTCTGCTGGTGGACGTCGAGCTCGCGCGACACGACTCCTGGATCGGTGACAACACCTCGACTCCATTTCCCCAGCGTCGTCGTGTCCACCAGGCCTCCGGACCGTCTGATCAGGCTGCGTGCGGAGGAGCCCGCGCGGAGCGCCGCCTGGGCCCAGACGCGGACGAGGGCCGACGTGTCGAGAGTGGTCATGCGTGTGCCCGGCAGGAGCGACCGCCCGCCTTCCTGCCACCCGCCGTCCAGACGGCTCCTGACGGTGCTGGGGTCATCGGCCCCCGTGGCCGCCCATTCCTCCAAACGCTGGACGAACTCGGGGTACTCCGCCCGCCAGCCGCGCGCACGAAGACTCAGGGTGAGCGTCGGCAGTATCTTGTCGGCGCCGAGCACGTGGGACACCGCTTCCGTGAGAGCTTTGCGGCCCGGGAGCGTGCGCCCACGTTCATCGGCGAATCGACGGAGTTCGGAGAGGACGTCGGCACGGCTCACCAGACTCGGTGCGCCGACCGACGCCACGCCGGGGGTTCGGGCCAGCTTCCGGCGGCCCTCGACGACGATGTCTACGAATCCGGGGTCGGCCCTCATCGACGAGGGATCCCACCGCGCGGGCAGAGAGCTCTCGACGGGGACGTTCCCGACGGCGTCGGACGTCCGCCGCGACGACGTCGTCCCGCCTGTCTCGTCGAGGTCGTGGGGACCGCTCCCGGCGAGCCTCCTCTGTGCGCCGCGGGTGCTCTCCCGGAGACCCTCGATCGCCGCCACCGACTCTGAGGTTGATGCATCCACACCCGGTCCCGGTGCACCGCCGCCCAGCCCCGGCTCGCCCGGCGTCTTCCCCTCCCGTGCCAGAAGCGCCCGGGCTAGACCACCGGCCAGAAGCGTCGCCTGCAAGCCACCGATCCTGTCGCGCGGAACCGGGCCGAGTTCCCGCACGGGCCACGACGCGGCCTCTCCATCGGTTCCCAGCCCCGAAGCCGCCGACTCCCGCCGACGCTCCAGCGCGACCCGGGTCTCCTCCCGCAACTGCGACACGAGCTCGTCGAACTCGGCACCGTTCGGCAACTCCCGGCCCCCGAGCAACGTGCCCAGTTCCCGACGTAACACCGCGCGCACGTTCGGGTGGATCTCCTCCACCCAGACACCCGGCGTCACGCCGCCCGGCTCCACCTCGAACGATCTCTCGGGAGACTGCTCGACGAGGTCGGCCCCGGGGGTCGGTACCGGTTCCCGGGCCGGGGTGTCCGGGCCGAGGGCACGAGCCGGCCGGGAGGGTCCGGCGCCCAGGATCTCGTCGATCGACCCGACCAGGGGCCGTTGCCGCGGAGCGAGCACCCCGGGGGATCCGCGCTCGGCGCCCCGCCCGACCGAACTTCCGCTGGAACCGTCGGAACTGCTCGACCCGGACTCCGAGTCACGGTCCGGATCGGGCCCGAGGTGCTCCAGCACCAGGTCGGCGACCCGGAGACCACCCGTGTCCGACTCCCCCATCACCGACATCCGGGTACCGGCCGGCAACCTCGGCCCGGATCCCCCGGGGCCGCTCCACCAGGCCACGGACGCCGGCTCGGGGACGAGCAGCCGCACCGGGCTGCCCGCCTGCAGCGGACGGAAGGACGGGTCGAAGTCGGCCGTCAGCTCGAACGACCGGCCGACCGCGGGGATCTCGGCCGGGAGCAGGCCGGACCAGATCCGCTCGCCGACCGACTCCGCCCCGGCGTCCTGCCCGGCCCCGCCCGTACCCCGCTGCCGCTCGCGCAGGCTGTCGACCAGGCTCGTCGACGGGACGTCGAGGATCATCTCCGGCGTGGGCCCGTAGGGCGGGTAGGTGTGCAGGATCGCCGGCCGCACCCGCTCGCCGATCTGCGTCAGCGGTTCCGACGGGATCTCCTCGATCAGGGCGGAGAGGTCGGCGGGGAGCGCGACCCGGTTCTCGCCGGTTCCGAGCGTCACGCTCTCGACCCGCAGCCGGACCTGCGGCATCGACGCGAGGAACCGCAGCGCACCGCGCCAGATCAGGTCGGGCTCGACGTGCCGCGAGACCAGCGGCTCCACGGCGGACAGGTGCAGGTCGCCGGGGCGGTTGTGCAGGTCCCGCAGCAGGGTGCTCACGACCCGGGCGGTGAGGGCGACGGTCGGCTCGACCGCCTCGGCCGGGATACGGGGGCGCGCATCGGGCGACGGCGGGCCGTGCCAGCTGTTGTCCTCCCCGATCGTCACGCCCTCCATCAGCGGAGGGAGCGGCATCAGGACGCCGGGCAGGCTGGGGAGCGAGGTGAGGCTCCGGGGGAAGCGCGGTAGAGCACCGACATCCGCCGGACCGGCTCGTCGCCCTCGAGCTCACTGGGCACGATCTCGATCTGCGTCCGGTCGTACTGCTCGGCGACGACGCGCAGGCGCTCCCGCACGACCGGGTGATGACGGGCGGCGAGGAGGTGGCTGTTGGAGTAGCGCCCGCCGGCGTGCCCGTCCAGGACACCCGATCCGAACGCGGCGTCGGCGTCGGACAGGATGTCGTCGCCGTCGAGATAGAGCCCGCCGAACCGGTGAAGGATCTCCATCCTGGCGATGTCGGACGCCTTCGCCCAGCCGCCCTTGGTCCCGCGCAGCATCTCGGAGCGGAACTCCGCGTCGAGTTCGAGCATCGGGGCGTCGCGGTGGAAGAGCTCGTCGATCGAGGCCAGCCGGACCCGGATCTCTGCCGTCCGGTCCAGCATCTCGGCCAGGGCGGGGTCCGCGGCACCGGGGTCGCGGCGGACGGCCGCGATCTGCTCCCGGGTGAGATCGGTCCAGAGAACGGCCGGGCCGTCGAACGCCGCCCGGGACCGGGTGAGACCCGCCATGAAACCCTGTGACGGCCCCCGGTGCGGGGACGCCGGACTGCCGAACCAGATGAAGTGCAGCAGCCGGGGGGTCTCGCTCTCCCCGCGCGCGCCGAGCTCGGCCCAGGTCTCGGCCTCCTCGAAGCGGTCCCAGTCCTCCCGGATCACCGGGGTGTCGCCGGTCAGGTCCGCCGTCCGCAGGGGCGCCGTGGGCGCCTCGGGGGCAGCGAGATCGACGGCGGCGAAGAAGGAGCCGAGCGACTCGGCCGGGATCGTGTCCTGGTCGAGTCCGCGCAGGAAGCCCGGCGCGGCGGGCGGCGACAGCAGGCCGAACAGGTCCGGTCCGAGCATCGGGCGCACCGCGGGGGCGCCGCCGGGACCGGTCAGCGCCCGGGTGCGCAACGACTCGGCGAGGTCGTCGGCCGGGTCCGGCCGGTGCACGGCCCCGACGACCGGCGGACGACCGGCCCCGCCCTCGTCGAGGACCTGCAGCACGCTGCCCGCGGGCAGTACGGTCCGCGGTCCCGTCGACGAGCCACGCACGACGACCGGGACACCGGCCGGCACCTCGACCGTCACCGTGGTGCCGCGGGCCGGGGAGCCCTCGGTGAGGTCGTGGTCGAGCACGAACGTGTCGTCGCGGCCGAACGACCGCGGCGCCACCGATCCGGTCCAGCGCTCGGCGGCGGTGGTCCGGGAGACGAGCACCTGGCCGGGCTGGAGCTCCGGGCGCGGTGCGGGCCGGGTGGACGGGCCGGGGTCGTTCAGACCGGATGCCGCCTCGGGGGTGCGCCCGAAGCCGGTCGGCTCCGGCACGTGTCCCAGCCGGCCGATCGCCACCACGTCCACCGCGAACGGCGCCGACTGGGTCGGCACCGGACGGTTCGGATACCGGTCCCGCCGGTTGCTCCGGTAGCTCTCGTACAGCGAATCCGCCAGCTCACGACTGCTCGGCAGCCTCTGCCGACGCATCTCCGAGATGACCGCCATCCGCTGGAACTCGTCGAGCACCGCCGGCGGCTCGTCCCACCATCGCCGTCCCGCCGGACCCGTGTTCGCATGGTCGTGCAGCTGCCGCGCGATCTCCTGGGCGAACGCCGTGCGGGTCGACGGCCGTCTCCTGAACCGGTAGGTCTCCTCGATCGTCCGCA
Organism: Pseudonocardia sp. ICBG1293; assembly: GCF_020131355.1. Classification (GTDB taxonomy): domain Bacteria; phylum Actinomycetota; class Actinomycetes; order Mycobacteriales; family Pseudonocardiaceae; genus Pseudonocardia. Next base: position 234,157 of record NZ_JAHLEL010000044.1, read on the forward strand.
GTACCTCACCGGCGTCCGGCGGCGCGACACGACGCCCGTCGTCGAGTGACATCCGCTCCAGCAGCGCCGCGACGGTCGGGCGCAGCACCGCCGCATCCAGCGCCGCCTCACTGATCTCCGGATCCCTGGGAGCGGGCGCCGTGTGTCCCCGCCGGACCGCGTCGGCCCAGAGCCGCACCTCACGTCGTTCACCCGAGTTCCTCGGCTCCGGCAGCGGGCTCGCCCCGGAGCCCGAGCCGCGGCTGGACCGCTCGACCCGGATCGGGATCGGGTTCGCGGCCGCCCGCTCGGTCCGGAGCTCCGCGATCCGGCGTTCCAGTTCGTCAGCGACGATCCCGGCCCGCTCGTCGCCCCGCGCGACCGCACCTGCGCGGCTGCGCAGCCCGCCGTTGCCGCCGCCCTCGACGCGCAGGACCAGCTCCGGCACCTCGCTGTCGGCCAGATCGACGGCCCGGTCCAGCGCATCCCTGGCGAACGTGTCGACGGTCCGGGCCCACCTACCGTCCACCGGGGTGTCGCCGTGCTCGGCGAAGCCGACCCGCGCCGGGTCCGGGAAGGGCTCGTCGGACAGCAGGACGCCCTCGGGCCTGCGTGCCGGCGGTGGGAGCGTCGCCACGAACTCCGGCCCGCGCTCCGCGACCGCGGACTCCGCCATCGCGACCCACGCGTCGTCGTCGATCCGCCGCGAGATGTCCTGCCAGCGCAGTTGCCGGACGTAGGCGCGGGCGATGCCGTCGCCGCCGGAGACGGTGCGGAAGTAGCGGTGCTCCAGCGGCACCAGGGGCAACGCCGGACGGCCGTCGTCGGCGGTGTCGAGCCGGTCGAGCTCGGAGTGCATCCACAGGACCATCGCGTTCGGCGGGACCACGACCTCGCCCGCCGGGACCGGGCTCCAGGTCTGGCTGACGAAGTGTCTCCCGGTGAACGGGCTTCGGCCCCGGCCGAGCCGCTGGTCGAGGAGTGGACCGGCGGTGTCGATCCCCGTGCGCGGGCCGTTCGCGGCGATCGTCTCCTCGAACAGCGTGGTGAGCCCGGCGGAGTTCTCGTCCATGAACCGGCGGACCCGGCCGGGCAGGCCACCGCGGACCGCGGAGATCGGGACCCGGGACAGGACGAGGGTCAGGTTCTTCTCGATGGTCTGTTGCGGCGCCGACTTCCGCAGGCCCGGAAGCAACTGTGTGTAGGCGAGCGCGGTGTGTCCCTCCACCGCGTCCAGGTCGGCCCGCAGGGCAGGGTCCGCGGCGAGCCGGGACCGCGCGTCGGGGCCGGCGACGGCGATGAGAAACCGCTCGCCGACCTCCTGTCCGAACGCCCGGGCATCCCGGTTCGCCCGCATGGCGAACTCGTCGGTGGGCACGCCCTCACGGAGCGCGTCGTCGTAGGCCTCCCGGAGATGCCTGCCCAGACCGAACACCGAGGACCCGACCGTGACGTGCTCACCGATCGCCCGTACCGGGAGCTCGTCACGGCGGATCTGCTCGACGTGCCCCTCCCGGACCGAGAAACCCGCCTCCGTACCGAAGATCGACCGGATGGACGCGCCCGGCCGGGCGTCGCGCAGCCTCCGGAGCAGGCGGTCGATCTCGGACCAGACCTGGTGGGGCGGCGGGCGACTCTGCTCGCCGCGGAGCGCCGCCATCGGACTCGCGACGATCTCCGCGATCCGCTGGCCGTCCTCCAGCAGGTCGGTCTCGAGCCTGACGTGCCGGCCCGCCACGACGGTCTTCCCGGTCAATCGGACGTCGGCGACCTCCAACTCCGGTCCGAGTGCGCCGCCGGTCAACGCCACACCCGGCGTTCTGCCGTCGCGGGCCAGCAACGCCTGTACCAGGTCGCGGACGAGATCAGCGGCCTCGCCGCGGCCGATCGCGTCCCCGGAGACCGGGGCGATCTCCCATCGGGGCCACCGGTCGGGCTCGCTCACGGCGCGGTTGCGCTGGTAGGCCGTGTGCGTCTCGTCGCGTAGTTCCTGCACCAGCCGGTCGAAAGCCGGCCCCTCGGGCAGGTCGGTCCCCGGGAGCGAGGTGAGGATCCCGGTACGCAACTCGGCCCGCACGTCGTCGGACAGGCTCGGGATCCGGCTCCCGGCCGTGGTGTGTTCGACGGTCCGGTAGTCGTTGCTCTCCGGATCGAACTCGTCCTCGGGGACCGGGTACCCGCGTTCGGGTGAGTGCTCGATGGAATCGGGGTCCGATCCGGACCGCGCTGCGGCGCCCGGGGTGTCGCGCACCGACACCGGTGCGTGGTCCACATCCACCGACGCGACGACAGGCCGTCCGAGAATCGGTGCGGACTCCGCCGCCAGCCCGCGCATCCGCAGCTCGGCCTGCGCCTCCGGCAGCCGCTGGACGAGGTCGTCGTCCAGGATCCAGCTCTCCAGCTCCGGCACCCAGGTCAGATGCCCACCCATCACCGATCGCCGCTGCAGGTCGGCGAGCGCCTCCGGGGTCTCAGGGGCCACCCGCACCGGGTCCTTCGCCGTCTCCACAGACCACAGGTGGGCCGGACCGTCGGGCGACGGTGCCGCGGTCTCGTGCGGGCCGCCGAGCTCCGTCCACGACGGTGCCGCAGACACGGTCAGGCTCCCGCTCCGGGGAGCATCCGTGACCGGGACATCCGTACCGGCAAAGTTCGTTCCCGCGAGGTCCGTACCCGTGGAGTCGTCGTGCACCGGTGTCGAGATGCGGAGATCGGCCCGCACGTTGTGGGAGAGGTCCGGAGCCGGGTCATCGGCTGGCGTGCGGTCGGTCCCTGAGGGACCGTCGAGCAGTGGCGGAGTCGCCTGCCGTGTCGCCGGCTCCAGCGGCGACGGCTCCGGGGTCTGTGTCCGCGGGGCCGGGGGTGGTGTCGGAGGGCTGTCGAGGTCGGTGCCCGCATCGCGGCCGGTGTCGCCGGCCGGGGGCTCGGTGTTTTCGGGCGCCTCCTCGATCGGGGCGATCCGGTCACGCTCCCGGTTCGGCGGCACGGGCCGCTCGCCGACGAGGTCGACCACCGCGGCGTCGTTGCCTTCGAGCGTCATCGGCTCGGCGAACTCGCGCGTGATGTCCGCTGCCCCGGTCCGGCTCTCGTAGTGCAGCGTGTGCTGCGCCTCGACGCGGAGCACGGTCATCTGCGACGAGGTCTCGTCGGTGCCGGTCGTCGAGTGCTCGACCCCCGAGGCCCGGGTGCGCACCGAATGGATCGGCGCGGAGTCGACCACCGAGGTGTAGGGGGTGTACTGGGACGACTCGTTCTGGCCGTCACCGTCGGTGTCGAACTCGGCAGGCCGGGTCCGCAGCTCGACCGAGCCGTAGGAGTGCGCGGCGAAGTAACGGCCGTGGTCGCGGCTGCCGGACCGGGTCTCGGCCACCGATCCGGTCCGGAGGCCGGCGACCGGGCCGTGAACCTCGACGGTGGTGAAGTCGGTGCGGATCGTGACCGCGGAGTACCGCCCGCGGTTCAGTTCGATCCGGCGGCCGCCCGGCCCGAGCTGGGTCCGCAGGTTCTCCGCGGTGTTCGACCGGGACAGTTCGAGGAGCAGTGTGCGGCGCTCCGCGGGCGGCATCACGGTCGGGTCGGGCCGGTCGTCGGGCCCGTGGGTGATCGGGTCGAGCCCCCGCGGGATGGATACCGCCGGGTTCGGCCGGACCCGGATCCGGGCGTTCTCGGAGAGCCCGGGACCCGGCCCGGCCTGCCGGGCCTGCCAGGAACCCTCGACCTGCTGGGTCGGTTCGGTGGCGGGCTCCGCGGTCGTGCGCAGCGCCCGCTCGATGGTCTCCCTCGCGGTGAAGTCGGCCCGAGCGGGCTCGCCCCGGCCGAAGAACTCCAGCAGCGGGTGGAGCCGCCGCAGGACCGAGCCACGGCGGGCGACGGCGTGGACGCCGAACTCCAGGTTGAGGTCGCGCACCGTCCGGGCCCGGTCGGCGACCCGGTCGGTGCCGGTGGAGGAGCGCTCGGTGGAGCGTCCGGACACCGATGTGTCCGTGGCCTCGTAATCGACGAAGTAGGCGGCGAACATCCTCGGCCGGGCCCGTGTCGCGTCGCCGAGGAAGGCACCGGCGCCCCCGTCGTGCCGCACCGACCATTTCCGGGACTCGCTCTGCCCGGTCTTCTCGGTGTGGGTGGGCCGGGTGGTCCCGGTGACGTCGGACGGGGCGTCGCCGAAGCGGCGCGCAACGCCGAGCGAGCCCCTGACGTCGACCAGCAGGTCCAGCGACCGTCCCCCGGAAGCCGCGGTCACCAGCAGCGGCCAGCCGTTGCGCAGCAGATCGAGGACCAGCGCATCCATCCGGGCGGGGTCGTTCGTCGGACCGAACTCCCGGTCCTGGACACGCATCGCCAGGACCTTCAGCGGCCCGGAGGCGCCCTGCTCGGCGCCCCACGCGTCCAGGACGCTGCCCAGCCGCTCATGAAACTGCTCGACGACCCCGCTGCGGTGAAGCTCGACGTGGCCCGGCGTGCCCGCCTCACCGTCCGGAATCCGGTCGTCGGGCGGGGTCGTACCGGGTTCCGGCGCTGCCGCCCGGTACGCGGAGCTCTCGCCCGGGTTCAGGAACCCCAGCGAGGCCTCGTCGAGGACACCGACGTCGTGGATCTCGCTCGCCGGGACCCACTTGGTCAGCCCGCCGGGCACCTCGACCCACCGTTCCGGGGCGTGGTTGCGGTTCGGCAGGCCGTGGTCGATCCCGAACGGGTCGACGACCCGTTCCTGCACCTTCCCCTCGAACTTGTCCGTGTAGTCGTAGACCACCTGGAATCCGCGCTCGGTGTGGGTCCGGGTCTGCAGCTCGCGGTCCCTGCCACCCGACGTCGACCGGGACGTCGTGAGCCGCTGGACCTGCAGGTCCCCACCGAAGCCTGCGACCACATGGTCCAGTACCCAGGTGATCCCGAGTGCGCCGACCCGGCCTCGCCAGCCGCCGTGCGTCCCCGCCTCCCGGCCGACGTCGACGCCGGGGTCGACGGTGTGGGTGAAGGTGTGTGCCTCGTCGACGGCGACGATCCGCGGGTTGCCCAGCGTGCGGGTCTGCCGCAGCTGCAGCAGGTCGGCACGCTGGCCGAACCAGCCCTCGCGGCCGCTGGTCGTGAGGTGGATGTCGCGGTGCCGGGCGGCGGCCTCGTCCCCGATCGCGCGCTGGGCGTGGGGGGAGGTCGAGGTCTCGAGGATCTCGAGCGCGGCGTTCTTCGAGTTCGCGCCGTCGCGGCGCGGGTCGTGGCGGAAGAACCGGCGGGCCCGGTGCGGCTCGTCGATCCGGTCCGGCCGGGAACCGACGAACGGCGCGAACAACGGCCGGAGGACCCCGCGGACGACCGCGCCGACGCCCGTCGCCGCCGGACGGTGCAGCAACCGGGCGGCCTCGACGGTGAGGTCCGGCGCCTGCTGCACGGTCTCGTTCTCCGAACGCAGCGGCGGATTCCCGCGCCGCGCGAACGGCTCCGGCGCCGTATCGCTCCAGCGGGCCGTGGCGGCTCCGGTCCCGGGTGCGTCGCCGGCCGGCGGGTCGGCGGCCGGCGCGGGCACGATCACACCCACCCTTCCCGGCAGCGCAGCGCCGTCCGGGCCGGGCGTCGACCAGCTCCCACCGATCCCGACGTGGAAGCTCGCCGGGTAGTCCCAACCCTCCAGCGGGCGGGCCGTCGTCGTGCTGGTGGCGTTCGCCAGGAGCGCGGCGGTACTGCTCTCGGCCGCACCCCACTTGTAGGTGGCGCCGGCGCTGACGTAGTAGAGGCCCTGGGCATAGCCCTGGAAGGTCGGTCCGAGGTTGGTGTCCTTCCGGTACGCCACACCGGACTCGTCGCGCTGACCGGTGCCGGTCGTGCTGCTCCCCGTGCTGTTCGGGATCTCGTGCCGGCGCCCGGAGCTCTCGCCGACGGACGCACCCACGAACACGTCCGGCGCGCCCCGGACGATCTCGTTCATCGGGAACCGGGCGCGCCCGGTCGTGATCTCCTCGGCGTGGGTGTCGAGGAACCTCCGCAACGGGCCCGCAACGAGATCCGGGTCCACCCCGTGCTCGGCGGCGAGGCGCTCGGAGGCATGCGCCACCACCAGGTCCCGGCTGTCCTGGTCCAGCAGATGGACCGCGCCGGCCCGCCGGCGGGCACGGGCGCCTTCGGTGATCTCGGCAGGATCGACACCGCGACGGGTGGAGTCGGTCCCGGTGGACGGTACGGGCTCGGGCTTGACCCACAGCCGGGCCGTCACGACACCGCCGCCCTCCAGCACGGTCGGCGGACCCGACTCGGGCGCGATCGTCGCGAACACCCGGCGCCGCACGTCGTGGCGCTGGATCGGCCCCGAGTGGGTCCGGACGTCGACGACCTCCTGCTCACCCACCGTACGGTTCGTCGTCGTGGTCGTGCGGTAGCGGTTGTAGGCGGGCCCGCCACCCAGCCCGAACACCCCGGGGAAGAACACCCCACCCATGACGGTGAGCCCCAGGCCCCGCCAGCGGCCGCGGAGCCGGTCGTACCGCGTCTCGACGGTACGGATGTCGCGCTGCTCGGCGGTGCCCTCCCGCGGCGGGTAGGACCACCAGGCGACGCCGTCGGTCGGGCCGACCGTGACCGTCACCGGCCGGGACGCGCGCGTCGGTCCGGACGACACCACGGAGAACGTGCGCGACTCCGGCCCGGTCAGCAGGGACTGGTCCATCTCGTGCAGCCAGCTCCGGATCTCGTCCGCCGCGGGGTCGCCGACCCTGATGTCGAGTCGGGTCCGGAGCCGCTCGGCCAGGTCGTCGAGACCCTCGAGCTGGGCGTGCAGCACGTCGTCGGGCCGGGACCACACCGGGCGCTCGGTGCCGGGATCGCGCAGGGTCGCCTCGGCGCCGGTGCGCTGCCCGATCTCCGCGGTGGCCCTCGCCTCGCGCCGGGCGTGTCCCGGGTCGCCGGGCAGATCGAGGTCGAGTGCGAAGCGGACCCGGTTACGGGCGGTGTCGACCTCGACGCCGCTCTCGGCCACCGAGGTGCTGCGTCGGTAGGACCGGACCGATCCGAGATCGCTCCCGCGGCCGGTCAGCAGACCCGCCGCCCGGATCATGAGATGCACGAACAGCAGCGGGATCGAGATCGTCAGAGGCTCGCTGAAGACGAGGCCACGGCCGTGCGAGACGCGGCGGTCCGACAGCGACCGTTCCGCACTGCGCGCCAGGTCGTGCAGGCTCCGGCGCGCCGGCTCGGCGTCCGGCTCCACCGAGACGGTCCGGACCCGGATCCGGGCACCCTGCGCGGCCTTCGCGCCGAACTCGACGACCTGCACCGCCCCCGGGTCGCGCCGCAGCTCGGCGGCCAGGTTCGAGTCCGACAGGGCGGCGTCGACCATCGCGCGGGCGCCGTCCACGGCCCGCTCCGGCAGCGTCACCTCGTCGAGCAGGGCCCGGGCCTGCGCACGGACATCGGCTCCGTCGACCTGCTCGACACGGGCCCGCTCGCTCGAAACGGGTGGCGACGCGCGGAGCTCACGTGCGCGGGCCTCGCGTTGCGCTGCGGCGGCGGGGTCGCGCAGCTCGTCGAGCCGGGCGTCGCTCAGCTCGCCGACGCGGGGATCGCTCGCGCGGGCCTCCACCGCTCGGGGATCGGTCAGCCGGCCGTCGAAGGTGAGCTCGGACAGCTCGATCGCACCGGCGAACTCGGGGGCGGGCGGTGCGGGGGTCACCGGCCGGGACTGCGGAACCCTCAGAGCCTCCCGGGGCAGTGCCTCCGAGGCCCGCGGGACCGCCGGCTCGGCCAGCGGGTTCTCCGCACGGTAACGACCAGAGGCGAACTCCTGGCGCAGCGGCGTGGTCGAGGACGGGTCCAGGTGGCGGGCGAACACCCCCTCCACTGCGGTGTCGTCCAGCATCCGCGCCGGGGAATCCCGGTGAGCGTTGAGCAGCGCGTTCACCGCCGGAGACATACGCGGACCGACGACGATCCCCGTGGTACCCGACTCCCGTCCCTCGGCCAGGCGCGGCAGATAGGGCAGGTCCGCACCGGCGCGCACCGGCAGCGGCACGGCAGCGCGCACCTCGATCCCCTCCGGGGAGACACCGCGGTCGACCACGATCCCGCCCCAGGCGTACTGCGGCACCCACTTCAGCAGCGCGTCCCGGGCGTCGGCGTCGAGTCCACGGACGTCGACACCGAGGTTCTCCTGGACCTCCCTGGCCCCGTCCTCCAGGACCACACCCAGGTCGGCCAACCTCCGGTAGCTCTCCGGCCCGACCAGCTCGGGAACGCCCCAGACGCCTACCCGGGAAGGATCTCCGGTGGCCTCGACCCACGCCTCGACCTGTTCGAAGTCGATCTGCGAGTCGGGGGTGCGCAGGAGCACCCGCGGCGGCGCGTCACCGACGACCCGCCCACCCCGGTCGCCCATCACCGTCCGCGGCTCCGGCGCCACCACCGACACCACCGCCGACGCCGACCGCGGCGGCCGTTCCGCCGGGTCGAGAGTGGCGGCGGCCCGCGTGGTGATCACGACGTCCCGGCCACCGGGCACCTCGGCCAGGATCTCCCGCAACCGGGTGGCGGTGATCTCGGCGCGCACGGCGCCGGTCCGCTCCCGGCGGGCCGCGTCCCACCACGCGCCCCGGCCGTCGCCCACGACCTCGAACCGGCGCCTCGGCCGGTCGGATCCCGCCTCGGCGTCACGCCGGTCCGCGGCCACCAGCGACTCGACCAGCCCGCGCAGAGCCGCGTCGTCCTCCGGCGCGATCGTCCGGCCGCGGCGGCCGAACCCGACCCGGTGGGTCCCGGCGCCGTCACCGGACCCACCCGTCCGGCCGGACGAGTCGGACCCGTCCGACGAGTCATCCCCGCTGCCGTCTCCGTCCGATACCTCGGAGCCGGGTTCGTCGGTGACCGGCCGGGAGTCCTCCCGGACCAGCGCCCGAGGGTCGCTCCCCTCCGTGTCCGGACTCGACCGACCGGCCGACCGACTCCGGCCGCGGCGCCGGTTCGGGTGTCTCCCCACCCAGCTCCCGTAGAAGGCGATCCGCGACCTCGGCGTCCTCGACGAGCGAGTCGCGGGCGGTGAGGCCGGCGGGCCCGGTCCGGCTCGGGAGGAGGTCCTGTGGAACTGACACCTCGGGCTCCGGGATCGTCGGGTCCTCGACGATCTCGGTCCGGTCGTCCATGGAGGTCGTGTGCGACGCCCGGGTGCGTGCCTCGAACGCCTCGGCCGCGACGTCCGCGTCCGTGCCGACGGCGAGGTCGGCCGGCGGGTCCGTCCGCCGGAGGTTCTGCTCCGGGATCACATCGCCGACCTCCGGGGACCACACCACGATCTCCGGCACCGGCGGTGGTGTCACCACTCCGTCCGGCTCCTGCGGAGGCGTCACCACGATCTCCGGCACATCCGGCGACGACGGGCGCGTCCCGTCGGCGGTCTCGGGGGTACCGGCCCGGGGGGCGCTCGTCTCCGTCGTGGCCGGACCACCACCGGTGTGCGTGTCGAGTGGTCCGGGCGCTCCGCCGCGCAGGCCGGGTCGGCCCGGTGTCCTGCCGTTGTCCTGCAGCAGCTGGTGGACCAGGAACCCGGCGTGTCGGTCCGCCTCCAGCCGCCCGATCTCCTCCGTCGGCAGCTCCGGCAGCGCCGCCGCCTGTTCCGGATCCGCCAGCAGCCTCGCCCGCAGCTCCGCGACACCCCGGTCGAACGCCGCACCGCGCGGCATCTCCAGGCCCGGCACCAACCGCGTCATCGCCTGCCGCAGCTCGTCCTGCACCCGGGAGCTGAGCTCCGGTACCCACAATGTCGGCAGGTCGTCCGAGCGCGCCGGTTCGATCCGATCGGCGGCATCCCCGGGGACCGGGGGCGGGGCCTGGGTGCGCGGGGCCGGGGGTGGTGTCGGCGGGCTGTAGAGGTCGGTGCCGGTGCCGCTACCGCTGCGGTCGCTGCCGGTGTCCCCGGGCGGGGTCCCGGGCTCCTCGGGCTCCTCCTCGATCGCCGGCAACCGGGTACGGCCCGGGTCCGGCCGGACGGGCCGCCGGTCGGCGAGGAGGTCGGCCAGCGCGGTGTCGTCGCCCTCGAGGGTCATGGGCTCGGCGAACTCGCGGACGGTGTCGTCCGTGGTCCCGCTCCGGTGCTCGTACTGCAGCGTGTGCCGCGCCTCGACGCGGAGCAGGGTCATCTGCGACGAGGTCTCGTCGGTGCGGGTCGTCGAGTGCTCGACCCCTGATGCCCGGGTACGCACCGAGTGGACCGGCGCCGCGTCCACCACCGAGGTGTAGGGGGTGTACTGGGAGCCCTCGTTCACGCCGTCGCCGTCGGTGTCGAACTCCGCAGGCCGGGTGCGGGCCTCGAGCGAGGCGTAGCTGTGAGCGGCGAAGTAGCGGCTGTGGTCGCGGCCGCCGGACCGGGTCTCGGCCACCGAACCGGTCCGGGTGCGCTCGATCGGGCCGTGGACCTCGACGGCGGCGAAGTCGGTGCGGATCGTCACCGCGGAGTAGCGGCCACGGTCCAGCTCGACCCGGCGGCCCTCGGGCCCCAGCTGGGTCCGCAGGTTCTCCGCGGTGTTCGAGCGCGACAGCTCCAGAAGCAGCGTGCGTCGGTCGACCGGCGGCATCACGTCCGGATCGGGCTGGCCGTTGGGCCCGTGGGTGATCGGGTCGAGCTCCCGCGGGACTCGCAGACCCGGGCTCTGCCGGACCCGGATCCGGGCGTCCTCGGAAAGACCAGGAGCCAGCCCGGCGGCCCGCCGGGCCTCCCGCCAGGAACCCTCGACCCGCTCGGTCCGTCCGGTGGCGGGCTCCGGGATCGCCCGCAGCGCCCGACGAGGGTGCCGGTCGCCGTGAAGTCGGCTCGGGCATGCCTGCCCCTCCCGAGGCGCTCCAGCAACGGATCGAGCCGCCGCAGCACCGATCCACGGCGCGCGACGGCGTGGACGTCGAAGGTCAGGTCCAGGTCACGCACCGACCGGGTCCGGTCGGTGATCGTGTCGGTCCCGGACGAGGAGCGCGTCGTGGACCGTTCGGTCGACGACGTGTCTATGGACTCGTAGTCGACGAAGTAGGCGGCGAACATCCTCGGCCGGGCCGCGCTCCCGTCACCGGCGAAGGCACCGGGACCGGCATCGTGACGCACCGACCACTTCCGCTCCTCGATCTGCCCGGAGCTCTCGGTGCTGCTGGGCTCCACGGTCGACTCGACCTTGGACGGGGCGTCGCCGAGCCGGCGAGTCGCTCCCAGCGAACCCCGCACATCGACCAGCAGGTCCAGCGACCGGCCCCCGGCGGTCGCGGTCACCAGCAGCGGCCAGCCGTTGCGCAACAGGTCGGGGAGCAGAGCCTCCATCCGCGCGGGGTCGTTCGTCGGACCGAGGTCCCGGTCCTGAACCTGCGTGCGCAGGACCTTCAGCGGCCCGGACGCCCCCTGCTCCTCCCCCCATCGCTCCAGAACCCTGTTCAGCTCGGCGTGGAAGTCCGCGACGACGCCGCTGCGGTGCAGCTCGACATGGCCGGGGGCCCCCACCTCTTCGGCCGGGATCACGTCGTCGGGCCGGTGCTCCCCCTCCTGCTCCGGGAGCGAGGCGCGGTACGCGGCAGTCTCCGACGGCGCCAGGAACTCCAGCGAGGCGTCGTCGAGCACGCCGACGTCATGGATCTCACTGGCGGGGACCCACCGCTCCAGGCCGCCCGGCACCTCCACCCACCGGGTCGAGGTGTGCTCGCGCTTGCGCAGGCCGTGATCGATGCCGAACGGGTCGACGACCCGCTCCCGTACGCGCCCCTCGAACTCGTCCACGTAGTCGTAGACGACGTGGAAGCCACGCTCGGTATGGGTGCGCTTCTGCGGCTCACGAGTCACCTCACCCGATGTCGACCGGGTCGCCCGCAGGCGCTGGATCTGCAGGTCCCCGCCGAAACCGGCGGCCAGGTAGTCCAGGACCCACGCCAGACCCAGCGCGCCGACCCGGCCGCGCCAACCGTCGTGGGTCCCCACCTTCCGGCCGACGTCGACGCCGGGGTCGACGGTGTGGGTGAACCTGTGCTCCGGGTCGACGGCGACGATCCGCGGGTTGCCCAGCGTGCGGCTCTGACGCAGCCGCAACACATCGGCGCGTTGCCCGAACAGTCCTTCACGGCCACTGGTCGTCGAGTGGACGTCACGGTGCCGGGCCACGGCCTCGTCGACGATGGACTGCTGGACGTGCGGTGTGGTCGAGGACTCCAGGATCTCCAGCGCGGCGTTCTTCGCGTTCACCCCGTCGCGCTGCGGGTCGTGGCGGAAGAACCGGCGGGCCCGGTGCGGCTCGTCGACCAGGTCCGGCCGCGTGCCGACGAAGGGCACCGCCAGCGTCCGGAGGATCCCCCGGACGACCGCGCCGGTCCCCTCGGCCGACGGGCGCTGCAGCAACCGGGCGGCCTCGACGGTCAGGTCCGGCGCCTGCTGCACGGTCTCGTTCTCCGAACGCAGCGGGAGATTCCCGCGCCGCGCGAACGGCTCCGGCGCCGTATCGCTCCAGCGGGCCGTGGCGGCTCCGGTCCCCGGTGCGTCGCCGGCCCGTGGGTCGGCGGCCGGCGCGGGCACGATCACACCCACCCGCCCCGGCAGTGGAGCACCCGCGGGGCCGGGCGCCGACCAGCTCCCCCCGATCTCCACCGTGAAGCTCGCCGGATAGTCCCAGCCGTGCAGCGTGCGGCCCGCGGTCTCGGTCGTGGCAGTGGCGAGCATGGCGGCGGTCCCGGCCTCCGCACCACCCCACTTGTAGGCGCCGCCCGCGCTGACGTAGTAGAGGCCCTGCGCGTACCCCTGGAAGGTCAGACCGGCGTTGGCGTCCTTCCGGCGGGTGATCTGGGACTCGTCGCGCTGACCGGTACCGGTCGTGGTGGCCCCGGTGCCGTCCGGGACGTCGTGCCGGCGGCCGGAGAGCTCCCCGACGGATGCGCCGATGAACACGTCCGGCGCGCCGCGGACGATCTCGTTCAGCGGGAAGCGTGCCCGGCCGGCCGTGACCGTCTCGACATGGGAGTCGAGGAACTGCCGGAGGGACGTCACGACCGTGTCGATCTTGCCGGCCTTGTCGGTCCCGTCGATCGCATCGACCCTGCCGGGCTCCAGCACACCCTCGTCGAGCAGGCGCCGGACCACGTGCTCGACGACCAGATCACGGCTGTCCTCGTCCATCACGTGGAGGGCACCGGACCGCGTGCGGGCACGGGCGCCCTCGGTCACCTCGTCGGGATCGACACCACGCCCGACGATGTCTCCGTCACCGGTCGAGAGGGCCGGCTCGGGACGGGCCCACAACCGGGCCGTGACCGGGACGGTGATCTGATCCGCGGGGGGCGACGGTCGGCCGTCGCGGTCCGGGCCGGTCGGTCCACTCGGGTCGGATGCGATCTGCGCGAACAGCTGACGGCGCACGTCGTGGCGCTGCAGCTCCCCGGTGTACTCACGTCTGCCGACGACCTGGCCCTCCTGGGCCGCACGGTCGGTCGTGGTGGTGGTGTTGTAGCGGTTGTACACCGGGCCGCCGCCGACGCCGAACGTCAGCGGGAAGAACACCCCGCCCATGACGGTGAGGCCCCACCCACGCCACCGGCCCCGGGACCGGTCGTACCGCGTCTCGACGGTGCGGGTGTCACGCTGCTCGACGACGGCCTTCCGTGGCGGATGCGACCACCACGCCACCCCCGTGGTCGGCCCGACCGTCACCGTCACGGGCCGCGACACCAGCATCGGCCCGGACGCCACCGAGAACGTGCGCGACTGCGGTCCGGTCAGCAGACCCTGGTCCATCTCCCGCAACCAGGTCCTGATCTCGCCCGCCGCGGGATCACCGACCCTGATGTCCAGTCTCTCCCGCAGCTGTTCACCGAGCGCATCGAGCCCCTCGAACTCGGTGTGCAGGATGTCATCGGGCCGGAACCACACCGGGCGCTCGCTCTGCGGGTCACGCAGGGTCGCGTCCTCGGCGGTGCGCCGCCCGATGTCGACGGTGGCCGTCGCCTCACGCCCAGGACGGGTCCGGCCACCGGGGAGGTCGAGCTCGAGCTCGTAGCGGACCGTGTGCCGGGTCGTGTCGACCTCGACTTCCTTCTCCGTGACCGACGTGTGACGGCCGTGGGTGCTGACCGAGCCCAGGTCGACCCCGCGGCTGGGCCACAGACCGGCCAGCCGGATCAGGAGGTGCACGACCAGCAGCGGGAGCGAGATCGTCAACGGCTCGCTGAACACCACACCGCGCCCGTGCGAGACCCGACGGTCCGACAGCGAACGCTCAGCACTGTGCAGGACGTCACGCAGCCCTCGCCGCGGTGGCTCGGCGTCCGGTTCCACCGCCACGGTGCGCACCCGGATCCGGGCGCCCTGCACACCCGACCCACCCCCCGCGAACGGCATGCTCTGCTCGGCCTTCGCGCCGAGCTCGACGACCTGCACCGCCCCCTGGTCACGGCGCAGGTCGGCGGTCAGCCGCTCGTCCGACAGCGCCGCATCCACCATCGCGCGGGCGCCTTCCAGAGCTCGCCTGCGCAGCCCGACCCCGTCCAGCAACCCGTGGGCCTGTGCACGGACCTCGGCGCCGTCGACCGGCCCGACGTGCGTCCGCTCGATGGCGAACGGCGTCTCACGAAGGTGACGGTCGCGGGCTGTGGCGCGGGGGTCGGCCAGCCGGCCGTCGACGGTGAGGGCGGACATCTCGATCGCATCCGCGAGCTCGGGAGCGAGCGCCGCGGGGGTCGCCGACCGGACCGGCGGGAGACCGAGCGCCTCCCGGGCCAGATCCTCCGACGTCCGCCGGACCTCCAGCTCCACCGGCTCCGCCTGCTCCACCAGCGGGTTCTCCGCACGGTAACGACCCGAGGCGAACTCCTGCCGCAGCGGCGTCGTCGACGACGGATCGAGGTGGCGAGCGAACACCCCCTCCACAGCGATGTCGTCCAGCATCCGCGCCGGAGAGTCCCGATGAGCGTTGAGCAGCGCATTCACCGCCGGGGACATGCGCGGACCGATCACGACCCCCGTCGTCCCGGTGTGCCGACCCTCCGCGAGCCGCGGAAGGTAGGGCAGGTCCGCACCGGCACGCACCGGCAACGGCACCGCACCACGGACGTCGACCCCCTCCGGGGAGACCCCACGGTCCACGACGATCCCACCCCGGGTGTACTGCGGCACCCACTTCAGCAACGCGTCCCGCGCGTCCCGGTCGAGCCCACGGACGTCGACACCGAGATTCTCCTGGACCTCCCTGGCCCCGTCCTCCAGAACCACACCCAGATCGGTCAACCTCCGGAAGCTCTCCGGCCCGATCTGCTCGGGCACGCCCCACAGCCGCACCCGGGACGGATCACCCGCCGCCTCGACCCACGCCTCGACCTGCTCGAAGTCGACCTCCGAGTCGGGAGCGCGGAGGAACACCTGCGGCGGCGTGTCACCGACCACCCGACCACCCCGGTCGCCCATCACCGTCCGCGGCTCCGGCGCCACCACCGACACCACCGCCGACGCCGACCGCGGCGGCTGGTCCGCCGGGTCCAGAGACGCAGCGGCCCGCGTGACGACCACGACGTCCCGCCCACCGGGCACCTCGGCCAGGATCTCCCGCAACCGGGTGGCGGTCTCCTCCGCACGCAGGTCACCGACCTGCTCCCGGCGGCCGGCGTCCCACCACCGGCCCCGGCCGTCACCCACGACCTCCAACCGGCGCCTCGGCCGATCGGACCCTGCCTCGGCGTCGCGCCGATCGGCGGCCACCAGCGACTCGGCCAGCGTACGCAGAGCAGCAACATCCTCCGGCGAGATCGTGCGGCCACGCCGACCGAACCCGACCCGATGGGAACCGGGGCCGTCACCGGACCCACCCGACCGGCCGCCCGACGAACCGGACCCGTCCGACGAGTCATCCCCGCTGCCGTCGCCGTCCGAGATCTCGGAGCGGGATTCGTCGGTGCCCGGCCGGGAGTCCTCCCGGACGACGAGACCCTCCCGGTCACTCACCTCGGCGTCGTCCTCCGACGAGAGCTCGACCGACCGGCGGACCGGCTCCGGCCGGAGTGCGGGCTCGTCACCGAGCGCCTGGCGGAGGCGCTCGGCGCGGGCGGCGTCCTCCGCGATCTCGTCGAGGGTGGAGCGGTCCGCGGGCTCGGGCCGCGGCGCCGGCTCGACCTGCTCGATCGGTCCGGTCCGCGCCTCCGCCAGTGCATCCCGGGTCCGCTCGGCGACGTCGGCCAGCTCGGCCAGCTCGATGTCCTCGGGCCTCGTGCCCGTCGTGCCGTCCCCGGGCACGCTCGCGCCACCGGCCAGGCCCGGCCACCGGTCGGTCCCGCCGTGCTCCCGGGCCAGCTGGTGGAGGACGAATGCGGCCAACCGGTCCGCCGCGCGCCGGCCGATCTCCTCGGTCGGCAGCTCGGGCACCGGTCGGCGCTGCGCCGGGTCCGCGTCCGCCGCGGCCAGCAGCTCGGTGACGCGCCGGTCGAAGGACTCCGGGTCGGTGGGCATCACCGCGCCACGGTGGGCGCGGGCGATCGCCGACCGCAGCTCGTTCCGCACCTGGTCGCTCAGCGCCGGGTTCTCCGCGACGGGCTCCGGGGCCCGCGACGACACCGGGGTGATCGCGTCCGGGTCGTTCCCGGCCCGTGTGGTCCGGGGCGCCGGGGGCGTGGTGTGGCGGGGCGCGGCCGTGTCCGGAGCGCTCGATCGCCCACCGGCGGCGCCACGCTCCCGTCGGCCCCCGTCGCCGTCGACCGGGGGCAGCGGCGCTCCGCCGTCGCTGTCGGAGTCGCTGGTGTCGTCGACGGTGTGCCACGGGCCGACCACCAGGCCGGTGCCGTCCCACCCGTTCGCCTCGGTCCGGGCGACGTGCTCGGCGAGTTCGGCCACGGTGTCCGGCCAGGGGTTGCCGCGGTCGAGCCACTGCCGGTACATCCCGAATGCCTCGAGTGCGTCGGCGCGGGTCGCGGGTTCACCCGTGTACCGGGTCAGCTCCCGCTGCACGTGAGCCAGCACGTCCGTATCGCCGAAGCGCGCGCGGACCCCGTCGGCCAGGTCGCCGGGCGGTGTCACGGCGGGCTCCGGAGTTCCGGCCACGGACTGGTGCACGCCACCGGGGCGCGCCGGCGGATACGGGCGGGCGAGATCCGCAGCCGGCCCCGATGAGGCGGGCCGCTCCGGCGGCACCGGCCACGGGACCGTCGACCCGAGGTCCGGTCGCTTCGCCCGGTCCGGGACGGCGTCACCCAGCATCCGCTGCGCCAGGTCGGAGACCAGGGCGACCCGGTCCTCCGGGCGGGCGCCCGACCGGTCGAGGTCTCGGAGTTCTGCGCGCACGTCGGCCGCGTTCGGCCGAGCGTCGACGACCCCACGGTCGGTCAGCGCGGCGGCGACGAACGGGGCCAGCACCGCAGCGTCGAGCTGTGCGTCGTCCATGATGTGGCCGGAGGACACCTGGGGCTCCGCCACCCGGATCCGGACGTGATCCTCGCCTACCGGTGCACCGTCGGCCCTCGAGAGGCGGGAGGATACGACCTCCACCGGAACAGGCTTGGGGAAGCCGTCCCCGCGCTCCGCCCGGAGCACGTCGAGGTGCTCCTCGACCAGATCCCGCACCGCGGCCGCGGTGGCCTGCCCGGCCGGGCCGCGGTCGCCGTCCCACTCGACGTGCACGACCAGCCGATCGGCGCCGTGGAATACCAGCTCGACGGCTTCGTCCAGCGCGCGGCGGGCGAACTCGCGGGCGGTGTCCTGGCCGGGACCGTCGACGGTGACGGTATCGGGGGCCCCGACGGGCACCGTGACGGGAGCGAGCCGCTCGGTGGTCCCCGGGCCGGGCAGTGCCTGCGGGACCTCGCCGAACACCCCGGCGGGGCCATCCTGTGCGGACCGCGACGCCGCGGCGGCGCGCCAGGCCGCGTCGTCGATACCCCGGCTCAGCCGGAGCAGGCGCAGCGAGGTACCGAACACGTACTCGAGGGCGTCCGCGCCGGATGCCGTCGCGAGGAGCCGTAGCTCGATGACGCGCAACGGCAGGTCGGCGCGCCCACCGAACGCGTCGAGGCCGTCCAGCTCGGTCTTGAGCGGACCCGCGACGTCCGACTGCAGGATGGGGTCCTCGTCCGGCCGCAGTGGCTGCCACGCCTGCCTCAGGTAGTCCCGCAGCGTGTTCGCGATCGCCTCACCGGCCTGCCCAGGGCCCATCGAGACCTCCGGCGGGGCCTCCAGCCGGGCGCCGAGCGGGACGCTCAGCGGATCCGGCGAATCCGGGTTGTGGCCGCGGTGCTTCTGGTCGAACAGGCTGGTCAGCTCCGCCGCGTCGGAGTCCAGGTACTGCTGAACCCGCTCCGGAAGCGCAGCCCGGTCCGCCGCGGCCGGGGTACGGGAGAGGAACAACAGATCGTTCTTGATCAGCCCGTCGTTCCAGCCACCGGCGGCGACCGCCGCGTGGTGGTAGATCGTCGCCGCGTGGGCCCGGACCGCGGTCTCATCGGCCCGGCGTGCGGCGGCGGAGTCCCACTTCCCGGGGGGAGCGGCGTCCACGTAGGCACGGAACCGGTCGGCGACCGTCTTCCCGAAGTCCAGCCCGTCGTGGAAGACCCGGAAGTTCTTCGCGGCCTCGTTCCCCTCGAGCGGGATCGCCGTCGCGATCACGTCGTGCAGGCGGCTCAGACCGAAGACCGACACGCCGAGAGTCACCTGCGGGTTGATCCGCGGCGGTCCGGAACGGGGCCGCTCGAACCGGGTCTGGGGCTGCTGGACCCGGAATCCGTCGCGCTCGGGGAACACCGTGGTGATCCGCTGGCCGTCGGAGAGACCGCTCAGCCGGCGCCAGAACTCGCCGATCTCGCGCCACACGGTCGACAGGCTGGGAGGGCCCTGTTCCCCGCGCAGCCACGCCGACGGCTCACCGACGACTTCGACGATCGGCGTACCGTCCTTGAGGGCGTCGGTGACCATCCGGACGTTGGTGCCCTGGACACGGGCCCGGTTCTCGTCCAGCCGGATGTCGGCGACCTCCAGCTCCGGGCCACCCGCACCGCCGCGCAGGCCCGGCCACTGCCGCGACCCATCACCGTCCTTCACCAGCTGGTGGACCAGGAACTCCGCCTGCGTGCGTGCTTCCAACGTCCCGATCCGGTCCGTCGGCAGCTCCGGCAACATCCGTACCTGCTCCGGATCCGCCACCAGCGCCGCCCGCAGCTCCGCGACCCCATGGTCGAACTCCGCGCCATCGGGCAGCCACAGTCCCGGCACCAACCGCGCCATCGCCCGCCGCAGTTCGCCCCGCACCTCGGGGCTCAGCTCCGGCACCCACAGTGACGGCCGGGCGCCCGGCACGTCCGATTCGATCCCCCACGGATCCGCATCACGGTCGGTCACCGATCTGCGGTCCGACCGCGGATCGGAGTCGTGATCGGTTTCCCCGTCGGTGCGCGCCCCGTCCGGCGCCGGGGTCGCCCGGGGCTCCTCGGCCGCCTCCGGTCCCCCGCCCCGGTGCACAGGCGCCGGCGGAGCCTCGCCCGGCCGGGCTGCCGGGGTCTCCACGCCGCGGACGGGCTGGCCCGTCGACACCGCCGGGCGAGACGTCGGCGCGGTCGACGTCGCAGCCGGGGTGGACCCCCCACGGGACCCGTCGGCCGGGGTGTTCGGGGCCGCGCTGTTCGGGGTCGGCAGCGAGGACGGGGCCAGGGCTGTCGCGGGCGGAGCGACCGCCCCGGCCGGGGAGTCCGCGGCGGCGGAATCCCGTCCGTGGGCATCCCGTCCGTCGGTACGGCTCTCCTCCGCCGGCCGCCGGGTCGCGGTGCGGTCGTCGGTCGGGGTTCCCTCGGCCGGACGGTGCTCGGCGGTTCCCTCGCCGGACCGCGCCGCGCCGGTACGTGTGTCCTCGGCGCGGGCCTGCTCACCCCGACCCTCGTCGCTCCGGGTGGTCCGCCCCGTCTCGGCGGGCGTCGCGCCGTCCCGTGCCCCGTCCGTGGGCGCCGCGCCGTCCTGCCTGTCGGCCGCGGGCGCATCGTCGGCGGAAGGCTGTGCCGCGGATCGGATGTCCTCCCGGGCCACCGCACCGTCGAGGTCGTCCTGACGCGCGGCTCCGCGGGTGTCCTCCCGGCCGGGGGGATCGTTCGTCCCGGGCCGCCCGGTGGCGTCGTCGACCCCGTCCCGGCCCGAGGTCGGCGCGCCCCCTGCCGGATCGGACGAGCCCGACCGGTCGGCGGCCGGTGTGGACACGGCGTCGGGGGTCGGCGCCGAGGTGTCGAGGACCGGGTCCGGGGCCGCCACCCGGTCCGTCGACCCGGCGGTCTCGCGACCCGCCTCCGGACGGGAGTCCGGGACGGGGGTGCCGTCACCGGGCGTCGTCTCGGGGCCGGCCCCGCCGGTCGCCTCGACGGCGCGCTCCGGGCTGGTACCGGCCGGCGACGAGCCGGTCCCCGGACCACCACTCGACGGAACGGACCCCGGACCGGTCGACGAGACGGAGCCGGGACCGGTCGAGGTCGCGGGCCCACGCGAGCCGGTCGAGCTCCCGCCGGTACCGGAACGATCGCCCGTCCCCCCGGCCGGCGAGCTTCCGGGAGCGGACTGCTGACCGCTCTGCGACGCGACCGGCGCGCCGGTACCGGGAGTGCTCCCCGCAGCCGGCGCCGTCGTGACGGGCGGTCCCGATGTCGCAGGGGTGCCGGGCGCGACCGGCGCCGGCGCGCTGTCGGTGCCGCCGTCCGCCCCGGGACCGCTCCGTCCACCCTGCTCGGTCGACGCGAGGTCGTTCGTACCGCTCGACGGAGCCCGGTCCGTCGGGGCCGCGTTGTCGCCACCCGCCTCGATCGGCGAGCCGGGCAGTGTGACGGGGCCTTCGGCGGTGGCCGCCCCGTCACCCGCACCGCCGCGCGACTCCGTCACCGATGTGGGAGGCGGTGCGGCCGCGTCGTCGCCGGTGATCGCCCGATCGGTCGTGCCACCTGCCTGGGGTGTCACGCCGGCCGGCGACGTCCCTCCGGCCGGGACGCCGACCTGCTGATCGCCGGTCGTGGCCGGTCCACCCGCGCGGTCCGTGGAGGCGAGATCGGTGACCGTGCGCTCCGGGCCCGTGGCGGACTCCCGCGGCTCGTCCACCGGCGCACGGCTCGATTCGGGCGGCGCGCCGTCACCGCCGACGGCCTCCGACCGACCCGACGAGCCGCCGGTCCGGTCGCTCGTGGTGGCGTCGACCGGCGCATCGGCACGTGCAGAGAGCCCGGCACGGTCGTCCGCCTCGGGCTGTCCACGACCACCGGTCTCGGTGGGGGCCCCGTCGCCGCGCTGGGAGCCGTCCACCGTGCGGTCCAGGTTGCCGCCGTCAGCTCGCACGTCGCCCTCGGAACGGGAGCCGCTCTCGTCGCGGTGCCCCCCATCGGACCGGGAAACGCCTTCGCCGCGCGAGCCGTTCTCCGTGCGCGACGACGGCTCGTTCCCCGAACCATCCTCGCTCCGCGACGCCTCGCTCTCGTCCCGGGGACTGCCCTCGGAGCGCGGCGCACCGTCCTCGCGCCGACCGCTCTCGTCGCGCGAACCGTCGTCGGAGCGCGACGATCCCTCGTTCCGCGAGTCGCTATCGGAACGCGAGCCGCCTTCCTCACGGAATGCACCGTCGTCGCGTCTCCCGAGCCCGTCGTCGCTACGGCCCCCGTCCGAGCTGTCGGAGTCCGAGTCGGAGAAGGACGAGTCGTCGGTCCAGCTGTCCCGGCTCTCCAGACTGGTCACCGAGCCGAGGTCGGAGAGGGCACTGCGATCGTCGCCGCCGGAGTCCTTCAGCTCCTCGGCAACCGCTTCGCCGAGACCGCCGAGCCCGATCGTCGCCAGCACTCCGGCGTCGCCGAAGTCGATCTTTCCGAGCGCGTTGTTGTTCAGGTTGATGTCCCGCAGCGCGTCGATGTTCTGCAGTGAGTCCGCGGTGTTACCCCGGCTGCGCGGCCGCTCGATCATCAGGATGCCGTCGTGGGCGTTCGCGTCCCCGCCGGTGGCCACGCTCGACGCCAGCGCGGCCCCGGGGATCACCGCCATCTGCACCCCGCCGAACAGCGCGATCGCACCCAGGCGGGTCCCCACGCCGGTGGCTCGCGGAGCCTGGTACCCCTTGAGCTTGTGCCGCTCCGCCGACGCGTCCAGCGACCGGTACAACGGCTTCGGGTCGATCCCCATGCGGGTCAGCGTGGGGTCGGCGCCCCGGCGTACGAACAGCTCCGCGACCTTGTGCGGCCACGACATCCCACCGCCGGTCACCTTCTGGAACACCGATGCGCCCGTGTTGTGCGGGATCCGGTCGTCGTCCCACAGGAGGGCGCGGGTCTTCGGTCCCACCGACTCGACCGGGATACCGCTGAGCCGGGGTACGTCGGCGTCACCCCGCGTCCCACCACCGTTGCCGGACTCGCCCGAGCCACCCTTCTCCCCGGGACCCGGCTCCTGCCGGTGTTCCGCGACCCGGGTGACCTCGGGCGTATCCGTACCACCGGTGTCCGCGGAGTCCGACGTCGCGCGCTTGCCCGGGATCTCGTCGGCATCCGGCCCGCGCGACCCGACCTCGTCCGGCCCACGCCCCGGCCCGTCACCCTTGAACGAGACCCCGTCCGGCCCCCTCAGTGACACGGGGTCGGGCCCCTTCACCGAGACTCCGTCGAGCTTGATGTTCAGATCGTCGAGATTGCCCTTCAGGATGGCCGCGATCCTGTCGTTCGCGAGGTCACCGACCCCGCGCATGATGTTGACCGCGCCGCCGAGGACCGCCCCGTTGACCGCGCCACCGATCGCCGCGTTCTTGATCGACTCAGTGTCGATCTCGGTACGGCCGTGGACCTCGCCATCGCCCTGGTTCGCCTTGTGGTCCGCCAGCTGGCCCAGCTGGATACCGCCGTCCAGCGCGACCTCGAACGCCGTCTCCCCCGCCACGTAGCCGCCGGTGCGGGTCAGGAACTTCAGCGCCATCTTCGGAGCGTTGGTCAACAGCTTGTTGATCAGCTCTTTGAGCGCCGCCCACAGCGCGACCCGCACACCGCTGATGACGATCGGCGCGAACAACGCACCGATCAACGTGCTCAGCAGGAACACCACGGTCGCGAAGGCGATCGCGGCCATCGTGATGAACAGGATCTTCTGCTTCTGGATGTCGGCGGCGCTGTTCTGCGCCGTCTTACCCAGTTCCCGCGCCGCGTCCGAGTACGACAACATCGGGCTCTGCAGGTACTCCTTGATGAAGGAGCCCAGCGCCTGGGCGGTGTCGCCCTCCATCGCGCCGTCCACATCGGAGGCGAAGGTGCTCGCGTCCCCGGCGCTGTCGTCCAGGGCCTCGGCGAAGTCGTACCAGGCACCGGCGATCGCCTTCAGCCCCGCCTCGGACCCCTCCGGCCAGCGCAGACCGATCGTGACCTCAAAGAAGGTCTGCAGCTCGGGAGGCAGTCTGACGACCTCGTCCTCGCCCGCCACGACCGACCTCCCTCCGTCTGCTCCGGCCGCCCTGGACCGATTCCCCCGGTATGGGAGTCAAGAGGAAATCGGCTTCTCGGTGTCGTTCGGTCCACGCGGTCGGGCGACCCGGCGGAAGATCCCTCACCAAGAGTGCCGGTCGCGGACGGGCTCCGTACGGGGCGGGCCGGGGCTGGTCAGCGGAGGTAGTGGCGTCGCAGGCGTGACGTCGCGCGGGACCGCCGAGGACCGGCACCCGACCGCCCGCTGATCGTCGCCGCCACGGGCCGGACCGCACTCGGGGCCGGTCGGTCACCGTGGCGACAACGGAGTGGTGCGCAGGGCCCGGCCAGGCGGGTACAGCGGTGTACGCGCTAGTCCTTCTCGGTCCAGGCCTCGATGTTGTCGGCGTACACACCGTCGATCCGGTCCGCGTTGTCCTCGTCGACCTTGCGGAACTCGCGCGCCATGTTGACGGTGAACTCACCGACGCCGGAGAAGTTCTCCCC
Source organism: Pseudonocardia sp. ICBG1293 (assembly GCF_020131355.1). Taxonomy (GTDB): domain Bacteria; phylum Actinomycetota; class Actinomycetes; order Mycobacteriales; family Pseudonocardiaceae; genus Pseudonocardia. The sequence continues at coordinate 257,995 of NZ_JAHLEL010000044.1, forward strand.
CAGGGGCTCCGTATTGACGCGCAGCGGGTCCGCATACTTCGAGTACGAGTTGTCGAACGCCTTGCCGACGTCGTCGGTACCCCAGCAGCCGTGCCGAGCCTCCAGCAGCGAGGCGAGGTTCCGGTGCGCCTTCTGCAGACGGTCACCCGCGGATCCGGCCCGCTCGCCGGCCCGGATCGCCTCGTCCTCGTCGATCTCGAAACGGTCAGCCACGGTCGCCGCCGCGCTTCTCACGCGTCGTGTCCCCCGGGGTGTCCAGATCGCCCAGGCCTTCCAGCCCCTCCATGAACGGCTTCATCAGGGCGTCGATCGCCTGGCGCGGGTCGACCTTCCCGGTCGCGATACCGACGACGTCGAGGCCGGGGATCGACCCGGTCTTCTCCGCCATCTTCTCGATGCTCTCCAGCCGGCCCTGCTTCACCGCCTCGATGATGCGCGTCGCCAGCTCGGCCGGGGCGAGGGTCCGGTACCGGTTTCCGTGGAAGGCCAGCTCGCTGATCTCGCCGCGCCCGTCGAAGGTCATCGTGAAGGTGTTGTCCTTGGCGCGGACGGTGGTGGACTCCTCGTCCCACACCCTGCCGACGTCGTCGAGCTTGCGGCGCTCCTCCTCGAAGACCGCCATCGGATCGTCGGTCCCGGTGAAGAACCCGTCGGTGTCGCGTGCTGCCATGTGACTCTCCTCTTCTCGGTGGGGTCTCAGCGACGGCCGAGTACGGCGGGGGCCGCCCCGCTGCCGTCGTCCCAGGCACCCGGCTCCTCCTGCAGGACGACCTCGCGGGTGCGGTTCTCGTCGGACGGGGGGCCGCCCATGCCCCCCATCCCGCCCATGCCCATCGGCATCATCGGCGGGTGCATGCCGGGACCGGACGCCGCCGTCGCCGGCACCGGGGGGCCCGGGCTCGGGGCGCTGCGGCGGGCTGAGCGACTGCAGCGCCGAGGGCGGCGCGAGATCGGCCCGGCGCGCCGCGATCGCCGGGTCGGGCACGACCGGATTCGACGGCCGGCCTGCCACCGCGGGCTCGGCTGCGACCGCTGTCGCTGGGATACCCGGCACGTTCCCGACCGGCGGCGCGGGCAACGGCGCCACGACGGGCTCGGGCACCGCCGACGCGGTCGTGACCCGGTCCCGGGGCGTGTCGGACCGCCGGCCACCCTCCGCCTGCATGGTCTCCACGACGGGGCTGTCCGGGAGGACCCCGCCGCCCGGCCGCGACGACGACGCGACCTTCGCCTCACGGCCGAGCGCGCGAGGTGGAGCACCGGAGGCGGGAAGGTGCGTACCGGCCGTCGTCAGCGCGGCGAGGGACGCCGACCCGGGCGGGAGCATCTCGAGGGACGTCCGCTCCGGCGACGCCGGGTCGGGCGGGACGGCCGTCTCCCGGCCGAGCGCCCGCGGGGCCGGCGCATCGGACCCAGCGGACGGCTGCATCGCCGCGCGCACGGGGACCTGTGGATCCTGCGCCATGGCTCCCCGTAGCGGTCCGGGGCCGCCGGCCATCGCCCCCAGCACCGCCGGTACCTGCCCCTCCGGGAACGACGTCGGGGTGACCACGGGCTCGACCGTGCGGCCGAGCACCGGAGCCATCCCCGCCGGCATGGGTGGGGTGACCCCGCCGGGACGCCCGGTCACGGCCGGATCGACCGCCACGGCGTGCACCCCGGACACCGGCGCGAGCGACAACGCCGCGACCGGCAGGGCCGGGACGGTACCCGGGCTCTCCTGCAGGGCGACGTCCTGGACCCCGTCGGCTCCGCTGGAGCCCGCCCCGGTGCCGTCGCTCGGCGACACGACGTCACCGGCCCCCGGCGCAGCGGGTGCGCCCGTCGCACCGGGGAACGGGGCGAACCCGGTCCCCACCTGGACATAGGTGCGGACGAGTCCCTCCAGCACGCTGCGAGCACGCTCGTCGTACTGTGCGGCGGCGGCCTGCGGATCGGCCGCGTCCGCGACGGCGCGCGCCCGCTCGGCGACGAGCTCCCGCATCGACTGCTGGGCTCCGGCGACCCCGTCACCCGCCCGCCGCAGCAACGCCGCGTCCCCGGCGATCGCCGCGGCGACGGCATCGACCTCTCCCGTCAGACCGGTGCCGTGCTGCGCGGCCGAGGCACCCGCGTCGCCCGTCAGGTTCTCGCCCAGTTCGGCGCTCTGCATCCGGATCCGCGCGGAGACGTCCGCGAGCGTGTCCGCTGCGGCGGAGACCGCCGCAGCCCGGCGATCGAAGCCGTCCGCCGGGATGGACAGGACGAGCTGGGACAACGCCTCGAACCGCGCGGTGTAGACGCCGTCCGCATCGCCCTCCGGGGGAGGCTGCACCGCGGGCACGGGCTGTGCCGCCGTCACGAGCGTCCCAGCACGTTCGGAGCGATCGAGTCGTCGTCGTCGTCCCAGGCGCCGCCGTCGGCCTGGAGCCAGATGGTGGGCTCCCGCTCCTGGTTGCCCCCGCCGGCACCGCCGGCCCCACCCATGCCGCCCATCGGCGGCATCATCGGCGGCATACCGCCACCCGGCATGCCGCCGTTCAGCATGCTGCCGGCGTTCGGGAACACCGACGTGCCACCACCCTGACCGAGTGGGGTGTGGGAGCCCGGGGCGCTGATCGACTCACTGTCGAACCCGTCCCCGCCGACCGCCGGGATCCGTGAGGCGAGGTGCGATCCGGCTCCCCCGCCCGGGCCACCACCCCCCTCGGGGAGGGGATCGATCTGCGGCGTCATGGGCGTGAAGTCACGGCTCTGCATCTCCTCCAGTCCGCCGCCGAGCCCCCCGACGGCGTCGTCGACGGCGTTGCGCGCGTCCTCGAGCGCCTGCGCTCGGGCCGGGTCGTCGCCCTTCGCGGCGAGCCCGTCGATGGCGTCCTTCGCCGCCTGCTGCGCGTCCTGCGCCGTCGCACCGTCGCCGAGGCCGCCGAGCGCGTCCTGCACGGCGTCACCCGCCTGGTTCAGTGCCTCCCGACGGGCCGGCTCGTCGTCCGGGCCGCCGAGCGCGTCCAGCGAGTCACCGATGGCCCGGCTCGCGGCCTCCGGACCGGTGGGGTCGGTCAGGGACGTCATCGCGTCGTGCGCGGCGTCCCGGGCGTCGTCCAGCGCTCGCTGACGCACGGGATCGTCCTCATCGGCACCGACGTCGTCGAGGGCCTTGTCGATCGCCTCCCGGGCCTGCTCCGGGGTGGCGTCCTCGGGCAGATCGGCGAGCGCGTCGGCGACGGCGTCCTGCGCATCCATGAGCGCCTCGGTGCGCGCGGGGTCGTCCGACGGCCGTCCGAGATCGGCAATGGCATCGTCCGCGGCTCGGCGAGCCGCGGCCGGACCGTCCGGGTCGGCCAGCGAGTCGATCGCGTCGCCCGCAGCCCTGCGGGCATCCTCGAGGGCCTGGTCCTTCTCCGCGTCACCACCGGTGTCGATCTTGTCCAGCGCCTCGTCGACGGCCTGTTGCGCCTCCTCGGGGGTGGCGTCCTCGGGTAGGTCGCCGAGCGCCTCGTCGATGGCCTCCTGGGCCTGCTCGAGTGCGTCGGTCCGCTCCTCGGAGTCCTCGGGCCGGGGAGTGCGTCCTCGACGGCGTCGCCCGCATCGCCCGGCTCGAAGGCCGCATCCGGGTTCTGTCCCATGAGGTCGTCGATGGCGTCGTTCGCCGCGTTCTTCGCGTCCTCGAGCGCCTGGTCCCGTGCGGGGTCGGAACCGGATCCACCACCGGATCCGTCCTCCTCGTCCCCACCGGATCCGCCGCCGGGGCCGCCGCCGGTGCCGCCGCCCTCGCCGCCGCCCTTCAAGCCGTCGATGGCGTCGTTCGCCGCGTTCTTGGCATCCTCCAGCGCCTTGTCCTTGGCCGCCTTGTCCTGCGCCGCCTTGTCCTTGCCCGGGGTGTCCTTGCCACTGCCACTGCCACCGCCACCGAGGGGGCCCCGCCGGCACCACCCAGCGGGTCGTCGCCGACTCCGGCCAGGTCACCGATCGCGTCCTGTGCCGCGTTCTTGGCGTCCTCGAGCGCCTTGTCCCGGGCCGGGTCCGACCCGTCGCCCTTCAGATCGTCGATCGCGTCGCCGACGGCGTCCTTGGCGTCTCCGAGCGCCTCGTCCCGGGCCGGGTCCGACCCTCCACCGAGCCCCTCGCCGGTGCCGTCACCGCCGTCGAGGCCCCCACCGGCGCCGTCACCGCCACCGAGGCCACCTCCGTCCAGGCCGCCACCGGCGGCATCGCCCAGACCGTCGATCGCGTCGTTCGCCGCGTTCTTGGCGTCCTGCAGCGCCTTGTCCTTGGCGGCCTTGTCCTGAGCGGCCTTGTCCTGGGCGGCCTTGTCCTCAGCGGCTTTGTCGTCGCCTCCGCCACCGCCGAGCCCGGAGCCGGGACCGCCACCCAGGCCGCCACCGGTCCCCCACCCGTACCGCCGCCGGCGTCCTCGCCACCGCCGGCGCCGTCGCCGTCGCCGAGACCATCGGTGTCGGAGTCGCCGATGCTGTCGCCGAGACCGTCGCCCAGGCCTCCGCCCAGACCGCCACCGGCGCCCTCGCCCGTCTCGTCGTCGGATCCGCTGCCGGAGTCGTCCTCCAGCAGATCGTTGATCTCGTCGCGCGCGTCGCCGCTGAGCTCGTCGAGCTTGTCCCGGTCGTCGCCCTTGTCGTCGCCCTTGTCGTCGCCCTTGCCGTCGCCCTCGTCGTCGCCCTTGCCGTGGCCCTCGTCGTCGCCCTTGCCGTCGTTCTCGTCGTCGCTACCGCCCAGGTCCTCGTCGCTCGGGACGTCGGGCTTCTGCAGTGCCGGGTTCGATGTACCCGTGGTATAGACGGCGAAGAACGGAGGGATCGCAGAACCTCGCTCGACGTATCCGTCGGTGAGGTTGTCCGCCAGGATCTGCAGCGACTTGAGCAGCATCTTCTCGCGCTTGTCCTTGAGCTGCTCGTTCCAGTTCTCGGCGCTGGAGATGACGTCCTGGAAGTCGCTCGAGTTGCCGCCGTAGGCCGCGACCAGGTCGGCCCAGTGCTTGTGGTAGCGGTTACTGGTCTCCTGGGCGTTGTGCAGCCACGCCTGGGTGTCCTCCTTGGCCCGCTTGACGCCCTCGGCGAAATGGGAGATCGACTCGCCGGTGTGCCAGAGCTTGCCCGCGATGTCGGCGTCGGTGGCCGTCCGCCAGAGTTCCTGGCTCTCCTTGAGGATGCCCTTGGCCCGCTCCTGGAAGGCTTCCGAGGACTCGCCCTCGATCGCATCTTCCATCGCCTTGATCTGGTCGCTGAACTTGTTGTTCGTGGTCTCGAGCTGCGCGAGAGCGGATTTCATGTCCTCGCTGAAGTTGCGCCATCCCTGCGTGACGCCGTTGCCGCTGCCGAAACCCAGGTACTTGTCGGAGTCGACGGTCCCGCCGTCGTAGATGATCTGACCGAAGTACTCGAGGAACTCGCTGACCGAGCCGAACGTCCTCCGGTCGAAAGCCGGAGGACTGGACTCGAGCGTCCCCGAGACCGGATACACGGATCCGCGCTCAGCCATTTCTGCTACCTCTCACAAGACGCGTCGACGGGCCGACCCGTCGCCCGGGACGACGGCACACCTGGGCAGGATTCACACGGCGGGTGTGGGCGTCGGGCCGCGGACGGGAACACCACGCCGCACCGGCACGAACTGCCCCACCGGTGCGAGCCCCGGCCCGGTGCCGCAACCGTCACCGTTCACCCCACCGCCGATGCTCATGCCCACCCCTCACCCAGCCAGGGACCTCTTCTCGGACGAGGCTAGGAGTCGGACGGCATTCCCGGCGCCGATCCGGAGGCAGAAGTGCGATCTGCGGGGTTTCCCCCGCCAGTGGGACACGGCGATACCACCCCTACTCACACCTTGGAGCCGGTCCACGTGTCGTGGGGATAGAGGTTGACCTCGTCCTTCCGACCTCCCCCGCTCCCGTCCTGGTCGTCAGCGCCCTCGTCCTCGTCGTCGTGGTCGTCGTCCTCGTCGTCGTCCTCGTCGTCGCCGTCGCCGTCGTCGTCAGAGTCGGAGTCGGAGTCGGAGTCGTCCGATCCGAACGAGTCCGCATAGCTCGGCGCCTTGTTCACCGACTCATAGCCATTCGTCTCCGACGGACCGTCCTCGGGCTGGGTGAAGTTGCGCTCCTCGTCCTCCACCGCCTCCGCATGCTCGTTCAACCGATCCCCGATCGAATCGGTCACGTCATCCAGCTCCTTGTCGACAACCTTCTTGATCTCCGAAGCGTTGTCCTTGTCGACCTCCTCCAGATCGGTGGCAATCGACTTCACACCCTTACCAAGCTCCTGCAAGGCGATGTTCATCCGCTCACCCTGCTGCACGACCGCGTTACGGCGATCGTCCATGACATTCTCCAGCCACAAGCCCGTCTTGAAGTTCCCCGCCTCCGGCCAATGACGCTCCAGATCAGCGAAGACCGACATATCGCCTTCCATCAACGTCGTCAGCTTCTCGCCGATCTTGTACAGATCGTCGGTCCAACTCGTCTCCTCGGCCACGACTCACTCCTCAGGTGATCGGTCTCGGACGGTGGTTCTCAGGCACCCGCGTCGGCGCGGGCCGCGGTCGTACTCAGCACCGGCCCCGTCGGGAGCAGGTCCAGCAGTGACCCGGGCAGCGCCGTGATCGGCGCGCCGTCGTACCCCAGCCCCTTCAGGGCCGCGTCGTCGGCGATCGGGAACCGGGTCCCGGTCTCGGTGACGAGGAACGTCCCGGCCGCCGCGGCCCCCTGGTCCCGCACCAGCACCCCGCCGCCGGTCGGGAACGACACCCGGTCGGTGGCGACGCCCGCTGTCTTTCGCGGAACGACCGAGGAGCCCGTGTCCACCTCGGTCCGGTCGCGCAGCTCGATCGTGGTGGTCACGCCGTCGGGGCCGGGTGTGTGCCGGGCACAGGGCACCGCGTCCGCAGACGGCGCCGCCGCTGCCGGCGGGCGTTCCGGCAGGCCCGCGGCCAGATCGGGGCCCGGCGACGCCGGGATCGCGGTGAGCGCGGCCTGCCCGATCGGCACGGGCTCCGGGGGCCCGCCGGGGTAGGCCGCCGCCGTCGCGGGGTCGGCCAGCAGCAACGCGGCCACGCTGGTCGAGATCGGGCTGACCCCGTCGGTGCGCAGCAGGTAGAGCTGCTCGGACTCCAACGCCGGGTTGCGGACGGTGAGCACCTGCCCCACGAGCGTCGGCGTCCCGCCCACGACGGGGCCCGGCGTACCCGCCCCGTCGGACGGGGGAACGCCGAGGTCGCGGCCCGCGGGAACGGTGTCGAGCCACCCGGCGGGCACCGGCACCGGGGTGACGGCGTCGTAGCCGAGCACCTGCACGGTGTCGGTCTCGGGGATGCGGAACCGCTGCCCCCGCCACAACAGGTGTCGCATCCCGTCCGGGCTGGTGACCAGCACGCCGTGGGCGTCGTCGAGCGGCCGCCCGGCCGGTCGGCCGACCAGCACGGTCAGCTGCGGTGCGCTCGCACCGACGCGGGATGCGGGCAGGGTGCAGACCGACCAGGGGCCGGCGTCCAGGTCCGCCGCCGTGGGGATCGCGTCCGGTGCGTCCGGGATACCGATCGGTCGTCCGGTCGGCGCGTCGAGCGAGGCCACCGACACCGAGGTGACCGGCCCGGCGGTGGCACCGGCCAGCCGGGCGGAGGCGTAGTTGAGGACCGGCCGCAGCTGGCCGTCGAGATAGAGGTAGCGGGCGCCGGTCTCCTCGACGGCGATCACCGTGCCGGGGGTGCGCCACTTGTTGTTCCCGCCGGGCACGAACAGCCCGTAGATGAAGAAGATGCCGGCGATCAGAGCCGCGATCAGCATCCCGATGACGACGCCGGTGCTGCTGCGCCGGTTCGGCTGCACCAGCGCGTCCGGCCGCCCGTGCGTGACGGCCGAGATCATCCGCCCGACGACGAAGAAATAGGCCTGGACCTGGTCCCTGCGTGACTGCATGTGCTCAGCCGCTCAGTCCGCGCATGTAGGCGTACACCCCGAGCACCGCGAGCAGGATCGGCACCAGCGAGATCGAGGTCAGCGTCTCGAAGATGTCGACGGCCCGGCCCCAGTAGGGCTGGAGCCGCCGCCCGGGCATGACGTCGACCAGCCACAGCATCCCGGCCCCCACCGCGAGCGTCGGGAGCAGCGTGGCGAGCAGCAGACCGGTGAGGCCGGAGCCCGCGGCGAACCCGACCACGGCGGCGCACACCGCGGTCGCCGCGGGGACCAGCATCGCCCAGCGCGGCAGCGTCGCACCGGGATGGCGCGAGCGCAGCATCAGCAGTACCGCCGTCACCAGTGCCAGCACCGTCGGCCAGCCTCCGGCCAGTGCGACGACGATCAGCAGCGGCGTCTGCGCAGCGCCGAACCCCAGGTGCAGCGCGGCGGTGTAGCCGACGGTGACCGCCCCCCGCTCGACGACCACCTCCTGCGGGACCGGGTCGATGTCCTCGCTGAGCTGCTCGGGTGTGGTCGGCAGCAGCGGCAGCGACAGCCCGGACAGCCGGAACGCCAGCGAGGAGACGAACAGCTGCAGGATGCAGGTCACGATGATGGTGACCGCCGCCGTCCGGACCAGCCCCAGGCCTGCGAGGGTGCCGATCAGACCGGCCTTCGTCGCGATGAGGGTCGTGGTCAGGGCGCCGGCGAACAGCAGCGCCGAGTCCGCGACGACCACGAGCCCCACGGCGAGGATCGCGACCGTCACCGCCCCACCGACGGTGAGCGCCGTGGTCGGCGTCGGGTCCGGGGCGAGCGCCAGGCAGACCAGCACCGACGCGGTCGTGCCGTAGAGCACGGCCAGACCGACCAGCACCGTACCGACGACGGTGTCCCGCGCCCCGCGCGCGACGAGTGCGGCCACGCCGAGCAGCGCCGCCGCGACCAGCGCGCCGACCGGTCCGGTCAGCACACCGGCCGCGGGACCGGGTAGCCAGAGCAACGGTGCCCCGAGACCGAGCAGCACGGTCGCCGCGGTCAGGAGCATCCCCCGGGTCCGGCCCGCGGTCCACGCCCCGGGATGCGCGGCGACCTGCTCCCCCGCACCGGCGACGATGTCGTCGTAGTCGATACCGGCGAGCTGCTCGTCCCGCGGGCGCAGGTAGAGCGTCTCGCCGTCGTGCAGGTCGAGCTGGGCCGCCGTCAGCTCCTCGTCCAACGGCGGCTCGCCCAGCCGCTGCACCACCCAGCCCTCGTGTTCGGCGCCCGCCTCCACCGTCTCCGCCCCGAACTGGGGCAGCACGGCGGGCAGCAGGTCGACCAGCGGCACCTCGGCGGGCACCGCCACGTCCATCGACCGGTCACCGAGAACGAGGTGTAGCCGCGCCGAGGTCCATGTGCGAGTCTGGGTCTGTTCCTCCGCCACGCGTTCAGGTCCTTCCTGCCAGGGTCGAAGACCGTGAACCGATCGGACCGTAGGTCCGCCATCCGCACCGGGCGTCGTCCCGGCCGGCCGGCGGCCGCGATCGTGGGAAGTTCACCCACCAAGGAGGACGCGTGAGCGCAACCGTCTGCCCGGCACCGCGACCGTGGCCCGCGGGTACCGGCGGGACGAGCTCGTGAGCTCGGTGCTGTTCGCCCGTCGGTCGCGGCGGCAGAAGCCGCCGGCCCCCGAGGAGGACATCGAGCTGCAGGAGCCGCCCGCCATCCCGGAGGACACCGGCGGCGGGCTCAGCTCGGTGCTGCTGTACGCGCCGATGGGACTCGGCGGCCTGGCCATGATGATGATGTTCCTGCGCCCGGGGTCGGGCATCATGTCCTACATCGGCGGCGGCCTAATGGTGCTGTCGGTGGTGGGCATGATGTTCGCCCAGATCCTGCGCAAGGCCGTCGAGCACAAGCAGAAGCTGCACGGCCACCGCCGGGACTACATCCGCTACCTCGGGCAGCTCCGCCGCCGGGTCCGCAAGGGACTGCGCGCCCAGCAGCACGCCGCCCGCTGGACCCACCCGGACCCGAGATCGCTGTGGTCGATCGCCCTCGGCTACCGGCTGTGGGAGCGGCGGCCCTCGCACGACGACTTCAGCGAGGCCAGGATCGGGCTCGGTGCCCAGCGCTCGGCGCTGCGCCTGGTCACCCCGGACACCAAGCCGATCGAGGACCTGGAGCCGCTGGCCGCGCACGCGCTGCGCCGTTTCCTGCGCGCCTACTCGACGCTGCCGAACGCGCCGATCGCGATCTACCTGCGCGGTTTCGCCCGCATCCAGCTGCAGGACGCGCCGCAGGACGTCCCCGGCGAGCCGGAGACACCCGAGATCTCCGACGGCTCGGACTCCGCCGACGCCGGTCTCGTCACCGGCTCCGAACGGCCGTCCACATCGGATGACGACGCGGCCGACCCGCTCCCCCCGTCCGCACTCGGCAGGCCGGCGCGGTCTCCCGACGCCGGTGGTGTGAGCGCCCGGGTACCGGAGGACGGGGCCGAACCGGACGCACCGCAGACCCCCGGCCCGGACCCCGTGCTCGGCGCGGTCCGCGCCCTCCTGGCCCAGGTCGCGACCGCGCACGCGCCCGGCGACGTCCGCATCGTCGTCGCCGCGTCCGCCGACCGCCGCCACCGGTGGGACTGGTGCAAGTGGCTGCCGCACCACCTCGATCCCGAGGTCCGCGACGGGGCGGGCGAGCTGCGCATGGTCGCGGACTCCCTCGCCGGCGCGGAGGACCTGCTAGGGCGTGTCTCCTAAAGTGCGCAACCAGGTGACGATGGCCTTCAGTGCAACTCCGCCGCGGAAGGTCAGCGCGAGCTTGTCGTAGCGGGTCGCGAGGCCGCGCCACTGCTTGACCTCGCAGAACCCGCGTTCGACGACGTTGCGGCCGCGGTAGTCGACCCGGTCGAACGCCGGTGGTCGGCCGCCGCGTGTGCCGCGTCGTTTCCGGTGTCCCTGCTGGTCAGCCGGCTCCGGGATGACCGCGACGATCCGTCGTCTGCGCAGGTGGGCGCGGATGGCGCGTGAGGAGTAGGCCTTAGAGCGTCCGGCGATTGATGGTTATCGGAGTCGACGGGTCGTGGGTCGGGTTGTCCAGCGGTAGCGGCTGCGGGCATGGTTGATCAGCCGGCGGATCACGGTGAGCGCGGCGGCGAGGTTGAGGTAGAACTCGACGATGATCTTCCGGCGATCGGTGAACCGGCGCAGCTTGCCGTAGCCGTTCATCCAGGAATGGGTGCGCTCGACCGGCCACCGCTTACCGACCTGGATCGGGGCGGGCCGGCCCTTGGTGGCGATCTGTGCGTCGAACCCGAGTCGTTCGAGCAGATCGCGGGTCTTGCCTGAGTCATAGCCCCGGTCCAGGTGCAGGCACGGTCGCTCGGGCAGCGGCCCGATCATGTCGTAGATCCCGATCAGGGTCGGTTTCAGCAACGGCGAGTCGTGGTCATTGGCGCGGGCGCTGATCAGGTGCAGCGGGATCCCCGCACCGTCGCAGACCACGGAGCGTTTGGTGCCCTGTTTGCCCCGGTCGACCGGGTTACAGCCGGCGACCTCGCCACCGCAGGGAGCCTTGGTGATCGCTCCGTCGGCAGACAGATCGTCGAGGTCGAGACCGATCATCTGGTCATAGCCGGCCAGCGCGGCCCGAAGGACCTGCTCCCCGACGCCGGCGGCGGCCCACTGGGCGAGACGGCGGCGGATCGTGCGGTCCGAGCAGCCGGGGGTGGCAATGCGTTCGTAGCCGCTGCCGTGCACCAACGCCGCGAGCACGTGCTCGAACACCAGGCGGTCGGGGATACGGCGGCGGTGACATCCCCACGGATGGGCCGGGTCGAACTCCGGGCGCCGCTCTGCCTCGATCAGGGCAGCGAACTCGACCCAGAGGGGGTCGATCAGCGATTCTGGCAATAGAGGCACGGACCCTCCAGGCGACCATCAGGACATCAGCAATCCCATGATCACTTGCAGGTCCGTGTCTCTACCAACACCGACACACGGCCACCTCTACTGCCGGACGCTCTTAGAGGTCGTTTCAGAACGACTTGTCGAGTTTCCATTGACCCCTCGACGACAGATCAAACGGCAGGTCAGATAGCCGCTTGTCGTCTACAACAGACACGTCGACCTCGTTCTGAAATGACCTCTTATCTGCGCGGACCCGCTCGGGTCGGGTCCGCGGTCGGCCCGGACCGACCCGTCCGACGCTCAGATGTGACATCAGGTGCGCGAACATCGGGGCGTCACCGGCCTGGCCAGGGCCGACCAGTACGACCAGCGGGCGGCCGTGTCCGTCAACGAGCTGGTGGATCTTCGTGCCGAGCCCTCCGCGGGAGCGGCCCAACGCGTGATCGGGCGGCTCGATCAGCAGATTCTTGTAGTTCGATCCGGCCCCCTGTGTCCCGCTGCAGGGTCGCGGCGTGTTGGTGAGCGCGGATGATCGTCGAGTCGACCGACACGGCCCAGTCCACGAGACCGGCGGAGTCGGCATCGGCGAGCAGAGCTGCGAGAACCTGGTCCCAGGTGCCGTCACCGCAGTAGCGGCGGTGGCGTTTCCATAGGGTCTGCCACAGCCCGAACTCGACCGGGACATCACGCCAGGCCAGCCCGCAGCGGAACCGGTAGATGATCCCCTCGATCACTCTGCGGTGATCGGCGAACGGGCGCCCTGGCATCCCGTCCGACGAGGGCAGTAACGGCTCGAGTCGGTCCCACTGGGCATCGGTCAGGACGGCACGGCGCGACACCTACTGATCATCGCGCAGGCCCGACCAGCCGGGTTAGGAGACGCGCCCTAGGGGGCACCGCGTTCACCGGCCGCCCCGGTTTCGAGCCGGGCAGCCCGGTCACCGCGACCGAGCCGATGGTCGTCCTGGTGCTCGACGGTGTGACGGTTCCCGACGACCACCGTGCGGCCGGCGAGGGGTATCGGAACACGGTCGTGGTCGACGTCGGCGGAGCCCTGTCCTGGTCCGCGCGTCCCGACACGCTGTACCTGGAGATCGGGCCGGAGCAGGCGAGCACGGTGACCTTCGACCGGCTCGGCAAGCCGCACAGCCGGGCACTGTGCCGTCCCGACCACCTCGGTGAGGCGTCCGCGGCGGCACTGGCCAGGACGATGTCGCGTTACCGGATCGGCACCGCCACCTCCGGCAGCGACGAGCCCCTGGTGTCGGACTACGACCTCGCGGCGCTGCTCGGCGTGGGCGACGTGCGGACCTTCGACCCGGTCCGCTACCGCGCGGAACGCCGCTCGGCCCGGCGGCGGCTGCGGGTGCCGATCGGGATCGCCGGGGCCGGCGGCCCGCTGGAGCTGGACTTGAAGGAGTCCGCCGAGGACGGGATGGGCCCGCACGGGATGTGTGTCGGCGCGACCGGTTCGGGCAAGAGCGAGCTGCTCCGGACGCTGGTGCTCGCCCTGGCCACCACGCACTCGTCGGAGGACCTGAACTTCGTCCTCGTCGACTTCAAGGGAGGTGCGGCCTTCCTCGGCTTCGACCGGCTGCCGCACACCTCCGCGGTGATCACGAACCTGGTCGACGAGCTGGAGCTGGTCGACCGGATGAAGGACGCGCTGACCGGTGAGCTCACCCGGCGCCAGGAGCACCTGCGCGCGGCCGGGAACTACGCCTCGCGCCGCGACTACGAGGCCGCCCGCGCCGCGGGCACCCCGCTGGAGCCGATGCCCGCGCTGTTCATCGTCGTCGACGAGTTCTCCGAGATGCTGACCTCCAAGCCCGAGTTCATCGACGTGTTCGCGATGATCGGGCGGCTCGGCCGCAGCCTCGGGGTGCACATGCTGCTCGCCAGCCAGCGGCTCGACGAGGGTCGCATCTCCAAGGTCGAGACCCACCTGTCGTACCGGATCGGTCTGCGGACCTTCTCCCCCGGCGAGTCGCGCAGCGTGATCGGGGTGCCGGACGCCTACGAGCTGCCGTCCAGCCCGGGCAACGGCTACCTGCGCCCCGACACCCAGACCCTGGTCCGGTTCAAGGGTGCCTACTCCTCGGCGCCCTACCGCCCCGCCCGGCGGCGTACCGCCCGTAACGAGGTCGAACAGCAGGTCATCGCCTACCACAGCGACTACGTCGAGCCGCCCCCGGCGCCGGAGCCCGAGCCGGACCCGGAGCCCGAGATCGCCGAGAAGACCCAGGCGATGATCGACGTCCTGATCGAGCGCCTGGAGGGCATCGGCCCGCGGGCACACCAGGTGTGGCTGCCGCCACTGCAGCTCGCCCCGACCCTGGACCAGCTACTGCCGCCGCTGGTGGACCACCCCGAGCTCGGGCTGCGCCCGGTCGGTGGGCTGGGTACCGGGTCGCTGTCGGTCCCGGTCGGCCTGGTCGACCTGCCGGACCAGCAGCGCCGCGACCTGCTGCTCGCCGACCTGGCCGGGGCACGCGGCAACGTCGCCGTGGTCGGCGGCCCGCAGAGCGGCAAGAGCACCCTGCTCCGCACCCTGATCGCCGGGCTCGCGCTGACCCACTCGGCCCGCGAGGTCCAGTTCTACTGCCTGGACTTCGGCGGCACGTTGTCCTCGTTGTCGTCGTTGCCGCACGTCGGCAGCGTCGGCGGACGGCTGGACCGCGACCGGGTGACCCGCACCGTGCTGGAGACGACCAACCTGCTCGCCCGGCGCGAGGCGTTGTTCGCCGCGAACGGCATCGACTCGATGGCCACCTACCGGCGGGCCAGGGCGGCTGGCCGGTTCCACGACGAGGACCCCTACGGGGACGTGTTCCTGGTCGTCGACGGTTGGTACACCATCCGGCAGGACTTCGAGGTGCTGGAGGAGCGGTTCTCCGAGATCGCCGCCCGCGGACTGAGCTTCGGCGTGCACCTGGTGATCGCGTCCAGCCGGTGGGCGGAGATGCGCCCCTGGCTACGCGACGTGCTGGGGACCCGCTACGAGCTGCGCCTCGGCGACCCGTCGGACTCGGAGATCAACGGCCGGTTCGCCGCGACGGTGCCGCAGCGCCCCGGACGCGGTATCACCCCGGACCGGTTGCACTTCCTCACCGCACTGCCCCGGATCGACGGCGACCAGGGCACGTCGGACCTCGCGGAGGCCACGGCCGACCTGGCCGACAGCCTCGCCGTCCCCGACGCACCGACCGCACCGGCCGTGCGGCTGCTGCCGATGGAGCTGTCGCCGTCCGCCCTGCCGTCGCCGACGGCCCCGAGCTCCACCGCGGAGATGCGGATGCCGCTCGGAATCGAGGACGTCGAGCTCGGGGTGCAGTGGCTGGACTTCGACGCCAGCCCGCACCTGATGGTGTTCGGCGACGCCGAGACGGGCAAGACCGGTCTGATGCGGCACATCGCGCGCTCGGTCGTCGCCCATCACCCGGCGGGCGAGGCCAAGGTCATGTTCGGCGACGTCCGCCGCGAGCTCTACGACGCGATCCCGCAGGAGAACCAGATCGAGTACGCCGTCGGCAGCGACGCACTGGCGACGTCGATCTCCAACGCAGCGGCGGCGCTCAAGAACCGGGTGCCCGGCCCGGACATCCCACCGAGCAGGCTGCCGCTGCGTGACTGGTGGACCGGTGGCCGGCTCTACGTCATCATCGACGACCTGGAGCTCGTCGAGGGCGGCGGCATGAGTGGTGGGCCGCTCGATCCACTGTTGCCGCTGATCGCACAGGGTGCGGACATCGGGCTGCACCTGATCGTCGCGCGCAGCACCTCCGGAGCCAGCCGCTCGATGATGAACGCGGTCATGCGCCGGATGTGGGAGCTCGGCACCCCCGCGGTGCTGTTCTCGTGTCCGCGCGACGAGGGCGCGTTCCTCGGAACGGTCAAGCCGCGCACCCTGCCGGCAGGACGAGCCCAGTTCATCAACCGGCGGCGCGGGGTACGGCTCGTACAGACCCCGCTGCAGCGCGGGGACTGACTGCGGACACCGACCGGCGACACGGCTCGACGAGCCGTGTCGCCGGTGGGTCCGGCCTCCCGACCTGGGCGCAGCGCGGTATCGAGGCAGAGGGGTCGCCGTTCCGGACGACGTCGTCCGCCCTCCGTCGGGGTCGTCGCCACGATTCTCGCGCACGGTCGACCGCGTCATCACGTGACCACACGGAAACGACCTCCGATGCAGTGGCATCGGAGGTCGTCGGTCGTGCCGTGAATCGGGTTCCGGTCCCATCGGGCCGGAACCCGACACTTCACCGGTTCAGACCTGCAAACGCCTGGCGCCGGCGCCGTCGGTGTCCTGCATGTTCACAGCCCCGTTCTTGAGGCTGTTACCGACCTCGAACAGATTCTGCTGACGCCGCTCGAGATCCTTGTTGATCTCAGCGGAGGTGGCCTCGTAGCTCTTCGAGGCGTCACCGCCCCAGGTGTCGGAGACGAGCTTCTGCACGTCCTTGCGCATGGTGTCGGCGGTCTGCTGCATGTTGTCCACACCGCCCGCGATCGCCTTGTTGCACGCCTCGATCACAGCGTAGTCGTACACCGTGTTGTTGCCGGCCATCTCAACCCTCTCGTCGTCGGTGTCGTCGCAGCTCAGATCAGCTGAGGAAGCTGTTGAGACTGTTCATGTTGCTGGCGTTCGCCTCGTCCGACGCCGTCTGCTCCTCAGCCGTGACCCGCATGCTCTTGGTGAGGTCGTTGCAGCGGCTGACGATCATCTGGTCGACGTTGCGGAACCAGGACTCGTACACGTCGGACAGAGCCTTGGTCTGCGCGCTGTTGCTCGACTGGAGGGTGTTCTGGACGATTCCCTGTACCCGCTTGAGCTCGGAGCGCATCGCCTCCTGACCCTGGTCGTGCATCTTCGCCGCACTGTCGATTGCGCCCTGTTCGAAACTGGTAACTTCCGCCACGGCGGACCACCTTTCGCGAGAGTCGAGGATCGAACCGGACATCGACTTGCAACCGGTGTCCGGCAGGTAGTCCCGAACCTAGTGTCGCGTAAACGATGTTCTTTGACCGGGTCGGCAGTGGTTGAGTAGGTGGTCTGCGGGTTTGGTCCAGATGAACGGGTGGCAGCGTTCGTTCCAGCCGTCGATGAACCGGCCGATCGCGCCGATCAGTTCTCTGACGCTGCCGAAGCTGCCACGGCGAATGGCCTGGCGGGTGATGACCCCGAAAAAGACCTCGACCATGTTCAGCCACGATCCCGAGGTCGGGGTGAAGTGCAGGGTGATCCGCGGGTTGCGGGCCAGCCAGGCCTTCACTGCGGGGTGCTTGTGGGTCGCGTAGTTGTCCACCACCAGGTGCAGCTTGCGCCGCGGGTAGGCCTTCGCGACCTGCTTGAGGAACCGCAGGAACTCCTGATGGCGATGCCGCGGCAGGCACGCCTGCTCGACCCGCCCGGTCGCGACCTCTAACGCCGCGAACAGCGTGGTGGTGCCGTGACGGACGTAGTCATGCGTCCGTTTCTCCGGGATACCGGGCATGATCGGCAGGATCGGCGCTGTCCGGTCCAGGGCCTGGACCTGGGATTTCTCGTCGACGCAGAGCACGACGGCCTTGTCCGGCGGGTTCAGATACAACCCGACGATGTCGCGGACCTTGGCTTCGAGCTCGGGATCGGTGGAGAACTTGAACGTCTCGGACTTCCACGGCTGCAGCCCCCACCGCCGCCAAATCTTGCCGATCCACACGTGGGAGATCCCGAGCTCGGCACCGAGCAGCCGTGACGACCAGTGCGTGACTCCGAGCCGCTCAGGCGGCGGTTCCAGCGTGGCGAGCACGACCGCGACCTCGTCGATCACCGGCGGCCGGCCCGCCTTGGGCCGGTCGGCCAGCCCGGCGATCCCCTCAGCGGCGTAACGCTTCTTCCACCCGATCACCGTCGCCTTCGACGCCCCGACCAGTGTGACGATGTCCTTGACCGCCACCCCGTCCGCGGCCAGCAACACGATCCTGCCCCGTCGGGCCAGTCCCGCCGAAACCGACGAGGAACGCAGCCAGGACTCCAACACCTCGCGGTCGGCGGCCGGAACGTCCACGGTCACAGTCAACGGCACAGCTCATGATCCCGTAAACCAGCCCGTGAGTAAAGTAACCTAGTTACCGCAACACTAGGGAACTCGGCCCGCGCACTCGACAATCCGTCGTCACGCGGGAAAGTTCGGAGGGATATCCCTCACCAGGGCGACACGACAATGCGCTGGTCACGGTCCTCGGCCGGCCCGCACGAGTTCTCGGCGTCGCGGATCGGGATCACCCCGGCTCAGGGCGCGGTGGCCTCCAGGATCGAGTACGGACCGGGCGTGGCGACGACGCGGTCGAGGGTGAACCCGGCACCGGCGAGCAGGTCCCGGTACTCCTGCTCGGTCCGCTCCCTACCGGGCAGCATCCCCAGCATGGTCAGGTCGACCGCCTTGCTGAGGTGCGGCTCGTCGCCGTCGGGGACGACACCCTCGATGAGCAGCACCCGGGCCTGTGAGGGGGCGGCCGCGGTGATCGAGGCGAGGATGCGCCGGCAGGACTCGTCGTCCCAGTCGTGGAAGATGTGGCCGAGGATGTAGACATCCGCCGTCGGCACGGCGCGGAAGAAGTCGCCCCCGACGAGTTCGACGCGGTCGCGCAGACCGGCGGCGGCGACGGTCGGCTCGGCGTTCGGCACCGTGGTCGGGAGATCGAACACGATGCCCCGCCGCCGGGTGTCGCCGTCGCGGGTGAGCAGCTCGACGAGCACGCTGCCGTCGGAGCCCCCGATGTCGGCGACGGCCTCCCCCGCCGGGAGCCGGTACCCGTCGAACATGCCGGTGCGCACGCCGGCGGTGATGTCGGCCATGGCCCCGCTGAACAGCGCGGACCGGTCGGCGTCACGGCTGATCCAGTCGAACATCGGCTCGCCCAGGTACTTGGTGGCACCGGGCTCGCCGGAGACGACGCTGTGCAGCAGCTCGCTGAAGGGCAGGTAGTGGGTCTCCATCCGCATGCGGGCGACGCGCAGCAACGACTCGGGGTGCTTCTCCGACAGCGTCGCACCGACCGGGGTGATGCTGACCAGGTCGCCGTCGGTGGTGAACACCCCCACGGGGGCGAGTGTGCGGATGAGCCGCCCGAGGGGCTCGGGACGCGAGCCGGTGCGGGCGGCCAGCTCGGCCACGGTGGTAGGACCTTCCTGCTCCAGGATGGTCGCCACGCCGAGCTGCCCGATCACGTAGACCGCCTGGGAGATCTGGAAGCCGCCCATGAGCTGGATCATCACCGCGCCGGGGGGCGGTCCGGGTGGCGTGGCTGTCGTCGACATACTTCTCCTCTTTCTCACGGTTCTGTTCGATGTGGATCCGGTCGATCCACGGGATGGGTGCACGTCCGGACGTCGGGACCGGAGACGTGACGCGTCACCCCGTTCCTCGCACTCCGGTCCCGCACACAGGTCGCTCACCGGGGCTCGATCGGAACCCCGACCGCCGGTGGCGAGGGCTCGGTGCGCAGCACCCGGGCCGGTCGCCACGACCGCCGCCTGCCCTGCCGTCCCCACCGCACCCCCACCCCGGTGCCCACGACGACCAGCGCCGCCGCCGTCACGGCCAGCACCGACGCGACGACGGCAGGCAGGTGGTCCGGCGGCTGCGGGGCGAACGGAGCCAGCGCCGCCTCGACGCGCGCACCGGCGGTCTCGGCAGGCAGCAGCGCGGACACCGCCGCCGCCGGGTCGACCACCCCCCAGCCCAGCGCCGGGTCCGGCAACGTCGCGGCCGGTGCGGTCGCGGTCGCCTTCAGCCGGTCCGCGACCTGCACCGCGGACAGCTCGGGGTGGTAGGCCCGGATCAACGCGGCGGTGCCGCTCACGAACGGGGCGGCGAAGCTGGTGCCGCTGCCCTCCCAGTGGCCCGGCCCGCCGGGCCCGAGCCCGATCACGTCGACGCCGGGAGCCGCCAGCGCCAGGTGCAGCCCGACCTGCGAGAACTGTGCATGCTTGCCGCCCGCGTCGACGGCGCCGACCGCCAGCACCGACGGGAGGCTCGCCGGGAAGGTCGCCGGGTCCCCGGACTCGGCGCCGTTCGCAGCCGAGGCGACCAGCACGACGTCGCGGGCCGCGGCGTACTCCACCGCGGAGCGCAGCGCGGGCGGCGCGGACGTCGTGCTCGCCGACACGTTGATCACCCGGGCGCCCCGGTCCACGGCCGCGCGGATCCCGTCGGCGAGCGCGAGCGCGTCGACCTCACCGGAGTTCGCCGTGCGGGTGATCCGGATCGGCAGGATCGTCGCCTCCGGTGCCACACCCGCGAACCCGGTGTCCGGCCGGACCGTCGCGGCAACGATCCCCGCGACGAACGTGCCGTGCCCGACGCAGTCCGCGTCGGCCGGCCCACCCCCGGTGACGTCCACACCGGACAGCACCCGGCCCCGCAGCTGTGGAACCGATCCGTCCACACCGGAGTCCACGACGGCGACGACGACGCCGGCGCCGCGGGTCAGCTCCCACGCCCGCTCCGGCCGGAGCTGCTGCTGCGGCCACGGGACGTCGGGGCTGTTCGCCGGTGGCGGGGGGAGACACCCCTCCTGCGCCCGTGCCGGAGCGGCCGCCCCCGTCGCCAGCCCGAGCGTGAGCGTGGAGACGAGTGCGAGCACGAGCGCCGCCGCGCGGGCCCGGTGTGCCCACGAGCGGATCACGACCCGGCTCCCGAACGCGCCCCGGACCCGGCGGGCACCGGTGCACCGGCCGACCGCCCGGCCGCCACCGCCTCCGGGCTGACCACGGCCAGTCTCCTGGTCAGCCGGGCGACGACCACGGGGTCGTCGACGACCCGCGCGGTCGCCCGGCGGCGTCCGGCGAGTGCGCGCTCCAACCGGCTCAGGGCAGCCTGGTCACGGGCGTCGAGCTCGCGTGCCGTGCTCGCGGTCTCGTCCGGGCCCAGCTCACGCAGCAGCAGCGCGACCCGGGGGATCCCGTTCTCCTCGGCGGTCGGCTCGGCCTCGTGCAACCCCAGGGTGCGGTACCGCGACCCGGCGGGGAACACCGCCTCCGCGACGGTCGCGCCGCCGGTCAGCTCGCCGGTGCGGCGGGCCGTCGCCGGCATGATGAGCACGTCGTAGCGGGCATCGGGAACCGTGACGTCGAGCTCGGTGCTGGCGCTCAGGAACGCCGCCTCCCCGAGCAGCCGACCGGTGACCCCCTGGTCGGCCCCGACGTCGTCGACGGACTGGCGCAGTACCGGGCGCCGGTGCACCGGGAGCCGGCGCAGCCCGGACACCAGGCAGGGCAGCTGGCCCCCGACGCGTCCCTCCCGCCCACGGCGGATCGCGCCGTCGACCTCGGCGGCCCGGGTGCCCTCCCCACCGTCGAGGTACAGGTAGACGGCCGCGAGATCGGCCTTCGCCTCGTTGTCGGCGTCGTTCCCGGCCCCGCCGCGCAACGCCGGCCAGGCGGCCATGGCGGTGTTGACCGCGGCGAGCGCCTCGGTGAACTCGTCACCGGCGGCCGCCACGAAGCGGCGTCGCTCGGCGGTCGTGCTGGGCCGGTCCGGCACCTGCAGTGCGGTCTCCGGGACCGGGTCCTCGTCGGGGGCGCCCGGCGGCTCGGGCACGACGGGTTGCTCGTCCGGCGCGTCGACCGGGGAGGTGGGGTCCGCCACCGCCGGGACGTTCTCCGACACCGGTGCGGGGCCCGCGGTGCCGGTCGTGACCGGGGCCGGCGACGGGGGCACGGCGGGGGGCTGCCGCGGGACGACCGGGACCGCCGCCCCGATGTCCGCGGAGCCGGACGCCGGTGGCTCCGCCGGTCCACCCTGAGCACGGGATCTCTCCCCCGCCGCCTCGTGGGACGAGCCGGGCCCGGGGACGCCGTCGGGCCGCTGCCTTGCGGCCGGGGTGATGCGCGGACCGGGACGCGTGGGGCGCCCGTCGGGTCGTCCGGGTTCGTCACCGGCACGCCCACCCGCCGCGGGTGCCGAGGCCCGATCGCGTCGGGCGACGGGGCCCGGGGTGCCCCGGTCGGGAACCGGTGTGTTCCCGTCGGGAACGGGGGTGTCCTCGCCCGCGACGGGAGCGTGCGCGCGCGGCCGTGCGGTGCCGGCGTCGGTGGGACCGTCCGGGGGCACCGCGTCCGGTGGACCCGCCGGGGCCCGCCGCCCGGGAAGCGTGGTCCCGGAGCCGTCCGGACGGCTCCTGCGCAGACCGAGGCGCGCCGCCCGGGCGCTGCGGCCCTCCGGGATCCCCCGCCGCCGGACCACGGGCCCGGATGCGTCCGGGGCTCGCGGCGCCGTGCGGTCGGCATCGCTGCCCGGAACGGCATCGGGGTCGGGGTCGGCGTCGGGGTCGGCACCGTGCTCGACGACCCGCATCGTCGTCCGGCGTCCGGGGTCGAGCCCGGACACGAGGAGCTGCGCCGTGGCCCGCACCGCGTCGTCCACCGGGTCGTCCGGCCCACCCAGTTCGAGTGTCCAGCCGGTCGGGTCGAAGCGGCGCGTCCGGTCCGACGCCGGAGCCGGAGCGCGCCCGACGACCAGGCCGCTTGGCACCACGTGCACGCGGATCCCACTGTCGTCGCCCTCCCCGGGCAGGTAGCCGGTCTGTCCCGCACTGCGCCAGCCGGGCGGCGGCGGCGCGGCGACGACGACCTCCTGGGTGCCGTCCGGGTCCAGTTGCAGCACGGTGGGGAACGGGTCGAACAGCTCACTGCCTGCCTCGTCGAGCACGACGTCGCGCACCTCGCCGTCGGCGGCGACCAGGGAGGCACACGGCGCGATCAGCACCGGCCCGCCGACCGCGGCGCACAACGCGTCGAGCCAGCCCGGCGACGCAGCGGCGGCGGACAGGGTCACCACGGTGGGGGGCGCGCCGCGGAACCGGGAGAGCACCGTCGCGACCGCGCCCGGCGTCGGCGGGGGGTCGGCGACGACGACGCGGGCGGCGCGGCGGCCACCCACGATGTGGAAGGCCAGGTCACGGGCGCCGACGGGGGTCGCACCCGCGGCGCGGACCGCGATTCCCGCCATGGTCGGGGTGCTGGTGAGCGGGTGCGCGGAGACGTCCGGTACCGACTTCTCCCACGGCCGTGGCGGGAACCTCCACCCGTCGGGCCGCGGCGGGGCGCCGCGGGCACTGCGCCACCATCCGGGCTCCCCGCCCGCGTCGGACACGACGACAGCACTCCCCGCCGCGAACGACAGCTTTCCCACCGGTCCGAGCACGTCGACCCCGGCGTCGCGGGCGAGGTCGGCGAGCAGCTCCCGGTGGTGTGCGAGCCCGGGGACACCGAGCCACACCTCACCCAGGGTGGGGTCGGCGGCCACGGCGTCCCGCATCGCGTCGCGCAGCGCCGCGCGCAACACGTCCGGCTCGGTGTCCCTCGACGCCGCCCGTCCGAGCAGCACGAACCGGCGCCCGAGGGGCGCCGGTAGCCGCTGGAGGAACGCACGCTCACGCTCCGGGTCCTGCGCACCCCGGAGCACCACGTGCCGGCCGACCGTCTCGGCGACGATCCGACCCGGCTCAGCTCCCGTCATCACCACCGCTCCTGTCGCACCAGCTGCTCGGGCCGGGACACCCTGTCCCGGCCCGGTCCGACGCCCCGTGGTTCAGATCGCGCCGATCCGCAGCGCGTGCGCCACCGCGTGGGCCCGGTTGCGCAGACCCAGGCGGGTCTTGACCGCATGCACCACGGACTTGATGGTGCGCTCGGAGTAGTTCAGCCGACGGGCGACGTCCGCGGTCTCCAGGCCCGCGGCGAACAGCCGGAGGATCTCGGTCTCCCGGGTGGTCAGACCCGCCCGGTTGACGCCGACCGCCGCGAGCCGGGTGTCCATCGACCGGATCTCGTCGAGCAGCCAGCCGACGGTGGCCGACGGCAGATCAGCGCCACCCGCGCGCGCCGTCACCACGGCCGAGATCACCTCGTCCCAGCTCGCGGAGCTCCGGGCGAGCACGGCGGAGAGCTCGTGCGCGACCGCCCACCAGAGGTGGCGCTCCTCCATCTCCTCGACCACGAGCACGAGCCGGGGAGCGGTCCCGGTGTCGTGGGCGGCCGCGATCTCGGCGACGACGGCCTCGACCTCGGCGCGCAGGTCGAGATCGACCGCGTCGGCGAAGACCAGCACGACGTCGGCGGTCTCGCCCGCCACCTCCACTTCGGGCCGCCCGTTCAGGTAGGCGTCGGCCGCCTCGCGCAGCACCGGATCGGCGCACAGCACACGGGTGGCCACCGGACACGGCTGGTGGCGCGGCCTCGGTGTGCCGTCCGTGGCGATGTGTCCGTCCACGATCACCGTCATGCGACATCTCCTCCCGACAACCGGATGCAGTACACGGTGCCCACCCGACGTGGCGCGGCGATCACCGGACGGACTCTGCACGCCTGGCCCAGGGAGATCCCCCACCAGCCGGACCCGGCACCGGCCGACCACCGGGCCGCGTCCTCGACGGGCGTTTCGTGGGGGTTTCCCCCGGGGCACGAACGTGATCACGGCGGGCAG
Source organism: Pseudonocardia sp. ICBG1293 (assembly GCF_020131355.1). Lineage (GTDB taxonomy): Bacteria > Actinomycetota > Actinomycetes > Mycobacteriales > Pseudonocardiaceae > Pseudonocardia. The sequence continues at coordinate 282,246 of NZ_JAHLEL010000044.1, forward strand.
CTCTCCGTCCACCGCTTCGGGCGCGATGGTGGCCGAGGCCGGACGCAGCGGATCCGAGATCCACGCACCAGATCGGACACAGGACACGTGGACTCCCACAACACGGTATGGCTGGAGACCCTGCTCCCGGCGGGCGTCGTCCGGGCTGATCGGCTGGTCCGGGTGTTCGTGCGACGTGGGGGCAACCTCGACCTCGTGGAGCCCACCTGCGACGACGTCACCGACGTGTCGTTCTGTGCGGAGATCGAGACCTCCGACCGGATCCTGCTGCTGGGGTGCACCGACGAGGTCGACTCCGCCGACGACCAGCTCGGTGAGCTGATCGAGACGTTGACCCGAGCCGCCCGACGGTCCGACCCCGGGCCGACCTTCGTCGTCCGGGGCGACGGCGGAGCCGGTCGACCACGGTGGACGATCTGCTCCCGACTCCCCGGTTCCTCCTGAACTCCCGCACCGCGCCACGAGGGCTCGTGCGCCCCGCACCCGAATCCGCACCGGGCGGGACATGGCATCGGGCCCGCAGTTCCGGGCCCGGACGGAATTGCGCCATCGAGGTCACCCGGGAACGCGGACGGATACGGGCGACACAATCGGCCACGACACCATCGACATGGCGATCAGCGCGCACAGATCGTCCTCGCGAGTATCGAGACGAACGACGGCACCAGCTTCGCGGACAACCCCGGCGCACCGGTCCGCACCAGTCGGACGCGTGGGCCACCACCGCCCGTCGGACCCACGACCTCCTGCGTCGGACCGGCGTGGGCACCTCGACAGGACTGAAGGGTGACGATGGAACGGTGGGCGCCCGGCCCGTCCACCTCGTGAAAGAACCGTTGATCGATCCAGCACCCGATCTCCGCGGTCGGCATTCTGATCAACTGCCCCGATGGTCCCCGAAAATTGCACTCGGCGACGGCGCGGTCGGCGCGGATATCATTGACGACCACCGGATCGCAATCGAATCGGGTAGGACGTGAAACGTTCCTCATCATGCTTGAGATCTCCACCCTTCTGCGGACAGTGTCGTCGCAGACGATCGACACCACACGCACGCGCTGCCCGGGGCACCACCCCGCGCGACTGCGATCGACCGGAGGACACGCACCGATGCGTCCCGACACCGTCAGCCCCGACACGATCTCCGAACCGGCACCGGGTCTGCGGGACCTCGCCGCGGTCCGATCACCCGACGATGTCCGGGTCCGGGTCGTGCCGGCCGACCCGGAACGCGGATCCGGACCCCGTGTCCTCGTCGTCGTCGAGGACATGCCCCATCTCATCGATTCGGTCATCGCCGAGCTCCGGCACCACCGGCTCGTCCCCGACCGGGTCGTCCATCCGCGGGTCCGGGTCCGGCGGGACGTCGCCGGAGTACTCGTCGACCACGAGTCCTCGGACACCGGCACCGTGACGCTGACCGAGTCGTGGACCTCGCTGGAGCTGGACGGGCCCCTGCCCGGCCCGCGCGAGGCACTCGAGGCAGCGGTCGAGGACAGGGTCGTGCGACTGCGCGCGCACCTGCGGCGACGGCCCGGCCTGTCCGCGCAGGTCCGGGATCTCGCCGTCGCGCACGCCGCATCGGGCCGGACCGACGGGCTCACCGACTTCCTGCTGTGGTGCCGCGCGGGCAACATGCACCTGCTGGACCTCGTCCCGTGCGACGGGTCCGGGGGCGGGCAGGACCCGCTCCTGATCGGCTGGCGGGCCGAGGTGTCCGATGTGGTCCGCGACGAGCGGCCACTGCGGGTCGTGGTCCCACCGACCCGCCCCGGAGAGCCCGCGCACGAACTCATCGGGTTGCTGACCGACGAGGCCGCGCGGACCGACCCGCGCACCATCCCCGTGCTCGGCGCCCAGGTACAGGCTCGTTCCGAGGACCTCGGGATCTCGGCGGAACGATGGTCGGGCCGGCGTTCGCTGGAGCTGCTGCGGGAGTACCCGCGCAGTGCTCTGCTCCACTCCGGTACCCGCGCTCTGGACCGGGTGCTCGGCGCGGTACCGGGGATCACCGACCGGAGACGGCTGCGGGTGGTCGCCGAGCGCGACGGTGCCTCCGTGGTCACGTCGGTCCTGGTGTTCCTGGGCCGCGACCGGTGCACGCCCGACGCGCGGGAGACCATCCGTCGGGAGATCGAGGCCTTCGTCGGCGGGCCGGTGATCGAACACTCGGTGGCGGCCACGGCGTCGGCGATCTCGATCGTGCACCTCACCACCGGGAGCTCCCGGAGCCCCGCGGAGTCCGTCGAGGACGAGCTGGAGACCCGGCTGACCCGGTTGCTGGGAAGCTGGGAGGAGCAGCTCGCGGCCCTCGGCGGGACCGGCCGGCCCACGGTCGTCTTCCCGCCCGAGTACCGGGCGGCCGTCACCCCGTCCGAGGCCGCGCACGACCTGGCCCGGCTCGGCACGCTCGACTCGGACGCCGGCGGGCGGATCGACGTCGCGTTCCTGCCCGGGCCCGCCGGGACCGACGGGGCCGTCCGGTGGCAGTTCCGGCTGTACTCCGGCGACGAGCGCATCGCACTGTCGGCCGTGCTGCCCGTCCTGCACTCTCTGGGTCTCTACGTGCTCGACGAGCACTCCTGGCCGGTCGCCCGCGGGCGCGACCGCCTCTGGGTGCACCACTTCGACGTCCGCGCCCGGTTCGTCGTGGACGACACCGTGGCCGAACCGGCCGACCGGCTCGGGGACACCTTCGTCGCCTGCTGGACCGGCGAGTGCGACGTCGACGGGTTCAACCGGCTGGTCGGTGTGAGCGGCCTGGACTGGCGGCAGGCCCGGCTCCTGCGGGCGCTGGCCCGTTACCTGCAGCAGATCGGCCACCCGCACGGTCCGGCCGGGGTCGCGGACACCCTGTGCGCGCACCCGGCGATCGCGAGCCGTCTGGTCGCCCTGTTCGAGGCCCGGTTCGCCCCGGAGACCGGCGACGGGAGCCGGACCCCGGTCCCCGAGCGGCTGCGCCGCGACCTGGTCTCCCGGTTGGACACGATCACCGCGCGCGACGCCGACCGGATGCTGCGCAGCCTGTTCGATCTCGTGCTCGGCGTCGTCCGCACCAACCACCACACCGCGCCCCGCGATCTCGCCCTCAAGCTCGATCCGGCCCGCCTGCCCGAGGTCCCGCTCCCCCGCCCGGTCTCGGAGATCTTCGTGTTCTCCACCGCCGTCGAGGGCGTCCACCTGCGGTTCGACCGCGTGGCGCGAGGCGGGTTGCGCTGGTCGGACCGCAGCGACGACTACCGGACCGAGGTGCTCGGGCTCGCGAAGGCCCAGACGCTCAAGAACGCCGTCGTCGTCCCGGGCGGTGCGAAGGGCGGGTTCGTCAGCCGGACCGAACCCGGTGACGGATCGGAGCACTACCGCCGTTTCGTCACCGCGATGCTCGACGTCGTCGACGACCGGGCGCCCGACGGTGCGGGCGAGGTCCGTCCCCTGCTCCCGGGGGTGCGGCACGACGGCGACGACGACTACCTCGTCGTCGCCGCGGACAAGGGGACCGCCCGGTTCTCCGACCTGGCCAACGAGATCGCGGCCGGCCGCGGGTACTGGCTCGGCGACACGTTCGCCTCCGGCGGCCGCACCGGTTACGACCACAAGGCGATGGGCATCACCGCCCGGGGCGCGTGGGAGAGCCTGCGCCGGCACCTGCACGAGCGCGGCGTCGACGCCGACCGGGACGCGTTGACCGTCGTCGGGATCGGCGACATGTCCGGCGACGTGTTCGGCAACGGCATGCTGCTCTCGCCCGCCCTGCGGCTGGTCGCGGCGTTCGACCACCGGCACGTCTTCCTCGACCCGGAGCCCGACCCGGACCGCGCCGACGCCGAGCGACGGCGCCTGTCCACGGTCCCGGGCAGCTCGTGGGACGACTACGACCGCACCGCGATCTCCGCCGAGGGCGGCGTCTGGCCACGCTCGGCGAAGTGGGTCCCGATCGGTCCCCGCGTCCGGCACGTGCTCGGTCTGTCCCCCAGCACGCAGCGGCTGGACCCGCCGGCGCTGATCCGGGCGATCCTGCGGGCCCCGGTGGACCTGCTGTGGAACGGCGGGGTGGGCACCTACGTCAAGGCCTCGCACGAGACACACGGCGACGTCGGCAACCGGGCCTGCGACGACCTGCGTGTCGACGCCGCGCAGCTGCGGGCCGCGGTGGTCGTGGAGGGCGGCAACCTCGGGCTGACCTCGGCGGGGCGGGTCGAGTTCGCCGCGGCCGGCGGCGGCGTCAACACCGACGCCCTCGACAACTCGGCCGGGGTGAGCTGCTCCGACCACGAGGTGAACATCAAGATCGCGGTCGACGAGCTGGTCCGGGCCGGCTCGCTCGCCCCCGGGGAACGCGACGGGCTCCTCGCGGACATGACCGACGAGGTCGCGGCCCTGGTGCTCGGGGAGAACGCACGGCACAACACCGTCGTCGGCCTGGCCCGCAGGCACGCACACCGCCGGCTGGGCCGGCACGCGGCGCTGCTCGCCCACCTCGAGCAGCATCACGGGCTCGACCGGTCCCGGGACGTGCTCCCTTCCGTCGAGGAGATCGAACGACGCCTCCGCTCCGGAGCGGGTCTCACCTCCCCCGAGCTGTGCACCCTGCTCGGCCGGACCAAGCTGGCGCTCTCGGTCGAGCTCGCCGCGTCGGACCTCCCCGACGACGACGCGCTCATCGGCCTGCTTCCCGGTTACTTCCCGGCCGCGCTGACCGAGCGCAACCCGACCGCGCTGACCGAGCACCCGCTGCGGCGCCAGATCGTGGTGTCGGCGCTGACCAACCACGTCGTCGACAGCGCCGGGATGTCGTTCTGCCACCGCCTCGCCGACGACACCGGCGCGAGCTGGCCGGAGGTGGTGCGGGCACACCTGGTCACGTCGTCGGCACTGCGCATCGGCGAGCTGCAGCCCCGGATCGCCGGGATCGCCCCCGGACTGCCGTGTGCCGAGGCCGACGAGTTGTGGGTCATGTCGCGGCGCCTCCTGGAACGGGGCACGCGATGGCTGCTGCAGCACCGGCCCCGCCCCGTCGACCTCACCGGGGAGATCGCCCGCCTCACCGACACGGTCCCGGCGCTGCTCGCCCGGACCGCGCAGCACCTGCACGGGGCCGAGGCCGACCGCCTGGAGTCCGATATCGGACGGTTCGTCGATGCCGGCGTCCCCGACGAGGTGGCACGACAGTGCGTCGGATCCGCCTACACGGTCTCGCTGCTCGACATCGCCGAGATCGCCCGCGGGGTCGAGGACGCCGGGGGTGACGGGGCCGAGGACACGGGGGCCGAGGACACGGCGGCCGAGGACACGGCGGCCGGGCCGGACGGCCGGAACCGGCCGGCGGCGCTCTACTTCGGACTGGCCGAGCGGCTGGACGCGCACCGGCTGATGGACTCGGTCCGTGCCCTGCGCCGGTCGACCCGGGCCGAGCTGCTGGCCCGCGCGCACCTGCGGGACCTGATCTACGACGTCCTGCGCACCCTCACCCGCCGGCTAGCCTCGGCTCCCGGCGGACACGACCCGCACGAGCTCGTCGCGAGCTGGGAGGCCGAACACATCGGCCGGATCGACCAGTTGCGCTACCTCCGCCGGGAGTTCGGTCTCGAGCGCAACGCACCCGACCTGGCGTCGACGGTCGCCGTGGTGCAGCAGTTGCACCGGCTGATCGGGTGAAGCGCTCAGATCGCGATGTCGTCCCGGTGGGCGGCGAGCCGGGCCATGGCCAGGCCGTGCCGGGTCCGGCAGCCGAACTGCTGGAGCAGGCGCGTCACGTAGGTCTCGACGGTCTTCTCGCTCACCCGGATCGCGCGCGCGATCTGCCGGTTGGTCATGCCCTGCGCGACCAGTTCCAGGACCCGGGACTGGGTGTCGTCGAGGCTCGTGGACCGGCGCCGGGGACGACGCACGCCGTGCTGCTTCATGAACTCGCGCAGCCGGGCCCGCGGCGTCGGTGTCTGGAGGTCCTGCGCGATCGACTCCACGGCCGCCCAGTCGGTCGTCGGGTCCTCGGCGGCCGACCCCATCAGCATCCACCCCAGGTCGATGAGGTGGCCGCGGTCCCGTGCCCGCTCGACGGCCCGCTCCCGGGCCGCACGGTCGCGCGCGGTGTGCCCCAGCACCCCGTGCACCAGGTCGCGCACCTCGGCGGCCTCGATCGCCTCGGGGCCCTCGGCGGTCCGGGCCCACGTGTCGGCGGCCTCGCGGAGGCGCCGGAACCACTCGGGCCGGCGGTCGGTCGCGGCGATCCCCGAGAGCCGGGTCAGCAACGCCCGCCGGATCAGCGCGTACGCCCCGGGAGGTACCTCGCCCCAGGCCCGCCACCCCACGGCGAGCGCGGCGTCGGTGTCCCCGGCGACCCAGCTCTGCGCCGAGTGCACGTAGGCACGCAGGATCCGGTTGAGCGACCCGATCGCCCGGTCCGGGAGCAGGTCGAACCATGCCTCGACCGCACGGTCGTCGTCCTGCAGGACCGCGGTGTCGGTGACGAACAGGACCGCACGTTCCCGCAGCGCCGCCGCGTGGACGTCGTCACCGTGGTCGGTGAACATCGCCCGGACCGCGGCGGCGGTGTCCTCCCAGTCGCCGCTGCGGTAGGTCCGGTACACGGTGTCCAGTAGCGCGAGGGATCCTTCGGGCCGCCCCGCGTACGCGGTGCCGAGCAGTGCCTGCAGCGCGGCGACGGCGTCCCGTGCGTCGAGCGCGTCACCGGTCTCGACCAGTACGTCGACGTCCGCACCGAGATCGGGACCGCCCAGCGGGGCGAGCGCTCGGGCCAGGTCCGCCGCGGCCGGGGTCGCCCCCGCCGCCCAGCCCTGCGCGATGCCCAGCGGATCGGCGGCGGTCTCGTCACCGGCCAGCGCCGTGTGCACGGCCTCGGCGACCGGCCGGCGGAGCGTGAGCGCGGCGACCGAGGCGGTCGCGGCGAGCAGGGCGGAGTCCACACCGGTCGGCGTCACGCCGGAGTGGTCACCGCGTGTGACCACATCGGACACCACCTCGGCCAGGAGGTCGTGCTCACCGGCCCGGACGAGCAGCCGCAGGACCCGCTCCGTGGTCCGGGACCGGCTCGGCTCGTCCGGGTCGTGCCGCCCGCAGGCCAGCAGCAGGCGCGCGGCCCGTCCCGGCCGGTGCTCCTCGTCCTGCGCGGCACGTGCGGTGAGCAGCGACGCCCAGCGCCGGTCCGGATCGAGCGCCGTGCCGGCCGCGGCGACGTGGTCGGCGAGCACGTCGACGTCCGGCTCGGACAACCTGTGGTCGTCGGGGAGGACCGCCGTGCGCGCGAAGGCCGCGTGCAGCTGCCGGACCCGCTCCTCGCTCGCCCGGGCGCGCACCGTGGCGCAGACCGCCGGGGACACGATCGTCAGCGCACCGTCGACCTCACCGAGCACCTTCTCCACGACGAGCCGGTCGATCTCGCCACCGATCTCCCCTCCGCCGCGTCCGAGCGCGACGGCGAGCGACGGCACGTCGTCGACCCGCACGCGCACCGGACCACCGGCGAGCAGCACGATGTCCTCGGCGATGCCTCCCGGGCGTCCGACGGCCCGCATCGCCGGTGCGTCCGCCGGCAGGGTCGGCATCCGGTGCGGCGCACGCAGGCAGACCCGGCGCGCCACCGTGCTCAACCGCCCGGCGGCCTGCAACTCCTCGAGCAGGGCCAGGACGTGGGTGGGGTGACCGGCGAGCGGACCGAGTGCGCGGTGCAGCGTGGCGAGCAGGATCGGATCCGGTCGCGTGCGCAGTGTCCGGCGGGCGAGCGTCTCGACCTCGTCCGCGGTGAGCGGGCCGAGCCGCACGATCGCGTCCGCGGGAAGACCGGCCGGGGCGTCCGGACCGGTCACGACCACGACCCGGTAGCCGACCTTCCGCGCGACGACGGCCAGGTGCTCGCGGTGGAGGACCCGGTCGGCGTCGTCGAGCAGCAGCAGCGGACTGCGTCCGATACTCGCGAGCAGTCGGCGCATCTCGACGAGCACGGCTGCCCGACCGTCGGTGGTCCGGTAGGACGCCGGGTGGTGGCGGCGCCGCAGCAGCGCGGCCCGGTGCATCACCTCCGACCCGGCGGCGAGCTGCTCGAACCGCGCTCCGACCGCATCCAGCAGCGGCCCGACCGCGTACTCGTCCCAGTCGGCGACCTCGCGGGCCAGATCCAGCTCCAGGACCGTCCGCCCGGCGGCGTGGGCCTCGTCCGCAGCCTCGGCGAGCAGCACGCTGCGTCCGCTCCCCCGTTCACCGGACAGCACGACGATCGTGTGCCCGGGCCCGGTCGCCCCGAGCGCGGCGAGTTCGTCGCGCCGACCGACCAGCACGTTCCGCCCCGCTGTCATCGACCCTTCCGTTCGCGCATCACACCGACCGTCCCGCGTCGGGGCGGCGGGTGCGGGCCCGCTGTCGGGACCACGGCCGCCACGACGAGTGCACGGAGCAACTGTTGATACGTATAACCTCTCAGCGGTGATCAAACCACGTGCGGTGGGGGGAACCGGAGCCGCTGCGGCACACGATGGGGGCGCGTCGGATGCGACGGCCACCACATCCCGGGCGGTCATGGAGCTGCTCGATCTCGTCCTGGCCGACGACGGGCCGCCCCTGACGGTGCTGACCGGTCACGTCGGCACCGGGCGGACCACCGTCCTGCGCGACGCCGCCGACGCCCTGCGTAGTCGGGGGCGCACGGTCGTGGAGGTCCGCGTGGCACCCGACGGGGTGTTCGTGGGCGAGACCGACAACGATCCGATGTGGACCGAGCACGCCGGGTACCCGTTCGCCCACCTGCAGGACGCGGCCACGGACCGGGAGGTGGCGTCCCGGATCGCCTCGACGATCGCCGCACCGCTGGTGGCACGCGACACCGTGGTGCTGATCGACGACGGGCAGTGGATGGCCCCCGACGGGGTGGCGGCCCTGACGGCGCTGGCCTTCCAGCTCGCCGGGACGGCGGTGCGGTGCGTGTGCTCGATCGCGCTGCCGTACGGGGGGACGGGTGCCGCGTCCGGTGTCGCGGGGCTGCGCCGCCTGCGCGCCGCCTGCCTGGCGGCCACGGTCCGGGTGCCGCCGCTGGACAGGGAGTCGACGGCCCGGGCCGTCGCCGAGCTCCTGCACGCCGAACCTGCTCCGGAGCTGGTGTCCCACGTACGTGCGCGGAGCCGGGGGATCGCTGCCGTGGTGACGGACGTGGTGTCCACACTGCGCAGCACCGACGGAGTACGGGTGATGGCCGGGTACGCCCACCTGTCCCCCGCCGCGGCGCACGGTCGCGTCGTGCTCTCCACCGCCTCGCCGGCGGTGCACCTGCGGCGCCTGGACGATCGGACCCGGCAGACCGCGGCTGCCACGGCCGCACTGGAGCCGGCCGGGTCCGCCCTGCCGGTGCTGCTGGCCCGAGCGCTGCAGCGGCCGCAACACGAGCTGCGCGCCGAGCTGGACGAGCTGGAGGCCGCGGGATTCCTGCGACGCACGCGTGCGGGCGGGTGGCGTTTCCTCCTCCCGGCCCTGCGCGACCATCTCTCGCTCGCACACGGACCGTGGTTGCGCCGCTCGCTCGCCGCGGTCCTGGTGCGGGCGAGCTGGGACGGGACGGTCGGGCTGGACCGGTCCGAGCTCGCCGACCTGACGGTCGTCGCCGGCCGGCTGGTGCCCACCGAGCGGGCCCGCGGCGAGCTGCTCGCCGCGGCGCAGGACGCGGCGCAGGGGCCCGCCGAGCTCCGGCACGCACAGTGGTGGCAGGCCGTCGCCGAGCTGACCACCGACCACCGGGAACGGCTGCGGATGCGCCTGGAACACGCCAGGGCGTGCGAACGGGCGGGGGAGGCGGCCGCCACGGTCGCCGCGGCGCGCGAGCTCCTCCACGAGGGTGACGCGCTGGACGCGGACGCCCGGGACGAGCTGGCCCTCCTGCTGACCGTCGGGCTGATCAGGACGAGCGAGACCGACGAGCTCGACCTCGTGCTCGACGGTTCCGCGGACTGGATGGACGACGAGACCATCGCCGTCGCCTGCCGGGCCCTCGCCCTGGGGATCATCGGTCGCTGGAGTGCCGCGGCGACCGTACTGGCCGGCTCCCGGACGTCGTGGACGGCCCGCCGCCTCCCCCGCGACGCGGGCACGGCGGTGCAGTGGGTCGGCGACGTCTACGCCGGACGGCTGCGCCCCGCCGACCTCCTGGTCACCGAGGGTCCCCCGACGAGCATCGGTCCCGACCACCGCGACCACCCGCTGTGGGCGATCGGCTGCCTGATCACCCTCGGGGACTCCCGCGGCGCCCGGAGCCACGCCGAACGGGCCGGCCTCGCCGACGCCGACCTGCCGCCCTCCCACCGGGGAGCGCTCGCACTGCTCGAATGCCGCCCGGAGTCGCCGGCGCTGGCCTGGAGCGCGCTGACCGAGCCCGACGACACCGCGGCCGGGCTGACCCGGGCCACCTTCCACTACCTGCTCATCGGGCTCACCATGGCGTCGGGACAGATCGGTGTCGCACGTCAGCTCGTCGAGACGGCACGGAAGGAGGTCCTGCTGGGGGACCACGTCGTCGACTTCGCCGACGTGTCCGTGGATCTCGCGCTCGGCGAGGCCGGGACCGCGCAGGCCCGCCTGGTGGCTGCGCTCGAGCGGGCGCGCAGCGACGATCTCCTCGTCGGCACCGACCTCATCCTGAGCGTTCTCGTCTCGCTCGCCCAGCTGCGTGGCGACGAGGCCGGTGCTCGACTGCGCATGCAGGAGCTCGACGAGGTCGCCCGCGCGCTGCAGAGCCCGCGGGCCTCGATGCACGCGGCGTTCGCCCGCGCGACGGCCCACCGGGACACCACCGCGGTCGAGGAGTTCCTGAGGCTCGCCGAGGAGACCGGCCCGGAGTACGAGTCGACCCACCTGACCCTGCGCCTCGTAGGCACGGGGCTCGCCGACCCCGCCCTGCTGCACGACGTCTACGCCGTGTACGGCCGTCTCGACGCGCCGCTCTACCGGGCCTGGACCCGTGCGGCGATGGAGGCGCACGGGGTGCCCGTACCGGGGCGTGCCCAGACCAAGGCCGAGAACGAGCGGCTGCTCGGTCGGCTGCTGATCGAGGGGCTCTCGAACCGGCAGATCGCGACGCTGCTGGGCAGCAGCGCGAAGAGCGTCGAGGGGCGACTGGGCCGGCTGTTCGCCCGCACGGGGTACCGGTCGCGGATCGAGCTCGCCTCCGCGCTGCTCGAACACGGTTCGCTCGTGGCCCCCCCGGATCGGTGACCACGGGTCACGACACCGGGACCCGGTCCCGCAGACCCGCGCGTCGCACCTGCCGTGTCACCGACGGCGCACCGGCGGCTCGCGCTCATGTCCCGACGCACGGTCCGGCCCCCGACGCCGTCCCACGACAGGTGCCGGAACCGTTCGATGATCGCGGACGATCGCCGGCGCAGCCCACCGTCCACACCGGTCGACCCGGTGCTCCGCGGACACCCGTCCGCGACGGACCCCGGAGGAGCGGTCACCCGGGTGCGAGCCGCCCCTCCAGCGACCGACAGACCTCACGCAGCATGTCCAGGCCGGCCGCCACGGCGGGCTGGTACTGCGCGCCGGCGCGGACCCCGGCGATCGCCCGTCGGATCGGCACCGGTGGCGTCCCGATCCGCAACCGGCGGGTGTCGTGCCGGGTGGGGAGGTCGGCCAGCCGGGGTACCAGCGAGACCCCGAAGCCCCGCGAGACCAGCGCCGCGCCGGTGTCCCACTCGTCGGCGTGGTGGGCGATCTCGGGTGCGAAGCCCGCACCGGCACAGGCGGTCATGACGAGCTGGTGGTAGGCCCGTCCCGGGCTGCTGCAGATCCACGGGTCGGCGGCGAGGTCGCGCAACGCGACGTCCGGCCGGTCGACCAGCGGATGCTCCGGGCCCACCAGCAGATCGAGCGGCTCGTCGAAGAGGGTCCGCTGGTCGAAGGCCGGGTCCGACACCGGCGGGATGCTCGACGTCGCGACGACCACGACGATGTCGGTCTCCCCGGCGGCGAGCAGGTCGAACGCCCGGCTGGGCTCGCACTCGCGCAGCGACAGGCGCAGTGCCGGGTGGGTGTCGCGGAGCCGGCCCATCACCTCCGGCACGACGGCTGCGGCCGCGGTGGAGAAGCCGCAGAAGCGCAGGGCGCCGACCGCGTCCTCGCCGCGGTGCGCCGCCAGCTCGGCCTGCGCCCGTTCCCACTGGGCGGTGAGGGTCTCCCCGTGCACGAGCAGCGTGCGCGCGGCCGCCGTGAGCCGGACCCGGCGCCCGTCGGGCTCGAGCAGGGTGACACCGAGCTCCCGCGACAGCGCCTGCATCTGGTGCGACGCCGAGGAGGTCGTCATCCGGCAGATCTCCGCCGCCGCCGTCACGGTCCCGTGCCGCGCTATCGCCGCCAGGACCCGCAGCCGCCGGTCGATCATCCGATCACAGTACACGATCACTAGCGTAAATCTGTGATGGACGTGAACATAATCCGCTGCGCATCCTGATCCCCGGCACCACTGATCCCCAGGTCGACCCGGGGAATCCTCGGCACGGGCAGGAGCTGCGACCATGACGACCTACCGCGCGATCGTCGTCGGCCTCGGAGGGCTGGGCTCGGCGGCCCTGCACCGGCTGGCACTCGAACTGGGGCCCGGCGTCCTGGGGGTCGAGCAGTTCGAGCTCGGCCACCACCGCGGCGCCTCCCAGGACCATTCCCGGATCATCCGCCTCGCCCAGCACCAGGAGCAGTACGCGGCACTGGCCGGCCCGGCGTACAAGGCATGGGCCGAGATCGAGGCCGAGTCCGGTCAGCAGATCCTCACCCGCACCGGCGGCCTGGTGATCGAGGACCGGGTCGCGCGCCGGGGCGCCGCCACCGGCACCCGCAACATCGAGGGCTACACCGAGATGTTCGACCGCTTCGGGGTCGCCTACGAGCTGCTCGACGCCGACGAGCTCGGCACGCGGTGGCCGCAGTTCCGTCTCGCCGGCGGCGAGCAGGCCCTCTACCAGGAGGACTCGGGCATCGTCGACGCCGCCCGCGCGAACGCCACCCACATCGCACTGGCCCGGGCGCACGGGGCCGAGATCCGCACGCACACCCCGGTCCGGGCGGTACGTGCCGACGGTGGGGGCGTCGCGGTGGTCACCGACACCGGGACGGTGCGGGCCGACCGGGTCGTGCTGGCCACCGACGCCTGGACCAACCGGGTGCTCGCCGGGACCGGCGTGACGCTGCCCCTCACCGTGCTGCGCGAGCAGGTCACCTACTACTCCACCCCGCACCTGGCCGAGTTCTCCCCCGCCCGGTTCCCGGTGTTCATGTGGCACGGGCGGCACAACTTCTACGGCTTCCCCGTCTACGGCGAGGTCGCCACCAAGCTCGGCCAGCACATGGGCGGTGACGAGACCACCGCCGAGGAGCGCTCCTTCGACCCGGACCCGGTCCGTCGCGAACGCTACGACGAGTTCCTGGCCCGGCACGTCCCGCGGTTCCGCGGGCCGGAGCTCTACTCGAAGACCTGCCTCTACACGGTGCCTCCGGACCAGAACTTCATCCTCGACAGCCTGCCGGGGGCACCGCAGATCGTGGTGGCCAACGGGGCCGGGCACGCCTTCAAGTTCGCCGCCCTGATCGGGCAGGTGCTGGCCGATCTCGCGCTGGACCGCCCGCCCGGACACGACCTCGACGCGTTCGCGATCGACCGCCCGGCCCTGACCGACCCCGCCTTCCCCCGCAGCTTCCACATCTGAGTCCGCTCGACCACCGAGAGGAGACCCCGGCCATGTCCATCGACGCCACGACGACCGGTGACCCGAACGCGCTGCTGCCGGCCCGGCCGATCGACCCTGCCCTGTTCACCGCGGAGGAGACCTACCGGCACACCCGCCTGCCGGTGGACCGGGCCTCCACGCTGATCCCCGACGCCTACACCTCGCCCGCGTTCTTCGCCCTGGAACAGGAGAAGGTCTTCACCTCCGGCTGGGTCGCCGCCGGCCTGGTGAGCGATGTGGACCGACCGGGCGCCTGCGTCGTGGTGGAGGTGGCCGGGCGGTCGATCATCGTCACCCGCAACCGGCACGGGGAGCTGCGCGGCTTCCACAACGTCTGCCGGCACCGCGCCACCCGGCTGCTCGACGCCACCGCCCGCGAGGTCGGCAGGCGTGGCCGGATCCGCTGCCCGTACCACAACTGGACCTACGACACCGACGGCTCGTGCCTGGGTACCCCGCTGTTCGAGGGCTCCGACGTACCCGAGGGTCAGGAGCCGATCTTCGACACCTCCGGGACGGCCGGTTTCGACCGCGCGGACTACGGCCTGCTGCCGGTGGCGGTCGACTCCTGGGGCTTCTTCCTGTTCGTCAACCTGTCCCCCGACCCGGCCCCGCTCCCGGCCCAGCTCGGCGACCTGCCGGAACGCTTCGCCGACCACGGGCTCGCCCGGTGGGTCCCGCAGCGACGCACCACCTACGACGTCGCCGCCAACTACAAGCTCGTCGGCGAGAACTTCATGGAGTACTACCACCTGCCCTGGGTCCATCCCGAGCTCAACCAGGTCTCCCGGTTCTCCGACCACTACCGCTGGCAGGGACCCGGGATGTACACGGGGATGTGCACCACCCCGGTGTCGCGCAACACCGACGCCGGAGGCTGGGACGGGCTGGCCCCGCTGAGCACGCTCGGCCCCGACGACGCCGACAGCGGGCGGTTCGTCTGGCTCTTCCCGAGCACCGCCCTGGTCGTCCTGCCCAACCACGCCTTCGTCCTGTTCAACCGCCCGGTGGCCGCCGACCGCACGGTCGAGACCGCCGTGCTGCTCACCCACCCCGAGTCCCTCGACGACCCCGGCGCGCCGGACGGGATCGAGCAGCTCGCGAAGTTCTGGGACCTGGTCAACCGCCAGGACCTCGAGATCGTCGAGCAGGTCCAGCTCGGCCTGGCGGACCCGGCCTACCGGGGCGGGCGCATGTGCTTCCGCTTCGAGGAGCCGCTGCACCGGTTCCAGAACATGGTCGCGGACAGGATGGTCGGCATCGACCGCGTCCCCGCCGGCGACGACGAGACCATGACCCGCATGTTCCCGGACCCGGCATGAGCGCCGCCGTCACCGGGGCCGTGCACGGGCACCACATCGCCGGTGCCACCGTCGCGGCGCGCGACCGGCGCACGCTGGCCGTGGAGGACCCCTCCACCGGTGACACCGTCGCGCACGTCGCCCGCGGCGGCGCGGCCGACGTCGACGACGCCGTCCGCGCCGCACGGGCGTCGGCACACCGGCTGCGGGACGCGGCCCCGGCCGAGCGCGGGCGGGCACTCGCCGCCGGGCTCGACGGGCGGGCCGAGGAGTTCGCCCGGCTCGAGACCCTCGACACCGGCAAGCCGCTGTCGCTGGCCCGCTCCGAGGTGGAGGGCTGCGTCGCCTACCTCGACTACTACGCCGGGGCCGCCGACAAGCTGCACGGCGAGACGGTCCCGATCGGGCCCGGGTCCCTCGCGGGGACGGTGCGCGAACCGGTCGGGGTGACCGCGCACATCGTCCCGTGGAACGCGCCGTTGTCGATGCTGTGCCGCAGCGTCGCCCCGGCGCTGGCGGGCGGTAACGCCGCCGTGGTCAAACCGGCCGAGCAGACGCCGTTGACCGCCCTGGCCTTCGCCGAGCTCGTCGAGGCCGCCTTTCACCCCGACGGGACGTTCCACATCGTGATCGGTCTCGGGGCCGAGGCCGGGCACGCGCTCGCCGCCCACCCCGGTATCGGGTCGCTCACGTTCACCGGCTCGGTCCCGACCGGCCGGGCCGTACTGCGCGCCGCGGCCGAGCACATCACGCCGGTGGTCACCGAGCTCGGCGGGAAGTCCCCGCAGATCGTGTTCGCCGACGCCGATCTCGACGACGTCGCAGGCCAGGTGGTCACCGGCTTCACCGCCAACTCGGGCCAGTACTGCGACGCCGGGTCGCGCCTGCTGGTCGAACGCACGGTGCACGACGAGCTCGTCGAGCTGGTCGCCGGACGGGCCGCGGCCCTGACCCTCGGTCCCGGTCGGGACGACCCCGACCTGGGCCCCCTGGTGTCGGCCGGGCACCGGGGCCGCGTCGCCGGGTACGTCGAGGCCGGCCGGGCCGAGGGCGCCGTCGTCGCACGGGACCCGCAACCGGTGCCCGGCCGCGGCCACTTCCTCGCGCCGGTGGTGTTCACCGGCGTCACCCCGGCCATGCGGATCGCCCGCGAGGAGATCTTCGGACCGGTCCTGACCGTCCTGCCCTTCGACGACGAGGACCATGCCGTCGGGCTCGCCGACGCCACCGACTACGGCCTCGGCACCGGGATCCACACCCGCGACATCGACCGCGCGCTGCGCGTGGCGGGACGGGTCCGCGCCGGCTACGTGATGGTCAACGAGTACTTCGGCGGCGGCGTCGCGGTCCCCTTCGGCGGGACCGGGCTCAGCGGCACCGGCCGTGAGCGGGGCCTGGTCGCGCTCGACAACTATCTCACCACCAGGACCGTCGTCACCCGCGTCGGCCCGCACCGTCCCCGGAGCGCCCCATGACCGCACACCCCGACATCGCCGAGGTCGTCGTCGTCGGCGGGGGGATCGAGGGCTGCGCCGCGGCCTGGGCCCTGACCCGGCGCGGCGTCACCGACGTGACCGTGGTCGAGCGCGACACCGTCGGCTCCGGCGGCACCGGCAAGTCCTCGGGCGTCGTCCGCTGCCACTACGGCGTCTCCTCGCTGGCGGCGATGGCCACCCGCAGCCTCGATGTCCTCGAGAACGCCGAGGACGTCCTGGGCGTCGACGTCGGCTTCCGCCGCACCGGTTACGTGGTCGGGGTCGGTGAGCAGGACGTCGCCGCGCTGCACGCCTCGCTGGCCGACCAGCGCGCCGTGGGCGTGCGCACCGAGAGCGTCGGGCGGGCCGAGGTCGCCGCGCTGTGGCCGACCGCGGACCTGGAGCCGTTCGCGGCGTTCGCCTGGGAGGAACGGGGCGGCTACGGCGACGCCCACCGGACGGCACAGGGCTTCGCCGGTGCGGCCCGCCGGGCCGGTGCCCGGCTACGGCAGGGCACCACCGTGGCGGCGATCCGCGTGACGGGCGGCCGCGTGACCGGGGTCGAGCTGGCCGACGGCTCGCACATCGCCACCGGGCACGTCGTCCTCGCGGCGGGCCCCTGGTCGGTCCCGCTGCTCGCCGACCACGGCATCGACCTGCCGATCACCGTGCACCGCGAGCAGATCGTGCTCGTCGACCCCGGGCAACCCCTCGGTCCGGTCCCGGTCTTCTCCGACCTCGTGTCGTTGCAGTACATCCGCCCCGAGGGCGACGGCGGGCTCCTGTTCGGCAACTCCGACCTGTCGGTGCTCGACCCCGCCGACCCGGACCGCTACCGGAACCGGGCCGACGACTCCTTCCTGGAGACCGCCGTCGACAAGATCGGCACCCGGCTGCCCGGCCTGGCGAACCCGGCCGTCTCGGCCACCTACGCCGGTTGCTACGACGTCACCCCGGACTTCAACCCGGTCGTCTCCGGGTCCGGGATCGACGGCCTGGTCGTCGCCGCCGGCTTCTCCGGGCACGGCTTCAAGATCTCCCCCGCGGTGGGGACCCTGGTCGCCGACCTCGTCGTCGACGGCACCAGCAGCGACCCCGACATCCGCACCGAGGACCTGCGCCTGTCGCGGTTCGGCGACGGCGACCTGCTCACCAGCCCCCATCCCTACGTCGGCGCCGGACAGATGCGCTGAGAGGAGACGTCATGGAGCTGATGGTCCACGAGCGTCGCGACGAGGCCGACGGCGTCGTGTCCCTGACCCTCGTCCGTGCCGACGGGGCCGACCTGCCCGCCTGGTCCCCGGGCGCACACGTCGACGTGCACCTCACCGCATCGCTGACCCGGCAGTACTCGCTGTGCTCGGACCCCGGGGACCGCAGGCGGTGGCGGATCGGGGTCCTGCGCGAACCCGGCGGGCGCGGAGGGTCGCAGTACGTCCTCGACAAGGTGCACGCCGGGGACATCGTCGAGGTCGGCGCGCCGCGCAACCACTTCGAGCTGGTCCGGGCACCGCGGTACGTGTTCGTCGCGGGCGGCATCGGGATCACCCCGATCCTGCCGATGGTCGCGCAGGCCGAGCGGGACGGCGCGGACTGGACGCTCCTCCACGGCGGGCGAAGCCGCACGTCGATGGCCTTCACCGCGGAGCTGGCCCGCTACGGGGGACGGGTCACGATCGCACCCCAGGACGAGGTCGGTCTGCCCGACCTCGACACCCTCCTCGCCGTCCCGCGCGCCGACACCGCGGTGTACGCGTGCGGGCCCGGGCCGCTGCTCGACGCCGTCGCCGAGCGGACCGCCGCCTGGCCGGCCGGGTGCCTGCACGTGGAACGGTTCGCCCCGGCGGCGCACCGCGACACCGCTCCCGGGGAGACGTTCGTCGTCGAGTTCGCGGCGAGCGGCGTGCGCGTCACGGTGGGCCCGGACCGGAGCATCCTCGCCGCCGCGCAGGCGGCCGGTGTCCGCGCCGACTTCTCCTGCGGGGAGGGGACCTGCGGGTCGTGCGAGGCGCCGCTGCTCGCCGGGCACGTCGACCACCGGGACTCCGTGCTCGACGACGACGAGCGCGAGGCGCAGGACTGCCTGATGATCTGCGTCTCCCGGGCCGGGCCGGGCTGCCCGGTCCTGCGCATCGACCTGTGACACCCGGGGGAACCGACCCTGCCCTCGTCGTCGCCCCGGGGGCAGGCCGGGCGACGTAGGCTCGACCTGCCGATCATCGACCCTCTGGAGGCCGTCCGTGCCCCGTCCGCCGGCCCGCGTGTTCGCCGAGATCGCCACCGCACGCCCACCGCGGGGACCACGCACCGTCATGGGCCGCGCCGTGGTGCTCGGGGCGAGCGTGGCCGGGATGCTCGCCGCCCGGGTGCTCGCCGACCACGCCGAGGAGGTCCTGCTCGTCGACCCCGACGGCGACCCGACCGGTCCGGGGCCCCGCCCGGGCGTCCCGCAGGGCGGACAGGTGCACGCGCTGCTGCCCGCCGGGCAGGTCCAGCTCGAACGCTGGTTCCCCGGCTTCACCGACACCGCGATGCGGGAGGGTGCGGTGCCGCCCGACCCCGCCACGGTGGAGCTCTGGGTCAACGGCCGCCGCCGTCCGCTCCCCGCCACGCCGCAGGAGGAGCCGACCCTGGTGACGACCCGCCCGTTCCTGGAGAACCTGGTCCGGCGGGCCACCACCGCCGTCCCCGGGATCCGCGTCGTCGCCGGGCGTGCCGAGGGGCTGGTGTTCGACGGTGCGCGGGTGTCCGGGGCCCGGGTGCGGGTCGACGACGAGGTCGTGACCGAGCCCGCGGACCTGGTCGTCGACGCCACGGGCCGGTCGAGCAGGCTCGCCGAGTGGCTGGAACACGGTGGTCATCCGCGTCCCACCTGGCAGCGGATGCCGATCAGGCTGAACTACGCCAGCGCCCTGTTCGAGCGTGACCCCGCGGTCAGCGACGCCGGCGTCGTGATCGCGACCTCCGACGCCGACGACGGCCGGGTCGCCCGCCAGGCCGGGATCCAGGCGGTCGAGAACGACCGGTGGATCGTCCTGGTCGCCGGCTACGGCGACGACCGGCCCACCCGCGACACCGCCGACTTCCGCACGCGCTGCGAGCGGGACTTCCCGTCCGCGTTCGGCGACATCGCCTCCGGCGCCCGGATGATCGGCGACGTCGTCACCTACCACCAGGCCGACAGCCGCCGCCGCGATCCCGCGTCCCTGCGACGGCTCCCCGCCGGTGTCGTCCCGATCGGCGACGCGATCGCCTCGTTCAACCCCGTTTACGGGCAGGGGATGACCTCCGCCGCGCTGCACGCCTCCTGCCTGTCGGCGTACCTGCGCTCCGCCCCGTCGCCTGCCGAGCCCGCCCGCCGCTACCTCGACGACGTGCAGGTCGTCGTCGACGCCGCCTGGAGCATCTCGACCCTGGCCGACCTGCGGCTGCCGCACGTCGACGGTCCCTACCCGCGCGGATACCCGGTCGCGGCCTGGTTCGGGCGACGGCTGCAGGCCGCGTCGTTCACCGATCCCGAGCTGAACCGGCGCCTGTCCGCGGTCACGATGATGCACGAGCACCCCAGCGTGCTGGCCCGCCCCGGGACGGTGGCGCGGGTGCTGCGCGGAGGGCGCCGGAAACCGGTCGGCTGAGCGGGGAGGGCCGGCTCCGCGGATCCGGCCCGTGGCCCACGACGGACCCGGTGTGGACGCGGCCGGGAGGCAGGCGGCCGCCCCCGGGCCACGTACGCGACGTCCCGGCACCCGCCACCGACCGGCACAACTAGTTGCCTACACGGAAAGTAGGTGGCACCCTGGCTGCATCACCGGGGAGGGAACCATGAGCCGGAGCCCGTCCGAACGCGCCGCGACAGAGCTCCTCGAGATCGATGCGGCTCGCCGGGCCGTCGACGCCGCCGACCGCACCGCGCGCCCTGCGCTCCTGCTGGCGACGGCCGCCCTCACGTTCGTCGACCACGCCGTCAAGGACCACGTACCGAGGCGGACGCAGAAGGTGGTGACCGCCGTCGTGCAGACCACGCTCGTCGCCTTGACCGTCGCCGTCTCCCGCTCCAGCCCGGTGGTCCCCTACGAGCCCGCAGCAGGACCCGCGCCCCGTCGCGCAGCCCTGCTGTTCGGCTCGATCGCCGCCTGGATGACGACGGAGCGCGTCGCGGTCGCACTGCTGCGGCGACGCCGGCTGCGCCACCCCCACCGGGCCGCGGGTGCACTCCTGGCACTCACCCGACCGGCAGGCATCGTCGTCGTCACGCGCCTGCTGCCCCGCGCGGGACGCGATGTCTGACGACGCACCGGACACCCGCCTGGCCCCCCTGCTCCTCGACCCCACCCGGCTGCGCATCGTCGCGACCCTCCTGGCCGCGGGAGAGGTGGAGTTCGGCTTCGTACGGGACCGGGTCGGGCTCACGGACTCGGCGCTGTCGAAGCAGGTCAGGTCCCTGGCAGGCTCGGGCCTGGTCGAGTCCCGGCGAGAACGCCACGGACCGGCGCGACGAAGTTGGCTGCGGCTGACCCACGGGGGCCGCGAGCAGGTGGAGACCCACGTCCGGGCACTGCGGGACATCGCCGCGCGGGCGGCGGAGTAGGACGTCGACGCCGGGGCGCCGCCCGCCCGGGCGCGCGCAACGCCGGCGACCCACTGCGACGTCGACGACGAGGACGTGCGGGGTGCCGCCGGATCCGGACCGAGCGGCCCGTGATCGACGACGATGCCACCGCGATGAACCACTTGTTCGCCGGGGAACCGCGATAGTCACGCAGCACGACAGGCAGCGCAGCCGGACACGACGCCCCCCCTGGTCACATTCGGCTAGCTGAGCCTGTGACCACGGGTTTTGACTGTGGGCGATAGCGGGATCGAACCAGTGACTTCTTCGGTGGGAAGCAACCGAAACGACTGCTCGACAAGTGATGCTTCCCAGGTCGATGCGATCGCTTCGTCCGTGGGCGCCCACCGGGTATCGCTCATGTGATGGGCCGTTGTCAGGCAGCTGGTCAAACAGATCTTTGCTCTGCACGGTTGCGGCTCGCGCGATTCGCGGTCCGGCCCGACCGACGGGACGCGGCCCTCGTTCCTTCCGTGCCACGCTCTCCAGAACGGAGCGTCGGGCCGTTTCCGCCCCATGCCGGGCAGAGCGCGGCGGCGTTCACATGCCTTGGCAGCGTAGGGCCTCCACAGTCCTGATGATGCCGTACCGCAAACTGCAACACCCGATCTCCCCGCGCGACACAGGGGGTGTGAAGACGCCGCAGGCCCCGCAGGGCCCTTCCCAGCACACCCCGCCGGGCCACTTTCCGCAGCAGGGCCAAATCCCGCAGCAGTGGAGCCCGCCGATAGCCCCCTGGGCGCAGCACACCTCGCACGCCCACCAGGCCCAGCAGACCTCCCACACTCACCGGATGCAACAGACCTCGCACGCCCACTGGGCGCAGCAGGCTTCGCAGCCCCCGACTCCGAGGCGACGGCGGAAGTGGCCCTTCATCGTCGGCGGCGCGGTCGCACTGATTGTCGCCGCCGCAGCAGCGGGGACCGACGACGGGCGCACAGGGACCTCGGACGCAACGGCTCCAACCTATGCACCTGCGGTCATCCCGCCCACCTCAATCGCCGCACCACCCCTGGCCACGGTGCCCGCACCGAAGACCACGCTGTCAGCCCCCGACACGTTCGCTGCAGCCCCGCCGGAACCGACCACACCCGCCCTGTCGGTGAGCCGGCAGAACGCGGTCGCGTCGGCCGAAAGCTACCTCGACTACACCGCGTTCTCCCGCCAGGGCTTGATCGACCAGCTCACGTTCGAGGACTACTCCACTGCCGACGCCACGTACGCCGTTGATCACGTGTCCGTCGACTGGAACGAGCAGGCGGCGAAGTCCGCCAAGAGCTACATGGACTACAGCTCGTTCTCCCGCGGAAGTCTCATCGACCAACTCGAGTACGAGGGTTTCACGGCTGCCCAAGCCAAGCACGGCGCGGACTCGGTCGGACTCTGAACCACTGCCATCCCAGCCGCGCGCTGCACACCCCTGCGCGCCGCCCTCATTCACCTCCTCGGCGCACAGAAGTCGAGCCTGGCTACCCGTTCATAGGCCGAAGCGCTCGTCTGTTCCGCGGCTCTACTCCCAGCTGCGGTAACCCACGCCGGGCGTGACCCGCCCGCTCCACCACATCGGCGACCGATAATGCGAAGCTGCTGCTGCCCAGTTTGTACCGGATTTGCACCGTCCAGTGACCGCGCCGAGCAACCCGGACGCCGATCCCCCGGCGCCGCCGCACATGACGGTCTGGCGCTCGGGCCGGCTCGACGGCGACACCAAGACCCGGAAGTCACGGCGCACCATCGCGCTGCCGAGTCGTTGCATCGAGGTACTACGGGCCCAGCGCGCCAGGATGGATCGGCAGCGCGTCCACGCTGGAGCACGCTGGCACGACCACGACCTCGTGTTCGCCTCCGAGAGCGGGACCGGACTCGACGCGGCCAACGTGCGTCGCGGCTTCCGCCGGGTCCTCACCGCCGCCGGGATCGACGCAGCCGAATGGACGCCGCGCGAGCTGCGGCACAGCTTCGTGTCGCTGCTCTCCGACAGCGGTATGACGGTCGACCAGATCGCTCGACTCGTCGGCCACGCGGGCGGCAGCTCGGTCACCGAACTCGTCTACCGCAAGCAGATCCGACCCGTGATCGACGACGGCGCCACGGCGATGAACGACCTGTTCCCCGAGGAACAGCGATAGTCAGGCAGTTCGACAGGCAGCACACCCGAAGACGACGAAACCCCTGGTCACATCCGGCTCGTTGAGCCTGTGACCAGGGGTTTTGACTGTGGGCGATACTGGGATCGAACCAGTGACCTCTTCGGTGTGAACGAAGCGCTCTCCCCCTGAGCTAATCGCCCTCAGCGGTGACGCCAACTCTACACAGCCCGCGCCACCGCCGTTCACCGGGGTCGCCCGTGATCACTGCGGGCTCGTGACCAGCTCCGATCCGGGCACCGGGACCGGCGGGGGCGGCGGCTGGATCAACGGCAGCAGCGGCGAGTGCAACCACTCCCAGTCGATACCCACCCAGCCGCCGACCGTCTCGAAGATCCCGAACAGCCACGCGCAGACCGCGACCGTTCCGAGGATCAGCGTCATCACCAGCAGCTGCACGAGACGGTTCTGGCGACCCATCCAGGCGACCCAGCCGTCGTAACGGACGCGGACCCAGTGCAGGAGCCGCTGCGCCCAGCTGAACTCGGCGGCGAGCACACCCAACCCGAGGAAGATGATCGCCCAGCCGGGCCCGGGTGCGGGCAGCGCGATGATCCCGATGACGACGATCGCGGTGCCGAGGACACCCATGGTGATGCGGTAGGTCAGGTCCAGCACCGGGTTCCGGGCCACCCGGGCCCGGAACACGCGGTAGCGGACCTTCGCCCGCCGGTACTTCTTGCGGACACCGGTGTAGCGGCGCCCGGAGGTGGTCCTCCCGGACGCCGGTGCACCGACGCCGTTCTTCTCCGTCGTACTCAGGTCTCCACCTGCCCGGCCACGACTACCTTGGTCGGCGCGGGGGGAGCCTCCCTTCCGCGCTCGAGCGAGACGGCGTATGTCCCGTAGTTCCCGCTGTCGGCGGATTCTACGGACACCGGTCCCGACTGCCCCGCCCGCACGTCGAACGTGCCGACCGCCCGCGGAGTTCCGTCGTCGTTCAGACCCCACAGCACATAGGTCTGGTCGGCGGTCTCGTTCGGGTCGAGCCCAATCGGCATGACCTGCCGTCGGCCGTCCTTCATCACGACCGCCGCGACCATCGGCGCCCCGGGCTCGGCGGAGAGGAAGGCGTGCGGGGTTCCGGGCTGCGCGATGGCGGAGAGCACGTCGCGCATCTCCTGGGCCTGCGCGAGGCTCGCGTCGCGCTCGGCCTGCAGCGACTGCACCTGCCCGATCGCCGCTCCCCCACCGACGATCACCGCCAGTGCGAGGGCCGCGGCGACCAGCACCCGTCCGGGGCGGCGCAGCCACCCGTTCCGGGCGGGGCCGCGTCCGGGCCCCGCCGGCGGGCGTGTCGTGGCACCGGTGGACCGCTCGGAGCGTGCCGGGCGGGCCCGCGGCGCCGCCTCGGCGGCGGCGCGGGACGCGACCTCGTCGCGACGGGCGTGCCGCGGGACCGGGCGCTCGGACTCCCGACCGATCTGCGGGGTGTTGCGGGCCTGCTCCAGGATCGACTCGCGCAGCGACGCCGGCGGGTCGACCTGCGGCACCGCGCTACCGAGGACGGTCGTCGTCTCGGCGACGTCCGCGGCCAGCCGTCGGCACTCGTCGCAGCCCTCGAGGTGCTGCACCACCTCGATCTCCTCATCGGGCTCGAGAGCGTGCAGCGCCCACCCGACCGTCTGTTCGTTCATCGGACAGGGCCTCCCCTCGTTGCCGTTCACGACAGCCCTCCCGCCAGGTCCGCCCCGGCCTCCCCGAGCACCGGCCCCAGCAGGTGCCGGAGCTTGGCGACCCCGGTGAACATGCGGGACTTCACGGTGCCCAGCGGGACACCGGTCATGGCGGCCACCTCGCGCTGGGTGTAGCCGCCGTAGTAGGCCAGTGCGAGGACCTTCCGCTGGTCGGCGGGCAGCTGCCCGAGCGCGTCCCGCACCTGGCCCGCGACGAGCGCGCCGATGGCCCCCTCGTCGGCGCCCGGCCCGGGCGGCGCGTTCCACTCCGAGCCGTCGTCGGTCGCCGGGACGGTGCGGCGCCGGATGGCGCTCTCCCGGCGGACGGCGTCGACGGACTTGTGGTGCACCAGGGTCAGCAACCAGGTGCCGAAACGGCCCTTGGCCGGGTCGAAGCGCGACGGGTCGCGCCAGAAGGCCAGGAAGACCTCCTGCACGACGTCCTCGGCCAGTCCCTCGTCGGCGCAGATGCGCCGCGCGAGGGAGTAGGCCTGACGCCCGAACCGGTCGTACAGCTCACCCAGTGCGGTCGAGTCGCCGGACACGATCCGTTGCACGAGCCTCGTGTCCGCGGCGTCGTCACGACGCGACGGTTCACGGCGCGCGGCAGACCCGGCGGCCCGCCCGTGCTCCGGGTGGTCCGGCGGTTCGGCGATGCCTGCCACCAGCGTTGTCCTCACGATTGCTGTGTTCGGTGTCCGCCCCCTCTTCGGTTCGGACTCCGACGAGAGTAGTCGTTCTGTGCTGCGCCGCTCACACGCCAGGACGTCGCGGAGCCCGTTCAGCCCCGCCGTCGCACGCGGTGAGTTACACCGTTGTGACTCGATCGGGGGTCATCCCACGGTGATCCACGTTCTTGCGCATCGAACCCGTCACCCCGAGGCCTTCTCTCTCGTTCCCACACTGACGCCCCACGCAACGCCCCCACGAAAGAGGATCACCGATGCGCGACGAGTCCAAGACGATCCGGGCGACGGCCATGTTCGAGCTCATCGCTCCGGACGCGCCTGTCGTGCCCGTGAAGGTCGAACTGTCCTACACGAGCCGCGACCCCTACGCCGTGCAGGCCTCGTTCAAGACCGGCCACGACACCACGGTCGACTGGGTGTTCGCCCGCGACCTGCTCGGCGACGGACTGGTCGACTCCGCCGGGACCGGCGACGTCCGGGTGCAGCCGATGAGCGACGACCCGACCCGGATCGAGCTCGAGCTCACCTCCCCCTCGGGCCACGCCCTGTTCACCACCTCCGCGGCGACCCTGTCGGAGTTCCTGCAGGCGACCTACGACGCCGTGCCCCCGGCCGCCGAGTACTCGTGGCTCGACTTCGACGCGGCCCTCGCGGACCTGCTCGACACCACCGCCCGGGACTGACCCGACGCACCCCACCACCGGGCGGAGCGCGTCTCCGCACGTGAGAGAACACCCGGTGATGGAGAGGGGGGCGGTCGGACCCCCCTCGGGGCGGGTGCTAGTGTTCTCTCACCGCGCCGCGGGCGGGCCAGTCGGCCCGGAACGTGGTGCACGGTGCGGACGTAGCGCAGCTGGTAGCGCATCACCTTGCCAAGGTGAGGGTCGCGGGTTCGAATCCCGTCGTCCGCTCGGAGACTCCTCTTCCCACGCGCGATTAGCTCAGCGGGAGAGCACTACCTTGACACGGTAGGGGTCACTGGTTCAATCCCAGTATCGCGCACCATTCCCGGATCCCCGGGGCCGCCCGTCGGCCCCGGGGATCTTGCATGTGCGGGGCGTGCGACGCGGAGCCCCGGTTCGTCGCGGAGCGCTCCGGGGCGTCACGGACCGCCACGGCGACGCTGACCTGGCCGGACGATCATCGGGCACCCCCTCGACAGCGCGCGAGGACGGTGCGCTACTGTTCTCCCAACGCACCGGGAACTTGCGGAAACGCCTCGGGAACGGTGCGACATGCGGACGTAGCGCAGCTGGTAGCGCATCACCTTGCCAAGGTGAGGGTCGCGGGTTCGAATCCCGTCGTCCGCTCTGCCGGGCCCGTCATCAGGCCGGTTTCCGGCGGCGTGGCCGAGTGGCTTAGGCAAGGGCCTGCAAAGCCCTGTACGCGGGTTCGATTCCCGCCGCCGCCTCGCGCGATTAGCTCAGCGGGAGAGCACTACCTTGACACGGTAGGGGTCACTGGTTCAATCCCAGTATCGCGCACCATTCCCGGATCCCCGGGGGCGGAGTTCCCGCCCCCGGGGATTCTGTCGTCCGGCCCGGGGCGCCGCGCTTCAGCGCACCTGCTCCACCGGTCGGACCAGCATCTCGTTGACCGCCGCGTGTCGCGGCCGGGTCACCATGTAGACCACGGCGTCGGCGATGTCGGCCGGCTGCAGCACCCCGCGCTCGCCCTTCGACTTCGCGTCGGGCGCGTACTCCGCGCCCGAGGTCGTCATGGCCGAGGCCACCAGGCCGGGTTCCACCAGACCGACCCGCACGTGACGCCCGGCGTACTCCTGGCGCAACGCCTCGCAGAACGCGCCGACCCCGTGCTTGGTGGCCGCGTACACGTTGCTCTCCGGCGAGGGGACCCGCCGTCCGGCCACCGAGCTGACCGTGACCACGTCCGCGACGCCGCGCGGCCCGCCTGCCGCGGTCGCCAGGTGCGGCAGGGCCGCGTGCGTCGTCGACAGGACGCCCGTGAGGTTGACGTCGATCATCGTGCGCCAGTCCGCGACGTCGGCCTCGGCCGCCGGGCCCCAGGCCCCCACCCCGGCGTTGTTCACCAGGACGTCCAGCCCGCCGTGCCGTTCGACGACGGCCGCGACCGTGCTGTGCAGCGCCTCGTCGTCGGTGATGTCCACCGGGTGCGCCGAGGCCCCGGGCAGCTCCGAGGCCAGCTGCTCGAGCCGCTCCCGGCGCCGCGCCAGCAGCGCCACCGTCGCCCCCTCGGCGGCCAGTGCCCGTGCGGTCGCCTCCCCGATACCGCTCGACGCGCCCGTCACGATCACCGTCGTCCCGTCCAACCGTCCGCTCATGACGGCGGCGTACCCGCGGACCCGGCCGGCTAGTGATCGACACCGGAGGTGCGGCGCGGGCGCGGGGACCCGGTGCGTTATCGTGGTCGGGCACACGCACCGACACGGTGCGACTGCGGACGTAGCGCAGCTGGTAGCGCATCACCTTGCCAAGGTGAGGGTCGCGGGTTCGAATCCCGTCGTCCGCTCCACCCCGCCCGTCGTCCTCGCCGCGTGAGGGTGGCGACTCCCCCGGCGCCGCGTCACCACCTCCCCCCGGAGGCCCCCGGGCGCAGGGGTCACCGCGACCGGCCGGTGCGGACCACGGTCGGCGGACGTCAGCCGCGGGCGGTCTCCGGGGAGATCGCGCAGCGCAGCCGCGCGGGCAACGCCTGCGGGTCGGGTGCACCGCCGCCCTGCAGCCAGGACGTCACCGCGCGGACGTCGTCGGTGCTGCGCACCGGGCCGACCGCGACCACCGGCGACGCCGGACGGGTGCGGGTCTCGTCGCAGGCCTGCACCAGCAGCATCAGCCCGGGTCGCCGCACCGCGCAGACGCCCGGCCCCAGCCGGCACCCCGCGGTCACCAGGACCCCGTGGGCGCTGTCCTGCACCACCGCCCGCAGGCCCTCGACCAGCACCTCGTCGACGCCCGGCAGGGCCGCGACGGTGCCGTGCGCGTCCTCGTCGAACCCCGACGGCGCGTGGGCGCAGGCCCCGCACCGGACCACCGTGAACCCGTCCACCGGAACCCTTCCTGCAAACAGTAATCGTTGTCGATTAGGATAGGACGGTAACACCCGCGACGCAGGAGGAACACCGTGAAGCCCGGCATCCACCCCCCGTACGGCCCGGTCGTCTATCGCGACACGTCCACCGGCGACGAGTTCCTGACCCGGTCGACCGAGACCTCGCGCGAGACCGTCGAGTGGTCGGACGGGAACACCTATCCCCTGATCAAGGTCGACACGACCTCGGCGTCGCACCCGTTCTGGACGGGCAACGCCCGGGTGCTCGACGCCGCGGGCCAGGTCGAGAAGTTCCGCCGCCGCTTCGGGGAGCGCACGCGCGGCTGAGCCCGCGTAGCGTCGCGGGCATGCGTCGCCGCCGTCGCGATCCGGTCCCGGGCGTCACCGACCTGACCGAGCCGCTGGCCGTCGAGCACGGGCGCCGGATCCGCATCCGGCTGGTCGCGATGGCGGTGTGGATCGCGGGCTGGGTCGTCGCCGGCGCCCTGTGGCGCGACGGCTGGCTGGCCACCGCGATCCTGCTGACCAGCGGTCCGGGGGTGTGGATCCTGTGGTGGCTGTTCGTCCCGCCCCGGGAGCAGGGACGACGCCGGCCGGTCGGCTCACGGGTCCCGCGGGCGCTGCCCGGGCCGCGGGAGTGATCGGGTGGGCGGCCGCGGGGTTCCGCGACCACCCACCCCGGCATCCGGCGTCGTGGGCCGGAGGGTCATCCCGCGCTGCTGATCTCCACCATGTCCTCGCGCGGCACGACCTTGGTCCGCTCGCGACCACGCGCCTCGCCGAGGCCGCGCTCGTGCTTGTCGAGGGCGAGCCATCCGGTCCAGGTCGTGTACGCCACGCCCCGCCGCTCCAGCAGCGCGTCGACCTCGGCCGGGTCGCGGCGCGGCGCCCGGGGCAGCTGCGGGGCATCGGCCAGCAGGCTCGCGACGGTCTCCGACGCGCAGCCCTTGGTGTGGCCGATCAGCCCGACCGGTCCACGCTTGATCCAGCCGACCGCGTAGACGCCGGGCAGCTCCTGGCCGTCGATGTCGTGCACCCGCCCCGCGCGGTGCGGCAGCACGCCGTGCTCGTGGTCGAAGGGCAGCCCGGCGAGGTGTGAGCCGGTGTAGCCGACGGCGCGGTAGACCGCGCCGACCGGGAAGTCGGTGAACTCCCCGGTGTCGCGGACGTCGCCGTGGCCGGTGTACTCGGTGCGCTCGATCCGGATCCCCTCGACGCGGTCGGTACCGAGGATCCGTTCCGGGCGCGACAGGAAGTGCAGGTGCACGCGACGCGGGTCACCGCGCCGGTCGCGCAGCGCCCATCCCTGCAGGGTCCGCACCACCATCTCGACGTGCTTGGCCGAGCGGACCTCGGCGGCGGCGGCGGCGGCGTCGTCGAACTCGACGTCGGCCGGGTCGACGACCACCTCGACGCCCGGCACGTGGTCGAGCTCGCGCAGCTCCATCGGGCTGAACCGGGCGTGCGCGATCCCGCGGCGGGCGAACACGTGCACGTCGGTGGCCCGGTTGGCGGCGAGCCCGGCGTGCACCGAGTCGGGGATCTCGGTGCCCGACAGTCCTTCGGCGGTGCTGGCCAGGATCCGGGCGACGTCCAGGGCCACGTTGCCGGCCCCGATCACCGCGACCGACGACGCGTCGAGCGCCCAGTCCCGCGGGACGTCGGGGTGCCCGTCGTACCACTGCACGAAGCGGGCGGCGCCGTGGCTGCCCGGCAGGTCGACGCCGGGGACGTCGAGGTCCCGGTCCCGCTCGCAGCCGGTGGCCGCGATGATCGCGTCGTAGTGGTCGCGCAGGTCGGACAGGGTGACGTCGGTCCCGACGTGGACGTTGCCGAACAGTCGCACACCCGGGCGGTCCAGCACGCGGTGCAGGGCGTGCACGATCTGCTTGATCCGCGGGTGGTCCGGGGCCACCCCGTAGCGGACCAGCCCGAACGGCGCGGGCAGCTTCTCGAACAGGTCCACGGCGACGTCGGCGTCGGACTTCAGCAGGGTGTCGGCGGCGTAGATGGCGGCCGGACCGGCGCCGATCACGGCGACGCGCAGCGCAGTCATCGTTCTCCTCGTGGTGTCGACGGACTCCCGAGGCTATAGCAAGGTAAGCCTTACCTAACTATGACGCAGGCAACACCGTGCGCGTCAACAGGTCCGGGAAGTGGCTCCCGACCCGGTCCGAGTGGCGTCGCCACTCCCGCGGATAGCCCAGCGACACCTCGACGAACGGCACGTCGTCGACCGTGACCGTGCGCGGGATGTGCAGGTGACCGTGCACGACCGCACGCGCCCGGTAGCGACGGTGCCAGTCGGCCGTCGCGATCGTCCCGCACCAGAGCGCGAACTCCGGGTACCAGAGGACGTCGCAGGGCTCCCAGACCAGGGGCCAGTGGTTGACCAGCACGGTCGGCAGGGCCGGGTCGAGCGCGTCGAGACGTGCGGCCGTCGCCGCCACCCGCGCCGCAGACCACTCCGCACGCGTGGCGTACGGCGCCGGGTGCAGCAGGTACTCGTCGGTGCAGACGACGCCGGCGGCGTAGGCGGCGGCCAACTCCTCCTCCGGCGTCGTGGTGCCGGCAGGCAGGAACGAGTAGTCGTAGGGCACGAACAGCGACGCGACGACGACCGGCCCGCCGGGGCCCTCCCACACCGGCCACCCGTCCTCCGGGGTCAGGACCCCGATCTCCCGGCAGCGCCGGACCAGCTCCTCGTAGCGGGCGACGCCGGCGAGCTGCTCGACCTCCTCGGCCCGGGCGTTCTTGGCGCGGGTCCACAGCTCGTGGTTGCCCGGGGTCCACAGCACCTGTGCGAAGCGCCCGCGCAGCAGGGCGAGGGTCGCGACGACGCTCTCGATCCGTTCGTCGACGTCACCCGCGACGATCAGCCAGTCCCCCGGGTGCCCCGGATGCAGCCCCGCGGCGATGTCCGCGTTCTCCGCGTGCCGGACGTGCAGGTCGCTGACCGCGAGCAGGCGCGGCTCTCCGACGGCGGTCACCGGTCATTGGTACCCCGTGGCGTCCGGGGCACCGGCCACCGGGGGCCAGGAATCCTACCTACCGGCGGTAACTTACTGCTGGTAGCTTCGAGGGCGAGCTCGACGACGAGGCGGGGAGGCCGGCATGGCGGCATCGCGGGGCGTGCGACGGTGGATCCGGTGGGTGCTGCGGCACGGGGCGATGCGGCGGGAGGTGACCCGCCAGGCCGCCAAGGGCGACCTCGGTGCCCACATGATCATCAGCCCGGACGCGGTCCGGGACCCGTACCCGGCCTACGAGCAGATCCGCGGGCAGGGCCGGATGGTGCGCTCCGCGCTGACCTGGACCACCGTCGACCACGAGATCACCACCGAGGTGCTGCGCAGCCCCGACTTCTGTGTGGGCATGCGCATGCCCGAGAACGCGCCGGGCCTGCTGCGGGCGCTGCTCGCCGCAGGCGGGACGTGGCCGCTCGGCCCGGCCGAGCCGCCGTCGTTGCTGTCGATCGACCCGCCGGACCACAACCGGATCCGCAAGCTGGTCACCCGCTCGTTCAGCGCCAAGGCGATCTCCTCCCTGCGCGGGCGCACCGAGGAGATCGCCGCGCAGCTGCTCGCCGACCTGGAGGCGCGGACCGGTACCGACCGGCGCGCCGACGTCATCTCCGGCTACGCCTCGCTGCTGCCGGCCACGGTGATCACCGAGATGCTCGGAGCACCGGTGGGGATGCGGGAGAAGTTCCTCGAGTGGGGCGAGGGTGGTGCCTACTCCCTGGACATGGGCCTGGACTACCCGACGTTCCGGCGGTCCGAGCGCGACATCGACGCGCTCACCGACTGGATGACGGGTCACTTCGAGCGGCTGCGCCGCGAGCCCAACGACTCCATCCTGTCCTCGCTCGTCGCCGCCTACGACGAGGAGGAGGGCCGGCTCACCCACGACGAGCTGCTGTCGCTGGCGATGCTGCTGCTCGCCGCCGGCTTCGAGACGACGGTCAACCTGATCGGCAACGGCACCCGGCTGCTGCTGACCCACCCCGACCAGCTCGCCCGGCTGCAGGCCGACCCGGCCCTCTGGCCGAACGCCGTCGACGAGGTCCTCCGCCTCGACTCCCCCGTGCAGCGCACCGGGCGGGTCGCCGCCCGCGACACCGAGGTGTGCGGGTTCCCGGTCAAGCGGGGGGCGCTGGTGCTCACCCACCTCGGCGGCGCGAACCGGGACCCGGAGGTCTTCGCCGACCCGGCCCGCTTCGACGTCGGACGCGAGGGGGCCGACCGGCACGTCGCCTTCAGCCAGGGCATCCACTACTGCCTGGGCGCGGCGCTGGCGAAGATGGAGGGCGAGGTCGGGCTGCGGGCGCTGTTCGACCGCTACCCCGACCTGCGCGCCAACGGCCCCGCCGAGCTCAGGGGTACCCGGGTACTGCGCGGATACCGGTCCCTGCCGGTCCGGCTCGGCGACGCCCGGGTCCCGGTCGGCGCCTGAGCTCAGACCCGGTTGGTGGCGCTGGTGACCGTCGTCGTCACCAGGCTGATGATCGACATCCCGATGACGAGGTGGATCACCGCGGTGGCGATGCGGACCGTCCACGGCTGCTCGGTCAGTACCAGCGGGGACACCGCGGCCAGCGCGGTGAGCAGCCCGGCGATCCACCCGAAGTAGGACATCGGGCTCGGCACCGCGACCAGGAGCAGGTGCGCGAGCCCGGTGGCCGCCAGGCCGGCGACCGCCGCCCAGATCGCGAGGCTCTGCGCGGCCGCCCAGCCGTCGAGCGGCTCGGAGACCGCCGGGGCCAGGTAGGGGATCTGCAGCAGGACCTGCAGGATGAGCAGCCCCACCAGGGCGATCAGCGCGGCGGTCACCGCCGTCGCGACCCCTCCGGCCCAGAGCCGGCCGGGGTTCACCCCGCTGCGGGGGCGGGGCCGGGCGGTCTCCCGGCTCATCTCTCGGGTGCGGTCGTCGGCCTCGGACATCGTCGTACTCCCCCGGTCGCGGACGGGCCTTGCGCGGCATCGGTGCGGCGCGCCGCGACGGGACCGATGCCCCGCCGACCACCCGCGCCCCGGTGATCACCTGTGGTGGGCAGCAGACTACGCCCCGCGAGATCGGTCCGTCGGTCGGCGACGCACTGCGACGAGTGCGGCCTCGGCGTCGGCGACCACCCGCTCGCGACGACGCTCCAGGGCCTCCCCCGACTCGGCGCCCGCACCCATGTTGCCCTGGGCGTAGCGCGTCCAGACCCCGGCCCCGATGCAGGCGCACCGCCAGTGCGCGAACGCGACCCAGTACGGCAGCTGGTCCAGCGCCCGCCCGGAGCGCTCGGCGTAGCGGGCGGCGACGAGGTCGCGGTCCGGCCAGCCGGGCGCCGCCGTCGGCCCGCTGGTGATCGCCGGCAGCGTGTCGCCCGGCCGCTCCCAGGACGCCAGCAGCCACCCGAGGTCGGCGAGCGGCTCCCCCCAGCGTCGCGAGCTCCCAGTCGAAGACGCCGGCGATGCGGCCGCCGCGGAACGACAGGTTCCCCGGCCGGAAGTCGCCGTGCGCGATCCGCGGCCCGCCGGCCGGCTCCGGCGGCATCGCCTCGACCAGCGCGGCGTGCGCGGCGTCGAGCGCGGCGAGGTCGGTGAACGCGCCCGCGTGCGCCTGCCGGTGCCAGCGGCGCAGCTGCCGTTCCAGGTAGCGGCCGGGCCGCGCCATGTCGCCGAGCCCCACCTCGGCCGGGTCGACGGCGTGCAGCGCCGCGAGTACCTCGGCGGTGTCGAGACCGCAGGCCCGCCGCTCCGGCTCGGGGACGGCCTCACCCGCGGCGCGGTCCCCCGGACCACACCGTCCACCCAGCCCATCAGGTAGAAGCCCGCGCCCAGCACCGCCGGGTCCGAGCACAGGGCGACCGGCTCCGGCACCGGGACCGCGGTGCCGGCCAGCGCGGTCAGGAAGCGCCACTCCCGGCCCATGTCGTGCGCGGTGGCGAGCACGCCACCGGTCGGCGGGCGGCGCAGCGCGTACGGCGTGCCCCCGGCGTCGGTGACCCGGAAGGTCAGGTTGGAGTGCCCGCCGGAGATGCGCTCCACGGCCACCGGGCCGTCGCCCAGCTCGACCCGTGGCACCTGCGCGGCGAGCCACCGGGTCAGGGCGACCGGGTCCACCCCGTCGTGTGCGTCGGTCATCCCCCGATGCAACATGATCGCCCCGCCACCGACCACCCCCCGTTTCGCACGGAGCGATTGCGGGCACCTCTCCCTTGATCATGACCGGTCGCGTCCGGCGCACCCCGGCGCCGTCGACGACGACCGGTGGGAGAGGAACCCGTGAACGACCGGATCACCGTCACCCGCACCGTGTCCGCCACCCCGCATCAGCTGTTCGCCCTGCTGTCGACCCCCGCCCGGCACCAGGAGATCGACGGTGCCGACATGCTGCGCGGCGTCGAGGGCTCGACCGGGATCGGCGCGGTCGGCGACGAGTTCGTGATGAACATGCACAACGGCGACCTCGGCGACTACCAGATGAAGAACACCGTCACGTCCTTCGAGGAGGACCGCGTGATCGGCTGGGCGCCGTCGATGCACCCGATCGACGCGAAGAAGGACGCGATCGGTGACGTCCGCGCCGAGGGCCACACCTACACCTGGCACCTGGAGCCCGAGGGCGACGGCACGACGGTCACCCAGGTCTACGACTGGAGCGGCGTGCAGGACCAGGACTTCAGCGGGTTCTTCCCGATGCTGAGCGAGCAGCAGCTGGCGGACTCCATCGAGAAGGCCGGGCGGGCCGCGTCCTCCTGACCCACCGCCTGCCGCACGGCGCCGTACCGGGTCACCGGGCGGCGCCGTCGTGCGTCGGGACCACGGGCAGGACGAGCCGGGCCAGCAGCCGCCCGGCCTCGGCCGCCGGGTCCGCGGTGAGCCCGGTGTGGACCGGGCCGGGGCGCACGATGGTGCTGCGCGCGGTCGTGAGGCGCCGGAAACGACGGCCGATGTCCTCCCCCGAGCCCGGCCCGCGGGCGGCCAGCGCCCCGGTGGCGTGCCGGTCCGACCGCGGCGGCTCGGGTACCGCGGCGACCGCGGCCACCGTCGCCAGCAGGTCGTCCACGGCGTCGGCGTCGGCGTCCGGGTCCAGGGCGGCCAGCCGGGCGCGGTCGAGATGGACCCGCACTGCGAGGACGTCGCGCGCCCGGCAGTGCAGCAGCACGCCGGCGTTCATCAACTCCCCCCGCTCCACCCGGGGCACCACCCGGAGCAGCGCGTACTCGTAGGCGACGAGGGCGCTCACCGTGCCTGCCCTCCGCCGGCGCCGCCGATCCGCAGCCACGGGGGCCGGCGCGGGGCACGGTCGACCGGGCGCGGTCGGCCCGACGCCACCGTCGCGACGACGTCCGGCAACCACTCCCCGCGGGCCGCGACCCGGGCCAGCAGTGCCTCGGCGTAGGCGGCACGGACCGCCTCGGGGCCGCCGACCCCGTCGACGTCGGCGATCCACTCGTCGGGGACCAGCGCGAGCACCGTGTCGAGCAGCGCCGGGGTGACGAGCGGGGCGAGCGCGGCGTCGGCGGCGTCGAGGTCGGGGTGCGCACCGAGCAGGACGTGGTCGCCCGCGTCGAACGGCCGCCGGGCGAACCGCGGCGCAGCCGACCAGTCGTGGGCGAAGGTGAGCGTGGCACCGTGGTCGATCAGGTAGGGCCTGCGGTGCCAGAGCAGCATGTTCGAGTTGCGCCAGGAACGGTCGACGTTGCCGACCAGCGCGTCGAACCAGAGCACGCGCCCGGCGAACCCGGGCCCGACGTCGAACGCGAGGGGGTCCAGGTCGAGCGCGCCGGGCAGGAAGTCCACGGCGAGGTTGAGCCCGTCGGAGTGCCGCAGCAGCTCCTGGACCTCCTCGTCGGGTTCGGTGCGCCCGAGCGCCCCGTCGACGACGATCGTCGCGATCCGTGGGACGGGCAGGCCCAGTCCGCGGGCGAGCTCCCCGGAGACGATCTCGTTGACCAGCACCGGGCGGCCCTGCCCGGCCCCGGTGAACTTGACCGCGTAGGTACCGAGGTCGTCGGCCTCCATCAGCCCGGGCAGCGACCCGCCCTCGCGCAGCGGGGTCACATACCGGATCGCGGTGAGCCGGGGCAGCGCCCGCCTCCCGGTACCGCGCTCGTCGCTCACCCGCGGAGGTTAGCGCCGCAGCGCCCGACGGCCCGCACCCCGTGGCGTCGGGGTGCGGGCCGTGGTCGCGCTCGCGGGCGGGTCGGGAGGAGGATCACCGGCCCGCCCGGCTCCGGGGCGCGCGGGCGGGCCGGGAGGTACGGGTCAGACCGAGACGGTCTGGCGCGGGATCGCCTGGGTCTGCTCCATCCGGCGGGCCGCCTGGCGGGACAGGAGCTCGTCCACGCTGAACCGGCCGGCGCCGGTGGACATCAGGATCAGCGTGGCGCAGATGATCGTGCCGACCAGGGCCCAGCCGTTGTCGGCCATGAACAGGCCGTTCTTGCCGTGGACGAACCAGATCGCACCCGCCATCACGAACGTCATCAGCGCGCCCGGCAGGACCATGCGCACCCCGAGGGCGACCGAGAGCGAGAAGACCAGCTCGACGACGATCGTGAAGGAGGCCGCACCGATGGCCAGCGGGATGCCGAACTTCGCGAACACGGTCGCGGTGTCGAACAGACCGGCGTCGATCTTCTTCCACGAGTGCATGACCATGATGTAGGCCAGCAGCAGGCGGGCGACGAGCAGCACGACGTCGCGCGGGGTTCCGGTCAGGGAGCGGTACACGGTTCCTCCAGGTACGAGATGATCACCGCGGGTGAGCTCGTCACCACGGAATGCACCGAAGGCTAGGGCCGTGACCGCACCACATCACCCGGATCTGCCACTCTGAGCGACGAAGCGGCCGCAGCACGCGACGAGATGCGCGCCACCGCGTGGCACCCGACCGAGTGGCACCGTGGCCGGTGGCCCGGGCGGCACGACCGGTCGAGCGGTCGTGCCGGCCCGGTGTCCCCGCAGGTCATGGGCACACAGCGTGTCGTCGCCGGGCCGCGCATCACCCGGACGTCGCAGTGACCGCCGACTCACTCGACCGGGGGTCACCGAGGGTCGGGGCGGCGTGCAGCCCGCCGACGGGGGCAGACCGTTCGCCCCGCAGGACCCCCCGTGCGACGGGCGGTGCGCCCGAGCGGACCAGTGACGCGCCGCCGGATCGTGCCGCCGCGCTCGGGCCCGGGGGCTGCGCAATGATGGCCCGCGTGTCCGACACGAACAGCCACGACATCACGGCGACGCAGGAATGGACGGCGCTGACCGAGCATGCGGCGGAGGTCGAGCCGCGTCACCTGCGGTCGCTGTTCGACGACGATCCCGACCGCGCCGCCGCCCTCACCGCCACCGGGGCCGACCTGGTGCTCGACTACTCCAAGCACCGCATCACCCGCGACACCGTCGGGCTGCTGACCGACCTGGCGCGGGCGGCCGGGCTCCCGGCCCGCACGGAGGCGATGTTCACCGGCGAGCACGTGAACACCTCCGAGGACCGGGCGGTGCTGCACACGGCGCTGCGGCTGCCGCGGGACGCCTCGCTCACCGTCGACGGCCAGGACGTCGTCGCCGACGTGCACGCCGTCCTGGACCGGATGGGCGAGTTCACCGACGCGGTCCGCTCCGGGTCGTGGACCGGGTTCACCGGGCACCGGATCCGGACGGTGGTCAACATCGGTATCGGCGGCTCGGACCTGGGCCCGGTCATGGCCTACGAGGCGCTGCGCGACTACGCCCGGCGCGACCTCGAGTGCCGCTTCGTGTCCAACATCGACCCCACCGACCTGTACGAGAAGACGGTCGACCTCGACCCGGCGACGACGCTGTTCGTCGTCTCGTCCAAGACCTTCACCACCCAGGAGACACTGACCAACGCCCGCAACGCGCGGTCCTGGCTGCTCGCCGGTCTCGGGACGGACGACACCGACGCCGTCGCGAAGCACTTCGCCGCGGTGTCCACGAACGCGGAGAAGGTGTCGGAGTTCGGCATCTCCACCGACAACATGTTCGGGTTCTGGGACTGGGTCGGCGGTCGCTACTCGCTGGACTCGGCGATCGGCCTGTCCCTCATGTGCGCGATCGGCCGCGAGCACTTCGCGGAGTTCCTCGCCGGCATGCACGCCATGGACGAGCACTTCCGCCACACCCCGCTCGAGCAGAACCTGCCGGTGATCTCCGGGCTGCTCGGCGTCTGGTACTCGAACTTCTTCGGCGCCGACACCCGCGCGGTGCTGCCCTACTCCCAGTACCTGCACCGGCTGCCGGCCTACCTGCAGCAGCTGACGATGGAGTCCAACGGCAAGTCGGTGCGCGGCGACGGCACCCCGGTCACCACGACCACCGGGGAGATCTTCTGGGGCGAGCCGGGCACCAACGGCCAGCACGCGTTCTACCAGCTGCTGCACCAGGGCACCCGGCTCGTGCCGTGCGACTTCATCGGCTTCGCCCGGCCGCACCACGACCTGCCCGGCGAGGACGCCGCCGACTCCCAGGACCTGTTCATGGCGAACCTGTTCGCCCAGTCCGCAGCCCTGGCGTTCGGCAAGTCCGCCGCGGAGATCGAGGCCGAGGGCACCCCGGCCGACGTCGTGCCGCACAAGGTGATGCCGGGCAACCGGCCGTCGTCGACGATCCTGGCCGAGAAGCTGACCCCCTCGGTGCTGGGGCAGATCATCGCCTTCTACGAGCACGTCACCTTCGTCGAGGGCACGATCTGGGGGATCGACTCCTTCGACCAGTGGGGCGTCGAGCTGGGCAAGGTCATGGCCAAGCAGTTCGGCCCGGCCCTGTACGGGGAGACCCCGCCGGACGCCGGCGACGCCGGTCTCGACGCGTCCACCGCCGCGCTGATCGGTCGCTACCGCGCCTGGCGCGGCCGCTGAGGGCCCCCTCACCCGGCGGGCCGCCCTCGGGCCGGTGAGAATCGACCGGTGAACGACGAACGGTCGGCCCCGCTGCGGGCCCGTGTCACCGGCCCGGTCGCCGGCGTCCTGCTCGTGCTCGCCGCGGCGCTCGTCGCCCTGGCGTGGACCGGGGTGCTGCAGACCGGCGACACCGAGACCGCGGTCGGGCTCGCCGCGGACCGGATCCCGGGCGTCACCGTGCTCGCGCTGGTCGTCACCGAGCTCGGCAACACCGTCGGCAGCACCGCGGTCGCGCTCGTCGGCGCGGCCGTGCTGGCGGTGCGGGGCCGGGCCGCCGAGGCGCTGTGCCTGGCCGCGGTGCCGCTCGTCGCCAGCGCGGTGTTCACCGTGATCAAGCGGGTCCTCGACCGCGCCCGCCCACCGGCGGACCTGCAGGTCACCTTCATCGCGAACGAGTCGTTGCCGTCCGGGCACGCGACCATGGTCGCCGCCGCCTGGGCGACGCTGGTGCTCGTGCTGTGGCCGGTGCTGCGCTCCCGGGGACGGGTGCTGCTCACCGCGTTCGCGGTGCTGTGGGCAGGTGCCGTCGGGTTCACCCGCGTCTACCTGGGCGTGCACTGGCTGTCCGACGTGCTCGCGGGGTGGACGCTGGGGGTGGCGCTCGCGTTCACCGGGGTGACGGTGCTGTCGCTGGTGCTCGACCGCCGCAGCCGGCGCCGGGACGGTGCCACCGCCGCCTGACCGGGTCCCGCCCCGGGCCGGTCAGGCTCCGGGGTTCCCCTCCGGCGCGCCCGGAGCCGCGCCGCCGCCGGTCAGGTCACCGGTGATGCGGGTGGCCCGCTC
This sequence comes from Pseudonocardia sp. ICBG1293, assembly GCF_020131355.1. Lineage (GTDB taxonomy): Bacteria > Actinomycetota > Actinomycetes > Mycobacteriales > Pseudonocardiaceae > Pseudonocardia. The sequence continues at coordinate 322,586 of NZ_JAHLEL010000044.1, forward strand.
CCCCGCCGCGGCCAGGGTGCGGGCCTGGTCGTGCCAGGCACCGATGTCGTCGCGCAGCCACGCCGCGCGCAGGGCCTCGGTCGCCGTCGTCCACTGCCGCAGCAGCGCGACCCCCTCGGCGGCGGGACCACCGGCGCGCGGGTAGACGCGCAGCGCGCCGGTCATCGCGATCACGGCACGCATCGCGGTCGCGACCTTGCCGGTGATCTCGATCGGCACCGGCAGCCCCGCCCCGGCGTGCGCGACGGCGGCGGCGCGGGTCAGCAGCAGCAGCGAGGCCACGACCCCGACCAGCACGACGAGCACCGCGACCCAGAACGCGGCCCCGGCCACCGGTGTGAACGCGAGCACCAGCACGACCAGTACCGCGACCGGGACGACCCACCGGGCGCCGCGAGCGGCTCGCACCAGGGTGTGGGCGCGACGCTGGGCCGCCGGGTCGGGCGGGGCGTCGTCGGCGCGCACGAGGCCGCGGTCGAGGTAGAGCAGAGCGGTGTCGGACGCGTCCGGCATGGAGTGATTGTGCACGGCCCGGGACGGGCGGTCCGCAGGACCCGCTCACCGGGCGGACGAGGTCCTCCGGGTGGGCACCCGCCCGGCGCACGCCGGTCGGGGACGCCCGCGCGCCACGCGGGAGCCGGGTCGGCCCGCTCCGACTCAGACCTGCTCCCGGGGGCACCACCAGGTCGACCGCCCGCCGACGGTCCCGTGCACCATCTCGGACCCGCAGCGCGGGCAGTGCCCGCCCGGGTGGCGGTGCTCGATGACCTCTCCGGTGTGCACGCCGCCGTTCGCGATGGCCTGTTGCAGAGCACGGTCGAGGGTGCGGTGCAGCCGGTCCAGGTCGGTCCGGGTCAGGTCCTGCACCCGGGTCCGCGGGTCGATCCGGGCCTGCCAGAGCGTCTCGTCGGCCAGCAGGTTCCCGACACCCGCGAGCACCGACTGGTCCAGCAGCCGGGCCTTCACCGCCGCCGTCCCGCGCAGCAGCCGGTCACGGAACTCGGCGGGCTCCATCCCCTCGGCGTCGGGGCCGAGCCCGGACAGGTCCGGGTCGAGCCGTACCCGACCCAGGCGGCGCTTGTCGAAGAGCCGGAACTGCCCGCCGTCGTCGAAGGTCATGGTGAACCGGTCCCACTCGGCCTTGCGCGGCTGCCGGTCGGGGCGGGCCGGGCCGCCACCGATGCGCTCGCCGTCGGAGTCGGTGACGACGATCCGACCGCCCATCCCGAGGTGCACGCCCAGTGCCGGGCCGGCGTCGCCGTCGGCGGTCTCGGTGTCGCACCACATGGTCTTGCCGATCCGGTTCGCGCGGGTCAGCCGCCCGCCCTTGAGCGCGGAGGCGATGTCACCGGGGCGGTGCGGGCGGCACACCCAGTCGTCGCGGTCGTCGATGTCGGTGATCGTGCGCCCGACGGCCTCGGCGAGGACCGTGCGTGCGTTCTCCACCTCGGGCAGCTCGGGCATGACGATCAGTGTGGCGCGGGCCGGGAACACCCGCGCGGCGATCAGTCGTTGAGCCGGTCGTGACGGCTGGTGAACGGATGAAGGTGCGTGCGCCCGAGCTGCGCGGGCGGCGCTGGCTCAACACCGGGGGCGCCGAGCTCACCCTGGCGGGTCTGCGCGGGCGGATCGTCGTGCTGGACTTCTGGACCTTCTGCTGCGTCAACTGCCTGCACGCGCTCGACGAGCTGCGCCCGCTCGAGGCCGAGTTCGGCGACGTCCTGACGATCATCGGGGTGCACTCGCCGAAGTTCGTGCACGAGGCCGACCCGGCCGCCGTCGAGGCCGCCGTGGAGCGCTACGACGTGACCCACCCGGTGCTCGACGATCCCGAGCTGACCACCTGGGACGCCTACGCCGCCCGCGCCTGGCCGACCCTGGCCGTGATCGACCCGGACGGGTTCGTCATCGCCCGGATGGCGGGCGAGGGCCACGGTCCCGGGCTGGCCGCGCTGGTGCGGGAGCTGGTCGCCACCCACGGCGACCGGCTGCGCCGCGGGGACGACCCCTACGTGCCGCCGCCCCCGCCGGACACCGCGCTGCGGTTCCCGGGCAAGGTCGTCGCGCTGCCCGGTGGCACGTTCCTGGTGTCCGACACCGCCCACCACCAGCTCGTCGAGCTGCGCGCCGACCTGGAGACCGAGGTCCGCCGGATCGGGTCCGGGACACGTGGGCTCGCCGACGGAGCTCCGGCCGCCGCCCGCTTCTCCGAGCCCCAGGGCCTGCTGGTGCTGCCCGGTGGCGGCACCGCGCTCGTCGCGGACACCGTCAACCACGCCGGCCGCCGGGTCGACCTCGCCACCGGCGCGGTGACCACGCTCGCCGGGACCGGGGAGCAGCTGCGCGAACGGGTCGCGGTCGGCGGGACGTCGGCGCTGCTGTCCTCGCCGTGGGATCTGGTGTGGTGGGGTGGGACGGTCGTCGTCGCGATGGCGGGACCACACCAGCTGTGGACGGTCGACCCCGGCACCGGCGAGGCCCGGGTGCTGGCCGGGACAACCAGCGAGGGGCTGCGCGACGGCGCGTTCGTCGAGGCGTTCTTCGCCCAGCCGTCCGGACTGGCGACCGGGCCGGACGGGGCGCTGTGGGTGGCCGACTCCGAGATCTCGGCGCTGCGCCGCCTCGGGGACGGGCCCGGCGCGGCGGTGGCGACCGCCGTCGGGCAGGGGCTGTTCGAGTTCGGGCACCGCGACGGCCCGGCCGCGCAGGCGCTGCTGCAGCACCCGCTCGGGGTGGGCGTGCTGCCCGACGGCTCGGTCGCCGTCGCCGACACCTACAACGGTGCGGTGCGCCGGTTCGACCCGGCGACGCACCGGGTCTCCACCCTGGCCGAGGGGCTCGCCGAACCGTCGGACCTGCTCGTCGACGGCGAGACGCTGGTCGTCGTGGAGTCCGCGGCGCACCGGCTGGTGCGGCTGCCCGTACCAGCCGGGTCACTGGTGTCCGGCGACGCGCACGTGGTCCGCCGCACCCCGACCGCGCTCGCGCCGCGGGTGTCGCTGCGGATCGGGTTCACCCCGCCGACCGGGCAGCACCTCGACGACCGGTTCGGCGACCCGACGTCGCTGACGGTCGCGGCCGACCCGCCGTCGCTGCTGCGGGGCGGCGGCGGCACCGCACCCGGGCTGACCCGCGAGCTGCAGCTCGACCCCGGCGGCGGCGGCGGGGTGCTGCAGGTCGCGGTGGCCGCGGCGGCCTGCGACGACCCGTCGGACGGGTTCGCCGCCTGCCACCGCTACCAGCAGGACTGGGGCATCCCGGTGACCGTCGACGACGGCGGACCCGCCGAGCTGGCGCTGGACCTGCGCTCGGTCTAGCCCAGCCAGGCGAGAACGGCCATGACGCGGCGGTGGTCGTCCGACGACGGCGGCAGCCCGAGCTTGGTGAAGATCGAGGAGATGTGCTTCTCCACCGCGCCCTGGGTGATCACCATGAGCCGCCCGATCGCGATGTTGGTCCGGCCCTGGGCCATCAGCTCCAGCACCTCGCGCTCGCGTGGGGACAGCTCGGCCAGCGGGTCGCGACGACGGCGCTTGGTGAGCAGCGCGGAGACGACCTCCGGGTCCAGCACGGTGCCGCCCACGGCGACCCGGCTCAGCGCGTCGGACAGGTCGGCGAGCTTGGACACCCGGTCCTTGAGCAGGTAGCCGACCCTGCCACCGGCCTCCAGCAGGTCGGTGGCGTAGGACTCCTCGACGTACTGCGACAGCACCAGGATCCCGACCGACGGGAACCTCCGTCGGATCTCCAGCGCCGCCCGCAGCCCCTCGTCGGTGAACGACGGCGGCATCCGGACGTCGACCACGGCCACCTCGGGCTGGTGCTCCTCCACCGCCGCGACCAGCGCGGTGCCGTCCCCGACGGCGGCGAGCACCGTCGCGTCCGCCTCCTCCAGCAGCCGGACCAGGCCCTCGCGCAGCAGCACCGAGTCCTCGGCGAGGACCACCCGCATCGTCATGGACCCATCCTGGGTCACGCGTCGCCGAGTCCGGCGACCGGGACCTCCGCGGTCAGGACGGTCGGGCCGCCGGGCGGGCTGTCGACCTCGAGGCGACCCTCGACGATCTCCAGCCGGTCGGCGAGCCCGGCGAGGCCGTGGCCCTTCCCCGGGTGGGCGCCCCCGCGGCCGTCGTCGCGCACGCTGACCCGCAGCAGGGTCGCGTCGACGGTCACCGTCACCGTCACCGCGGACGCGCCCGCGTGCTTGGCGATGTTGGTGAGCGCCTCGGTCACCACGAAGTACGCGGTGTTCTCGACCAGCGCCGGCAGCCGCGCGCCGTCGTCGAGGCCGACGTCGAGATCGACCGGGACCGGGCAGCGGCCGGCGGCGGCCCGCAGCGCGGGTCCGAGCCCGCGGTCGGCGAGGATCGGCGGGGCGATGCCCCGGGACAGCGCCCGCAGCTCCGAGAGTGCCTCCCGGCTCTGTTCCAGGGCCTCGTGCAGCAGCGGGCGGGCGCGCTCGGGGTCGTCGTCGAGGCGCCGGACGGCCGACTCGAGGTCCATGCCGAGCCGCACCAGGCGCTGCTGCGGCCCGTCGTGGATGTCGCGTTCGAGCCGGCGCAGGGTCTGGGCCTCCGCCGCGACGGCCGCCCGCCGTCCCGCGGCCAGCGCCAGCGCACGGGCCCGCAGCGCGGCGGTCTGGTTGGTGAGCAGACCCCGGGCGAGCAGCGCACGGACGTCGGTCAGCCAGCGCACGACCGTCGGCAGCGTCACGAGCAGCAGCACGCCGAGACCGGTGTTGAGCGCGACGTCGCCCAGGGTGGAGTCGATGCCGGTGATCGAGCCGAACAGCGTCCAGTTGTCCGGTCCGCGCGGCAGCGACCACTGCCAGAACACGTAGAACAGCCCGCCGAGCCCGGTCACCGCCCAGGCCAGCGCGACCGCGGCGGTCACCGCGCGCACCGGGAGCGCGGCCACCGCGTGCGCGACGTCGCGCCAGCTCTGCGGGTCGGCCAGGGCCCGGAACAGCCTGCCCATCAGCGACCGCCCCCGGTTGGGGCGGTAGTGGTGCGGTGGCAGCGGGCCCCCGGTGGCGGCCTCGGTCGCCCGTCGCTCCAGCCCGGCGAACCCGCGTGCCGCGGCCAGCAGCCCGACGGTGATCGGCAGCCCGATCCAGATGACGAACGTGCCCGCCCCCAGGACCAGGCCGACCAGCACGACGACCCCGCTGACGACCGCCAGCGGCAGACCCGTCAGCAGGTACGCCATCTGTGCCCCGAGCCGGGTGCGCCCCGGCCACGACGACGGCCAGCCCGGCGCGTGCGGCAGGTGCAGGCCGCCGGCGCGCAGCAAGTACTCGCGCAGCGCGCCGTTGCCCCAGCCCTCGAGGGCGCGGACGAGGTGCGGGTCCAGATGGCTGCCGCCCGGCTCGTCGGGCGCGGGGCGGGGCCGGACCTGCTCCTCGGCACCGGGAGGGCGCGGCTGCTCCTCGACGCCGGTTCGGAGCCGGGTCGCGAGGTCGCGGTCGACCGGCTCCTCGGACATGCGGTCCTCCTGCTCGGCGTGACGCGGGTGCACCCCGAGGATAGGCGGTGACGAACGCCGCGCCGGGGTCGCGGGGGACCGTGCCGCCATGATGAGCTACCCCCGGTAACAGACGCGACGACGCGAGAAGGTGCCCGTGGATACCGCCGACCTCACCGATGTCCTGGCCTCCGTCCGTGACTTCATCCGCACCGAGGTGGTGCCGCAGGAGGAGCGGATCGACGCCGAGGACGCGGTCCCCGAGCGCATCGTCGCCCAGTGCAAGGAGATGGGCCTCTACGGGTTCACCATCCCCGAGCAGTACGGCGGGCTGGGGCTGACCGCGTCGCAGGAGGTGCTGCTGGCCTTCGATCTCGGCTGGACCACCCCGGCGCTGCGCTCGCTGTTCGGCACCAACAACGGCATCGCCGGGCACGTGCTGCTGGAGGGCGGCACCGAGAATCAGAAGAAGCAGTGGCTGCCCCGGCTGGCCTCCGGCGAGGTCACCGCCTCGTTCGGGCTGACCGAGGCCGACGCCGGCTCCGACCCGTCCTCGCTGAGCACCCGGGCCGTCCGCGACGGCGACGGATGGGTCCTCAACGGCTCCAAGCGCTACATCACCAACTCCCCCGTCGCCGACGTGATCATGGTGTTCGCCCGCACCGACCCGGACGCGCCCGGCAACCGCGGCATCTCCACCTTCCTCGTCCCGAAGGACACCCCCGGGCTGTCGGTCGGGCCGAAGGACCACAAGATGGGCCAGTTCGGCGCCTGGACCGCCGACGTGTACCTCGACGACGTCCGCGTCCCGTTCGACCACGTCGTCGGGGGCGAGGAGGGCATCGACAAGGGGTTCCTGGTCGCCGCGAAGTGCCTCGCCCACGGCCGGCTGCACATCGGCGCCGTCTGCGTCGGGATGGCCGACCGGCTGGTGCACGAGACCGTCGAGTTCGCCAGGACCCGTGAGCAGGGCGGGAAGCCCATCGCCCGGTTCCAGCTGGTGCAGGGCCTGGTCGCCGACTCGGTGACCGACGCCCGCGCCGGCCGCGGCCTGGTCCTCGACGCCGCCCGCAGCTTCGACGACGGCACCGACATGGTCTCCGGCCCCGCCGCGGCCAAGTACTTCTGCTCGGAGATGGTGGGCCGGGTCGCCGACCGCGCCGTCCAGGTGCACGGCGGGGCGGGCTACATGCGCGGGGTCGTGGTCGAGCGGTTCCACCGCGACGCCCGGCTCTTCCGGATCTACGAGGGCACCAGCCAGATCCAGCAGGTGATCATCGCCCGCGACGCCCTCGGACGCGCCGCCCGCGGCTGACCCGTCGCCCGGGGTGCATCTGCTCCTCCGCCCCCCGGGTTTCGCACGCCACCCGGGGTTCGCACGAGCGGGCCCTTCGTACGACGCACCGGGTCGCACGACACCCCGGGTTCGCACGAGCGGGCCTTTCGTACGACGCACCAGGCCGCGCACGACACCCCGGGGTTCGCACGAGCGGGCCGTTCGTACGAAAGGTTCGTACGAACGACCCGCTCGTACGGCCGGGGCACCGGCTCAGGCCGGATCCCGAACGACGACGACCGACGGGCGCGGCAGCAAAGCCGCCTGGGAATGGGCCCGACGCAGCTCGTCGACGACCTCGTGCGCAGATCGCTCGGAAGGCTCTGGACCACGACGACGCCGGCCGCCACGAGTGCCGACCGTCGCCGCACGGTGCGCTCGTAGTCCGCGGGAGCCAGGTGGAACTGGAGGGAGTCGATCTCCCAGGCCAGCCCCGCCTCGTCGAACCAGAAGTCGGGGATCGCCAGGAAACGACCGTCCGGCAGTTCCAGCCGGACGTTCTGGGACGGTGGCGGCAGTCCCGCTCGTCGGACCAGCCCCGAAGCCGTCGCCTCCGCGACCGAGCGCGCGCCGCCGACGATCTCCCGCAGTACCTCCCTGGGCAGGGCGCTACCCCGGTTGCACCCGTCGACGAGCTCGCGCACCAGGTCGCCCACCCCGCAGTGCCCGTGTTGCACCGCCCCGGCGAAGACCGCCCGGACGAGATTGCGGTCCCTGGACCGGCGGGCGAGGTCGAGCGCGGCCCGAGCGACCGGGGCGAGCGGGACCTGACCCACCGCGGGCGGGAGGCGCTCGGTCCGCTCCGCGATCACCAGCCCGGACCCGATCCGACGCCGGTCGGACGGCACGAGCACGTGCACCGGCCCCGACGGCACCGGGGCCGCTCGGACACTGTGGCGCACGAGTGCGTCCGCACCGGTCACCACGGCGCCCGGGCCGGCGTGCACCAGGCCCGCGCGACACCGGTCGTCGCGGGTCTGGGGTCCGTTGCCGAGCCGGACGACGCCGGAGCCCATGCGGGTCCACGGCCCACCAGCGCGACACCGGTAGGCGATCGTGGTGCGCGGCACGCCGAGCGCCTCCAGCGTCGCGACGCCGACCACGCGCTCGGGACAGGCAGCGACGATCTCCTCAGTGCTCGGTCCGGGCCGTCGGCGAGGGCTCATGGACTCGATCGTCGCTGCCGGCGGGGCTCGCGGAGCGGCGACGTCGTCGCCTGTGGATCGGCACCGCCGACCGCGCGGCGCCGTCCTCGCCCCGTCGACGCCGCCCCGTCGACGTCCGTACGAGCGGGTCCTTCGTCCGAAAGGTTCGTACGAAGGACCCACTCGTGCGGACAGGGGCGCGGGCGCGGCGGGGGCCAGGGCGGGGGGCAAGGCAGGGGGGCAAGGCAGGGGGGCGGGGAGGTGGGAAAAGGGCGCGCGACGACGAACGGCCCCGCCCGGGATTCCCGGGCGGGGCCGTTCGTGCGGTGCGGTGGATCAGTGGGCGGCGGGGCCCTGGTGGTACTCGAACACCAGCCCGCCGACGGCGATCAGCACCAGCGTCATACCGATGACGATCATCCAGGCGTACCAGAAGGCCACGCCCAGGGCGGCGAAGGCGGCCGCGGCGGCCAGGCCCAGCGGCCAGTAGCTACCGGCGGAGAAGAAGCCCACGTCCCCGGCGCCGTCGGACACCTCGGCCTCGGGGTTGTCCTCGGGGCGCTCCTCGAGGCGGCGCGAGACGAACCGGAAGTAGGTGCCGACGATCAGCGACAGACCCGCGGTCAGCCAGAGCGCGGTCACGCCGACGACCTCACCGGCGATGAACATGTACGCCAGCGCGGCCAGGATGAAGAAGCCGGTGACGATCTCGAAGATCCTGGATTCGATCTTCATGGGTGCGCGTCCTCCCTCAGCCCGTGACCTGCGCGGCCAGCTGGCCGCGGTCGGTCGAGAACGGCTGCGTGCTGATCGCCTCCGGCGCGCACCACTCACCGCAGTTCAGCGCCTGCAGCGCCTCACCGGTGGAGTAGGCCTGCCCGGTCTGCGGGTTGGTCTCCTTGCGGAGCTGGATGTACCGGTCGAACAGGGCGGGCTCCAGGGCACGCACCTCGAAGTTCATCTGCGAGTGGTAGGTGCCGCACAGCTCGGCGCAGCGACCGACGAACGCACCCTCACGGTCGATCCGGTCGATGATGTAGGTGTTGTCCTGCTCGTTCCGCTCCGGGAACGGGAAGACGTCGCGCTTGAAGAGGAACTCCGGCACGTAGAACGAGTGGATCACGTCGGGCGAGCGCTGGGTGAACTGGATCGACCGGTCGGTCGGGAGGACCATGATCGGGATCGTGTCGCTCGTGCCCAGCGTGCTCACCGGGCGTCCGCCCTGGCCGGCCTCGTCGGGGTAGGAGAACTCCCAGTTCCACTGGAACCCGACGATGTCGACCCGCAGGTCGGCCGGGCCACCCGCGGTCGGGCTCTCCTTGTCGATGAAGTTCTGCACGTTCACCGTGAAGCCGAAGAGCACCGCCACGATGACGGTCGGGATCGCCGTGAAGACGAGCTCGACCGGCAGGTTGTACTGCGTCTGGCGCGGCAGCGAGCCGTCGTCGTCCTTGCGCTTCCGGTGCAGGATCATCGCCCAGAACATCGCGCCCCAGGTGATGACACCGACGATCAGCGCCGCGATCGCGGACCAGGTCCACAGGTTGCGCATCGACTCGGCTTCGGGGGTCACCCCCTCGGGCCACCCGAACCGGATGACCTCCTGGACCGAGCAACCGGCCAGAGCCGGAGCCGCCAGCAGGCCGACCACGGCCACCTTCGCCGCCCGGGCGATCCGGGAGCGGCCTTCGGTTCGGGCCACTGCACGCCGCCTTCCTGTCGTCTCCTGCGTACGCCGCACTGCCAGCACGTTCTTCCTTGCTCCGCCGTCACGACACCGCGGTCGAAGGGGATCTTGTGCCACCCGTATGGAGCACCGTCTTCGACCTCGCGTAGAGACTAGACGAACGCCGGTCGTGCCGCGCCCCCCGGGGTTCCCGGCCACGACGTGCACCCGATCATCGGCGCGGGGAAAACCGGCAGTCTCGCAGCGGGAAGACCGATTCGCACCGGGGCGCGCGAGACCCGTCCGGCTGACTCGGCATACTGATCGGTGTGTGCGGACTGCTGGGACTGCTGACCGCCGGGGCGGACGCCGCGACCCGGGTCGACCCGATCGCCGACGCGCTGCGCTGTGCGCGGCACCGGGGACCCGACGAGAGCGAGACGTGGAACGACCACGACCTCGTCCTGGGGTTCAACCGGTTGTCGATCATCGACGTGGACCATTCCCACCAACCCCTGCACTGGGGGCCGGTGCCGGGAGAGGACACCCGCTACACCATCGTCTTCAACGGGGAGATCTACAACTACCTCGAGCTCCGTGAGGAGCTGATCGAGACCTACGACGCCGCGTTCGCCACCGACGGCGACGGCGAGGTCATCGTCGCGGCGTTCCACTACTGGGGCCCCGACGCGGTCCAGCGTCTGCGCGGCATGTTCGCGTTCGCCATCTGGGACGTCGTGGAGCGCGAGCTGTTCGTCGCCCGCGACCCCTTCGGCATCAAGCCGCTGTTCCTGGCCACCACCCCGGTCGGGACCGCGTTCGCCAGCGAGAAGAAGTCGCTGCTGGCCCTGGCCCCCGAGCTGGAGATCGGCCTGGACCTGGAGCCGGCCGCGCTGCAGCACTACCTGACGCTGCAGTACGTCCCGGAGCCGATGTCGCTGCACCGGATGATCTCCCGCGTCGAGTCGGGCACCCACGTCACCGTGCGTCCCGGCGAGGAGCCGCTGCACCAGCGCTACTTCACGCCGAAGTTCATCTCGCTGCCCAGCCACGCCCCGGCCAGCGCCGAGGCCGAGGCCATCGTGCACGGCGAGATCGCCGACGTGCTGCGCGACTCGGTCGCCAAGCACATGCGGGCCGACGTGACCGTCGGTGCGTTCCTGTCCGGCGGCATCGACTCCACCGCGATCGCGGCGCTCGCCAAGGAGCACAACCCGAACCTGATCACCTTCACCACCGGGTTCGAGCGCGAGGGCTACTCCGAGGTCGACGTGGCCGCCGAGTCCGCCGCCGCGATCGGCGTGCGGCACGTGGTCCGCACCGTGAAGCCGGACGAGATGATGGAGGCCCTGCCGCTCATCATCTGGTACCTCGACGACCCGGTCGCCGACCCGGCGCTGGTCCCGCTGTGGTTCATCGCCCGCGAGGCCCGCCAGCACGTGAAGGTGGTGCTGTCCGGCGAGGGCGCCGACGAGCTGTTCGGCGGCTACTCGATCTACCGGGAGCCGCTGTCGCTCTCGCCGTTCGAGAAGGTCCCGGGCACGCTCCGCCCCCTGATGCGCCGGGCGTCGCGCAAAATGCCCGAAGGCATGCGCGGCAAGGACCTGCTGCGCCGCGGGTCGCTGTCGATGGAGCAGCGCTACTACGGCAACGCCCGCATCTTCCGCGACGACCAGCTGCACGAGGTCCTGCGCGGCTACGACCCGCGGGTGTCGCACCAGGACGTGACGGCGCCGCACTACTTCGCCAGCCACGACTGGGACCCGGTCGCCCGGATGCAGCACGTGGACCTGTTCACCTGGCTGCGCGGCGACATCCTGGTCAAGGCCGACAAGATGACGATGGCGCACTCGCTGGAGCTGCGGGTGCCGTTCCTCGACCCCGAGGTCTTCGACATCGCCTCGTCGCTGCCGCAGTCGCAGAAGATCACCCACGGCGCGAACGGCACCACGAAGTACGCACTGCGCCGGGCCTGCGAGGGCATCATCCCGCCGCACGTGCTGAACCGGCCCAAGCTCGGCTTCCCGGTGCCGATCCGGCACTGGCTGCGCGACGAGATGTACGCCTGGGCCCGCGACATCCTGCAGAACTCCGGCGCCGGGCACCTGATCGACCTGCAGGCCGTGCACCGCATGCTCGACGCGCACCGCGAGGGCCCGGTCGACCACTCCCGCCGGATCTGGGCGGTGCTGGTCTTCCTGCTGTGGCACGGGATCTTCGTCGAGAAGCGGATCGTGCCCGAGGTCCCGACCCCGACCTACCCGGTCAAGATCTGAGCGGTTCCCGCACGACGAACGGGCCGGCGCCCCCTCGGGGGTACCGGCCCGTTCGTCGTGCGGAGGGTGGTCAGCCGGGCAGGACGGCCCGGATGTCGTCGGCGGCGGCGCCCCCGAAGGCGTCGCGCAGCCGGGTCAGGGCCGCGTCGCGGTCCCAGGTCCACTCCTGCGGGCCGTCGGACTCCAGTACGTAGGTCGCGATGAGCGCACCCAGCTGGGCCGAGCGCTCCAGGGACAGCCCGGCACCGAGCGCGGTGAGGAACCCGGCGCGCCAGGCGTCGCCCACGCCGGTGGGGTCCACCAGCTCGGTCGGCGGCACGACGTCGATCCGGGTCTCGGTGCCGTCGGCCTCGACGATCAGCGCACCCCTCTCGCCGAAGGTGGTGATCCGGGTACCGACCTTCGCCCCGATCTCCTCGGCCGTCCAGCCGGTCTTCTTGAGCAGCAGCTCGAACTCGTAGTCGTTGGTGACCAGGTACGTGGCGCCCTCGATGAGGCGCTTCACCTCGGGGCCCTCCATGCGGGCCAGCTGCTGGGACGGGTCGGCCAGGAACGGGTAGCCCTTCGCGCGGCACTCGTCGGTGTGACGCAGCATCGCCTCGGGGTCGCTGGCGCCGATGAGCACCAGGTCGAACCCGCCGACGCGCTCGGCGATCGGGGCGAGCTCGATCTCCTTGGACTTGGCCATGGCGCCGGTGTAGAACGACGCGATCTGGCGCATCTCGTCGTCGGTGGTGCAGACGAAGCGGGCGGTGTGGACGTCGTCGTGGGTGTGCACCCCGGAGGTGTCGACACCCAGGTCGTCGAGGACCTGCTTGTACTCGGCGAAGTCGGCGCCGACCGCGCCGATCAGCACCGGGTTCTGACCGAGCACACCGAGCGCGAAGGCGATGTTGCCGGCCACGCCGCCCCGGCGGACCGTCAGGTCGTCGACCAGGAAGCTGACCGAGATCCGGTCGAGTTGGTCGGCGAGGATCTGCTCGGAGAACTTCCCGGGAAAGTGCATCAGGTTGTCGGAGGCGATCGACCCCGTCACGGCAATAGGCACACGGGGGACCCTACGTCACCGACGCCGAAGGGCCCCGCCGGAGATCACCGGCGGGGCCCTTCGGACGGGGTGCTGCAGCACCCGGCTGCAGACTCAGTTGAAGCTGTCGCCACAGGCGCAGGAGCCGCCCGCGTTCGGGTTGTCGATCGTGAAGCCCTGCTTCTCGATGGTGTCGACGAAGTCGATCTTGGCGCCCTGCAGGTACGGCGCGCTCATCCGGTCGACGCCCACCTTGAGACCGTGGAAGTCACGGAACAGGTCCCCGTCGAGCGACCGGTCGTCGAAGAACAGCTGGTAGCGCAGGCCGGCGCAGCCGCCGGGCTGCACGGCGATGCGCAGGTGCATGTCGTCGCGGCCCTCCTGCTCGAGCAGGGTGCGCGCCTTGACGGCAGCGGAGTCGGTCAGCTCCACGCCGTGCGTCTGCTGCGTGGCCGCGCCCGCGTCCACGGTGTTGTCAACGGTCATGACTCTCCCAACAACGTGCGTGGTCCGCCCTGTTCCCACCGGGCGTCGGAACCCATACTACGTCGTCCTCCCGGCCGGTATCGGTGCGGAGACCGTGCGATTCGCCGACGCGCAGGTGACGGGGCTCACCGGCGCCAGCGCGGGGCGACCCGTTCGGCCAGGTCGGCGAGTGTCCCGGCCGGATCGGCCATCGAGGCCTCCAGCCCGATCTCGTCCGCCACCCCGAAGGCCGCGTCGACCCCCGCCGCGGCCGCCTCCCGGCGGCCGACGCTGACCTGGCCCGCCAGCACCACGCACGGCGTCCCGCGGTCGGCCGCGCCCCGCGCGACGGCGGTGATGAGCTTCCCGCGCAGCGACTGCCAGTCGAAGCTGCCCTCCCCCGTGACGGCGACGTCGGCGGCGTCCAGCTCGGCGTCGAGGCCGACGAGGTCGCGGACCAGACCGGCGCCGGACTCGACGCGCGCGCCGAGGGCCAGCAGGGCCGCACCGAGACCACCCGCGGCGCCCGCGGCGGGCTCGTCGCGCACCTCCCGTCCGGCGAGACCGGCGAGCACCCCGGCGAAGACGGTGAGCGCGCCGTCCAGCTCGGCGACGGCCGCGTCGTCGGCACCCTTCTGCGGACCAAAGACGGCGGCGGCACCGTGCGGGCCGAGCAGCGGGTTGTCGACGTCACTCGCCGCGACCAGGGTCATCCCGCCCAGCTCGGGGGTGCCGTCGAGACGGACAGTGCCGCGCCGCCCGGCGGGAGCGGGAGGCCGTCGTCGTCGACGGGCACGGCACCGAGCGCAGCCAGCAGACCTGCGCCCCCGTCGGTGGTCGCGGACCCGCCGAGCCCGACCACGGCGGTGGTGACGCCCGCGTCGCGGGCGGCGGCGAGCAGCTCCCCCACCCCGTGGGTCGTCGCGGTGCGGGCGACCCCGGGGACCCGGTCCTCGCGCGGGACGTGGTGCAGCCCGCACGCCGACGCGCACTCGAGGTAGGCGGTGTCGCCGACCTGCAGCCACGACCCGGTCACCGGATCGCCGAGCGGCCCGGTGACCGTCAGCTCGTGCACGGTCCCGCCGAGGGCGGTGTGCAGCACCTCCGCGAAGCCGGTGCCGCCGTCGGCGAGGGGGACGATCGCCACGTCGGCGCCGGGGACGCCGCGCCGCCACCCCGCGGCGATCGCCTCCGCCGCCTCCCGTGCGCTGAGGGTTCCGCCGAAGGAGTCGGGAGCCACCACGATCCGCATGCGGGGCAGGCTAGCGGCGGCCCGTAGTGTGGACACCTGTGAGGTTCCTGCGCCGCTCCGAGAGCTCCGACCAGGCCGGTCAGACGGTCGTCGAGCCCCCGGCGGACACGGACGCTGCGGAGACGGAGGACGAGGGCGCGACCCGCTCGCGTCCCCACACCACCCCCGGCAAGGGCCGGGCGACGCCGAAGCGCCGTGACGCCGAGGGCAGGCGGCGCGGTCCCGCGCCGCCCCCACCGCGCACCCAGCGGGAGGCCGCGAAGCTGGCCCGCGCCACCCGGCCGTCGAAGGACGAGCGCCGGGCCAAGGCACTGGAGCGCCGCAAGCGGATGGACGCCGGCGACGACCGCGTGCTGCTCCCCCGCGACCGCGGCAAGGTGCGGGCCCACGTGCGCGACATCGTCGACTCGCGCCCGCACGTCATCGGGCTGTTCCTGCCGCTGGCCGCGCTGGTGCTGGTCGCCGCGCTGATCCAGAACCCGGTGATCCAGCAGTACGTCACGCTGTTCACGTTCCTGATGCTGATCGTGATGGTCGTCGAGGGCACGCTGCTGGGCATGCAGGTCCTGAAGAAGGCCCGTGCCAAGTTCCCCGACGAGGAGATCAAGGGCCTCGGCACCGGGTGGTACGCGTTCTCCCGCGCCACCCAGCCGCGACGCATGCGGGTGCCCAAGCCGCGCGTCAAGCGCGGCGACGCGGTCTGACACCGTCCGGCGGGCCCTGGGCTCAGAGCACCAGCGGCCCGCCGGGCAGGTCCAGCACGGCCTGCAGCGACGGCGTCCGTCCCGCGACGACCTCGGCCTCCCCACCCGCACCGACCGCGTCGAGCAGTGCGGTCACCCGCTCCGGTTCGGGGTGGGTCAGGCGCAGCGTGCGCAGGCTCGCCGGGACCGGCAGGTCGGCCGACGGGTGCCGGGTGGCGCCCCAGTCGATGAGGAACGGCAGCACCCCGCCCGCGTCGTCGGGCGGGAACGCCAGCCGCCACTCCAGCAGCGTGCCGTCCGGACGGCGGCGCGACATGTCGCGCGCCGGCCCGGGGTCGTGCCCGGCGGCGCGGGCCGCGGCGAGCGCGGTGTCCAGGTCCCCGACGCGCACCGCCCAGGTGACCAGAGCGGGCGCGGTCAGCGTGTCGATCCGGAAGGGGCGCGGTGCCCCGGGCTCCTCCTGCGCGGGGTCGGGGCCGACGACCTCCAGGTAACGGCCCGGCCCGATCCCGGCCAGGCGGTTACGGGTGCCGACACCCGGGTGCGGCCCGCCCTCCAGCGTGTGGAGATGACGTCCGGCCAGGTCAGCGGCGGTGTCGTCGACGTCGGGGGTGGCCAGGACCAGATGATCGAGCACCTTCGCGACGCTACCGCGGACCGGTAGGACACGATGTGCGGCGTGACTCCTCCCGTCGAACCGCGGACGCTCGTCCTCGGTGGCACGCGCTCCGGCAAGTCCCGGCACGCCGAGGAACTGCTCGGCGACGACGCGGCGGTCCGCTACCTCGCGACCGGGCGGCGGATCCCCGGCGACGCCGACTGGGACGCGCGCATCGCCGCGCACGCCGCCCGCCGCCCCGTCCACTGGACCACCGAGGAGGTGGGCGGCACCGGACTGGCCGCCGCCCTCGCCCGGCCCGGCCCCGTCCTGGTCGACGACCTCGCCACCTGGCTGACCGGGGTCCTCGACGACGCCGGCGCCTGGGACGCCCCGGTCGTGCCCGCCGCGGTCGACGCCGCGGTCGAGGGGCTGGTCGCCGCGGTCGCCGCGGCGCCGGGGCCGGTGGTGCTGGTCTCCGCCGAGACCGGGCTGGGTGTGGTTCCGGACACCCGCGCCGGGCGGGTGTTCCGTGACCGGCTGGGCGAGCTGAACGCCGCCGTCGCCCGGGTGTGCGACGACGTGGTCCTGGTGGTGGCGGGGCGGGCGCTCCCGTTGCCCGCCGCGGGCGCCGGACCGGGCGCCACGACCACACCGGTGGCCGCCACGGGTGGCACCGTCGCGACCGCGACCCCCGCCGGCCCCGCGACCCCTGCCGGCCCCGCCACTCGCGCCGACCCCGCGACTCCCGCCGACCCCGCCACTCCCGCCACCCTCGTCGGCCCCGGCGACACCGCCGGCCCCGCCGATGCTCCCGGCGCGGAGGTCCCCGACCCCGACGGTGACGTCGCCGGCACCCCCGCCGGGGTCCCGGGTGCGGTCCTCCCCGTCACCGGGGCGGCTGCGGGCGACGTCGCCGGTGCCGCCGCGACACCGGCCTCGGTCACCGAGTCCGACGTGGAGATCGTCCCGGTGACCGTCGGACGGCCGGACTCCCGCAGCCGCCGGGAGGCCGTCGCACTGGTCGAGGGGCTCGCGATGCCCACCGGCGGGCTCGGCAGGCTCGGCGAGCTGGGCGTCTGGCTGGCGTCCTGCCAGGGCGCCTGTCCCCCGCAGGCCCCCGTGCGGGCCCGGGTCGTGCTGCTCGCCGCCGACCACGGCATCGCCGCGAACGGCGTCTCGGCCTACCCGCCGGAGGTCTCCGCGGTGCGCGCCACCGCCGCCGCGGCCGGGCGGTTGCCGGTCACCGTCGCCGCGCGGGCCGCCGGAGCGACCGTGCGGGTGGTCGACGTCGGGCTCGTCGCCGGGGCGGAGGGGGCCGAGCCGGGCTGGCTCGTCAGCCACGGCACCGGGCGGATCGACCGCGAGGACGCCCTGGACGGCGAGCGCGCGACCGCGGCGTGGCTGACCGGGCGCCGGCTGGCCGACGCCGAGATCGACGCCGGCGCGGACCTGCTGATCCCGGCGACGCTCGCCGTCGGGGCGACGACCCCCGCCGCGACGCTCGTCGCCGCGGTCACCGGGGCCGAGCCCGTCGCCGTCGTGGGGCGCGCGTCCGGGATCGACGACCGCGCCTGGATGCGCAAGGCCGTCGCGATCCGCGACGCGCTCCGCCGGGCCCGCCCGCACCTGCGCGACCCGCTGGCGTTGCTGCGCACCGTCGGCGGCACCGATCTGCTCGTGCTCGCCGGGTTTCTGGCCCGGGCCGCCGAGCGCAGGGTGCCCGCGGTCCTCGACGGGCTGGCCGTCGGCGCGGCGGCACTGCTGGCCGAGGAGCTGGCCCCCGGGGCGAAGGACTGGTGGGTCGCCGCACAGCCGTCGACCGAACCGGCCGCGACCCTCGTCCTGGAGCACCTCTCGCTGGTCCCCGTCCTGGACCTCGCGGTGCGGACCGAGGACGGGACCGCCGCGGTGACGACGCTGCCGCTGCTGGTGGGCGCGGCGCGGCTGCTCGCCGAGACCGGGTCCGCGCAGGACACCGGGGTGCTCCCGGGGGACGTGACCGCGCCGGCCGGCGCCGGACGGTGAGCGGACCCCGGCCCCTCGCCGGGCTCGGGCTGGCGGTCAGCTGGCTGACCGTCGTGCCCGTCCGGGTGCGCACCACCGCCGACGGCGCGCTGCCCGACGGCGTCGCCGCCGCCGCGCTGCGCTGGGCGCCCCTGGTCGGCGCCGGACTCGGCGCGGCCGGTGGTGCCCTGCTCGTGGTGCTGGTCGCCCTCGGGGTGTCCCCGCTGGTCGCCGGCCTGCTGACGGTCGGGGCGGGCGCACTCGCGACCCGTGGGATGCACATCGACGGTCTCGCCGACACCGCCGACGGCCTGGGCAGCTACGGTCCGCCGGAACGGGCGCTGCGGATCATGGCCGACGGCGGGGCGGGACCGTTCGCCGTCGTCACGCTGCTGGTGGTGCTGGGCGCCCGGGCCGCCGCGCTGGCACAGCTGGTCACCGCGCCGCCGGTGGCGGTGCTCCTGGTGTGCACGCTGGCCGCGGCGACCGGGCGGGCCGGGTTCTGCTGGGTCGCCCGCCGCGGGACGCCCGCCGCGCGCCCGGGTGGCCTGGGTGCGACGGTCGCCGGGTCGCAGCCGGTGTGGACGGCACCGCTGTGGTGGGCCGGCCTGGCCGCCGCCGCGGCCACCGCGCTCGTCGTCACCCTCGACCGGGCCGGCGGGCCGCAGCGGTACGCCTCCGTCCCGGGGGCGGGCCCGGCCGAGGTGGTGCTCGCCGTGACCGGGGCGGTGCTGCTCGCGGCGCTGCTCGTGGTGGGGCTGGCCCGGCACACCCGGCGGCGGTTCGGCGGGATGAGCGGCGACGTCCTGGGTGCGGCCTGTGAGCTCGGCGGCACCGCGGTCCTCGTCGTCCTGGCGGCAGCGCTGACCGGGTGACCCGCACGGCGTGATCCGGCCGGTCCGGGCGGCCGGCATCGCACGGCCGGGGATCAGCGCCGCCCGGGGATCAGCACCGCAGCTGCGCCGGGGATCACCGGTTGTGGAGCGCAGCGTCCGCGAGGCGGGCGCGACACCCCACAACCGGTGATCACGGGCCGGGCCGGGCCGGTCAGACCGACGCGGGGGCCGGGACCAGGGTGTGCATCCAGCCGTGCGGGTCCGGCGCCGCGCCGCGCTGGATCCTGGTCAGCGCCTCGCGCAGCTGCAGGGTGATCGGGCCGGGCTCACCGTTGCCGACGGTCACCTCACCACCGCTGTGTTTGACCGTCCCGATGGGGGTGATGACCGCTGCGGTGCCGCAGCCGAACACCTCGGTCAGGACCCCGCTCGCGGCCCCGCCGAGCCACTCCTGGCCGGAGATGCGGCGCTCGACCACGGAGATCCCGAGGTCCTTCGCCACCGTGATCAACGAGTCGCGGGTGATGCCGGCGAGCACCGAGCCGCGCAGGTCCGGCGTCGCGACCTCGACCGAGCCGTCGTCGGAGCGGAAGACGAAGAACAGGTTGTTGGAGCCCATCTCGTCGATCCACTGGCGCTCCTCGGCGTCGAGGTAGGCGACCTGGGCGCAGCCGTGCTGGGCACCGACCGCCTGCGGCAGCAGCGACGCCGCGTAGTTCCCACCGCACTTGGCGGTGCCGGTGCCGCCGAGCGCGGCGCGGGTGTACTCGGTCTCCAGCCACACGTCCATCGGCTGGACGCCACCGGCGAAGTACGGCCCGGCGGGCGAGGCGATCACCGAGTAGAGGTACTCCGAGGACGGCCGCACCCCCAGCCCGACCTCGGTCGCGATCATGAAGGGCCGCAGGTAGAGCGAGTCCTCACCACCGGCCTCGGGCACCCACTCGGAGTCGACGGCGAGCAGCTCGGACAGCGAGGCGAGGAACAGCTCCTCGGGGAGCTCGGCCATCGCCAGCCGCCGGGCGGAGCCGGCGAACCGGGCGGCGTTGGCATCGGGCCGGAACGAGGCGATCGAGCCGTCGGGCTGGCGGTAGGCCTTGAGCCCCTCGAAGATCTCCTGGCCGTAGTGCAGGACCATCGACGACGGGTCCAGCGTCATCGGCCCGTAGGGCACGACCGCCGGGTCGTGCCAGCCGGTCCCCGCGGTCCACCGGATCGTGACCATGTGGTCGGTCATGTACCGGCCGAAGCCCGGTGCGGCCAGTACGTCGGCGCGCCGCTGCGGGGACGCCGGGGCGGGGTTGCGGGTCACGGAGAACTTCGGCGCGCTCATGACACGAACGGTATCCCCGGCGTCCACCCGGCAGACAGTCGGATTCCCGACCGTCGGACGGGTCACCGCACGTGGGAGGGCACCAGGGGCGGCTTCACGACCTCCACCGGCAGCGCGCGGCCCCGGACGTCGATCACCAGCGGGTCGCCGACGGCCACCCCGCCCGCGGTGTCGACCAGGGCGAGCGCGATACCGGTGCGCAGCGTCGGGGAGAACGTCCCCGAGGTGACGACGCCGACCGGCGCGCCGCCCTCGCCGTCGAGGACGGTCATGCCCGCCCGCGGGACACCGCGGCCGGTCGCCCGCAGCGCCCGCAGGCGCCGCGCCGGGCCCGCCGCGCGCTCGGCGAGCAGGGCGTCCCGGCCCCAGAACGCGGGCTTGTCCCAGCCGACCGCCCAGCTGCTCCCGGCCTGGACCGGGGTGATCTCGGTGGACAGCTCGTGGCCGTGCAGCGGGTAGCCCATCTCGGTGCGCAGCGTGTCCCGCGCCGCGAGACCGCAGGGCCCGCCGCCCACGGCCCGGACGGCGTCGAGCAGGGAGTCCCACATCGCCGGGGCCGCCCCGGCAGGGAGGACCACCTCGTAGCCGAGCTCGCCGGTGTAGCCGGTGCGGCAGATCCGCACACCCCCGTCGGCGAGACCGCCCTCCAGGTCGGTGAACGCCATGTAGTCCAGGTCCGTGACACCCTCGCCGGCGGCACCGAACGCCGCGGCGAGGGCCTCGGCGGAGCGGGGGCCCTGCACGGCGAGCACCGCGAGCTCGCGGTGGCGGTCGGTGATCGTGACCCCGGGCGGGGCGTCGGCGGCGAGCGCCGAGACGATCCGGGTCGAGTTCGCGGCGTTCGGGACGAGGAGCAGGTCGTCGTCGGACGCCAGGTAGACGATCATGTCGTCCTCGACGCCGCCGCGGTCGTCGCAGGCCAGGGTGTACTGGGCGCGGCCCGGGCCGATGCGGCCGAGGTCGTTGGTGAGGCAGGCGTTCAGGTGCGCGGCCGCCCCCGGCCCGGAGATCGGGACGGTGCCGAGGTGGCTGACGTCGAACAGGCCCGCCGTCTCGCGGACCGACGTGTGCTCGGCGACCGTGCCGCCCGGGTAGGAGATCGGCATCGACCACCCCCCGAACTCGCCGAGGGTGGCGTCGAGGGCGACGTGCCGGTCGTGCAGCGGGCTGGGCAGGAGCTCGTCGGTCACGCCCGCGACCCTATCGGCCTCAGGCCGCCTGCTCCTCGGGATCGCTGCGGGGCACCGGATCCTCGGCCGCGGCGCGGGCGCGCGAGCGGGCCGAGACCGCGCACAGCACCCAGCCCGCGGCGAGCGCCGTGGCCGTCCCGAGGAGCGGCCACAGCGGCATCGACGCGGCGACGACGAGGCACCCCGCCCCACCGGCGACGGCGACCACCGCCGCCCGCACCGGGCGACCCGGCAGGCGGAGCACCGCCGCGTGCACCATCGCGTGGTGCACCAGGGCCGCCACCACGGTGATCACGATCGCCGTCGTCGCGGACAGCAGCAGGGTCATGGCCAGGGTCAGCGCGCCGAGAGTCAGGTCGGCCGCCCACGGTGTGCCCCGGGACCCGCCGCGCCCCAGGAACGCGGGCAGCTCCCCCTCGCGGGACAGCCGGGCGGCCCCGGCCGCGGCCCGCGACAGACCCCCGAGCAGCGCGGCCACGGTCGCGGCGGCGGCCCCGACCCGGACCAGCACCCCGACCTGGGCGCTGCTGCTGGTGTCCATCAGGGCGGCCAGCGGTGCCGACGCCGACGCCAGCCCGGACGCACCGAGCCCGCGCAGCAGGGCCGCCGACAGCAGGAGCAGCAGCAGCGTGGTGATCATGACCGCGAGCGCGGGGGCCCGCCGGATCGCCCGTGCCGGGTCGCGCAGGCCACCCCCGAGCTCGGCGACGCGGGACAGCCCGGTGAAGGCGAGGACGACGAACCCGGCGGCGGCGAGCACGCCCAGCGGGCCCGGCTCGATCGCGGCCTGCAGCGTGGCCACGGCCGGGTCGTCGGGCGTCCCGGCGCCGTCGGCCGCGACGCCGGCACCGGTGGCCGCGGCCGGCATCGCCGAGGACAGCACCGCCTGCGGGCCGTCCGAGCTGAGCCCGACCCCGATCGCGAGGGTGAGGGCGAGCACCGTGCCCACGACCAGCCCGCGCGAGGCACCGGGCGAGATCCGCACGCCGAAGGCGTTCACCGCGACGACGGCGAGCACCGCCACCACCGCGATCGTCACCGGCTGGGTGGGCAGCACGTAGGCGCCGAAGACCAGCGCGGCGGCCGCACCGGCGGCGGCGCGCGAGGTCACCCGCGCGACCGCGCCCAGGCGCAGTGCCGGGGCGGGCAGGTCGCCGCGGGTCAGCTCCGGCCCCGCCGGACGGGCGAGCGCCAGGTGCGCGGTCGAGCCGACGACGCCGAGCGCGAGCAGCGCGGCGAGGAGCACCCCGAGCGGGAACCAGGTACCGGCCGACGCGGCCGCCGGGCCGAGCGCGGCGTACAGCCCGGTACCGAACATCGCCGACAGGGCGACGACGACCGCGGTGACGGTCGGGATCCGGTACGGGGGGCGCGGCACCCGCTCACCATCCCATCCACCCCTGTGCCGCGCGGCGCCGCGGGGGTGTCATTACCATCTCGGTCCGGTCTCGTCGGTCGCCCGCCACCCGGCTCCCCACCCGGCCGGCGCAGGGGACGTGTGCGCTGGTCACCCAGGGTGAGATCAGGCGGCCCGGAGCCACACGTCCGATACCACCGCCCGCGTCCGACCCCGAGGAGTGCCCCCGTGCCGATCGACGTCCCGACCCTCCCGCAGACCGCCGCCCACAGCGGTGCCGAGCCGGAGGCGGCCGTCGACGCCGTCGTGGTCGGTCTGCACGCCCCCGCGGCCGACGCCGCCGACGGCACCGGCCCCGCGCTCGCCGCGGGCGCCGACGGCGTCGACGCCGCGTTCTCCGGGGAGCTGCTGGAGCTGCTCACCACCGTCGGCGCGACCGGCAAGGCCGAACAGGTCGTCTCGCTGCCCACCCGCGGGGCGCCGTCCGCGCCGCGACTGGTGGCGGTCGGTCTGGGTCGCCCGGCCGAGGGCCCGAAGGCCGCCGAGGCGGTCCGGCGGGCAGCCGGCGCCGCCGCCCGCGCCCTGGCCGGCACCGGCTCGGCGCTGAGCACGCTGTCCGCCCTCGACGAGGAGGCCGCCGTCGTCGGCGCCGTGCTCGGCGGGCACCGCTTCGACCGGCACCGCTCCTCCCCCGACGCCGCGTCCGCCCCGGTCGGCTCGTGGTCGTTCACCGGCACCGACGACCGGGCCGTCCGGCGCGCGACGCTGGTCGCCGAGGCCGTGGTCACCGCCCGGGACCTGGTCAACACCGCGCCCAACGTGCTGGTCCCGGAGACCTTCGCGGCGCACGCCGTCGCACTGGGCGAGCGCGCCGGGCTGGTCACCGAGGTCCTCGACGACGCGGGACTGCGGGAGAACGGCTACGGCGGGATCACCGGCGTCGGGAAGGGATCGTCGAACCCGCCCCGGCTGGTCCGGCTGACCTGGAACGGCGGCGCGGCCGCGGCGAAGCGGGTGGCGCTCGTCGGCAAGGGGATCACCTTCGACACCGGCGGCATCTCGCTGAAGCCCAACGCCGGCATGGCCGACATGACCTCGGACATGGGTGGGGCGGCGGCCGTCGTCGCGACGGTCGTGCTGGCCGCGAGGCTGGAGCTGCCGGTCACCGTGACCGCGACCGTGCCGATGGCGGAGAACATGCCGTCCTCGACGGCGTACAAGCCCGGTGACGTGCTGACCATGTTCGGCGGCACCACCGTCGAGGTGCTCAACACCGACGCCGAGGGACGGCTGATCCTCGCCGACGCGATCGTCCGCGCCGCCCAGGACGATCCCGACTACCTGGTGGAGACCTCGACGCTGACCGGAGCGCAGCTGGTCGCGCTCGGCATGCGCACGGCCGGGGTGATGGGCTCCGACGAGCTGCGCGACCGGATCGCCGCGCACGGCGTCGCCACCGGCGAGGACGCCTGGGCGATGCCGCTGCCGGAGTACCTGCGCAGCGACCTGGACTCGCGGGTGGCCGACATCAGCAACGTCAGCGGGCAGCGGTTCGCCGGGATGCTGCTGGCGGGCATGTTCCTCAAGGAGTTCGTGCCGGCCGGGCTGCCGTGGGCGCACATCGACATCGCCGGGCCGTCGTTCCACACCGGCGGGCCGCGCGGCTACACCACCAAGGGCGGCACCGGGGTGCCGGTGCGCACCCTGCTGGCGTTCCTGGAGGACGTGGCCCG
Organism: Pseudonocardia sp. ICBG1293; assembly: GCF_020131355.1. Classification (GTDB taxonomy): domain Bacteria; phylum Actinomycetota; class Actinomycetes; order Mycobacteriales; family Pseudonocardiaceae; genus Pseudonocardia. The sequence continues at coordinate 346,974 of NZ_JAHLEL010000044.1, forward strand.
GAACGGCTGACGCCGCCTCAGCGGTCCTGCAGCGCGTCCAGCGCGACGGCGAACGCCGCGGCCAGCCGGAAGTCGACGCGCGGGTCGGGGACGGACACGTCGTAGGCGTCGCGCAGCGACCACTTCCGGTCGCTGCTCATCAGCGGCGTGCCGTCGGCGTCGTCGGTGACGTCGAAGTGGTACGGCAGCGGCAGGTTCTCCGCGACCCGGCGCAGCAGCGCGACCCCCAGGCTGCGCTCGCGCCCGGTCGCGGCGAGCCCGGGTGCGCTCAGCGTCCACGTCGAGCGCAGGAGGCTCGCCCCGAACCGCTTGCCGAAGGTGCCGATCACCTGCCCGTGCTCGTCGATCACGTCGTGCTCGGCGCGGACGTCGAGGCGCTGGCGGGCCCGGAAGGAGAACACCGCGCGCGAGCGGCTGTCGTCGGCCCAGAAGGTGACCTGCTCCTTGAAAGCGAACCGCTTCTGCTGGGCGAAGGCCATCAGCGCGCCCTGGCTGCCGTCGGGGTTCGCGGCGTGCACGTCGTAGCGGTTCACGCCGAGGGTGATCCGCTGGCGGACGAGGAAGCGGGGAAGGTGCATCGCGGCCGTCACGGGGCCCGAGTCTGGCCGGACCGGATCCGGGCGGCGACACCGGACCGGGGGTTACCCACGGGTAGGGCATACTGCCGCCCATGAGCCGGCAGCGTCGTCGACACGAGGTCCCCACGCACGCCCCGCGCTCCGCGGTGGTCACCGGCGCCGCCCGCGGCATCGGCGAGCAGATCGCCCGCGAGCTGGTCGGGCGCGGTTACCGGGTGCTGGTCACCGACGTCGACGGCGCCGCGGCGCAGGCCACCGCGACCCGGATCGGGGCCGCCGCCGGTACCGCCTGCGACGTCACCGACCCGGCCGCGTCCGCGGGCGCGGTGGCGCGGGCCCGCGAGCTCGCCCCGCTGGGGGCCTGGGTGAGCAACGCCGGTGTCGGGTTCGACGGCACCGTCGCCGACATCGCCGAGGCCCGCGCCCGCGCGCTGGTCGAGGTCAACCTGCTGGGCCCGCTCTGGGGCGCGCGCGCCGCGGTGGCCGCGTTCCGCGAGCAGGCCGCCGACGGCTCCGCCCGGGGCGGCGAGATCGGGGTGACGGTGTCGCTGTCCGGGCTCGGCCCGGTACCCGGCCTGTCGGTCTACGCGGCGTCGAAGGCGGGCGCCCTGTCGATGGTGTCCGCGCTCGCCTCGGAGGTGCGCCGCGAGGGCATCGGGGTGCACGCGGTGTGCCCGGACGGGGTGAACACCGAGCTGCTGCGGTCGATGACGCCCGGCGGCCAGGGCCAGGCACTCGTGCGCTCGGGGGTGCTGGTCACCCCCGAGCAGGTCGCGACGGCGCTGGTCGGGATGTTCGGGACCGGCCGGGTGTACCGCACGCTGCCGGCCTGGCGGGGTGCGCTGCTGCGGCTGACCGCGCTGGCCCCCGGTCCCGCGCTGCGCCTGGAGCCCGCGATGCGCGCGCTGGGCGAGCGGCGCGCCCGCTCGCTGCGCCCCTGACGGGCCGGTCAGGCGTCGCGGTCCTTGGCCCGCAGCTCGCGCAGCATCCGCTCCTGACGCTCACGCTTGCGCAGGGCACGGTCGCGGGCGTCGTGCTCGCGCATCCGGTTCGGGTAGCCGACCAGCTGCACGTCGTAGATCGGCATCTGCAGCGACCGGGCCAGCTTCTTCGCCGCGTTCGGATTCGCGACCCGTCTGCGGGTCCACTCCCCGTCGTGCGCGACGAGGACGACCGTCGTCTCCGTCACGGTCGTGCGCGGCTCGACGAAGGCCTCGACCCCGATCCGGGCGGCCGACCACTCCCGCAGGTGGGACTCCCCCTCCGCGTACCTGCCACGCCTCCCGCCGGAGCCGGATCCCCGGCCGGACCTGGGCCCCGACGGTCCCCGTGACCGGAACAGGTCGAGCAGACCCATGCGCGTCGTCCTCTCCTCGATCCGGTCGCACCCCGACGAACCGGACACGGTAGCTCCAGGTACCCAACGAACGGGATCACGGATTTGCTCCCGACACCCCCGTGGCGCAGCCGCGGCCGGATGACAAGATGGTCGCCGCGTAGCGGGGTCCCGTCCGGCGGAGCCGGTCCACCGGTGGTGACCCCCGGAGGGAGCTGATCGGTGTCCGACCCGGGCGCTCGTTCCGCCGACCTGGTGATCCTGGGCGGCGGCTCCGGTGGCTACGCGTGCGCGCTGCGGGCCGCGGAGCTGGGGCTGTCGGTCGTCCTGGTCGAGAAGGACAAGCTCGGGGGCACCTGCCTGCACCGCGGCTGCATCCCGACCAAGGCGCTGCTGCACGCGGCCGAGGTCGCCGACCACGCCCGCGACGGCGGACAGGTCGGTGTCCGGTCCACCTTCGACGGCCTCGACATGGCCGGGGTGAACGCCTACAAGGACCGCGTGGTCTCCCGGCTGTACACGGGCCTGCAGGGCCTGGTCGCCTCGCGCGGGATCACCGTGGTGCCCGGCGCGGGCACCCTGGAGGGTCCCGGCACCGTCCGGGTCGGCGACGAACGGATCACCGGCCGCCACGTCGTGCTCGCCACCGGCTCCTACGCACGGTCGCTGCCCGGTCTGGAGCTCGACGACCGCGTCGTCACCTCCGACGCCGCGATCTCCCTCGACGAGGCCCCGCGCCGGGTCGTCGTGCTCGGCGGCGGTGTGATCGGCGTCGAGTTCGCCAGCGTGTGGCGCTCCTTCGGGGCCGAGGTGACGATCGTCGAGGCGCTGGGGCGGCTCGTGCCGAACGAGGACGAGTTCTGCTCCACCCAGCTCGCGCGGGCGTTCCGGCGGCGCCGGATCGCGACCCGCACCGGGGTGCGGTTCGCGGCGGCGACCCGCAGCGGGGACACCGTCACCGTGTCCCTGGAATCCGGTGAGGAGATCGAGGCCGACCTGCTGCTGGTCGCGGTCGGCCGCGGTCCCAACACCACCGGTCACGGCTTCGCCGAGGCCGGCGTCGCGATGGACGGCGGGTTCGTCACCGTCGACGAGCGGCTGCGCACGAACCTCGACGGCGTGTACGCCGTCGGCGACGTCACCCCCGGTCTGCAGCTCGCCCACCGCGGCTTCGCGCACGGGATCTTCGTCGCCGAGGACGTCGCGGGGCTGGCGCCCCGCCCGGTCACCGACGACGGCATCCCGCGCGTCACCTACTGCGACCCCGAGGTCGCCTCGGTCGGGCTGACCGAGGCCGCCGCGCGGGACCGCCACGGCGAGGTGCACACCCTGACCTACGACCTGGCCGGCAACGGGAAGTCGCAGATCCTGCAGACCTCCGGCGCGGTCAAGCTCGTCGCCGAGGGACCTGCCGGGCAGGGCGGGCGCGTCCTCGGCGTGCACATGGTGGGCTCCCGGATCGGGGAGCTCGTCGGGGAGGCACAACTGGTCTACAACTGGGAGGCTCTGCCCACCGACGTCGCCCCGCTGATCCACGCCCACCCCACCCAGAGCGAGGCCCTCGGAGAGGCCCACCTCGCGCTGGCCGGGAGACCGCTGCACACCCACGGCTGATCCCGGCCCCACGACCCGAACACCCACGCGGAACAAGAGGAGCTCCACCCGACATGGCCGTCACCGTTGAGATGCCCGCCCTGGGCGAGAGTGTCACCGAGGGCACCGTCACCCGTTGGCTCAAGGCCGAGGGCGACACCGTCGAGGTCGACGAGCCGTTGCTCGAGGTCTCGACCGACAAGGTCGACACGGAGATCCCGTCGCCGGCCGCCGGCGTGCTGAAGCGCATCATCGCGGGCGAGGACGACACCGTCGAGGTCGGCGGCGAGCTCGCCGTCATCGGCGACGCCGACGAGGCGGACGACACCGGTTCCGACTCCTCCTCCGAGAAGGCCGAGGAGCCCGCGGAGTCCGAGCCCGAGCCGGAGCAGGCCGAGGAGGAGGCCCCGAAGCCGTCCTCCGGTGGCTCGTCGTCCGGCGGGGGCTCCGGCACCCCGGTCACCATGCCCGAGCTCGGCGAGTCGGTCACCGAGGGCACCGTGACCCGCTGGCTCAAGCAGGTCGGCGACGCCGTCGAGGTCGACGAGCCGCTGCTCGAGGTCTCCACCGACAAGGTCGACACGGAGATCCCGTCGCCGGTCGCGGGCACCGTGCTCGAGCACACCGTCGCCGAGGACGAGACCGTCGAGGTCGGCGCCCAGCTCGCGCTGGTCGGGGACGGCTCCGCCGCCCCGTCGCAGGACGAGGCCCCGGAGCCGGCGAAGGCCCCGGAGAAGAAGGAGGAGCCGAAGCAGGAGGCTCCGAAGGCCGAGGCCCCGAAGTCGGAGACCCCGAAGAAGGAGCACCCCAAGGCCGAGGAGAAGCAGGAGAAGGCCCCGGCCGGCTCCGAGGACTCCCCCGCCGGGAAGATCGAGCCGTCGTCCAACGGCTCGGGCTCGGGTGAGAAGCCGTACGTGACCCCGCTGGTGCGCAAGCTGGCCCAGGAGCACGGCGTCGACCTCGACTCCGTCACCGGGTCCGGTGTCGGCGGTCGCATCCGCAAGCAGGACGTGCTCGCCGCCGCCGAGCAGGCGAAGGCCCCGGCGCAGGAGAAGCCGTCCGCCCCGGCGTCGCAGCCCTCCTCCGGGGGCGCGCCGAAGGAGCCGCAGGCCGTCCCGACCCGCGCGGAGAACGCGCCGGAGCCGGGCACCACGGTCAAGCTCCCGCGTCTGCGCCAGGTCATCGCCCAGCGGATGAACGAGTCGCTGGCCACCTCGGCCCAGCTGACCACCGTCCAGGAGGTCGACCTCACCCGCATCGTGAAGCTGCGGAACCGGGTCAAGGAGGACTTCAAGCGCCGCGAGGGCGCCAACCTCACCTTCCTGGCCTTCATCGCCAAGGCCACCATCGAGGCGCTCAAGGCGTTCCCGTCGGTGAACGCCTCGATCTCCGAGGACAACAAGCAGGTCACCTACCACGGCGCGGTCCACATGGGCATCGCCGTGGACACCCCGCGCGGCCTGCTCGTCCCGGTGATCAAGGACGCCGACGACCTGTCGCTGGCCGGCATCGCCAAGAAGATCGCCGACGTCGCGGCCCGCACCCGGGCCTCGAAGATCGGTCCGGACGAGCTGTCCGGCGGCACCTTCACGATCACGAACATCGGGTCCGCCGGCGCGCTGTTCGACACGCCGATCATCAACCAGCCCCAGGTCGCCATCCTGGGCACCGGCGCGATCTCGAAGGAGCCGAAGGTCGTCACCGGCCCGGAGGGCGACGACGTCATCGCCGTCCGCTCGGTCTGCTTCCTGCCCTTGACCTACGACCACCGCCTGGTCGACGGCGCCGACGCCGGCCGCTTCCTGTCGGCGGTCAAGGCCCGGCTGGAGGAGGGCGCGTTCGAGGCCGAGCTCGGCCTCTGACCCGCAGGTGCGCACGACGGCCCGTCCCGGATCCCGGGGCGGGCCGTCGCCGTTCACCCGTCCGAGTGATCGGGTGACGACGGTCGCGGCATGTCCGGCTCGCGCGCTCGCCCGGGACCGGGAAGTATCGCGGCCGTGCGAGTCGTCGTGGCCGGTTCGTCCGGACTGATCGGAACAGCCCTGGTCGCCCATCTGCGGGGCGCGGGACACGAGGTGCTGCGCCTGGTGCGGCGCAGCCCCGCCGCCCCCGACGAGCGCGGCTGGGACCCTCCCGCCGGCACGCTGCAGGACGGCACCCTCGACGGGGCCGACGCGGTCGTGAACCTCAACGGTGCCGGCATCGCCGACCGGCCGTGGACGGGGGCGCGCAAGCAGCTGATCCGCGACTCGCGCAACGTCCCCACCGACGTCCTCGCCGAGGCCGTGGCCCGGCACGGGGTTCCGGTGCTGGTCAGCGGCTCGGCCGTCGGCTACTACGGGGACACCGGCGCGGTCGTCGTCGACGAGTCCGCGCCGTCGGGCTCGGGGTTCCTCGCCGACGTCTGCCGGGACTGGGAGGCCGCCACCGCCCCCGCCGCCGACGCCGGCGCCCGGGTCGTGCTGGTCCGCACCGGACTGGTGCTGTCCCCCTCCGGCGGGCTGCTCGCGATGCTGCGGCCGCTGTTCAAGGGGTTCCTCGGCGGGCGGATCGGCAGGGGCACCCAGTACATGCCGTGGGTCTCGCTCGACGACCAGGTCGCCGCGATCCGCTTCGCCGTCGAGACCGCGGAGCTGCGCGGCCCGGCGAACGTGACCGGGCCCGTCCCGGTCACCAACGCCGAGTTCACCAAGGAGATGGCCGCCGCCGTCGGCCGCCCGGCGCCGTTCCCGGTGCCCGGTCCGGTGATCTCCACCGTGCTCGGCGAGATGGGCCGCGAGATGCTGCTCGGCGGCCAGCGGGCGGTGCCCTCGGCGCTGCTCGAGGCCGGTTTCCAGTTCCGCCACCACACCATCGGCGACGCGCTCTCGGCCGCGGTCGGGTCATGACCCCGTCCGGGGTCGACGTCCTCGTCGTCGGGGCGGGCCTGGCCGGCCTGCGCGCCGCCACCGTCCTGCACCGCCACGGGCTCACCGTCCGCGTGCTGGAGTCCGCCGACCGGGTCGGCGGACGGATGACGACCGACGTCGTCGACGGTTTCCGCTGCGACCGCGGGTTCCAGGTGCTCAACACCTCCTACCCCGCGCTGCACGCCGCACTGGCCCCGCACGGGCTCGACACCCTCGCCGCGCGGGCGTTCGAGCCCGGTGCCGCGATCCGTGCGGGCGACGGCGAGCTGCACCGGTTCGTCAACCCGCTGCGTCGCCCGGCCTCGGCCCCCGCCACCGCCCTGGACGACCTGTTCGGCCCGATCGAGAAGGCCAAGCTCGTCGCCTGGACCGCGAAGGTGCTGGCGTCGCCGCCGTCCCGGACCGCGACGCTGGTCGGCTCCTCCGCCGCCCGGGACCTCGACGCCGCCGGGCTCGGCGGCGCGGTCACCGACCGGTTCCTGCGCCCCTTCCTGTCCGGGGTGCTCGCCGAGACGGCGCTGGAGACCTCGGCCGCCTTCGTCCGGCTGGTGTGGCGCAGCTTCGCGCTCGGCACGATCGTCGTCCCCGACGACGGCATGGAGGCACTCCCCCGGCGTCTGGCCGCGGCGCTGCCCGAGGGCACCGTGACGCTCGGGACCTGGGTGCACGCCGTGCGCGGTGGGCCGGCCCCCGCCCTGGACACCGACGGCGGCACCCTGTCCGCGCGGGCGGTCGTCGTCGCGGCGGACCCGCGGACCGCGGCCGCGCTGCTCCCCGGGGTGGCCGAGCCGCGGATGAACGCGCTCACGACGTTCTTCCACCTCCCGCCGCAGGCCCCGACCGCAGATCCCCTGCTCCACCTGGACGGCACCGGCGGGCCGGTCGTCAACACGATGGTGATGACCGCGGCCGCGCCGGGCTACTCCGCCGACGGGCGCCCGCTGGTGGCGTCCTCCATCGTCGGCACCCCGGGGGGCACCGGCGTCGACGAGCCCACGGTGCGCCGCGAGCTGGCCCGGATCTGGGGCGTGGCCACCGACGACTGGACGCACCTGCACACCGCGCAGGTCGACGAGGCCCTGCCGCTGTTCGAGGCGGGCCGCCCGGTCCGCCGCGACGTCGACCTCGGCGAGAACCTGTTCGTCGCGGGCGACCACCGTGACACCCCGTCCACCCAGGGGGCGCTGGTCAGCGGACGCCGGGCTGCGCAGGCCGTCCTCGCCCGGCTGGGCGCGGCGTAGGCTCGCCGTCATGCCCGCTCCGCACCTGTCCTGCCGCGCCGGAACCGAGGACGTCCGGGTCGACCGCCTGGGTCACGTCGAGTACCAGGCGGCGTGGGACACCCAGAAGGCGCACGCCGCCGCGCGCAAGGACGGCGGGCCCGACGTGCTGATGCTGCTGGAGCACCCGCCGGTGTACACCGCCGGACGACGCACGCGACCCGAGGACCGGCCGACCGACGGCACCCCCGTCGTCGACGTCGACCGGGGCGGGCGCATCACCTGGCACGGGCCGGGGCAGCTCGTCGGCTACCCGATCATCGCGCTCGGCGAGCCGATGGACGTGGTCGACTACGTCCGCCGCCTCGAGGAGGCCCTGATCCGGGTCTGCCACGACCTCGGCGTGACGAGCGCGGGCCGGGTCGAGGGCCGCTCGGGCGTCTGGCTGCCCGCCCAGGGCTTCACCCCCGAGCGGAAGGTCGCGGCGATCGGCGTCCGGATCGCCGGCGGCGTCACCCAGCACGGCTTCTCCGTCAACTGCGACGCCGACCTGGGCGACTTCGGCAAGATCGTGCCGTGCGGGATCGCCGACGCCGGCGTCACCACCCTGACCGCGGAGCTGGACCGCGAGGTGACCGTCGACGAGGTCGCCGGCCCGGCGGCCGCCGCCGTGCTGGACGCGCTCGACGGGCGGCTGCCGGTCGCCGAGCACCCGGTGGTCCGCCAGGTCGACCTGATGTCCGGTCTGGGCTGAGCCCGCGACACCCGGGCCGCCGTCCGGGGGGGGGCGCGCCCTGCGACGCCCGCTGGTCAGCGCAGCTGCGGCACGACCGTCGCCGCGAAGTCCTCGATGTGGGCGAGGTCGGACAGGTCGAGGATCTGCAGGTAGAACCGGGTCGTCCCGGTGACCTCCGACCACCGGCCGAGCTGGTCCACGACCTGGCCGGGGGTGCCGGCCAGGCAGTTCTCCCGGACCTCGGCGGCGTCGCGGCCGACCGAGGCGGCGCGGCGCTCGACCTCGGCGTCGTCCTTGCCCAGGCACAGCATCTGCGCCGTCGACCAGGTCAGCGTGCCCGGGTCGCGCCCGGCCGCGGTGCAGGCCTCGCGGACCCGTCCGAACTGCTCGGCGACGGCCTCGGGCTGCTGGAACGGCACGTTGAACTCGGTCGCGAACCGGGCGGCCAGTGCCGGGGTCTTCCGCCGCCCCATCCCGCCCACGATGACCGGTGGCGCGTCCTGGACGGGCCGCGGCAGCGCCGGGGAGTCGGTGAGCGTGTAGTGCCGCCCTTGGTGGGTGAAGCGCTCGCCGAGCGGGGTCGACCACAGCCCGGTGAGGATCTCCAGCTGCTCGGTGAGGATCTCGAACCGCTCGGCCAGCGGCGGGAACGGGATGCCCAGTGCCCGGTGCTCGGCCTCGAACCAGCCCGAGCCGAGCCCGACCTCGACACGGCCGCCGGACATCTCGTCGGCCTGCGCGACGGCGACGGCGAGCGGACCGGGCAGCCGGAACGTCGCGCTGGTGACCAGGGTGCCGAGCCGGATGCGCTCGGTCTCGCGGCCCAGCGCGGCGAGGGTCACCCAGGCGTCGGTCGGACCGGGCAGGCCGCTGCCGTCACCCATCGCGAGGAAGTGGTCGGAGCGGAAGAACGCGTCGTAGCCGGCGTCCTGCGTGGTCCGCGCGACGCGGAGGAGGTCGGTGTAGCGGGCGCCCTGCTGGGGCTCGGTGAAGATCCGGAAGTCCACGGGTCGCGACGCTAGCCGCCCGGGCGGGCCCGCGCCGCCCGGCCACCGGCCCCCGCGGCCGCTCGCTACGGTCGCCTCGTGCACCCGCTCCCCGACCAGACCGGCCGGACCGTCGTCGTCACCGGGACGACCTCCGGGCTCGGCCTCGCCCTGTCCGCCGCGCTCGCCCGGGCCGGCGCCCGGGTGCTGATGACCGCCCGCGACGCGGCCCGGGGCCGGGCGGCGGCGCGCGAGGCCGGTGGTGAGACGGTGCTGCTGGACCTCGCCGATCTCGCCTCGGTGCGGTCCGCCGCGGCACGGATCCGGGACCGTACCGGCGACCGGGTGGACGTGCTGGTGAACAACGCGGGCGTCGCGATGGGACCGCGCGCCCGCACCGCGGACGGGTTCGAACTGCAGATCGGCACCAACCACCTCGGGCCGGCCGCGCTGACCTGGCTGCTGATGCCCGCGCTGCGCGCCGCCGGGGACCCCGAGCGTCCCTCCCGGGTCGTCACCACCTCGAGCCTCGGGCACCGCACCGGCCGGCTCGACCCCGACGACCTCGGGTGGCGGCACCGGCGGTGGTCGCCGAACGCCGCCTACGGCGCGTCGAAGCTGGCGAACCTGCTGTTCGCCGCCGAGCTGGACCGTCGGCTACGGCTGTCCGGGGACCCCGTGCTGTCGGTGGCCGCGCACCCGGGGATGACCGAGTCGTCGCTGCTCGCGAACTCGTTCCGGCGGGGCGCGACGCTGCAGGCGCGGCTGTTCTCGCCGTGGGAGCGCTGGCTCACCTCGCCGGTCTCCGAGGGCGTCGGGCCACAGCTCGCCGCGGTCACCGGGCCGGTGCACGGCGGCGACTACCTCGGCCCCACCGGTCCGCTGGAGGTCCGCGGGCCCGCCGGGCCGGCGCGGCGCTCGGCGGCCGCGCAGGACCCGGTGCTCGCCGCCCGGTTGTGGCAGGTCACGGCCGCCGCGACCGGCGTCACACCGGACCCCGGGCGTACGCTGGAGGCGTGACCATCGCACCCGAAGGCCGCAAGCTCCTCCGCCTCGAGGTCCGCAACAGCGAGACCCCGATCGAGCGCAAGCCGTCCTGGATCCGCACCCGCGCCAAGACCGGTCCGCAGTACACCGAGCTGAAGGGTCTCGTCCGCTCGGGCGGCCTGCACACGGTGTGCGAGGAGGCCGGTTGCCCCAACATCTACGAGTGCTGGGAGGACCGGGAGGCGACGTTCCTGATCGGTGGGGAGCAGTGCACCCGCCGCTGCGACTTCTGCCAGATCGACACCGGCAAGCCGGCCGACCTGGACACCGACGAGCCGCGCCGGGTCGCGGAGTCGGTGCAGCAGATGGGGCTGCGCTACTCCACCGTGACCGGCGTGGCCCGCGACGACCTGGACGACGGCGGCTCGTGGCTCTACGCCGAGACCGTCCGCAAGATCCACGAGCTGAACCCGGGTACCGGCGTCGAGCTGCTCGCCCCGGACTTCAACTCGATCGACGACCAGCTGACCCCGGTCTTCGAGTCCCGTCCCGAGGTGTTCGCGCACAACCTCGAGACCGTCCCGCGGATCTTCAAGCGGATCCGCCCGGCGTTCCGCTACGACCGGTCGCTGGAGGTCATCACCAAGGCGCGCGCGTTCGGGCTGGTCACCAAGTCGAACCTGATCCTGGGCATGGGTGAGACCCCGGACGAGGTCACCTCGGCGCTGCAGGACCTGCACGACGCGGGCTGCGAGATCATCACGATCACCCAGTACCTGCGCCCGACCAAGCGTCACCACCCGGTGGAGCGCTGGGTCAAGCCCGAGGAGTTCGTCGAGCACTCGAAGGCCGCCGAGGAGATCGGGTTCGCCGGCGTGATGGCCGGGCCCCTGGTGCGGTCGTCCTACCGCGCGGGCCGGCTCTACGCCCAGACCGTCGCCCACCGCGGCGAGGAGCTCTCCCCCGCCCTGGCGCACCTGGCCGACTCGGGCCCCGCCGCCCAGGAGGCGAGCTCCCTGCTGGCGCGCAGCTGAGACCTCCTCGCACCGTCGATCACGGGTCGGACGTAGGCTGGTCACATGCCCGGCAAGCCCCGTAAGCCCTCGCCCGAAGAGAAGAAGGCGCTCAAGGCCCAGAAGAAGGCCGCGTCGAAGCAGCGTCGCCAGCAGATCTGGCAGGCGTTCCAGATGCAGCGCAAGGAGGACTCCAAGCTCCTCCCGATCATGATCGGCGTCTTCGTCGGGTCGATCGTGGTCGTCACGCTCGTCGGCTGGCTGCTGGGCCTGGTCTGGTTCTTCCTGCCCTTCGGCATCCTGATCGGCGCGCTCGCCGCGTTCAGCATCTTCGGCCGGCGCGTCCAGCGCTCGATCTACGTGAAGGCCGACGGGCAGCCGGGCGCCGCCGGCTGGGCACTGGACAACATGCGCGGGCAGTGGCGGATCACGCAGGGCATCGCGGGCACCACCCACCTCGACGCCGTGCACCGGGTCATCGGGCGGCCCGGGATCATCTTCGTCGCCGAGGGCGCACCGCACCGGGTCAAGACGCTGCTCGCGCAGGAGAAGAAGCGCACCGCGCGGGTCGCCGGCACCACCCCCATCTACGACGTCGTCGTGGGCAACGAGGAGGGCCAGGTCCCCCTCAAGGGCCTGCAGCGCCACCTCATGAAGCTGCCCCGCAACATCTCCGCCGCCGAGATGGACTCGCTGGAGGGCAAGCTCAACGCCCTCGGTAGCCGTTCGGCCGCGATGCCCAAGGGGCCGATGCCCCAGGGCGCGAAGATGCGCAGCATCCAGCGCACCGTCCGCCGCCGCTGACGCGCACGCCGACCGCCGGACACTCCGCCGCCGCGACCCCCTCGGGGGCCGCGGCGGCGGTGTGTCCGGTCCGGCTCAGCGGTCCGCGTCGCGCAGGTCCGCGAGGACGCAGTCGGCGCAGGTGCTGCCGCCGGGGACCCGGTAGTACAGGCAGCAGGAGTGACGGCGGAAGGTCCAGGCGTGGTCGGGCGCGACCGGGGTGCGCCGCTCGCCGGTCCCGGCCAGCCGCGGGTGCCCCAGCAGGTCCGCCGCGACCACGGCGACCGCGTCCGCGGCGTCGGGACGCTGGATGTCCAGGACCCGTTTCGCCCCCGCCACCGACGACGCCACGTTGCCCCACAGCACGCGGCCGGACACCCCGAACCGCTCCCCCGCGGTCTCCACCAGCGGGGCCAGCACCCGGTCGACCAGCGGGGCCAGGGCGTCCGGCCCCGGTCCGGCGCACGGGGTGACCCGGGGCGGGTCGAGGGCGACGACGTCGCCGAGCGGGGTCGCCGACCACCAGAGCGTCGAGGGACGCAGGTCGACCAGCACCCGGTGCAGCGCGAGCGCGGCGACCGGGGCGGACAGCAGCTTCGCCGCGAGCCCCTGCACGGCGATCGACGCCGCGATCCGTCGGCCCAGCGGTGGCGGGGCACCGAGCGCGGCCCGGGTCCGCTCGACCCGGTCGAGCAACGCGTCCGGGGCCAGGACGTCGGCGAAGGAGCGGACGGTCCGTCCGGCGGCCCGCTCGGCGGTGGCGTCGAGCAGCTCGAAGAACGGGCCGACCGCGGCCAGTCCGGCCAGCACGTCGCGCACCGGCGGCGGCGCCGCACCGACCCCCGTGCGCCGGGGCGCCGGAACCGCCGCGGTGGTGTCGGTCCGGTCGCTGCTCACCGCACGACCCTCGCACGTATGCCCGGGCCGGTCGACCGGCCCGCGGTGGCCCCGTCGGACGGGCCGGCCCGTCCGGCCGCCCGCGCCGCGACGACGGCCTGCGCCCGCGCGCGGGTCACGGCCGTTCCCCGGCCGGTGCGGGCAGGGGCAGGCCGGTCACGATCCGGGCCGCGGCCGCCCCGGACCGGCGCCCGTGCGGCGGCTCGCCCGGACCACCCGGACCGTGCTGGGCCGGGTCCGGAGCGGGATCGGTGCGGGCGGGCCGCTCGGCGGGGAGCTTGGCGTGGTGCACGACCACCGTGCCGCCCTCGTCGACGCCCACACCCACGTCGAGCCGGGACCGCTGCGCGGCGCGGAACGCCAGAGCGACCGCCCCCGCGTCCCCGGGCGGGCCGCCGACGGTGGTCGGGTCCGGCCACGCCTCGACCGGCACGCCCTCCTCCTCGGCACCGGCCAGCACCTCCCGCAGGACGGCGGCCGGGGCGCCGGGGTGGTGGCGCACGACCACCGAGGGTGGCTCCGGCGCGGACGCGGCCCGGCTCATGCCGCGGGCTCCCCCCGGCCTGCCGACGCGCTCGCGTGCGCGTCGACCAGCCCGGACGCGACCGCGTTGCGCGGCCCCTCGGTGCCGTGCACGTTGCCCGTGCCGCAGACCACGCCCGACCCGGCGAGCGCGTCGGCGATCATCTGCGGGATCTCGAAGTCCAGCGCGGACCCGCCGAGCAGCACCACGAAGTCGAGCATCCGCAGCGACCCGCCGGGGGCGACCTGGCGCAGCGCCCGCAGCGCGTTCACCACGAACACCCGGCGCTTGGCCTCGCGCCGCACCCGCACGACGTGGTCGACCGAGTGCCGGGTCCGCACCGGCACCGGCCCGTCCGGGGTCATCACGACGACCCGGGCGAACACGTGCGAGGGCAGCGGCTCGGTGAAGAACTGCACCGAGCCGTCCTCGTGGCGGAGGTGGAAGAAGCTCTCCACCTTCGCGAGCGGGTACCACTTGACCTGCTCGGCGGTCTCGCGGTCGTCGAGCGCCAGCTCGGAGTCGATCAGCTTGGTGACCAGCTCCCCCGCCCCGGCGACGTGCACCGCGGTGCAGGTGCCGTCGCGCAGGAGCAGGGCCGCGTCGGTGGAGCCGCCACCCATGTCCAGGATGGCGATCGGGCTGTCGGTGCCGGGGGTGGTGAGCGCGCCGCGCACGGCCATCTCCCCCTCGACGCCGCCGATCCGCGCCGCACAGCCGAGGATCCCGGCGACCCGGTCGGCGACGACCTGCATGCGGCTCCGGCTGGTGCGCACCATCGCGGCGAGCGCGACGGCGTTCTCCAGCGACACCTCGCCGGCCAGCCCGCCCCGCACCTCGCGCGGGACGAAGGTGTCGATCGCGAGCACGTCGCGGATGCGGATCTCGCCGGCCGGCTGCCCGGTCACGTCGGTCATCGTGTCGCGGACCTGGGCGAGCATCCCGCCGACGTGCGTGCCGGGCTCGCCGGTCGCGTCGTCGAGGGGCTGCACCCTGGCCAGGGTCTCCATGATCGCGTCCGCACCCGCGTCGACGTCGATCCGCAGGCTCTTGCCCGCGCCGGTCAGGACCAGCTCACCGACCGGGACGCGCCGGTCGGTCACGTCCCCGGCCGGGGTCCGGACGACGGCCGCCGAGCGGTTGCCGGTCAGCGCCCGCGCCACCGGGGCGACCTGCCAGGTCTGCTCGGGGTCCAGCCCGAAGACGGTCGCGAGGCCGTAGGAGTCTGACAGCGTGCGGATGGTGCGTCCGGGCGGGGCCACCTCGACCGCCGCGGACATGCCGAGCGGTACCCGCTCGACGGCGCCGACCTCGTCGACGATCGGGATCGCGACCGGGATCCGGTTCGCGACCAGGACGGCGTCGTCCTGGGCGAGCACGGCGGCGACCAGCTCCACACCGCGCCCGTGCGCCGCGGTCAGGACCTGCGCGACACGGTCGAAGTCCCAGCCCCGCCCGACGACGACGATCACCGGCCCCTGCGGGGCGTCCCGGTGACCGGTGAGGTCGTCGATCGACACGGTGGTGCCGGACCCGAGACCGCTCCCACCGGGCGTCGACGGGTTGTGCCCGATCATCGTGGACTCGGTGATGATCGTCTCGGTGATCGTCTCCATGGCGAGACCGCTGATCACGGGGGTGGCCTCGTTGAGGAGCACCTCGTCGAGCTCCGCGGCGGTCCGCCGGGCCCCCTCCAGTGCCCGGCGGACCGCGGTGACCGCGCCGTCGGCGTTGTCCGGGGTCCCCTTGACCCCGGTGGTGCGGGTCAGGGCGGTCCCGAGGTGGTGGACCCGGCCGTCGACCTCGACCGAGGCCACGCACGCCTCGGTCATCGAGTTGCCGATGTCCACGCCCACGACCAGCCGTGAGCCCTCCGTCCCGTGCACCCGTTCCTCCTCCTCAGCCCGTGTTGCTCAGCGAGCCGGCGACGGTGACCTCGACCGGACGGACCCCGTGCCGGATCTGCTCGAACTCCTTGAGGTGCAGCAGCGCCGCCTTGGCCTGCCAGCGCGGGCGGGCCATCTGGTCGTTGCGGGTGGGCACCGGCTGCGGCGACTCCCCCTTGGCGTACTGCGCCGCGTTGGCGCCGATGCCGCGGAAGACCTCGGCGTCGAGCAGCGGGGACTGCGGGAACAGCTCCAGGTTGGACAGCCGCGGGAGGTCCTTCTGGTGGATCATCGTCGTGCCGCGGGAGAGCAGCCCGACGCAGATCCCCGAGCCCGAGAGCTTCGCCCCGGTGTGGGCGATCGCGGCGAGGTCGGCGGTGTCCCACACCCGGACGAGCCGGGAGGTGACGCCCTGTTCCTCGATGCCCGCCATGAGCTGGCGCAGCACCTCGGCGTGCGGGACGTCCACGATCGTGCGGGTGAAGAACCCGGCGAACGCCGGGGACACCGCGATCACGACCTCGTCGGGACGGGTGCCCCGGGCGGCCGGACCGGTCTCGGTGAGCGAGACGGCGAACGGGTCCTCGGTGGTCGTGCTCACGAGACCTCCTCCTCGGGGTTCTCCGCGCTGGTGACGTGGCGCAGCTTCTTGAGGTCGTTCCACCGCCGACCGGTCAGGCGGTAGCCGGTGCCGGGGCCCGCGTAGTCGTTGGCGTCGTTGATGGCGGCCTGCGGGACGAAGTCCGCATCGAGGATCGCCGAGGTCTGCAGCAGGTCACCGGACACCCGCTGGCGCAGGACCTGCAGCAGGTTCTCCGCGACGTCGTGGAAGCCGGTGCGCTCCAGGATCCTCACCAGGTCCAGGCCGGTGGTACCGCGGTCCATGACCGACTGGGCGCCCTTGAGGTCCTCCAGGACCTCGCGCAGCGGGTAGTCGGCACTGGAGTTGGCGTAGGTGGCCGCCTCGACCTCCTCGTCGGTGATCCGCGGCAGGTCCAGCTCGGCGAACACGGCCTGCATCGCGCGGGCCGCCTTCTCGCGCACGGCGAGGATCTCCGGCTCCCGGACGTGACGCAGGCCGCCGTCGATCTGCAGGTCGCGCTGGATGGTGTTCCAGTCGTCGTAGTCCTCGACGTCGAGGTTCGACCCGGCGAACATGTTGTCCGAGTTCGGGACGCCCGAGAAGCCGGAGCACACCAGGTCCTGGCCGGACAGCAGCTGGGGCATGAGGCGGCTGGTGCGGCGCATCGCCGAGTGCGAGAAGGACTGGTCGTTGCCGGCCGCGCACTCCAGGTCGAGCATGTTGCAGACCAGGTTCTCCGCGGCCACGGCCCGGATGCCGCCGGGTACCGCACCGGGCACGCCGATGCAGCTGATCGAGCCGTTCTGCAGGCCCTGCACACCGGCGCCCTTGGCCATCAGGATGCAGCGGATCTCCAGGAACAGCATGGAGCGGCCCTCGGCGTTGCCCATCTGCACCTCCGACCCGGTGCCCGAGGTGAAGCGCATCTTGATGCCGCGCGAGGCGTAGGCACTGGCCAGGAACGACTTCGACCACGGGGTGTCGTCACCGTCGACGAACACCGACTCGGTGCCGTAGACCGAGATCGTCTCGGCGTAGCCGGTGATGCCGCGCATGCCCAGGTCGAGCTCGGTGGCCTCCTCCAGCGCGCACTGGGTGATGACGCCGCCGCGGCCGGACTGGGCACCGACCTGCAGGCCGATGGCGACCAGCGGCGCGTACCGCAGGACGCCGAGGGTGGTCTCCATCTCGGCGAAGCCGCGCAGCGCGGCCTCTGCGGCGTCGGCGGCGACCTGGATGGGGTTGTCCCGGGCACTGGTGGAGTGCGCCTGGTTCGCGGGCGAGCGGCGGGCCCGCATCTTCTGCATCGACATCATGATCTCGACGACGTTGAGCAGCTTGACGACGTCGAGCAGCTTGGCCGGGGTGAGACCGCGGGTGATGTCGAGGATCTCGGCCCGCGAGACCCCCGGGTCGACGAGCATCCGGGCGATGTCGGAGGACGGGATGGCGTTGGCGCGCTCGGCGACGTCGACGTCGATCGCGTGGTCGGCGATGAAGGTGTCCATGAAGTCGAACTCGGCGCGCGGGCGGCCGTCGAGCTCGACGACGACGCCGTCCTCGACCCGGACGCCGGGCTGCGGGTCGAAGTCGCTCTCCATCGCGACGAGGCCCTTCTCCGGCCACTCCTCGACGAACCCGTCGAGGTTGACCGGGCGGGACTCGAGCATGTCCGTGCGCTTGGACGTGCGGGTCCCGGTCGACCGGTCGCCCGTCCCGGGCAGGGTGCTGGTCATCGGTCAGTCTCCTTCGCGGGCGAGCAGGTCGCGGTCGGCGTAGACCGTCGCGGCCTCGCGGACGAGGGCCGCGCAGGTGGTCGCGGAGTAGTCGTTCTCCAGCCGGTCGGCGATCTCGGCCAGCCGCGCCGCCGACGACGCGCGGGGGCGCAGGGCGTTGTAGATCGCGAGCACCTCCTCGTCGGGGACCGCGGTCAGCTCCGCGGCCCGGCGCATGTTGTCGGCGAGCTGACGACGCCCGACCGCGTCGGAGATCTCCCCCTGCAGCCGCAGCGTCTCGCGCGAGATGCGCAGGTCCTCGTTGCGGATCTCGCCGGACACGACGGCGGCCATGGTGACCTCCGACAGCGGCCGGCCGGTCGGGGTGCGGAGCAGGTCGGGCCGCTGCACGGACAGCGGGTAGTCGGCGGGGCCGAGGGTGGTGCTCATCGGTTCTCCTCCAGGCGGGACGCCACGGGCTGCTCGACCGGGGCCTCCGGGTGCGGGACGCGGCCGACGGGGGTCTCGCCGGTCGCGGCGGCCTCCAGCTCGGCCGGGGTGAGGAAGCGCTCGACCAGCAGGACGAACGCGCCGCCCCCGATCAGGCCGCCGAGCAGCGGGGCGACGATCAGGAGCCACCAGTACGGGACGCCGGCGGCGGTGACGAACGCGGTGTCGTAGCCGGTGACGAACGAGGCCAGGCGCGGGCCGAGGTCGCGGGCGGGGTTGATCGCGTACCCGGCGTTGGCGCCGAAGGCGATCCCGATGCCGACGACCAGGAAGCCGATCAGGAAGGGCGCCATGTTGGCGCCGGGCGGGTTGTTGAGCGCGTTGGTCAGCGCGAAGATCACGAAGACGAGCAGGGCGGTGCCGACGACCTGGTCGCCGAACGCAGCGAAGATCGTGACGTGCTCGCCGGGCAGGGTGGAGAAGATGGTCTGCGTGGCGACGGTGTGACCGGGGTCGACGGCCGCGATCGGGCCGGCGTAGACGGCCCGCACGACGAGGGCGGCCAGGAAGGCCCCGACCGTCTGGGCCAGCCAGTAGGGCACGACCTTGCGCCAGGCGAAGCCCTGGAACACGGCCAGCGCCAGGGTGACGGCCGGGTTGAGGTGGGCTCCGCTGACCCGGCCCGCGATGTAGACGCCCATGGTGACCGCGACGCCCCACCCCCAGACCAGGGTGCCCCAGTCGCCGTTCGCGCCCTCGGAGGTGACGACCTGGGCGACGGTGCCGCAGCCGATGAGGATGAGGACGAAGGTCCCGGCGAACTCGGCGGCGAGCTCGCCGGTGTCCCGGCGCGTCACGCCAGTGCCGCGACGGCGGCCTCGGCCACCGTCACGTCCTCCTCCACCGAGCCGGCACTGACCCCGACGGCGCCGACCAGCTCGCCGTCGCGGTGGACGGGGATACCGCCGCCGAAGGCGACCATGCCGCCCGCGGTGTGCTCCAGGCCGTAGAGCTCGGCGCCGGGCTGGACCAGCGGGGTGAGGGCGGCGGTCGGCAGGTCCATCAGGATCGCGGTGCGCGCCTTGCGCTGGGCGATGTCGATGCTGGCGCGGATGGCGCCGTCCTGACGGGCGAAGGCGAGCAGGTGCCCGCCGTCGTCGACGACCGCGACGTTCATCGGCCGGCCGATCTCGGTCGCCTTCGCCAGTCCGGCCGCCAGCGCCTTCTCGGCGTCCTGGAGGGTCAGTCGTGCCATCCGGGCCTCACTCCTCGTCGAGTCGGGCGGCCCGGGTCGGTACCGGGCACGTCCTCGACGCTAGGAGCGTGGTCACCCGCCGGATATGAGGGCTCTCCCTACCCCCACCCGTCCCCCACACCTTCGGGGCAGGTCCGAACGGACCACCCCGGACGCGTCAGCTCCCCGCGCCGAAGCGCGCGAGCATGGTCCGGTTGCGGGCACCGGTCTTGCGCAACACGGCGCCGACGTGCTTCTCCACCGTCTTGACCGAGATCGCGAGCCGGGTGGCGATCTGCTTGTCCGCCAGGCCCTGCTCGACGAGCTCGCGTACCTCGCGCTCGCGCACGGTGAGGGTGTGCCCGCCCCGCGGGGCGACCGGCGTGCGCCCGGCGACCGCGGGCCCGGCCCGGCCCGGCGCGGGCGGGTCCGGCCAGCAGACCCGCACGCGGGTCCCCCACCCCGGGACGCTGTCGATGTCCCACCGGCCGCCCGCGGCCCGCACGGCGGCCTCGACCCGGTCCAGCCCGGAGCGCGGCGCCGTCGCCGGGTCGAACCCGCGGCCGTCGTCCTCCACGAGCAGGCGGACCGTGCCCGGCTCGAACACCAGCCCGACCCGCAGGCTGTCCGCGCCGGAGTGGTGCACGGCGTTGTCCAGGAGCAGCCGGGCGACCTCGTGCACCCCGACCGCGACGACCGGGTCCGGCACCCGCTCGGCGCCGAGGGTGACGACGCCGCCGCGGACACCGAGGGCGCGCAGCGCGCGGTCCAGCTCGGCGCGCAGCTCCGGGAGCAGCTGCGGGGCGACCGGTGCCGTCGCGACGGCCGGGTCGTCGGTGAGCAGCCGGACCGCCATCACCGCGACGGCGGCCTGCGCGGCGAACCCCTCGACCGCGGCGACGTCACGGGCCGAGAAGGATCCACCCCCTCCGAAAGCACAGGCCCCGAGCAGTTCGTCGTCCCACCACAGGGGCGCGCCGAGCACGTCCGGGGCGCCGGGTGCACCCCCCTCGACCAGGAGCGTCCGGGGCTCACGGACCAGGCGGGCCAGCACGTCGTCGACCGGCGGCAGCGGCGCACGCTGCACGAGCGGCGCACGGTCCCCGACCAGGGTCACCACCCCGCCACCGCCGCCGAGACGGCGCGTGGTGCGCCGGACGAGGTCGTCCAGCAGCGCCGTCACACCCCGGTCCTGCGCCGCACCGTGAGTGAGGATCACCCGGTCCTCCCGGTATCCATCTTGCATCTATGCCGCATCGGTGGAGGTGACGGTAGGGATGCCGCCCGGAGCGGGCAAGCCTCGCGACAGCGGGCCGCGGGCGGTCGGGCATGATTCGGACGTGGACGACGGGTCACGGACGAGCGGGAGCGCCACCGAACGGGCGTACCGGTTCGCCAAGGCCGGGATCCTCGACGGGACCCTTCCGGCCGGCGAGCTGATCAGCGAGGGCCAGGTCGCACGCCCCCTGCGTCTGAGCCGCACCCCGGTCCGCGAGGCGTTCCTGCAGCTGCAGGCGGAGGGGCTGCTCAAGCTCTACCCCAAGCGGGGCGCCCTGGTGGTGCCGGTCTCCCCCGGTGAGGTGGACGCCGTCGTGGAGGCCCGCGACGTCATCGAGTCGCACGCGATCACGACCGTCGTCGCGGTCGACGACGAGACCCTCGAGCACGTCGCGGCCGCGATGGGCGCGGCGATCGACGACCAGGTCGCCGCGGTCGCCGCGCGCGACGAGCTGGCCTTCGTCGAGGCCGACCGGGTGTTCCACACCGTGCTGGTGCGGGCGGGGTGCCGCAGCATCCTGCTGGAGGTCTACGGCACGCTGCGCGACCGGCAGCTGCGGATGAACATGGGGGCGCTCGGCGGGCGGTTCCCCGGCCGGGCCGAGCGCCTGGTCACCGAGCACCGCCGGCTCCTCGATCGGCTGCGCGAGCGGGACCGCGACGGTGCCGTCGCGGCGCTGCGGGTACACCTGGCCGGCACCCGGGCGTCGGTGCTCGGCGCTCCCCCCGTCGGCGCCTGAGCCGGGCCCTCAGTCCCGCAGCACCCGCACGACGACCGTGCTGCTCGCGCGGTCGTGCCAGCCGCGCCCGTCGGTGTCACGCAGGAACGGCGGCAGCACCACCGCGATCATCGCGGTCCGCAGCACCGCCCGCGGTACGCCGACGTGGGTGGCCATGTCGGTGCGCGCCACCCGCGTCCCCAGCGCGAGGTGCCCGGGCGCGGCGCCGAGCACCGACACCGACAGCACGGTGAGGACGAACCACGTCCCGAGGACCCACCAGCTGAACGCCGGGGTACCGAGCGCGTCGACCCCCGCGACCAGCAGGACGAGCAGGTAGGACAGGAACCAGTCCAGGCAGATCCCGGCGACCCGGCGGCCGAACCCGGCGACGGAGTAGTGGCCGGTCGCCGGCAGCCCGAAGCGCTCACCGGGGTGTCCGGCCGGGGCGGCACCCCCGGCGGATGAACCGGGGAGCCAGGACTCGATCCAACGGGCCATGCTCTCTAGCCTAGGCGCCGAGGCCGCACCACCGAGCGGGACCGGACCGGACACCGATGACGAACGTGATCGATGTCGCGGTCGGGTCAGTTAACGTCGGTGAAACAGGTGAGTGATGGGTGAGCAACACGGCACTCCTACCGTCACCCACGATCTCCACCAGCGAATGAAGGAGCCCAGAGAGTGTTCAGCAACGCCGAAGAGGTACTCAAGTACATCTCGGACGAGAAGGTCGAGTACGTCGACATCAGGTTCTGCGACCTGCCCGGCGTCATGCAGCACCTCACCGTCCCCGCCAAGACGGCCGGCGACCTCCTGGAGAACGGTGCCGCGTTCGACGGCTCCTCCGTCCGCGGGTTCCAGGCGATCAACGAGTCCGACATGGCGCTGCACCCGGACACGACGACCGCCCGTCTCGACCCGTTCCGCAAGCACAAGACGCTGAACATCAACTTCTTCGTGCACGACCCGATCACCGGTGAGCCCTACTCCCGGGACCCGCGGAACGTCGCCCGCAAGGCCCAGGAGTACCTGGCCGCCTCCGGCATCGCCGACACCGCGTACATGGCGCCCGAGGCCGAGTTCTACGTCTTCGACTCGATCCGGTTCGGCACCGACCCGCACCAGGCCTACCACCACATCGACTCCGCGGAGGGCTGGTGGAACACCGGCCGCGAGGAGGTCGGGGGCAACCTGGGCTACAAGGTCAACTACAAGGGCGGCTACTTCCCCGTCCCGCCGGTCGACCACTACGCCGACCTGCGCGCCGACATCGTCACCGCGATGCAGGCGTCGGGCTTCGAGGTGGAGCGCGAGCACCACGAGGTGGGCACCGCGGGCCAGGCCGAGATCAACTACAAGTTCGACACGCTGCTGCGTGCGGCCGACGACGTCATGCTCTTCAAGTACCTGGTGAAGAACGTCGCGTGGCAGAACGGCAAGACCGCGACCTTCATGCCGAAGCCGCTGTTCGGTGACAACGGCTCGGGCATGCACGTGCACTCGTCGCTCTGGAAGGACGGGCAGCCGCTCTTCCACGACGAGTCCGGCTACGGCGGCCTGTCCGACACCGCCCGCTACTACATCGGCGGCCTGCTGCACCACGCGCCGTCGCTGCTGGCGTTCACCAACCCGACGGTGAACTCCTACCACCGCCTGGTCCCGGGCTTCGAGGCGCCGGTCAACCTGGTCTACTCCGCGCGCAACCGCTCGGCCTGCATCCGGATCCCGCTGACCGGTGACAGCCCGAAGGCCAAGCGCGTCGAGTTCCGCTGCCCCGACTCGTCCGGCAACCCGTACCTCGCCTTCTCGGCGATCCTGATGGCCGGCCTCGACGGCATCAAGAACAAGATCGAGCCGCCGGCGCCGATCGACAAGGACCTCTACGAGCTCCCGCCGGAGGAGGCCAAGGACATCGCGCAGGTCCCGGCCTCGCTCGGTGCGGTCATCGACAAGCTGGAGCAGGACCACGACTACCTGCTCGAAGGTGGCGTGTTCACCCCGGACCTGATCGAGACCTGGATCTCCTACAAGCGGGAGAACGAGATCGACCCGCTGCGGCTGCGCCCGCACCCGTACGAGTTCGCCCTGTACTACGACGTCTGATCGTCCATGGCGCCTGACCTGGTAGAACAGGGTCGGGCGCCATGATCAGGCCGTCTGGCATCCAGACGACCGGCCCGTTCTCCTCCGGCCTGCTCCGGGGAGGGCGGGCCGTCGTCGTTCCTGGCCACCGGGACCGCGTCCACCGCCCGCCCGGTCCGACTGTCGGTTCCGGTGCGGGTCGACCTGGCCTGAAGTCTCGGTCATGGTCGGACCCTGACTGCAAGCCTGCAACGAGGACAGCATGTGACCGGGATCCACGCGATGATCGTTCTTGTCGCAGGGCTACCGCCCGGACGGTCTGTCGGATCCCAGGAGGCGTCGTGAGCGTGACCAGTGCCCTGCACCTGAACTTCCGTGGTGAGGCCCGAGCTGCGTTGGAGTTCTACCAGTCGGTCTTCGGAGGTGACATCATCCTGCGACTCGCTGCCCGGCCAGGACCCGCAGCAGATCGTGTGGGGCCAGGTGCAGGCCTCCGGCGGTTTCCATGTCATGGCCTACGACGTGCAGCACACCCTCGAGTGGCGCCGCGGCGAGAACGAGTTCTACTTCGCGTTGCGATCCGCCGATGCCGACGAGATCACCCGGTACTGGGACGCCCTGACGGACGGGGCGTCGATCCTGGTCCCGCTGGGCCCGTCGGTGTTCTCGCCGCTGTACGGAAAGCTGACCGACCGGTTCGGCGTCACCTGGATCATCGACGTCGTCGTCCCGTACGAGCCCTGACCCCGCGGGTCGGCCCGGGTCTCGTGACGCCGTCGGCGCGGGGAGCCGGAGGCACGCCAGACAGAGCCGACCACCGTTGACATGCAGCGACCGACCTCACCGGGTCGCAGGAGTGCGCCTTGTGGTTGCCGCTGGTCACGATCAAAGCCGGATCACTCCCACGACGTCTGATCGAGGCGTCCCGTCGCCCGTCCCGGCGGCGCGATGAACGGCGGCCGACCCGGCAGAGCCTCCGGGCACCTGTCGGGTCGACCGCCGGCCGTCGTCGCTCTCCGGCCCGGACGGGACTCCCCGGGCCGCCGGGTCAGAGGCGTTCGACGCGGTCGGCCTGCGGGCCCCGATCGCTCTGACGCACCCCGTACCGGACCCGGTCGCCCTTCTGCAGCGGCTCGAAGCCCGCGATCACGGACACGTGGACGAAGAGGTCGTCACCGCCGGCGTCCGGGCTGATGAAACCGAAGCCGCGGTCCTCGTCGTAGCGCACGACGACGCCCTCGCCGCCCCGTGCGGGCACGTCCCGCGACGACGGCCCCGCAGCCGGGGCGGGTGCCGACCGCTTCGGCGCCGCCGGGGGCGCGCCGGCCCGGACCAGGTGCACGTCACGGGCCTGGGGACCCTTCTCCGCCTGGGCCACCTCGAAGGCGATGCGGTCGCCCTCCGCCAGCCACGTCAGCCCCTCGGCCAGCGACCGCGCGTGCACGAAGACGTCCTCGTCGCCGGAGTCGGGAGTGACGAAGCCGAAGCCCTTGCCCTCGTCGTACCAGGTCACCGTGCCGTCGGCCCCGTCGTCGCCGTCCGCCCCGCCGTCCGGGACGGGGAGGCCCGCCCCCTCCCCCAACGGGATCACGTGCCCGGCCTGCGGGCCGCGCTCGCCCTCGACGACCAGGAAGGCCACCCGCTGGCCCTCGGTGACGACGCCTCCGGTCACGATGGCGGAGCTGTGCACGAAGATGTCGCCGCCGCCGCCGTCCGGCGTCGCGAAGCCGTACCCCTTCCCCGGCTCGTACCAGGTGACCGTGCCGAGCAGGCCCATGGCATCGTCGGCGGCCTCGGCGGTGACCCGCACCCGCAGCGCCTGGGGCCCGCGGTCGTTCTCACCGACCTCGAACTCGACGACCTGGCCCTCGCGGAGCACGGCCGTGCCGCCGCCCCCGACGATCTCGGAGGCGTGCACGAACACGTCCGGCGAGCCGTCCTCGGGGGCGAGGAAGCCGAAACCCCGTTCGGCGTCGAACCAGCGGACGGTCCCGTGCGACATCGAGGAACTCCTGATCGGGAGGGCGGGTGGGCCCCCAGTCTCCCCGACGGACCTCGCGGGCCGTCGGGCCGGGCCCGTGGGCCCGCGGGTCCGGGAGGGACGGCCGTCGGCACGCGGGCACCGCCGTGCCGCGGAAGTCGGGCGGCGCAGTCCGTCGACCGGGCCCGGACATACGTCGGCGCCCGCCCGGAGAGCTCCGGGCGGGCGCCGACGAGGGGTGTTACGGGTGCGTCAGGCGCGGACCTTGCGGCCCACGATGACGCGGTAGATCGCCAGCAGGATCAGCGACCCCACGATGGCGAGCAGCCAGGTGGAGATGTTGAAGAACCCGCCCAGGCCGACGCCGAAGACCGCGCTGCCGATCCAGCCGCCGAGCAGCGCTCCGACGACACCCAGGATCAGGGTGACGATGATGCCGCCCGGGTCCTTGCCCGGCATGATGGCCTTGGCGATGGCGCCCGCGATCAGCCCCAGCACGATCCACGCGATGATTCCCATGTCTGTCTCCCTCGCTGACGGTCCGTGCGAGACGAACCGAATCTGACCGGTCGGCACCGAGTGACCCGTGGGGGTCGTGGCGAAACGTCCCCCGGGGTCACCGTTCGGCTGCGATCGGGAGACGGGAGGACGTCGGCCCGGTCCGGCTGCTCCGAACGGCACCGGGGAGACACCCGTCCGCCGGCCGGGTACGGCCGTCGGCACCACGCGGTTCCCGATGTCGTGTAGGACGCGACCGACGCTAGCCACCACCGGTCACGGGAACATCGCGGAACACCCCTGACCCACCATCAGGTGCCGGAGTTCGCACGGTCGGGGTCCTCCCGGATGTGCGCGCGTCACCCGGCGACCACGACCGGCGGACGCGACACCCGCCCGCGGCCGGGCCCGTCCGGGGCATCGCCGGCGCGGAATCGGTGCAGAGATCATCTCACCGACCGCGTCCGCGGATCCGTTGACAGGGACAGGACGCGAATGCTTGACTCGGAGCTACCGTGTTCCAGGTCACACGGAGTGCGGGTCACGTCCACCCGGACACTCCGCTCGGTGACACCGCCCGGATGTCGACGCCTCGCCACCGGCCACGCGAGACCCTCTGCGCGCCGCAGCGCACCCACGCACGTGCACGGTCCTTCCTCGGCGGCAGGATCGTGTCCCCTCCGCGCCCCCGGGCTGACATCGTCGCCCGGGGGTGCGGCACATCCGGGGAACCGGCCTACTCGGCCCCGGTGACCGCGACGAGGCCGGCGGCCTCGATGCCCGCGAGGGCCGCGGCCTCGTCGTTCAGCGACGCGTCGCCGGTCACTCCGACGGCACCCAGCAGCGTGCCGGCCGCGTCCTTGACGAAGACCCCGCCGGGGACGGAGAGGATCTTGCCGCCGGCCAGGTTCGCCACCGAGGTGAAGAACTCCGGGGAGTCCGCGGCCCGGGCGGCGATCGCGCGGTTGGTCATCCCGAGGGCGAGCACCCCGCTGGCCTTGCCGACGGCGAGGTCGGGGCGCAGGAAGCCCGAGCCGTCCTGGCGGGCCAGCGCGACGATCGCGCCACCCGGGTCCAGCACGGCGACGGTCAGCGGGTTGAACCCCTGCTCCGTGCCGTGGGCCAGGGCGGCGGCGGCGATGGTCTGTGCCTGCTCGAGCGAGATCGTCATGCCCGGAACCCTGCCATCACCGTGGCGCGCGTGCCCACCCCGGCCTCACGCTCCGGGCAGTGCGCGGTCAGCGCCGGCGCAGGCCCACCAGCGGGATCGTCCGGTCGGTCCGGCGCTCGTAGTCGGCGAACCCGCCGTTGTTCTCCTTGATCCAGGTCCAGACCCGGTCGCGGTCGGCCTCGTCGAGCTCGCTCGCGTGCACCTGCACGGTCTCGACCGCGCCCTCGCCGTCGGAGATCTCGGCGGTGACGTCGGGGTGCGCCATCAGGTTGTGGAACCAGGCCGGGTGGCGGGGCGCGCCGGCCGCGGAGGCGACCACGACCCAGCGGTCGCCGTCGGCGAACCAGCGCAGCGGCGCGATCCGCTCGGCGCCGCTCTTCGCGCCGATGTGGTGGACCAGGATCATCGGCAGGCCGGTGAACGGCTCCCCGACCCGGCCGTCGTTCTCGCGGAACTCGCGGATCACCCTGGTGTTGAAGTCCTCTGCCATTCCTCGATGCTGTCAGGCGGGCGCCCCACCGGGGGCGAAGACGACCCAGCATGCGGCGAGCGTCGCCGCGGACGCGACGAGGACGAACAGCGACGCCCACGCCCCGCCGCCGAGCGGGGTCAGCTCGGCGAGCCGATCGGCGTCGGAGTGCCGCAGCCGCCCCCCGCGACGGCCCCGGCGCAGCTCCAGGCAGACCTTCACACCGCCGAACAGCAGGAACCAGGCGAGCGCGGCGGCGAAAGCGGTGCGCAGGTCGTCCGGGGCGCGCAGGGCGACGAGCACGAGCACGGCTCCGGTGGCCACGACGGCCAGCCCCCCGTAGAGGTTGCGGATCTGCAGCAGGGTGACGGCGAGCAGGCCCACCGCGATCCACAGCATCGCCTGCGCGGCGTCGGCCGCGACGAGCACCGCGCCGCCCAGCCCGAGCAGCGGGGGGAACACGTACCCGGCGACGAACATCGCGACCACCCCGGGCCCGCGCCCGGCACCGGTGGAGTGCGTGACGCCGGAGGAGTCGGCGTGCAGCCTGATCCCGGTCAGCCCGCGCCCGACCAGCACCGCGACGAGCGCATGCCCACCCTCGTGCGCGATCGTCACCGCCGTGCGGGTCAGCCGCCAGCTGGGCCGCCACGCGACGACGGCCAGCGCGACCAGCGCCGCGAGCAGCGACGCCGGCCGGGCGGCGACGAGCTCGTAGCCGCGGGTGATCACGTCGAGGTCCACCGGACCAGTGAACCAGCGGGCCCCGGTCACACCGCGGCGAGGATCTCCTCCACCGCGGCGAGCGCGGTCGTGGTGTCGCCGGCCAGGTACATGAGGTCGACGAAGGCGTGCTCGACATCGGTGTCGGCGGCGACCCGGCGCAGCACCGCGGCCGCGTCGGCCGCGGTCTCGCCGGGCTGCGGGTTGACCCGCAGGACCGCACCGACGGCGTCGGCGGCCCGCCCGGCGGCGACGGCGGCCTCCCGCAGCTGCGACCAGGGCGTCGACACGGCGGCGTCGAGGTCGGTGGTGGCGGTCCCGGCGACGGGCAGGAAGCCGTCGGCGCGTTCGGCGATCCGCCGTCGCGCGCGGGGCGCCCACCCGGCGAGGTAGACCGGGACCCGCCCGGACGTCGGCCTGGCGTGCACGTGCGAGGGCGCGACGGTGGCGAAGCGTCCGTCGAAGGCCACCGGGTCGGTGCCCCACCAGGCGTCGAACAGGTCGAGGGCGTCGTCGAGGCGGGCGCCGCGCTCGGACATGGGGACGCCGACGGCGGCGTACTCCTCCGGGGCCCAGCCGGTGCCGAGGCCCAGCAGCAGCCGCCCGCCGGAGAGCGGCGTCGAGGGTGGTGGCCTGGCGGGCGAGCAGCGCGGCGGGGTACCAGGGCGCGTTCAGCGTGCTGGTGCCCAGCTGCACCCGGGAGGTGACCGCGGCCGCCGCCGTCAGCAGGGCCATCGGGTCGTGCGCACTGCCGAACTCGGCCGGCACGCTGCCGGGTCCACCCGGGCCGCCGCCGTAGCCGATGGCCGGGTCGACCGCGACGAGCAGCCGGTCACCGGTCCACAGGCTCGCCGCGCCGCGCTCCTCCGCACCGGCCGCGAACTCCGCGGTCCGGTCGATCTGCGCGGCCGCCGCACCGAACTGCGGGACCGAGAATCCGATTCGCACTTGACCTCCAGTCGCTGGAACCCCCGAGGCTGTACCCCGTGACCGCACCACGTCCTGATGATCACCCTGTCACGCTGACGATCGGGCAGCTCGCCCGGCGCAGCGGGGTCGCGGTGCGCACGCTCCGGTTCTGGTCGGACGAGGGGCTCGTCCCCGCCGACCGCGACGGAGCGGGCCACCGTGTCTACGGGGCGGCCGCGGTCGCCCGGCTCGATCTCGTGCGCACCCTGCGCGAGCTCGGCCTGGGCCTGGACGACGTGCGCGCCGTGCTGTCCCGCCGACGGGGGGTCGGCGAGATCGCGGCGGCACACGTACGGGCCCTGGACGACCGGATCCGGGAGCTGCGGGCCCAGCGGGCGGTGTGCGCGCTGCTCGCCCGCGGCGCACCCGGTGACCTCCCACCCGACGAACGGAGCGTGACCCTGATGAACGACCTCGCCCGGCTGTCCGCGGCCCAGCGGCAGCACCTGATCGACGAGTTCGTGAGCGAGGCCTTCGCCGGCATCGACGCCGACGCGCCCGGTGCGGGCATCGCCACCGCGATGCGGTCGATGCCGGCCGAGCTGCCCGACGACCCGACCCCCGAGCAGGTCGGGGCCTGGGTGGAGCTGGCCGAGCTGGTCGGCGCCCCGGGCTTCCGGGCCCGCTGCCGGGAGATGGCCGTCGCCGGCGCCACCGTCGCCGAGCACCGCGAGCGGCAGGCCGACCCGGCCGCGGTGGCCGAACACGCCGGCGGCGCGCTCGCCGCGGGGGTCGACCCGGCCTCGCCCGCGGCGGCCGCGGCGCTGGCGCGGATCCCCGGCGTCGCCGGGCTGCCGGCGGCCGACCGGACCGCCTGGGCCGACACGGTCGAGCTGTTCGCCGACCGTCGCGTCGAGCGGTACTGGACGCTGCTCGGGGTGCTCAACGACTGGCCGGCGCGGGAGCCGGCGATCCCGGCGTACGAGTGGTTCGCCGCCGCGCTGCGCGCCGCACCGGTCGGTCAGTCCTCCGACCAGCCGTAGAACACCCGCTCGACGACCGCCCGGGCGCGCCGCGTGACGCGCTTGTAGTCGTCGAGGAACTCTCCCGGGTCGCCGCCGGCGGGGTACCCGAGTGCGGTGGCCACGGCGGCCAGCTCCCGTCCCGAACGCGGGAGCTGGTCGCCGGGCTTGCCCTTGACCAGCATGATCGCGTTGCGGGCCGCGGTCGCGGTGCGCCAGCCCTCCTCGAGCTCGGCCGCGTCCCCGGCGCTGATCAGCCCGGCCTCGGCGGCCTCGCGCAGCCCGTCCAACGTCGACGGGGTGCGCAGCTCGGGCAGGTCCCCGGCGTGCTGGAGCTGCAGCAGCTGCACCGTCCACTCGACGTCGGCGAGCCCGCCCAGGCCGAGCTTCGTGTGGGTGGAGCGGTCCGCCCCGCGGGGCAGGCGCTCGGCGTCGACCCGGGCCTTGATCCGGCGGATCTCCGACACCGACGCCGCCGACAACCCGTCCGCCGGGTAGCGGATCGGGTCGACCAGCGCGGTGAACTCCCGGCCCAGCGTCCGGTCCCCCGCGATCGGCCGGGACCGCAGCAGCGCCTGGGCCTCCCACACCTCGCCCCAGCGGGCGTAGTACTCGCGGTAGGAGGCGAGCGTGCGGACCATCGGTCCGGAGCGCCCCTCCGGGCGCAGGTCTGCGTCGACCGGAAGCGCCGGGTCCGGGCTCGGGGAGCCCAGCAGCCGTCGCACCCGTTCGACGACGCGGGTCGCCCACCGCACCGCGGTGTGGTCGTCGACCCCCTCGGCCGGCGCGCAGACGAACATGACGTCGGCGTCGCTGCCGTAGCTCGACTCGCCGCCGCCGAGACGCCCCATCCCGATCACCGACAGGACGGCGGGCCGCTCGGTCTCCGCCCG
Organism: Pseudonocardia sp. ICBG1293; assembly: GCF_020131355.1. GTDB lineage: Bacteria > Actinomycetota > Actinomycetes > Mycobacteriales > Pseudonocardiaceae > Pseudonocardia. The sequence goes on from NZ_JAHLEL010000044.1 coordinate 378,151, forward strand.
CAGCACCGCATCCAGCGTCGCGGCCAGTACCGCCTCGTTCACCGAGTTCAGCGCCGCGCAGACGGCGTCGACGGGCAGCAGGCCGAGCAGGTCGGCACAGGCGATCCGCAGCATCTCGTGGCGGCGGTAGGACCGCGCCGAGGCGACCGCTGCCTCCGGGGTGTGCTGCCGGGCCACGGTGGTGCGCAGCGCCATCGACACCTCGGCCGGATCCCGGGTCAGCTCCGGGCTCTGCACCCCCGAGGAGGTCGCGAGCATCCGCAGGACCTCCGGGGCGCGGGCCAGCAGGTCCGGGACCAGCGCCGACGTGCCGAGCAGCGTCATCAGCCGCTGTGCGACCGCGCCCTCGTCGCGGAGCAGGCGCAGGTACCAGGGGGTGTCGGCGAGCGCCTCGGAAACCCGCCGGTAGGCGAGCAGGCCGCGGTCGGGGTCCGGGCTGCGCGACAGCGAGTCCAGCAGCACCGGAAGCAGGGCGCGCTGGATCGACGCGGCCCGCGACACCCCGCCGGTGAGCGCCCGCAGGTGCCCCAGCGCCCCCTCCGGCGACGCCCAGCCCAGCGCCTTCATCCGCGCCCGTGCCGCCTCCGGGGACAGCACGGCGTCGGCGCCGTCGGCGGCCAGCCGCGACACCGCCGACAGCAGCGGCCGGTAGAACAGCTTCTCGTGGAGCCGGGTGACGCGGCGGGCGTTGCGCTGCCACTCGTCGACCAGCACCCCGACGACGTCGCGGCGGCCGTCCGGGCGGATCCGCGCGGCCCGGGCGAGCCAGCGCAGCCCGTCGGTGTCGTCGGCGGCCGGGAGCAGGTGGGTGCGGCGCAGCTTCTGCAGCTGCAGCCGGTGCTCCAGCAGGCGCAGGAACCGGTAGGAGGCGGCGAGGTTGGCGCCGTCGTCGCGGCCGACGTAGCCGCCCTCGGACAGCGCGGCGAGCGCGACCAGGGTGGTGCCCGAGTGCAGGGTGTCGTCGCCGCGGCCGTGCACCAGCTGCAGCAGCTGCACGGCGAACTCGACGTCGCGCAGCCCGCCGCGGCCCAGCTTCAGCTCCCGTTCCCGCTGTTCGGACGGGATGTTCTCGATGACCCGGGCACGCATGGCCTGCACCTCGGCGACGAAGTCGTCCCGGGTGGAGGCCTGCCAGACCATCGGCGAGAGCGCCTCGACGTAGGCCCGGCCGAGCTCGGCGTCCCCGGCGATCGGCCGGGCCTTGAGCAGGGCCTGGAACTCCCAGGTCTTCGCCCACCGCTTGTAGTAGGCGACGTGCCCGTCGAGGGTCCGCACCAGCGCGCCCTGGCGGCCCTCGGGCCGCAGGTTCGCGTCGACCTCGAAGCAGGCCTCCCCCGCGATGCGCATGACCCGCGACGCCAGCTTCGTCGCGGGTGCGGCGAGCTCACCGCCGGGCTCGGCGACGAACACGACGTCGACGTCGGAGACGTAGTTGAGCTCGCGCCCGCCGCACTTGCCGAGGCCGATGACCGCCAGGCGCAGCTCGTCGGGCGGGTCCAGCTCGGCGGCGGCCACCGCCAGCGCCGCCGAGACCGCGGCCTCGGCGAGGTCGGCGAGCTGCGCGGCGACGTCGTCGACCTCCATCACCGGCAGCGTGGGGTCCCCGACCGCGGCCAGGTCGGCCGAGGCGAGGCCGAGCAGCTCGTCGCGGTAGGCGGTGCGCAGCGCCGCCACGGCCTCGGCCCCGGTCAGCGGGGCCCGCGCCCCGCCGACGGTGCCCGGGCGCGGGGCGTCCGGGTCGGCACCGACCGCGCGGAGCAGGTTCGCGCTGCGCCGGGCCAGGTCCGGCGGCAGGTTCCCGCGCTCGGCGGTGTCGGCGAGCAACGGCCAGCGGTCCGGGTGCCCGACGAGGTGGTCGCCCAGCGCCGTCGACGACCCCAGGGTCGCGAACAGCCGGCCACGCAGGCCGCGGTCGGTGCGCAGCGCCCGGTCGATCGCGGGCCACGGGGCGGTCTGCGCGAGCCGCTCGACCGCCCGCAGCGCGAGGGACTGGTCGGGGCTGCGGGCCAGCGCCCACATGATCTCCTCGCAGCCCGGGGCCGGCCCGTCGCCGGCCCACCAGCCCAGACCGCGCAGGGTCGTGGCCGCGTCCTCACCGGTGAGGCCGAGCCGGGCCAGCGATGTCCCCGTGCGCCGATCCATGACCGGTGATCCTGCCCCATCACCGCGGGGTCACGGTGCCCACCGTCCGCCCGGCAGCCCCGGACGGGTCAGTCCCGCCCGGTGCGCTCCGGTTCGATCAGCGCGGTCACCCGGATCTCGACGCGCATCGCGGCGAGCCCGAGCGCGGTCACCCCGGTCTGCGTCCACACCGGTGCGCGTCCGCCGGTACGCACCCGGAACTCGCGGGTCATGACGTCGTTGTGGTCCGCACCGATCGCCGCCTCCCCCGGGGCGACGCGGTGGTAGGAGTTCACGTGCACCACGTCCGCCCAGGTCGCGCCGGCCTCGGCGAGGGTGCGGGCCACGTTGTCGAAGGCCGCGACGATCTCGGCCTCCAGGTCCTGCGGGACGGCGAAGGCGTCGTCCCAGCCGCCCTGGCCGGAGGTCTCGACCCGGTTCCCGATGCGGACGGCCTGGCTGTAGCCGAGCAGGTCCCGGGCGGCCTCACCGTAGCCGGGGGTCAGGTGGAAGGTCGGTCGGTCATTTACTTCAAGCATGAATTCAATCTACAAGTGATTGACGGCGTTGTACAGTCCGGCCGGTGGAGGACCGACCCGCCGAGCCCGACGCCGCACCCCGGTGGCTGGACGCGCAGGACAAGGCCGCCTGGACCGGCGTCGCGTCGATGATCATGCTGCTGCCCGGGCGCCTGGAGGCCCCGCTGCAGCGCGAGCACGGGCTGAGCCTGTTCGAGTACCTGACGCTGAGCCACATGTCCGAGGCACCGGAGCGCCGGCTGCGGATGGGCGAGCTCGCGTTCCTCACCAACGGTTCGCAGTCCCGGCTGTCGAACGTCGTCAAGCGGCTGGAGGGCCGCGGCTGGGTGCGACGCTCCCCCGACCCCGGCGACGGCCGCTACACCCTGGCCGCGCTCACCGACGACGGCCTCGCCGTCGTGCGGGCCGCCGCGCCGACCCACCTGCGCACCGTGCGCGAGCTGGTCCTCGACCGGCTCGGCGACGACGACCGCGCCGTGCTGGGCCGCATCACCGACACCCTGGCCCTGGCCTTCCCCCGCCCCTGAGACGTGCACCGCCGACCGCCGACCGACACCCGTCCAGGAGGACCCCCGTGCACGTGTTGATCGCCGGAGGCGGGATCGGCGGGCTCACCACCGCGCTCGCCCTGCACCGGGTCGGGATCGGGTCGACCGTGTTCGAGCAGGGCTCCGGCGCGGGCGAGCTCGGCGTCGGGTTCAACCTGCTCCCGCACGCCGTGCGGGTACTCCACGACCTCGGGCTCGCCGAGGACCTGGCCGCGGTCGGGATCGCGACGACCGACCTCACCTACGCCCACCGGCTCGGACAGCCGATCCTGCGGCGCCCCTGCGGGGTGGCGGCCGGGTTCGCCGTCCCCCAGGTCGCCGGGCACCGCGGCCGGGTGCACCGGATGCTCGCCGACGCCGTGCGGGACCGGCTCGGGCCGGACGCGGTCCGCACCCGGCACCGGGTGGCCGCCGTCGCCGACGACCGTGACGGGGTGCGGGTGCGCTTCACCGACCCGGCGACGCCGGAGGCGACCGGTGACGTGCTGGTCGGCGCGGACGGCATCCACTCCGCGGTGCGGACGGGCCTGTTCCCTGGGGAGGGGCCGCCGCACTGGAACGGGGTGTCGATGTGGCGCGGGGCGACGGACTGGCCGGCGTTCCGCGGGGGCCGCTCGATGGTGGTCGCGGGCGGGAACGCGGCCAAGCTCGTCGTCTACCCGGTCGGCGCCGGGTCCGCGCCCGGCACCGTGCTCACGAACTGGGCGGTGTGCATCGCGACCGGCGTCGACGGCGACCCGGCCCCGCAGCGGCAGGACTGGTCACGGCCCGCCGACCGCGAGGAGACCCTCGCCCACGCCCGCCGCTTCCAGCTCGACGACGTCGACCACCTCGCCCTGATCGCCGCGACACCCGGCATCTTCGGGTTCCCGATGTGCGACCGGGACCCGCTGCCGCACTGGTCCCGCGGCCGGGTCACGCTGCTCGACGACGCCGCGCACCCGATGGTCCCGATGGGCTCCAACGGCGCGGGCCAGGCGATCCTCGACGCCGCCTCGCTCGCCGGACACCTGTCGGCGGCCGCCACCCCGCAGGCGGCGCTGGCCGCCTCCCAGGCCGAGCGGCTGCCGACGACCGCCGAGGTCGTGCTGCGCAACCGGATGGGGGGCCCGGAGCGGGTCATCGACGAGGTCGAGCGACGCGCCCCCGACGGCTTCGACGACCTGGACGCGGTGATCACCGGCGACGAGCTCGAGGAGATCTTCGCCGGCTACCACCGCGCGTCGGGCAACACCCGCTAGTCGGCCCCGGGGACGCTGCCCGGCGGCAGGAACTCGACGTCGTGGCGCGCCGACTGCCGGACGACCTCGGCCGGGTCGGTGAGGTCGTGCAGCCGGTCGAACAGCGACGCCAGCCGCCCGGCCGGGCTCACCCAGAACAGCGCCCGGGCGTCGGCGTCGCCCTTGTTGTAGTACGCGTGCGGGAGCCCCTTGGGCATCAGCACGGTGTCGCCCGGCCCGGCCTTCTCCCACTGCCCGTCGAGGTAGAGGGTGAACACCCCGTCGAGCACGTGGATGTGCTCGTCCTGGGTGGTGTGCACGTGCGGCGGCACCCCGGTGCCCGGCGGGTCGAGGGTCTCGAAGGCGAAGCTGGTCGCGCTGACCGCCTTCGCCCAGTAGGTGTGGCCCAGCACGTTCCACACCCGCGTGTGCTGTCCCTCGCCGGCCCGTGTGATGCCCTTCGGCAGCGGGCCCAGGATGATCTCTTCTGCGTCGAAGCCGCTCACAGGACCGGAAGGTACGTGGCGAGCTCGTGCGGTGTCACGTTCCGGCGGTAGGCGTCCCACTCGGCGCGCTTGTTGCGCAGGAAGAAGTCGAACACGTGCTCGCCGAGGTACTCGGCGACCAGCTCACTGCGCTCCATGACGTCGAGGGCCTCGGTCAGGTTCTGCGGGAGCAGCTCGTAGCCCAGCGCGCGGCGCTCGGTGTCGGTCAGGGCCCACACGTCGTCCTCGGTGGGCGGGGGCAGCTCGTACCCCTTCTGGATGCCGGTCAGACCGGCACCCAGGATGACCGCGTAGGCGAGGTAGGGGTTGCACGCGGAGTCCAGCGTGCGGACCTCGACCCGGCGCGAGGACGACTTGCCCGGGGAGTACATCGGCACCCGGACCAGGGCGGACCGGTTCGCGTGGCCCCAGGACACCGCGGTCGGGGCCTCGCCGCCGGTGATGAGCCGCTTGTAGGAGTTGACCCACTGGTTGGTGACGGCGGTGATCTCGCGGGCGTGCTTGAGCACCCCGGCGACGAACGCCTTGCCGGTCGCGGAGAGCTCGTAGGGGTCGTCCGGGTCGTGGAAGGCGTTGTGGTCGCCCTCGAACAGCGAGAAGTGGGTGTGCATCGCCGAGCCGGGGTGCTCGGAGAACGGCTTGGGCATGAACGAGGCCCGCACGCCCTGGGTGAGCGCGACCTCCTTCACGACGTAGCGGAACGTCATGAGGTTGTCGGCCATCGTCAGCGCGTCGGCGTAGCGCAGGTCGATCTCCTGCTGGCCGGGGCCGCCCTCGTGGTGGGAGAACTCCACCGAGATGCCCATCGACTCCAGCGTCTCGATCGTGTTCCGCCGGAAGTGCGGGGCGACGTCGTGGCTGGCCTGGTCGAAGTAACCGCCGGAGTCCGCCGGGACGGGGCGGGTGCCGTCGTCGGGCAGGTCGCGGAGCAGGTAGAACTCGATCTCCGGGTGCACGTAGCAGGTGAACCCGGCCTCGCCCGCCTTGTTCAGCGCACGGGTCAGCACGTGCCGCGGGTCGGCCCAGGACGGCGACCCGTCGGGCATGGCGATGTCGCAGAACATCCGGGCGGAGTAGTGCTCGCCGGAGGCGGTCTCCCAGGGCAGGACCTGGAACGTGGACGGGTCGGGCTTGGCGACCATGTCGGACTCGTAGACGCGGGCGAAGCCCTCGATGGCCGACCCGTCGAAGCCGATCCCCTCGGCGAAGGCGCCCTCCAGCTCGGCCGGGGCCACCGCCACCGACTTGAGGTAGCCGAGCACGTCCGTGAACCAGAGACGGACGAAACGGATATCGCGTTCCTCGAGCGTGCGGAGCACGAACTCCTGCTGGCGGTCCATGCGGCGGAGCCTAGGAACCCCGTGTTACGCGGACGTTACCGGGGTGTGCGAGCGACCCGGTCGTGGTCGCCCGCACACCCCGCGCGACGGGCCTCAGCCGGCCGCGAGCGTGCACTCCGCGCCCTGCGGCGGGAGCGTGAGGTTCACCAGGTAGTCGATCGCGAACCGGTCGGTGCACGCGTCACCCTGCAACGACGCGGTGTGCTGGTTGCCGTTGACCTTGATCAGGCTGCCGCCCAGCTGCTGGGCCAGGTCGACCCCGGCCTGGTACGGGGTGGCCGGGTCACCGGTGACCGACACCACGACGACCGGCGGGAGCCCGTCGACCTGGGGCGTGTGCGGCTCGCTGGTGGGCGGGACCGGCCAGAACGCGCACGCGTCGCGGGCACCGACCGGGCCGCGCCCGGTGGAACGGAACGGGGCGGCCTCGTCGGCCCGCGTGGCCAGCTCCAGGGCCTCCGAGGGTTCCTTGAGCGCAGGCTGGTTCACGCAGCTGATCGACTGGAAGGCCTGCAGCATGTTCGAGTAGCGACCCTGCTCGTCGCGCTCGTAGTAGAGGTCGGCCAGGCGCATCAGCAGGTCGCCGTTGCCGTTCGCGACCTGCGAGATCCCCTGCTGCAGCGCGGGCCACAGCTGCGAGACGTAGAGGGCCTGGCTGACGCCGGTCTGGGCGTCGGCGAAGCTCAGGACCCGCCCGTCGCCCACCTTCGCGGGCGTGTCGATCAGCGGCCGCATGACCGTCTGGAAGGCCTGGGTCGCCTTCGCCGGGTCGGTGCCCAGCGGGCAGCCGGGCCGGCTGGTGCAGTCCTTGGCGAAGTTGTCGAACGCGAGCTGGAACCCGGCGTTCTGCTTGACCGTGGAGTCGATGGTCGACTGCGTCGGGTCGATCGCGCCGTCGAGCAGCAGCGCCCGGACGTTCTGCGGGAACGCCTCGGCGTAGGCGGTGCCGAGCTCGGTGCCGTAGGAGAAGCCGGCGTAGGTCATCTTCTGGTCACCGGCGGCGGCCCGCATGACGTCCATGTCCTTGGCGACGTCACGGGTGCCGACGTTGGCCAGCACGTCGGCACCGGTGCGCTGGGTGCAGCGCTCGGCGAACTGCCGGCTGTCGGCCTCCGCCGCGGCGACCCCGGCGGGCGAGGGGTCCGCGAAGACCTTCGTGCGCTCCTCGTCGTTCTCCGCGTCGGTGAGGCACTGGATCTTCGGCAGACTGGCGCCGGTGCCGCGGGGGTCGAACCCGACCAGGTCGAACCGGTCCCCCAGGCCGTTCGTGGCCCAGGTGGAGGCCTGGCGCGCCACGAAGGACGTGCCCGAGGCGCCGGGGCCGCCCGGGTCGGCGAACAGCGAGCCGATCTTCGCGCCGGTCGCCTTCTTGCGCAGCAGCGCGATCTGCATCGTCTTCCCGTCGCCGGGCTGGGCGTAGTCCTGCGGGACGGTCACCCGGGTGCAGTCGAACTGCGGGTCGGCGTAGGTCTGCGCGTCGTCCGCGGTGGGGGCGTAGTCGTTGCAGGGGCCCCACTGCAGCTGCTGGTCGTAGAACTGCGCCAGCTCCGGCGGGTTCTGCGCGGCCTGCGGCTGGTCCCCGGTGCCCGCGTCGGCACAGGCCCCGACCAGGACGAGGGTGGCCGCACCGAGCACGGTGAGCGCGGCCGGACGCATCCGCCTGCGGGCCGGTGCCTCTCGTCGGTGGGCACGTGGTCGCAACAGCCGAGGGAGCATGACGGTGAGCATGCCACCGACCCCCGACGGTGACCGGTCGCGGGTCGTCGCCCGGGTGAGGGTGCCCACACCACGGGGCGGTCCGGGCCCGTGCGCTGCCACCCTGGCGTCCGCCATCGACGGCGAACCCGGGGACCCACGACCAGCGTGGGCCTCGAGGCACGGAAGGAGCTCACCGGTGAGCACACAGGAGAGCGGAGAGGTGGCGGCCCCGTACCGGGCGCCCGCGACCCCGCCCAGGCGGACCCGCGTCCACCACCTGCTGCAGTGGAAGCAGGAGGGTCGGCGCTGGCCCATGCTGACCGCCTACGACGTCTACTCCGCCGAGATCTTCGACGACGCCGGCATCCCGGTGCTGCTCGTCGGCGACTCCGCGGGCAACAACGTGTTCGGTCACGACAACACCATCCCGGTCACGGTCGACGACCTGGTCCCGCTGACCCGCGCCGTCGTGCGCGGCGCCCGCAGCGCACTCGTCGTGGCCGACCTGCCCTTCGGCAGCTACCAGATCTCCCCTGCGCAGGCGCAGGAGACCGCGTTCCGGTTCATGAAGGAGGGCGGGGCACACGCGGTCAAGCTGGAGGGCGGGGCGCGGTTCGCACCGCAGGTCGAGGCGCTCACCGCCTCGGGGGTGCCGGTGATGGGCCACCTCGGGTTCACCCCGCAGAGCGAGCACGCGCTGGGCGGGTTCCGCATCCAGGGCCGCGGCGACGCGGCCGACCGGCTCGTCGAGGACGCGCTGGCGGTGCAGGAGGCCGGCGCGTTCGCCGTCGTGCTGGAGATGGTCCCCGCCGACGTCGCCAAGCGGGTGACCGGGGAGCTCCGCATCCCGACCGTCGGCATCGGCGCCGGGCCCGACTGCGACGCCCAGGTGCTGGTGTGGTCGGACATGGCCGGCATGAACCGCGGGAAGGTGCCGCGCTTCGTGAAGAAGTACGCCGAGCTGGGTACGGCACTGCACGACGCGGCGGCCGCGTTCGCCGCCGACGTCCGGCACGGCGAGTACCCCGCCGAGGAGCACAGCTACCGCTGAGCCGGACCGGGCCCCGGCGCGCCCCGCCGGGGCCCACCGGCCGGCCGGGTGCCGTCGGGGCACCCGGCGCCGCGCGACGGCGGGTGGCCGGCACCCGGGATGCCGCCGCCCGCGCGGTGGCGGACCAGCATCCGGGCCGCGGGGGTCTCGCGCCGCGCCAGCCGACGGGCCAGCGTCGCCAGCCGCGCGCCGTGGGCCTCGTCGCCGGCCACCGCGGCCGTCGCGGCGTCGAGGACGGCCTGCGACCCCGCCCGGACCGCGGGGTCCGACCAGCCCCGCAGCGCCGACCGGCGGTGCGCCGCCGCGTCCGGGGTGCGCCGGCGGCCGGGCAGGGTGTCGTCACGCAGCAGGCCGGTGAGCAGGCTCAGCAGCGCTGCGGGCAGGTCGGTGCCGACCCCGTCGGCCGGCTCCTCCCCCGGGACCACCGGGACGGCGTCGAAGGCCTTGAACTCGATCCGCCCCACCTCCCCCGGGATGCCGGCGTGCCGCGCGAGGCTGGGGTCGGTCACCGGCAGCGCGGCGTCGGGCGGCAGGTAGGCCAGCGCGGCCGGACGCGCCCCGGTGCGCCGTGCCGTGCGGGCCGACAGCCCGCCCCACGGGCGGCCGTCGCGGAACGGCGAGGAGAACGACCACGGCACCAGGTACGGGCTGTAGTAGGTCAGCTTCGCCGCCGCGTCGGTCAGCACTTCCGGGTCGGTGCCCGTCTCGGGGAACGACAGGTTCAGGTCCGGCCCCCAGGTGACCATGTGCAGGTGGGAGGTCCGTTCCTCCGGCGACGCGGCCATCAGCGCCCGCTCGTGGGCGTTGGGCGGCGGGTCCAGCCGGTAGACCGACAGCTCCGGGGGATGGCCGAACGCGACCGGACGCAACCCGTGCCGGGCGGCGACCCCGGCCAGCGTCCCGGCGTCGGCGACCAGCGCGTCGACCGCGGCCTCGACCGAGTCGTGCACGCAGGTGCGGATCTCGATGCCCTTCGGCTCGAACCGGAGCAGCTCGCCGTCGTCGCCGAGACGCTCGTAGCCCTCGGCGTACCACCGCTTGCGGCGGATGCCGGCATCGCCAATCCGCAGGTCCGACTGGTCGCCGGGCAGCTCCGGCAGCTCGTCGACGATCGCCGCGACCTGCGCGTGGGTCAGCGACCGGTGGTCGGCCACCGTCCCGTCCCCGCGTAGCAGCGCGAGCTCGTGCTCGAGCCCGTAGCGCGCCTCGCCCCGCATCGGTCACCCCCGGTCCCCGTCGTGGCACAGGACGTTACCGACGGCGGGCCGGGCGTGGCTGTGATCCGTCCCCGCCCCCGGCTCACCCGTTCCGCCCTGGACAACCCCGTGCCGAACGGTCAGCCTGGTGACGGCGGCCACGTCCACCAGGTGGCCGGGACCCGGAGCACACGGGAGGCGTCATGAGGCTGGGTCGCAAGATCTCCGAGGGATTCGCCGTGGACCACGAGGCCGACCGGGTGGCCGACGCCCAGGACCGCCCGCGTCCGGCGCGGGCCGTCGAGCCCGAGTTCACCGAGTGGACGCCGGCCGCCCCGCAGCCGGCGCACTCGGGGCCCCGCGAGGACTGACCGGGTGCGCGGGCTGTTCCGCCGGACACCGCTGGAGCACCCGACCGGCCCGCTGGAGGGCCACAAGCTGGCCTTCCCGATGCTGTCCGCCGACGGCACGACGGCGGGCTTCAGCGGGGTGACGCTCGGTCGGGCGCACGTCTACCGCACCGTCGACGACGCGGTGTGCGCGCACGGCTGCCGGCACGCGTCCCCGTCGCGGTGGTGCGACTGCGGGTTCTACTGCTTCCACACCGCCGACGACGCCCGCGAGCTGGCGTGCGCGCCCGAGCACCAGGGCGCGATCCTGCTCGAGGTGGCCGCGTCCGGCCGGTTCCGCCGCTACGAGCTGGGCCTGCGTTACGCCCGGCAACGGGTGCGCACGATCCGGATGCGGCCCTGCCGGTGCGGCTCGCGGGTCGCGGTGCTGGCCGACACCGGGTCCGGCCAGCACGGCTGGCGCAGGCTGGAGCCGGTGTGCCTGCGCTGCGCCGGGGCGCGCCCGGTGCTGTCGGCGCAACGGTTCGCCGAACTCGCCGACCTCACCCTGCTGCCCGACGACCTCGCGGCAGGCCCGCTGACCACCCCGGACCCGGTGGGGACCGGCGAGGACCCGCACGACGCCGAGCCCGCCGACGGGGCCATGGGCGACCCGGTCGCCACGGCGGGCGCGGTCGCCGTGCTCACCGCCGAGATGGCGCTGCTGCAGGCCCGGCTCGACGAGATGGCCCGCCAGCTGGGGCGCGCGACCGCACGCCTGGACGTCCTGGAGGGGCGTGACCGTCCCGCGGCGGAACCGGGCTCAGAGCCAGACCGGTAGCGGCGGGGGGAGCCTGCCGTCGGCGTCGCGCAGGCCCTTGTCGAACGGACGGCCCAGCAGCCAGGCGATGATGTCGTGCGCCTTGCCGCGGACGGTGCCGAGATCGCGCGGCTCGGCGCCGTCCGGCCCGGCGGGGCCGGGCCCGAACTCGAGCGTCGCGCCGGTACGGACCTCCTCGATCCGCACGTGCGGGCAGCCGGGCCTGCGTTCCAGCCGGGCGACCACGTCGGCGACCAGGACCTCCCGCATCGGGATGGGCAGGTCCTTGAACGAGGCGCCGACGTCGAGGTCGACGGCGTGGATCCACACCTCGCGCGCCCGGTTCCACGGCACCGCGGTCACCGGCATCTCGACGCCCTGTGGGTTGCGCACGGTCGCCGACCAGGCCTTCTCCGGCATCGAGCGCACCGCGTCGGCGAGTCGGTCGGAGGCGGCGACGACGTCGGCGCGGATCTCGTCGGAGCTGCGGACGGCCCCGGCCTCGATGTCGGCGTCGCGGGAGGCGGCGTCGGCGTAGGCCGGGGTCTCGACACCGGTCCGCGCCCAGGTCAGCAGGTTCACCATGGCGTCGGCGTTGCGGGCCAGGTGGGTGAGCACGTGCGCGCGGGTCCAGCCCGGCAGCGCCGAGGGGGCGCGGAACGCCTCGCCGGCCATCCGGGTCATCAGCCCGCGCAGGTGGGCCTGGCCGTCGGCGGCCCAGGCGAGCGCCTCGGCCACCGGCGGCGGGACGGTGGGCCGGCCCTGCGCTGCGGGGCCGGGAGTCACCGCACCGCCCGGCACACGTTGCGGCACTCGCCGATCCCCTCCACCGCGGTGACGATCTCCGCACCGTCGGTCAGGTATCGCGGGGGCGTGCGCGCGTCACCGACGCCGCCCGGGGTGCCGGTGGCGATGACGTCCCCGGGGTTGAGCGTGAGGATCTCCGACAGGTAGACGACGAGGTCCACCGCGCCGAAGACGAGCTGGTCGGTCGTCGAGTCCTGCATGGTCTCCCCGGACAGCTCGGAGAAGATCCGCAGCGACCCGCCGGCGGCCGGGTCGGCGGGCAGCTCGTCGGGGGTGACCAGCACCGGTCCGAGCGGGGTCGAGTGCTCCCAGGTCTTGCCCTGCAGGAACTGCTTGGTGCGCCGCTGGTAGTCGCGCATCGAGACGTCGTTGAGCACCGTGTACCCGGCGATGGCGGCAGCGGCCGACTCGCGGTCGGCGCGCCGGACCGAACGACCGATGACGACGACGAGCTCGGCCTCGTAGTCGACCCGGTCGGACTGCTCGGGCAGCTCGATCTCGTCGTACGCGCCGATCAGGGCGGGCGCGTACTTCCCGAAGACCGTCGGGTACTCGGGCAGCTCGTTGCCCATCTCGAGCACGTGGTCGCGGTAGTTCAGACCGACGCAGATGATCTTCTCGGGCGACGGCACCAGCGGCGCGTAGTCCAGTCCGGAGGTCTCGTGCACCGGACCGTCCGCACCCGCGGCGTGCTCGGCCCAGTCGGGGCGCTCCAGCAGCGCCCGTACGTCGGCCTCCCCCGTCTCGACGGCGGTGTCGCCGTCGACGCGCACCGCCCGGTGCCCGGTCGCGGTCCGGATCGTCGCGAGCCTCATCGTGCGGGTGCCTCCCGGTATCGGTTGCCGTCCGGCGGAGAGTCTGCGCCACCGGGGGCCCGCGGAACAGTCAGGGGGTGGGTTACCGCGCGTCCCGGCCGGTGGACGGGCCGAACTCACCCGTACGAGTGACACGGTCGACGGACCGCGACACGCACTCCGCCACCACGGCGACGGGGACGACCCCGTCCGGGAACCGTCCCACCGGCGCGGCGCCACCCGTCCCGCCCCCGGGTGACCGCCCACCGCGCCGAGAGCCGGGTCGCCCGCGGCACCCCCGCCGGCCCAGCGGCGGGGCGACCCGCAGCCACACCCGCTGTCGGGTAGCCACACCCGTTGCAGCAGGTGTGGATGCCGGACAGCGGGTGTGGATCCGCCACGGCACCCCGCCGGGCGGCCGGGCGGCGACCGTGCCCTCCGGTGGCCGGCCCGTGCCGGTCGCGGGACGCCGGGTCAGATCGCGGCGTCGTCCTCGGCGCCCCCGCCGCGCACCGGCAGGTCGTCGAACACCGCGGGCGGCTCCCGCCAGGCGTCCTGCGGCGCGCCGGCGCGCGCCGCGGCGACGGCCCGCCACACCCGCTCGGGCGTGCAGGGCAGGTCGACGTGCCGCACGCCCAGGTCCGACAGCGCGTCGACCACGGCGTTCTGCACGGCCGGGGTCGACCCGATCGTCGCGGACTCGCCGATGCCCTTGGCCCCCAGCGAGTTGAGCGGGGTCGGGGTCTCGGTCGTCGAGGTCTCGAAAGAGAACAGGTCGGCCGCGGTGGGGATCGTGTACGCGGCGAGACTCGAGGTCAGCGGCTGGCCCTCGTCGTCGAACAGGACCTCCTCGTGCAGCGCCTGCGCGACCCCCTGTGCCAGGCCGCCGTGCTGCTGTCCCTCGACGAGCAGCGGGTTCAGGATCCGCCCGCAGTCGTCGACGGCGACGTGCCGGAGCGGCGTGACCCGCCCGGTCTCGGTGTCGACCTCGACGACCGACAGGTGCGCACCGAACGGGAAGGTCGCGCCGTCCTGGGCCGAGTCGAGCCCGACGTGCAGCTCCTCGCCGGTCGCGGTGGCCTGGCGGTGCACGTCCGGCCAGGTCACGGTGGGCCCACCGGGCACGCCGGCCACCCCGAAGGTGCCCTCGTCGCTGATCTCGACGTCCTCGGCGGCGGCCTCCAGCAGGTGCGCGGCGAGCTTGCGGGCGCGCTCGTACAGCTCGTGCGCGGCCTCGGACACCGCGGTCCCGCCGAGCTGCAGCGACCGCGAGCCGCCGGTCCCGGCACCGCGCGGGACGACCGCGGTGTCGGACTGGACGTAGCGGATCCGGTCCATCGGGATGCCGAGCCGGTCCGACACCAGCATGGCGAACGACGTCGCGTGCCCCTGGCCGTGCGCGGAGGTCCCGGCCGAGACGGTCGCCGTGCCGTCGTCGTGCACGGTGACCGAGCCGTACTCCCCGCCCCCGCCACCTGCGGTGACCTCGACGTAGACCGCGATCCCGATGCCCAGGCGCACCGGGTCGCCCGCCGCGCGCCGACGGGCCTGCTCGGCACGCAACTCGTCGTACCCCGCGACGCGCAGCGCCTCGCGCAGCGGCAGGTCGTAGTCGCCGACGTCGTAGCGGGCACCGGTGGGGGTGGTGTACGGGAAGACGTCGGGCGCCAGCAGGTTGCGCCGGCGCAGCTCGACCGGGTCCATGCCCAGCTCGGCGGCGGCGACGTCGACCAGCCGCTCCAGGTGGGCGGCGGCCTCGGGCCGGCCCGCGCCGCGGAAGGCGCCCATCGGGGTGGCGTTGGTCAGCGCCGAGACGGCGTCGTAGCGCAGGTTCGTGATGTCGTAGACGCCGGTGGCCATGAGGTAGGTGGTGCGCAGCGGCAGCGCGCCGCCGAACCCGGCGTAGGCACCCGCGTCGCCGACCACACGGACCCGCAGACCGGTCATCCGGCCGTCGCGGGTGAGGCCGAGCTCGTAGTAGCCGACCTGCCCGCGTCCGTGGGGCATCGAGACGAGGTTCTCCGAGCGGGTCTCGATCCAGGCCAGCGGCCGCCCGAGCGCCCGGGCGGCGGCGACGGTCGCGGTGTGCTCGGCGAGCACCCCGGCCTTCGCGCCGAACCCGCCGCCGACGTGCGGGGCGATCACCCGGACCTGCTCGGGCTCCAGCCCGGCCAGCCCGGCCAGCTGGGTGCGGAACCCGTGCGGCATCTGGGTGGAGACGTGCACGGTCAGCGGGAAGTCGGTGGTGGTGGGGTCCACGACGATCGCGTTGCCCTCCATCGGGACGGCGGCGACGCGCTGGTTCACCATCCGGGCCCGGACGACCACCTCCGCGCCGTCGAGCGGGTCACCGGTCCCCCGCTCGCCCGCCGCGAGGTTGTTGCCCTGGTCGGGGAACTGCAGCGGGGCGTCGTCGGCGAGGGCGGCCTCGATGTCGGTGACCGCGGGCAGCGGGTCGTAGTCGACCTCGACGAGCTCGGTGGCGTCGACGGCGGCGCGGCTCTCGGCGACGACCAGCGCCACCGCCTCGCCGACGAACCGGACCCGGTCGGTCGCCAGCGGCGGCCGCGGCAGTGCCGGGTTGAGGACCATCAGGCCGTGGTGGGCGGGCAGGTCGAGGTCGGCCGCGGTGTACACGGCGAGGACGCCGGGCGCGGCCGCGGCCTCGGTGGTGTCGATGCCGGTGAGCAGCGCGTGCGCCACCGGTGAGCGGACGAACGCGACGTGGGCGAGGCCCGCCGGTGCGTCGGCACCGTGGACCAGGTTGCCGACGAACGTGCTCGCGCCGGTGATCAGGTCGGCGTCCTCGACGCGGCGGACGGAGGTTCCCAGGATCGAGCCAGGCATGTGGCCCACACTACAGCAGTAACCGGAGGCTCGTCCGCTTAGCGCCGGTCACACGTCGCCTGCGTCTCCACCTGCGGTGCCCGCCCGGCAACGGCCGGTAGCGTCCCCGCCATGCCCGAGTTCCACCACACCGACGTGCTCCCGCTCGGCCCGGACGACACCGAGTACCGCGAGCTGGACCTGCCCGCGGGAACCGTGACCGAGGCCGCGGGCCGCACCTTCCTCGAGGTCCCGCCCGAGACGATCACCGGCCTGGTCCGTGCCGCGGTCACCGACATCCAGCACCTGCTGCGACCCTCCCACCTGAAGCAGCTGCGCGCCATCATCGACGACCCCGAGGCCTCCGGCAACGACCGGTTCGTCGCCACCGACCTGCTGCGCAACGCCTGTGTGTCCGCGGGCGGGGTGCTGCCGATGTGCCAGGACACCGGCACCGCGATCGTGGTCGGCAAGAAGACCGAGACCGTGCTGACCGGCGGCGACGACGAGGCCGCGGTGTCGCGTGGCGTCTTCGAGGCCTACCAGGAGCTGAACCTGCGCTACTCGCAGATGGCGCCGATCAGCTTCTGGGACGAGAAGAACACCGGCACCAACCTGCCCGCCCAGGTCGAGCTGTACGCCAAGCCGGGCCGCGACCCGTACTACGAGTTCCTGGTCATGGCCAAGGGCGGCGGATCGGCCAACAAGACCTTCCTCTACCAGGAGACCAAGGCGCTGCTGAACCCGAAGCGCCTCGCCGCGTTCCTGGACGAGAAGCTGCGCAGCCTCGGCACCGCGGCCTGCCCGCCGTACCACCTGGCGATCGTCGTCGGCGGCATGTCGGCGGAGTTCAACCTGAAGGTCGCCAAGCTGGCCTCGGCCCGCTACCTGGACAACCTGCCGACCGAGGGCTCGCCGCTCGGTCACGCCATCCGCGACACCGACCTGGAACAGCAGGTCCTGGAGCTGACCCGCAACTTCGGGATCGGCGCCCAGTTCGGCGGCAAGTACTTCTGCCACGACGTGCGCGTCATCCGGCTGCCCCGGCACGGCGCCTCGCTGCCGGTCGGCGTCGCGGTGTCCTGCTCGGCGGACCGCCAGGCCAAGGCGAAGATCACCCCGTCCGGGGTCTACCTGGAGCAACTGGAGCGCGACCCGGCCCAGTACCTGCCCGAGGCCACCGACGCCGACCTGTCCGACGAGGTCGTGCGGGTCGACCTGAACCGGCCGATGGACGAGATCCGCGCCCAGCTCTCGCAGCTGCCGGTGAAGACCCGGCTGTCGCTGACCGGGCCGCTGGTCGTCGCCCGCGACATCGCGCACGCCAAGATCGCCGAGCGGCTCGACGCGGGCGAGCCGATGCCGCAGTACCTCAAGGACCACGCCGTCTACTACGCCGGTCCGGCCAAGACACCGGAGGGCTACGCCTCGGGCTCCTTCGGCCCGACCACGGCCGGCCGGATGGACTCCTACGTGCAGCAGTTCCAGGAGGCCGGCGGGTCGCTGGTGATGCTGGCCAAGGGCAACCGCTCGAAGCAGGTCGTGGACTCCTGCGCCGCCCACGGCGGGTTCTACCTGGGCTCGATCGGTGGGCCTGCGGCCCGGCTCGCGCAGGACTGCATCCGCAAGGTCGACGTCCTGGAGTACCCGGAGCTCGGCATGGAGGCCGTCTGGAAGATCGAGGTCGAGGACTTCCCGGCGTTCGTCGTGATGGACGACAAGGGCAACGACTTCTTCGCCGACACCAGCGCCCCGACCCTGCAGGTCACCTTCCGCACCTGACCCGACCGCCCCGCGCGTGGCCGCACCCCGGCGACGCGCGGGGCGCCCCGGGGCGTCGCGTGGCACCCCGTGGGTGGGGTGCCACGCGTGGCGACGGGGTGCCACGGCCACCCCGCGCCCGGGCGCGGGGGGGTCAGCGCAGGCGGCGCGGTCCGGCGTCGCGGCGGTCCGGTACCGGGCCGATCGTCACCCGGGCGCCGGCGACGAACGCGCCCTGCGGCGAGGCCAGCACCGGGTCCAGGGCCAGCGAGCGGACCTGCGGCAGGTCCTCGACGAGCCGGCCGATCCGCAGCACGACGTCCTCGAGCGCGGCGAGGTCGACCGGGTCGGTGCCGCGGTACCCGGTGAGCAGTGGCGCCGCCCGCGGGGCCCGCACCAGCCGTGCGGCGTCCTCGGTCGAGACCGGCAGGACCCGGTAGGCCCGGTCGTCGAGCAGCTCCGTCGCCATCCCGGAGAGCCCGAACGCGACGAGCGAGCCGAACGAGGGGTCGTCCACGACCTCGACCGTGCAGGACGTGCCCTTCGGCGCCATCCGCTGCACGTAGACCTCCTCGGACCCGGTGACCCGCGAGAGCTCCGCGTGCGCGACGCGCAGCGCCTCCTCCGAGACCAGGTCCAGGCGGACGCCGACGAAGTCCCCGCGATGACGCCACTGGTCGGCGGTCGCCTTGATCACCACCGGGTAGCCGACCTCGCCCGCGGCCGCCACCGCATCGTCGGCGTCGGTCGCCCGGCGGAAGCCGATCACCTCCAGCCCGTAGCAGGCGAGCAGCTCGACGGCCTCGTCGTCGGTGAGGGCGCGCCGGGTGTCCGGCCCGAACGCGGCGACGAGCTCGCGTGCCCGGTCGGTGTCGATGCGCTCGGGCACCACGAACTCGCCGACGGGCGTGTCGCGCCACTGCGCGTAGCGGCTGACCCGGCCCAGCGCCGAGGTCGCCCGCTCGGGGCTGGCGAAGCTCGGCACCGACCCGCGGCCGGGGGTGCCGTCGGCGCCGGGCACCGACAGCTCGGCCGGGATGCCCTCGGCGGCGAGGAACACGGCGATCACCGGGACCCCGGCGCCGCTCGCGGCACCGCGCAGGGCGTGCGCGTGGTCCCGGCCCGCCACCGCGACCGGCGGCACGAACACCGCGATCAGGGCGTCCGGGCGGGCGTCGCCGTCCAGGGGCGCGCGTACGGCGTCGGCGAACGCCTGCGGGGAGGCCTGGGTGCCGACGTCGACCGGGTCCCCGGCCAGTTCCAGCCCCTCGTCGAGCAGACCGTCGAGCACCAGCAGGTTGACCGCGGTGGAGTTGCCGACGACCGCGACCCGGCGGCCCTTCGGCAGCGGCTGGTGGGCGATCAGCAGCGCGGTGTCGAACATCTGCGGCAGGGTCTGCACGCGGATGACGCCGGACTGCTCGAACAGTGCCTGCACGCTGGACTCGTCGATCGGCGCCCCGACCGAGGCCAGCGACGGCAGCGTCCCGGTGTGCCGGCCGGACTTCACCGCGATGATCGGCTTGGTGCGGGCCAGCCTGCGGGCGACGCGGGCGAACTTGCGCGGGTTGCCGAAGGTCTCCAGGTACAGCAGCACCTGCTCGGTTCCCGGGTCGGTCTGCCAGTACTGCATGAGGTCGTTGCCGGACACGTCGGCGCGGTTGCCCGCCGACACGAACGACGACAGGCCCAGCCCGCGGGTGCGGGCGTTGGCGAGGATGGCGCTGCCGAGCGCGCCGGACTGGCAGAAGAACCCGGTACGCCCGTGGCCGGGCATCTGCGGGGCCAGGGTGGCGTTGAGCCGCACCGACGGGTCGGGGTTGGCGACGCCGAGCGCGTTCGGCCCGACGACCCGCATCCCGTGCGCCCGTGCCTCGGCCACCAGCCGGCGCTCGGCGACGGTGCCGCCGTCGTCCCCGGCGTCGGCGAACCCGGAGCTGATCACGACCAGCACCTTCACGCCCTTGGCCAGGCACGAGTCCATGACCTCGTCGATGTTCGCGGCCGGGACGGCGACGACCGCGAGGTCGACCTCGTCCGG
The DNA here is from genome assembly GCF_020131355.1 of Pseudonocardia sp. ICBG1293. Classification (GTDB taxonomy): domain Bacteria; phylum Actinomycetota; class Actinomycetes; order Mycobacteriales; family Pseudonocardiaceae; genus Pseudonocardia. The sequence goes on from NZ_JAHLEL010000044.1 coordinate 397,748, forward strand.
GATGTCGATCACCGACGGGTAGGCGCGCACGCCGCGCACCGAGCGGGCGTCGGGGTTGACCGGGTAGACCGGGCCGGTGAACCCGGCACGCAGCAGGTTCAGCAGGACCGCGTGGCCGATCTTCGTCTCGTCCGCGGACGCCCCGATCACCGCCACCGAGGTCGGGTGCAGCAGGTTCGCCACGCTCCGGGCCTCGGCGGCCTGCTCGCGCGCGTAGCGGACGGCGATCGACTTCTCGGTGGGGTCGATGTCGAACTCGAGGTGCAGCACGCCCTCGGCGAAGGCCCGCGTGACGCCGTAGCCGGCCTCGCGGAACACCCGCACCATGGCGTGGTTCTCCACCAGCACCTCGGCCTCGAACCGGGACAGCCCGTTCTCCCGGGCGGCGGCCGCGAGGTGCTCCAGCAGGATCGAGCCGAGCCCGCGGGATTGGTGGTCGTCGCGGACCACGAACGCCACCTCCGCGGAGGTGACCGGCTTGTCGGTGCCCGCCCCGTCCTGTGCGGCGGCGCCCCCGCCCGGGGTCAGCCCCTCGTAGCGGCCGACGGCGATGATCTCGTCGCCGAGCAGCGCCAGGAACGCGACCCGGGTCCGGTGGTCGACGACGGTGAACCGCTCCAGGTCCCGCGCCGAGATCCGCGGGTACGGGCCGAAGTAGCGCAGGTAGCGGGTGCGGTCGGACAGTTTGGCGTGGAAGGCGAGCAGCGCCTCGGCGTCGTCGGGCAGGATCGGGCGCAGGTGCACGATGCCGCCGTCGGAGGCGACGACGTCGGCCTCCCAGTGCCGCGGGTAGGGGTGGTCGGTGCCGGGCGCCGGGGCTTCGTCGGTCTTCTCGGTCATGGTGGGTCTCAGTCCCGCGGGTCGTCGGGGTCGAGGCCGTGCAGCGGGAACACCGCACGACGGGTCTCCAGGATCGCGGAGTCGACGCGCTCGCCGAACGAGCCGCCCCACCGCTCGAAGGCCGGGTCGGCACCGTCGGACATCGAGACCGGCAGCGGCGCGCGCGTCCGGGTCGCGGCCAGCGCGGTCCAGTCCGCGGGGATGGACGTGTCCGGGTGCAGGTCGCGGTCCAGGGCCACCGCCATCAGGTGCGTCCACGAGCGCGGGACCACCCGGTAGAGCGCGTAGCCACCGCCGCCGAGCACCAGCCACTTCCCGCCCGCGGTGGTCTCGGCCATCTCGCGCAGGGCGTGGTAGATCGCCCGGTGGCCGTCGACCGACAGCTCCAGGTTCGCCAGCGGGTCCTCGGCGTGGGTGTCGGCGCCGCACTCGGTGACCAGGACCTGCGGGCGGAAGGACTCCAGCAGCGACGGGACGACGCCGTGGAAGGCACGCAGCCACCCCGCGTCGCCGGTGCCGGGGGGCAGGGACACGTTGACGGCGTAGCCCTCGCCGTTGCCGCGGCCGGTCTCCCCCGCCCAGCCGGTGCCCGGCCACAGGGTGAGCGGGTGCTGGTGCAGCGAGATCGTCAGCACCCGGGGGTCGTCGTAGAAGCAGTCCTGCACACCGTCGCCGTGGTGGACGTCGACGTCGACGTAGGCGATCCGCTCGTAGCCCTGCTCCAGCAGCCAGGCGATCGCGACCGAGCAGTCGTTGTAGACGCAGAAGCCGGCGGCCCGGTCACGCATCGCGTGGTGCAGCCCGCCCGCCATGTTGACGGCGCGGTCCGCGCGGCCCTCGGCGATCTCGCGGGCGGCGGCGACCGAGCCTCCCGCGATGAGCGCGGAGGCGTCGTGCATGCCGAAGAAGATCGGGTTGTCGGCGGTGCCCAGACCGTGGCCGACACCGAACGGCGCCTCGGGGGCGGACTTGACCGCCGTCTGGAAGCCGGGGGTGTGCACCCGGGTGAGGTCCACCTCGCCCGCGGGTTCCGGGACGACCGGCTCGATGCCGTCGAGCACCCCCAGCCCGCGGGAGAGCTCCATCATCAGCTCCAGCCGCACCGGGTTCAGGGGGTGGTCGTCGGACAGCTGGTAGGTCAGGAACTCCGGAGTCCACACCACCGACGTGCGAGCGCTCATGGGCCGGAACCGTATGTCAGGCCGGCGGGCACGGTCACTCCCGCGCGACCCACGGCCGGTCCCCGGTCTCCGCGGGGCGCCCCGGGTCGGCACTCCACTCCGACCACGACCCGGGGTAGAGCGCGGCCGGGGCCTGCGGGGTGGTCAGCCCGGACTCCTCCAGCGCGAGCACCAGGGCGCAGGCGTTGACCCCCGACCCGCAGTACGCGCCGGCCGGGACACCCGGCGCGACCCCGGCCACCCGGAAGCGCTCGGCCAGCACGTCGGCGGGGTACCAGCGCCCGTCGGGACCGGTGTTCGCCGCGGCCGGGGTGTTGCGGGCGCCCGGGACGTGCCCGGCCCGCGGGTCGACGGGCTCGGTCTCGCCCCGGAAGCGGGCCGCGGCGCGGGCGTCGAGCAGCACACCGTCGCGGGCCAGTGCCGCGGCGCCGTCGGCGTCGACCACCGGCATCCCGCCCGGCCGCACCACCAGGTCGCCGGGCGGCGCCGGATCCGGTTCCGGCGCCCCGGCGCCCGGCGCGGTGCCCGCGACGGGCAGTCGCGCGGCCTGCCAGCCGGCGAACCCCCCGTCGAGCACCCGGACCCGCCCGGGGGCGACACCGGCCCAGCGCAGCAGCCACCAGGCGCGCGCCGCGACCGAGCCGTCGAGGTCGTCGTAGGCGACGACGAGCTGGTCGGGCGCGTCGTCCCCGACCCCGGCGCGGCGCAGGACCGCCTGCAGCGCATCGGGTCCGGGCAGCGGGTGACGGCCGCCCGGGCCGGGCCGGGCAGGGCCCGAGGACAGCTCGGTGTCGAGGTCGACGAACACCGCGCCGGGGATCCGGTGGGCGTCGTGGTCGTCCCGGCCGGGCGGACCGGCCAGGCGCCACCGGACGTCGAGCACCACCGGCCGGGCGGTGCCGGCGGCCGGGGCGGGCCCCAGCAGGCCGGCGAGTTCCGAAGGGGGGATCATGGCGCCGGACACGCGCCCCATCCTGCCCCGGACGGGCGCGACGTGCGCGGGGGCCGCGCTGGGTAGACTGGACGTCGAACGAAGGGGCCCCACGTGAACGACCTCATCGACACCACGGAGATGTACCTCCGCACCATCTACGAACTCGAGGAGGAGGGCGTCGTCCCGCTGCGCGCGCGGATCGCCGAACGCCTCGGGCAGAGCGGGCCGACGGTCAGCCAGACGGTCGCCCGCATGGAACGCGACGGACTCGTCGTCGTGGCCGGGGACCGCCACCTCGAGCTGACCGACGAGGGCCGCGGCCGCGCCGTCGCCGTCATGCGCAAGCACCGGCTCGCCGAGCGGCTGCTGATCGACGTGATCGGGCTCGAGTGGGAGCTCGTCCACGCCGAGGCGTGCCGCTGGGAGCACGTGATGAGCGAGGACGTGGAGCGCAAGCTGCTCCACCTGCTCGACAAGCCGACCGTCTCCCCCTACGGCAACCCGATCCCGGGGCTGGAGGACCTGGAGCGCGGTGACGACTCGTCGGCGTCGTCGTCGGTCCCGCCGACGCTCGAGGTCGGTCTGCAGCGGCTCGACGAGCTGGCCCGCCGCGGCGGCGGCCGCGTCGAGATCCGGCGGATCGCCGAGCACGTCCAGCTCGACTCCGACCTGATGGGCGAGCTGAAGCTGGCCGGGATCGTGCCCGGCAACGCGGTCGACGTCGGTCCGATCTCCCGCTTCGGTGACCCGGTCCCGGTGAGCTCGGACGAGGAGAAGTCGACCGTCGCTCCGCCGGTCGCGCACGCCGTGCTCGTCCGCGCCGTCTGAGGAGGATCCGGACACGTGAAGCTGCTCGTCACCGGCGGCGCGGGCTACGTGGGCAGTGTGTGTGCCGCCCACCTGCTCGAGGCCGGCCACGACGTCGTCGTGCTCGACGACCTGTCCACCGGCCACCGCGACGCCGTGCCGGCGGGTGCGGAGTTCGTCGAGGGTGAGCTCGGTGCCCGCGCCGGAGAGGTCCTGGGCCGCGGGGGTTTCGACGGGGTGCTGCACTATGCCGCCCGCTCGCTGGTCGGGGAGTCCGTCGCGTCGCCCGAGAAGTACTGGGACGGCAACGTGGTGGCCTCGTTCCGGCTGCTCGAGGCGATCCGGGAGCACGCCGTGCCGCGGCTGGTGTTCTCCTCGACCGCCGCCACCTACGGCGAGCCGGAGCAGGTCCCGATCACCGAGACCGCGCCGACCCGGCCGACGAACCCGTACGGGGCGAGCAAGCTCGCGATCGACCACATGATCACCTCCTACGCCACGGCGCACGGCCTGGCCGCCACGAGCCTGCGGTACTTCAACGTGGCCGGTGCGCACCTGTCCGGCACCGTCCCGCTGGGCGAGCGGCACGCGGTGGAGACCCACCTGATCCCGCTGGTCCTGCAGGTCGCCGCGGGCACCCGCGAGTCGATCTCGGTCTACGGCGACGACTGGCCCACCCCGGACGGCTCCTGCGTCCGTGACTACATCCACGTGGACGACCTGGCCGAGGCCCACCTGCTCGCTCTGACCCACTCGGTCGCCGGGCGGCACGACGTCTACAACCTCGGCAGCGGCCACGGGTTCTCCGTGCTCGAGGTGGTCGAGGCCTGCCGCACGGTGACCGGGCACCCGATCCCGGCCGTCGTCGCGCCGCGGCGGGCCGGTGACCCGGCGGTGCTGGTCGCCTCCAGCGAGCAGGCCGCGCTCCGGCTGGGCTGGAAGCCGTCGCGGACCGCGATCGCCGAGATCGTCGCCGACGCCTGGGAGTTCGCCCGGTCCCGCTGACCGGCTCGGACGCCGTGCGGGCACGACCGGGCTCACCGGTCGGTCCGGCCGGGCGCCAGGTGCGGGTCGAGCATCGTCGTGAGCAGCCGGCGCAGGCCGGCCGGGCCCGCCCACCGGGCGGCGGGCGAGCGGGGGTCGCGGGTGCCGTGCAGGCAGGTGGCCACCACCCCGGCGAGCACGTGGTCGGGCCGCTCGACCAGCGCGCGTTCGACCGCGCCGGTCGCGAGCGCACCGTCGCCGCGCAGCAGGGCGCACACCGCGAGCAGGGCCAGCGGGTGCGTCCGCTGCGGTGAGGGCAGGGCCGCGACCAGCACCGCCCACAGCTGCTCGGCGTCGGTCGCGCGGCGGCCCAGGCAGTGGCGCAGGGCCTCGTCGCGCACCTCGCCGAGGTCGAGGGCTCCGCACAGGGCCAGCGCGAGCCGGTCGTCGACGACGAGCCGGCCCGCGGCGGCCTCCTCCAGGCAGACCTCGAGCAGCGCGGTGCCGGTGCCGGCGGAGACCCGGGCCGGTGCGGCGCCGGAGTCGCGCAGCCGGGCCCGGCGACGGCGGAGGCCGGCGTCCCCGTCGAGCGGGGCGAGCACCGCGGCGCGGTCGGGCAGGACGACCCTGCCGTCGCGGACCGCGGCCGTGACCCCGAGGGTGGTCGAGGCCGGGTCGGGCAGCGTGCCGCCGCAGGTGCAGGGCAGGTCGAAACAGCCCCATCGGTCCCCGGCCCCGGTCCCGGTCGCCCAGAGCGCCGCGATCGGCTCGATCCCGGCGGCGAGCAGCGCCCGCCGCGCGGCGGACCCGACGTCGCCGCGGCTGCGTCGCGGGCCGGGCCCCGCCGGGCCCGGGTCGCGCACGACCACGGCCAGCGCCCGGTCGGGCGGGGCCCCGGTGAGCACGTCGACCGCGTCGGCGCACACGCGACGGGCCGACGCCGAGGACCGCGGCAGGTCGACCCGGACGGTCAGCCCGATCCGGCCGCCGGGGGGCGGCCCGGTGACCGAGACGAGGACCAGCGAGTCCCGGGGGTGGAACCCGAGCAGCACCGGGATCGCGGAGATCAGCTCGGCGGGGCGGTCGAGGGGCGGGAGCGGGCCGGGTGTCCCGGCCGACCGGCCGGGGGCGGGCGGGTCCCCCGGCCCGGGCGGTGGGTGGGCGGGGTCGGGCCGGGAGCAGGTGGTCATGGCGCCACGGTCGTCGCGGGCCGGGACCTGCAGAACCCCGTCACCCGGCCGGCTGTGGACAGAGTCGCGCCGACCCCCTTGGCGATGGGGTGTCGTGGATGGTTCAGCCGCGCCGGGGCAGCCGCTTGCGCCACGCGGTGAACGAGGTGACCGGACCGGCGTGCGGGCGGTACAGCCACGGCCAGGGGTGCACGACGACCGGACGGACCGCGGCGGAGCGGGTCGCGAACCCCGGGACCGGGGCGTGGGTGACCGCGACCGCGGTGCCGTCGAGCTCCGCGGCGACGGTGCCGCGCCGTACCTGCACGGTCCGGCGCCGTCCGAGGTCGGCGAGGGTCTGTGCGAGGAACACGAGCCGCTTGCCGGACAGCCGCAGGCGGCGCAGCAGCGGCTCGTCGAAGACGAACACGGCGGGCAGGTCCGGGTGGGCGAGCAGGGCGGGGTCGGCGTCGCCCAGCGACTCGGCGGTCAGCCACACCGCCTCGGGGCCGGTCCCGGTGGTGACCGGGGCGGCCGGTCCCGCGGTGGCCTCGGGGTCGGGGTCGGCGCGCAGCCGCGGGTCGCGCTCGGGGGCCGGGCGCGACGGCGGATCGGCGGGCCGGCACTCGATCGGGCAGGCCTCGGACAGCGCGCAGCTCCCGCACAGCTGCGGGGCGCGCTTGCGGACCTGCCAGCGGGAGAAGCCGTAGGGCTTGCCGGTGCCGGCACCGACGGTCCACTGCCAGCCGAGCCGGTTCGCCGCGCGGGAGCCGTCGAGCAGGTGCGCGAAGAACTCGCTCTCCCCGCCCGCCCACTCGTGCCCGGCGCGCACGGTCCACTGCGAGGACAGCCACATGCGGGTCTGGTTCACCAGCCAGCCGTCGGTGTGCAGCTCGGTGAGGCAGGCGTCGACGCAGGCCATCTCGGCGGGCCACGGCTCGTCCCATCCCTGTTCGGCGCGGGCGGGGGCCGCGCGCAGCGCGGAGCGGGTGCGGGTGCGGGTGCCGAGCCGGGCGTAGAGGTGGCGGGCGTACTCCTGCCAGCACAGTTCGTCGCGGAACTTGGCGCGGTCGCGCGGCGGGGCGTCGGCGGCGGCGTCCCAGGCGGTCGGCAGGTCGACCAGCCCGTGCCGGATCCACGGCGACAGCGCCGTGGCACCACGCCGCGACACCGGCAGCACCTCGTTGCGCCGCGCCGCGTAGCCGGTCAGGTCCAGTGCGGCGACGGCGGCGTCCGCGGCGGTCTGGCCGCCCCGGAACGCCCCGGAGGCGACGGGCTCGTCCCGGCAGAGGTCACCGAGGTGCTCGCGGACCCAGTCGGTCGCGGTGTCCGGGGCGGGTGTGGGCAGCTGCACCGCCGCAGTCTGCGGTGCCCTCGCCCACCGCGCGCGTCGACCTGCACGAATGTTCTGCGCTCCTGCTGTGTGCGCCGCGCGGTCCGGACGGTAGGAACGTCCCATGCGCGTGTATCTGGGCGTCGACATCGGCACGTCGGGTTCGAAGGGCGTCCTCGTCGATCCGGGCGGCCGGGTCCTGGCCAGGGCCGACCGCGCACACGACACCGCCCAGCCCCGGCCCGGCCACGTCGAGCACGACGCCGAGACCGTCTGGTGGGGCGACTTCGTCGCGATCGTGCGGGAGCTGCTGCCCGCCCTCGACGGCGACGCCGAGCTGGCCGGGCTGGGGGTGTCGGGGATCGGCCCCACCCTGCTGCCCGCCGACGGCGACGGCCGCCCGCTGCGCCCGGCCATCCTCTACGGCGTCGACACCCGGGCCGGGACCGAGATCGACGAACTGAACGGGGAGCTGGGCGAGGACGCGATCCTGGCCCGGGCGGGGACGCCGCTGTCGTCGCAGGCGGTGGGGCCGAAGTGGCGGTGGCTGGCCCGGCACGAGCCGGAGGTGTTCGCCCGCACCGAGATGTTCCTGATGTGCTCGTCCTACCTGGTGCACCGGCTCACCGGCGAGTACGTCCTCGACCACCACTCGGCCAGCCAGTGCGACCCGATGTACGACCTGACCGCAGCCGACTGGGCACCGGACTGGGCCGAGCGCACCGCCCCCGGACTCACGCTGCCCCGGCTCCTGTGGCCGACCGAGGTCGCCGGACGGGTGAGCGCGGCGGCAGCGGCCGCGACCGGCCTGCCCGAGGGGCTCCCGGTCACCGCGGGCACCGTCGACGCCTGGGCCGAGGCCACCAGTGCCGGGGTGACCGGTGCCGGGGAGGTCATGGTCATGTACGGGACGACGATGTTCCTCATCGAGGTCATCGACCGTCCGCACCCGCACCCCGCGATGTGGACCACCCGCGGCGTCGTACCGGGGTCGTTCACCCTGGCCGCCGGGATGGCGACCTCCGGGGCGATCACGAACTGGCTGCGCGATCTCACCGGGGAGGGGTTCGCCGGGCTGGTCGCCGAGGCCGCCGAGGCACCGCCGGGCAGCGGGGGGCTGCTGCTGCTCCCCTACTTCGCCGGGGAGCGGACACCGCTGTTCGACCCGGACGCCCGCGGGGTGGTCGCCGGGCTGACCACCGGGCACACCCGCGGCGAGGTGTACCGGGCCGCGCTGGAGGGCATCGCGCACGGCGTGCGGCGCAACCTGGAGGTCATGCGGTCCGCGGGCGGCGGCACGAAGCGCCTGGTCGCGGTCGGCGGCGGGGTGCAGGGCGGCCTGTGGACCCGGATCGTCACCGACGTGACCGGGGTCCCGCAGGACGTGCCGGAGCAGACCGTGGGCGCCGCCCTCGGCGACGCCTGGCTGGCCGCCGTGGCGACCGGGGCCGAACCCCGGCTGCGCGACTGGAACCCGGTCGCCCGCACGATCGAGCCGGACCCGGCGGCCCGCGAGGTCTACGACCGCTTCCACCCGCACTACCGTTTGCTCTACACCGCCACCCGGGAGACCGCGCACTTCCTCGCCGCCGAGCGGAGACGCTCCTACCGGGCGTGACACGGTGTTCACACCGGCGCGGTTGCCGCGCGGCGCGGCGGCCACCACGCTGTGCGGGTGAGTGCCGACGAGTCATCCGTCCACGACTACGACCTGGTGGTGATCGGCTCCGGCCCCGGCGGGCAGAAGGCCGCGATCGCCGCAGCGAAGCTCGGGAAGCGGGTGGCGATCGCCGACCGCGGCCACATGATGGGCGGGGTCTGCGTGAACACCGGGACCATCCCGTCGAAGACGCTGCGTGAGGCGGTGCTGTACCTGTCCGGGTTCAGCCAGCGCGAGATGTACGGCGCCAGCTACCGGGTCAAGTCCGAGATCACCATCGACGACCTGCTGGCCCGCACCCGGCACGTGATCGGCCGCGAGACCGAGATCGTGCGCAGCCAGCTGCTGCGCAACCACGTCGACATCCTGACCGGGACGGCGCGGTTCACCGACCCGCACACCGTCGTCGTCGAGGGGCCGGGGCGCGGGGACCACAACCAGGTCAGTGCCTCGCACTTCGTCCTCGCGACCGGCACCCGCCCGGCCCGCCCGGACACCGTCGCGTTCGACGGCGAGCGGGTCGTCGACTCCGACCAGGTGCTGCAGCTGGGTCGCGTGCCCGGGTCGATGGTCGTCGTCGGGGCGGGGGTCATCGGCATCGAGTACGCGTCGATGTTCGCCGCCCTCGGGACCCGGGTCACCGTGGTGGAGAAGCGGGACGCGATGCTCGGGTGCTGCGACCCCGAGGTCGTGGAGTCGCTGAAGTTCCACCTGCGCGACTCCGCGGTCACCTTCCGGTTCGGCGAGGAGGTGTCCTCGGTCGAGGTGAACGGCCGCGGCACCGTCACCAGCCTGGCCAGCGGCAAGAAGATCCCGGCCGACATGGTCATGTACTCGGCGGGACGGCAGGGCATGACCGAGGAGCTGGGGCTCGACGCCGCCGGGATCCGGGCCGACGACCGGGGGCGGATCGAGGTGGACAAGCAGTACCGGACCTCGGTCGAGCACATCGCCGCGGTCGGCGACGTCATCGGGTTCCCGGCGCTGGCCTCGACCAGCATGGACCAGGGCCGGCTCGCGGTCTACCACCTGTTCGGCGAGCCCGTCCGCGAGCTGCACGAGCTTCAGCCGATCGGCATCTACACGATCCCGGAGATCTCGTTCTGCGGGCGCACCGAGGCCGAGCTGACCGCGGCGTCGATCCCGTACGAGACCGGGCTGGCCCGCTACCGCGAGCTCGCGCGCGGGGCGATCGTCGGCGACTCCTACGGCATGCTGAAGCTGCTGGTGTCACCCGAGGACCACCGGCTGCTCGGGGTGCACGTGTTCGGCACGAACGCCACCGACCTCGTGCACATCGGGCAGGCCATCATGGGCTGCGGCGGGACGATCGACTACCTCGTCGACACCGTCCTGAACTACCCGACGCTGTCCGAGGCCTACAAGGTCGCCGCACTGGACGCGACCAACAAGATCCGTGCGCTGGAGTCGGTCCAGAACTCCTGACTCAGGTGTAGCGGAACCCGTTCGCGTCCAGCCACGGCTTCGGGTTGATCTTGGTACCGCCGGGGTCCACGACCTCGATGTGCAGGTGCGGACCGGTGGACTGGCCCCGGTTGCCGACCTCGGCGATCTGCTGGCCCGCCGCCACCTTCTGGCCGACCGAGACCAGCGAGCGGTTGATGTGGCCGTAGACGGTGACCGTGCCGTCCGCGTGCCGGACCCGGACCCACATCCCGAAGCCGCTGGCGGGGCCGGAGCTGATCACGGTGCCGGCGATCGGCACGTGGATCGGGGTACCGATCGGGGCGGCGATGTCGAGCCCCATGTGCCTCGTGCCCCAGCGGGAGCCGAAACCCGAGGTCACCCGGCCGGTCACGATCGACACCGCACCGCCCGCGGAGGCGGACTGCAGCGCACCGGTGGCACCCGCAGCGCGGGTGGCCTCGACCGCCCGGGCGCGCTCCTCGGCGGCCTTGCGGACCTGGTCGACCGAGGCGCCGGCGGCCTGGACCGCGGAGGCGGCCCGGGCACGGCCGGTGTCGGCGGCGGCGACGGTGCGCGCGGCCGCCGAGGGGGCGGCGGCCGGGGCGGCCAGCGACGCGATGGTGGCCGGGTCCGCGATCGGGGAGGTGGCGTCGTCCGCCGCGGCCCGCGGGGCGGGGACGGCGGCGGGGAGGGCGGCGTCCCGGTCCGACACGGACGACGATCCCGCCGTGTCGGACCAGGACGTCACGGTCGCGGACAGGTCGCCGGAGCCGACACCCGCGTGGGCGGTGGCGGCGATGCCGCCCACCGCGACGACGGCGGCTGCGATCCGGGTCGAGGCCGGCCAGCGCGAGCCGTCCTCGGTCCGGGTGTCACGGGCGCGCCGGACGTGCGGACCTGCGGGGAACGAGCCGACCGGTACCCCGATCCCGGCCACCGCGAACTGCGGGGCCAGGAGCGCGAGACTCGCCGGGCGGCTCCGGGGGGAGCGATGCCGTGCCACGACCCTTCCTTCCGGATCCCGGAGCGGCGGACAACCCGTGGGGAGCGGGCGGCCCCCTGGGGAGGAGCCGCGTCCGGTTCGTGACCGTTCCGTGATCTGCCGACGACGCTAGCCGGACGGACCGGACGGACAAACCCGATCGGGTGATCACGAGACCGGCGGGACGTTGCGGGCGGTGAGCGGGGAGCACCGGTCACTCGGCCCCGTCACCTGCCGTTCACCGTGCGGCCGGTCCGCTCCGTCCGCCGTGGACAGCGCTCTGAGCTGCCCGTTCTCCCTGCCGGTCCGCACAGCCGAGTGGTCGTGACCGGGATCGGGGCGCACCGGACCGTCACCCGGGGTGAGGACGGGAGCACGGCGGCACCGCAACCGCTGCGCGGCGGACGCGGCCGGGCCGGGACCCGTTCGGCGCACCTCGTCGTCGACACCGCGTGCACCCCCTCACCCGGTGCCCGAATTGCCGTCCCGGTGGCGCGCGGGTTGTCTGGACGGGTGCGCCGCTTCCTGGTCCCCCTGCTGACGTGCGCGTTACTGGTCGCCCTGGCGCCGGCGGCCCTCGCCGCGCCGGCACCGGCCGCCGCCCCCGTCCGCTACGTCGCGCTCGGCGACTCCTACGCCGCGGGCGTCGGGGCCCGCCCGGACCCGGCCACCGGGGACTGCCGCCGGAGCGACGCCTCCTACCCGGCGCTGTGGGCGGCCCGCCACGCCCCGGCGTCGTTCGTGAGCGTCGCGTGCAGCGGCGCCACCAGCGGCGAGGTGATCGCCCGGCAGGTGCGCACCGTCTCCGCCGACACCACCCTGGTGACGATCACGGTCGGCGGCAACGACACCGGGTTCGGGCCGGTCCTGGCCGCCTGCAGCGTCGCGCGCGACGACGAGACCTGCCTGCGCGCCGTCCGGGGCGGGGAGCGCGCCGCCCGCTGGGTCGCCCCCGGCGGTCTGATCTCGACCATCGTCGGGGTCCGGCTGCAGGCACCCGACGCCACGATCCTCGTGCTGGGCTACCCGCGGCTGTTCGAGCCGGGCGCCGACTGCGATGTCCCCGGCGTCCCGAACGCGGTCCGCCGCGAGGCGCTCAACCGGGCCGCCGACACCCTCGACGCCGCCCTCGCCGACGCGGCAGGCCGCTTCCGGGGCCGGTTCGTCGACGTCCGCGGCGCGTTCGCCGGGCACGGCATCTGCTCCGCCGACCCCTGGATCACTCCCCCGCCGGCAGCGGCGCCGGCCGTCTACCACCCGACGGGGCAGGGCTACCGGGACGGCTACCTCCCCGCGTTCGAGGCGGCCCTCCACCGGCCCTGACCCCCAGCTCCTCGTCCGCCCGCCCGCCGCAGGACACCCGCCCGACACCCTCCCGACCAGCCGCGCGACCATGGTCCCAGGCACCGCCCCCGATCCTGAGGACTCACCTCGTGCGACGCCTGCTCGGCACCCTCCTCGTCCCCGCCGCCCTCCTCGCGACGGCCACGACCGCCCTCGCCGACACCGACCGTCCCCGGCCCGGCCCGGAGGTCGTCGCGCACCGCGGCGCCTCCGCCGACGCCCCCGAGAACACCCTCGCCGCCGCCGACGGCGCACTGGCCCAGCGGGCCGACGCCGTCGAGGTCGACGTCCAGCGCACCGCCGACGGGCACCTCGTGCTCGTCCACGACGCCACCCTGGCCCGCACGACCGACGTCGAGCGGGTCTTCCCGGCCCGCGCCCTGGCGCCGGTCGGGTCGTTCACCCTGGCCGAGCTGCGCCGGCTCGACGCCGGGTCGTGGTTCTCCCCCGCCTTCGCCGGGGAGCGCATCCCGACCCTGGCGGAGTTCGGCGACCGGCTCGGCGGCCGCGCGGACCTGCTGATCGAGCTGAAGGACCCGGCGAGGTACCCCGGCGTGGAGAAGGAGGTCGGCTACGAGGTCGACGGCCGCCGGGACGTCGTGGTGCAGTCCTTCGACCACGACGCGATGCGGCGCTTCACCGAGGCCACCCCGGACGTCCCGGCCGGCTGGCTGTTCGACGGGCGGCCGACCGCGGCGCAGCTCGACGACGCCGTCGCGCACGGGGTCACGCAGATCAACCCGTCGTTCCGGGACGTCGACAGCACCCTGGTCGCCGACGTCCGGGCACGCGGGATGCAGACCGGGGTCTACACGGTCAACGACCCCGACGACATGCGCCGGACCGCACGCACCGGGGTGGACCGGATCATCACCGACCGGCCCGCGGTGCTGCGGGAGGTACTGGGCGGCTGACCCGGGCGCGCGGACCCACCGCCGACATCCACCTCACACCGCCCGCCCTAGACTCGCCCCGTGGCGCGGGCGATTCCCGGCCGCTGAGCGGAGGATCGGGGATGACGGCTGTACGGCGGCCAGGACTGCTCCTCCCGGCGGTACTGGCGCTGCTCCTGACAGCGGGATGCGGGAGCTCCCTGGCGACCCAGCCGGGCTCGTCCCGCACGGTCACCACGACCGAGAGCCGCCCCTCCAGCCCGTTCTGCGACGCCGTCGAGGCCAGCCGCACCGCGACCCAGCCGTTCAACGGGGTGGGCATCGGCCGCGCGATCCCCGACGTGGGCGAGGTGGCCGCGAACGTGCGGCAGGCGAACGAGCAGGTGACCTCGCTCGCCCCGCAGGAGATCCGCGCGGACTTCGAGCGGGTGGACGTGCTCGTCGAACGTCAGCTGGCCCTGCTGGAGGCCAACGGCGGGGACACCCTCGCCGTCGCCCGCGACCCGGGGATCGCCCAGGACCGGGCGGACCCGGAGTACCAGGCCGCCTCGCAGCGCATCCGGGACTACGTCCGGTCGACCTGCACCTGACCGTCGACGACGACCGGTGCGGTCCGCCGCCACCCCAGGTAGCGGTCGGCCTCGACCAGCAGCGCCCCACCGAGCCACATCGCGACGACCGCGTCGTCGCCCAGGCCGAAGACGGTCAGGAACGCCTCGGGCACCAGGTCCACCGGCGACACCAGATAGGCCAGTGCCATCAGGAACAGCGCGACCCGGCCCTTCCCGAGGTGCGGGTAGGTGCCGCGCCAGGCGTCGCCGGCCATGGCGGGCAGCGCTCGGAACCGCTCGACCGGCCCGGGCTCCCCGGGGCGGCCGCGACGGGTGAGGGCGCGGAAGAGTGTCGCGAACGCGGCCGTACGGCCGGCGCGGCGACCTGCGGTGGCACTCGCTGCAGCCATGTCCGGTGCAACGTGCGGCGGGCCCCGGCCGTTCCCGGCGACGCGGTCACGTCACACCGGGAACCGCCGGGGCGGGCCCGTGGTCAGTGGGAGGCGAGGTAGATGTCGCGCAGCACCCCGGCCTCGGTGCTCATCTCGGCCAGCCGCTGCTTGACGACGTCGCCGATGCTGATCATCCCGACGAGCCGCCCGCCGTCGACGACGGGCAGGTGACGGTGGCGCCAGCGGTTCATCAGGCCCATGGCCTCGGCGAGCGAGTCCTCCGGCGCGCACGTCACGACGTGGCGGGACATGACGTCGGCGACGGTGAGGTCGAGCAGCCCCGCACCGTCGGTGGCGAGCCGGCGCACGATGTCGCGCTCGGAGACGATCCCGTCGACGCGTTCCCGACGGCCGTCGTCGGAGACGACGAGCGCGCCGATCGCCGGCGGACCGGCGAGGCGGGTCGCGGCCTCGGCGATGGTGTTCCACGACAACACGGTCTGCACCGTGTCGCCCTTGATCCGCAGGATGTCGGACACCTTCATGGAACTCTCCCTTCGACGGCCCTATTGTTGCGCTTGCGCAGTAGTTGTGCAATGGCAAAGATTGATCGACGCAACGGTCAGGCGGGGGTAAAGCCCCCTGGTGCGGGAGGTGGACGGGGATGGGCGGGACGGACGGGCGAGACCGGGATCACCCGGACGGCGCCACGGTCGAGGCGGGCCTGGCCCTGGCGCGCGCGTTCACCGGCATCAGCGTGCGCGCGGTCGCCGCGGCCGGGGACCTCGTGACCGTGCCCCAGCTGCGGGTGCTGCTGCTGATCGCCGACGCGGGACGCACCAACGTCGCCGCGGTCGGCCGCGAGCTCGACGTGCACCCCTCGAACGCCACCCGGGTCCTGGTCCGGCTCGGACGGGCCGGCCTGGTCGACCGCAGGCCCGACCCGGAGGACCGGCGACACCTGATCGTCGAGCTCACCCCGGCCGGACGGGAGCTGATCCGCGACGTCGACGCCCACCGGCGCGCCGCCGTCGCCGAGCTGCTGGCCCGGGTCCCCGCCGGGCGACGGGCCGGAGCGGCCGAGCTGCTGGCGGCGCTGGCCGACGCGGCGACCGCCCCGACGATCTAGCATCCTCGGCGTGAGCGAGGGCGCCCCGACCGACGTCGCATCCCTGCGGGCCGCCGTGGCGGCGGGCGCGGACCCGCGGTTCGTCCCGTTCTGGGGCTCCGAGCCCGAACCGGGCGACGTGCACGTCCTGAGCCAGTGGTTCCCGTCGCCGTTCGTCGTCGACGGGGTCCGCTACGCCACCGCCGAGCACTGGATGATGGCCGCCAAGGCCCGCGTCTTCGGCGATGACGAGGCACTCGCGCGGGTCCTGTCCGACGACGACCCGGACACCGCCAAGCGCGCCGGACGCGACGTGCGCGGCTTCGACTCCGCGGTGTGGTCCGCACGCCGGGTCGAGGTCGTCGTCCAGGGCAACGACGCCAAGTTCCGGTCCGCCGAGCGGCTCACCGCCGCCCTGCTGGGCACCGGTGACGCGGTCCTCGTCGAGGCCTCCCCCGTCGACCGCATCTGGGGCGTCGGCCTCGCCGCCGACCATCCCGACCTCGGTGCGCCGCAGCGCTGGCCCGGGCGGAACCTGCTCGGCTTCGCCCTGATGCGGGTGCGCGCCGGGCTCGGAGGCGGCTGACCCCGGCCGACCGGCCCCGGGTCAGGTCGCCCCGGGGAACGGGGAGCGGCGGGGACGGCGGACCCGGCGCACCACCAGCGCCGCACCCACCCCGGTCGCGACGGCACCGCCCACGTAGGGCACGGCCGCCCGGGCGATCTCCCCCGCCCGGCCGACGAGCGCCGCACGACGGGCGGCCAGGCCCGCACCGAGCCGGTCCAGGCTGGCCCGCAGCTCACGTGCCGCCTCGACGACCCGGTCGTCGCGCCCGTCGGACCGGGCCGAGAGCCGGTCGCGCAGCTGCGCGGCGGAGACCTCGCTCAGGTCCAGTTCCTGCGCCGTGTCCTCCGGCGCCCCGCCGGCCGGGCCGGTGCCCGCTGCATCGTGACGCCCCACGACTCCCCCTCCGTCCGGCGGACCGCCCGCCGGGACAGTGAACCCGCCGCGGGCCGTAGCGCGCACCCCAGGACGTTTTCGACAGATCACCGTTGCGTCGAAGAGCAGTCGCGATATATCGTGATGGCACACGAGCCGATCGAAGAGGGAGGCTCACGACGAGAGGACGACGCGTCATGACCACGCGCGACATGTTCCGGAGCCCGTTCGGGCCCCGTACCCAGCGATACCCCCGGGGCCGCCGCGGCGCCGGGTTCCCCTGCGGCCCGGAGGAGGCAGCCATGCACGACACCCCCGATGTCCACGGCGACGACCGTGACGATCCCCGTGACGATCCCCGCAGCGAGGGCGGCCACCGCCGCGGTCGCTCCCACCGCCGTGGACGCGGCCCCGGCGGACGGGGCTTCGGTCCCGGCCGCGGGTTCGGCCCCGGCGGACCGTTCGGCCCCGGCGGACCGTTCGGCCCCGGCGGCCCCTTCGGTCCCGGCGGGTTCGGCCCGGGAGGGTTCGGTCCCGGCGGCTTCGGTCCCGGGGGGCCCGGCCCCGGCGGACGGCGCGGCAGGCGTGCCCGCGGCGACGTCCGCACGGCGGTGCTGGCGGTCGTCGCCGACGGCCCGCGGCACGGCTACGAGATCATCCAGGAGATCACCGGCCGCTCCGGCGGTCAGTGGAAGCCGAGCCCGGGCTCGGTGTACCCGATGCTGTCCCAGCTGGAGGACGAGGGTCTGGTCCGCTCCGAGCAGACCGAGGGCCGGCGCGTCGTGCACCTGACCGACGAGGGCACCCGGCACGTCGAGGAGCACCGCGCCGAGCTGGACGCGGTGTGGGCGCCGTTCGCCGAGGACGCCGAGGAGGCCGGGTCGGACCCGGCGACCGGTCTGGGCACCGAGCTCGGCCGGCTCGCGGCCGCCGCACGGCAGGTCGCCGAGGCCGGCTCCGAGGCGCAGGTCGCCTCGGCGACCGAGACCCTGACCGAGGCCCGCAAGGCCCTGTACCGGCTGCTCGCCGAGTGAGGCTCGCCGAACGAGCAGACCACACCGCGTGAGGCCCGCCGCACGAGCGGATCGCACCCGCGCGGTGTGGCGGACGGGCGGAGCACGCCGGGTGCGGTGTGCGGGGCGGGGGCGGGACCGGACGGGTCCCGCCCCCGTCGTCGTCTACCCGGTCCGCCCGCGTCGCCGGTTGCGGCGCAGCGCCTCGCGCAGCGGCGGGACGACGGTGCCCTCGGCGGCCATCACCCGCCGGGCCTTGCGCCGGGCCAGGACGACCGCCACCGCGGTCAGCGCCCAGATCGGGAACTGCACGAGCCAGGCGAGGCGGAACGCCTCGGGGGTGTAGCCGCCGGACACGCCGAGCACGAGACCGACCAGCAGCGTGGTGGTGAGCGACGCGGTGAACCCGCCGACGTTGACGATCCCGACGGCCGTGCCGCGCCGGTGCGCGGGGTTGAAGGTGCGGGCGTAGTCGAACCCGACGGCGGAGCAGGGCCCGTTCGCGGCGAGCACGACGACGAGCAGGACGAGCAGCCACAGCGGGGCGGGCGGCGGGACGAGCAGCACGACCGTCCACACCAGTGCGGTCGCGGCGATGACCGAGAGCACGAGCCAGGACCGGCGCAGCGGGTGGCGGGCGGTGAACTCACCGAACACCGGTCCGACGACGGCCCCGGCGAGGACGAGCACGGTCAGCATCGCCGACGCGCCGGTGGGGCTCATCCCCTGTCCGGCGACGAGGTAGGGCACACCCCAGAGCAGCGCGAACACCAGGCCGGAGAACTGGGTGCCCGCGTGCGACCAGAGCCCGAGCCGGGTGCCCGGGTGCGCCCAGGCGTCCCGGAGCCCGTCGACGACCTCGCGGGGGCTGCTCGCCGGCGCCGGGGCCGGGCTGCCGGGTGGCCGGTCGCGGAACACGGCGAGCACCGCGACCGCGGCGACGACCCCGATCGCGGCGGCGGACAGGAACGCGGTGGTCCAGCCGTAGGCGTGCAGGACCGTGGCGAGCGGGATCGCGGACAGCACCTGTCCGAACTGGCCGAGCAGCGCGGTGACCTGCGTCATCAGCGGTACCCGGCGCGGGGCGAACCAGGTGGACAGCACCGACAGCACCGAGATGAACGTCAGGGCGTCGCCGACGCCGACGAGCACCCGGGCCGCGACGGCCAGCGGCAGCGAGGTGGCGAGTGCGACGAGGACCTGCGCCGCGGTCATGGTGACGGCACCGGCGAGCACCATGGTGCGGGCGCCGAACCGGTCGAGCAGCAGCCCGACGGGGACCTGGAGGGCGGCGTAGACGAGCAGTTGCAGGACGAGGAACCCGGCGAGCACGGTCGGGGACGCGTCGAACCGGTCGGCCGCCTCCAGCCCGGAGACGCCGAACGAGCTGCGTTGCAGGACCGCGACGACGTAGGCGAACAGACCGGCGGACCAGACGACGTAAGCGCGACGTGACGTGTGCATGACGAACGACCATTCTGGTCCACCCCGGACCCGCGGAGGGCCCCGGTGGGACCGTGTCACACGACGCGGCGGTCACACCGCGGCCGGGCAGGCCGTGGGGGCCTCCGGATAGGGTCGCGGTGCACGCCACGACTCGGAGGACGCCGGTGCTCGATCCCGCTCAGCTCTACCAGGTCGACCCGGCCGCGCCGGCCCTCGACGAGCCGGTCCTGATCGTCGTGCTGGACGGGTTCGTCGACGCCGGCAACGCGGGCGCCCTCGCCGTCGGCGCGCTCACCGACGACCGCGAGGCGGTCCGGGTGGCCCGGTTCGACGTCGACCAGCTCGTCGACTACCGGTCGCGACGCCCGCCGCTGCGGTTCGAGACCGACCGCTGGGCCGACTACGACCCGCCGGAGCTCGACGTCGTCGCGTTGGCCGACACCGGGGACACGCAGTACCTGCTGCTCGCCGGGCCGGAGCCGGACATGCAGTGGGAGCGGTTCGTCGCCGCGGTCGGGCTGCTGGTCGAGCAGCTCGGGATCCGCCTGGTGATCACGCTGCAGGGCATCCCGATGGCGGTGCCGCACACCCGCCCGATCGGGGTGACCGCGCACGGCACCCGGCCGGAGCTGGTGGAGGGCCACACCCCGTGGTTCGCCACCGCCGACGTCCCGGGCAGCGCCGCCGCGTTGCTGGAGTACCGCCTCGGGCAGGCCGGTCAGGACGTCGTGGGCTACGCCGTGCACGTGCCGCACTACCTGTCGCGCTCGGCGTACCCGCAGGCGGCGCGCGTCCTGCTGGACCACGCGGGGCTGTCGGCGGGGCTGTACCTGCCGACCGAGACGCTGACCCGGGCCGCCGAGCAGGCCGACTCCGAGATCGCCGAGCAGGTGGCGGGTTCGAAGGAGGTCGGGCAGGTCGTGTCGGCCCTGGAGGAGCAGTACGACCAGGTCATCGCGGCCCGGGAGTCCGGTGACCTGCGGGACGGGCTGGAGGGCGGCGAGCTGCCCAGCGGCGACGAGCTGGCCGCGGAGTTCGAGCGGTTCCTGGCCGGGGGTGGCGACGACAAGCCGGGTGGGAAGTCCCCCGGCGAGGACGAGCCACCGCACGAGCCCCCCCCGCGCCCCCGCTGCCCCCCGCGACCTGACCGACGCCGTGCGGGGCGGGACGGTCACCGGACCGGGCCGACCCCGCCGGTGACCTCAGGTCCCGAGGGCGAGGGCGTGCTGCACCCGCCCACGGCCGGCGGGGCCCCGCAGGACCGCCTCGACCCAGCAGCCGACGGGGCGGGCCGCGAGACCGGCCGCGGTCGCGGCCAGCCAGGCGTCGTGGACGGCGAGCCCGGCCGCGACGTGCTGGGTCACGGTCCCGGGGCCGGGGTCGAGGTCCCCGGTGACGACGAGCAGCCCGCCGACGCCGGTGAGGTCCGGGATCCCGCAGGCCCGCCGGGTCAGCGCGGCCAGCAGCGGGTGCCCGGCGTCGAGCACGGACGCGCGCTGGCCGGCGACCAGCCGGTCCCGGGCGACCCGGTCGAGCCCGATGTCGGGGACCGGGGCGCGCAGGTTCGCGAACGGCACCGAGCGACGCGCCCGGAGCACGTCCGCCGGGTGCCCGGCCGCGCCCGCGCCCAGCGGGACGGCGCCGTCGGGGCCGGGCCCGGTCGTGAGCACGACCCGGGACCGGGGACCGTCCGGGACGAGGTGGGCCGTCCGCCGCCGGTCCAGGGTGGCCGCGGCGGCGAGCACGGCGGCGGCCGCGTGGCCGAGGTCGAGCAGCAGCACCGGCAGCGAGCGCGGTCCGTAGCGCCACGCGGTCCGCTCCGGGGTCAACCGGAGGACGACGTCCGCGCGGTCGACGTCCGTGGGCCCGGCGTCCGTGGGCCCGGCGTCCGTGGGCCCGGCGTCCGTGGGCCCGGCGTCCGTGGGCCCGGCGTCCGTGGGCCCGGCGTCCGTGGGCCCGGCGTCGACCGGGCCGGGCGGGTCCCCGAGGGCATGGGCGAGCGGGTCGTAGACGCGGCCGCCGACCCGGGCGTCGACCGGGTAGCGACCACCCGCCGAGGGCACCCGGCGCAGCCGCACCCCGCCGACGACCCGGGCCGGATCGGCGGCCAGCGACAGCGCGAGCAGCGCACCGGTCCCGGTGCCGTCGACGGGCAGGGGCACCGGCCGGGTCGCGGTGGTCGCCTCGGCGGGGCGGGTGGTGTGGTCGGTGGGACCGGGGTCGGCGCCGGACCAGGCGAGCCGGAACGCCGCAGCGGTCCGAGGGTCCACGGCGACCCGCCGGTCCGGCACCGTCCCGCCGGGGGCCGCGGCCCGCTCCGGGGGCGGTGCGGCCCGGCCCGGGGGCGATGCGGGCCTGCCCGGGGACGGTGCAGCCCGGCCCGGGGACGGTGCGGGCCTACCCGGGGACGGTGCAGCCCGGCCCGGGGACGGTGCGGGCCTACCCGGGGGCGGTGCCGTCACAGGAACGGCGGCGGGCAGTGCACCAGCCCGTCGGGGCCGGTGGCCGGGTCCAGGTCGAGGCCGTACGCGCGGGCCGTCTCGCGCCAGCGCGGCAGCCCCCAGTAACGGAACGCCGCCGGCGCGTTCGGGACGAGCCCGGTGGCACACGTGCGGACCACCCGCCAGGGTGTCTCGGCGACGTCGGGGGTGGTGAGGTCGACGCGCGCGATCCGGTGCCCGTCGGCGAGCAGCGCCGCGGTCAGCGACGCCAGGTCCCCGGTCACACCGGCGCGCAGCGGGCCGCGCGTCGCCGGCGCGGTGAACCGGGGCAGGTACTCCTCCTGGACGCGCGGGTCGAGCCACACCTGCACCTGGGCGCCGAGGTCGCGCACGGCGGCGTAGCGCGCACCGGCGCCGTCCCGGTAGCGGCGGTCGGCGCGGTGGTCGAGATAGAGCCCACGGGCGAGGACCCCGGCCTCGATCGAGGCGTACACCCAACCGTCGGGGTCGAGCAGACCGCGGGTGAACACCCAGGTGTGGACGGCCTCCAGCACGGCCTTGGTCGCCGCCTCACCGGCGTCGAAACGGGCCGCGCCACCCCCGGCGACGATCCCGGTCTCCCGGTCCACGACGACGGCCCCGACCACCGCGGCCGGGTACTCGGTGGGCAGCTCGACGAGGTGCACCTCGAACGCCGCCCCGGCCAGCGCGGCGTCGAGCCCCGGCACCGAGGCCCGGTCGATGCCGCGGCCGGGCAGTCCGAGGTGCCACCAGCGTTCCAGGGCGTCGCGCTCGACGAGCTCGAGCAGGCCACGGCGATGGGCGTCCAGCGCGCCGTCGCCGGTCGCGATGCCGGCGTAGTTGAGGTGGTGGAAGCGGGGCTCGTCGCGGCGGGCGCCGCTGTGATGGTTGAGCAGCGCCCAGGAGGCGGGCAGCCACGTCTGCTCCCCGTCGGCCTCGACGCCGGCGATCCAGCGGATCGGCAGGTCGTCGGTGAAGCGCCGGTAGGGACGGCCGTCCTGCCAGGGGGCGAGCAGCGGCAGCTCGTCGGGGCCCCAGCACCGCCGGCCCGCGTCGCGCAGCTCGGCGGCCGTGGTCAGCGGGAGGTCGCGCGGGACGCGGTTGCCGCAGTAGCGCTCGACCGCCTCGCCGAGCGCGGCGGTGCGCGCGCCGTCCCGGTCGCCGAAGGTGGTGCCGAGGCTGACCCGGTCGGCGGGCCAGGCGCCGAGCCGGCGCGCGTCGGACACCTCCGCGGTGACGGCGGTGTAGGCGGCGGGCAGCCCCGGCACGGGGGCGACGTCCACCAGCCGGCGGACGACCCCGCTCAGCGGGTCCACCAGCGCCTCCACCGGCAGTACGGGAACGGTCGGTGCCGTCACAGGGTGACCTCCTCGGGGATGGCGGCCGCGGCGAGCTCGTCGCGGCCGGGTGGGACGTGTGGCAGGTCCAGGTGCACCGCGTGCACCGTGCGGGGGTCGGCGCGCAGGTCGGTCGCGTGCGCCGCGTCCTGCCCGGTGTGCGGGTTGCGGGCGTGGGCGGGCCAGTGGTGCCCGGCGATCTCGACGCGCAGCCGGTCGCCCTCGGCGAGTGCGGCACCGACCGGTGGGGTCGTGACGACGACCCGGTGCGGCGACGGGCCCCGGTGCCGGTGCACGGCGGTGACGAGGTCGTGGTCGCGCAGCCCGATCCGCACGACCCAGTCGGCGTCGACGGCGCCACTGTCGGCGACGAGCGTGACGACCAGTGGTCCGGCGAGGGTCCCGGCGGACAGGGGCGGGGTGTGGGCGACGACCCGGTCGTCCCGGTGCAGGTCCGGTCCGGAGACGGCGGGGACGGCGGGGACGGCGGGGACCGGCGCCCCCGGCGGCCGCGACCGCACCGGCCGGTCCGGGTCGGCGACGAACCCGGCGGGGAACCCACCCGGCCGCACGGCGTCGACGGCGAGTGCCGGGGCTCCCCCGGCGCGCACCCAGCGACCGGTCCCCCCGGCCGCGACGAGCGCGCCACGCCCCAGCGGCCGGTTCTCGACCGCGGCGCGGGCCCAGGCGGCGTAGACCGCGCCGATCCGACGGCCGGCCAGGGCGGCACCGGGTGCCGGCGCGTCGAGCTCGTGCCCCCACGGTCCCAGGACCAGCCGGGAGGGTCCTCCCCAGTGCCGGGCGAGCGCCCAGGTCCGGGCGGCGAACGGGTCCGCGGTGCCCCCGACGGCGAGCAGCGGCATCGCGGCGAGGGCGACCCCGTCCCACAACCACGGTGTCCGGGCGGGGGCGTCCCACAGGTCGGTCCAGCCGGCCGGCGCCGGGTCCAGCGCCGCGGTGACCGGCAGCGTCGTGGCCGCCGACGGGGCGGCGGGCCGGGCGTCCTGCCCGTGCTCGGACCACCAGCCGATCCGACAGGCCAGCCGGGCGGCGCCGCCGGGTTCGCGGGCGGTCTCACCGGGTCCGAGCGCGGGGACCGCGGCGAGCACCCCGCACACGTCGGGATCGGCGAGGGCACCCGCGACCGCGCAGTGCGCCCCGTAGCTGGCGCCGGCGAGCACGACCCGACCGTCGCAGCCCGGGACGGCACGCAGCGCGGCCAGCGCGGCGACGCCGTCGCCGGTCTCGTGGGCGTAGGGCAGGAAGCTGCCCGTCGAGCCGCCGCGTCCCCGGACGTCGACGACGAGGGCGCCGAACCCGTGCGCGGCCCAGCCGCGGGCCTCGGGGAGCAGCCGCTCACGGCCGTAGGGGGTGCGGATCAGGACCGCGGGCCAGCGTGCGGCGGTGGGACGGACGAGGGTGGCGGCGAGCCGGACACCGTCGGGGCCCGGCAGGTCGAGCTCGCTCACGGTGCGCTGTCGGGCACCGGCAGCAGGGCGTGGTCGGCGACGGCGGCGGTGTCGAGGTCGACCACCCGCAGGCGACGCCGGGCGGGCAGCGCGGCCGGGACGAGGGCGCCGGACGCGGGGGTGTCGTGGCCCGCCACCCAGGCGCGCACGTCGGCGGCGAGCAGCGCGGCCAGCAGGGCGTGGTCGCCGGGGCCGGTCGGGGCGGCGGGGGCGGCGTCCCAGTAGGCGAGCAGGTGCGGGTGTCCGGACCCGGCCGCGGCCAGGCGCCGGGCGCGGACGTCGGCGTGCCCGGCGTCACCGGGGTGCACCGAGGGCGGTTCGAGGATGCCGTGGCGGCCCTCGACGGCGAGCCGGAACCACGCGGTCCCCCGTGCGGGCAGCGTGTCCAGCGCGGTCCAGGCGGCGGGTGCGGGGCCGTCCGCGACGGCGCACACCGCGTCGACGGGACCGGCCGTACCGGCGTCGCCGGGGCCGGCCGCGGCGTCGTCGCCGGTGCGGTCGCCTGCGGTGGCCGGGTCGGTGGCACCACCGGCGGTGGCCGGGTCGGCGCGGCCACCGGTCCCGGAGCCGCCCGCGGCGGGGCTCCCCGGCGTGGCCGCGGTGAGCGTGGCGAGGTCGCGACGGCCGACCCGTACCCCGGGCCCGTCCAGGGCGGCGGCGACGGC
Source organism: Pseudonocardia sp. ICBG1293 (assembly GCF_020131355.1). Taxonomy (GTDB): domain Bacteria; phylum Actinomycetota; class Actinomycetes; order Mycobacteriales; family Pseudonocardiaceae; genus Pseudonocardia. The sequence continues at coordinate 422,686 of NZ_JAHLEL010000044.1, forward strand.
GTCGGCCAGCGCGCCGGACCCGACGACGGTCACGGTGACGGTGCGCGGCGGCGGCGCGTGGTCGAGGTAGCCGGCGGCGGCGAACGCGTCCCGCTCCGGGACGAGCTCCGGCGGGGGTACCGGGTCGGTACCGTCGAACCAGGCGGTCAGCGCCTCGACGGTGGCGGGGGGCAGGTCGATCCCGCGCAGCCGGCCGGACGCCTCCCGCAGGGCGGTGCCCCGACCGGGGACCTCGAAGACGCTCACGCCCGGTCGCAGTCGTTGCACTGGCTCTCCCTGGTCCGTCGGTCGGTCACGGCAGACCGCGGGCCCGGCACCGTCACCGGTGCCGGGCCCGCGGCGGGTGTCACTCCTGCTCGGCGGCCTGCTCGGTCGCGAACGGGTTCTCGACGAGGGCGTTGGAGTGGCTCGCGGAGTTGTGCGGCAGGGCGCGCTCGGCCTCGAGCTCGGTGAAGATGTCCTTCATCGTTTTCTCCTCCAGTGGGTGACATCGTCCGGTTCCGGACCGCACCATCGTCACCATAAACGACATTGGTTTTCAACAGTGGGCCATCTCTCGTCCCGATCTATTGGAGATGACTGTCGTTTCACACTAGGGTTCGCGCAACCCCGACGGAAGGAACCCGTGAGCGAGACGGCCCCGACCGCCCCCGAGCACGAACGCACCGACCTGCGCCGCTACCTGACCGCCCGGGTCGTCTCGGTCGCCGGCTCACTGGCCGCCGCGGTCGCGCTGCCGGTACTCGTCTACCGCCTGACGGGCTCCCCCGCGTGGACCGCGGCGATCGCGACGGCGGAGGCACTGCCGTACCTGTTGTTCGGGCTGGTCGCGGGGGCGCTGGCCGACCGGGTCGACCGCAGGCGGCTGATGGTCGGCGTGGACCTGGCGTGCGGGCTGGTGCTCGCGGGGGTCCCGCTCGCGTGGTGGGCCGGGGTGCTCACGCCGTGGCAGGTGCTCGGCACGGCGGTCGCGGTGCAGACCGGGTTCGTGTTCTTCGACGCCGCGAACTTCGGCGCGCTGCCCACCCTGGTCGGGCCGGACCGGATCACCGCGGCGTTCTCCACCCTCTACGGCGCGACGACCGTCGTCGAGCTGGTCGTGCCGCCACTGGCCGGGCTGGCCGTCGCCACACTGGCCCCGGCCGGGCTGCTGTCGGTCACCGCGCTCACCGCGGTCGCGTCGGCGCTGCTGATCCGTTCGGTGGCCGGGCGGTTGTCCCCCGGGCCGGGTACCCGCGCCCCGACCCGGATCCTCGCCGACGTGCGCGAGGGCCTGGGGCTGCTGTGGGGCAACCCGGTCGTGCGCACCCTGACCCTCGTCGGCACCACCCAGGCCGTCGCGGGCGGCGCCTGGCTCGCGATGACGGTGCCGTGGGCGGACCGGGTCCTGGGCATCCGCGCCGACGGCGACGCCCGGCTCGGCCTGCTGTTCGCCTGCTGGGGCGTGGGTGGGCTGGCCGCGGCCCGGCTGGTCCCACGGCTGTCGGAGCGCTGGGGCGGAGCCCGGCTGGCGCTGGCCGGGCTCCCGGTCTCGCTGGCCTGCGCGGTCGCCGTCGTCGCGGCGACACACTGGGTCCCCGCGCTGCTCGCCGCCACCGCGTTCGGGGCGGCCTACTCGACCGTCGTGCTCAACGCCGTCACCTACCGGCTGCAGGTCACCCCCGAGCACGCCCGCGCCCGGGTGTCGACGACCGCGCGGATGCTGTCCTGGGGGCTCGGCACCCCCGCCGGCGCGGCGCTGGCCGGAGTGGTGGCGACGACGCCGGCGGGCCCGCGCGGTGGGCTGGCGGCCGGGGCCGCGGTGCTGGCCGGCGGGGTCGCGCTGGCCTGGCTCACCCCGCCGCTGCGCCGGGCCGCCCGCGGCTGACCGGGCCGACCCCGTCCGGGACACCCCGGCCCGGCGCCGGCAGCACCGATCCCGACGCGCGCCCGACCGGCGAGACGCACGTTTCCGCCCTCGCAGGGGCGGAAACGTGCACGTCGCTGCACCGGCGACCCGCCCGGGAATGGCGAACCGGTCGTCGGCGTGCCACGCCCGGCGGGGTGGGTGGGCCGTCAAGCACTGACCGGCCGGGCCGGGGTGGAGTCCAGGTAGCTGCAGGTCAGCCGCCCCTCGTGGGTCGAGACGACCCCGCGCACCCCGAACACCTCGGCCAGCAGCCCCTCGTCGACGACGTCGGCGGGCGGCCCGTCGGCGTGCACCCGCCCCTCGCGCAGGGCGACGATCCGGTCCGCGCACCGGGCGGCCTGGGCGAGGTCGTGCAGCACCGCGACGACCGTCAGCCCCCGCAGGCCCTGCAGGTCCCGGACCAGGTCGAGCATCTCCAGCTGGTGGCGCACGTCGAGGTAGGTGGTCGGCTCGTCGAGCAGCAGCACCGGCGCGTCCTGGGCGAGCGCGAGCGCCAGGCGCACCCGCTGCCGCTCGCCGCCGGACAGCAGCTCGACCGGGGTGTCGGCCCGGTCCTGCGTGCCGGTGGCCCGCAGCGCCTCGACGACGTGGGCGTCGGCGCCGCCGCCGAGCATCCCCAGCGGCCCGCGGACCGCGTAGCGGCCCTGCGCGACGAGCGCCCGCACGGTCACCCCGCCCAGCGGCGGCAGCGCCTGCGGGAGCACCGCGACCCGCCTCGCGACCTCCCGGCGCGGGGTCCCGGCCAGCGGCCGGTCGGCCAGGTGCACGGTCCCGGCGTCGGGCCGGTGCAGTCCGGCGAGCACCCGCAGCAGCGTCGTCTTGCCGCAGCCGTTGCGCCCGACCAGCGACAGCCACTCCCCCTGCCGCACCGACAGGTCGACGCCGTCGAGCACGGTGCGCCCGTCGAACCGCACCGTCACCCCCTCGGCCCGCAGTACCGTCACAGGACACCTCCCACCGTCGTGCGGGACCGCCGGCGGACGATCCCGATCAGTACCACCGCGCCGGCGACCGCCGTCACCGCTCCGGCGGGCACCCCGATCGGCCGGTCACCGGCCGGGGCGAGCGCCGTCACCGCCTGCGCGACGACGTCCGCCGCGACGACCGTGCCCGCCCCGGACAGCGCGGCCGCGGGGACCAGCAGCCGCGGGTCGGCCGCACCCCACGGGCCGAGCACCGCGCGGGCCAGGTGCGGGGCGAGCAGCCCGACGAACGCGAGCGCCCCCACCGCGGCCACCGCGCCACCGGTGGCGAGCACCGCCAGCAGCACCGCCGCCGAGCGCCACCCGGAGACCGCCAGGCCGACTCCGCGGGCGTGGTCGTCGTCGACCCCCAGCACCGCGAGCACCGGGCCGAGTAGCACCGCCACGACGACGGCGACGACCGCCACCGGCCACAGCGCCGCCCAGTGCTCCCAGCCGCGGCCGTTGAGCGAGCCGACCAGCCACCGCACCATCGACCCGGCCAGCTGCGGGCGGGCGGTGAGCAGCAGCAGCGTCGTCCCGCCCAGGACCGCCGACACCAGGACCCCGACCACCGCGAGCCGCAGCGGGTCCGCGGTGCCCGGTCCGGCGGCGCGCCCGGCGAGCAGCCACAGCACGCCGCCGCCGAGGGTCCCGCCGAGCAGGGCCACCGCGAGCACACCGAGCGGGGTGCCGACGGGGCCGCCGAGCACGGTGCCCAGCACCGCGCCCAGCACCGCGCCGGACCCGACGCCGGTCACCTCCGGGGAGGCGAGCGGATTGCGCAGCACCGCCTGCAGCACCGTCCCGGCGACGCCCAGACAGGCACCGGCGGCGAGCCCGACCAGCACCCGCGGCACCCGCAGCCCGCGCACGAGGTCGACCGACAGCGGGTCCGCGGCCCCGGCCAGTGCCGCGAGGGCGGTGCCGGGACCGACCGCGGTCCCGACCATCAGCCCGGCCAGGGCGGCGGTCGCGACGACCGCGCCGAGCAGGGCGAACCGCGACGCCACCGTCGCGACCAGGCCGATGGCGACCCGGCCCGCCCGGTCCGGGGCCGCCCGGGCCCGGCCGGTCCCGGAGCGCACGCCGGGGGCCCGGGGCGCCGTCCCCCGCCCGGCCGGCCGGTTCACCGGGCCACCGCCGCATCGCGACGGGCCGTGCGGGCGGCCCGCGGGCGTCGCCAGGCCAGCAGCACCCCGCCCGCGACGATCGCGACCGCGGCGGTGAAGCCGCCCACCGGCAGCTCCACCGGGTGGAGCACCGTGCGGGCCAGCAGGTCCGCGACGACCACCACCGCCGCCCCCGCCCCGGCGCAGCCCGCCGCGCGCGGCAGCGGCCGTGCGGCCGGGACCAGCACCCCGACCAGCTGCGGGGCCAGGAAACCGACCCAGGCGACCGGCCCGGCCGGCCCGACGACGGCGGCGACGAGCAGGCAGGCCACGCCCAGTACCGCGGCCCGGGCCGCGCCGGTGCGCAGCCCGAGTGCCGCGGCGGCGTCGTCGCCGAGGCGCAGCGGCCCGAGCAGGGGCAGCACCGCGACGGCCGCGGCGAACGCGACCACCAGCGCGGGCAGCACCGGGGTGAGGGTGGCCCAGGTGGTGCCGGTGAGCGAGCCGAGCAGGTAGCGCACGAGCACGCCCTGCTCGGTGGACCCGGTCATCGCGACCGCGGCGAGCAGCAGCGCCTGCAGTGCCGCGCCGACCCCGGCACCGATCAGCAGCACCGCGGCCGGGCCGACGGCACCGCGGATCGCGAGCAGGGTGAGCCCGCACCCGACGACCGCGCCGGTGACCGCCGGCAGCAGCGGCGCGAACGGCACGGCGGCCCCGGTGACGATCGTGATCGCCACCGCCGCGGCCGCCCCGGAGGACACCCCGAGCAGCTCGGGGACGGCGAGCGGGTTGCGCAGGCCGTCCTGCAGGAGCAGCCCGGCCAGCCCGAGTGCCGCGCCGGTGAGCACGCCGAGCAGCAGCCGTGGGACCCGGAGCTCGGTGACCACCACGTGCTCGACCCCGCCCGTCGCGCCCAGCACCGCCGGCAGCCGGTGCGGTGCGACGGCCGGTGTGCCGGTGCCGAGGACCAGCGCGGCGACCAGCGCCGCCCCGAGGACGACGGCGAGCGCCGCCAGGGCCCGCCTCACCGGCCGGGGACCGCCGCGAGCGACTGGGTGACGATCGCGCCCAGGCTGCGGGTGCCACGGCCGCTGCCCCACAGCCGCGGGTCCATCTCGTGCACCTGGCGCGCCGCCACCGCGGGGACCTGCTGCCAGACGGGGTTGTCGGCGAGCTGGTCGGTGAGGGTGCGGTCGGCCGAGGAGAACAGCAGCGAGTAGGCGAACACCACGTCCGGCGCCTGGGCGAGGATCTCCTCGACGCTGTAGGTGCTGGCGGTCTCGACGTCGGCGCCGCGCGGGACGAACGGGTAGTCGTAGAGCGTCGCGAGCAGGTTCCCGTTGACGGTGTCGGTGGTGTCGACGCCGATCGTGTCGGCGCTGCCGTACATCAGCAGGACCCGGCGGTCGGCCCGTCCGGTGGCGCGGGCCTGCTCGACGCCGTCGGCCAGGGTGGTGCGGAAGCGCTGCTCCCCCGCGGTGGTCTCGGCGGTGCGGCCGGTCAGCGATCCCAGGTTCCGCAGGTAGCCGACCGACTCCTCCCAGGTGCCGGGCTGCACCAGCCAGAGCGGGGCGAAGCGTTCGACCGCCGCCCGCAGCGGCTCGTGCACCCCACCGAGGCCGATCACGAGGTCCGGGCGCAGGGCCGCGATGGACTCGACGTCCTCGCTCCCGAAGCTGCCGGCGACCGTCGGGACCTGCGCGGCGCGCTCGCCGAGCAGCACGGGGTTCTCCAGCAGCGCCGGGGTCGAGGTGCCGGCCGGGGTCAGCCCCAGCTCGACGACCATGTCGTCGCACAGACCGGTCAGACAGACGATGCGCGTCGGCGGGGCCGGCACGGTGACCGTGGTGCCGCGCGGGTCGGTGACCGACAGCGCCGGCTCCAGCGCAGCGACGTCCCGGCTCACGGCGGGCCGCTCGGCGGGCGTCTCCGGCGCGGGCGCCGCCGCCCCGCCGCACCCGGCGAGCAGCAGCACGACCGCCGCGACCGGCAGCACCGCGGCGACACGGGAGGCCCGGGCCGCGGCGGACCGGCGGGGGGCGGCGGACCGGCGGGGAGTGGCGACGCGGGCGGGCGCGGCGGGTCGGGCCGCGGCGGACCGGTCGCCCGCACCGGCGGGCACGGGGGGCACGGGGCGGGGGCTCATCGCGCACCCGCCAGATCGCGCCCGGACCGCAGGTCGCGCAGCGCGGCCGCGTCGCGACGCAGGGAGGCGGCGGTGTCACCGGGGACGAACTCCAGCAGCACCTCCACGTCGGCGTCGTCGGCGGCGGACTGCGCGGCGAGCTCGGCCAGGACCGGCGCCCACAGGTCGGCGCGGTCGGCGAGCGGGAGCCGCTCGGTGAAGCCGTCGGCACCCCAGGAGAAGGCGTGCACGGTCCGCGGGCGCAGCACGCGGACCTCGGTCAGGCAGGCGTCGGTATCGGGCAGCTCGCGCGGCTGCCAGTGCGTCACCAGGGCCGGGTGGTCGACCTCGGTGCGCAGCGCCGACGCGGTGTCGAGCCCGTCGGTGAGGGACTCGACGTGGTGCTCCACGAGCAGCCCCAGCCCCTGCTCGGCGACGGCGTCGGCGCAGCGCCGCAGCGCATCCACCGTGGCGGCGCGCTCGGCGGGCGACACGTCGGCCGAGGCCGCGGTGCCGGCCCAGACCCGTACCCGCGGGGCACCGAGCTCGGCCGCCGTCGCGACGACGGCGGCGAACGCGGCCGGGTCGTCGGCGCCGGCCTTGTGGTAGCTGCCGTAGGTCCCGATCCGCAGGCCGGCGCCCGCGCAGGCACCGCGGGCCGCCGACGCCGCCGTCCGGTCACCGGGCCGCACGTGCCGGTCCCCGGCCCACTCGACGACCTCGGAGCCGGCGTCGACCGCCAGGCGCACGACGTCCGGTACGGATCTCTCACGGAAGGTAACCGACGCCAACCCCAGAAGCAGCATGGTCGGTAACCGTAGTCATTGTCGTTTACGGGAGCCAGCGACGTACGTCACCCGGTGTCCGGTTCCGGCTAGAGCAGGTCGAGCCCGGCCGCCACGACGGTGTCCGCGTCGAGCCCGTGGTGGGCGTAGACCGACGCCAGGTCACCGGACTGCCCGAACCGGTGCACGCCCAGGTGCGAGGCCGGGACCCGGTTCACCCCGGCGAGGAACGCGAGCGTGTGCGGGTGCCCGTCGAGCAGGGTGACCAGGGGCGCGGCCCGCCGCGCCGGGAACGCCGACTCCAGGATCCACGGCTCGGCCTGCGGACGGGCGGGCCGCCCGGACCGCGCCTGCAGGGCGTCGAACAGCAGGCCGGGGCTGGTCACCACCACGACGTCGACCTCGTGGCCGAGCTCGGCCAGCCGGTCGGCGGCGGCGAGCGCCTCGGTCGTCGGCGCGCCGGCGACCGCGATGGTCAGCGCGGGCGTGCCCGCGGCACGGCGCAGCGGGTAGGCGCCGGCGACCACCTGGCGGCGACGCCGCTCGCGCGCCGCCGGGTCCGCCGGCACCGCGGCCAGGGTCTGGTCCACCGGTCGGGTCGACAGACGCAGGTACGCGCTGGTGCCGTCGGGGCGGCCGAGCCGGACCAGTGAGGCGAGCAGCGTCCACTCGGTGTCGATCGCGAACGCCGGCTCGTAGGTCACGCAGCCGGGCTGCTCCAGCCCCACCGACGGCGTCGTCACCGACTGGTGGGCTCCGCCCTCGGGCGCCAGCGACACCCCGGAGGGGGTGCCGACCAGGATCGACTGGCCGCCGGCGTAGATGCCGAACGACCACGGCTCCAGCGCGCGCTCGACGAACGGGTCGTAGAGCACCCCGATCGGCAGCACCGGACGGCCCCAGCGCGACCAGGTCGCACCCAGCTCCCCCAGCGCGCCGACCAGGTTGCCCTCGGCGATGCCCAGCTCCAGGTGCTGACCGGTGGGCCGCTCGCGCCAGTGCAGGATCGTCTCCGGGTCGTCGTCGAACCAGTCCTTGCGCTCCGCGGTGGACCAGACGCCGACCTTGTTCACCCAGCCGCCCAGGTTCGTCGACGACGACACGTCCGGGCAGAGCGTGACCACCCGCTCCGCGGCCGCCGGGGCCTCCCGGGTGAGGTCGAGCAGGGCCCGGCCGAGCGCGGCCTGGGTGGTGGCGCGCCCGGTCGGCGTGCGCCCGATGTCGGTCGGCAGCGGCGGGACCGGCTGCTCGTCGACCGGGTCGCGGTGCAGGCGCTGCGCCGCCCGCGCGACCACCTCGCCCACCGGCGAGGCCGGGTCGAACCGCTGCCAGGGGTCGTCGGGGTCGGCGCCGACGGCGTCGGCCAGCTCGCGCACCTGGTCGGCCGCCAGGATCGAGCCGTGGTTCTGCGGGTGGCCCGCGGTCGCGAGGCCGTGGCCCTTGACCGTGTAGGCCAGGATCACCGTGGGCCGGGTGTCGTCGATGGCCTCGAACGCGTCCCGCAGCGCCGCCGTGTCGTGCCCGCCCAGGTTGCGCACCGCGGCCAGCAGGGTGTCGTCGTCCAGACCGGCGACCAGCTCGGTCAGTGCCGCGTCGCCGTCGGGCAGGCGGGTGCGGACCTCGTCGGCGTCGCAGCGCAGCAGCCGCTGGTACTCGGCGTTCTGCATGGTGTCGATCCGGGCGCGCAGCGCGTCACCACCCGGGCGGTCGAACAGCTCGTGCAGCAGCCTGCCGTACTTGACGGTGAGCACCTGCCAGCCCGCCGCGGAGAACATGCCCTCGATCCGCGGGGCGCCGATCGCCGGGACGACCCGGTCCAGGGACTGCCGGTTCAGGTCGACGACCCACACGACCTCGCCCAGCTCACCGACCATCGGGTCGAGGATGGCCTCCCAGACCGCGCCCTCGTCGAGCTCGGCGTCGCCGACCAGCGAGTACTGCCTGCCCTGCCCCGCGCCGCCGAAGTGGCTGTCGACGTAGCGGCGGGCCAGCGCACCCCAGATGGGGGCGGTCGCACCGATCCCGACCGAGCCGGTCGAGTAGTCGACCGGGTCGGGGTCCTTGGACCGCGACGGGTAGGACTGCAGCCCGCCGAAGGCGCGCAGGGTGCCCAGGTAGCGCTCGTCGAGCTCGCCGAGCAGGTAGTTGATCGCGTGCAGCACCGGGGAGGCGTGCGGCTTGACCGAGACCCGGTCGCCCGCCCGCAGGTGCTCGAACCAGAGCGAGGTCATGATCGTCGTCATCGACGCGGACGACGCCTGGTGCCCGCCCACCTTCAGCCCGCTCGGGTCACCGCGCCGGTTGGCCGCGTCGACGATCGCGACGGACAGCCACAGCACCCGCTTCTCGATCTCGACGAGCGTGTCCGTCGTCACCGTCTGCGTGCCCATCGTCCACCACTCCAGCTCCGTTGCCCATGCAGCCTGCCCGGCCAGCCCACCACCGCACCGACGACTGCACAACCGCAGCCCGACGGGCTGAGCAGAATGCACGCCCCGTGCCGGGTCGACCCGGCACCGGAGCGGCATACTGCGCACCCACGGCACGACGGGGGGACGACATGACGGGCACGACCGGCGACGGACGGGCCGCACTCGACGGCCACGACGCCCGACTGCTGCTGGCGCTGGCGCAGGACCCGCGCGCGACCGTGCTCGCCCTGGCCGAGCGGGTCGGCCTGTCCCGCAACACCGTGCAGGCCCGGCTGGCGAGGCTGGACCGGGTGGCGGCGCTGGACACCTTCGAGCGCCGCGTCGACCCGGCCGCCCTGGGCTACCCGCTCACCGCGTTCGTGACGGTGCGGGTGGTGCAGCGCGAGCTCGCCGCGGTCGCCGACGCCCTGGACCGGGTGCCGGAGGTGCTGGAGGTGCACGGCGTCTCCGGGCCCGAGGACCTGCTGGTACACTTGGTGGCCCGCGACGCCGACGACCTCTACCGGATCGCCGGGCACCTGCTCGCGATCGACGGGGTGGAGCGCACGTCGACCTCGCTGGTCATGCGCTCGCTGGTCGGGTTCCGGACCGCGCCGCTGCTGCGCAGGCTGGCCGACGGCGGCTGAGCCGCACCCGCCGTTCACCCGGCACCGCTAGCGTCCCACCGATGAGCGCCCCCGCCGCCCCCGGTTTCGATCCGGACTTCCTCGGCGTCGCGACGCCGATGCCGACGCTGCCCGGGACCGACACCGTCCTGCTCCCCTACACCCACTTCGCGACGCTGCACCGGCCCGACCGGCGCCTGGCCGCCGCCACCGCCGTCGCGATCGACGGCGCGACCCTGCGACAGCTGGAGCGCTCCGACGACTGGCGCCTCGACGACCGTCTGCCCGCCGAGCAGCAGGCCGGCCCCGAGCTCTACCGCGACAACGACCTGGACCGGGGTCACCTGGTGCGCCGCCAGGACCCGGTGTGGGGCGAGCCCGCCGAGGCCGCGACCGCCGAGTCCGACACGTTCCACTACACCAACGCCGCACCGCAGGCCGCGGCGTTCAACCAGGACAAGCAGACCTGGGGCGGGCTGGAGGACTACCTGCTCGACAACGCGGGCGACCACGACCGGCGGCTGGTGGTGTTCACCGGCCCGGTGCTCGCCGACGACGACCCGGAGTACCGCGGTGTGCTGGTCCCCCGCCTGTTCTGGAAGATCGGCGCGTTCGTCACCGGCGGCGCCCTCGGGACCACCGCGTACCTGCTGGACCAGACCCCGGAGCTCGGCGACCTCGCCGAGCCGCCGGCCGGGGACCCGCCGCCGCTGGGCCCCTACCGCACCTTCCAGGTGCCGGTGGCCCGGATCGGCGAGCTCACCGGGCTCGACCTGGGCCCGCTGACCGCGGCCGACCGCATGCCGGTGCCCGAGCCGGTCCCGGCCGCCCTGTCGGAGCGGGCCGTACGCCTGCGGTCGTTCGCCGACATCCGGGGCCTGTGAGCCCGGAGCCGGGTCCTAGGGTCGGGCGGGTGACCGAGCTGCTCCCCAGCACCCAGCGCACCCTGCTCGCCCGCGTCGCCCGCGCCCAGCGCGACGGGCGGGTCCCCTCGCTCGTCGCCGGGGTGGTCCGCGACGGCGGCCTGGTCTGGCACGCCGGCCGCGGTGCCCTGCCCGACGGTGCCGCCCCGGACGACGTCCAGTACCGGATCGGGTCCATCTCCAAGACCGTCTGTGCCCTCACCGTCCTGCGGCTGCGCGACGAGGGGCTGCTCGACCTCGACGACCCGCTGGACCGGCACGTCCCCGGCACCCCGCTCGGCGACCGCACCCTCGGCCAGCTGCTGTCCCACCTCGCCGGGGCGGGCTCGGAGAGCCCCGGCGGGTGGTGGGAGCGCACCCCCGGCGGCACGCTCGACGAGCTGGGGCTGGGCGAGGGCGACCGGGTGCTGCCGGCCGCGCGTCGCTTCCACTACTCCAACCTCGGGTTCGGGCTGCTCGGCGAGGTCGTCGCCCGCACCCGCGGCCGCGCCTGGACCGACGTGGCCCGCGACGAGGTACTGCTCCCGCTGGGCATGACCCGCACCTCGCCCCGCCCGCTGGAACCGGCCGCGGCGGGCCGGGCCGTGCACCCGTGGGCCGACCTGGTCCTGCCCGAGCCCGAGCACGACGCCGGGGTGATGGCCGCCGCCGGGCAGCTGTGGTGCACCGCCGCCGACCTGGCCCGGCTCGGCGCGCTGCTGCTCGGCGACACCGGCGGGGTGCTCTCCCCCGCCACCGTCGAGGAGATGACGCTGCCCGCGGGCGTGGACCCGTCGTCGCCGGTCTGGGCGGGCTACGGGCTGGGCGTGCAGGTCCTGCGGGTCGAGCGGCCCGGCGGCGGCACGACGACGCTGGTCGGGCACGGCGGGTCGATGCCCGGCTTCCTGGCCGGGCTGTGGGTGGACCGGGAGGAGGGCGCCGGTGCGCTGGCGATGGGCAACACCACCGCCGGGATGGACAGCGGGCTGGCCGCCGGACTGCTGAACGACCTGCGCACCGCCGAGCCCCGCGTCGTCGCGCCGTGGACCCCGCAGCCCTGCCCGGTCGATCCCGACCTGCTCGGCCCGTGGTTCTGGGGCCCCTCCCCCTACGCGCTGCGCTCGGTCGCCGGCGGGCTGCTGCACCTGGGCGGCCTCGGGCGCCCCGGGCGCGCGTCACGCTTCCGGCCCGGCCCGGACGGCACCTGGATCGGCCTGGACGGGTACTTCGCCGGGGAGACCCTGCGCCTGGGCCGCGACCACCTGTGGCTGGCCACGTTCGTGTTCACCCGCACCCCGTACGACCCGGCCGCCCCCGTTCCCGGCGGCGTCTCCGACGCGGGCTGGACGGCCGGCTGAGGTCACGGTTCGGCGTGCACGGCGACACGGGGCGGCCGAGTACCTAGACTTTCGGCACACAAACGACTTGTGCACCATTTTCTGCACGGACGAAAGCGGAGGGGGGATGCGCCCGGCATCCGGGCGCGACCACACATGACACAGGCCCCAGCACCACCGGACGCCCGTCCGGACACGACCGGGGGCGACCGGCCCCGCACCGACTGGGTCGTGTTCGGCGTCGGCGCCGCGCTCGCACTGCTGTTCGTGCTCTGGGGGCTGCTCAGCCCCGACACGCTGGGTTCCGCCGCCGAGTCGATGCTGGGCGGGCTGATGCGCGGCGGCGGCTGGGGCTTCATCCTCGCCGCGACCGCCTTCGTCGCCTTCGCGCTCTTCCTGGCCTTCAGCCGGTTCGGGCGCATCAAGCTCGGCGCCGACGACGAGGAACCCGAGTTCCGCACGGTCTCCTGGATCGCGATGATGTTCTCCGCCGGCATGGGCATCGGCCTCATGTTCTTCGGCGTGAACGAGCCGCTCACGTTCTTCCAGTCGCCGCCGCCCGGCGCCGCCGAGCACGGCACCATCGACGCCCTGCAGACCTCGATGGCGACCTCGCTGTTCCACTGGACCCTGCACCCGTGGGCGATCTACGCCGTGGTCGGCCTCGCCATCGCCTACTCCACCTTCCGCAAGGGCCGCCGCCAGCTCATCAGCCAGGCCTTCATCCCCCTGATCGGCCGCAAGGCCGCCGAGGGCACCATCGGCCGCGCCATCGACATCCTGGCCATCTTCGCCACCCTGTTCGGCTCCGCGGCCTCGCTGGGCCTGGGCGCGTTCCAGATCGGCGGCGGCATGCAGACCGTCGGCTGGGTCGACGGCCAGGTCGGCCCGTGGGTCCTCGCCGCGATCATCGTCGTACTGACCGCCGCGTTCATCCTCTCCGCCGTCTCCGGCGTCGAGAAGGGCATCCAGTGGCTGTCCAACACGAACATGGTCCTCGCCGCCGTGCTGGCGTTCTTCGTGTTCGTCGTCGGCCCGACCGTGATCATCCTGGACCTGATCCCCACCTCGGTCGGCGCCTACTTCTCGCAGTTCTTCGAGATGGTCGGACGCACCGAGGCCGTCGGCGGCGAGCCGATGCTCGAGTGGCTCTCCGGCTGGACGATCTTCTACTGGGCCTGGTGGATCTCCTGGACCCCGTTCGTCGGCATGTTCCTGGCCCGCATCTCGCGTGGACGCACCATCCGTGAGTTCGTCGGCGGCGTCATCCTCGCCCCGAGCCTGGTCTCCCTGATCTGGTTCTGCATCTTCGGCGGCACCGCCATCACGCAGGCCCAGCAGGGCGCCCAGTTCTCCGACGACTCGAACGTCCAGCTCTTCCAGATGCTCGCCGCCTACCCCTGGGCCACCTTCACCGGCCTGCTGGTCATGCTGCTGGTCGCGATCTTCTTCGTCTCCGGGGCGGACGCCGCGTCGATCGTGATGGGCACCCTGTCCCAGCGCGGCACCATCGAGCCCAGCAAGTGGGTCGTCATCTTCTGGGGCTCGGTCATGGGCGCGGTGGCCGTGCTCATGTTGGTCACCGGCGGGGAGAACGCCCTCGACGGCATCCAGAACCTGACCATCCTGGTCGCCGCGCCCTTCGTCGTGATCATGGTTCTGCTCTGTTTCGCGCTGTTCAAGGACCTGCGCCGGGACAAGGTCGTGCTCCGCGACGAGAAGGGCGCCCAGGTGCTGGAGCAGGCCGTCGACTGGGCGACCGACAACCACGGCGACAACTTCTACGTCAAGGTCGGCGCGTTCGACCCGGACGAGGACAGCGCCCCCGGCGCCCGTGCCGGCACCGGCGCGGACGGTTCCGACACCGGCCACGGGAACGGGGCCGTCGGGGCCGCACCCACCGGGCAGGACAGCCGTGCGGGCGACGGGTCGACGGCGGCGACCGCCGAACGACGCGACAGCCCGGTCGGCGGCGGCTGACCACCTCTCGTCGCACACGACGGCGGCCGGACCCCCTCCCCGGGGTGTCCGGCCGTCGTCGTCCGTGGCAGGGTCGAGGGCTCACGGTCGTCGGGGGCGACCGGACGACCGGACCGCCCGTGACCGGCCGCCCACCGATGGTGAGCAGTCGGGAGTGACCCGGACCGGTCGCGCTCGTTGGACCTCCTGCGACCATCCGGCGCACGGCCCCCGCGTGCATCGGCGATCATCGGAAAGTGCTGCGCCGCAGCAGGAGCGAGTGGGAGGGACCCGACACAGTGGGCCGGATGCGTCTCGTCTTCACCCCCGGGGACGACCAGGGGTACGCCGAGGCCCGCAGCCGCCTGCTGGAGCAGTTCTCCCTCTGGGCCCGCCGTCGTCGCGTCGAGGTCGACACCGCGCTCGTCGCCGCAGCGCTGGACTACAAGTACGCACGCGACCGCAGGCTGGGCCGCTGGACCCGCTCGCACATCGCCGACGCGCTGGGCATGTGGTTCCCGCGCAAGGTGACCGTGCTCGAGCCCGACGACGTCGCCCCCGCCTTCCACGCGCTGATCGACTTCGTCGACGAGCACGACTGGTTCGACCCGCAGTCGCACCCCGCGGACGCCCTGCACCGCCAGGTCCTCGACTCCACCCCCGCCCTGCACGACGGCCTGGCCGACGAGCGCAACTACGACCTTGGCAAGTTCTGGGGCGTGCAGCTGCACCGGCACGGCGTCGACCCGGCCGATCCGGCCGCCGTGCAGCGGTTCCTCGACCGCGCCGGCGCCGGGCAGACCGATGTCGACCGGCACGCACTCGCCGAGATCATGCGACGCGAGGCGCAGCGGCCCACCCGCACCGAGTGGAACCCCGAGCTGCCGCCGGTACCGATGCCGGGCGCCGCGGCGCTCGTCGAGGCCGCGGAGCGCTCCGAGGCCTGCGAGCTGCTGCGCAAGCTGACCCTGTGGGTGCGGGCCGGGCGTCGGCTGACCTCCGACGGTCGCCTCGACCGCACCGACGCGCTCGACCTCGCCGCACACCTGCAGCTCGACCACATCTACCGCGAGACCGCCCGCACCAGCGACGACCTGCCCGAGGTGTCCCTGCTGCTGCGCTGGGCCCGGTCCGCCCGCCTGGTGCGGGTCGTGCGCGGACGGCTGCTGCCGGTCAAGAGCGCGGGCCCGCTGCTGAACCGGCCGATCGAGCTGTGGCGCCGGGTCTTCGAGTCGGTCGGGCGCCTGGGCGACAGCCTCGGCGGGACCGACGTCTTCGGTGCGCCGTCGCTGTTCGGGATGTCGATGTCGCAGGCGTTCCCGATGCTGTGGGTCGGCCTCTACGCCACCGGCGGCGGCCAGGTCCCGCTGGAGCACTTCCACCGCCAGGTCCGCGACGCCGTCAACGACGAGGCGGGCTGCGTGGTCGACGACCTCGCCGGCGACGTCGAGCAGCGGCTGTGGCGCCGCGACGTCACCGCCCTGCTCGACGCGTGCGAGCTGCTCGGCGCGATCGAGCTGACCGAGACCCTGGACGCCGACGAGCTGGACGCGCTGTCCTTCGTCGCGCACCGGGACGACCCGGACCCCACCGTCGTCGCGCTGACCCCGATGGGGCTGTGGGCGGTGCACGAGTACCTGACCGAGCAGGGCATGCACCTGCCCGCGCCGGGCGAGCTCGCCGACGAGGACGTCGAGTACGTGTGCGTGCGGATGAGCGGGGTGCGGGCCGACGTGGCCGAGGCCGAGCTCGCCGCCTGGGCGCGGTCGCGGCCCGCCGGGGACGCCGTGCGCGAGCTGGACCGCTTCCTGCGCCGTTGCGAGGTCCCGGCGCACCGCGGCCTGGCGCTGCACGCACTGACGACGACCGGCCCGGCCGGGCGGGCGGTCGCCGCCCGGCACCGGCTGCACGTCGCCGAGCCCGTGGTGGTGCCGGCGCCGCAGCGCCACGTCGGCCCCACCCCGGCGCCCCGCGCCGCGGCCGCCGAGACCGCGGCGCCGCTGCCGCGCACCGCGGTGCGCCACAACCTCGAACCGGCCGGCTGACCCGTCCGGCGCCGGCAGGCCCAGGTCCGGGGTCAGCCCGACTCGGGCCCGGTCAGCAGGACGACCTTGCCCGTGACCGTCCGGTCGTCGATGCGCGACAGGGCCGTCGCGGCGTCGTCGAGGCCGAAGCTCTCACTGATCAGCGGGTCGAGCGCGCCGGAACGCAGGTGCGGGACCAGGGCGTCCCACTCGGACCGGATGAAGTCGGGTCGGCCGAGGGCGTAGGCGCCCCAGCCGACCCCGCGGACATCGATGTTGTTGAGCAGCAGCCGGTTCACCTTGACCGTCGGGATGTCGCCCGCGGTGAACCCGATGACCATGAGCCGCCCGAGCGGACCCAGGCACCGCAGCGAGTCGGTGAACCGGTCCCCGCCGACCGGGTCGACGACCATGTCGACGCCCGCGCCGCCGGTGAGCTCCGTGACCGCGTCCTTGAACCCGTCGACGCCGACGGTGTGCGCCGCGCCGGCGCGCCGGGCGACCTCGGCCTTCGCCTCCGTGGAGGTCACACCGATCACGGTGGCGCCCATCGCCGCGGCCAGCTGGATGACCGCGGTCCCGATGCCCCCGGCGGCGCCCTGCACGAGCACCGTCTCCCCCGCCCGCAGGCCACCCCGGGTCTCCAGGGTGAAGTGCGCGGTCAGGTAGTTCATCGGCAGGCAGGCGCCTGCCGGGAACCCGACCTCGTCGGGCAGCGGGAAGACGAACTGCTCCGGAACGGAGACGGTCTCGGCGAACACCCCGGACATGGTGAACGCGACGACCCGGTCCCCGGCCGAGAACCGGCTCTCCGGGCCCGCCTCGCGCACCGTGCCCGCACACTCCGAGCCCAGGGTGAACGGCGGCTCCGGCTTGTACTGGTACATCCCCTTGGTCAGCAGGACGTCCGGGAAGTTCACGCCGGCCGCGGCGACGTCGATCAGGACCTCGCCGTCACCACGACCCGGTGCCTCGACCTCGGCGACGCGGACCGCGGACGGCCCGTCCAGCTCGCTGACCTGCACTGCACGCACGTGTGCTCTCCCTCGTGGTCCGACGGCGGTGTCCGCCGGTCATCGAACCACGCATCGGGGGTGATCCACACGGGCCGCGCGGCGACTACACCGGCTGGGCGTCGCCGTAGCGTGGGGTGCGCGGCTCGGTGAGCGCGTCGCACAGCTCGGAGAGCCGGTTGTCGATGCGGTCCTGCACCCGCTCCAGCGCGTCGAGCTCCAGCATGAGGTCCAGCGCGTCGCCGGTGGTGCCTCCGGCGAGGACCCGTTCCAGCTCGGCGCGACGGTCGGCGGCCCGACGACGGCAGGCGTCGGCGGTCGCCTTGTGGGCGCGCAGCCGGGCACGGGCGGGGTCGGCGAGCGCGCGTCCGCCGTTGACGGTGGCGACGCGCTCCTCCAGCAGATGCGGGTTCACGGGGCCCTCCGGTACGTCGTGGTGGGAACGTCGGATCGACGGCGCAGTGACCGTCGCCACACCCACGCTAGACGATCAGCGTGTGCCGCGCATCACATCAATGTGACATCCGCGGACACCGGTGCCCGGACAGGCGACGACCCCCGGCGCCGTCGGGCTCCGGGGGTCGTGGTGCGGCGGGCCGGGACGGTCAGTCACCGCGGCGCGGCTGCGGGATGAGCTCGGCGGGCCCCCGACGGCGCTGGGCGGGCGCGTCGGTGGTCAGGTGGTAGTGCCCGCGGCGGGACCGCCGGCACAGGTAGGCCCGCTGCGGCCGCCCGCCGAGGGCCTCCAGCTCACGCGCGGCACACTCGGCGGCGTCGCGGTCGGGGTAGATGACCTTGCCGTCGCTCCCGGTCGCGGAGGCGCCGAACCGCTCACGGTCCTCGATCTCCCGTCGGCCGGGGAGGCACACCTCCGGCCGACCGGACCGCATCAGCCGCGCGTACCGGGCCAGCACGCGGCCCCGCTCGCCGTCGACCACACCTCGTCCGGACGGCAGGTTCTCCACCGACCGCCGTGCCGCGGGGATCATCCCCGGGTGCACCGCCGGAACCCTGTCGAACTGCCCGTCCATGTCGCCTCCACGTCGCCGTCACTTGTGGATCGCTCAGCTCATCCTGCCTCGTTACGGCCCGCCGTGGACTCCCACGATCGTGTCAACTGTCACGCGGACATCCGCACATCCACTCACGGTGCGTGACATCGACCGCTGGTGGGCGCGACGGCGACGCCGCTCGGCGCCGCGGCGGTCGTGTCGTCACACCTGTGGGTACGGCCGTGTGCACCAGCCTGTGCGTCCGTCCGCTCCGCCCTATCCTGGATCTCCGGGAACGCGCGTGCCCCGGGTCGGGGGACGACGATGGCCATCCAGCCCGAGACGGGTGTCGGGAGCGGGGCGTCCGGCGGACCACGCTGGGACGAGGTGTTCACCCCGTCCGGCGTGGCCGATGGTGTGTTCGACGTGCGGTGGGACCTGCGTCCCCGGCTGCGCCGATGGCTCGCCGACCAGGGTCTGGCCACCGCGTCGGGGCGCGAGACGCACCGCCCGGCCATCGACGCCTGGGCCCTGCTCGACGGCGGCGTCATCGCGGTGTCGGCGGTGAGCCTGCCCGGTGCCCCGCCCGGCGCGGTACCCCTGCCCGGCCGGGAGCCGGCCGCAGGCGCCACTCCCCCGCGCCACTCCGCCCTGCTCCCCCCGGGCATGCGGCTGATCGGCTACCGGACCCTGCGCCTGGTCGTGGCGCGCCTGGGGCTGCCCGGTGGCGACGAGCCGCTGCCCGGCGAGCACCGCGACGTGCCCGGCCTGGTCGAGGACCTCTTCGACGCCCGCCGCCGCGACGACGCGACGGCCGAGCAGGCCGAGCTGCTCGCGACCTGCACCGACCGGACCTCCCTGCGCTGGGTGGTCACCGCGCTGCGGCCGTGACCTCCGTGGTCAGCGCCGGCCCGACCCGCTGCGCAGCACCCCGGTCTGGCGGAGGAGCCCCATGAGGTCGTAGCCCGCGTACAGCCGCCGCGCGCGACCGTCCCGGAAGTCGAAGACCTCCACCCCGACGAAGTCGAACGGCAGCCCGGTCCCGGGGATCCCGGGCGGTGTGAGCGTGCCGGTGAAGTGCCCGGTCCCGCGCCAGGTGAACGCGGCCCGCGGTGCGTCGGGGGCGAGCAGGGGTGGTCCGGTGCGCTCCCAGGTCAGGTCCGGGTAGGCGGTGAGCACGTACCGCATGTAGTCGGCTGCCGCGCCGGGTCCCCGCACCTCCCATCCCGAGTTGCGGGTGGTCGGGGTCTCCAGCACGAAGTCCTCGGTCACCAGCGGGCGGACCCGGTCCGGGTCGTGGCTGTTCCAGGCCTCGATCCAGCTCCCGTACCAGCGCAGGGCAACCTCCGGGTCCGGCGCCGCACCCTCCCCGACGGCCGGGGGCGAGGGGTTCACCATCGCATCCTCCCGAAAAACTGATGGTCGTTAGTTTTTAAGCTAGTGTCGCGTAAACGATGTTCTTTGACCGGGTCGGCAGTGGTTGAGTAGGTCGTCTGCGGGTTTGGTCCAGATGAACGGGTGGCAGCGTTCGTTCCAGCCGTCGATGAACCGGCCGATCGCGCCGATCAGTTCTCTGACGCTGCCGAAGCTGCCACGGCGAATGGCCTGGCGGGTGATGACCCCGAAAAAGACCTCGACCATGTTCAGCCACGATCCCGAGGTCGGGGTGAAGTGCAGGGTGATCCGCGGGTTGCGGGCCAGCCAGGCCTTCACTGCGGGGTGCTTGTGGGTCGCGTAGTTGTCCACCACCAGGTGCAGCTTGCGCCGCGGGTAGGCCTTCGCGACCTGCTTGAGGAACCGCAGGAACTCCTGATGGCGATGCCGCGGCAGGCACGCCTGCTCGACCCGCCCGGTCGCGACCTCTAACGCCGCGAACAGCGTGGTGGTGCCGTGACGGACGTAGTCATGCGTCCGTTTCTCCGGGATACCGGGCATGATCGGCAGGATCGGCGCTGTCCGGTCCAGGGCCTGGACCTGGGATTTCTCGTCGACGCAGAGCACGACGGCCTTGTCCGGCGGGTTCAGATACAACCCGACGATGTCGCGGACCTTGGCTTCGAGCTCGGGATCGGTGGAGAACTTGAACGTCTCGGACTTCCACGGCTGCAGCCCCCACCGCCGCCAAATCTTGCCGATCCACACGTGGGAGATCCCGAGCTCGGCACCGAGCAGCCGTGACGACCAGTGCGTGACTCCGAGCCGCTCAGGCGGCGGTTCCAGCGTGGCGAGCACAACCGCGACCTCGTCGATCACCGGCGGCCGGCCCGCCTTGGGCCGGTCGGCCAGCCCGGCGATCCCCTCAGCGGCGTAACGCTTCTTCCACCCGATCACCGTCGCCTTCGACGCCCCGACCAGTGTGACGATGTCCTTGACCGCCACCCCGTCCGCGGCCAGCAACACGATCCTGCCCCGTCGGGCCAGTCCCGCCGAAACCGACGAGGAACGCAGCCAGGACTCCAACACCTCGCGGTCGGCGGCCGGAACGTCCACGGTCACAGTCAACGGCACAGCTCATGATCCCGTAAACCAGCCCGTGAGTAAAGTAACCTAGTTACCGCAACACTAGCATAATAAGAGGTCGTTTCAGAACGACTTGTCGAGTTTCCATTGACCCCTCGACGACAGATCAAACGGCAGGTCAGATAGCCGCTTGTCGTCTACAACAGACACGTCGACCTCGTTCTGAAATGACCTCTAAGAGCGCCCGGCAAATGAGGTCGTGGGGGTGTCGTTGCAGGTAGAGGCACGGACCTCGGGTGATCATGGGATTGCTGATGTCCTGATGGTCGCCTGGAGGGTCCGTGCCTCTATTGCCAGAATCGCTGATCGACCCCCTCTGGGTCGAGTTCGCTGCCCTGATCGAGGCAGAGCGGCGCCCGGAGTTCGACCCGGCCCATCCGTGGGGATGTCACCGCCGCCGTATCCCCGACCGCCTGGTGTTCGAGCACGTGCTCGCGGCGTTGGTGCACGGCAGCGGCTACGAACGCATTGCCACCCCCGGCTGCTCGGACCGCACGATCCGCCGCCGTCTCGCCCAGTGGGCCGCCGCCGGCGTCGGGGAGCAGGTCCTTCGGGCCGCGCTGGCCGGCTATGGCCAGATGATCGGTCTCGACCTCGACGATCTGTCTGCCGACGGAGCGATCACCAAGGCTCCCTGCGGTGGCGAGGTCGCCGGCTGTAACCCGGTCGACCGGGGCAAACAGGGCACCAAACGCTCCGTGGTCTGCGACGGTGCGGGGATCCCGCTGCACCTGATCAGCGCCCGCGCCAATGACCACGACTCGCCGTTGCTGAAACCGACCCTGATCGGGATCTACGACATGATCGGGCCGCTGCCCGAGCGACCGTGCCTGCACCTGGACCGGGGCTATGACTCAGGCAAGACCCGCGATCTGCTCGAACGACTCGGGTTCGACGCACAGATCGCCACCAAGGGCCGGCCCGCCCCGATCCAGGTCGGTATGCGGTGGCCGGTCGAGCGCACCCATTCCTGGATGAACGGCTACGGCAAGCTGCGCCGGTTCACCGATCGCCGGAAGATCATCGTCGAGTTCTACCTCAACCTCGCCGCCGCACTCACCGTGCTCCGCCGGCTGATCAACCGTGCCCGCAGCCGCTACCGCTGGACAACCCGACCCACGACCCGTCGACTCCGATAACCATCAATCGCCGGACGCTCTAAGAGGTCATTTCAGAACGAGGTCGACGTGTCTGTTGTAGACGACAAGCGGCTATCTGACCTGCCGTTTGATCTGTCGTCGAGGGGTCAATGGAAACTCGACAAGTCGTTCTGAAACGACCTCTAAGAGCGCCCGGCAAATGAGGTCGTGGGGGTGTCGTTGCAGGTAGAGGCACGGACCTCGGGTGATCATCGGATTGCTGATGTCCTGATGGTCGCCTGGAGGGTCCGTGCCTCTATTGCCAGAATCGCTGATCGACCCCCTCTGGGTCGAGTTCGCTGCCCTGATCGAGGCAGAGCGGCGCCCGGAGTTCGACCCGGCCCATCCGTGGGGATGTCACCGCCGCCGTATCCCCGACCGCCTGGTGTTCGAGCACGTGCTCGCGGCGTTGGTGCACGGCAGCGGCTACGAACGCATCGCCACCCCCGGCTGCTCGGACCGCACGATCCGCCGCCGTCTCGCCCAGTGGGCCGCCGCCGGCGTCGGGGAGCAGGTCCTTCGGGCCGCGCTGGCCGGCTATGACCAGATGATCGGTCTCGACCTCGACGATCTGTCTGCCGACGGAGCGATCACCAAGGCTCCCTGCGGTGGCGAGGTCGCCGGCTGTAACCCGGTCGACCGGGGCAAACAGGGCACCAAACGCTCCGTGGTCTGCGACGGTGCGGGGATCCCGCTGCACCTGATCAGCGCCCGCGCCAATGACCACGACTCGCCGTTGCTGAAACCGACCCTGATCGGGATCTACGACATGATCGGGCCGCTGCCCGAGCGACCGTGCCTGCACCTGGACCGGGGCTATGACTCAGGCAAGACCCGCGATCTGCTCGAACGACTCGGGTTCGACGCACAGATCGCCACCAAGGGCCGGCCCGCCCCGATCCAGGTCGGTAAGCGGTGGCCGGTCGAGCGCACCCATTCCTGGATGAACGGCTACGGCAAGCTGCGCCGGTTCACCGATCGCCGGAAGATCATCGTCGAGTTCTACCTCAACCTCGCCGCCGCACTCACCGTGATCCGCAGACTGATCAACGCGGCCCGCAACCGCTACCGCTGGCCGGATAGGCCCACCACCCGCCGGCTGCGGTAACGATCAATTGCCGGACGCTCTAAGAGGTCGTTTCAGAACGAGGTCGACGTGTCTGTTGTAGACGACAAGCGGCTATCTGACCTGCCGTTTGATCTGTCGTCGAGGGGTCAATGGAAACTCGACAAGTCGTTCTGAAACGACCTCTAAGTGGCCGTGACCGGCGGCCTCGCGCCAGGAGGGAGGATGCGGCCGTGCCCACCGCGCCAGACCGCCCGTCCAAGGGGGACCGGACCCGTCGCAGACTGCTCGACGCGGCGGCGGCCCTGCTCGCCCGCGACAGCGGGTCCGGGGTGGGGCTGAGCGGGATCGCCGAGGCCGCGGGCCTGCGGACCGGGAGCGTGTACTTCCACTTCGGGTCGAAGGACGAGCTCGTCGCGACGGTGCTGGAGGAGGGGCTGCGCGAGTCGCTGCGCCACCTCGACGAGGCGCTGGCCCCGCTGCCCGTCGACGACGCCGGCGCCCGCCTGCGGGCCGCCGTCCGTGCCCACCTCGACGCCCTGGTCGAGCTCAGCGACCACGCCGCCGTCGTGCTCACGACGCCCGAGCCGGACGCCGACGGCCCGTTCGCGACGTACCGTGCCCTGATGCACCGCTACCGGGGCCGCTGGGCCGCGCTGGTCGAGGACGCGCAGCGGGCCGGGGTGATCGCCGCCGGGCCGGAGCCCCGGCTCGTGCGGGACCTGCTGTTCGGGGCGATGAACGGCGTCGCGGGCCACCGTGGGCGTCCCGGCCGGACGCCCGAGGCGTGCGCCGCCGCCGTGCTGGACCTGCTCGCCGGCCCGGGCCCCGCCCGGCCGTGAGCCCCCGCCGGATCCTGCACGCCGACCTGGACCAGTTCCTCGCCGCGGCCGAGATCCTGCGGCGTCCCGAGCTGGCGGGCCGACCGGTCGTCGTCGGCGGTGACGGCGACCCGGCCTCCCGCTCGGTCGTCGCGACCGCGTCCTACGAGGCCCGTGCGCACGGCGTGCGGTCCGGGATGCCGCTGCGCCGCGCGCACGCCCGCCTGACCGGCACCGACGCGGTGTTCCTGCCCTCGGACACGCCGTATCACCAGCAGGTCTCCGACGACGTGATGGTCCGGCTGCGCGGTCTCGGCGCACCGGTCGAGATCATCGGGTGGGACGAGGCGTTCCTGTCCACCGACGACGACCCCCGCGTCCTGGCCGAGCGGGTCAGGGCCGCCGTCGCCGCGACCGGGCTGTCCTGCGCCGTCGGCATCGGCGACACCACGGTGCGGGCGAAGACCGCGACCGGGTACGCCAAGCCGGGCGGGGTGCACGAGCTGACGGCGGCGAACTGGTTCGCGACCCTCGGCGGCGAGCCGCCCGAGGCGCTCCCCGGGATCGGGCGGGCCACCTCGCGGGCCCTGGCCGAGCTCGGGATCACGACGGTGACGCAGCTGGCGCAGGCGCGCCCGGGCGACGTCGCGCAACGGCTCGGGCCGCAGCGCGGGCCCTACTACGTCTCGCTCGGCCGCGGGATGGGGCGCACCGAGCTCGACACGACGCCGTGGGTGCCGCGCTCGCGCAGCCGCGAGACGACGTTCCCCGCCGACGTCGAGGACCGCACCGAGCTGCACGTCCTGCTGCGGGGGCTGGCGATGCAGGTGGCCGGTGACGTCGTCGCCGAGGGGCGGGACTGCGTGCGCGTCGGGATCCGGGTGCGCACCCGGTCGTTCCGCACCACCACCCGCAGCCGTGCCCTGGTCCCGCCCGGGCGCGACGGCGGGGCGATCGCCGCCGTCGCCGCGGAGCTGCTGGACGAGCTCGCCCCGGACCGGCCGGTGCGGCTGCTCGGGGTGCGTGCGGAGCTGACCACCCCGCGCCCCTGACGGGCGGGCGCGTGGCACGCTCCCGTGTCGTGACGACCTGGACCAGCGACGAGTGTGCCGCCCACTGGGGTGTGCAGGTGGGCACCTGGAACTCCTACGTCTCCCGGGGCCAGGCTCCCGCGCCGCTGCCCGACCCCGGCCCGGACGGCCGCAAGGTCTGGGACGCCGACGTCGTGCGTGCCTTCTCCCGTCCCGGGGTGGGCCGACGCCGGGCCTCGGTGGAGTCCGAGGCCGTGCTCGCGCAGCTGCGCGCGGCCGCCGACGCCCCGCGCGAACGCCGCCGTGAGCTGCTGCGGGCCGGCCGGGAGGCGGGCTGCGAGGTCAGCGCCATGGCCACGGCGCTGGGTGTCTCCCGGCACACCGCCTACGCCTGGTTGAAGGACTGACCCCCGGCAGCGAGACTGCCCGGGCGTGCGCACCGCAACGGAGGGGGAAGGCGTGCTGGTCCCGACGGCCGTACGGACGGCGACGAGGCGGCTCATCCCGCTGCTCGCCCTGGCCTACCTGCTGAACTACATCGACCGGGTCAACGTCGGGTTCGCGTCGCTGACGATGAACGTCGACCTCGGCCTGTCCGCGGCCGCCTACGGTCTCGGCGCCGGGCTGTTCTTCATCGGCTACTTCTTCTTCGAGGTGCCGTCCAACGTGATCCTGCACCGGGTCGG
This sequence comes from Pseudonocardia sp. ICBG1293, assembly GCF_020131355.1. GTDB lineage: Bacteria > Actinomycetota > Actinomycetes > Mycobacteriales > Pseudonocardiaceae > Pseudonocardia. The sequence goes on from NZ_JAHLEL010000044.1 coordinate 448,109, forward strand.
GGCCCGGCTCTGGATCGCCCGGATCATGGTGACCTGGGGGATCGTCGCCTCGTCGACGGCGTTCGTGCAGGGCGAGGTCGGCTTCTACGTCGTGCGGGTGCTGCTCGGCATCGCCGAGGCCGGCTTCTTCCCGGGCATCATCCTGTACCTGACCTACTGGTTCCCCCGGGTGGAGCGGGCCCGGATCGTCGCGCTGTTCTTCCTGGCCGTGCCGCTGTCCTCGGTGGTCGGCGGACCGCTGTCGACCTGGCTGATCTCGGTCGGCGACGGCGCACTGGGCTTCGACGCCGGCTGGCGCTTCATGTTCTTCGTCGAGGGTGTGCCCGCGGTGCTGCTGGGGATCGCGGTGCTGTGGCTGCTGCCGGACCGCCCGTCGCGGGCGCGGTGGCTGCCCGCCGAGCAGGCCGCCGCGCTGGAGGAGCAGATCGCCGCCGAGGACGCGGCGGCCGCCGGACAGGACCGCGGGGTGCTCGCGGCCCTGCGCGACGGCCGGGTGGTGGCGCTCTCGGTCGTCTACTTCGGGATCGTGTTCGGCCTCTACGTCCTGGCGTTCTTCCTGCCGCAGATCGTCGCCGGGTTCGAGCGGCAGTTCGGCGCGGACTACTCGCTGGTGGAGGTCGGCCTGATCACGGCGGTGCCGTACGCCATCGCGTCGGTGGTCATGGTGCTGTGGGCCCGGCACTCCGACCGCGGCGGGGAGCGGGCGCTGCACGTGGCGGTCCCCGCGGCCGTCGGCGCGGTCGCGATCGCCGCGGCGCTGTACATGGACTCGCCGCTGCTGGTGATGGCGTGTGTGACGGTCTGCGCGGTCGGGGTGTTCGCGGCGATCCCGCCGTTCTGGTCGCTGCCGAACGCGTTCCTCACCGGCGCCGGGGCGGCCGCCGGGATCGGGCTGGTCAACTCCTTCGGCAATGAGCTTGGCCCCGTAGTCCGGACACCGACGGTGTGGGGTCAGTGGGTGTGGTTGGGCGGGGTGTGGGCTGCTTCGAAGTCGTTCGGGGAGAGCATCCCAATACTGGAATGGCGCCGTAACGGATTGTACCAGCATTCTATCCATTCGAAGATGGCGGTGGCAAGCTCTGCGCGGGTTTTCCAGGTTCTGGAATCGAGCAGTTCGAGTTGCATGGTACCCCAGAATGATTCGACCAGAGAGTTATCGTAGCAATCTCCGATCGAGCCCATCGATGGGACGATTCCAGCGGCGACCAGACGTCGACCGAATGCCCATGATGTGAATTGGGTGCCGTGGTTGGAATGTAGGATCGTGGCGTGGTATTGCGGGCGTCGGCGGAGTATGGCCATGCCGAGGGCGTCGATGACGAGTTCGGTGCGCATGTTGTCGGCGATGGACCATCCGACTGCTTTCCGGGAGAATACATCGATGACTGCCGCGCAGTAGACTTTCCCTTCTCGGGTGGGGTGTTCGGTGATGTCGGTGCACCAGATCTCATCCGGTCCGTCGACGGTGAAGTCGCGGTCGACCAGGTCGGTGTAGGGGTCGGCGTGCTGGTCCCGGACGGTGCAGCCGTGGTTGCGTCGCCGGTAGAGGCCCTGGATCCCGGCCTGGCGCATCAGCCGAGCGACGCGTTTGTGGTTCACCGTGATACCGAGTCCGAGGGTGAGCTCGGCGTGCACACGTGGCCATCCGTAGGTGCCCCGGGACTCTGCGTGGATTTTCTCGATGTGTTTGAGGAGCAGTTCGTTCTCCTGCGTCCGTAGCGATGTCGCCCCGGAGTGCCATTCGTAGTAGCCCTGGCGGCGGACGCCAAGGACCCGGCAGGTCACCGCGACGTCGAATCCATCGTCGGCGAGTTCACGGACCAGCGGGAAAACTACTTTGGGAGGATGTTCTCCCGGGCGAAGTACGCGGCAGCACGCTTGAGGATCTCGTTCTCGATCTCGAGCCGGCGGGCCTTCTTTCGGAGTTCGACGATCTCACTTTTCTCCGCGCTCGACAGACGTGTGGAGCGCGGGTCACCGTCGTCTGCGTCGGCCTGGGAGACCCAGTTCCGCAGACACGACTCCGACAACGACAGGTCCTTGGCGATTTCCGAGATCGGCTTGACCTTCGAACGGGCCAGGTCGATAGCGCGTTGCCGGAACTCCGGCGGGTGAGGAGCGGGCACGAACGACATCCTTCCCGGCGGACGGCGTCCGCCTCAGGACAGGTGTCCGGTACCAGGGGCCAAGCTCACAACCTGTCCGGGTTCGTCGGGCCGTTCGTCACGGGCTGGCTGACCGACCTGACCGGCAGCTCCCGCGCCGGCATGTGGGTGGTCGCGGCGATGATGCTGATGTCCGCCGCGATCGCGCTCGCCTTCCGCCGGACGACCCAGCGTGCTGCTGCGGGTGACGAACCCCGAGGGTCGACCGCGCGGCGCCGGTGACCGTCCGGTCGAGAACGACGGGACCGGTGCCGCGACCTCGGCGACCGGGGAGACGACAGGGGTCGGCCGCTCCGTCCACGAGGGCATGACGAGGACGGGACCCCACAGCGGTCATGCGCACCACAGCTGCGCGGACACCCTCCAGAGGCGGTCGGCGCGCTCGGGGTCGAGCTCCCAGGCCTTGACCCCGTGGGGGTGCTCGGCGAGATCGGCGTCGTTCGCGACCTCGTAGGCCTCCTGGCAGTCGTCGAGGTAGTGGCCCCCCGAGCGGGCCAACCGGGGGTCGACCGCGGCCACCATGCTCGTCGCCGCGCCCTGCTCGACCGTCTTGTAGGTGAACACGCCCGCCGCCTCCGCGGCGGCCAGGGAGTCGTTCTGGCGCCGGGTGAAGTGCCGCTGCAGCCCGGTGGCGACACCCCCGGGGTTGACCGTGTTCGCGACGATGCCGTCCTCGGCCCACCGCCGGGTCGCACCGACCGCGAAGAGGGAGTTCGCGGTCTTCGACCGTGCGTAGGCGATCTGGGGGTCGTAGGCGCGGCGTCGGAAGTGCAGGTCGTCGAGGTCCACGTCGGCGCGCATGTGCGCGGTCGAGCTCACGACGACGACGCGGGCCGCGCCCCGGTCCGCGGCACCCGCACCGAGCGCGTGGTGCAGACCTGTGGCCAGGCCGAAATGACCGAGGTGGTTGGTGGCGAGCTGCAGCTCCCAGCCCTCGGCCGTCCGCTCGAGACCTCCGGTGACCACTCCGGCGTTGGCGAGCAGGAGGTGCAGCGGCCCCCTCCACGACTCGACGAACCGCCCGACCGACGAACGGTCCGTGAGGTCCAGCGGTAGTACCGCGGGTACCGCGCCGACCGACCGTCCGATGGCGGTGGCCGTGGCCGTGCCGGCCTCGGTGTCGCGAACGGCGAGGGTCACCTGGGCACCGGCGGCCGCCAGGGCGCGGGCCGACGCGGCCCCGATACCGGACGACGCCCCGGTCACGACGGCGCGCAGGCCGGTCAGATCGTGGCCCGCCAGCACCTCGTCGGCGGTGCTGACCGCGGAGAAGGGGGTGGTCAGCAGGGCGCGGGTCATCACCCGACTATACGAGCAAGACAGATTCTGTCTAGCTGGACCGGGGTGCGTAGGCTCCTCGACGTGACTGGTGGGTCGGAGGAGGTCGGGCGCCGCGATCGCGTGCTGGAGTCCGCGCTGCAGACCTTCGCCCGCCACGGCTACCGGAAGACCTCGATGGACGAGGTCGCGCGCCAGGCGAAGATCTCCCGGCCGGGCCTCTACTTCCTGTTCTCCTCCAAACAGGAGCTGTTCCGCGCGGCGGCGACCCGCGCCCTCGAGCAGGATCTCGCTGCGGCGGAACGCTCGCTCGGGTCGTCCGCGCGGCCGCTACGCCGCCGGATCGTGGACGCCTTCGACCACTGGGCCGGCCGCTACGTCGGCCCGGCGCGGGACGTCGAGGGCGTCGTCGACGACAACCCGGATCTGCTCGGCGAGATCGTCCACACGGCCCCGGCCCGCTTCCGGCAGCTGATCGTCGACACGCTCACCCCCGCCACCGGCGCCCGGGCCGCCCTGGACATCGCCCAGACCCTCGTCAGCACCTCCCTCGGCCTCAAGCGCGAGGTGGACTCCCGGGACGCCTACGTCCGTCGTCTCACCGTCGCCGTCGGTCTCCTGGTGCCGGAGCGGTGAGGCCCTTTCCGGTCGGCACCGGCCACCCGGTGCCGTCGACGGTCACGAGGATCCCGCCACCGGCGTCCACGACCTCCGCGCACGGGCCCGGGGCGGACTAGTACTCCAGCCGCACTTCGTTAGCTGAGCTGTCTTCGTCGTCGATAGTGGCTTTCGCGGGCTCGGTGTTGGTGGCGACGTCGCCAGGTCGACCAGGCCCAGCACGGCGCCTGGGTGGGAATGTGGATCAGAGGTGCCAGGAGACGTCGGATCTCGGCGAGGGTGAGCGGGATGAGCCCGTGATCAGGTCTTTTGGGGCGATCGCCGCGGTGACCGAGAGGTAGGCGTGGGCGAGAATAGCCAGGGTGACGTGGCGGTACCAGGCGTCGTAACGCCGCACTTGATAGTGGTCGAGCCCGACCTCGTTCTTCGCGGTCTGGAAGCACTCCTCGATCGCCCACCGCGTGCCGGCGACGCGGATGAGGTCGTCGTCGGTGGTGCCGGGCGGGCCGGCGCACAGGTAGTAGGCCAGATCGTGCTCCTCGCCGGCGGAGAGCTGTGTGTCGGTGAGGATCTGACGTCGGACCAGTAGCCATCGGCCCCATCCGGCCGGGGCGTTCTCGGGCGGATACAGCGAGGCCACGGCCCAGTCGTAGAAGCGTTCTCCCTTCACACCCGGACCGGCTGAGCGGCGCTTCCACGCCCGTCCGGGAGCGCGGGCGACCAGGTCGTCGGCCCGTCGTGAGCCGCTGATCTGACAGATGTCGGCGTCCAGGGACAACGGGACGGACTGGCTGCGCGGAACCGCGACGACGTAGCCGATCCGGCGCTGCTCGCACCAGGTGCGGAACTTGTAGTCCTGCCCGTATGCCTCGTCCGCGGTCACCCATCCTGCGGGAACCCCGGCATCGAGGGCACGGCCGAGCATTTCCTTGGCCAGCGTGGCCTTGGTGGCGAACTCGATCTCCTCAGGCACCGCCGCGGCTCGGCAGCGTTCCCGATCACCGGTCCAGGACTTGGGCAGGTAGAGCTCGCGGTCGATCAACGTCCGGCCCTTGCTCGTGGCATAGGCACAGAAGACTCCGAGCTGGCAGTTCTCCACCCGCCCGGCAGTGCCCGAGTACTGGCGCTGCACCCCCGCCGACTTCGTCCCCTTCTTCAGGAACCCGGTCTCATCGACGATCAGCACCCCACCGGACTCGCCGAGGTGCTCGACGACGTAATCCCGCAGGTCATCACGGACACCGTCGACATCCCAGGTCGCGGAGTTGAGCAGCCGCTGCATCCCATCCGGAGTCGTGTCACCGGCGACCTCGGCCAGCGTCCACCCGTTCTTCCCCGCCAACGGCGCCAACAACCCCCGCACATACGCCCGCGCCCGACGCCGCGGTTCCGTCCGGAAGAACCGGCCCGCCACCAGCCCGAACAGCCCATCCAGGCCACCGGCCCACGCCTCGAGATCCTCCTCCACCTGCACAAGATCGAAGCTTAGCGCACATCAACATCACAAACTGCGGCTGGAGTACTAGGGCGTGTCTCCTAAGAGGTCGTTTCAGAACGACTTGTCGAGTTTCCATTGACCCCTCGACGACAGATCAAACGGCAGGTCAGATAGCCGCTTGTCGTCTACAACAGACACGTCGACCTCGTTCTGAAATGACCTCTAAAGTGCGCAACCAGGTGACGATGGCCTTCAGTGCAACTCCGCCGCGGTAGGTCAGGGCGAGTTTGTCGTAGCGGGTCGCGAGGCCGCGCCACTGCTTGACCTCGCAGAACCCGCGTTCGACGACGTTGCGGCCGCGGTAGTCGACCCGGTCGAACGCCGGTGGTCGGCCGCCGCGTGTGCCGCGTCGTTTCCGGTGTCCCTGCTGGTCAGCCGGCTCCGGGATGACCGCGACGATCCGTCGTCCGCGCAGGTGGGCGCGGATGGCGCGTGAGGAGTAGGCCTTAGAGGTCGCGCGGATTGGTTGGTGATCATGGACGTCGTGCAGGTCGGGCGTTCCAGCGGTGTGTGGTCCAGGCCTGCCGAATCAAGCTACGGAGTGTGACGATCGTGTCGGCGAGGTCGAAGAACGCGTCGACGACGATTTCTCGTCGTTCGTAGCAGCGCTGCAGCCGGTTGAAGCTGTTGTGCCAAGCGTTGGTCCGCTCGACGTGCCAGCGGCGGGTGGCCTGGATCGGCGCTTTCTCACCCTTGTGCGCGATCTCGCCGTGCAGGCCTCGTTCGGCCAGCGTGTCGCGGGTCTTGCCGGAGTCATAGCCGGCGTCGAGGTGCACGGTGATGTCGTCGGGCAGCGGGCCGAGAGCATCGAGGCGGTCGAGGGTGGGGCCCAGTAGCGGGGAGTCGTGCCGGTTGGCTCCGGCCAGGACTCGGCCCAGCGGGATGCCGTATCCCTCGACGAGCACCGAACGTTTCATACCCTGTTTGCGCCGGTCCACCGGCGACGGACCGGCGACCTCGCCGCCGCCGGGGGCCTTGGTGATGGCGCCATCGACGGCGATGTCGTGCAGCAGCAGACCGACGATGCGGTCGTAGGCGTCCAGGACGATCCGACGCAGCTGGGCGAAGACCCCGAGCCTGATCCACTCGTCACGACGATCGCGGATGGTGGTCGCCGAGCAGGTGCTGTCAGCGATGCCCTCATACGAGCAGCCGAACCGCAGTACCTGCAGGAGCTTGTCGAACACGATCCGATCCGCGATCCGGCGGCGATGGCAGCCCAGCGGATGGGTGGGATCGAACTCGTCTCGATGAGGCAGCAGCGCGGTGAACTGGTCCCACAACGGCTCGGTCAGCCATGATGGCAGGGTGGGCACGCGGCCTCCAGACGATCACGAAGCGTAGATAACTTCATGATCGGCAGGCCCGTACCCGCCCTCGCCCCCAGACACTCGACCGCGGCCAAGCTGTGACCAATCCGCGCGACCTCTTAGAGGTCGCGCGGATTGGTTGGTGATCATGGACGTCGTGCAGGTCGGGCGTTCCAGCGGTGTGTGGTCCAGGCCTGCCGAATCAAGCTACGGAGTGTGACGATCGTGTCGGCGAGGTCGAAGAACGCGTCGACGACGATTTCTCGTCGTTCGTAGCAGCGCTGCAGCCGGTTGAAGCTGTTGTGCCAAGCGTTGGTCCGCTCGACGTGCCAGCGGCGGGTGGCCTGGATCGGCGCTTTCTCACCCTTGTGCGCGATCTCGCCGTGCAGGCCTCGTTCGGCCAGCGTGTCGCGGGTCTTGCCGGAGTCATAGCCGGCGTCGAGGTGCACGGTGATGTCGTCGGGCAGCGGGCCGAGAGCATCGAGGCGGTCGAGGGTGGGGCCCAGTAGCGGGGAGTCGTGCCGGTTGGCTCCGGCCAGGACTCGGCCCAGCGGGATGCCGTATCCCTCGACGAGCACCGAACGTTTCATACCCTGTTTGCGCCGGTCCACCGGCGACGGACCGGCGACCTCGCCGCCGCCGGGGGCCTTGGTGATGGCGCCATCGACGGCGATGTCGTGCAGCAGCAGACCGACGATGCGGTCGTAGGCGTCCAGGACGATCCGACGCAGCTGGGCGAAGACCCCGAGCCTGATCCACTCGTCACGACGATCGCGGATGGTGGTCGCCGAGCAGGTGCTGTCAGCGATGCCCTCATACGAGCAGCCGAACCGCAGTACCTGCAGGAGCTTGTCGAACACGATCCGATCCGCGATCCGGCGGCGATGGCAGCCCAGCGGATGGGTGGGATCGAACTCGTCTCGATGAGGCAGCAGCGCGGTGAACTGGTCCCACAACGGCTCGGTCAGCCATGATGGCAGGGTGGGCACGCGGCCTCCAGACGATCACGAAGCGTAGATAACTTCATGATCGGCAGGCCCGTACCCGCCCTCGCCCCCAGACACTCGACCGCGGCCAAGCTGTGACCAATCCGCGCGACCTCTTAGAGGTCGTTTCAGAACGACTTGTCGAGTTTCCATTGACCCCTCGACGACAGATCAAACGGCAGGTCAGATAGCCGCTTGTCGTCTACAACAGACACGTCGACCTCGTTCTGAAATGACCTCTTAGAGGTCGTTTCAGAACGACTTGTCGAGTTTCCATTGACCCCTCGACGACAGATCAAACGGCAGGTCAGATAGCCGCTTGTCGTCTACAACAGACACGTCGACCTCGTTCTGAAATGACCTCTTATCTGCGCGGACCCGCTCGGGCCGGGTCCGCGGTCGGCCCGGACCGACCCGTCCGACGCTCAGATGTGACATCAGGTGCGCGAACATCGGGGCGTCACCGGCCTGGCCAGGGCCGACCAGTACGACCAGCGGGCGGCCGTGTCCGTCAACGAGCTGGTGGATCTTCGTGCCGAGCCCTCCGCGGGAGCGGCCCAACGCGTGATCGGGCGGCTCGATCAGCAGATTCTTGTAGTTCGATCCGGCCCCCTGTGTCCCGCTGCAGGGTCGCGGCGTGTTGGTGAGCGCGGATGATCGTCGAGTCGACCGACACGGCCCAGTCCACGAGACCGGCGGAGTCGGCATCGGCGAGCAGAGCTGCGAGAACCTGGTCCCAGGTGCCGTCACCGCAGTAGCGGCGGTGGCGTTTCCATAGGGTCTGCCACAGCCCGAACTCGACCGGGACATCACGCCAGGCCAGCCCGCAGCGGAACCGGTAGATGATCCCCTCGATCACTCTGCGGTGATCGGCGAACGGGCGCCCTGGCATCCCGTCCGACGAGGGCAGTAACGGCTCGAGTCGGTCCCACTGGGCATCGGTCAGGACGGCACGGCGCGACACCTACTGATCATCGCGCAGGCCCGACCAGCCGGGTTAGGAGACGCGCCCTAGTACCCGATGGCGCTCGCGTAGTGGACCGCGCCGAACACCACGGCGGCGCCGACGACGAGCAGCGTGGTCAGCGCGAACGGCCACGCCGGGCGCCGCTCGACCAGGCGCAGCACGGTCATCGCGAGACCGGCCACCCCGGCGGCCGCGGCCACCACCAGCGACCCGCCGACCGACACGAGCACCGCCGAGGAGCTGCAGGTCTGCGGCGGGCAGTAGTCCAGGAACGCGAGGAGGAAGACCGCGCCGAACACGCCGAGCGCGACCAGCATCCCGGTCACGGCCAGGGCGACCCCGGACAGCGCGGCGGCCCAGCGGACGATCGGCCGACGTCCCGCTTCCGGACGCGCGGGACCGGTCGACAGCATGGGGTCAACGGTACCGCTACCGCCCGGTACAGGACAGATCGGACATCGATCACCACCGTTCGGGGAGCGGCCGGGCGGCCCGCCCCGCCTGGCACCCGGGGCACCAGAACAGGTTCCGCTTGCGGACCTCGGCGTGCGCGATCGGGCTGCCGCAGACCAGGCACGGCTGCCCGGTACGCCGGTAGGCGTAGACGACGCTGGCGCACACCGAGCCCCGGTCCGGCGGGGCCAGCAGGGCGGGGTCGTGCTCGGGGCGCAGCGTCTCGATGCGGCCGCGGCGCTCCCCGTCGCGCAGCATCTCCGACAGGTCCTCCCAGAGCAGGGAGAACGACCGGTCGTCGAGGTCGCGGGCGGGGGTCATCGGGTCGAGTCCGGTGCGGAACAGCGTCTCGGCGCGGAACACGTTGCCGATCCCGGCGACCACCGACTGGTCCATGAGCAGCACGGCGAGCGGGGCGCGCGAGCGGGCGAAGCGGTCCCGGACCCGTGTCGGGTCGGCGTCCTCGCGCAGCGGGTCCTCGCCGAGACGGGCCCGCAGGGCCGCGACGCCCACGTCGTCGAGCAGCTCGCAGGCGGCGGGCCCGCGCAGGTCGGCGTAGTGGGTCTCGCCGACGATCCGCATCCGGACCTGGCCGCGGGGCGGCTCCTCGGGCAGCCGCCGGTTCGCGAAGCGCCCCCAGAGCCCGAGGTGCACGTGCACCGTGGTGTCCGGCCCGTAGTGCTGGAACAGGTGCTTGCCGTGCGCCTCGACGCCGACGAGCACCCGCCCGTCGACGACCTCGGCACCGGTGGTGAAACGACGCTGCGGGCTGGTGACGGCCACCGGCCGTCCGGCGTAGCGGCGGCGCTGCAGCCGCGCCAGACGGTGCACGGTGTGTCCCTCGGGCATGCCGAGGGGTCCCCGTGCGGGGCGGGGTCTACTCCCCCGCCCCCGCGTGCGCCGCGTGCCGGGCGGGAGCGCGGCGGGCGGCGAGCAGTGCGTCGACCGACCAGCGGCCCGGACCGGCGGCGGCGAGGGCGAGCGCGACGGCGGCGATCACGCCGACGAGCTCCCAGCCGCCCGAGGAGACGAACGGGTTCACGCCGAGGTGGGCGAACAGGTAGGCCCCGGCCATCGCGACCACGACGGCCAGGCCCGCGACGGTCGTCGCGGCACCGGCGAGGAGCAGCACACCGCCTCCGAGCTCGACGGCGATCACGAACAGCGCGGACACCGTCGGCAGCGGGATGCCCATGCCGGCGAAGCCGTCGGCGACGCCGCCGACCCCACCGCCGAGCTTCTGCAGGCCGTGGGCGACGAGCACGGTACCGACGAGCAGCCGGACGAGCAGCAGGGCGGTGTCGGAGAGCGGCGCGGGGAGCGGTCGCATGCGTTCCTCTCGATTGTTGAACGTTCACGCTTGCGTCCGCGAGACTAGCAGGATGCCCGGAACGGCGTAGTCGTGTCCGCGGTCACCTCCCGTGGACCATCGCGGTCCGCTCGGGGAGGGGCTCGCGGCGGCGGCGGTCGGCCGTCGTGTCCTCCCGGTCCGGCGGCCCCCGGTCCGTGGTGCTCACCGCCGTACGCGCCGTCGTCGCCCCCGGGTTGCGCCGCGCCACGGCTCGGGATCGGGTGGGCGGGTGCCCGACTTCTCGACGCTGACCCACCTGGAGTGCTCCCGCACCGGCGACGTCCTCGACGCCGACACCGTGCAGGGCACCTCCCCCGCGGGGGCTCCGCTGCTCGCGCGCTACGACCTCGACCGGGCGCGCGCGCTCGTCACCCCCGCCGACATCGCCACCCGACCGCCGGACCTGTGGCGCTACCACGAGGTGCTGCCGGTGCGGGACCCCGCGCACGTGGTGACCATGGGCGAGGGCATGACCCCGCTGCTGCCGCTCCCCCGTGCCGGTGCCCGGCTCGGGCTGCCCGGGCTGCTCATGAAGGACGAGGGGCTCGTCCCGACCGGGGCGTTCAAGGCGCGCGGCGCCGCGGTCGGCGTCTCCCGGGCCGCCGAGCTGGGCGTGCGCGCCGTCGCCATGCCGACCAACGGCAACGCGGGCGCCGCCTGGGCCTGCTACGCCGCCCGCGCCGGGCTGGGGGCGCTGATCGCGATGCCGGTCGACGCCCCGGAGATCACCCGGCGCGAGGTCGTCGTCTCCGGTGGAGAGCTCTACCTGGTCGACGGACTGATCGGCGACGCCGGACGCCTGGTCGCCGACGCCGTCACCCGCCGCAACGCCGCCGGCGCGGGTTATCAGGACACCTCGACGCTGCGCGAGCCGTACCGCATCGAGGGCAAGAAGACAATGGGCTACGAGATCGTCGAGCAGCTCGGCTGGCGCTGCCCGGACGTCATCCTCTACCCCACCGGCGGCGGCGTCGGGATCATCGCGATCCACAAGGCGCTGCGTGAGATGCAGGAGCTGGGCTGGATCACCGGTCCGCTGCCGCGGCTGGTCGCGGTGCAGGCCACCGGCTGCGCCCCGATCGTCGATGCCTTCTCCGCGGGCCTGCGCGAGTCGACCCCGCCCGCCGACCCGCGCACGGTCGCCTTCGGCATCACCGTGCCCAAGGCGCTGGGTGACTTCCTGGTGCTCGACGCCGTGTACGACACCGGCGGGACCGCGGTCGCGGTGTCCGACGACGAGCTGCTCGCCGCCGAGCACGACCTGGCCCGCGACGAGGGCACCTGGATCTGCCCGGAGGGCGCGGCCTGCGTCGCCGCGGCCGGGCGGCTGCGCGAGTCGGGCTGGCTCGACGGCTCGGAGTCCGTGGTCGTCCTCAACACCGGCACCGGCCTGATCTACCCGGACACGGTCGTCGCCGACCCGCCGGTGCTGGCCACCGACGGGATGATCCCGTGACGACGGCCGGGTACCGGCCCGGACGGGTCGTCCGCGGGATCGAGCGGGTCGGCAACGCGGTCCCGCACCCGTTCTTCCTGTTCTGGATCCTGCTGCTCGGACTCGGTATCGGGTCGTCGGTGCTCGCCGCGAACGGGGCCACCGCCCAGCTGCCCGGGGCAGCCGAGGCGCAGCCGGTGCGCGACATCCTGTCGGTCGCGGGCCTGCAGGAGCTGCTCACCACGATGGTCGACAACTTCATCGGGTTCCCGCCGCTCGGCGTGGTGCTGACGATGCTGCTCGGCGTCGGGATCTGCGAGCGCACCGGGCTGCTGCGGACGCTGGTGAACGTCTCGCTGTCGCGTGTGTCGCGCCGGTTCATGCCCTACGCGGTGGTCTACCTGTGCGTGCAGGGCCACTTCATGGGCGACGCCGCCATGGTGATCCTCCCGCCGCTGGCCGCGCTGGCGTTCGCCTCGGTGGGGCGCCACCCGGTCGCCGGCGCGCTGGGCGCGTTCGCGGCGACGGCGGTCGGCTACGGCTCCGGGGTGATCGTCGGCGCGCTCGACGCCAACCTGTCGGCACTCACCGAGTCCGTGCTGCCGCCGGGGACTCCACCCGACATCGGCGTCAGCGTGCTGATGAACTACTGGATCCAGCTGGTGTCCTCGCTGGTGCTGCCCGCGGTGCTGGGCTGGATCCTGGTGCACCGCGTCGAGCCGGGGCTGCCGCCGGTGGACCCGCCGCCGCCCGGCACCGACGACGGGCCGGACCCCGCTGCCGGCGGGCCCCCGGCCGTCGAGACCCCCGACACGCGCGTCACGCCGCGCCAGCGACGCGCACTCCGTGTCAGCGGCGGCGCGCTCGCGGTCTGGCTGGCCTGCGCGCTCGCCGCCTGGCTGGTGCCCGGCGGGCCGCTGCGCGGGGAGGGCGGCGGGCTGATCGACTCGCCGTTCTTCGACGGCATCGTGCCGCTGCTGTTCGTGAGCTTCCTGGTCGCCGGGGTCGCCTACGGCGTCGCCTCGGGCGCGATCACCACCGCGTCCGACGTGCCGGAGATGATGGCCGAGTCGCTCCGGGGGATGCTCGGGTTCGTCGTCATCGCGTTCTCCGCGGGCCAGTTCATCGCGATGTTCACCTGGAGCCGGGTCGGGACCTGGCTCGCCGTCGAGGGCTCCGCCGGGCTGCGCGCGATCGGGCTGACCGGGCTCGGGGCGCTGCTGCTGGCGCTCGTGCTGTGCTCGGTGCTCGCGATGGTGATCTTCTCCGGGGCGTCGCTGTGGACGGTGCTGGCGCCGGTCCTGGTGCCGGTGTTCGTCGGCCTCGGGCTGCACCCCGCCGTCATCCAGGCCACCTACCGGATCGGCGACGCGATCACGAACCCGATCTCGCCGCTCAACCCGTACCTGTACGTGCTGCAGCTGACCTGCCGCCGCTACGACCGGAACTTCTCGCTCGGCATGGTGTTCTCCCGGATGGCGCAGTTCGTGCTGCCGGTGTTCGCGGTGTGGGTGCTCATCCTCTGCGCGTTCTACCTGCTCGGCGCGCCACTCGGACCGGGGACGACGATCCGCCTCGACTGAGTCGTTAGCCTCGTCGGCGTGCCCCGCCTGCGACCGTCGTCCGAGCCACCGCCCGCGCCGCTGTCCCGGTACTGGCGTGCCTACGTCGCCGAGTGCACCGACCAGGTGGAGCGTTTCCACCGGATCACCTCGGTCATCTCCGCGATGCAGGTGCGCACCTGGCTGACCGAGATCGGCAAGCGGCTGGACTCCGAGCTGGAGGCGGTCCAGCGGCTGGCCGCGGTCGGCGACTCGATCGAGCCGGCGCGGTTCCGGCTCACCGAGCCCCCGGCGAAGCGGATCGCCGCCCGGCTGAGCAAGGCGAAGGCGTCGCTGAAGCAGTCGGTCGACCAGGCCGCCGAGATCGCCGAGCAGGCGGTGCTGGACCCGACCCACGACGACGTCCGGGTGCACCTCAAGGTCCTCAACGAGCAGGTCGGACGGCTGGCGATCGCGGCCCCGATGGAGGACGAGCCCGCCGACCGGCCGCGCCGCCGCCGGTGGGGCCGCGCCGCGTCCTGATTCCGGGGCCGCCCACGACGTCGCGGTCTCCGCGCCCGGCGCGCGGGTGTCCGCCGGCGCCCGCACACTCGGGTGATGGACATCGAGGCCCTGCACCCGGTCGGTGCCCGCGTCACCGGGACGTCGCTGCCCGACCTCGCATTGGACGCGCTGGGGGCGCTGCTGGCCGAGCACGGCGTCGTCGTCCTGCCCGGTCAGGACGATGCCGACGACGAGGACTTCCTCGCCTTCCTGCGCGCGCTCGGCCCGCTCGCCTTCACCACCGGTGAGACACCGCTGGAGTCCCACCCGGACCTGAACGTGATCTCCAACGTCGGCCGCGACACCCCGCCGCGCAGCTCGTTCCACGTCGACACCAGCTACGTCGCGGCCCCGCCCGCCTACACCGCGCTGCGGGCGGTGACGGTGCCCGCACGGGGCGGGGCGACCCAGTTCTCCAACCAGTACCGCGCCTACGAGACGCTCCCGGAGGCGCTGCGGACCCGGCTGGCCGGGCGCAGCATCCGGCACGTGGTCACCGGGCTGTCCCCCGACGACGCGGGCACCGAGACCGAGGCCTGGCACCCGGTCTTCCGGCCGCACCCGCGCACCGGCCGGACCGCGCTCTACCTGTCGACCGCGGCCCGCTGCGCCGAGGTCAGCGGGATGGACGCCGAGGAGTCCGCGGCGACCGTGCGGGAGCTGATCGGGCACTCGACGCGACCGGACAACGTGCTCGACCACCGGTGGTCCCCGGGCGACGTGGTGGTCTGGGACAACGCCTGCGTGCTGCACCGGGCCGACCACTCCGGCGTCGTCGGGGGACCGGGTCATGCACCGCGGCATGGTGCGCGAGCACGTCGGGCCCCGCGCCGCCCGCTGAGTTCCCGTCGCACCCCGGACGCGGTCGCCGCACCCGCCGCGGAGGGTGCGCGGACCACCTCCGGGGTGCGACGGCGCGACCCACCGGCGGCGGGGAGCCGGATCAGCGGTCGGAGCCGGGTCCGGCGGTGGTGCGGGCGGCGGCGCGTGTGACGGCGTCGGCGAACAGGTCGGCGACACCGATCCCCGCGGCCTCGGCCATCGTCACGACCACCGAGGAGCGCGCGAACGAGCAGTACAGACCGGCCTCCAGGAACCAGGGGCGTCCGTCCGGGTCGATGCGGAAGTCGAACAGGCCGTAGTCCCGGCAGCCCAGTGCGCGGAACGCCGCGCGGGCGGCGTCCTGCACGGGGCCGGTGACCGGGTCGGCCGGATCCACGACCCACGACCGGGCGTCCTTGGCGACCAGCCGCAGGTCACCGGCGCCGGTCCGGGCGAGCTTGTCGTCGGCGAGCCGGACGGGCTTGTCGACCGCGTCCATCCGGTACTCCTCCAGCGGCAGACCGACCAGCTCGCCGCCGCGCTCGACCACGGCACACCGCACCTCGCGCCCGAGCGGCACGAACTCCTCGACCAGGGCGCGGTCGCCGTGGGCCAGCGCGTCCTTCAGTGCCACCTCGAACCCGTCCGGGTCGTGGACCAGGGTGACGCCGACGGAGTTGTCGGTGTCCACCGGCTTCACGACCGCGGGCGGGTGCACCGTCGGCACCTGCCCGGCGCGCACCGTCTCCCCCGCCGGGACGGCGACCCCGCCCTCGGCGACGACCGCGCGGGCCAGGGCCTTGTCCGCGCCCAGCGCCATCACCTCCGGGGTGTTGCCGACGTAGCCGATCCCGAGCAGCTCGAACAGCGCCCGGTGGTGGGTCATCCCGGGCCGGCAGAACATCTGCGGCACCATCACGTCCACCTCCGCCCGGGCGATCTCGGCGACCGCCTCGGGGAGGGTCCGCAGCGGCGCGGCGGCGATCTGCTCCGGGTCGAGCCCGGCCGGGAACCGCCAGCCGTCGGGCGTCACGTACGCGACGACGAACTCGTAGCGCGCCGGGTCGGCGGTCGCGGCGAGGCAGTCCGCGGCGTAGAGCCGGGACAGGTCGCAGAAGAACGCGTCGACACCGGAGCCGACGAGGTGCAGGACACGGAGCACGCCTCAGTCCCCCGCCGGTTCGACGAGCTTGCCGATGTTCACGTCGATCGTCACCCACGGCCGTCCGCGCAGCAGGTTGTCGAGCAGCAGGGAGGCGATCTGCAGGTGCGGGACCAGCAGGAACGGCAGCGGGTCGTGCACGTCGAGCAGCGCCTCCCGGCCCCGGACCACGATCCGCAGCCGCTCCCGCCACGATCCGGGGTCGCCGAGGAGCCTGCCCAGCTCGTGGTGCAGCCAGTAGGTCGGCCGCGTCCCCGGCGCCGGCAGCAGCGTGCGGTCGCCGGCGTCCAGGTAGGCCTCGGCGACGCCCGGCCGGTCGTGGAACAGGGTGATCGCCGAGTGGGTGCGCGGGTTGCACTCGATGGCCAGTACCCGGCCGTCGGGCGCCTCGATGAAGTCGAACGACAGCTGTCCGGTCACCCCCAGCTCACCGCAGAACTGCCGCACCCAGTCCTCGATCGCGGGGTGGTCGACGTGGTCGTAGTTGAGCAGGAAGCCCGACGACGGACAGCAGCAGTACAGGCGGACCTCGCCGTCTCGGACGGTGGCGTGGGTGCAGTACTCGGTGCCCTCGACGAACTCCTGCAGGATCCACGGGTTGTCCGGCGAGATCGGCAGCGTCGCGACGAACGCCGCGGTCTCGGCGCGGGTCGGGCGCGGGAGCCGGGTCAGGTCGCGGCGGCGCACCGGGTCGTAGCGCAGCGACTTGAGGATCCAGGTACTCCCCGGGGTGGCGGCGAAGTCGTGGACGACGACCTGCGCCGGGTCGGTGATGCGCCGCGCCGCGGGCACCGGCAGGCCGAACCCGGCGGCGGTCGCGGTGAAGCGGTGCTTGTCGTCGAGCATGGCGACCACGTCCGCGTCGGGGTGCAGGACCGCGCAGAACGGTTCGAGCAGCCGCTTGGCGTCGGCGTCGTACCAGCTCGCGACGGGGCTGCACACCGGCACGTACACGTCGGCGCCCTCGCGGCGGGCGATCTCGGCGAGTGCCAGGGCGTAGCCGGGTGCGTCCGGCGCCGGCACGACGTGGAACGCGTCGACCGCCCGGGAGAACCGGTGCCCGGTGAACCGGTACCGGGCCTGTTCGACGAGCACGACCCGGTGCCCGGCCCGGTGGAAGGCCCGGGCCAGCTCCAGGGCCTTGGTCATCTTCCCGCCGCTGAGCAGGACGGTCAGCGCACGGTCCGGACGCGCACGATCCGGACGCGCCCGCTCCCGGCGGCGGAACAGCCCGGCCAGCGCGGCGACGCCGATGACCGCGAGGTCGGCGGGTAGCGCTGCGGTGAGCAGGGCCAGGGTGCCCGCGGTGCGGGCCCGGGTGGCGACGGTGCCCGCGCGCGGGGTCCCGTCGCGGCCGGTGCCCAGGGCACGCCCGGCCAGCCCGGCGGCGGTGAGGGCGACGAGACCGGACACGAGCCGGGCCGGGGCCGGGCCCGACGAACGGGCCCGGCCCCGGCCGTGCTGACGCCGCGGCGCGGTGGTGCGGCTCATGCGGCGCGCCGGAGCAGGGTCAGCCCGTCGCACAGCGGCACCAGCACCTGCTCCAGCCGGGGGTCGTCGGTGACCCGGCGGTTGAACGCCGCGATCGCGTCACCGTTGGCCGTCCGCCCCCCGGTCCAGGGCAGGCCCTGCATCAGGGTGTTGTCCACGCAGACCACGCCATCCGGGGCGAGCAGGCCGCCGTCGAGGACGGCGTCGAGGTACCCGGCGTACCCGGCCTTGTCGGCGTCGACGAACACCAGGTCGAACGCGGTCCCCCGCAGCCGTTCCAGGGTGTCCGCGGCCGGGCCGACCTCGACCCGGATCCGGCGTCCCGCCGGGGACGCGGCGACGCAGTCCTGCGCGAACGCCGCCACGTCGGCGTCGAGCTCGCAGGCGACCAGCTCGCCGTCGTCGGGCAGGGCCTCGGCCATCGCGAGTGCCGAGTAACCCGTGAACATCCCGACCTCCAGCACCCGCCGGGCGCCGGTCATGCCGACGAGGAAGGCGAGGAACCGCCCCTCGACGTGCCCGGACAGCATCTCCTGCTCCAGCGACCCGGTCCACGCCGCGGACCGGGTGCGCCGCTCCAGCTCGACCAGTGCCGGCGAGGCCGGCGAGGTGTGCTCGTCGAGGTAGGGGTCCAGGCCCGCGGCCAGGTCCCGGGCCCGGACGAGGTCGGGGTCGGCGCCCGCCCCGGCCCGGGTCACGAGGTCGTCGAGCAGCCCGGCGAGGATCGTCGTCGGTGTGACGGGACGGGCGGGCCGGGTCGGTGCGCCGGTCACTTCAGCGACCACATGTCCACCCCGCCCGCCGCCGTCGGCAGGTCGGCGACGACCTCCTTGTGCGCGGCCAGGGCCGCGGTCAGCTCCGCGGGGGTGGCGTCGTTGACGAAGTGGCAGGTGCCGATCGGCTTCGGCACCGCCGCGCGCAGCAGCCCGGCGCGGGTCTGGGTGATCGACTCGGTGGCCTCGGCGAGCAGCTCCGGGGTGAGGTACGGGCTGTCGACGGTGAGCCCGAGCCCGCTGAACAGCCGGTGGACGCGGTCCCGCTCGCCGGTGGAGATGTAGCCGCGCCGCTCGGCGAGGGTCGCGGAGAACGCCATGTCGACGCTGATCGCGTGCCCGTGCAGCATCGGCGTCTCCGGCGCCAGCTCCAGGGTGGGGCTCCAGGTGTGGCCGAAGGCGATGACCCGGTCGAGGTCGAGCTCGTGCAGGTTGCGGTGCTCCAGCTCGAGCATGGTGCGGACGGCGTCGTAGGTGGCGCGGTGGGAGATCTCGCGCAGGTCCGGCGTGCCGTCCCGGTGCCCGAACCCGGTGGCCAGCAGGTCCTCGCCGTACTTCTCCAGCAGGTCGAACAGGTCGGCGTTCGCCACCGTCGCGATCTTGATCATCTCGGCGATGCCGTTGCGGACCTGGGCCGTGGGCAGCGTCGCCAGGAACGAGAAGTCCAGCAACACGTCGTGCGAGGCGTGGAAGGCACCGAGCCGGTTCTTGTGCTTCCCGTGGTTGACCGCGACCTTCATCGCGACGCTGGCGTCGATCAGCCCGATCAGCGTGGTGGGATGCGGATGTAGGGCGTGCCGCGCTTGTAGGACGCGCAGGCGAACCCGGCGACGTCGGTGGTCAGCCCGCCGCCGACGACGAGTGGCGGCTCGGTGCGGTTGAGCCCGAACTCGGCGAACGCGTCGACGATGCGCTCCAGGGTCCGCAGGCTCTTGGCGGTCTCGGCGATGGTCAGCGCGACGGTGGTCAGTGCGATGCCGTGGTGGTCGAAGTAGGCGCGGATGCGGTCGCCGTAGAGCTCGTGCACCGCCTCGTCGACGACCATGAGGCAGCGGCCGCGCTCCCGGTAGAGGTCCGCGACGTGCGGGTTCTCCGGGGCGAAGGCTCCGTCGACATAGGAGAGGGTGAACTCGATCCGCTCCCAGCTCTCGACCCGGAACGCGGTGTCGGTGGTGGTCAGCGTCGGGCTCGGCGGCACGGTCTGCACTGCCGGGGAACTGCTCATGTCCTCTGGTCTCCGATCAGGTCGATCCGGGGCGGGGCATGGGACTCGTGGGCACGCCCGGGCCGGGCCCGGTCGGTGACCGGGCCCGTCGGGGCCGTGCGGATGGGGTGCGCGGATGGGGTGCGCGGGAGGAGTGCGCGGGTGCGGTGCGCCGGGGGTCAGCGGGTGACGTCGGCGAGCAGCGCGCCGTCGTCGAGCGAGTCGACGCGCTCGGTCGCCTGCGAGAAGTCGTGACCCGCGGTGTTCGCGTTGGGGAAGGCGACGACGCGCACGCCGGCGCCGGTGGCCGAGGCGACGCCGCCGACGTTGTCCTCGATCGCGACGACGCTGTCGGCGCTCTCGCCCAGCGCGGCGATCGCGTGCGTGTACGCGGCCGGGTCGGGCTTGGGTGCGGACACGACCGCGCGGTCGACGAGCAGCGCGAAGTCCGTCCGCGTGACGTCCGGGCCGAGCGCGTCGAGGACGGCCTCGACGTTGTCGCGGGAGGTGGTCGTCACCAGGCCCACGGTGACGCCGCGGCCGTGCGCGGCCTTGATCGTCTCGCGGACGCCGGGGCGCGGGGTGGCGCCGGACTCGCGCAGCTTCTGCCGGAAGACCTCGGACTTCGTGGCGTGCACGGCGTCGGCGTCGGCGTCGACGGTCTCACCGGTGGCCGCGGCGTGCTCGGCGATGCGCTGCGCGCCGCCGTTGGACTCCAGCATCGCCAGGTAGTCCTCGCGGTCCCAGTGCCAGTCGAGGCCGTGCTGGGAGAAGGCCTCGTTGAACGCCTCGCGCTGGAGCTCGGAGGTGTCGACGAGGGTGCTGATGGAGCCGAACAGGATCGCGGGCACGGGGTGCTCCTTCGCGGTCGGGGCATGCCGGCGCACGCCCCGCCGCGGGTGGCGGCGGGGCGGGAATGCGCGTGTGGACGCTCGTGGGAGGCGCCGATCCTGCCGCGTGTGGACACGCCGGACCGACCGGTTCGCGGTGGCGGCCGCTCTCTCGACCGCCGCTCTCCCAGTATCGAGGGGCCCCCGTGTTCGGCAACTCGAACTCGGGCGGCCGGCCCTCAGAAGGGCCGGTCGCCCGCGATCGCGACGCGCTCGGCGACCCGCGTGTGCGGGTGGTAGTCGCCGACGGCGTAGTGCTGGGTGGCCCGGTTGTCCCAGAACGCGAGGGTGCCCTCGGACCAGCGGTAACGGACCTGGAACTCGGGCACGTGGGCCTGCGCGAACAGGTGCCGCAGCAGCGCGTCGGACTCCTCGGCCGGCAGCCCGACGATCGCCGTGGTGAACGACGCGTTCACGTACAGCGTGCGCCGCCCGGTCTCCGGGTGGGTCCGCACGACGGGGTGGGTCACCGGCGGGAACAGGTCCTGCACCGCGGCGAGCCGCTCCGGGTCCAGGAAGCGCGCGAACCCGGGCACCATGTCGTGCACGGCGGACGCGTCGTCGATGCGGGCCTTCACCTCGTCGTCGAGGTTGTCGTAGGCGACGGCCATGTCGGCCCACATCGTGTCCCCGCCGAACGGCGGCGTCTGCACCATCCGCAGCATGGCGCCCATCGCCGGCGCGGTGCGGAACGTGGTGTCGGCGTGCCAGATGTTCTCGTAGGTGCGCTTCCCGGTACCGAAGCGGACGACGTCGGCGGAGTCACCGGTGTCGAGCATCGGGTTGGTCTCCAGATCGCCCCAGAGCAGCGCCAGCTCGCGCTGTCGGTCGCTGGTGAGGTGCTGGCCGGGGAAGAACAGGACCTTCCACTCCAGCAGTGCCCGGTGCAGCTCGGCGCGCAGCTGCTCGTCGACCTGCTCGCGCAGGTCGATCCCGGTGATCTCGGCCCCCACGGTGCGCCCGAGCGGGGTGACGGTGAAGGCCTCGTACTGCGCGCCACATCGGTCCGCCCCGTCGCCGGGCAGGCGGGCCAGCAGGCGCTCACCCTCCAGGAGGTCGATGGCGGGCGTGGAGCCGGGACGGGTGACCGGCGCGTCGAGGTGGATCGTCACGTCCGCGATGGTGCGTGCGCCGTTCGGCGGTCGACAACCACGCGTCCACTGTGCGGTGACCTGTCCGGTCAACTTCGGCGTGCGCCGCCGCGGACCCAGTCGAGCGCGGCGTGCCCCGCGGGGGTCAGGGCGACGGTCAGCTCCCGGACCTCGGTGTCGGGCAGCGGGAACCGCGCCCCCTCCCGGGTGGACGCCCACACCGACGCGGCCAGGTCCACCGGACCGGCCGCCTGCACCAGGAGCGGCACCACCCGGCGGTACTCCGAGCGCACCAGCGCGTCCAGCGCGGTCGCGGCGACCGAGACGTCGAAGTCCACGTCGCCGGGGTCGGTGGAGTCGGCGAGATCCAGGCTGCGCCGTTCCGCGATGACCCCCAGCAGGACCGGGTGCAGGGAGGGATGGTCACCGAGCACCCGGTCGGGATCGACGTCCCACTCCCCGGGCACACCCAGGTCGAGGGCACGGGCGCAGAACTCGCGATGGAACATGTTCAGCGCCAGCAGCCGCAGCACCAGCTCACCGCGCTCGTACTCGGTGCCGGCGGCGGCCAGGCCGGACCGGGTCAGGATCGACCAGGCCCAGGCCGCCCAGTCGAGCTCCGAGCCGTCGTAGCAGAGGTCGAAGACGCCGGTCGCGACCTCGTGCAGGTCCCCGAGGACGTCGGCGGGGTCCGGGGATGCGTACAGCTCGTCCCACATGTCGGTCATCGGTGTCGGTTCTACACCGGTCCCGTGGTTGGACCGGGGGCCACCGGGTAGTCCCGCGCAGCACTCCCTCTTCCGCGACGGACCGGGCGGCGCGGGCGTGTCGCCGTCGGCTGCTCGAAACCGTCGTTCCCGACAGGCAGGATGGACCCATGACGACCACCGAGTCCGCCCCGACATCGCGACCGTCCGGTCTCGACCTCAGCTGGGTCGACCCGGACGTCCGCCCCCAGGACGACCTGTTCGCCCACGTGAACGGCCGGTGGCTGGCGACGCACGAGATCCCCGACGACCGGTCGCAGGACGGTGCGTTCCGTGTCCTGCGCGACCGGGCCGAGGACCAGGTCCGCGAGATCGTCGAACAGTGCGCCTCCTCGTCGGAACCCGGCACCGAGGCCCGCAAGATCGGCGACCTGTACCGCTCCTTCATGGACGTGGAGCGGGCCGAGGAGCTGGGCACCGCGCCGCTGCGCCCGCTGCTCGACGAGATCTACGCCGCCACCGACCGGGCCGCACTCGCCACCGTGCTCGGCCGGCGCCAGCGCGAGGGCCGGGCCGCACTGTTCGGCGAGTTCATCGCGACCGACCTCAAGGACTCCTCCCGCTACCTGGTGAACCTCAACCAGGCCGGGCTGGGGCTGCCCGACGAGTCGTACTACGGCGACGAGGGCGATCCCGAGATCCGGGCGAAGTACGTCGACCACCTGCAGCGCCTCGCCGAGCTGGTCGGGCTGGCCGAGCCGGGCCGCGTCGCCGAGCAGGTCATGGATCTGGAGACCGCACTCGCCGACGCGTCCTGGGACCGGGTCCTCAACCGCGACGCCGAGAAGACCTACACCCTGATGACCCGCGACGAGCTCCGCGCCGCCGCCCCCGGCTTCGACTGGGCCGAGTGGGAGTCCGCGCTGGGTGTGCCCGCGCACTCCTACGACGAGGTGATCGTCCGCCAGCCCAGCTTCGTCACCGCCGCCGGGGAACTGTGGGCCGGGCGTTCGCTGGAGCAGTGGCAGGCATGGCTGGCGCTGACCGTCGCCGGGTCGTGCGCGGAGTTCCTGTCCGCCGACCTGGTCGAGGCCGACTTCGACTTCTTCGGCCGCACCCTGTCCGGCACCCCCGAGCTGCGCGAGCGCTGGAAGCGCGGGGTGTCGCTGGTGGAGGGCGCACTCGGCGAGGCCGTCGCGAAGATCTACGTCGAGCGGCACTTCCCGCCGCACGCCAAGGAGCGGATCACCGAGCTGGTCGACAACATCGTCGAGGCCTACCGCCGGTCGATCTCGACGCTGGACTGGATGAGCCCGGCCACCCGGGAGCGGGCGCAGGACAAGCTCGGCAAGTTCACCCCGAAGGTCGGCTACCCGGAGACGTGGAAGGACTACTCCGACCTACAGATCGACCCGGCCGACCTGCTCGGCAACGCGGGCCGGGCGGCCGAGTGGCGCCACGACTTCGAGTACGCCAAGCTCGGCGGCCCGGTCGACCACGACGAGTGGCTGATGACCCCGCAGACGGTCAACGCCTACTACCACCCACGGCTCAACGAGATCGTGTTCCCGGCCGCGATCCTGCAGCCGCCGTTCTTCGACCCCGACGCCGACGACGCCGCCAACTACGGCGGCATCGGCGCGGTCATCGGGCACGAGATCGGCCACGGCTTCGACGACCAGGGCTCGCGCTACGACGGCGACGGCAACCTGACCGACTGGTGGGAGGCCGCCGACCGGACCGAGTTCGAGTCCCGCGCGCAGATGCTGATCGACCAGTACGACGGGCTGTCCCCCGCCGGGCTGCCCGACCACAAGGTCAACGGCTCGCTGACGGTCGGCGAGAACATCGGTGACCTGGGCGGCCTGACCATCGCGCTGAAGGCCTACGGGATCGCCTACGAGGGTTCCGAGCCGCCGGTGATCGACGGTCTGACCGGCGAGCAGCGGGTGCTGTTCGGCTGGGCGCAGGTGTGGCGGGCGGTGACCCGCGACGCCGAGGCGATCCGGCGGCTCACCACCGACCCGCACTCGCCGCCGGACCTGCGGTGCAACGCGGTCGTCACCAACCTGGACACCTTCCACGAGGCGTTCGGGGTGACCGAGGACGACGGTCTCTACACCGATCCGGACCGACGCGTCCGGATCTGGTGACGCACCCCCCGCGCCGGGTTGACCGGCCGGCGCGGGGGTATCCGTCCCAATGACGCAGAAGTTCGCCAAGGGCACGTGGGTCGCGTGGAACTGGGGCAACGGCACCCCGACCGGCAAGGTCGTGGACCACGCCACCGACCGGATCGAGAAGACGATCGACGGGAAGAAGCAGTCCCGCAACGGGACCGACGACAACCCCGCCTACGTCCTGGAGCAGGAGGACGGCCAGACCGTCCTCAAGCTCCACTCGGAGCTGAAGAAGGCGTGACCTTCCGGCGGCGGCGCCGCACCACCAGGTAGACCACGACGAGCAGGGCCAGGACCGGCACGCCCGCCTGCGCCGCCGTCGCGAACTGGGCGGTGAACGGCGTCGTCGCCAGCACCGCGGCGACGAACAGCATGGCCGCGACCGTCGTGTACGGGGCGCCCCACAGCCGTACCGGGGACGGCTCGCCCGCGGTGCTCCTGCGGAACGCGAGATGCGCGGCGAAGATCAGCAGCCAGGTCACCAGCGCGCCGAACAGCGCCAGCCCGACCAGCAGCGGGAACGCCGTGGCCTCGGCGAACACCGACACCAGCGACGCCAGCGCCAGCCCGGCCGCGGACAGCGCCAGCGCCCGCTGCGGGGCGCCGTGCCGGTTGACCCGGGCGAGCGACCGGGGTGCGTAGCCGTCGCGGGCCAGCGAGTGGGTCATCCGGGCGGTGACGTAGAGGTTCGTGTTCATCGCCGACAGCGCCGCGGTCAGCACCACGACGTTCATCACCGCGGCCGCCGCGGGCACCCCGGCCAGGGCGAACAGCCGCACGAACGGCGACTCGGTGACGTCGTCGCCGGTGCTCACGGTGTTCCACGGCAGCAGGGTCACCACCACCAGCATCGCGCCGACGTAGAAGACCGCCAGCCGCACGACGGTGCGCCGGGCGGCACGCGGGATGTCGCGCACCGGGTCGGACGACTCGGCCGCGGTGACGGCGACGGCCTCGGTGCCGAGGAACGAGAACGTCACCACGGTCAGCGCGAGCCAGATCGCGCCGAGCCCGTTCGGGGCGAACCCGCCGTGCCCGGTGAGCGCTCCGAGTCCGACCGGTGCCCGACCGGGCAGGCCGAACACGATCGTGACCAGGCCGACGGCGATGAACGCCACGATCGTCACGACCTTGACCATCGCGAACCAGTACTCGGTCTCGCCGAAGAGGCGGACCGCGCCCGCGTTGACCGCCAGCATGACCACCGAGAACCCGACGACCGGGACCCACAGCGGCAGGCCGGGGTACCAGAACCTCAGGTACAACCCGGCCGCGACGACCTCGCTGCCGATGTTCACGACCTGCGCCGCCCAGTACATCCAGCGCTGCACGAACCCGGCCCCGTGCCCGAGGTAGCGCTGGGTGATGGGCCCGAACCCGCCCGCCTCGGGGTGGCGGACCACCATCTCGGCCAGCGCGTAGGCCAGGATCAGCGCGACGACGGCGGCCACCACGTAGGCGACGATCACCGCGGGACCGGCGATGGAGATCGCGAGCCCGGAGCCGAGGAACAGCCCGGTCCCGATCGCGCCGCCGACGGCGATCATGCCGATCTGGCGCCCGTCGAGTTCCCGGCGCAGGCCGTCCATCGTGCTCCCCGTGCGGTACCGCTCCCCCGGCCCGGGGTCACGGGCGGGGCGCGCCGGCGCCCGGCCGGGCGGTCCGGGCCGGTGCACGGCGCAACGGGCGGTGATCCTCGCACGCGCCCGGCCGGGTCAGTCCCGGGGGCCGTCCGGCGGCACCGCGACCAGCGCCCGCCGGAACCAGGTGACGTCGCGCCACGCCCCGTGCTTCCAGCCGACCCCGCGGAACGTCCCGACCTCGGTGAACCCCGTCGCGCGGTGCAGGGCGCTGCTGGCCTCGTTCGGCTCGGCCATCCCGGCCACGGCGACGACCATGCCGCGCGCCGCGAGCTCGGTGAACAACGCCTCGTACAGGGCGCGGCCCACCCCGCGGCCGCGGGCCGCGTCGGCCAGGTAGATCGAGACCTCGCAGGTCCGGGCGTAGGCCGGGCGGGACTTCCAGGTGCTGCCGTAGGCGTAGCCGAGCACCTGGTCGCCGGGGTCCACGGCGACCAGCCAGGTGTGACGTTCCCGGGCGGCGGCGATCCGCTCGGCCATCTCCACCGGACCCGGTGGCTCGGTCTCGAAGGTGATCGCGGTGTCGCGGACGTAGGGGGCGTAGACGGCGGCGCAGGCGTCGGCGTCCTCGGCGGTCGCCGGGCGGATGACGGGTCGATCGGTCACGGGTCACAGCGAATCACGGTGCATCGGTGCCCGCCGCGGGTGAGGATCGTCGGGTGTTCCTGTCGATCGTGCTCGGACTGCTCTTCGGCCTCGCCGGCACCTCGACGTCGGGGGTGACTGTCGCGCTGCCGCTGCTCGCCGACGGGCTCGCCGTCGACACCGCGGCGGCGACCTGGATGGTGAGCGGGTACGCGGTGGCGCTGGCCGTCGCGACACCGGTGCACGGCCGCCTCGCCGACGCCGTCGGCATCCGGGTACCGCTGTGCGTCGGGGTGACCCTGCTCGGGCTGGGGGCGCTCGCGGCGGCCGCGGCGCCGACCTTCGGGGTCCTGATGGCCGCCCGGATCGTGCAGGGACTCGGCGCGGCGGCGGTCCCGGTGCTGGCCGCGGCGCTGCTGTCGGCCCGGACCCCGGCGGACCGGCGCGGCGGCGCGCTCGGGCGGCTGGCCGGGACCTCCGCCGCCCTGTCCGCGCTCGGGCCGCTGATCGGTGGGGCGCTGACGACCGTGGGCGGCTGGCGGGCGGCGGTCGCGCTCCCCGCGCTGGCGCTGCTCGCCGTGCCCTACCTGTGGCGGCACTCGGTGGTCCGCGGCGACGGCGCCCGGGTGGACCTGATCGGCGCAGTGGTCGTCGCGACGGCGGTGACCGGGCTGGTGCTGCTGGTGCAGTCGCCCAGCGCGGGTGCGGTCGCCGCCGTCGCCGGTGGGGTGCTGCTCGCGGTCGGCGTCCCGGTGACGGCACTGTGGGTACGGGCCCGTCCCGACGGTTTCCTGCCGCGCAGCGTGGTCGGCAACGCCACGGTGGTCCGCAGCTCGCTGTGCGCCTCGGCGGTGCCCGCCAGCTGGTTCGCGCTGCTGCTGGGCATCCCGCTGGAGCTCGCCGAGCGCGGCTGGAGCCCGCTGTCCACCGGGCTGGTGCTGGTGCCCTCGGCGGTGGTGGCCCTGACGTGCCCGGCGGCGTCGGCGTTCCTGCAGACCCGGATCGGACCGCGGCAGACGCTCACCCTGGCGTGCGCGACGACCGTCGTCGGGCTGCTGCTCGCCGTCGTCGGGGTGGCCGGCCACCAGCCGTGGGTGCTGGCGCTCGCACCGATGCTGGTGACGCTGGCGTTCGGCACCGGTCCGCCCGCGATGATCGCCTCGGTCGGCACCGCGGCGCCGCAGGACCGGCGCAGCGGGGCGATCGGGGTGGCGACGCTGTGCTTCCTCACCGGCGCGGGGATCGGGGCCGCGGCCATCGGCGGGTTCGCCGCCGTGATCGGGCTGAGCGCGGCACTCGCCCTGCTGCTGGTCCTGCCCGTCGCGGGGACCGCGGTGCAGCTCGCCGCGGGACGCCGGACCGGGACGGCCTGAGCGGGATCTACCCCCGCCGGAGCAGGGCACGGACCTCGTCGGTGTAGCGGTCGCGCAGCGCCGCGGTCCGTGCCGATCCGACCCGCCGCAGGTCGGCGCCGGGGGTCTCCCGGCCGACGACCTCGTCGAGCCACACCCGGAAGCAGCCGTGCAGCCCGCGGACCAGGCCGTCGAGCAGGCACGAGGCGGGGTCGAGCGGGTCCAGCACGGTCGAGACCGCCCGGTGCCCCGCCTCGGGGTGCGGTGGCGGCTCCGGGCAGACGATGAACCAGCCCTGGCGCGCCAGGACCGCCTCCTGCAGCAGGTCGAGGACCACCTCCTCCTCGCCGACCCCGGCCAGGGTGCACAGCACGTACCGGGCCACCGCGAGATCCTCGTGCCCGATCGCCTCGGCGAGCGCGACGACGTCGGGCACCGGGTGGCCAACCTGCTCCGCGACGAGCGCGGCGGAGGCCCGCAGCCAGCGCAGGGTGACGACGGCCGCCGCGTTCGGCTCGACCGACGTGACGATGGCGGGCGGGCCGAGCGGGTCCTCGTGCAGCAGGGAATGGGCGAGGACGAGCTGCTCGGCCGGGGCGTCGCACCGGGGATGGACGACGGCCTGCGCGGAGCGGCCGGTCAGGACACCGTCGTCGGCGTCGAGCACGGCGTCGGTCTCGGCGCGGACGTCGGCCGCCACCGCGTCGCGGAACGCCCGCCCCGGTGCCCGGGCCACGATCCGGCCCAGCAGGTGCGCGGTCTCGGTGCAGCCGTCCTCCATGACGCGGAGCAGGTCCCCGACCGGCTGGTTCGGGTGGCGCACCGCGGCGGCCAGCGCGGCCGGGTCGAGCTCGTGCGCGGCCTGGTCGGCGTAGGCGGCCCACAGGTGGGTCGACAGCGCGGTGAGTGCCTTCGCGGTGCGGCGGGCCAGGGAGTGGTCGAGCGTCCGGGGGACGCGGGCGGCCCGGTGGGCGACGGCGCCGTCGCCGGTGGGCCAGCAGGCCACGATCGTCGAGGCGACCGGGTCGTGGGCGTAGTTGGTCATGCGGCTTGGACGACGCCGGACGCGACGCGGTTCCGCCGGGCCCGGGGCCGGGCACCGGTGACCGCGCCCCTGATGGGTGCCTACCGGGCCGGCTGACTCAGTAGTTCCCGACCACCCGCTCCGGTGCCACGAGCACCGCGGCGCGCCGCTGCTCGGCCATCACCCGGTCGTACTCGGCCCAGTCGTCGTGGGTACCGCCGCAGGCCCCGAACACCGCACGCAGCAGCGCCGGGACGTCGACGCCGTCCCGTGGGTCGTCCGGCCCGATGATCTCCGAGGAGCCCTCCACGGCCGCCCACCGCCACCCGGCCCGCCAGTGCAGCGACGTCGCGGGTCGCGTGCGCAACGTCGTCAGCTTGACGGGGCCGTAGGTGACGTAGGCGGCCACCGGCGCACCGGTGACGGGGTGGTCGAGCACCCCCGCGTTGACCAGCGAGGTGTGCGGGCGGCCGTCGGCGCGTACGACCGCGACGGTGCACAGCCCGGAGTCCTCGGCGACGATCCGCCGTACCGCGTCCAGATCCATGCCGCCAGTGCGACCCGTCAGCGCCAGCCGAGCTTCTTGGTGCAGGCGGGCCAGGCCTTCCAGCCCTGCTCGTCCTGCACCTTCTTGGCGATCTCGATCTGCTGGGACTTCGTGGCCTGGTCGGCGCTCGGGGCGTACTGCCGGCCACCGAACTCCTTCCAGGTCGACGGCGTGAACTGCAGACCGCCCTTGAACCCGTTGCCGGTGTCGGCGTCCCAGTTGCCGGTGCTCTCGCAGTGCGCGAGCTTCTCCCAGGTCGCCGACCGCTCGACCGACGGCGCCGCCGACGAGGCCGACTCGGCCGCCGCGGCCGTCCCGACGACGCCCAGCGGGGCCGCCGCCACGGCGGCGAACGCGCTGACCCTGGCCACCTTCCGTCCGGTCTCGGTGGGCTTGCGGTGTCGTCCGGCCATCGTCGTTCCTCTACCTCGGGGAGCAGTTACCGCCCGGGCCGTGGTGCGGGGAGGACCCGGAGCGGCCGACACCGTAACCACGCCGGGACCATCGGTCACAACCCGTGACACCCGCCCGTCGGCGAGTAGGCGATGAGTGGTCGCCCGGCCGCGTTCACCGACGAACGGGGTAACGCATACCCGTCGGGCCGTCCGCCGATCAGCCGCTGCGGGTCGGCGCAGGGACCGGTTCACCCGCCGCGGGAACGGGGACGCGGAGCCCCAGCACGGCCGCCACGACGGCGAGCACCGCGACGACGCCGCCGTACACCAGCGCCGTGGGACGCAGCTCGCCCAGCGTCGCGGCGACGCCCGCGACCATCGCCGGCACCGAGAACGCCAGGTAGGCCAGGGTGTAGAGGGCCGCGAACAGCTCGCCGCGCTCGTGCGGGGCGGCGAGCGTGGACATCGTCCCGAACGTCGCGTAGGCGGCGGCCCCGAATCCCAGCCCGGCGACGACGGCGCCGAGGGCGGCGAGCACGAGCAGTCCGGTGAGCACCCCGGCCAGCGTGACGACGGTGCCCGCGGCGAGCAGACCCGCCGCCGGGACGAGCAGCGTCGACGGGACGCGACCGCGCAGTGCGAACGCCGTCACCGCACCGGTCCCGACGAGCGCGACGACGGTGAGCCCCCCGACCAGGTGGTCACGCACGCCGAACACCTGCGCGACGACCGACCCGCCGAGTGACAGGTACAGCCCACCGAGTGCCCAGCTCGCCAGCAGGATCGGCACGATCGCGACGAACCCGGCCCGCACGCGCGGCGGCACGCCCACCCGGGGGCGCAGCGACGCGAGCGCACCCGGCCTGCGGTCGATGGTCTCCGGGATCAGCGCGACCAGCGCGGCGGCGAGGACCAGGCCGGCCAGCAGCAGGGCCCAGACCAGGCGGGTCGGGGCGGGCGCGTACTCGACGAGCAGGCCGCAGCCCAGCGCACCGACCGCGAGCCCCGCGAGCGGCGCGGTGCCGTTCACCGCGCCGGCCCGGTCGGGCCGGTCACCGCGGGCGGCGAGGTCGACCAGGGTGGCCGGCAGCGTCGCCGTCGCCGCGCCGGTCGCGACGCCCTGGACGACGCGCGCGACCAGCAGCGAGCCGACGCCGTCGGCCAGCAGGAACAGCACCAGGGACACGACCTCCAGCGCGATGGCACCGAGCAGCACCGGCTTGCGTCCGATGTGGTCGGACAGCGACCCGGCGACGAGCAGCGCGGCGATCAGGGCGAGGACGTAGACCGCGAAGACCGCGGTCAAGGTGAACTCGCTGAACGCGAAGCTCTCCTGGTACACGACGTAGAGCGGCGACGGCGCCGACGACGCGGCGAGGAACCAGACGAACGTCGCTGCGACGGCGGCGAACGCCACCGGCGGGGACAGGCGGGGCACGGTGCTCCTCGGGTCGGACGGCCTTCTGAGCATCGCCAACGACCGGCCCGGGGCAGGCATTCCCCCCACCCCGCGCCACCCCGCGCGCCACCCCGCACCGCCTCTCCGGGTGTGCACGAGCGGGCCCCTCGTACGAAAGGTTCGGACGAACGACCCGCTCGTGCACCCCCGGAGGGGCGGGCGGGGCGAGGTGGGCCAGGACCAGGGGCGGGGCCGGGGCAGGGCGGGGCGTGGGCGGGGCAGGGCAGGGGCAGGGGGCCGGGCGGGGCGGGGCCGGTCAGGCCAGGGCGGTGCGCAGGGCGGCGCCGGCCTCGTCGAGCAGCGCGCGGCTGTCGTCGACGGCGGCGCCGAACTGCAGGAAGCCGTGGATCATGCCCGGCGACTCGCGCAGCTCCGTCTTCACCCCGGCGGCGGCGAGGGCCGCGGCGTAGGCGTTGCCCTGGTCGCGGAGCGGGTCGAACTCGGCGGTGACGATCAGCGCGGGCGGCAGACCGGACAGGTCGGCGGCGCGGGCCGGGGACATCCGGGGGTCGAGGAGATCCTCGTCGCCGGTGAGGTAGTGGCCCAGGAACCACTCGATCCAGGCCCGGGTCAGCAGTGGTCCCTGGGCGTTCTCCGTCATCGACGGGCTCTCGTCGGCGCTGTCGACGGCGGGGTAGACCAGCAGCTGGAACCGCAGGGCGGGGCCGTGGTCGCGGGCGTGCTGGGCGACGACGGCCGCGAGGTTCCCGCCTGCGGAGTCGCCGCCCACGGCGATGCGGGTCGGGTCGCCGTCGAACTCGGCGGCGTGGGTGTGCACCCAGCCCAGCGCGGCGACGGCGTCGTCGACGCCTGCGGGGAACCGGTGTTCGGGGGCGAGCCGGTAGTCGACCGCCACGACGACCGCTCCGGACCGGTTGGCCAACGTCCGGCAGACCGGGTCGTGGCTGTCGAGGTCGCCGATCACCCAGCCGCCGCCGTGGTAGAAGACCAGGATCGGGAACGGACCGGTGCCCTCGGGCCGGTAGATGCGGACCGGTACGTCGCCGGCCCGGTCGTCACGGACGTCGGCGACCGGCTCGGGCGGGCCGGACACGGACGCCATCCCTCGCATCATCTCGCGGTTCTGCGCGACGGTCATGGTCTCCGGCGGGTCCCCGCCCTGCTCGGCCATAAGGGTCAGGAGGGCTTCCACCTGCGGGTGCAGCGGCACGGTCGGTGCTCCTTCGACGTCGTCGTCCTACGGGGCCACGGGCCCCGCCGGATCATCCTGCACCCGCCGCGCGCCGACGGCACGGACGACGACTGCGGCCGCAGCCAGCACCGCCGCCAGCGCGGGCACCAGCGACGGGAGGTGCCCCAGCAGGAGCCCGCCCGCGACGGCGCCGAGCACGAGGGCGGCGAGCTGGCGCAGCGCGCGCCCGCGCAGCCCGTCCCCGGTCGCCAGGTCGGACACGGCACCGGTCAGGGTCCCGGTCATGTAGGTCGTCGACTGCCCGAGCAGCTGCGCGACGCTGCTCTGGCCGCCCATCGCCAGCGCGGCCCCCGCCAGCAGCGGCAGCGTCGCCCCCGGGGCGAGCGGCCAGGCCACCGCGAGCGCGACGAGCACGACCAGCTCGGCGACGAGCGGTGCCGACACCGCAGCGGGCCACCGACGCCGCGACAGCGACCACAGCCCGACCCCGGCGACGAACCCGGCCACCGCGACGGCCGGTGGCAGCAGCTCCGACGGGTCGGCGACGGCGAGCGCGTGCCCGGCGGTCACGAGGTTGCCGGTGACGACGCCGGCGAACGCACCCCCCAGGGCGACCACCGCCCAGACGTCCACCACCCCGGCGCACGCGGCCAGCAACGCGAGGATCACCGCACGGTTCACCGCGTGATCCTCCCGCGGCGGCGGCGTCGGTGGCACGCTGGGCGGGTGCAGCTGCGTGCGACCTCCACCCCGGCCGGGCTGCTGCGCGTGCGGTACGAGGTCACCGCCGACGGACGGGCCGTCACCGGGTGGAGCGCTCGGGTCTGGCAGACCCACCGCGACCTCGTCATCGACGGGCACCCGTATGCGCTGCGGGCGGAGGGGATCGCCCGGTTCGCCCTGGAGGGCGACATCCGCGCCCACATCCAGCGCTCGGTCGACCATCCGGACGGACCGCTCTCGCGCCCGCGCTGGACCGTCGAGCTCGGCGACCTGACCTACCGGCTCACCGGTTCGGGGATCGGGCACCGGTTCGCCCTGCTCACCACGGCCGACGCGGTGAACGAGGCAGGTCGGGTGTGGCGGGCGGGCGGGCTCCGGCCGTCCTACGGTGCGGATCTGCCCGACGCGCTGCCCCTGCCGGTCGGGGTGTTCGTGCTGTGGTCGGCGATGGCGATCTGGCGGGCGACGGTCGCCGCGGCCGCGACGGCGGTGCACTGACCGGTCGCACGGTCGTGATGTCACCGGACCGCGAGACCGGCGGGCCGGGAGACGGGCGGGCCGGGGCACGGACACGACGGCCCCGGGCGCCGTGGTGGGGACGCCCGGGGCCGCCGTCGGAGGCCGGTGCTCAGACCTCGCCGCGGTAGCCGGCGGCCTGCGCCTGCCACATCCAGCGGGCCTCCTCCAGCGCCCGGCCCAGCTCGATGAGCAGGTCCTCGGTGAGCGGGTCGGCCTTGCCCGCCTGCTCGATGCGCGGACGCAGCCGGTCGACGGTGGTGTCGACGGTCGCGGAGATGGTGAGCACGGTGTCCTGGTCGGACACGTAGCCCGCCGGGTACTCGGGCAGCCCGGTGTCGCGACCCACGGTCCTCGCACGGCCGTCGGGGGCGACGCCGATGGCTGCCGCCCGCTCGGCGACCGAGTCGCCGTGCTCGCGGGCCAGGTCGACGAGCTCGTCGAGGTGCAGGTGGATGTCGCGGAACTGCTTGCCGACGAGGTTCCAGTGCGCCTGCTTGGCGACCAGGGACAGGTCGACGAGGTCGACGAGGGTCTCCTGCAGCACGCGGCCGGTGATGTCGGTGGCGCCGCTGTCGAGCGGGCTGGTGATCGGGGTGGCCATGGCGCTGACCGCTCCTTCCGGTGTCGGTTCGGGACGTGGCGGGGGTGCCCCGTCGCGGGGGTCCCCACACCGGTACGTGATCCGACAGACACCTGGTGAGGCGTGCCTGACCTGGGGAAAGTCCAGCCTATGAGCGCGCCGCGTGGGTCACGAGTACCGGGATCGGCGAGTCCAGGATGATCCGCTGCGCGGTGCTGCCGGTGAGCAGCTTGCCGACCGGGCTGCGTCGCCGTACCCCGACGACGAGCAGCTGCGCGTCCTCCTGCGCGGCCAGGTCGAGGATGGCCTCGGCGGGGTCACCGCCGTCGTCGACGACGCGCACCGCGGTCAGCGGGTCGCCCGCGGCGCGCAGCCCGGCGAGCCGGGCACCGATGGCCGCGTCCAGCGCCGCGTGGTCGTGCGTCGTGGCGTCGTGGGGGTCGGTGTCGAACCGCTCCTGGCGCCCGGTCGCCAGCACCGTCAGCGGGGCCCCCGCAGCCGGGACTCGCGGACCGCCAGGTCCAGGGCGGCGTCGCCCTCGGGCGTCGGGCCGTAGGCCACACAGATCGTCATGTCGCTCCCCATCAGGCGTACGCGGACCGACGGAGACTAACCAGGCGAACAGGACGTTCCGGAGAAAAGTTCATTGTGGTCACAGAGGTCGTCGAGTTTCCGATCCGGACAGTGGAGGACGGAGCGGACGTGTGCCAACGTCTGCGCCCATGCCACGACGGCAGGTCATCGCAGCCCTGGGAATCCTCCTCGTCGCCGCACTCGCGGTGACCGCCTTCGCCGACGCCGCCCGGTCCGGGGAGGGTCAGGCGGCACGCTCCAACCTCACCCTCATCGCGCCCGCGGCCGCCGGTGGCGGCTGGGACCTGGTCGCCCGCGAGGCGCAGCAGGCCCTGCGCACCGGGAACGTCGTCAACACCGTGCAGGTGGTCAACATCCCCGGTGCGGCGGGGACCATCGGCCTGAACCAGCTCGCCGGCCTCGCCGGGGAGGAGACCACGATGATGGTCACCGGCACCGTCATGCTCGGCGGGATCAGCCAGTCCGGCAGCGCGATCAGCCTGCAGGACACCACCCCGATCGCCCGGCTCGCGGAGGACTTCGAGGTCGTCGCGGTCCCGGCGGACTCCCCCTTCCGGACGCTCGAGGACCTGCTCGCCGCCTGGGCGGCGAACCCGGCCGCGCTCCCGATCGGCGGCGGCTCGGCGGGCGGCATCGACCACATGGTCGCCGCCCAGCTCGCACAGGTCCGCGGCATCCCCGTCGAGCGGATGGTCTACACCCCGCACCCGGGCGGTGGGGAGCTCACGCTCAGCCTGCTGTCGACCGCGGCCGGCACCGTCGGCGTCGGGATCTCCGGCTACAACGACTTCCGCGACCTGGTGGAGTCCGGGCAGCTGCGGGTGCTGGCCGTCGTCGCGCCCGAACGCCTGCAGGGGGTCGACGCCCCGACCATGGACGAGCTCGGCATGCCCGAGGTCGACCTGGTCAACTGGCGCGGGCTCGTCGCCCCCGCCGGGATCACCCCCGAGGCCCGCGCGGAGCTGGAGCAGATCGCCCGCGAGATGGTCGGCACCGAGTCCTGGGACGAGGCCGTGACCCGCAACCGCTGGGTGCGCAGCGAGATCTACGGCGAGGACTACGACCGGTACCTGGTCTCCGAACAGTCCCGCATCGACGACCTTCTGAAGGAGCTGGGGCTGTCATGAGCGGCCGTCCTGCACACCTGTCCCGGGGCGCGCTCGTCGTCCCCGCGATCCTGGCCGCGCTGGGGGTGTTCCTCACCTACGGCACGCTGACCATGCAGGTCGTCGGTGACGGTGGCCTGTTCGGGCCGACCACGATGCCCTGGATCGTCGCGGTCCTGTGCTTCGTGGTCGCGGCGCTGCTGGCCTTCGACATCCTGCGCCCACGCCCGGAGTTCGACACCCCGGCCCCGGCCGCGGCGGGCACCGGTGACGGCGACGCCGAGGGCACCCCCGACGGTGAGGGCGCCGCCGGGAGCGGGGCGGCCGGGGACGAGCCGGCCGACACCGGGGTGAACGCCCCCGCCGTGCTGACCGCGGTCGGTGGCGTCGCCGCGTTCATCGTGGTCCTGCCCTTCCTGGGCTGGATCCTGTCCGCGACCGGGCTGTTCGTCGCCGTCGCCGCCGCCCTGGGCAACCGCCGCTGGCCCGCGATGGCCCTCGGCGGGCTCGCCGTGTCCTCCGCGGTCCAGGTCGTGTTCAGCATGCTGCTCGGGATCTCGCTGCCCGCCGGCTTCGTCGGAGGGTTCTGACACCATGGAACAGCTGACCAACCTGCTCGGCGGCTTCGCCGACATCCTCAGCCCCTCCGCGCTGCTGTTCGTGTTCCTCGGCGCGCTGATGGGCACCGCGGTCGGGGTCCTGCCCGGCCTGGGCTCGGCGATGGCCGTGGCACTGCTGCTGCCGCTGACCTTCGTCCTCGAACCGACCAGTGCGCTGATCATGTTCACCGGCATCTACTTCGGTGGCCTGTTCGGCGACTCCATCGCCGGGTTCCTCATGAACACCCCCGGCAACTCCACCGCCATCGCCAGCACCTTCGAGGGCCACCGGATGGCGCTGCGCGGCAAGGCCGCCCAGGCACTGGCCACCGGTGCGATCGGCGCGTTCATCGGCGGCATGGTCGCCTCCGCGCTCGTGGTGTTCTTCGCCCCCACCCTGGCCTCGCTCGCCACCGGGTTCGGCCCCGCGGAGTTCCTCGCCCTCGCCGTGTTCGCCTTCGTCGCGATCTCCGCGGTCGTCGCCGACTCCGCCATCCGCGGCGTCGCCGCCCTCGCGATCGGACTCACCCTCGCCCTGATCGGGATCGACCAGCCGACCGGCACCCCGCGGTTCTCCTTCGGTTTCTCCCCCCCTGCTCGACGGCGTCTCGATCGGCGTGATCACCGTGTCCCTGCTCGCCCTGGGCGAGGTGTTCAGCCAGGCCGCGAAGGTCGGCCGCGCCCAGGAGACCAAGGCCGTCATGCCCACCGGCCGCTGGTGGCTCTCGCGGGCCGAGTTCGGCCAGGCGCTGCCCGCCTGGCTGCGCGGCACCGCGATCGGTGTCCCGTTCGGCGTCATCCCCGCCGGCGGCGCCGAGGTACCGACCTTCCTCGCCTACGGCACCGAACGACGCCTCGACCGCCGCAAGGCCGAACCGACCTTCGGCAAGGGCGCCATCGAGGGCGTCGCCGCACCGGAGGCCGCGGGCAACGCCACCGCAGGCACCGCGATGGGCGCACTGCTCGCCCTGGGCCTGCCCACCTCGGCGACCGCGGCGATCCTGCTCGCCGCGTTCCAGCAGTACGGCCTGCAGCCCGGACCGCTGCTGCTGGAACGCTCCGGGGACATCGTGTGGGCGCTGCTCGCCGGGTTCTTCCTGGCCATGATCGTGCTGCTGATCCTGAACCTGCCCTTCGCGCCGCTGTGGGCGCAGCTGCTGCGGGTCCCCAAGTCCTACCTGTACGCGGGCATCGCGGTGTTCACCGCGTTCGGCGTCTACGCCGCAGGCGCCAGCCAGGTCGACCTGATCATCATGCTGGTGGTGGGCGTGCTCGGGCTGGCGATGCGGCTCTACGACATCCCCGTCGCCCCGGTCCTGATCGCGGTCATCCTCGGGCCGCTGGCCGAGTACTCGCTGCGCGACGCGATGGGCAACTCCGACAACGACCCGGCGGTGCTGGTGTCGAGCCCCATCACCGTCGTGCTCTACCTGCTGCTCCTCGCCGGCCTGGCCTGGACGGCGTGGCGACGCTTCGCCGAGAAGCGCGCCGCCGACGTGTGATCACCCCGCGGCGCGGGCCAGCTCCACGGCCCGCGCCAGCGTGGTGAGGCGCTCGTCGAGCGTCTCCCCCGCCGGGTAGAGCCGGACGGTGTCGACGCCCGCGGCGGCCCAGTCCCGCAGCCGTGCCGCGACCCGCTCGTGGGTGCCGATCAGCGTCGTTCCCAGCACCATGTCGTCGGTGACCAGGGCCGCGGCACCGGTCCGGTCCCCGCCCAGCCAGGCGGCGCGGACCGCGTCGGCGCGCTCGCCCCAGCCCTGGCGGCGGTAGGCGTCGAAGTAGAAGTTGCGCTCGGCCGTGCCCATCCCGCCGAGGCTGAACGCGATGCCGGGCCTGCGGGCGTCGACCATCGCCGCCTGGTCGTCCTCATCGTCGGCGAAGGCGACCTCGGCGCCCTGGCAGACCTCGATCGCGGACCGGTCCCGCCCAGCGGCGCGCAGACCGGTGTCGAGGTGGGCCAGGTAGGCGTCGGCGCCCTCCGGGACGAAGCTGGTGCCCAGCCAGCCGTCGGCGACGCGGCCGGTGAGCTCCAGCATCCGCGGGGACAGCGCGGCGACGAAGACCGGCAGGTCCGGCACCGGGGTGCTCGACAACCGCATCGGGCGGCCCTGTCCGCCGGGCAGCGGGATCGCGACGGTCTCGCCGTCGTAGCGGATGCGCTCCCCCGCGCAGGCGGCCCGGACCACCTCGACCGTCTCGCGCAGCCGGGTCAGCGGACGGGCGAACGGCACCCCGTGCAGACCCTCGATCACCTGCGGGCCGGAGGGACCGAGGCCGAGCAGGAACCGGCCGTGCGACATGTCGTGCAGGGTCAGCGCCGCCTGGGCGATGGCGACCGGCGAGCGGGTACCGACCTGGATCACCCCGGAACCGAGCCGGATCCGCTCGGTGCGGGCGGCGAGGTACCCCAGCGCCGACGGCGCGTCGGACCCCCACGCCTCCGCGACCCAGCAGTCGTCGAGGCCGAGGCGTTCGGCCTCGACGACGAACTCGACGGTCTCGCGCCAGTCGCCGCCGGACGCCTCGACCGTCGTCGCGGTCCTCACCGGGCCTCCCGGACGAGCCCGACCGGGCCGTGCGCGGGCACGTCCCCGGCCGCGAGCACCGCCGCGGCCATCGGCGCCAGCAGCGCGGCGAGCTCCGCGGTCCGCTCCGGGCCGAGGACGGCCCACGGACGGGCGGCGGCCCGGTCGGTGAGCCGCTCGATCCCGTCGTGCTCGTCGGCGCCCTCGGCGGTGAGCGCGCCGGAGGCGTCGATCCAGCCGCGGGCACGCAGGTCCTGGGCGCCGGCCGCCCAGGCCTCGGGGCCGAAGCCGCGGGCGGTGCGCAGCCACTCGCCGTCGGTCTCCCCGGCGGCGATCTTGAGGTGGTGCGCCGCGACCGGGCCGACACCCCGCGCGACCAGGACCGCGACGTGACCGTCCCCGCGGTGCTCGCGCAGCGTCGTCGTCGCCTGCCAGAGGACCGCGAGGTCGTCGTCCGGCCGGGGCAGCGCGGCGTTCGCGGCGGCGAGGACGCGGCCGTCGACGTCGACCTCCGCCGCGGCGGCCCAGGCCAGCTCGGCGGCCCGGCGGAGATCGGCCGGGGCGACGGCGTCGAGCCCCGACCGGCGCAGCGCGGCGACCGAGCCGGCGAGCCGGGCCGCGAGCGCGTCCCCGGGGCTGCCGAGCGACCACACGGCGGGCAGTGCACGCCCGGTCATCGACGGGTCGAACCCGTGGAACGCGGCCGTCACCGGCGCCGCGCCCACCGGCCCCAGCGGGGCGGCGCGCATCGCGAAGTAGCCGCGCCAGAACCCGCGGAACCCGGCCGCGGTGGCCGCGGCCTGCACCTCCGGAGCGAAGTGGACGACGTCGTGGACCGGTTCGAGCTCGGCCCACAGGGCGCGCGCGGACCGGGCCGCACCGGCGGGGATGGTCATCTGCGCAACGTAGTACGGGGTGGCCGCACGTGCGCCGGGCACGCGCGGCCACCCCCGTGGCTCTCCCGCTCGGCGGTCAGGAGAGGTGGTGCCGCTCCTGCAGCCCGTACACCGGGGTGTCGATGCCCGCCGCACGCGCCGTGAGCTGCAGCGCCAGGTACAGCGAGTAGAACCGGCTCTGGTGCAGGTTCCCGCCGTGGAACCACAGGTTCGGCTGCTGGGTGGGCTTCCACATGTTGCGCTGCTCGCCCTCCCACGGGCCGGGGTCCTTGGTGGTGTCCGAGCCCAGGCCCCACACCTTGCCCACCCGGTCGGCGACGTCCTGGCCGACGATGTCGGCGGCGAGGCCGTTCATCGACCGGTAGCCGGTGGCGAAGACGACGAGGTCGGCCTCGAGCTCGGTGCCGGCGGCGAGCTTCACGCCCTTCTCGGTGAACTCCTGCATCTGGCCGCGGACGAGCGGGACCTTCCCGTCGGCGACGAGCTCGGCCGCGCCGACGTCGATGTAGTAGCCCGAGCCACGGCGCAGGTACTTCATGAACAGGCCGGAATCGTCGTCGCCGAAGTCGAGGTCGAAGCCCGCCTTCTCCAGCTTGGCGTAGAACTCGGCGTCGATCTCGCGGACCTTGTCGTAGTTCGGCTTCTCGAACTGGTTCATGATGCGGTACGGCAGCGACGCGAAGATCATGTCCGCGGTGTGGGTGTCGACGCCGTTCGCGACCGCCTCCTCGGAGTAGAGGCCCTTGAGGCAGTACTCCAGCAGCGACTCGGAGCGGATGATGTGGGTCGAGGAGCGCTGCACCATCGTGACGTCGGCGCCGACCTCCCACAGCGACCCGCAGATGTCGAACGCCGAGTTGTTCGAGCCGACGACCACGACCTTCTTGCCGCGGTAGGCGTCCGGACCGGGGTGCTGCGAGGAGTGCTGCACCTCGCCCCGGAACCGGTCGCGGCCCGGGAAGTCGGGGACGTTCGGCTTCCCGGAGACGCCGAGCGCGATCACGAGCTGGCGCGGGCGCAGGGTGATCTCCTCCCCCGCCCTGTCCACCACGACCGACCAGCGGCCCGACGCCTCGTCGAACTCGGCGCTCCTGGCCGTCGTGGAGCCCCAGTAGTTCAGCTCCATGATCCGGGTGTAGAACTCCAGCCAGTCGCCGATCTTGTCCTTCGGCGCGAACACCGGCCAGTTGTCCGGGAACTTCAGGTACGGCAGGTGGTCGTACCAGACCGGGTCGTGCAGGGCGAGGCTCTTGTAGCGCTTGCGCCAGGAGTCGCCCGGCCGCTCGTTGCGCTCGACGATGATCGTCTCGACGCCGAGCTGGCGGAGCCGGGCACCCAGCGCGATGCCGCCCTGACCGCCGCCGATGACCACGACCTCGGGGTCGCGGGTACGCCCCAGCTCGGCCAGCTCGGACTCGCGGCGCTCCTTCCAGGTGACCCGGTCCGGGTTGGCGCCGTGCTCGGTGCCGAACGGCCGGTTCTCCCCGCGGGGCTCCTCGTGGCCCTTCAGCTCGTCGAGGGTGGTCAGCAGGGTCCACGCCCTGCCGTCGACGATGCGGGCGTGCCCGGAGCCGCGACCGACGGCGGTCTCGAAGGTGAACCAGACGTCGGTGACCCCGCCGGCCTCGGTCGGCTCCTTCGACAGCTCCCAGTGCGAGGGGTCGGTCGTCCCGAGGGTCGCGGTGAGCAGGTCGCGCACCCCGTCGTGGTGCTCGACGGTCTTGAGGTTCCAGGTGAACGCGACCAGGTCGCGCCAGTAGCTCTCGTCCGCGAACAGCGAGACGGCTCGGTCGATGTCGCGGGCGGACAGGGCGTCGGCGAAGGCGGTGAGCCAGCCCTCGGCGGTCGTGCGTGCGGCGGACTTCTCCTGCGTCGTGGTCACGGGAGCCTCCTGCGAGCGGTTCGCCACGACCGGGGCGGCGCTCGCCGTCCTGCCGCGGTCGTCGGGGCAACGAACGTGAGTGAACACCACGCACGTGATCCACGACACCGGTTGCGGGGAGGTTGCAACGCGCCCCCACCGCGGCAGGACGACGACCTCAGGCGAGGTCGGGGCGCAGCGGGGTGCGCTCGCCCGCCTCGACGGCCACGTCCAGGGTGTTCCCGGCGGGCGGCAGCGGGCAGGTGGCGTGTGCGGTGAACGCGCACGGCAGGTTCACGACCCGGTTCAGGTCCACCTCCAGCGTCCCGTCCGGTGCCGGGTCCCCGGTCTTCAGGATCCGGCCGCCGCCGTAGGTGGTGTCCCCGGAGGTGGCGTCGCGGAAGTGCAGCGACAGGCCACCGTCCTTGCCGGCCAGCGCCACGAGGCGCTGCGGGGCCCCGGCCCAGGTGAAGGCGACCTCGCCGACCGCGGTCGGGAAGTGCTGGAGCCCGGCGACGACGGCGTCGACCGTCACGGTCCGCGGCGCGTCGTAGGGGGTGAACACGGCGTCGACGACGGCGGCCGGGTCGTGGGGCCACACCGGCACCCCGGTGAACGCGGTCCGGGTGACGGCCTGCGGGTCACGCACCCGCAGCGCCCACGAGTCGGTGCGCCGGGCGATCTCGACGACCCGCTCACCCACCGCCACCATGACCCCGGGCGCACCGTCGACGGGGCGGACGTGCGCGGTCCCGTCGAGCGGGCCCGTCGCACCGGGCAGCACGACCCCGTCGGCCGCGGCGGCGGTGATCGCGACCTCGTCGGGTCCGGCCTCCCGCCACGTGCCGGCCAGTCCCGGGATCACGCCGTCCCCGTCGTCCAGCCAGTGCAGGGCGGTCAGCGAGAGCCAGCCGTGCGGCTCGCGGAGGGTCTCCTCGCGCGCGGCGCGCCACGCGTCATGGGCGGTGAGGGTGCTCGTCATGTGGGGGCAACGCCACGCCGGTGCGGCGGTGTTCCCCGGCCCTCAGTGCACGCGGCGGCGGACCGACTCCGGGTCCGGACGGGTCAGCGCGACCACCCCGGCCAGCGCGACCAGCACGCCCGCCAGCGCCGCGCCCTCCCAGCCCGGCCGGATCCGGTCGCCGAGCAGCGCGATCCCGACCACCCCCGGCACGACCACCTCGGTCACCGACAGCACCGCCGTCGCCGGCCCGACCGCCCCGTCCTGCAGGGCCCGGGCGAAGGCCAGCACGCCGAGCACCCCCATCGCGACCACGCCGTAGACCAGCGGGTCGAGCAGCAGGCCGCCCGCGGTCTCCCACCGGAACGGGCCGGGGTGGATCGCGCGGACGGCCAGCGCCGTACCGCCGAACCCCAGGCCGGCCAGCAGGGCCAGCAGCATCGGCCGCCCGGCCCGCCACACGAACGGGGCGGCGGCCAGGATCAGCGCGAACGACACCAACAGGATCGGGGTGGCCACCGGGGGCAGCGCGTCCGGGCGGTCCGGCGCGGCGCTCGCGGCCACCACGACCAGCCCGG
This sequence comes from Pseudonocardia sp. ICBG1293, assembly GCF_020131355.1. Taxonomy (GTDB): domain Bacteria; phylum Actinomycetota; class Actinomycetes; order Mycobacteriales; family Pseudonocardiaceae; genus Pseudonocardia. The sequence continues at coordinate 491,692 of NZ_JAHLEL010000044.1, forward strand.
CCAGCACCGCGACGACCGCCCACCGGTCGCGCCGGATCAGGTTCCACGGGTTCCAGCCCTGGTCGGCCAGGGTGGTCAGCGCGATCGCGCCCGCGAGGATCGACTGCACCGCGAAGACCGGCAGGTAGCGCAGCGCGACCACGGTGAGCACCCAGGCGACGACGTCGGCGAGCAGCCCGGCCAGGAACCACGGCTGCAGCCACACCGGGCGTCCGTACTTCGCCAGCCTGCTGCCGCGGGCCTCCCAGAGGGCGGCGACGGTGTTGCCGACCATCGCGGCCGCGGCGATCAGCAGGGCAAACAGTGTGGTCATGTCCGGGCCCATCCTGCCCGCCCCGGGCACGACCCGCTCCGGACACGCCGATCGGCGACCGCGGGTGTGTCGACCCGGGCCGGACGTGCACACTCGGCCCATGCGCATGCAGTTCGGCCCGGACTCCGACGACGAGTTCCACGCGGCCGCCCAGGAGCTGCTCGACGGGTTCGCGGGGTGGCTCACCGAGAACGAGGTGGTCGCCGAACCGATGTCGGCGGAGCTGCTGCTGCAGTACAAGTGGCTGGCCGGCGACGGCGACCTCGCCGACTGGCCGCTGGAGCACGTCGAGACCTTCCTCGACGGCTGGTGCCCGCACGTCGTGCTGGAGCACCGGCTGCCGGTGCGCCTGGTCCCCGCCAGCGTCGCCGCGTTCGTCGAGTACCTCGACGAACGCGGGCTGCTCGCACCCGGGTCGCCGCGACCGTCGCAGGTGCGACGGCTGTGCGGCGAGTACGTCGAGGAGTACGACGAGCTGGAGGCGGGCGCCGGGTCGCCGCTGCTCACCGAGCTGGGCGACGACCCGGACCCGGTGCGGATCCCCTCCCCCGCCGACCGGGCGGCGTCCGCGGCGCAGGCCCGGATCCTCTCCGACGCCCGGGCGCTGGCCGCCTGGTGCGGTCCACGCGGCCGCGCCCTGACCGCGACCGGCAACCTGCGCCTGGCCGACGCCCGTGAGCTGGTCGACCTGCTCGGTACCGGCGACGAGCCGGATCGCGTCGGCCGTCTCGACCGCGCGACCCGGCTGCGGACGCTGACCTGGGTGCTGGAGGCGAGCGCGCGCGCCGGCGCCGTCCGGCGGGAGGCCGGACGACTGGTGGCGGTACCGCGCTTCACCGGGCTCGACGACACATCCGCCCACGAGGACCTGGTACTGGCCGCCCGCGACGTGGGCGCCCTGTCGACCGGATGGCCGCACGGCCCGGCCGAGGACCCGGCCGACCCGGACCGCCCCGACCGGGACGCGACCCCGGCCCTGGTCGAGGACGCCGTGCCCGGCGTGGACGCGGTGTTCACCGGCGAGATCGACGACCAGGCGATCGAGGAGCTGCTGCGGGCCGGGGAGGGCCCGCCGTCGGAGGACGCGACCCCGGCCCTGCTGTTCCTGCTGCGCCACGTCGACGACGGCGTCGACCTGCGCCACGCCCTGGACGTGCTGCTCGACTGGAGCGAGGACGCCGCGGGCGACGCCGACGTGGCCTCGCTGCGGACCGCGGTGCTGCTGGAGCAGCTGGAACGCCTCGGCGTGGTCGCCTGGACCGGGTCACGCCGTGAGCCCGACGGGGCCGGCGGTGTCCGGGTGGGCGGGATCGTGCAGCTCACCCCCGGCGGGGTCGCGTGTGCGCTGCTGCTGCTCGCCGCCGAGGACCTGCACTATCCGACCCGCCCGGACCCGGCGGTCGCCTCGGCCGCGGAGATCGTCGAGCTGGCCGGGGAGGTCCCGCCCGACGAGTGGCGCCGTGACATCGACGCCTGGCACGCCGCCCAGCCGGATCCCGCCCGGGCGGTGTCGGACTTCGTCGCGGCGGCGCTCGCCCCCGGTCAGCCGCTGCTGGTCGCCCTCACCGCGACCGGGGTGGCGGCGGACCGGTTCGGGGCCGAGGCCGTGGACGCCCTGCTGCGCGAGCACCTCGACGGCCCGCACCGCGGGATGGTCGCCCGCCGGCTGGTGGCGCGCGGTGAGCTCGACGCCGACGCCGTCGAGCCGGAGCTGCTGCTGCTCGCCTCGGTCGACGTGCTGGCGGTCGCGCTGGACACCGTCGAGGCGCAGGACTGGCCGGACGCGTTCGCCGCCGAGTTCCCGCCCGAGACCGTCGAGGTGTTCGACGCGCTGTGGCGGCTGGACCACCCGCGGGTCGGCGAGGTCCTGGCCGCGCTGGGCGAGCACCACCCCGATGCCCTGGTGGCGAAGGCCGCGCGCCGGGCCCGGGAACGCTGGCGCAGCCGGACCGGGGGCAGCTGAGGGTCGGCGGAGCCGTCCGTCGCAGCCGCTCGCCGGAGGCGCGACGACATGCGAACATGTGTTCGTGCGCGGCCTGGCCACCATCCTGCATGCCGACCTGGACTCGTTCTACGCGTCGGTCGAGCAGCGTGACGACGCGCGCCTGCGCGGACGCCCGGTGGTCGTGGGCGGTGGTGTCGTCCTGGCCGCGAGCTACGAGGCGAAGGCGCACGGCGTACGGACCGCCATGAACGGCCGTCAGGCACGGGCACTGTGCCCGCAGGCGATCGTCGTCCCGCCACGGATGGCCGCCTACTCCGAGGCGAGCCGCGCGGTGTTCGCCCTGTTCCGCGACACGACGCCGGAGGTCGAGGGGCTCTCCATCGACGAGGCGTTCCTGGAGGTCGGTGGCCTGGGCCGGATCGCGGGCACCCCCCGCGAGATCGCCGCGCGGCTGCGGGAACGGGTGGCCCGGGAGGCGGGACTGCCGATCAGCGTCGGCGTGGCCCGCACGAAGTTCCTGGCCAAAGTCGCGAGCGGCGCGTCCAAGCCGGACGGGCTGCTGGTCGTCGACCCCGACCGGGAGCGGGAGTTCCTGCACCCGCTGCCGGTGCGCAGCCTGTGGGGGGTGGGCGCGGTGACCGCGGGCCGGCTGCACGAGGTCGGGGTACGGACCGTGGCCGACGTCGCCGCCCTCGGCGAGGCGGCGCTGGTCTCCTACCTGGGCCCGGCCGCGGGCCGGCACCTGCACGCCCTGGCCCACCTCCAGGACCCCCGGCCGGTCGACACCCACCGGACCCGCCGGTCGATCGGCTCCCAGCGTGCACTGGGCCGCGGACCGCGCACCGACACCGAGCTCGACGGGATGCTGGCCGCGACGGTGGACCGGCTCGCCCGTCGGCTGCGTTCCCCACGCGGCTCGGACCGGGACGACGCGCTGCCCGTCACCGGCGGCGGCCGGGTCTGCCGGACCGTGGTGCTGCGCCTGCGATTCGGTGACTACAGCCGGGTCACTCGCTCGCACACCCTGCCGGTGGCGACCGCGCACACGCCGACGATCCTGTCCGCGGCGCGGCGGCTGCTCGTCGACGCCCTGCCCGAGATCCACCTGCGCGGCATCACCCTGCTCGGGCTGTCGTTGACCAACCTCGACCGCGACGACGCCCTGCAGCTGGAGCTGCCGTTGGACGCGCACGCCGGTCCGGCCCTGGACACCGCGCTCGACGCCGTCCAGAGCCGGTTCGGCTCGGCCTCGGTGGGACGCGCCAGCCGGCTCGGCCGCGACGAGGGGCTGGAGGTACCGCTCCTCCCCGAGCACGAATGATCGTCAACCCGATGTTGACGACAGGCGAGCGTCAACTTACGGTTGACGCATGAACACGCCGACGCCCCCGGGCACCGCCGTCCGTCTCGACGACCTCATCCGGGCCGTCACCGCGGCCCACCACGACCCCCTGGAACAGCTGTCCGACGCGGTGCTGACCGGGGACCACCTCGGTGAGGTCGCCGACCACCTGATCGGCCACTTCGTCGACCGGGCACGCCGCTCCGGCGCCTCGTGGACCGAGATCGGCCGCAGCATGGGGGTGTCCAAGCAGGCCGCGCAGAAGCGGTTCGTGCCGCGTGGCGACGCCGCTGACGACATGGCGGGCGGTTTCGAGCGCTTCACCCCGCGGGCCCGCGGGGTCGTCGTCGCGGCCCAGGAGTCGGCCCGCGCGGCCGGCAACGACCGGATCACGCGTGAGCACCTGCTGCTCGGTCTGCTCGCCGAGACCCACGGGCTCGCGGTGCTGCTGCTGACCGGGCTCGGCACCGACACCGGCGCGCTGGGCGAGGCCGCCACCGCGGCGCTGCCGGCCCCCGCGGACACCCAGCCCGCGCTCATCCCGTTCGACCCGACCGCGAAGAAGTCCCTGGAGCTGACGTTGCGCCACACGCTGCGGCTGGGGCACCACTACGTCGGCACCGAGCACGTCCTGCTCGCGCTGCTGGAGACCGAGGACGGCGACGGCGTCCTGTCCGCCGCCGGGGTCGACGCCGCCCGCGTCGAAGAGGCCCTGGAACAGGCGCTCACCGCCATGGCCGACCCCGGCACGTCGTGACCGCCCTCATCCGGGTCCCGGCGCGCCACGCGCCGCGTGCGGTGGAGACCCCGCGGCAGCGGCGCCTCGTCCGCCGGTACGGGTCCCGCTAGGACGCGAGCTCGATGCTCCCCCGGACCGACTCCGGTGCCCCGTCGGCGCCGGCGGCGACGGCGATGCGGTCCCCGTCGGGGGTCCCGCCCACCCACACGTCGGCGCCGGCGAACGCGGGCGCGGTGAGCCGGTACTCGAAGCCCCGGACGAACGCCGTCGGGCGGTGCCGGCGTGCGATCTCTAGGCCGAGCAGGGCGAACAGCGGACCGTGCACGACGAGCCCGGGGCAGCCCTCGACGCCGGTGACGTAGGGCAGGTCGTAGTGGATGCGATGGGTGTTGTAGGTCAGCGCCGACATCCGGAACAGCAGCTCCGGGCCGGTCGGCAGGGTGAACCCCCACTCGTGGTCCGGTCGCGGGGCCGGGTCGGGGGTGGTCAGACCGCGGCCGGTGCCGGGCGGCTGGGAGCGGTAGACGATGTCCTGCTCCTCCACGCAGAGGAGCGTGTCGTCACGACGGAACTCCGCGCGCGTGGTCACGAAGGCCATCTCGCCGGTGCGTCCCTGCTTCACCCGGACCGGGCCGAGCTCCTGGCGGCGGGTCACCGGCTCACCGACCCGCCACGGCGCGTGCCAGGTCAGACGGCCGCCGGCGAACATCCGGCGCCGGTCCGGGACCGGGGGCAGGAAGTGGCCCTCGCGGGGGTGGCCGTCGTCGCCGAGCGCCGACATCAGCGGGGTGTCGAGGAAGGCGAACCAGTGCCACAGCGGCGGGAGCGGATCCCCCTCGGCGGCGACCGGGTCGAGGTCGAGCAGCCCGGAGAACGCGGCGACCGCCCACGGGGTGACGGCACCGGTGCCGACGAGCGGCCCGGGGGCCCAGCCGTCGAGGGCGGCGGCCAGGTCGGCGGGGGTGTTCCCGGGGCCGGTCACGACGCGACCTGGTAGCGGGTGTGCTGCAGGATCGTCCAGGCCACCAGGGCCGGGTTGTCCACCATCGGGACGTGGCCCACGCCGGGGAGCACGACCAGCTCGGCGCCGGGTACGGCGTCCATCAGCGGGCGGCCGTAGCGGCCGTAGGGGATCGTGCGGTCCGAGCCGGCCCAGGCGACCCGCACCGGGCAGGGCAGCTGCTCGAACGGGGTGATCGCGGTGTCCATCCTCGCCGCGGACAGCAGCGGCTCCAGGATGGTGCAGCCGGCGAGGTCGTCGAACAGCTCGGCCACCTCCTCGGGGGTGTAGCGGTCGGCGTGCTCGGCCACGGTGAGCAGGAGCAGCCTGCGGATCACCCCGCACGAGGCCAGTGTGCGCATCGGCGCCCACCCCGCGAGCAGTGCCCCGACCCGGAACACCGCGAGCAGCCGGTACAGGTCCGAGGGCACCGACCAGGCCCCGGCCGGGGACAGCCCGACGACCGAGCGGGCCCGGCCGCGGCGGGCCAGCTCCAGGGCGGCCCAGCCGCCCAGGGAGTTGCCGACCACGTGCGGCCGTTCCGGCACGCCCAGCGCGTCGAGCTCCCCGACCAGGGCGTCGACCATCAGGTCCATGCTGAACTCGCCGTCGGGCATCGACGGGCCGTCGAGGTGCCCGGGCATCGTGACCGCCCAGACCTCGTGGTGTTCCTCCAGCATGGGCAGCAGCGGCTTCCAGGCCCGCCAGGACGAGGTCATCCCGTGGAGCAGCAGCAACGGCTCCCCCGAGCCGCCGACGTGGTGTGCGCTCATCCGACGATCATCGGCTCGGCGGCCCCCGGCTGCAGCGCGAGGACCTCCGCGAAGCCCCCGGCCAGGCAGCGGGCGAACTCCTCGCGGTCGGTGATCGCCGCCGCGTCGATGTTCGCACCGACGCAGCACTGGTCCCCGTGGGTGACCACCGAGATCATGGCGGCGCAGCCGGGCAGCGGCGCGAACGGGTAGACGCGGTCGATCCGGGCACCGCACAGGAACGCCTCGGACCGCAGGCCCGGCACGTTCGAGGCCTGCAGGTCGTTGCCCTGGGTCGAGCCGCCCGCGACCAGGGTCAGCAACGGGCCCGGCAGCCGGGCCAGCAGCGGGGCGACGACGTCGGGGCTCTCCAGCGCGGGCTCGGAACGGGCCGCGCGCATCTGCTCGGACACCGCGCGGATCCGCAGGGCCGGGTCGGCGATGCCCATCGGCGCGGCGAGCCGGGCCGGTGCCCAGCGGTTGCCGCCCGCGGCGTCGCCCTCCCGGCGCACCGAGACCGGCACCGAGGTGCGCAGGGTCGCGTCGCCGGCGACCGGGTGTCCCATCGCCTCGTGGTAGAGCCGGAAGGCGCCCAGCAGGGACGCGACGAAGGCGTCGTTGAACGAGCCGCCCACCGACTTGCCCGCCGCGCGCAGATCGGCGAACTCGACGTCGAGCGCGACGAACCGCCAGGACATCCCGCGCGGACGCAGCAACTCCGAGGCCCCGCCGGGCGGCGGGGACAGCACCCGCAGCGCCGAGTCGAGGTAGCGGGCCGTGTCGCGGGCGGCCGAGAGCGGGTGGGTGAGCGCGCCGACGACGTCGCGGGCGGCGCGGGCGGCCGCCGGGACGATCCCGGCCTCGCGGCGGACCAGCCGGTCGACCTCGGCCAGCGGGTCGGGCGAGGTCGGCCGGGGCGCGGCGGGCTGCGGCTTGGAGTCGTCGTGCTCGCGCTTGCGGCTGTGCAGCTGCGACAGCAGCTGCACCACGCCCATCCCGTCGGTCAGCACGTGGTGCAGCTTCAGCAGGAACGCCGACCGCCCGCCGGGCAGACCCTCGACGAGCATGGCCTCCCAGGGCGGCCGCTCCCGGTCGAACGGGGTCATCATGAACTGCTCGGCGATCGGCGACAGCTCCGGCCAGAAGCCCGGCCCGGCGCCGGGGATCCGTACCCGCCGCAGGTGGTAGTGCAGGTCGAACTCGAGGTCGTGGATCCAGTAGGGCGTGCCGAGACCCGCCAGCGGCTCGCGGATGCGCTCGCGGAAACGCGGGACCATCCGGGTCGCCCAGTCCACCGCCGCGACCAGCCGGTCCCAGTCGGGCCGGGCGTCGAGCAGCTCGACCGCCAGCACCGGGGACCGGAACCGGGGGTCGTCGCCCTCGGCCCGCCACATCATCACCTCGAACGGCGACATCTCACGGGCCGAGCCCCAGGCCGCCGGGGAGTCGCTCATTCCGGGTCCTCCTGGCTGTCGCGGGTCCGGTCGGCGTCGGGCGTCGCGATGCGGCGCTCGGGCCATGCGGCGAGGGTGTCGAGGAACCGGCCCCGGACCTCGTCGGCGTACTTCCCGGCGTCCTCCGGGACCCAGGTCGAGGTGTCGACGGGGGGCAGCACCGCGACCTGCACGGTGCCGCCGCGCAGCGTCTGGGCGCCGCGCCACATGATCTGGCCGGCGTTGCGGATGACCACCGGCACGATCGGCACCCCGGCCTGCATCGCGATGTGGAACGCGCCCTTCTTGAACGGGCCGAGCCGTGGCGTCGGCGAGCGCGTGCCCTCCGGGGCCATCGCGAGCGAGATCCCCTCGTCGCGCAGCTTGTCCACGGCCGGCTGCAGCGCCGCGCGGGCGGCGCGCGAGTTCGACCGGTCGACGAACGCGACGTCGGCGGCCCAGAACAGCTGCCCCCACACGGGGATCTGCGCGGCCTCCTTCTTCGCGACGCCGGTGAAGCTCTCGCGCAGGAGCTTCATCAGCACCGGCACGTCGAACTTGGACTGGTGGTTGAACACGAACACGCACGGCCGCGCGGAGTGCAGGTACTCCGCACCCGTCACCTCGACGTCGATGCCGGCCAGCCCGAAGGCGACGTCGGCGCCGACCGAGCCCGCCATGTCGACGAACCGCCGCCGCGACCCGTGCAGCAGCCCGGCCCCGGCCGCGGCGGCCAACCCGCCCGCCATGCCGCCGTAGAAGACGGCGGTGCGGGCGACGTCGGTGACGCTGGGGAACAGACCCCCGCGCGGCGCGCAGTCCAGCACCGGCCAGCCCCGGTCACCGGCGAGCCCGCGCAGCGAGTCGGTCGGTGACACCGCGACCGCGTGGCCGACCGCGGACAGGAACTCCGCGTCCTCGGTGCCGTTGGCGTAGCCGAAGCAGTCCGCCAGGTCGACGCCGTGCGCGGCGGCGTCGGCGCGCACGGCCTCGGCCTTGCCGGTGCCCCACAGCGAGGTGCCCGCCACCCGGCCGGTCAGCACACCGTCGCGCACCTCCAGCTCGGTGCACAGCACCCGGTCGGCACCGAGCTCGTCGGCCATCGGCTGCACCTGGAACCGGGTCGCCGAGGACGCCATGACCACCTGGTGACCCTGCTCCTGGTGCGCGGCGACGAGCTCCCACACCTCGGGGTGCAGCGACGCGGCGATCTCGTCGCGGAACAGCGTTCGCCCGAGGCTCAGCAGCTCGTCCTCGCTGCGCCCGGTCCAGGTTGCGAGCGTGATGGAGAGGAACTCCTTGAAGTCGTCGTCGGTGCGGATGCCGCGCATCCCCGACAGCACGGTGCGCACCATCTCGACCGGGCCGACGTCGAACTCGCGCAGCCGCTTGCGGTAGAAGGCGCCCGCGGAGTAGCCGTCGATGACGGTGCCGTCGTAGTCGAAGTAGGCGACCGTGCCCGGCCCCGGCTCCGCCTCCCGGACGGCCCGGAGCCGGTCCCGGAGGTCACCGGACGGCGTCCCGTCAGCTGGCGACACCCGAATCCCCTTCCGCACGCTGCTTGGCCCCGGACGGCGGGACCGCCGGTGACGCCGGGACCGCCCCGGACGCCGTGCGCTCCCCGGAACCGAGGACCACCTCGAGGCGGGCGCGCTGCAGCTCGCCCAGCCGTCCCAGATCGTGGATCACCGCAGTGACCTCCGCCAGCCAGGCCGCGCGCCGCTCGCCCAGGGGCGCACCGGCGGCGCCGGAGTCCTCGAGCAGGTCGCGGTTGCCCGCCTGGCGCACGGCCGTGGCGTACAGCTCGCGCGACACCGAGTCCGCCCGGTCGAGCCGCTGCTGCAGCAGCATCTGGCGGCCGACTCCGAGGCAGTCCTCCAGGAACTCCTTCTCCTCGGTCATCGGCTGTTCGCCGAGTGCGACGAGCCGGTCGGAGACGACGAGCTGGGCGTCGAGGAACGAGCGCAGCACGCCCGGCGCGACCAGCAGCGGCGCCTGGCGCAGCGCGCCCCGCACGTCCGCCGGGTCCGCCGCGCGGGTGCGCCACCCCGGGTCGACGAGGTCCAGCTCACCGATGATCTCGCTGCGGAACTCCCGGCGGGTGGAGAAGAAGAACTCGAACTTCAGCAGGTCACGCAACCGGGCCAGCTCGCGCCATGCGACCTCGACGATGTCCTCGTCCGCGCCGGCGTCGCCGATCCGCAGCAGTGCCACCTCGAGCATGGCGCGGTTGAGCAGGTGGTGCAGCGCGCCGTTGCGGTAGAAGGCGGCGACGTGGTGGCGCCCGGTGCTGACGGCGAACACCGGCTCGGTCCCGCCGTCGTAGACGGTGACGACCCCGGCCTCGGCGAGCCGGTCGAGCGTCATCCGCAGGCCGTGCCGGGTCCGCAGCTCGGCGATCGGCACCGGGATCCCGCGCGCCTCCAGGTAGTCCGCCAGCGGCGCGACGACCTCGCGGACCTGCTGCAGGGTCAACGCCCTGTCCTGCGCCCACAGCAGGGCGAACGTCGCGAGCGAGGTCGCCGTCGCCGGGGTGACGCGGTTGATCCCCGCGCACACCCGGAACGCGACCTTCTCCAGCTGGGCCCGGCCCGGGCCGGCGTCGTCGAGGGCACGGCGCAGCGCGAACGGCTCGGCGAAGCGCACCCGGGCGGTGCCGATGTGGCGGCGCTGGTCGCGGAAGTAGCCGTAGAGCCAGCCCAGGCCCTCGGCCTTCTTCTCCCCGCCGCGCTGCTCGGCGGCCATCGCGCCGACCTCGTGCAGCTGGTCGTAGACGATCGACACCGGGACCAGCACCGCGTCGAGCTCGGGGCGGTCCTCCAGCGCGGACACCAGGTAGCGCAGCAGCCCGACCCGGGGCTTGCGGAGCTTGCCGGTGCGGCTGCGGCCGCCCTCGATGTACCACTCGAGGTTGAACCGCTTGGCGAGCAGGTGTCCCAGGTACTCCTGGATCGCGGCCTTGTAGACGGTGTCGCCGCCGAAGGTGCGGCGGATGAACACGATCCCGGCGCGCCGCCCGAGCGCCCCCATCGGCCAGAACGACAGGTTGTTGCCACCCAGGACGTGGTTGCGCGGGAAGTTGCGGTCGTGCAGCACCTCGGCGAACAGCAGCGGGTCGGCGTAGGAGCGGTGGCTGGGCAGGAACACCAGCGCGTGCTCCTTGTTCAGCTCGCGCAGCCGCTCCAGCCCGGACTCGTCGACCTGCACGTCCCAGGCCTTGGTGTGCATCGGGCCCATCATCGCCCGGAACACGTCGATCGCCGGCGGGCTCTGCACCGCGGCCATCTCGTGCAGGCAGGACTCCAGACGCTGCTCGACCTCCGCGGCCGGGCTGCCGGTCTGCCGGGCGAGCCGCTCGACCAGTGCCGGGAACCGGGCCGAGGAGGTGATCTGCTCCACCATCCGGCGCGGCACCTTGTAGCGGTCGCCCAGGATGCGCCGCTCCGCACGGTCGCAGGCCAGGACCGCCTGACGGGCGACGAAGCGGGTGAACCCGTGCGAGCCGGGCCGCCCGCTCTCCTGGGCGACGAAGCGCGACACCAGGTCGGCGACGGTCGCGGGCTCCCCCGCGACGACGTGCGCGGCGTCCGGACGGTGCCGGGCCATCGAGGGGTGCAGCGGCGACCACGCCATCCGCATGACCGCGGACGTGGCGAGCCCGGCGAGCTTGCGGACCGCGCCGCCGTCCTCGGGCTCGGGGGTCACCCAGGCCACGCGGGCCGGGACGATCACGGTGTCGTCGCCGTGCAGCGCCTCGCCCAGCGCGGACGGCACCTCGCCGTTGGCGCCGATCCCGACGACCGCCGCGCCCGGGTGCTGCTCCTCGACCCAGCGGCGCAGGATGCCGCGTTCGGTGTGCGACCGGGCCTGGGTCACCACGACCTCACGTCCGCCGGTGAGGTCGTCGGTCGTCATGGAGCCCCCCGTCGCATGCCCCGCCGCGGTGCGGCGCCTGCCGGGGTCAACCTAGTTACCCGTGGGTTCGGCAACAACCCGACGCGGCGGTCCGCCGCGAACTCACACGATCTTCTGCGCCTCGGTGAGCACGTGCCGCAGGATCTGCTCCATCTCGTCGAACTCGGCCTGCCCGGCGATCAGCGGCGGCGCCAGCTGGATCACCACGTCGCCCCGGTCGTCGGGGCGGCAGTACAGCCCGGCCTCGAACAGCGCACCCGGCAGGAAGCCGCGCACCAGCCTCTCCCGCTCCTGCGGGCCGAAGGTCTCCCGGGTCGTCCGGTCGCGCACCAGCTCGATCGCCCAGAAGTAGCCGTCGCCGCGCACGTCACCGACGATCGGCAGGTCGCGGAGCCGGTCGAGGGTCGCCCGGAACGCATCGGCCCGCTCCGTGACGTTGCCGTAGAGGTCCTCGCGCTCCAGGAGGTCGAGGTTCGCGAGCGCGACGGCCGCGGAGACCGGGTGCCCGCCCCAGGTGTAGCCGTGCGGGAAGGTCACGCCGGGGGCGAGGAACGGCTCGATCACCTTCTCCGAGGCGATCATCGCGCCCAGCGGGCCGTAGCCCGACGTCATGCCCTTGGCGCAGGTGATGATGTCGGGGGCGAGGCCGAACTTCGCACTGGCGAACGGCACGCCGTGCCTGCCGAACCCGGTGATCACCTCGTCGGCCACGAGCAGCACGTCGTGCCGGTCGCAGATCTCGCGGACCCGGGCGAAGTACGACGGCGGCGCGGTCAGGCAGCCGCCGGAGTTCTGCACCGGCTCCAGCACGACGGCGGCGACGGTGTCGGCGCCCTCGAACGCGATCGCCTCCTCGATCCGGTCGGCGGCCCAGCGGCCGAGCGCCTCGGCGTCGCCGTCGAACTCGGGGTGCCGGTAGAGGTTGGTGTTGGGCACCCGGAACCCCCCGGGCGCCAGCGGCTCGAAGTCCTTCTTCATCGCCGGCAGCCCGGTCACGGCCATCGCCCCGTGCGTGGTGCCGTGGTACGCGGTCGCCCGGGAGATCACCTTGTGCTTGAGCGGGCGGCCACGGAGCTTGAAGTACTGCTTGGCGACCTTCCACGCGCTCTCGACGGCCTCCCCGCCGCCGGAGGTGAAGAAGACCCGGTTCAGGTCACCGGGGGCGAGGTGGGCCAGCCGCTCGGCCAGCTCGGCCGCGGGCGGGGTGGTGTAGCCCCAGACCGGGAAGAACGCCAGCTCCGCGGCCTGCTTCGCGGCGACCTCGGCCAGCTCGCGCCGCCCGTGCCCGGCCTGCACGACGAACAGCCCGGCCAGGCCGTCGAGGATGCGGCGACCGCGGTCGTCCCACAGGTGCACCCCCTCGCCGCGGGTGATCACCGGGACCGGGTTCGCCCCGTCGCGGCCGTGCATCCGGGCGAAGTGCATCCACAGGTGCCGTCCCGCGGCGTCGGCGTGCGGCGAGAGTGCGGGTGCGTCCGGGGTGGCTCCGGCCTCGGTCCGGGTCGGGTCCTCGACTGCGGTCACGGGGGACTCCCTCGGTAGTGGCGTGGTGGATCCGATCGTCGGTGCCACGACCGTCCCGGTCAGGGATACGATCCGTACGGTTTCCGACCGCCGGCCGGACGGAGTGGATCCCGGTGCACCCGACCATCGCCGATGTGCTGGCCCGACCGGAGGTCCGGGCCGGCTCACCGGTCGTCCGGGCCGGACGGGCCGCGCTGGGCACCGCCGTCCGCTGGGTGCACGTCAGCGAGGTCGCCGACCCGGCCGGGACGCTGCCGGCGGGCGTGCTGGTCCTGTCGGTCGGGGTGCCGGTGGCCGACCCCACCACGGTGCCCGCCCGCTACGTCGACGCGCTGCGGGCCGCCGGGGCGGTCGGGCTGGTCGTCGAGATCGGGCAGCAGCTGCCGTCGTTGCCCGCCGGCCTGGTGCAGGCCGCCCGCGCCGCCGGGTTCCCCCTGGTGGAGCTGCGGCGCACCGTGCGCTTCGCCGAGATCGTGGCGGGGGTGCTGGAGCAGGTCGTCGACGAGCGGGGCGACGACGAGGGCGGCGGCGACCGGGCCGAGGCCGCGTTCCGGGCGCTGGCGCTGCACCGGGTGGCGCCGGGGCGCGTCGTGGACGAGCTGGCCCGCCGGATCGACGCACCCGTGGTGTGCGAGGACCTGGCGCACCGGGTGCTGCTCACCGCCGGCACGCCGGACCTGCGGGACTGGGTGGCGCGCTCCCGGCTGGCCGGGCCGGCCGGACCGGAGGGGTGGGCGGTCGCCCCGGTCGGGAGACCGGATGCCCGGTGGGGCCGGCTGGCGGTGCCGTCCCGTCCGGCGCCGGGCACCGTCGACCGGGTCGGCGCGTTGCTGGCGGCCGCCGCGGACGCGGTGTCGCTGCTCGACCCGGACCCGCAGGCCCTGCTGCGGTCGGCCCGGGACGCACTGCTGGCCGACCTGGCCGCGGCGGTCCCCGCCGAGGCCGCACGGCTGGCGGTGCGCGCCCGCGCCGCCGGGCTGGACACCACGGGCCCGCTGTCGGTGGTGGCGCTGCGCCCGACCGGGGACCACGACCCCGGACAGGCCGTCGAGGCGGCGGTGGCCGCCGTCGCCCCGGGGGCGACGACCGTGACCGCCGGTCCCGGGGAGCTCGTCGTACTCGTCCCCGGCGACGGCACCGCGCTGTCCGCCGCGCTGCTCCCCGCGCTGCCCGCCGGCCTGGCCGCGGCGACGGCCGGGCCCGGCCCGTTCACCGAGCTGCCCGAGCTCCTGCGCCGGGCCCGCGAGGACGCGTCCGCGCACACCGCCACCGGTGGCCGCGGCCCCGTCCGGGTCCCGGCACTGCGGGGCATGGTGCACCGCCTCGGCGACGACCCGCGGCTGCTCGGCTTCGCCGCGGAGGTCCTCGGTCCGCTGGCCGCGCTGCCCGCCCCCGCCCGGACCGACGCCCGGGACACCCTGTGGGCGCTGGTCGAGGCCGGCGGGGTCGTCACCGACGTGGCCCGCAGGCTCGGGCTGGGCCGCCCCGCCGCCTACGCCCGGCTGCGGCGCCTGTCCGCCCTGCTGGGCCTCGACCTCACCGACCCCGAGGCCCGGACGGCGCTGCACCTGGCGCTGCTGGTCGACGCCCGGGTCACCCGCTGAGCAGGCCGCTCAGGGCCGGTCGGCCCACAGCAGGGTCACCCCGCCCAGGGTGTCGGCCACCGAGGCGTCCAGCGGGCGCCCGTACCCCGCGGCGACCTCGCGGACCGGGCGGCCGGTGACCGCCCAGCCGTGGCGCCGCAGCCAGGCGTCGCAGGACTCGGGGCGCGGCTCGGCGAAGAACAGCCCGCCGACGTCGTCGGTGTCCAGCATCTCCTGCGCCGCCGCGCGGAACGACGGCTCGTCCGCGATCCGCTCCACCTGGTCGCCGAAGTGCTCGACGGCGATCCGGCTGCCGGGCACCGAGAGCGCGTGCACCCGTTCGAACAGCAGCCGTTCGGCGTCGGCGGGCAGGTAGGGCAACAGCCCCTCGGCCAGCCAGACGGTCGGCCGTGCGGGGTCGAGGCCGGCCGCGACGAGCGCCGCGGGCCAGTCGTGACGGAGGTCGACCGGCACGGTGACCCGGCGCGCGGTCGGCGTGACCCCGGACTCCCCGACGACCCGGTCCTTGAAGGCCAGCACCTCGGGCTGGTCGACCTCGAACACCGTGGTCCCGGCGGGCCAGGCGAGCCGCAGGGCCCGCGCGTCGAGCCCGGCGGCGAGCAGGACGACCTGGGTCGCCCCCGCGCCGGTCAGCGCCTCGTCGAAGAACCGGGACCGCACCCCCTGGTAGCCGGCCTGCACGACCCACGGGTCGGCGGGGTCGCCCGGGTCCTGTGGCAACCCCGACACCGTCCCGGCCGCGTCGACGAACCGCTGGGCCAGCGGGTCGTCGACGAGCCGGTCGGCGCGGCGGGTCTCCAGGGCCCGTCCTGCGGCGACGGCCAGGGCGGTGGCGCCCACGCTGCTGGTGATGTCCCACTGATCGTCGGCTGTGCGCATGACGATCACGCTAGGAGAACGAAATTAGCGTTGCTCACCAGTCACGCGGATGATCACTCGCACGGCGCAGGCCGGACCGGACACCGGGTCCCATACCGACGGACCGTGTGTGAGCCGTAACACCGGGTGCACCCGCGACGAGGGTCGCCGCATGGACCTCCGACGGGTCACCGGCTATCTCGCACTCGGCGTCCTGGCGCTGTACTGGCTGTGGGTGCTGACGCGCACCGCACCGGTACTGCGGCACGGCTGCCGCGACCGCAGGCTGCGCGTGCGGCTGGCCCTGGTGCGTACGGCCGCCGCCGGCGGGACGGCGCTGTTCGTCGCGACCGTGCACTTCTGGGCGACGTCGTGGTGGCACGTCGCCGCGGCGCTGCCGGTCGCGCTGACCGGCGCCGCCGGGCTGGTGCGGGTGCACCGACGGCTCGTCGCCCCGCCCCGCCACCGCGTCGCGCTGGCCCAGCGGGTCCGCCGTGCCGGCCACTTCCAGGTCATCGACCACCCCGGGCCGGGCGGGCCGCACCGGCACGCGGCCGTCGAGGACGCGGCCCGGCCCGTCCGCGGGTTCCGCGCCGTCCGCGACCTCGCGCCCGCGCCGGGTCAGCCCGCAGCACCGACCGGTTCGCGGTCCTCGGGGTCCTCGTCCTCGGAGACCTCGGAGAGCTCGGCGGCGGGCGTCTCGCCGACCAGCTCGCCGTAGACCCCGACCAGCGCCTCGGCGATCCGCACCCGGTCGAACCGGGACACCGCGCGGTCCCGTCCGGCGATGCCGAGACCGGCACGCAGGGCGTCGTCGCCGAGCACCCCGCGCAGCGCGACCGCCAGCTCGGCGGGCCGGGCCGGGCGGACCAGCATCCCCGTCACCCCGTCGACGACCACGTCGCGCAGCCCGCCCACACCGGTCGCCACGACGGCCCGCGCACAGGCCATGGCCTGCAGGACCGGGCCGACCGGCACGTCGTGTGCCGGCGCGGCGACGACCACGTCGGCCGAGCGCAGCAGCCGGGGCAGCAGGCCGCCCTCGACCGGGCCCAGGAACCGGACCCGCCCCGCCACGCCGGCCTCGCGGGCGATGCCGAACAGCCGCGTGCGGTCGGGGTCCTCCCCCGCAGCGCCGCCGGCCACGAGCAGCTCGGCGCCGCGGATCCGGGCCAACGACCGGATCACCGTGTCCATGCCCGCCCCCTCGGCCAGCGACCCGATGGCGAGCAGCCGCGGCTGCTCGCCGCGGCGCAGCGCGGGCCCGTCGGGGGTGAAGGCGTCGGTGTCGACGGCGGCGGGCACCGTCCGCAGCGCCGCGCGCGGCACCCCACGGCGCAGCAGCGCCGTGTGCTGCTCCTCGCTGGAGGCCAGCACCCGGACCCCGCCCTGCGACGAGGCGGCGCGGGCCACCGGGATCGCGACCGGGCCCGGGCCGGCCGCCGGGTAGACCTGCACGACCGGCACCCCGGTCGCGACGGCGGCCTGCCCCGCCCGGGGACCGATGGCGTGCACCACCTGCGGCGGGTCGTCGGACCAGGCGGCGGCCAGTGCCGCGTCCGGCCCGTCCTCCCACGGCTGCACACGCAGGGCACCGCCGCCGGAGGGGGCGGTCAGGTCGGGGTCGTCGGGGACGTCGGTGAACACCCGGACCGTGTGACCGGCGGCGGCCAGCGAGGCCGCGGTGATGCCCGCCCCGCAGGTGCGCGGGATCTCGGGGGTACGGATGACGGCGATGCGCAAGCGGATCCTCCACGTCGTGCTCGCAGATGCGGGCACGCGCAGTTGGCTCTACGCGTCGGACCCGTGACCGTACCCGTCCGGCCGGATCCACGGGTGGGGGACCGCGGGAGTGTGCGGAACGGGCACATCGGGTAACCGGGTCCCGTCGGGCGGGCAGGCCCGGCAGGACGTGGAGGGGGCGGCGTGATGACCGCACAGTCCTGGATCCTGAGGGTGCAGCCGGATGCGGCGGCGTGCCGCGCGGCCCGGCACGGGCTGGCACGGTTCCTGACACCGCTCGTGGACGACCTCACCGTGGGCGACGCCACGCTGGTGCTGCACGAGCTGGTCGCGAACGGTGTCGACCACGCCCACACCCCGATGCTGGTGACCGCCCGGGTCCGCGACGGCGCCGTGCGGCTGCGGGTCCGCGACGGCTCGGTCGTGCGTGGCCGCGAGCAGCCCCACGACCCGTCGGCGCTGCGCGGGCGCGGTCTGCAGATCGTCGGGCGGCTGTCCCAGCGCTGGGGCGTGAGCCGGCACCGCGGCGGCAAGACGACCTGGGCCGACGTGGGGCCGGTCGGCGCCCGACCGGTTCCGGACCTGCACCTGGTCCGCACCGCCTGAGCCCCGGCGCAGCCCCCCGACCGCACGTGCGGCGTGTGGGCCGGGGAGCGGGGGCCGGAACGCGACCGCGGGCCGTCAGGCCGGGGTGGACAGCCGGGAGCCCTCGTGGCGCGGCGCCAGTCCGAGGCGCTCGACCAGCTCGGTCGTCGCCGTGGAGCGGTTGAGGCAGTAGAAGTGGATGCCGGGCACCCCCTCGGCCAGCAGCCGTTCGCACAGCTCGCCGGTGACGTCCATCCCCGCGGCGCGGAACGCGGCCGCGTCACCGGAGTACGGCGCGAGCCGCTCGACCAGGGCCTCCGGCAGCGGCGACCCGGACAGCTCGGGCCCCTTGTGGAAGGTCCGCTCCGAGGTCAGCGGCATGATGCCGGGGATGATCGGCTGGTCGAACCCGGCGGCGGCGACCCGGTCGCGCAGCCGCAGGAAGCCCTCGGGCTCCAGGAACAGCTGGGTGACGGCGAACTCCGCACCCGCCCGGAACTTCCCGACGAGCCGCTCGGTGTCGGTCTCGAGCTCGGCCGAGCGCGGGTGGCCGTAGGGGAACGCGGCCACGCCCACGCAGAAGGGGCCGGACCGCTTGATCAGCGCCACGAGCTGGTCGGCGTACTCGAGCCCCTCGGGATGGGCGACCCACTCGCCGAGCGGGTCGCCGGGCGGGTCGCCACGCAGCGCCATGATGTTGCGGACGCCCGCGGCGGCCAGCGACCCGATCACGTGGCGCAGCTCGTCGGTCGAGTGCGAGACGGCCGTCAGGTGCGCCATCGAGCACAGCGTCGTGTCGGTGGCGATCCGCTCCACCGTGCGGACGGTGCGGTCGCGGCTGGAGCCGCCCGCGCCGTAGGTCACCGACACGTAGGCCGGGTCCAGCACCTCCAGGCGGCGGATGGCGCGCCACAGCTCCGCCTCGCCCCGGTCGTCCTTGGGCGGGAAGAACTCCACCGCGAAGAAGGGGCGGTCGACGTTGATCCGTTCGGTCACCGTGGATGCGGAGCTCGTCGTCACCCCGACGACCTTACGGTGCGCACCGCCGGTCGGTCGTCCACCGACCGCCGCGCACCGCCCGCACCCCGCCATGACGTGCACCACCACGGCATCGACGGGCCGGGTCCCGGGTGCACCGATAGCCTGGTCGTCGTGGCCGACCCCGTCTCCCCCGTGTCCGCACCGTCCGGTCCGTCCGGATCCCCGGGCCTGTCCACGGCGGGCCCGGCCCCGCTGGACGACGCACTGCCCCAGCACGTGGAACGGGTGCTGGCCGGCTACCTGGACCGGCGCCGCACCGAGGTGCTGGGCATCGACCCGGTCGTCGTGCAGGCCGCCGACGCCCTGGCCGGGTTCGTGCTGGGTGGCGGGAAACGGCTGCGGCCCACGTTCGCCTGGTGGGGCTGGCGCGGCGCGGGCGGCGATCCGGCCGATCCGCACGCCCAGGGCGTGCTGAGCGCGATCGCCGCGCTGGAGCTGATCCAGGCCTGCGCCCTGGTCCACGACGACCTGATGGACGCCTCCTCCACCCGGCGCGGCCGGCCGACCGTGCACGTGGAGTTCGCCCGGATGCACGCCGCGAACGGATGGTCCGGACCGCCGGCGCGCTTCGGCGCCGCGGTCGCGATCCTGGTCGGGGACCTCGCCCAGGTGTGGGCCGACGACATGTTCCACGCTGCCGCGCTGCCCGAGGGGGCCCACGCCCGCGCCGCCGAGCCGTGGCGGGCGATGCGGACCGAGGTGCTGTCGGGCCAGTACCTCGACGTCCTCGCGCAGGCCTCGGGGGACACCGCCGAGTCGACCGCGCTGACGATCGACCGGTTCAAGACCGCCGCCTACACCGTGGAGCGGCCGCTGCACCTGGGCGCGGCGATCGCCGGGGCCGACCCGCGGGTCGTCGCGGGCTACCGGCGCTACGGCGCCGACATCGGCGTCGCCTTCCAGCTGCGCGACGACCTGCTCGGGGTGTTCGGCGACCCCCGGGTCACCGGCAAGCCCGCGGGCGACGACCTGCGCGAGGGCAAGCGGACCCTGCTGGTCGCCGCGGCGCTGCAGCGCGCCGAGCAGCGTGGGGACCGCGCCGCCGCGGACGTCGTCACCGGCGCTCTCGGCGACCCCGACCTCGACGCGGCGACCCTGGACCGGGCCCGCTCCGCGCTGTCGGAGCTGGGCGCGGTGCAGGCGGTGGAGCAGCGGATCGCGGCCCTGACCGGTTCCGCGCTGGACGCGCTCGACGCGGCGCCGGTCGCCGAGCCGGGCCGGTCGCACCTGTTCGAGCTGGCCGAGCGCGCGACCCGGCGGGCCTGGTGAGCGGGGTGCGGCGGATCGAGGGGCACGCCGACCACGTCGTCGTCGTCGGGGCGGGGCTGGCCGGACTGTCGACGGCACTGCACCTGCTCGGCGCAGGCCGCCGCGTCACGCTGGTCGAACGGGAGAGCTTCCCCGGCGGGCGCGCCGGGCGGCTCGACGTCACCGACGACCACGGCACCTACGCCCTGGACACCGGCCCCACCGTGCTGACCATGCCGGAGCTGCTGGACGCGGCGTTCGCCGCCGTCGGCGAGACGACCTCCGACCGGCTCGACCTGGTCCGGCTCGACCCGGCCTACCGGGCCGAGTTCGCCGACGGCTCGGCGATCGCGGTGCACACCGACGCCGCCGCGATGGAGCACGAGATCCGCGAGCAGTGCGGCCCGGACTCCGCTGCCGGGTACCGGCGGCTGCGCCGCTGGCTGACCGACCTCTACCGCGCCGAGATGGACAACTTCATCGGCGCGAACATGGACTCGCCGCTGTCGCTGCTCGGCCCGGACCTGGCCCGCCTCGCCGCGCTCGGCGGGTTCGGCAGGCTCGGGAAGCGGATCGACCGCTTCCTGCCCGACGAGCGGCTGCGGCGGGTGTTCTCCTTCCAGGCGCTCTACGCCGGGGTGTCCCCCCGGGACGCGCTCGGTGCCTACGGCGTCATCGCCTACATGGACACCATCGCGGGCGTGTACTTCCCGCGCGGCGGCATGCGGATGATGGGCACCGCGCTGGCCGGCGCCGCCGCCGACGCGGGAGCCGAGATCCACTACGGGCGCACCGTGACCGGCCTGGACCGGTCCGGGGACCGGGTGACCGCGGTCCGCCACGCCGGGCCGGACGGCGCCGACGAGTCCGTGACCCCGTGCGACGCCGTCGTGCTCACACCCGAGCTGCCCGCGGCCTACGAGCTGCTCGGCGGCGCGCCGCGGCGCCCGGTGGGGCTGCGCTGGTCGCCGAGCGCCGTCGTCGTGCACGCCGGGATGCCCGCGCCGGCGCCCGGCACCGCGCAGCACCACCACACGATCTCCTTCGGCGGCTCCTGGGCGGGGACCTTCCGCGAGATCATCGACGAGGGCCGGCTGATGACCGACCCGTCGCTGCTGGTCACCCGGCCCGGGCTGACCGACCCGTCGCTGCAGCCCGGCGGGCGCGAGGTGATGAGCGTGCTCGCGCCCTGCCCGAACACCGCGGTGGCGCCCGGCATCGACTGGGACCGGGTCGGTCCGGCCTACGCCGAGGAGCTGTTCGGGGTGCTCGCCGACCGCGGTCTGGTGGACTCCTCGGCGCAGCCGAGCTGGACCCGGATGTGGACCCCGCAAGACTGGGCGGCCGCCGGGATGGCCGCGGGGACGCCGTTCTCGGCGTCGCACACGCTGGCCCAGACCGGTCCGTTCCGGCCCCGCAACCTGGTCCGCGGGACGGCGAACGCGGTGCTCGCCGGCTGCGGGACGACCCCGGGCGTCGGGATCCCCCCGGTACTGATCTCCGGCCGGCTCGCGGCCGAACGGATTACCGGTCCGCGCCCGGCCGAGCACGCCGGGCGCGGGGCCGCCGCACGCACGGGGCGCTGACACGGGGCAGCGGAGGCGGGTGCCGGGGGGCGTGGAATCATGCTCCCGACGATGCCCGACCAGCACACACGGACACGATGACGGCTCAGCCCTCGCCCCCGCTCCCCCGCCCGGCCGCACCCGGACCGGTGACGCCGGGCCCCGGCGCGGGCGCGGTCGTGCCCCCGCCGCCCGTCCCGCGGCCCGCGGCCCCCGGGTTCGCCGAGCGGTTCGGCTCGCCACCGCGGGGGGTCCTGCTGCTCGGGCTGGCCGGGACCGTGCTGATGTTCCTCGGTTCGTTCGGCGGCGGCGGGATCCCGATGCGGGACCCGGTGATCGGCAACTCGGCGCTGTCGTTCTGGCGCTACGGCCACGGCGCGATGCTCGCGACGATCGTGATCTACACCGGCCTGGTGCTGATGGTGTGGGCATGGGTGCGGCTGGGGCGCGCGGTCCTCGCCCGCCGCGCCGGCGGCCGCGCCGTGCTGACGACGGCGGCGGTGTGGATGCTGCCGATGCTCGTCACCGCGCCGCTGTTCACCCGCGACCCCTACAGCTACCTCGCCCAGGGCGCGCTGCCGCTGGCCGGGTACGACCCGTACGTCGTCGGCCCGGACACCATGGGCGGGATCTTCACCGACAACGTGCACTTCTTCTGGCAGGACACCCCCGCCCCGTACGGGCCGCTGTTCATCCTGCTGGCGCAGGGCGTGGTCCTGCTGGCCGGCCAGAACGTGCTGCTCGGCGTCGTCCTGATGCGGCTGACCCTGGTCACCGGGCTGGCGCTGCTCGTCGCGGTGCTGCCCGCGCTGACCCGGCGGCTCGGCGGGCGGCCCGCGGTCGCGCTGTGGCTCGCCGTGGCGAACCCGGTGATGGTCGTGCACATGGTCGGCGGGGTGCACAACGACCTGCTCGTCGTCGGGCTGCTGCCGCTCGCGGCGCTGCTGGCGCTGCGCCGGCGGTTCGTGTGGGCGATCGCCGTCGCGTCGCTGGCGATGGCGGTGAAGGCCTCCGCCGGGATCGTGCTGCCGTTCCTGGTGCTGGTGTGGGCGGCGGGGCTGTCGGGCGGGTTCTGGTCGCGGCTGGTCCGGGCCGGCGTGCCGTCGGTGACCGTGTTCGGTGTCGTGTTCGGCGGGGCGACCTGGCTCACCGGGTTCGGGCTGGGCTGGCTGCCCGCGCTCAGCGCGCCGTCGATGATCGTGAACTGGCTGTCGGTGCCCACCGCCGTCGGACAGGCGACCGCGAGCGTGGCCGGGATGTTCGCCGAGGACGTGAACACCCAGGCGTTCGTCGACACGTCGCGGTTCGTCGGCGCGGTGGTGATGGGCCTGCTCATCGCGCTGCTGTGGTGGCGCGGCCGCGACGATCCGCGGGCCGCGGTACGCAACGCCGCGATCGCCCTCGCGCTCGCCGCCGTGCTGTCCCCCACCACGCTGCCGTGGTACCTGAGCTGGGGATTCTGCCTGCTCGCCATGACCCCGTGGAGCGCGCGCGGGCTGCAGTGGGTCGTCGCGGGCTCGATCTGGCTGATGATCGTGTACTTCCCGGACGGCGAGACCGCCCTGTACGTGCCGCATTACCTGCTGGTGTGCGCGCTGGCCGCCGCGCTGGCCGCGGTGTCGCTGCTGCGCCCGGACCCGCTGGGCCTGCGCCGCGCGACCGCGGCCCCGGCGGCATCCCCGAGCACCCCCGCCGACGATGCGGTCCTCCGCGGCTGAGCGGGCCGGACGCGTCGAGCTCGACGCCGCCGGCCTGACCGACCCGCAGCTGCGGGCCGCCTACGCGGCCTGCCGCGCGCTGCACGCCGAGCACGGACGCACCTACTTCCTCGCGACGCGGCTGCTGCCCCCGGCCCGGCGGGTCGACATCCACGCGCTCTACGGCTTCGCCCGCTTCGCCGACGAGATCGTCGACGACCCCGACGGGGCGGGCGGCGGGGACCCGCACACCCGGCTCGACGCCCTCGACGCCGAGCTGGAGGCCGCGCTGGCCGGGTCGCCGCTGCCGGGCAGCAGGCCCGAGGTGCTCGCCGTCGCCGAGACCGCCCGCCGCCACGACCTCGCGGCGTCGCTGTTCCGGGACTTCATGGTCTCGATGCGGATGGACCTCACCGTCACCGACTACGCCACCGACGACGAACTGGCCGTCTACGTGCACGGCTCCGCCGCGGTGATCGGGCTGCAGACCCTGCCGGTGCTCGGGACCGTCGTCCCGCGCGCGGAGGCCGAGCCGCACGCCGCGCTGCTGGGCGTGGCGTTCCAGGTCACCAACTTCCTGCGCGACGTCGGCGAGGACCTCGACCGCGGCCGGGTGTACCTGCCCGCCGACGAGCTCGCCGCGTTCGGCGTCGACCGCGAGCTGCTGGCCTGGAGCAGGCGTACCGGGCGGCCGGACCCGCGCATCCGCCGCGCGCTGGCCCACCTGGTCGCCCGTACACGGGCCACCTACCGGCGGGCCGACCCGGGCATCCCGATGCTGGAACCGGTGTCGCGGGCCTGTGTCGGCGCCGCCAGGGTGCTGTACGCCGGGATCCTCGACGAGATCGCCGACGCGGGCTACGACGTGCTGACCCGCCGGGTCGCGGTGCCGAACCGGCGCCGGGCCGCCGTCGCGCTCCCCCGGCTCGGCCGGGCGCTCGCCGCCCGCGGGACCCAGCTGGCCCGCGACCGCGTCCGCCCCTCCCGGGGCTGACCGGCCCGGCCCCGCACGCCACACCGCGCCCACACCGCGCCCACGCCGCGCCACGCCTCGCGACTCCGCACACGGCGCCCGCGCCACGCGACTCCGCACACGGCGCCCACGCCCCGCACGAGCGGGCTGCTCGTACGAAAGGTTCGTACGAAGGGCCCGCTCGTGTGGCCCAGGGTCGGGCACCCCGACCCCGGGCCGGGCGGCGTGGGCGGCGGGCCGGGCATCACGGCGACGAGCCGGGCATCACTGCGACAGGCAGGGCGGCGTGGGCACCGCGCCCGCGCCCCCGCACGAACGGGCCGCTCGTACGAAAGGTTCGTACGGAAGGCCCGCTCGTGCAGCCCGGGCGGGGCACGACGGGCCCGGGCGGGGCACGACGGGGACGCGGGGCGTGACGGAGCCGGGCGAGGGCGCGACGGACGCGGGCCGGGGGTGATGGATCCGGGCGGAGCCGGGGGGTGTCTCTATGGGTTCGTCAAGCGGCGGCGAGTTCTGGATCGGGGTTGTTGACCGTGGGCGGGTTGTAGGGGCGGCGGTCGCGGAGCATGGCGTAGATGACGTCGGTGCGGCGTCGGGCGAGGCAGATCAGGGCGGCGTTGTGTCGTTTGCCGGCGGCTCGTTTGCGGTCGTAGTAGGCGCGGCTGGCGGGGTCGGCCAGGGCGGCGAATGCGGACAGGAACAGCGCGGATTTCAGGGCGTGGTTGCCGCGCTGGGATCGGGTTTCGCCTTTGATCGAGGTGCCGGAGCGGCGGGTGACTGGGGCGAGGCCGGCGTAAGCGGCGAGGTGCCCGGCGGTGGGGAACCCGGAGCCGTCGCCGACGATGGTGAGGATCTTGATGGCGGTCCTGACCCCGAGTCCGGGCATCGAGGTCAGGACCGGTCCAAGAGGGTGGGCCTCCAGGCGGGCTTCGAGCTCGTCGGCGAGCTGGTCGCGTTCGGTGTGGACCTGGCGCAGCTGCCCGGCGACGCCGGTGATGACACGGGCGAACGCGGCCGTGCCGGGAACGGTCAGGCTCTGGGCGTCGAGCGAGGTCAGGATCTGGGCGGGAAGGGTGCGGGCCAGTCGAGGCGACCGGGCCCGCATCGTCTCGGCGATCCCGTCAGCGCCGAGCTCTCGCAGGGCTTGCGGGGTGGGCGCGGCCGCGAGCAGGTCGAGCACGCCACCGCGGTCCAGGCGTGGCCCGAGCAGGCGTTCCAGGGCGGGATGAACATGCAGCAGGGCGTCGCGCAGCCGGTTCGTCAGCCGGGTGCTCTGCCCAGCCAGGTCATCGTCGTAACCGGCGAGCACAGTGAGTTCGGCGAGGGTCTCGTCGTCGGTGCCGACCCGGCGCAGGGTGTGCGGCATCGTCCGGGCGGCCTCGGCGATCACGTGGGCGTCGCGGGCGTCGGTCTTGGCCTGCCCGGGATGCAGGTCGGCGATGCGGCGCATCGCCAGCCCGGGCAGGTAGGCCACCGTGATCCCCAGATCACGAGCGACGGCGATGGCCAGCGCTCCGATCGAGGCGGGCTGGTCGATGACCATCAGCACCGCGCCGTGCTCGGCCAGCCCGGACAGCACGGTGCGCAGCGCCGATTCGTCGTTGGGCAGGGCCTTGTCGTGCACCCGCTTCCCGTTGGTGTCGACCGCGCAGGCGTGGTGTTCGGACTTGCCCACGTCCGGGCCGCAGAACACCGCGAACCCGGTCGGGTGCTGGTCAGGATCGGGCAACCGCCGCTCCCTTCTCGTCGCGGCAGGCCGACCACGAGCACCCGCGCCGGCAGCCACGTTACGAGCAGACCACACGGGTCAGGTCTCTATCAGCGGTCGTTGGCGCCCTCCGGCCACGGCGACAACACCCCCCAGATCATCGGGCGACAGGGGCAGTCAGTCATACCGCGGCCGGCGGCCTGCAAGCCCTCAGCGGGCTTGATCAAGAAGGT
Source organism: Pseudonocardia sp. ICBG1293 (assembly GCF_020131355.1). Classification (GTDB taxonomy): domain Bacteria; phylum Actinomycetota; class Actinomycetes; order Mycobacteriales; family Pseudonocardiaceae; genus Pseudonocardia. The sequence continues at coordinate 517,910 of NZ_JAHLEL010000044.1, forward strand.
AACGGGGCGCGGGTCGGTGGGTCAGAAGGCCATGGCCTGGGCGCGGCGCTTGATCTCCTTGTGCCGGCCCGCCCGCAGCGCGGCGATCGGGGCGCCGGGCAGCGACTCCTCCTCGGTGAACAGCCAGGTCAGGATGGCGTCGTCGTCGTAGCCCCCGTCGCGGAGGACGACGATGGTGCCGGGCAGTCCGCGCACGACGCCGCCCTGGTCGAGCAGGGCGGTCGGGACGACCACGTCGTGCCCGTTCTTGAACGACAGGAGCTGCCCGTCGCGGACGAGCTGGTGCACCCGGGAGACGGGGATCGACAGGCGGTCGGCCACCTCGGCGACGCTCAGCGTCTCGTCGGTGACAGCGGCGGGGAGGGACTCGTTCACAGCCGGACACTGTCCCACACCGCGCCGGTCGGTGCCGACGCCCGCCGGACCGCGCCGCCCGGCGGGCTCCGACGCCGACCACCTGCGCGGGCACCGGGATCCGCACCGGTAATCTGGCCCGCGATGAGCTCACCGTCCGGTCCGGCCGATCCCGGCGCCCCGGGTGGGGCCGGGCGGCTCGCCGCCGACGGCCCCGCCGAGGTGCTGCTCGACGGCCGCTACCGGGTCGGCCCGGTGCTGGCCCGCGGCGGCATGTCGACGGTGCACCACGGCACCGACACCCGTCTCGAGCGCGCCGTCGCGATCAAGGTGATGGACCCGAGGATGGCCGGGGACCAGGCGTTCCGGACCCGGTTCGACCGCGAGGCGCGGCTGGCGGCCCGGATCGACCACCCGTCGGTCGTCGCGGTCTACGACCGGGGCACCGTCCCGGCGGGCCGGCTGGGCGAGGCCAGTCTGTTCGTGGTCATGGAGCTGGTCGACGGCGGCACCCTGCGTGACGTGCTGCGCGCCCGTGGCGCCCTCGGGCTGCCCGCGGCGGTGCGGGTGCTGGAGCCGGTCCTCGCCGGTCTGGCCCGCGCGCACCGGCTCGGCATGGTGCACCGCGACGTGAAGCCGGAGAACGTCCTGATCTCCTCCGGCGGCGAGGTGAAGGTGGCCGACTTCGGTCTGCTCACCGCGGCCGCCGAGGCCGGCGTCAGCCACGCCGGGATGATCCTGGGGACGATGGCCTACCTCTCCCCCGAGCAGGTCGTGTCCGGGCGGGCCGACGGCCGCAGCGACGTCTACGCCGCCGGGGTCGTGCTCTACGAGATGCTGACCGGGCAGCCGCCCTACACCGCCGACAACCCGCTCTCGGTGGCCTACCGGCACGTGAACGAGGACGTGCCGCCGCCCTCGGCCCTGGTCCCCGGTCTGCCGCCTGCCGTGGACGCGCTCGTCGCCCGGGCGACCTCGCGGGACCCGGAGCTGCGCCCGGTCGACGCCGAGCACTTCCGGCGCGAGCTGCTGGACATGGCCGACCGGCTGGGACTGCCCCGGACGGCGACACCGCGCCCGCCGGGCCCCCCGCCGCCCGACGACGGCGCCACCCTCCCCGCGGGCCCGCTGCGCCACCGGCCGCTCGACGCCGCCGTCCCCGGCCCCGGCGGGACCCGGGTGCAGGCCCGCGGTCGTGGCGCGCACGGCACCGCCGTCACCCCGGCCGGCCAGCCGGAACCGATGACCCGTGAGGAGCTCGCCGGGCGCCGCCGACGTGGCCGCCGGGTGTTCGCGCTCTGGATGGTGCTGCTCCTGCTGCTGGCCGCGCTGGCCGGGACGGGCGCCTGGTGGCTCGGCTCGGGCCGCTGGACCACGATGCCCGCGGTCACCGGCCTGGACCGCGAGCAGGCGACCGTGCTGGTCGCCGACTCCGATCTCACGCCCACGGTCACCGAACGCGCCGACGACGACGTGGCGCCCGACCTCGTCGCGCAGGTGGACCCGGCACCGCAGACCCGGGTGCTGCGCGGGACCACGGTCACCCTGGTGGTGTCCACCGGACGTCCCGCGGTGCCCGACGTGCCCGCCGGCAGCGCCGTGGACACCGCGGAGGACGCGGTGCGCCGCGCCGGGCTGACCCCGGTGCAGTCCACGACCGCGTCGGAGTACAGCACCGAGGTGCCTGCCGGTGCGGTCGTCAGGACCGACCCGCCCGCCGGGACGCGGCTGGCGGGCGGTGCCCCGGTCACCCTGGTGACCAGCCGCGGCACCGAGCCCGCCCCGCCACCGCCCCCACCGCCTGCGGAGTCTTCGGCCCCCGTGTCGGTGCCGTTCGTGATCGGCATGCGCGCGGACGAGGCGTCGGAGCTGCTGCGGCAGGAGGGTTTCGACGTCGACGTGGAGCGCAGCTTCCCGTTCGGCCGTCGCGACGGGCACGTCGTCGGCCAGGACCCGGGCGCGGGCGGCGACGCCGAGCCGGGCGACACGATCACCCTCACCGTCCTCTGAGCCCCGCATCCGCTCCCCGGGGACGCCCGGGGAGGACGGGACGGTACCGGCGTCCGGGCGCCTACAGCCCGAAGCGCAGGCGCTCGTCCTCACCGACGACCGGCAGCTGCGCCCCGGCGACGGTCACCGCGAGGGCACCGGCGCGCACGGCGTAGCGGGCCGCGTCGGCCAGGTCGTCCCCGGCGGCGAGACGCACGGCGACGGCGGCCAGGAACGCGTCGCCCGACCCGGTGGTGTCCACCGGGTCGACCCGCATCGCCTCGACCGTGGTGACGGTGTCGGGTCCGGGGTCGTGGACCTCGCAGCCCGCGGCCCCACGGGTCACGACCGACCGGGCCACCGGGTGGTCCCCCAGCAGCGCGGCCTCGTGCTCGTTGACCACGAGCACGTCGGTCGCGTCGAGCAGCTCCGGCGGCACCGCGGCGGAGGGCGAGAGGTTGAGCAGCACGGTGGTCCCCGCCGCACGGGCGGCCCGGGCGGCGGCGAGCACCGTCGGCGTCGGGATCTCCAGCGACAGGGTGAGCACCGCGACGTCGTCGAAGGAGGGCAGGTCGGCGGCGGCCAGTCCGGCGTTCGCGCCGGGCGAGACGACGATGGTGTTGTCGCCCGTGGCGTCGACGGTGATGACCGCGGTGCCGGTGGCCGTGCCGGGGCGCACCACCACCGCGGCGACGTCGGCCCCGGCCGCGGCGACGGCGTCGCGCACCGTGCGGCCGTGGTCGTCGTCGCCGATCGCGCCGACCATCGCAACCGCGACGCCGGCGCGCGCGCCGAGCCGGGCGGCGGCGACGGCCTGGTTGGCCCCCTTGCCGCCGGGACCGGTGGTGAGGTCGGCCCCGGCGACGGTCTCCCCCGGCCCGGGGAAGCGCTCGGTGCGCACCACCAGGTCGGCGTTGAGCGAGCCGACCACCAGCACGCGGCTCATCGGGCGTCCGCCAGGTCCGACGCGCCGGCCGTCTCGGCGGCGGCGGGGCGCGGGATGAGCAGCGACAGCGCGAGCGCGGGCGCGGTGCAGGCGGCACCGGTGAGCATCCCCGCGGTGTAACCGCCGACCCCGGCCTGCTCCGCCCCGCCGACGGCGACCTGCACCGCGGGCAGCACCACGAAGCTGATCCCGGCGCCGAGGTTGAACGCGCCCGCGTTGAGCCCCGGCAGTGTCCCGGGCCGGTCGGCGGGCGAGAGCAGCACGCCCAGCCCGTTCAGCATGATGTTGGCGATGCCGGCGTAGGTGATGCCGAGCAGCAGCGTCGCGACCACCAGCACGGTGAACGAGTGCACCCCCACCAGCGCCAGGACGACGGTGGCGACGACGCTGCCGCCCAGCCCGACCCGCAGCACCGTGCGGTAGCCGAGCACCGGGGCCAGGCGCCCGGCGAACGGCCCGACCAGCCAGCCGATCAGCGCGTACGGGGCGAGCAGCGCCAGCGCGGTGACGTCGGCCGCCAGCCCGAACCCGGCCGTCGCGTTCTGCGCGATCGAGGCGACCAGGCCGTTCACCACGGCGAACACCCCGGTCATGGTCAGCAGCGTGGTGCCCAGCGTCGCCCAGGTGGCGCGCCGGCGCAGGTCGGCGGGGGCGACCAGGGGCTCGGCGGTGCGGCCCTGCAGCCACCAGAACGCGACCGCGGCGACCGCGGCGAGCAGCACGTAGGCGCCCACCAGCGCCCAGCGCGCGTCGGCCAGCGCACCGGCCTCGTCGAAGGCCAGCAGCAGCGCCCCGACGGCGACGACCAGCGGCACCACCCCGCGCCAGTCCATCCGGGTGCCCGCCGAGGGCCGGGACTCCACGCCCCACACCGCGACGAGCACCAGCGCGACCACCGTGACCCCGGCGATGACCCAGAAGATGGACCGGAAGCCGTGGTGGGTGGCCAGCCACCCACCGAGCAGCGCGTCGAGGCCCGCGACGCCGCCGTTGACCGCGGTGATCAGGCCGAGCACGACGCCGTAGCGGCGCGGGTCGGCGATCTCGCTGCGCAGCACCAGCAGGCAGATCGGCACGACCGGGCCGGTGACGCCCTGCAGCATCCGGCCCGCGAGCAGCATCCCGACGTCCACCGCGAGCGCGGCGACGACGCTGCCGACCAGCATGACGGCCAGCATCGCCAGCAGCACCCGCCGGCGGCCCACGATGTCGGACAGACGCGGCAGGAACAGCGAGAACATCGCCGCGAGGGTGAAGAACATCGTCTGGGACAGACCGACGGTCGCGTCGTCGGTGCCCAGCTCGCGCGCCATCGTGACCAGGGCGGGGCTCAGCATCGAGGCGTTGAGCTGGAACGCCACGCAGGCGGCCAGCACGGCCACGACGAGCGTGAGGACCGGGCGGCGGTCGGGGTGGTCATGCGGTGCGCCCCGCCGCCGCGGCGAGGGTGGCCCCGGCGGGGTCGCCGATGGTCCGCAGCGCCTGCACGACGAGCTCCCAGAAGCGGCCGTGGTCGAGCTCCAGCGCGGCGTGGGTGCGGCAGCCCTCCGGTGCCGGGCCGCGCCGGTCGGCGACCGTCATGCCGGTGGTGTGCCGGCCCGCGGTCTCGACGACGATCGGCATCGGGAACGCCCGCACGATCGTCGGGTCGATGACGTGGGCGACGGCGCACGGGTCGTGCACCGGCGGGGCGTCGAAGCCCTGCACGTCACGGTAGGTGGCGGCGAAGAAGTCCAGCAGCTCGTCGACGAAGCGCGCCGGACCGGTCCCGACGGCGCGGATCGCGCGGCGCACCTCGGGACCGGCCAGCGCCTGGTGGGTCAGGTCGAGCCCGACCATGACCACCTCCCAGCCCGCCTCGAACACGATCGCGGCGGCCTCGGGGTCGATGGCGATGTTGAACTCGGCCACCGGGGTCCGGTTGCCGACGGCGACGCCACCGCCCATGAGCACCACCCGCTTGACCCGCGCGACGATCTCCGGGGCGCGCCGGGCGGCGAGGGCGATGTTGGTGAGCCCGCCGGTGGGGACCAGGGTGACGGTGCCCGGCTCGTGGGCGAGCACGGTCTCCACGATGAGGTCGACGGCGTGCGTGTCGACGGCGGCGAACGTCGGCTCGGGCAGCTCGGGGCCGTCCAGCCCGGTCTCGCCGTGGATGTCGGCGGCGACGGCGATCTCGCGCAGCAGCGGGCGGTCGGCCCCGGCCGCGAACGGCACTCCGGTGATCCCGGCCAGGGTCGCCACCGAGAGCGCGTTGCGGGTGACCTTGTCCAGCGTCTGGTTCCCGACGACCGTGGTGACGGCGAGCAGCTCGATCCGCGGGTCGCCGTGGGCGAGCAGCAGCGCGATGGCGTCGTCGTGCCCCGGATCGCAGTCCAGGACGATCTTCTCGGTCATCTCCGGTGTCCCACTTCGTCGTCGCGGTGGCCCGGGTGCTCCGGGACGTGTCGACTGTGACCTGTCAAGCGTATGACGTCAAGCGCTTGATGTGTGGCGCGTCCGGGTACGCTCTGCCGATGGCAGGACCGGTGGGCCGGCGGGTGACCGCGGCGATGGTGGCCCGGCGGGCAGGGACGAGCGTGTCCACCGTGTCGCTGGTGGTGAACGGCAAGTCGCGCGGGCGGGTGTCCGCGGTGATCACCGAGCGGGTCCGGGCGGCGGTGGACGAGCTGGGCTACGTGGTCGACCACGCGGCGAGCTCGCTCGCCCGCGGCACCACCGATCTCGTCGTCCTGCTCGCCCCCGACCTCCCCAACCCCTACTTCGGGCGGGTCACCACCGGGATCCGGGAGGCGCTGGGCAGCAGGCACCAGCTGATGCTGTCGGTGATCGAGGGCGGCGAGCAACCCGGCGCCGACGACGTCCGCCGGGTCGCGGCCTTCCGCCCGGCCGGGCTGCTGGTGCACGCACCGTCCCCGACGTTCCTCGACGACCTGGAGGCGGGCGGCCCGCCGCTGGTCCTGATGGACGCCCCGGGGTTCGAGGGGCGCGCGGCCACCGTGACGTTCGACCTGGAGCCGGGCGTGCGCGCGCTCGTCGCGCACCTCGCCGCGGCGGGTCACACGGTGCTCGCCTACCTGGAGGGGTCGACCCCCTCGGCCACCTTCACCGTGCGCCGCGAGCTGCTGGGCCGGGTCGCCGCCGAGCACGGCCTGCGGGTCCTCGACGACGGCACCCGGGCCGGGCTGACCCTCGACGCCGCCGCCGACGTCGGCGCCGAGGCGCTGCCCCGCTGGCGGGCGGCCGGGGCGACCGCGGTCGTCGCGGCGGCGGACACGATGGCCTACGGCGTCCTGACCGCCGCGCACCGGCTCGGGCTGGCCGTGCCGGACGACATCGCCGTCGCCGGGTTCGACGACCTGCCCTACTCGCAGGTCACGGCGCCGCCGCTGACCAGCGTCGCGCTGCCCGCCGAGGAGCTGGGCCGGGCCGCGGCGCAGCGGCTGACCGGGGTGCTCGCCGGGGACGGCGACGGCGCCGGGACCCCCCGGCTGCCGTCGCGCCTCGCGGTCCGGGCCAGCACCGGCGGCTGAGCCGGCCGGGCCGCTCAGCCGAGCGACCAGGTCCAGATCTCCCCGCTCGACCCCGACACCGCGTGCCGCCCGTCCGGGGTGACGGCGACGTCGAAGCCGGCACCCCGGTTCTGCATCCGCTCGACCACCCCGCCGGTCGTGGTGTCCCACACCCACAGCCCGCCCTGGTTGCCGGTGGCGACCACCCGGGACCCGTCCGGGGTGAAGGTGACGGCCTGCAGGTAGTTGACCGGCCCGGTGAGCACGCGCACCGGTGCGCCGTCGGAGGTCCGCCACAGGTGGACCCGTTCGCCGTCGGTGGCGGCGGCGACCAGCTCGCCGTCCGGGGCGAACGCGACGCCGTTGACCGCCGACCCGTCACCGGTGTCCAGGGTCGCGCCCGGGGTGCCGTCGGCGCCGACGAGCACGACGGCGCCGTCGGTCCCGACCGCGACCGTCCCGCCGTCCGGGGACCAGGCCAGCGCGCGGGCGGTGTCCGGGACGGCGACGACCGGGCCGGGGTCCCCGCCGGGCAGCGCGTGGAAGCGGACCGTGTCGTCGTCGGCGCCGGTCACCAGGGTCGCACCGTCCGGGGCGAACGCGACCGCCTCGACGTCGCCGTCGTGGCCGGGGAGCTCCACCGGGGCTCCGCCACCCAGGTCGTGGAGCCGCACCGCGCCGCGGTCGGATCCCGACGCCACCGTGCGCCCGTCCGGGCTCAGGGCGACGTCGTTGACCGCGGTGCCGGGCTCCCCGGGGAGCTCGCAGACCGCGGCCCCGGCGGCGCGGTCCCACAGCGTGACCCGGCCGGAGCGGTCTCCGGCGACGAGCAGGTTCCCGTCGGCGGACAGCGCGAGTGCCAGCACCGTGCGGGCATCCCGGCCCAGGGTGAGCCGCTGCCCGACCGCGCCCGGCGCCGCCGCCGTCGGCGGGACCGGGGCGGGAGCATCGGCCGGCGCCGCGCACCGGGGCGCCGAGGACGCCCCGCCCGACGCCGCCGTCGTCGTACCGCTACCGCAGCCTGCCACCGGCAGTACCGCCAGCAGCAGCGCCGGCAGCATCGCGCCGGCTCCTCCCAGCCGTCGTCGTCGCACGGGACTCCCCCTCCGTCGGAACCGGTCGAGAGGGATTCAACCGGACGAGGAGGGGGATACCGACCGTAGGACTACCGGCTCAGCCGCGCAGCATCTCCGCGACGAGGAACGCCAGCTCCAGGCTCTGCTGGGTGTTGAGCCGCGGGTCGCAGGCGGTCTCGTACCGGCCGGCCAGGTCGGTGTCGGAGATCCGCTGCGCGCCGCCGAGGCACTCGGTGACGTCCTCGCCGGTGACCTCGACGTGGATGCCGCCGGGATGGGTGCCCAACGAGCGGTGCACCTCGAAGAAGCCCTGCACCTCGTCGACGATCCGGTCGAAGTGACGGGTCTTGTAGCCGGTCGAGGCCTCGTGGGTGTTGCCGTGCATCGGGTCGCACTGCCAGATGACCTTGTGCCCGGAGGCGGTCACCTTCTCGACGATCGCCGGGAGCACGTCGCGGACCTTGTCGTTGCCCATCCGGGAGATCAGCGACAGCCGGCCGGGGCGGTTGTGCGGGTCGAGCCGCTCGACGTACTCGACGGCCTGGTCGGGCGTCGTCGTCGGGCCGATCTTCATCCCGATCGGGTTGGCCAGCAGCTCCGCGAACGCGACGTGCGCGCCGTCGAGCTGCCGGGTGCGCTCACCGATCCAGAGGAAGTGCGTGGACAGGTCGTAGAGCTTCGGCGACTCGCCGCCGGTGGGGTCGCGCTCCAGGTCCAGGCGCAGCATGGCGCGCTCGTAGTCGAGCAGCAGCGCCTCGTGGCTGGCGTAGAACTCGACCTGGTGCAGGTTGTGGTCGCGCACCCCGCAGGCGTCCATGAAGCGGACCGCGCGGTCGATCTCGGCGGCCACGGCCTCGTAGCGCACGCCCGCCGCGGAGGTGCGGACGAAGTCCTTGTTCCAGTCGTGCACCTTGGACAGGTCGGCCAGCCCGGTCGCGGTCAGGCCGCGGACCAGGTTCATCGCCGCCGAGGCGTTCGCGTAGGCACGCACCATCCGCGACGGGTCCGGGATCCGGCCCGCGGGGTCCGGGGCGAGCCCGTTGACGATGTCGCCCCGGTAGGACGGCAGCCCGGCCGCGTCGACCGGGGAGCTGCGCGGCTTGGCGTACTGCCCGGCGATGCGCCCGACCTTCACCACCGGCATCGAGGCGCCGTAGGTCAGCACGACGGCCATCTGCAGCAGGGTGCGGATCGTCGCCCGGATGTGCGGCTCGGTGTTGTCGACGAAGGTCTCGGCGCAGTCGCCGCCCTGCAGCAGGAACGCCTCGCCGTTCGCGACGTCGGCGAGGCGGGACTGCAGCCGGTCCACCTCCGGCGGCAGCACCACCGGCGGGACGGATTCCAGCACCTTCCGCACGCCGCCCACCTGGGACGGGTCGGGCCACTCGGGCTGCTGGGCGGCGGGGCGGGAGAGCGCGTCGTCCAGCGCGGAGCGCAGGTCCGCGGGCAGCGGCGGCAGCTCCGGGAGGACGTCGATCGGCGCGTCGACGGACCAGTTCACGCGACCCAGACTAGGCCGCGGTCCTCGGTCACCGGGGCGCGGCCCCCGTGGCGAGGGTCTCGGCGATGACTTCCCAGCGACGCAGGTTGTGCCGGGCGTCGGCGAGCGCGTCGTGCGCCTCGGCGGGCGGTGGCGGGAGCGCCGGGCGGCCCGCGTCCTCCCACCGCTGGCGCAGCTCGCGGGTGAAGCGCGGGATCGGCCGGGGCAGCGCGGGCATCGCGCCCCACAGCTGGCACAGCGCCACGTGGTCGTAGGCGGCGATCCAGGCCCACAGCTCGACGTCGCCGGGTGCACCGGTGCAGAAGTCGAGGATCTCCTCCCGCATCCGGGCGCGTGACATCCAGGCGCGGTCGCTGGGCGGGGGCAGCTTGGGCAGCACGTTGGCCCGCACCCACTTGCCGGCCCGGTCCGGGTCGAACTCGGTGGACACGGCGTAGAACTCGCGTCCGTCCTCGCCGACGATGCCGATCGACACCAGGTCGATCGTCGTGCCGTCCTCGATGAACTCGGTGTCGTAGAAGAAGCGCATTGCCGTCCTGGATTCGGGTTCGGTCGCGGATCTGTGCCACCCGGCGACGAGCGTACGTGCCGCCCTCGACGTGACCGGCACGGCTCCGGGTCAGCAGCCCTCGGGGTCCCGTATCGCGCGCAGCCGGACGGCCAGTGCAGGGACCTCTCGGGACACGGCGGACCAGAGGATCTCGAGATCGATCTCGAAGTACTCGTGCACGACGCGGTTCCGCATCCCGGCCAGAGCCCGCCACGGCACCTCCGGATTCGCCAGGGTCGTCTGCTCGCTGACCCGCGCCGCGGCCTCGCCGAGAACCTGCACCAGGTGTGTGAGAACGATCTGCAGATCCTCGTCGGCGTCGAACCGTTCCCGACCACGGGCGACCCGTACAGCTATCTTCTCCGTCGCCTCCACCATGTCGGCGATCCGCTCGCGGTCACGCCGAGGCACGCGGGCCCCCACCGTCGCAGGCTACGACACCCCGTGTCGTCACACCGGCACCGCCTCCGCGAGCACACGATCGCGGAGGCGCTGCTTGATCCCGTTGACGGTCACGACCTGGGTGAGGACCCCCAACGTGTCCTCGACGCCGAGTGCGAACGCCGTGAGGTCCAGGTATCCCCGCCCGGGCTCCACGTCGACCAGCAGGTCGAGATCACTGTTCGGGGTGGACTCGCCGCGGGCGACGGAGCCGAAGACGCGGATGTCACGCACTCCGCTCGCACGACCGAGCTCCCGGATGTGCTCACCGTGCTCCCGTACCTCGGAGAGGGTCAGCCCCTGGCGCATCCGAGTGGTCATGACGTCTCCCTGTCCCTGTCGGCTCGGTCATCGTACCGAGCGCGCCCCGGTCGGCCCGCTGCCGACGGAGCGGCTGAGCCGATCGATGAGGAGCCACGACGTCATGCGACCCCGGCGATCCGGTCGTGCCATCTCGGCGGCCGGTCCCCGACGGTGAACGGTCGCTCACTCGTCGACAGATGTCGGCAGTCGTTCGGCGGCCGAGCGGAAGAACCGCCGTCTGCTCCAGTCCTCACGATCACCGATCACGTAGAACCGCTCCTGCGCCCGGGACACCGCGACGTTCAACAGGTTCGGTCTCCCGGCCGCCCACGCCCGCGCGCCGGCAGATCCGCCCAGCACGAGGATGACGACCGGCGCTTCTTTGCCCTGGACGGTGTGCACCGTCCCCACCTGGCTCTCGACATCCTCCACGCGTCCCGCCAGCCGCCGCCGCGCCCCGGCGACCACAGCGCGGAACGGCGCGATGACGAGCATCTCCGCAGGGCTGCATCCGGCGTCGAGCATCTCGTCGACGAGAGTGGACAACCGATCCAGCTCCGGACGGACGACATTATCGGTGACCGGGCCGCAGACATCGATCCACTGGCTCGGTCGCCACGGCCGCGGCTCTCGTTCCCGGGTCGCGAAGATCATCGGCGAGGAGGGGTAGGCGACGGCGTTGGCGATGTCGAACATGGGACGGTCGCTCCGCCGGTGCACCCGCAGTGGAGCTCCCACCCAGATCTTCTCCTCGTCGGAGGCGGCCACGGTGGTCCCGAAGCGGGTGAGGCGGTCGGCCGCGAGCTGCGCCGACCGCCGCTCGGGGAGCCACTGATGGTCGACCCCGTGCCGGTCCGCGATTGCGATCTGAGCAGGCTCGGGGAGGGGAACGATCGGTTCGAGCTGCTTCGGGTCACCGACCAGCACCGCCCGCCTCGCTCGCCACAGCCCCCCGACGACGGACTGTGCCGTGGCCTGACCCGCTTCGTCCACCAGCAGCCAGCCGAGGTCCTCCCGGCCGAGGTGGGCGAAAAGGCGTGGTAACGAGGCGAAGGTCGTCGACACCACCGGCACGACGAGGAAGAACGACTGCCAGGCAGCACGCGCGACCGGCCGGTCAGGCGACAGGTTGCCCCCCATCATCTTGTTGGCTGCGATGAGCGAGGGGCGGATGCGACGGGCCGACGCGAGGACGAACGCATGGTGCAACCGCAGGGCCGACTCGCACAGCTCGGCGCGGGCGTTCTCGATCTCGACATCTGCCCAGGGGGCGCCACGCTGGAACTCCTCATCGTCGGGACGTCCCGCGGGCACGTTCTGCGGCCAACGCCCTCGGGCCTCGACGACGGCAGCGGCGTCCTGCGCCGCCTCCCGGTCTGCGGCCGCCACGGCCTGGCGGGCGGTGTCCAGCTCCGCGCGGGCACGGTCGGCGGCGGTGCTCGCCTGTTCGTGGTGCCGCCCAGCCCCCTTCACCAGCTCCAGTACCTCGACGCGCCGAGCGAGGAGTTCAGCATTGGTCCGACGCCACGCGCGATGATCGGCTCCGAATGTCCGCAGCCGATCCCACCAGCCGGGGCTGCAGGCCAGATGGGATGCGATTTCGGCCTCCAGCCGGGCATGACGGAGGTCGACATCGTTCTTCTCCCAGGTGGCCTCCTGCTGCCTCCGGTCGGCGGCGGAGGAGGCCACCTGCGCTTGCACCTCATCTTCGACCAGCCCAACCCGTCGCGCCGGATAGGCAGCGTCGCGACGGAGCGCGTCGGCTGCTAGCTGACGCGCCGCGCTGAGCCGCTCGACACGGGCACGCAGCTCCCGGAACTCCTCGACGGCAGCCCTCCACTCCGCCACGTGCACCGCCGGGTCATCGGCTGCAGCGCGGAGTCGGGCGAGCAGACCCGGTACCGCGTCGGTCTCGTCCGACCACCACACGAGATCGCTGAAGCGGTGGCGGTTCCCTCGATTGCCCAGGGCCGCCGCTACGAGGGCCCAGGCGGGGCGGTCCAGGAGCCGAGAAGCGAGTTCCGGAAAGTGACCGATGGCCCGGAGCCGGTCGATCTCGTCATCCGGTGCGACCGGAAGCTCGTGGGTGACGTTCTCCGCCGCAGCGTTCGAGTTCGTGGCCACCACGATCTCGTCGCCGCTCAGGTCCGGATTCAGCGTCGGCACCGGGATCCGTCGACCGTTCTCGACGTAGGAGACCTCACCGGTGAACGCCGCCTCCGGTGAGGGCAGAGCGGCGATGACCTCGGCACGACGGACCAGGACCGCGGCAGCGACGTCACGGAGCAGCGTGGTCTTGCCCGTTCCGGGTGGTCCGTTGACGGTCGTCAGCCCCGCGTCGTCGGACAGCTCGTCCGCGATCCGATTGACCGCGAGTTGCTGGCCGACCGTCAACGGGTTCTGCCGGCCCACCGGCCAGCGCCCGGGTGGGCGCCTCGACGGTTCGACCGCTTCGAGCACCGCAGCACCATCGCTTGCAGTGTCGATACGCCTGTCGGCCTCGATGCCGCCGTCCGGAATGAGGTACCGGCGAAGCGCCTCTCCGGCATCACCGCGCCGCAGTGCCACCGCGACCCGGGAGAGGTCGGTTCGGATGAAGCTGTTCAACATCGGTGCGACATCGTCGTCGGGCCTGCGGCGCACCGGTACCGAATGGATCGCCACGCGCACCCCGGAGGGTTTCAGGCTGTCGTCGACGTGCAGAGCCCGCGCGAGCTCTGCCACGAACGTCGTCAGATAGGTAGCGGTCATCGTCGTGGCCGGGGGCCTGGGTGCGGTGTTCGACGGAGCCCCCGTGTCAGGGGGTTGCCCGCCCGAGCCGGCCGTTCGCATCGTCAGGAGCTTCTCGGCGAACGTGCCGGCAACCGCGCCCGCATAACCACCGACCAACGGTCCGGCCACCCCGGTGACCGCCACGGATGCGGCTCCCGTGACGATCCCGCCGACGACCTTCGCCCCTTCGTTGAACGCGTCGGTCGCCGCACCGCCGACATGCCGCCCAGCTGCACGCGCCACCCGGGCGGCGGGCGGGTCTGCCGCCTTCGGGGTGTCGGAGGGCGCGCCGGTCAACCTGTTGAGGGCGGTCGCGAAGGCGCCGTCCTCGTGCTCGAAGCCCTCGAGCCACTTCTTCGCGCGTGGTCCCGGTACCCGTAGCCGTCCGACGGCCCACGCGCACGACGACAGCACGGCCGAGTTCTCGACGAGGAACCCGTCGGCGCCGATCGCGAAAGCGAACAAGGCGCCCTGTCCGTCCGATCGATTCTCCGCGCCCGGCCGGTCGCCGCCCAGAACTCGACCGATCTCGCGCTCGACGCACAGCCCCGCATGGACGACGTAGCGCCACTCCCGGCCTGGGCCGGGATCACGCCGCGCTGCGTCGTGGCCGTTCTGCCAGGGCAGGGGTCCGGATCCCGCGATGTCGAAGGTCGTCGGCGGCTCTGCCCTCCCGACCCTTGCCGGTTTCGGGGCCTTCTGGAGGGCGAACAACTCCACCGAACGCCAGAACTCCACGACGTCCGCCGCCTGCTCGTCCGGCACGTATCCCCCACGAGTCGTCGAACCCCGATCCTAGAACAGGTCGATCACCTGCCGGAACGGTTCGACCACTCTCGGCGATGAGAGCAGCGTCCAACTACTAGCTCGCGCGGGAGTCGGGCACGTTCGCGTCCGGTCGCGCCCGCCCCTGCTGCGACGGTGCGGGCGGGGGTGCACCGGCGGCGGCCTTCTCCTTGACCGAGGCCGCGTAGAGGTCGACGTAGGTCTGGCCGGACAGCTCCATCAGCGAGTACATGATCTCGTCGGTCATCGAGCGCTCGATGAACCGGTCACCGGCCATGCCCTCGTAGCGGGAGAAGTCCAGCGGCTCGCCGATCACGATCCGCACCTTGCGCGGGCGCCACATCTTCGAGCCGATCGGGTTGACCCTGTCGGTCCCCACCATCGCGACCGGGATCACCGGCACGCCGGCCTCCAGGGCCATCCGGGCGACGCCGGTCTTGCCCTTGTAGAGCCGCCCGTCGGGCGAGCGGGTGCCCTCCGGGTAGATCCCCAGCAGCTTGCCCTCGTTCAGCAGCCGGACCGCGGTGTCCATCGCGGCGCGCGCCGCGGACCCGCCGGAGCGGTCCACCGGGACCTGTCCGACACCGGTGAAGAACTGCTTCTTGAACCAGCCGCGGATCCCGGGCTCGGTGAAGTACTCGCGCTTGGCGAGGAAGGTCACCCGACGCGGCAGCATCAGCGGGAGGAAGAAGGAGTCGGCCACCGCGAGGTGGTTGCTGGCGAGGATGGCGCCGGCGGTGGCGGGAACGTTCTCCGCACCGCGCACCTCCGGCCGGCAGAACAGCCTCATCAACGGGCCGAGCAGCACGAACTTGGACCACCAGTACAGCACCCTGCGCTGCCTCCCTACCGACTTCGGCGACAGCCTACGGAGCGTCGACACCTCCTCACAACGGGGCGGTGGTCACCGCACCCGGGGCGGGTCCCGCACCGCGCCGTGGGCGGTGTCGGGCGGACCACGGGCCGTGACAGGATGGACCCGCCGCGAGCGGGGAGGGACGGACCGGTATGAGCTCCGCAGACCCCGCGCGTGGGGGCGAGGACCGTCCCGACGACGACTTCGACGCGATCGTCGCCGCCTGGCGTGACGAGGGGTCGGTCCCGGACTGGCCCGCCGAGCACGTCGAGCGCACGGACCGGGCCGACCCCGGGGACGCCGCGGGCGCGGCGGGCGCCGCCGCGGACCGCCCCGTGCACCGGCCGGGTCCCGCTGCCCCGCAGCCGGGCACCGGCGCCGACCCGGACGACCACTACCACCCGCCGGAGCCACCGCCGCTGCCCCGGCCGGGGCCGCCGGCCGTCGTGGGTGGCGGGCTGATCGCGGTGGGCCTGCTGCTGTGCATCGCGCCGGGGCTGGTCGGCGTCGGCGGGACCTGGCCGCTGCCGCTGGGGCTGGTGCTCATCGCGTCCGGGCTGGGCTGGCTGCTGCTGCGGCTGTGGAGCTCCGACACCGACGAGGGGCCCGACCCCTGGGACGACGGCTCGCGGCTGTAGCGCTCAGCGGCCGTCGTCGGTCCGCAGACTCTCCCGGGCCAGCGTCGCCGCGCCCACGACGGCGGCGGCCGCGCCGAGCTGCGCGGTCCGGATCCGGGCCAGCGGCCGGTTGCCCGCCCCGGTGAGGATGCGGGCGTAGTGCTCGCGGGCGGCGTCGAGGAACAGCGGCGCCGACGCCGACACCCCGCCCGCGATGACCACGAGGTCCGGGTCGAACACGTCCGCGACCAGTGAGAGCCCCTCCCCCAGCCAGCGTCCCATCTCGTCGACGGCGGCCCGGGCGACCGGGTCGCCCTCGCGGGCGGCGGCGGCGACCCGCTTGCCGGTGACCCGTCCCGGGTCGCGGGCGGCCTCCCGGGCCAGCCCGGACGGCCCGGGCACGTCACCGCCCGAGAGCATCTCCAGGGCGGTGGCGCCGAGTGCGGTCCCGCTGCAGTAGCGCTCCCAGCAGCCGCGCTTGCCGCACGGGCAGGCCCGCCCGTCCGGCACCACCCGCAGGTGCCCCAGCTCGGGTGCGACACCGTGTGCGCCCCGGTAGAGCAGGCCGTCGACGAGCAGGGCGCCGCCGATGCCGGTGCCCAGCGCGATCACCAGCGCCACCGAGGCCCCGGCCGCGGCACCGTAGCGGCGCTCGGCGAGCGCGGCGGAGTTCGCGTCGTGCTCCACGACGACCGGGATCCCGCCGAGCCGGGCACCGATCCGCGCGGCGACCGGCGCGTCGCGCCAGGACAGGTGCGGGGCGTAGCGGACCAGGCCGCGCGGGGCGTCGACGAACCCGGCGAGCGCGAGCCCGACCGCGGCGACGGGGTGCCGGCGTCGCAGCTCGTCGACGGCGCCGGCGATGGCCGCCTCCAGCGCGTCGTCGGTGCGCGGGGTCGGCGCGGAGGCGGTGTCGAGGATCTCCCCCTCGGCGTCGACGACGCCCGCGCGCACGCTGGTGCCCCCGACGTCCACCCCGATGGTGCGGACGTCGGACATCCGCGGGCTCACGTCCGGTGCACCACGATCCGCTGCACGGAGCGACCGCCGCCGTGCGGGCGGCGGGGCTCCTGGCGGGCGGGCGGGGCGGCCTCCTCCAGCACCGCGACGAGCACGGCGAGCAGCCCGGTGGCGTGGTCGGCGAGCCGGGTGACCAGCTCCGACCGCTCTCCCCGCACGACGGCGATCAGCGCGCACACCGGGCAGGCGGTGCAGGAGCCCGCGTCACCGGGGCCGGGGTCGCTCCCGGCTGCCTGCAGGGAGTCCGACATGGTCTCGGTGGCCGCACGCAGCCGGTCGAGCAGCGCCACCGCGGTGACCCGCAGGTCCTCCGGGATGCCCCCGTGGCTGCCGCAGTGGGTGCCGCAGTGGGTGCCGCCCCGCGTGTCACGGCCGCTCACGAGGTCATCCAGGTGCCCGGGTCGGGCACGAAGGAGATCACCAGGCGGGCGTCGGCGCCGCGCCCCTCCAGCCGGGCTCCGGTGGCCTCGCACCGGCGCAGCACCGACGGCAGCGACACCACGCGCCGGGAGAACCCGATGCCGACGACCATGTCGTCACCGACCCGGGCGAGGTCCAGCGGGGCGTCCTGGGCGCCGGGCAACGCCACGTCGAGCTCGAAGGCGGTGTCGGCGGAGACGCCGTGGCCCGCCGTGCGGCGCAGCTCCATCAGCGGTCGCGGCGGCGCGTCGTCGGCCGTGCCGGCGGGGTCGTCGTCGCCGTAGACCGACAGCGCCAGCTCGCGCAGGGGGCCCACACCGGTCGGCTCGGCCGCGGTGTAGCGGACCGCGGTCACCGGGACGTCCGCGCCGAGCTCGCCCAGCTCGGCCAGCACGGACTGCTGCTCGGTCGCCCGCTCGCGCAGCCAGCGCGCGGCGGGACCGCGCAGCGACGGCGGCGGACCGGGCATCACCCGGTTGGCCAGCAGCCCGTCGACCCGCAGCTCGTGCAGGGCGAGCGCGGTCAGGGTCCGGCGGGTCTCGGCCGCGACGACCCGCTCCGGGGTCAGCACCAGCCGGATCGAGGTGCGGGAGCGGTCGGCGAGCAGGCCGCGCAGGCCGCGCAGCTGCTCGGCCAGGACGCCGAGCGCGTCGACGGTGCGTTCCCAGCCCGCGCCGTCGGCCTTCGCGCCGGCGAGTCCGGCGACCAGGCCGCGCACGGCACGCCGGTGCGCGGGGAACAGCCGCTCCAGGTAGCCCGACAGCGCCTCGGGCAGGGTGAGCAGCCGCAGCGTCTCCGCGGTCGGCCCGCAGTCGACGACGACGACGTCGAAGCGGCCGGAGTCGGCGTAGCGCTGCACCTCGACCAGCGCGAGGAGGTCCTCGACGCCGGGCAGCACGGTCAGCTCGTCGGCGACGAGCTCGTCCACCCCGGCGCCGGCGAGCATCGTGCGCAGGTGCCCCTGCAGGTCGCCCCAGGCCCCCTCGAGCAGGTGGCGGGCCTCGATGTGGGCGCCCCACAGGTTCTCGGTGACCTCGGTGGGCTCGGCGCCCAGCTCGGTGTCCAGCGCGTCACCGAGGGAGTGCGCCGGGTCGGTGGACACGACCAGCGCGGACCGCCCGGTTCCGGCGACGTGCGCGGCCGTCGCGGCGGCCAGGGTCGTCTTGCCGACCCCGCCCTTGCCGGTGAAGAGCACGACGCGCACAGGGCGGAGCCTAACGATCGGGTCCGGGTCGCCGCCGACCGGCTCAGCCCTTCTCGACGCGGCGCTTGAGACCCTTCAGCGCGGCATCGATGATCACTTTCTCCGCCTTGCGACGGAGCATCCCGATCATCGGGAAGTTGACCTCGACGCTGAGCTCGTAGGTGACGGTGGTGCCGCCGGCGTCGCCCACCAGCCGGTAGGCCCCGTCCTGAGCACGCTGGATCCCGCCCTTGACCAGGGTCCAGGACACCGAGCGGTCGTCGGCGGCCCAGTCGTAGTCGAGGGTGTAGGTGTCCTTGATCGCCCCGGCGTCCATCGCGAAGCGGACCCGGCGCGCGCGGCCACCGGTGCCGGGGTCGAGGATCTCGACGCTGGTGATCTGGTCGGTCCAGCCGGGGTACGACGCGAAGTCCGCGACCACCGCCATGACCTGCTCGGGCGGGGCGTCGATGTGGATCGAGGACGAGGTCGCGTCGGCCATGGCGGGAGGCTATCCGGTGGTCAGAGGTGGAGCACGTAGGGCGTGCCGTGCGCACGGAAGTGTCCGGCGTTGACGCACTCGGTGCGGCCGAGCCGTGCGCGGCGGTGCAGCGGCTGGTGCACGTGCCCGAACAGGGCGTGCGAGGGCTGCTCGGCCCGGATCCGCGCGGCCAGCGGGGCGCTGGCGATCTCGGCGCGACGGGTGACGATGTCGTAGGTCAGACCGGGGTGGGCGGGCGGGACGTGGGTGCACAGCACGTCGGCCGGGCCGAGCGCCGTCAGCCGCGCGGTCCAGGTCCCGTGGGTGAGGAAGTGCGGCTGCCAGGGGCCGGACCGGCGGGGGTCGACCCCGGGCGGCAGCGGTACCCCGCCCAGGAAGCCGAACCGGAGCCCGCCGATCTCGACCACCCGCCCGTCGGCGCGGGTCACGCCGTCGGTGTCGGGCCAGGCCTCGGGCACGTCGACGTTGCCGGGGATCGCCCACACCGGCACCCCGAGCCCGCCGAGCACGCCGAACACCTCGGCGTACTGCTCGGCGACCGCCTCGGCGACGGCGGCGGCCGGGTCGTCGAACCGGGCCCAGGAGCGTTCCAGCAGACCCAGCATCCGGGCGCGGGGCGCCCCGACCCGGCGCATCCGGCCGAACTCCGCGGCCACCTCCGGCCCGAGCAGCCGGGAGATGATCCCGTTCGACGGGTCGCGGTAGTCGATGAACTCCAGCAGGTCGCCGAGCACGAGCACGCCGTCGGCGCCCTCGGCGGCGCGGGCGAGCGGCGTGGTGGCGCCGTGGACGTCGGTGACGACGTGCAGCCGCACGCTCAGGCCGTCCCGTCCGGCCGGTACGCCGACGGCGCGACGCCGGCCGGGCGTCCGTCCTCCAGCCGGCGCTTGAGCGCGAAGGCGTGCGCCTTGAACGCGCGGTGCCGCCGGTCGGACTCGGCGCGCAGCCACCGGCGGCGGCGCAGCCGCCCGCCGGACGGCGCACCGTCCGGGTCCGCGCGCAGGAAGAAGTGCAGGACGGTGCCGTCGCCCTCCGGCTCGCACCAGATCTCCATGGTCCCCACCAGCGCGCCGGTCACGGTCCACCGCGGCCCGGCCGGGCCACGGTCGTGCGCCACCTCGGGCCGCAGGTCCGGCCAGTACGACGGCCACCGGGAGGGGTCGGCGAACTCCGCCGCGACCCGCTCACGGGGCACGGCCAGGAAGGTCTCGTCGATCACGTCGATCGCGGGCACGCCGCCAGCGTGCCACCCCGGGCGACGGTGCCGGTCGGGGGTACCGTCGCGGCCCGGACCGGACCGGCGACCCCGCTCGTCGACCCGTTATGTCCGATTCGATGTACGTGGACCCTACTTAGAGGTCATTTCAGAACGAGGTCGACGTGTCTGTTGTAGACGACAAGCGGCTATCTGACCTGCCGTTTGATCTGTCGTCGAGGGGTCAATGGAAACTCGACAAGTCGTTCTGAAACGACCTCTTAGACGTCGTTTCAGAAGTGGTGGGCCCGGTTCTGCCGGTGACGGCGGGGCTGGCAGCATCGGCTGATGGTCGCGCCTCGTGTGTCTGAGAAGACGAAGATTTTCGAGTTGGAGATCGTCCTGACCGAGGTGGTGCCGGCGGTCCGGCGTCGGGTGCAGGTGCCGGGCGAGGTCGACTTGGCGGTGTTGCACGAGGTGGTGCAGTCAGTGATGGGCTGGACGAACTCTCATCTGCACGAGTTCGAGATCGTCGGGCGCCGCTACGGGATCCCAGACCCGGACTGGCCCGGACAGGATGTCGCCGACGAGACGAAAGAGAAGCTGTTTCGGCTGGTCAAGGCTGGTGACCGGTTCGGTTACGTCTACGACTTCGGTGACAACTGGGCCCACGAGATCACCGTCGAGGCGGTCGCGGCCGTCGAGCCGGGAGTGTGCTATCCGCGATGCGTCGCCGGGCAGGGGGCGTGCCCGCCCGAGGACGTCGGCGGGATCGGGGGGTATGAGGACTTCCAGGCCGTGCTCGCCGACCCTGACCATCCCGACCGCGCCGAGCGCCTGGAGTGGGCGGGCGGGCCGTTCGACCCGCACCGCTTCGACCCTGACGAGGCCGACCGGGCCTTGGAGTGGCTGGCCTGGCGGCCGCTGGCCCCGACCTCGTAGGCGAGTGCCTCAGCGAGGGCTGGGTCGACCATCACTTCGGCTTCGGCTTGGTGAGGCGGCGGTGGCAGATCAGGGCGCAGGCCAGCGATAACAGCGCGGTGATCGTGGATTCGGCGCGGTCGTAGCGCAGCGCGAGGCGGCGGAAGTCCAGCAGCCAGGACATGGTGCGCTCGACGACCCAGCGGACCCGCCCGAGCCGGGTGGAGTCCTCGATCCCGCGCCGGGCGATCCGCACCCCGATCCCACGCCCACTCAGGTAGCGGCGGCAGCGGGGATAGTCGTAGCCCTTGTCGGCGTGCACCTTGTCCGGCCGACGTCGCGGACGCCCCGGCTGTCCCGCCCGTTCGCGGACGCCGGGGTTGGTGTCCAGCAGCGGGGCGAGCATCCGACTGTCGTGGGTGTTCGCCCCGGTGACCAGCGCATGCAGCGGGAGCCCGCCTCGGTCGCAGAGCACGTGGTACTTGCTGCCCGCCTTCCCGCGATCGGTCGGCGAGGGCCCGGTGGCCTCGCCGCGGCGCTTGGCCCGCACGCTCACGCTGTCCACCGCCGCCCGCGACCAGTCCAGCAGGCCCTGCTGGGCGAGGCGGTCGAGCATCACCCGGTGCAGCTGGGCCCAGACCCCGGCCTGCTGCCACTGCCGTAGCCGCCGCCAGCAGGTCACTCCGGACCCACAGCCGAGCTCGGCGGGCAGCGCGTTCCAGCTGATCCCGGTCTTGAGCACGAACACGATCCCGGCCAGAGCGGCCCGATCCGGCACCCGCGGACGGCCTGTCCGTCCCCGCTTGTGCTTGCGCGGCTTGGGCAGCAGCGGCTCCACCAGCGCCCACAGCTCGTCGCTCACCAATCGCTCGACACAAGATCGCCGCGCCACGACCGGACATGATCAGCTACCAGCGCCGATCCACACAGGACCGACACGCCGACTTCTGAAACGACCTCTAAGCTTGATCTTTAACCTTCCGGAGCTGCTGCTGGGAGGTTGATGTAGTTCGGGCGGCGTGTCGGCGGGACATGGGTACGGCCACCGCTTGATCATCTTCGGGTTCCTTCCACAGAACATCGAAGACGAAAGCGGTGGCCGTGGTGGTCAGTGTGGCTTCTGCCGGGCCAGTGGTGCTCGGTGACACTCCGGTCGGGCGGGGTGATCTTGCCGGGTTTCGGCAGGAGTTCTACGCGTCGTTGACTGCGCGAGCGGATGCGCTGTTCGAGCTCACCGACGCCGTGTTGTGCGCGGACGGCCCGGTTCGCTCGCTACCGGAGCTGACCTTGGTGGCTGAGCACCGTCGCGGGCACGGCGCGATGTACGACGCGTTGGCCTGTGGCAGGATCTCCGCCCGGAGGCTGCGCCGGGTGCTGGCCGGTCTCCCGTTGCCCCGTGCCGTCGACGGTCGGATCGTGCTCGCCGTGGATGTCAGCCCGTGGCTGCGCCCGGACGCTACGACCAGCGATCAGCGGCTGTTCTGCCATGTCTACGGACGCGGAAAGGGCAACGCGCAGCTGATCCCGGGCTGGCCATACTCGTTCGTCGCCGCCCTGGAGACGGGCCGGACGTCGTGGACGGCGGTCCTGGACGCGGTTCGACTCGGCCCGGCCGACGACGCCACCGCGGTGACCGCCACCCAGCTACGCGCGGTCATCGAGCGACTGACCAGCGCCGGGCACTGGCGCCCCGGGGACCCGGACATCGTGATCGTCACCGACACCGGATACGACATCACCCGCCTCGCCTACGTACTGGCCGATCTGCCCGTCGAGCTGGTCGGACGACTGCGCTCGGACCGGGTCCTGCGCCTGCCCAAGCCGCCACGGCTGCCCGGCACGACCGGGCGCCCACCCAAGCACGGCCCGGAGATCGCCTTGAACCGGCCCGCCACCTGGATCGAACCGGTGCACACCACGACGACCAAGACCACCCGCTACGGCACTGCCGTCGCGACCAGCTGGGACCGGGTCCACCCCCGGCTGACCCGGCGCACGTGCTGGATCGACCACGCCGGCGAACTGCCGATCATCGAGGGCACCCTGCTCCGGCTGCAGGTCGACCACCTACCCGGCGACCGCGACCCGAAGCCCGTGTGGCTATGGAGCTCCGCCACCGACGCGAGCGCCGCCGACGTGGACCGCTGGTGGCAGGCGTTCCTCCGCAGATTCGATCTCGAGCACACATTCCGCCTGCTCAAGCAGACCCTCGGCTGGACAACCCCGAAGCTGCGCACCCCCGAAGCCGCCGACCGCTGGACCTGGCTGATCATCGCCTCCCACACCCAACTCCGCCTGGCCCGACCACTGGCCGCCGACCTACGCCGCCCCTGGGAACGACCCGCCGCCCCCACCCGGCTCACCCCGGCCCGGGTTCGCCGCGCCTTTCGGAACATCCGCGCGCGGACCGTCCTCCCGGCCAGTGCACCGAAACCCAGCCGACCCGGTCCCGGCCGCCCACCCGGCTCCCGCAACCGGCACACCCCGACCAGCCACGACGTCGGGAAAACGGTCAAACGCGACCGCACCATCACCGCGCGACGACAACACACAGGTTAAAAACCAAGCTAAGAGGTCGTTTCAGAACGACTTGTCGAGTTTCCATTGACCCCTCGACGACAGATCAAACGGCAGGTCAGATAGCCGCTTGTCGTCTACAACAGACACGTCGACCTCGTTCTGAAATGACCTCTAAGAGGTCGTTTCAGAACGACTTGTCGAGTTTCCATTGACCCCTCGACGACAGATCAAACGGCAGGTCAGATAGCCGCTTGTCGTCTACAACAGACACGTCGACCTCGTTCTGAAATGACCTCTAAGAGGTCGCGCGGATTGGTCACAGCTTGGCCGCGGTCGAGTGTCTGGGGGCGAGGGCGGGTACGGGCCTGCCGATCATGAAGTTATCTACGCTTCGTGATCGTCTGGAGGCCGCGTGCCCACCCTGCCATCATGGCTGACCGAGCCGTTGTGGGACCAGTTCACCGCGCTGCTGCCTCATCGAGACGAGTTCGATCCCACCCATCCGCTGGGCTGCCATCGCCGCCGGATCGCGGATCGGATCGTGTTCGACAAGCTCCTGCAGGTACTGCGGTTCGGCTGCTCGTATGAGGGCATCGCTGACAGCACCTGCTCGGCGACCACCATCCGCGATCGTCGTGACGAGTGGATCAGGCTCGGGGTCTTCGCCCAGCTGCGTCGGATCGTCCTGGACGCCTACGACCGCATCGTCGGTCTGCTGCTGCACGACATCGCCGTCGATGGCGCCATCACCAAGGCCCCCGGCGGCGGCGAGGTCGCCGGTCCGTCGCCGGTGGACCGGCGCAAACAGGGTATGAAACGTTCGGTGCTCGTCGAGGGATACGGCATCCCGCTGGGCCGAGTCCTGGCCGGAGCCAACCGGCACGACTCCCCGCTACTGGGCCCCACCCTCGACCGCCTCGATGCTCTCGGCCCGCTGCCCGACGACATCACCGTGCACCTCGACGCCGGCTATGACTCCGGCAAGACCCGCGACACGCTGGCCGAACGAGGCCTGCACGGCGAGATCGCGCACAAGGGTGAGAAAGCGCCGATCCAGGCCACCCGCCGCTGGCACGTCGAGCGGACCAACGCTTGGCACAACAGCTTCAACCGGCTGCAGCGCTGCTACGAACGACGAGAAATCGTCGTCGACGCGTTCTTCGACCTCGCCGACACGATCGTCACACTCCGTAGCTTGATTCGGCAGGCCTGGACCACACACCGCTGGAACGCCCGACCTGCACGACGTCCATGATCACCAACCAATCCGCGCGACCTCTAAGAGGTCATTTCAGAACGAGGTCGACGTGTCTGTTGTAGACGACAAGCGGCTATCTGACCTGCCGTTTGATCTGTCGTCGAGGGGTCAATGGAAACTCGACAAGTCGTTCTGAAACGACCTCTAAGAGGTCGTTTCAGAAGTCGGCGTGTCGGTCCTGTGTGGATCGGCGCTGGTAGCTGATCATGTCCGGTCGTGGCGCGGCGATCTTGTGTCGAGCGATTGGTGAGCGACGAGCTGTGGGCGCTGGTGGAGCCGCTGCTGCCCAAGCCGCGCAAGCACAAGCGGGGACGGACAGGCCGTCCGCGGGTGCCGGATCGGGCCGCTCTGGCCGGGATCGTGTTCGTGCTCAAGACCGGGATCAGCTGGAACGCGCTGCCCGCCGAGCTCGGCTGTGGGTCCGGAGTGACCTGCTGGCGGCGGCTACGGCAGTGGCAGCAGGCCGGGGTCTGGGCCCAGCTGCACCGGGTGATGCTCGACCGCCTCGCCCAGCAGGGCCTGCTGGACTGGTCGCGGGCGGCGGTGGACAGCGTGAGCGTGCGGGCCAAGCGCCGCGGCGAGGCCACCGGGCCCTCGCCGACCGATCGCGGGAAGGCGGGCAGCAAGTACCACGTGCTCTGCGACCGAGGCGGGCTCCCGCTGCATGCGCTGGTCACCGGGGCGAACACCCACGACAGTCGGATGCTCGCCCCGCTGCTGGACACCAACCCCGGCGTCCGCGAACGGGCGGGACAGCCGGGGCGTCCGCGACGTCGGCCGGACAAGGTGCACGCCGACAAGGGCTACGACTATCCCCGCTGCCGCCGCTACCTGAGTGGGCGTGGGATCGGGGTGCGGATCGCCCGGCGCGGGATCGAGGACTCCACCCGGCTCGGGCGGGTCCGCTGGGTCGTCGAGCGCACCATGTCCTGGCTGCTGGACTTCCGCCGCCTCGCGCTGCGCTACGACCGCGCCGAATCCACGATCACCGCGCTGTTATCGCTGGCCTGCGCCCTGATCTGCCACCGCCGCCTCACCAAGCCGAAGCCGAAGCCGAAGTGATGGTCGACCCAGCCCTCGCTGAGGCACTCGCCTACGAGGTCGGGGCCAGCGGCCGCCAGGCCAGCCACTCCAAGGCCCGGTCGGCCTCGTCAGGGTCGAAGCGGTGCGGGTCGAACGGCCCGCCCGCCCACTCCAGGCGCTCGGCGCGGTCGGGATGGTCAGGGTCGGCGAGCACGGCCTGGAAGTCCTCATACCCCCCGATCCCGCCGACGTCCTCGGGCGGGCACGCCCCCTGCCCGGCGACGCATCGCGGATAGCACACTCCCGGCTCGACGGCCGCGACCGCCTCGACGGTGATCTCGTGGGCCCAGTTGTCACCGAAGTCGTAGACGTAACCGAACCGGTCACCAGCCTTGACCAGCCGAAACAGCTTCTCTTTCGTCTCGTCGGCGACATCCTGTCCGGGCCAGTCCGGGTCTGGGATCCCGTAGCGGCGCCCGACGATCTCGAACTCGTGCAGATGAGAGTTCGTCCAGCCCATCACTGACTGCACCACCTCGTGTAACACCGCCAAGTCGACCTCGCCCGGCACCTGCACCCGACGCCGGACCGCCGGCACCACCTCGGTCAGGACGATCTCCAACTCGAAAATCTTCGTCTTCTCAGACACACGAGGCGCGACCATCAGCCGATGCTGCCAGCCCCGCCGTCACCGGCAGAACCGGGCCCACCACTTCTGAAACGACGTCTTAGAGGTCGCGCGGATTGGTTGGTGATCATGGACGTCGTGCAGGTCGGGCGTTCCAGCGGTGTGTGGTCCAGGCCTGCCGAATCAAGCTACGGAGTGTGACGATCGTGTCGGCGAGGTCGAAGAACGCGTCGACGACGATTTCTCGTCGTTCGTAGCAGCGCTGCAGCCGGTTGAAGCTGTTGTGCCAAGCGTTGGTCCGCTCGACGTGCCAGCGGCGGGTGGCCTGGATCGGCGCTTTCTCACCCTTGTGCGCGATCTCGCCGTGCAGGCCTCGTTCGGCCAGCGTGTCGCGGGTCTTGCCGGAGTCATAGCCGGCGTCGAGGTGCACGGTGATGTCGTCGGGCAGCGGGCCGAGAGCATCGAGGCGGTCGAGGGTGGGGCCCAGTAGCGGGGAGTCGTGCCGGTTGGCTCCGGCCAGGACTCGGCCCAGCGGGATGCCGTATCCCTCGACGAGCACCGAACGTTTCATACCCTGTTTGCGCCGGTCCACCGGCGACGGACCGGCGACCTCGCCGCCGCCGGGGGCCTTGGTGATGGCGCCATCGACGGCGATGTCGTGCAGCAGCAGACCGACGATGCGGTCGTAGGCGTCCAGGACGATCCGACGCAGCTGGGCGAAGACCCCGAGCCTGATCCACTCGTCACGACGATCGCGGATGGTGGTCGCCGAGCAGGTGCTGTCAGCGATGCCCTCATACGAGCAGCCGAACCGCAGTACCTGCAGGAGCTTGTCGAACACGATCCGATCCGCGATCCGGCGGCGATGGCAGCCCAGCGGATGGGTGGGATCGAACTCGTCTCGATGAGGCAGCAGCGCGGTGAACTGGTCCCACAACGGCTCGGTCAGCCATGATGGCAGGGTGGGCACGCGGCCTCCAGACGATCACGAAGCGTAGATAACTTCATGATCGGCAGGCCCGTACCCGCCCTCGCCCCCAGACACTCGACCGCGGCCAAGCTGTGACCAATCCGCGCGACCTCTTAGCTTGATCTTTAACCTTCCGGAGCTGCTGCTGGGAGGTTGATGTAGTTCGGGCGGCGTGTCGGCGGGACATGGGTACGGCCACCGCTTGATCATCTTCGGGTTCCTTCCACAGAACATCGAAGACGAAAGCGGTGGCCGTGGTGGTCAGTGTGGCTTCTGCCGGGCCAGTGGTGCTCGGTGACACTCCGGTCGGGCGGGGTGATCTTGCCGGGTTTCGGCAGGAGTTCTACGCGTCGTTGACTGCGCGAGCGGATGCGCTGTTCGAGCTCACCGACGCCGTGTTGTGCGCGGACGGCCCGGTTCGCTCGCTACCGGAGCTGACCTTGGTGGCTGAGCACCGTCGCGGGCACGGCGCGATGTACGACGCGTTGGCCTGTGGCAGGATCTCCGCCCGGAGGCTGCGCCGGGTGCTGGCCGGTCTCCCGTTGCCCCGTGCCGTCGACGGTCGGATCGTGCTCGCCGTGGATGTCAGCCCGTGGCTGCGCCCGGACGCTACGACCAGCGATCAGCGGCTGTTCTGCCATGTCTACGGACGCGGAAAGGGCAACGCGCAGCTGATCCCGGGCTGGCCATACTCGTTCGTCGCCGCCCTGGAGACGGGCCGGACGTCGTGGACGGCGGTCCTGGACGCGGTTCGACTCGGCCCGGCCGACGACGCCACCGCGGTGACCGCCACCCAGCTACGCGCGGTCATCGAGCGACTGACCAGCGCCGGGCACTGGCGCCCCGGGGACCCGGACATCGTGATCGTCACCGACACCGGATACGACATCACCCGCCTCGCCTACGTACTGGCCGATCTGCCCGTCGAGCTGGTCGGACGACTGCGCTCGGACCGGGTCCTGCGCCTGCCCAAGCCGCCACGGCTGCCCGGCACGACCGGGCGCCCACCCAAGCACGGCCCGGAGATCGCCTTGAACCGGCCCGCCACCTGGATCGAACCGGTGCACACCACGACGACCAAGACCACCCGCTACGGCACTGCCGTCGCGACCAGCTGGGACCGGGTCCACCCCCGGCTGACCCGGCGCACGTGCTGGATCGACCACGCCGGCGAACTGCCGATCATCGAGGGCACCCTGCTCCGGCTGCAGGTCGACCACCTACCCGGCGACCGCGACCCGAAGCCCGTGTGGCTATGGAGCTCCGCCACCGACGCGAGCGCCGCCGACGTGGACCGCTGGTGGCAGGCGTTCCTCCGCAGATTCGATCTCGAGCACACATTCCGCCTGCTCAAGCAGACCCTCGGCTGGACAACCCCGAAGCTGCGCACCCCCGAAGCCGCCGACCGCTGGACCTGGCTGATCATCGCCTCCCACACCCAACTCCGCCTGGCCCGACCACTGGCCGCCGACCTACGCCGCCCCTGGGAACGACCCGCCGCCCCCACCCGGCTCACCCCGGCCCGGGTTCGCCGCGCCTTTCGGAACATCCGCGCGCGGACCGTCCTCCCGGCCAGTGCACCGAAACCCAGCCGACCCGGTCCCGGCCGCCCACCCGGCTCCCGCAACCGGCACACCCCGACCAGCCACGACGTCGGGAAAACGGTCAAACGCGACCGCACCATCACCGCGCGACGACAACACACAGGTTAAAAACCAAGCTTAGAACGCCCGGCAATTGATCGTTACCGCAGCCGGCGGGTGGTGGGCCTATCCGGCCAGCGGTAGCGGTTGCGGGCCGCGTTGATCAGTCTGCGGATCACGGTGAGTGCGGCGGCGAGGTCGAGGTAGAACTCGACGATGATCTTCCGGCGATCGGTGAACCGGCGCAGCTTGCCGTAGCCGTTCATCCAGGAATGGGTGCGCTCGACCGGCCACCGCATACCGACCTGGATCGGGGCGGGCCGGCCCTTGGTGGCGATCTGTGCGTCGAACCCGAGTCGTTCGAGCAGATCGCGGGTCTTGCCTGAGTCATAGCCCCGGTCCAGGTGCAGGCACGGTCGCTCGGGCAGCGGCCCGATCATGTCGTAGATCCCGATCAGGGTCGGTTTCAGCAACGGCGAGTCGTGGTCATTGGCGCGGGCGCTGATCAGGTGCAGCGGGATCCCCGCACCGTCGCAGACCACGGAGCGTTTGGTGCCCTGTTTGCCCCGGTCGACCGGGTTACAGCCGGCGACCTCGCCACCGCAGGGAGCCTTGGTGATCGCTCCGTCGGCAGACAGATCGTCGAGGTCGAGACCGATCATCTGGCCATAGCCGGCCAGCGCGGCCCGAAGGACCTGCTCCCCGACGCCGGCGGCGGCCCACTGGGCGAGACGGCGGCGGATCGTGCGGTCCGAGCAGCCGGGGGTGGCAATGCGTTCGTAGCCGCTGCCGTGCACCAACGCCGCGAGCACGTGCTCGAACACCAGGCGGTCGGGGATACGGCGGCGGTGACATCCCCACGGATGGGCCGGGTCGAACTCCGGGCGCCGCTCTGCCTCGATCAGGGCAGCGAACTCGACCCAGAGGGGGTCGATCAGCGATTCTGGCAATAGAGGCACGGACCCTCCAGGCGACCATCAGGACATCAGCAATCCCATGATCACCCGAGGTCCGTGCCTCTACCTGCAACGACACCCCCACGACCTCATTTGCCGGGCGCTCTTAGAGGTCATTTCAGAACGAGGTCGACGTGTCTGTTGTAGACGACAAGCGGCTATCTGACCTGCCGTTTGATCTGTCGTCGAGGGGTCAATGGAAACTCGACAAGTCGTTCTGAAACGACCTCTTAGAGCGTCCGGCAGTAGAGGTGGCCGTGTGTCGGTGTTGGTAGAGACACGGACCTGCAAGTGATCATGGGATTGCTGATGTCCTGATGATCGTGTGGAGAGTCCGTGCCTCTGCTGCCAGCATCTCTGATCGAGCCCTTGTGGGGCGAGTTCGCCGCTCTGATCGGGTCTGACCGGCCCGAGTTCGACCCGACCCATCCGTGGGGCTGTCACCGTCGCCGGATCTCTGATCGGGTCGTGTTCGACCACGTCGTTGCCGCTCTGGTGCACGGTAGTGGCTACGAACGCATCGCCACGCCGGGTTGCTCGGACCGCACCATCCGCCGCCGTCTCGATGACTGGGCCACCGCGGGAGTCAGCGAGGAACTGCTCCGCACCGCGCTGGCCGGTTACGACCAGATACTCGGCCTGGATCTTGACGATCTGGCGGTCGACGGATCGATCACCAAGGCACCAGGCGGAGGCGAGGTGGCCGGCCGCAGCCCTGTCGGCCGCGGCAAGCAGGGCACGAAACGGTCCGTGGCCTGCGATGACCAGGGCATCCCGCTGCACCTGGTCGCGGCGCGAGCCAACGACCATGACTCGCCCCTGCTGGAACCGACCTTGACCGGCATCGTGACGATGATCGGCCCGCTGCCCCGCCACCGCGACGCCCACGGTGGTGATCTGTTCCCGACCGTGCACCTGGACCGCGGCTATGACTCCGGCAAGACCCGTACTCTGCTGCACACCCTGGGCTTCACCGGCGAGATCGCGACCACGGGGGTCCCAGCTCCGATCCAGGCAGGACGACGGTGGCCCATCGAGCGCACGCACTCCTGGATGAACGGCTACGGCAAGCTGCGCCGGTTCACCGATCGCCGGAAGATCATCGTCGAGTTCTACCTCAACCTCGCCGCCGCGCTCACCGTGATCCGCCGGCTGATCAACCGTGCCCGCAGCCGCTACCGCTGGACAACCCGACCCACGACCCGTCGACTCCAATAACCATCAATCGCCGGACGCTCTTACCGGTAGGTTCTGCGGGAGGTGTCGCCGCAGCCGTCGCGGTGACCGTGTTCGGAGCCTGTCGAGGCCGCCAGGAGGTCGATCCCCGTGCGTGAGTTCAGCGTTCCCGCCACGGTGTCCGTGGGAGACGAGGAGTCGCTCTCGGACGCCGTGTTCGACAACGCCGCGCAGCACCCGTCGGACGTGCTCTACCGCCGCAAGTCCGAGGGCGGGAGCTGGTCGGAGGTGACCGCGGCCGAGTTCGGCGAGCAGGTCACCCGGATCGCGGCCGGGCTGCTCGCGGCGGGGGTGCAGGCCGGGGACCGGGTCGCCCTGCTGTCGCGGACCCGCTACGAGTGGACCCTGTTCGACTACGCGATCCTCGCCGCGGGCGGCGTGACCGTGCCGATCTACGAGACGTCCTCGCCGGACCAGATCTCGTGGATCCTCTCCGACTCCGGCGCCGTCGGGATCGTCGTCGAGACCGCCGAGCACGCCGCGTCGGTGGAGACGGTCCGCGGCGACCTGGCCGAGCTCCGCACCGTCTGGCAGATCGAGCCCGCGGCCTCGGCCCCGGACGCCCCGTCGGCGGTCGAGCAGCTGCGCGGGCTCGGCGCGGACACCCCCGACGACGTGGTGCACGAGCGTCGGGGCGGGGTGCGCGCCGACGACCTCTGCACCCTGATCTACACCTCCGGCACGACCGGGCGCCCCAAGGGCTGTGAGCTGACCCACCGCAACCTGCTCACCGAGATCCGCACGATCGCCGCGACGATCCCGCACCTGTTCGAGCCGGGCGACTCGGTGCTGCTGTTCCTGCCGCTGGCGCACGT
Source organism: Pseudonocardia sp. ICBG1293 (assembly GCF_020131355.1). Taxonomy (GTDB): domain Bacteria; phylum Actinomycetota; class Actinomycetes; order Mycobacteriales; family Pseudonocardiaceae; genus Pseudonocardia. The sequence goes on from NZ_JAHLEL010000044.1 coordinate 549,903, forward strand.
GTTCGGCAAGGCCATCCAGTGCGGCTGCCTGGCCACCCGCACGATCGTCGGTCACTCCCCCGACGTGAAGACGCTGCTGCCCGACCTCGCGGACTTCCGGCCGACCTTCCTGCTCGCGGTGCCGCGGGTGTTCGAGAAGGTCTACAACGGCGCCCGGCTCAAGGCCCACAACGACGGCAAGGGCAAGATCTTCGACGCGGCCGCCGACACCGCGATCGCCTACTCCGAGGCGCTCGACGCCGGCGGGCCCGGCCTGCTGCTGAAGGCCCGGCACGCGCTGTTCGACAAGCTCGTCTACGGCAAGCTGCGGTCCGCGGTCGGCGGCCGGGTCAAGGCCGCGGTGTCGGGCTCGGCCCCGCTCGGCGGCAGGCTCGGCCACTTCTTCCGCGACATCGGCCTGCCGGTACTGGAGGGCTACGACCTGACCGAGACCTCCGCCGGCATCACCCTGAACACGATCGAGGCCCAGCGCGTCGGCTCGGTCGGGCGCCCGGCACCGGGCTGCGCGGTCCGGATCGCGTCCGACGGCGAGATCATGCTGCGCGGCGACATCGTCTTCCGCGGCTACTGGAAGAACGAGGAGGCGTCGAAGGAGGCGCTGGAGGCCGACGGCTGGTTCCACTCCGGCGACATCGGCGAGCTCGACGACGGCGGCTTCCTCACCATCACCGGCCGCAAGAAGGAGATCATCGTCACCGCGGGCGGCAAGAACGTCGCCCCGGCGGTGCTCGAGGACCGGCTGCGGGCGCACCCGCTGGTCGGCCAGTGCATCGTGATCGGCGACCAGAAGCCGTTCATCTCCGCGCTGGTCACCATCGACCCGGACGCCCTGCCGGGCTGGCGCGAGCGCAACGGCAAGCCCGCGGGCGACGGCAGCTCGGCCGCCGACCTCGTCGACGACCCGGAGCTGCGCGGGGAGATCGCCGCCGCCGTGGAGGACGCCAACCAGGCCGTCTCCCGGGCGGAGCAGATCCGCAAGTTCACGATCCTGCCGCAGGACTTCAGCGAGGCCGGTGGCGAGCTGACACCGACCATGAAGGTCAAGCGCAAGGTCGTCGTGGAGTCCTACGCCGGGGAGATCGAGGCGCTGTACGCAGGGACCACCGCCGACAAGGGCTGACCGCGCCGCGTCGGGCCCCGGCCACCGCGGCCGGGCCCGACGCGGGTCACAGCGGTGCCGGGGTCCCGGTCAGGAAGCCGTGCAGCCGCGCCGCCGAGGACGGCCCGCCCCGGGCCCGCCGGACACGGGCCCGCCCGGCACGGCCCATCGCCGTGGCCCGGACGGGGTCGCCGAGCAGGTCGGCGACCCGGTCGGCGACCGCGGCGACGTCGCGCCCGGGCACGACGTGGCCGGTCACCCCGTCCTCGACCGTCTCCGGCGCCCCACCGGAGTCCCCCGCGACGACGGGCAGCCCCGACGCCGCGGCCTCCAGCAGGACGATCCCCAGCCCCTCGACGTCGAGCCCGCCCAGGTGGGTGCGGCACGGCAGGGCGAACACGTCCCCGGCGGCGTGGTGCGCGGCGAGCTCGGCGGCCGGGACCGCGCCGGTGGACACCACGGCGTCGGCGACCCCGGCGCGCGCCGCCAGGGTGCGCAACCGGTCCCGGTAGGGCCCGCCGCCGACGAGCAGCAGCCGGGCCCCCGGTACCCGGCGCCGGATCCGCGGCAGCGCCGCGACCAGTACGTCCTGCCCCTTGCGCGGCACCAGGCGGGACACGCACGTCACCACCGGTGCGTCCCCGAGCCGGTACCGGGCCCGGATCGCGGCGCGGGCGACCGGGTCCGGCGCGAACCGGACGGTGTCCACCGGGGGCGGCAGGACCTCGAGCGCGGCGTCCGGGCCGAGCGCCCCGGCGAGCCGGTCGCGGGTCCAGTACGAGACCGCGGTGACGACGTCGGCGTCGTCGCCGATCCGGCGCAGCGCCCCACGCCCGCCGGGCAGCATCGACCAGCCGACCTCGTGGCCGTGCGTGGTGGCCACCACCCGCGCCACCCCGGCCCGGCGGCGCAGGTGTGGCCCCAGCAGCCCCAGCGGCGCGGCCGCGCCGAACCAGACCGTCCTCGCGCCGTGCTCACGGGCGAGCGCGGCGGCGCGGCGGGCGACGTCGGGCACCGGCAGCATCAGCGACGACGAGTGCCGGTGCACCGGATAGGGCAGGGCCGTGTCGTGCTCGGTCGCGCCGCGCCAGGCGGGGGCGTAGACGGCGAGGGCGTCCGGCGGCAGCGCGCGGGCGAGGTCGGACAGGTAGGACTGGATGCCACCCGGCCGGGGCGGGAAGTCGTTGGTCACCAGCAGCGTGCGCGCCACGGTCGGCGACGCTAGTCCCCGGTCGGCCGCCTGCCCCCGGCGACCGGCCACGGCGCGGGGGTGAGCGGCGCCGAGGGATCTGCCGGATCGGGGACCGCGGGGTCGGGGACCGCGGGGTCGGGACGGCGGCTCCGCACGCGCGGTGCGCGTCGGGGATGCGGGCCGCCGTCCGACACTCCGGGGAGCGGACGAGTTCCGCGTCCTCACCGTTGCGTGACCGGGACACCCGGTCTCCGCGCGGGGCACTGCTCCGTACGAGTGGTGGTGGTCGCTCGACGGCACAGCTGGTGAGGATGTCGTGCTGTTCAGGTGAACGAGCCGCGGCGCCCGCGGTGACGGACGCGGCCGGGATTTCTCTCGCGCGAACCATTTCTGTCGGACCCCTCCCCTAGCGTCCGCGGTACTCGACCACCTCGGGTCCGACGAAGGAGGAGCCATGCTCGTCGACTGCGATCGCTGCGAGGTCCGCGGTGCCGCATGCGGTGCCTGCGTCATCGGCGTGCTGCTGGAGGTCCCGGAGGACGACCGGCCGATCCCCTACCTGCTCGTCGACCGGCCGGACGGCGCGGCGGGTGCGGCCGCGGCGCCGGTGGAGTTCGCCGAGCCGGAGCGCCGCGCACTGCAGGTGCTGGCCGAGGGCGGCCTCATCCCGCACCTGCGTCTGGTCGAGCCGGGCGCACCGGCGCCCTCGGCACCCACGGCGCTGCCGATGCCGGTGGTCCCGCCTGCCGGGCGCACCGCCCGGCACCGTGACGTGGGGTGAGTGCTCAGCCGCCGAGGCGGCGCAGCAGGACCGCGGACGCCACCGTGTGCGCACCGCGACGGCGGACCGAGCGCACGATCTCCTGGTCCGAGGTCGCGACCAGCAGCGGTCGGCCCGCCGGCTCGGCGGCGACGAGGTCGCGGACGACGTCGTCGGCGATCACCCCGGCGTCGCTGAACAGCACCCGCACCCCGCGGCTGCCCCGTACCGGCGCGGCGACCACGGCGGCCCCGTCGAACACCACGGTGATCTCGGCCCCGGTGCGGGCGCCCAGCGCGCCGAGCTGGGCCACCAGCCGGGACCGTTGGTCGGCCAGGGGCAGATCCGGGTAACCGGTCTTGCTGACGTTGTACCCGTCGACGATCAGGTGCACCGACGGCACGGTCAGCAGCGCGTCCAGCGCGGCCAGCCCGTCGACGGGCGCCGCGCCGTGGGCGCCGGTCGTCCCCTGGTCGCCGGTACCGGCGACCAGGTCCGCGGGGCGGGGCCCGCCCGCGCCGACGTCGAGCTCGCGGCGCAGGCCCGAGATCGCGCCGCTGACGGTGTCGAGCAGCAGCTCGAGGCGCACCTCGTCGCCGCGACGCGCCTCGCGGGCGGCCTGGCGAGCGGCGGCGACCTGACCCGCCGCGGCGTCGGCCCGGCGACGTTCGCGGTCGGCCCGCTCGCGCTCGGCGGCCGTCTCGGCGCGGGCGCGGGCGAGCTCGTCGTCGACGCCGCCGCGCAGCCGGGCGATCTCCTGCTCCATCTCGCCGCGGGCGTCGAGCGCGGCACGCAGCCGGGCACCCTGGTCACTGACCCGGCGGCGCATCTGGTGGTACTCGGCCTCGCGCTCGCCGACGAGCGCCCGGGCCCGCTCCCGTTCCTCGACGAGCTCGGCCCGGGCCCGTTCGAGCTCGGCCGTGAGCTTGTCGACCTTGGCCAGGGCCTCGTCACGCTCGGCGCGCAGGTTCGCCAGGTCGGCGGTCTGCCCGACCTCCGCGACCCGCCGGTGGGCGAGCGGATCGGCGGTCAGCAGGGCGACGGCCGCCACATCGAGCTTGTCGACCGGCGCGGGCAGGCGGGCGGCCCCCGGGGTGGCGCCGGTAGCGGCCGGGGTCGGCGCGGTTCCGTCCCGGGTGGGCCCGGCTCCGTCCGGGGTGGGCCCGGCTCCGTCCGGGGTGGGCCCGGCTCCGTCCGGGGTGGGCCCGGTTCCGTCCGGGGTGGGGCCGGTGGCGTCCGGGGTGGGCGCGGTTCCGTCCGGGGTGGGGCCGGTCCCGTCCGGGGCGGCCCCGGCGGGGCCGGTGGGCACGTCCTGGCCCGGGTGGGGCCGGTCGGACGGGCCGGTGGCGGGCCGCGCGGAGGGGGCCTCGGGCAGCTCCAGCTCACCGGGCCGGTTCTCCGACCACCAGGCCACGACCGTGGCCCGGAACGCCGGGTCCTGCTGCAGGCGGGCCACCAGTACGTGCCCGCCGAGCCGGGCCCGCTTGGCCGGGGTGAACCGGGTGAAGCGGCGCAGCGGGGTGGGCACGTCACCGGGTGGCAGGCCACCGAGCGCGGTGCCCGCGATGTCGGCGAGCCGGGCGCGCAGCGGGGCGGGCAGCTCCGACCAGTCCTCCGGGGCCTGCTCATCGGGGCTCCCGGCGGGGTGCGCGCCCTCCACCGGGCGGCCGGCGTCGACGGGACGGGTGCCGTCCGCGGGGCGGGCGCCGTCCGTGCCCGGGCCGGGGGTGTCGGCCCGGGACGGCCCGTCGGCCTGCGGTGCCCCGCCGGCGGCGCACGGTGCGACCCCGGGGCCCGTGGGCTCCGGTCGCTCCGTGTCGTCGTGCGCCATCGGTCCAGGTTATCCCCGCCTGCCGGAGAACGCCGTCGGCGCGGCGGTCGGCGTCGGTGACGTCACCGATCGGTGGGGGACGCCCCGCGATCCGGGGCCGGGCGGGTGTTCGAACATACTGTCGGTCCCCACCGCTACGGTGCGGGCGTGACCTCCTGCTCCCCGCAGCTCACCTTCGACGAGCTGGGCACGCCGCTGCGCGACGTCACGTTCTGCGTGGTGGACCTGGAGACGACCGGCGGCAGCCACCGGACCGACGCGATCACCGAGGTCGGGGCGGTCGCCGTCCGCGGCGGCAGCCGGATCTCCGAGCTCGGCACGCTGGTCGACCCCGGCGTCCGGGTCCCGGCCGACATCACCCGGCTGACCGGCATCACGAACGCGATGCTGCACGACGCCCCGCCGCTGGGCGCGGTCCTGCCCTCGGTGCTCGACATGCTCCGCGGCTCGGTGCTGGTGGCACACAACGCCCCGTTCGACACGGGATTCCTCAAGGCCGCCTGCGAGCGCCTCGACCGCCCCTGGCCCGGCCCACCGGTCCTGTGTACCGCTCGGCTCGCCCGGGCCGTGCTCCCGCACGCCGAGTGCCCCAGCGTGAAGCTGGGCACGCTGGCGCGACACTTCGGCTGCGCCACCACCCCGGACCACCGGGCACTGACCGACGCCCGGGCGACCGTCGAGGTGCTGCACCACCTGCTGGAGCGGATCGGCAATCTCGGCGTGCAGAGTCCTGCAGCTCGTCCGTGACCGGGCACCGCACCGGCCCACCACCACCCAGCGCCGCCGCAGGCACCTGGCGAACGACGTCCCGTCCGAGCCCGGGGTGTACCTGTTCCGCGGCGGCGACGGCCAGGTGCTCTACGTCGGCACCAGCGGCGACCTGCACCGCCGGGTGCGGTCCTACTTCACGGCCGGGGAGAAGCGCCGCCGGGTCCGCGACATGCTCGCCCGCGCCGAGAAGGTCGACACCGTCGTCTGCGCGCACGCCCTGGAGGCCTCGGTCCGCGAGCTGGCGCTCATCGCCGCGCACCGCCCGCCCTACAACCGGCGCTCCCGCAACCCGGGCCGGGCCTACTGGGTCGTGCCGACCGCCGAGACGTTCCCGCGGCTGTCGGTCGTCGCCACCCCCCGGGCGGACGCGCTCGGCCCGTTCCCGTCGCAGCGGGCCGCGACCGACGTCCTGGACGCGGCACTCGACGCGCTGCCGCTGCGCCGGTGCACGATCCGCATCCCGGCCCGGAACCCGTCCGCGACCCCGTGCGCCCTGCACGAGCTGGGCCGCTGTGCCGCCCCGTGCGCGGGCCTGCAGCCCGCCGAGGACTACGCACCGGCGGTCCATGCCTGGGGTGACCTCGTCGCCGGCCGCGACGACGGCCCGCTGCGGGTGCTGGCCGCCGAGGTCGACGACCGGTCCGCCGGCGGGCGCTACGAGGCGGCGGCGCGGGCCCGGGACCGGCTGGCCACCCTGGCGGCCGGGGTCGACCGGGGCGGCACCCTGGCCGCGCTCGCGGGGATCGACGAGCTGGTGGGCGCCCGCCCCGACGGCCGGGGCGGCTGGGAGCTCGCCGTCCTGCGCCACGGGCGGCTCGCCGCGGCGGGCAACGCGTCGCGCGGGGTGCGGCCGATGCCGGTCGTCGAGGCGCTGCGGACCGGGGCGCAGACGATCCTGCCGGGCGACGGGCCGCTGCGCGGTGCGCCGTCGGAGGAGGTCCGCATCCTGCACCGCTGGCTCAGCACCGGCGGGACCCGGCTGGTCTACAGCGACCCGCCCTGGTCGGAGCCGGCGCGCGGCGGGGGCGCCTGGCGGGACTGGGCCGACCGGGCGCGGGAGGCGTCGCACCGTACCGGTGACCGCTCCCCCGACGAGCCCGCCGGGGTCTGAGGCCGCGGCGGCCCCGCGGGAGGGGACGCCGCGACGGTCCCGGGCGACACGGCGTCGGTACGGCCACGGGTGCCGCCACGAGTGCGACCACGGGTGCGGCCACGGGTGCACCGACACACCCGCACACGACGGCGGCCCCGCCGGAGAGCGTGTCTCCGACGGGGCCGCCGTGGCGTGCGTCCGGGCCGGGGCCCGGGGTGGTGCTCAGTCGCGCGGCTGCTGCGGACGGCCTCCGTCGTCCGGACGGCCCGCGAGCTCGTCGCGCCGGGACTCGAGCTCCGCCTGCGCCTCGTGACGCCGACGGGACTCCTCCAGCTCCCGCTCGTGGGCCTCGTGCCGGGCCGCGGCCAGCGCACGGGACTCCTCGACCGGGTCCGGGGTCAGCAGCGAACCGGAGACCGGCTCGCCCGCCGAACCCAGCTGGTTCATCCGCTTGGGCACCGAGGCGCCCTGGTACTCCAGCGGGATGGCGTGGCCGTGCGCGTCGACACCGCCCAGCGGCTGGTGCACCTCGATGAACTCGCCGTGCGGGAGCCGCTTGATGATGCCGGTCTCGATGCCGTGCTCCAGCACCGCGCGGTCCGACCGCTGCAGACCGATGCACCAGCGGTACGCCACCCAGTACACGATCGGCGGGACGACGAGCAGACCGATGCGGCCGGCCCACGTCGTCGCGTTCAGCGAGATGTGGAAGAAGTACGAGATCCAGTCGTTGAACCCGCACATCACGAGCCACAGGTAGAACGAGATCGCCATGGCGCCGAGCGCGGTGCGGACCGGCACGTCGCACGGACGCTGCAGCAGGTTGTGGATCGCCTCGTCCCCGGTGAAGCGCCGCTCGATCGCCGGGTAGGCCCCCGCGAGCACGAACAGCACCGGGAGGAAGCCCGCCGTCGGGATGAACGCGGCCGGGATCGTGTACGTCCCGAACAGGTAGAACTCCCACGGCGGGAAGATCCGGCCCATACCCTCGGACCACAGCATGTAGAAGTCCGGCTGGGACCCGGCGGAGATGTGCGAGGCGTCGTACGGACCGAGGTGCCAGATGGGGTTCATCTGGAACAGCCCGGAGATCAGCGCGAGCACACCGGCGACGACGAAGAAGAACGCTCCGCCCTTGGCCGCGAACTGCGGCATGATCCGCACGCCGACGACGTTGTTCTCGGTCCGGCCGGGGCCGGGGAACTGGGTGTGCTTCTGGTACCACACCAGGCCGAGGTGCACCGCGATCAGCGCGAGGATGATCCCGGGCAGGACCAGCACGTGGATGATGTAGAGCCGCGGGATGATCTCGGTGCCCGGGAACTCGCCGCCGAACAGCGCCCAGTGCACCCAGGTGCCCATGATCGGCACGGTCAGCGTGATGCCCGAGGCGATCCGCAGACCCACACCGGAGAGCAGGTCGTCCGGCAGGGAGTAGCCGGTGAAGCCGGCGAAGGTGCCCAGCAGGATCAGGACGACGCCGATGGTCCAGTTGGCCTCACGCGGCTTGCGGAACGCGCCGGTGAAGAACACCCGGAACATGTGGATGATCATCGCGGCGACGAACAGCAGCGCCGCCCAGTGGTGCAGCTGGCGCATGAACAGCCCGCCCCGGACCTCGAGCGAGATCTCGAGCGCGGACTCGTAGGCACGCGACATGTGCACGCCGCGCAGCGGGTCGTACGGGCCGTTGTAGACGACCTCCTGCATGGAGGGGTCGAAGAACAGCGCCAGGTAGGTGCCCGACAGCAGCACGATGATGAAGCTGTACAGGGCGATCTCGCCCAGCATGAACGACCAGTGGGTCGGGAAGACCTTGTTGAACTGCTTCCGCAGACCCGCGGCCGCGTGGTAGCGCTGGTCCGCCTGGTCGAGAGCCGCGCCGCCCTTCGCCGCGAAGCCCCCCGAGGAGGTGGTGGGTGTCGTGATCGAGCTCATGTCGTCTTCGGCCTCTCCCAGAACGCGGGTCCGACGGGCTCCACGAAGTCGCTACGGGCGACGAAGAAGCCCTCCTCGTTCACCGTGATCGGCAGCTGAGGCAACGGCCGGGCGGCCGGCCCGAAGACGGGCTCGGCATCCTGGGTGGCCAGGAACTGCGACTGGTGGCACGGGCAGAGAATGCGGTTGTCCTGCGCCTGGTACAGCGAGGTCGGGCACCCGAGGTGGGTACAGACCTTCGACCAGGCGTAGAAGTCACCATAGTTGAAGTTCTCCTGACCGGGGCGCTTCGTGACCTCGGTCCCGGGCCGGAGACGGATCAGCATGACCGGCGCGTCCGAGGCGCGCTGCGCGTGCAGCAGCTCCTCCTCGTTGCCCCGCTCGCTCTCGCGGTAGGGGAAGACGGTCATCATCGAACCCGGCTCCATGTCCTCGGGTCGCACGCGGGCGATCTCGGAGAGGATACCCGTGTCGGTGCGCAGGTACACCGTCTCGCCGTTCTCCGGGCGCCAGCCCGTGTGCCACAGCGGGGCGTCGTCGCCCTCGGCCCACGGGTTGCGGATGATGCCGCCGAGCGCCACGACACCGGTGCCGATGCCGGCCACGGCCGCGGCGAGACCCGCGCTGCGGATGATCAGCTTGCGGCGCCCGATCGTGGTGCCCTTGCCCGCGTCGGCGACCTGGGCCAGGAAGGTGGCGCGGTCGACGTCGGTGGACGGGCCGTCGTGGCGCTGCTGCACCGAGGTCTCGTCCGGGAAGAGCTTCTTGACCATCTGGATGACCGCGATGCCGATGGCCAGCACCGAGAACCCGAAGGTGAAGCCGATGACCGGCGTGTAGAGGTTGTAGAGCGCGTGGCCGGGCTCGCCGACGTTGACGTACTCCCACGGCCACGCGATGAACGCGACCACGAAGGCGATCATCGAGACCGCCGAGATGACGAACCAGAGCGCGACCGACCGCTCGGCGCGCTTCTCCGCACGGGTCCCCGGGATGGGGAATGCGGGCGTGTTGTGCACGACCTCGACCTCGTCGAGCTCACCGGCCAGACGGGCCAGCTGCTCGGGCGACATCGCGTCGAGCTCCTCCTTGGTCGGACGACGGTCCGACCCGGTGCTGACTTCGCTGCTCAACTCTTCGCCCCCAACCAGATGGCGAACCCGACCAGACCGGACATCACGACGGCGAAGATGAAGACACCCTCGGCCGCCGGACCGAGACCCAGCAGCGAGTAGCCGCCCGGGTCGTTGGCGTGGTTCACCGACTTGATGTACGCGATGATGTCCTGCTTCTCCTGCGGCGTGAGCTGCTGGTCGGAGAAGCGCGGCATGTTCTGCGGACCGGTCTGCATCGCGGTGTAGATCTGCTCCTCGCTGGCCGGCTCGAGCGCGGGAGCGTACTTGCCGGACGACAGCGCGCCGCCGACACCGGTGAAGTTGTGGCACGAGGCGCAGTTCAGGCGGTACAGCACGCCACCGCGGCCCGGGTCGTCGCCGCGCAGGGCCTCGCCGGTCGCGGCCGGGGTGACCGGCCCACCGCCGTTGGCCTGCACGAACGCGCCCAGCGCCTCGAGGTTCGCCCGGCCCTCCTGGGTCTCCGGGTCGAAGATCGGCAACGGGTGCTTGCGGGCGGCCTGGGCCTCCTGGCGCGCCATCGGCATGCGCCCCGAGGACACCTGGAAGTAGACCGCGGCGTCACCGACACCGATCAGGCTCGGCCCGCGGTTCTCGACACCCTGCAGGTTCGCCCCGTGGCAGGTGATGCAGGTGTTGTTGTAGAGCTGCTCGCCCTTGGCGATCAGCGCGGTGTCCTGCTGCGCCTGGGCGACCTGCGGCTGCGGCGCGAAGGCGGCGTAGAGGAATCCGACGGACAGCAGGCCCAGCCCGATGGCGAGGGCGCCGGCGATCCGGCGCTTCAACTTGCCGTGCGGACGGGAGCGGCCCCCGGCCTTCTCGTCCGGCCGGGCGGCCGGTGGTGGGTTCTGGTTCTCGGTCATCGCTGGGGGTCTTCCAACCTCGACGTCGTGGCGGGTGCTGTCAGGGAACGGGCGGCGCGATCGGTCAGCGGATGAAGTAGATCGTGGCGAACAGCCCGATCCACACCACGTCGACGAAGTGCCAGTAGTACGACACCACGATCGCCGCGGTGGCCTGGGCGGGCGTGAACTTGCTGAGCTTCGTGCGGATGATCAGGTACACGAACGCGACCAGGCCGCCGACCACGTGCAGCCCGTGGAAGCCGGTCGCCAGGTAGAAGACCGACCCGTAGGCGCTGGAGGCGATCGTCGTCTCGTGCGCGGTCACCAGCGTGTAGTACTCGAACGCCTGACCGAGGACGAAGATCGTGCCCATCACGAGCGTCACCGCGTACCAGCGGCGCAGCCCGAACACGTCACCGCGCTCGGCCGCGAACACGCCGAACTGGCAGGTGAACGAGGACGCGACCAGGATGATCGTGATCGTGAGCGCGTAGGGGACGTCGAGCTCGGTGGGCGGCGGCGGCCAGGGGCCGTCGTTCTGCGCCCGCGCGGTGAAGTACATCGCGAACAGCCCGGCGAAGAACATCAGCTCGCTGGAGAGCCAGACGATGGTGCCGATGCTGACCAGGTTGGGTCGGTTCAGCGAATGGATCCGCGCGCTGATGTTGGGTGCCGCTGTCGTCACGTCGGGCATTATGACCCGAGCCGAACTTCTACGGCTTGTCGGGATACCCCTCGGGACATCACGATCGGCGAACGGACCCCATGATCGGGAACTCATCGCCTGGTCGGGACGTCCGGGCGGCCACCGGAGGACTCCGGGCGGTACCGCCGGCGCGACAACGTTCGGGGGCGTCGGGGGGTTCCCCTAGTATCGCCGACGTGAGCGGACGAGCGGCAGAGATCGGCAGCGCGGCCGGATCGGTGACGGGGACCAGCACGGTGCTGGTCTACAGCCACCGCCCCGAGGTCCGCGAGAGCATCATCGAGGCGGTCGGGCGGCGCCCCGCCCCGGACGTGGGCCGGGTGCGCTGGGTCGAGGCGGCCGGTATCGCCGAGGTCCTCGCGGCCTGCGACGCGGGCGAGGCCGACCTGCTGATCCTCGACGGCGAGGCGCAGCCGACCGGCGGGATGGGCGTGGCCAAGCAGCTGCGTCACGAGATCGTGGGCTGTCCCCCGATCGTGCTGACCGTCCGCCGCCGGGACGACCGCTGGCTCGCCACCTGGTCGGAGGCGGACGCCGTGCTCGTGCACCCGCTCGACCCGATCGAGGCGGCCGAGGTCGTGGCGCAGGTCCTGCGCGACCATCGGCCCGGCACCCTGACCGCGCAGTAGCGAGACCGAAGGAACCCCACCGCGTGAGCGCACCCACCTGGCCCTCCGTGATCGGCCGCCTGATGCGCGGCGAGGACGTCACCGCCGACGAGGCGACCTGGGCGATGGGACGGGTCTTCGCCGGGGAGGCGACCCCGGCGCAGCTCGCCGGGTTCCTGGTCGCGCTGCGCGCGAAGGGCGAGACGCCCGCGGAGATCTCGGGGATGGCCGACGCGATGCTCGCGCACGCGCTGCGGGTGCAGGTGCCCGGTCGGGCGGTCGACGTCGTCGGCACCGGCGGGGACCAGGCGCACACGGTGAACATCTCCACGATGGCCGCGATCGTCGTCGCGGCGGCGGGGGCGCCGGTGGTCAAGCACGGCGGACGAGCGGCGTCGTCGCAGTGCGGGACGGCCGACGTGCTGGAGGAGCTGGGCGTCGCGATCGAGCTGACCCCGGCCGCCGTCGAGCGGTGCGTCGCGGAACTGGGGATCGCGTTCTGCTTCGCCCAGTCCTTCCACCCCGCCATGCGCTACGCCGGCGGGGTCCGGCGCGAGCTCGGCGTGCCGACCGCGATGAACCTGCTCGGGCCGCTGTCCAACCCCGCCCAGCCCGACACCGGCCTGATCGGCTGCGCCGACCCCCGGCACGCCGCGACGATGGCCGAGGTCTTCGCCCGGCGTGGCAAGTCGGTACTGGTGGTACGCGGCGACGACGGCCTCGACGAGCTCACCACCACCGGTTCGAGCACCGTGTGGATCGCCGACGGCGGCACCGTCCGCCAGGAGCGCCTCGACCCGGCGCGACTCGGGGTCGGCGTCGCCACCGCCGAGGACCTGCGCGGGGGCACCCGGCAGGTCAACGCCGCCGTGGTCCGCGACCTGGTGGCCGGCAAGACCGGGCCGGTGCGCGACGCCGTGCTGCTCAACGCCGCCGGCGCGCTCGCCGCACACCGCGGGGTCGGCGACGACCTGACGGCAGCGATCGGGGACGCGCTCGGCACCGTCGCCGACGCCGTGGACTCCGGGGCCGCGGGCGAGCTGCTCACCCGCTGGGCGGCCCTGTCCACCGAGCTGGCCGCCTGAGGCCGGTCGGGTCGTCCCGGGCCCGGCCGTCGCCCGCGACGGGGCGGGCCGGGTCTCAGTCCAGGCCGATGGCGAACGCGGCGTCGGTGTCGGCCCGGGAGTAGGACCGGAACGCGATGTGGGTGTCGGTGCCGACCACCCCGTCGACCTTGCTGAGCCTGCTGGCGATCACGTCGGCCAGCTGCTCGTGCTCACGCACCTTGACGACCGCGATCAGATCCACGTCACCGGCGCAGGAGTAGACCTCCGCCACGCCGTCGAGGTCCGCGATGGCCTGCGCGGTCTCGGGGATCCGGTCGGCGGCGGTGTGCACCAGGACGATCGCGGTGATCACGGTGGGGCTCCCCCTCGGGTCAGGGCGTGGCGGACGCCGCTCAGGCTAGTGGGGGCATCCCGTGTGGCGCAGGCCGCATCCGGTTGCTAGTGTGATCGTCATGCGCACCGTCGAGCACACCCTTGCTCCGGCCGCAGCGCTGGCCGCACTCATTCTCGCGGTAGTAGCACTGCGCGTCGGCTGATCCAGGCCGCCGACGCGCCCGCGCCGCAATCCCGGCGCCTCCCTCCCGCACACCGCGGTGAGGATCTTCGAGACCTGGCTCGCGTTCCCGCTTCTCTCTCGCGCAACGCACGGAGCCATACGATCATGAGCATCACCGCCGACCGTCCGACCACCTTCTCCTTCCCCACCGGTTCCGGTGGCGCCGCGGACATCGCGTCCCGGATGCCGCGCCGGCACACCGTCGTCACCGGCGACGGGATGGCCGGGGTCATGCAGATCGCCTCGGTCCTGCAGAGCTGCGGCCGCACGTTGCGCGAGTTCTGCGTCGACGTCCGCGAGGGCGTCGCCTACAGCTCGGTCACCTGCACGATGTCGATGACGCCCGACGAGGCCGACGACTTCTCCCGCGGCATGGGTGCGATGTCCTGCGTCATGGCCGTCGACCCGTACTGATCGGGCCGTTCCTTCCCGCCCGCTACGACCGTGTGCTGCGGCTGCGGGCGGCGTCGAGCAACTCGGCCCGGTCGGCGATCTTGACCCGCTCGGTGCCGCCGCGCCGCTCCCCCAGGGCGAGTTCGGCGGCGTCGATCCGCAGCCAGTCCTCCCAGAGCACGGGGTCCACGCCGAAGGAGCGCAGGCGCTCGACGACGGCGGCGCCACCCGGACGCGGCGGGGTCGACAGGCCCGGCAGGTCGGCCAGGACCGACTCCGCGGTCTCGGCACCGTCGCCCTTGTTGGTGCCGATCACCCCGGTCGGGCCGCGCTTGATCCACCCGGCCACGTAGCTGCCGCGGACCGGCTCCCCACCCAGCAGCACCCGTCCGGCCTCGTGCGGGACGGTTCCGGTGGCCGCGTCGAAGGGCAGTCCCTCGATGGGCTCGCCCGCGTAGCCGATGGCCCGCACGACCAGCCCCGCCTCCAGGGTCTCGCGCTCCCCCGTGCCGCGCACCCGGCCGTCGGCGTCGGGCGCGTTGCGTTCGACCTCGACGCCCCCGACCCGGCCGGTGCCGTCGTCGACGAGCCGGACCGGGGAGCGCAGGAACCGCAGGTGGATCCGCCGTCGCGCCCCGGTGGACCGGCGCCGGGCCCACTCGGTGAGCATCTCGATGTTCTGCCGCATCCGGCGTTCCCCGGGCTCCGCGACGCCCGCCGCGAGCAGGCCGTCGTCGTGCACCACCAGGTCGACCTCGTCGAGGCCGCCGAGACCGCGCAGCTCGGCGGGGGTGAACTTCACGTGCAGCGGGTCACGCCGGACCAGTACGTGTACGTCGGTGACCGCGCTCGCCCGGAGCGCGTCGACCACGGCGTCGTGGGCGTCGGTGGCGGCGAGGTCGTCGGCCGGCCGGGCGAGGACCCGCGCGACGTCGACGGCGACGTTCCCGGCGCCGACCACGACCACGCCGGGGCGGTCGAGCAGCGGGCCGGGACCGACGGCGTCGGGATGGCCGCAGTACCAGGACACGAACGCACCGCTCCCGACCGAGCCCGCGAGGTCCTCCCCCGGGACGCCGAGGTCGCGGTCGACCGCGCTGCCGGTCGCGTGCACGACGGCGTGGTAGTGCTCCCGCAGCGCCTCACCGGGGATGCCGCCGGTCCCGACGTGGACGTTGCCGAGGAAGCGGACACGGTCGCTGTCGTCGAAGGTCCGCACCAGCGCCCGGATGACCGACTTCATCTTCACGTGGTCGGGGGCGACGCCGTAGCGGACCAGGCCGTAGGGGGCGGGCAGCCGGTCGATCACGTCGACGTGCACCGACGGGTCCCCCGCCAGCAACGCCTCGGCCGTGTAGAGGCCGGACGGTCCGGACCCGATGACGGCGATCCGGTGGGGTCGTGGGGCGGGGACCTGCGGGGTCGACACGTGCGCACCTCCGAGCCGGGGACGGTGACGACGCTAACAGCGATCCCCGGTCCGGGCGATCAACGGCGCATGGCCGACCGCGGCGCGGGGTCAGCGGCGCAGGGGTCAGCGGCGCAGGGCGGTGCCGACCGCGCGGACCGCGGCCCGCCCGTCGGGTAGCAGCAGCTCGGTGCCCAGGGTGCGGAAGCGGCGGCCGTCGCGGATCGCGACGGTGCGGGCCCGCAGCCGGTCGGTGACCTGCACCGGCCGGAGGAACTCGACGGTGACCGACAGCGGGCGGGCGCCCTCGGCGCCGGGGTGGGCGGCCTGGGCCGCGGCCGCGAGCCCGGACAGCACGGAGCCGTGGGTGGTGCCGTTGAGGTTCGTCGTCGACGGGCCGGGGAGGAACACGACGTCGCCGTCGGCGTCGCGCTCGAGGTGCTCCGGCCGCAGCCGGGCGGGGTCGAACGGCGGGAGCCCGGCTCGGAGGTCGGTGTCCGGGGTGGGTGTGCCCGGAGTGGGTGTCCCCGGGGCGGGCGCGGGGGCACCGGCACCGGTGGCGAGCCCGCCGGGCCGGGCCGGGGCGCCGAGGAGCGCGAAGGTCGCGACGACGTGCGCGACCGCGGCGCCGGTGTCGTCGTGCATGTCGGCCCGCCCGACCGCGACCTCGTCGTCGAGGTGCAGCAGGGTCAGCTCCGCGCGCAGCCACCGGGCGTGCGCAGCGGGGGCGCCTGCCTGGTCGAGGCGCAGGTCGACAGTGGGCGCCCCGGCGGTCAGCCGCGCGGTGGAGAACACGAGGTAGCCGAGGCCGGAGTCGGCCAGCAGCGCCGGCAGCACCGGCAGGACGCCCCCGTCCGCGGTGCGGACGCCGTCGTGCAGCGGGGCGCGCAGCACGATCCGCTCCCGCGTCGACGACGGGTCGGGCACCATCCCCAGCCCCGTCTCGACCGGGGCCCGCCGCATCCGCTCCCGGGTGCCCGGTCCGGGCCTGGTCTGCTGCGGCGGTGTCGTCCCGGTCATGATCCCATCGTGCGTCACGCCGGGGGCGCGTCCGGGCCCGGGTCCCGGAGCCAGTCGGCGAGGCGGTCCGCCTCGTCGTCGACGGCGCGCCGGTCGGCGTCCGCGAGCGGGGCGAAGGGGGCGGTGACGACCCGGCCGTCCCGGTGCTCCCAGGTGCCCGCCACCCGGCCGTGCAGCAGGAAGGTCGGTGCCGACCGCGGCCGGTTCGTCGCGAAGACGTGGTGGCGGTGGGCGGCCGGCACGATCGCGGCGCCGGCGGCGTGCCCGAGCAGCAGCACCGCGTCGAACGGGCCGAGCAGCCGCACCGGCAGCGGGGTGTCCGGGCCGGGCAGCGGACCGCGCGGGACGTCGAGCAGCTCGGTCCCGTCGACGGCGGCGAACCGGCGCAGGGGCGTCCCGGCCAGCGCGGCGCGTGCGACGCCGACCGGCCACCCGGCGAACCGGGCCACGTCCGGGGCGGAGGCGGGTCCGAACGCCCGCAGGTAGCGGCGGGCCAGCTCGGTCCGCGCGGCCGCGGGCTCCGGGCCGGGTCCGGTGGCCGGGGCGGGCCCGTACACGTGGGCGCGCGGGGTGGCCCAGGTGCCCGCCGGCGGGACCCGCACCAGCCCGACCCAGTGCTGCACGCCCGGGAACACCCCTGCGGGCAGACCGGCGTCGGCGAGTGCGGCGGTGATCTCGGCGTGCCGGCGCGGCCCGCCGGCGAGCAGCCCGCCGACGACGCGGGCCGCGGCGACCATGTCGGCCTCGGTGACGTCACGACGCAGCCGCAGCCAGTCGGCCCGCTGCTCGGCCCGGACCGCGGCGGTGAACACCGGGTGGTCGCGGCGGCCGAGCATGTGGATGGTCGACCGCATCGCCCACGCCTGCACCACGCGCCCGTCGTGCAGCATCGCGGTCAGCGTCGCGCGGTCGAAGCGGGCCAGCCGCGACCACAGCCCGAGGTAGCCCGACGGCGCGTGCTGGGTCTGCAGCCCCCCGATCCGTTCCAGCGCGCGCGGCACCGTCAGGTCCGCGCGCCCGGTCAGGAGCTGGCGGGCGAGCAGGGCCCGCAGCCGGTCGTCGGCGGTGAGGACGCGCACCCGGCGAGTGTGCCGGTCAGCCCGCCGTGCGGGCGTAGCGGTCCACCGGGCGGGCCAGCCCGAACCGGTCGCGCAGCGTGCCGTCGTAGGGAGCGGGCGTCCAGACGTCGCCGAGGGCGGGCAGCAGGCCGTCGACGATCTCGCCGACCCCGGACGGCAGCGCCAGCGGGACCAGGACGAACCCGTCGGCGGCACGCTCCTCGGCGGCGTCACGGAGCAGGGCGGCGAGCTCGGCCGGGGCACCGACGTGGCGCAGGGTCGCCGGGGCCGGATCGGCCCCCGCGGGGGCGAGCGCGTCGAGCTCGCGCAGCCGGGCGGCGGCGTCGTCGCCCAGCAGCGTCTCGACGTCGAGCAGCACGGTCACCTGCTCGGGGTCGCGCCCGGCCTCGGCGACGGCACCGCGGACCCGGTCGCGGGCCTCGGCGGCAGCGGCGACGCTGTCGGCCGCGACCCGGACGACGTCGGCGTAGCGGCCGACGGTCGCCAGCGCCTCCGCCTCGTCGCCGCGCAGCACGGTCAGGGGCTGCCCCTGCGGCGGGCGCGGCGTGATCGACGGACCGGTCACGGAGAAGAACTCACCGGTGAAGTCGATGTGGTGGAGCCGGTCGCGGTCGACGAAGCGGCCGGTGGCGGCGGCGCGGATCTCGGCGTCGTCCTCCCAGGAGTCCCAGAGCCGCGCGGCGACCTCGATCACCTCGCCGGCCTCCCGCCACAGCGAGGCGGCGTCGCGGTCGGCGCGTGCCCGGCCGAACAGGTCGGCCTCGGCCTGCGTACGCGACACCTCGGGGTGCCAGCCGGCCCGCCCGGTGGACACGAAGTCCAGCGTGGCGACGGCCTTGGACAGGTGGAAGGGCTCGGTGTGGGTGACCGTCACGGCCGGCACGACCCCGATGCCGGGGACGGCGGGCGCGACCCGTGCGGCGACGGCGACCGCGTCCAGCGTGCCCGGCGAGGAGGCCGGGTCGGCGCCGGGCGGCTGCAGGGAGTCGGGCAGTGCGACGAGGTCGAGACCGCCGCGCGCCGCGGTCCGGACCAGGTCCAGGTGGTACGCGGCGGTGAACAGCCGGGCCGGGTCGGCGCCGCCGAGCCGCCACGCACCGGGGTGGCGCCCCGCCGCTCCGAGTTCGACCGCCAGGTGCAGACGTCCGCTCACCGTGCCTCCGCCTCTCGCCGTGTCGTCGCCCGCCGCGACGACTCGCGTGTGTCGACGCGCGTCGTGTCGCCGGGCCTCCTCTGGGCCAACCGGGCGCCGGGCGGAGGTGTTCCCGATCGCCGCTGCGGGTCAGCCCGTCGCGCGCAGGTCGGTCTCGATCGCGGTGGCGCAGGCGCGCAGCTCGGGCAGGATGTCCGCCCGCAGACCGTCGGCGTCGTTGCGGGACGCGTGGGTGGAGACGTTCGCGGCCGCGACGACCCGGCCGCTGCGGTCGTGCACGGGCACCGCGACCGAACGCAGCCCCGCCTCCAGCTCCTGGTCGACGACGCAGTGCCCGTCGGCGCGAACCCGGTCCAGCTCGGTGCGCAGCCGTTCCGGGGTCGGGACGGTGTGCGCGGTCAGCGCCGAGGGCTCCAGCGTGGCGAGGTACGTGTCGAGGGTGGCGGGCGGGAGCGCGGCGAGCAGGACGCGGCCCATCGACGTGGCCCAGGCCGGGAAGCGGGTCCCGAGGGTGATCGTCACGCTCATGATCCGCGTCGTGGGGACGCGGGCGACGTAGACCACGTCGTAGCCGGTCCGCGGGTCGCCGTCGAGCACCGACACCGACGCGGACTCGCGCACCGTCGCGACCAGGCGTTCCAGGTGCGGGGCGGCGATCTCGGGCAGGCCCATCGCGGACAGGTAGGACCAGCCCAGTTCCAGGACCCGCGGGGTGAGGGCGAACAGCCTGCCGTCGGTGCGGACGTAGCCCTCCTCGACGAGGGTGAGCAGGAACCGGCGCGCCGCGGCGCGGGTCAGCCCGGTGGCACGGGCGACGTCGGCGAGGGTCTGCTGCGGCCGTTGCGCGTCGAAGGACCGGATGACGGCCAGCCCGCGGGCCAGCGAGCGGACCTGCTCGGTGCGCGGTGCGCTCATCCGGGCCGCCCGGCGAGCGCGGTGTCGACCAGGTCGGCGGCGTGCCCGGTGCCCTGGCCCTGGGCGCCCGCGGCGAGGGCCAGATTGCGCGCCATCGCGTCGGGGTGCACCTGCAGTCCCTCCAGGCTCACCCGGAGCCGGGCCGCGGCCCCCGCGGTGACCCGCAGCAGCGCGACGAGGGTCTCCCACTCGGCGTGCCAGGCCCCGGCCGCGCGCTGGAACTCCTGTTCCGCGCCGGCCAGCAGCGTCGCGACCAGTCCGGGCGCGCGCTTCGCCGCGCCACGGGCGGTGACGGCGGCGGCGGGGTTGCGTTTGTGCGGCATCGACGACGAGTCCCCCGGCGCCGACTCCGACACCTCGCCGAGCTCGGTGGCCGAGAGCAGCACGACGTCGCCCGCGGGTTTCGCGCAGGCCCCGGCGGCGACCCCGAGTGCTCCGGCGAGCTCGCCGACCCGGCTGCGTTCGGTGTGCCACGGCACGCCCTGCGGGGCGAGCCCGAGCCGCGCGGCCAGCGCGTCGGCGACCGCCGGGCCGTGCGGGTGGAGCGCCGCGAGGGTGCCCGCGGCGCCGCCGTAGGAGACCGGCAGGGCGTCGAGGACCCGGTCGAGGCCGGTGCGGGCCCGGTCCAGCCCGGTGCACCAGGTGACGGCGACCAGGCCGAAGGTGGTGGGCAGCGCCTGCTGGCCGAGGGTGCGGGCGGCACACGGGGTGTCGCGGTGCGCCGCGCCGAGCGCGGCCGCGGCGTCGGCGCAGGCGGTGAGCTCGCCGACGATGCGGTGCCCGGCCCGGCGGGTGAGCAGCATCAGCGCGGTGTCCATGACGTCCTGGCTGGTGGCACCCGGGTGCACCGCCCGCTCGGCGCCCGGCTGGATCCGGGCGGCGGCCGCCTTGAGCCGCCGGACCAGCGGGATCACCGGGTTGCCACCCTCGACCGACTCGGTGGCCAGCGTGTGCGGGTCGACCCCGGCGACCGCGGCGACGGCCCGCTCGACGGCGTCGGCGTCGTGCCCGGTGACCGCACCCGCCTCGGCGGCGACGGCCGACAGGGCCAGCTCGACCTCCAGCAGTGCGGCGATCCACGCACCGTCGTCGAGCAGACCGTCGACCCGGTCGGTGCCGGACAGCGGCCCGAAGAGTGTGTTCGCCATGCGTACAAGCGTACGGCCTGCGACCGCCGGGGAGAAGGACGGTGCGCGAGCCCCGGCAGGCAGAATGACCCGACGTGCTGACCCACATCCTGCTCGACCTCGACGGCACCCTCGTCGACTCCGCCTCCGGGATCCTCGGCTCCCTGCGCCGCGCGATCGACGAGGTGGGCCTGGACGTCCCCGACTCCGCGCTCGGCACACACCTGCTCGGCCCGCCGATGTACCGCAGCCTGCCCCCGATCCTCGGCGAGGACGGCACCGCCGCGGGGCTGCCGGTCTACCGCCGGATCTACGGCGACGAGAACGGCTGCCTGGACGGCACGCCCTACCCGGGCGTCGAGACGCTGCTGCGCGGGCTGTCGTCGGCCGGCGTCACGATGGCCCTGGCCACCAGCAAGGGCGAGGTGTCGGCGCACAAGATCCTCGCCCACCACGGCTGGACCGACCTGTTCACCGAGATCGTCGGCGACACCCGCGAGGCGGCCCGGCCGACCAAGGGGGCCGTCGTCGCCGAGGCGCTGCGCCGGCTCGGGCACCCCTCCGGGCCCGACGAGCCGCTGATGGTCGGTGACCGGCTGCACAACGTCGAGGGCGCCGCCGAGCACGGTCTGCGCTGCGTCGGGGCGGGCTGGGGCTACGCCGAGCCCGGCGAGCTGGTCGCGGCCGGCGCGACCGCCGTGTACGGCTCCGCGGACGAGCTCCGGGTCGCACTGCTGGGCTGACCGGGTGATCCGGTCCGGCGCGACGGCGCATCCGCGGCGGCCCGGAGCGCGCGGCTCCTCAGCTGAGACCCGGCCGGCCGGACCCGTCCGTCCGGCCCGTGCCGGGGAGGCGGACGGGCCGATATACACCGGACATGACGGTCGTCGCGCTGTACCGGTATCCGGTCAAGTCGATGCTCGGGGAGTCCCTGACCCGGGCCACCATCACCGAACGGGGCCTGCTGGGCGACCGCGCCTACGCGGTGCTCGACACCGCGACCGGGATCATCGCCAGCGCGAAGGTGCCCAAGCGCTGGCTCGGGCTGCTCAGCTTCTCGGCCCGGTTCGTCGCCGAGCCGGTGCCCGGGGAGCCGCTGCCGCCGGTCGAGATCACCTTCCCGGACGGCTCGGTCCTGCGCAGCGACGACGAGGGACTCGACACCGCGCTGTCCGCCGCGCTCGGCCGTGACGTGTCGCTGATCTCGGTGCCGCCCGAGGGCAGCTACTTCGAGGAGCTGTGGCCCGACATCGAGGGGCTGACCCCGCAGCAGCTCGCACCCCGCAAGCTGATCGAGGACACCACGACCCGGCACGAGGACTCCGGCGAGGTGATCAGCCGGTTCGACATCTCCGCGTTCGGCGCCCCGGGCACGTTCTTCGACCTGTCCTCGCTGCACGTGCTCACCGAGTCCACCCTGGACAGGCTGCGCGAGCTGAACCCGGACGCGACCTTCGACCCACTGCGCTACCGCCCCAACATCGTGCTGCGCGACGACGACGCCGGGTTCGTCGAGAACGACTGGCCCGGCAGCACCTCGGCGATCGGTGACGAAGCCCGCGTCACCTTCTCCTTCGCCACCATGCGCTGCGTCATGACGACGCTCCCCCAGGGCGACCTGCCCGACGATCCGGACACCCTGCGCACGGTCGCGAAGCACAACCGCATCGAGATCCCCCAGGTCGGCGGGGTCTGGGCGTGCGCGGGGGTGTACGCCGAGGTCGCCGCGGCCGGTGAGGTCGCCGTCGGCGACCCGCACACCGCACCCGCACCGGCCTGACCACCGCCCGCACGGCCCGGCCGCGGTGCGAGCCGGGCCGAGCCGGCGGCGGTCGCCGAGATGCAGCTCAGCGGGGATGTGGGGCACTCCCGGCCCCGCTGATCTGCATCTCGGTGGTTCGACGCGGGCGGCGGCGACGGGACGGTCGCCGCAGGCCCCTGCTCCGGGGACTCCGTCTCGGGAGCTCCCTCGCACAGCCCTGAACCGCATCGCGGCGTGGACGCCACCCATAGGTGTTCGCACAGCGAACGCTTGTGCGTCTGACGTACCCCGCGTAGCGTCCTCGTCGACGGAGGTGCGTGATGGACAAGGTGGTGGCATCCGCCGCGGACGCGGTCGCCGACATCGGCGACGGGTCGTCGCTCGCGGTCGGCGGGTTCGGCATGTCCGGGGTCCCGACGGTGCTGATCGCGGCGCTGCTGGACCGGGGCGCGACGGACCTGGAGACGATCTCGAACAACCTGGGCGTCGACGGCTTCGGCCTCGGCACCCTGCTCGCCGCCGGACGGATCCGGCGCACGATCGGCTCCTACGTCGGCAACAACAAGGAGTTCGCCCGTCAGTACCTGGCCGGTGAGCTGGAGCTGGAGCTGACCCCGCAGGGCACCCTGGCCGAGCGGCTGCGGGCGGGCGGTGCGGGCATCCCGGCGTTCTACACCCCGGCCGGGGTGGGGACGCTGGTCGCCGAGGGCGGGCTGCCCTGGCGCTACGCGGCCGACGGCTCGGTCGCCGTCGAGTCCCCCGCGAAGGAGACCCGCGAGTTCGACGGCGTGCGCTACGTCCTCGAGCGGGCGCTCACCCCGGACTTCGCGCTGGTCCACGCCCGCCGGGGCGACCGGCACGGCAACCTCATGTTCCGGCGCTCCGCACGCAACTTCAACCCGGACTGCGCGGCCGCGGGCCGGATCACGATCGCCCAGGTCGAGCACCTGGTCGAGCCCGGCGAGCTGGACCCCGACGAGATCCACACCCCGGGCATCCACGTGCAGCGGGTCCTGCACGTGCCCGACGCCGAGAAGCCGGTCGAGTTCAGGACGGTGCGCGACTCATGAGCCTCACCCGCGACGAGATGGCCGCCCGGGTGGCCCGGGAGCTGCCCGACGGCTCCTACGTCAACCTCGGCATCGGCATGCCGACCCTGGTCCCCGGCCACATCCCCCACGACCGCACGGTGGTGCTGCACTCGGAGAACGGGATCCTCGGCGTCGGCCCCTACCCCACCGACGACGAGGTCGACGCCGACCTCATCAACGCCGGCAAGGAGACCGTGACCGTCGCCGACGGCGCCGCGTTCTTCGGGTCCGCGGAGAGCTTCGGCCAGATCCGGGCCGGGAAGCTCGACGTCGCCGTCCTGGGCGGGATGGAGGTCGCCGCGAACGGCGACCTGGCGAACTGGGCCGTCCCCGGAAAGATGATCAAGGGGATGGGCGGGGCGATGGACCTCGTGCACGGCGCGCGCTCGGTGATCGTGATGATGGACCACGTCGCCAGGGACGGGTCCCCCAAGATCGTCGAACGGTGCTCGCTGCCGATCACCGGGCTGGGCTGCGTCACGAAGATCGTCACCGACCTCGCGGTCATCGACGTGACACCGGACGGGCTCACGCTGGTCGAGACCGCGCCCGGCGTCACCGCCGAGGAGGTACGCGAGAAGACCGGGGCGCCGCTGGCGTGAACGCGTCCCGGGGCGGCCCCGGGACGCGTCCCACCCGTCAGGCCCGGGGCCCGGCGTGCACCGGCATCGACGCCAGCCCCCGGACGAACGTGCTGCGCCGCCGCACGAGCTCGGAGGGCGGCACCGCGAGCGCGAGGTCGGGCCGGTCCGCGATGAGCCTGCCGATCGCCACCCGGCCCTCGATGCGGGCCAGCTGGGCGCCCAGGCAGAAGTGCACACCGTGGCCGAAGAACACTCCCGACGCGGGCTCGCGCCCCACGTCGAGCTCGTCCGGACGCTCCACCCAGCGGGGGTCGCGGTTGGCGGTCCCGAGGCCCAGCATGACCATCTCGCCCGCCGGGATCGTCGTCCCGGAGAAGGTGACGTCCTCGGCGGTGAACCGCATGGGGGCCTGGACGACCGGGGTGTCGAAGCGCAGCAGCTCCTCGATCGCGGTGGGCACCAGCGACGGGTCGGCGCGCAGCCGGGCCAGCTGCTCGGGATGGGTCAGCAGCGCCAGCACGCCGTTGCCGATGAGGTTCACGGTCGTCTCGTGCCCGGCCACGAGGAGCAGCACCGCCATCGCGACGAGCTCCTCCTGGGAGAGCCGGTCACCGTCCTCGTCGCTGACCGCGGCCAGGGAGGACAGCAGGGCGTCGTCGGGCTCGGCGCGCTTGCGCCCGATCAGCTCGGACAGGTAGCCGGACAGCTTCCCCATCGCCGCCATCGACTCCTCGGCGGAGGACTCGTCGACCATGACGTTCGACCAGGCCGCGAACTGGTCGCGGTCCTCGGCGGGCACGCCCAGCAGCTCGCAGATCACCAGCACCGGCAGCAGGAACGCGTAGCGCTCCATGAGGTCGACCGTGCCCTCCTCGGGGAGGTCGGCCAGCAGGTCGGCGGCGATCTGCTCCACCCGGGGCTGGAGCGCGTTCATCCGCCGCAACGTGAACGACCGGCCGACGAGCTTGCGCAGCCGGGTGTGGTCCGGCGGGTCCATCAGGATCATCATCGGGGTCGGTGCGGCGGACTGGCCCGCGCGCTGGTCGGCCGGCAGCGTGTGGCGCCAGTCCTTGCTCAGCCGCGGGTCGACGAACGCCTCGCGCACGTCGTCGTACCGGCTGATCAGCCAGAACGGTCCGTCCGGGCCCGTCACCCTCCGGACGGGTTCGTCCTCGCGCAGGTCGGTGTAGGCGGGGTAGGGGTTCTCCCAGAAGTCGCCGGAGAACAGCTCCCGGGATCCGGTCGTCGTGGTGGGGGTGGACGCCATGGACCCGATGATGCCAGCCGAGGTAAGCGACTGCTTACTCCCGCCCGTCACGTGACCCGGATCACCGCCGGGTCGAGGTCGACGTCCGCGGGCGCCGGATGACCCAGCACCACCGCCGCGGCCAGGGCGGCCAGCGCCGGCGCGGACTCGATGCCCGACCCTCCCTGGCCCGCGACGAAGTGGAAGCCGGGATGCTCCGGGCGCGCCCCCACCACCGGCGCACGCCCCGGGCCGAAGGTCCGCAGGCCCGCCCACGCGGTCCGGACCGACCGCAGCCCCAGGGTGGTCGCCCGGCCCACCCGGTCCAGGGCCAGGGCGACGTCGAGCTCGTCGGGGCGGGCGTCGCCCGGCTCGGCCGGGGTCTCGTCGGCCGGGGAGACCAGCACCGTGTCCGCCTCGGCCTTGAGGTACCAGCGCTCGGCGGCGTCGGCGATCATCGGCAGGACGGCGCCGTCGACGGTCAGCACCGACGGGTCCGGGACGGGACAGGCGGCGATGGTGCGCCGGTAGGCCCGCAGCCCGGCGCCGGGGACGCCCGCCAGCGCGGCGACGGTGTCGGCCCAGGCACCGGCCGCGTCGACGACGACCCCCGCGCGCACCCGGTGCCCGGCCGTCGTCGTGGCCGACCAGCCGGCCCCGTCGCGCCGCAGGCCGTCGACCCGGGCGCCGCGCAGCAGGGTGCCGCCACGGGCACGCAGGCCGCGCCGGTAGCCGTCGTGCAGGGCGGCGGTGTCGACGTCGCAGGCACCGGCGGTCCACGCGGCCGCGACCGGCGCGAGGCGCAGCACCGGGGCGCGGCGCCGGGCCTCGGCGGGGCTCAGCTCGACCGGGGCGCCGGGCTCCCCGCGCTGCTCGCGCAGGGTGGCCTCCAGGTGCCGGGCCGCCGTGTCGTCCTCGGCGAGGTGCAGCACCGGGCGCGGCGTCAGCAGCGGCGGGGTGCCGAGCAGCTCGGGCAGCGCGGCGTAGCGCGGCCCGGAGGCGTCGATCAGTGCGCGGAACGGCCCACTGCCGTGGCCCGGGATGTAGGTGGCCGCCGAGCGGGCGGTGGAGTGGACCGGGAGGTCGCCCTCGGCCTCGGCGAGCACGACGTCGGCGTGCGCGGCCAGCTCCCAGGCGACCGAGATCCCGGCGATCCCGCCCCCGACGACCAGGACGTCGGCGAGGTGGCTGTCCGTTCCCGTGCTCATGCCCGTGACGATAGGCACCGCGGAAAACCGGTGGCGGGTCCCGGGGCGACCGGCCTACCGTCACCGCCATGCTGATCCGGTTCCTCTGACGCGGCCGCGGAGCGTCGCTCCGCCCTCCCGCCGCAGGCCCGTGACGTCGTCCACCGGGTCCGGAACCGCTGCCGCCCGCGGGCGGCACCTCCGGCGTCCCTGCACGTCACCGGCCCACCCGGTCCACGAGTCCGATCCGATTCCCCGGAGGCCCGCATGCCCGCACCCGTGCCCACGACCCCGTCCGCACCCGCCAACCGTGCCGAGCGCCGCGCCGCGCGCCGCGGCCGCCGCACCGGCGAGGGCGGCCCGGCCGCACCCCGTACCGCGGGGCCCGCGCCGCACGCGAAACCGGTGCACGTCCGCACCGACTTCGCCGCCAGCCGCACCGGCTGACCCGCCCCGCGGCCGTCGCCGGACCGGGCACCGGTCGTCCCGGTGCCCGGCCCGGTGCGGACGTGGCAGGCTGGACGCCGTGACCGTCACCGTCTGGTGGGCCGCCCCGGCCGATCCCGGCGACCGCCCCGACCTCGTCGCGCTGCTCGACCCGCACGAGCGCGAGCGCCTCGGCGTGCTGCGCCGCGACGAGGACCGGGCCCGCTACCTGGCCGCGCACGCCCTGGCCCGGCTGGTGCTCGCCGAGCACCTGGCCCTCGACCCCGCCGCGCTGCAGCTCGACCGCACCTGCCGGTGCGGGAGACCGCACGGTAAGCCCCGTCTCGCCGGGCGCGGCGACGCCCCCGGCTTCTCCCTCACCCACTCCGGCGAGCTGGTCGGGGTCGCGCTCGGCGCCGGGCCGGTCGGCGTCGACGTGGAGGCGCACCGTCCGCTGGACGGGCTCGACGGCCTCGCCCGGCACGCACTCTCCCCCGACGAGCGCGCCGCCGGGACGCCCGCCGCGGCCGGCGTCCTCGTGACCTGGACCCGCAAGGAGGCGCTGCTCAAGGCGACCGGGGAGGGCCTGTCGAGCCCGATGGACGCGATCACGCTGTCCGCGCCGGACGCCCCCGCCCGGGTCCTGCACTGGGCCGGGGAGGCGGGGACCTGGTGGGTCGCCGACGTCGCCACCGGTCGCGACGACCACCCGGGGGCCGTCGCCGGGCCCGGCCCGGTCGCGCCCCCCGTCACCGTCGCCGACGGCGACGCGATCCTGTCGGTGCGGCGGGGCACGATGCACCGGTGATGTGCCGGTGACCGACCAGAACACCGCGGACACGGGGGCCGCCGGGTCCGACCGGTGGGTACTGCACCTGGACATGGACGCGTTCTTCGCCTCCGTCGAGCAGCTCACCCGCCCGACGCTGGCGCAGCGCCCGGTCCTGGTCGGCGGGGCGGGCCCGCGCGGCGTCGTCGCGGGTGCCAGCTACCAGGCACGGGTGTTCGGGGCCCGCTCGGCCATGCCGATGGGCCAGGCCCGGCGGCGCTGCCCGCACGCCACGGTCCTGCCGCCCCGGTTCCCGCTGTACAAGGCGCTGTCCGACGAGGTGATGGCCGTCCTCGGCGAGTTCTCCCCGGTGCTGGAACCGGTGTCGGTGGACGAGGCGTTCGTCGAGCCGCCCGACCTGGCCGGTGCGACGCCGGAGCAGGTGCACGCGTGGGGCACCCGGCTACGGGCCGCGGTGCGCGAGCGGACCGGACTGCCCGCCTCCGTCGGTGCCGGCTCGGGCAAGCAGGTCGCGAAGATCGCCTCCGAGCTCGCGAAACCGGACGGGCTGCGGGTCGTGGCCCACGCCGAGCAGGCCGGCGTGCTGGATCCGCTCCCGGTGCGGTCGCTGTGGGGTATCGGCCCGGTGTCCGGGGAGGCGCTGCGCCGGATCGGGATCGAGACGATCGGGCAGCTGGCCGCGATGGACGCCCGGGAGGTCGCCGGGGTACTGGGCGGGGCGGTCGGGGCCGAGCTGCACCGCCTCGCCCGCGGCGTCGACGACCGGCCGGTCGCCCCGCGCGGGGCGGCGAAGCAGATCAGCGCCGAGACCACCTACGACACCGACCTGACCGCGATGACCGCGGTGCACGCCGCGGTGGAGTCGATCTGCGTCGCGGTGCACCGGCGGCTGGTCGCCGACGGCCGGGCCGCCCGCACGGTCACGGTGAAGGCCCGGACCGGGGACTTCACCACCCACACCCGGTCGGAGACGACGCCGTTCGGCACCCGGGACCTCGCGACCCTGACCGCGGTGGCGCGCCGGCTGGCCGACGGCGCGGTCGGCGAGGGCGGGGTGCGGCTGCTCGGGGTGTCGGTGTCCGGGTTCGGCGACGAGCCGCCGCTCGCCCTGTTCGACGCGGTGCCCTCCGCGGACGGATGGACGACCGCACCCCGCGGTGACGACCCGGGCAGCGCCTCCCCCGGCGACCCGGGCGGCCCCGGCGATCCGGGTGGGACCGGCGACCCGGGTGGGACCGGCGACCCGGGTGGGGCCGGCGATCCGGGTGGGGCCACGGTGCCGGGCCCGGCCGGGGTCGCGGTGCTCGACGAGCCGGGTACGCCGTACCGGCCGGGCCGGCCGGACCGGGAGCCCGACCCCGACCGCCCCTGGCGGGCCGGTGACGACGTCGGGCACCCGCAGTACGGACACGGCTGGGTGCAGGGCGCCGGGCACGGCCGGGTGACCGTGCGCTTCGAGACCGCGCTGACCGGTCCCGGCCGCACCCGCACCCTCGACGCCGCCGACCCGGAGCTGACCCGGGCCGACCCGCTGGACAGCTGGCGGGCCCGGCCGGCCGGGGCGGACCCGGTCAGCCGATGAGCGGGCTGCGGTGCGGTGGGGCGACCCGGCTGCCCCGCGCCACCCGCACGGTGAGCGCCGGCGCGGTGCGGGCGAGCCCGTCGAGGACGGCGCCGAGACCGGCGTCGTCGGCCGGGTCGCCGCCGACCAGCAGCACCGCGGGGCCCGCCTCCCCGGCGGCCCAGCCGCCGATGCGGGCGACCACGTCGCGCGGGGTCACGGCCTCGACCCGCCAGGCCTCGGCGTAGAACAGCGCCGTCGACTCGGCCTGGGGGAAGGCGAACACCGTCTCGGCGTCGGCGAGCAGGTCGGCCACCGGCTCCTGGGGGTCGAGGGTCGGGGTGCCGGCCGGGTCGGTCCCGAGCACCACCAGGTCGTGCGTCATCGCGTGTCCTCCTCGAGGGTCCGCGCCCTCGTCAGTGGGAATGTCCGACGACGGAGCAGTCTCCTGGCTCCCGGATCGACGCCCCCCTCCCTGCCTTCCCGCCCTCGCGGGCGGTGGCGTGGTGCCGGGAGGGGCACTCCCCGGTGACAGTGGCGGGACCGCGCCGGACTCGCACCGGCTTCCTGCCCCCGTCGTCGTGGCGGAGCCCATCACGCGACCGGGTCAGCGGTCAACCGTCGCCGACGGGCCCACCCCCCGCAGGTGGTCCAGCAGGTCGTGCTCGGCCAGCGTCCCGAGCAGTGGCCCGTCCGGGGCGTCCCGTACCGGCAGGGCGGTCCCGCGGTGCCCGGACAGCACCCCGAGCACGTCGTGCACCGGGCTCCGCGGGCTCAGCACGGGCAGCTCCGGGTCGGGGGACGGACCGTCGGCGGGGCCCATCACCTGGCCGACGGTGGTCCGGCGCAGTGCCTCGTCGGCCGGGGTGTCGGCGGCCAGGTCGATCCCGCGGCGCAGGAGCTTGAGGGTGTAGATGGTCTCGCGCGAGACGAGGTTCGACAGGCCGGTCGCGAGCACCACCGCCGCCATCAGCGGCAGGATCAGCGCGTAGTCCCCGGTGAGCTCGAACACGATGAGCACCGCCGTGATCGGGGCGTGCGCGGCACCGGCGAAGACCGCTGCCATCCCGACCAGCCCGAACGCGCCGGGCTGCAGCTGCAGGGCCGGGAACAGGGCCGCGGCCGCGTAGCCGAACGCGGTGCCGGCGGTACCGCCGACGAACAGCGACGGCGCGAAGACGCCGCCGGAGCCGCCGATGCCGATGGTGAGGCTGGAGGCGAGGATCTTTCCGACGACGAGCAGCAGCAGGAACCCGAGGGCGTAGCGGCCCCCGACCGCGTTCTCCAGCACCGGGTAGCCGACGCCGTATATCTGCGGGAGCGCGAGGAGCAGGGCGCCCAGCAGGAGTCCGCCGACGGCCGGGCGCAGCCACTCCGGGCCACGCCACACTGCGTCGCAGGCGTCCTCGACCGCGTAGAGGATCCGGGCGAACGCCCAGCCCAGGAGCCCGGCGAGCAGCCCGAGCAGGGCGTAGAGCGGCAGCTGCGCGGGACTGCCGAGGTCGAAGTGCGGCAGGGTGAGGACCGCCCGGTCCCCGGCGATCACCTCGGCCACGACGTTCGCGGTGACCGAGCTGACCACCAGCACACCGAACGCCTCGGCGCCGAACGAGCGCAGGATCAGCTCCAGCCCGAACACCACCCCGGAGATCGGGGCGTCGAAGGTGGCCGAGATCCCGCCCGCGGCGCCGCAGGCGACCATCAGCACCAGCCGGGTCGCGGGCACCCGCAGCCACTGCCCGATGGCCGATCCGAGCGCGGAGCCGATCTGCACGATCGGTCCCTCCCGGCCGACCGAGCCGCCGGTGCCGATACAGATGCCCGAGGCCAGGGCCTTCACCCCGGCGACGGTGGCCGGGATGCGTCCGCCCCGCCGCGCGACGGCGAGCATCACCTCCGGCACCCCGTGACCGCGGGCCTCGGGAGCGAAGCGCTGGACCAGCGGCCCGTACACGAGCCCGCCGAGCACCGGCGCGACCAGCAGGAACCCGGCGCCGAGCCAGGGCAGGTGGTCCGAGGCGACCCGGCCGGCGTCGGAGAAGTCCTCACGGCCGGTGACCAGCCAGGTCACCCCGAGGATCAGGTCGTGGAACAGCACCGACCCGACACCGGCGCCCACGCCGATGATCAGGGCCAGACCGACCAGGCCCGGCCGGGTCCCGACGAGCATCCGGTGCAGCGCGCACCCCGCTCACCGCGCGCTCCCCCGGCCGCGACGGGCGCGACGGCCCAGTCGGTCTCCCCGACCTCACCTGCGGCGTCGGCGAAGCGGCACAGGGCGTCGCGGACCGCGGCGCGCTCGCCGGTGGGCAGGGTGCTGAGCAGGCGGTGCATCTCGGCGCGGCGCAGCCGGGTCACCTCGTCGACCAGCGCCCGGCCCGCCGGGCTCGGCGCCACCACGACCTCGCGGCGGTCGTCGCCGGTGCGGGTGCGCTCGGCCAGACCGCGCCCGACGAGCCGGTCGCACATCCGGGTGGCCGTCGACGCGGACACGGTCAGCGCCGCGGCCAGGTCCGCGGGGCGGCGGGTCCCGTACTGGGCCAGCACGACCAGCGCGCGGTACTGGGGCAGGGTCACGTCGCCGGTCGTGTCGCCGCCGGTGTGCTCGCCCGCCGCGGCCAGGGACCGGGCCACCACCGAGAGCATCGCCCGGCTCGCGGTCATCACCGCGTCGACGACGTCGTCGATCTCGTCCGTCATGCCGCCGATGGTTGCACACTGCAACATTGCGGTGTGCAATCAGTTGTCGGGGTCACCCCCCGACGGGCGCCTGCAACCCGGCGACGGGTCCGATCACGACGATCGCCGGGGGGCTGACGTCGTGCTCGGCGGCCACCTTCTCGGCGGTCTCCAGGGTGGCGCGCACCGACCGCTCGATGCGGGTGGTGCCGTCCTGCACCATGAGGACCGGGGTGTCCGCGGGACGGCCGTGGGCGATCAACGCCTCGGCGAACCTCCCGAGCCGCTCCACGGCCATCATCAGCACGATCGTGCCGGTCATCCGGCCCAGCGCGGTCCAGTCGGTGAGGCTGCGCGGGTCGCCCGGGGCGACGTGCCCGGACACGACGACGATCTCGTGCGCGACCCCGCGGTGGCTCACCGGCGTCCCCGCGACGGCCGGCGCCGCGAACGCGCTGGTCACGCCCGGGACCACGGTCACCGGCACGCCCGCGGCGGCGCACGCCTGGACCTCCTCGAACCCGCGGCCGTAGACGAACGGGTCGCCGCCCTTGAGCCGCACCACGAACTTCCCGGCGCGGGCGTGGGAGACGAGCAGCTCGTTGATCCGCTCCTGGGCCATCGCCCGGCCGTAGGGGATCTTCGAGGCGTCGATGACCTCGACCTCGGGGGACAGCTCGTCGAGGATGTCGCGCGGCCCGAGCCGGTCGGCGACGACGACCTGGGCGCGGGCGAGCAGCCGCCGCCCGCGCACGGTGATGAGCTCCGGGTCCCCCGGGCCCCCGCCGACCAGCGCGACGCCGGGCTGCGGCGGCTCGGCCGACTGGTCGACGACACCGGCGGCCAGCGCCTCGACCAGCGCGGTCCGGACCGCGGCCGAGCGTCGGTGCGCACCGCGGGCGAGCACCCCGACGGTGAGCCCGTCGTGCTCGCCGGTGGCGGGGGTGACCGCGGTGCCCTTCGCGCCGTCGTCGGCGCGCACGCAGAACACCCGCAGCCGCTCGGCCTCGGCGACGACCGCGGCGTTGGTCGACGCCTCGTCGGTCGCGGCGATCGCGTACCAGGCGCCGTCGAGGTCGCCCGGGGCGTAGCGGCGCGCGGTCCAGGTGATCTCGCCCGCCGAGGCCATCCCCTCGACCGCCGGGGTGACCTCGGGCGAGACGACCTCGACCAGCGCCCCGGCCGCGATCAGCCGGGCGACCCGGCGCTGGGCGACCTGTCCCCCGCCGACGACGACGGCGCGGCGACCGGCCAGGTCCAGTCCGACCAGGTACTGCTCGTGGTGGGCGTTCAACGACGTTCCTCTCCCGGGCACGGACGCCCGGCGGTGGCGGCGGATCCCCGGGCCGGGCCCCCGCTCGACGGCGACGACGGAGGATAGCCGGGGCCGCATGTCCCCGAGGAGCCCCCGGAGGCCAATCCCACACCCGCGTGCGCCCCGGCCACGGCGACCGTCACGCCCTGACCTGCGGTCTTGCCGACGATCAGGTGGGCGCCGTCCCCCGCGGCGAGCAGTGCGGCGGCCTCCGCGACCGAGGAGGTCCCGACCGCCGAGGCCACCCGCGCGGCCGGGTGCGGCACCGCGACGGCGGCCAGCGCCGCAGCCGGGTAGCCGCGCGGTTCCCGCGGCGCGACGGCGGCCCGCAGCCCCGGCTCGGCCGCCCGCCGGTCCAGGGTCGCGACGACGGCGTCGTCCAGATCCAGCCCGTGTGCGGCGGCGACCCGGTCCAGCAGCGCGCGCACCTCGGCCTCGGAGGTTCCGGGGCGCAGCCCCAGCCCGATCGTGATCACCGGCTGTGGAGCGGGGCGCTCGGCACGCGGACGTCCCGCTCCACGACCGGTGATCATGCGGGTGCGACCGGGGCACCCGTACGGGCCGCCGCGACGAACCGCGCGACGGCTCCGGGGACACCGGCCGGATGGGTGTGCAGGAACGACGCGTGCACCGCGGCGTCGGCGTAGCCCTCCGGCTCGCCGCCGCGCCAGGCCCAGGCGGGGGCGGCCCCGGCCCGCGGAGTGACCGCGCACCGGTGGAACTCGTGGGCCGCGGCCCGCTCCCCCGCCGCGAACAGCGCCGAGCCCGAGACCGCGACGGCGTCGCGGTAGCCCAGGGTCAGTCGCGGGGTCATCCCCGCCGAGGCGTCGAGCACGCCGCACATCGGGGTGCCGTCGAGGTCGCGGCACAGGTAGAGCAGCCCGCCGCACTCGGCGTGCACGGGGGCCCCGGACCGGGCGAGCGCGGCGACGGCGGCCCGCAGCGACGCGTTCTCGCCGAGCACGCCGACGTGCTCCTCCGGGAACCCGCCGGGCAGCACCAGCGCGGCGGTGCCGGCCGGGAGCACCGGGTCGCGCAGCGGGTCGAAGGTCGCGACGTCGGCGCCGGCGGCGGTGAGCAGCTCGGCGTGCTCGGCGTAGCCGAACCCGAACGCGGGCCCGCCGGCGAGCGCGACCACCGGCCGACCCCGCGCCGCGCCGCTCGCCGACCCCTCGTCCTCCCTCCCCTCGTGCACGAGCGGGCCGTTCGTACCGACCTCCGGTACGGACGGCCCGCTCGTGCACACCTCGGCGGCCGGGTCCCAGACGGGGCCGGTGGGCAGCGGGCGGGCCAGCGCGACGACGGCGTCGAGGTCGACGTGCGCGGCGACGAGCTCGGCCATCGCGTCCACCGCGGCCGTCGCGGCGGCGCCGTGCTCGGCGGCGGTGACCAGCCCCAGGTGCCGGGACGGCACGGCCAGCTCGGCGCGGCGCGGGACGGCGCCGAGCACCGGCAGCCCGACCTCCTCGGCCGCGGCCCGGCACACCTCGGCGTGCCGCGCCGACCCGACCCGGTTCAGGATCACCCCCGCGACCTGCACGGAGTCGTCGAAGCTGCGGAACCCGTGCAGCAGCGCGGCCAGCGAGCGGGACTGCCCGCGGACGTCGACGACCAGCACCACCGGCGCCCCGAGCGCGGCGGCGACCTGCGCGGTCGAGCCTGCGCCGTCGGCGATGCGGCCGTCGAACAACCCCATCACCCCCTCGACGACGGCGACGTCGGCGTCGCGGGCCCCGTGCCGGGCCAGCGGCGCGAGCCGCTGCGGCCCCTGCAGGACGACGTCGAGGTTGCGGCCGGGGCGGCCCGCGGCGAGCGTGTGGTAGCCGGGGTCGATGTAGTCCGGCCCGACCTTGAACGGCGCGACCCGGGTGCCGCGCCGCGACAGCGCGGCCATCAGCCCGGTCGCGACGGTGGTCTTCCCGCTCCCCGACGACGGCGCCGCGACGACCAGCGCGCGGGCGGGGTTCACCACTCGATCCCCCGCTGTCCCTTCTGGCCTGCGTCCATCGGGTGCTTGACCTTGGAGGTCTCCATGACCAGGTCGGCGGCGTCGACCAGGGCCTGCGGCGCGTCCCGGCCGGTGATGATCACGTGCTGCTGCCCCGGCCGGTTCACGAGCACGTCGACGACCTCGTCGACGTCGATCCAGCCCCACTTGAGCGGGTAGGTGAACTCGTCGAGCACGTAGACCCGGTGCGCCTCGGCCCCGATCCGGCGGCGGATCTCGGCCCAGCCCTCGGCGGCGTCGGCGGCGTGGTCGGTCTCGGTGCCCGCCTTGCGCGACCAGGACCAGCCCGACCCCATCTTGTGCCACTCGACCGGACCGCCCTGCCCGGTCTCGGCGTGCACCCGGTCCAGGGCCCGGAACGCCTCCTCCTCGCCGACCTTCCACTTCGCCGACTTCACGAACTGGAAGACCCCGATCGACCAGCCCTGGTTCCAGCCGCGCAGTGCCATCCCGAACGCGGCGGTCGACTTCCCCTTCATGACGCCGGTGTGCACGACCAGCAACGGCCGGTTGCGACGCTGGCGGGTGGTCAGCCCGTCGGTGGGCGTGACGGACACCTGTCCCTGCGGCACGGTGGTCCTCCTTCTCGGGCGGTGTCTCAGGCGGCGTGCGCGGACCGGGTCGCCCGGACCAGGTCGCCCACGCTGTCGGCGGTCAGCTCGTCGAGGGTGACCAGCTCGCCGCCCGCGGCGGCGGCGAGCGGCGCCGCGAGCCCGAGGCGCACGTGCCCGGCCTCGCAGTCGACGACGACGGTGTGCACCCCGTCCGCGGCCAGCAGCCCGGCGGCGCGACGGGAGTCGGCGACGGGGTCCCCGCCGTCGCGGGCGGGCACGGTGGCGCGCCCGTCGGTGAGCAGCACGACCAGCGGGCGGCGGCGCGGGTCACGCCGGCGCTCGGCGTCGAGCACGGTGCGGGCCTTCAGCAGCCCGGTCGCGAGCGGGGTCCGGCCGCCGGTGCGCAGCCGGGCCAGGCGCTGCTGGGCGGTCGGCACCGACGAGGTCGGCGGCAGCGCCAGCTCCGCGGCCCGGGCCCGGAAGGTGACCAGGCCGACCTTGTCGCGGCGCTGGTAGGCGTCGCGCAGCAGGCCGAGCACGGCGCCGGACACGGCGGTCATCCTCCTGCGGGCGGCCATCGAGCCGGACGCGTCCACGACGAACAGCACCAGGTTGCCCTCGCGACCCTCCCGCTCGGCGCGGCGCAGGTCGTCGCGGCGCACGACCAGGCCGGGGCCACGGCGACCGCGACCGGCCTGGTGCGGGGCCGCGGCGAGCACGGTCGCGGGCAGGTGCAGGTCCGCGGCGCGGGTGGTGCCGGCCCCGGACGGGCGGACGACCCGGCCGGTGTCGGTCCGGGCGCGCGACCGGCGGCCGGGGGCGCCTGCGCCGAGCCCCGGGACGGTGAACCTCGCGACGGTGGCCCGGCGCAGCCGCGCCGCCGACCCGACGACGACCGCGCTGCCCGCGCCCCCGTCCCCGCCGGCGGGGGCCCGGGTCCCGGCGTCCCCTTCGCCCGGGTCGGATGCGTCCCCACCCTGCTCCGGGGCCTCGGCCGCGGGGCGCTCCTCGGGGCCGGTGATGTCCTCGGAGCCGGTGGTGTCGTCGGAACCGGTGGCGTCGCCGCGCGGGGTACCGCCGGGGTCGCCGCGGCCGGGGGCGTCGTCGTCCTGCGGGCGGACCTCGTCGGAGCCGTCGGGCCCGGTCCCCCCGGACCCGTCCGGCCCGTCCTGGGGGTCGCCCGGGTCCTCGGGGCCCTCCGGCCCGTCGGGTCCGTCGTCGGGGTCCGGGTCGTCGTCTTCGGGGCCGAGGTGGTCCTCGGCGTCGGCCAGTGCGCGGTCGAGCTCGGCCTCGTCGAGACCGGGCTCGTCGAAGGGGTCGCGACGGCGCCGGTGCGGCAGCGCGAGCCGGGCCGCGACGCGCACGTCGTCGGCGGTCACCGCGTCGCGGCCCTCCCAGGCGGCGTGCGCGGCGGCGGCGCGGGTGATGACCAGGTCGGCGCGCATCCCGTCGACGTCGAACCGGGCGCAGACGAACGCGATCCGCCGCAGCTCCCGGTCGCTCACCGCGACCGCGGCGACGTGGGCCTGCGCCGCGCGCAGCCGGGCCGCGGTCGCGGTCTCGTCGGGGGCGAAGCGGGCCGCGAACCCGGCCGGGTCGTCCTCGAACGCGATCCGCCGCCGGGTCACCTCGACGCGGGTGTCGACGTCGCGGCTGGCCCGGACCTCCACGGTGAGACCGAACCGGTCGAGCAGCTGCGGGCGCAGCTCCCCCTCCTCCGGGTTCATCGTGCCGACCAGCAGGAACCGGGCGGCGTGCGAGACCGAGACGCCGTCGCGCTCGACGTGTGCCCGACCCATCGCCGCCGCGTCGAGCAGCAGGTCGACGAGGTGGTCGTGGAGCAGGTTGACCTCGTCGACGTAGAGCACCCCGCGGTGGGCGTCGGCGAGCAGGCCGGGCTGGTAGGCCCGGCGCCCCTCGGACAGCGCCTTCTCCAGGTCCAGTGAGCCGACCAGCCGGTCCTCGGTGGCACCGACCGGCAGTTCGACCAGCCGCGCCGGACGGCGCCCGCCCGCGGCACCGGCGGGATGCGGGCGGTCCGGGCAGGCCGGGTCCGGCGCGGCCGGGTCGCAGCCGAAGCGGCAGGCCTCGACGACGTCGTGCGCGGGCAGCAGCGCCGCGAGGGCGCGCACCGCGGTCGACTTGGCGGTGCCCTTCTCCCCCCGCACCAGTACCCCGCCCACCCCGGGGTGCACGGCGTTGAGCAGCAGCGCCAGCCGCAGGTCGTCATGCCCGACGACGGCGGAGAAGGGGAAGCGCGGAGGTCCTGCGGCGGGGGCGGTGCTCGTGCTCACGCCGGTGAGGCTGCCAGAGAAGAGGTCAGGACCGGGAGGTCCGGCGGCGCACCGTGTCCGATCACATGTTCAAGTGACGACGTGTCCAGGTGATGTTCGACCAGGTCGGCCAGCAGATCCGCCTGCCGGGTGCGTTCGGCCGCGAACGACGTGTCCTGCGCCACCCGGAACCCGGCCCGCCCCGACTCGTCGGCGAGGCGGGTGAGCAGCAGGCGGCGGAAACCGTCGTTCTCGGCGAGGCCGTGCCAGTGCGTGCCCACCACGTGGCCCCGGTCGCTGCCCTCCTCCCCGACCAGCCCCGGGTCCCCGGAGCGCACGACCCGGCCGTGGTGGATCTCGTAGCCGGTCACGGTCTCCCCCCAGGCGGTCGCGGTCGGGGTGGCGAGGTGCTTGTCGCGGTCGAAGGCGATCTCCAGGTCGAGCAGCCCGAGCCCGGCCACGGTGGTGCCGGGGGCGGCCTCGGCGCCGTCCGGGTCGGTGACGGTGTGCCCGAGCATCTGGTAGCCGCCGCAGATCCCGAGCACCGGGCGCCCGGCCGCGGCGTGCGCGAGCACCGCGTCGGCCATCCCGGACGCGCGCAGCCACGCCAGGTCCGACACGGTCGCCTTGGTCCCGGGCAGCACCACGACGTCGGTGTCGGCGATCCGGGACGGCTCGGTCACGTACCGCACGGCGACGCCCGGCTCGCAGGCCAGTGCCTCGGCGTCGGTGGCGTTGGAGATCCGCGGGAAGCGCACGACGGCGACCCGTAGCCACTGGGTGCCCAGCGGTGGCGCCGGGTGGCCGAGCACGCCGTCGGCGACGGCGGACAGCGAGTCCTCGGCGTCGAGCCAGAGGCCCTCGGCGAACGGCACGACACCGAGTGTGGGTCGCCCGGTGAGCTCGCGCAGCCGGTCCAGGCCGGGTGCGAGCAGGCGGGGGTCGCCGCGGAACTTGTTGATCACGAACCCGGCGACCAGGGCCTGGTCGGCGGGTTCCAGCACCGCGAGGGTGCCGAACAGGTGCGCCAGGACCCCGCCGCGGTCGATGTCGCCGACGACGAGCACCGGCAGCCCGTTGCGCCGGGCGAAGCCCATGTTGGCGAGGTCGGTGGCCCGCAGGTTGATCTCCGCCGGGGAGCCGGCGCCCTCGCAGACGACGACGTCGTGGGTTGCGCGCAGCCGCGCGAGGGAGTCGGCGACGACGTCGGCCAGCGCGGCGGTGCGGTGCCGGTAGGACAGCGCCGAGACCTGCCCGTCGGCGCGGCCGCGCACCACGACCTGCGAGGTCCGGTCCCCGCCCGGCTTGAGCAGCACCGGGTTCAGGTCGACCGAGGGCGCGATGCCGCTGGCGAACGCCTGCATGGCCTGGGCACGCCCGATCTCACCGCCGTCCGGGGTCACCACCGAGTTGTTGCTCATGTTCTGCGCCTTGAACGGCGCCACCGACACCCCGCGCCGGTGCAGCCACCGGCAGATGCCCGCGACGACCGCGCTCTTGCCCGCGTCCGACGTCGTCCCCGCGACGAGGACCGCTCCCTGCACCGCCACGGCGGAAGTATCACCCCGGCGGTGCCGTCGGTGGACGCGGCTACCCTGGGCCGCGTGCGTTTCCTGCTGCGTCCCGGGTGGATCGCGTTCGTCGTCGCGGTGGTGGCCTTCGCCGTCGCCTGCTACACGCTGCTCGCGCCCTGGCAGTTCGACCGGGAGTCCGAGCGCTCCGCACAGAGCCGGGCCATCGCGGCCGCCGACGCGACCCCGGCCGTCGGCTTCGACAGCCTGGTCCCGCCCGGTACCGCGA
The DNA here is from genome assembly GCF_020131355.1 of Pseudonocardia sp. ICBG1293. Lineage (GTDB taxonomy): Bacteria > Actinomycetota > Actinomycetes > Mycobacteriales > Pseudonocardiaceae > Pseudonocardia. Next base: position 589,873 of record NZ_JAHLEL010000044.1, read on the forward strand.
TCGGCGCAGACGACCAGTGGCGCCGGGTCACCCTGACCGGCACCTTCGACCGCGCCGCGGAGACGCTCGTGCGGCTGCGGGTCGTCGACGGCGCGCCCGCCTTCGAGGTACTGACGCCGCTGCGGATCACCGACGGGCGGACCGTCGTGATGAACCGGGGGTCCGTGCCGGCCGCGGACGGGGGCGCCGTGCCCGCCTACGCGCCCGCGCCCGCCGGCCCGGTCACCGTCGAGGGCAGGCTGCGGCTGGACGAGACCGACCCGCAGGGCCGCCCGCCGCTGGTCGAGAACGGCACCCGGCAGGTCTACGTGTCCGACTCCCGCTCGGTCGCCGCCGCCACCGGCCTCACCCCGGTCGAGGGTGTCGTGGTGCTGGAGGCGGGCCAGCCGGGCGTGCTGGACCCGATCCCGGTCGCGCCGGTCGGTGGCGGGGCGCCGTTCAGCAACTTCTCCTACGCCCTGCAGTGGCTGACCTTCGGCGCCGTCGCACTGGTCGCCCTGGCCCTGTTCATCCGACTGGAGCTGCTGCAGCGCAACGGGCGACGCGAGACGGCGGGCAGCCTGCGCGACCAGCTCTCCGGGCGCGACGGCTTCGGTGACGAGCCCGACCCCGGCGACCGGGCCGCCGACAGCCCCCGCGACACCGCCGGGTCCGGCCCGGGTTCCGGCTGACTCCACGACCCGGCCGGGTGCGCCGGGGCCTTCGCTTCCCCGACCGCTTACCTGGTGAGCGAGTTCGTCCAAGCCCACCCGTCGCCCGCATCGGACCACCGCCGCCGGCCCCGGGGCCCTCATCTTCCGAATCCGCTCACCGGGTAAGCGAGTTCACCCGACCACCCCACCCGGCGCCCGCGCGCCGGAGCACCGCCGCCGGCCCCGGGGCCCTCATCTTCCGAATCCGCTCACCGGGTAAGCGAGTTCACCCGACCACCCCACCCGGCGCCCGCGCGCCGGAGCACTACCGCCCGCCCCGGGGCCCATCACTCTCCGAACCCGCTGACCGGGTAAGCGAGTTCACCCAACCACCCCCGCCGACCCGCTGCCGGGCCGCGAGACCCCGCTCGGAACGCTCGCCCGGTGGGCAGGTCACCTCCGATGCCGCCTCACCGACCGTGCCGGCGTGCCGCCCCGCCTCCCAGGACCGCCGCCGCCGCGACGGCGAGCAGCCCGGCCGCCCCGGCCACCAGCCGGGACAGCCGCGCGACGCGGTGCAGGTCGGCGATCCGGGGCGGGTGCCCGTCACCGAGCGACGGGCGGTCCTCGGTGCCGTGGGAGTAGACCGTCGGCCCGCCCAGGCGCAGCCCGAGCGCACCGGCGGCGCTGGCCTCGACCGGCCCCGCGTTCGGGCTCGGGTGCCCGGCGGCGTCGCGCCGCCACGCCCGCAGCGCCGTCGCCGGTGAGCCGCCCACCAGCGGCGCGACGACGACGGTGATCATCGCGGTGACCCGGGCCGGGGCCAGGTTGGCCAGGTCGTCGAGGCGTGCCGAGGCCCACCCGAAGCGGGCGTGGCGGGCGGAGCGGTAACCGACCATCGCGTCGAGGGTGTTCACCGCGCGGTAGCCGAGCAGCCCCGGGATCCCGGCGACCGCGCCCCACACCAGCGGGCCGACCACGGCGTCGGAGGTGTTCTCGGCGAGCGACTCGGTCCCCGCGCGGGCCATCCCGTCGGGGTCGAGCAGCTGCGGATCACGGGCGCACAGGTGCGGGATCCGGGCCCGCGCGGCCGCCACGTCGCCGGCGTCGAGCGCGTCGGCGAGCGCCGCGCCCTCGGCCACCAGGGAGGTCCCACCGAGCACCGCCCAGGTCGCGACGGCGGTCAGGCCCGCCCGCAGGACGGTCTCTCGGCGACCCCCGGCCCGTCGGGCCGCCGCCTCGGCCAGCGCACCGGCGGCGACCGTGCCACCGACCAGCAACGCGGTGTAGGCGACGCCGGGGGCGACGGCGTCGCGGTGCATCCGGCGCTCCAACCGGGCGGCGACGGCACCGAACCCGGCGACCGGGTGCCCCCGCCGCGGGTCGCCGAGCAGCGCGTCGGCGACGATCCCGGCGGCGAGCCCGGTCGCGCGGCCACGTGTTCCCATGCCGGGGAACCTAGGTCACCGGGCGTCCGTCCGGTGCCGGCCCGGTCGGGAACTCCTGCACGCCGAGCACGCGCAGCAGCTCGAGCCGCTCGCGGGTCTCGTCGTCGGCCGGGTGAGCACGACCAGGTGCTGGCCGAGGTCGGGTGTCACGAGGGTCTCGCAGTCCATCACCAGCGCGCCGACCCGCGGGTGCAGCAGCGTCTTGCGGTCGGCCCGGCGGACGGCGACCTCGTGTTCGGCCCACAGCTCGCGGAACTCGGCGCTGGCGGCGGTCAGCCGTGCGACGAGCCGCTCGAGCACCGGGTCCCCCGCCCGCCGCCCGGCCACCGCCCGCAGGTCCGCGACGACCTGGCGGGAGTGGCGCAGCTGCTCCTGCGGCGGGTGGCCGGCACGCTGGTCGGGCCGGGTGAACCAGCGGTGGGCGAGGTAGCGGTCGTCACCGGTGAACCCGGTCTGCTCCCCGGCGACCACTCGCGACATCGCGTTCTGGGCCAGGACCTCCCCCAGGTCGGAGATCACCATCGCCGGCGTGGCCGGCAGCAGGTCGAGCAGGCGCAGCAGCCCGGCGCGAGCGAGCCGGGCCACCCCCTCCCCCGGAGCGGGCCGGTGCCCGGCCAGGCGGAAGAGGTGGTCGCGCTCGTCGTCGGTCAGGCACAGGGCCCGGGCCAGCGCGGCGAGCAGCTGGGTCGACGGCCGGCTGCTGCGCCCCTGCTCGAGGCGCACGACGTAGTCGACCGACATCCCCGCCAACATCGCCACCTCCTCCCGGCGCAGGCCGGTGGCCCGCCGGCGCGGCCCCGCCGCGATGCCGACCTCGCCCGGGCGGACCGACTCCCGCCGGCGACGCAGGAAGTCCGCGAGCTGTTCACGTTGCACCCTGCCATGGTCCCCGCGCGCAGGCCGCCCGGCCAGGGAGCGCCGCTCCCACGATCGACGCTCCGCTCCCGCTGCCGGCCGGTGCGGCGCACGCTGGCTCCCATGCAGACACGCACCCTCGGCACCACCGGCCCCACCGTCTCCGCCCTCGGCCTGGGCGCCATGAGCATGTCCGGTCCCTACGGCCACGCCGACCGTGCGGAGGCCGTCGCGACCGTGCACGCCGCGCTCGACGCCGGCGTCACGCTGATCGACACCGGCGACTTCTACGGCATGGGCCACAACGAGCTGCTGCTCGCCGAGGCGCGGCGCGGGCGCGACCGCGACGACTACGTCCTGTCGGTGAAGTTCGGCGGGCTCGGCGGCCCGGGCCTGCCACCGCTGACCCAGGACTGCCGCCCGGTCGCGGTGAAGAACTTCCTCGCGTACTCCCTGACCCGCCTCGGCGTGGACCACGTCGACGTCTACCGCCCGGCCCGGCTCGACCCGCAGGTCCCGATCGAGGACACCGTGGGCGCGATCAGCGAGATGATCGACGCCGGGTACGTCCGCCACCTCGGGCTGTCCGAGGTGGACGCCGCCACCGTCCGCCGGGCGCACGCCGTGCACCCGGTCGCCGACCTGCAGATCGAGTACTCGCTGATCTCCCGCGCCGTCGAGGCCGAGGTCCTGCCCACGCTGCGTGAGCTGGGCATCGGCCTCACCGCCTACGGTGTCCTGGCCCGCGGGCTGCTCTCCGGTCACTACGAGCCCGGCAGGCCCGGGGACGCCCGCGCCCGCAGCCCGCGTTTCAGCGGGGAGAACCTGACGCACAACCTGGGCCTGGTCGAGACGCTGCGCTCGCTGGCGGCGGAGCGCGGGGTCACCGTGGCCCAGCTCGTGATCGCCTGGGTCGCCGCGCAGGGCGACGACGTGGTCCCGCTCGTCGGCGCCCGTACCCGGGAGCGGCTGGCCGAGGCGGTGCCCGCCGCCGACCTCGACCTGGGCCCGGCGGACCTCGCCGCGATCACCGACGCGCTGCCGGCGGGCTCCGCACGCGGGGACCGCTACCCGTCGGCGTTCATGGGGGCGCTCGGCGTGGGGAACTGACCCCTCGCGGTGGGCGGGCACGCGGCGGGCCGGGGAGGATCAGGGGCATGCGCACGGACATCGTCCCCGAGGAGATGGGCAGCGGCCCGTTCTACAAGCTCCTGACCAGCGTCGTCGTCCCCCGGCCGATCGCGTGGGTCTCCACCCGCTCGGCCGACGGCGTCGACAACCTCGCCCCGCACTCGTTCTTCACGGTGTCCTGCGTGGACCCGCCCATGATCCAGTTCACATCGGTCGGGAAGAAGGACTCGCTGCGCAACGTCTCGCAGACCCGCGAGTTCGTCGTCTGCCTGGCGAACGAGCCGATGTTCGAGCGGATCAACGCGACGGGCACGGACTTCCCCTCCGGGATCAGCGAGTTCGCCTCGGTGGGGCTGACCGCCGAGGCGTCCTCGGTCGTGGCGCCGCCGCGGGTCGCCGAGTCACCGGTGGCGCTGGAGTGCGTGCTGCACGCGAACATCGAGCTCGGCAACTCGACCGTCGTCATCGGCCGGGTCGTGCACGCCGCGATCGACGAGAGCGTGTTCGTCACCGACGAGCGCGGCAACTCCCTGCCCGACGTCCGCCGGCTCGCCCCGCTGGCCCGCCTGGGCCGCAACGAGTGGTCCCGGCTGGGCGAGATCCTGGAGATCACCCGCATCCCCTACCAGCAGTGGCCGGGTCACTTCGACGAGCGGTGACCCGGCCCGCCGGTCAGAGGGTGTACTCGGTGGGCGGCGTCGCGGCGGGGTCGGCGTGGATCTCGCCCTCCCGGCCGCGCAGCTCCACCCGGCGGATCTTCCCGGAGATCGTCTTCGGGAGCTCGAAGAACTCGAGGCGGCGGATCCGCTTGTAGGGGGCGAGGTTGTCGTAGGCGAACCGTAGGATCGCGGTGGCCGTCTCCTCGGTCGGCTCGTGTCCCTTCGCGAGCACGACGTAGGCCTTCGGGACGGCCAGACGCACCGGGTCCGGGGACGGCACGACCGCGGCCTCGGCGACGGCCGGGTGCCCGATCAGCACGCTCTCCAGCTCGAACGGGCTGATCCGGTAGTCGCTGGCCTTGAACACGTCGTCGGCGCGGCCGACGTAGGTGATGTAGCCCGCCTCGTCACGGGAGCCGACGTCGCCGGTGTGGTAGTACCCGCCGGCCATGGCCTCGGCGTTGCGCTCCGGGTCGTCGGCGTAGCCGACCATCAGCCCGGTCGGGCGGTGGTCGAGGTCCAGGCAGATCTCGCCCTCGTCGGAGACCTGGCCGGTGGCCGGGTCGACCAGCGCGACGACGAACCCGGGGATGGGCCTGCCCATCGAGCCCGGCTTGACCGGTTGCCCGGGCGGGTTGCCGATCTGCACCGACGACTCGGTCTGACCGAACCCGTCGCGGATGCGCAGGCCCCAGGCCTTCTCGACCTGCTCGATGACCTCGGGGTTGAGCGGCTCACCCGCCCCGACGACCTTCGTGGGCGGGGTCGCCAGACCGGACAGGTCGGCCTGGATGAGCATCCGCCACACCGTCGGCGGCGCGCAGAAGCTGGTCACACCGCAGGAGTCCAGGACCGACAGGACGGACTCGGCGTCGAACCGGGCGTAGTTCATGACGAGCACGGTCGCCTCGGCGATCCACGGCGCGAACACGTTCGACCAGGCGTGCTTGGCCCAGCCGGGCGAGGAGATGTTCAGGTGCACGTCGCCGGGCTCGAGCCCGATCCAGTACATCGTCGACAGGTGCCCCACCGGGTAGGACGTGTGGGTGTGCTCCACGAGCTTGGGCTTGGCCGTGGTGCCGGAGGTGAAGTACAGCAGCAGCGTGTCCGACGCCTTCGTCACCCCGTCCGGGGTGAACCCGGCGGGCGCCGAGTAGGCCTCACCGGTGTAGTCGCGCCAGCCCGCGACCGCGCCGCGGACCGCGATCCGGGTGTAGTCGCCGTCGACGGCGTCGAACTTCGCGGCGTCCGCCGCACCCACGACGACGTGCCTCGCGCGCCCGCGGTCCACCCGGTCCTGCAGGTCGGCGGGGGTGAGCAGGGTCGTCGCGGGGATGACGACGGCGCCGAGCTTCATCGCAGCCAGCAGGGTCTCCCACAGCTCCAGCTGGTTGCCGAGCATCAGGATGATCCGGTCGCCGCGGGCGACACCCTGCTCACGCAGCCAGTTCGCGACCCGGTTCGACCGCTCCGACAGCTCGGCCCACGTCCAGTGCGCCTGCGAGCCGTCCTGCTCGACGATCCACAGGGCCTTCCGGGCACCCCGCTGCGGGTCCGCCGCGACGGCGTCGAAGTGGTCGAGCGCGAAGTTGAACTCGTCGAGCTCCGGCCAGCGGAAGTCGCGGTAGGCCGTGTCGTAGTCCTCGCGGTGGGTCAGCAGGAAGTCGCGGGCGGCGAGGAACGTCTCCGTCGCCGGGCTGCCGGTCGCCATGGGGTGCACCTCGGTGGGCTCGTGCGGGGGGCCCGTGCCCCGGGCCCGTCGTGCGGGGCCGCCGGTGCGGCCGTACCGCGACCCTAGTCACTCCGCCGGTGGGTCGGCAGGGTCCGCACCGCGCGCCGCCGGCCCGCCCCGCGCACGGTGACGATGCGGGGCCGATCACGCGATGGTGGCGGCGAGGTCGGCCGTCCCGGGTGGGCCGGTGATCGTAGGGTGCCCGCGTGAGCGTGCCGAACCTGCCGAAGGTGACGACCCCCGACGTGTCGGTGTCCCGCCTGCGCGTGGGCCGGTACGGACCGCGGCTCCTGCTGCGCGGGCTGCTCGTGGGGCTCGCCCTGGTGGTCCTCGTGCTGTTGCTGGCCGGCTGTGGCAACGGCGAGCTGCCCGCGTCGTGGCGCACACGGTCGCCGGCCCCGACGACGTCGCCGTCGGCCACCCCGACGCCCACACCGACCCTCTCACCCTCCCCGACCCGCACCGCGGACCCGTCGCGCACGACCGACGCGCCGGCACCCGCGCCGGGACGCGGCGGCGCCGACGGCGGCGGGACGGGAACGGGCCGGACCGGGGCCCCCGGGGCGGCCGCGGCGCCGTCCCCGATGTGGCCCGCGGGCGACGCGGCCACCGCGAGGCGGATGCAGCAGCAGTCCGACGCCGGGGGCGACCCGTGGCTGCTCGACCCGGAGGAGGTCACGATCTCCTACGTCGGCAGCGAGCTCGGCTACCGCAACCCCACCGTCACCCGCCTCGGCGACGGCGTCTACGCCGCCACCGACGGCCGGTCCGCGCAGCGCGCGACGGTCCGGCTCACCCAGCCCGTCCGCTCCGGCACCGGCGGGATCTGGGTGGTCGACCGCGTCGACCGCAGCTGACATTCCGTCGCCGCGCGCCCGCCGACGACCGGGACCGCGCCGCCGCGGCGGGACCGCACCCCGGTCACGGCACGTCACCCCGCGTGACCGCATGCGGTCTCACACGGCGACCGACTCCGGTGCCCGCCTCGCGTTACACCCTGTGCGCGCCTTGGGTACCGTGAGGTGAATGACAGTTGGCGCGAACGGGTGAAAACCGGCGTCGGGTGCAGCGTCCGGGCCGGTTCCGACGATGTTCCGTGTGAGGCCGTCGCGGTTCCGCGGCGGTCGGGGGGTCCAGGAGAGGCGGAGCACGATGGCCAGCGAGTCGGTCCAGCAGGACGTCTTCACCGTGTTGCACGGGCAGGCGTCGCCGATCGTGAGCCGGTGGGCGTACCGCGCCGCGGACCCGTTCGCGATCTCGTTCTCGGTGCGCCGGTCCTCGGACCGCTGGATCGAGTGGCTGGTCGCCCGTGACCTCGTGATCGAGGGACTGACCACCCCCACCGGCATCGGTGACATCCGGATGGCGCCGCGCCGCATCGACGGCTACAACGTCGTCGAGCTGGAGATCCGTTCCGACGGCGGGTCCGCCGTCCTCGAGGTCGACCGCGACCTGCTGGCCCAGTTCGTCGACTCGACGCTGGAGATCGTCGACCTCGGCGAGGAGCACGACCGCCTCGACATCGACGGTGCGATCGCCCGGCTCACCGGCAGCGCGGCGGGGCCCACCACCCCCTGACCACGACCACGACGAGGGCCCCGGACCGCGGGACGCGGTACCGGGGCCCTCGTGTGTCGGGGGTCGCTCAGCGGTCCTGCTCGACCCACTCCGGGTCGGTCGCGGCGTCCCACTCGGCGTCGGCGGCCGCCTCCTCGGCGTGGTCGGCGTCGCGGGCGAGCTGGTCGCTGACCTCCGGGTCCCCGACCGGGCTCTCGTCGACCACCGGCACGATGCCCTCGTCGACGTCGTGCACGGCGGCCTCCTCGGCGCTGGCCGCGCCGCCGTCGATGCCGACGTCGGTGCCGTCGCCGTCCGCGGCGGGGTCACCGGCGGCCGAGTCGGTGGCGGCGGTGATCCGACCGGTGCGGCCCGGGTCGCCCTCGGGCAGCTCCTCGGGCAGCTCCCGGGCCAGCCGTGCCTCGTGCGACTCGCCCTCCTGCTGGCCCGCGGCGGTGACCGCGTTGTCCTCGACGCCGTAGGGGCGGTCCGGCGGGACGTAGCCGGAGTCCAGCGGGTCGGTGTCCGACGGACCGGTCAGCGCCTCGTCGGTGTCCAACTGCAGGGCCGACGCCATGTCCGGCGCCTCCGGCTGGAACTCGTTCTCGTCACCTGAAGCGGGTGCCATCGGTCGCGGGTCTCCTCGGTGTGCACGTCGTGTGTCGCGGTCGTTCGGGTGTCGCGGTCGCTCGGGTGCCGCGGTCGCTCGGGCGTCGCGGTCGCTCGGGCGTCGCGGTCGTTCGGGCGTCGCGGTCGTTCGGGCGTCGCGGTCGTTCGGGCGTCGCGGTCGTTCGGGCGTCGCGGTCTCTTCGGGGTATCGACGGTGCATACCCCGCGCCGTGCCGCGCCATGCGCCGCCGCCCGGACGCTACGGTCGCCGACACCGGACCCGCCGTGGCCGGCGACCGCAGCACCCACCGCCCCGAAGGAGCACTCCCCCGTGACCGCCGCCCCGTCCGCACGTTCCGGTGACAGCACCCGCAGCGCCCTGCTCGCCGCGGCCGCGGACCTGTTCACCGAGCACGGCTACGACCGCACGTCGGTCCGCGCGATCGCCGAACGGGCCGGGGTGAACCAGGCGCTGCTGTTCCGCTACTTCGGCAGCAAGGACGCCCTGTTCGCCAGGGTCGCCGCCGAGCGCGCGCTCGCCGTCCTGCACGACGGCCCGCCCGAGGAGCTGCTGACCCGGCTGCTGCGGTCCATCCTGGACCGCGCCGAGGGCCCCGAGCGGGACCTGTTCGGGCCCGTCGTGCGGTCGGCGGGGACGTCCGAGGCGGCCGCGGCCGTCCGGGTGGAGCTGGCCGGGGCGTTCACCGAGGCGTTCGCCGCACAGGCCGACGGTGCCGCCGACCGGGCCGACGCCGAGCTGCGCGCCGAGCTGGTGCTGACCTGGCTGCTCGGGCTGAGCCTGGTCCAGCCGCTGCTGCCCGGGGGCGCGGTCGGGCGGGCCGACCCGGACGCCGTCCTGAGTCACGTCACGCGCGCCGCCCGCACCCTGCTGGAGGCACCCGGGCTCAGCCGGTGAGCCGGTCCACCTCGGCGCGGAACCGCTCGCGCTGGGCCGGGGTCTCCCGGGTCCGCGCCAGGTAGTGGGTCGGGCGCGGGGCGCGGTCGTGCCAGAACCGGCCGGTCCCGACCGCCGACGCCGGCGCCGCCGCGAGCCACACCGCGGTGTCCGCCCCCTGGGCCGGTGTGCGGAGCACCGGCCCGACGACCTTGTCGAACAGCGGCAGCGACCCGGTGACGCCCGGGGTGCGTGCCCAGCCCGGGTGCAGGGCGTGCACGGTGACGTGCCGGGGGGGCCAGCTCGTCGGCGAGCAGCCCGGTCAGGACGACCTGCATCCGCTTGGTCCGGGCGTAGGCGGCGGTGCCGCCGTAGTCGCCGGTGCGGAACTGCAGGTCGTCGGCACGCAGCGGCTGGGCGTACATGCCGCCCGAGGACATGATGATCACCCGGGAGTCGGCCCCCGACCGCTCGGCGCCCGCCGCGAGGGTGTCGGCGAGCAGCCGGGTCAGCAGGAGCGGCCCGAGGACGTGCACGGCCAGGGTCAGCTCGTTGCCCTCCGAGGTCTCGCTGCGCTCCGGCGGCAGCAGCCCGGCGTTGTGGACCAGCACGTCCAGCGCGTCGACCTCGGTGGTGAACCGGGTCGCGAACGCCCGGACGTCGGCGAGCTCTCCCAGGTCACAGACCTGCACCGGGAGCCGGTCGCGGGACAGCCCCGGCACCGCGGCGAGGATCCGGTCCTGCGCCGCCACACCCTTGTCCCGGGAACGCACCAGCAGGTGCACCGTCGCGCCGAGCCGGACGAGCCCGGTCGCGATCGCCTCCCCCAGCCCACCGCCCGCGCCGGTCACCAGCGCGGTGCGCCCGGCCAGGGCTCCCCGGGGCGGGTCGGCGCGGGCACCGTTCCACCCCGGGCGCCGCAGGAGGTACCCGATCCGTGAGTAGCCGGGGACCAGGGTGCGGTCGAGGACGGTATCCAGAGCGCTGCCGAGCACGGACCGATCCGACCACAGCACCGCGCCGCCCGCGCGTCGATCAGCCCTGCAGACCCGGACCGGAGACGTAGGGGGTGCCGGGGACGTTCGCCGTCGGGAGCTTCGGGACGGCGTCGGTGACCGGGTCGGCGGTGGAGATCCGCTCCATCGCGCCGCAGCTGGACAGCGAGTACGACAGCGGGTTCACCGGCGGGGCGGTGGCCTTGTCCAAGCCGTGCTCGACCTTGCGGATCGACATGGTGCCGCCGGTCAGCTTGTACATGTTCCCGGACGGGTTGGGCGCCTCCAGGGTGCCGTTGCCGTCCTCGTCGACCTCCCACTCGCCGACGGTCTGGCCCCCGGGCAGCGGGTTGGTGCCGTCGAGGATGCAGGGGTTGTTGTTCGTGGCGCTGGAGGTGGCGCCGTAGAAGAAGGAGACGTAGCGGGCGTCCGGGTCCATGCCGGTCGCGGTGCCGGAGACGGTGTCGGAGTCGACGGTGGCGGTCCCGGCGACCCCGTCGGTGTTCTTCGAGGCCAGGTCGACCTGCGTGGGCCCGTTGCTCGGCCCGCCGACCACACCGGCCACGTCCGGCAGCCCGCCGAGACCGGAGTAGTCCGGCAGCCCGGCCGCCCGCGCGACACCGGACAGGTCCGGCAGCGGGCCGTCCTTGCCGGTCAGCGGGCTGGTGTCGGGCAGGCCCGCGATCTCGTTGAGCCCCTCCAGGGGGCCGCCCGCGGTGAGCCCGGGGACGTCCGGGAGCTCGTCGGTGCTGCCGTCGGTGACACCGGGGACCGACGGGAGCTCCGGCACGACGTCGCCGAGTCCGGTGAGGGTGTCGGTCGGGCCGGCCAGCGGGCTGTTGCCGGTGTCGGTCCCGACGACCGTGCCCACGGCGCCGACGGCGGTGTCGACCAGCGAGCCCGCCTGTCCGGCACCGGGCACCGCGGTGCCGGCCCCGGCCAGGGTCTCCGCCGGATCCGGCAGCGAGGTCAGCGGCTTCGTGGGGGTGTTCAGGTCGACGCCCTTGCCGAGACCGCCCGTGAGGTCGCCGAGACCGGGGACCGCGTCGAGCGGGCCGGTGGAGGGCCCGGCGGTGTCCTTCCCCTCCGCCGCACCGGCCGTGGCCGTGTCCTCACCGGAGCCCGCGTCCTTCCCGGAAGCCGCGTCCTTCCCGGAGCCCGCGGACTTCCCCGAGCTGCCGTCCTCTGCCGAGCCGTCGTCCTCTGCCGAGCCGTCGTCCTCCGCCGAGCCGCCGTCCTTCGCCGAGTTCCCGTTCTTCGCGGAGCTTCCGTCGTTCGCCGAGCCGCCGTCCTTCGCGGAGCCGCCGTCCTTCGCGGAGCCGCCGTCCTTCGCGGAGCCGCCGTCCTTCGCCGAGCTCCCGTCCTTCCCCGAGCCCGCGTCCTTCCCGGAACCCGAGTCCTCGGAGCCCTCGCCCGACCCGGAGCCGTCGCCCGACCCGCCGGAGTCCGAGGAGTCCGCTCCCGCACCGCCCGTCCCCAGCACCGAGCCGACGACGTCCGCGCCGGTCACCAGGTCACCCAGGCCGCCGGAGGAGCCCGACGGACCGGACCCGTCGTCGGAGCACGACCCGCCGGACGAGGTGGTGCCGTCCGGGCAGCCCGCCGAGGTGCCCGAGGAGTCCTCGTCGCCCGACCCCGTGCCGGCGAACGCCGTCCCGGCCGTTCCGCCGGAGGCCAGCAGCAGTGCCGCCAGGGTCGCCGGTGCGGCGATCCGGCGCGTGGTGCCCGCGGACGCGGCGGCGTGCCTGCGCCGCCCGCGGGCGGACCGGCCGGCGGCCACCGCCGCGGCGACGCCGGTGGAACGGTGGCCGGTCCGGGTGTGCTTGCCCATCTCGAGCAGTCCTTCCGCCTCGCCGCGGGCGAGGGTGCTGGGGAGCGGTGGAGGACGGCGCGGGCACCGGCGTGGCCGGGGTGCGGGGGCACCCCTGGGGAGCGGCCGGATCGTGCCGGGTCACCCGGCTCGTCCGGTTCGGGACGGTACGAAAGGGTGCCCGGTCGAGGTTGCTTTCCTGAGAGGGTCACGACCACCCGGTCGATCACGGGTCGGCTCCGGACGCCGAGTGACGGGTCCGCTGGACCGAACGGCGCAGCGATCTACGACGAACACGCTCCGCGTTCTCAGGATCACGGGAGGACCCCGTCGTACAACGAGCGGGCCGCGACGGAGTGACGGGTCGTCGCGGATCCGCCACCGCTCGTGCCACCCGGGGCGTCGCGGGCCCCCGGACGGGGAACTACTGCAGGCGCTCGCGGACGGCGTCGAAGTTGCGCTCCATCCCGGCCCGCCACTCCCGCAGCCTGCCCTCGACGATCCGCTCCTCCTTGTCCGGCCACCGCTCGATCGCCCGGGAGAGACCGGACGGCGCGGGTCCCATCCGGGCCCACTGGCGCAGCTCGGTGCCCTCGCCGTCGGGGGTGAGCTCGAAGCGCCACACGGCCGTGGCCCCGCCGTCGCCACCGGGCTCGACGGTCCACTCGAACAACCGCCCCGGCTCCCACCCCGTCACCGTCGAGACGGTGCTCCACTCCCCGATGGCGTCGTGCCGGTGGTGCCCGTGCAACCGGGCCCCGAGGCCCGGCTCGTCACCCTCGCCCCACGCGGCGCTCTGCATCTCGGTCGAGGCCCCGGCGAGGAAGTCCGGGTCGGTCACCAGAGCCCACACCGCCTCGGGCGGCGCGGCGACCCGGCACCGGGCCTCGGTGGTGGGTCCGTCGGCGTAGCGCATACGACCTCCTCGTCGTCGGTGCCACCGGCCGGTCAGCGCTCGTCGGCACCCCGGCGCAGCAGGTAGGTGTCCATGATCCACCCCTTGCGCTCCCGGCGGCGGCCCGGATGCCGAGGATCTCGTCGGCGACCTCGTCGAGCGGTCCGGCGACCAGCAGCTCGTCGGGCGTACCGAGGTAGGCACCCCAGTAGATGTGCAGCTCGCGACGCTGCTCGACCGGCAGCGTCGCGAAGGCGGTGCGGCCGTCGAGCATCACGACGACGTCGTCGACGTCGGCGGGCATCCCCTCGGCGATCCGGCGCCCGGTGGTGACGAGCACGGGACGGCCGACCCGGTTGAGGATCAGCCGGTGGGCGGCGGCGAGCGCCGCGACGCTGGAGATGCCGGCGACCGACTCCACCGCCCACCCGTCGTCGGTGGAGCCGGTCCCGGCCCCGCCGTCGAGGACCCGGTCGAGCAGGCGCAGCGTGCCGTCGTAGAGGGACGGGTCGCCCCACACCAGGAACGCGCCGGTCGCACCGTCGGCCAGCTCGGCGTCGAGCATCTCGCGGTAGAGCCGGGCGCGGCGGTCCTGCCAGTCGACGACGACGTCGCGGTAGCGCTCGTCGTCGCGCTCGACCGCGGCACCACGGTCGCGGCCCACCTCGGGGGCGGTGACGAGCCGGTAGCCGCCGTCCGGGCGGTGCCGGCGCAGGATCTCGGTGCGCAGGGCGAGGAGGTCGTCCTGCGACCCCCCGCCGTCGAGCCCCTTGTCGATGACGAAGACGACATCGGCCCGTTGCAGGGCGCGGACCGCCTGGAGGGTGAGGTGGTCGGGGTCACCGGCCCCGATCCCGATCACGAGAACCGTGCGCACCGGGGTGACCGTAATGGACCCCGCACGCCCCGCGGCACACCCCCGATCGGCCGCGCACGCCCTCTCCCCCGGCGCGCACGGCACCGGCACCCCCGTCACGCGGCGTCGTCACTCGGTAGTGTCATGGTGACCGGCGAGCCCCGACCGGGTCACCGGCCCACCGCCGACGACCGACCCCGCAGCGCCACCCCGGGAGGCCACGTCACCGTGCCCACCAGCGAGCCCACCAGCGAGCCCGACAGCAGGACCCTGACGATCGGACACCTCGTCGAGTCCCTAGACGACGGCGGCGTCGCCGCCGCACTGGGCGACCTCGCGGCCGCGGGCCCGGACGCCGGGTTCACCGTGGTGGTCGTCGCGCTGACCCCCTCCGGGCGGTCCGCGGTCGCCGGGCGCCTGGCCCGGGCCGGGACACCGCCGGTCGAGCTGAACGTCGCACCGTGGGACCCGCGTGCGGTGCTGAAGGTGCTCGCGGCGCTCCGCGAGCACGACGTGGACCTGGTGCACACCCACGGCGCGCGGCCCGACGTCGTCGGATCGGCGGCCGCGGCCCGGCTGCGGGTGCCCGCGGTCTCCACGCTGCACCACATCCACGAGCACCCAGCCGACCGTGGCGACCACCTCCGCCGGACCGCGAAGACGCTGGCGCGCAAGCGGTTCATGACCCGCACGATCGCGACGTCGGCGCTGCAGCGCGACTGGTACCGCCGCGCCGCCGGGTCCACCGAGGGACTGTCGGTGATCCCGGACGGCGCCGCCGACCCGGGCGAGGGCACCGCCGTGGAGCGTGAGCGGCTGCGCCGCGGCCTCGGTGTCGACGACCACGAGGTCGTCGCCGTCTCGGTCGCGCCGATGCGCCGCGGCCAGGGGCAGGACATGTTGCTCGACGCCGTCGCCGGGATCGGGCCGGACGAGCCGCTGACCGTCGTGCTCGGCGGGGACGGGCCGCTGCGGCCGTGGCTGGAGTCGCGGGTGGCCGCCGACGAGGCGCTGTCCGGGCGGGTGGCGTTCCGGCGCAGCACCGACCCGGTGGCGCTGCTGCGCGCCGCCGACGTGCAGCTTCACACCACCCGGCACGACACGATGCCCCGGATGCTGCTCCTCGGTCACGGTACCGGCACCCCGGTGGTCGCGACCCGGGTCGGCGGGATCCCGGAGATCGTGACCCGGGAGACCGGGCTGCTCGCCCCGGTGGACTCCGCCCGCATCGCCGACGAGCTGGTGCGGCTGACCCGCGACGCCGACCTGCGCGCCCGGCTCGGCGCCGGGGCCCGGCAGCGGTTCCTGGACCGGTTCGAGGCGGCGCCGTGGGCCGCCCGGCTCGGCGAGGTCTACCGCAGCGCCGCCGGGGTCGCGGGCGCGCCCGCCCCCGCCGAGCTGGACACCCCGGAGCCGGTGGGCCGCGGCTGACCCCGGCCCGGCCGGGCCCCGGGAGGGCGCCGACGGCCCGGCCAGGGACCGGGTCCACACCGGGCCGGCCGGGTCAGGACCGCGCGGGTACGGGCCGGTCGGCGATCGGGTTCTCCAGGGCCCCGACACCGTCGATCTCCACGGTGACCCGGTCCCCCGCCGTCATCGGTCCGACCCCGCCGGGGCTCCCGGTGAGCACGACGTCGCCGGGCTGCAGCGTGATCCAGCGGGTCACGTGGGCGAGGATCCGCGCCACGTCGAAGAGCATCGCCCCGGTGTCGGACTCCTGGACGGTGCGGCCGTTGAGCGTGGTCCGCAGCCCCCACGGCCCCGCCCCGGGATCGGTCTCGATCCACGGACCGAGCGGGCAGAAGGTGTCCGCGCTCTTCGCCCGCGCCCACTGCCCGTCGGCGCGGTAGTCGTGCGCGGTGACGTCGTTGGCGCAGGTCAGGCCGAGCACGTGCGCCCAGGCGGCGCGTTCGTCCAGGTCACGGGCCCGGCGGCCGATCACCACCGCGAGCTCGCCCTCGTACTCCAGGCGCTCCACCCCGGCCGGGCGCAGCACCGGCTCCCCCGGCCCGACGACGGCGTTGGGCGCCTTGAGGAACAGGGCGGGCCGCTCCGGGCGCGGGCGTCCCTTCTCGGCGAGCTGGCAGGGGTAGTTGCTCCCGACGCACACGATCGTGCGGGGGTCGCAGGGGGCGAGCAGGGTGAGCCCGGCCAGCCGCCCGGCGACGACTCCCGGGCCGGACGGGCCGAGCTCGCGGACGACGTCGCCGTCGTCGGTGGTCTCCACCCGGCCGGTACGGGGGCCGTGGGGGGTGCCGTAGCGGACCAGTCGCATCCGCTCACACCGTCCCGGCCGGGCCGAGCGCCTCGCGCACCAGCTCCAACGGGTGCCAGGCGGTGCGCCCGGCGCCGTGGAATATCTGCTGGCGGCACGAGACGCCGGTCGCGGCGACCAGGGTGTCGGCGGGCTCGGCGTCGATCGCCGGGAGCAGGCGGTCCCGGCCGACCTCCATCGAGGTCGCATAGTGCTCGGCCTCGAAGCCGAAGGACCCGGCCATCCCGCAGCAGCCGGAGTCGATCTCGGAGACCTCCAGCCCCGGGATGCGGCGCAGCAGGGCGAGCGTCGCCGCGGTCCCGACCTCGGCCTTCTGGTGGCAGTGCCCGTGGTAGACCACCCGCCGCCCGCTCAGCGCGGACCGCTGCGGCAGGACCAGGCGGCCGTCGTCGATCGCCTCCACGAGCAGCTCCTCGACCTGCCGGACCCGCTCGCCCACCGACCGGGCCTCGGCGCTGTCCGGGAGCAGGGCCAGGGTCTCGTCGCGCAGGGTGAACACGCACGACGGCTCGCAGCCGACGATGGGCGCACCGGCCGGGGTGTCCCGGGCGAGCGAGGTGACCAGCCCGGTCGCCTTGCGACGGGCGTCGTCGAGCAGTCCCTTGGACAGGCTGGACCGGCCGCAGCAGCCGCCGCCGGCGAGCTCCACCCGCCACCCGGCGCGTTCCAGCAGGCCGATCGCGGCCCGCCCGATGTGCGGCTCGGTGAAGGTGGTGAACGAGTCGGCGAGCCAGACCACCGTCCCGGACGGCGCGGCGGCCGCCGCGGGGCGGCGGCGCCGGTGCCACCGCAGCAGGTTGTCCCGGTCGAAGCGGGGCAGCGGGCGGCGCGCGGTGATCCCGACCGTCCGTTCGGCGAGCCGGCGCAGCGGCCCGACCCGGCCGGGCAGGTTGGACAGCGGTGCGGTCGCCGACCCGAGCCGGTTGAGCGTGCGGATCGCGCCGAACAGCCGCGAGCGCAGCGGCGTGCCGTGCACCGCGTGCTGCTGGTGCAGCGCCTCGGCCTTGAGCGAGGCCATGTCGACGCCCATCGGGCACTCGCTCTTGCACGCCTTGCACATGAGGCAGAGGTCGAGGATCTCGTGCAGCCGCCCGTCGGCCAGCCCGGCGGCCGGGTCGGGCTCGGACAGCGCCTTGACCAGGGCGTTCGCCCGGCCCCGCGTGGAGTGCTCCTCCTCGAGGGTGACCTGGTAGGACGGGCACATCACCCCGGCCGTGGTCTTGCGGCACAGGCCGATGTTCATGCAGCGGTCGGCGGCGTCGCGCATCCCGGTGGCGCCCGGGCCACCGATCACCTCGAACGACAGCGCGGTGGTCAGCGACGGGGCGGGCGGGAGCGCGTCGCGGTCGCGCAGGTTCTCGGTCATCGACGGCGCGTCGACGATCTTGCCGGGGTTCATGACGTTCCCCGGGTCGAACAGGGCCTTCACCCGGCGCATCGCCTCGTAGAGCTCGTCGCCGAAGATCTCCCGGTTGAACTCCGACCGGGCCAGCCCGTCGCCGTGCTCGGAGGAGTTCACCCCGCCGTACTCGGCGACCAGGGCCTTGACCTGCTCGGCGACCCTGCGCATGGTCGCGACCTGCGCCGGGTCGGTGAGGTCGACGAAGGGGCGGATGTGCAGGCAGCCGACCGAGCAGTGGCCGTAGAACCCCGCCTCCAGCCGGTTCTCCTGGAGGATCGCGGAGAACCGCGCGGTGTACTCGGCGAGGTGTTCGGGGGCCACCGCGGTGTCCTCGACGAACGCCAGCGGCCGCCGGGTGCCCTCGCCCGCGGCCATGAGCAGCCCGAGGCTGGACTTGCGGACCTTCAGCAGGGCGGCCTGCTCGGCGGGGGTGACCAGCTCCAGGGTGTGGTAGCCGTGGCCGTGGCGCCCCCACAGTGCGGCCAGCCCGCGCAGCTTCGCCACCAGCTCGGCCTCGTCGTCGCCGGAGAACGAGACGAACAGCAGCGCCGCGGGGTCGCCGACGAGGTGGTTGCCCAGGTCGGCGTACTCGATCTTGCGACGGGACAGGTCGAGGATGGTCCTGTCCATCATCTCGACCTGGTGCGGGTTGCAGGCGAGCGCGTCGCCGGTGGCCGAGATGGCGCCGTGCACGGTGTCGAAGTGGCCGACGGCGTAGACCGTCCGGGCGGGCTTGGGCACCAGGTCGACGACGGCCCGGGTGACGAGCACCAGCGTGCCCTCGGCGCCGACCACGAACTTCGCCAGGTCGAACGTCCCGGACTCGGCGAAGCCCGCGAGCCGGTCCAGCCGGTAGCCGCAGGCCCGGCGCCAGAACAGCGGCATGCCCGCGGCGATCGCGTCCTCGTTCCCGGTGACCAGGGCGGGGAGCTCGCGGTAGAGCCTGCCCTCCAGGGTGTCCGCGGCGGCGCGGCGGCGGCGTTCGGTCTCGTCGACCGGTTCGAGGCGCGCGGTGGAACCGTCGGACAGCACGACGTCGAGGGCACGGACGTGGTCGATCGTCATGCCGAAGGTCAGCGACCCGCTGCCCGCGGAGTTGTTGCCGATCATGCCGCCGATCGTGGCCCGGTTGCTGGTGGAGGTGTCCGGGCCGAACATCAGCCCGTGCGCGGCCGCGGCCCGGTTGAGCTGGTCCTGGACCACGCCCGCCTCGACGACCGCGGTGCGCGCCACCGAATCGAGCTCGACGATCCGGTGGAGGTGCCGCGACGAGCCCCGGCCCGACGGTCTGCCCGGCGAGGCTGGTGCCCGCACCCCGGCCGACGACCGGGACGCCGAACTCGGCCGCGGTGCGCACGGCCGCGGCGACGTCGTCGTGGGTACGCGGGAAGACCACGCCCAGCGGGGTGATCGCGTACATGCTCGCGTCGCGGGAGAACAGGTGACGGCTGTAGTCGTCGAAGGCGACCTCACCGGCCAGCCGGGACCGGAGCGTCTCCTCCAGGCCCGGGACGGCGACGGCGGGGGTGGTGGGACGGGCCAGCTCGGCGGTCATGGGACGGCGTCCTCTCGCGACGGTGCGGGGGCGGGCGGGGTGGGGGTCAGTCGGCCTGGAGCCGCTGCAGCGCCGCGTCGAGGCCGGAGCGGTCGACCGGCACACCCGCCAGGCCGAGCCCCATTTGGACGCCGGCGAGGGTCCCGGCCAGCGTGAGGTCGTTGAAGGCGCCGAGGTGCCCGATCCGGAAGATCCGGCCCGCCAGGCGGCCGAGACCGGCACCCAGCGACATGTCGAAGCGGTCGAGGATCACCGCGCGGACCTTGTCGGCGTCGACGTCGTCGGGCACGAGCACGGCGGTGAGCGCGCTGGAGTACTCGCGCTCGTCGAGGGCCAGCACCTCCAGGCCCCATGCCCGTACCGCGGACCGGGTGGCCTCGGCGTGGCGGGTGTGGCGGGCGAAGACGTTCTCCAGTCCCTCGTCGTACAGCAGGCGCAGCGCCTCGCGCAGCCCGTACAGGAGGTTGGTGTTCGGGGTGTAGGGGAAGAAGCCGCGCTCGTTGGCGGCGAGCATCGGCCCCCAGTCCCAGAAGGTGCGGGGCATCGTCGCGGTGCGCGAGCGCTCCAGCGCCTTGGCGCTGATCGCGTTGAAGCTCATCCCCGGCGGCAGCATCAGCCCCTTCTGCGAGCCGGCCACCGTCACGTCGACGCCCCACTCGTCGTGCCGGTAGTCGATGGAGCCCAGCGAGGAGATCGTGTCGACCAGCAGCAGGGCGGGGTGGTCGGCGGCGTCCATCGCGGCGCGGATCTCGGCGACCCGGCTGGTGACGCCGGTGGAGGTCTCGTTGTGGACGACGCACACCGCGGCGATCCGGTGGGCGGTGTCGGCGGCGAGCCGCTCGGCGACGACGGCCGGGTCCGCCCCGTGCCGCCAGTCGCCCGGCACGAGGTCCACCTGCAGCCCCAGCCGGCCCGCCATCTCCTGCCACAGCGTGGCGAAGTGCCCGGTCTCGAAGCACAGCACCGTCTCCCCCGGGTCGAGGGTGTTGACCAGCGCCGCCTCCCACGCCCCGGTGCCGGTGGCCGGGTAGATCACGACCGGCCCGGTGGTGCCGAACACCGGCCGGACATCGCGCAGCAGCTCGGCCCCCAGCGCCTGGAAGTCCGGGCCGCGGTGGTCGATCGTCGCGGCCGACATGGCGCGCAGCACCGAGTCCGGCACGTTCGTCGGGCCGGGGATCTGCAGGAAGTGCCGACCGGCTGCGTACGTCATGAGGTCCTCCACGCTCGGTGACCGGTGGTTCCGGATGACGGAATCCGGGTCTCGCGCTGAAGACGGTATACCGTCTACAGTCTGCCGTCGAGAGGGTGCAGCACGGTCCTCCCATCCCCGGCGGGCAGCCACCGGTGCCGCTTGACGGGGATGTGTGACCCTGCTGATACTCCGGATATCGAATTCGTTTTCCGCATTGCGGAGAAGCGGCCCGGCGACGTCGCGCGGACCGCGTCATCAGTTCCTGTCTGCGTCAGTGTCGACCACAGAGGAAAACGATGTCCATCGAACTCATCACCATCGTGGCACTCGCCCTGGTGTTCCTGATAGCGACGATTCTCCCGGTCCACATGGGCGCGCTCGCCTTCGGCGCCGCGTTCGTCGTCGGGACGGCGTTCGTCGGCGAGGACACCGACGACATCGTCGGCGGGTTCCCCGGCGACCTGTTCGTGATCCTCGTGGGCGTGACCCTGCTGTTCGCCATCGCCAAGGGCAACGGGACCGTCGATCGGCTGGTCCAGCTGGCGGTGCGGGCCGTGGGAGGACGGATCGCCCTCATCCCCTGGGTCATGTTCGGCGTCACCGCGGTGCTGACCGCGGTCGGCGCCGTCGTGCCGGCCGCCGTCGCGATCATCGCGCCGATCGGGATGGGATTCGCCCAGCGCTACCGGATCAACCCGATGCTGATGGGTCTGCTCATCATCAACGGTGCGAGTGCCGGTGGTTTCTCGCCGATCAGCATCTTCGGCAGCATCGTGAACGGGGTGGTGGGCCGCAACGGTCTGCCGAGCAACCCGGGACTGCTGTTCCTGTCGTCGTTCGTGTTCAATCTCGCGCTCAGCGTCGTGGTGTTCCTGATGTTCGGCGGTCGGGAGCTCGTCCGCCGTTCCCGCGAGTCGGCCGGCGCGTCCGCCGTGGGCGACGACCGGGTCGCCGTGGCCGCCGAGCCGGGCACCTCGCTCGCACTCGGCGGCGGCGCCGTCCCGCACAACCGGTCACGGACGGTCACCACCGGTCCGGGGTCGGGCGCGGTGGGACCGGGCGGGACCGGCCCGGCGGAGCCGGACGCGGACGAACCGCACCGCCCGCTCGAACGCGACCACGTGTTCACGATCCTGGGGCTGGTCGCGCTGGCCGTCGGCGCGTTGGCGTTCGGGCTCGACGTCGGCTTCACCGCACTGACCGTGGCCGCCGTCCTCTCGGTCATCTCGCCGTCCTCGGCCAAGGCCGCCGTCGGTCAGGTCGCCTGGCCGACGGTGCTGCTGATCTGCGGGATCGTGACGTTCGTGTCGCTGATGGAGCGGGTCGGCACCATCGACTGGCTCGGCAACCTGGTCACGACGATCGGGTCCCCGCTGCTGGCTGCGATCATCATCTGCCTGATCGGCGCGATCGTGTCCGCGTTCGCCTCGACCACCGGCATCCTCGGCGCCCTGATCCCGCTGGCCGTGCCGTTCCTGCTCGCCGGTGACGTGGGCGCGGTCGGGCTGATCATCGCGCTCTCGCTGTCGTCGTCGGTGGTGGACTCCTCACCGTTCTCGACCAGCGGGGCGCTCGTCGTCGCGAACGCGCCGGGCGACCAGACCGACCGCGTGTTCCGTGGGCTGATGATCTGGGGCTTCAGCATGTGCGCGGTGGCACCGCTGCTGAGCTGACTGATCTTCGTCGTCCCCGGCTGGGGCTGATCCGGTGCCGGGAACGGGAGCCGGTCCGGGCGGCGGGGTCCAGTCCGTCGTCCGGGCCTTCCGGATCCTCGACGTGCTGGCCGAGGCGGGCGGGGAGCTGTCGATCAGCGAACTCGCCGAGGCCGTGGACCTGCCCCAGCCCACGATCCACCGGCTCGTCGCGACCCTGCGCGAGCTCGGCCACGCCCACCAGGTGGCCAACCGCCGCTACACCCTCGGGCCCCGCCTTATCGGGCTCGGGGACCGGGCGTCGCGGGTGCTGGGGGTGCGCGCCGGGGACGACCTGCGCGCGGTGGCGGAACGGTTCGGCGAGACCGCCAACATGGCCGTGCTCGACGGCGAGCGCGCCGTCTACACCGCCCAGGTGCCCGGGCCGCACTCGATGCGCACGTTCACCGAGGTCGGGCGGCGGGTGCCGCTGCACAGCACCGGGGTCGGGAAGGCGCTGCTCGCCCAGCTGCCCACCCCGAGGGCCCGGCGGCTGCTGGGCACCACCGGGCTGCCCGCCGCGACCGACCACACCGTCGTCGACCCCGACCGGCTGCTCGACGAGCTCGCCCGCATCCGCCGGGCCGGGTTCGCCGTCGACGCCGAGGAGCAGGAGATCGGCGTGTTCTGCGTGGCCGTCCCGCTCGCCGGTGTGTCCAGCCCCGCGGCGCTGTCGGTGTCCGGCCCGATCCACCGGTTCGGGCCCGACCGGGTCGCCGAGGCGGCCGCGCTGCTGCGGACCGCCGCCGACGGCATCGGTGGGACGCTCGCGTGAGCGCCGCCGGTGCCTCAGCCGCCGCGTCGTCGGGCGAGCCACTCCTCGGACTCGGGCGTGCCGCCGTCGAGCCGGTCGACGAGGTCGAGCAGGAACGACGTGTGACCGTGCTCGGTCAGGGCCCGCTGCGCGACGTCCGGGTCCCCGGCCTCGACCACCGCGAGCAGCTCACGGTGGCGCTCGACGTTCTCCAGCAGCGTCTCCCGGCGGGCGGTCCGGTTCAGCGCCATGCACAGCTGCATCTGGAACGACAGCGCGCGGTAGGCCTCGGTCAGCCGGGAGTGCCCGGCCAGCGCGACGAGCGAGAGGTGGAACTCGAACTTGTGGTGCAGGAACCGGCTCTCGTCACCCGCCCGGCCGACCTCCTCGAACGCCGCCAGGGCCGCCCGGCAGCGCTCCAGGCGCTCCGGCACCCGCACCGGCACACCGAGGCGGACGGCCAGCGCCTCCAGGTCCTCGCGCAGGGTCACGATCTCGTAGACGTCGTGCCGGGTCAGCGTGCGCACGGCCGCACCGCGCCGCGGGTGGGCGACGACCAGCCCCTCGTGGGTCAGCGTCTGCAGGGCCTCGCGCAGCGGCGGACGGGACACCCCGAGCCGCTCGGTCAGGCGTGCCTCGACCAGCCGCTCCCCGAGCGCGAGCTCGCCGGAGAAGATCATCGCGCGCAGGGCGTCGGTCGCCAGCTCCGCCATGGAAGGCGGCGCCACGATCCGGCCGCCGGCGCCCGTCTGCACCGCGGTCACCGCATCCACCCTTCGCCCGTTTCCGTATACCGTATATCAACGCCGACGCCGACGACCCGGAGGGCTGCCGATGCCGACCGACCCACCGCTGACCGGAGTGCTCGTCCTGGAGGTGGGGGCCTTCATGGCCGCGCCGTTCGCGACGATGCAGCTCGCCGACCTCGGGGCCCGGGTGGTGAAGATCGAGCCGCCGGGCACCGGTGACCCGACGCGGTCCGCGGGACCGTTCCTCGACGGCGAGAGCTCCCCGTTCCTGCGGCTCAACCGCAACAAGGAGTCCGTCGTGCTCGACCTCAAGGACGAGCGGGGCCGCGCCGCGTTCCTCGCCCTGGCCGACCGCGCCGACGTGGTGGTGGAGAACCTGCGGCCGGGCGCGATGGACCGGCTCGGGCTCGGGTACGCGGCGCTGGCGGAGCGCCGCCCCGAGCTCGTGTACGCCTCGGCCTCGGGCTGGGGTGGTGACGGAGCCGGCGCGACCCGGCCGGGGCTCGACATCATGGCGCAGGCCGCGAGTGGACTGATGAGCGTCACCGGGGAGCCCGACGGCGACCCGGTCAAGGTGGGCGTCCCCGTCTGCGACCTGGTCACCGCGCTGTACGTGGCGCTCGCGGTGACCGCCGCCCTGCGGGAGCGGGACCGCTCCGGGCTCGGCCAGCACGTCGACGTCTCGCTGCTGGAGTCGGGTGTCTCGCTCGCGGTGTGGGAGGCGGGCATGTACCTCGGCGACGGCGAGGTGCCGGGGCGGCAGGGCTCGGCCCACCAGCGCTACGCCCCCTACCAGGCCGTCCGCACCCGGGACGGGCACGTGACGGTCGGTGCGAACACGTCCCGGCTGTGGTCGTCGCTGTGCACCGCGCTCGGGCTGGGACGCCTGGAGCACGACCCGCGCTTCGCCGATCCCGGCTCGCGGCTGGCGAACCGGGTGGCGCTGATCGACTGCATCGAGACGGTCACGACCACCCTGCCCTCCTCCGACGTGCTCGCCGCGCTCGACGCGGCCGGGGTCCCGTGCGCGTCGATCGCCGGGTACGACGAGGTGTTCACCGACCCGCTGCTCACCGGGCGGGACTTCTTCTGGGACGCCGCGCACCCGACCCTGCCGCCGGTCCGGCAGCTGGGGTCGCCGATGCGCTTCTCCCGCACCCCCGCCCGCCGGGACACCGCGGGGCCCCCGCTCGGCGCGGCGACCGACGACGTCCTCGCCGAGCTGTCGGACCCCGTCCGCGGAGGTCACGCGTGAGCCCGGAGGTGACCGCGGAGCTCGCGGCCGGCGTCCTGACCGTGACCTTCCGCCGTCCCGAGCGGCGCAACGCGCTGACCTGGGAGATGTACGAGGGGCTGGTCGCGGCCTGCGACCGGGCCGACGACGACCCCGCGGTCCGGGCGCTCGTCGTGCGCGGCGAGGGCGACCGGGCGTTCGCGGCGGGGACCGACATCGGACAGTTCCGCGCGTTCGCCTCCGGCGCCGACGGGGTGGCCTACGAGCGCCGCGTCACCGCCGTGCTCGACCGGGTCCGCGCCGTCGGTGTGCCCACCGTGGCCGCGGTGGCCGGGTACTGCGTCGGCGGGGGGCTGGGCATCGCCTGCGCGACCGACCTGCGCATCGCGACGCCCGGGTCCCGGTTCGGGGTGCCGATCGCCAGGACGCTGGGCAACTGCCTGTCCGCGCGGACCCTGGACCTGATGGTCGAGGCCCTGGGCCGCCCACTGACCGCCGACCTGCTGCTCACCGCCCGGATGCTCGACGCCGAGGAGGCCGCCCGCGTACCGGGGTTCCTGCACGCGGTCGTCGACGACCTCGACGCCGGGCTGGAGACGCTCGCCGGGCGGCTCACCTCCGGCGCGCCGCTGACGATCTGGGCCACCAAGCGGCTCCTGGACGACCGCGGCGCCGACGACACCGCGGTGATCGAGCGGGTGTACGGCTCGGTGGACTTCCGCACGACGGTCGCCGGATTCGGGCAGGGCGACGCGCCCCGGTGGACCGGCACCTGACCCGGGACGCCGGTCCCCCACCGGAGCGCAGCGCGGCCGCGCCCGGTCGACCGCCCGGGGGCCGGCCCCGGGGCGTGGTCAGCGACGGGGCAGCGGCCGGGCCCGGCCGGTCAGCGGCGGCGCCGTCCCGCCCTCGGCCTGCACCTGCCGCCGGGCCTGCAGGTAGAGCGCCGGACCGGACACCAGTCCCCGCAGCTTGCGCGCCCCCGCGCCGCTCGGGAGCGCCACGACGTCCTGCGGCGGCGGGGACTCCTGGACCGCGACGGGGGTGCGGGACGCTCCCGGTCCGCCGGCCGGGGCGGGCACCTGGTCCGGCCGGGCCCCCGTGCCGGTCCGCGGAGCCGAGGACTCGCGGCGCACGATGTCGCGCAGCCGCCCCAGCGCGGCCGGGAACCGGCGCACCGCCAGCCGGCGCGCCCGCGGGTCCAGCGCCACCTTGCCCAGGAACGCGCCCAGCCCGAGCGCGTAGCCGCCCATCTGCTCGCGCAGCTCCCCCGGCGACGGCCGGTGGTGGTGCCACACCCAGGCCGAGGGGAGGTAGGCCAGGGTGCCGCCGTCGAGCACGATCCGGACCAGCAGCTCGATGTCCTCGCCGCCACGGGTGGGCCGGCCCGGGCCCAGCGCCTCGTCGAACCCGCCGAGCACACGGACCGACTCGGCCCGCACGGCCAGGTTGGCGCCGATCCCGAACAGCCCCGGGGAGAACGGGAACACCGGGGAGTCCGCGGGTGGGTCGTCGAGCCGGAACCGGCGGGGCAGGAAGCCCTTGTTCCAGGCCAGCGCGACGTCGGCGGCCCGCTCCTCGGGGGTCTCCAGACGCGCGGCGAGCACCGGCCCGCTCAGTGCGGTCAGCCCCGGGTCCTCGGCGAACGCCCCGGCGATCCGCGACGCCCACCGCGGGTCGGGCTCGGTGTCGTCGTCGGTGAACGCGACGACCGCGGTACGGGCCTCGGCGAGGCCCCGGTTGCGCCCGACCGAGACCCCGCGCCGGGGTTCGCGCACGTAGCGGACCCGTGGGTCGGCGCAGTCACGGACGACCTGGCGGGTGCGCTCGTCGGGCGGGTCGTTGTCGACGACGAGCACGGTCACGTCCGGGTGGTCGCCGGCCAGCACCGCGGCCAGGCAGCGGCGGACGCTCTCCGGTCGTCCCCGCGTCGCGACGACGACCGTCAGCGGCTCGGCCGACACCGCGGGCTCGGCGGGTGGCTCCCGCCCGGCGACCGCCGCGGCGGCCCGGACGAGGTCCTCGGCACGCGCCCGCCCCCCGTGCAGCGCGACGTCGGCCTGGCCGACCGGGACGCCGCCGTCGGTGACCAGCAGCCGGGCCGAGCCGAACCGGGGCGGGACGACGAGGTCTCCGGTGCCGTGCCCGGCGCCGTGCCCACGGTGGTGCTCGAGCTCGCCCACCCAGACGGGGCTGCCTGCTCGGTCCGGCACTGCTGTGACCTCCTGGGGTGCTGGGTCCGGTGGTCGGTCTCCGGGGCCGCCCGGTGCCGGACGTCCCCCGGGTACCTACGCCGGGCACCGGCCCCCGGTTCACCGGGTGCGGCCGACCTCACGGCCCCCGCACCGGGCACGGGGACCGGCGCCGGCCCGTGCCCGTCCGGATCGTTGCAGAGCGCCCGGTACCCGCGCTCGCCAGGCACGGGACGCCCGTGCCGCGCTGCTCCGTCCGCCACGGCACCGACACCCTCCCGGCGCAGTGACGCGAGGAGGTGTCGCAGACCGCCGGCCGACCGGCCTGTCGGGTTCGTGACGGGCTGGTCCGTCCGGGGCATTCCCGGTGACGGTCCGCACCGTCGACCCGGGCCGTTCCCACCGTTCGGCGCAGCAGAACGACCGTACGACCCGAATGGCGCACCGTGCCCACCGTTGGACGCGGCCTCGGTGCGCGGATCGCTCCATACCGGCCGTTCGCCGCACACCCGGCGATCCTGTTCGGTGTCCGTGTCACGGACCGGTTACGGTCCCCTCGGCTGGTCGACGTGATGTCGGCTGGTGCGCCTGGTCGGTCGCCTGCTCCCCGCTGGCCGACACTCCCCCTGGCGCCCACCCAGCACGCAGCGGGCGGAGCCGTGTCCGGTCACGAGGACCGGGGCGGGTCCGGGGCGGCGAGGACCCCTGAATGACCACTGCACTCACCCCCGAACTGCATACCCCCGGCAACGACGTCCCCCGGCGTCGCCGGGACCGTGACGCCGGCGCCGGCATCTCCGCCGCCGAGCTCCTGGCCCGCTACTCCGAGGCCGGTTTCGACGCTCCGGCGACCGGTGGCCGCCGGGCCCGCCGTGCCGACGCCGCGGGCCCGGACCTCGAGCGCATCGACACCCCCGCCACCGGCCTCGCCGTGACGCCCGGCGGCTCCGACACCGACACCGACACGGTCGTCACCCGCGACGCACCGGACACCCCCGCCGGTGTCACCTCGCGGACCGCGATCGGCCTGCTGCGCGGCGGCTCGGACACCGGCCCGCTCGGTAGGCACCCGCGCACCGTCGTCGCGACCATGTCGGCGACGCTCGTCGGCGCCACCGCGGTGATGGGGGTCGTGACGACGCTCAGCTCGCCGGAGCAGTCCCCGGAGACCACCGCGGACATGGACCTGGCCGGCGCGGCCGACCAGGCCACGATGAGGCTGTCGGTCCCGGCCGCGGGCTCCGAGCACGGCGGCACCGGGACCAGCGACGCCGCCTCCACCCTGACCAGCGGCTTCGAGCACGTCACCGCGTCGGTCCCGCAGGCCTTCGAGAAGGCCGACGCGGCCCGGATCGCCGCCGTCGCCCAGAAGGAGGCCGCCGCGAAGTCGGCCGAGGCCCGGGCGAAGGCCGCGGCGGCGGCCCGCGACGGCGGCGGGGACGACGGCGACGGCGACGGCGGCGGCGGCGGTCTCGGCGACATCGTCGGTGGCCTGACCGGCGGCTCCTCCGACGGCGCCCAGGCACTCGCGCAGGCCAAGCAGCAGCTCGGCAAGCCGTACAAGTGGGGCGCCACCGGCCCGAGCGCGTTCGACTGCTCCGGCCTGATGGTCTGGGCGTTCGAGCAGATCGGCGTCGACCTGCCGCGCACCTCCAGCGCGCAGTCCCAGATGGACGGCACCCCGGTCTCGAAGAGCCAGCTCAAGCCCGGCGACATGGTGTTCTTCTACTCCCCGGTCAGCCACGTCGGCATCTACGCCGGCAACGGCAAGGTGCTGCACGCCTCGACCAGCGGCGAGCCGGTCAAGTACTCCGACATCGACGCGATGCCGTTCCACAACGCGGTCCGGGTCTGACCCGCCGCACCACCGACGTCCGAGGCCGGTGCCCCTGGGGAGGGGCCCGGCCTCGACGCACGTCAGGGGCGGACCCGCCCGTGTCCGGTCGCGGTCTCGAACGCGGCCGCGACCTCCAGCAGCCGGGTCTCGGCCCGCGGGGCGGCGACCAGCTGCAGACCGACCGGTGACCCGGCCGCGGTGAACCCGGCGGGCACCGAGACCGCCGGGCAGCCGGTGGCGCTGATCAGCGTCGCCGACCGCATCCACCCGAGGTAGTCGGGCTGCGCGACCCCGGCGACGGTCTGCGGGTACTCCTGCTCCACGGGGAACGGCTCGACCTGCACGGCCGGGCAGGCCAGCACGTCGTAGCGGGTGAAGAACTCGGTGACGACCTCGTGCAGCCGGGCCTGGGCCAGGTGCGCCCGGGTCAGGTCGGCGACGGTCAGCCGGCGTCCGGCGTCGACGTTCTCCCGGATCGTCGCCTTGACCCGGTCCGGGTGTGTGTCGACGACCGGACCCAGCCCGGTCAGGAACTGCCAGGCGCGCAGCGTGGTGAACACGTCGTCGGCCTCGTCGAGATCCGGGCAGTCCGCGGTCACCTCGGCGCCCATCGCCCCGGTGAACACCCTGGGGACCTCGGCCAGCACCGCGGCCGGGCCGGGGTCGACCGGGATCCGCCCACCGAGGTCGGGGGCCCAGGCGACACGCAGGTCGCCCGGGTCGGGGTCGGCACGGGGCGCGACGAACGGGCCGTCCAGCGACAACGGCGCCCGCGGGTCCGGACCGGCCAGCACCGACAGCAGCAGCGCGACGTCGGCGACGGTGCGCCCCATCGGCCCCTGCACCGACAGCACCTGGCGCGACAGCGGCGCCGGGTGCGACGGCACCCGCCCCGGCGTCGGCCGCAGCCCGACCACGTTGCACAGCGACGCCGGGTTGCGCAGCGACCCGCCCATGTCGCTGCCCTCGGCCAGCGGTGCCATCCCGCAGACCAGCGCGGCCGCGGCACCCCCGGAGGACCCGCCCGCGGTGCGCCCGGGCCGGTAGGGGTTGTGGGTCGCCCCGAACACCGGGTTCGTCGTGTGCGAGCCGGCCGCCCACTCGGGGGTGTTGGTCTTGCCGAGCCGGATCGCCCCGGCCGCGGCCATCCTGGCCACCACCAGGTCGTCGGTGCGCGGGACGTGGCGGGCCATCAGCGGCGACCCGTGGGTGGTGCGCATCCCGGCGGTGAGGTGGGTGTCCTTGTGCAGGGCGGGCAGGCCGTGCAGCGGGCCGTCCGGCCCGGAGCGGACCAGCCGGTCGTCGGCGGCGGCCGCGGCGGCCAGCGCGCCCTCGGCGTCGAGGGTGACGACGGCGTTGACCCGGCCGTTCACCGCGTCGATGCGCTCCAGGCAGGCCGTGGTGAGCTCGCGCGCGGACAGCTCGCCGGACGCGACGAGCGCGGCCAGCTCGACGGCGGGACGGTCGACGAGGGGGAGATCGGGTTCCACCCGCACACACCTACAGCGAACGGAGCCGTTCCGCGACCGCCTCGGGCAGCACGTCGGAGATGAACGCGCCCGCGCCGGACTCCGACCCGGCCAGATACTTGATCTTCCCGGGGGCCCGGCGGATCGAGTGCAGGCGCAGGTGCAGCCGGGCGTCGGCACGGCCGTCGCTCTCGCGCACCGGGGCCTGGTTCCAGCCCGCGACGTAGGGCAGCTCGTCGTCGTAGAGGGCGTCGAGGCGGCGCAGCACGTCCAGGTAGAGGGTCGCGAACTCGGCACGCTGGGCCTCGTCGAGGGCGGGCAGGTCCGGCGTGGGCCGGTGCGGGTACAGGTGCACCTCGACCGGCCAGCGCGCCGCCTGCGGCACGAACACCGTCCAGTGCTCCCCGGCGACGACGACCCGCTCCCCGGACGCCCGCTCGGCGGCCAGCTGCGTGTCGAACAGGTTCTCCCCCGTGGCCTCCCGGTGGGCCGCGACGTGGGCGAGCATCCGCTGCGGGAACGGCGGGACGTAGGGGTAGGCGTAGATCTGGCCGTGCGGGTGCGACAACGTCACCCCGATCTCGGCGCCCCGGTTCTCGAACGGGAACACGTAGCGGACCCCGGGCCGCGCACCGAGCTCGGCGGTGCGGTCGGCCCACGCCTCCAGCACCAGGCGTGCCCGCTCGGGGGTGAGCCGGGAGAACGGCGTGTCGTGGTCGTCGGTGAAGCAGACGACCACGCACCGGCCCGACGCGGCCTGCGGCACCGGGCCCGGCTCCGGCAGCGGTGCCCCGGGTGCCGACCCGAAGGAGGGGAACCGGTTCTCGAAGGCCACGACGCCGTACTCCGGGCTCGGGACCTCGGTGTGGCGGCCGTCGCGGCTGGGGCACAGCGGGCACTGGTCGGCCGGCGGCTTGTAGGTCCGGTCCTGGCGGTGCGCCGCGATCGTGACCCACTCGCCGGCCAGCGCGTCGTAGCGCAGCTGGGAGGCCGGGACGACCCGCGGCAGGTCCCGGTGGTCGACGAGCGCCGCGGGATCGCGCGGCGCGTGCTCCGGGCCGTCGAACCAGACGATCTCCCGTCCGTCGGCCATCCGGGTGGTCAGCTTCTGCACCTTCTGCACGTCCGTCACCTTCCGGGGCGAGCGATGATCACGCGGTCGACCTCGCCCTCGAGGACCGCACGGTCGGCGTCGACCAGACCGGAGTCGGTGACCAGCACGTCGGCCTCGGACAGCTCGGCGATCGTCGAGATCCCGACGGTGCCCCACTTCGTGTGGTCGGCGACGACGACCAGCTGCCGGCCGGCGTCGACCAGTGCCCGGTTCGTGTCGCGTTCGGTCAGGTTCGGGGTGGAGAACCCGGCGGCGGCGCTCATGCCGTGCACCCCCAGGAACACCGTCTCCAGGTTCAGCGAGCGCAGCGCGGCGATCGCGACCGGGCCGACCAGCGCCTCCGACGGCGTCCGCACCCCGCCGGTGAGGATGACCGTGGTCCCGCGGGCGTCCGCGCCACCGGTGTGGAACGCGTCGGCGACGGCGACGGAGTTCGTCACCACGGTCAGCCTCGGCACCGCGGCGAGCAGCCGCGCGAGCCGCCAGGTCGTCGTGCCCGCGGACAGCCCGATCGCGGCCCCGGGGGTCACCAGCTCGGCGGCCGCGGCGGCGATGGTGTCCTTCTCCTCCAGCTCGCACACCGACTTCGCGGCGAACCCGGGCTCGGAGGTGGTGTGCTCGCCGACGGCCGTCGCCCCGCCGTGCACCTTGTCCACCAGGCGGCGCCGGGCCAGCACGTCGAGGTCGCGGCGCACGGTCATCTCCGACACGCCGAGATGGTCGGCCAGCTCGGACACCCGTACCGCGCCGCGGGTGCGGACCTGCTCCACGATCACCTCGCGCCGCTGCTCGGCGAGCAGGCTCATCGTGTCCGGGCCGGACACCGTCGGGACGTCACCCACACAGAATGCAACACAACCGAACGTGCGGCAAGGGTCGACCGTGCGTGTCGGAGCCACGACGGTCCGCGGCCGAGGTCACCGAGCGGCCTCGAATTCGAGCGAAAGTGTTCACTTCTGATCGAGTCCGGTCTAGCTTGTGCGTTGGTCCGCGCACCGTGTCGTGGCGCACCGGTGCCGTCGTGCACCACCGGCCCGCGGACCGGCGATACACACGCACTCGACGGCGAGGAGCTTTCCGAGATGGAACATCGAGAGACGGCCCGGCGGGCCCCGGGAACCTCCCGGAGGGATGCGGCATGACCGCCCAGGAGGTCCTGCGCCTCAACCCCAACCTGGTCGACTACCTGCTGGTCGCGTTCTACTTCGTACTGGTGCTCGGCATCGGGTTCGCGGCGCGCCGCTCGGTGTCCTCCAGCCTCGACTTCCTGCTCTCCGGCCGGTCGATGCCGGCGTGGATCACCGGCCTGGCGTTCATCTCGGCCAACCTGGGCGCGATCGAGCTGATCGGCATGGTCGCCAACGGGGCCCAGTTCGGCATCCCGACGGTGCACTACTACTGGCTGGGCGCGATCCCGGCCATGGTGTTCCTGGGCATCGTGATGATGCCGTTCTACTACGGCTCCAAGGCCCGCAGCGTCCCGGAGTTCCTGCTCAAGCGGTTCAACAAGACCACCCAGCGGGTGCAGGCGGTGATCTTCGCGGTCGCCTCGATCCTGATCGCCGGGGTCAACCTGTTCTCCCTGGGCCTGGTCCTGGAGGCGCTGCTGGGGTGGTCGCTGTACCTGGCGATCCCGGTCGCCGCGGTCGTCGTGCTGGGCTACATCTCCCTCGGCGGGCTGTCCGCGGCCATCTACACCGAGGTGCTGCAGTTCTTCGTGATCCTCGCGCTGCTCATCCCGCTCACCGTCGCCGGGCTGAACCGGGTCGGCGGCTGGGACGGCCTGACCCGCGCGGTCACCGAGGGGCCGAGCGGCGGTGCGGACCTGAACGCCTGGCCCGGCACCCCGCTCACCGAGATCGCGAACCCGTTCCTGTCGGTGCTGGGCATCGTGTTCGGTCTCGGTTTCGTGCTGTCCTTCGGCTACTGGACGACGAACTTCGCCGAGGTCCAGCGCGCCCTGTCGGCCAAGTCGATGTCCGCCGCGCGGCGCACCCCGATCATCGGCGCGTTCCCGAAGGCGCTGGTCGTGCTGGTCATCGTGACCCCGGGCATGATCGCCGGGATCCTCGTCCCGCAGATCGCCGCGGTGAAGTCCGGTGGTGCCGACGCCGTCGAGGGCATCACCTACAACAACGCGCTGTCGCTGCTGATGAAGGAGGTCCTGCCCAACGGGATCCTCGGCGTCGCGATCGCCGGCCTGCTGGCCGCGTTCATGGCGGGCATGGCGGCCAACATCAGCTCGTTCAACACCGTGTTCACCTACGACATCTGGCAGGACTGGGTGCGCCCGGGCCGGGCCGACCGCTACTACCTGGGCGTCGGCCGGATGGTCACGATCATCGGCTGCGTGCTCGCCATCGGCACCGCGTTCATCGCGTCCGGCTCGGCGAACCTGATGGACTACATCCAGTCGCTGTTCAGCTTCTTCAACGCACCGCTGTTCGCGATCTTCATCCTGGGTCTGTTCTGGAAGCGGATGACCGGGCCGTCGGCCTGGATCGGCCTGCTCTCCGGTACCGCCGCGGCGGTGCTCGTCGACGTCCTGGTGCGTACCGAGGTCTGGTCGATGTCCAGCCAGGCGGGCAGCTTCGTCGGCGCCATCGCGGCGTTCGTCGTCGGCGTCGGAGTCTCGGCGGGGGTCTCGCTGGTGAGCACCCCGAAGCCGGACGCCGAGCTGGTCGGCCTGACCTGGAGCCTCACGCCCAAGGAGGCCCGCACCCATTCCACCGACGGTGACGACGCGGGCTGGTACCGCAGCCCGGGCGTGCTCGGTGCGCTGGTGCTCGCGATGACCGTCGTCCTCTACATCGCGTTCGGCTGAGCGGAGACCTGCGATGAGCTCGAAGAGTGCTGACCACACCCCCGGCGACCGCGCCGGGGCCGACGCCCCGGTCTCGACGACCGCGGCCAACCTGTTCGACCTGCGGTCGGTGATCGCCCTGCTGTTCGGGGTCTACGGCATCGTGCTGCTGATCATGGGCATCGTGTCGGGGAACGACCCGGAGAACCTCGCCAAGACCGGCGGCACGAACCTGAACCTCGACACCGGCATCGGCATGCTGGTCATCGGGGCGCTGTTCGTGCTGTGGGTGTACCTGCGGCCGCTGAAGCTGGCCCCGCCGGCGACCGACGAGCAGGACTGACCCGGACCACGCCGGCCGGGAGTGCCCTCAGCGCTCGCGGCCGGCGGGGGTCGGGTAGACCGGGTTGAACGCCGCGAGGGTGTAGTCGTCGATCCGGCGCGCCACGCGGGTCAGGCCGGAACGCAGGACGCGGAGGGTGTCGCTCATGGATGGGGTTCCCTTCTCGTACGGCGGTGGCACCGCCGGTGGGGGACGAGGGAGCCCGCCGGGTGAGGCGGACGGCCTCGTCACCGGACCCGACCAGGATGCACTGAATCGATCCCGACGCGCCGCCGATCGCGAGCACGGTCACGGTGTGAGGCCGGTCGCGCCGTGCGGGTGATCGCCCGCGACGGGGAGCACGAGATCGCGATCTCCCGGTCGCGCTTCCGCTGCACCGTGGCCAGGGTCCCCGACGTCGCGGCCGCCCAGGCCGTGATCGACCGGGTCCGGCGCGCCGGACCGGACGCCACCCACCACTGCACCGCGCTGCGCGTCGGCGACCCCCGCACCGGGGACCTCACCGCCCGCTCCGCCGACGACGGCGAGCCGTCCGGCACCGCGGGCGTGCCGATGCTGGAGGTACTCACCCGTCGCGGGCTCACCGACGTCGTCGCGGTGGTGTCGCGCTGGTTCGGCGGGACGAAGCTCGGCGCGGGCGGCCTGGTCCGCGCCTACTCCGGCGCGCTCGCCGAGACCCTCGACTCCGTCGGCGAGCTGCGCCGGGTCCGGCACCGCGCGCTGCTGCTCGCGCTGGGCCACGACCGCGCCGGGCGCCTGGAGCACGACCTGCGCCACTCCCCCTACCGGTTGTGCGAGGTGACCCACGGCGCGGACGTGACGCTGACCGTCGCCGTCGAGGAGGGTGCGACCGCGGCCTTCGCCGACTGGCTGGCCGCCCACACCGGCGGCGACGTCGAGGCACTCGACACGGGCCCCCGCGACCTCTATCTACCCTGAGCGCGTGCACATCCGCGCCGCGACCCGCGACGACCTCCCCGCCGTCCTCGACGTGCTCCGCCCGATCTTCGCCGACGGCCGCACCTACACCGTCCCGCCCGACGCCGACGACGCCTGGATCACCCGCATGTGGATGCTCCCGCCGCCGGCCCGGGTCGTCGTGGCGGTCCGGGACGGGAGGGTCGTCGGGACCGCCAAGACCGGGCCCAACCAGGCCGGGCCCGGCTCGCACGTCGCGACCGCGAGCTTCGCCGTCGACGCGGGCGGGGCCGGCCGCGGGACCGGCCGCGCACTCGGCGAGCACGTGCTGGCCCTCGCCCGCGCCGACGGGTACTCCGCGATGCAGTTCAACGCCGTCGTGCAGACGAACACCCGTGCGGTCGCGCTGTGGCACTCGCTGGGCTTCGCCACCGTCGGCACGGTGCCCGACGCGTTCACCCTGCCCGACGGGTCGACGACCGGCCTGCACGTGATGCACCGCTACCTGTGAGCTGTGCGGCCCGCACCGTTGCGGCTCTGTACGCCGGGAGTTAGCCGCGCCTACACTGCGTCTTCGTCGGACCTCACCACCACGGGGGCGCACATGACGGGCACGGGCACCACCGCACCGGCCGAACCGGTCAGCGTGGAGCAGCTGCGCCGGCGCGGCTGGCGCGGCCGGCTCGCCGTCCTCGGGCCGGCGTTCGTCGCCGCGGTCGCCTACGTCGACCCCGGCAACTTCGCGACGAACTTCTCCGCCGGTGCCGGCTACGGCTACCTGCTGGTCTGGGTGATCGCCGTCGCGAACCTGATGGCGATGCTCATCCAGTCGCTCTCGGCCAAGCTCGGGCTGGCGACCGGGAGGAGCCTTCCCGAGCTGTGCCGCGAACACCTCACGCCGTGGCGGAACCGGTTCATGTGGGCCCAGGCCGAGCTGGTCGCGATCGCGACCGACCTGGCCGAGGTGATCGGTGGCGCCGTCGCGCTGCACCTGCTGTTCGGCATCCCGCTGTTCACCGGCGGTGTGATCACCGGCGTGATCGCGTTCGTGCTGCTGGGGCTGCAGTCGCGCGGGCACCGGCCGTTCGAGCGGGCCATCGTGTTCCTGCTCGCGATCATCCTGGTCGGGCTGGTGTCGACGGTGGCACGCACCGACGTCGACGGGCCCGCGCTGGCCGCCGGCCTGGTCCCGGGGTTCGACGGCGTCGGGTCGCTGGTGCTGGCCACCGGCATCCTCGGCGCGACCGTCATGCCGCACGTGATCTACCTGCACTCCGCGCTCACCCAGCGGCGGCTGGTCGCCCGCAGCCCGGAGGACACCCGGTTCCTGCTGCGGGTCGGGCGCACCGACATCGCGCTCGGCATGGGCGTCGCCGGGCTGGTGAACCTGTCGATGCTGGTCGTGGCCGCGGCCCTGTTCGCGGGCACCGACGTGCCGGGCACCGACACCCTGGAGGGGATCTTCGCCGGGCTCGGCAGCGAGCTCGACGCCGTCGCCGCGTACGGATTCGCGATCGCGCTGCTCGCCTCCTCGGGCGTCGGGACCTACGCCGGGCAGGTCATCATGGCCGGGTTCCTGCGGCGGCGGATCCCGCTGCTGCTGCGCCGGCTGCTCACCCTCGCCCCGGCGCTGGTCGTGCTGGGCGCCGGGATCGACCCGACGCAGGCACTGGTGCTGTCCCAGGTGGTGCTGTCGTTCGGCATCCCGTTCGCGCTGGTCCCGCTGGTGTGGCTGACCGCACGCCGCGACGTGATGGGCGAGCTGGTCAACCACCGGGCGACCACGGCCGCGGCGGCCGCGGTCGTGGTCGGGCTGAACGCGTTCCTGATCTGGGAGGCGTTCGTCGGCTAGGGCGTGTCTCCTAACGCGCGTAGCCAGGTCACGATGGTCTTCAGGACGACCCCGCCGCGGTAGGTCACGGCGAGTTTGTCGTAGCGGGTCGCCAGGCCGCGCCACTGCTTGACCTCGCAGAACCCGCGTTCGACGACGTTGCGGCCGCGGTAGTCGACCCGGTCGAACATCGGTGGCCGACCGCCGCGGGAGCCGCGGCGTTTCCGGTGTCCCTGCTGGTCAGCCGGTTCCGGGATGACCGCGACGATCCGCCGTTCGCGCAGGTGCCGGCGGATCGCGCGTGAGGAGTAGGCCTTGTCGCCGCGGACCCGCTCGGGGCGGGTCCGCGCCCGGCCCGCACCGACCCGGTCGATACGCAGGTGACTCATCAGGTGCAGGAACATCGGGGCGTCACCGGCCTGGCCGGGACCGACGAGCACGACCAGCGGGCGGCCGTGTCCGTCAACGAGCTGGTGGATCTTCGTGGTCAGCCCGCCGCGAGAGCGGCCCAAGGCGTGATCGGGCGGCTCGACGCGCAGATTCTTGTAGTTCGATCCGGCCCCCTGTGTCGCGCCTGAGAGTCGCGGCGTGCTGGTGGGCGCGGATGATCGACGAGTCGACGCTGACCGCCCAGTCCACCAGACCGGCGGAGTCGGCATCGGCCAGCAGAGCTGCGAGAACGTGATCCCAGGTGCCGTCACCTGCATAGCGGCGGTGGCGTTTCCACAGCGTCTGCCATGGCCCGAACTCGACCGGGACATCGCGCCAAGCCACTCCGCACCGGAACCGGTAGATAATCCCCTCGACCACCCGACGGTGATCGGCGAACGGGCGCCCCGGCATCCCGTCCGACGAGGGCAACAACGGCTCGAGCCTGGCCCACTGGGCATCGGTCAGGACCACACGACGCAACACCCGATGATCATCCCGCAGTCCCGATTGGCAGAGTTAAGAGACACTCCCTAGCGGCCGCGCCAGACCGGGTCGCGCTTCTCGGCGAAGGCGGTGGCACCCTCGCGGGCGTCCTCCGAGGTCAGCACCGGGCCGACGACGGCGTCGTGGCGCTCCCAGCGGTCGGCACCCCAGTCCGGGCTCTCCCGCACGATCCGCTTCGACGCGGCCAGCCCGAGCGGGCCGTTCGCCGCGATCCGCCCGGCGAGCTCGAGCGCCGCGTCCCGCGCGCCGCCGTCGTCGACGACCCGGTTCACCAGGCCGGCGGCCTCGGCACGCGCGGCGTCGATCGGGTCGCCGGTCAGCAGCATCTCCAGCGCGAGCGCCCGGGGCACCCGGTTCGCCAGCTCCAGCGCGCCCCCCGCGGCCGCGACCAGGGAGCGCTTGACCTCCGGCACGCCGAACCGGGCACCCCGCCCCGCGACGACGAGGTCGCAGGCAAGCATGATCTCGAACCCGCCGGCGAGCGCCCAGCCCTCCACGGCGGCGATCATCGGGGTGACCGGCGGGCGCTGGGTGATGCCGCAGAGCCCGCGACCGGGCAGCGACGGACGCTCGCCGCGCAGGAACGCCTTCAGGTCCATCCCGGCCGAGAACACCCCACCCGCACCGGTGAGCACGCCGACCCGCAGGTCCGGGTCCGCGTCGAGCTCGTCGACGGCCGCGGCCACGGCGTGCGCCACGCTCTCGTTCAGGGCGTTCTTGGCCCGCGGGCGGTTGATCGTGATCAGCAGGACGCCGTCACGGCGCTCGACGAGCACGTCCTGCTCGGAAGCGGTCAGTTCTGACTGCTCTGTCATGGCGCCGACCCTAGACGGCCGGGGCCACCACCGGAACCGAGTGCTCCCAGTCCGCGAGCAACGTGCGCAGCGCGGTCACCAGGGCCAGCGGCTGGTCGATCATCACGTGGTGCCCGGCGCCGGGGATCTCGACGACCGGGGCGGCCCGCCCCATCCGGTCGACGACCATCTCCCCCATGTCGGCCGGGACCAGGCCGTGCTCGGCCCGGAACAACGCGATCCGGCATCCGGGCCGCCCGAGGTCGCCGGGGGTCAGCGAGATCCCACCGAAGATGGCGGGGTCGAACTTCCAGCTCCAGCCGCCGTCGACGGCGCGCACGCTGTGCTCGGCGATGTGCCGGTGCACCCAGGGCAGGTCCCCGGCCTGCTCGGGGATCGTGCGGAAGCGGGCGACGAGGGCGTCGCGGCCGGGGTGGACCTTCGCCGGCCCGAAGGCGCGCCGCTCCCGGGCCGCCCGCTCCTCCGGGGAGCGGTCGCGGACCGGGGAGTCGACGGCGACGGCCCCCGCCAGCTCCTCGCCGTAGCGCAGCGCGGCGGTGAGCGTGACGAACCCGCCCAGGCTGTGCCCGATCAGGGTGGGGCGCGGCCCGAGCCCGGACGCGGCGATCACCGCACGCAGCTCGGTCGCCCAGCGGACCAGGTCGTAGGAGGGTGCCCGCCCGGAGTCGCCGTGCCCCGACAGGTCGACCGCCACGACCCGGCGGGTGCCCTCGACCAGCAGCGGCGCCACGTGGTCCCACCAGTGCGAGTGCGCGGCGCCACCGTGCACCAGCAGCACGCCGGGCCCGCCCGGAGCACCCCAGCTGCGGAAGCGGATCTCGACGCCGTCGCTCGCGACGACGCCGGGCTCGGCCTTCTCGGCGAGTGCGTCGGTGAACCAGGTGGGCGGAGCGGTGGACACGCGGGGACCTCGGATCGTGGTGCGGGGACGGCCGTGGAGAACCTACCCCGCCCGCGGCCCGACGACGCCCGGGTCACGGGACGCGGGGACCGGGCGACCGGCGTCCCGGCGGGGGCGGCGAGGGCGTGGCCCGACGCGGTGACGGTCCGGGGTGGCGTCTTGTTGACAGGTTTTCTACGATGACGTCGTGTCTCACAACGAGGTGGAGTCCGCGGGCCGCACCCGGACCGTCCTGACCACGGACGGCCTGGAGCTCGTCGTCGAGGAACGGGGCGACCCGTCGGGGCCGACCGTCGTGGCGGTGCACGGCTATCCCGACGACCGGCACGTGTGGGACCGCGTCGCCGCCGACCTGGCGGCCGACCACCACGTCGTCACCTACGACGTGCGCGGGCACGGCGGCTCGGCCGCTCCCGGCTCCCCGGCCGGCTACGACCTGGAGCTGCTCGCCGCCGACCTGCGCAGCGTCTGCGACGCCGTCTCCCCCGGTGCGCCGGTGCACCTGCTCGCCCACGACTGGGGCGCCATCCAGACCTGGCACGCGGTGACCGGCGAGGACGGGCTGCCCTCGGCGATGGACGGGCGGGTCGCCTCCTTCACCTCGGTCTCCGGCCCGTGCCTGGACCACGTCGCGCTGTTCCTGCGCCGGCGCAGGCCCCGTGACCTGCGCCCGGTGCTCGCCCAGGCGCTGCACTCCTGGTACACGCTGGCCTTCCGGCTGCCGGTGCTGCCCGAGCTGTTGATCCGCAGCGGGCTGCTCGGCGGGGTGGTCGCACGCACCGAGCGGATCCCGCGGCCCGCGGTCCGCGACGCCGTCAACGGCCTGGAGCTCTACCGCCGCAACCTCCCCCGCCGCCTGGGCCGCCCGCGCCCGCGGCGCACCGACGTCCCGGTGCAGGTCCTGGCCCCCCGTGCCGACGCCTACGTCACCCCCGCGCTCGCGACCAGCGCCGCGGAGTTCGCGCCCGACCTGCGGGTGCGGTACCTGCCGGGCGGGCACTGGGTGGTGCGCCACCGGGCGGGGGTCCTCGCGCGCTGCGTGCGCGAGTTCGTCGCCGAGCGCACCGGGTCCGACCCCGCACCCGCGCTCGCCCGGGCCCGCAGCCGCGGGGCCGCGCTGGTCCGCAGCGGCGGACGGCCGGACACCGCGACGCGCTGGGAGGGCTCGCTGTCCGTCGTCACCGGCGCGGGCAGCGGGATCGGCCGTGAGGTCGCCCGCCGGGTCGCCGACCTGGGCGGGCGGGTGGTCGTGGCCGACGTCTCCGAGGACGGCGCCGCGCAGACCGTCGACCTGGTCACCCGCCGGCACGGGCCCGGCCGGGCGTTCCCCGCGGTGCTCGACGTGGCCGACGAGGCCGCCGTCGCCGCGCTCGCCGAGCGGGTCGCCGCCGAGCACGGCGTGCCGGACCTGGTCGTGAACAACGCCGGGATCGCCGTCGCCGGGTCGTTCGCCGACACCAGCGCCGAGGAGTGGCGTCGCATCGTCGACGTCAACCTGTGGGGCGTCGTGCACGGCTGCCGGCACTTCGGGGCGCTGCTGGCCGGGCACGGCGAGGGCGGGACGATCGTCAACACCGCCTCGGCCGCGGCCTACCTGCCGTCGCGCTCGCTGCCCGCCTACGCGACGACCAAGGCCGCGGTGCTGATGCTGTCGCAGTGCCTGCGCGCCGAGCTGGGCCGCGCCGGGGTCGGGGTCACCGCGCTGTGCCCCGGGTTCGTCGACACCCCGATCACCGGTGCCACCCGCTTCGCCGGCACCGACGACACCACCCAGGACGCCCGTCGCCGCGCCGCCGCGGCCGCCTACACCCGTCGCGGGTACACCCCGCAGCGCGTCGCCGCCCGCCTGGTGCGTGCGGTCGAGCGGGACCTGCCGATCGCCCCGGTCACCGCCGAGGCGCACGTCGGCCTGCTGGCCTCCCGCCTGTCCCCCGCCCTCGTCCGCGCGCCCGCCCGCGTCGACGGGACCCGCTGAGCCCGAGAGGAGCGTCCACGATGACCGACCCGACCGAGGACCGGATCGCACTCGCGGCCCGCGACGTCCGCTTCGACTTCACCGAGCTGCGCACCGACTGGATCCCCGGTGAGCCGTTCGCCTCGCACCTGATCGACGTGCTGCACCTGCTGCTGCCCGAGGGTGAGCGCTGGTTCGTCGAGGTGTTCTCCCGGGCGCTGCCGATGGTGCGCGACGAGGCGCTGGCCGAGGACGTGCGCGGCTTCATCGGGCAGGAGGCCGTGCACGCCACGTCTCACCAGGGTGCACTCGACCACCTGGTCGAGGCCGGGGTGGACGTGACCCGGTTCGTCGAGCAGGTCGAGTGGATCTTCAACGAGCTGCTCGGCGACCGCGGGCTGACCGGCGACGCCGCCCGGGCCTGGCTGGTCGAGCGGGTCGGCCTGATCGCGGCGATCGAGCACTTCACCGCGGTGCTCGGCAGCTGGATCCTCGACACCCCCGAGCTCGACGCGGCCGGTGCCGACCCGCACATGCTGGACATGCTGCGCTGGCACGGGGCCGAGGAGGTCGAGCACCGCAACGTCGCGCACGACCTGTTCACCCACCTCGACGGCCGGTGGCTGCGCCGGAT
Source organism: Pseudonocardia sp. ICBG1293 (assembly GCF_020131355.1). Lineage (GTDB taxonomy): Bacteria > Actinomycetota > Actinomycetes > Mycobacteriales > Pseudonocardiaceae > Pseudonocardia. The sequence continues at coordinate 632,549 of NZ_JAHLEL010000044.1, forward strand.
CCGCGCGATGGTGGTGGCCGGTCCCGCGCTGGCGAAGCTGTGGGTGGACGGCACCCGGCACCTGTGCGCCCGCGACCCGCACCTGCGCGGCACCCCGCAGCGCCGCGCCCGGCTGCGCGACTACCTGCGCGCCTCGCGACGCGGACTGGTGCCCGGCCCGTGGCTGTTCCTGCGCGCCGTGCTGACCTACCTGGGCCCCCGGTTCCACCCGGCCGCCCACGGCGACACCGACGCCGCGGTCGCCTACCTCGCGGTCTCCCCCGCGGCCCGCGCCGCCGAGGCCGGGCACGGTGGCGACCCCGCCCCGGGCAACGGGTCCGCCGGGAGCGCGGCGTGAGCCCCGCGCGGCTGCCCGGCGCGGGTGCCACCGCGCCGCCGCCGCACCCGAACCGGGGCGCCAGCGCGCTCGCGGTGCTCACCGCCCTCACCCAGGGACTCGCGACGGCCGGGGCGCGGCGGAGCCGTCCGGTCGCCGAGGTCGACCGGACCCTGGCCGTCGAGGTGCGCGCGGTGCGCCGCCCGTGCGCCGACGTCGCCGAGCTGGACCTGGTGCCGCCCGGCGGCGGACCGCTGCCGGGCTGGCGGCCGGGCGCGCACGTCGACGTCGAGCTGCCGTCGGGGGCGCTGCGCCAGTACTCGCTGTGCGGGGACCCGGCCGACCGGTCGCACTACCGGATCGCGGTGCGTGCGGTCCCCGGCGGGACCGGATCGCGGGAGGTGCACGCGCTGCGGCCGGGGGTGCGGCTGCGGCTGCACGGCCCGCGCAACGCGTTCCCGCTCGCCGCGGCGCCGTCGTACCTGTTCGTGGCCGGCGGCATCGGGATCACCCCGATCGCGCCGATGGTGCGGGCCGCGCACGCCGCCGGGGTGCCGTGGCGGCTGGTGCACACCGGCCGTGACCTGGGCTCGATGCCGCTGTCGGGCGCCCTGGCCGCGCTCGCGCCGGACCGGGTGCACCGCCGCCCCGACGACGCCGCCGGGGTCCCGGCCGCGGCCGAGCTGCTCGCCGGGGTCGACCCGGCCGCCGCGGTCTACTGCTGCGGGCCGCCGCCGATGATCGAGGCGCTGCGCCGGGCGCTGCCGGCCGGGCAGCGGTTCCACTCCGAGCGCTTCTCCCCGCCCCCCATCCGCGACGGCCGCCCGTTCACCGTGCGGATCGCCGGCGGCCCGGAGGTGGCGGTCCCGGCCGACCGGACCGCGCTCGACGCCGTGCGCGCCCTGCGCCCGGACGTGCCCTACTCCTGCCGGCAGGGATTCTGCGGCACCTGCCACGTGCGGCTGGTGGAGGGCACCACCGTGGGCGACCCGGCCGGGCCGGGGCTGACCGCGCTGTGCGTGGGGCGGGCGCAGGGCGGGTCGATCGTCGTCGATCTCGGGCGCTGAGGCGTGGGGTCCGTACCCTCGTCGGTGATGACCTCTCCGGCACGTTCCCCCCGGCGCATGACGCCCGAGGCCCGCCGCGCCCAGCTGGTGTCCGCGGCGCTGGACCTCTACGGCGCGCGGTCACCCGAGGAGGTGGCGGTCGAGGACGTCACGCGGGCCGCGGACGTGTCCCGGGCGCTGTTCTACCGCTACTTCTCCGGGATGGAGGAGCTGCACGTCGCGGCGCTGGGCAGCGTCGCCGACGAGCTGATCGACCGGGTCGCGCTGCCCACCGACGGCCCGCTCGACGCCCAGCTGGCCGACGCGCTGGACGTGTTCCTCGATGTCGTCGGCCGGCACTCGCGGGCCTACGTGGCGCTGCTGCGCAGCGGCTCGGTCGTCTCCACCGGGGAGACCGACGCGATGGTCGACGGGGTGCGCGACCACATCGTGGACCTGCTCTGCGTGCGCGGCGGGGTGCCCGACCCGACCCCGCTGCAGCTGATGACGCTGCGCGGCTGGGTCGCGCTGGTCGAGGGCTCGGTGCTGGTGTGGCTGGAGGCCGGGCGCGTGCCCGCCCACGCCGAGCTGCGGGACTGGCTGGTGGACCAGCTGTTCGCGATGCTCGGGGTGACGGTCGCCCGCGACCCGGGCGCTCAGTTCTCGACGACGCCGAGCGCGTTGGGCACCAGCCGGTAGGCGTCCTCGGAGGGGCTGTTCACGACCTGCCCGCGGAACACCATCGTCGAGGAGCCACCGCCGTCGAGGTTCACGCCGGCCACGGCTCCGGCCCGGCGCAGCTGCTCGGCGGTCTCGGCCAGGGTGATGCCGACCGAGGTGGACTCGCGCCCGTCGGCGGTGAGCAGGATCAACCGGCCCGCCGCGGTGTACCCGGCGGCGCTGCGCGGATCGCGCGAGCGGGCGTCCAGCCCGGCGACGGGTGCCCCGTCGCGCAGGATCGGCGACCCGCCGACGGCGGTGCGCGGCACCGACCCGGACGCCGCGGTCAGCGCGGTGCGCACGGTCACCCGGTCGCCGACGGCGAGCCCGCGCAGCGCGGCGGCGCCCTGGTCGCGACCGGCGAGGACCTGCTCCCCGGCGGGGATCGGCCCGCCCCCGGGCGGCCCGACCGCGGCGACCGCGCCGTCGCGGACGACGACCTCGACCCGGTCCGGGGCGCACGGCGCGTCGCGGTCGGTGTCGCTGCCGCACAACGCCGCGGCCCGGTCCCCGGACCAGTCGGGGGTGAACAGCCCGACCCCGCCGACGGGCACGGCGTAGGCGTTGAGGGTGTCGATCCGGATGCGGCCGCCCGGCCCGGGCGCGGCGGCGTCGAGGGTGAGCCGGTCCAGGCGCGGGGTGCCGTCGTCGGCGAAGGCGAGCACGTCGCCCTGCTCGGCGCCGGGGACGGCCGGGGCGAGCCGCCGCCCGGGCGGGACGGCGGAGGTCAGTGCGCGGCCGTCGCGGACCGACGGTCCGGCCGGGGCGTTGCTGCGGGCCAGGTCGAAGAAGTCGCCGTTGACCGCGGCCGCCGCCCCGCCGCGCTGGGCGTGCGAGGGCACCGAGGACCGCTCGCCCACGGTGGCCCCGGTGAGCAGGGCGGGGCGCAGCCCGGCGCGGTTCAGGTCGGCGACGACGACGTCGACGGTCACCGGCCCGGCCGGGGTGTCGACCCGCTCCTCGCGATGGGTGATCGCGGGCGCCGCCGGGGCGGAACCGGCAGTTCCGGGGACCACCGCACCGGGTGCGGCCGCCCCGGCCACGTCGGTACCCGGCGCATCGGCACCGTACGCATCGGCACCGTACGCATCGGCACCGTACGCATCGGCACCGTACGCATCGGCACCGTACGCATCGGCACCGTACGCATCGGCACCGTACGCATCGGCACCGTACGCATCGGCACCGTACGCATCGGCACCGTACGCATCGGCACCGTACGCATCGGCACCGTACGCATCGGCACCGTACGCATCGGCACCGTACGCATCGGCACCGTACGCATCGGCACCGGACGCATCGGCACCGTACGCATCGGCACCGGACGCATCGGCACCGGACGCATCGGCACCGGACGCATCGGCACCGGGGACGGTGCCGGACATCGCGACCGGTTCCGCCGCGCCGGGGGCCGCCGGCGCGGCCGAGGCGTTCCCGGCGATCGGCAACACCACCCCGACCGCCGTCGCGACCGCCAGCAGCGCCGCCCGGCCGCCCGTCCACCGCGTCATGCCCGCACCCCCCGATCGGCACCTCCGTCGGCCGAGGTGATCACGGCGCGACCGGTCCGGCGCGGGTCGTCACGCCTCCGTGGCGGACCTCCACCCGGACGGGGACGCGGGCGGGCGGGCGATCGCGCGCGGCGCGGGTGTCCGCCCGGCCCACGATCGCCGGGAGTGGGGCCGGGGGGCTCCACCCGGCACTCCGCTCCCGGCGACCACCGCGGGGCCGTCCGTCCCGGCGGCCACCGGACCCGCCGGCATCGGACGCCGGTCACCGTCGCAGCGCGCACCGTCGGCAGCGGCGCCGTCAGCGCGCGGTCACAGGGCGCGGTGTGCGGCCCCCGGGTGGTCCTTGGCGAGGCGGGCGCCGTCGCCGGTGTCGTAGCGCTCGCGCAGGGTGGGGCCGCCCGCGTCGGGCGCGGCCGGGACCCGGCCGCGGCGGCGCAGCTCGGGGACGACGTGGGTCACGACGTCGCGCATCGTCCCGGGAGTGACGGCGTAGGCGAGGTTGAACCCGTCGAGGTCGGCCTCGTCGGCCCAGCGTTCCAGCTCGTCGGCGACCGTCGCGCCGGACCCGACCACGACCGGCCCGCGTCCGCCGACGGTGATGAACTCGGCGAGCTCGCCGACCGTCCAGTCGCGGTCCGGTCCGGTGAACGAGGCCAGGGCCGAGCGGGTCGATTCGGTCTGCACGTACTCCAGCCTCTGCTCCGGCGACGCCCCGGACAGGTCGACGCCGGACCAGCCGCCGAACAGCGCGAGCGCCGCGGCCGGGTCGGTGAGCTGCAGGTACTCGGTGAGGGTGGCGTGCGCGGCGTCGTCGGTCCGTCCGGCGATCGCGGTGAGCATCCCGAAGATCTTCACCGAGCGCGGGTCCCGCCCGGCCCGCTCCGCCTCGGCGCGCACGGCGTCGACCGAGCGGCGCACGACGGCCGGCGAGGGCCCCGAGACGAACACGGCCTCGGCGTGGGTACCGGCGAAGCGCGCCCCGCGCGGCGACGCGCCGGCCTGGAAGATGACCGGGGTCCGCTGCGGCGACGGCTCGCACAGGAACGGCCCGGGCACGTCGAACCAGCGACCGTGGTGGCCGATGTCGCGGACCCGGTCCGGCTCGGTGAACACGCCGCGGTCGGCGTCGCGGACCACGGCGTCGTCGGCCCAGGAGCCCTCCCACAGCTTGTAGCAGACCTCCAGGAACTCCTCGGCGAGCTCGTAGCGCTCGTCGTGCGGGATCTGCCCGGAGCGGCCGAGGTTGCGCGCGGCGGAGTCCAGGTAGGAGGTGACGACGTTCCACGCGACGCGCCCGCGGGTGAGGTGGTCGAGCGTGGTGAGCCTGCGGGCCAGCGCGTAGGGGTGCTCGTAGGCGACCGACACGGTCACCCCGAACCCGAGCCGCGAGGTGGCCGCGGCCATCGCCGGGACGAGCAGCAGCGGGTCCGCGAGCGGGACCTGCGCGGCGGCCCGGACGGCGGCGTCGCGGGAGCCTCCGTAGACGTCGTAGACACCCAGGACGTCGGCGAGGAACAGCGCGTCGAAGCCTCCGTCCTCGAGCATCCGGGCCAGGTCGGTCCAGTGGTCGGGGTCGGTGTAGCGGTGCCCCTCGTCCGACGGGTGGCGCCACAGCCCGGCGGACTGGTGGCCCACGCAGGCCATGTCGAAGGCGTTGAGCAGGATGCGGCCGGTCATGCCGACACCTTCTCCCCTGCGCCGCGCAGCCCACCGCGGTGGGTCTCGGGCAGCAGCACGGTGGACGCGATGCAGATCGCGAACAGCACCCCGAAGTACCCCCAGATCAGCCAGGGCCGCCCGTCGGCGGCGTAGAGCAGGGCCGTCGCGACCAGCGGGGTCGTCCCGGCGACGACGGAGCCGACCTGGTAGCCCAGCGACGCGCCGCTGTAGCGGACCCGGGTGTCGAACAGCTCGCCGTACCAGGCGGCCTGCGGGCCGTACATCGCGTCGTGGAACAGGTTGACCAGCACGACCATGCCGACGACGACCAGCAGGGTGGAGCCGGTGTCGAGCAGCAGGAAGAACACCCCGAGGAACAGCGGCGCCCCGATCGCGCCGACCAGGTAGACCGGCCGGCGGCCGATCCGGTCCGACAGCACCGCCCACAGCGGCGTCGAGACCAGCCCGACCGCCGAGGCGACGATGACGGCGGTGAGCCCGGCGGTCTCCGACGCGGTGGTGCCCTGCGCGAGGTAGGTCAGCGCGAACGTCGTCGCCAGGATGTAGAGCGCGTTCTGCGCGATCCGCGACCCGATGGTAAGCAGCACGGTGCGCCAGTCGGTGCGCAGCACCTCCAGCACCGGGCGGCGGGCGAGGCGCCCGGAGTCGCGGGCCTCGGTGAACACGGCCGGGTCGGCCAGGCGCAGCCGGATCGCGAGCCCCACCACGACGAGCACGATGCTCAGCAGGAACGGGATCCGCCACGCCCACGCGAGGAACGCCTCCCGTCCGACGACGGCCAGCACCCCGGTGTAGACCCCGGACGCGAGCAGCATCCCGGCCGCGGAGCCGATCTGCGGGAAGCTGCCGAAGAACCCGCGGCGCCGCTCGTGCTCCGGGCCCGAGGCGTGCTCGACGGCCATGAGCACCGCCCCGGCCCACTCCGCGCCGACGGCGAGGCCCTGCACCAGCCGCAGCACGACGAGCAGGACCGGGGCGAGCAGCCCGGCCGTCGGGTAGGTGGGCAGCAGCCCGATCAGAGTGGTCGCCGCGCCCATCAGGACCAGCGACCCGACCAGCACCGCGCGGCGCCCGACCCGGTCGCCCAGGTGCCCGGCGACGACGGCACCGATCGGCCGGGCGCCGAACCCGGCCGCGTAGGTGGCGAACGAGGCGAGCACGCCGGCGGCGGGGTTCACGTCGGTGAAGAACAGCGGCGCGAACACCAGCGCGGCGGCCGTGGCGTAGAGGTAGAAGTCGTACCACTCGATGGTGGTGCCGACCAGGCTGGCGACGGCGGCGCGACGCGGGGTCGCGCCGGCGGCCGGGGTGGGTGCGGGCACGGCGGTGCTGGACACGGGAGACCTGCCGGGGTGAGGCGGAACGGGGGCGGGGGCTGGTCAGCGACAGGCGTGCGACGACAGGCGGCCGTGGTCCAGCCACCGCCGCCGGGTCAGCTCCGTGCGCTCCACGCCGCTCACCCGAACAGACCGCGGTGCCCGCGCGCAACGGGTGGGACCGGAGTCACGTCCGGCCCGTGACCCGGTCGTGCAGCAGGACCCAGGCCCGCGCGTCGAGGTCGCGGGGCAGCGCCCGCGGACCGATCCCGCAGCTGCGGGCCCAGTCCCGGGCGACGACGCGACCGTGGCGCCGGGCGACGACGTCGACCACCCCGCGGCCACGGCCGGTGAACACCGCGTCGACCAGGCGCTGGTAGCCGCCCCGCGGCGCGTCGAGCAACGGGGTCGCGCGCCGCGCGACCTCCAGGACACCGCCGTCGACGGCCGGGACCGGCCGGAACGCCCGTGCCGGGACGCGGCCGTGCAGCCGGAACTCGAACCACGGCCACCAGCGGGCGGTGAGCGCGCTGGTCGGGCCGACCGCGGCGCGTTTGCGGGCGACCTCCCACTGCACCAGCAGCAGCGCGTGCCGCCAGTGCGGTGCGGCGAGCAGCCGGCGCAGCAGCGGGGTGGTCAGCGCGTAGGGCACGTTCGACACCACGTCGACGGGCCGGTCCAGGCGGGTGTGGAGCAGGTCGCCGTGCACGACGGACACGGCGTCGCCGAACCGCCTGCGCAGCCGGGCCACGAGGTGGGGGTCGAGCTCGACGGCGGTCAGCGGGCGGCCCGGCAGCCGCCGCAGCAGCGCCGCGGTCAGCGCACCGTCACCGGGGCCGAGCTCCAGCAGCGGGCGCGGCTCCCAGCTCTCGGCGACGGCCGCGAGCGCCGCGGGGACCGCCGGGTCGACAAGGAAGTTCTGGCCGTGCTCGTGACGGCCGAGTGGGCGTGACAAGGAGGCTCCCCGGTTCGGGAGCCGGACGCGCGCACGAGGGTGCGCCGCCCGGCAGGGGTACGGATACCGGCTGCTCGGACGGCGGCGCCTGGATCGGCGGGATCAGAGGTGGTGGCGCCGCCGTCGGGCGACGCGCAGGCGTATCGAGGCCACGCCGGGACCGTAGGGGTCCGGCCACCCCCGGCGCACCCGGGTTTCAGTCCACCAGGTCCGCGGGCGGCGCGGGCCAGCGCTCCACGACGTCCTCCGGGTAGTCGGCCGAGACGGTGTCGGGGAAGGCGGGCGGGCGCTTCTCCAGGAAGGCCGTGACGCCCTCGGCGACGTCGCGGCCCTGCCCGAGGTGCGCGATCGCGGCCGAGTCGGCGCGGTGCGCGTCCCACGGCGACGACGCGCCGAGCATCCCCCACAGCAGCCGGCGGGTCAGCGCGACCGAGACCGCGGAGGTGTTGTCGGCGATCTCGCGGGCGATGCCGTACGCGGCGTCGAGCAGCTCGTCGTCGGGCAGGACGCGGGAGACCAGCCGGCCGTCGAGGGCCTCGGCGGCGTCGAACACCCGGCCGGTCGCGGCCCACTCCATCGCGCGGGAGATCCCCACGATGCGCGGCAGGAACCAGCTCGACGCCGCCTCGGGGACGAGCCCCCGGCGGGCGAAGACGAACCCGAACCGGGCCGAGGCCCCAGCGAGCCGGATGTCGGCGGGCAGGGTCATCGTCGCCCCGATCCCGACGGCGGGGCCGTTGACGGCGGCGATCACCGGGGTGCGCAGCGCGGCCATCCGCATGGTGACGGTGCCGCCGCCGTCGCGCACGACACCACCGATGGTGCCGACGCCCGCGCGGTCGGCGGCGCGCTGCGGGTCGGTGGGGTCGAACGTCGCGCCGCCGCGGCCCAGGTCGGCGCCGGCGCAGAACCCACGCCCGCGCCCGGTGAGCACGATCGCGCGGACGGTGTCGTCGGCGTCGGCGCGGTCGTAGGCCGCGATCAGCTCGCGGGCCATGGTCGGGGTGAACGCGTTGAGACGGTCCGGGCGGTCCAGCGTGATCGTGGCGACCCGGTCGTGGACGTCGTAGGAGATCTCGGTGGGGGCGGGAGCGTCGGTGCTCATGATCGGCGAGTCTGCCCCGCGCCGGGCCGGGCCGACAGTGCCGGCGCCCCCGCAGCCCGGCCGCAAGTGGGCTGCAAGCGCCCGGGCGCACGGTGGCCGGGTCGCGCCGGACGGACCGGACGCGCCCCGTCGGAAGGAACCACCGTGACCCTGCAGACCTCCCCCGCCGCCCCGGCCGTCCCCGCCGTGGACCCCGCCCGGCGACGCCTGGTGGTGGGCGGTGGCGCGATGCTCCTCGCCTCCGCCGTGCTGTCGCTCGCCGGCGGCGTCGCCCACCCCGTCGTCGACGGGAACGCCCACTCCGTCGAGTCCCTGCTCGCGCCCGGGTCGCCGTGGGCGCAGCTGTCGATCTACGCCGGGGCACTGGCGCTGATGATGGGCCTGCCCGCCGCCTGGGCCTGGTTCGCCCCGCGGGCCGGGGTGCTCGGCACCCTCGGGTTCGGCCTGTACTTCCTCGGCAACGCCCTGAGCGCCCAGGGGCACCTGGTCGTCGAGGGGCTGGTGGCACCCGCGATCGCCCGGGCGGCACCGGAGCTGGTCCCCGACGACGGCAGCATCCTCGCCGCACCCGGTTTCGCGCTGCTGCAGATGGTCGGCGGCCTGGTCCTGCTGGCCGGTCTCGCGCTGACGGGCGTCGCGCTGCTGCGCACCGCCGGGGTGCCGCGCTGGATCGGCGCGGCCGCGCTGGCCGGGTCGCTGCTGTTGTTCGTGCCGCTGCCCGAGGCCCCCGTCTTCAGCGGGTTGCACGTGGAGCTGCTGCGCGGGATCGCCGTCGCGGGCCTCGGGATGGTCATGATCCGTGAGGTGCGGCCGGTCCGGTGACGCCGCGGTGTCAGCCGGCGGTCGGGAACCGCCGGGTGCGCACCGTCACGCCGCCGTCCGGGCGGCCACCCGCGAGGGCGGCCGCCCGGATGCAGGCGTGCGTCCACATGTTGAACTGCACCTCCTTGGCCACCCGCAGCGTGTTGTAGAGCACGTGCGAGAGCCGGTCCCCGGGACGTGCCCAGGACTCGATGTCGAAGCGCAGCATCTGCGGGTGGTCCGGGTCGACACGGGTGCGGAAGTCGATCCGGCCCGCCTCCAGGTGCCCGCGCAGCGTGACGAAGGAGAACTCCGTCGGTGCGGCGGCGGCCACCCGCACCGGGCCGTCCCACGGACCGGGCATCCGGATGAGGAACTCGTCGCCGACCGCCATCGCCCCGTGCTCACCCCGGGTGCGGCGGAACACCGCGAACTCCGGTGACCAGCGGTCGGGGTCGGCGGCGAGGGCCGTCATGAGCTCCTCGGGGCTGCACCGGGAGCCGCGGATGCGCACGGAGTAGCGCCGGTGCAGCAGCGTCCCGTAGCCGTCCGAGGGGCGCTGGACGTCATCGGTCCCGGCACCCTGCGGGGAGGCGGGCGGCAGGTCCGCCAGGTCCCCGACGACGTCGCTGCGGTGGATCGGGGTGGTGCGCCAGAAGTAGCGCCAGGACACCAGCACCAGCCCCACCGGCCAGCGCAGCAACGCCGACACGCGACGGGACCGCCGGTCACCGGTCACCGGGGTGGACCGTTCGCTCGCCGTGGCCGTACTGGAGGTCCGCACGGCGTAGGCATACCCCCTGTACGGGATTACATCCGCCGGGAGCGGGGAACGGAGGGCCATGACGGTCGGACGTGTCCTGCACCGGGTCGGGTTGCGCGGTGCCCAGCTCCAGTGGTTCTCCCTCGGCTCGGTGGGCTTCTCCATCGCCCTGTGGCTGCGCGCGAAGACCGTCGACCAGGACGAGCGCGGCAACGCCGAACGCCGCGCGGTCTTCGTCGGCCTGTGGCCGTCGATGTTCTGGCTGATCGGTGACGCGATGCGGCGCGAGGAGAAGGGCCTGCGGTCCTGAAGCGCCCCGCCCCCGAGGACCGTCGCACCGACCTGGACGGGCTCGCCGCACGAGGCGTGAACTTCGACGACGCCGAGACCCCCACCGACACCCACGACCCCCGATGGCACGTCGACCACGGCCGGGCCCTGGTCGGCACCGAACCGCCCGGCGACCCGGTGCCCGACGGCCCCTGGGAGCGCGCCTGCGCGGTGCTGCGCGACTACCAGTTCACCGCCCCGAGCCGGCTGCGCGGGGTGTTCCGCCCGGCCGACCCGTTGCTGGGGCGGGACATGCTGCTGGAGGGCCGGTTCGGCCCGATGCGGTTCCACCTCGGCGTCCGTGTCACCGGCCTGGTCGACGGGACCGTCGACGGCCGCCGCGTCTGGGGCTGGACCTACGAGACCCTGCACGGGCACCTGGAGGAGGGCCGGCTCACCTACGAGGTGGTCAAGGACCTCACGACCGGCGACGTCGAGTTCGTCATCCGCGCGTTCTCCCGGCCCGCACACATCCCGAACCCGCTGTACCGGCTCGGCTTCGGCCTGTTCGGCCGCGCGGTGCAGCTCGAGTTCTACCATCGGGCCGGGCAGCGGGTCCGCGAGCTCGTCGCGGCCGCGGCGGCGGGCAGACCGCTGCCGCAGCCGTTGCCGGGTGCCGACGGCGTGACCGTCGCCCCGCAGAACAGCGGACGGCACTGGACGGACCCGTTCGCCGTGCTCGTCCGCCACCCGGGTGCGTGATCCGGTGAAGGGGGAGCCCGAGATGGACGAGGAGATCCGGCGTCCGAACCCGTTCCGCTGGCTGGCCTACGCCTTCGGTGCCCGGCTGCCGCCGCGGAACCGGCGCTGGGTGCTGTACGACGTCACGACCCGTACCTGGGTCCTGCGCCATCTCGTCCGCACCACGGTGCAGCTGGTCCCGCTGCTGGCCCTGCTGTACCTGGTCGTGCCCGGCCCGCCGTGGGTGCGGCTGGGTGCCATCGCCTCGGGTGCGGTGATCGGCTACTTCTACTCGACGGTCTACGTCGTCGAGGCGTGCGAGACCCGGGTGATGAAGGCCGACTACCCGGTGGGGGCGGCCGCCGCGACCCGCGAGGCACGGCGGGCCGAGCAGCACGTCGACGCCCGGCTCCGCCACGACCACGAGTACCGCGAGGAGCGCGGCCGGGACGACCGCCGCGGCTGACGCCCCGCCCTCGGCCGCACCGGGCCCGCCCTCGGCCGCACCGCACCGCCACCGTGCCCGCCGTCGACACGCCGTGGCGCCCCGGGCCGGTGCGCGGCGCCCGGCGGACGGGGTACCGCGCGGCGGCCCGGGGCGCCACGGGTGGAGCAGGTCGGACCGGGGGTCAGGGGATGACGACCGGGCCGGTCGTCGGGGCCGGGTCGTCGGCCCAGCGGTGCCCGGTCTCGCGCGGGGTGACGCCCTCCTCGGACCACGCGGCCAGCAGCTGCGCGACCTTGGTGTGCATCACCGTGCGGAGCCGGTCGAAGGAGTTCTGCGGGTCGTCGTCGACCTCACCGAGCAGCAGCCACCAGGCCCAGGCGACCGCACCGGCGTTCGCGACGAAGTCCGGCAGCACCGGCACCCCGCGGGCGGCGAGCATGGCCTCGGCCTCCGGGGTGGTCGCGGCGTTCGCGGCCTCCACGACGACGCGGGCCCGCACGTCGTAGGAGTTGTCCGGGGTGATCGCGTAGGAGATCGCGGCCGGGACCAGGATGTCGACCTCGGCGGACAGGATCGCGGTGCGCGGCAGCTGCTCGACGCCCGCGGGCAGCCGGCTGCGGTCGATCTCGCCGAAGCCGTCGCGCAGGTCCAGCAGCGCGGGCACGTCGAGCCCGTCGGCGCAGTGCAGGGTCCCCGCGGCGTCGGCCAGGGTGGTCACCTTCATCCCGGCCTCGTGCAGGTAGAAGGCGGCCGCGCCGCCCATCGTGCCGACGCCCTGGATCGCGACCGTCGTGTCGGCCGGGATCCGGCCCCAGGACACCGCGGAGGCCAGGCAGGCGTGGGCGACGCCGTAGCCGCCGATCACGTCGCCCAGCTCGAACCCGCCGTCGACCTCGGCCGTGAGCCCGGTGCGCACCCGCTCCAGGGTCGCGGCCGGGTCGGCGGCGCGGCTGATGGCGGCGTGGTAGCTCTGCCCGAGCCCGATCCTCTCGAAGACCTCGTCGATCAGGTGCTGCGGGACGCCGAGGTCCTCCGCGGTCACCCAGTGCGCGTCGATCCAGGGACGCATGGCCTCGCAGAAGCGCTCGAGCACCTCGACGGCACGCGGGTCCTTCGGGTCGAAGTCGATGCCGCCCTTCGCCCCACCGATCGGCAGGTCGAAGGTGGCGGTCTTGTTGGCCATGCCGCGCGCGAGGTCCTCGACCTCGGACAACGTACAGCCGGCCCGCATCCGGGTACCGCCGGTGGCCAGACCCGCCCGCAGGGTGTGCACGACCAGGTAGCCGACCGCGCCGGTCACGGCGTCGTTCCACTGCAGGCGCATGTAGGGCTCGGGACGGCGGACGACCGGAGCGACGGTGGGCGCCGGGGCGCCGGAGACGTAGGGGACGGCCGTGGCCGCCGTCTGCGGGGTGCTCCCGGCCGGGTTCTGCATCGTCGTCATGGCGACCCACCTCCTGCTCGTACTGCACCGGTCGTCGCCGCCAGGGGCCGTTCCGGTCTCGTCGACATCGCGGACCTCGTCGTCCCCCCGGCGGCAGTCGTTCCCGACCGGTGGCCCCAGGTTGCGGTCGCACCCGGCCCCGCGTCCATTTACGGATCATTCACGGCGCTGTTCACCGTTCCTGCACAGCGCAATAAGCTCTGCCACATGGAGCTGTCCCTGCCCCGGCTGCGGATGTTGCGTGAGCTGCACCGGCGGGGAACGATCACCGCGGCGGCGACCGCGATGCACTACACCGCCTCGGCGGTGTCCCAGCAGCTCGCCCAGCTCGAACGCGACGTCGGGACCCGCCTGTTCGAACGGCGGGGGCGGCGGGTCCAGCTCACCGACCTGGGTGTCCTGCTGGCCGAGCACGCCGAGGAGATCCTGGCCTCGGTCGAGCGCGCCACCCAGGCGCTGGAGGAGGCGGGCGAGACCGTCGCGGCGAAGCTCAGCGCCGGGGTCTGGGCCTCGGTCGCCTCGGGCCTGCTGCCGGACGCGTTGACCGCTCTGGCCCGCACCCACCCGGGGATCGTGGTGCGCACCCGTGAGCTCGCCCCGGAGGAGACCGCGGCGGCGGTGCGCGACGGTGAGCTCGACCTGTCGTTCGTCATCGACTACTCCAACTACCCGATGACGTGGGACACCGGCCTGGAGCGCGCGGTCATCGCCGTCGAGCGGGTCTACGCGGCGGTGCCCGCCGGGGCGGTGCCCGCGGCGAGCGTGATGCTGTCGGAGCTGGCCGAGCACCCGTGGATCGTGTCGCCCGCCCGGTCGCACTTCGGACATGCGGCCCGGCTGGCCTGCCAGAGCGCGGGCTTCGAGCCGCGGATCCACCACGAGGTCGAGGAGCAGGCCACCGCGATGGCGATGGTCGCGGCCGGGCTCGGCGTCACCCTGGTGACCGACCTGGGCCTGGCGCTGCGACCGCCCGGGGTCGACATCGTCGCGCTCGGCGACGCCCTCACCCGCACCGTGTCGCTGGCCTACCGCACCACCACCGGGCGCCGGGCCGCGCTGCCGCTGGTGATCGAGGCCGTCCGGACCGCGGCGGCCCAGAAGGGACTCGGGGCGGACACGCCCGTCCCGGTGCAGCCGGAGTCACTCGGCCTGGCCTGAGCCCCGGCCCGGCACGGAATCGTCGGGAGCCGGTCGAACCGTTTCCGCCGCCGGTTCCGAAGAACTGTTCGTGCTGACCGAGAACCGGGCCGACGAGAACGGGCCACTGGCCCTTCCGTCGCGTTCCGTGGCGATCCTGGTGGAACTGCTGGCGATCGCCGCCGCGGTGGCATCGGGGCACCTCGTCGCGGCCCTGGTGGCGCCGGCGTCGTCGCCGTTCGTGGCGGTCGGCGACGCGGTCGTGCGGCTCTCGCCGCAGCCGGTCGTGGAGTTCGCCAAGTCCGCGTTCGGGACGGCCGACAAGCCGGTCCTGCTCGCCGGGATCGGCGTGCTGCTGGTGCTGCTCGGCGCCGTGGCCGGACTCGCGGCGCGCCGCCGCCCCGCGGTGGGGACCGCGGCCGTCGCCGCGCTCGGGCTGCTCGCGGTGGCCGCGGTGCTGACCGGCCCGGTGCCGGCCGCGGCGGACCTGGCCGCCCCGGTCGTCGCGCTGGTGGTGGGGGTGGCGGTACAGCGGGGGCTGGACCGCCTCGCCCGCCGGTCCGGTGCGTCCCGGACCGGGGACGGCGGCACCGGGGTCGGTGACGGGGTCCCGCGGCGCACCGTGCTCGCCGGTGCCTCGGCCGCCGTCGCCGCCGGGACGCTCGTCGCGGGCGGGGTGGGCGCGACGCTGACCTCCTCGGGCAGCGGGATCGCCGCCTCGCGGACCGCGCTGACCGGCAGGCTGGCCGCGGCGACGCTCGCCGAGACCGCGCCGCCGGTGCCGGCCTCGGCGGCGTTCCCGCAGCTCGGGACCGTTCCGTTCGTGACCCCGAACGCCGACTTCTACCGGATCGACGTCGCCCTCACGATCCCGGCGGTCCGGGCCGAGGACTGGTCGCTGCGGGTGCACGGCCGGGTGCGGCGCGAGCTCGTCCTCACGGTCGACGACCTGCTACGACGCCCGCTCGTCCAGCGCACCATCACGATGACCTGCGTCTCCAACACCGTCGGCGGGAACCTGGTGTCCACCGCGGACTTCGTGGGCGTCGAGCTGGCGCCGCTGCTGCTGGAGGCCGGGGTCGACCCGGCCGCGGACCAGATCGTCTCCACCAGCCGGGACGGCTGGACGGCGGGCACCCCGACCGCGACCGTGCTGGAGCCCGGCCGTGGCGCGCTGCTCGCACTCGGCATGAACGGCGAGTCGCTGCCGGTGGAGCACGGCTTCCCGGTGCGCATGGTCGTCCCCGGACTCTACGGCTACGTCTCGGCCACCAAGTGGCTCGCCGACCTCGAGCTGACGACCTTCGCCGAGCGCAGTGTCTACTGGCGGGACCGCGGCTGGGCCGAGCGCGCCCCGATCAAGACCCAGTGCCGGATCGACGCCCCGGTCGGGTTCGCGCAGCTACCGGCCGGACGCGTGCAGGTCGCCGGGGTGGCGTGGGCCCAGCCGGTCGGGATCACCGCCGTCGAGGTCCGCGCCGACGACGGCCCGTGGGTGCGGGCCGAGCTGGCCACCGAGGTCAATCCGAACACCTGGCGGATGTGGCGGGCCGAGCTCGACCTGTCCCCCGGCAGCCACACCCTCACCGCCCGTGCCACCGACCGCCGTGGACTCGTCCAGACCGACGTCCGCGTCGACCCGATCCCGGACGGCGCGACGGGGTGGCCGAGCACGATCATCACCGTCGTCTGAACCGTTCCACGACACCGCGAAGAAATTCCCGAAAAAACTTCCGGAACCGCCGAACCGCCCGGAACCACAGTCCGAACAATTCAACGAAGTCCACACAGGACAGACAGTTTCCTCGAAAGGGAATCAGACATGCGCGCCTCTCGCACCCTCGCCACCGTCGGCCTGCTCGCCGCCCTCTCGCTCGGCCTCACCGCCTGTGGCGGCGGCAGCGACACCTCCGCCCCGCCCGCGGCGGCCCCGGCCACCTCCTCGGCCCCGGCGACCACCGCCGCCGCCGACGGCGTCACGACCAACGACGACGTCTTCGGCCCGGCCTGCGGCCAGCTGCCGCAGGGCGACGAGCCCGGCTCGCTCGACTCGATGGGCCCGCAGCCGGTCGCCA
Source organism: Pseudonocardia sp. ICBG1293 (assembly GCF_020131355.1). Taxonomy (GTDB): domain Bacteria; phylum Actinomycetota; class Actinomycetes; order Mycobacteriales; family Pseudonocardiaceae; genus Pseudonocardia. The sequence continues at coordinate 648,877 of NZ_JAHLEL010000044.1, forward strand.
CCGCCGCGAGCACCAACCCGCTGCTGACCACCCTGGTCACCGCCGTCGGCAAGGTGCCCGGTCTGGCCGACACCCTGAACCAGCAGAAGGGCATCACCGTGTTCGCCCCGGCGAACGACGCCTTCACCGCGGTGCAGCAGCAGCTCGGCGACGAGAAGTTCAACGCCCTGCTCGCCGACACCACCCAGCTGCAGGGCCTGCTCTCCTACCACGTGACCCCGGAGCGCCTGGACGCCGCGGGCCTCGTGGAGAAGAAGACCCTGACCGAGCTGGCCGGCGGTGACCTCACCATCGGCGGCACCGCCGAGGCCCCCACCGTCACCGACGGCCAGGGCAACACCGCCAACATCCTCTGCGGCAACATCCCGACCGCGAACGCCACCGTGTTCGTGATCGACAAGGTCCTCATGCCCAAGAGCTGACGACCGAGATCGACGACCGACGGGCCCGGGGTGCGAACCCCGGGCCCGTCGGCGTACGAACACCCTGACGTGACCGTGACCCCGACCCGCACCACCGGGTCCCTCAGCCGGGCCGGGGCGGTGGTGACCGGTCTGCTCGGCGTGGGTTCGGCCCTCGCGGCGGGTGACCTGGTGGCCGGGCTGGCCTCCCCCGCGTCCTCGCCGTTCCTGACCGTCGGCGACCAGTTCGTGCGGCTGACCCCGGAGTGGCTCAAGCAGTTCGCGATCACCACGTTCGGCACCGCCGACAAGCTCGCACTGCTGACCGGCATGGCGCTGGTGATCACCGGGCTGGCCGCGGCCGCCGGGCTCGTGGCCCGGCGACGACCGGCCCCCGGCCTGGCGGTCGTGGTCGCGATGGGGGTGACCGCCCTGCTCACGACAGTGGCCGCGCCCGCGTTCCGGCCGGTCGACCTGACGGCCCCGGTGGCCGCGCTCCTCGTCGGGCCGAGCGTGTTCCTGGCGGTGCACGCCGCGTTCGTCCGGGCGAACCGGCCCCGGCGGGGCACCACCGCGGCGGTGTCACGCCGGCGGGCGCTGGGGCTGGCCGGCGGGACCGCCGTCGTCTCCCTGGCCGCGGCCGTCGCGGGGCGGCTGCTCGCCGCCGGACCGCCGTCGGCCGGGCCCGCGGCGCTCGCGCTCCCACCCGCTCCGCCGGTGCCCTCGCTCCCACCGGACGCGAGCCTGCCGGGCACCCCGCCCTGGCTCACCCCGACCGCGGACTTCTACCGGATCGACACCGCGCTGCAGGTCCCCCGGGTCGACGCCGCGTCGTGGACCCTGCGGGTGCACGGCATGGTCGAGCGCGAGCTGACCCTCTCCCTCGCGGACCTGCGGGCCCGCCGGGTCGTCGAGGTGCCGATCACGATGGTGTGCGTGTCCAACCCGGTCGGCGGCACGCTCGTCTCCAACGCCCGGTTCACCGGGGTGCGCCTGGCCGACCTGCTCGCCGAGGCCGGCATCGCGCCCGGGGCCCAGCAGCTGCTGTCCACCAGCGTCGACGGGTTCACCACCGGTACCCCGGTCGGCGTCGTCACCGACGGCCGCGACGCCCTGCTCGCCTTCGGGATGAACGGCGCCGCGCTCCCGGTCGAGCACGGGTTCCCGGTCCGGATGGTGGTCCCCGGCCTGTACGGCTACGTCTCCGGCTGCAAGTGGATCACCGACATCGAGGTCACCACCCGGGACGCGGCCACGCCGTACTGGGCCGAGCGCGGCTGGGCCCGCGAGGGGCCGGTGAAGACCCAGTCCCGCATCGACACGCCCGTCGCCGGGGCGTCGGTCCCGGCCGGACGGGTCGCGGTCGCCGGGACGTCCTGGGCGCCGCACGGCGGCATCACCCGGGTCGAGGTGTCCGTCGACGGCGGGCCGTGGGGCCGGGCCCTGCTCGGCGCCGACCTCGGCGCCGACAGCTGGCGGATGTGGCGCACCGAGATCGAACTGGTACCCGGTGAGCACACCCTGCGCGTGCGCGCGACCGACCGGACCGGCACGGTGCAGACCGAACGGGAACAGGTCTCGATCCCCGACGGCGCGACCGGCCGGCACACGGTGCCGGTCACCGCGGTCTGACGGGCGGCCCGCCCCGCGCTCCCCCGCCGAGCCGATCCGGAAGTCGATGCACTCCTCAGACCGCCCCGCCGCACCTGCCCTCCCCCGCCGCCTGGTGGTCGCGACCCTGCTCACCGGCCTGCTCGCGGGGCTGCTCGCCGCGCTGGTGCCGTTCGCGCCCGTCGACACCCGCACCACGACCGTGACCTGGCCGCGGGTGGGCGAGCAGCCGGTCTCGACGACCGCGGCGTTCCAGCCCTACGCACCCGAGGCGGTCCGTGTCGAGGTCCCCTGCCCGGTGCTGCGTGCCGCCGTCGCGCGCTCGGCCGGGACCGGGACGGCCACCACCGTGGTCGGGTCGCGGGTCACCCCGGGCGACGGTGAGCCGCGCGTCGTCCCCGGCGCCGTCGTACGCGCCGTGGCCGCCTTCACGACCCAGCTGTCCCCCGCCGACGCCGACGGTCTGCGGGTCACCGCGCGCACCGCGGACTGGTTCGCCGCCGCCTCGTCCCCGGCCAAGACCGTCCTGGTCGGGGTGCAGTGGCTCGCCGCGGCCGTCGCCGCGCTGCTGCTGGCCCGCCTGGCCGGGGACCGGTTCCGGCGCCGGCACGGCGCGGCCCGGCTCCGACGGGCCCGGCTGGCCGCGGTGGGCACCCCGGCCGGGATCGGGCGGGCCGCCGCGGACGTGCTGGTGCTCGTCACGCTCGCGGCGTGGACGGTCCTCGGGCCGCTGTCCACCGACGACGGCTTCACCGAGGCCATCGCGCGCAACGCGAGCGCTACCGCGACCGGCGACTTCGGCAACGTCTACCGCTGGGGCAACGCCTCGGAGGCGCCGTACACGCTGGTCATCCGGCTGGTCCGGGCACTGGCCGAGACCGGGGTGGGACCGCTGGTGCTGCGGGTGCCGTCGGTGCTCGCGGGCATGGCGGTGTGGCTGCTGCTGTCGCGGGTCGCGCTGCCGGCGGTGCTGCCGCGCCACCACCGCCGGGCCTGGGTGCGGGGCACGCTGGGCGTCGCGCTGCTGGCGTGGTGGCTGCCGCTGAACCTCGGGGTGCGCCCCGAGCCGTTCGCGGCGCTCGCGGCGACCGCGGCGCTGTGCTGCGCGCTGCGCGCCGCCGCCCGGCCCGGGCGCCGCGGCGGGACGTGGACCGCGGCCGCCGCGCTGACCGCGGGGCTGGCGCTGGCCGTGACACCGTCGGCGCTGACCGTCGCCGGTCCGCTGGTGCTGCTGCTCCCGGCGCTGTGGCGGCGGGTCACCCGGCACGCCGGCGGAGGTGTCGCCGCCGGGATCGCGGCCACCGTCGCCGCGGCCGGGATCGCGGCGGCCGGCCTGACCCCGGTGTTCACCGGGCAGAGCCTGTACACGGTCGCCCGGGCCACCGAGATGCACCAGTTCTACGGGCCGGCGTCGCCGTGGTTCCAGGAGCTGCGCCGCTGGAGCTACCTGCTGGGGTTCGGCACCGAACAGGGCGGGCTCGGGCGACGGGTACCGGTGCTGCTCACCGTCGCCCTGCTGGTCGCGGCGCTGCCGCTGGTCGCCCGCGGCGCGCACCGGTGGGGCCCGGGGCGGCGCCGGACACCCGTGCCGCTCGCCGGGTTCGCGCTCGGACTCGTGCTGCTCACCCCGGCACCGTCGAAGTGGACCCACTACTTCGGGACGCTCGCCGGGACCGGCGCACTCGCCGTCGCCGTGGGGGTGGTGCTGGTGGTGACCGCGGCCCGGCGGCCCGCCGACGCGACCGTGCGCGGCGCGGCGGCCGCGGGGACCCTCGCCGCCGTGGTGCTCGCCGCGCTCGCCTTCGCCGGGCGCAACGAGTGGTTCCTGTGGTCGGGCTGGGGCGTGCCGCGCAACGACGGGCCGTTCACCCCGCTGGACTCACCGGTGTCCTGGGCGCTGGTGGCGGTGCTGGTGCTGGTCGTGTCCGCCGCCGTGGCGTACCGGGCAGGACGGGGTGGACGGCGCTCCGTACGGGAGGGAGCGGCCCGCACCGCGGCGGCGCTGCCCGCCGGGGTCGTCGTGGTCGCGCTGGTCACCGGGGTGTCGGTGGTGGTCTCCTCGTTCGTCGTCGCCCCACTGCGCCAGGGCGGGGGCTACAGCGTCGGCGGCCAGCTGTGGGACGAGCTGACCGGCCGGGACACCTGCGGGATCCTCGACCACGTCTCGGTCCCGGTCGACGCCGGGGCGCTGCCCGTGGCCGGTGGCGCGGACACGCTCACCGGGTTCACCGAGGGCCGCGGCTGGGTCGAGGCCCCACCGCGCGGCGGACTGGCCTGGGGCGGCCTCGACGGCGGACCGGGCACCACCGGTGAGCTGCGGACCCGCTGGTTCGCCGTCACGCCGGGCCCCGGCGACCGGGTGTTGTCGGTCGACGTCGCCGGGCGGACCGGGCAGGGCAACACCCTCGAGCTGGAGTACGCCCTGGCCGGGTCGCCGGGACCCGACGGGCGGCTGTCGCTGGACGACACCGCCACCGGTGCCCGCGGCACCTACCCCACCGAGCGCGTACAGGAGGCCGTGCCCCTCGACCGGCCCGGATGGCGCACCGTGCGGGTGCCCGTCCCGGCGCTCCCGGACGGCGTCGACCGGGTCCGGGTGCACGCGGTCGACGACGCCGTCGGACCGGGCGGCTGGGTGGCCGCCGCCGCCCCGCGGATGCTCACCCCGGCGCCGGTCGTGCCGATGCTGCGCGACGCCGACGGCCCCGTGTACGTGGACTGGTCGATCCTCTGGGCGGCGCCCTGCCTGCGCGACCTGCCCGCGGTCCGGGCCGGGCTGGTACAGACCCCTCGCTACCTGGTGCTGGGCCCGTCGTCGCTGGGGTTCGCCCTGGACGTGTCGTTCGCGGACGTGGCCGGGGGCAGCTTCGCGGCGATGCGCCGGACCACCACCGAGCAGGTCGTGGCGACCCGGGTCGACACCGCCGACGACCCGGACCAGGCCGACTGGGGGGCGATCACCCGGATCGACACCGATCTCGCCGTCGACGCCTACGACGTCGCCTCGGTCCCGGTGCGCCGCTGGGGCTGGGAGGGCGACCGGGCCCCGATCGGCTACCCCGCCCTCCCGGCACCGTGAGCACCCTCCGGTCGGAGGGGGCCCGCGGCCGGATCGGGCTGATAGACACATGCCGACACCCGCACGCAACGAAGCGAGGGACACCGTGGCCTTCCCCGGTCTGCAGCACGTCGCCCTGACCGTCAGCGACCTCGACCGCAGCACCCGCTGGTACGCGGCGCTGTTCGGTACCGAGCCCGTCCTCGACGAGGACGAGGAGGGCGGCCGCTTCCACCACACCGTCTTCGCGCTCGAGGGCGGGATGCTGTTCGGCCTGCACACCCACCAGGGCCGCGAGTCCGGCGAGCCGTTCAGCGAGGAGCGGACCGGTCTGGACCACGTCGGGTTCGCGGTCGGCTCGCACGCGGAGCTGGAGCAGTGGGCGCAGAGGCTCACCGAGCTCGGCATCGCCCACGACGGTGTCAAGAAGGCCCATTACGGCAGCGGCGTCTCCTTCCGCGACCCGGACAACATCGCCCTGGAGTTCTTCACCGGGCCGGAGTGATCCGGGCCGGTGTGTCCGGACAGGCACCCACCGTGCCCAGACGGTGGACGTCTGCTTGCTCCGAACCGGGTATCGCGATCGAATCATGCGGTGATGCGCACCCTGCTGGAGCCGTTCTGGCCGGGCCGGCGTGTCGTGGCGTTCGACGAGCTGTGTCGGTGGGCCGCGTAGCGATCCGAGGGGTCGCCGCGTGGCCGCCCCCGTGCCCCGCGCGCGGGTAGGACACCCGCGCCACCGACACCAGCCACTCCGGGAGACCCCGTGTCCGTCACCGACGAACTGCTCGAGAACAACGCCCGCTACGCCGAGAACTTCTCCGGCCCGCTGCCGCTGCCGCCGGCCCGCAAGGTCGCCGTCGTCGCCTGCATGGACGCCCGGCTCGACGTGTACCGCATCCTCGGTCTGGCCGAGGGCGACGCCCACGTCATCCGCAACGCGGGCGGCGTCGTCACCGACGACGAGATCCGCTCGCTCGCGATCAGCCAGCGCCTGCTGGGGACCGAGGAGATCATCCTCATCCACCACACCGACTGCGGGATGCTGACCTTCACCGACGACGGGTTCAAGGCCTCCATCCGCGACGAGACCGGCATCAAGCCGCAGTGGGCCGCGGAGGCGTTCGACGATCTCGACGCCGACGTCCGCCAGTCGGTCGCCCGGATCCGGGCCAACCCGTTCGTCCCGCGCACCGACGCCGTCCGCGGCTTCGTGTTCGACGTCGCGACCGGGAAGCTGAACGAAGTCAAGTAGTCCCCGCCGCCCCCCGCGTGCGGTCGTCGCCCCCGCCACGGCGGGCGCGACGACCGCCGCAGCGCACCGCCGCAGCACACCGCACGAGCGGGCCGTCCGTACGAACCTTTCGTACGTGCGGCCCGCTCGTGCGGTGCGGAGGGGCGGGTCAGGCGGCGCGGGGGCGGCGGCGCAGCGCCGTACGGGCCGCTGCGAGCTGCTGCGCCACCTCGGCGGTGATCAGCTCGGCGTGCAGGGCGTCGTTGCCCGGGTCGCCGCCGCCGAGCAGCGCGCGGTGCCGCCGGACCAGGGCGTCGAGCCCGTCGAGCAGCTGGGTGCCCGGATCGGCGGAGGGCAGGGTCGGAACGCTCACGGTGTCTCCTGGGGACTGTGGTGTCGGTGTCGATCCGTCGGGTCGATCGACCGGCCGACACAGCGTCGAGGAGATCCGCACGTAGTCGATGTGACGCCGCCGGGACAGGACGGTGTCGATGTATCGGCTCACGACACCCCGGCTTTCCTACCGGCGATCGCAGCGAGCAGCTCTGCGGTGTACTCGTCGCGCGGGTCGTCGAACAGCTCCGCGGTGGGCCGCAGCTCGCGGAGCCGTCCGTCGCGCAGGACACCGGTACGGTGCGCGACCCGCCGGACCACGGCGAGGTCGTGCGAGATGAACAGGTAGGACAGGCCGTCGCGCTGCTGCAGCTCGGCGAGCAGCTCCAGCACCTGGGCCTGCACCGAGACGTCGAGTGCGGAGACCGGCTCGTCGGCCACGACGAGGTCCGGCGACAGCGACAGCGCCCGGGCGATCGCGACCCGCTGGCGCTGCCCACCGGACAGCTCCTCGGGTCGCCGGTCGAGCACCCCGGAGGGCAGCGCGACCCGGTCGACGAGCTCCGCGGCGCGGTCGGCCTGCTCGGCGAACGAGCCGACGGAGAACGCCCGCAGCGGCTCGGTGACGATCTCGCGGACGGCGAACCGGGGATCCAGCGAGGCGTAGGGGTTCTGGTAGATCAGCTGGGCGCGGCGGCGCAGCGCCCGCCACGCCTCGCCGCGGACGCGGGTGACGTCCTCGCCGTCGAGGAGCACCTGCCCGGAGGTGGGGTCCTCCAGGCGCAGCAGCAGCCGCGCCGTCGTCGACTTGCCCGACCCGGACTCCCCGACCAGTGCGACGGTCTCGCCGCGGGCGATCGTGAACGACACCCCGTCCACGGCGCGGTGGGTGCGCCGCGTCCAGGACCCACGGGCCCGCGGCAGCGGGAACTCCTTGACCAGGTCGCGGACCTCGGCGACCGGGGGGCCCGCGGTGTCGACCGGCGGCAGCACCGGCGGGGCGGTGAGCGCCAGACCGGGGGCGGCGGCGAGCAGTTCCCGGGTGTAGGGGTCCTGCGCCCCGGCGAGCAGCTCGGCCGGGGTGCCCTGCTCCACGACCCGGCCGTGCCGCATCACGACGATCCGGTCGGCCCGGTCGGTGGCCACGGCGAGATCGTGGGTGATCAGCAGCAGCGCGGTCCCCAGGTCGCAACGCAGCGCGTCGAGGTGGTCGAGGATCCGCCGGGCCACCGTCGCGTCCAGGGCGCTGGTCGGCTCGTCGGCGACGACCAGCGCGGGCCCGGCGGCGATGGCGATCGCGATGAGGACACGCTGGCGCATCCCGCCGGACAGCTGGTGGGGGTACTGCCCGGCGCGGGTGTCCGGGTCGTCGAGACCCGCCTGCCCGAGCAGCGCGACGGCGCGGGCCGGCGCCGAACGGCGGTCGGCGAGCCCGTGGGTGCGCAGGACCTCGGCGACCTGCACGCCGACCTTCTGCACCGGGTTGAGCGCGACGCCCGGGTCCTGCGGGACGAACCCGATCCGGGCGCCGCGCACCGACCGGTACGCGCGCTCGGGCAGCCCGGTGAGGGTGGTGCCGGCGAGGGTGACGGTGCCCGCGGTGACGGCCCCCGCGGCGGGCAGCAGCCCGAGCACCGCCGCGGCGAGGGTGGTCTTGCCCGACCCGGACTCCCCGACGACGGCGACGACCTCTCCGGGCGCGACGGTCAGGTCGACGCCGCGTACGGCGTGCACCGTCCCGCCGCCCCCGGCGTAGGCGACCTCCAGGCCCGCCACCTGCAACAGGGCGCTCACGCCGACCGCCCCCACTCGCCGTCCAGGGCCCGGGAGATGCGGTTGACCGACAGCACGGTCGCGGCGATGACCAGGCCGGGCATCGCGCACACCCACCACGCGACGGCCAGGTAGTTGCGCCCGTCGGCGACCAGGGTGCCCCACTCCGAGGCCGGTGGCGGTGCGCCGTACCCGAGGAAGCTCAGCGCGGACACCGCGAGGATCGCCAGGCCGAACTCGAGCACCGCGAGCACCACGACCGGCCCGGCCGCATTGGGCAGGACGTGGCGCCACAGCGAGGTGTACCACCGGGTGCCGACGGCGCGGGCGGCCTCGACGTAGAGGGCCCGGCGCACCCGCAGGGTCTCGGCGCGCATCACCCGGGCGAAGCTGGCCACGCTGGCGACGCCGACCGCGATCGCGACCTTCAGCGTGCCGAAGCCGAGCGCGGTGATCAGCGCCAGGGAGAGCAGGATCGCCGGGATCGCGAGCAGCACGTCGACGCCGCGCATGAGGACCTCGTCGACCCAGCCGCCCGCGAACCCGGCGACGAGCCCGATCAGCCCGCCCGCGACGAGCGCGACGGCGACCGCGACCACGGTGGCCTGCAGGGACAGCGAGGCGCCGTGCACGACCCTGGTCCAGACGTCGCGGCCCAGGTGGTCGGTGCCGAACCAGTGGCCCGGCCCCGGCGGGGCGAGCCGGCGGGCGGTGTCCCCGATGGCGGGGTCACCGGGGGCGAGCAGGGACGGCACGAACGCCGCGGTCAGCACGAGCACCACGACCGCCACGGCGAGCACCAGCCCGGGCCGGGTCCGCAGGAAGCGCCCGAGCCGGGCCGCCGGGCGGCGCGGGGCCGGGCCGGGTTCCGGGCGGGCGTCGGGCGCGGCCGGGGACAGCAGGCCGCGGTCGAGCAGGGTCATCGGGAACTCCCGGAGGCGACGGCGACCCGCGGGTCGAGCAGCGGGTAGGCCAGGTCGACGAGCAGGTTGACCACCACGAAGGCGAGCGCCGCGAAGAGCACGATCCCCTGCACGACGGGGATGTCCTGCGCCCCCACCGACGCGACGGTGAGCCGGCCGAGACCGGGCCGGGTGAACACCGTCTCGACGACGACGGACCCGGCGAGCACGTTGCCGACGACGTAGCCGAGGACGGTGAGGGCGGGGATCGCGGCGTTGCCCAACGCGTGCCGCAGGTGCACGGCGGCCTCGCCGACCCCCTTGGCGCGGGCGGTGGTGACGTACGGCGAGTCCAGCGACTGGGTGAGGCTCTTCGCGAGCACCTGGGCGACGAGCGCACCGGTCGGCAGCCCGAGGGTGACCGCGGGCAGGATCAGCGACTCCGGGCCGCGGTCCCCGACCGAGGGCAGCCACCCGAGGGAGAACGAGAACAGCTGCACCAGCATCAGCCCGACCCAGAACACCGGCAGCGACACCGCCAGCGACGGGAGCGACGACAGCACCTGACGCAGCCACGGCGACCGGACCCAGGTGGCCGCGACCGCGACCGCGGTCCCGCCGACGACGGCGACCAGCAGCCCGGCGGCCGCGATCTGCAGGGTCGGCGGGAGTGCCTCGGCGACCGCGGACCGCACGTCCTGCCCGCTGGCGAACGACGTCCCGAGGTCCCCGTGCAGCGCGGCCCAGAGCTTCGTCACGTACTGCACCGGCAACGGCTGGTCGAGGCCGTAGCGGGCGCGCAGGGCGTCGAGCTCGGCCGGGGACACCGGCTCACCGTCCGAGGCCGACGCCATGGTCGCGACCGGGTCGCCGGGCAGCAGGTAGAGCACGACGAAGCTGACCGTCCACGCCGCCCACGCCACGACGACGGCGAGCCCGAGCCGCCGCAGCAGGTAGGGAAGGGTCATCGCGCGTCGGACTTCCAGGCGTCGTGGAGCTGGATGCGCGAGGACGCGTCGAACGCGACCCCGTGCGCGTCCGGGCCGACACCGAGCACGGTGGTGAGCTCGACGACGGGCGCGGTGTCGAACCGCTCGGCGAGCAGCTTCTGCGCCTGCCCGGCGAGCGCCGCGCGCTGCGCGGGGTCCACCGTCGCGGCCTGGGCCAGCAGCGGTGCCTGCAGCGGCCCGTCGGGCAGCCGGTACCGGTTGGTCCCGTCGGTGCCGTAGGTCGACCGCAGGATGTCGGGGTCGGCCCGGGTCAGGTTGCCCCACGCGGCGACGAAGTCACCGCCGTCGAGGACGACCTGGGTCTCGGCGATCTGGACCTCGCGCAGCTGGAGGTCGATCCCGATCCGGCGCAGCTGCTGCTGGATCAGCTCCAGCGCGGGCTTGGTCGTACCGATGTTCTGCGCGAACGTCAGCGGCACGGTCAGCCGCTGGCCGCCCTTGGCGCGGATGCCGTCCGGGCCCGGCACCCAGCCGGCACGGTCGAGCGCGGCGGTCGCGGCGGCCGGGTCGTACCCGACGAGTGCGGACTGGTCGGCGTAGGACGGCGTCGTCGAGGACAGCGGGCTCGTCGCCGCCCGGGTCTGGCTCGGGTACACCGCGGCGACGACCTCGTCGCGGTCGACGCCCCGGCTCACCGCCTCCCGGACGGCGGCGTCGGCCCCCAGCGGGGTGGCCTGGTTGAAGGTGATCCCGAACGGCAGGCCCGGGTTCGGCCGGGCCGGGAGCTGCACTTCCGCCCCGGTCAGCGGGGCCTCGTCCTGCTGACCGACGCTGGCGATCGCATCGACCTCGCCGGACTGCACGCTGCCCGCACGCACCCCGGACTCCGGGACGACGCGGAACTCGGCCCGGTCGAGCCAGGCCTCGCCGGGGTGGGTGAACAGCTGCGAGCCCCAGTCGTAGCCGGCTCGCTTCGCGAGCACGGTGACGTCGTTCTTCGCGTAGCGCTCGAGGGTGAACGGCCCGGAGCCGACCACACCGGCGCAGCGCTCGTCGTCGGAGCGGACGGCGCTGGCCGGGGACAGCAGGCCGAGGCTGTGGGTCGAGGTGCCCTGCAGGAACTGCACGTTGGGCTCGGCGAACCGGACGGTGAACTCGGTGGGGCTCACGACGTCGGTACCGGCGTAGCCGGAGAGGTAGCCCTTGGGGAGGGCGCCGCGGGCGCCGAGGCTCTCCACCCGGTCGAAGTTCGCCTTGACCGCGGCCGCGTCGACCGGTGCGCCGTCGGAGAACGTCGCGCCGGACCGCAGGGTGAACGTCCACGCCGTCGCCTCGGCGTTCGACGACCAGCGGGTCGCCAGCCAGGGCACGATCGCGCCGGAGGCGGGGTCCTGGTCGGTGAGCGAGTCGACGATCTGGCGCAGCGAGTAGACCGAGTCGTTGCTCTGCACCTGCTGGGGGTCGGCGCAGCCCTGGTCCGACGACACCGCGAACACCAGCGTCCCGCCGGGCCGGGGCGGCCCCGCGTCGGCGTCGCCGCCGGTACCGGAGCCGCAGGCGGTGAGGGTGAGCGCGGTGGCGGCGAGCAGCACCGCAGCGCGTCCGCCGGGGAGGTGACGCCGCGGCGAGCGGGACGGCCGGGGGAACCTCACGAGGCCACCGCCGACCGGCGCTCGCCGAACCGCGACGGGCTCGCGAGCCCGAGGTTGTCCCGCAACGTCGAACCCGGGGTGTAGTCGGTCCGGAACACACCACGCTCCTGGAGGATGGGCACCATCCGGTCGACGACCTCGTCGAGGCCGGACGGGCTGACGTGCGAGCCGAGGATGAAGCCGTCGGAGGCGTCGGACTGCACGTAGCGGTCGATCTCGTCGGCCACGTGCTCCGGGGTCCCGACGAACACCGCGCGGTCGAAGACGTGCTTGACCGTGTCGCGCAGCGAGTACCCGTGGGCCTGCGCGAGCTCGCGCCAGGCGGCGACCGTCGCGTGCGCGTCCTGGGTCAGCGGCGCCCGGCCCTCGATCCACTTCGGAGCCTCGGGGGTGGGCTCGACGTCGGGCAGCGGGCCGTCCGGGTCGTAGGCCGACAGGTCCCGGTTCCACACCATCTCGGCGAGCACGATCGAGGTCCAGGGGTCGACCTGCTGGTCGTGGATGTGTTCGTGGCGTTCACGGGCCTCGACGGCGGTGTCGCCGAGCACGACGCCCGCGCTGGGCAGGATCCGCACCTCGTCGGGGTCGCGGCCGGCCTTGCGGACCCGGGCCTTGACGTCGTCGTAGAAGGCGCGGGCCTCGTCGAACTTCTGGTACCGGGAGAAGATCGCGTCGGCGGACGCGGCGGCGAAGTCGCGGCCGGCCGGGGACTCCCCGGCCTGCAGGACCACCGGGTGGCCCTGCGGGCTGCGCGGGGTGGTGAAGCGCCCGGCGATGTCGAACTGGTTGCCGGAGACGGCGAAGTCGCCGACGTGGCCGTCGCGCAGGAACGTGCCCGAGGCCACGTCGGCGACGACCGCGTCGGAGCCCCAGGAGTCCCACAGCGCGCGGACCGCGGCGAGGGTCTCCCCCGCGCGCTCGTAGCGCTGGTGGTGGCCGAGGTAGGCACCGCGGCGGAAGTTCTCGCCGGTGGGGGCGTCGGAACTGATCACGACGTTCCACGCGGCCCGTCCGCCGGAGAGCAGGTCCAGCGTGGCGAACTTGCGGGCCAGCTCGTAGGGCTCGTTGAACGTGGAGTTGATGGTGCCGGCGAGCCCGATGTGGTCGGTCACCGCGGCGAGCGCGGCGAGCACCGTGAAGGTGTCCGGGCGCCCCAGGACGTCCTGGTCGAAGACCTCGCCGCCGCGGGTGCGCAGCCGCAGCCCCTCGGCCAGGAACAGCAGGTCGAGCCGGCCGCGCTCGGCGGTGCGCGCCCAGTGCTCGAAGGACTCCCAGTCGATGTGGCTGCCGGAGGCGGGGTCGCTCCAGACGGTGTCGTGGTTGACGCCGGGGAAGTAGGCGCCGAGCACGATCTGCTTCCTGCCGGTCCTGCTCATGCGGTCGCTCCGGAGAGGGTCGGTACGGCGGCGGGATCCGCCCCGGTGGCGTAGCGGCTGACCGGGCGGGGCAGCCCGAAGCGCGCGCGCAGGGTGGACTCGCCGTAGGCGGTGCGGAACACGCCCCGTGTCTGCAGTTCGGGGACCAGGCCGTCGACGATCGCGTCCAGGTCGGTCGGGAGGACGGCCGGTCGCAGCCGGTAACCGTCCAGACCGGCGCGGCGCCAGGACAGCAGGGTGTCGGCGAGCCCGGCCGGCGTGGTCGCCAGGACGGCCGCGTCCGAGGAGAGCGGGTCGAGGGCGTCGAGGCGGGCGAGCCGCTCGCGGGCGGCGCGTTCGGTCGGCTCCAGGACCACGACGACGTCGCCGAGGATCCGCAGCGGCGGCGCGGTGCGGCCCACGGCGGCCTCGGCGGCGCGGACCTGGGCGACGATGCGGGCGGCGTCATCGTCGTCGTGCGGGGTGGTGAACACGACGTCGCCGACGCGGGCGGCGAGCAGCGCCGGGTCGTAGCCGTGGGCCAGCGAGACGACCAGCGGCTGGCCCTGCGGCGGGCGCGGCACGATCGACGGACCGGCGACGCCGAAGTGCTCCCCGGCGAAGTCGACCCGGTGCAGCCGGTCCCGGTCGACGAAGCGCCCGGTCAGCGCGTCGCGGATCTCGGCGTCGTCCTCCCAGGAGTCCCAGAGCCTGCGCACGACCTCGACGGCGTCGGCGGCCTCGCCGAACAGCTCGGCGACGAGCTCGCGGCCGGCCGGGGTGCCCAGGTCCTCGCGACGGATCCCGGGGACGGTACGACGTCCGAAGTGGGCGGCCTCGTCGGGACGTACCGAGGTCTGCACCCGCCAGCCGGCGCGGCCGTGGCTGTCGTGGTCGAGCGTCGACAGCGCGGACGCCACGTGGAACGGCTCGGTGTGGGTGGTCGTGACGGTGGGGACCAGTCCGATCCGTGACGTCGTCGGGGCGAGGAAGGCGGCGACCAGCGAGGCGTCGAGGCGCCCCTGCACCCGGTCGGTGCGACGGTCGGCGCCGCTCAGGTGGTCCCCGGACTGCAGTCCGAGCGCGTCCTCGATCGTCAGCAGGTCCAGCAGCCCGCGCTCGGCGGTGCGGGCCAGGTCGGCCCAGTACCGCGCGGAGAAGAGGTCGCCGGGCCGGGCGCCGGGCTCGCGCCAGGCGGCGGGGTGCCAGCCGGCGCCGTCGAGCGCGACGGCCAGGTGCAGGGCACCCGGACCGGTGGTGGTGTCCGATGTGGACATGCATTGTCGCTTTCTCGCCGCGGGGTGCGCGACGGGGCGGAGAGCCTGGGGAGGACGGGGGCCACCAGTGGCGGCGGCGCCCGGAGCGGACTCCGGTCAGCCCCGACAGGTGGCGCCGGCGACCCGCATCAGGTCGACGTGCCGGCGGTACCGGGGGTGGTGTGCGGCACGCACCTGATCGGCGACCGTGCGCATGGTTTCCTCCATCGATCCCGGCTGGAGCACCCGCACCCGCGGGTGGCGGGGGGTTGCTGCGGCGTCGTCGAACCGGGTCTCTCGGCCGCTCGGAGATGGTGTGCGTGCCGACTGTAGGTATGCGGTGCCCGACGGTGTCAACCCGCATCGCGACCGAGTGACCCGCACCGCAGCGAGCCTCCCGACCTGCGGAATCACCACCCGGATGCCGCGCTAGTGTTGCGGTAACTAGGTTACTTTACTCACGGGCTGGTTTACGGGATCATGAGCTGTGCCGTTGACTGTGACCGTGGACGTTCCGGCCGCCGACCGCGAGGTGCTGGAGTCCTGGCTGCGTTCCTCGTCGGTTTCGGCGGGACTGGCCCGACGGGGCAGGATCGTGTTGCTGGCCGCGGACGGGGTGGCGGTCAAGGACATCGTCACACTGGTCGGGGCGTCGAAGGCGACGGTGATCGGGTGGAAGAAGCGTTACGCCGCTGAGGGGATCGCCGGGCTGGCCGACCGGCCCAAGGCGGGCCGGCCGCCGGTGATCGACGAGGTCGCGGTCGTGCTCGCCACGCTGGAACCGCCGCCTGAGCGGCTCGGAGTCACGCACTGGTCGTCACGGCTGCTCGGTGCCGAGCTCGGGATCTCCCACGTGTGGATCGGCAAGATTTGGCGGCGGTGGGGGCTGCAGCCGTGGAAGTCCGAGACGTTCAAGTTCTCCACCGATCCCGAGCTCGAAGCCAAGGTCCGCGACATCGTCGGGTTGTATCTGAACCCGCCGGACAAGGCCGTCGTGCTCTGCGTCGACGAGAAATCCCAGGTCCAGGCCCTGGACCGGACAGCGCCGATCCTGCCGATCATGCCCGGTATCCCGGAGAAACGGACGCATGACTACGTCACTACGTCCGTCACGGCACCACCACGCTGTTAGCGGCGTTAGAGGTCGCGACCGGGCGGGTCGAGCAGGCGTGCCTGCCGCGGCATCGCCATCAGGAGTTCCTGCGGTTCCTCAAGCAGGTCGCGAAGGCCTACCCCTGAGTTGCACAGGTAGTCGGGGGTTGTGAGGTGTCGTTGCTGGTCAGCGGGCTGTGGGGTCGGGATCTGGGGCACTAATCGGTAGTCTCGGGTGGTGTTCGTCCGGAAGGTGAAGACGGCGTCCGGGGCGACGGCGGTGCAGATCGTGGAGAAGCGCCACGGGGTCCGGCGGATCGTCGCCCACGTCGGTTCCGCTCATGATGACGCCGAGCTCGCAGTGCTGATCGCCTCAGCGCGGGATCGCATCCATGCAGGTCAGCAGGCCCTCGACCTCGACGCCCCTGCCACCGGGGGCGCGGCGGGCGCGGTCGTGACCGGGTCGGCGAGCGAGGTCCTGTGGAACGTCCTGTGCGATGCCTACCGCCGGTTGGGGTTCGACCAGCTCGCCGACGAGGTGTTCCGGGCGCTCGTGCTCGCCAGGATCGTGGAGCCCACCAGCACCTCTGCCGCGGTCGGGGTCCTCGATGAACTCGGGGTGGTCGCGCCGCATCGCAACACCTTCACCGCGGCGCTGCGCCGCTGCAGCGACAAGGACTACCGGGCCGTCCTGGCCGCCGCCTGCACCGTGGCCTCGCGGGTGGGGGCGGCGTCGCTGGTGCTCTATGACGTGACCACGCTGCATTTCGAGGTCGAGCACGAGGACACGCTGCGCAAGGTAGGGATGAGCAAGGAACGCCGGGTCGACCCGCAGATCCAGGTCGGGCTGCTCGTCGACCCGTCCGGGTTCCCGCTCGAGGTCCGCTGCTTCGAGGGCAACAAGGCCGAGACGACCACTCTGCTACCCGTTCTGGAGGACTTCCGCAAACGGCACGACGTGAAGGACATGGTGGTCGTCGCCGATGCCGGAATGCTGTCCGCGTCGAACCTGAACGCGTTGGAGGACAACGGGTTCTCCTTCATCGTGGGGTCGAGGATCAGCAAGGCGCCCTACGATCTGGCCGCGCACGTCGAGCGTCACGGCAACGCCTTCGACGACGGCCAGGTCCTGGAGTCGCGCCGCGACATGGGGACAGGGAAGGCGAAACGGAGCCGGCGGGTCGTCTACCAGTACCGCTTCGCCCGCCACAAACACGATGACCGGGCGATCAACGCCATGGTCGACCGCGCGGAGAAGGTCGCCGCCGGCACCCGGCCGTTGAAGAAGGACCGCTTCGTCCGCATCGCCTCCACCGGCACCGAGGTCGACTGGGGCCTGGTCGAACGCGCCCGCCAGCTCGCCGGGTTGAAGGGCTACGTCACCAACCTGGCCGAGTCCACCATGGACGGGCACAAGGTCGTGGCCGCCTACCACGACCTGTGGCAGGTCGAGGCCAGCTTCCGCATGGCCAAGTCCGACCTGCGAGCCCGACCGATCTTCCACCGCGAACGCGACGCCATCGAAGCCCACCTCACCGTCGTCTTCGCCGCCCTCGCGGTCTCCCGACACCTCCAGGACGCGGCAGGCGTGACCATCAAGAAGCTGGTCACAGCCCTGCGCCCACTACGAACCGTCCGAGTCGACGTCGGCGGTCACCCGATCACCGCCGCCCCGCAGATCACCAGCGGCGCGCGTGCCATTCTCGACCGGCTCCCCACCATCACCGCGCCGGGGCACTAAGAGGTCGTTTCAGAACGACTTGTCGAGTTTCCATTGACCCCTCGACGACAGATCAAACGGCAGGTCAGATAGCCGCTTGTCGTCTACAACAGACACGTCGACCTCGTTCTGAAATGACCTCTAAGAGCGCCCGGCGATTGATGGTTATCGGAGTCGACGGGTCGTGGGTCGGGTTGTCCAGCGGTAGCGGCTGCGGGCACGGTTGATCAGCCGGCGGATCACGGTGAGCGCGGCGGCGAGGTCGAGGTAGAACTCGACGATGATCTTCCGGCGATCGGTGAACCGGCGCAGCTTGCCGTAGCCGTTCATCCAGGAATGGGTGCGCTCGACCGGCCACCGCTTACCGACCTGGATCGGGGCGGGCCGGCCCTTGGTGGCGATCTGTGCGTCGAACCCGAGTCGTTCGAGCAGATCGCGGGTCTTGCCTGAGTCATAGCCCCGGTCCAGGTGCAGGCACGGTCGCTCGGGCAGCGGCCCGATCATGTCGTAGATCCCGATCAGGGTCGGTTTCAGCAACGGCGAGTCGTGGTCATTGGCGCGGGCGCTGATCAGGTGCAGCGGGATCCCCGCACCGTCGCAGACCACGGAGCGTTTGGTGCCCTGTTTGCCCCGGTCGACCGGGTTACAGCCGGCGACCTCGCCACCGCAGGGAGCCTTGGTGATCGCTCCGTCGGCAGACAGATCGTCGAGGTCGAGACCGATCATCTGGTCATAGCCGGCCAGCGCGGCCCGAAGGACCTGCTCCCCGACGCCGGCGGCGGCCCACTGGGCGAGACGGCGGCGGATCGTGCGGTCCGAGCAGCCGGGGGTGGCGATGCGTTCGTAGCCGCTGCCGTGCACCAACGCCGCGAGCACGTGCTCGAACACCAGGCGGTCGGGGATACGGCGGCGGTGACATCCCCACGGATGGGCCGGGTCGAACTCCGGGCGCCGCTCTGCCTCGATCAGGGCAGCGAACTCGACCCAGAGGGGGTCGATCAGCGATTCTGGCAATAGAGGCACGGACCCTCCAGGCGACCATCAGGACATCAGCAATCCCATGATCACTTGCAGGTCCGTGTCTCTACCAACACCGACACACGGCCACCTCTACTGCCGGACGCTCTAAGAGGTCGTTTCAGAACGACTTGTCGAGTTTCCATTGACCCCTCGACGACAGATCAAACGGCAGGTCAGATAGCCGCTTGTCGTCTACAACAGACACGTCGACCTCGTTCTGAAATGACCTCTAAGACGTCGTTTCAGAAGTGGTGGGCCCGGTTCTGCCGGTGACGGCGGGGCTGGCAGCATCGGCTGATGGTCGCGCCTCGTGTGTCTGAGAAGACGAAGATTTTCGAGTTGGAGATCGTCCTGACCGAGGTGGTGCCGGCGGTCCGGCGTCGGGTGCAGGTGCCGGGCGAGGTCGACTTGGCGGTGTTGCACGAGGTGGTGCAGTCAGTGATGGGCTGGACGAACTCTCATCTGCACGAGTTCGAGATCGTCGGGCGCCGCTACGGGATCCCAGACCCGGACTGGCCCGGACAGGATGTCGCCGACGAGACGAAAGAGAAGCTGTTTCGGCTGGTCAAGGCTGGTGACCGGTTCGGTTACGTCTACGACTTCGGTGACAACTGGGCCCACGAGATCACCGTCGAGGCGGTCGCGGCCGTCGAGCCGGGAGTGTGCTATCCGCGATGCGTCGCCGGGCAGGGGGCGTGCCCGCCCGAGGACGTCGGCGGGATCGGGGGGTATGAGGACTTCCAGGCCGTGCTCGCCGACCCTGACCATCCCGACCGCGCCGAGCGCCTGGAGTGGGCGGGCGGGCCGTTCGACCCGCACCGCTTCGACCCTGACGAGGCCGACCGGGCCTTGGAGTGGCTGGCCTGGCGGCCGCTGGCCCCGACCTCGTAGGCGAGTGCCTCAGCGAGGGCTGGGTCGACCATCACTTCGGCTTCGGCTTCGGCTTGGTGAGGCGGCGGTGGCAGATCAGGGCGCAGGCCAGCGATAACAGCGCGGTGATCGTGGATTCGGCGCGGTCGTAGCGCAGCGCGAGGCGGCGGAAGTCCAGCAGCCAGGACATGGTGCGCTCGACGACCCAGCGGACCCGCCCGAGCCGGGTGGAGTCCTCGATCCCGCGCCGGGCGATCCGCACCCCGATCCCACGCCCACTCAGGTAGCGGCGGCAGCGGGGATAGTCGTAGCCCTTGTCGGCGTGCACCTTGTCCGGCCGACGTCGCGGACGCCCCGGCTGTCCCGCCCGTTCGCGGACGCCGGGGTTGGTGTCCAGCAGCGGGGCGAGCATCCGACTGTCGTGGGTGTTCGCCCCGGTGACCAGCGCATGCAGCGGGAGCCCGCCTCGGTCGCAGAGCACGTGGTACTTGCTGCCCGCCTTCCCGCGATCGGTCGGCGAGGGCCCGGTGGCCTCGCCGCGGCGCTTGGCCCGCACGCTCACGCTGTCCACCGCCGCCCGCGACCAGTCCAGCAGGCCCTGCTGGGCGAGGCGGTCGAGCATCACCCGGTGCAGCTGGGCCCAGACCCCGGCCTGCTGCCACTGCCGTAGCCGCCGCCAGCAGGTCACTCCGGACCCACAGCCGAGCTCGGCGGGCAGCGCGTTCCAGCTGATCCCGGTCTTGAGCACGAACACGATCCCGGCCAGAGCGGCCCGATCCGGCACCCGCGGACGGCCTGTCCGTCCCCGCTTGTGCTTGCGCGGCTTGGGCAGCAGCGGCTCCACCAGCGCCCACAGCTCGTCGCTCACCAATCGCTCGACACAAGATCGCCGCGCCACGACCGGACATGATCAGCTACCAGCGCCGATCCACACAGGACCGACACGCCGACTTCTGAAACGACCTCTAAGAGGTCATTTCAGAACGAGGTCGACGTGTCTGTTGTAGACGACAAGCGGCTATCTGACCTGCCGTTTGATCTGTCGTCGAGGGGTCAATGGAAACTCGACAAGTCGTTCTGAAACGACCTCTAAACCTGTGCAACTCAGGTTAGAGGTCGCGACCGGGCGGGTCGAGCAGGCGTGCCTGCCGCGGCATCGCCATCAGGAGTTCCTGCGGTTCCTCAAGCAGGTCGCGAAGGCCTACCCGCGGCGCAAGCTGCACCTGGTGGTGGACAACTACGCGACCCACAAGCACCCCGCAGTGAAGGCCTGGCTGGCCCGCAACCCGCGGATCACCCTGCACTTCACCCCGACCTCGGGATCGTGGCTGAACATGGTCGAGGTCTTTTTCGGGGTCATCACCCGCCAGGCCATTCGCCACGGCAGCTTCGGCAGCGTCAGAGAACTGATCGGCGCGATCGGCCGGTTCATCGACGGCTGGAACGAACGCTGCCACCCGTTCATCTGGACCAAACCCGCAGACCACCTACTCAACCACTGCCGACCCGGTCAAAGAACATCGTTTACGCGACACTAGTGTTGCGGTAACTAGGTTACTTTACTCACGGGCTGGTTTACGGGATCATGAGCTGTGCCGTTGACTGTGACCGTGGACGTTCCGGCCGCCGACCGCGAGGTGTTGGAGTCCTGGCTGCGTTCCTCGTCGGTTTCGGCGGGACTGGCCCGACGGGGCAGGATCGTGTTGCTGGCCGCGGACGGGGTGGCGGTCAAGGACATCGTCACACTGGTCGGGGCGTCGAAGGCGACGGTGATCGGGTGGAAGAAGCGTTACGCCGCTGAGGGGATCGCCGGGCTGGCCGACCGGCCCAAGGCGGGCCGGCCGCCGGTGATCGACGAGGTCGCGGTCGTGCTCGCCACGCTGGAACCGCCGCCTGAGCGGCTCGGAGTCACGCACTGGTCGTCACGGCTGCTCGGTGCCGAGCTCGGGATCTCCCACGTGTGGATCGGCAAGATTTGGCGGCGGTGGGGGCTGCAGCCGTGGAAGTCCGAGACGTTCAAGTTCTCCACCGATCCCGAGCTCGAAGCCAAGGTCCGCGACATCGTCGGGTTGTATCTGAACCCGCCGGACAAGGCCGTCGTGCTCTGCGTCGACGAGAAATCCCAGGTCCAGGCCCTGGACCGGACAGCGCCGATCCTGCCGATCATGCCCGGTATCCCGGAGAAACGGACGCATGACTACGTCCGTCACGGCACCACCACGCTGTTCGCGGCGTTAGAGGTCGCGACCGGGCGGGTCGAGCAGGCGTGCCTGCCGCGGCATCGCCATCAGGAGTTCCTGCGGTTCCTCAAGCAGGTCGCGAAGGCCTACCCGCGGCGCAAGCTGCACCTGGTGGTGGACAACTACGCGACCCACAAGCACCCCGCAGTGAAGGCCTGGCTGGCCCGCAACCCGCGGATCACCCTGCACTTCACCCCGACCTCGGGATCGTGGCTGAACATGGTCGAGGTCTTTTTCGGGGTCATCACCCGCCAGGCCATTCGCCACGGCAGCTTCGGCAGCGTCAGAGAACTGATCGGCGCGATCGGCCGGTTCATCGACGGCTGGAACGAACGCTGCCACCCGTTCATCTGGACCAAACCCGCAGACCACCTACTCAACCACTGCCGACCCGGTCAAAGAACATCGTTTACGCGACACTAGGTGTCCGGACAACCAGAGGTCGTTCCTGGTTGGTGGACACCGGGTTGTCCGGGGAGGTGACCACCCAGCACCCTGGTCGGGTGACGACGAGCCGGCGGCGACCCTCGCGCCCGCAGCGGTTCGTGCGGGGCGTGACGGAGGCCGTCCACCTGCACCGTGCCCGCACCGCGTGGCACGCCGTCCCGCTGCGCCCGACCGGCCTGGAGCAGTTCTGGCCGAGCCGACGCGCGCCCGCCTACAGCGAACTCTGTCGCTGACCGAGCCGCACCGGTCCCCCTCCTCCCGCGGACGGTAACGCCGCACGCCCGGCGTGCGACGCACCCGCCGGAACCGGGATCGCCCGCCGGACACCACTCCGGCCCGCCACCCGTCCTGTACCCCGGCACGCCGTCCCGGCCGGCCGGTCCCGGCGCGCCGCGGTCGTCCCGACCGCCCGCCGCCCACCACGGAAGGACCCCCTCCCGCGATGTCCCCGCACGTCCTGCGCCCCGGATCCCGGGCGCGCACCGCCGCCGTCCTGCTCGCGTTGCTCACTGCGCTCGGGCTGCTGGCCGGCTGCTCCCGCGCCGAGGAGAGCACCACCGCCGCGGGTGCCACCTCCCCCGCCACCGAGGTCCGCCTCGGCTACTTCCCGAACATCACCCACGCCCCCGCGCTGGTCGGGGTGAAGCAGGGCCTGTTCGCCACCGAGCTGGGGAACACGACGCTCACCACCCAGACCTTCAACGCGGGCCCGGACCAGGTCAACGCCCTGCTCGGTGGGTCGATCGACGTGGCGTTCATCGGCTCCGGGCCGGCGATCAACGCCTTCACCAAGTCGGGCGGCGAGGCCGTGCGCCTGGTCGCCGGCTCCACCTCGGCCGGGGCCCAGCTGGTGACCAGCCCGGACATCACCTCGCCCGAGCAGCTCAAGGGCAAGATCATCGCGACGCCGCAGCTGGGCAACACCCAGGACATCGCGTTCAAGACCTGGCTCAAGGAGAACAACCTCCCGATCGGGGACGGCCCGGACGCGGTGACCGTGCAGAACATCGACAACCCGCAGACCCTCGACCTGTTCAAGCAGGGCAAGCTCGCCGGCGGATGGCTGCCCGAGCCGTGGAGCTCGCGGCTGGTCGACGCCGGGGCGAAGGTCCTGCTCGACGAGAAGTCCCTGTGGCCGGACGGGAAGTTCCCGACCACCGTGGTCATCGTCCGGACCGAGTTCCTGCAGCAGCACCCGCAGACCGTCGAGGCGATCCTGCGCGGCGAGCAGAAGGCCATCGCGTTCATCCGCGACGACCCGGCGCAGGCGAAGACCGTGTCGAACCAGGCCATCGAGGAGATCACCGGCAAGCCGCTGGCCGCGAACATCCTCGACCGCGCCTTCACCGAGCTGTCCTTCGACAGCGACCCGCTGGCCTCGACCTTCCCGCAGCTGGCGAAGGACTCGGTCACGGCGGGCATCGCGCAGAGCGAGGCCGACCTGACCGGCTTCCTCGACCCGACCGCGGTCGACGCGGTCCGGACGAGCTCCGGGGAGGCCGCCGTGGACCCGGCCGGGCTCGCCGCCGCGAACTGACCTTTTCCGATCGACGAGGGGAACCACCGATGACCGTCGACCTGACCAGCCGGCGCCCGCGGACCCGCGACACCGCCGTGGAGCTGTCCGGGGTGGCCAAGACCTTCGGGGCCGGCACCGGGGCGGTGACCGCGCTCAACGGGATCGACCTGCGGGTCGGCGACGGCGAGTTCGTCTGCGTACTCGGCGCGTCCGGCTGCGGCAAGTCGACGCTGCTGAACCTGCTCGCCGGGCTCGACGAGCCGACGTCGGGCGAGGTCGCGGTGGGGTCCGCCCGGCCGTCGTTCATGTTCCAGGAGGCCGCGCTCATGCCGTGGCTGACCGCGCTGCGCAACGTCGAGCTGCCGCTCAAGCTCGCCGGGCACGGCCGGTCGGCCCGGCGGGAGCGGGCCGAGGAGCTGCTCACCCTGGTCCGGCTGGAGGGTGTGGGCGGCAAGCGACCGCACGAACTGTCCGGCGGCATGCGCCAGCGCGTGTCGCTGGCCCGGGCACTGGCCGCCGCGACCGGGCTCGGGGACGAGCACGGCACCGGCGGGCTGCTGCTGATGGACGAGCCGTTCGCCGCGCTCGACGCGATCACCCGCGACGTGCTGCAGGGCGAGCTCCTGCGGGTCTGGCGGGCGACCGGCACGACGATCGTGTTCGTCACCCACGACGTGCGCGAGGCGGTCCGGCTGGCCGAGCGGGTCGTGCTGCTGTCATCGCGCCCCGGCACCGTGGTCCGCGAGTGGGTCGTGCCCGCCGACGGTCACGACGCCGAGGCCCAGGCCGAGCTGCACGACGACATCACCGGACGGTTGCGGCAGGTGATCACCAGCCATGCCGCGTGAGGACTCCTCGATGACGGTCGTCGAGAACGACCGGGACTCCGCCGCCGCGGTCGCCGGGCTCGACGCCCTCGACACCCCGGTCGAGCGCACCACCCCGTGGTGGCAGCGCTTCCTGCGGACCTGGCTGCCGCCGCCCGTCGCCCTCGTCCTGATCGTCGTGGTCTGGCAGATCGTCTGGGCCTCGGCGATCACCCCCGAGTACCGCCTGCCCTCCCCGGGCGCGGTGGCCGAGGCGTTCGGGGAGACCGTCGTCAGCGGCGAGATCTGGTCGATCCTGTGGACCTCGATCAGCCGGGCCGCCCTCGGCTTCCTGCTCGCCCTGGTCATCGCCACCCCGCTCGGGGTGGTGGTCGCCAAGGTGCCGGTGGTGCGCGCGGCGATCGGACCGCTGCTCACCGGGCTGCAGCCGCTGCCGTCGGTGGCGTGGGTCCCGGCCGCGGTGCTGTGGTTCGGGCTGACCAACACCACGATCTTCTTCGTCGTGCTGCTCGGCTCGGTGCCCTCGATCGCCAACGGCCTGGTGGCGGGGATCGACCAGGTGCCGCCGATCCTGCCGCGGGCAGGGCAGGTGCTGGGCGCGACGGGCTACCAGATGGCCCGCTACGTGCTGCTCCCCGCGGCGCTGCCCGGCTACCTCGCAGGCTGCAAGCAGGGCTGGGCGTTCTCCTGGCGCTCGCTGATGGCCGCGGAGATCATCGCCGCCGGTCCGGCACTGGGGGTCGGGCTGGGCGCCTACCTGAAGAACGGCGCCGACGTGAACGACATCGTCCAGGTCTTCGCCGCGATCCTGCTCATCCTCATCGTCGGCATCGGGGTCGAGCTGCTGGTCTTCCGACCCCTGGAGCGACGGGTGCTGCGCGCCCGGGGACTCGCTCTCTCCGTGTGACCCCGCGCCTCCCACCCACCCGCCCCGCACCGCACGAGCCCCGCACCGCACGAGCGGGCCGTTCGTACGAAAGGTTCGTACGAACGGCCCGCTCGTGCGATGCGGTGCGGGGCTCGTGCGCCCGCGACGGCGGCCGGGTGCGGTGACGGGCGCGCGGCCGGAGCCCGGTCGGGTGCCGTGCGTGCCCGGCCGGGCCGGGGTGTCCGGACGTGTTCGGCACCCGTTCCCAGCAGCCGAAACGCCGTGACCCAATCCCAACGCCAAGGGTTGGGTTTCCTCCGCCGGCCGGTTACCGTTCCCCCATGACCGTTCCGGTTCCGCTGACGACACGCGCGCACATCGACCTCGCGCGCGTCGCGTCGGCGCTCTGTCGGTCCTGACCCGGCGTCCCGGCCGCCCCGCGCCCGGGGACGTGACGGCGCACCCACCGCGCACCGGTCCCACCGCACCACGCCCGCCGGGCCACGTCCACCAGCCACGTCCGCCGACCCGGCCGGGGCCTGCGCCGTGCACGTCCGCGGCACCGCACCCCGGCAGGACGCCGGGCCCCGCCGCGCGCACCGTCCGCGCCGGGCCAGCACGTCGAGCACCCGTCGTCCGCGACGTCCTCTCCGCACACCCGACCCGCCCACCGGCCGTCGCCGGCGGGTCGGTCCGGCGTGCCCGCCGACCCCCAGGAGTTCCGATGACGACCACGTCCACCCGGGAACGGGCCCCCGCGGCTCCCGAGGTCGAGACCCTCCGCACCCGCCACACCCGCGGCCCGGA
Source organism: Pseudonocardia sp. ICBG1293 (assembly GCF_020131355.1). Classification (GTDB taxonomy): domain Bacteria; phylum Actinomycetota; class Actinomycetes; order Mycobacteriales; family Pseudonocardiaceae; genus Pseudonocardia. The sequence continues at coordinate 674,812 of NZ_JAHLEL010000044.1, forward strand.
CCGGGTCCCCCGCTGGCTGGTCAAGACCGCATCCCCGGTCGTGCTCATCGGGCTGTGGCAGGTGCTGTCGAGCACCGGCGTGCTCCCCCGCGACGTCCTCGCCTCGCCCGCGACCGTCGCGGTCACCGCTGCCGAGATGTGGGCCGACGGCGCGCTGCAGAGCGCGGTGGCGGTGTCGAGCGTGCGGGTGCTGTCCGGCATCGCGATCGGCCTCGTCGCCGCCGTCCTGCTCGCCACCCTGTCCGGGCTGTTCCGCCGCGGCGAGGACGTGATCGACGCGCCCGTGCAGATGCTGCGCACGGTTCCCGTCATCGGGCTCATCCCGCTGCTGATCATCTGGTTCGGCATCGGCGAGGAGCCCAAGATCGCGCTCATCGCGCTCGCCGTGACCTTCCCGCTCTACATGAACCTCTTCGGCGGGATCCGCAACGTCGACGCGACCCTCGTCGAGGCCGCCCGCACGCTGGGACTCGGCTGGTTCGGCCAGGTCCGCCACGTCATCCTGCCGTCGGCGATGCCCCAGTTCCTGGTCGGGCTGCGCTACGCGCTGGGCACCGCGTGGCTCGCCCTGGTCTTCGGCGAGACCATCAACGCCACCTCCGGGATCGGCTACGAGATGAACACCGCCCGGGAGTTCTTCCAGACCGACGTGATCGTCGTCTGCCTCGCGCTCTACGCGGTGCTCGGGCTGGTCGGCGACCTCGTGGTGCGCACCCTGGAGAGGGGGCTGCTGTCATGGCGACCGGCGTTCAGCGGACGGTGAGCACCACCGCGCGACCCGTGTCAGTCCGCGGCCTGGGCCGACACTTCGGTGACCGGGCCGTCCTGACCGACCTCGACCTCGACATCGAGCCCGGTCAGTTCGTGGCGCTGCTCGGCGCCTCGGGCTGCGGCAAGTCCACCCTGCTGCGGATCCTGGCCGACCTCGACAACGACGTCACCGGCGAGGTCACCGTCGCCCGCAGGCGGGCCGTCGGGTTCCAGGCACCACGCCTACTGCCGTGGAAGAAGGTCTGGCGCAACGTCGTGCTCGGCCTGCCCGGGCGCCCCGACCGCGCCCGGGCCGAGGCCGCCCTGGCCGAGGTCGGCCTCGACCACCGCACCGACGTGTGGCCCAAGGTCCTCTCCGGCGGCGAGGCCCAGCGCGCGGCGCTGGCCCGCGCCCTGGTCCGCGACCCGGACCTGCTGCTGCTCGACGAGCCGTTCTCCGCACTCGACGCGCTCACCCGGATCACCGCCCGCGGGCTCGTCGACGAACTCTGGCAGCGCCACCGGTGCGCGGTGCTGCTCGTGACCCACGACGTCGAGGAGGCGCTCGTGCTCGCCGACCGCGTCCTGGTGATGGAGGGCGGCCGGATCGCCCACGACGCACCGGTCGACCTACCCCGCCCCCGCGACGTCACCGACCCCGACTTCCAGCGCATGCGTGCCGATCTGCTCGGCCGCCTCGGCGTGCACCGACCCCAGGAGCGCACATGAGCATCGAGTTCATCGGCATGATCGGGACCCAGGAGGTCTCGGAGATCCTGCCCGCCACCGGACCGGTCCTCGATCCGGCCCTCGTCCGCCGGTTCGCCACCGCCCACGAGGAGGCCGGCTTCGACAAGGTCCTCATCGGCCACTCGTCGTCCACCCCGGACGGGCTGCAGGTCGCCGCGTACGCGGCCGCGCACACCGACCGGCTCGGTTTCCTCGTCGCGCACCGGCCCGGCTTCACCGCCCCCACCCTGGCCGCCCGCCAGTACGCGACGCTGGACCACTTCAGCGGCGGCGGCCGGGTCGCGATACACGTCATCTCCGGGGGCAGCGACACCGACCAGCGCCGCGACGGCGACTGGCTCGGCAAGGACGAGCGCTACGCCCGCACCGACGAGTACCTGTCGGTCGTGCGCCGGGCCTGGACCGAGCGCGAGCCCTTCGACCACACCGGCGAGCACTACCGGGTCGCGGGTGTGGCCCAGGAGATCCGCCCGCTCGGTCCGATCCCGGTGTACTTCGGCGGGTCCTCCGAGGCCGCGTACCGGGTGGGCGGGCGGCACGCCGACGTCTTCGCCCTGTGGGGCGAGCCGCTCGCCGGGACCGCCGAGCAGATCGCCCGGGTGCACGAGGCCGCCCGCGCCGCGGGCCGCACCGACCCGCCCCGGATCAGCGTGTCGTTCCGGCCGATCCTCGGCGACACCGAGGAGCAGGCCTGGGCCCGCGCGCACGACGTACGGGACCGGATCGTCGCCGCCCGCGGCGGTCACGGCTCGTTCACCGGCACCCGGATGCGCGAGCCGGGGGCCCCGGCCAACGTCGGGTCCCAGCGCCTGCTCGCCGCCGCCGAGGCCGGGGAGCTGCACGACCGCTGCCTGTGGACGGCCACCGCGGCGGCCTCCGGCGCGGCCGGGAACTCCACCGCCCTGGTCGGCACCCCGGACACCGTCGCCGCCGCGCTCGCCGACTACGTCGACATCGGCGTCAGCACGCTGCTCATCCGCGGCTACGACCCGATCGACGACGCCCGCCGCTACGGCCGCGAGCTGCTGCCCGCCGTGCGCGCCGAGCTCGCCCGCCGCGGCGCGGCCGCCGGGGTGGGGGTCCCCGCGTGAGCGCACCCGCCACCACCGGCACGGTGTGGACCCCCGAGGGGACCTCGCGGGGCACCGTCGCCGTCCTGACCGGCCGCGGCGAGCACCCCGGCCTCTACGCCCGCCTCGGCAGGCGGCTCGCCGCCGACGGGTGGACCCTCGCCGTGCCCGGCCCCGGTGCCGGGGCCGACGACGTCACCGCCGCGCTGGCCGGCGCGGCCGGGGCCCGGGTGCTGCTCGGGTCCGACACCGGCGCGCTGCGCGCCTGGGAGCTGGCCGGGGCCGTCCGCCCGGACGGGCTCGTGCTGGCCGGGCTGCCCACGGGCGCCCCGGGCGAGCCGCCCGCGGACCGGGCCGGGGAGCTCGACGCCCGGACCGCCTGCCCGGTGCATCGAGGGCTCCTCGAGTCCGACCCCGACTTCGCCTGGGGGGCACTCGCGCAGGCGCCGCCCCCGCCGCCGACCGACCCGCTGCCCGACGCGGCGGTGCTGTGGCTGCACGGCGACGCCGACCCGGTCGCCCCGGTCGCCGGGATCCGGTCGCTGGCCCGCCAGGGCGACGACGTGGCCGTCGTCGTCGACGGGGTGCACGACGTGCTCAACGACCAGTTCCACCGGATCGTCGCCGCGCGGCTCGTGCAGTTCCTCGAACGCCTCGCCAAGGGCGCCCGCTTCGCCGACGAGGCGCCGCCCGCCACGGCGGGGCCCGCCCGGTCGCGCCGCGCCGCGCCGCTGAACGTCTCCGCGCGGCTCGACCACGCGATGCGCGCACTCGCCGAGCTCGTCGCCGCCGACGGTGCGACCGTCACCTGCGACGCGATGGCCCGCGCCCGAGGTGTCCCGCTGAACTCCCTGGTCAACGTGATGCTCGCGCTGCGCCGGGCCGGTCTGGTGACCAGCCGTCGTGGCTGCGAGGGCGGCTACCGGCTGGCCCGCCCGGCCGCGGAGATCACCGTCGCCGACGTCGTGCGCGCCACCGAGGGCTCGATCGCCTCGGTCCGCGGTACCGGCCCGGCCGCCCCGCTGTGGGCGGACCTGGAACGCACCGTCGCGGACTTCCTGACCACCCGCACCCTGACCGCCCTGGAGGGCGATACCCGGTGACCACGCACGCGCACGGGACCGACCCGTTCCACCCCGACCTCGCCCCCACCCCGCCGGACCACGCCCGGGTGCACCTCGTCCGCGGTGCCGACCTGTCCGGCGACACCGCCCAGACCAGCGGCATGTCCCGCCGCGAGGCCGTGAGCGGACGGACCGTCGGCTCCTCGAAGCTCTGGACCGGCGAGACCCACGTCGCCCCCGCCACGAACTCCGGCGACCACCACCACGGCGAGGCCGAGACCTCCATCTACGTCGTCTCCGGCCGACCCCGGTTCGTGTTCCACGACGGCACCGGGGAGGTCGTCCTGCAGACCGAGCCCGGCGACTACGTGTTCGTGCCGCCGTGGGTCCCGCACCGCGAGGAGAACCCCGACCCCGAGGTGCCGGCCGTCGTGGTCATCTCCCGCAGCACGCAGGAGGGGATCGTCGTGAACCTGCCCTCGCTCACCCCGCTCACCGACCCGGAGACCACCCCGTGACCCGCCGTCCGCTGCTCACCCTGCCCGCCCTGCTCGCCGCGCTGGCGCTGCTGCTCACCGGCTGCTCCGGCGCCGCCGACGACGGCCCGGTCGACCTCTCGCAGGTCACGCTGCGGGTCGGCGACCAGGCCGGTATCCAGCAGGCGCTGGTGAACGCCTCCGGCGCCCTCGACGGCGCGCCCTACCGGGTCGAGTGGGCGCAGTTCCCGGCCGCCGCCCCGCTGTTGGAGGCGCTGCGCAGCGAGGCGATCGACGTCGGCGTCGCCGGCGACGCGCCCACCCTGACCGCGCTGTCCTCCACCGACCGCATCAAGATCGTCGAAGCGACCCGCTCCCCGAGCCAGGGCGGGCTGGCGCTGCTCGTGCCGAAGGACTCGCCGATCCGCTCGGTCGCCGACCTGCGCGGGAAGACGATCTCGCCGACCACCCAGGGCAGCATCGGGCACTACCTGCTGCTGCGCGCGCTGGAGGAGGCCGGGGTGCGGCCCGACGAGGTCACCATCTCGTTCCTGCAGCCGGTCGACGCCGCCGCCGCGATGAACTCCGGCGCGATCGACGCCTGGTCGACCTGGGACCCCTACACCGCCGTCGCCCAGCAGGAGTCCGGCGCCCGGGTCCTGCGCGACGCGAAGGGCCTCGGCACCGGGCTGACCTTCCTCGACGCCAACACCGCGGCGCTGGAGGACGCCGGGACCCGCGCGGCCCTGACCGACTTCACCGAGCGCTACGGCCGTGCGCTGCAGTGGGCCCGGGAGAACTCCCGGGAGAACGCCGCGATCTACGCGGAGCTGACCAAGCGGCCCGCGGCCGTGGCCGACCTGATGGCGCAGCGGGCGCTGCGCGACACCCAGCCACTGTCCCCGGAGCTCGTCGCCGAGCTGCAGGGGGTGGCCGACCGCTACTCCGACTACGGTGTGCTGCGCAACCGGGTCGACGTGGCCTCCGCGGTCGAGGACCTGCGCGCCCCGTCCGGCTCCTGACCCGGCCGGACCCGCCCCACCGATCGGTGGGGCGGGTCCGGTCCGTCCTGCCGCGCCACGGCGGGCGCGACGTCGTTCACGTGCGGTGGTCGGCGGCGAACGGCACGGAGCGGGCGGCGTCGTCGACATCGGCGACGCCGTCGGGCGGGGTCCACAGACCGCGCTCGCGCAGCACCGGCACGACCCCTTCGCCCATCCACCACGCCTCCTCAAGGTGCGGGTAGCCGGACAGGACGAACTCGTCGATGCCGGCCTCGTGGTACTCGGCGATCCGGTCCGCGACCTCGGTGTGGCTGCCGACGAGCGCGGTCCCCGCGCCGCCCCGGACCAGGCCGACGCCGGCCCACAGGTTCGGCGCGATCGTCAGCTCCTCGACCGAGGTCTTGACCCCGCCGTGCAGCGCGCGCATCCGGCGCTGGCCCTCCGACTCGCTCGCGGCCAGGCCCGCCTGCACCCCCGCGATGGTCTCGGGGTCGAGCGCGTCGAGGAGCCGGTGCGCCTGCGCCCACGCCTCGGCCGCGGTGTCGCGGGTGATCACGTGCAGCCGGATCCCGAAACGCACGGTGCGCCCGCGGTCGGCGGCGAGCGTGCGGATCCGCTCGATCTTCTCGTGGACCGCCTCGACCGGTTCGCCCCAGGTCAGGTAGACGTCGGCGTGCTCGGCGGCGACCTGGGCCGCGGCCGGGGACGAGCCGCCGAAGTAGACCGGCGGGACCGGGTCGGGCAGCCGCGACAGCGACGCCTGCTCGACCCGGACGTGCTCGCCGTCCAGGTCGACGGTCCCGCCGCGCCACAGCCGGGTGACGACCGAGAGGAACTCCCCGGTGCGGGCGTAGCGGGAGTCCTTGTCGAGGAAGTCGCCGTAGGCCCGCTGCTCACGGGACTCGCCGCCGGTGACGACGTTGAGCAGCAGCCGACCGCCGGAGTGTCGCTGGAAGGTGGCGGCCTGCTGGGCGGCCAGGGTCGGGGAGATCGACCCGGGCCGGAACGCGACGAGGAAGCGCAGGCGCTCGGTGTGCGCGACGAGCATCGCGGTGGTGAGCCACGAGTCCTCGCACCAGGCCCCGGTCGGGGTGAGTACGCCGTCGAACCCGGCCTGTTCGGCGGCCCGGGCGACCGTGGTGAGGTACTCGATCGAGGCGGGCCGGATGGCGCCCGCGGACCCGGTGGCGGTGCCGTGCCCTCCCCCGACGAGGTGACGGCCGTCGCCCATCGTGGGCAGGAACCAGTGCAGGGTGACTCCCATCCGGCTGACGCAACAGGCCCGCACCGGCCGGCGCAAGTCGGTGGCGACGCCGGTCACACCGGCCTCCACAGTGGAGCTTCCAGCTCGCGGGACACGTGTCCGGACGACTCCGCACCGGGCTCCCACCAGGCAGGATGCCGGTGATCCGGATCGCCGGCGTCTTGGGTGGCGACGCCGGTCGCGGCTACCGTGGGGCCGTGACCGGATCGGTGCTGCTGACCACGCGAGGGCATGTCGACCTCGCCCGTGTGGCGTCGGCACTGTGTCCCCGCTCGACCCGGCACCGCTGAGGCCGCACCCCGCCGACCGGTATCCGCTGCGCGCTCGACCACCCGGGACCACGCCGGGCCCGTGCGGCCACGACCCGGTCCCGCCGACCGACCCGCCCGCCGCGGCCGTGTCCGCACGCCCGGTCCGCGCCGACGCCCCGCACCCGACACCACGGCGCCGCCCGCCGTCCCGGCGCGCCACCGCCCCATCGGAAGGATCTCCGTGACCGCCACCTCCCCCCTCCCCACCGGCACCGACGGCCGGGCCCCCTGGACCGACGAGCAGCTCGACGCCGTCTTCGCGCCGGTGTTCGCCCGGATCGCCGAGGGCGCCCTCGCGCGCGAGCAGGGTCGCACCCTGGCCCACGACGAGGTGGCCGCGCTGCGCGCGGAGCGCTTCGGCGCACTGCGGCTGCCCGTGGAGCTCGGCGGCTACGGCGCCACCGTCCGCCAGCAGTTCCGGCTGCTCGTCGACCTCGCGGCCGCCGAGTCGAACCTGCCGCAGGCGCTCCGCGTGCACTGGTGGTACGTCGACGACCTGCTGCTCGCCGCACCGGGCCCCGACCGCGACGCCCGCCTCGCCGCCGTCGCGCAGGGTGGTCTGGTCGGGAACGCGATCACCGAGCCCGGGGTCGGCGCGATCGACCGCTACCGCACCACCCTGACCCCCGACGGCGAGGGCTACCGCCTCGACGGCACCAAGTACTACTCGACCGGAAGCCTGTACGCCGACCAGATCCTGGTCGCCGCCGACCTCGACGGACAGCGGGTGTCGGTGCTCGTCGACGGTGACGCCGACGGCGTCGTGCAGCACGACGACTGGGACGGCTTCGGGCAGCGCCTCACCGCCAGCGGCACCACCGGGTTCCACGGGGTCGCCGTCCCCCGGGAGCGGGTCCTCGGCCCCGGCTACGGCACCGAGGGCCGCGGCTGGGGCACCTCCTACCTGCAGCTCGTGCAGCTCGCCGTGCTCGCCGGGATCGCCCGGCGCGCCACCGACGACGTCAGCGCCTGGGTCCGCGAGCGCACCCGCACCTTCACCCACGCCCCGGCCGACCTGCCCCGCCACGACCCTCTCGTCCAGCAGGTCATCGGGCGGCTGTCCGCGGCCGCCTGGTCCTCGCGCGCCCTGGTCCTGACCATCGCCGAGCAGCTCGACGAGCTGCTCGCCGCGGGCGGTGAGGACCCGGAACTGCTCGACCGGGTGGAGCTCGACGTCGCCCACGCCCAGGCCGCGGTGATCCCGGCGGTGCTCGACGCGACCACGCAGCTGTTCGAGGTCGGCGGCGCCTCGATCACCTCGGAGAGGCTCCGCCTGGACCGGCACTGGCGCAACGCCCGGGTGATCTCGGTGCACAACCCGCTCATCTACAAGCTGCAGTCGGTCGGGGACCACGTGCTCAACGGCACCGACCTGCCCTACGCCTGGAGCGCCGGCACGCGATGACCGACCACCCGCGACGTCTGCACCTCAACGCGTTCGACATGACCTGCGCCGGGCACCAGTCGCCCGGGCTGTGGCGCCACCCCGAGGACCGCTCGCACACCTTCCACGACCTGCGCTACTGGACCGACCTGGCGCAGCTGCTGGAGCGCGGCGGGTTCACCAGCCTGTTCGTCGCCGACGTCGTGGGCCTCTACGACGTCTACCGCGACGGCCCCGAACCAGCGATCCGCGACGGCGTGCAGGTCCCCGTCGGGGACCCGACCCTGGCCGTCTCGGCGATGGCCGCGGTCACCGAGCGGCTCGGCTTCGGGATCACGGTGTCGCTCACCTACGAGAAGCCCTACGCACTCGCGCGGCGGTTCTCCACCCTGGACCACTACACCCGGGGCCGGGTCGCGTGGAACGTCGTCACCTCCTACCTGGAGTCCGCGGCCCGCAACCTGGGCCTGGAGAAGCAGGTGCCGCACGACCGGCGCTACGACGTCGCCGACGAGTTCATGGAGGTCTGCCACCAGCTGTGGGAGGCCTCCTGGGACGACGACGCCGTGCTGCTCGACCGGGACAAGGGCGTCTACACCGATCCGGCGAAGGTCCGGCCGATCGCCCACCACGGCGAGTTCTTCGACGTCCCCGGGATCGGTCTGACCGAGCCCTCGCCGCAGCGCACTCCGACGATCTTCCAGGCAGGCGCCTCCGCGCGCGGCACGACGTTCGCCGCCCGGCACGCCGAGGGCGTCTTCGTCATCTCCCCGACCCCGGAGACCCTGGCGCCGCGGGTCGCCGAGCTGCGCAGGCAGACCGGCGAGCAGGGCCGCGACCCCCGTGCGGTGAAGGTCTTCACGATGGTCACCGTGGTCACCGGCGCCACCGACGAGCAGGCCCGCGAGCGCTACGCCGATCTCGCGCAGTACGTCAGCCTGGAGGGCGCGCTCACCCTCTACGGCGGCTGGTCCGGCCTCGATCTGTCCACTATGGACCCCGACGAGCCGCTGCGCTTCGCCGAGACCGAGGCCATCCGCAGCGCGGTCGAGCTGTTCACCACCGCCGACCCGACGCGGGAGTGGACGCCGCGGGCGATCGCCGAGCACATCGGGATCGGCGGGATGGGAGCCGTCGTCGTGGGCGGCCCGCGGACGGTCGCCGACGAGCTGGAGCGCTGGGCCGAGGTCGCCGACGTCGACGGCTTCAACCTCGCCTACGCGGTCACCCCCGGCACCTTCGCCGACGTCGTGGAGCACGTGGTGCCCGAGCTGCGGCGGCGCGGGGTCCTCGCCGAGGCCCCGGAGGGCGCGACCCTGCGCGAGCACCTGCAGGGTCCGGGGCAGGCCCGGGTCCGCGCCGACCACCCCGCCGCGGTCCACGCGCGGCGCCGCGGCGCCGACCCCGCCTGACCCGGCTCCCCTCCCCGGCCCGCGGTCCCGCCCCCGTTACTTTCTTGATCAAGCCCGCTGAGGGCTTGCAGGCCGCCGGCCGCGGTATGACTGACTGCCCCTGTCGCCCGATGATCTGGGGGGTGTTGTCGCCGTGGCCGGAGGGCGCCAACGACCGCTGATAGAGACCTGACCCGTGTGGTCTGCTCGTAACGTGGCTGCCGGCGCGGGTGCTCGTGGTCGGCCTGCCGCGACGAGAAGGGAGCGGCGGTTGCCCGATCCTGACCAGCACCCGACCGGGTTCGCGGTGTTCTGCGGCCCGGACGTGGGCAAGTCCGAACACCACGCCTGCGCGGTCGACACCAACGGGAAGCGGGTGCACGACAAGGCCCTGCCCAACGACGAATCGGCGCTGCGCACCGTGCTGTCCGGGCTGGCCGAGCACGGCGCGGTGCTGATGGTCATCGACCAGCCCGCCTCGATCGGAGCGCTGGCCATCGCCGTCGCTCGTGATCTGGGGATCACGGTGGCCTACCTGCCCGGGCTGGCGATGCGCCGCATCGCCGACCTGCATCCCGGGCAGGCCAAGACCGACGCCCGCGACGCCCACGTGATCGCCGAGGCCGCCCGGACGATGCCGCACACCCTGCGCCGGGTCGGCACCGACGACGAGACCCTCGCCGAACTCACTGTGCTCGCCGGTTACGACGATGACCTGGCTGGGCAGAGCACCCGGCTGACGAACCGGCTGCGCGACGCCCTGCTGCATGTTCATCCCGCCCTGGAACGCCTGCTCGGGCCACGCCTGGACCGCGGTGGCGTGCTCGACCTGCTCGCGGCCGCGCCCACCCCGCAAGCCCTGCGAGAGCTCGGCGCTGACGGGATCGCCGAGACGATGCGGGCCCGGTCGCCTCGACTGGCCCGCACCCTTCCCGCCCAGATCCTGACCTCGCTCGACGCCCAGAGCCTGACCGTTCCCGGCACGGCCGCGTTCGCCCGTGTCATCACCGGCGTCGCCGGGCAGCTGCGCCAGGTCCACACCGAACGCGACCAGCTCGCCGACGAGCTCGAAGCCCGCCTGGAGGCCCACCCTCTTGGACCGGTCCTGACCTCGATGCCCGGACTCGGGGTCAGGACCGCCATCAAGATCCTCACCATCGTCGGCGACGGCTCCGGGTTCCCCACCGCCGGGCACCTCGCCGCTTACGCCGGCCTCGCCCCAGTCACCCGCCGCTCCGGCACCTCGATCAAAGGCGAAACCCGATCCCAGCGCGGCAACCACGCCCTGAAATCCGCGCTGTTCCTGTCCGCATTCGCCGCCCTGGCCGACCCCGCCAGCCGCGCCTACTACGACCGCAAACGAGCCGCCGGCAAACGACACAACGCCGCCCTGATCTGCCTCGCCCGACGCCGCACCGACGTCATCTACGCCATGCTCCGCGACCGCCGCCCCTACAACCCGCCCACGGTCAACAACCCCGATCCAGAACTCGCCGCCGCTTGACGAACCCATAGAGACACCCCCCGGCCCCACGGTCGCCGGGGTCACGCACACCCGGTCCGGAGGCACCCGACCCGGGCCGGGTGGACGGGCCGGGCCGGCGCCGGCGCTCCCGCCCGGCGGGACGGGACCCCGCGCTGTCCGGACCCCCAGCGCCGACCGTCCACCGGCTGGACGGGGAACCGGCGATGCTTGCCGACCGCGGTGCGGGTCGGTCACGATCGCTCCCGTGACCGGAACCGCGCGCCTCGTCGCGCGCCTGCACGTGGACCTGGGTCGTACCCGCTCCGCGCTCTGTCGCTGACCCGGTCCCCCTCGGCCCGCGCGGTGTCGCCCCGCGGGCCGGTCACGACGCACCGGTCGACCCGATCCCGGCCCGCCCCGGCGGTGGCGCCGGCCGGCTGCGCGCACCCGTTCCCGCCGTACCGACCTCGTCCGGGAGGACACCCATGACCGCAGTCCGTCCGAAGCAGACCGTCGTTCCGTTCGTCGTGCACTCCGAGGGGACCGGGGTCTTCCAGACCCTGCGCCCCGAGGGCGACGCCGGGCACGTCTTCACCGCCGACGCCTACCCGGCCTTCGGCGGCGCCGACTCCGCGCCCAGCCCGCTGTTCTTCGCCCTCGGCTCCCTGACCTCCTGCAACCAGGTGACGGCGAGCCTGGTCGCGAAGGACCTGGGCATCCGCCTGGGCCGCTGGACCTTCGAGGTGCGCGGTGACCTCGACACCGCCGTCCTGGTCGGTGGCGCCGAGGGCAACGCCAACTTCGACCGGGTGCAGGTCCGGGCCACCGTGGAGACCGACGCGACGCCCGAGCAGTTCGCGCGGCTGGTGTCGGAGACCGCGCGGCGGTGCCCGGTCACCCAGCTGTTCGAGCGCAGCGGCCTGGAGTTCACCAACGACTGGACCCCTGTCGCGCTGCCCGACGCCGGCTGACCCGGCAGCACTGTCCTGCTCCCCGCACCGCACGGGCGGGCCGGGAAGCGGCCCGAGGCGGAGGGCCGGGGGTCAGGCCGCGGCGGTGAACCCGGCCGCGCGGCCGGCGTCGGCGGGGCCCCACAAGGTCGTCGACACCTCGCGCCGCACCAGCGGCACCACCTCGGTGGCGAACCGGGTCAGCACCTCGTGCTGCCGCTCGTAGGGCAGCACCGGGTTGACCGACACCGACTGGACGTCGTGGCCATAGGCCCCGTGGTAGTCGAGGATCTTCGCCGCGACCCGCTCCGGGCTCCCGACCAGCGCGGGGCCGTGCGCCACCGCCTCCTCGACGGTCGCGAACGAGGTGGCCTTCCCGGGACGGTCGTCCCCGGCGTGTGCGGCCCGCAGCTTCGCGGCGAAACCCTCGTAGACGGGGCGGTACTCGGCGATCGCCTCGGCGTCGGTGTCGGCGAGGAACAGCCCGCCCGAGCCGGAGCCGACGTAGCCCCGCGCCGGGTCGTGACCGTGCTCGGCGAGCTTGTCGCGGTAGCGGTCGATGAGGACCTTGTAGTTCTCCCGCGGCTGCAGCGCGTTCGCCGAGAAGATCGGGTCGCCCCAGCGGGCGGCGAGGTCGACGGCGGCGGTCGAGGTCGCCGAGCCGTGCCAGATCCGGAACGGGCCCGCGAACGGCCGTGGGAACGTCGTGATCCCGGCCAGGTCGGCGTGGTGGGTGCCGGACCAGTCCACCCCGTCCTCGCTCAGCAGGCGGCGCAGCAGCTCGTAGTTCTCGGTCAGGTACTCGTACTGGCGGCCCAGCTCGAGCCCGAACATCGGGAAGTGCCGGTCCTCGTTGCCCTTGCCGATCACGATCTCCAGCCGGCCACCGGAGAGCTGGTCGACCGTCGCGTAGTCCTCCGCGACGCGGACCGGGTCGAGCAGCGACAGCACCGTGACCCCGGTCGAGAGCAGGATCCGGGACGTCGCCTGGGCGATCGCGCCCAGCAGCACGGTGGGCGAGGACGAGACGAACTCGCCGGCGTGCCGCTCGCCGACGGCGTAGGAGTCGAACCCCAGCCGCTCGGCGAGCACCGCGGTGTCCACCACCCGGCGCAGCCGCTCGTGGGTGTCGACGATCTCGCCGGTCACCGGGTGCGGGGCGTGCGGAACGATGTCGAGAACCTGGAACCTCATGGGAAGCACCGCCTCACGCGCGGCCGCGCCGCACGCGTCGTCACCGGACGTGCCGGGTGGGGGCCGGGCGCCGGCGGAGCGCGGGTGCGCCGGGGGCGTCGCGGCCGGACCGGGCCGTCGCGCGGGACCGCGGACGGGCGGCGCGGCGGGGCGGCCGGCACGACGTCGACGGTAGCAAGCCGCACCGGGGTTGCGCCCCTGTCGTGGGCGGGGCGACGATCGGCGGGCGACCGGCGTCGCCCCGGGCCGGACGTGCCCGGAGCGCACCGCCCGAGCCCGCACCCCGGTCCACCCGCGCCCGCGGGCCCGCCGGGCGCGGGTCCGTCGCCCGGCCCGGTCGTCGCGACCGCCCCGGGCATGTCCGGAGGTCCGCCGCCGTGCCCGTACCGCTGTCCGTCCTCGACCTCTCCCCGGTGCCCGCAGGCTCGACCGTCGTCGATGCCCTGCGCGACACCCTCGACCTGGCCCGCTCCGCCGAACGCGCCGGCTACGCCCGGTTCTGGCTCGCCGAGCACCACTTCAACCCGGGCGTCGCGGGGGCCTCGCCCGCCGTGCTGATGGGCGCCGTCGCCGCCGCGACCGCCAGGATCCGGGTCGGCTCGGGCGCGGTGCAGACCGGGCACCGGACCCCGCTGTCGGTGGTGGAGGACTTCGGGACCCTCGACGGTCTGCACCCCGGCCGGATCGACCTCGGGCTCGGCCGCTCCGGCGGACCGCGGCCGGCGGCCCGCGAACCGGACGGGCGCGGCGACCGGGTGGTCGACGGCGTGCTCATCCCGGCACCGGTGTCGCTCGCCGCGATCACGACCTCGCCCCGGTTCCGCGCCAAGGCGGTGGCGCTGCGCCAGCCCGGGGCGCAGGCGCCGCCGTACGAGGAGTTCCTCGACGCCGTCGACGGGCTGATCGCGGGGACCTGGGCCCCGGACGGGGTCGCGGTGCGGGCGGTCCCCGGCGAGGGTGCCGACCTGCAGACCTGGGTGCTCGGCTCCAGCGGCGGGGAGAGCGCGGTCCTCGCCGGTCGCCGCGGCCTGCCCTTCGCGGCGAACTACCACGTCAGCCCGGCCACGGTGCTCGACGCCGTGGCGGCCTACCGGGACGCGTTCCGGCCCTCGGAGCGGCTCCCCCGTCCGCACGTGATGGTGTCCGCCGACGTCGTCGTGGGCTCCGACGACGCGCAGGCCGGTGGGATCGCGGCGGGATTCGCCCCGTGGGTGCACAGCATCCGCACCGGGGTGGGCGCCATCCCCTACCCCCGCCCCGAGGACGTCGACGGCCACCCGGCCGACCCGGCCCTGGTGGCCGACCGGGTCGCGACCCGTCTCGTCGGCGGCCCGGCCACCGTCGCCGACGGTCTGGAGCGGCTGCGCGCCGTCACCGGCGCCGACGAGCTGCTCCTGACCACCATCACCCACCGGCACGCCGACCGGGTCGCCTCCCAGGAGCTGCTGGCGCGGGAGTGGGCGTCCCGGGCCTGAGCTCCCAGTCCGCGGGACGTGGCGGCCCCACGGTCGGCACCTGCCCCGTCACCCGTCCCGCGGTCCGGACACCGTTTTGTGGTGGTCCGGACGCCGTGGTCACCTGGTGGCATGACCACCGGCCGGCGCACCCCGTCATGCACGGTCGCCGCCGGACCGGGCCGCGACCTCACCCGCCGCCGCCACGTGGACCTGCTCCGCCTCGCCGGTTGCACCTGTCGCTGACCGCCGCCGCGCCGCCCCCGCCCGTGCCGTGGGCCGCCCGACCCGGGCCGCCCCGACGTGCGCCCAGCCCTGCCCCGACCACGAGTCCCGGGAGCCATCGTGTCCACGACCTGGACCTCCGCGCCGGCCGACGCCGTCGCACCACCCGCCACCCCGGCGCCGCCCGGATCCGCGGCCACCGTCCGCGGGTCCCGTCGCCGGCCCGACCTGCGCCGCTGGATCTCCCCCGTCGCCCTGATCCTGCTGTGGCAGCTCGCGTCCTCGACCGGGCTGCTCGCCGAGGACGAGCTCGCCTCGCCCCTGCGGGTGGTGACCGCCGCCGTCGACCTGACCCGCAGCGGGGAGCTGCCCGAGGGGCTGCTGGTCTCACTCGCCCGGGTCGCGACCGGGCTGGTCCTCGGCCTGGTCGTCGGGGTCGGGCTCGGTGTGGTCTCGGGACTCTCGCGCTGGGGCGGGCTGCTCGTGGACCCGCCGGTGCAGATGCTGCGCACGCTGCCGCACCTCGGCCTGGTGCCGCTGTTCATCCTGTGGTTCGGCATCGGGGAGCTGCCCAAGGTGCTGCTCGTCGCACTCGGGGTGCTGTTCCCGATGTACCTCAACGTGCACGCCGGGGTCCGCGGGGTGGACCCGAAGCTGATCGAGGCGACCTCGGTGTCCGGGTTCACCCGCGCCGAGCGGCTGCGCCACGTGGTGCTGCCCGGAGCGATGCCCTCCACCCTCACCGGCCTGCGCCTCGCGCTGGGCATCGCCTGGCTGTCGATCATCGTCGCGGAGACGACGTCGGCCGACGCCGGACTGGGCTACATGATCATGAACGCCCGCGAGTTCCTGCGCACCGACGTGATCGTCGTGGGCCTGGCGGTGTACGCGCTGCTCGGCCTGGGCACCGACGCCCTGGTGCGCAGGCTGGAACGCCGCGTCCTGGCCTGGCGCCCGGCCGGCCCGGCGGGGGCGGACCGGTGAGCGCCCGGGTGCACGACCTGGTCCGCGAGTTCGACGGCCGCCGGGTCCTCGACCGGCTCGACCTCACCATCGGCGACGGGGAGTTCGTCGCCCTGCTCGGCCGGTCCGGCTCGGGCAAGTCGACGCTGCTGCGGCTGCTGGCCGGGCTCGACGACGCCTCCGACACCGGGGTGTCGGGCACCGTCGAGGTCCCCGGCTCGGTCGCGGTCGCGTTCCAGGAGCCGCGGCTGCTGCCCTGGCGCACGGTCCGCGACAACGTCGCGCTCGGCCTGCACCGTGACCTGCGCGGCGACACCCCCGCCGGGGTCGCCGACGCCGCGCTCGCCGAGGTCGGGCTGACCGCGCGCGCCGGCGCCTGGCCGCTGACCCTGTCCGGCGGCGAGGCCCAGCGGGCGTCGCTGGCCCGGGCCCTGGTCCGCGAGCCGGACCTGCTGCTGCTCGACGAGCCGTTCGGCGCGCTGGACGCGCTGACCCGCATCACCATGCACCGGCTCGTCCTCGACCTGTGGCACCGGCACCGGCCCGGTGTGCTGCTCGTGACCCACGACGTCGACGAGGCCCTGCTGCTCGCCGACCGGGTGCTGGTGCTGACCGACGGCCGCATCGGCGACGAGCACCGCCCCGGCGAGCGCCCCCGCGACCCCGAGCGGCTCGCCGCGCTGCGCCGCACCGTGCTCGACGAGCTGGGGGTGGCCGCCGATGCCGCGTGACCGTCCCCGTCGCACCCCGGGTGCGGTCGCCGCGACCTCCGTGGCGGGTGCGACGACCGCCGCCCGGGTGCGCCGGCGGGTCGCCGTGCTGGCCGTCGCGATCGCGGCGCTGGTGCTCACCGGGTGCTCCTCGGTGCCGGTGTCCCGCCCACCGGTGCAGCCGCCGGTCGACCCGTCCGCACTGGCCGGGGTGACCCTCGTCGTCGGGGACCAGAAGGGCGGGTCCCGCTCGCTGCTGCGTGCGGCCGGGCTCCTCGACGACGTGCCCTACCGGATCGAGTGGCGCACCTTCACCGCCGGTCCCCCGCTGATCGAGGCGGCCAGGGCCGGGGCGATCGACGTCGGCGGCACGGGCAACACCCCGGCGATCTTCGCGGCCGCGGCGCGCGCCCGGGTGCAGGTCGTGTCGGCCAACCGTGGCAACGTCACCAGCGACGCGATCCTCGTGCGGCGCGACTCGCCGATCCGCACGGTCGCCGACCTGCGCGGGACGCGGATCGCCGTCGGGAAGGGCACCTCGGCGCACGGGCAGCTGCTGTCCACGCTGCGCGCCGCCGGGATGACCCTCGACGACGTCGACCTCACCTTCCTCGCCCCCGCCGACGCCTACGGCGCGTTCCGCCAGGGCGTCGTCGACGCCTGGGCCGTCTGGGACCCCTACACCTCCCAGGCCGAGCTCGACGACGGCGCCCGGATCGTCGCCGACGGCACCGGCACCGCGAACGGCTACGGCTTCCAGGTCGCGTCCAACGCCACCCTCGCCGACCCGGCCCGCAGCGCCGCGCTGGCCGACTTCCTCGCCCGGGTCGCGGCCGCCCAGACGTTCTCCGACACCGACCGCGAGCAGCGGGCCCGGGTGTGGAGCGAGGAGACGACCATCCCGCTGCCGATCACCCGCCGGGCCGTCGCGCGCGGCCCGGACCTGCCGGTCCCGCTCGACGACTCCGTGGTCGCCTCCCAGCAGGAACTGGCCGACGCGTTCTCCGAGGCCGGGGTCATCCCGGGCCGGGCCGACATCGGCGCGTCCGTCGACCGCCGCTACGAGGCGACCACCCTGGCCGCCACCCGGGACGGCATCCCGGGCACCCCCACCGACCGACGGACGGGAGGACGATGAGCATCGTCCCGCACTGGTTCCTGCCCACCTCCGGCGACGGCCGCACCATCGTCGCCCGCCGGCACGCCGACCGCGGCGAGGCGGGCTCGACGGCCCGCGAGGCGGACATCGGCTACCTCGCCCAGATCGCCCGGGGTGCCGAGGCCCAGGGCTTCCACGGCGTCCTCACCCCGACCGGCACGTTCTGCGAGGACGCCTGGCTGACCACGGCCGCGCTGCTGCGCGAGACCCGCACGCTGCGCTACCTCGTCGCGTTCCGGCCGGGAGTGCTCTCCCCGACCCTCGCCGCCCAGATGGCCGCCACCTACCAGCGCGTCTCCGGCGGCAGGCTGATGCTCAACATCGTCACCGGCGGGGACGCCGTCGAGCAGCGCCGCTTCGGCGACCACGCCTCCCACGACGAGCGCTACGCCCGCACCGACGAGTTCCTGACCGTGCTGCGCGGCGCCTGGTCGCCCGAGCCGTTCGACTTCACCGGCGCCCACTACGACGTCGACGGCGCCACCACCCTCGCCCCGCCGGACCCGCTGCCCCCGGTCTACTTCGGAGGCTCCTCCGACGCCGCGCTGCCGGTCGCCGCCCGGCACGCCGACGTCTACCTGACCTGGGGCGAGCCGCCCGCTGCCGTCGCCGAGAAGATCGGGCGGGTCCGCAAGCTCGCCGACGAGCTGGGCCGCAGCCCCCGGTTCGGCATCCGGCTGCACGTGATCACCCGCGACACCGCGGACGAGGCGTGGGCCGAGGCAGCCCGGCTGCTCGACGCGCTCGACCCGGCCGAGATCGAGCGCGCCCAGGCGACCCTGCGGGCCAGCCAGTCGGTCGGGCAGCAGCGGATGCTCGCGCTGCACGGGGGTTCGGCCGACGCGCTGACGATCGCGCCGAACCTGTGGGCCGGGGTGGGTCTGGTCCGCGGCGGCGCGGGGACCGCGCTCGTCGGGTCGCACACCGAGGTCGCCGACCGGATCGCCGAGTACCACGAGCTGGGGGTCGACGAGTTCGTGCTGTCGGGCTACCCGCACCTGGAGGAGGCCTACCGGGTCGGCGAGGGCGTGCTGCCCGAGCTGCGCCGGCGTGGGCTGCTCGCCGAGCCGCCCCGCTGAGCGCCCGGCCCGCACACTGTCGCCCGGCCGGGTCCGTCCGGCGATCCGCAGCCCGTGAGCTTCGTCGCGGCGGTGCGGTCCGGGCGGTTCGCCCGATGTAGGTTCTCCGATCGTGCCGACCGCCCCGTCGCGGCCGGTCGCGCCCACCCGGTGCGGCCCGGCCCGGTGGCCCGGTCTCCCCCGGTCACGTCCCCGGAGCACCTGCTCCCGCCCGGCGTCACCCTCCCGGGGCGCCGCACCCGGCGCCCGGCACGATCCCCGCTGCACCGCCGCACCGGTACCCGGACGCGACCCGTCCCGGGGCCGGAGCCGAGAGGAAACCCGATGCGCCTGCCACGCGCACTGTCCCTGCTGGTCCCCGTCGCCGTGCTCGCCGTCCTGGCGGCCGGCTGCTCCGCCCCCGGCGAGTCCTCGTCCGGTGCCGACGGGAGCGGGTCGCGGACCGTCCGGATCGGCGTGTCCGACGGCGCCGAGCCCTACTGGAACGTCTTCACCGAGAAGGCCGCCGCGCAGGGCATCACCGTCGAGCTGACCAACTTCACCGACTACAACCAGCCGAACCCGGCGCTCGCCCAGGGCCAGCTGGACCTCAACCAGTTCCAGCACCTGCAGTACCTGGCGAACTACAACGTCCAGAACGACGACACCCTGGTCCCGGTCGGCGCGACCGCGGTGTACCCGCTGCCGCTGTACTCCACGAAGCACACCGACCTGGCGCAGGTCCCGCAGGGCGGGCAGGTCGTCATCCCGAACGACGCGGTGAACCAGGCCCGGGCGCTGACCGTCCTGCAGTCCGCCGGGCTGCTCAGGCTCACCGACGGGGGCACGACGACCTCCACCCCGGCCGACATCGACCGTGCCGCCTCGAAGGTCACCGTCACCCCGGTCGACGCGGCCCAGACCGCGGCGAACCTGGCCAGCGCCGACGCCGCGATCGTCAACAACAACTACGCGCAGTCGGCGAACCTGACCCAGGACCAGGTCCTGTACCAGGAGGACCCGGACTCGGAGAAGGCCAAGCCCTACATCAACCTGTTCGTCGCCCGGGCCGACCAGGCCGACGACCCGGTCTACGCGACGCTGGTCCGGATCTACCACGACCCGCAGGTCCTCGACGCCGCCCGCCGCGACCTCGGCGACGGCGGCGTGTTCCGCGACAACTCCGCGGAGGACCTCCGCCAGACCCTGACCGGCATCGAGCAGCAGCTGCGGGCGGGCTGATGACGGCGCCGGTGATCTCGTTCTCGGGCGCGACCCGCACGTTCCCGGCCCGCCGCGGCCCGGGGGTCACCGCCGTCGACGACGTCGACCTCGACATCGCCGAGGGCGGGATCACCGGCGTGATCGGCTGGTCCGGGGCGGGCAAGTCCACGCTCGTCCGGATGATCAACGCCCTCGAGCTGCCGACGGCAGGGACGGTCACGGTGCGCGGGCGGGTCACCTCCGAGCTGTCCGAACGGGGGCTGCGCGAGCTGCGCGGCGACGTCGGGATGATCTTCCAGCAGTTCGCTCTGATGAACTCGCGCACCGTCGCCGGCAACGTCGGCTACCCGCTCGCCGTCGCCGGCCGCTCCCGGGAGGAGCGCCGCGCCCGCGTCGCGGAGCTGCTGGAGTTCGTCGGGCTGGCCGACCTGGCCGGGCGCTACCCGGCGCGGCTGTCCGGCGGGCAGAAGCAGCGGGTCGGGATCGCCAGGGCGCTCGCCACGTCGCCGTCGATCCTGCTCGCCGACGAGGCGACCAGCGCGCTGGACCCGGAGACGACCCGGGAGGTGCTGGCCCTGCTGCGCCGGGTCAACCGCGAGCTCGGCACCACGGTCGTCGTGATCACCCACGAGATGGAGGTCGTCGCCGACGTGTGCGACCGGGTCGTGGTGATGGAGCAGGGCAGGGTCATCGAGGACGGCGAGGTGTACGAGGTGTTCGCCGCGCCGTCGCACCCCGCGACCCGCCGCTTCGTGCACGGCGTCCTGCAGGACGTGCCGTCGCCCGGGACGCTCTCCCGGCTGCGCGAGCGCCACCCCGGCCGGCTGGTGACCGTCGGCGTCGGCGGGCCCGGCTCGGCCGCCGCGGACGCCCAGGACGCGATCGCACGCGTCCCGGCCGCGCACGGGGTCCGCGCGACCGTGGTGCACGGTGGCATCCGGGAGCTGTCCGGGCGCCCCGTCGGCAGCCTCACCCTGGCCCTGACCGGCGACGACGGCGCGGTGCGCGCCTGCATCGACGAGCTGTCGCGGACCACCCGGGTCACCCCGGACGACGCCGCCACCACCCGGGACGAGGAGTCCGCATGAAGGCCGACTGGGAGACCCTGAGCCCGGTGCTGTGGCTGTCGGTGTTGCAGACCGCCTACATGGTGTTCTGGACGATGCTGCTGGCCGGGGTGCTCGGGCTGCTGCTCGGGGTCGCCCTGCACACCACCCGCCCGAACGGCCTCTACGCCCACCGCGCCGTGTTCGGCGTGCTGAACGTGCTGGTCAACATCGTGCGCCCGATCCCGTTCATCATCTTCATCACCGCCGTGGGCCCGCTGACGCTGGTCGTGATGGGCACGACGATCGGCACCCGCTCGGTGCTGTTCCCGATGGTCGCGATGGCAACGTTCTTCATCGGCCGCATCGTCGAGCAGAACCTGGTGTCGGTGGACCCGGCGGTCGTCGAGGCGGCACGGGCGATGGGCGCGAGCCGGTTCCGGATCGTGTGGAGCGTGCTGGTGCCCGAGGCGCTGGCACCGCTGGTGCTCGGCTACACGTTCGTGTTCGTCGCGGTCGTCGACATGTCCGCGATGGCCGGCTACGTCGGCGGCGGCGGTCTGGGCGACTTCGCCATCACCTACGGCTACCAGCAGTTCGACTGGCCGGTGACCCTGCTGACGGTGGCGATCATCGTGGTCGTCGTGCAGTGCGCGCAGCTGCTCGGGAACACCCTGGCCCGGAGGGTGTTGCACCGGTAGAAGCCACGTCGGGAGGACACGCATGCCACGCAAGCAGATCCACCTCGCCGCCCACTTCCCGGGCGTCAACAACACCACGGTGTGGAGCGACCCGGCGTCCGGCAGCCACATCGAGTTCGAGTCGTTCGCGCACTTCGCGCGCACGGCCGAGCGGGCGAGGTTCGACTTCCTGTTCCTCGCCGAGGGACTGCGCCTGCGCGAGCACCGCGGCGAGATCTACGACCTCGACGTGATGGGCCGCCCGGACACCTTCACGATCCTGAACGCCCTCGCGGCGGTCACCGACCGGCTCGGCCTGGCCGGCACGATCAACTCGACGTTCACCGAGCCCTACGACGTCGCCCGCCAGTTCGCCTCCCTCGACCACCTGTCCGGAGGGCGTGTCGCGTGGAACGTGGTCACCTCCTGGGACGCGTTCACCGGCGAGAACTTCCGCCGCGGCGGGTTCCTGCCGAAGGAGAAGCGCTACTCGCGGGCCAAGGAGCAGCTCGCCGCGACCGCCGCGATCTGGGACTCCCGCACCGGCCCGGACGACCGCGGCGGGTTCGCCTACTCCTCCGACCAGTTCGACGTGCACGGCCGCTTCTCCCTGCCGCGCAGCCCGCAGGGCCGCCCGGTCATCCTGCAGGCGGGTGACTCCGAGGAGGGGCGCGAGTTCGCCGCCGCGTCGGCCGACGCCATCTTCTCCCGGCACGCCGAGCCCGAGGCCGGGCGCGCGTTCCTCGCCGACGTGAAGGGCCGCCTCGCCCGCTACGGCCGCGCCTGGGACGACCTGAAGATCCTGCCCGCCGCGACGTACGTGCTGGGCGACACCGACGCCGAGGCCGCCGAGCACGCCGAGGTGATCCGCGCCCAGCAGGTCAGCCCGCAGACCGCGATCGTGTTCGCCGAGCAGCTGTGGAACACCGACCTGTCCGACCGCGACCCGGACGGCCCGCTGCCCGAGTTCGACCCGGTCGAGGGTGAGCTGGTGTCGAAGGGCCGCGCCAGCGTGCGCCAGTACCGGGACCCGAAGGCGGTCGCCGACCAGTGGCGCGCCCTGGCCGCGGAGAAGGGCCTGTCGCTGCGCGAGACGGTGATCGAGGTGACCGGGCGGCACACCTTCGTCGGGAGCCCGCGCACGGTCGCCGACGCGATCGACGACGCGGTCCAGTCCGACGCCGCGGACGGCTACGTGCTGGTCCCGCACGTCACCCCGGGCGGGCTCGACGAGTTCGCCGACCTGGTGGTGCCGTTGCTGCAGGAGCGCGGTTCGTTCCGCACCGACTACACCGGCAGCACGCTGCGCGAGCACCTCGGGCTGCCCACCGTGCGCTCGACGACCGACCCGACCGAGGCGGCGACGGCGGCCCCGTCGGCGGGCTGACCGTGCCGCGGTGACCCGGCGGGGGCGGTGCCCGGCACGACACCGCTCCCGGCGGTCCCGACCACGACGGTGCCGGTCACGACGGTGCCGGTCACGACGGGACGAGCACCTCAGGTGCGGTCGTCGCCGCTGCCCTCGGCCCGTTCGCGGGCCACGTTCTCCCGGTGCGCACGGACGGCGATCCACGCCATCGCGGCCGGGATGCCGAGCAGCAGCCCGAACGACAGCAACCCGGCGACCCACTCACCCGGCACGACCACCAGCACGATCACCGCGATCGCGACGGCCTGCAGGATCCGGTCCGCCCGGCCACCCGCGGGTCGGGGCGGAGCGCCCAGCTCGGTGTCCAGCTCCGGGTCGGACCGGCGCAGCTCCTGCTCGAGACCGGAGAGCCGCAGCTCCTCGTCGCGGTCGAGCGGCCGAGCGGCCGGCCGCGGGTCGGGGTCGCCGGTACCGCCACCGGACGACGGCGGCAGGGGCGGGGGTGTGACGGACATCGTGACCTCCTCGGTGCCACCGACCGGGTTCCCGCTCCCGGGGGCAGTCATCCGGGATGTGCGGTAGACGTCACCGATCCTACCGAAACGGACATACTCCCGCCGCTGCACGCGGCAGGCACCGGCGGCAGGATCACCGGCATGGACCGCTGGACCGATCTCGTCGAACGCCACGACCCCGCCGGAGTCCTCGACCGGCTCGACGGACGGCCCGCCCACGAGATCGCCGATGCGCTGGCCCGGATGGAACCGGTGGACGCGGGCTGGGTGTTCCGGCTGCTCGGCAAGGACCGTGCGCTCGACGTCTTCGAGGAGCTCGACCCGGTCGACCAGCAGGAGCTGCTGGCCGGGCTGCGCGACGACGCGGTGACCGCGCTGGTCGAGGAGATGGACCCCGACGACCGCGCCCGGATGCTGGGCGAGGCTCCGGCCAAGGTCGCGAACCGGGTGCTGGCCGGGCTGTCGGCCGGGGAACGGTCGATGACCGCGGCGCTGCTGGGCTACCCCGACGGCTCGGTCGGGCGGGTGATGACCCCGGAGACCGTCGCCGTACCGCTGCACAGCAGCGTGACCGAGGCACTGGCCGTCGTGCGGCGCAAGGGCGCGCAGGCCGAGACCGTCTACACCCTCGCCGTCACCGACGCCGGACGCCGGGTGACCGGCACCGTCTCGCTGCGCGACCTGGTGCTCGCCCGGCCGGACGCCGCCGTCGCCGACCTCGTCGACGACGACGCGCCGCGGGTGCGGGCCACCGACGCCGCCGAGGACGCGGCCCGTCTGATGGGTGAGGCGAACCTGCTCGACCTGCTGGTCGTCGACTCGGAGGACCGGCTGCTGGGCCTGCTCACCATCGACGACGCCGTCGAGATCCTGGAACGCGCCGACACCGAGGACGCCGCCCGCCAGTCCGGTGCCGCGCCGTGGTCGGGCCACTACATGTACGTGCGGGTCACGAAGCTGGCCCGCACCCGCGCGGTGTGGCTGGCGGTGCTGCTGCTCGCCGCAGTCCTCACGGTCAACGTGCTGCAGATCTTCGAGGACTCCCTGGAGCAGGTCACCGCCCTGGCCCTGTTCATCCCGCTGCTGGTCGGCACCGGTGGCAACGCGGGCGCCCAGTCCGCGTCGGCGGCGGTCCGGGCGATCGCCGTCGGCGAGGTCCGGCTCGCCGACCTGCCCGCCGTCGTGTGGCGCGAGCTGCGGGTCGGCCTGCTGCTGGGCACCCTGCTCGGCGCGCTCGGCCTGCTCGTCGCCTCGCTGCTGGTCGGGGTCCAGGTCGCCGTCGTGGTGGCGGTGACGCTGGTGGCGATCTGCGGCTGGGCGGCGACGGTCGGCGCGACGATGCCGCTGCTGGCCCGCCGGCTCGGGATCGACCCGGCGGTGGTGTCCGCCCCCCTGGTGACGACGCTCGTCGACGCGACCGGGCTGCTGATCTACTTCTCGGTGGCCCGGGTGGTGCTGGGGATCTGACCCGCGTCCGCGGTCCCGTCCCGCGCGTCGTCGGTGTCGGAGCCGGCGACCTCCGGGGAGGCGGGGGCGGCTGCGGCGCGACGCCGGGACATGACCAGGCTCGCGACCGCGGCGACGGCGATCGTCCCGGTGATGACCAGCAGCGACAGCCAGATCGGCACCTCGGGCACCGGCACCGGCTGCCCGCCGTTGATGAACGGCACGTTGTTCTCGTGCAGCGCGTGCAGGGTCAGCTTCACGCCGATGAACGCGAGGATCACCGAGAGGCCGTGCGCCAGGTAGATCAGGCGCTCCAGCAGCCCGCCGATGAGGAAGTACAGCTGCCGCAGGCCGAGCAGGGCGAACGCGTTCGCGGTGAACACCAGGAACGGCTCCTGGGTGAGCCCGAAGATCGCCGGGATCGAGTCGAACGCGAACAGCAGGTCGGTCAGCCCGATCGCGACGATGACCAGCGCCATCGGGGTCAGCAGGCGCTTGCCGTCGATGCGGGTGACGAGCTTGGCGCCGTCGTACTCGGTGGAGGTCGGCAGCACCTTGCGGACCAGGCGGATCAGCTTCGAGTCGCCGGCGTCGGCCTGCTCGTGGTCGTCGGAGGACATCGCCTCCCGGATCTGGGACCAGGCCAGCCAGAACAGGATGATCGCGAACAGGTAGAACACCGCGACGAACTGCTCGATGATCACTGCGCCGACCGCGATGAACGCGCCGCGCATGACGATCGCGATCGCGATGCCGATCAGCAGCACCTTCTGCTGGTGCACCTTCGGCACCGCGAAGCTCGTCATGATCAGCAGGAAGACGAACAGGTTGTCGACCGACAGGGCCTTCTCGGTCAGCCAGCCGGCCATGTACTCGCCGCCGTACTGCCAGCCGGAGAAGACGCCGACGCCGACGCCGAACAGCAGTGCGACCGCGATGTAGCCGGCCGACCAGATCGCCGACTCGCGCAGCGTGGGCTCGTGCGGGTCACGGGCGTGCCCGACGAAGTCGAACACCAGCATGCCGACGACGACTGCGAGCGTCGCCAGCCACACCCAGAGGGGAACGTTCATGACAGGGCCCTCCAGCGCAGGTAGGTACGCTGAAGGTCTCCTCCGCCCGCCGCGGTGACCGCGGCGGACCGGCGCCACCGGGACCGGCTCGGACCGGTTCCGTGATGACGGCGACGCCGTGTTCGGGAGTACTCCCCTTCGACGGACAGAACGCTAGGGCACGACCGCGGGTTCCGACAGTGGGGGGTACGCGAGCCTCGTCACATCTGTCCGTTTCCACCGGTGACCCTCCCGGAGGGCGTCTCCCGCACCCGGAGACGCACCCACCGGGTCAGCCCGCCGCCAGGCGCGCGGTCGCGGCGGCGCGGGCCGGCTGCACCGGACGTGCGGCGCCGGACAGCCTGCGGACGGCGGCGCGGGCGGTGGCCGACGTGGCCGCCCGCGCGGCGGGCGGCGGGGCGGCGCCGGTCGCGCGGGCGCGGACGACCGGCAGCGGCCCGGTGCCCGACACCCGCGGCGCCGGGAACGTCGCGGCGGCGACGTGCGCGGGCCGCACCGGCTCCTCCGGCAGCGCGGGCGGCGCCGGGGTCGCGGAGCCCACCGCCCGTACCGTCGCGGCGGACCGACCCCGCGCCGGAGCGGGCCCGTCCCGGAACGGCGTCGGCACCGGCGAGGGCCGGGTGTGCCCGTGCACCGGGTCCCGGCCATGCTCCCGGCCCCGGCCCGCCACCCGGGCGGCGAGCCACAGCGCGGTCCCCGGCGCCTCCAGGTAGCCCGCCAGTGCCCGGTGCACCCGGCCCGGTGCGGACAGCGTCCGGCCGCGGGCGAGATCGTCCAGGGAGCGGCGCACGACGTCACGGTGCTCGGGCCAGGGTGGACCCTGCGGGTCGTCGGTCCGGATCCGGCCCGTGAGGACCGCGGTGACGGTGACACCGGTGCCGTGCGACGAGGCCGCGACGCCCGCGCAGAACTCCGGCACCCAGGACCGCGGCGCGCCGTGGGCGTCACCGGGCACCGGGAGGTGCCCGGCGATGTTCAGCACCCCGCCCCGCCCGCGGGCGGTCATCGCGGTCACGGCGGCGTGGGTCAGGCCGACCAGGGCCGTCCGGTCGAGGCCGGTCTCCGCACCCGCGTCG
The DNA here is from genome assembly GCF_020131355.1 of Pseudonocardia sp. ICBG1293. GTDB lineage: Bacteria > Actinomycetota > Actinomycetes > Mycobacteriales > Pseudonocardiaceae > Pseudonocardia. Next base: position 701,883 of record NZ_JAHLEL010000044.1, read on the forward strand.
TCGACGAGCAGCTCGACCGGCAGGTCCCGCTGGACGACCCGGCGCTCGACGGCCGCCAGCCCGGCCGGGTCGGTCAGGTCGGCGGGCAGCGTCTCGACGATCGCGCCGGTGGCGCGGCCGATCCGCTCGGCGACGTCGGCGAGCCGGACGGCGTCGCGCGCGACCAGGACGACGGACCACCCGCGCTCGGCGAGCTCGTGGGCGTAGGCGGCGCCGAGCCCGCGGCTCGCTCCGGTGACCAGTGCAGTCGGCATGACGCGGACGCTAGGGACGGTTCGCTGTGGGGCCCCTGAGAACGCCCGCTCCGCTGAGAGCCCGCTGAGGCCCGGTCGGAACCACCCCACCGGGCACGGCGTTCCGTTACTCCCCGCAACACCATCTGGGCTAAGAGGTCGTTTCAGAAGTCGGCGTGTCGGTCCTGTGTGGATCGGCGCTGGTAGCTGATCATGTCCGGTCGTGGCGCGGCGATCTTGTGTCGAGCGATTGGTGAGCGACGAGCTGTGGGCGCTGGTGGAGCCGCTGCTGCCCAAGCCGCGCAAGCACAAGCGGGGACGGACAGGCCGTCCGCGGGTGCCGGATCGGGCCGCTCTGGCCGGGATCGTGTTCGTGCTCAAGACCGGGATCAGCTGGAACGCGCTGCCCGCCGAGCTCGGCTGTGGGTCCGGAGTGACCTGCTGGCGGCGGCTACGGCAGTGGCAGCAGGCCGGGGTCTGGGCCCAGCTGCACCGGGTGATGCTCGACCGCCTCGCCCAGCAGGGCCTGCTGGACTGGTCGCGGGCGGCGGTGGACAGCGTGAGCGTGCGGGCCAAGCGCCGCGGCGAGGCCACCGGGCCCTCGCCGACCGATCGCGGGAAGGCGGGCAGCAAGTACCACGTGCTCTGCGACCGAGGCGGGCTCCCGCTGCATGCGCTGGTCACCGGGGCGAACACCCACGACAGTCGGATGCTCGCCCCGCTGCTGGACACCAACCCCGGCGTCCGCGAACGGGCGGGACAGCCGGGGCGTCCGCGACGTCGGCCGGACAAGGTGCACGCCGACAAGGGCTACGACTATCCCCGCTGCCGCCGCTACCTGAGTGGGCGTGGGATCGGGGTGCGGATCGCCCGGCGCGGGATCGAGGACTCCACCCGGCTCGGGCGGGTCCGCTGGGTCGTCGAGCGCACCATGTCCTGGCTGCTGGACTTCCGCCGCCTCGCGCTGCGCTACGACCGCGCCGAATCCACGATCACCGCGCTGTTATCGCTGGCCTGCGCCCTGATCTGCCACCGCCGCCTCACCAAGCCGAAGCCGAAGCCGAAGTGATGGTCGACCCAGCCCTCGCTGAGGCACTCGCCTACGAGGTCGGGGCCAGCGGCCGCCAGGCCAGCCACTCCAAGGCCCGGTCGGCCTCGTCAGGGTCGAAGCGGTGCGGGTCGAACGGCCCGCCCGCCCACTCCAGGCGCTCGGCGCGGTCGGGATGGTCAGGGTCGGCGAGCACGGCCTGGAAGTCCTCATACCCCCCGATCCCGCCGACGTCCTCGGGCGGGCACGCCCCCTGCCCGGCGACGCATCGCGGATAGCACACTCCCGGCTCGACGGCCGCGACCGCCTCGACGGTGATCTCGTGGGCCCAGTTGTCACCGAAGTCGTAGACGTAACCGAACCGGTCACCAGCCTTGACCAGCCGAAACAGCTTCTCTTTCGTCTCGTCGGCGACATCCTGTCCGGGCCAGTCCGGGTCTGGGATCCCGTAGCGGCGCCCGACGATCTCGAACTCGTGCAGATGAGAGTTCGTCCAGCCCATCACTGACTGCACCACCTCGTGCAACACCGCCAAGTCGACCTCGCCCGGCACCTGCACCCGACGCCGGACCGCCGGCACCACCTCGGTCAGGACGATCTCCAACTCGAAAATCTTCGTCTTCTCAGACACACGAGGCGCGACCATCAGCCGATGCTGCCAGCCCCGCCGTCACCGGCAGAACCGGGCCCACCACTTCTGAAACGACGTCTAACGTGCGCCCCCATCCGCGCCCATCAGCGGGTGGTCGATCGAGCCGAGGAGGCCACTGTGGCAGGCAAGTTCGAGGTGTACGAGGACCGGGGCGGGAAGTTCCGGTTCCGGCTGAAGGCGAGCAACGGGCAGGTCGTCGCCGTGGGCGAGGCCTACGAGACCAAGGCCGCGGCCCACAAGGGGTGCGAGTCGGTCCAGCGCGCCGCCGACGGCGCCACCGTCGTCGAGACCGACGCCTGAACGGACCCGCCCCGGGTCCGTGTCACCGACCCGACCGGCAGCCCGCCGGACGCGTCCGGTCCACGACGGGTCGGAACGCGTCCGGCGGGTAGCCGCCCGCCATGCGACGACACACCGCACCGGACGACACCACCCGCGACGACTCCACCCCCGACGACACCGGCTTCGCGGACACCCCCCCCCGGGGACACGGACCTCACCGACCGGCGGGTCCGCGCGTTCGCCGACGCCCTGCAGGCCTTCGAGCGCGACGGCGACGCCGAGGACCTGCTCGCCCGGTTCGCCGACGGCGCCACGGCCGAGCGGCTCGACGGCCGCGGGCCGCGCACCGACCTCGGAGCGTTCTGGCGGGAGTACCGCTCCCCCTTCGACCGGGTCGCGACGACCTTCCACCACGCCGTGCAGACCGGCGACTCCGTCGCGCTGGAGTGGGCCGGCGACGCCGTGCTCGCCGGGGGCCGCCCGGTGACCGTGCGCGGGGTCACCGTCCTCGACCTCACCGACGACGGCGCCGGCGACGGCACCGGCGCGGTCACCGCCCTGCGCACCTACTACGACACCGCGGTGTTCGTGACCCCGCCGCGCGCCCGGGGCTGAGCCGCCCCGCGGCCCGCCCGCCCGGGTTGTGGACCGCGCGGGCCGGGGTTACGGTCGGATCCCCGGTACCGGGCGCACGAAGGACACCGCCGACGCGGATCCGCTCGCCCACCGGTCCACACGAGATCCGTTCAACCGCGCAGCGGACCCCGCACCTGCCATCGGCGATTGCGAGGGACAATGCGAAGTCCCACCCTGCCCACCCGGCCCGCGACGGCCGCCGCGGCTACGACGACCTCATCCCCGACCTCGATGAGCTGGCGGCCACCCCACCCGGCGCGCCGGGCCGGGACGCGTTGCGCGAGTACGTGATCCGTGAGTTCCGTCCCCTCGTGCGCAACCTGTCCCGGCGCTTCGCCGCTCCTGGCCGGGGCGTCGAGGACATCGAGCAGGCCGGCATGCTCGGCCTGGTGAAGGCGGTCGACCGCTACGACCCGTCGTCGGCCACCGGCGGACCGCTCGGCTACCTGGTGCCGAGCATCCGTGGCGAGATGAAGCGGCACCTGCGGGACTACTCGTGGGCGGTGCGGGTCCCGCGCGACCTGAAGGAGCTCGCCGTCACCGTCGGGCGGGTCGCCGACGAGATGGGGCGGCGGCTCGGCCGCCCGCCGCGGCCGTCGGAGATCGCGGCCGAGGTCGGTGTGCCCATCGGCGAGGTCGTCGACGCGCTCGGCGCGCTGGAGTCCCACCACGCCAAGTCCCTGGACGCGCCGGTCGGCGACAACGGTTCGGGTGAGGAGCTGCCACTCGCCGAGCGGATGGGCTCCGAGGACCCGGCACTGGACCTCGCCGCGCACGGCCCCGGCATGCGGGCGGCGCTCAACGAGCTGCCCGAACGGGAGCGGCGGATGCTGGTCCTGCGCTTCTACGGCGACCGGACCCAGTCCCAGATCGCCGCCGAGCTGGGCATCTCGCAGATGCACGTCTCGCGGCTGCTGTCGCGGACCCTGGCGCGGCTGCGCGAGCGGTTGGCCGGCGACTGAGGATCCCCGGCCGCCCCGCCGCCGGCGCGGCGGCGGGGCCCGCAGGCTCACCCCGGCAGCGTCTCGCCGCCGACCGGTGCGAGGACCTCGCCGGTGTAGTAGGACGACAGTCGCGGCGCCGCGAAGAACACGAAGGACGGAGCGATCTCGTCCGCCGACGCGGGGCGTCCCATCGGGGTCTGCTCACCGAATCCCTCGACCGTGTCCGGTGGCATCGTCGCCGGGATCAACGGCGTCCACACCGGACCGGGGCGACGCAGTTGACCCGGATGCCGCGTGGGGTCAGCGACTGCGCGAGCGAGTAGGTCAGCGACTGCACCGCGCCCTTGGTGGCCGAGTAGTCGATGAGGCTCTTGTTCCCGCGCAGGCCGTTGATCGAGCCGGTGTTGACGATCGCACCGCCGTCGGGCAGGTGCTCCAGGGCCGCCTTCGTGACCCGGAAGTAGCTGTGGATGTTGACCTCGAAGGTCCGCAGCCAGGCGTCGTCGTCGATGTCGGTGAGTGCGTCGACCGGCTCCTGGGTGGCGATGTTGTTCACGACGGTGTCGAGCCTGCCCAGCTCCTCGACGGTGCGGCGCACGACCTCGGCACAGTGCCCGGCGTCGCCGAGGTCACCGGGCAGCGTCAGGCAGCGCCGTCCCTCCGCCCGGACGAGCCCGGCGGTGTGCTCGGCGTCGGCGTGCTCGTCCAGGTAGGCCAGGGCGACGTCGGCACCCTCCTTGGCGAACGCGACGCACACCGCACGCCCGATCCCGGAGTCGCCGCCGGTGACCAGGGCGACGGTGCCGGCGAGCAGGTCGCGGCCCCGGTAGCCGCGCATCTCGTCGCGGGGCTCGGGGTCCATCGCGCCGGTGTCACCGGGCGGGGTCTGCTGCTGGGCGGGCGGGCTGTCGGGCACGGGGCTCCCTCTCGGGTCGGTCCGGGGCCGGCGCCGGTGACGCGACCTCGTCGGGACGGGGTGGGCACCGGCGGGCACCACCGAGGGGGGAACACGGCCGCACCCGCCGGCCGGACCACGCCTACCCGGGCCGTCGGGGGTGAAACGACGTGCGTGTGCGCGCCTCCCGGTGGGGTAGTCCGGTCCCCGTGCGGCCGTCCGGTCGCACGGCACGAGAGGAGACCCGATGGACGCGCAGCGGGCACGCACCCTGCTCACCGAGGAGCTGGACCGGCTCGAGGACGGCCGGTGGTCACCGAGCAGCCGGCCCCGGGCGACGACCGCGTCGGCGAGGGTCTCGACTTCGG
>NZ_JAHLEL010000045.1 GCF_020131355.1 Pseudonocardia sp. ICBG1293
CCTGCTGACGGTGGCGATCATCGTGGTCGTCGTGTGCAGTGCGCGCAGCTGCTCGGGAACACCCTGGCCCGGAGGGTGTTGCACCGGTAGAAGCCACGTCGGGAGGACACGCATGCCACGCAAGCAGATCCACCTCGCCGCCCACTTCCCGGGCGTCAACAACACCACGGTGTGGAGCGACCCGGCGTCCGGCAGCCACATCGAGTTCGAGTCGTTCGCGCACTTCGCGCGCACGGCCGAGCGGGCGAGGTTCGACTTCCTGTTCCTCGCCGAGGGACTGCGCCTGCGCGAGCACCGCGGCGAGATCTACGACCTCGACGTGATGGGCCGCCCGGACACCTTCACGATCCTGAACGCCCTCGCGGCGGTCACCGACCGGCTCGGCCTGGCCGGCACGATCAACTCGACGTTCACCGAGCCCTACGACGTCGCCCGCCAGTTCGCCTCCCTCGACCACCTGTCCGGAGGGCGTGTCGCGTGGAACGTGGTCACCTCCTGGGACGCGTTCACCGGCGAGAACTTCCGCCGCGGCGGGTTCCTGCCGAAGGAGAAGCGCTACTCGCGGGCCAAGGAGCAGCTCGCCGCGACCGCCGCGATCTGGGACTCCCGCACCGGCCCGGACGACCGCGGCGGGTTCGCCTACTCCTCCGACCAGTTCGACGTGCACGGCCGCTTCTCCCTGCCGCGCAGCCCGCAGGGCCGCCCGGTCATCCTGCAGGCGGGTGACTCCGAGGAGGGGCGCGAGTTCGCCGCCGCGTCGGCCGACGCCATCTTCTCCCGGCACGCCGAGCCCGAGGCCGGGCGCGCGTTCCTCGCCGACGTGAAGGGCCGCCTCGCCCGCTACGGCCGCGCCTGGGACGACCTGAAGATCCTGCCCGCCGCGACGTACGTGCTGGGCGACACCGACGCCGAGGCCGCCGAGCACGCCGAGGTGATCCGCGCCCAGCAGGTCAGCCCGCAGACCGCGATCGTGTTCGCCGAGCAGCTGTGGAACACCGACCTGTCCGACCGCGACCCGGACGGCCCGCTGCCCGAGTTCGACCCGGTCGAGGGTGAGCTGGTGTCGAAGGGCCGCGCCAGCGTGCGCCAGTACCGGGACCCGAAGGCGGTCGCCGACCAGTGGCGCGCCCTGGCCGCGGAGAAGGGCCTGTCGCTGCGCGAGACGGTGATCGAGGTGACCGGGCGGCACACCTTCGTCGGGAGCCCGCGCACGGTCGCCGACGCGATCGACGACGCGGTCCAGTCCGACGCCGCGGACGGCTACGTGCTGGTCCCGCACGTCACCCCGGGCGGGCTCGACGAGTTCGCCGACCTGGTGGTGCCGTTGCTGCAGGAGCGCGGTTCGTTCCGCACCGACTACACCGGCAGCACGCTGCGCGAGCACCTCGGGCTGCCCACCGTGCGCTCGACGACCGACCCGACCGAGGCGGCGACGGCGGCCCCGTCGGCGGGCTGACCGTGCCGCGGTGACCCGGCGGGGGCGGTGCCCGGCACGACACCGCTCCCGGCGGTCCCGACCACGACGGTGCCGGTCACGACGGTGCCGGTCACGACGGGACGAGCACCTCAGGTGCGGTCGTCGCCGCTGCCCTCGGCCCGTTCGCGGGCCACGTTCTCCCGGTGCGCACGGACGGCGATCCACGCCATCGCGGCCGGGATGCCGAGCAGCAGCCCGAACGACAGCAACCCGGCGACCCACTCACCCGGCACGACCACCAGCACGATCACCGCGATCGCGACGGCCTGCAGGATCCGGTCCGCCCGGCCACCCGCGGGTCGGGGCGGAGCGCCCAGCTCGGTGTCCAGCTCCGGGTCGGACCGGCGCAGCTCCTGCTCGAGACCGGAGAGCCGCAGCTCCTCGTCGCGGTCGAGCGGCCGAGCGGCCGGCCGCGGGTCGGGGTCGCCGGTACCGCCACCGGACGACGGCGGCAGGGGCGGGGGTGTGACGGACATCGTGACCTCCTCGGTGCCACCGACCGGGTTCCCGCTCCCGGGGGCAGTCATCCGGGATGTGCGGTAGACGTCACCGATCCTACCGAAACGGACATACTCCCGCCGCTGCACGCGGCAGGCACCGGCGGCAGGATCACCGGCATGGACCGCTGGACCGATCTCGTCGAACGCCACGACCCCGCCGGAGTCCTCGACCGGCTCGACGGACGGCCCGCCCACGAGATCGCCGATGCGCTGGCCCGGATGGAACCGGTGGACGCGGGCTGGGTGTTCCGGCTGCTCGGCAAGGACCGTGCGCTCGACGTCTTCGAGGAGCTCGACCCGGTCGACCAGCAGGAGCTGCTGGCCGGGCTGCGCGACGACGCGGTGACCGCGCTGGTCGAGGAGATGGACCCCGACGACCGCGCCCGGATGCTGGGCGAGGCTCCGGCCAAGGTCGCGAACCGGGTGCTGGCCGGGCTGTCGGCCGGGGAACGGTCGATGACCGCGGCGCTGCTGGGCTACCCCGACGGCTCGGTCGGGCGGGTGATGACCCCGGAGACCGTCGCCGTACCGCTGCACAGCAGCGTGACCGAGGCACTGGCCGTCGTGCGGCGCAAGGGCGCGCAGGCCGAGACCGTCTACACCCTCGCCGTCACCGACGCCGGACGCCGGGTGACCGGCACCGTCTCGCTGCGCGACCTGGTGCTCGCCCGGCCGGACGCCGCCGTCGCCGACCTCGTCGACGACGACGCGCCGCGGGTGCGGGCCACCGACGCCGCCGAGGACGCGGCCCGTCTGATGGGTGAGGCGAACCTGCTCGACCTGCTGGTCGTCGACTCGGAGGACCGGCTGCTGGGCCTGCTCACCATCGACGACGCCGTCGAGATCCTGGAACGCGCCGACACCGAGGACGCCGCCCGCCAGTCCGGTGCCGCGCCGTGGTCGGGCCACTACATGTACGTGCGGGTCACGAAGCTGGCCCGCACCCGCGCGGTGTGGCTGGCGGTGCTGCTGCTCGCCGCAGTCCTCACGGTCAACGTGCTGCAGATCTTCGAGGACTCCCTGGAGCAGGTCACCGCCCTGGCCCTGTTCATCCCGCTGCTGGTCGGCACCGGTGGCAACGCGGGCGCCCAGTCCGCGTCGGCGGCGGTCCGGGCGATCGCCGTCGGCGAGGTCCGGCTCGCCGACCTGCCCGCCGTCGTGTGGCGCGAGCTGCGGGTCGGCCTGCTGCTGGGCACCCTGCTCGGCGCGCTCGGCCTGCTCGTCGCCTCGCTGCTGGTCGGGGTCCAGGTCGCCGTCGTGGTGGCGGTGACGCTGGTGGCGATCTGCGGCTGGGCGGCGACGGTCGGCGCGACGATGCCGCTGCTGGCCCGCCGGCTCGGGATCGACCCGGCGGTGGTGTCCGCCCCCCTGGTGACGACGCTCGTCGACGCGACCGGGCTGCTGATCTACTTCTCGGTGGCCCGGGTGGTGCTGGGGATCTGACCCGCGTCCGCGGTCCCGTCCCGCGCGTCGTCGGTGTCGGAGCCGGCGACCTCCGGGGAGGCGGGGGCGGCTGCGGCGCGACGCCGGGACATGACCAGGCTCGCGACCGCGGCGACGGCGATCGTCCCGGTGATGACCAGCAGCGACAGCCAGATCGGCACCTCGGGCACCGGCACCGGCTGCCCGCCGTTGATGAACGGCACGTTGTTCTCGTGCAGCGCGTGCAGGGTCAGCTTCACGCCGATGAACGCGAGGATCACCGAGAGGCCGTGCGCCAGGTAGATCAGGCGCTCCAGCAGCCCGCCGATGAGGAAGTACAGCTGCCGCAGGCCGAGCAGGGCGAACGCGTTCGCGGTGAACACCAGGAACGGCTCCTGGGTGAGCCCGAAGATCGCCGGGATCGAGTCGAACGCGAACAGCAGGTCGGTCAGCCCGATCGCGACGATGACCAGCGCCATCGGGGTCAGCAGGCGCTTGCCGTCGATGCGGGTGACGAGCTTGGCGCCGTCGTACTCGGTGGAGGTCGGCAGCACCTTGCGGACCAGGCGGATCAGCTTCGAGTCGCCGGCGTCGGCCTGCTCGTGGTCGTCGGAGGACATCGCCTCCCGGATCTGGGACCAGGCCAGCCAGAACAGGATGATCGCGAACAGGTAGAACACCGCGACGAACTGCTCGATGATCACTGCGCCGACCGCGATGAACGCGCCGCGCATGACGATCGCGATCGCGATGCCGATCAGCAGCACCTTCTGCTGGTGCACCTTCGGCACCGCGAAGCTCGTCATGATCAGCAGGAAGACGAACAGGTTGTCGACCGACAGGGCCTTCTCGGTCAGCCAGCCGGCCATGTACTCGCCGCCGTACTGCCAGCCGGAGAAGACGCCGACGCCGACGCCGAACAGCAGTGCGACCGCGATGTAGCCGGCCGACCAGATCGCCGACTCGCGCAGCGTGGGCTCGTGCGGGTCACGGGCGTGCCCGACGAAGTCGAACACCAGCATGCCGACGACGACTGCGAGCGTCGCCAGCCACACCCAGAGGGGAACGTTCATGACAGGGCCCTCCAGCGCAGGTAGGTACGCTGAAGGTCTCCTCCGCCCGCCGCGGTGACCGCGGCGGACCGGCGCCACCGGGACCGGCTCGGACCGGTTCCGTGATGACGGCGACGCCGTGTTCGGGAGTACTCCCCTTCGACGGACAGAACGCTAGGGCACGACCGCGGGTTCCGACAGTGGGGGGTACGCGAGCCTCGTCACATCTGTCCGTTTCCACCGGTGACCCTCCCGGAGGGCGTCTCCCGCACCCGGAGACGCACCCACCGGGTCAGCCCGCCGCCAGGCGCGCGGTCGCGGCGGCGCGGGCCGGCTGCACCGGACGTGCGGCGCCGGACAGCCTGCGGACGGCGGCGCGGGCGGTGGCCGACGTGGCCGCCCGCGCGGCGGGCGGCGGGGCGGCGCCGGTCGCGCGGGCGCGGACGACCGGCAGCGGCCCGGTGCCCGACACCCGCGGCGCCGGGAACGTCGCGGCGGCGACGTGCGCGGGCCGCACCGGCTCCTCCGGCAGCGCGGGCGGCGCCGGGGTCGCGGAGCCCACCGCCCGTACCGTCGCGGCGGACCGACCCCGCGCCGGAGCGGGCCCGTCCCGGAACGGCGTCGGCACCGGCGAGGGCCGGGTGTGCCCGTGCACCGGGTCCCGGCCATGCTCCCGGCCCCGGCCCGCCACCCGGGCGGCGAGCCACAGCGCGGTCCCCGGCGCCTCCAGGTAGCCCGCCAGTGCCCGGTGCACCCGGCCCGGTGCGGACAGCGTCCGGCCGCGGGCGAGATCGTCCAGGGAGCGGCGCACGACGTCACGGTGCTCGGGCCAGGGTGGACCCTGCGGGTCGTCGGTCCGGATCCGGCCCGTGAGGACCGCGGTGACGGTGACACCGGTGCCGTGCGACGAGGCCGCGACGCCCGCGCAGAACTCCGGCACCCAGGACCGCGGCGCGCCGTGGGCGTCACCGGGCACCGGGAGGTGCCCGGCGATGTTCAGCACCCCGCCCCGCCCGCGGGCGGTCATCGCGGTCACGGCGGCGTGGGTCAGGCCGACCAGGGCCGTCCGGTCGAGGCCGGTCTCCGCACCCGCGTCGTCGACGAGCAGCTCGACCGGCAGGTCCCGCTGGACGACCCGGCGCTCGACGGCCGCCAGCCCGGCCGGGTCGGTCAGGTCGGCGGGCAGCGTCTCGACGATCGCGCCGGTGGCGCGGCCGATCCGCTCGGCGACGTCGGCGAGCCGGACGGCGTCGCGCGCGACCAGGACGACGGACCACCCGCGCTCGGCGAGCTCGTGGGCGTAGGCGGCGCCGAGCCCGCGGCTCGCTCCGGTGACCAGTGCAGTCGGCATGACGCGGACGCTAGGGACGGTTCGCTGTGGGGCCCCTGAGAACGCCCGCTCCGCTGAGAGCCCGCTGAGGCCCGGTCGGAACCACCCCACCGGGCACGGCGTTCCGTTACTCCCCGCAACACCATCTGGGCTAAGAGGTCGTTTCAGAAGTCGGCGTGTCGGTCCTGTGTGGATCGGCGCTGGTAGCTGATCATGTCCGGTCGTGGCGCGGCGATCTTGTGTCGAGCGATTGGTGAGCGACGAGCTGTGGGCGCTGGTGGAGCCGCTGCTGCCCAAGCCGCGCAAGCACAAGCGGGGACGGACAGGCCGTCCGCGGGTGCCGGATCGGGCCGCTCTGGCCGGGATCGTGTTCGTGCTCAAGACCGGGATCAGCTGGAACGCGCTGCCCGCCGAGCTCGGCTGTGGGTCCGGAGTGACCTGCTGGCGGCGGCTACGGCAGTGGCAGCAGGCCGGGGTCTGGGCCCAGCTGCACCGGGTGATGCTCGACCGCCTCGCCCAGCAGGGCCTGCTGGACTGGTCGCGGGCGGCGGTGGACAGCGTGAGCGTGCGGGCCAAGCGCCGCGGCGAGGCCACCGGGCCCTCGCCGACCGATCGCGGGAAGGCGGGCAGCAAGTACCACGTGCTCTGCGACCGAGGCGGGCTCCCGCTGCATGCGCTGGTCACCGGGGCGAACACCCACGACAGTCGGATGCTCGCCCCGCTGCTGGACACCAACCCCGGCGTCCGCGAACGGGCGGGACAGCCGGGGCGTCCGCGACGTCGGCCGGACAAGGTGCACGCCGACAAGGGCTACGACTATCCCCGCTGCCGCCGCTACCTGAGTGGGCGTGGGATCGGGGTGCGGATCGCCCGGCGCGGGATCGAGGACTCCACCCGGCTCGGGCGGGTCCGCTGGGTCGTCGAGCGCACCATGTCCTGGCTGCTGGACTTCCGCCGCCTCGCGCTGCGCTACGACCGCGCCGAATCCACGATCACCGCGCTGTTATCGCTGGCCTGCGCCCTGATCTGCCACCGCCGCCTCACCAAGCCGAAGCCGAAGCCGAAGTGATGGTCGACCCAGCCCTCGCTGAGGCACTCGCCTACGAGGTCGGGGCCAGCGGCCGCCAGGCCAGCCACTCCAAGGCCCGGTCGGCCTCGTCAGGGTCGAAGCGGTGCGGGTCGAACGGCCCGCCCGCCCACTCCAGGCGCTCGGCGCGGTCGGGATGGTCAGGGTCGGCGAGCACGGCCTGGAAGTCCTCATACCCCCCGATCCCGCCGACGTCCTCGGGCGGGCACGCCCCCTGCCCGGCGACGCATCGCGGATAGCACACTCCCGGCTCGACGGCCGCGACCGCCTCGACGGTGATCTCGTGGGCCCAGTTGTCACCGAAGTCGTAGACGTAACCGAACCGGTCACCAGCCTTGACCAGCCGAAACAGCTTCTCTTTCGTCTCGTCGGCGACATCCTGTCCGGGCCAGTCCGGGTCTGGGATCCCGTAGCGGCGCCCGACGATCTCGAACTCGTGCAGATGAGAGTTCGTCCAGCCCATCACTGACTGCACCACCTCGTGCAACACCGCCAAGTCGACCTCGCCCGGCACCTGCACCCGACGCCGGACCGCCGGCACCACCTCGGTCAGGACGATCTCCAACTCGAAAATCTTCGTCTTCTCAGACACACGAGGCGCGACCATCAGCCGATGCTGCCAGCCCCGCCGTCACCGGCAGAACCGGGCCCACCACTTCTGAAACGACGTCTAACGTGCGCCCCCATCCGCGCCCATCAGCGGGTGGTCGATCGAGCCGAGGAGGCCACTGTGGCAGGCAAGTTCGAGGTGTACGAGGACCGGGGCGGGAAGTTCCGGTTCCGGCTGAAGGCGAGCAACGGGCAGGTCGTCGCCGTGGGCGAGGCCTACGAGACCAAGGCCGCGGCCCACAAGGGGTGCGAGTCGGTCCAGCGCGCCGCCGACGGCGCCACCGTCGTCGAGACCGACGCCTGAACGGACCCGCCCCGGGTCCGTGTCACCGACCCGACCGGCAGCCCGCCGGACGCGTCCGGTCCACGACGGGTCGGAACGCGTCCGGCGGGTAGCCGCCCGCCATGCGACGACACACCGCACCGGACGACACCACCCGCGACGACTCCACCCCCGACGACACCGGCTTCGCGGACACCCCCCCCCGGGGACACGGACCTCACCGACCGGCGGGTCCGCGCGTTCGCCGACGCCCTGCAGGCCTTCGAGCGCGACGGCGACGCCGAGGACCTGCTCGCCCGGTTCGCCGACGGCGCCACGGCCGAGCGGCTCGACGGCCGCGGGCCGCGCACCGACCTCGGAGCGTTCTGGCGGGAGTACCGCTCCCCCTTCGACCGGGTCGCGACGACCTTCCACCACGCCGTGCAGACCGGCGACTCCGTCGCGCTGGAGTGGGCCGGCGACGCCGTGCTCGCCGGGGGCCGCCCGGTGACCGTGCGCGGGGTCACCGTCCTCGACCTCACCGACGACGGCGCCGGCGACGGCACCGGCGCGGTCACCGCCCTGCGCACCTACTACGACACCGCGGTGTTCGTGACCCCGCCGCGCGCCCGGGGCTGAGCCGCCCCGCGGCCCGCCCGCCCGGGTTGTGGACCGCGCGGGCCGGGGTTACGGTCGGATCCCCGGTACCGGGCGCACGAAGGACACCGCCGACGCGGATCCGCTCGCCCACCGGTCCACACGAGATCCGTTCAACCGCGCAGCGGACCCCGCACCTGCCATCGGCGATTGCGAGGGACAATGCGAAGTCCCACCCTGCCCACCCGGCCCGCGACGGCCGCCGCGGCTACGACGACCTCATCCCCGACCTCGATGAGCTGGCGGCCACCCCACCCGGCGCGCCGGGCCGGGACGCGTTGCGCGAGTACGTGATCCGTGAGTTCCGTCCCCTCGTGCGCAACCTGTCCCGGCGCTTCGCCGCTCCTGGCCGGGGCGTCGAGGACATCGAGCAGGCCGGCATGCTCGGCCTGGTGAAGGCGGTCGACCGCTACGACCCGTCGTCGGCCACCGGCGGACCGCTCGGCTACCTGGTGCCGAGCATCCGTGGCGAGATGAAGCGGCACCTGCGGGACTACTCGTGGGCGGTGCGGGTCCCGCGCGACCTGAAGGAGCTCGCCGTCACCGTCGGGCGGGTCGCCGACGAGATGGGGCGGCGGCTCGGCCGCCCGCCGCGGCCGTCGGAGATCGCGGCCGAGGTCGGTGTGCCCATCGGCGAGGTCGTCGACGCGCTCGGCGCGCTGGAGTCCCACCACGCCAAGTCCCTGGACGCGCCGGTCGGCGACAACGGTTCGGGTGAGGAGCTGCCACTCGCCGAGCGGATGGGCTCCGAGGACCCGGCACTGGACCTCGCCGCGCACGGCCCCGGCATGCGGGCGGCGCTCAACGAGCTGCCCGAACGGGAGCGGCGGATGCTGGTCCTGCGCTTCTACGGCGACCGGACCCAGTCCCAGATCGCCGCCGAGCTGGGCATCTCGCAGATGCACGTCTCGCGGCTGCTGTCGCGGACCCTGGCGCGGCTGCGCGAGCGGTTGGCCGGCGACTGAGGATCCCCGGCCGCCCCGCCGCCGGCGCGGCGGCGGGGCCCGCAGGCTCACCCCGGCAGCGTCTCGCCGCCGACCGGTGCGAGGACCTCGCCGGTGTAGTAGGACGACAGTCGCGGCGCCGCGAAGAACACGAAGGACGGAGCGATCTCGTCCGCCGACGCGGGGCGTCCCATCGGGGTCTGCTCACCGAATCCCTCGACCGTGTCCGGTGGCATCGTCGCCGGGATCAACGGCGTCCACACCGGACCGGGGGCGACGCAGTTGACCCGGATGCCGCGTGGGGTCAGCGACTGCGCGAGCGAGTAGGTCAGCGACTGCACCGCGCCCTTGGTGGCCGAGTAGTCGATGAGGCTCTTGTTCCCGCGCAGGCCGTTGATCGAGCCGGTGTTGACGATCGCACCGCCGTCGGGCAGGTGCTCCAGGGCCGCCTTCGTGACCCGGAAGTAGCTGTGGATGTTGACCTCGAAGGTCCGCAGCCAGGCGTCGTCGTCGATGTCGGTGAGTGCGTCGACCGGCTCCTGGGTGGCGATGTTGTTCACGACGGTGTCGAGCCTGCCCAGCTCCTCGACGGTGCGGCGCACGACCTCGGCACAGTGCCCGGCGTCGCCGAGGTCACCGGGCAGCGTCAGGCAGCGCCGTCCCTCCGCCCGGACGAGCCCGGCGGTGTGCTCGGCGTCGGCGTGCTCGTCCAGGTAGGCCAGGGCGACGTCGGCACCCTCCTTGGCGAACGCGACGCACACCGCACGCCCGATCCCGGAGTCGCCGCCGGTGACCAGGGCGACGGTGCCGGCGAGCAGGTCGCGGCCCCGGTAGCCGCGCATCTCGTCGCGGGGCTCGGGGTCCATCGCGCCGGTGTCACCGGGCGGGGTCTGCTGCTGGGCGGGCGGGCTGTCGGGCACGGGGCTCCCTCTCGGGTCGGTCCGGGGCCGGCGCCGGTGACGCGACCTCGTCGGGACGGGGTGGGCACCGGCGGGCACCACCGAGGGGGGAACACGGCCGCACCCGCCGGCCGGACCACGCCTACCCGGGCCGTCGGGGGTGAAACGACGTGCGTGTGCGCGCCTCCCGGTGGGGTAGTCCGGTCCCCGTGCGGCCGTCCGGTCGCACGGCACGAGAGGAGACCCGATGGACGCGCAGCGGGCACGCACCCTGCTCACCGAGGAGCTGGACCGGCTCGAGGACGGCCCGGTGGTCACCGAGCAGCCGGCCCCGGGCGACGACCGCGTCGGCGAGGGTCTCGACTTCGGCGACGAGGGCTCGCGGGCCTACGAGTCGATGGCCCACGACCTGGACGAGCGCACCCGGCGCGCCCGCACGGTCCGCGTCCGGGCGGCACTCACCCGGCTCGACACGGGCGAGTACGGCCGGTGCGACGTGTGCGGCGAGCAGATCGACGACGAGCGGCTCGAGGTGCGCCCCGACACCGACCGGTGCCGCGACCACCCCGAGGACGACGCGCAGCTACCCGGCCCCGTCGAGGGCTGAGCGTGCCGACGGGCCCGGCCCCCGTCCGGGGTGCCGGGCCCGTCGCCGTGCTGCGACGGCTTCTCAGGCGGTCGCGCCCTCCGGGTGCACCGGGTGCTTCCCCTCGGCGAACTCCTCGATCAGCTTCGCGCAGAACGCGTCGAGGTCGTCGGGGTTGCGGCTGGTCACCAGGCCGCTGTCGGTGACGACCTGCTCGTCGACGACGGTGGCGCCGGCGTTGCGCAGGTCGGTCCGGATGCTCGGGAACGAGGTGAGGGTGCGGCCCTTCACCACGTCGGCCTCCACCAGGGTCCACGGGCCGTGGCAGATCGCGCCGACCGGCTTGCCTGCGGTGAAGAAGGCCTTCACGAACGCCACCGCGGTGGCGTCGGCCCGCAGGTTGTCCGGGTTGACGGTGCCGCCGGGCAGCACCAGGGCGTCGTAGTCGTCGGCGGACACGTCCGCGACGGCCCGGTCGACGTCGATCTTCTCGTCCGGGTTGATGTCGGCCGACATCGACTGGATCGGGTCGGTGGACAGCGAGACCACCTCGACCCGGGCGCCGGCCTTCTGCAGCTCGTCGCGGGGCTGGACCAGCTCGACCTTCTCGACGCCGTCCGCGGCCAGGATCGCGACGGTCCGGCCCTGCAGTTCGTTCGCCACCGTGGGTTCCTCCTCGGTCTCGTGCTCGTAGCTGTCCCCTCCCGCTTCCCGCTCTGCTCGCGATCAATCGCGCACGACGGGACACGGCCCTGTCGCGCCCCGTCCCGACCGGCTACGCTCCCGGCTGAGTAGCGCAGCGAGACCCAGGGAGGCGGGATGGACGCACGGACGGCGGCCGCGTCCC
>NZ_JAHLEL010000046.1 GCF_020131355.1 Pseudonocardia sp. ICBG1293
ACCGGCGCAGCTCCTGCTCGAGACCGGAGAGCCGCAGCTCCTCGTCGCGGTCGAGCGGCCGAGCGGCCGGCCGCGGGTCGGGTCGCGGTACCGCCGCCACCGACGACGGCGGCAGGGGCGGGGGTGTGACGGACATCGTGACCTCCTCGGTGCCACCGACCGGGTTCCCGCTCCCGGGGGCAGTCATCCGGGATGTGCGGTAGACGTCACCGATCCTACCGAAACGGACATACTCCCGCCGCTGCACGCGGCAGGCACCGGCGGCAGGATCACCGGCATGGACCGCTGGACCGATCTCGTCGAACGCCACGACCCCGCCGGAGTCCTCGACCGGCTCGACGGACGGCCCGCCCACGAGATCGCCGATGCGCTGGCCCGGATGGAACCGGTGGACGCGGGCTGGGTGTTCCGGCTGCTCGGCAAGGACCGTGCGCTCGACGTCTTCGAGGAGCTCGACCCGGTCGACCAGCAGGAGCTGCTGGCCGGGCTGCGCGACGACGCGGTGACCGCGCTGGTCGAGGAGATGGACCCCGACGACCGCGCCCGGATGCTGGGCGAGGCTCCGGCCAAGGTCGCGAACCGGTGCTGGCCGGGCTGTCGGCCGGGGAACGGTCGATGACCGCGGCGCTGCTGGGCTACCCCGACGGCTCGGTCGGGCGGGTGATGACCCCGGAGACCGTCGCCGTACCGCTGCACAGCAGCGTGACCGAGGCACTGGCCGTCGTGCGGCGCAAGGGCGCGCAGGCCGAGACCGTCTACACCCTCGCCGTCACCGACGCCGGACGCCGGGTGACCGGCACCGTCTCGCTGCGCGACCTGGTGCTCGCCCGGCCGGACGCCGCCGTCGCCGACCTCGTCGACGACGACGCGCCGCGGGTGCGGGCCACCGACGCCGCCGAGGACGCGGCCCGTCTGATGGGTGAGGCGAACCTGCTCGACCTGCTGGTCGTCGACTCGGAGGACCGGCTGCTGGGCCTGCTCACCATCGACGACGCCGTCGAGATCCTGGAACGCGCCGACACCGAGGACGCCGCCCGCCAGTCCGGTGCCGCGCCGTGGTCGGGCCACTACATGTACGTGCGGGTCACGAAGCTGGCCCGCACCCGCGCGGTGTGGCTGGCGGTGCTGCTGCTCGCCGCAGTCCTCACGGTCAACGTGCTGCAGATCTTCGAGGACTCCCTGGAGCAGGTCACCGCCCTGGCCCTGTTCATCCCGCTGCTGCTGGTCGGCACCGGTGGCAACGCGGGCGCCCAGTCCGCGTCGGCGGCGGTCCGGGCGATCGCCGTCGGCGAGGTCCGGCTCGCCGACCTGCCCGCCGTCGTGTGGCGCGAGCTGCGGGTCGGCCTGCTGCTGGGCACCCTGCTCGGCGCGCTCGGCCTGCTCGTCGCCTCGCTGCTGGTCGGGGTCCAGGTCGCCGTCGTGGTGGCGGTGACGCTGGTGGCGATCTGCGGCTGGGCGGCGACGGTCGGCGCGACGATGCCGCTGCTGGCCCGCCGGCTCGGGATCGACCCGGCGGTGGTGTCCGCCCCCCTGGTGACGACGCTCGTCGACGCGACCGGGCTGCTGATCTACTTCTCGGTGGCCCGGGTGGTGCTGGGGATCTGACCCGCGTCCGCGGTCCCGTCCCGCGCGTCGTCGGTGTCGGAGCCGGCGACCTCCGGGGAGGCGGGGGCGGCTGCGGCGCGACGCCGGGACATGACCAGGCTCGCGACCGCGGCGACGGCGATCGTCCCGGTGATGACCAGCAGCGACAGCCAGATCGGCACCTCGGGCACCGGCACCGGCTGCCCGCCGTTGATGAACGGCACGTTGTTCTCGTGCAGCGCGTGCAGGGTCAGCTTCACGCCGATGAACGCGAGGATCACCGAGAGGCCGTGCGCCAGGTAGATCAGGCGCTCCAGCAGCCCGCCGATGAGGAAGTACAGCTGCCGCAGGCCGAGCAGGGCGAACGCGTTCGCGGTGAACACCAGGAACGGCTCCTGGGTGAGCCCGAAGATCGCCGGGATCGAGTCGAACGCGAACAGCAGGTCGGTCAGCCCGATCGCGACGATGACCAGCGCCATCGGGGTCAGCAGGCGCTTGCCGTCGATGCGGGTGACGAGCTTGGCGCCGTCGTACTCGGTGGAGGTCGGCAGCACCTTGCGGACCAGGCGGATCAGCTTCGAGTCGCCGGCGTCGGCCTGCTCGTGGTCGTCGGAGGACATCGCCTCCCGGATCTGGGACCAGGCCAGCCAGAACAGGATGATCGCGAACAGGTAGAACACCGCGACGAACTGCTCGATGATCACTGCGCCGACCGCGATGAACGCGCCGCGCATGACGATCGCGATCGCGATGCCGATCAGCAGCACCTTCTGCTGGTGCACCTTCGGCACCGCGAAGCTCGTCATGATCAGCAGGAAGACGAACAGGTTGTCGACCGACAGGGCCTTCTCGGTCAGCCAGCCGGCCATGTACTCGCCGCCGTACTGCCAGCCGGAGAAGACGCCGACGCCGACGCCGAACAGCAGTGCGACCGCGATGTAGCCGGCCGACCAGATCGCCGACTCGCGCAGCGTGGGCTCGTGCGGGTCACGGGCGTGCCCGACGAAGTCGAACACCAGCATGCCGACGACGACTGCGAGCGTCGCCAGCCACACCCAGAGGGGAACGTTCATGACAGGGCCCTCCAGCGCAGGTAGGTACGCTGAAGGTCTCCTCCGCCCGCCGCGGTGACCGCGGCGGACCGGCGCCACCGGGACCGGCTCGGACCGGTTCCGTGATGACGGCGACGCCGTGTTCGGGAGTACTCCCCTTCGACGGACAGAACGCTAGGGCACGACCGCGGGTTCCGACAGTGGGGGGTACGCGAGCCTCGTCACATCTGTCCGTTTCCACCGGTGACCCTCCCGGAGGGCGTCTCCCGCACCCGGAGACGCACCCACCGGGTCAGCCCGCCGCCAGGCGCGCGGTCGCGGCGGCGCGGGCCGGCTGCACCGGACGTGCGGCGCCGGACAGCCTGCGGACGGCGGCGCGGGCGGTGGCCGACGTGGCCGCCCGCGCGGCGGGCGGCGGGGCGGCGCCGGTCGCGCGGGCGCGGACGACCGGCAGCGGCCCGGTGCCCGACACCCGCGGCGCCGGGAACGTCGCGGCGGCGACGTGCGCGGGCCGCACCGGCTCCTCCGGCAGCGCGGGCGGCGCCGGGGTCGCGGAGCCCACCGCCCGTACCGTCGCGGCGGACCGACCCCGCGCCGGAGCGGGCCCGTCCCGGAACGGCGTCGGCACCGGCGAGGGCCGGGTGTGCCCGTGCACCGGGTCCCGGCCATGCTCCCGGCCCCGGCCCGCCACCCGGGCGGCGAGCCACAGCGCGGTCCCCGGCGCCTCCAGGTAGCCCGCCAGTGCCCGGTGCACCCGGCCCGGTGCGGACAGCGTCCGGCCGCGGGCGAGATCGTCCAGGGAGCGGCGCACGACGTCACGGTGCTCGGGCCAGGGTGGACCCTGCGGGTCGTCGGTCCGGATCCGGCCCGTGAGGACCGCGGTGACGGTGACACCGGTGCCGTGCGACGAGGCCGCGACGCCCGCGCAGAACTCCGGCACCCAGGACCGCGGCGCGCCGTGGGCGTCACCGGGCACCGGGAGGTGCCCGGCGATGTTCAGCACCCCGCCCCGCCCGCGGGCGGTCATCGCGGTCACGGCGGCGTGGGTCAGGCCGACCAGGGCCGTCCGGTCGAGGCCGGTCTCCGCACCCGCGTCGTCGACGAGCAGCTCGACCGGCAGGTCCCGCTGGACGACCCGGCGCTCGACGGCCGCCAGCCCGGCCGGGTCGGTCAGGTCGGCGGGCAGCGTCTCGACGATCGCGCCGGTGGCGCGGCCGATCCGCTCGGCGACGTCGGCGAGCCGGACGGCGTCGCGCGCGACCAGGACGACGGACCACCCGCGCTCGGCGAGCTCGTGGGCGTAGGCGGCGCCGAGCCCGCGGCTCGCTCCGGTGACCAGTGCAGTCGGCATGACGCGGACGCTAGGGACGGTTCGCTGTGGGGCCCCTGAGAACGCCCGCTCCGCTGAGAGCCCGCTGAGGCCCGGTCGGAACCACCCCACCGGGCACGGCGTTCCGTTACTCCCCGCAACACCATCTGGGCTAAGAGGTCGTTTCAGAAGTCGGCGTGTCGGTCCTGTGTGGATCGGCGCTGGTAGCTGATCATGTCCGGTCGTGGCGCGGCGATCTTGTGTCGAGCGATTGGTGAGCGACGAGCTGTGGGCGCTGGTGGAGCCGCTGCTGCCCAAGCCGCGCAAGCACAAGCGGGGACGGACAGGCCGTCCGCGGGTGCCGGATCGGGCCGCTCTGGCCGGGATCGTGTTCGTGCTCAAGACCGGGATCAGCTGGAACGCGCTGCCCGCCGAGCTCGGCTGTGGGTCCGGAGTGACCTGCTGGCGGCGGCTACGGCAGTGGCAGCAGGCCGGGGTCTGGGCCCAGCTGCACCGGGTGATGCTCGACCGCCTCGCCCAGCAGGGCCTGCTGGACTGGTCGCGGGCGGCGGTGGACAGCGTGAGCGTGCGGGCCAAGCGCCGCGGCGAGGCCACCGGGCCCTCGCCGACCGATCGCGGGAAGGCGGGCAGCAAGTACCACGTGCTCTGCGACCGAGGCGGGCTCCCGCTGCATGCGCTGGTCACCGGGGCGAACACCCACGACAGTCGGATGCTCGCCCCGCTGCTGGACACCAACCCCGGCGTCCGCGAACGGGCGGGACAGCCGGGGCGTCCGCGACGTCGGCCGGACAAGGTGCACGCCGACAAGGGCTACGACTATCCCCGCTGCCGCCGCTACCTGAGTGGGCGTGGGATCGGGGTGCGGATCGCCCGGCGCGGGATCGAGGACTCCACCCGGCTCGGGCGGGTCCGCTGGGTCGTCGAGCGCACCATGTCCTGGCTGCTGGACTTCCGCCGCCTCGCGCTGCGCTACGACCGCGCCGAATCCACGATCACCGCGCTGTTATCGCTGGCCTGCGCCCTGATCTGCCACCGCCGCCTCACCAAGCCGAAGCCGAAGCCGAAGTGATGGTCGACCCAGCCCTCGCTGAGGCACTCGCCTACGAGGTCGGGGCCAGCGGCCGCCAGGCCAGCCACTCCAAGGCCCGGTCGGCCTCGTCAGGGTCGAAGCGGTGCGGGTCGAACGGCCCGCCCGCCCACTCCAGGCGCTCGGCGCGGTCGGGATGGTCAGGGTCGGCGAGCACGGCCTGGAAGTCCTCATACCCCCCGATCCCGCCGACGTCCTCGGGCGGGCACGCCCCCTGCCCGGCGACGCATCGCGGATAGCACACTCCCGGCTCGACGGCCGCGACCGCCTCGACGGTGATCTCGTGGGCCCAGTTGTCACCGAAGTCGTAGACGTAACCGAACCGGTCACCAGCCTTGACCAGCCGAAACAGCTTCTCTTTCGTCTCGTCGGCGACATCCTGTCCGGGCCAGTCCGGGTCTGGGATCCCGTAGCGGCGCCCGACGATCTCGAACTCGTGCAGATGAGAGTTCGTCCAGCCCATCACTGACTGCACCACCTCGTGCAACACCGCCAAGTCGACCTCGCCCGGCACCTGCACCCGACGCCGGACCGCCGGCACCACCTCGGTCAGGACGATCTCCAACTCGAAAATCTTCGTCTTCTCAGACACACGAGGCGCGACCATCAGCCGATGCTGCCAGCCCCGCCGTCACCGGCAGAACCGGGCCCACCACTTCTGAAACGACGTCTAACGTGCGCCCCCATCCGCGCCCATCAGCGGGTGGTCGATCGAGCCGAGGAGGCCACTGTGGCAGGCAAGTTCGAGGTGTACGAGGACCGGGGCGGGAAGTTCCGGTTCCGGCTGAAGGCGAGCAACGGGCAGGTCGTCGCCGTGGGCGAGGCCTACGAGACCAAGGCCGCGGCCCACAAGGGGTGCGAGTCGGTCCAGCGCGCCGCCGACGGCGCCACCGTCGTCGAGACCGACGCCTGAACGGACCCGCCCCGGGTCCGTGTCACCGACCCGACCGGCAGCCCGCCGGACGCGTCCGGTCCACGACGGGTCGGAACGCGTCCGGCGGGTAGCCGCCCGCCATGCGACGACACACCGCACCGGACGACACCACCCGCGACGACTCCACCCCCGACGACACCGGCTTCGCGGACACCCCCCCCCGGGGACACGGACCTCACCGACCGGCGGGTCCGCGCGTTCGCCGACGCCCTGCAGGCCTTCGAGCGCGACGGCGACGCCGAGGACCTGCTCGCCCGGTTCGCCGACGGCGCCACGGCCGAGCGGCTCGACGGCCGCGGGCCGCGCACCGACCTCGGAGCGTTCTGGCGGGAGTACCGCTCCCCCTTCGACCGGGTCGCGACGACCTTCCACCACGCCGTGCAGACCGGCGACTCCGTCGCGCTGGAGTGGGCCGGCGACGCCGTGCTCGCCGGGGGCCGCCCGGTGACCGTGCGCGGGGTCACCGTCCTCGACCTCACCGACGACGGCGCCGGCGACGGCACCGGCGCGGTCACCGCCCTGCGCACCTACTACGACACCGCGGTGTTCGTGACCCCGCCGCGCGCCCGGGGCTGAGCCGCCCCGCGGCCCGCCCGCCCGGGTTGTGGACCGCGCGGGCCGGGGTTACGGTCGGATCCCCGGTACCGGGCGCACGAAGGACACCGCCGACGCGGATCCGCTCGCCCACCGGTCCACACGAGATCCGTTCAACCGCGCAGCGGACCCCGCACCTGCCATCGGCGATTGCGAGGGACAATGCGAAGTCCCACCCTGCCCACCCGGCCCGCGACGGCCGCCGCGGCTACGACGACCTCATCCCCGACCTCGATGAGCTGGCGGCCACCCCACCCGGCGCGCCGGGCCGGGACGCGTTGCGCGAGTACGTGATCCGTGAGTTCCGTCCCCTCGTGCGCAACCTGTCCCGGCGCTTCGCCGCTCCTGGCCGGGGCGTCGAGGACATCGAGCAGGCCGGCATGCTCGGCCTGGTGAAGGCGGTCGACCGCTACGACCCGTCGTCGGCCACCGGCGGACCGCTCGGCTACCTGGTGCCGAGCATCCGTGGCGAGATGAAGCGGCACCTGCGGGACTACTCGTGGGCGGTGCGGGTCCCGCGCGACCTGAAGGAGCTCGCCGTCACCGTCGGGCGGGTCGCCGACGAGATGGGGCGGCGGCTCGGCCGCCCGCCGCGGCCGTCGGAGATCGCGGCCGAGGTCGGTGTGCCCATCGGCGAGGTCGTCGACGCGCTCGGCGCGCTGGAGTCCCACCACGCCAAGTCCCTGGACGCGCCGGTCGGCGACAACGGTTCGGGTGAGGAGCTGCCACTCGCCGAGCGGATGGGCTCCGAGGACCCGGCACTGGACCTCGCCGCGCACGGCCCCGGCATGCGGGCGGCGCTCAACGAGCTGCCCGAACGGGAGCGGCGGATGCTGGTCCTGCGCTTCTACGGCGACCGGACCCAGTCCCAGATCGCCGCCGAGCTGGGCATCTCGCAGATGCACGTCTCGCGGCTGCTGTCGCGGACCCTGGCGCGGCTGCGCGAGCGGTTGGCCGGCGACTGAGGATCCCCGGCCGCCCCGCCGCCGGCGCGGCGGCGGGGCCCGCAGGCTCACCCCGGCAGCGTCTCGCCGCCGACCGGTGCGAGGACCTCGCCGGTGTAGTAGGACGACAGTCGCGGCGCCGCGAAGAACACGAAGGACGGAGCGATCTCGTCCGCCGACGCGGGGCGTCCCATCGGGGTCTGCTCACCGAATCCCTCGACCGTGTCCGGTGGCATCGTCGCCGGGATCAACGGCGTCCACACCGGACCGGGGGCGACGCAGTTGACCCGGATGCCGCGTGGGGTCAGCGACTGCGCGAGCGAGTAGGTCAGCGACTGCACCGCGCCCTTGGTGGCCGAGTAGTCGATGAGGCTCTTGTTCCCGCGCAGGCCGTTGATCGAGCCGGTGTTGACGATCGCACCGCCGTCGGGCAGGTGCTCCAGGGCCGCCTTCGTGACCCGGAAGTAGCTGTGGATGTTGACCTCGAAGGTCCGCAGCCAGGCGTCGTCGTCGATGTCGGTGAGTGCGTCGACCGGCTCCTGGGTGGCGATGTTGTTCACGACGGTGTCGAGCCTGCCCAGCTCCTCGACGGTGCGGCGCACGACCTCGGCACAGTGCCCGGCGTCGCCGAGGTCACCGGGCAGCGTCAGGCAGCGCCGTCCCTCCGCCCGGACGAGCCCGGCGGTGTGCTCGGCGTCGGCGTGCTCGTCCAGGTAGGCCAGGGCGACGTCGGCACCCTCCTTGGCGAACGCGACGCACACCGCACGCCCGATCCCGGAGTCGCCGCCGGTGACCAGGGCGACGGTGCCGGCGAGCAGGTCGCGGCCCCGGTAGCCGCGCATCTCGTCGCGGGGCTCGGGGTCCATCGCGCCGGTGTCACCGGGCGGGGTCTGCTGCTGGGCGGGCGGGCTGTCGGGCACGGGGCTCCCTCTCGGGTCGGTCCGGGGCCGGCGCCGGTGACGCGACCTCGTCGGGACGGGGTGGGCACCGGCGGGCACCACCGAGGGGGGAACACGGCCGCACCCGCCGGCCGGACCACGCCTACCCGGGCCGTCGGGGGTGAAACGACGTGCGTGTGCGCGCCTCCCGGTGGGGTAGTCCGGTCCCCGTGCGGCCGTCCGGTCGCACGGCACGAGAGGAGACCCGATGGACGCGCAGCGGGCACGCACCCTGCTCACCGAGGAGCTGGACCGGCTCGAGGACGGCCCGGTGGTCACCGAGCAGCCGGCCCCGGGCGACGACCGCGTCGGCGAGGGTCTCGACTTCGGCGACGAGGGCTCGCGGGCCTACGAGTCGATGGCCCAC
Source organism: Pseudonocardia sp. ICBG1293 (assembly GCF_020131355.1). Taxonomy (GTDB): domain Bacteria; phylum Actinomycetota; class Actinomycetes; order Mycobacteriales; family Pseudonocardiaceae; genus Pseudonocardia. The sequence goes on from NZ_JAHLEL010000046.1 coordinate 8,831, forward strand.
GACCTGGACGAGCGCACCCGGCGCGCCCGCACGGTCCGCGTCCGGGCGGCACTCACCCGGCTCGACACGGGCGAGTACGGCCGGTGCGACGTGTGCGGCGAGCAGATCGACGACGAGCGGCTCGAGGTGCGCCCCGACACCGACCGGTGCCGCGACCACCCCGAGGACGACGCGCAGCTACCCGGCCCCGTCGAGGGCTGAGCGTGCCGACGGGCCCGGCCCCCGTCCGGGGTGCCGGGCCCGTCGCCGTGCTGCGACGGCTTCTCAGGCGGTCGCGCCCTCCGGGTGCACCGGGTGCTTCCCCTCGGCGAACTCCTCGATCAGCTTCGCGCAGAACGCGTCGAGGTCGTCGGGGTTGCGGCTGGTCACCAGGCCGCTGTCGGTGACGACCTGCTCGTCGACGACGGTGGCGCCGGCGTTGCGCAGGTCGGTCCGGATGCTCGGGAACGAGGTGAGGGTGCGGCCCTTCACCACGTCGGCCTCCACCAGGGTCCACGGGCCGTGGCAGATCGCGCCGACCGGCTTGCCTGCGGTGAAGAAGGCCTTCACGAACGCCACCGCGGTGGCGTCGGCCCGCAGGTTGTCCGGGTTGACGGTGCCGCCGGGCAGCACCAGGGCGTCGTAGTCGTCGGCGGACACGTCCGCGACGGCCCGGTCGACGTCGATCTTCTCGTCCGGGTTGATGTCGGCCGACATCGACTGGATCGGGTCGGTGGACAGCGAGACCACCTCGACCCGGGCGCCGGCCTTCTGCAGCTCGTCGCGGGGCTGGACCAGCTCGACCTTCTCGACGCCGTCCGCGGCCAGGATCGCGACGGTCCGGCCCTGCAGTTCGTTCGCCACCGTGGGTTCCTCCTCGGTCTCGTGCTCGTAGCTGTCCCCTCCCGGCTTCCCGCTCTGCTCGCGATCAATCGCGCACGACGGGACACGGCCCTGTCGCGCCCCGTCCCGACCGGCTACGCTCCCGGCTGAGTAGCGCAGCGAGACCCAGGGAGGCGGGATGGACGCACGGACGGCGGCCGCGTCCCAGGTGTGCTCGGTGGCCCGCACGGCGGCGCTGCTCGCCGACCCCTGGACGGTGCTGCTCGTGCGCGACCTCGGCCGCGGGGTCAGCCGCTTCGACGAGCTCGCCCGCGGCCTGGGGGTCGCGCGCACCGTTCTGAGCCGGCGGCTGTCCGACCTGGTCGGCGACGGCGTCGTCGAACGGGTGGACTACCGGGAGCCCGGCGCGCGGACCCGCGCGGAGTACCGGCTGACCCGCCGCGGCCGCGACCTGGGCGTCGTGCTGGCGGCCCTCATGGACTTCGGCGACCGGCACCTCGCCGGCGACGCCGGGCCCCCGGTGGTCCGCGTGCACACCGGCTGCGGTGCCCCGGTGCGCCTGGTGAGCGTGTGCGGCGCCGGGCACCGTCTGGGCCGCACCGACGAGGTCCACCTCCGCCCGGGCCCCGGAGCCCCCGTCCCCGACACCGAGCAGGAGCCACGATGACCTCCGCAGCTGAACCCGCGACCGGGTCCGCGACCACCCGCCGCCGCGAGCACGAATGGACCGACCCGATGGTGCTCGCCGCCGCCGCGTCCGGGCTGGACGGTCTGGAGTACCTGCGCCGGATCGTCGACGGCAGACTGCCCGGGGCCCCCATCGCGAGCCTCGTCGGGTTCCGCGCCGTCTCCGCCGAGCACGGACGCGTCGCCTTCGCCTTCGAGCCCGGCGAGCACCAGTACAACCCGATCGGCTCGGTGCACGGAGGGGTCTACGCCACGCTGCTCGACTCCGCCTGCGGGTGCGCGGTGCACTCCACGCTCCCGGCCGGGACCGGCTACACCAGCCTGGACCTGTCGGTGCGGTTCCTGCGCCGGATCACCGTCGACACCGGCACCGTGACCTGCACCGGCCACGTCGTGCAGGCGGGGCGGCGCACCGCCCTGGCCCGGGCCGAGCTCACCGACGCCGGGGGCCGCCTGCTGGGCGAGGCCACGTCGAGCTGCCTGATCCTGCCCGGCGGCTGAGCCTGCTCAGCGCGGGGCGACCGGCCCCTGGGTCGGCGCGGCACCGGAACGGTCCACACGCTGCGCCGCCTCGACGCAGGTGGCGGCCCGGACCGCGCCGGCCGCGTCCGGCCCGGTGGCGTAGAGCGCGGGGCCGGGCAGCTCGGGGGTGAGGGCGCGCGCGTCGTCGGTGACGGCGGCGAAGCCCTGTCTCCCCCAGGCCCAGACGGCGCGGTCACCGGCACCGCGCACCGTGCCGGTGATCGGCGCCGAGACGAACGTGAGGTCACCGTCGGTCGCGGTGAACCGGTCGGCGCCGGGCACCGCACCCACCGGGAGCGCCCCGGACAGCGCGTCGACGAGGGTGCCGCGCGCCGGGGTGCAGGAGCGCAGCGCGGCGGCCGGGTCCTCGGCGGCGAGCCGGGTGAACTCGGTGGCCGGGTCGAGCTCGCGGGAGGCGCGCGCCTCGCCCGGCGCGACGAGCGCGCCGAACCCGACGACGACGGCGACCATCACCCCCGCGCCCACCACCAGGACCCCGGCGCACCAGGCGACGGTCCGCAGGACCGTCGACCCGGATCCGCTCATGCCACCAATCTATCCGCGCCCCACGGGATCGGCCCTCCGAAATCATGATCGGTTATCGAGCGGTGACACCGGCCGGGTCGTGCACGGCCCCGATCGGGTCGGCCGAGTTCCGTTCCGAATTCTGCTGGGGTAATGCACGGAATGCGGTCGCCGCACCGCTCGGTCACCGGAGGTCGGCGTTCTCCTACCGACCGTGACCGTGGTCGTCGTGGCCGTGACGGTGATGGCCGTGGCCGTGGCCGCCGTCGGCGTGGTCGTGACCGGCGGGCCGCGCGGCGAGACCGGCGGCGCGGGCGGGTACGTCGGCCGCACCCAGCCTGCCGGCGGCGACGAGCGCGTCCTCGCAGGCGGCGAGCCAGCAGCCGTAGTACGGGGCGCCGGGTTCGGCGGCGATCCGGGCGATCAGCCGGTCACGGAACCCGTCCCAGGTGAACACCCCCGCCTCGGCGAGCGCGACGGCGAGCCCGAACGCGCGGCCTTCCCAGGGCGCGGCGAACACCAGCTCGCCGTTGGCGCGCGGCGGGGCCGCGGGGCCCGCGGTGTCGAGCACCGGACTGCTCACGACGGCTCCCCCGCCTCGGCCACCCCGACCATCGCGTCCCGCCCGACGAGCCCGGCGAGCTCCTCGGCGGTGAGCCCGTCGGTACCGGCCGGGCGGCGCGGCAGAACCAGGTAGCGGACCTCCGCCGAGGAGTCCCACACCTCGATCCGTCGCCCGGCGGGGACGTCGAGGCCCATCTCGGCGAGCACGGTGCGCGGCTCGCGCACGACCCGGGCCCGGTAGGCCGGGTCCTTGTACCAGCTGGGGGGCAGTCCGAGGACGGGCCACGGGTAGCACGAGCACAGCGTGCAGACCACCACGTGGTGCACCTGCTCGGTCTGTTCCAGCACCACCATGTGCTCGCCCTGCGGCCCGCTGAACCCCAGCGAGGCGATGGCCGCGGTGCCGTCGCGCAGCAGCCAGTCCCGGTACTGCGGATCGGTCCAGGCGCGGGCGACGACCGTCGCGCCGTTGAGCGGGCCGACGTCGCGTTCGTAGGTGCGCACGAACCCGTCGACGACGGCCGGGTCCACCAGCCCCCGCTCGACCAGCAGCTCCTCCAGCGCCGCGGTGCGCAGCGCCGGACCGGGATCGTCGTCGGTCATCGTGGCTCCAGGTAGGACTCGAACAGGTCGGCGTGCACGGTGACGTGCGGGTCCGCGCCGGGCCCCCACACGTCCGATGCGGCGAACGCGACGGTGTACACGTGCTCGGGGTGCTCGCCGGCGAACACCGCGTGGGTGTCGGGCAGCACGTGCGCGGGCCGCACCGCGGTCACGGTGCCGGGCATCCCGCGCAGGTAGCGGGGCAGCTTGCACGGCCCCCGGCCGACCGGTCCGGCCGACGGCGCGGGCGGCGCGACGTCCGGCGGCTCCTCGCGGGCGCGGACCGGGTCGCCGGGGGCGAGGCGCGGGGCGTTCCCGACGGTGCGCAGCGACCCGGGGCCGGTGGGGGCGTAGTCGGGCTTGGCCACCGGCGGGTCGACCGGCTCGGTCACCTCCTCACCGCGCCCGCGCCGGGCCCGTGCCGTCACCGCGCCGGGCGCCAGGACGCCCGAGTCGACCAGCATCAGCTCGGCCGCGTTCAGCCAGCGGCCGTAGTAGCCGTCGTCGAGGTACCTGGCACGGTCCAACCGGGACAGTGCGTGCCGGAAGGCGTCGAGGTTGCGCCCGGAGATGCGGCCCATGGTCAGCGCGGTCAGGGCGAACGCCCGCCCCTCCCAGCGCTGCGCGAAGGGTGGCTCGGGCTCGACGGCCGCCGGGGCGACGACACGCCCCCAGCCCGTCGTGCCGCCGAGGTCGGCGGGGTCGTCCGCGGCGTCGGCCCCGCCCACTCAGGACCCCAGGGCCAGGACGTTGCAGACGTCGCCGCGGCCACCGGTCGAGGTCAGGCCGCGCTGCGACCGGATCCGCTCGGCGAGGAACGCCGCGTCGGCGCCGACCCCGGAGAACCGGCCCGACCCCCAGGTCCACTGCCAGGGCAGGCCCAGGAAGAACAGCCCGGGGACGGCCGTCGCGCCGCGGCTGTGCACCGGCGCACCACGCCCGGTGAAGACCCCCAGGTCGACCCAGGAGAAGTTCTGCCGGAACCCGATGCACCAGACCACCGAGGTGATCCCGGAGCCCTCGAGTGCCAGCTCGGTGACCTCGCGCTCCGGCCGCCACACCGGGGTGTAGCGCTCCTCGACCGGTGCGTCGACGCCCTGCTCGGCGATCCAGCCGTCGATGGTGTCCTTGATGGACTCACTGACCTCGTCGGCGTGGTCCAGTGAGGACTCCAGGTCGGGGGCGAAGGTGAGCCGGCCCCCGGCGTGGTCGGTCAGCGCACCGTAGAGGTGCATGCCCTCGGCGGCGAAGCGACGCAGGTCGATGTCCCGGCCGCCGTCGCGCCCGGTCACGTAGTGGTTGGCCTGGGCGCGCACCGCCTCGCGACGCGGGTGCCGGGTGACCGGCATCCGGTAGTAGCCCATCTCGTCCAGCCAGTCGGTGACGTCGCGGCCCCGGTAGAAGCGGGCCACCCGCGGCGCGTGCCCGACGACGAGGTGCACCGTGCGCCCCTCCAGGTGCCGGTCCTCGGCGATCTGCGCACCGGACTGCCCGGACCCGACCACCAGCACCTCCCCCGGCGGCAGCTGCGCGGGGTTGCGGTAGTCCTCCGACCCCACCTGCGCGATGTGTCCCGGCAGCGGCTCGGACAGCGGTGGGGTGAGCGGTGTGTGGTACCCGCCGGTGGCGACGACGACCTGGTCGGCGGTGCACGTCCCGGCGGAGGTCTCCACCACGAAGGTCCCCCGGTCGTCACGGTGCAGCCGGGTCACCTCGACGCCCTCGACCAGCGGCGGGTCGACGAAGGTCCGGTAGGCCTCGAGGTAGTCGACGATCTCGCTGCGGACCATGAACCCGTGCGGGTCCGGCCCGGCGTAGGGGAAGTCCGGCAGGTCGCACTGCCAGTTCGGCGTGACCAGGCTGAAGGTGTCCCAGCGGTGCCGCTTCCAGGACGACGCGACGACGTCGCGCTCGAGCACCAGGTGGTCGATGCCGCGCACGTCCAGGCAGCGGCTCATCGACAGCCCCGCCTGTCCACCGCCGACGACGACCACCGTCCGGTGCTCGCCGTCGAGCTCGGTCGGCGGGGTGCGCCGGTCCTCGCGCCGGATCACCGCGGTCATGGGGGCCTCCTCGTGGGGGATCGGGGAACGCCACCACGGTCGACCCGTCGTATTACCGAATCGTGTCGTTCGGACGACGGGAGTATTGCCCCGTGTTACGCAACACGACGGTCACAAAGCGCTGATCAAGAATTGCCGTCGTAGTCCGCTCTCAACGTTCCGGAAACAGATCACTGGTGTTGTGGGTACTGCCGGAAACGGTGGGGCCCGATTCCTTCGCAGTGTCCCTCCCCCGGCGCTCCCACGCACCCCTAATCCCGGCGTGGATCCGTCACACCACGAGGAGCATCCCCATGACCAGCGCCGAGCTGTCCGACGTCGAGAAGAAGAGCCTCGAGGAGATCCCGCACCCCTCGCTGCCCGAGGGTTCGAGCATCTACGGCGGCACCAAGGTCTTCCCGGACCTGCAGGCCGAGAACGGCGAGACCTACTTCACCCTCGTGCACGGCATCGCCCACGAGTCCTCGGTCAGCTTCGTGGCCGTGCTGCAGGCGACCCGTGCGCTGCGCAAGGGCTTCGAGTCGGCCATGTACTTCTACGGCCCGGGCTCGCTGAACTGTCTGGCCACCCGCGGTTTCCCGACGACCGGCACGTCCGCGTTCCCCGGCGAGCACAACATCAACGACCAGCTCAAGACCTTCATCGGCGAGGGCGGCAAGGTCTACTGCTGCCGCTTCGGGCTGTCGCTGCACGGTGCCCGCGAGGAGGACCTGATCGAGGGCGTCATCCCGACGCACCCGCTCGACGTCCAGGACGCGCTCATCCACTACGCCCGCAAGGGCGCGATCATCAACTCGACCTACCAGCTCTGACCGACGGCGGGACGCCACCGCGTCCCGGATCCGCACCGAGATGCAGCTCAGGGCGCCCCGGCGTCCGTCGCGGCAGCCGTGGGCTGCATCTCAGTGCGGCCGGGTGCACCGGTCGCACCCCGCCGTACCCGGCCCGTCGCATCCCCGGAGGTCCGTCCGCATGTCCGCACCGTCCCGTACCGAGCCCGGTCTGCGGGCCCGCGCCGAGCTGGCCGTCCGCGGCGTGGGGCTCGACCCCGACACCGGGCCCGACACCGCATCCGGCACCGGGCCCGAGCGCCCCTCCGGCGTGACCGACCTCGGGTCGGTCATCCCGCTGCGCCGCCCCGGCGGGGCCGGGCCGTCCGCCGACGGCCACGTGCTCGTCGACGGGCTGGCCACCACCGTCCCGATCGTCGCCGACTCCCCGTACCGGCTCCGGGACGGGCGGCTGCTGCGCCGCGAACCCGGCGGGGGCGTGACCGACATGGGCGTCGCCGTCGACACCGTCGCCCGACCCGCCTTCTACGACCTGACCACCGCCGACGGCGTCTCCTACGAGAAGATCGCCCGGCTGCACGGTGACGACGTGCTCGCCTCCACCGTGGTCCAGACCTGCGTGCGCTACGGCGAGGCCGACCGCTGCCGGTTCTGCGCCATCGAGCAGTCCCTCGAGTCCGGCGCGACCACGGCGGTCAAGACCCCCGACCAGCTCGCCGAGGTCGCCGAGGCCGCCGTCCGCCTGGACGGGGTGCGCCAGATGGTGCTGACCACCGGCACCTCCAACGGACGTGACCGCGGTGCCCGGCACCTGCTGCGCTGCGTGCGCGCGATCCGCGAACGGGTCCCCGGGCTGCCGATCCAGGTCCAGTGCGAGCCGCCCGCCCCCGACGACCTCGGTGTGCTCGCCGAGCTGGCCGCCGCGGGCGCCGACGCGATCGGCATCCACGTCGAGTCCCTCGACGACGACGTCCGCCGGCGCTGGATGCCCGGCAAGGCCACCGTCGGGCTGTCCCAGTACCGGGCGGCCTGGGACGAGGCGGTGCGGGTGTTCGGCCCGAACGCGGTGTCGACCTACCTCATCGTGGGGCTCGGGGAGGACCCCGACGAGCTCGTCGCCGGCGCCGCGGAGCTGGTCGCGGCCGGGGTGTACCCGTTCGTCGTCCCCTACCGGCCGCTGCCCGGCACGCTCGCCTTCGCCGACGGTGTCCCCGCACCCGACCCGGACCTGCTCGCCGACGTGACCGGCCGGGTCGCCGCGGTGCTGCGGGAGGCCGGGATGCGCGGCGCCGACCAGGCCGCGGGCTGCGCCGCCTGCGGGGCGTGCAGCGCGCTGTCGGCGGCAGGGGGCTGAACCATGAGCACCACCGACCCCCGCCCCCGCTTCGTGAGCGGGGCACCCCGTCATCTCACCCCCGTCCCGCGCTGGATCGCCGACGAGCTGCTCGGCGGCCGCCCGGCCCGCGGCACCGACACCCCACCGGTGACGATCCGCGAGGCCCGCGCCGACGACGCGGGAGACCCCGGGATCGCCGGGTACCGGGCGCTGCGCCGCGCGGTGTTCTGCGTCGAGCAGGGGCTGTTCCCCGACCGGCCCACCGCCGACCTCGACGACCACGACGCCGATCCGCGCGTGGTCGTCCTGCTCGCCCACGACGCCGACGGGACCCTGCTCGGCGGGGTGCGCCTCGGCCCGGCCCGCGCGGCCCACCCCGACATCGGGTGGTGGACCGGCAGCAGGCTGGTCGTCGCCCCCACCGCGCGGCGCCGCACCGGGGTGCGCGTCGGGGCGGCGCTGGTCCGCGCCGCCTGCGCACGCGCCGAGGCCGCGGGCGCCCTGCGCTTCGACGCCGACGTCCAGGCCGCGGGTGCGGTCCTGTTCGACCGGCTCGGCTGGACCCGGGTCCGCGACAGCGTGGTCGCCGGGGCCCCGCACGTCACGATGCGATGGCCGATGACGCGCGTCCAGGACCTCGTCGTCGCCACCAAGGCGCCGCTGGGTGCGCTGGTCGGCGGCCTCGGCCCGGCCGGGTTCGTCGGCGACGACGGCGCGCCGGTCCCGGGCACCGACGTCGTGGCCTGCTGCGACGCGATCGTGCCGGCGATGGTCGAGCGCGACCCGGAGTGGGCGGGCTGGGCCGGGGTGCTGGTCAACATCAACGACCTCGCGGCGATGGGCGCCGCCCCGGTCGGGCTGCTCGATGCCGTCGGCGCCCGGGACGCCTCCTTCGCCCACCGCGTGCTCAGCGGGGTGCGCGCCGCGGCCGACGCCTACGGCGTCCCGCTGCTCGGCGGGCACACCCAGCTCGACGTGCCCGCGGCGCTGTCGCTGACCGCTCTCGGACGTACCGGGGACCCCGTCCCCGCCGGTGGCGGGCGCACCGGGCACCGGGTCCGGCTCACCACCGATCTGGGTGGCGGCTGGCGTCCCGGCTACACCGGACGCCAGTGGGACTCGACCACCTCACGCACCCGCGCCGAGCTGGCCGCGACCGTCGGGGCCATCGGGCCGGACGCGGCGCACCGCCCCGCCGCGGCGAAGGACGTGTCGATGGCCGGGCTGGCCGGGACCCTCGGCATGCTCGCCGAGGCCTCCGGCGTCGGCGCCGTGCTCGACGTCGCCGCCGTCCCCCGGCCGGACGGCGCCACCGCCGGCGACTGGTTCACCTGCTTCCCCGGGTTCGGGCTGCTCACCGCGGACGACCCCGGCGCACCCGCCCCCGACGCCGGCCCCGCGGTCTCCGCCGAGTGCGGCGAGCTCGTGGCCGGTACCGGCGTCCGGCTGCGCTGGCCGGACGGCGAAGAGACCGAGGCCGTCACCGCGGGCGTCACCGGCATGGGCCGCGCCGGCGCCCCCCCCCGTTACCTTCTTGATCAAGCCCGCTGAGGGCTTGCAGGCCGCCGGCCGCGGTATGACTGACTGCCCCTGTCGCCCGATGATCTGGGGGGTGTTGTCGCCGTGGCCGGAGGGCGCCAACGACCGCTGATAGAGACCTGACCCGTGTGGTCTGCTCGTAACGTGGCTGCCGGCGCGGGTGCTCGTGGTCGGCCTGCCGCGACGAGAAGGGAGCGGCGGTTGCCCGATCCTGACCAGCACCCGACCGGGTTCGCGGTGTTCTGCGGCCTGGACGTGGGCAAGTCCGAACACCACGCCTGCGCGGTCGACACCAACGGGAAGCGGGTGCACGACAAGGCCCTGCCCAACGACGAATCGGCGCTGCGCACCGTGCTGTCCGGGCTGGCCGAGCACGGCGCGGTGCTGATGGTCATCGACCAGCCCGCCTCGATCGGAGCGCTGGCCATCGCCGTCGCTCGTGATCTGGGGATCACGGTGGCCTACCTGCCCGGGCTGGCGATGCGCCGCATCGCCGACCTGCATCCCGGGCAGGCCAAGACCGACGCCCGCGACGCCCACGTGATCGCCGAGGCCGCCCGGACGATGCCGCACACCCTGCGCCGGGTCGGCACCGACGACGAGACCCTCGCCGAACTCACTGTGCTCGCCGGTTACGACGATGACCTGGCTGGGCAGAGCACCCGGCTGACGAACCGGCTGCGCGACGCCCTGCTGCATGTTCATCCCGCCCTGGAACGCCTGCTCGGGCCACGCCTGGACCGCGGTGGCGTGCTCGACCTGCTCGCGGCCGCGCCCACCCCGCAAGCCCTGCGAGAGCTCGGCGCTGACGGGATCGCCGAGACGATGCGGGCCCGGTCGCCTCGACTGGCCCGCACCCTTCCCGCCCAGATCCTGACCTCGCTCGACGCCCAGAGCCTGACCGTTCCCGGCACGGCCGCGTTCGCCCGTGTCATCACCGGCGTCGCCGGGCAGCTGCGCCAGGTCCACACCGAACGCGACCAGCTCGCCGACGAGCTCGAAGCCCGCCTGGAGGCCCACCCTCTTGGACCGGTCCTGACCTCGATGCCCGGACTCGGGGTCAGGACCGCCATCAAGATCCTCACCATCGTCGGCGACGGCTCCGGGTTCCCCACCGCCGGGCACCTCGCCGCTTACGCCGGCCTCGCCCCAGTCACCCGCCGCTCCGGCACCTCGATCAAAGGCGAAACCCGATCCCAGCGCGGCAACCACGCCCTGAAATCCGCGCTGTTCCTGTCCGCATTCGCCGCCCTGGCCGACCCCGCCAGCCGCGCCTACTACGACCGCAAACGAGCCGCCGGCAAACGACACAACGCCGCCCTGATCTGCCTCGCCCGACGCCGCACCGACGTCATCTACGCCATGCTCCGCGACCGCCGCCCCTACAACCCGCCCACGGTCAACAACCCCGATCCAGAACTCGCCGCCGCTTGACGAACCCATAGAGACACCCCCCCGGCGACCACCGCGGTGACCCGGACGCCACCGGCGCAGGACACCGCGACCGGGCGCCCGGCGGCGTCGCGCTCCTCGGCCCGGCGCACCGCCGCGTGCACGTCGAGGCCGGACGGCACCGGGCCGTACGCGGCGGCGGTGGCGCCCTCACCGTCGAGCACCGCGACCCACCCGCCGAGCAGCCTGCCCAGGGCCTCGGCGAGGTCCCCGACGTCACCGCGACCCCGGCGAACCGGTCGTGGGCGGCGGCGGCCTCGGCGATCGCGGCGTGCGCGCCGCGCAGCTCGCGCAGCGCGGCGGCGGTGTCGGCCAGGCGGCGGGTCTGCACCAGCGACACCGCGGCGAGCGCCGCGAGCGAGCCGAGCAGGGCGACGTCCTCGGCGGTGAACGGCCGTGCGGTGCGGTTGGCGGCGAACAGCACGCCGACGAACTCGTCGTCGACCAGCAGCGGCGTACCGCAGATGCCGACGATGCCCTCCTCGGCGACCGCGGTGTCGATCTCCTCGGTGTGCCGGTACCGCCCGTCGCCGGCGTAGCGCCCGGTCCAGTGCGGGGTACGGCTGGCGGCGACGAGGCCGCCCAGCCCCGCCCCGAGCGGGAGCCGCAGCGACTGGAAACGGCGCGAGACCGACCCGGAGGTCACCCGCATGAACGTGTCCCCGCGCTCGGGGTCGTGCAGGGTCAGGTAGGCGATGTCGGTGCCGAGCAGCCCGCGCGCGCGGCGCACGATCGTCTGCAGGACCGAGCCGGGGTCGGACTCCGAGGCGAGGTCGCGGGCGATGCCGACCAGCGCGGCGAGCTCGGACTCCTGGCGCCGGCCGGCGGCCATCGCCGCGCGTACCCGCAGGACCAGGGCGCCCGCCTCGGGGTCGGACGCGACGAGCTCGGTGACGGCCCGCTCCAGCTCCCCCTGTGCGGCGTCGGTCGCGGCGTCGCCGTCGGCCCGGTCGGCCAGCAGCCGGAGCAGGTCGAGGACGGTGCGCACGCGCCCATCCTGCCGTGCCGGGCGGTCGGCGGGGCGTCCTTGCCCCGGGCGCGCGTCTCCGCGTCGCGCGGGTCGGTCGGCGGGGTGGGGCTCAGCCGCGCCAGCGCCGTTCGTAGCGCTCCCGGGCCGCGTCCCGCCGGCCCCCGTCGGCCTGTTCGCGCACGGCGGCGGCGTGACCCACCGGGTACCCGGCCTTCGCGACGCGGTGCTCGGCGGACTCGTACATGTAGGCCACCGAGTAGAAGTAGCCGAGGATCGCCCCGGCCAGCACCGACAGCGCGCGGACGTACACGGGGCCGGGGATGAGCAGGTACAGCAGCACCCCGATCGGGAGCAGCTGCACCGTGGTGCGGGCCAGATGGCGCAGCTGCCAGGTCCGGGTCGTGACGTCGTGCAGCACCCAGCCGTGGTGCCGGGCGGGCAGGCCGGCGCCGTAGGCGTAGGCCAGCCACCGCAACGGGTTCGGCCGCTCGTTCACTGTTGGTCCCCCAATTCTTGGTGCCCCAAGAGTGTACGGTGGGCGCCATGACGAGCGCATCCCCGGGTGACGACGACCTCCTCCGGCTCGATCGTCAGGTCTGCTTCGCCCTCGCCGTCGCGGCCCGCAACGTCATCGCGCTGTACCGGTCGCTGCTGGAGCCGATGGGCCTGACCCACCCGCAGTACCTGGTGCTGCTCGCCCTGTGGGAGCGCTCGCCCCGCTCGCTCGGCGACCTGGCCCGCGAGCTGGCACTCGATCCGGGCACGCTGTCACCGCTGCTCAAGCGACTGGAGGCGGCCGGGCTGGTGGACCGGCGCCGGGTCCCCGGCGACGAGCGGACGATGGCCGTGTCCCTGACCGACGCCGGTCGGGCCCTGCGCGCGCAGGCGGAGGCGATCCCGCCGGCGGTCGTCGAGCGGCTCGGGATGCCGCTGTCGGAGCTGGAGGCGCTGCGGACGGTGCTGGACCGGGTGATCCACGCGTCGCGGGGCTGACCACGAGGACGTCGCGGGACCGGCCGCGGGCACCGAGCCCGTACCGTCGTGGCGTGTTGATGAGCGCAGGCAACGCCGTCCTGCTCCTGGTGGACCTGCAGGAGCGCCTCGTCCCCGCGATGCACGACGGCGAGCGGGTCGTCGCCCGCGCCGCCCGGCTCGCCGAGGCCGCGACCCTGCTGGAGGTCCCGGTACTGGCCACCGAGCAGGCCCCGGACAAGCTGGGGCCCACCGTCGCGCGGCTCGCGGACGTGGCGCATCTGGTGGTGCCCAAGACCCGCTTCGCCGCCGCCGACGACGTGCTGTTCCCGCCCGGCCGCGCCGAGGTCGTCGTCGCCGGGGTGGAGGCACACGTCTGCGTGCTGCAGACGGCGCTGGAGCTGCTCGCCGACGGCAGGCGGGTGCTGGTCGTCGCCGACGCCGTCGGCTCCCGGTCCGTCGAGGACGAGCAGCTGGCCCTGCAGCGCCTCCGCACGGCCGGCGCCGGGATCGTCACCTCCGAGATGGTGCTGTTCGAGTGGCTCCGGGACGCGGCGCACCCACGCTTCCGTGAGGTCCAACAGCTGCTGAAGTAGCCCCGTCAACCGGTCCGTGGCTGCAGGTAGGCGGGGTCGGGACCGGGCAGCGGCACGTCGGCCGACCCCTCGAGCAGCGGGGCGACGGCGGCGAGGAACGGCGGGGCCGCGACCGTGCCGCCGAAGGCACCGTGCCCGCAGTCGCCCAGGTGCACGGGGCTGCCGGGACAGATCTCGGACGGCTGCGGCCCGTCGGCGAAGACCATCGAGGACCCGGCGACGCCGTCGATGCCACCGGTGGCGCCGACGAAGGCCACCGACTCGGAGGAGTTCGTGGTGCCGGTCTTGCCGATGGTGGGGCGGGTCCAGCCCGCGGCGCGGGCCGCGGCGGCGGACGTGCCGGTCACGGTGTCCCCACCGAGCCCGGCCGCGAGGGTGTGCGCGATCCCGGGGGCCACGGCCTGCTCGCAGGCGGGCCGGTGCACCGGCACCGCGGCCCCGGCGCGGTCGGTCACCGACAGCACGGCGTCCGGGGCGCACCAGACCCCGTCGCTCTGGACGGTCGCGGTCACGTTCGCCATCTCCAGGGTGGACACCGGGCTCACCCCGAGCGTGAACGACGGCAGGTCGGCGAAGAACGCCGACTGCGGCAGGGAGATCCGTGCGTCCGGCGAGGACGGGTCCGGCGTGCCGCCGGCCGCGTTCGACGCGAGGGTGTCGCGCAGCCCGAGCCGGCGCGCCATGTCCACCACGCGACCGATCCCGGTGCGCTCCTCCAGGTCGACGAACGCGGTGTTCGGCGAGGTCGCGAGCGCGACGGGCAGCGGGATGGGGTCCGGGTAGCCGGGCGTGTCGTTGCTGACCGGGTAGCAGGCGGTGCCCGCACCCGGGAAGCAGGCCGACGGCGGGTCGGGCAGCGTGCTGTCGAAACCGACGGTGCCCGCCTCCAGCGCCGCCGCCGTCGTGAAGATCTTGAAGGTGGACCCGGCGCCGAACACGTTCGACGGTGCGGCGACGAGGTCCCGGGTCGTGTCACCGGCGGCGGCGTCGGTGCCCGGCCGCCGGTTGGCGACCATGGCGAGCACCTGGTGGTCACCGGTGGCGGCGTCACCGTGCCCGGGCCGGATCAACGCCAGGGTGTTCGCGACGCCGTCCTGGGTGCGGGGCACGTTCGCGTCGACCGCCTGCTGCGCCGACGCCGTCGCGGCCGGGTCGAGGGTGGTCCGGATCGTGTAGCCGCCGGTGTCGAGCTGCTGCTCGGTGAACCCGGCCCGCTCCAGCTCGGACACCGCGTACTCGCAGAGGAACCCGGCGCCGTCGGTGGCGCCGTAGCAGTTGTGCCCGGGGGTCTGCGGCCCGCCGGGCCGCACGCCGAGCGGTGCGGCGGTGGCCTCGGCGGCCTGGGCCGGGGTGATCGACCCGGCGACGCGCATGGCCGCGACGACGGTGTCGCGCCTGTCCGTCGCCGCCTGCGGGTGCCGGAACGGGTCGAAGAGGGTGGGGTTGTTGACCGCACCCGCGAGCAGCGCGGCCTGCGGGACGGTCAGGTGCGCGGCGTCGGTGCCGAACCAGGCGCGCGCGGCGGCCTCGACGCCGTAGACGTGGCCGGTGAACTCCACGGTGTTCAGGTACCCGGCCAGCACGTCCTGCTTGGACGTGCTGTGGGCCAGCCGCTGGGCCAGCACCGCCTCGCGGATCTTGCGGGTCGGGGTGTCGGCGTGGTCGGCCCGCTGGGCGGCGGGGTCGTCGCGGTCGACGACGTCGATCAGCCAGTTCTTCACGTACTGCTGGGTGATCGTGGAACCGCCCTGGACGGCGCCGCCCGCGGCGTCGGTGACCAGCGCGCGCAGGGTGCCGACGGGGTCCACCCCCGACTCGTCGAAGAACCGGCGGTCCTCGACGTCGACGATCGCGGCGACCATCGCCGGGGCGATCCGGTCGTAGGACACGGGGATCCGGTACTGCTCGTCGAGGTAGGCGATCGGGGCGCCCTCCCGGTCGGTGAGCACCGTCGCGGCCGGCAGCGTCGCGGCGTCGGGGAGGTCCCCGGTGGCACCGTCCGGGACGGTGGACGCCACCGCGGCGATCCCGGCCGCGGCCGGTGCGGCGCACCCGGCGAGGACCAGTCCCCCGGCCAGCACCGCCGCGCCGAGCCGCCGTGCGGTCCGGCCGTCCACCCGGGCCGACCGCCGCCCGCCCATCTCAGGGGACACCGGCCGGACCCGGCGCCGCCCCCGCTCCCAGGTGTCCCCCGGCGGGCGTCGCCGGAGGCGGGCACCCCCCGGGATCCGGTCGAGCCAGCGTCGTGCCGTCGCGCGTTGCCCCACGCCGTGATTGTGCGCCGCAACGCTGAGGCACGCCTGAGACCCGGCCGCGCGCGTCGCTGAGAGTCAGCCGTTCAGGGCGGCCAGCCGGGTGCGGGCCTGCTCCCGGAAGCGCTCCACCGAGGCCAGCTTGACGTCCTCGTAGCCGCGGACCAGGTCCGCGGTCTCCGCGACGGCGACCACCCCGTCCACGGTGTCGGTCTCGAGCAGGTCGAGCGCGGAGCGGACCAGCGCCTGGTACTCCCCGACCAGCTCCCGCTCGACGCGTCGGACCCCGGCGCGGCCGAACAGGTCCAGCGGGGTGCCGCGCAGCCGCCGGGCCGCGCGCAGTGCGCGGAACGCGGGTGCGGCCCACCGCCCGTCGAGCGCGATCTTGCGGTCCATCCCCATGGCGCGCAGCACCGGAGGGTGCAGCATGACCGCCACCCGGGCGTCGGGGCCGAACGCGGCGTCGCGGCGGGCGGTCTCGACCGGGTCCAGGTGCAGGCGGGCGACCTCGTACTCGTCCTTGTAGGCTATGAGCCGGTGCAGGCCGCGGGCATAGGCGGCGCCGACGCGCTCTCCGGCCGTGTCCCCGGCCCTGGCGGCGGCGATGGCCGCGACCCGTCGGACCTCCTCGGCGTAGCGGCCCGCGTAGTCGGCGTCCTGGTAGCCGGCGAGGTCGGCGATCCGGGTGGCGAGCGCGTCGGTGAGCCCCGTGCCGGCGGCGACCGACCGGGCCAGCGCCGCGGACGCGGCGTCGACCGCGACCGGACCCGGCTGCGGCGCGACCAGCGCGGTGCGCACGGCGGCGGCGTCGATCGCGGCGGCCCGGCCCCAGCGGAACGCGGTCAGCGTGGTCTCCACGGCCGCACCGTTGACCCGGATCGCCTCCTCCAGCGCCTCGGCCGACACCGGGAGCACCCCGTGCTGGTAGGCGGCGCCGAGCAGCAGCATGTTGGTCGGCAGGTGGTCGTCGAACAGCGCCTCGGACAGCGTCTGGGCGTCGACCGCGAGCAGGTCGCGGGTGACCGCACCGATCCGGTCGACGGCGTCGTCGGTGGAGCCGGGCAGCACGACCCGCCCGGTGACCATGGCCGCGGTCGGCACCAGCGAGGTGTTCACGACGGCGACCGTGTGCCCGGCCCGCGCGACGGCCAGCGTCGCGTCGGTGGCGGCGCCGACGAGGTCCATCCCGATCAGCACGTCCGCGGTCCCGCGGGAGGCGCGCAGGATCCCGTGCTGGGGCTGCTTCGAGATCCGGACGTCGGAGACGACCGGGCCACCCTTCTGCGCGAGTCCGACCTGTTCCAGGCCGGCGGCGAACAGCCCGTCGAGGTGCGCGGCCATCTGCAGGATCGCCGAGGCCGTGACGACGCCGGTCCCGCCGATGCCGGGCATCCGGATCAGGGCCGCGTCCGGGTCGACCCGCGGCTCGGGGTCGACGAGCGTGACCGGCAGCGCCGGGATCTCGCGTCGCGGACGGGTGCCGGGCACCACGGTGAGGAACGACGGGCAGTCGCCCTTGAGGCAGGAGTAGTCGGTGTTGCAGGACGCCTGGTGGATGGTGGTCTTGCGACCGAACTCGGTCTCCACCGGCAGCACCGACAGGCAGGTCGACTGGTCGCCGCAGTCCCCGCAGCCCTCGCAGACCCGCTCGTTGATCAGCACCTTCTCGGCGGGGGCGGGGAGCTTCCCGCGCTTGCGCAGGCGGCGCTCCTCGGCGGCGCAGCGGTCGTCGTGGATCAGCACGGTGACGCCGTCGGTGGCCGTGAGCTCCTCCTCGACGGCGGCGAGCTGGTCGCGGTGGCGGACGCTCGCGATCGGGTCGAGGGCGATGCCGCGGTAGTCGCGGGGCGAGTCGGTGGTGACGACGATCCGGCGCACCCCCTCCAGCGCGAGCGAGCGGGTGATGTCCGGGACGTTCATGCGGCCCTCGGCGCGCTGCCCTCCGGTCATGGCGACGGCGTCGTTGTAGAGCAGCTTGTAGGTCATGGTGACCCCGGCCGCGACGGCGGCGCGGACGGCGAGCGAGCCGGAGTGGTGGAAGGTGCCGTCACCGAGGTTCTGCACGAGGGTGCGGTCGTCGGTGAACGGGGCCAGGCCGATCCACTGGGCACCCTCGCCGCCCATCTGGGTCAGCCCGATCTGGTGGCCACGGTGCTCGCCGTCGAGGGCGATCATCGCGTGGCAGCCGATCCCGACCCCGACGAGCGTGTCGTCGCCGGTGCGGGTGGAGGTGTTGTGCGGGCAGCCGGAGCAGAAGTACGGCGTCCGGTTCCCGAGCAGGTCCAGCCCGATCCGGGACGGCTTCGGCGGGGCGAGGCGCTCCAGGTGCGCGGCCGCGGCGGCGGGCAGGGTCCGGCCGGCGGCGGTGAGCCGGGCGGCCAGCGCGCGGGCGACGTCCTCCGCACCGAGCTGGCCGCGGGCCGACAGCAGGGGCCGGCCCCGCTCGTCACGTCGGCCGGTGACCGTGGGGCGGTGCTCGCGCCCGTAGAGCGCGTCGCGCAGGTGCCCCTCCAGGAACGGGACCTTGTCCTCGACCACGAGCACCTCCGCGCAGCCCTCGACGAGCCCGGCGAGCGCGTCGGCGTCGACCGGGAACGGCATCGCGAGGCGGATCAGGCGCACGCCGAGCGCGTCGAGCTCGGCCTCGCCCAGGCCCAGGTCCTCGCAGGCGCGCAGCACGGTGGCGTAGCCGGTACCGGAGGCGAGGACCGCCAGGTGCGGGTCGCGGGAGGTGAAGGTGACGCGGTTCAGCCCGGTCTCCCGGGCGTACTGACGGGCGAGGTCGAGCCTGCGCGTGAGCTGGTCGTGTTCGGCCTCGACGGCGGCGGGCCCGACGAGCGGGCCGGCCTGGGCGCGGTCGGTGGCGGGCGGGGCGGGGACGCCGAGCAGTGCGGGGCGCAGCGCACCGAGGTCGACCGTGCAGGAGGCGTCGGCCACGTCGGCGATGATCTTCAGGCCGGTCCAGAGACCGGTGGCCCGGGACAGCGCGACGGCGTGCAGCCCGAACTCGATCACCTCGGACACCGAGCCGGGCGCGAGCAGCGGCATCGCCAGCGACTGGGCCATCGGCTCGCAGGAGCTGGGCACGGTGGAGGACTTGCAGGACGGGTCGTCGCCGATGATCGCGACGGCGCCGCCGAGTCGGGCGGTCCCGGCCAGGGAGCCGTGCCGGATCGCGTCGGCAGCCCGGTCGAGACCGGGGTTCTTGCCGTACCACCAGCCGACGACACCGTCGTGACGGCGACCGGGTACGGCGTCGAGCAGCTGGGTGCCGGCGACGGCGGTCGCGGCGAGCTCCTCGTTGAGTCCGGGCCGGAATACCACGCGCTCGGCGTCGAGATGGGTCCGGGCGCGGCCGAGCTCGGCATCGAAGGAGCCGAGCGGGGAACCCTGGTAGCCGCTGACGAAGGAGGCGGTGTCGAAGCCGCGGGCGGTGTCGAGACGAGCCTGCTCGAGCACGAGGCGCACCAGCGCCTGGATCCCGCTCATCGGCGCCCGGCCCCGGCTCGCGAGGTACTTGTCGTCCAGCACGGTCATCGGTGACAGCTCCTCGTCGGGTGGGGCGGCGCGGCCCGACCAGGACAGCGTGACCGCCGCCACGACACAACAGGTGACGGGACACTGCCCGCGAGAACGCAACGGATACCGTTCGAGGCTCCGATCACCGACGATCCGTTGCGCTGGAGGCACCGTGCCCGACACCCAGGTCGACGACCTCGACCATGCCATCCTGCGACTGCTGCACGCCGACGCCCGTCGCACCTACGCCGACATGGCCGAGCGGGTCAGCCTGTCCACCGCGGCGACGAAGCGCCGGGTGGACCGGCTGCGCGAGTCCGGGGTGATCACCGGTTTCACCGTGCAGGTCGACCACGCCAAGCTCGGCTGGGCGGTCGAGGCGTTCAGTGAGATCCGTTACGCGGGCACCGCGAGCGTCTCCGAGATCGTCGACTCGGCCTCGCGGCAGCCGGAGGTGCAGGCCGTGTACACCCTGGCCGGCGACCTCGACGCGCTGGTGCAGGTCCGGGTGCGCGACCTGGCGCACCTGCAGGAGGTCATCGACCGGCTGCGACGCAACGGGACGGTGACCGGGACGAGGACGCTGATGGTGCTGGGGCGCTGGACCCGTACCTGATCATTTGCTTACCGCAACGATCCGGCCGATCATGGCCGGGTGCTCGTCCTCTGCAGCGTCACCGGCTCCCCCTCGCACGGTCGCGCCGTGCTCCCCTTCGCCCGGGCGCTGGGCGTCGCCGGCCACCGGGTCGTCGTCGCCTGTCCGCCCGACATCGCGGGGGTCTTCGATCGGGCGCCCGTCGTCGTCGCGCCGGTCTTCGCGACGATGGCCGACGCCGCCGAGCACCTCGGCCCGGCCCTCGCGCAGCTCGGCGGGCCCGCCGCGCTGGCGACCCTGACCCCGACCGAGGTGACGACGGCCCTGCTGCCGACCCTGTTCGCCGGCCCGCAGGTGACCGACGCCGCGCGGGCGCTCCTCGCGCTGGTGCAGGCCCACGGGACCCCCGACCTGGTGCTGCGCGACGGGGGCGAGACCGCGGGGTTCCTGGTCGCCGAGCACCTGGGGGTGCCGTGTGTGGCGGCACCGTCGGGTGCCGGCAACGTCCTCGCCCCGGAACTCGTCGCCGAGGCGCTGGCCGCACGCCGCGACGAGCTGGGCTTCGCCGCTCCGGACGACCCGACGGCGCTGCACCGCTGGGGACGGCTGGACTGCATGCCCCCGCAGTTCTCGCTGGCCGGGCCGCAGATCGCGCCGGCGCGGGCGTTCCGCCAGGACGACCAGGTCGCCCGGGGAGAGGCCCTGCCCGGCTGGGTCGGCGCGCTCCCCGGGAGCCGCCCGCTGGTCGTCGCGGGTCTGGGTACGGCGATGGCCGGGCGGGCCGGGCGCCGGGCCCCCGTCGACCCGCAGGCCGCCCTGCGCACCGTGGCCGAGGCGGCCTCCCGGCTCGACGCCGAGGTGGTGCTGTCCACCGGCGGTCTGCCGGTCGAGGACCTGGCGCTGCCCGCGCACGTGCATCCCGCGTCGTGGGTGCCGCAGCCGCTGCTGCTGCAGGTCGCGGACCTGTTCCTGACCCACGGCGGCTACAACGGCGTCCGCGAGGCCGTGCGGCACGGTGTCCCGCTGGCGGTGCTGCCGCAGTTCGGGGACCAGGAGCACAACGCCCGGCGCATCGCCGAGCTCGGGTTGGGTGCGCACTGCGCCCCCGACGCGGACGAGGTCGCGGCGACCTGCACCCGGCTCCTCGGCGACGACGACGTCCGCGCGCGGATGCGCTCCGCCCAGCGCGCGATGCTGACGCTGCCGCCGGTGGAGGACGCCGTCGGTGTCCTGGAGGAGCTGGCCGAACGGCGGGTCCCCGCGCTCGCGCCCTGACCGCCGGGCGTCAGGCGTACGGGCGCTGCGGGATGCGCGGCCCGCAGGCGACGACGGTGCGCGCCCAGGTACCGAACAGCACGAGCACGCCCAGCACGGTGACGACCAGGCCCGGTCCGATGTCGTCGGTACCGGTGACGGCGGTCTGCCGTGACCACACCGCCCACAGCCCGGCGAGCGAGCCGATACCGGTGACGGTGGCCGCGGTCCACACCAACGGCCAGAACCGGGTCAGCAGCGCCACCACCGACACCGCGACGGCCACGACCGCGACGACGGTGAACAACCACGGCAGCGGCCCCATCACCGCCCGGCCGGCGAGGACCTCCCACCCGGCGCCACGGACCGACCAGGGCATGAACAGGGCGGCGAGGACGGCGGCGACCCCCGCCCCGGCGACGACCGAGGCCGGGCCGGGATCGATCCACCGGTCGACCCGCCAGGCGATGCGGGTGAGCTCGTCGGCGAGCTCGGGGGTGGCCTGCGGGGACGGCGCGCCCGGGCCGGGCGTGCGCGGTGCGCTCATGCGGATCCCTCGTCGTCACTCCGGTACCGGGGTGTTCCTCCGACAGTGCACCACGGGTGGTGCTCCGCGCGGCACCACCACCGGAGCGGCCCGCCGGACGGTCGTGCGGCTACGCCGCGCGGACGGCGCACCGGCAGGGCGAGCCCTGCCGGCAACCGCAACCGCAGGTGCTCGCGCACCCACACGCCGACGTGGCCGCGCCCACCGGCCCGGGAGTCGCCGACCCGCCGCAGCAGCCGCCGTCCAGGCAGCTCAGGCGGGGGACCTCGGGCGCAGGCGGTGGGACTGCCGGGACCGCCACCCCGAGAGCGGCGAGCACCCGGTCGGCGAGGTCGGGGACCGGACCCGCCGGGCCGACACGCGCGAGCCGACCGAGCCGGTCGGCGCCGTCGGCGAAGGCACGGCAGGACGCGCATCCGGCGAGGTGGTCCTCGGCCGCCGCACGCTCGTCGTCGCCCGCCTCACCGTCGAGACGGGCGGACAGCACCTCGCGGTAGCCCTGACAGTCCATACCCACACTGTCGTACACGAGGCCCGTCCGGTTCCATCCGACCTGAGTTGCACAGGTAGTCGGGGGTTGTGAGGTGTCGTTGCTGGTCAGCGGGCTGTGGGGTCGGGATCTGGGGCACTAATCGGTAGTCTCGGGTGGTGTTCGTCCGGAAGGTGAAGACGGCGTCCGGGGCGACGGCGGTGCAGATCGTGGAGAAGCGCCACGGGGTCCGGCGGATCGTCGCCCACGTCGGTTCCGCTCATGATGACGCCGAGCTCGCAGTGCTGATCGCCTCAGCGCGGGATCGCATCCATGCAGGTCAGCAGGCCCTCGACCTCGACGCCCCTGCCACCGGGGGCGCGGCGGGCGCGGTCGTGACCGGGTCGGCGAGCGAGGTCCTGTGGAACGTCCTGTGCGATGCCTACCGCCGGTTGGGGTTCGACCAGCTCGCCGACGAGGTGTTCCGGGCGCTCGTGCTCGCCAGGATCGTGGAGCCCACCAGCACCTCTGCCGCGGTCGGGGTCCTCGATGAACTCGGGGTGGTCGCGCCGCATCGCAACACCTTCACCGCGGCGCTGCGCCGCTGCAGCGACAAGGACTACCGGGCCGTCCTGGCCGCCGCCTGCACCGTGGCCTCGCGGGTGGGGGCGGCGTCGCTGGTGCTCTATGACGTGACCACGCTGCATTTCGAGGTCGAGCACGAGGACACGCTGCGCAAGGTAGGGATGAGCAAGGAACGCCGGGTCGACCCGCAGATCCAGGTCGGGCTGCTCGTCGACCCGTCCGGGTTCCCGCTCGAGGTCCGCTGCTTCGAGGGCAACAAGGCCGAGACGACCACTCTGCTACCCGTTCTGGAGGACTTCCGCAAACGGCACGACGTGAAGGACATGGTGGTCGTCGCCGATGCCGGAATGCTGTCCGCGTCGAACCTGAACGCGTTGGAGGACAACGGGTTCTCCTTCATCGTGGGGTCGAGGATCAGCAAGGCGCCCTACGATCTGGCCGCGCACGTCGAGCGTCACGGCAACGCCTTCGACGACGGCCAGGTCCTGGAGTCGCGCCGCGACATGGGGACAGGGAAGGCGAAACGGAGCCGGCGGGTCGTCTACCAGTACCGCTTCGCCCGCCACAAACACGATGACCGGGCGATCAACGCCATGGTCGACCGCGCGGAGAAGGTCGCCGCCGGCACCCGGCCGTTGAAGAAGGACCGCTTCGTCCGCATCGCCTCCACCGGCACCGAGGTCGACTGGGGCCTGGTCGAACGCGCCCGCCAGCTCGCCGGGTTGAAGGGCTACGTCACCAACCTGGCCGAGTCCACCATGGACGGGCACAAGGTCGTGGCCGCCTACCACGACCTGTGGCAGGTCGAGGCCAGCTTCCGCATGGCCAAGTCCGACCTGCGAGCCCGACCGATCTTCCACCGCGAACGCGACGCCATCGAAGCCCACCTCACCGTCGTCTTCGCCGCCCTCGCGGTCTCCCGACACCTCCAGGACGCGGCAGGCGTGACCATCAAGAAGCTGGTCACAGCCCTGCGCCCACTACGAACCGTCCGAGTCGACGTCGGCGGTCACCCGATCACCGCCGCCCCGCAGATCACCAGCGGCGCGCGTGCCATTCTCGACCGGCTCCCCACCATCACCGCGCCGGGGCACTAAGAGGTCGTTTCAGAAGTCGGCGTGTCGGTCCTGTGTGGATCGGCGCTGGTAGCTGATCATGTCCGGTCGTGGCGCGGCGATCTTGTGTCGAGCGATTGGTGAGCGACGAGCTGTGGGCGCTGGTGGAGCCGCTGCTGCCCAAGCCGCGCAAGCACAAGCGGGGACGGACAGGCCGTCCGCGGGTGCCGGATCGGGCCGCTCTGGCCGGGATCGTGTTCGTGCTCAAGACCGGGATCAGCTGGAACGCGCTGCCCGCCGAGCTCGGCTGTGGGTCCGGAGTGACCTGCTGGCGGCGGCTACGGCAGTGGCAGCAGGCCGGGGTCTGGGCCCAGCTGCACCGGGTGATGCTCGACCGCCTCGCCCAGCAGGGCCTGCTGGACTGGTCGCGGGCGGCGGTGGACAGCGTGAGCGTGCGGGCCAAGCGCCGCGGCGAGGCCACCGGGCCCTCGCCGACCGATCGCGGGAAGGCGGGCAGCAAGTACCACGTGCTCTGCGACCGAGGCGGGCTCCCGCTGCATGCGCTGGTCACCGGGGCGAACGCCCACGACAGTCGGATGCTCGCCCCGCTGCTGGACACCAACCCCGGCGTCCGCGAACGGGCGGGACAGCCGGGGCGTCCGCGACGTCGGCCGGACAAGGTGCACGCCGACAAGGGCTACGACTATCCCCGCTGCCGCCGCTACCTGAGTGGGCGTGGGATCGGGGTGCGGATCGCCCGGCGCGGGATCGAGGACTCCACCCGGCTCGGGCGGGTCCGCTGGGTCGTCGAGCGCACCATGTCCTGGCTGCTGGACTTCCGCCGCCTCGCGCTGCGCTACGACCGCGCCGAATCCACGATCACCGCGCTGTTATCGCTGGCCTGCGCCCTGATCTGCCACCGCCGCCTCACCAAGCCGAAGCCGAAGTGATGGTCGACCCAGCCCTCGCTGAGGCACTCGCCTACGAGGTCGGGGCCAGCGGCCGCCAGGCCAGCCACTCCAAGGCCCGGTCGGCCTCGTCAGGGTCGAAGCGGTGCGGGTCGAACGGCCCGCCCGCCCACTCCAGGCGCTCGGCGCGGTCGGGATGGTCAGGGTCGGCGAGCACGGCCTGGAAGTCCTCATACCCCCCGATCCCGCCGACGTCCTCGGGCGGGCACGCCCCCTGCCCGGCGACGCATCGCGGATAGCACACTCCCGGCTCGACGGCCGCGACCGCCTCGACGGTGATCTCGTGGGCCCAGTTGTCACCGAAGTCGTAGACGTAACCGAACCGGTCACCAGCCTTGACCAGCCGAAACAGCTTCTCTTTCGTCTCGTCGGCGACATCCTGTCCGGGCCAGTCCGGGTCTGGGATCCCGTAGCGGCGCCCGACGATCTCGAACTCGTGCAGATGAGAGTTCGTCCAGCCCATCACTGACTGCACCACCTCGTGTAACACCGCCAAGTCGACCTCGCCCGGCACCTGCACCCGACGCCGGACCGCCGGCACCACCTCGGTCAGGACGATCTCCAACTCGAAAATCTTCGTCTTCTCAGACACACGAGGCGCGACCATCAGCCGATGCTGCCAGCCCCGCCGTCACCGGCAGAACCGGGCCCACCACTTCTGAAACGACGTCTTAGAGGTCGCGCGGATTGGTCACAGCTTGGCCGCGGTCGAGTGTCTGGGGGCGAGGGCGGGTACGGGCCTGCCGATCATGAAGTTATCTACGCTTCGTGATCGTCTGGAGGCCGCGTGCCCACCCTGCCATCATGGCTGACCGAGCCGTTGTGGGACCAGTTCACCGCGCTGCTGCCTCATCGAGACGAGTTCGATCCCACCCATCCGCTGGGCTGCCATCGCCGCCGGATCGCGGATCGGATCGTGTTCGACAAGCTCCTGCAGGTACTGCGGTTCGGCTGCTCGTATGAGGGCATCGCTGACAGCACCTGCTCGGCGACCACCATCCGCGATCGTCGTGACGAGTGGATCAGGCTCGGGGTCTTCGCCCAGCTGCGTCGGATCGTCCTGGACGCCTACGACCGCATCGTCGGTCTGCTGCTGCACGACATCGCCGTCGATGGCGCCATCACCAAGGCCCCCGGCGGCGGCGAGGTCGCCGGTCCGTCGCCGGTGGACCGGCGCAAACAGGGTATGAAACGTTCGGTGCTCGTCGAGGGATACGGCATCCCGCTGGGCCGAGTCCTGGCCGGAGCCAACCGGCACGACTCCCCGCTACTGGGCCCCACCCTCGACCGCCTCGATGCTCTCGGCCCGCTGCCCGACGACATCACCGTGCACCTCGACGCCGGCTATGACTCCGGCAAGACCCGCGACACGCTGGCCGAACGAGGCCTGCACGGCGAGATCGCGCACAAGGGTGAGAAAGCGCCGATCCAGGCCACCCGCCGCTGGCACGTCGAGCGGACCAACGCTTGGCACAACAGCTTCAACCGGCTGCAGCGCTGCTACGAACGACGAGAAATCGTCGTCGACGCGTTCTTCGACCTCGCCGACACGATCGTCACACTCCGTAGCTTGATTCGGCAGGCCTGGACCACACACCGCTGGAACGCCCGACCTGCACGACGTCCATGATCACCAACCAATCCGCGCGACCTCTTAGAGGTCATTTCAGAACGAGGTCGACGTGTCTGTTGTAGACGACAAGCGGCTATCTGACCTGCCGTTTGATCTGTCGTCGAGGGGTCAATGGAAACTCGACAAGTCGTTCTGAAACGACCTCTTAGAGCGTCCGGCAGTAGAGGTGGCCGTGTGTCGGTGTTGGTAGAGACACGGACCTGCAAGTGATCATGGGATTGCTGATGTCCTGATGGTCGCCTGGAGGGTCCGTGCCTCTATTGCCAGAATCGCTGATCGACCCCCTCTGGGTCGAGTTCGCTGCCCTGATCGAGGCAGAGCGGCGCCCGGAGTTCGACCCGGCCCATCCGTGGGGATGTCACCGCCGCCGTATCCCCGACCGCCTGGTGTTCGAGCACGTGCTCGCGGCGTTGGTGCACGGCAGCGGCTACGAACGCATCGCCACCCCCGGCTGCTCGGACCGCACGATCCGCCGCCGTCTCGCCCAGTGGGCCGCCGCCGGCGTCGGGGAGCAGGTCCTTCGGGCCGCGCTGGCCGGCTATGACCAGATGATCGGTCTCGACCTCGACGATCTGTCTGCCGACGGAGCGATCACCAAGGCTCCCTGCGGTGGCGAGGTCGCCGGCTGTAACCCGGTCGACCGGGGCAAACAGGGCACCAAACGCTCCGTGGTCTGCGACGGTGCGGGGATCCCGCTGCACCTGATCAGCGCCCGCGCCAATGACCACGACTCGCCGTTGCTGAAACCGACCCTGATCGGGATCTACGACATGATCGGGCCGCTGCCCGAGCGACCGTGCCTGCACCTGGACCGGGGCTATGACTCAGGCAAGACCCGCGATCTGCTCGAACGACTCGGGTTCGACGCACAGATCGCCACCAAGGGCCGGCCCGCCCCGATCCAGGTCGGTAAGCGGTGGCCGGTCGAGCGCACCCATTCCTGGATGAACGGCTACGGCAAGCTGCGCCGGTTCACCGATCGCCGGAAGATCATCGTCGAGTTCTACCTCGACCTCGCCGCCGCGCTCACCGTGATCCGCCGGCTGATCAACCGTGCCCGCAGCCGCTACCGCTGGACAACCCGACCCACGACCCGTCGACTCCGATAACCATCAATCGCCGGGCGCTCTTAGAGGTCATTTCAGAACGAGGTCGACGTGTCTGTTGTAGACGACAAGCGGCTATCTGACCTGCCGTTTGATCTGTCGTCGAGGGGTCAATGGAAACTCGACAAGTCGTTCTGAAACGACCTCTAAACCTGTGCAACTCAGGTCCGACCCCCGATGGATTCTCGGGGCGGAGCACGGTGCGTGGTGGCCGGCTCCGTCCCCGGACCGGGTTCCGCTGCTCCCGCGCGGAAGCACCCCGGGGGCCCGCCCCTCCGTAGGGCACCGCTGCACGGCACCCCCGACCGTGTCGCAGAGCTTCTCGGGACGTCACAGCCCCTGCACGGGCTGCGAGGTCGCCGGAACCTGTGCGACGTTCAGCGGCCGCGGAGAGCAACGCGACCGCGGGCCCCGGTACCGGTGCGCGCAGGTGCGACCGGCGTCGCCGAGCAGGCGGGTCGCGAGCGACGAGCCGACGGCCTGGCGACCTGGAGATCGACGGAGGTCGCGGTGCCGGCAGCGGCCCCGAATGCCGACAACGGCCCGAGTGTCTGGAGCAGCCTGAAATCCGACGACGGCTTGGCGTCCGGACCGATCACCACGACCGGCCGCCGAACATCGACCCCGGGGCCGTCCCGGGCGGACCGGACACGGCCAGAAACGAGAAATGCCCCGAACCATCAGGTCCGGGACATCTCCCACCCACATTGAATGTCGGCGACGACCTACTCTCCCACACCCTGGCGAGTGCAGTACCATCGGCGCAGGAAGGCTTAGCTACCGGGTTCGGAATGGGACCGGGCGTTTCCCTACCGCAATGACCACCGACAACACTATTCAACAAACCCCACCACAAAAACGGGTGGGGGACCAACGAACACACAACCCGCACAGGGTTGTGAGCTCAGGGTCACACAGTGGATGCGAACAACTCGTTGTGGCAAGCCCTCGGCCTATTAGTACCGGTCAACTCCACCCCTCACAAGGCTTCCATCTCCGGCCTATCAACCCAGTCATCTCCTGGGAGCCTTACCCACTCAAAGGTGGTGGGAGACCTCATCTTGGAACAGGCTTCCCGCTTAGATGCCTTCAGCGGTTATCCCTCCCGAACATAGCCAACCAGCCGTGCCCCTGGCGGGACAACTGGCACACCAGAGGTTCGTCCGTCCCGGTCCTCTCGTACTAGGGACAGCCTTCCTCAAGTCTCCAACGCGCGCGGCGGATAGGGACCGAACTGTCTCACGACGTTCTAAACCCAGCTCGCGTACCGCTTTAATGGGCGAACAGCCCAACCCTTGGGACCTACTCCAGCCCCAGGATGCGACGAGCCGACATCGAGGTGCCAAACCATGCCGTCGATATGGACTCTTGGGCAAGATCAGCCTGTTATCCCCGGGGTACCTTTTATCCGTTGAGCGACACCCCTTCCACAAGGTGGTGCCGGATCACTAGTCCCGACTTTCGTCCCTGCTCGACCCGTCAGTCTCACAGTCAAGCTCCCTTGTGCACTTACACTCAACACCTGATTGCCAACCAGGCTGAGGGAACCTTTGGGCGCCTCCGTTACTCTTTGGGAGGCAACCGCCCCAGTTAAACTACCCACCAGGCACTGTCCCTGAACCAGATCATGGCCCGAGGTTAAGACACCCAATTCGACCAGAGTGGTATTTCAACAACGACTCCACCACCACTGGCGTGATGATTTCACAGTCTCCCACCTATCCTACACAAGCCGAACCGAGCATCAATACCAAGCTATAGTAAAGGTCCCGGGGTCTTTCCGTCCTGCCGCGCGTAACGAGCATCTTTACTCGTAGTGCAATTTCGCCGAGTCTGTGGTCGAGACAGCGCCCAAGTCGTTACGCCATTCGTGCAGGTCGGAACTTACCCGACAAGGAATTTCGCTACCTTAGGATGGTTATAGTTACCACCGCCGTTTACTGGCGCTTAAATTCTCCGCTTCGACCCCGAAGGAGCTAACAGGTCCTCTTAACGTTCCAGCACCGGGCAGGCGTCAGTCCGTATACATCGTCTTGCGACTTCGCACGGACCTGTGTTTTTAGTAAACAGTCGCTTGGGCCTGGTCTCTGCGACCGGCCGTCCCTAGCCCGCAAGGAGCCTCAAGACAACCGGCCCTCCTTCTCCCGAAGTTACGGAGGTATTTTGCCGAATTCCTTAACCACAGTTCGCTCGATCGCCTCGGTATTCTCTACCTGACCACCTGTGTCGGTTTGGGGTACGGGCCGCAACAGCACTCGCTAGAGGCTTTTCTCGACAGCATGGGATCACTCTCTTCGCCTCAATCGGCTACGCATCACCTCTCACCCTTCACGATCCCCCGGATTTACCTAGGAAATCAGGCTACAGGCTTACACCACGACAACCACCGCGTGGCGGAGCTACCCTCCTGCGTCACCCCATCACTTACCTACTACCAGATCGGATCCCACGCTCCCCCACAAACAACACTCCCGAAGGAGCGAAGGTGGGTTCGGATGGTTAGCATCACCGGCCTCGGCATGGACGCACTATCACGAGCACGGGAATATCAACCCGTTGTCCATCGACTACGCCTGACGGCCTCGCCTTAGGTCCCGGCTCACCCTGGGCGGAACAACCTGGCCCAGGAACCCTTGGTCATCCGGCGGCAGAGATTCTCACTCTGCATTCGCTACTCATGCCTGCATTCTCACTCCCACACCCTCCACCCGTAAATCACTCCCGGGCTTCACCAGATGCAGGACGCTCCCCTACCCAACAACACAACAGTGTCATTGCCACGGCTTCGGCGGTGCGCTTGAGCCCCGCTACATTGTCGGCGCAGGACCACTTGACCAGTGAGCTATTACGCACTCTTTCAAGGGTGGCTGCTTCTAAGCCAACCTCCTGGCTGTCCGGGCGATCCCACATCCTTTCCCACTTAGCGCACGCTTAGGGGCCTTAGCCGGTGATCTGGGCTGTTTCCCTCTCGACCACGAAGCTTATCCCCCGCAGTCTCACTGCCGCGCTCTCACTCACCGGCATTCGGAGTTTGGCTGACTTCGGTAAGCTTGTCGGCCCCCTAGGCCATCCAGTGCTCTACCTCCGGTAAGAAACACACGACGCTGCACCTAAATGCATTTCGGGGAGAACCAGCTATCACGAAGTTTGATTGGCCTTTCACCCCTACCCACAGCTCATCCCCCAGGTTTTCAACCCTGGTGGGTTCGGGCCTCCACGACGTCTTACCGACGCTTCACCCTGGCCATGGGTAGATCACTCCGCTTCGGGTCTACACCCCGCGACTACAACGCCCTATTCGGACTCGCTTTCGCTACGGCTACCCCACACAGGTTAACCTCGCCACGAAGCATAACTCGCAGGCTCATTCTTCAAAAGGCACGCCATCACCCCGTCCGAAGACTCAAGGCTCTGACGGCTTGTAAGCACACGGTTTCAGGTACTATTTCACTCCCCTCCCGGGGTACTTTTCACCTTTCCCTCACGGTACTTGTCCGCTATCGGTCATCAGGTAGTATTTAGGCTTGACGGGTGGTCCCGCCAGATTCACAGCGAATTTCACGGGCTCGCTGCTACTCGAGAACACGCCCACAACAGAACCAGACATTTTCGCGTACGGGGCTATCACCCACTACGGCCGACCATCCCAGAGTCGTTCCGCTAACACCGGCTCTTGCTGTCCCATCCTCGGCAGAAGATGAACGACACGTCTCACAACCCCGCACCCGCAACACCTGCCGGCTTGACACGGACACGGTTTAGCCTCTTCCGCTTTCGCTCGCCACTACTCACGGAATCACTATTGTTTTCTCTTCCTGTGGGTACTGAGATGTTTCACTTCCCCACGTTCCCTCCACGCACCCTATGAATTCAGGTACGGGTAACGCCCCATGACGGGCGCTGGGTTTCCCCATTCGGACACCCTCGGATCACAGCTCGGTTGACAGCTCCCCGAGGCCTATCGCGGCCTCCCACGTCCTTCATCGGCTCCTGATGCCCAGGCATCCACCATGTGCTCTTAACAACTTGACCACAACAAGATGCTCGCATCCACTATGCAACACTCAACCCACAACCACACCAGACCAAGAAGAAGCCACCACACCCGGAACCAACCGGGGCGTTAGGACAACCCTCAACCTGAGCGGCCAAAGAAAACAACCCACAGCTCCGAAGAACCTCGGGGTGTCCCCTCAGGACCCAACAGTGTGCCAAGCCAAACGGTCCGACGACCTGCGTTCCACCCAACGCACCCGACCCACGAACGGGGCCGCAAATGCGATTCAATGAAGGAACCACAGACACCTTATGAGCAGAACTCACAGAGTATTGTGGTGCCCCATCACATGATGGGACTCCTTAGAAAGGAGGTGATCCAGCCGCACCTTCCGGTACGGCTACCTTGTTACGACTTCGTCCCAATCGCCAGTCCCACCTTCGACAGCTCCCTCCACAAGGGTTGGGCCGCCGGCTTCGGGTGTTACCAACTTTCGTGACGTGACGGGCGGTGTGTACAAGGCCCGGGAACGTATTCACCGCAGCGTTGCTGATCTGCGATTACTAGCGACTCCAACTTCACGGGGTCGAGTTGCAGACCCCGATCCGAACTGAGACTCACTTTAAGGGATTCGCTCCACCTCACGGTCTCGCAGCCCTCTGTATGAGCCATTGTAGCATGTGTGAAGCCCTGGACATAAGGGGCATGATGACTTGACGTCATCCCCACCTTCCTCCGAGTTGACCCCGGCAGTCTCCCATGAGTCCCCACCATTACGTGCTGGCAACATGGAACAAGGGTTGCGCTCGTTGCGGGACTTAACCCAACATCTCACGACACGAGCTGACGACAGCCATGCACCACCTGCACACCAACCACAAGGGAATCCCTATCTCTAGGGATGTCTGGTGCATGTCAAACCCAGGTAAGGTTCTTCGCGTTGCATCGAATTAATCCACATGCTCCGCCGCTTGTGCGGGCCCCCGTCAATTCCTTTGAGTTTTAGCCTTGCGGCCGTACTCCCCAGGCGGGGCGCTTAATGCGTTAGCTGCGGCACAGAAACCGTGGAATGGTCCCCACACCTAGCGCCCAACGTTTACGGCGTGGACTACCAGGGTATCTAATCCTGTTCGCTCCCCACGCTTTCGCTCCTCAGCGTCAGTATCGGCCCAGAGACCCGCCTTCGCCACCGGTGTTCCTCCTGATATCTGCGCATTTCACCGCTACACCAGGAATTCCAGTCTCCCCTGCCGAACTCAAGTGATGCCCGTATCGACCGCACGCTCAGAGTTAAGCCCCAAGTTTTCACGGCCGACGCGACACACCGCCTACGAGCTCTTTACGCCCAATAATTCCGGACAACGCTCGCACCCTACGTGTTACCGCGGCTGCTGGCACGTAGTTGGCCGGTGCTTCTTCTCCAGGTACCGTCAATTGCTCTTCGTCCCTGGCGAAAGAGGTTTACAACCCGAAGGCCGTCATCCCCCACGCGGCGTCGCTGCGTCAGGCTTCCGCCCATTGCGCAATATTCCCCACTGCTGCCTCCCGTAGGAGTCTGGGCCGTGTCTCAGTCCCAGTGTGGCCGGTCGCCCTCTCAGGCCGGCTACCCGTCACCGCCTTGGTAGGCCATCACCCCACCAACAAGCTGATAGGCCGCAGGCCCATCCCCCACCGAAAAAACTTTCCACCACCAACCATGCGATCAATGGTCCTATCCGGTATTAGACCCAGTTTCCCGGGCTTATCCCAGAGTGGAGGGCAGGTCACCCACGTGTTACTCACCCGTTCGCCGCTCGTGTACCCCCGAAAGGGCCTTACCGCTCGACTTGCATGTGTTAAGCACGCCGCCAGCGTTCGTCCTGAGCCAGGATCAAACTCTCCAACAAAACCCTGACAAACAAACAACTGGCCACAACACCCGACGGGGTCGAATGCTGCAACCACAATTTGGCACAAAACGCCAAACCGAATAAAAATAGCTCGACACACTGTTGAGTTCTCAAAAGACCCCCGCACCGCACTCACCCACCCCCACACAAGGAGCAGGATCCTGAAGACGGATCATCTCGACCCACCAAGACAATCACACCGAGAAACTCGGCGAACCACCGGGGGTCATGTCCGCGGGGCCTGTTGACCGGGCCTCCCAGGCCCGTTCTGTCCGGCTCACTCGCTGACAGGAAGAAAGTTACGGCACGGTGTCCGGGGTCGTCAAACCGGGGGGTACCTACGGCGTACATCCGATGTCGTCGCAGGTCACGATGCTGGAGACGGGCCGACACACGGTTATCGAGACCCCCTCACCAGGCGTTCCGGCCGATCACCGTCTTGTGTGACGCCGACCACGGTCACTTCGCCGCGGGTGGCCGACGTGGTCTTCTCGGTGGTCGGGCCACCACCCGACCGGGTCGTCGATCGGTCGTTGACCTGCGTCGTCAGGTCCATGGGCGGACGTGGTGACGGTCCTTCCGACGTCCGTGCACCGGGTCCGTGCGTTCCGGCGACGCTCTGCCGTTCCGGGTCGGGTGGCAGGTGGGCGGGCCGGTCGCCCCCTCCCGCTCGTGGTGCCGTCGGCGGCGCCCGGCCGAGCGGACGCCCGGTCCGGCGACGCTGCCCGGCCGGGACCGCCGGAGCTCGTCGTCGGCCGCCCGCCGGAGCTGATCCGGCACCGGCGGGCCGTGCAGCTCCTCCCGCTCCGTTCCGCGGCCCGCAGCCGGAGGGGACGTCGCGCCACCGCCGTCCCGACGGGGCCGACGTCCGATGTTCCGTCGGAACGACGCCCAGGAGGACGGTCCGACCTGCGAGGACGACCGATGGTGGTCTCCCGTCCGGCGCCGTCACCGCATCAGGGGGGTATCCGTGCCCGTTCCTGCGCGTTGGTCCGTCGAGTGCTCCTCGTCGGGTCCTGCAGCGCGTCGGGGGCGAATGCGCGACGCGATCCGACGAGGAGCACTCCCTTCTCCCCTCCTCCTGCACGGTGCGGCCGTCAGGCACCACCGCACGGACGGGATCAGGGAGCGGCCGGAGCCGCCGGTCCCGGAGCGGCGGGCGCCGCCGGTGCCGCGGGTCCACCCGGACCCGGAACCGTCGCGCCCGGGGCCGCACCGGCAGCGGGCGGCGTCGGAGCGGTGGCCCCCGGGGCGACACCCGCAGCGGGCGGCGCGGGCGGCGTCGGAGCCCCGACAGGCGGCGCACCCCCCGCACGACCCGGCCCACCGGCCGGACCGCAGGCACCCGGCCCACCGGGTCCGCCGGGGCCGGCACCGTCCGGGCCACGCCCCGGCCCGTCGGACTCCCGACCGGGCGCCTCGGGACCACCGGGGCCGCGACCGTCCGCGGCGACGGCGGAACGGGCCGGACCGTCCCCCGGGCCGGCGAACGCGGTCCCCACGACCAGCCCGCTCGCGGTGGCTCCGACGACCAGGCCGATGACGCCTGCCGCGACCACGGGCAGTGCCGACCGGCGTCGCAGGGAGGCGAACCGGCGACGACGCGGCGGGTCACCCGCATCGGAGGCTGCGGCGACCGTCCCTCCGTCGTGCGCAC
The DNA here is from genome assembly GCF_020131355.1 of Pseudonocardia sp. ICBG1293. Taxonomy (GTDB): domain Bacteria; phylum Actinomycetota; class Actinomycetes; order Mycobacteriales; family Pseudonocardiaceae; genus Pseudonocardia. The sequence continues at coordinate 43,799 of NZ_JAHLEL010000046.1, forward strand.
CGTCCCGCGGCTGTGGGCCCGGGGTGTGTGCGGTGGGGGCGTCGTCGGCGGGGACCGGCGGCTGCCGGTCGGTGGGACGGTCGTCGTCGCGCGGGGTGCGGTTCTCGTCGTTCATGGTTCTCCTCGGAAGCGTGCCGAGCCCGATCACGGGCAGCGGCGGGTCGCGGGCCGCCGGACGGCGGACCGCTGCAGGTCGGGTCGGTCCGGTCAGCCGGCGGGGGGCCGCGCGGCGTCGACGACGTCGCGGGCGGCGGAGGTGGTGGCGGGCAGCAGCTCCGACACCGAGTCGACGACCCGGCTGCCGCCCAGGGACTGCGCGAGCGTCGTCACGGGGGCGAGCGCCTCGGCGCTCACGACGGCCGGGACCACCCACGAGACCAGCCAGATCACCAGCAGCGCGGTCACGGCACCGGTGACGGCGCCGACCACGCGGTCCAGGAGGGACAGCTTGCCGCGGGCGAGCACCCGGCTGACCAGGCCACCGAGGAACCCGCCGACCAGCGAGCCCAGCAGGAGGCCCGCGACCACCCCGGCGAGGCCCCACAACCAGGCCGAGTCCGGGGTGTCGCCGTAGCGGGCCAGGTTCGAGCCCCAGGCCGCGCCGAGGCCCGCCCCGACCACGAGGCCGAGCAGGCGTCCGGCCCGGGCCACACCGCCGAGACGGCGGAACCCGCCGATCGCGGCGGCCACCACGATGATCAGGACGATCACGTCGAGCAGGGTCATCTCTTCCTCTCCGCGCCGCGGGCCGGGCGGCCCGTCGTCTCGGTGTCGGACACGACAGTGCCCGCGCCACCTGAGACGGACCTGAAGACGGCGGGGTCTTCAGCTCCCCCTCAGCCTCGCGGCGCACCCTTGTCCGGTGAACACACGCCAGGGCGACGACGGACGAGGCCCCACGACCCGGGTCCTGGTCCTCGAGGACTCCGACGCCATCCGCGAGTCCGTCGTGGACGCGCTGGCCGATGCCGGGCACGTGGCCGAGGGCGTCGTCGACGGCACCGCGTTCGAGGAGCGGCTCGCCGCGTTCCGGCCGGATCTCGTCGTCCTGGACGTGATGCTGCCGGGCGGGCGCGACGGCTTCGAGCTGATCGACGTCGTGCGGGGCCACGGGGACGCCGGGATCGTCATGCTCACCGCCCGCGACGCGCTGGCCGACCGGCTCCGCGGACTGGACGCCGGCGCCGACGACTACGTGCTGAAGCCGTTCGCGCTCGACGAGCTGGTCGCCCGGGTCGCGTCGGTGCTGCGCCGCCGGGGCCGGCTGCCGTCCGCGGTGCAGGTCGGCGACCTGCTCCTCGACCCGGATGCCGCCGTCGCCTCCCGCGGGGGGAGGTCGCTGGAGCTGTCGGCGACCGAGCTGCGGCTGCTCACCTACCTCACCGAGCAGCGCGGACGCACGGTGTCCAAGGCGCAGATACTGCGCGCCGTCTGGGGCTACGACGCCTACGACCCCAACCTCGTCGAGGTCCACGTGTCGGCGCTGCGCCGCAAGCTGGAGGCGCCCGGCCCCCGGCTGCTGCACACCGTGCGGGGCCTCGGCTACTCGCTGCGCGGGCCGGCGTGAGCTCCGCCGCCGCGCGGGGCCGCACCCCGGCGCAGGCCCGCACCGCCACGCCGTCGCTGCGGCGCCGGGTGACCGCCGCGGTGCTCGGGGTGGTGGCGGTGCTGCTGGTCCTGGTGGTGGTGCTCGTCGACGTCGCGCTCGGGGCCCGTCTGGAGTCCGACCTCGACTCCCGGCTGCGGGACCGTGTGGTGCAGGCCCAGCAGCTGATCGCGGCGGGTGCCACCCCGGCGGAGCTGGTCACCGGTCTGTCGGGCCAGCAGATCCGGATCAAGGTGACCACCGCGGGCGGGAAGGTCCTGGGCGACCCCGGACTGAACGCACCCGGCACCCCACCGCCCGGTGGCCGGCCGGACCGTGCTCCCGGTGGCGACCGCACCGACGTCCCGGGCAGCCCGCCGTCCGCCCCGGCCCCGGGCGGACGCCCACCCGTCCCGCCGGGGACCGGCAGCCGGTCCGTGACCCTCGACGCGGCCGGCGGCGCGACGGTCGAGCTCGTCGCCGACGCCTCCGACCTCACCCAGGTCCGCACCGGGCTGCGCGCGGTGCTGGCGGGATCGGTGCTGCTGACCCTGCTCGTCGCCCTCGGCGCGGTGTCCGCCGTCGTCCGGACCGCGCTGCGGCCGCTCGACCGGATGACCGCGCTCGCCGGGCGGATCACCGCGGGCGAGCGCGACGCCCGGCTCCGGCCCGACCGCCCGCACACCGACCTCGGCACCGCCGCGGCGGCGATGGACGGCATGCTCGACGCCCTCACCGACGCCGAACGGCGCTCCCGCGAGGAGGCCGAGCGGACCCGGGTGTTCCTCGCCGACGCCGCGCACGAGCTGCGGACGCCGCTCTCCGGGATCGCCGCGGTCGCCGAGACGCTGGAACGCGCCGGGCCCGACGTCGATCCCGCGCGCCGCACCCGGCGCCTGGAGCTGCTGCTCGGCGAGACGCGTCGGGCCGGGCGGCTGGTCACCGACATGCTCGACCTGGCCCGCATCGACGGGGGCACCGCGGTGGCGCCGCAGGAGGTCGACGTCGCAGGGATCGCCCGCGCCGAGGCCGGTCGGGCCGCGGTGCTCGCGCCCGGACCGACCGTCGACGGCCACGGACCCGCCGCCGTCGTGCGCGCCGACCCGCAGGCGGTGTCGCGGATCCTGGCGAACCTGCTCGACAACGCGCGCCGGCACACCCCCGACGGCGGCCGGATCGACGGCGCCACCGCGTCCGACGTCGCGTCCGGGACGGTGTCGGTCACGGTGCGCAACACCGGCGCCCCGATCCCCGACGGCGACCGCGAGCGCGTCTTCGACCGGCTCGTCCGGCTCCAGGACGCCCGCGACCGGGACAGCGGCGGCGCCGGTCTCGGGCTGGCGATCGCCCGCGGCCTGGCCCGCGCGCACGGCGGCGACCTCACCTGCCCACCCGACGACGGGGGCGCCACCTTCGTCCTCACCCTGCCCGTGGCGGGCCCGGGCGGCGTCGGCGGACTACCGTCGTGACGTCACGCAACCGTCAGTGCGACATCGTCCGATCCGGGAGGCCGCGGTGACCGAGGAACCGCGGATCCCCCGGGGTCTGGTCATCGCGTCCGGCCTGGCCTGGCGCGGCCTGCTCGTCGCGACCGCCGTCGCCGTCGTGCTGTGGCTGATCGCCCAGCTCGCGGTGCTGGTGGTGCCGGTGGTGCTCGCGCTGATCCTGACCGCGCTCCTCGCGCCCGTGGCCCGGATCGTCAACCGGGTCCCGCTGGTGCCCCGCGGCGTCGCCACCGGGGTCGTGGTCGCAGGCGGGCTGGCGGTGGCGGTCGGGGTGCTGTGGTGGGCGGTCGCGGCGTTCCTCGACGGCCTGCCGGGCCTCTCGGCGAGCATCGGGGAGTCCGTCGTCGCCCTGCGGGACCGGCTGGCCGCACCCCCGTTCCGACTCGACGACGCCTAGTACTCCAGCCGCAGTTTGTGATATTGATGTGCGCTAAGCTTCGATCTTGTGCAGGTGGAGGAGGATCTCGAGGCGTGGGCCGGTGGCCTGGATGGGCTGTTCGGGCTGGTGGCGGGCCGGTTCTTCCGGACGGAACCGCGGCGTCGGGCGCGGGCGTATGTGCGGGGGTTGTTGGCGCCGTTGGCGGGGAAGAACGGGTGGACGCTGGCCGAGGTCGCCGGTGACACGACTCCGGATGGGATGCAGCGGCTGCTCAACTCCGCGACCTGGGATGTCGACGGTGTCCGTGATGACCTGCGGGATTACGTCGTCGAGCACCTCGGCGAGTCCGGTGGGGTGCTGATCGTCGATGAGACCGGGTTCCTGAAGAAGGGGACGAAGTCGGCGGGGGTGCAGCGCCAGTACTCGGGCACTGCCGGGCGGGTGGAGAACTGCCAGCTCGGAGTCTTCTGTGCCTATGCCACGAGCAAGGGCCGGACGTTGATCGACCGCGAGCTCTACCTGCCCAAGTCCTGGACCGGTGATCGGGAACGCTGCCGAGCCGCGGCGGTGCCTGAGGAGATCGAGTTCGCCACCAAGGCCACGCTGGCCAAGGAAATGCTCGGCCGTGCCCTCGATGCCGGGGTTCCCGCAGGATGGGTGACCGCGGACGAGGCATACGGGCAGGACTACAAGTTCCGCACCTGGTGCGAGCAGCGCCGGATCGGCTACGTCGTCGCGGTTCCGCGCAGCCAGTCCGTCCCGTTGTCCCTGGACGCCGACATCTGTCAGATCAGCGGCTCACGACGGGCCGACGACCTGGTCGCCCGCGCTCCCGGACGGGCGTGGAAGCGCCGCTCAGCCGGTCCGGGTGTGAAGGGAGAACGCTTCTACGACTGGGCCGTGGCCTCGCTGTATCCGCCCGAGAACGCCCCGGCCGGATGGGGCCGATGGCTACTGGTCCGACGTCAGATCCTCACCGACACACAGCTCTCCGCCGGCGAGGAGCCCGATCTGGCCTACTACCTGTGCGCCGGCCCGCCCGGCACCACCGACGACGATCTCATCCGCGTCGCCGGCCCGCGGTGGGCGATCGAGGAGTGCTTCCAGACCGCGAAGAACGAGGTCGGGCTCGACCACTATCAAGTGCGGCGTTACGACGCCTGGTACCGCCACGTCACCCTGGCTATTCTCGCCCACGCCTACCTCTCGGTCACCGCGGCGATCGCCCCAAAAGACCTGATCACGGGCTCATCCCGCTCACCCTCGCCGAGATCCGACGTCTCCTGGCACCTCTGATCCACATTCCCACCCAGGCGCCGTGCTGGGCCTGGTCGACCTGGCGACGTCGCCACCAACACCGAGCCCGCGAAAGCCACTATCGACGACGAAGACAGCTCAGCTAACGAAGTGCGGCTGGAGTACTAGGCGTGTCTCCTAAGACGTCGTTTCAGAAGTGGTGGGCCCGGTTCTGCCGGTGACGGCGGGGCTGGCAGCATCGGCTGATGGTCGCGCCTCGTGTGTCTGAGAAGACGAAGATTTTCGAGTTGGAGATCGTCCTGACCGAGGTGGTGCCGGCGGTCCGGCGTCGGGTGCAGGTGCCGGGCGAGGTCGACTTGGCGGTGTTGCACGAGGTGGTGCAGTCAGTGATGGGCTGGACGAACTCTCATCTGCACGAGTTCGAGATCGTCGGGCGCCGCTACGGGATCCCAGACCCGGACTGGCCCGGACAGGATGTCGCCGACGAGACGAAAGAGAAGCTGTTTCGGCTGGTCAAGGCTGGTGACCGGTTCGGTTACGTCTACGACTTCGGTGACAACTGGGCCCACGAGATCACCGTCGAGGCGGTCGCGGCCGTCGAGCCGGGAGTGTGCTATCCGCGATGCGTCGCCGGGCAGGGGGCGTGCCCGCCCGAGGACGTCGGCGGGATCGGGGGTATGAGGACTTCCAGGCCGTGCTCGCCGACCCTGACCATCCCGACCGCGCCGAGCGCCTGGAGTGGGCGGGCGGGCCGTTCGACCCGCACCGCTTCGACCCTGACGAGGCCGACCGGGCCTTGGAGTGGCTGGCCTGGCGGCCGCTGGCCCCGACCTCGTAGGCGAGTGCCTCAGCGAGGGCTGGGTCGACCATCACTTCGGCTTCGGCTTGGTGAGGCGGCGGTGGCAGATCAGGGCGCAGGCCAGCGATAACAGCGCGGTGATCGTGGATTCGGCGCGGTCGTAGCGCAGCGCGAGGCGGCGGAAGTCCAGCAGCCAGGACATGGTGCGCTCGACGACCCAGCGGACCCGCCCGAGCCGGGTGGAGTCCTCGATCCCGCGCCGGGCGATCCGCACCCCGATCCCACGCCCACTCAGGTAGCGGCGGCAGCGGGGATAGTCGTAGCCCTTGTCGGCGTGCACCTTGTCCGGCCGACGTCGCGGACGCCCCGGCTGTCCCGCCCGTTCGCGGACGCCGGGGTTGGTGTCCAGCAGCGGGGCGAGCATCCGACTGTCGTGGGTGTTCGCCCCGGTGACCAGCGCATGCAGCGGGAGCCCGCCTCGGTCGCAGAGCACGTGGTACTTGCTGCCCGCCTTCCCGCGATCGGTCGGCGAGGGCCCGGTGGCCTCGCCGCGGCGCTTGGCCCGCACGCTCACGCTGTCCACCGCCGCCCGCGACCAGTCCAGCAGGCCCTGCTGGGCGAGGCGGTCGAGCATCACCCGGTGCAGCTGGGCCCAGACCCCGGCCTGCTGCCACTGCCGTAGCCGCCGCCAGCAGGTCACTCCGGACCCACAGCCGAGCTCGGCGGGCAGCGCGTTCCAGCTGATCCCGGTCTTGAGCACGAACACGATCCCGGCCAGAGCGGCCCGATCCGGCACCCGCGGACGGCCTGTCCGTCCCCGCTTGTGCTTGCGCGGCTTGGGCAGCAGCGGCTCCACCAGCGCCCACAGCTCGTCGCTCACCAATCGCTCGACACAAGATCGCCGCGCCACGACCGGACATGATCAGCTACCAGCGCCGATCCACACAGGACCGACACGCCGACTTCTGAAACGACCTCTTAGAGGTCGCGCGGATTGGTCACAGCTTGGCCGCGGTCGAGTGTCTGGGGGCGAGGGCGGGTACGGGCCTGCCGATCATGAAGTTATCTACGCTTCGTGATCGTCTGGAGGCCGCGTGCCCACCCTGCCATCATGGCTGACCGAGCCGTTGTGGGACCAGTTCACCGCGCTGCTGCCTCATCGAGACGAGTTCGATCCCACCCATCCGCTGGGCTGCCATCGCCGCCGGATCGCGGATCGGATCGTGTTCGACAAGCTCCTGCAGGTACTGCGGTTCGGCTGCTCGTATGAGGGCATCGCTGACAGCACCTGCTCGGCGACCACCATCCGCGATCGTCGTGACGAGTGGATCAGGCTCGGGGTCTTCGCCCAGCTGCGTCGGATCGTCCTGGACGCCTACGACCGCATCGTCGGTCTGCTGCTGCACGACATCGCCGTCGATGGCGCCATCACCAAGGCCCCCGGCGGCGGCGAGGTCGCCGGTCCGTCGCCGGTGGACCGGCGCAAACAGGGTATGAAACGTTCGGTGCTCGTCGAGGGATACGGCATCCCGCTGGGCCGAGTCCTGGCCGGAGCCAACCGGCACGACTCCCCGCTACTGGGCCCCACCCTCGACCGCCTCGATGCTCTCGGCCCGCTGCCCGACGACATCACCGTGCACCTCGACGCCGGCTATGACTCCGGCAAGACCCGCGACACGCTGGCCGAACGAGGCCTGCACGGCGAGATCGCGCACAAGGGTGAGAAAGCGCCGATCCAGGCCACCCGCCGCTGGCACGTCGAGCGGACCAACGCTTGGCACAACAGCTTCAACCGGCTGCAGCGCTGCTACGAACGACGAGAAATCGTCGTCGACGCGTTCTTCGACCTCGCCGACACGATCGTCACACTCCGTAGCTTGATTCGGCAGGCCTGGACCACACACCGCTGGAACGCCCGACCTGCACGACGTCCATGATCACCAACCAATCCGCGCGACCTCTTATCTGCGCGGACCCGCTCGGGCCGGGTCCGCGGTCGGCCCGGACCGACCCGTCCGACGCTCAGATGTGACATCAGGTGCGCGAACATCGGGGCGTCACCGGCCTGGCCAGGGCCGACCAGTACGACCAGCGGGCGGCCGTGTCCGTCAACGAGCTGGTGGATCTCCGTGCCGAGCCCTCCGCGGGAGCGGCCCAACGCGTGATCGGGCGGCTCGATCAGCAGATTCTTGTAGTTCGATCCGGCCCCCTGTGTCCCGCTGCAGGGTCGCGGCGTGTTGGTGAGCGCGGATGATCGTCGAGTCGACCGACACGGCCCAGTCCACGAGACCGGCGGAGTCGGCATCGGCGAGCAGAGCTGCGAGAACCTGGTCCCAGGTGCCGTCACCGCAGTAGCGGCGGTGGCGTTTCCATAGGGTCTGCCACAGCCCGAACTCGACCGGGACATCACGCCAGGCCCGCCCGCAGCGGAACCGGTAGATGATCCCCTCGATCACTCTGCGGTGATCGGCGAACGGGCGCCCTGGCATCCCGTCCGACGAGGGCAGTAACGGCTCGAGTCGGTCCCACTGGGCATCGGTCAGGACGGCACGGCGCGACACCTACTGATCATCGCGCAGGCCCGACCAGCCGGGTTAGGAGACGCGCCCTAGCTCGCGGCCGTCTTCCAGTCACTGCTGGACACCCTGGCGCGCAACCAGGCCGCGCTCGCCAACAACGTGCTCGGCGCCCTGGGCACCGCGGGGGAGCTGGCCGCCGAGACCCTGCTCATGCTCTTCGTGCTGATCTTCCTGATCCACGACGGTGCGCGGATCTGGCGGTTCGTCCTCGGCGCGGTGCCCCGGCACGTGCGCCGCCGCGCGGACGTCGCCGGACGGCGGGCGTTCGCCTCGCTCGTCGGCTACACCCGGGCGACCGTGGTCGTCGCCGCGGTCGACGCGGTGACCGCCGCGGTCGGCCTGTGGCTGATCGGCGTACCGCTGGTCGTCCCGCTGGCGACGCTGATCTTCTTCGGGGCGTTCGTGCCGACCGTCGGCGCCGTCGTCACCGGGATCGTGGCGGTGCTCGTCGCACTCGCCTCCGGCGGCTGGGTGGACGCGCTGCTGGTGATCGGTCTGCTCCTGATCGTCCAGAACGTCGAGGGCTACATCCTGCAGCCGCTGCTGCTGGGCCGGTCGGTGCGGCTGCACCCGCTCGCCGTGGTGCTGCCGATCAGTGCGGGCCTGATCGTCGGCGGGGTGCCCGGCGCCCTGCTCGCGGTGCCGCTGGTGACCCTCGCCGACGCCGGGGTCCGCTCGCTGCGCAGGCCCGGCGACGGGACGCTGAGCGACGCCGGCACCGTCGACCCGCTGGACCCGCGCTCGGCGCGGCCGCTGCGCGGCGAGGGCCCCGGGCCCGTGGCGCTCCCCGGCCCGGTGTGATCCCGCAACCCGGATCCGGGTTTCGAGACACGCCACACCTTCGCAGCTCAGCGCGGTTTGTCGGGGAAGGCGACCGGCTATCCCCCGGGTGCCTCGCTCGACGAACGGAGGACGACGTCATGTCATCGATCGGGTCCGACGCACGCCGGCTGAACGGGTTGCACCGGGTCAGCAGCGCGCTGGTCGGGATCGTGCTCCTGGTGTTCGGGGCGCTGGGTCTCACGGACAACCTCGACTTCTTCTCCACCACCGGGTCCCCGGTGCTGGGGCTGTCCACGAACCTGCTGCTGTCGACGGTGTCGCTGGTAGTCGGGGCACTGCTGGTCGGCGCGGCAGCCCGGGGCGAGCGGTTCGCCTCGACGGTCAGCACGACGGTCGGCGCCCTGTTCCTGCTCTCCGGCGTGGTCAACGTGCTGCTGATCGGTACGCCCTACAACGTGCTGGCGTTCCGGATGCCCAACGTCGTGTTCAGCCTGCTGGTGGGCCTGGTGATGCTGGTCCTGGGCGCATACGGACGGTTCAGCGGGCGGCTGCCCTCGGACAACCCGTACGCCGCGGAGCAGAAGCACGTCGTCGACGCCGAGGGGGGCGACGACCGCGACCAGCGGCTCCCGTCCGGCGCCTCCGAGGTCGCCGCGGCCCGCTCGCTCGCCGAGACCGAGCGGCTCGTCGCGAACGGCGAGGGCACCGACGAGCAGCGCCGCATGCTCGCCGAGGTCGACGCCATCCGGGACCTCGGCGAACGACGTGCGGCATGGCGGTCGCTGACCGAACGCGGCAGCGCACCGGCGTGACCGCGGGCCGCACGGCACCGCGGCGACGCCACGCGACCGGGCCCGTCGGCGTCGTGCCCGAGCCGGTCACCCCGGAGCCGCGCGTCCCGGTCCGCTACCCGCTGCTGCACCAGCGCTGGACCGACGTGGTGTTCCTGCACTGGCGGGCCGATCCCGGGGAGGTGGCGCCGCTGCTGCCGCCCCGGACCCGTCCCGACGTGCACGACGGCGTCACCTGGGTCGGGCTCGTCCACTTCCGGATGCACCGGCTCGGGTTCGGTCCGCTGCCCGGCATCCCGTGGCTGGGCAGCTTCGCCGAGACCAACGTGCGCCTCTACTCGGTGGACACCGAGGGACGCCGCGGGGTCGTGTTCCGCTCGCTCGACGCGGACCGGATGCTGCCCGTGCTCGCCGCCCGGGGTGTCGCGGCACTGCCCTACGACTGGTCGCCCTCGACGGTGTCGGGGCGGATCGCGGAGGGCGAGGAGATCGCCTACTCCTGCACGCGCCGGTTCCCCGGCCCGCGCGGGGTGTCCGCCCGCACCCGGGTCCGCACCGGCGCACCGCTGGCGGTGCCCGGGGAGCTGGAGCACTTCCTCACCGCACGCTGGGCACTGCACACCCGGCGCCCACTGGGCACGGTCCGCTGGCGCAACGACCATCCGCGCTGGCCGCTGCACCGAGCCGAGCTGCTCGACCTCGACGAGGACCTGGTCGCCGCGGCCGGTGCCCCGGTGCCGTCGGGCCCCCCGGACAGCGTTCTCGCCTCCCCCGGTCTCCCCGTCCGGTTCGGCGGCTGGCGGCGGGTCCGTGATCCCCGGTGAGGGACACGCATCCCCCGCTCCCGCGCCGCGCGCCCCGGGTGAGGGCCTGTCGCGTCCGGGGTACGGTGGGTCGTTCAGCGTCCCGGTCCTCCGGGCGCCGACGACCGGCCCGCCCGGGCCAGGAGCTGATGTGACCGAACTGGAGCCGACGACCGGCGACGCGACCGTCCTCCCGGACGCGCCGAGCACGGTCGACCGGCGCTGGGCCGACGCACCCTGTGCCGCGCTCACCGTCGACGCCGACGGGACCGTGCGCCAGGCGAACGCCGCCGCCCGCGCGCTGCTGCCGCTGGCCGGCCCCGGCGGCCCGTTGTCGCGGGTGGCGCCCTGGCTGGCCACCGCGGGTGCCGCAGGCGGCGTCCCCACCGCGTTCTCCGACATCGTCGACGGCCGTGCGCTGGAGGCCCAGCCCGTACGGCACGAGGACGGATCGGTCACCTGGTGGCTGATCGACGTCACCGACGTCCGGTCCATCCGCGACGAGCTGCACCTGGAGCAGGCGCGCGCCGCCTTCCTGTCCGAGGCCTCGGCGGCTCTGCTGGGGTCGCTGAACCTCGCCCGGTGCATGGAGGTCACCGCCCAGCTGGCCGTGAGCGGGCTGGCCGACGGGGCGCTCGTGATGACCCCCGGCGCCCGCGGCCAGTTCCAGGTCGTCGCCGCCGTGACCGGCGACGCCCCGCGACAGCGCACGCTGCGCATCGACCCGGACGAGGTCCCCGGGCTCGCCGAGGCCCTCCAGGGCTTCCCGCCCGTCCCCTCGCGCTGGATCGACCCGGCCGTCGCGCCGGCGTGGGTCACCCCCGACGGCTTCGGCGAGGTCGGGTCGATCGTCGTCACCCCGCTGCCGGGCCACGGCATCCCGGCCGGTGCGATCGTGCTGCTGCGCCGCGCCGGCACCGGCCCGTTCAGCGAGGGCGAGGAGGCCACCGCGCGCGAGTTCGCGGCCCGGTCCGGCCTCGCGATGTCCGCGGCCCGCATATTCGCCCAGCAGGCCTCGATCACCGAGATCCTGATGCGCGACCTGCTGCCCCCGTCGCTGCATCACGTCTCCGGTGTGGAGTTCGCCGGCGGGTACCGGCCCGCGCAGGACTCCGATCGGGTCGGCGGCGACTTCTACGACGTGCACCCCGGTGCGGAGGGCTCCGAGGAGACCCTCGCCGTGCTGGGGGACGTGTGTGGCAAGGGCCTCGAGGCCGCCGTGCTCACCGGCAAGATCCGCAGCGCCGTGCACGCGCTGCTGCCGCTGGCCGACGACCACCTGCGGATGCTGCACCTGCTCAACAACGCGCTGCTGTCCGACGACCACGCCCGCTTCGTCACGCTGGTGCTCGCGTCGGTGTCCCGCTCCGGCCCGGACGTACGGGTGCGCATCACCTGCGCGGGCCACCCGCCACCGCTGATCATCCGGGCGGACGGCCGCGTCGAGGAGGCCGCCACGCTCGGCACGCTGATCGGCGCGCTCCCCGACATCCACGCGACGACCTGGGAGACCCGCCTCGGGCCGGGCGAGACGTGCCTGCTGTTCACCGACGGCATCACCGAGGCGCAGGGTGGCCCGCTGGGCCGCGACCAGTTCGGTGACGAACGGCTGCAGCGGGCGGCCGCCGAGTGCGCCGGGATGCCGGCCGAGGCCGTCGTCGAGCGGGTGCAGATGCTCGCCACCGAATGGGTGGGGCGCAACCCCCACGACGACATGGCGGTGCTCGCGGTGACCGCTCCGCGCGGTCAGCACCTCACCGCGGTGGGCGGGTCGGGCCGGGGTCGGTACACCGCATGACGACCGAGCGCTACCCGGATCTGCTGTGGGACGCGGTGCTGCGCGGCGACGAGTACAGCGCCGTCGACGTCGTCGTCGACGCGCTGCGCGACGGCGTCGACGCCGAGACCGTGCTGCTCGAGGTGATCGGCGCGGTCCAGCAGCGGGTCGGTCGTGAGTGGGCCGCCAACCGCATCTCCGTCGCCCAGGAGCACGCGGCGACCGCGATCAACGAGCGCGTGATCAGCACGCTGTCGCTGACCAGCGGCCGGCACGACGGCGGGCGCGGCCGGGTGACCGTGGCCTGCGTCGACGGCGAGTGGCACGCCCTGCCCGCCCGGCTGCTGGCCGAGGTGCTGCGGCTGCGCGGGTTCACCGTCGACTACCTCGGCGCCCAGGTCCCCACCGCGCACCTCATCACCCACCTGCACCGGACCGGACCGGACGCGGTGGCGCTGTCCTCGTCGATCGCGACCCGGCTCCCGACCGCACACGCGACGATCACGGCCTGCCAGGCCACGGGCGTCCCGGTGATCGTCGGCGGTGCGGCGTTCGGTCCGGACGGTCGCTACGCCCGCCTCCTCGGAGCCGACGCCTGGGCCCCGGACGCGCGCGCCGCAGCACAGACCCTGGCCGACGGGCTGCCCGCCCCCGCCCACCCGCACGCCCAGCCGATGGACGACCTGCCGCACCTGTCCGACCAGGAGTACACGCTGGTCACCCGGAACGCGCCGCGGCTCGTCGCCGCCGTGCTGGCGCGTCTGCCGGAGCGGATCCCGGCGATGGCCCACTACAGCGACGCGCAGCACCAGCACACCGCCGAGGACGTCCGGCACATCGTCGACTTCCTCGCCGTGGCGCTCTACACCGGCGACGCCGAGCTGTTCGAGCAGTTCCTCGGCTGGACCGCCGAGGTGCTGGCGGCCCGGTCGGTACCCGCCGGAGCGCTGGTCCCGGCCCTGGACCTGCTCGGCGAGGAGCTGCGCGACTTCACCCGGGCCTCGGACCTGCTCCGCCGCGCGTCCGCCGCCCACACCCCGGGCGGCGACACCGCCGCCCCGAGCCCCGTCCCGGCCGGCGCCGCCACCGAGGGCGCCGACACCACGACCCTGCACCGAACCGGAAGGCCCGCATGAGCGACCCGCGAGAGCTGTCCCTCACCTGGACCAGTCCCGCTCCGGACCTCGCCGTGGTCACCCTGTCCGGCGACCTCGACTACGCCAGCTCCGACGCCCTCACCGACGGGGTGGGGGCCCTGCTGCGCGACCGGCCCACCGTCCGGGAGCTGCGGATCGACTGCGCCGGGGTCGGGTACTGCGACTCCTACGGCCTGTCGTCGCTGTTGATGATCCGACGCCGTACCCGGACCGCCGGCGCCGCGCTGCACCTGGACAACCGCGGCGACGCCCTGGAGCGGCTGCTGCGGGTCACGAGCACCCTGGAGCACCTGACCGGTGCCGGCGGCCGGGCCCGCGAGCAGAAGCTCGACACCTGAGCCGGCCACCCAGCCCGGTCAGTCCCGCAGCGTGGGCAGGTTCGCCTCGATCGTCGCCCGGTCCGGCTCCAGCCACGGCGGCAGCTTCAGCGCGCGGCCGAGCTCCAGCAGCGGCTCGTCGACGGTGAAGCCCGGCTCGTCGGTGGCGATCTCGAACAGCACGCCCCCGGGTTCGCGGAAGTAGATCGAGGTGAAGTACTGCCGGTCGAGGATCTCGGTGACCTCCAGGCCGCGCGAGACCAGCTCGGTACGCCACCGCTCCTGGGTGGCCCGGTCGGCCACCCGGAACGCGATGTGGTGCACCGTGCCGCCGGCCTGCACGCCACGGCCCTCGGCGCCACCGAGCACGTCGACCGCGGTCGCGGTGTCGCCGGTGGTCCGGAAACGGGAGCGGGCACCGTCGTCGCCGGTGTGGGTCATGCCGAGGTCGGCGAGCATCCGCTGGGTCGGCTCGAGCTCGGACTCGGACAGGGTGACCGCGTGCAGGCCGCGTACCGCGTGCTCGGCGGGCACGTGCCCGCAGCCGTCCCAGCCCGAGCGGGTGTCACCGGGCGCGGCGACCAGGTCGATGACCAGACCGTCCGGGTCGCGCAGGGTGAGCACCTCCTCGGCCCCGGAGGGGACGTCCCGGGTGCGCGGCGGGTCGGCGTCGACGCCGAGGCCCGCCAGACGCGTCCGCCACCAGCCCAGCGACTCCGGCGGGACGCCGAACGCGGTCGACGTCGTCAGCCCGGCGCCCTGGCGGCCGGGCTCGACGTCGGGCCACGGGAAGAAGGTGAGGATCGTGGCGGGCCGGCCGGCCTCGTCGCCGTAGTAGAGGTGGTGGACCTGCGGCGCGTCGAAGTTCACGGTCCGCTTCACCAGCCGCAGTCCGAGCACGGTCGTGTAGAAGTCCACGTTGGCCTGCGGGTCCCCGGCGATCGCGGTGACGTGGTGCAGGCCGTGCGGGCTGATCGGCATCGGATGGCTCCTCGTGTCCGGTGGCTACCCGCTCCGGATACCCGTTCGCGGTGTCGCCGACGCGGCACATGAAACCCCGCCGACCGGGGTACCCGGTTCGCATGACGACGCCCGAGAAGGACCAGCGCGAGAACACCCCGGTCCCGACCGAGCAGAGCGACACACCGGTCGACGAGACCCCCGACGGCGACGGCGTGCACCTCGGCGCCCAGCCCGTCGAGGACGACGACCCGCGCCCTGCGGCGTCCTGATCCCCGCATCCCGTCACGGAAGGAACGCACAGAACCATGGCCACGATCCGTTACACCGTCCCCGGCCTCGAGCGCGGCGACGCCGAGCAGGTCGTCGACATCCTCCAGCACCGGCTGCACGCCCTGAACGACCTCCAGCTCACGCTCAAGCACGTGCACTGGAACGTGATCGGCCCGAACTTCATCGCGGTGCACGAGATGCTCGACCCGCAGGTGGAGGCCGTCCGCGGGTTCGTCGACGACGGCGCGGAGCGCATCGCCACCCTCGGCGGCTCGCCGAACGGCGCCCCGGGCGCGCTGGTCAAGGACCGCACCTGGGACGACTACTCGATCGGCCGCGACCAGGCCATCGCCCACCTCGGCGCGCTCGACGTGGTCTACACCGGCGTCATCTCCGACCACCGCACCCAGATCGAGAAGGTCGGTGCGCTCGACCCGGTGACCGAGGACATGCTCATCGCCCAGGCGGGCGAGCTCGAGCAGTACCAGTGGTTCGTCCGGGCGCACCTGGAGAACGCGGACGGTTCGCTGAACACCCAGGGCACGGGGGGCGAGGCGGGAGCCGCCGACGCCGCTCGCTGACCCACCCGGCCGGTTCGGCCCCGGAGGCCCGGTCCCGCATCGCGCGGGGCCGGCCCTCCGTCGTGCGTTCGTCCGATATGACCGGAACGCCCCGATCGTGATAGGTGTCGGCGACGCACATCCATGCCGAGGGGGAAACAGTTGATCGTCCGATACCTGCGGGAGCACACCAGTCCTCCCGTCTTCGTCACCTCGGCCGTGCTGGCGGTGGCGTTCGTACTGTGGGGGGTCCTCTCCCCGATGTCGCTCGGGGCGGTCGCCGACTCGGTGAACACCTGGATCACCGACACGCTCGGCTGGCTCTACATCTTCTCCGCGACCGGCTTCCTGGTCTTCGTGATCGTGCTGATGGCCTCGCGGTACGGGCGGGTGAAGCTCGGCCCGTCGGACTCGACGCCGGAGTACGGCACGGTCTCCTGGTTCGCAATGCTGTTCACCGCGGGTATGGGCATCGGCCTGGTGTTCTACGCGGTGTCCGAACCGATCTCGCACTTCACCGCGCCGCCCACCGGGGACGGGTCGTCGCCCGAGGCCGCGCGGAACGCGATGCTCTACACGTTCTTCCACTGGGGCCTGCACCCGTCATCGTGCTCGGCCTGTCGCTGGGCTACTTCGCCTTCCGCAAGGGTCTGCCGCTGCGCCCGGCGGCCGCGCTGTACCCGATCCTGAAGGACCGGATCAACGGCTGGCCCGGCTACCTGGTCGACATCATCGCGGTGTTCGGCACGCTGTTCGGCCTCGCCACCTCGCTCGGCATCGGCGCCCAGCAGGTCGCGGCGGGCCTGGACGCCGTGTTCGGCTGGGAGAACACGACCACGCTGCAGGTCGTGCTCATCGCGGCCATCACCGCGATCGCGATCACCTCGCTGATGCTCGGCCTCGACAAGGGCATCCGGCGGCTGGCGCTGATCAACCTGTGGCTCGCGCTCGCGCTGATGCTGTTCGTGTTCTTCTTCGGCCCCACCCGGGACCTGCTGAACAGCCTCGCCGCGAACATCGGCACCTACGTCCAGGAGGTTCCCGGCCTGTCGTTCGAGACCTTCCCCGACGGCGGCAACGGCACCGCGGCGGAGTGGCAGAGCTCGTGGACGTTGTTCTACTGGGGCTGGTGGATCTCGTGGTCGCCGTTCGTCGGGATGTTTCTGGCCCGGATCTCCTACGGCCGCACCATCCGCAACTTCGTCGCGGGCTGCCTGTTCGCGCCGGTCGGCGCCTCGATGGTGTGGCTGACCGTCTTCGGTGACAGCGCGCTGGAGCTCGTGCAGGCCGACCCGGCCGACCCGCTCGCCGAGGCCGCGCCGGAGACGGCCATCTACGTGCTGCTCGCCCAGCTGCCGGTGCCTGGGTTCGTGATCCTGCTGGCGTCGCTGCTGACGATCTTCGTGGTCGTGCTGTTCTTCGCCACGTCGTCGGACTCCGGGTCGCTGGTCGTCGACATCCTCACCAACGGGGGCGACCCGAACCCGCGCTGGCAGCAGCGGCTGTTCTGGGCGGTCCTGGAGGGCGTCATCGCGGCGGTGCTGCTCACCGCGGGCGCGGTCTCGGGCACGGACGCGCTCTCCGCGCTGCAGACGGCGGCGATCGTGGCCGGGCTGCCGCTCGGGCTCGTGCTCGTCCTGATGGCGGTCGGGCTGACCCGGGCCCTGCGCGACGAGCGGTTCGTCGTCGCGCTCCCCGCCGAGCCGTCACCGGCCCTGGGACTGCGGGAGAGCAGCAGACGGGCCACCCCGCCGTCGGAGGACGGGGACCCGGTCACCGGCTCGAGCCCCGAGCCCGAGACCGAGGACCCGCTGCTGTCGGAGACGACCGTCGCCCAGTTCGCGACCACCCCGGCGGTGGCGACCACGTCCACGTCCCCGTCCGGTGGGGAGCGTCCCGGGCGCGACCCGGTCTGACCCGGGTGGGGCCGGCTCAGTCCGAGCCGGCCCCCTCGGCGGCGCCGACCCACAGGGCCATGGCCAGCGTGGGGCCCCACTCGTGCTCGGCGCCGCCGTCGCCCGCGACGGGGCGGGCCTGCTCCCGGCAGCGGCGCAGCCGCACCACGAACGGCCCCTCGAACGGCCTGCGGGCCAGCAGGTCGACGCGGTCGCCGAGGCGGACGTCGTGGGCGTCGAGGAAGCGGAGCACCTCGGGGTCGGTGTCGTCGACCCGCACCAGGGTGCCGCCCTCGCCGTAGCGCAGGTCCGGCAGCCGGCGGGCGTGGATCACGGGCATGGTGCCGTCGCGGGCCGGGATCGGATCACCGTGCGGGTCGAACCGCGGGTGCCCGAGCCGGGTGTCGATGCGGTCCAGCAGCCGGTCCGACACCGCGTGCTCGAGCTCCTCGGCCTCCTCGTGCACCTCGTCCCAGGCCAGGTCCAGCTCGGTGACCAGGAACATCTCCAGCAGCCGGTGCCGGCGCACCACCGCGAGCGCGGAGGCCCGTCCGGCCGGGGTGAGCGTGATCCCGGCGTAGCGGGCGTGGTCGACCAGTCCGGCGTCGACGAGCTTGCGCACCATCCCCGACGCCGACGGTGAGGAGACCCGCAGCCGCTCGGCCAGCGCGGAGACCCCGACCGACCCCTCCCACCGCTCCGAGAGCAGGAAGATGGTCTTCAGGTAGTTCTCCACGGACTCCGAGAGGCGCTCCGCGCTCATGCCCACCACGGTATCCCGGCGCCGGTGCCTCAGACGCCCCCGGCCGCGCAGAGCCGGGCCAGCAGACCGGGGTCGACCGGCGAGCCGAGCGCCGCGACCAGGCTGAGCCCGTTGACCGCGGCGGCCAGCAGGGCGCGCCGGTCGGCGTCGGCGGGCAGGAGCCTGCCGGTGGCCGCGTCGAGCGCGACGTCCCAGCGGTCCAGCTCGCCGCGCAGGTCGGGGCGCCGGGCGGCCAGCAGGAACAGCTCGTACTCGGCGATGGCCAGGGTGTGTTCCTGCCGGGCGCAGCCCTCCACGAGCTCCACGAGGTCGCCGGGGGCGGAGACCTCGTCGAGCCGGGCGATCCAGCGGTCGTTCACCGCCGTGAGGGTCGCGACGAGCAGCGCGTCGCGCTGGGGTGGTAGTAGAAGACCGAGCTGGGCGGCACCCCCGCCTCCGCGGCGACCGCCCGCTGGCTGACCGCGGCGACCCCGCCCGCGCCGACCAGCCGCAGCGTCGCCTCGATCAGCTCGCGACGGCGCCGGTCCCCCCGGCGGCGCCGGCCGTCGGCGTCCGGGGCGTCCGGTGCCGCCGGATCAGGCATGCGCGGTCGTGCCGCCCAGCTCCAGGGCGAGCACCCCGGCGATCACCAGCGCGATCCCACCGAACTGGATCCAGGTCAGCGACTCGCCGAGGAAGAACACCCCGATCAGCGCGACGAGCGCCACCCCCGCCGCGGCCCAGGTGCCGTAGGCGATCCCGAGTGCCATCCCGCGGCTGAGCGCCTGGGACAGCGACCAGAAGGCCAGCCCGTAGCCGACCACCGTGACCATCGAGGGCACCAGCCTGCTGAAGCCCTGCGAGAACCTCAGCGCCACCGTTCCGGTGACCTCGGCGCCGATCGCGAGCGCGAGCCATCCCCACATCGCCGGGCTCCTCCCCCTCTGTCCGTTGCGAACCGTCATTGTGGAGCGTTCGCTCAGGTTTCCCGCCACCCGGACGACCGAACACGAAATGGTTGTCGTTGGCTTACGGTGGATCACCGTGACCACGCAGAGCAGTCGGACGACCGCGCCCGGTTTCCCCGCACCCCGCCGTCACCGCGACGACGGCGCCGTCACCGCCGTCGCGGCCCGTCTGGGGGAACTGCGACGACGGCTGGAGCGCACCGACCTGCGGCCCGCGCCGGAGACCGACGCGGCCTTCGGCGAGCTCGTCGGGCTCTGCTGTTTCCCGCCGGCGGGCTGTACCGAGGGCGTCCTGGCGCGGGTCGCCCCGCACTCGGACGCCCTGCGCACCCTCGCCGCGACCGGCGAGGGTCACATGGAACGCCACTGGGCGGGCCGGATCGCCGCCGCCCCCGCCCCCCGGGCCGAGCTGGACCGGTTCCCCTACCTCGGCAACTACCACGACCTCGTCCGGCTGGAGCTCGCCGCGCTGACCGCGGTCGGGCTGCCCGCCCCGCGCCGCGTCGTGGTGCTCGGGTCGGGCCCGCTCCCGCTGACCGGCGTGGTGCTGGCCGCCGAGCACGGCGCGCGGGTGCTGCACGTCGACCGGGACCCGGCGGCGGCCGACGCGGGTGACGCCGTGGTCGCCGCGCTCGGCCTGGACGGGCGGGTCGGCAGCCTGGTCGCCGACCTCGACGAGCCGGGTCTGTCCCCCGCGCTCGCCGACGAGCTGGGGCGGGCCGACCTCGTGCTGGTCGGGGCACTGGTCGGCACCGACGCCGCCGCCAAGGCGGCGATCACCACCCGGCTGGTCACCGCGACCGGCCCCGGCGCGACGCTGCTCGTGCGGTCGGCCGCCGGCCTGCGGACGCTGCTGTACCCGGAGATCGTCCCGGCCGACCTCCCCGCGCTCGACGTG
Organism: Pseudonocardia sp. ICBG1293; assembly: GCF_020131355.1. Lineage (GTDB taxonomy): Bacteria > Actinomycetota > Actinomycetes > Mycobacteriales > Pseudonocardiaceae > Pseudonocardia. The sequence goes on from NZ_JAHLEL010000046.1 coordinate 63,827, forward strand.
CTCCTCGAGGTGCATCCGCGCACCGATGTCGTCAACTCGGTCCTGGTGGCCCGCGCCGCCACGTGAGGTGCGTCGCTCCCGCGGTTCGGAGCGTCTCCGGCCGGGCAACCGGGCTCCGACACGGGCGCAGCGGCGCGCCGGACGACGACGGACCGAGGAGGTCGGACCATGATGCGGACCACGGGCGGGTTCTCCCGGCCCTTCACCCCGGTACAGCCGGTCGCGGCGCTGTTCGCGGCGGCGTTCCTGCTGGTCGGTGTGCTGGGATTCGTCCCGGGCGTCACCTCCGGTGAACTCGGTGTGCTGCCCGGTGCGGGCACCGCGGTGCTCGCCGCGCTGCTCCCGGTGTCGGTACTGCAGAACGTGCTGCACCTGGTGACCGGACTGGTGGGGCTGGCAGGCGCCCGCTCCGCGGTCGCGTCCCGGGTGGTGCTCGTGCTCGGTGGCGCGGTCGCGCTGCTGAGCGCACTGGTCGCCCTGGACGCCGTCGGAGCGGCCCTGGTCGTCGTCGCGGTCGCGATGGTCGGCTGCGCGACGCTGCTGCGCGGCCGTCCCGTGGTGCGCCCGGCCCGCCGTGGAGCCGTCACGGCCTGAGACCTGGACGGGGCGTGACCCCCGTGGTCCGATGGCGGTGTGCCCGACACACCGTCCGCCGGGACCCCGGTCACCGGACGACACCCCGCCCCCGGCCGCGAGGCCGGGGTCGGCGACCCGGTGTGCTGGCTGGACCGGCTCTGCGCGGACTGCGGGGCGATGCCCTCGCCCACCGACGACGGCGGGCCGCCGCAGACCTGCTGGCGCTGCGGCGCCGCCGTCACGCAGCCTCCGGGCTTGCGATCGCCTGACGATCTCCGCCGCCCCGGCGGCGAGGTCGACGGGACCGGCCCGCATCCGGTGGAATCGCCCTCATCATGAGCGAACAGGGCCGGACCCGGGTGTTGCTGGTCGACGACGACGTCCGGATCGGGCGTGCGCTCGGTCTCGCCCTGGGCGACGAGGGCGTCGACGTCGACGCCGTGCACACCGGCGAGCAGGCCCTGGTCAGTGCCGCCCGCCCTGGCGTCGACCTGGTGCTGCTGGACCTCATGCTGCCGGGCATCGACGGTCTCACCGTCTGCCGGCGGCTGCGTGAGACCGGTGACCTGCCGATCATCATGGTGACCGCGCGCTCGGACTCGGCCGACGTCATCGCCGGGCTGGAGGCCGGCGCCGACGACTACGTGACCAAGCCGCTGGTGGCCGGCGAGCTGGCCGCCCGCATCCGGGCGCTGCTGCGCCGGCGGCGGCCGACCCCCGCGGCGCCGCGCCGGATCGCGGTCGGCGACGTCGAGCTGCGCCCGGACGAGGGCACCGTGTTCCGCGACGGTGTCCCGGTGCACCTGACCCGGACCGAGTTCCGGCTGTTCGCCGAGCTCGCCGCGGCGGGCGGGCGGATCGTCACCCGCGACGAGCTGCTGTCGCGGGTGTGGGGCTACGAGTACCACGGAGACACCCGGCTGCTGGACGTCCACGTCCGGCGGTTGCGACGCAAGGTCGAGATCGACCCGGACCGGCCGGCCCTGGTGCTGACGGTGCGGGGCGCCGGCTACAAGGTCGGTGACGCCGGGCCGGACGCCCCGGCGCCGGGCGTCGCACCGGTGTCGGGCCGCGGCGGGTGAGCGCGCGGCAGGATGCGGTCCGTGCTGGACCGACTGCCGCTGGGACGGCTTCCGCTGCGTCACCGGGTCGGCGTCGCGTTCGCCGGGGTGTCCCTGGTGGTGACCGGGCTGTTCGCGACGGTCACCTGGAACCTCGCGTCGTACTACCTGGTCGAGCAGCGGGTGGAGAGCGCCACCCGGCAGCTCGCGGTGAACCTGCAGCTCGTCGAGCGGGCGATGGCCGACACCGCCGACGTCGGCGGTCTCGACGACCTGCTGACCGGCCTGGCGGGCACCCCCGACACCACCGTGGCGCTGCGCCGGGGCGGCGCCTGGACCACCAGCGGCCGCGAGGTCGACCCCGGGGCCCTGCCGGCGGGGGTGCTGGACCTGGCGGAGAACGGGACCGGGGCGCGGCAGCGGGTGATGGTGGCGGGGATGCCGAGCGTCGTCGTCGCCGCGCCGATGCCGGGCGGGGACGTGTTCGTCGAGGTCTTCCCGATGCAGCGGCTCGACGCCAACCTGAAGTTCCTCAGCGTCGTGCTGTTCACCGGGGTCGCGGTGAGCGCCCTGCTCGGGCTCGCGCTGGGCCAGTGGGCCGGGCGGCGCGCGCTGCTGCCGCTCACCGCGGTGACCCGGGCCGCGGCGCGGATCGCCGGGGGCGACCTGACCGCGCGGCTGCCCTCGAGCACCGACGCCGAGCTGGCCCCGCTCGTCGCGACCTTCAACCGGACCGCCGACGACCTGGAGCAACGGGTGTCGCGCGACGCCCGGTTCGCCGCGGACGTCTCGCACGAGCTGCGCTCACCGTTGACGACGCTGGTGAACGCGGCCGCGGTGCTGACCCGGCGGCGCGACGAGCTCGCCCCGACCGCGCGGGAGGCGGTGGAGCTGCTCGACGGCGAGATCCAGCGCTTCCGCCGGATGGTCCTGGACCTGCTGGAGATCTCGCGCAGCGACACCCTGCAACGCGAGGACGGCGATCTCGGGGAGCTGGTCCGGGGCCTCGTCGCGGTGCGCGGCGGCGCGCATCCCGCCGAGGTCGAGGCCCCCGAGCCGGTGACCGTGCGGGTCGACCGCCGTCGCCTCGACCAGATCCTGGGCAACCTCCTCGACAACGCCGACGCGCACGGTGGCGGGGCGCTGCGGATCGGCGTCGCCGCCCGGGACGGGGCCGCCCGGATCGAGGTCGACGACGCGGGCCCCGGCATCCCGCCCGAGCAACGGCTGGCGGTGTTCGAACGGTTCGCCCGCGGCACCCTGGCCGGCAGCCGCGGCGACGGCGGGGGGACCGGCCTGGGGCTGTCCCTGGTCGCCGCGCACGTGCGCAGGCACGACGGGCGGGTGTGGGTGGAGGAACGACCCGGCGGCGGGGCCCGGGTCGTCGTCGAGCTGCCGGGGGTGGGCACGTGAGGACGCGGCTGTGCGCGACGCTGCTGGGGCTGCTGCTCGTGGGCGGGTGCGGGGTGACGCTGGAGGACGAGCCGGAGCCGTTGGACCCGGCCACCGGGACGCCGTCGCCGACCCCGACGCTGACCGTGCTCCCACCCGCCACCGCACACGTGGTCCCGCCACGTCCGACGGCCGCCGGCGGCACCACCGGGCTCGCGCCGCAGCCGGTCAGCGACGACGTCGCCGGCGCGGGTCCGACGCACAGCTGATGCAGGTCCGCGCGGCGGGCAGCGCCTCCAGGCGCTCGGGCGCGATCGGGCCGCCGCAGACGGTGCACCGGCCGTAGCTGCCGGCCGCCATCCGGTCGGCGGCGCGGTCGAGCTCCTCGCTCTCCCGCTCCGCGGCCTCGAGCAGGCCCTGCAGCTGTGCACGCTGGACGGCGATCGTGACGCCCTCCGGATCGTGCTCGTCGTCGTGGCTGGTCAGGGACTGCTGCTCGGCGAGGGCGTCCAGCTCCCGGCGCAGCGACGCCAGCCACTCGCGGGCGCGGGCGCGGGCGGCGGCGAGGGAGGTGGGGTCCACCGCACCAGGATGCGCCCCGGCAGACTGTCCTGGTGCCCCTGTCGCGTCCCGTGTCCGGTGTCGGTGTCGTCCTCCGGCGCGACGACGGCGCGGTCGCGGTCGGACATCGCGTCACCGCCGGTGAGACACCGAGCTGGTCGTTCCCGGGCGGGCACCTGGAGGGCGGGGAGCCCGTCGTCGCGGCCGCGCTGCGGGAGCTGGCGGAGGAGACGGGCGTCGTCGCGCCGACGGGGACGCTGTTCGCGGTGTGTGTACGGCTCGACGGCTCGGGGGTGACCTTCGCGGTCCACGTGCCCGCACCCGAGGGGGCCGGCCTGCGGGTGACCGAGCCGCACGCGATCGACGCCTGGACCTGGGCGGACCCCGACGCACTGCCCGACCCGCTGTTCGCCCCCACCGCCGCCGTGCGCCACGCCTGGCGTCACCCGGGCGTCGCCCTCGACGGCTGGGACCTGCACCGCGTCGGGCACTGAGCGAGCCCCGTCGATCGGTACGCGAGCGCTGTCCGGCCGGGCGTCGACGACGGTCGGGTACTGATCGACCGGGGCGTGACGCCGCGCCCCGGCCCCGGGGATCGGCGGTCTACTCCCCGACGGCCCCGGTCGCGAGCTCGGCGACGATGTCGAGGTGCCCCAGGTGACGGGCGTACTCCTGCACGACGTGCAGCAGCGTCCGCTCGATCGTCCCGGGCCGGGCACCGCGCCACCGCTCGCTCGGTACCCCCACCGCCCCGGGCCCGACCGCCTCGGTGATCTCGCGGGTGCGCCTGCCCTGCGCCGCGAGCGCGGCGGTGAGCCCGTCGGAGGTGGCGTCGGGCGGGAGGTGCCAGCGGCCGTCGACGTGGTCGGCCCACGGGTCGGGGAGGGCGGCGTCGACGAAACCCCACTCCAGCCAGCGGCGCTCCATGCACCGCAGGTGGTGCAGCAGCTCGGCGGGTGACCAGCCGCTCGGGAGCCGGCTGCCCGTGCGGTCGGGCTCGGGGAGCCCGGCGTAGGTGTCGAGGACGCGGGAGCGGTAGAAGTCGAGATAGGTCAGCAGCAGGGCGGCCGCGGAGCGGGCCGGGTCGGTGGGCTCGGGCAGGCGCGACGGCTCCCGGCGCAGGTGCAGCAGCGGGAACGGGCGCCCCCGGCCGTCGCGCTCGGACCGTCCGGTGCGGACGAACCCGTGGCGCGTGTAGAAGGCGAGCGCGGAGGGGTTCTGCTCGTTCACGTCCAGCTCGACGTGCGCCATCCCGTCGGTGGCCGCGGCCAGCAGCGCGGACCCGACGCCGCGGCGGTGGGACGACGGGTCGACGAACAGCGCCTCGACCCGGTCGCCGTGCACCCCGATCCAGCCGATCGGCGTGCCGTCGTCGCGCTGGGCGACGGAGACGGCCAGCGCGGGCAGGGCCGCCGTCCGGACCTCGTGCTCGATCGCGTCGACGTCGGCCGGGGTGAGGAACGTGTGCGTGGCCTCCACGGCGCGACGCCAGACACGGACGAGTGCGGGATGGTCGGCGGCGGTGGCGGCGCGGACGGTGGGGAGGTGGTCGTCGCTCACCGGGACAGCCTGGCAGGGCCGTCGAGCGGGTGGGGCCCGCGGTCAGTGGGCCCGGCGCGCGATCGCCTCGAGCCGGTCGCGGTGCCGTCGGCGCTCGGCCGGGCCCTCGCGGGCGACGAGGCCGACCCCGTCCGTGTAGCCGGCCGAGCCGTCGACCAGCTCGCGGACGATGTCGGCGTGCCCGGTGTGGCGGTGTGCCTCGGCGATGGTGTGGATCAGCATGTGCTGCAGGGTCACCGTGCGGGTCGGCTCGGGCCACCACGGCACGTGGCCGACGGCGTCGAGGTCGTGGTCGGCGATGACGGCGTCGGACGCGGCGCACACCCGGCGGTACAGCTCGATCAGCTCGGCCCGGCTCTCGTCCTCGGTGGCCCACATGTCCGCGTCCGGTTCGGCCGTCTCCGCGGTCCACGACAGCGACGGCGGGTCGGGGCGGCCGAACGCGGCACCGAAGTGCCCCCACTCCACCGTGGCGAGGTGCTTGACGATCCCGAGCAGGTTGGTGCCCGTGGCGACGAGCGGCCGCCGGACGTCGTACTCGTCGAGCCCGTCGAGCCCGTCGAGTTTCCAGACGACGGTGCTGCGCGCGGCGCGGAGATGGTCGTGCAGATCCGTCTTCAGGTCCGGCCCGATCATGGGGACACCCTGTCACGAGCGGGCGGCGTCCGCCCCGGCACCCGATCCGCCACGCGCTCCGCCCCGGAACTGTCGGTACCCCCTGGGACCGTTCCCCCATGGACAGCCGGAAGAGTGACCTGCTGCGGTACCTCAACGAGGCCCGCGACGCCGTCGTCTGGAAGCTCGACGGGCTCGACGAGTACACCGTCCGCCGCCCCGCGACGCCCACCGGCACCAACCTGCTCGGCCTGGTCAAGCACCTGACCAGCTGCGAACTGCTGTACTTCGCCCGGACGTTCGACCGGCCGTCCGCCGACCTCGCCTACCTCGACACGTTCGATCCGTGGGAGAACGAGGACATGTGGGCAGGCGCCGACGAGCAGCGTGACGAGCTGGTCGCGCGCTACCGCCGGGTCGGCGCCCACTCCGACCGGATCGTCACCGAGCTGCCGCTGGACACCCGGGGACGCGTGCCCCACTGGCCCCGTGATCGCGCGGACATCACCCTGCACCACGTCGTGGTCCGCATGCTCGGCGAGACGCACCGGCACGCGGGGCAGGCGGACGTCATCCGCGAGGGATTCGACGGGGCGGCCGGGCACCGGGAGGGCTCGTCGTCGTTGCCGTCGGAGGACCGCGCATGGTGGGAGCGGTACGTCGGCCGGGTCGAGTCGGCCGCGCGGCAGGCGTCCCGCTGACCCTCCGGGCCGGCTCGGGGGTGTTCCGTCCACCGTCTCCGGGCCGCAGGGCCGGTACCGGTCGCCGGACCCGATCGACGTACGACCCGACCCGTCGCGCGACCGGACCGCGCAGGAGAACCGGCCGCGGGCCCAGGGCGACGACCAGTGCACTCGCACCGGAGGTGGTGGCCTCCCGCATCGGTCCGGTTCCTCGGGCGTGGTGCGGGCAGTCCGACGGGCCGCTGAACGGAGCGGGGCCCGGCCTTCAGGCCGGGCCCCGCGTTGCAGACAGATGCTATTGATCCAGATGTTCGGGGGCTTCTCTGATGATCACCCTCCCGCTCGTCCCGATCCTTCGCCGTCCCTCTGGCGTTCGAGCCGTCCGAAATTCGAGGAAGAAGATAGGCATCGTCGCCACTGGCGTCAAGACCTCGTCACATCGCCCGGCTGAGCGGCGGTCCGGGCCACGGCACGTGTGCCACAACCTGGGTGCCCTGCCGACGGCAGATGTCCTGCAAGCATCGTCCGCAACCCCGAGAGCGAGCAGGAGAACCGATGTCTCACGCACTGGGCAGGCTGGTCGCCGTCACTCTCGACTGCCCTGATCCGCAAGAGTTGGCCGAGTTCTACCGCCACGTTCTCGGCGGGGAGCTGCACGCATCCAACGACGACTTCGTCGTGCTCACGTGCGACGGCACAGCACGCCTGGACTTCCAACGCGTCTCCCACCGCCGTCCCAGCCAGTGGCCCGACGGCGGGACTCTCCGTGCGCACCTGGACATCGCCGTCGACGATCTCGATCACGCCGAGCAGCGGCTGACCGCGCTCGGCGCCGTCCCTGCTGCCGTCCAGCCCGACGCCGCACGGTTCCGGGTCCTGATCGACCCCGCCGGACACCCGTTCTGTATCGCCACACCGGCCGCAGCGGCGACGCCGCAGGCATCACCCGAGCACGAGAAGTGACCCAAAAAGGTCCCTTGATCGTGGTCGCGACCAGGCAGCGACGCTGTGACCTGGGAGAATGTGGGCCCCCGGGGGATCGAACCCCGAACCCGCGGATTAAAAGTCCGCTGCTCTGCCGATTGAGCTAGAGGCCCCGACCGTCCCCGGTACAGGCGGGCGTGTCCACCACCGGATACCCCCGGCCGATCGCGGTGAACCGGATCAGCACCTTACCGTCTGCAACCGTCGATCCCGTCGTCGCGACACCGTCACCGTGTCGGGTGTCGCAGGGGCGCCCCCGGGCCTCCCGACGGCCGAGCGGATCCCCTGTCCCGGAGGACATCCGGGACCACCGGCCCCGCGGCCTGGACGGACCGGCTCCGGAGAGACACCGGAACCGACCGTAACCACCACACGAAGCGGTGGAACGTGCCGTGGTGCCCGGTTCCGGACTGCTCGGACCGGCACGGGCAGCGATCATCATCGCCGTGATCCACACGCGTTCCCTCGCCTCGGCCTCCCTGCTCGCCGCCACCGCGCTCGTCCTGACCGCCTGCGGTGGCGGGCAGCCGCCGGCATCGCCGGCCGCGGGCACCGAGGTGACCGCGACCGTGGCCCGGGGCGGGGAGGGGCCGGCGTTCACCTACGACCCGACGCTCGTCCCGGCCGGGGCGACCGTCACGGTCACCAGCGCCGAGCAGGACGGCTCGACCGTCACCACGCTGCGGGTGAGCGGTCTGGTGCCGAACCGGACCTACGGCGCGCACGCGCACACGCAGCCCTGCACCGCGGCCGCGGGCGCCGACGCGGGCCCGCATTACCAGTTCTCCGAGGACCCGGTGACGCCGAGCGTCGACCCGTCGTACGCCAACCCGATGAACGAGATCTGGCTCGACGTGACCACCGACGCGAACGGCGCCGGGGAGTCGACCAGCACCGACCCGTGGGTCTTCCCGGACGACCGGCGCGCGGAGTCCGTGGTCCTCCACGAGGAGCCGACCGCCACCCATGCCGGGCACGCGGGAACCGCGGGCGGACGACCGGGCTGCACCACCGTCGACTTCTGAGCGACGCCCAGGTCGGCGCCGTTCCGGGGACCTGGGACACTGGACGGCGTGACCGTGTTGGACAGCGTCCGCGACGCGCGGACGGACACCCCCGCCCGCCGTGACCGCGTGCTGCCGCCGTTGCGCATCGGCCCGTTCGAGGTCGACACCCCCGTGGTGCTCGCGCCGATGGCCGGCATCACCAACCCCGGGTTCCGACGGCTGTGCCGCGAGCAGGGCGCCGGCTACTACGTCTGCGAGATGATCACCGCCCGCGGGCTGGTCGAGAAGAACCCGCTGACCTTCCGCATGATCGCCTTCGATGCGGACGAGCACCCCCGCTCCATGCAGCTCTACGGCGTCGACCCGGTCTCGATGCAGCGCGCGGCGGAGATGATCGTCGAGCGCGACCTCGCCGACCACATCGACATGAACTTCGGCTGCCCGGTCCCGAAGGTCACCCGTCGCGGTGGTGGGGCGGCGCTGCCGTTCAAGCGGGAGCTGTTCCGCCGGATCGTGCGCGCCGCGGTCACCGGCGCCGGGGACCGCCCGGTCACGGTGAAGATGCGCATCGGTATCGACGACGAGCACCCCACGCACCTCGAGGCCGCGCGGATCGCCGTCGACGAGGGCGCGGTCGCCGTCGCGCTGCACGCCCGCACCGCCGCCCAGCGCTACTCCGGCACCGCGGACTGGAGCGAGATCGCGCGACTGCGTGAGGCCGTGCCGTCGCACATCCCGGTGCTGGGCAACGGCGACATCTTCTCCGCCCAGGATGCGCTGGACATGGTCGCCAGGACCGGGTGCGACGGCGTCGTGGTCGGCCGGGGCTGCCTCGGCCGACCGTGGCTGTTCGGCGACCTGGAGGCCGCCTTCGCCGGACGTGAGCTGCCGGCCCCGCCGAACCTCGGCCAGGTCGCCGCGACGCTGCGCCGGCACGCCGTGCTGCTGTGCGAGCACATGGGCGACCACAAGGGCATCCGCGACGTGCGCAAACACATCGCCTGGTACCTCAAGGGGTTCCCGGTCGGCCCGGAGCTGCGGCGCAGCCTCGGGATGGTCGAGTCGATCGACCACCTCGACGAGCTGCTGTCCGGGCTGGACCCGGAGGAGCCGTTCCCCGCCGAGGCCGACGGACCGCGCGGCCGGCAGGGGTCCCCCGGTCGGGTCGTGCTGCCCGAGCACTGGCTCGACGACCCGGACGACCCGTCGATCCCCTTCGGGGCGGACGTGGAGCACTCCGGAGGTTGATCACGGCGACCCCGGGGCGATCACGCATTACCCCGTCCCGGGGGAACCACGGTGCCGAACGGGTGCCGACGCCCCGCACGCCTCAAGCGTCCCGGAGGTGTCACCGATGAACAGGTCCAGTGGCGCCGCAACGGCGGAACGACGGGGAGGTGGACCATGACCGACACCGCATGGACGGTGCGCAGGCTCGTACGGTCCGCGCGCCGCGTCGGCCCGCCGCCCGCGCCGGATCCCGACGCCCCCGGTGACGATCTCGCCCCTGCCTCCCCCGCGGCACGGGCGGCCCTGCACACCGCGGCCGCCGAACGGCTCGCCGAGCACCGCCGTTACGAGCAGGCGTACCTGCACCTGCGCGAGGCCGTCCGGCTGCTGCACGGCCTCGCCGCACCGAGCCCCGCCGACGAGCTGGACCGGCTCCGGCGCGAGCACGCCGAGGCCCGTGAGCAGAGCCGGCGCGACAGCCTGACGGCGTCGTACAACCGGCGCTACCTCGACGAGCGGCTGACCGACCTGCTCACCGCGGGCACCGACCTGCCGGTCTGCCTGGCGCTGGCCGACATCGACCACTTCAAGCTGGTCAACGACACCCACGGACACCCGTTCGGGGACCGGGTCCTGCAGCGGATGGTGCTGGAGCTCGGCCGCGCACTGCCGCCCGGTGCGTTCTGTGCCCGCTACGGCGGCGAGGAGTTCGCGCTGGTCCTGCCCGGGCTGACGGCCGAGGAGGGCGTCGCGGCCTGCGAGACCGCCCGCGAGAGCGTCGCCGCGCACGACTGGAGCGACCTGCACCCGGACCTGCGGATGACGATCAGCATCGGAGTCGCCTGGTCCCGGCCCGGCGACGACGACGTCGAGGCGCTCGTCACCGAGGCCGACGTGCTCCTCTACACGGCGAAACAGGCCGGTCGCAACGCCGTCGCTCACCGCGACACCGACGGCCGGGTGAGCCTGGCCGGTGCGGCAGCCGGACGACGGTCGATCCCCCAACCGGAGCAGGGCGCCTCGCGCCCCGCACCACCCACGTCGATCCGGGCCGAATAAGAGCGCCCGGCAAATGAGGTCGTGGGGGTGTCGTTGCAGGTAGAGGCACGGACTCTCCAGGCGATCATCAGGACATCAGCAATACCATGATCACTTGCAGGTCCGTGTCTCTACCAACACCGACACACGGCCACCTCTACTGCCGGACGCTCTTAGAGGTCATTTCAGAACGAGGTCGACGTGTCTGTTGTAGACGACAAGCGGCTATCTGACCTGCCGTTTGATCTGTCGTCGAGGGGTCAATGGAAACTCGACAAGTCGTTTTGAAACGGCCTCTTAGCTTGGTTTTTAACCTGTGTGTTGTCGTCGCGCGGTGATGGTGCGGTCGCGTTTGACCGTTTTCCCGACGTCGTGGCTGGTCGGGGTGTGCCGGTTGCGGGAGCCGGGTGGGCGGCCGGGACCGGGTCGGCTGGGTTTCGGTGCACTGGCCGGGAGGACGGTCCGCGCGCGGATGTTCCGAAAGGCGCGGCGAACCCGGGCCGGGGTGAGCCGGGTGGGGGCGGCGGGTCGTTCCCAGGGGCGGCGTAGGTCGGCGGCCAGTGGTCGGGCCAGGCGGAGTTGGGTGTGGGAGGCGATGATCAGCCAGGTCCAGCGGTCGGCGGCTTCGGGGGTGCGCAGCTTCGGGGTTGTCCAGCCGAGGGTCTGCTTGAGCAGGCGGAATGTGTGCTCGAGATCGAATCTGCGGAGGAACGCCTGCCACCGGCGGTCCACGTCGGCGGCGCTCGCGTCGGTGGCGGAGCTCCATAGCCACACGGGCTTCGGGTCGCGGTCGCCGGGTAGGTGGTCGACCTGCAGCCGGAGCAGGGTGCCCTCGATGATCGGCAGTTCGCCGGCGTGGTCGATCCAGCACGTGCGCCGGGTCAGCCGGGGGTGGACCCGGTCCCAGCTGGTCGCGACGGCAGTGCCGTAGCGGGTGGTCTTGGTCGTCGTGGTGTGCACCGGTTCGATCCAGGTGGCGGGCCGGTTCAAGGCGATCTCCGGGCCGTGCTTGGGTGGGCGCCCGGTCGTGCCGGGCAGCCGTGGCGGCTTGGGCAGGCGCAGGACCCGGTCCGAGCGCAGTCGTCCGACCAGCTCGACGGGCAGATCGGCCAGTACGTAGGCGAGGCGGGTGATGTCGTATCCGGTGTCGGTGACGATCACGATGTCCGGGTCCCCGGGGCGCCAGTGCCCGGCGCTGGTCAGTCGCTCGATGACCGCGCGTAGCTGGGTGGCGGTCACCGCGGTGGCGTCGTCGGCCGGGCCGAGTCGAACCGCGTCCAGGACCGCCGTCCACGACGTCCGGCCCGTCTCCAGGGCGGCGACGAACGAGTATGGCCAGCCCGGGATCAGCTGCGCGTTGCCCTTTCCGCGTCCGTAGACATGGCAGAACAGCCGCTGATCGCTGGTCGTAGCGTCCGGGCGCAGCCACGGGCTGACATCCACGGCGAGCACGATCCGACCGTCGACGGCACGGGGCAACGGGAGACCGGCCAGCACCCGGCGCAGCCTCCGGGCGGAGATCCTGCCACAGGCCAACGCGTCGTACATCGCGCCGTGCCCGCGACGGTGCTCAGCCACCAAGGTCAGCTCCGGTAGCGAGCGAACCGGGCCGTCCGCGCACAACACGGCGTCGGTGAGCTCGAACAGCGCATCCGCTCGCGCAGTCAACGACGCGTAGAACTCCTGCCGAAACCCGGCAAGATCACCCCGCCCGACCGGAGTGTCACCGAGCACCACTGGCCCGGCAGAAGCCACACTGACCACCACGGCCACCGCTTTCGTCTTCGATGTTCTGTGGAAGGAACCCGAAGATGATCAAGCGGTGGCCGTACCCATGTCCCGCCGACACGCCGCCCGAACTACATCAACCTCCCAGCAGCAGCTCCGGAAGGTTAAAGATCAAGCTTAGACGTCGTTTCAGAAGTGGTGGGCCCGGTTCTGCCGGTGACGGCGGGGCTGGCAGCATCGGCTGATGGTCGCGCCTCGTGTGTCTGAGAAGACGAAGATTTTCGAGTTGGAGATCGTCCTGACCGAGGTGGTGCCGGCGGTCCGGCGTCGGGTGCAGGTGCCGGGCGAGGTCGACTTGGCGGTGTTGCACGAGGTGGTGCAGTCAGTGATGGGCTGGACGAACTCTCATCTGCACGAGTTCGAGATCGTCGGGCGCCGCTACGGGATCCCAGACCCGGACTGGCCCGGACAGGATGTCGCCGACGAGACGAAAGAGAAGCTGTTTCGGCTGGTCAAGGCTGGTGACCGGTTCGGTTACGTCTACGACTTCGGTGACAACTGGGCCCACGAGATCACCGTCGAGGCGGTCGCGGCCGTCGAGCCGGGAGTGTGCTATCCGCGATGCGTCGCCGGGCAGGGGGCGTGCCCGCCCGAGGACGTCGGCGGGATCGGGGGTATGAGGACTTCCAGGCCGTGCTCGCCGACCCTGACCATCCCGACCGCGCCGAGCGCCTGGAGTGGGCGGGCGGGCCGTTCGACCCGCACCGCTTCGACCCTGACGAGGCCGACCGGGCCTTGGAGTGGCTGGCCTGGCGGCCGCTGGCCCCGACCTCGTAGGCGAGTGCCTCAGCGAGGGCTGGGTCGACCATCACTTCGGCTTCGGCTTGGTGAGGCGGCGGTGGCAGATCAGGGCGCAGGCCAGCGATAACAGCGCGGTGATCGTGGATTCGGCGCGGTCGTAGCGCAGCGCGAGGCGGCGGAAGTCCAGCAGCCAGGACATGGTGCGCTCGACGACCCAGCGGACCCGCCCGAGCCGGGTGGAGTCCTCGATCCCGCGCCGGGCGATCCGCACCCCGATCCCACGCCCACTCAGGTAGCGGCGGCAGCGGGGATAGTCGTAGCCCTTGTCGGCGTGCACCTTGTCCGGCCGACGTCGCGGACGCCCCGGCTGTCCCGCCCGTTCGCGGACGCCGGGGTTGGTGTCCAGCAGCGGGGCGAGCATCCGACTGTCGTGGGTGTTCGCCCCGGTGACCAGCGCATGCAGCGGGAGCCCGCCTCGGTCGCAGAGCACGTGGTACTTGCTGCCCGCCTTCCCGCGATCGGTCGGCGAGGGCCCGGTGGCCTCGCCGCGGCGCTTGGCCCGCACGCTCACGCTGTCCACCGCCGCCCGCGACCAGTCCAGCAGGCCCTGCTGGGCGAGGCGGTCGAGCATCACCCGGTGCAGCTGGGCCCAGACCCCGGCCTGCTGCCACTGCCGTAGCCGCCGCCAGCAGGTCACTCCGGACCCACAGCCGAGCTCGGCGGGCAGCGCGTTCCAGCTGATCCCGGTCTTGAGCACGAACACGATCCCGGCCAGAGCGGCCCGATCCGGCACCCGCGGACGGCCTGTCCGTCCCCGCTTGTGCTTGCGCGGCTTGGGCAGCAGCGGCTCCACCAGCGCCCACAGCTCGTCGCTCACCAATCGCTCGACACAAGATCGCCGCGCCACGACCGGACATGATCAGCTACCAGCGCCGATCCACACAGGACCGACACGCCGACTTCTGAAACGACCTCTTATTAGAGCGTCCGGCAGTAGAGGTGGCCGTGTGTCGGTGTTGGTAGAGACACGGACCTGCAAGTGATCATGGGATTGCTGATGTCCTGATGGTCGCCTGGAGGGTCCGTGCCTCTATTGCCAGAATCGCTGATCGACCCCCTCTGGGTCGAGTTCGCTGCCCTGATCGAGGCAGAGCGGCGCCCGGAGTTCGACCCGGCCCATCCGTGGGGATGTCACCGCCGCCGTATCCCCGACCGCCTGGTGTTCGAGCACGTGCTCGCGGCGTTGGTGCACGGCAGCGGCTACGAACGCATTGCCACCCCCGGCTGCTCGGACCGCACGATCCGCCGCCGTCTCGATGACTGGGCCACCGCGGGAGTCAGCGAGGAACTGCTCCGCACCGCGCTGGCCGGTTATGAGCTTGGCCCCTGGTACCGGACACCTGTCCTGAGGCGGACGCCGTCCGCCGGGAAGGATGTCGTTCGTGCCCGCTCCTCACCCGCCGGAGTTCCGGCAACGCGCTATCGACCTGGCCCGTTCGAAGGTCAAGCCGATCTCGGAAATCGCCAAGGACCTGTCGTTGTCGGAGTCGTGTCTGCGGAACTGGGTCTCCCAGGCCGACGCAGACGACGGTGACCCGCGCTCCACACGTCTGTCGAGCGCGAGAAAAGTGAGATCGTCGAACTCCGAAAG
>NZ_JAHLEL010000047.1 GCF_020131355.1 Pseudonocardia sp. ICBG1293
TACGGTCGAATCGGTTACTGTCCGGTCCGCTCCCGGAACAGCGTGTTCCGTTGAACTTCGGGGAGTTAGAGCGCCCGGTAAATGAGGTCGTGGGGGTGTCGTTGCAGGTAGAGGCACGGACTCTCCAGGCGACCATCAGGACATCAGCAATCCCATGATCACTTGCAGGTCCGTGTCTCTACCAACACCGACACACGGCCACCTCTACTGCCGGACGCTCTTATTCGATGCGAGTCCTGCCCTATGAAGGCGACACCGCCGAGCGCATTTCCCAGGAATCCACCAGTGCCTGCATGGTATCGCTCGACCGAGGCCTGCGCGTCGTCGCGGCGAACCAGGAGATGTTCCGCCGGATGTGCGACATCGGCTCCGGCGACGTGTGCGGATCGGCCTTCTGCGATCTGCTGGACGGGAGCATCCGGCCCCGTGTCCGACACCAGATGGAGCGGCTGCTGGACGGTCAGCAGCCCCGTTTCCAGGAGCGGTCGGTCGCGATCGCCGGGGCCGACTCGTCGCTGCGGGGTGACCTGATGGCGACCGCGATCGCGCGGAACGCGGGCCGGGTCGAGGGCGTCGTCGTCGTCCTGCGCACCGGGGACGCCGAGCCGTCCGCGGCGTGGAGCGGGCCGCGCCGGATCCTGTCGGACATGGACGCCAAGATCCTGGAGGGGGTCGCCTCCGGCGCCTCCACCGTGCAGCTGGCCTCCACCCTGTTCCTCAGCCGCGGCGGCGTCGAGTACCACGTGACCGCCCTGCTCCGGAAGATGCGGGTCAAGAACCGGCCGGCTCTGATCTCCAAGGCCTACTCGATGGGCTTCTTCGAGCTGGGTTCGTGGCCGCCCCAGGTCGTGCCCGATCACGTGAAGTGACTGCTCGACCCGACGACGTCCCGAGGCGAAAGGTGAGAACATGACCGCCACCGACGACATCCGGACGACCGCGGACCTGCGGTCGCGGGTGGCCGAGCTGCACGCGGCCCGTGAGCAGATCCGGTCCGGCCCGTCCACCGCCGCGACCGAGCAGCAGCACGCCCGCGGCAAGCTGACCGTGCACGAACGCCTGGCGATGTTGCTCGACGAGGGCAGCTTCCGCGAGATCGAGCAGTTCCGCAGGCACCGCGCCACCGGTTTCGGGCTGGAGGACCGCCGTCCGCACACCGACGGCGTCGTCACCGGCTGGGGCACCATCGACGGCCGCACCGTGTTCGTCTACGCCCACGACTTCCGGATCTTCGGCGGTTCGCTCGGCGAGGCGCACGCCACCAAGATCCACAAGGTGATGGACCTGGCCGAGTCGGCCGGGGCGCCGTTGATCAGCCTGAGCGACGGCGCGGGCGCCCGGATCCAGGAGGGCGTGACGGCGCTGGCCGGCTACGGCGGCATCTTCCGCCGCAACGTCCGGGCCTCCGGTGTCGTCCCGCAGATCAGCGTGATGCTCGGCCCGTGTGCCGGCGGCGCGACCTACTCCCCCGCCCTGACCGACTACGTGTTCATGGTCCGCGACATCGCCCAGATGTACATCACCGGACCGGACGTCGTGTCCGCCGTGACCGGTGAGGAGATCACGCACGAGGAGCTGGGCGGCGCCGAGGTGCACGCCACCGAGTCCGGGGCGGGTGCCTTCGTCTACGACGACGAGGAGTCCTGCTTCGCCGACGTGCGCCACCTCGTGTCGCTGCTGCCGTCGAACAACCGCGAGCAGCCGCCCGTCGCGCCCACGGCCGATCCGCCGGACCGCACCACCCCCGCGCTGCTCGACATCGTCCCGGCCGACACCACCCGCGCCTACGACATGCGTGACGTGATCGCCGAGGTGGTCGACGACGGCGACCTGTTCGAGGTGCACGCGAACTGGGCCACCAACATCGTGTGCGGCCTCGCCCGCCTCGACGGGCACACGGTCGGGATCGTGGCGAACCAGCCGGCCTCGCTGGCCGGGGTACTCGACATCCACGCCTCGGAGAAGGCCGCCCGCTTCGTCTCCACCTGCGACTCCTTCAGCATCCCGCTGGTCACCCTGGTCGACGTGCCGGGCTTCCTGCCCGGCGGCGACCAGGAGCGCGGGGGGATCATCCGGCACGGCGCCAAGCTGCTCTACGCCTACTGCGCCGCCACCGTCCCGCGGGTCCAGCTCATCCTGCGCAAGGCCTACGGCGGCGCCTACATCGTGATGGACTCGCGCTCGATCGGGGCGGACCTCTCGCTCGCCTGGCCGACCAACGAGATCGCCGTGATGGGCGCCGAGGCCGCGGCCAACGTCGTCTTCCGGCGCGAGATCGCCGCCGCGCCCGACCCCGAGATCGCCCGCGCCCAACGGATCAAGCAGTACCGCAACGACCTGATGCACCCCTACTACGCCGCCGAGGCCGGTCTGGTCGACGACGTGATCGACCCCTCCGACACGCGCGCGGTCCTCGTCGACGCGCTGTCGATGCTGCGCGCCAAGCGCGCCGAGCTGCCGGTCCGCAAGCACGGCAACCCCCCGACGTGACCACCGCGACGGGCCCCGGGCCGCGGATCCTGATCACCGGGGGCCACCCGACCCCGGCCGAGGTGGCGGCGGTGACCGTGGCGCTGTGCGCCCTGGCCGGACGGGCCCGGACCGGCCCGCCTGCCCGGCGGCACCGGGCCACGTCCTGGCCGGGCGCGGACGGCTACCGGCCCGCGGCGAGCTGGACCGGTCAGGGCGGCTACCAGGCGCCCGCGAGCTGGACCGGACGCGCCTGACGGGGCCCGGCCCCGGTGCCGCACGCCCGGCATCGGGGCCTGCGCTCGACCGGCCCCCGGGAGCGCGCTGCGGCCGCTGACCCCGAGCTTGCGGTAGGCACTGGTCAGCCGCTTCTCCACGGCCCGGCGGCTGACGCCCAGCTCCTCGGCGATCATCTTGTTGGTCGCCCCGGCGACCACCCGGTCCACGACCTGCCGCTCGGCCTCGGTCAGTCCCTCGACCACGAGCGGCCCCGCGGGCGCCTCCCCGTCGTCGCCGGTGCCGGCGGCCCCGGCCCCCGGCTCGACCGCCGGTACCGGTGCCGGCGCCCCGCCGTACGGGTCCCCGACCCCGGCCTCCTCGACGCGACGCAGGCCGCGGCGCAGCAGTTCCTCCCCCTCGGGCGCGCCCGTCCCGGCGAGGTGTCGCCCCAGCGCGATCTCGGCCCGCCCCAGCGCGGCGGTGTCCGCCGAGTCCCCGAGCACCTCGACCGCCTCCGTCAGCTGGGTCCCGCCCGCGGCCCCGCCGACCAGCGCGCCCCGCACCCGCAGGGCGCGCCCCAGCGCGGCGGGAGCGCCCCACGCCCGCGCCAGTGCCAGGTCCTCGTCGGCCCACTCCAGCGCGGCCGCCGTCGCACCACGCCGGCGCAGCAGCCGGGCCGCCCAGCTCCGCCACGGGAACAGGGCCGGGTTGGACCAGCCGAGGTGCTCCAGGTGACGCCCGCAGTCGAGGAGGCACTCCAGCGCCAGGTCCTGCCGGTCGGCCCGCAGTGCGCCGGCCGCGCGCACGAGCTGGTGGGTCGCGTGCGCGACCAGACCGCCGCCGGGCGGGCGCCCGGCGGGCTCCGGGCCGAGGGCCGGCGCCCCGGCCTCGATCGCCGCGGCGATCAGCGCGGTGTGGAACGCGGCCGACGTCGGAACCCCGCGCTCGCGCAGCACCCCACCGGGCAGCGCCGCGGCCTCGGCGGGACGTCCGCGGGCGAGCAGCACCAGTGCCAGCTCGTCGGCGGTGGCCGCTGCGGGCGACGCCGGGTCGGGGACGAGCCAGTCCTCCAGCGGCCGCGGCCGGTCGGCGGCGACGAGTGCGAGCACCAGCAGGCCGCGCGGCCCGTCGCCGGGCGGGATGCCGTGCGGGGGGCGCACCTCACGCGCCGGTGTGATCCGCAGCAGCCGTTCGCCGAGATGGGCGACGTCGGCCGCCGGCACCGCGCCGGTCAGCGCCGCGGCGTGCAGCAGCACGCCGACCAGCTCCCGGCCTGCCGCGGTGCTGAGGTACCCGTCCGGCGCGGCCACGACCTCGCGCAGCAGCGCACAGGACCGGGCCAGCCCCTCGGGGTGCTGCTCGGCCAGGCGCCGGGCGCGGGCGCGGATCCGCACGGCCACCGCGCGCTCGTCGTCGGCGACCGGGTCCGTTCCGGCGTCGGCGGCACGGACCGCCTCCCGGACCCGGGCCGGTACCTCCCGCACCGTCGACGGGTCGATCAGGGTGAGTGCGACCGCCCGGTCCTGCGGGGAGGCGAGCAGCGGCAGCGCCTGGGACACGTGCCGGACCGCGGTGCCGGGCTCGGTGAACCGCTCCGCCGCGGCCAGCTCCACCAGCAGGGCCCCGCGCTCGTGGCCGCGGACGTCGCTGTCGAGCAACGCCCGGCGCAGGTACCGGACCGCGACCGGGTCGGTGTCGTGGTCGTCGGCCGCGTCCGGGCGGTGCGCGGTGGCCGTCTGGTGTGCCGCGGCCCGCAGGACCTCGACCGCCCAGCCGTCGAGCGGGGCGGCGACCGCGAGCAGGTGTGCGGCCACCTGCCGGGCGTGGTGCCCGGTCTCGTGCAGCAGCCGTGCCGCGCGCAGGTGCAGCCGTTCCCGCTCGGCGGGGTCGGCGGCGACGTCCCGGACCAGCGGGTGGGTGAAGCCGGTGTGGTCGTCGGTGAGCAGGCCCTGGTCGGTCAGCTGCCCCTGGACCGCACGGAGCCCGTGCGGGTCCAGGTCCGCCAGCCGCGCGACGATCGCCGGGTCGGTGCCGGGCCCCAGTACCGCCAGGGCACCCAGGTACCGGCGCGCCGCGTCGTCCTGTGCGCGCAGGCACCGGACGAACCGCTCCCGCAGGACGGCGGGCCAGGCCGCCCGCACCGCTGCGCCGCACGCCGCGACCGGTCCGCCGCCGGCGGCGACGACCTCGTCGAGCACCGCCCGCAGCACCGACGGCACCCCCCCCCGTTACCTTCTTGATCAAGCCCGCTGAGGGCTTGCAGGCCGCCGGCCGCGGTATGACTGACTGCCCCTGTCGCCCGATGATCTGGGGGGTGTTGTCGCCGTGGCCGGAGGGCGCCAACGACCGCTGATAGAGACCTGACCCGTGTGGTCTGCTCGTAACGTGGCTGCCGGCGCGGGTGCTCGTGGTCGGCCTGCCGCGACGAGAAGGGAGCGGCGGTTGCCCGATCCTGACCAGCACCCGACCGGGTTCGCGGTGTTCTGCGGCCTGGACGTGGGCAAGTCCGAACACCACGCCTGCGCGGTCGACACCAACGGGAAGCGGGTGCACGACAAGGCCCTGCCCAACGACGAATCGGCGCTGCGCACCGTGCTGTCCGGGCTGGCCGAGCACGGCGCGGTGCTGATGGTCATCGACCAGCCCGCCTCGATCGGAGCGCTGGCCATCGCCGTCGCTCGTGATCTGGGGATCACGGTGGCCTACCTGCCCGGGCTGGCGATGCGCCGCATCGCCGACCTGCATCCCGGGCAGGCCAAGACCGACGCCCGCGACGCCCACGTGATCGCCGAGGCCGCCCGGACGATGCCGCACACCCTGCGCCGGGTCGGCACCGACGACGAGACCCTCGCCGAACTCACTGTGCTCGCCGGTTACGACGATGACCTGGCTGGGCAGAGCACCCGGCTGACGAACCGGCTGCGCGACGCCCTGCTGCATGTTCATCCCGCCCTGGAACGCCTGCTCGGGCCACGCCTGGACCGCGGTGGCGTGCTCGACCTGCTCGCGGCCGCGCCCACCCCGCAAGCCCTGCGAGAGCTCGGCGCTGACGGGATCGCCGAGACGATGCGGGCCCGGTCGCCTCGACTGGCCCGCACCCTTCCCGCCCAGATCCTGACCTCGCTCGACGCCCAGAGCCTGACCGTTCCCGGCACGGCCGCGTTCGCCCGTGTCATCACCGGCGTCGCCGGGCAGCTGCGCCAGGTCCACACCGAACGCGACCAGCTCGCCGACGAGCTCGAAGCCCGCCTGGAGGCCCACCCTCTTGGACCGGTCCTGACCTCGATGCCCGGACTCGGGGTCAGGACCGCCATCAAGATCCTCACCATCGTCGGCGACGGCTCCGGGTTCCCCACCGCCGGGCACCTCGCCGCTTACGCCGGCCTCGCCCCAGTCACCCGCCGCTCCGGCACCTCGATCAAAGGCGAAACCCGATCCCAGCGCGGCAACCACGCCCTGAAATCCGCGCTGTTCCTGTCCGCATTCGCCGCCCTGGCCGACCCCGCCAGCCGCGCCTACTACGACCGCAAACGAGCCGCCGGCAAACGACACAACGCCGCCCTGATCTGCCTCGCCCGACGCCGCACCGACGTCATCTACGCCATGCTCCGCGACCGCCGCCCCTACAACCCGCCCACGGTCAACAACCCCGATCCAGAACTCGCCGCCGCTTGACGAACCCATAGAGACACCCCCCCCGACACCTCCTCGCACACCTGCAGGAACTCCGGGTCGCCCGCGCGGCCGAAGCGGCCGGCGACCACCCCGCGGACCGCTGCGGGCCCCAGCGGCCGGGCGCGCAGCGGTACCGCGGCCGCGGCCAGGCCGCGCACCGGTGGCCGTCCGGCCCCGGGATCGCCGTGCAGGGTGGTGCCGACGAAGGACACCGGCAGCTCCGCGACCCGCGCGACGAGCCGGTTCAGCCACTGCAGCGACGCCGTGTCCGCCCACTGGAGGTCGTCGACCAGCACCAGGACCGGCCGCTCGGCGCCGACCGTCGCCAGCAGCGCCTGCAGCTCGCGCACCCGGCCGTGCTGGTCGTGCGGCTCCGGCCGGTCGAGCGGCTCCACCGCCAGCGCCGCGGGCAGGCTCCCGCCCGACGCCGCCAGCCACCGGCCGCGGGCGTCCGCGCCCGCGGCGGCGAGGAGCGGGTCGAACAGCTGCCGGACGACGCCGTACTCGAAGTCGCGCTCGACGAGCGCCGACGCGGCCCGCAGCACCGTCAGACCGGCCCTGCCCGCCGCGACCGCCACCGCGTCGAGCAGTGCGGTCCGGCCGGTGCCGACACCGCCGCCGACGACGACGGCCGTGCCACGCCCGTCGGCGGCCCGGGCGACGGCGTCGCGCAGGGTGCGCAGCTCCAGGTCACGGCCGTGCAGCACGGGTCACCCCGTCCCCGCCCGGCTCCTCGACGGTGGGATCGGCGTCCAGCCCGGCCAGGACCGCCTCGGCCACGGCGACCGGGGCCGGCGCGCCCCACCGGAGGGCGAGCCGGAGCTCGTCGGCGGCCATCCGGTGGGCGGCCGCCGGGGCGCCGCAGGCCAGCAGCGACGTCGCCGCCGCCGACCGCCACGGTGCCAGGACCGGGTTCACCCGCCCCCGGTCCAGCAGGAGCCGTCCGCACCCCATGTACTGCTCGACCGCGTCGCGGTGGCGGCCCTGCGCCGACCGCACACGCCCCCGCGCGTACTCCAGCAACGCCGCACCCGGCCGTACTCCCCCGGCGGCGGGGTGCCCGAACGCCGCGGCGTCCGCGGCGTCCGGGTCGGACTCCGCCAGGTGCAGCAGCACCCGCGCGGCCCCGGCGAGCGGGTCGGGCCCGTCCGAGGAGACCGGGGCGTCGGCGGCGGCCCGCAGGTCCCGCCGTGCGCCGTCGAGGTCTCCCGTCCGCAGCCCGACCAGCGCCGAGACCGCGAGGACCGCGGGCGGCACCGGGCGCTCGCGGGTGATCTCGAGCAGGAGGTGGTGCATCGCGTCACCGGCCTCGCCGCCGAAGCCCACGGCGTCCAGGGTGAGCGCCGCCACCACCTGCGGTATCGCCGGGACGGCCCCGACCGGGCCGGCCAGCGTGGCGCGGGCCAGCCGGGTGGCGCGGTCCCGGTCACGGCCGCGGAGGACCAGTGACCACGCGGTGGTCCCGCGGGCGACCGGCCCGTCGTCGTCGGGGGCGGCGGTCACCGCCGCGGCCGGCCCGCGCAGGACGGTCCGCTGCTCGAAGCCGAGGTCGTCGGTCAGCCGGGACAGCGACAGCAGGTCCGCCCGCCCCGGGGCGTCCTCCGGACATCGGCGGACGGCGATGTCGAGCGCCTGGCGGGCCGCGCCGACCTCACCGGCGGACAGCAGCAGGTCGACCGCGCGGGCCCCGTGCCGGCTCGTCGCCGGGTCGGTGTCGAGGGTGATCCTGGAGAGCACCCGCGCGGCCGTACCGGGCGCGGTGTGCGCGCGCGACAGCGCCAGCTCCACCAGCAGCGCCCCGCGCAGGGCGTCCGGCAGCGGCTCCTGCAGCGCGCGCTCGGCGACGGCGGCGGCGGCGTGCCGGTCCTCGGCCCGGTGCCGGACCGCGACCCGGTGCAGCAGCTCGGCCGCCCAGGGCTCGCCGAGCACGGGGGCGTCGAGCAGGGCGCGGGCGATGCGTTCCTCGGGCAGCCCGGCCCGCGCCGCGAGACCGGCGGCGGAGGCGAACAGCGCACGTCGGCGGCCGGCCTCGAGGCCGGCCAGGACGACCTCGGTCACCGTGGGATCGGCCGGCAGCTCGTGGTCGGTGCCGCGGACCAGGCCGGTGGCGGACAGCGCGGCACGCGTCCCGGCGCCGGGGGGCGGTCCGGTGCCGCCGACCCGCCGGCGCACCGGCTGCAGCTCGGAACCGCACACCGCCGCCACCCGGAGCGCCTCGACCAGGGCGGGGGCAGCCCGTCGAGCACCCTGGAGACGTGGTCACGCCGGGCGGTGGCCGCGCAGCGGAGCAGCTCCGGCACGGCGGCCGCGGTCGGGGGCACCGCGCGGTCGAGCCCGGCCAGGGTCGCTTGCAGCACCGCCGGGTTGCCGCCGGTGCTGCGCCGGGCGAGGACGCCGAACACCCGGTCGGGCGGCATCGGGTACCCGGCGGTGACCACCTCCCGGACCGCGGCGAGCGACAGCGGTCCGGTCCGCAGCACGACGTCCGACGGGCCGGTCGGTGCGGTGGCCCAGCCGAGACCGTCGTGCGTCCCGTTCAGGGCGACCAGCAGACCGACCGGTGCCTCGCGGCGGCGCCGGAGCAGCATCTGCAGCCACTGTGCGGTGTCCTCGTCGGCCCACTGCAGGTCGTCGACGACCAGCAGCACCGGGCCGGTGCGGGCGAGGTCGAGCACGGCGCGGCACCACGCGTGCAGGACCTCCGCGCCCACCGGCCCCGTCCGGGGTGGCGCGGGTACCGGGTCGAGCCCCTCGAGGAGGCCGTACCCCGTGGCGAGCGGGTACCCGGTCTCGACGGGCACGGCCCGCGCGGTCAGCACCCGTACCCCGCGGTCGGCGGCGCGGGCGCAGGCGCGGCGCAGCAGGGCCGACCGTCCCGTGCCGGGCTCCCCGGTCACCGCGACGAACGGCGATCCCCCCGCCACCAGCGCGTCGAGGGCCCGGTCGAGGTCGGCGCAGGCGGCGTCACGTTCCCGGAGCACGCCGTCGATCATGCGGTGCCGGCCCTGGCGGCGTCGACGATACCGGCGAGAGCGGCCCGGTCGGTGACGCCGAGCTTGCGGAACGCGCTGGTGAGGTGGACCTCCACGGTGCGCAGGGTGACGAACAGCGCCTCGGCGATCTCCCGGTTGCGGGCGCCCTCGGCGGCGAGTGCGACCACCCGGCGTTCGGCACCGGTCAGCGGGTCCAGCGGGGATCCGGTGGGCGGTCGCATCCGGCCGCCGGCCTGCACGAGCAGCTCCCGGGCGACCCGGGCCGCCCGCAGCGCACCGCACCGCGCGGCCAGGGTCGCCGCCTGACGCAGCTGCTCGCGGGCGTCCTCGGCGTGGTCGGACACCAGCATCGCCCGGCCCAGGAGGTGGTGGGCCAGGATCAGCTCGGTCCGGGCGGGAGAGCCCTCGAGCACCGCGACGGCCTCCCGCAGCATGTCCTCCCCACGCGGACCCGCGGTGACCACACCGCGGGCCAGGAGCGCGAGTCCCCGCCCGCGACCGGTCCCCCACCGGGCGGCCCGGTCGGCGCCCCCCTCGACGATCCCGTGCGCCTCGTGCGCCCGGCCGGAGTCGGCGAGCAGCACGGCGGCGTGCACCCACCACGGCGCCAGTACCGGGTTCGCGATGCCGGCCGCCTCGAGGCTGTCCCCGCAGCGGCGGTAGGTCGCCAGGGCCCGGTCGACGTCGCCGACGTCGGCGGTCGCTCCCGCGAACGCCATCAGGTAGTCGTGGTACTCCCAGGCGAAGTCCTCGAGCCGTGGCCGGACGATCCCGCCGAGCAGCTCGAGCGCGGCCTCCGGGTCGCCCTGCTGCTGGCGCACGTTCGCCAGGGCGATCGTCGGCACCACGGTGTTGCCCCGCCACGCCTCCTGCTCGGCGATGTCGAGCGCCGTGCGGGCGTCGGCCTCACCCTCGGCGAGATCCCCGACGACGACGTGGTTGGTCGCGCGGGTCCCCACCGCGAGGCTGTAGGTCCAGGCCGAGGCCTGCTCGCGGCTCTGCGCGACGAGCCGGTCGAGCACCGCCGTCGACTCCTCGACCTCGTCGGCCAGCCGCAGCACCAGCGACGACGCCAGCACCGCCCAGCCGCCGAGGGTGGCCTCGTCGACCAGCAGGACCCGGCGGGCGAGGTCGACGGCGGCGGCCGCGTCGTCGCCGTCCATCGCCAGGGTCACCGTCATCATCGCGAGCTTCTGCCGCTCGGCCGGGGTGCGGCCGGCGGGTCGCGCCATCCGCCCCATCCGGTCGATCGTCGCGGCCACGGTCTTCTTCTCGTCGAGCCCGACGACCAGCAGTGCGGCCTCCACGTGCGTGCGCAGCTCGGTCGCCTCGGGGCCGGGGTCGGCCGGCAGCTCGCGGTCCATCGTGTCCAGGAGGTCCTGCAGCACCCGCACCGCGCGGGGGGCCTGCTGCACCGCCAGCGAGGTCATGGCCAGTGCGACGGCGGCCTGGGCCCGCGAGGGCAGGTCCACCGCCCGGTCGAGTGCGACGCGCAGGTGGGCCACGGCGCGGTCCGGCTCGTGCTGGGCCAGTGCCGTGGCCAGCCGGATCCGCGCCCCCACGTCGTCGGGCCTGGCCGCGACCACCGGTTCCAGGTACCGGGCGACGGCGGGCCGGGCGCCGCGGTGCGCCGCGGCCGCGGCGGCCTCCAGCAGGACGTCGACCATCCACGGCTCGCCGGCGCCGGGCAGGACGAGCAGGACCGCCGCCACCACCTCGGCCGGGCGCCCCGCGTCGCTCAGCACCCGGGCGCCGCGCCGTCGCAGGTCGTCGAGCTCGTCGCCGGGGAGTCCGCGCAGCACCGCGGAGCGCAGCAGGTCGTGCCGGTAGTCCGACCGGTCCGGCGCGAACACCTCGGTCCGGACCAGCGTCGCGACCGCGTCGACCACCGACCCGGCGGGTACGCCCGACAGGGTCGCGAGCACCGTGGTCTGCTCGGCCCCCACGACCGCGACGGCGGCGGCCACCGCGCGGACGTGGGACGGGGCGTCGAACACGTGCCGTTCGACGAGGCCGTCGACGACCTCGCGCCCGAGCCGGTGGATCCGCTCGGTCGCGTCGTCCCCGGTCACCGGGCCCAGCTCGGCGACGAGCTGCTCGACCAGCAGCGGGTTCCCGCCGGAGGCCTCGGTGAGCGCGTCGACGAACGGCACCTGCGGCGCCTCGGCGCCCGTCGGGCCCGCACCGCGGGCCGCGGCGAGCCGTCCGACACCGGAACGGTCCAGCGGGCGCACCTCGGTCACCGCCGCGCCGACCTGGGTGCGGATCTCGGCGAGCCGTTCGGGCAGCGCCCCCGCTCCGTCGGTCCGCGAGGCGAGCACCACCGCGAGCGGGAGGCCCGCGGACCGGCGCAGCAGGAACCCGAGGAAGGCCAGCGAGGCGTCGTCGCACCACTGCAGGTCGTCGACGACCAGGACCAGCGGGGCGCGGGCGGTGAGGTTCACGGTGAGCCAGTACAGGCCGTGCAGCACCGGGTACAGGTTGTCCGGTCCGGGATCGCTCGACGGCTCGTCCAGCGCGGCGGCACTCCACCGGGCACCGCCCTCGAACAGCTCCGGGTCGACCGGGACCGCGTCGGCCACGAGGTCGCCGAACAGCTCCCGGACCACCGCGAACGAGATGTCGCAGGTCCGTTCCCGGCCGCGCGCCCGCACGGTCCGCACGCCCGCCGGGACCTCGGCGCAGAGGTGGTCGAGCAGCGCCGACTTGCCGATCCCGGGCGGGCCGACGAGCAGCCGCACGACGTGCGCCCCGGCGGCGGCACCGGCACCGGCCGAGGCCAGCCACGCCGACTCGGACCCCCGACCCACCAGGCGCACGCCGCGATCGGTGGCATCGGACATCCTGGGCTACCTCCACGAGCGACCGGGCCCGGCCGGGCGGACCCGACGCGACGATCTTGAGCCTAGGAGATCCCCGCCCGTGCCGTGTACCGGCCGCGGCGTGTCGGCACAGTGGTGTCGGCACGGCGGTCCCGACACGGCGGTGCCGGAGCCTGCGGGATCAGGACAGCGCGGTGAGGACCTCGCGCAGCATGGCGATGATCGCCGGGGCGTCGGAGCCGAGGAAGAAGTGCCCGCCCGGACGGACGTGCAGGTCGAACGGTCCGGTCGTGTGCTCGCGCCAGGACTCCGCCTCGTCGCGTGAGGTCTTCGGGTCGCTGTCCCCGGTCAGGACGGTCAGCGGCGCAGCCACGGTGGCCCCGGGCGCGCAGCGGTAGGTCTCGATCGCCTCGTAGTCGCTGCGGATGGCGGGCAGGATCATCCGCAGGATCTCCTCGTCGCCGAGCAGCGCGGTGTCGGTCCCCGCCAGGAGCTTCAGCTCCTCGACGACCTGCTCGTCGCTCAGCCGGTGCACGTGCTCGTCGCGGACGCGGGACGGTGCGCGCCGGCCCGAGGCGAACAGGTGGGCGATACCGCCGCCCTCGGCCTCGTGCCGCCGCGCGACCTCGAACGCCAGCGTCGCACCCATGCTGTGGCCGAAGAAGACCGTCGGGCGGTCGCCCGACAAGGAGTCCCGCAGCGCCCCGTGCACCCGGTCGGCGCGGGTGTGCAGGTCACCGGGGCTGGTCTCGCGGCGCCGGTCCTGCCGGCCCGGGTACTGCACGGCGAACACCTCCGCGGTGGTCTGCAGCTGCGCCGAGACCGGGAAGCAGAACGAGGCCGAACCGCCCGCGTGCGGGAAACAGACGAGCTGCACGGGCCGCTCCGGTGCCGGGTGGAAGCACCGGACCCACAGGCTCTCCTCGGTGGCGGTCGTCGTCATGGGGTTCCTTCCTCGGGGACGCACCCGGCGTGCTGCCGGACGACGTACCCAGTGAACCGGCGGCGCGGCCGGTGATTCCCTAGTCCTGGCCCGGGCCCGGGGGCCGTCGTGCCCCCGGGCCCGGGACCTCAGCCGAGCCCGAGCTCGTCGTTGAGCAGGGCGAACATGTCGTCGTCGGAGGCGTCGTCGAGGGTGTCCTCGCCGGCACCGGTGTCGGTGTCGGTGTCCGCCGGCCGGTCCTCGGTGCGGCGACCGGCCCACTTGGTCCGCAGCACCTCGATCCGGCCCGCGACCCGGCGGTGCTCCCCCTCGTCGTCGACGTGCAGGCCCGCGATGGCCCGCTCCAGACCGTCGAGTGCGGCGAGGACGGCGTCGGCGCCCACCGGCTCGGTGACCACGAGCCTGCTCCGCAGGTGCCGCACGACGTCGGCCGGGGTCGGGAAGTCGAACAGCAGGGTGGCCGGCAGCCGCAGCCCGGTGGCCGCGTTGAGCCGGTTCCGGTACTCGACCGCGGTCAGCGAGTCGAAGCCCAGCTCCTGGAACTGCTGACACACCCCGACCGCGGTGGCGTCGGTGTGTCCGAGCACCTCCGCGGCCCCGACCCGGACGAGCGCGAGCAGGATCTCGTCCTGCTCGGCCGCGCCGAGCCCGCTCAGCCGGCCGACGAGCGCGTCGGCGTCCGGCACACCGGCCGCATTCGCGGTCCGGCGGGTGGAGGTCCGGACCAGGCCCCGCAGCAGTGCCGGGACCTCCTCGAGCGCGCGCAGCGCTGCCAGGTCGAGCCGCACCGGCAGGACCAGCGCCCGGCCGGCGGTCCCGGCGGCGAACAGCTCGAGCCCCTGCTCGGCCGGCAGCGGCGGCATCCCGGACCGGGCCAGGCGCGCCGCCTCGGCCTCCCCCAGGGTGCCGGTCATGCCGCTGCCCTGCTCCCACGGGCCCCAGGCCAGGGACAGCCCGGGCAGCCCGTCGGCGCGGCGGCTCGCCGCCAGCGCGTCGAGGTAGGCGTTGCCGGCCGCGTAGTTGGCCTGCCCCGCGCCACCGAACACACCGGCGACCGAGGAGAACAGCACGAACGCGTCGAGGTCCAGCTCCCGGGTCGCCTCGTGCAGGTGCCAGGCGGCGTCGGCCTTGGGCCGCAGCACCGTGTCGCGCCGGGCCGCGTCCAGCGCGCCGACCACACCGTCGTCGAGCACACCCGCGGTGTGCACGACGGCCCGCAGCGGGCGCTCCCGCCCGGCCTCGGCGACCAGGGCCGCGACGGCGTCGCGGTCGGCGACGTCGCAGGCCACCACCCGGACCCGGGCGCCGAGCGCCTCGAGGTCGGCGACCAGCTCCGCCGCGCCCCGTGCGGACGGCCCGCGACGGCCGGCGAGGACCAGGTCCCGCGCACCGCGTCGGGTGACGAGGTGCCGGGCGACCAGGCTGCCGAGCCCACCGGTCCCGCCGGTGACGAGCACGGTGCCGTCCGTGCGCAGGGCCGGACGCGCGTCGGGGCCGTCGGGGCCGTCGGGGCCGTCGGTGCCGTCCCGCTGCTCGGGCGTCACGGCGGTCCGGACCAGGCGCGGGGCACGCAGGCGCCCGTCGCGGACCGCCAGCTCGGGCTCCGTGACGAGTGCGGCCAGCGCGGCGGCCGTCAGGGACGGATCCGTACCGGTCGCCTCCGGGTCGAGGTCGAGCAGCCCGAGGGTGCCCGGGTTCTCGTTCCCCGCCGACCGGACCAGGCCCCGGACCGCGGCGGCCGCCAGGTCGGGGACGGCGCCGCCGTCCACCGCGACGGCGCCGCGGGTCACGACCACCAGCCGGGCCGTGGCGAGCTCCTCGGTGGCGAGCCACTGCTGGACCTGTTCCAGGGCCCGGACGGTGCAGGCGCGCACCTCCTCGGGCCGCCCGGTGACGCCCGGATCGGCCGCCACCGGGAACAGCACCACGTCCGGAACCGGCTCGGTGCCCGCGGCGAGCGTGGCCAGGTCGTCGACCTGCACGGCGTCCGGTACCGCCTCGGTCAGCCCGAACGGGTCGGCCCCGAGGACCGCGACCGACCCGGCCGCGCCCTGCGTGGCGTCGACGTCCGTCCAGTCCAGCCCGAACAGCGCGTCACGGTCGGTCCGGGCGGCCCGCAGCTGCTCGGCTCCGACCTGCCGGGTGTGCAGCGCCTCGACGGTGACGACCGGAGCACCGGTCCCGTCGACGGCCTGCACCGACAGGACACCGTCCCCGGCCGGCGCGATCCGCACCCGCAGGGTGGCGGCGCCGCCCGCGAGCAGCGACACCCCCGACCAGGAGAAGGGCAGTGCGCCACCGCCGGCTCCGTCGCCACCGCCGGTCCCGCCGGGGGCGAGGGCCGCGAGCAGCGACACGTGCAGCGCGGCGTCGAGCAGCGCCGGGTGCAGGCCGAACCCGTCGGGGCCCCCGGCACCGTCGGGGAGCTCGACCTCGGCGAACAGCTCCTCGCCGCGGCGCCAGGCCGCCCGCAGGCCGCGGAACACCGGGCCGTAGGCGAACCCGGCGTCGGCGAGGACGTCGTAGCAGCCCTCCACCTCGACCGCGGCCGCGTCGGACGGCGGCCACACCGCCGCGTCCGCCGCGAGCGGGGCGGCGGGGCCGGCCGGGGCCAGCGCACCGGCCGCGTGCCGGGTCCAGGCGTCCTCGCCCGCGCCCTCGGGCCGGGAGTGGATGCCGATGCCCCGGCTGCCGTCGGTGTCCGGTGCGTCGACCGTCACCTGCAGCTGCAGGGCCCCCTGCTCGGGCAGGGCCAGCGGTGCGGCCAGGGTCAGCTCCTCGACCCGGTCGCATCCGACCTGGTCGCCGGCCCGGATCGCCATGTCGAGCAGCGCCGTGCCGGGGACCAGTACGTGCCCCAGCACCGTGTGGTCGACCAGCCACGGGTGCGAACCGCGGGACAGTCGTCCGGTGAACACCACTCCCCCGCCGGACGCGAGCTCCACGGCGGCGCCGAGCAGCGGGTGCTCGGGCGCACCGAGGCCGGCCGCGCGGACGTCGCCGTCCGCGGTCCGGGCCGCAGGCCAGAACCACTGCCGCTGGAAGGCGTACGTCGGGAGGTCGACCCGGGCCGGCCGGGTCCCGGTGAACACGTCGTGCCAGTCGCCGGTGCGTCCGGCGGTGTGCAGCTGTGCCCGCGCGGTGAGCACGGTCGTCTCCTCGTCGCGGTCGCGGCGCAGCAGGGGCACCGTGACGGCGCCCTCCGGGACGGTCTGTGCGGCCAGTGCCGACAGCACCCCGTCCGGGCCGATCTCCAGGTAGGCGGTGACACCCGCGGCGTCCAGCGCCGCGACACCGTCGGCGAACCGCACGGTCTCCCGGACGTGGCGCACCCAGTACTCCGGGTCGCACAGCTGACCCGGCTGCGCGAGCGCACCGGTCAGGTTCGACACCACCGGCACCACCGGCTCGGAGTAGGTGAGCTGCTCGGCGACGGCCCGGAACTGCTCGAGCATCGGGTCCATCAGCGGCGAGTGGAACGCGTGCGACACCTGCAGCCGGGTGGTCCGCCTGCCCTGCTCGGCGAGCCGGGTCCCGACGGCCAGCACGGCGTCCTCGGTACCGGACACGACGACCGAGGACGGTCCGTTCACCGCGGCGATCGCGACGTCACCGGTGAGCAGCGGCGTGACCTCGTCCGGTCGCGCCTGCACCGCGATCATCGCGCCGCCGGTCGGCAGCGCCTGCATCAGCGACGCCCGCGCCGCGACCAGACGCGCCGCATCGGCCAGCGAGAACACCCCGGCCACGTGCGCCGCCGCGATCTCACCGATCGAGTGCCCCGCCACCAGGTCCGCACGCACACCACAGGACTCCACCAGCCGGTGCAGCGCGACCTCGACCGCGAACAGCGCGGGCTGGGTCCAGCCGGTCTCGTCGAGCCGGCCGGACTCCCGGTCGTCGGCGGCCCACATCACCTCGCGCAGCGACGGGGTACCGGCGCCCGCGGGCTCCAGCTCGGCGTCCAGCGCGGCCACGACCGCGTCGAACGCCTCGGCGAACACCGGGAACCGCTCGTACAGCTCCCGGCCCATGCCGGGACGCTGCGAGCCCTGCCCGGAGAACAGCAAAGCCGTGCGGCCGCCGTCGCTCTCCCCGGTGACCGCCGCCGGGTCCGGGCGACCGCCGGCGACCGCGTCGAGCGCGGTGAGCGGGTCGGTACCGGCCCCGGCGAGGACGACGGCGCGGTGGGCGAACTCCGACCGGGTGGTCGCGAGCGCGTGGGCGACGTCGACCCGGCGCGGGCCGGGCCGCTCGGTGAGCGCGTCGCGCAGTCGTGCCGCCTGGGCGCGCAGTGCCTCCGGCGTGCGACCGGACAGCACCCACGGCACCACGCGGGGTTCGGGCGCGGCGGGCTCACCGGATCCGGGGACGGCGGCGGGCTGCTCCAGCACGACGTGCGCGTTGGTGCCGCTGATCCCGAACGACGACACCCCGGCCCGGCGCGCGCGCCCGGTCTCCGGCCACGCGGTCTGCTCGGTCAGCAGCGCGACCGTGCCGTCGGACCAGTCCACGTGCGACGACGGCGCGTCCACGTGCAACGTGCGCGGCACCGTCCCGTGCCGCATCGCCAGCACCATCTTGATCACACCCGCCACACCGGCGGCGGCCTGGGTGTGGCCGAGGTTCGACTTGACCGACCCCAGCAGCAGCGGACGGTCGGTGTCGCGGTCCCGCCCGTAGGTCGCGATCAGCGCCTGGGCCTCGATCGGGTCGCCCAGGGTGGTGCCGGTGCCGTGCGCCTCGACGACGTCGACGTCGCCGGTGGACAGGCCGCCCGACGCCAGCGCCTGGCGGATGACCCGCTGCTGGGACGGTCCGTTCGGTGCCGTGAGCCCGTTGGAGGCGCCGTCCTGGTTGACCGCGGACCCGCGCACCACGGCGAGGATCTCGTGCCCGTTCCGCAGCGCGTCGGACCGGCGCTCCAGCACCAGCATCCCGACGCCCTCGGCCCAGCCGACGCCGTCGGCGTCGTCGGAGAACGCCTTGCACCGCCCGTCCGGGGACAGGCCCCGCTGCCGGGAGAACTCGACGAACGTGCCCGGCGTCGACATCACCGTCACACCGCCGGCGAGGGCGAGCGTGCACTCCCCCGAGCGCAGCGCCTGCATCGCCCAGTGCATCGCCACCAGCGACGACGAGCACGCCGTGTCGACGGTGACCGCCGGGCCCTCCAGGCCCAGGGTGTAGGACACCCGGCCCGACGCGACGCTCGGGGAGCTGCCGCTGCCCTGGAAGCCCTCGTACTCGGGCCCGGCGAGCACCGTGCCGTAGTCGCTGTACATGACCCCGGCGAAGACGCCGGTGGCGCTGCCGCGCAACGAGACCGGGTCGATCCCGGCCCGCTCGACCGCCTCCCACGAGGTCTCCAGCAACAGCCGCTGCTGGGCGTCGGTGGCCGTCGCCTCACGCGGACTCATCCCGAAGAACCCGGCGTCGAACTCCGCCGCGGTGTGCAGGAACCCGCCCTCGCGGGTGTAGGAGGTGCCGAGGTGGTCGGCGTCGGGGTGGTAGAGGTTCTCCAGGTCCCACCCGCGGTCGGTGGGGAACCCGGTGATCGCGTCGCCGCCGGAGGTGACCAAGGTCCACAGGTCGTCCGGGGTGGCGACGCCGCCGGGGTACCGCGACGCCATCCCGACGATGACGATCGGGGCGCCGGCGACCGCGGCGGTGCGCGCCGGGGCGGCCGGGACGGCGTCGTCGGTGCCGAACAGGTCGTCGGCGATCACCTCGACCAGCAGGTCGACGGTCGGGTGGTCGAAGACCATCGTGGCCGGCAGCCGCAGTCCGGTGACGGTGTTGAGCCGGTTGCGCAGCTCCACCGAGGTGAGCGAGTCGAAGCCGAGGTCGCGGAACGCGCGCCCGGCGTCGACGTCGGCGGCGCCCGCGTGGCCGAGGACCAGCGCGACCTGCCCGCGGACGAGGTCGAGGAGCACCTCGCGTCGCTCCTCGGGGGTGAGCGGGGCCAGGCGGTCCCGCAGCCCCGACGCGGCGGCCGAGCCTGCGACCGCGGCACGGCGGGAGCGGCCCCGGACCAGGGTCCGCAGGACCGCGGGCACCTCTCCGTGGGCGCGCAGCGCGGCCGGGTCCAGACGCAGCGGCGCGAGTGCCGGTTCACCGGTGGCCAGGGCGGCGTCGAACAGGGCGAGTCCGTGCTCGACGGTCAGCGCCGGGACCCCGGAGCGCGCGAGGCGCGCCGCGTCGGCCTCGGTCAGCTCGCCCGCCATGCCCTGCTCCCAGGGGCCCCAGGCCAGCGCGGTGCCGGGGAGCCCCTCGGTGCGGCGCCGCAGCGCCAGGGCGTCGAGGAACGCGTTGCCGGCGGCGTAGTTCGCCTGTCCCGGGTTGCCGAGCACACCGGCGACCGAGGAGAACAGCACGAACGCCGTGAGGTCGCGGTCGCGGGTCGCCTCGTGGAGGTGCCAGGCGGCGTCGACCTTCGGACGGAGGACCGCGGCGAGCCGCTCGGGGGTGAGCGTGGCGACCAGACCGTCGTCGAGCACGCCCGCGGCGTGGATCACCGCGTGCACCGGGTGCTCGGCGAGGAGCGCGGTGACGGCGTCGCGGTCGGACACGTCGCAGGCGACGACGGTGGCGCGGGCCCCGGCGTCGGCCAGGTCGGCGACGAGGTCGGCGGCGCCCTCGGCGTCCGGGCCGCGGCGGCTGACCAGCAGCAGCTCACGCACGTCGTGCGCGGCCACCAGGTGGCGCGCGAGCACGGCGCCGAGACCGCCGGTCCCGCCGGTCACCAGGACGGTGCCGGCGCCGAGGCCGGCGGCCGCGGTGTCGTCGCCGGCGGGTGCGCGGCGGGCCAGGCGGGCCGCCCGCAGCTCCCCGTCGTGGGTCCGCAGCTGCGGCTCGTCGCCGTCCAGGGCCGCGGACGGCAGCGTGGCGGTGGTGTCCGGGTCGAGGTCGAGCAGGCCGAACGCGCCGGGGTTCTCCGACTGCGCGGACCGGACCAGTCCCCACACCGCGGCCGCCGCCGGGTCGTGCCCGGTGGTGGCGCCGCGGGTGACGACGACGAACCGGGTCCCGGCGAAACGCTCCTGCTCCAGGCGGGCGCGGACCAGGCCGAGCACCCGGGCGGTGAGCGTGTGGGCCGCCGCGGCGGCGTCCTCGCCACCGGGGTCCGCGGGTGCGGCGACGGGCACCAGCACCGGGCCGGCGGGCGGCCCGGACGGCAGGTCGTCGTGCTGCTCGACGGTCGCGCCGAGCCCGGCCAGTGCGCCGGTCAGACCGAACGGGTCGTCCCCGACCAGGACGGCGGTGGTGGCGTCGGGGAGCGGCCCGGCATCGGGGACGGGGGTCCAGTCGAGGCCGAACAGGGAGTCCCGGACACCGGGGGCGACGTCGTCGGGAGTGCCGACCGACCGCATCTCCAGCGCCCGGACCTCGGCGACGGGGGCGCCGCCGGGGTCGGTCGCGGAGACGGTGAGGGTGCCGTCGGGGTCGCGGCGCAGCCGCGTCCGCAGCGCGGACGCGCCGGCGGCGGCGAGCGAGACACCGCTCCAGGCGAACGGGACCCCGGCGGCGGTACCACCCGCGGTGTCCTCCCGCCGGTCCTCGCCCCGGTCCTCGACCAGCCATGCGGACTGCAGGGCGGCGTCGAGCAGGGCGGGGTGCAGGCCGTAGGCGGTGGCGGTCCCGTCGGCGGGCTCGGGGAGGACGAGCTCGGCGAACACCTCGCCGTCGCGCCGCCAGGCGGCCCGCAGCCCCTGGAAGGCCGGGCCGTAGTCGAAGCCCTCGGCCGCGCGGGCCGGGTAGAAGCCGTCCAGGTCGACCGGTTCGGCGCCGGTGGGCGGCCAGACCCCGTCGAGCGGGTCCGGGACCGGCGGGAGGGCGGCGACCAGGGTGCCGGTGGCGTGCAGGGTCCACCCGGCGTCGGGGTCCGGGTCGTCGTCGGTGCCGTGCGGCCGGGCGTGGACGGTGACCGGCCTGCGGCCGGTGGCGTCGGCGGCGCCGAGCCGGACCTGGGTCCGGACGGCGTCGTGGTCGGGCAGCACCAGTGGTGCGGTGAGCGTCAGCTCCTCCACGTGGTCGCACCCGACCTCCTCGCCTGCCCGCAGCACGAGCTCGACGAACGCGGTGCCCGGCAGCAGCACCCGGCCGCCGACGGCGTGGTCGGCCAGCCACGGCTGGGTGCGGGTGGAGATCCGCCCGGTGAGCACGAGGCCCTCGCCGTCGGCGAGCGCGACGACGTCGCCGGCCAGCGGGTGCCCGGTCGCACCGGTACCGGCCGGTGCCCCGGTCGTCCCGGTCGGCCAGAAGTGCCGGTGCTGGAAGGCGTAGGTCGGCAGGTCGACGTGCCCCGGCACGGCCGGGAGCAGGGCGGTCCAGTCGACCGGTGCGCCCGTGGTGTGCAGCGTGGCGAGCGCCGTGAGGGCGGTGTGCTCCTCGTCGCGGTCGCGGCGCAGCACCGGGACCGTCACGGTCGTGTCGTCGGGCAGCGACTCACGGGCCATCGCCGAGAGCACACCGTCCGGGCCGAGCTCCAGGAACGTGGTCGCACCGGCCTCGGCCAGCGCCCGCACACCGTCGGCGAACCGCACGGCCTCCCGGACGTGGCGCACCCAGTACCCCGGGTCGCACAGCCGACCCGGCTCGGCGAGCGCACCGGTCAGGTTCGACACCACCGGCACCACCGGCTCGGAGTAGGTGAGCTGCTCGGCGACGGCCCGGAACTCCTCGAGCATCGGGTCCATCAGCGGCGAGTGGAACGCGTGCGAGACCCGCAGCGTGGTGACCGAGCGGCCCTGCGCGCGCAGCTGCTCCGCGACGGCCAGGACGGCGTCGCGTGCCCCGGACAGCACGAGCGAGGCGGGTCCGTTGACCGCGGCGACCGCCACGTCGTCGGTCAGGTGCGGGCGCACCTGCTCCTCGGTCGCACGGACGGCGACCATCGCACCCCCGGTCGGCAACGCCTGCATCAGCGACGCCCGCGCCGCGACCAGACGCGCCGCATCGGCCGGCGAGAACACCCCCGCCACGTGCGCCGCCGCGATCTCACCGATCGAGTGCCCCGCCACCAGGTCCGCACGCACACCCCAGGACTCCACCAGCCGGTACAGCGCGACCTCGACCGCGAACAACGCGGGCTGGGCCACGCCGGTCTCGTCCAGCGCCGCGGCGTCGGCGCCCCACACCGTCGCCCGCAGATCACCACCGAGCTCGGCGTCCAGCACCGCGACGACGGCGTCGAACGCCCCGGCGAACACCGGGAACCGCCCGTACAACTCACGGCCCATCCCGAGCCGCTGCGAACCCTGCCCGGAGAACACCACCGCGGTCCGGCCGGGCCGGGCGGTCCCGGTCACGACGGCCGGATCGGGGGTGTCCGTGGCGAGCGCGGCCAGCGCGCGCAGGGCGTCGTCGCGGTCTGCGGCCAGGACGGCGGCCCGGTGGGCGAACCGCGACCGGCTGCTCGCCAGTGCCGACGCGACGTCGGCCGGGACGAGGCCGGGCCGGTCCTGCAGGTGCGCGCGCAACCGGTCGGCCTGCCCGCGCAGCGCCTCGGGGGTCCTGCCGGACAGCACCAGCGGCGCCAGGCCGTCCCGGGCGGGTGCCGGGGCGACCGCGTCGGCGGGTTCCACCGGCGACGGCTGCTCCAGCACGACGTGGGCGTTGGTGCCGCTGATGCCGAACGAGGAGATCCCGGCGCGGCGGACGCGCCCGGTCTCCGGCCAGGCCGTCCGCTCGGTGAGCAGCTCGACCGCTCCGGCGTCCCAGTCGACGTGCGAGGAGGGCTCGGTGACCCCGAGCGTGCGGGGCAGCACCCCGTGCTGCATCGCCATGATCATCTTGATCACGCCGGCGACGCCTGCGGCGGCCTGGGTGTGGCCCATGTTGGACTTGACCGAGCCGAGCAGCAGCGGCTGCTCGCGGTCCTGCCCGTAGGTGGCGAGCAGGGCCTGGGCCTCGATCGGGTCGCCGAGGGTGGTGCCGGTGCCGTGCGCCTCGACCGCGTCGACGTCGGCGGTGGACAGGCCACCGGAGGCGAGTGCCTGCCGGATGACGCGCTGCTGGGACGGCCCGTTGGGCGCGGTCAGCCCGTTGGAGGCGCCGTCCTGGTTCACCGCCGAGCCGCGCACCACGGCGAGGATCCGGTGGCCGTGGCGCAGCGCGTCGGACCGGCGTTCCAGCAGCAACATGCCGACGCCCTCGGACCAGCCGACGCCGTCGGCGGAGTCGGAGAACGGCTTGGAGCGGCCGTCGGGGGCGAGGCCGCGCTGGCGGGAGAACTCGACGAAGGTCTCGGGGCCCGCCATGACGGTGACGCCGCCGGCGAGCGCCCGGTCGCACTCCCCGCTGCGCAGCGCCTGCGCGGCGAGGTGCAGCGCGACCAGCGACGACGAGCACGCGGTGTCCACCGTCATCGCCGGGCCCTCGAACCCGAAGGAGTAGGAGATGCGGCCCGAGGCCACCGACAGCGCGCTGCCCTGGCCCTGGAAGCCCTCGAACTCGTCGCCGTCGAGCCGGCTGCCGTAGCCGGAGTACATGACTCCGGCGAACACACCGGTCCGGCTGTCGCGCAGGCTCTGCGGGTCCAGCCCGGCGCGCTCGATCGCCTCCCACGACGACTCCAGCAGCAGCCGCTGCTGGGCGTCGGTCGCCATCGCCTCGCGCGGGCTCATCCCGAAGAAGTCCGCGTCGAAGCCGGCGGCGTCGTCGAGGAACCCGCCGGAGCGGGCGTAGGAGGTGCCGCGGTGCGCGGGGTCGTCGTCGAACAGGTCGTCGAGGTCCCAGCCGCGGTCGGTGGGGAACCCGGTGATCACGTCGGTGCCCTCGTCGAGGACCGTCCACAGGTCCTCGGGCGAGCCGATGCCGCCGGGGAAGCGGCAGCTCATGCCCACCACGACGACGGGGTCGTCCGCGGTGACGACACCGGCGACGTCGGCACCGGTCCCGGTGTCGCCGTCGGCGTCCGGCCCGAGGAGCCCGACGAGCAGGTGCTCGGCGAGCGCGGCGACCGTCGGGTAGTCGAAGATCGCGGTGGCGGGCAGCCGCAGGCCGGTGGCGGTGCCGAGCTTGTTGCGCAGCTCGACGGCGGTCAGCGAGTCGAAGCCGAGGTCGCGGAAGGCGAGCTCGGGGTCGATGCGGTCACCGCCCGCGTGTCCGAGCACGGTCGCGGCCTCGCCGCGGACCAGGTCGAGCAGGGCCGCGCGCCGCTCGGCGCGGTCGAGGGCGCCGAGCCGCCCGGCCAGGCCGCCGGCGTCGGCGGCCGTGGTCGTCGCGGCGCGGCGGGCGGGGGCGCGGACGAGCCCGCGCAGCAGCGGCGGGACGGTCCCGCGACGGTGCAGGGTGGCCAGGTCGAGCCGCACCGGGACGAGCGCGGGACGGCCCGTGTCGAGTGCGGCGTCGAACAGGGCCAGGCCCTGCCGGGCGGCGAGCAGCGGCATCCCGGACTCGGCGGCCCGGCGGACGTCGCGCTCGTCGAGACCCGCGGTCATGCCGGCGTCCTGGTCCCACGCACCCCAGGCCAGGGAGACGCCGGGCAGGCCGGCCGCGGCGCGGTGCGCGGCCAGGGCGTCGAGGAACGCGTTACCGGCGGCGTAGTTCGCCTGACCGGCACCGCCGAACACCCCGGCCACCGAGGAGAACAGCACGAACGCGTCCAGGTCCATGTCGGCGGTCGCCCGGTGCAGGTTCCACGCACCGTCGACCTTCGGCGCCAGCACCCGCGCCAGACGCCCGGGGGTGAGCGAGCCCAGCACCCCGTCGTCGAGCACACCCGCGGTGTGCACGACCGCGCGGACCGGATGCCCGGCCACCAGCGCGGTGACGGCGTCGGCGACGTCGCACGCCGCCACCGTCACCTCGGCACCCAGCTCCTCCAGCTCCTCCACCAGTACCGCCGCTCCCGGTGCGTCCGCACCGGACCGGCTGGTGAGCAGCAGGTGCCGCACCCCGTGGGTGGTGACGAGGTGGCGGGCGAGCAGCCCGCCCAGCCCACCGGTCCCGCCGGTGACCAGGACGGTGCCCTCGCTCGACCAGGGCCGCGGGAGGGTCAGGACGATCTTGCCGATGTGCTTGGCGGCGCTCATGAAGCGGAACGCGTCGGGAGCGTCCCGGACGTCCCAGGTGCGGACCGGCAGCGGGTCCAGCACGCCGGCCTCGAACAGGTCCATCAGCTCGCCGAGCATGGCGCCGACGGCCGCAGGGTCGACCCAGGCGAGGTCGAAGGCCTGGTAGGAGACGTCGTCCGGCGCCGCGTCCGCGTCGCGGATGTCGGTCTTGCCCATCTCCAGGAACCGGCCGCCCGCACCGAGCAGCCCCATCGAGGCGTCGACGAACTCGCCGGCCAGCGAGTTGAGGACGACGTCGAGGTCGGTCCCGGCGAAGGTCTCGGCGAACTCCAGGGTCCGCGACGAGGCGATGTGGTCCTGCGCGACGCCCAGCCCGCGCAGCACGTCCTGCTTGGACTCCGACGCCGTGGCGTAGACCTCCGCGCCGAGGTGCCGGGCGATCTGCACCGCGGCCATGCCGACGCCACCGGCTCCGGCGTGGATGAGGACCTTCTCCCCCGCGGTCAGGTTCCCGAGCTCGCGCAGGGCGTGCCAGGCGGTGAGGAACACCAGCGGGACCGACGCGGCGGTCTCCCAGTCCCAGCCGTCGGGGATCCGGGTGAAGCGGCGGGCGTCGTCGACGGCCAGCGAGGAGAAGCTGCCCGAGATCATGCCCAGGACGCGGTCGCCGGGGGCGAGCCCGGTGACGTCCGGGCCGGTCGCGACGACCACGCCCGCGGCCTCGTGGCCGTAGCGGCCGGCGTCGCCGGGGTACATGTCGAGGGACTTGAGCACGTCGCGGAAGTTCAGGCCCGCGGCGCGGATCGCGACCCGTACCTGGTGCCCGGTGAGCGGGGCGGTCGCCTCCGGGTGGGGCACGAGGGCGAGGCCGTCGATGCTGCCCGGGGCGGTGCTGTCGAGGCACCAGGCGTCCGTGGCCGGCACGGCGAGCCCGGCGCCGCTCTGCGCGCGGGCCAGGCGCCCGGCGAGCAGGGCACCGTCGCGCACCGCGATCTGCGGCTCACCGGTGTGCAGCGCGGCCAGCAGCAGCCGGCCGTCGTCCGCGGCGCCGTCGGTACCGTCGGTGCCCGGGTCGCGGT
This sequence comes from Pseudonocardia sp. ICBG1293, assembly GCF_020131355.1. GTDB lineage: Bacteria > Actinomycetota > Actinomycetes > Mycobacteriales > Pseudonocardiaceae > Pseudonocardia. The sequence continues at coordinate 26,221 of NZ_JAHLEL010000047.1, forward strand.
CGACGAGCACGATGCCGTCGGGGAACTCGGACTGGGCGGAGCGGACGAGGCCGTGCACCGCGGCGGCGGCGACGTCGGTGGGAGCGGTGCCACCGGCGGCGACGGCGCCGCGGGTGACGACGGCGAGCCGCCCGGTGTCGGCACCGGCGGTCCACTCCTGCAGCAGTTCGAGGACCGCGGCGGTCAGGGTGTGGGCGGCGGCCGCGGTGTCGGCGGCCGCGCCCCCCACGGTGACGACCACCGTGTCCGGACGCGCCTGCAGCGCCGTTCCGGGTCCGGTGTGGACGGTCACCTCGGCGCCCGCGGCGGACAGTCCGGCGGCGACCGCGGTGGCGTCGCTGCCGTCGCCGATCCCGACGACGGCGACCGTCCCGGGGGCAGGGGTGACCGCGGCGTCGTCGACCGGGGTCCAGTCGAGTGCGAACAGGGCGTCCCCGGTGCCGGTGGGGGCGAGCTGTGCCTCGGCGACCGGGCGGACGGCGAGGGTGCCGACGGTCGCGACCGGGTGGCCCGCGGGGTCGGTGGCGGCGATCGCGATGCCGCCGTCGGTGCGGGTCAGGCGGACGCGCAGCGCGACGGCGCCGGTGGCGTGCAGGGTGACCCCCTCCCAGGAGAACGGGAGGCCTGCGGTGTCGTCGTCGTCGAGCATCCCGGCGTGCAGGGCGGCGTCGAGCAGGGCGGGGTGCAGCCCGAACCGGGCCGCGTCGTCGGTGGCCTGCGCGGGCAGGGCGACGTCGGCGTAGACGGTGTCGCCGTCGCGCCAGGCCGCGGTGAGCCCCTGGAACACCGGGCCGTAGCCGAACCCGGCCTCGGCGAACCGCTCGTAGCAGCCCTGGAGCGGCAGCTCCCGCGCACCGGTCGGCGGCCAGGTGGTGGCGTCGAAGCCCACCGGCTCGGGGTCGGCCGTGGTGAGCGTGCCGGTGGCGTGCAGGGTCCAGGGTGCGTCGCCGGCGTCGTCGGGGCGGGCGTGCACGGTGACGGCGCGACGGCCGTCGTCGTCGGCGACGCCGACCCGGACCTGGGTCCGCACGGCGCCCCGGGTGGGGACGACCAGCGGTGCGGCGAGGGTGAGGTCCTCGACGCGGTCGGCGCCGACCTCGTCGCCGGCCCGCAGGGCCAGTTCGAGCAGTGCCGTGCCGGGCACGAGGACGGTGCCCCGCACGGTGTGGTCGGCCAGCCACGGGTGGGTCGCGAGCGAGAGCCGCCCGGTGCAGAGCACGCCCTCGCCCTCGGCGAGCTCGACCGCGCCGTGCAGGACGGGGTGTCCGGTGGCGGTGAGCCCGAGCGCGCCGGCGTCGGTCACCGGGCGGGTCGCGGTGGGCCAGTAGGTGGCGTGCTGGAAGGCGTAGGTCGGGAGGTCGACGCGGCGGCCGCCCGGGAGCAGCTCCGTCCACCCGACGCGGGTGCCGCCGACGTGCAGGCGGGCCAGCGCGGTCAGTGCGGCGTCGGCCTCGCCGCGGTCACGGCGCAGGACGGGGACCGTCGCGGTCGTGTCGTCGGGCAGCGACTCACGGGCCATCGCCGACAGCACACCGTCCGGGCCGAGCTCCAGGAACGTCGTCGCACCGGCCTCGGCCAGCGCGCGGACCCCGTCGGCGAACCGCACGGCCTCCCGGACGTGGCGCACCCAGTACCCCGGCTCGCACAGCCGACCCGCCTCGGCGAGCGCACCGGTCAGGTTCGACACCACCGGCACCACCGGCTCGGAGTAGTCCAGCTGCTCGGCGACGGCCCGGAACTCCTCGAGCATCGGCTCCATCAGCGGCGAGTGGAACGCGTGCGAGACGGCGAGCCGCCGGGTCCTGCGGTCGGCGAGCTGCTCGGCGACCGCCGTGACGGCGTCCTCGTCGCCGGAGACGACGACGGCGGACGGGCCGTTGACCGCGGCGATCGCGACGCGGTCGGTGAGGTGCGGGCGCACCTCGTCCTCGCTCGCCTGCACGGCGAGCATGGCGCCACCGGTCGGCAACGCCTGCATCAGCGACGCCCGCGCCGCGACCAGACGCGCCGCATCGGCCAGCGAGAACACCCCCGCCACGTACGCCGCCGCGATCTCACCGATCGAGTGCCCCGCGACCAGGTCGGCCCGGACCCCCCAGGACTCGACGAGCCGGTACAGCGCGACCTCGACCGCGAACAGTGCGGGCTGGGTCGTGCCGGTCTCGTCCAACGCCGCGGCGTCGGCGCCCCACACCAGGGCCCGCAAGTCACCGCCGAGCTCGGCGTCCAGCACCGCGACGACGGCGTCGAACGCCTCGGCGAACACCGGGAACCGCCCGTACAGCTCACGGCCCATCCCGAGCCGCTGCGAGCCCTGCCCGGAGAACAGCACGGCGGTGCGGCCGGTGCGGGCCCGGCCGGTGACGACCGCCGGGTCGCTGCCACCGTCGGCGAGCGCGGCCAGTGCGCGCACGGCGCCGTCGGTGTCCGCGGCGAGGACGACGGCGCGGTGGTCGAACGCGGACCGGCCGGTCGCCAGGGAGTGGGCGACGTCGACCGGACGCAGGTCCGGGTGCTCGGTGACGGTGTCGCGGAGCCGGGTGGCCTGGTCGCGCAGCGCCTCGGCTGACCTCGCGGACAGCAGCCACGGGAGCGGGCCGTCCGGTCCGGGCCCGGCCGGGCGGGGGCCGGGGCGTCGGCGGGCTGCTCCACGATGACGTGGGCGTTGGTGCCGCTGATCCCGAACGACGAGACACCCGCGCGGCGGGCGCGTCCGGTCTCCGGCCACGCGGTCTGCTCGGTCAGCAGCGCGACGGTGCCGTCGGACCAGTCGACGTGCGAGGACGGCGCGTCGACGTGCAGGGTGCGGGGCAGGACCCCGTGCCGGAGCGCCTGGACCATCTTGATCACACCGGCGACGCCGGCGGCGGCCTGGGTGTGGCCGATGTTGGACTTCAGCGAGCCCAGGTGCAGCGGCTGCGCCGGGTCGCGGTCGGCGCCGTAGGTCGCGATGAGCGCCTGCGCCTCGATGGGGTCGCCGAGGGTGGTGCCGGTGCCGTGGGCCTCGACCGCGTCGACGTCGGCCGCGGTGAGCCCGGCACTGGCCAGCGCCTGGCGGATGACGCGCTGCTGGGACGGACCGTTCGGCGCGGTCAACCCGTTGGAGGCGCCGTCCTGGTTCACCGCCGAGCCGCGCACCACGGCGAGGATCTCGTGCCCGTTCCGCAGCGCGTCGGACCGGCGCTCCAGCACCAGCATCCCGGCACCCTCGGCCCAGCCGACCCCGTCGGCGGCGTCGGCGAAGGGCTTGGACCGGCCGTCGGCGGCGAGGCCGCCCTGCCGGGAGAACTCGACGAACGTGGCCGGCGTCGACATGACGGTGACGCCGCCGGCGAGGGCGAGCGTGCACTCCCCGGTCCGCAGTGCCTGCATCGCCCAGTGCATCGCCACCAGCGACGACGAGCACGCCGTGTCGACGGTGACGGCCGGACCCTCCAGACCCAGCGTGTAGGACACCCGGCCCGACGCGACGCTTCCGGCGCTGCCCTGGCCCTGGATCCCCTCGTGCTCCGGTCCGCCGAGGTTGTCGGCGTAGTCGTGGTACATGACCCCGGCGAACACCCCGGTGGCGCTGCCGCGCAACGAGACCGGGTCGATCCCGGCCCGCTCGACCGCCTCCCACGACGTCTCCAGCAACAACCGCTGCTGGGCGTCGGTCGCCGTCGCCTCACGCGGACTCATCCCGAAGAACCCGGCGTCGAACTCGGCGGCGTCGTGCAGGAACCCGCCCTCGCGGGTGTAGGAGGTGCCGGCGTGGTCGGGGTCGGGGTCGTAGAGGCCGTCGAGGTCCCAGCCGCGGCCGGTGGGGAACCCGGTGATGGCGTCGACGCCGTCGCCGACGAGCTGCCAGAGGTCCTCGGGCGAGGTGACCCCGCCGGGGTAGCGGCACGCCATCCCCACGATGACGACCGGGTCGTCGGCCTGCGGCGCCACGACCGCGGGCTGCGGTGCGGGCGGGGTCGCGGAGCCGAGCAGCTCGGAGCGCAGGTGGGTGGCGAGCGCGGCGAGGGTCGGGTGGTCGAAGACCGTCGTCGCGGGCAGCCGCAGCCCGGTCGCCGTCGCGAGCCTGTTGCGCAGCTCGACGGCGGTCAGAGAGTCGAACCCGAGATCGCGGAAGGCGCGGTCGGCGTCGATGTCGGCGCCGGAGGTGTGCCCGAGCACGAGTGCGGCGGCACCGCGGACGACGTCGAGGAGGACCTCGTGGCGCCGGTCGTCGTCGAGCCGGGCGAGCCGGTCGACGAGCCCCGCGTCGGTGGCCTGCGCGGCGCCGGTGGCGGTGCGGCGGGGGGCGGTGACGAGGCCGCGCAGCAGCGCGGGGACCGGGGTCCGGGTGCGGAACGCGGCGAGGTCGAGGCGGGCGGTGACCAGCGCCGGGTCGCCGGTGGCCGGCGCGGCGTCGAAGAGGGCGAGGCCCTCGTCCACGGTGAGCAGCGGCATCCCGGCGGCGGCGGCCCGGGCGACGTCGCGCTGGTCGAGGTCGGCGGTCATGCCGAGGCCCTGCTGCCAGGGACCCCAGGCCAGCGCGGTGGCGGGCAGGCCGGCCGCGGCGCGGTGCGCGGCCAGGGCGTCGAGGAACGCGTTACCGGCGGCGTAGTTCGCCTGACCGGCACCGCCGAACACCCCGGCCACCGAGGAGAACAGCAGGAACGCGTCCAGGTCCATGTCGGCGGTCGCCCGGTGCAGGTTCCACGCACCGTCGACCTTCGGCGCCAGCACGCGGGCGAGGCGCTCGGGGGTGAGCGAGGTCAGCACCCCGTCGTCGAGGACGCCTGCGGTGTGCACGACGGCACGGAGCGGGTGCGCGTCGGGGACAGCGGCCACGAGCGCGGTGACCGCGTCGGCGTCGGTGACGTCGCAGGCGGCGACCGACACCCGGGCGCCGTGGCCCTCCAGCTCGGTGACGAGCTCCGCGGCCCCCGGTGCGTCCGCACCGGACCGGCTGGTGAGCAGCAGGTGCCGCACCCCGTGGGTGGTGACGAGGTGGCGGGCCAGCAGCCCGCCCAGCCCACCGGTCCCGCCGGTGACCAGGACGGTGCCCTCGCTCGACCAGGGCGTGGCGCCTGCGGTCGCCCCGGTCCGGGTCAGGCGGGCGGCGAGGACGTCGCCGTCGCGCAGGGCGAGCTGCGGCTCGTCCGGCGACAGCGCGGCGAGCAGGGCATCCGTCGCGGGGACGTCGGCGGCCGGGTCGAGGTCGAGCAGGGCGAACGCGCCGGGGTTCTCGGTCTGCGCGGAGCGGACCAGGCCCCACACCGCGGCGGCGGCGAGGTCGGTGACGGGCCCGTCGCCGCACGCGACGGCGCCGCGGGTGACGAGCACCAGCCGGGTGCCGGCGAGCCGGTCGTCGGTCGACCGGCGCCGGAGCAGGTCCAGGGTGGTGCGGGTGCGGTCGTGCACCGCGTGGGGGGTGTCCTCGCCGGGGGCGGCCGGGACCGGGGCGAACAGGGTCGCCGGGACGGTGGCGTCGGGTTCGGCGAGCAGCTCGTCGACGGTGGCGTACCGGGTGTGTCCGGCGGCGAGGGCGTCGGTGACCGGGTCGCCGTCGGCGCCGAGCACCGCGCACGGCTCCGACGGGGCCGACGGGGCCGACGGCGGGGTGACGGTCGTCCAGGCCAGCCGGAACAGGCCGTCGGGCACGGCCGTCGCGGAGCCGAGGGCGGCGGGGTCGACGGGGCGTGCGAGCAGGCGTCCGGCGGTGGCGACGGGCCGGCCGGCGGGATCGGCGAGCGCGACGGTCAGGCCGCCGCCGTCGGCGGGTGCGAGGCGCACCCGCAGCGCGGTGGCGCCGGCGGCGGGCAGGGTGACGTCCTCCCAGGCCCACGGCAGTCCACCGGTGCCGTCCCCGGTCAGCAGGGCGGCGTGCAGGGCGGCGTCGAGCAGGGCGGGGTGCAGCCCGAAGCGGGCCGCGTCGTCGGCGGTGGAGTCGGGATCGGGCAGCGACACCTGGGCGTAGACGGTGTCGCCGTCGCGCCAGGCGCCGGTCAGCCCCCGGAACACCGGGCCGTAGCCGAACCCGGCCCCGGCGAAGCGCTCGTAGCAGCCCTCGACGTCGAGCTCGGCCGCGCCGGTGGGCGGCCAGGTCGTGGCGTCGAAGCGCGCCGGGGCGGGCGCGTGCGTGGTGAGGGTGCCGGTGGCGTGCTCGGTCCACGCGTCGGTGCCCTCGGGACGGGCGTGCACGGTGACCGGGCGGCGCCCGGACCCGTCGTCGGCACCGGCCCGGACCTGCACGGTGACGGCTCCGCCCGCGGCGGGCAGGGTCAACGGCGTGGCGAGGGTGAGCTCCTCGACGCCGCCGCAGCCGACCTCGTCGCCCGCGCGGACGACGAGCTCCAGCAGCGCGGTGCCGGGCAGCAGCACGGTCCCGGCGACCGTGTGGTCGGCCAGCCACGGCTGCGCGGAGGTCGAGAGGCGGCCGGTGAGCAGCGCGCCCGCACCGTCGGGGAACGCGACCGCGGCGCCGAGCAGCGGGTGCCCGGCGGCGCCGAGCCCGGCGGCGCGGACGTCGCCGGGGGCCGTGCCGGCGCCCGGCCAGTAGCGGCGGTGCTGGAAGGCGTAGGTCGGCAGGTCGACGCGGGTGGCACCGGTGCCCTCGAACAGGGCGGCCCAGTCGACCCGCACGCCGCGGACGTGCAGCGCGGCGAGCGCGGTGAGGGCGGCGACGTCCTCCGCACGGTCGCCGTGCAGCACGGGCACGGTGACGGCGCCACCGGCGGGCAGCGAGTCCTGGGCCATGGCCGACAGCACGCCACCGGGACCGATCTCGACGAACGTGACGGCGCCGCGGCCGGCGAGGGTGGTCACCGCGTCGGCGAACCGGACGGGCTCGCGGACGTGGCGCACCCAGTAGTCGGGGTCGCACAGCTCGTCGGCGCCGGCGACGTCGCCGGTCAGCGAGGAGACCACGGGCACGGTCGGAGCGGCCGGGTCCAGGCCGGCGACGACGGTGCGGAACTCCTCGAGCATCGGCTCCATCAGCGGTGAGTGGAACGCGTGGCTGACCCGCAGCCTGCTGGTCCGGCGTCCCCGGTCGGCCAGCGCCGCCGCGACGGCGTCGACGCCGTCCTGCGTCCCGGAGACGACGACGGCGGACGGTCCGTTGACCGCGGCGATCGCGACGTCGTCGCGGGTGAGCAGCGCGGCGACCTCGTCCTCGGTCGCCTCGACGGCGACCATCGCGCCGCCGGCGGGCAGGGCCTGCATCAGGGTGCCGCGGGCGGCGACCAGCCGTGCGGCGTCGGTGAGGGTGAACACGCCCGCCACGTGGGCGGCGGCGATCTCGCCGACGGAGTGGCCGGCGACCAGGTCGGGGGTGACGCCCCACGACTCCAGCAGCCGGTACAGCGCGACCTCCAGCGCGAACAACGCCGGCTGGGTGGCGCCGGTCGCGTCCAGCGGGGAACCGGCGGTGTCACCGTCGCCCCACACGACCGCGCGCAGGTCCGAGCCCAGCTCGGACTCCACCGCGGACAACGCCGCGTCGAACGCGTCGGCGAAGGCCGGGAAGCGGGCGTACAGCTCGCGCCCCATGCCGGGGCGCTGCGAGCCCTGCCCGGAGAACAGGAACGCGGTGCGGCCGGTCGCGGCGGTACCGGTGACGACGGCCGGGTCGGCCTCGCCCGCGGCGAGCGCCGCCAGACCGCGCCGGGTCTCCTCCGCCCCGGTGCCGACGACGACGGCGCGCTGCTCGAAGGCGGCGCGGGTGGACAGCAGCGACCAGCCGACGTCGGCGGTGCCGAGGGCGTCGCCGTCACGGACGTGGCTGAGCAGGCGGGCGGCCTGGTCGCGCAGCGCGTCGGCGGAGGCGCCCGACAGCGCCCACGGCACGACGGGCAGCTCCCGGGTGCGGGCGGGGGCGGCGGCGGTCGCGGTCGGCTCCGGCTGCTCGACGATCACGTGGGCGTTGGTCCCGCTGATCCCGAACGAGGAGACCGCGGCCCGGCGCGGACGGCCGGTCTCCGGCCACGCGGTCTGCTCGGTCAGCAGCGCGACGGTGCCCTCGGACCAGTCCACGTGCGAGGACGGCGCGTCCACGTGCAGGGTGCGGGGCAGGACCCCGTGCCGCATCGCCTGGACCATCTTGATCACACCCGCCACACCGGCGGCGGCCTGGGTGTGCCCGATGTTGGACTTCACCGACCCGAGCAGCAGCGGCCGCTGCGGGTCCCGGTCCCGCCCGTAGGTCGCGATCAGCGCCTGCGCCTCGATCGGGTCGCCGAGGGTGGTGCCGGTGCCGTGCGCCTCGACGACGTCGACGTCACCGGTGGACAGGCCGGCCGAGGCCAGCGCCCGGCGGATGACGCGCTGCTGGGACGGACCGTTCGGCGCGGTGAGCCCGTTGGAGGCGCCGTCCTGGTTGACCGCCGACCCGCGCAGCACCGCGAGGATCTCGTGCCCGTTCCGCAGCGCGTCGGACCGGCGCTCCAGGACGAGCACGCCGACGCCCTCGGACCAGGCGACGCCGTCGGCGGCGTCGGCGAAGGCCTTGGAGCGGCCGTCGGGGGCGAGTCCGCGCTGGCGGGAGAAGTCGACGAAGGTGCTGGGGGTGGACATGACCGTCACACCGCCGGCGAGGGCGAGGCTGCACTCCCCCGCCCGCAGCGCCTGCGCGGCCAGGTGCATCCCGACCAGCGACGACGAGCAGGCGGTGTCGACGGTGACCGCCAGTCCCTCCAGGCCCAGGGTGTAGGACACCCGGCCGGACGCGACGCTGGGGGCGCTGCCGTTGCCGCGGAACGCCTCGTGCTCGTCGCCGGTGAGCGTGGTGCCGTAGTCGTTGTACATGACCCCGGCGAACACCCCGGTCGCGCTGCCGCGCAGCCCGGTCGGGTCGATCCCGGCGCGCTCGATCGCCTCCCAGCTCGTCTCCAGCAGCAGCCGCTGCTGGGAGTCGGTGGACAGCGCCTCGCGCGGGCTCATGCCGAAGAACCCGGCGTCGAACTCGGGGGCGGTGTGCAGGAACCCCCCGGCACGGACGTGGGTGTGGCCGGGGCGGTCCGGGTCCGGGTCGAACAGGTTCGCCAGGTCCCAGCCGCGGTCGGTCGGGAACGGGCCGGTCGCGTCGGCGCCGTCGTCGACGAGCCGCCACAGGTCCTCCGGGGACGCGACCCCGCCCGGGTAGCGGCAAGCCATGCCGACGATCACGACGGGGTCGTCGCCGGTCGCGGCCGGTCCGCCCGGGGAGGCCACGGCCGTACCGGTGCCGGCGCCCGTGCTGCTGTCGGCGCCGGCGTCGGCGGTGTCGTCGGCACCGAGCAGCTCGTCGCGCAGGTGACGGGCCAGGACACCCGGCGTCGGGTAGTCGAAGACCATGGTGGCGGGCAGCCGCAGCCCGGTGGCCGCGGTGAGGCCGTTGCGCAGCTCGACCGCGGTCAGCGAGTCGAACCCGAGGTCCTGGAACTGACGGCCGGTCTCGACCTGGCCGGGGTCGGCGTGCCCGAGGACGTGGGCGATCCGCTCGCGCACGAGGTCGAGCAGCGCCTCGTCGCGGGCCGTCCCGTCCAGCGGGCGGAGCCGGTCGGCGAGGTCACCGGTGGTCGGCGACGCCGTCGCGGCGGCCCGGCGCGCCGGGCGCCGGATCAGGCCGCGCAGCAGCGGTGCGGGCTCCCCCTGGGCACGCAGGGCGGGCAGGTCGAGGCGGACCGGGGCGAGTGCGGCGGGTCCCCCGGCGGTCGCGGCCAGCGCGGCGTCGAACAGGGCGGTCCCCTGCTCCGGGGTCAGCGGCGGCATCCCGGAGCGGGCGATCCGCTCCACGTCGACGTCGCTGAGCGAGCCCGTCATGCCGACGGCACGGCTCCACGGCCCCCAGGCCAGCGCGACGGCCGGGAGCCCGGCCGCCCGGCGGTGCACCGCCAGTGCGTCGAGGAAGGCGTTCCCCGCGGCGTAGTTGGCCTGCCCGGGGCTGCCGAAGGTGGCGGCCACCGAGGAGAACAGGACGAAGGCGTCCAGGTCCAGGTCACGGGTGAGCTCGTGCAGGTGCCAGGCCGCGTCGACCTTGGGGCGGAGCACGGTCTCGAGCCGCTCCGGGGTCAGCGAGCCGATCACGCCGTCGTCGACGACGCCCGCGGTGTGCACCACGGCGGTCAGCGGACGGGTGTCGTCGATGTCGGCGAGCATCGCGGCGACCGCGGCCCGGTCGGTGACGTCGCAGGCCACGGCGTGCGCGGTCGCGCCCAGCGCGGCGAGCCCGTCGACCAGCTCGGCGGCACCGGGGGCGTCCGGACCGCGACGGCCGGCCAGCAGCAGGTGCCGCACGCCGTGCTCGACGACGAGGTGACGGGCCAGGACGCCGCCGAGCCCGCCGGTGCCGCCGGTGACCAGGACGGTGCCGTCGGGGTCCCACCGGTGCGGCTCGGCGCCGGCCGGCACCCGGACCAGCCGCGGCACGAGCACCGTGTCGGCGCGGACGGCGAGGTCGGGCTCGTCGTGCGCGGCGGCGAGCGCGGCGACCAGCGCGGCGGGGCGCACCACCGGGTCGGCGCCGGTGGCGTCGTCGGGCAGGTCGAGGACCGCCAGCCGGCCCGGGTTCTCGGTGCGGGCGGTGCGGACGAGGCCGTGCACCGCGGCGGCGGCCGGGTCGGTGCCGTCGGTGGCACCGCGGGTGAGCAGCACGAGCCGGGAGTCGGCGAACTCCGCGCCGGCCAGCCACTGCTGCACCAGGTCCAGGGCCGCGGCGGCGACGGTGTGGGTGGCGTCGGCGACGGTCCCGCCGCAGGACGCGGCCCCGGCCAGCACGAGCTCGGGGACCGGCTCGCCCGCGGCGGCCAGCGCGGCGAGGTCGGGGTGGGTGCGCACGGGGATGCCGGCGGCGCGCAGCGCGGCCGTGCCGACCGGGCCGGGGCCGCCGGTCCCGGCGCCGACGACGGCGACCGCCGACGGCGGCGGGCCCGCGTGCTCGCCCAGCGGGACCCAGTCCTGGCGGAACAGGGCGGCGTCGTAGCGGTCGGCGCCGGTGTCGGCCGGGACCTCGCGCGAGACGAGCGACTCCGCCGTCAGCACCGGCCCGCCCGCGGCGTCGTGGACCGAGATCGTGACGGTGTCCTCGCCCACGGCCGCGATCCGGGCGCGGACGGTGCCGGCACCCGCGGCGAACAGCTGCACGCCCTCCCAGGTGAAGGGCAGGCCACCCCGGCTGATCGCGCCCAGGTCACCGTAGGCGGCGGCGTGCTGGGCGGCGTCGAGCAGGGCGGGGTGCAGGCCGAACCCGGTGGTGTCGGTCCCGGCGCCGGCGGGCAGCGTGACCTCGGCGAAGACCTCGCCGTCACGGCGCCAGGCCGCGCGCAGGCCCCGGAAGGAGGGCCCGTAGTCGAAGCCGATCCCGGCGAGCCGCTCGTAGCAGCCCTCGAGATCGACCGGCTCGGCGCCCGCGGGCGGCCAGACGGTGGCGTCGAACCCGTCGCCGGCGGGGGCGAGTGCCCCCGAGCCGAGCACACCGGTGGCGTGCTGCGACCAGGGCAGACCGTCGGCGTCCTCCGGCCGGGAGAACACTCCGAGGGTGCGCCGGCCACGGGTGTCCGCAGGACCGACCCGGACCTGCACCCGCACGCCGCCGCGCTCGGGGAGCACCAGCGGCGCGGCCAGGGTCAGCTCCTCCACGCGGGTGCAGCCGACCTCGTCACCGGCGCGCACCGCCAGCTCGACGAACGCGGTGCCGGGCAGCAGCGCGCGGCCCTGCACGCCGTGGTCGGCCAGCCACGGGTGGGTGCGGACCGACAGCCTGCTGGTGAACAGCACGCCGTCGTCGCCGGCGAGCTCGACGGCGGCGCCGAGCAGCGGGTGGTCGGCGGTGGTGAGCCCGGCCGCGGTGACGTCGGCGGCGCCCCGCGCCGGCGCGGGCCAGTAGCGGGTGTGCTCGAACGGGTAGGTGGGCAGGTCGACCCGGGACGGGCCGGTGCCGTCGAACAGCCGGGCCCAGTCCACGGTCGTGCCGCGGACGTGGGCCCTGGCGAGACCGGTGACCAGCGACAGCTCCTCGGCGCGGTCGCGGCGCAGCAGCGGCACGGCGACGGCGCCCTCGGGCAGCGACTCCTGCGCCATGCCGCAGAGCACGCCGTCCGGGCCGAGCTCGACCAGCGTGGTGACGCCGCGCGCGGTCAGGGCGGCGACACCGTCGGCGAAGCGGACGGTGCCGCGGACGTGGCGCACCCAGTAGTCCGCGGAGCAGATGTCGGAGACCTCGGCGACCGAGCCGGTCAGGTTGGAGACGACCGGGATCCGGGGCTCGTGGTAGGTCAGACCGGCGGCGACGGCCCGGAACTCGTCGAGCATCGGGTCCATCAGCGGCGAGTGGAACGCGTGGCTGACCCGCAGCCGGGAGGTGCGCCACCCCTGGGCGCGGGCGTGCTCCTCGACTGCGGCGATCCCGTCGGTGTCCCCGGCCACCACGACCGACGACGGACCGTTGACCGCGGCGAGCGAGACCCCGGCGGTGAGCAGGGGTACGACCTCGTCCTCGGTCGCGCCCACGGCCAGCATCGCGCCACCGCGCGGCAGCGCGGCCATCAGCCGGGCGCGGGCGGCGACGAGCGTGACGGCGTCGTCGAGGGACAGGACGCCCGCGACGTGCGCGGCCGCGATCTCGCCGATCGAGTGCCCGCCGACGAGGTCCGGGACCACGCCCAGCGAGGTGACCAGGCGGTGGAGGGCGACCTCGATCGCGAACAGTGCGGGCTGCGCCCGGCCGGTGTCGTCGAGAGCCTCGGCGTCGGTGCCCCACAGGACCTCGCGCAGGGTGACGCCGGTGTCGGGCAACGCCGCGTCGAGCAGCGCGGCGGTCTCGTCGAACGCCTCGGCGAACACCGGGAAGCGGGCGTGCAGCTCGCGGCCGGCACCCAGGCGCTGGGAGCCCTGCCCGGAGAACAGCAGCGCCGTCAGGCCCTCCCCCGCGACGCCGCGGGCGATGTCGGTGACCTCGTCCCCGGAGCCGAGCAGCACGGCGCGGTGCTCGAAGGTCGCGCGCCCGGTGGCCAGTGCGGCGCCGACGTCGAGCGGGCGCAGCCCGGTGGCCGAGTCGGTGAGCCGGGCGCGCAGGGTGTCCAGAGCGGTGGCGGTGCGGGCGGACAGCGGCCACGGCACCACCGCGGGGACCGGCAGCGCGGCGGCGGTCGCGGGCTCCTCGGTGTGCGGGGCCTGCTCCAGGATGACGTGCGCGTTGGTGCCGCTGATCCCGAACGAGGAGACCCCGGCCCGGCGCGGGCGGCCGGTCTCCGGCCAGTCGACGGCACCGTCGAGCAGCGCCACCGCGCCCGCGGTCCAGTCGACGTCGGCCGAGGGGCGCTCGGCGTGCAGGCTGCGGGGCAGCACCCCGTGCCGCAACGCCATGATCATCTTGATGACGCCGGCGACGCCCGACGCGGCCTGGGTGTGGCCCATGTTGGACTTCACCGAGCCGAGCAGCAGCGGGTGGTCGCGGTCCGCACCGTAGGTCGCGAGCAGCGCCTGGGCCTCGATCGGGTCGCCCAGGGTGGTGCCGGTGCCGTGCGCCTCGACGGCGTCGACGTCGCCGGAGCCCAGCCGCGCGCTCTCCAGCGCGGCCCGGATCACCCGCTGCTGGGACGGGCCGTTGGGGGCGGTCAGGCCGTTGGAGGCGCCGTCCTGGTTGATCGCGGACCCGCGCAGGACCGCCAGGACCTCGCGGCCCTGCCGGCGGGCGTCGGAGAGCCGCATCAGCACGAGCATCCCGGCGCCCTCGGCCCAGCCGGTGCCGTCGGCGCCCTCGGCGAAGGGCTTGCAGCGGCCGTCGGCGGCCAGCCCGCTCTGGGCGGTGAAGGCGACGAACGGGCCGGGGGTGGCCATCACCGACGCGCCACCGGCCAGCGCCGTCGAGCACTCCCCGGCCCGCAGCGCCTGCACCGCCTGGTGCATGGCGACCAGCGACGACGAGCAGCCGGTGTCCACGGTGACCGCCGGGCCCTCGGCACCCAGGGTGTAGGACAGCCGCCCGGAGATGACGCTCGCGGCGTGCCCGGTGGTCGAGTAGACCGCCACGTCCTCGTCGGAGGCGCGGATCACCTCGCCGTAGTCCTGACCGGTGGTGCCGACGAAGACACCGGTGTCGGTGCCGCGCAGCGACGTCGGGTCGATCCCGGCCCGCTCCAGCGCCTCCCAGGTGATCTCCAGCAGGATCCGCTGCTGCGGGTCCATCGCGACGGCCTCGCGCGGGGAGATCCCGAAGAAGCCGGGGTCGAAGCCGGCGACGTCGTCGACGAAGCCGCCGACCTGGGCCAGGCTGCCGCCCGCGCCGTCACCGGCGAGCGCGTCGAGGTCCCAGCCGCGGTCGGTCGGGAACGGCCCGAGGACGTCGCGGCCGTGCGCGACGACGTCCCACAGGTCCTCCGGCGAGGCGACGCCACCGGGGAAGCGGCAGCCGATGCCGACGACCGCGACCGGCTCGGACGCGGCGGCGACCAGCTGCTCGTTCTGCCGGCGGAGCCGCTCGACCTCCTTGAGGGACGACCGGAGTGCCTCGACGTACTTCTGGTCCGACGTGCTCATCGTTGTCTCCTGCGTGTCGTTCAGTTCGCCGAGGTCAGTTCGCCGAGTTCTCGGTGACGAGCCGCAGCAGCGCTTCGGCGTCCATGTCGTCGAGGGACTCCGTGCCGTCGTCCGCCCGGCCCGCGTCGGGGTCGGGGGCGTCGGCGGCACCGGGCTCGGCATCGGCGAGGCCCAGCACCATGTCCAGCAGGCCCGCCCGCCGCAGCCGTCCGATCGGGACGGCGGCGAGGAGCTCGCGGATGTGGGCGTCGGGGTCGTCGGTCCGGGTGGTGGCCTGCTCGCCGGAGGTGTCGCCGAACAGCAGCGTCCCCAGGTGGCGGGCCAGGTCGGTGGGTGTCGGGTGGTCGAAGACGAGCGCCGCGGGCAGCGGCAGCCCGAGCCCGGCGCGCAGCCGGTTGCGCAGCTCCACCGCGGTCACCGAGTCGAACCCGACGTCGCGGAACGCGCGCCCGGCGGGGATCGCGTCGGCGCCGTCGTGGCCGAGGGTGGCCGCCGCCTCGCCGCGGACCGCCTCGACCAGCGCCCGGGCCCGCTCCGCGGTCGGCAACGCCTCCAGGCGCCCGCGCAGCGGCGGGACGGCCGTGCTCGCGGCGGTGTCGCCGGGGACCGTGGCCGGCCCGTCGGCGAGCGCGGCGACGGCCTCGGGCACCGTGCCCAGCAGCGGGCTGGGGCGCAGCGCGGTGAAGCTCGGTGCGAAGACCTCCCAGTCCATGCGGGTCACCGCCACCGCGGTGTCCCCCTCGCCCAGGGTCAGCTCCAGCGCGGCCAGTGCGTCGGCCGGAGCCATCGCCGGGACGCCCTGGCGGTGCAGCCGCTCGTGCACCTGCGGGTCGGTGGCCATGCCGACCTCGCCGAACGTGCCCCGGGCGACCGAGGTCGCCGGGAGCCCGAGCCCGCGGCGGTACGCGGCGAGGGCGTCGAGGTAGGCGTTGGCCGCGGCGTAGCCCGGCTGGCCGCCGCTGCCCCAGACCGCCGCCCCGGAGCTGTACAGCACGAACGCGTCGAGCTCGGTCCCACGGGTGAGCTCGTGCAGGTTCCGGGCCGCGGTCAGCTTGGACCGCAGCAACGCGTCGAGCCGGTCCACGGTCAGGTCCGCGACGGGCGCGTCCCCGGCCGCGACGCCGGCCGAGTGCACGACCGCGGTCAGCGGCAGGTCCGCGGGCAGCCCGTCGAGCAGGGCGGCGAGGGCGTCGCGGTCGGCGGCGTCGCAGGCGGCGATCGTGACCCGGGCGCCGAGCGCCTCCAGTTCGCTGCGCAGCGCGGCCGCGCCGGGGGCGTCCTCACCGCGGCGGCTGGTCAGCAGCAGGTGCTCGGCACCGCGGCCGGCGGCCCACACCGCGGTCCGCCCGCCGATGCCGCCGGTCCCGCCGGTCACCAGCACGGTGCCGCGGTCGCAGCCGCCGTACCCGGGGCGCGGCGCGGCCGGGGCCGCGTGCGCGAGCCGTCGGGCGAGGACCCCGTGCGGCCGGACCGCCAGCTGGTCCTCGGTGCCGGCCCCGGTGACCAGCCCGGCGACCCGGGCGGCGGTCCGGGGGTCGGGGGTGGCCGGCAGGTCGATCAGCCCACCCCACCGGTCGGGGTGCTCGAGCGCGACGACCCGGCCCAGGCCCCAGAGGGTGCCCTGCTCGGGATCGGTGACGGGGTCACCGGGCGCGGTGCCGACGGCGCTGCGGGTCAGGCACCACAGCGGCGCCGTGACGGCGGCGTCGCCGAGCGCCTGGACCAGCGCGAGGGTCCGGGCCAGCGCGCCGGGGACGCCCGGGTGCTCCGGGTGCGGCCGTCCCGTCGGGTCCGGGAGGACCACGACCGCGGCGACGGGGCCCTCGGCGGCGTGCCGGGCCAGCTCGGCGGCCCACCCGGAGCGTCCGGTCCCGGGGTCGGTGACCGGGACGGCGCCGGGTCCGAACGCCGCGAGCAGCCCGTCGTCGGCGGCGCCGGTCGCGTCGTGCTCGACGACCAGTACCCGCCCGGCGGGCGGGGCCGCGGCGGGCTCGGGGACCGGCGCCCAGTCGACCCGGTGGCGCAGGTCGTTGGCCCGGGTGCGGGCGCGGGACCCGGTGCGCCACGCCGACAGCGCGGGCAGCACGGTGTCGAGTGCGCCGCCGGGCAGGCCGAGCGCATCCGCGAACGCCGCCGGGTCCTGCCCGTCGACCAGTGCCCAGAACGCGGCGTCGTCGGCGGCGCCCGACGGGTCCGCCTTCGGCTCGGGCCAGTAGCTGCGGCGCCGGAACGCGTAGGTCGGGAGTTCGCGGTGGCCGCCGCCGGCGTCGGGCAGGGTGGTGGTCCAGTCGACGGTGGCGCCGTGCACGTAGGCCTCGGCCAGCGAGGTCAGCACCCGGGCGGCGCCGCCCTCGTCGCGGCGCAGCGTGCCCAGCACGACCGCGGCGGCGGTGCCGTCGGGGTCGGCCGCCTCCTGGGTCTCCTGGATCGGCCCCGCCAGCACCGGGTGCGGGCTGACCTCCACGAAGATCCGGTGCCCGGCCGCGAGGAGCGCCTCGGTCGCGTCCTGCATCCGGACGGTGTTGCGCAGGTTGGTGTACCAGTAGGTGCCGTCGAGGCCACCGTCCTCGGCGGTGTCGAGGCGCCCCCCGGTGACGGTGGAGTAGAACGGCACCGTCGGGGTGCGTGGGGTGACGGCGGCGAGGACCTCGGCGAGCTCGTCGCGCACGGCCTCGACGTGCGGGCCGTGCGAGGCATAGTCCACCGAGACCCGGCGGGCCCGCACCCCGGCGGACTCGCAGGCGGGGAGCAGCGCGTCGAGCGCGTCCGCGTCACCGGAGACCACGACCGACGACGGCCCGTTGACCGCGGCGACCGACAGCGCGCCGCCCCAGGGGGCGAGGAGCTCGGTGACCCGGTCGACCGGTGCCGAGACCGACACCATCCCGCCGCGCCCGGACAGCCGGGGCAGCGCGCGGCTGCGCAGCGCCACCACCCGGGCCGCGTCGTCGAGGTCGAGCGCGCCCGCCACGTGGGCGGCCGCGATCTCGCCCTGCGAGTGCCCGACGACCGCGCCCGGCTCCACGCCGTGTGCGCGCCAGACCGCGGCGAGGCCGACCATCATCGCGAACAGCGCGGGCTGGACCACGTCCACGCGCTCCAGCAGCGCCGGATCGCCGTCGCCGGTGAGGACCTCGTGCAGCGACCAGTCGACGTGCGGGGCCAGCGCGGCGGCGCAGTCGTCGACCGCGGTGCGGAACGGCGGCGAGGTCGCGAGCAGCTCGCGCCCCATCCCCCACCACTGGGCGCCCTGTCCGGGGAACACGAACACCGGGCCGGCGGGGTCCTCGGCCGCGGTGCCGGTGACCAGTCCGGCCGCCGACGTGCCGTCGGCCAGCGCGGCCAGCCCGCGGGAGAGCTCCTCGGGGGTCTCCCCCACGACGACCGCGCGGTGGTCGAACACGGCGCGGGTGGTGGCCAGGGCGTGCCCGGTCCGGGCCGGGTCCTGCGGGTCGCGGGCCACGGCGTCGCGCAGCCGGCCGGCCTGGGCGCGCAGCGCGTCGGCCGAGCGGGCGGTGACCGGCCACGGGACCGGTCCGTGCGTGTGGTCGGCCGGCTCGTCCACCTCGGCGGGGGCAGCCTGTTCCAGCACGACGTGGGCGTTGGTCCCGCTGATGCCGAACGACGACACCCCGGCCCGGCGGGGACGGCCGGTCTCCGGCCACGCGGTCCGCGCGGTGAGCAGCTCGACGGCCCCGGTGGACCAGTCGACGTGGCTCGACGGCGCGTCGAGGTGCTGGATGCCGGGCAGCTCGCCGGCGCGCATCGCCGCGAGCATGGTGATCACCCCGGCGACGCCGGCGGCGGCCTGGGTGTGCCCGATCGCGGACTTCACCGAGCCCAGCCGCAGCGGCTCGGTCCGGTCGCCGCCGTAGGTGGCCAGCAGCGCCTGGGCCTCGATCGGGTCGCCGAGCGCGGTACCGGTGCCGTGCGCCTCGACGACGTCGACGTCGGCCGCGGTGAGCCCCGCGTCGGCCAGCGCCCGGCGGATCACCCGCTGCTGGGACGGCCCGTTGGGGGCGGTCATCCCGTTGGAGGCGCCGTCGGAGTTGATCGCCGATCCGCGGATCACGCCGAGCACCGGGTGCCCGTTGCGGCGGGCGTCGGACAGCCGCTCCAGCAGGACGACGCCGACCCCCTCGGCCAGGGTCATCCCGTCGGCGGCGTCGGAGAAGGGCTTGCAGCGGCCGTCCGCGGCCAGTGCCCGCTGCCGGCTGAACCCGACGAAGGCCTGCGGGGTCGCCATCACCGCGGCGCCGCCGGCCAGGGCGAGCGAGCTCTCCCCGCTGCGCAGCGAGCGGCAGGCCAGGTGCATCGCGACCAGCGACGACGAGCACGCCGTGTCCAGGGTGACCGCGGGACCCTCCAGGCCCAGCAGGTAGGCCACCCGGCCGGACAGGACGCTGGCGGCGGTGCCGGTCACCATGTGGGTCTCGGTGTCCCCCGCGGCGTGCGCGACGGTCGTCGCGTAGTCCTGGTAGGTGGCGCCCACGAAGGTGCCCGTGCTGGTGCCGCGCAGCGAGGTGGGGTCGATCCCGGCCCGCTCGAAGGCCTCCCAGGAGGTCTCCAGCAGGATCCGCTGCTGCGGGTCCATCGCGACGGCCTCGCGCGGGGAGATCCCGAAGAACCCGGCGTCGAAGTCGGCCACGTCGTGCAGGAATCCGCCCTGCACGGAGTAGGTGCGCCCGTGCCGGTCCGGGTCGGGGTCGTGCAGCGCGGCCGCGTCCCAGCCGCGGCCGGTGGGGAAGCCGGTGATCGCGTCGACCCCGTCGAGCGCGAGCTGCAGCAGCGCCTCGGGGGTGTCGGCGCCTCCCGGGTAGCGGCAGCTCATCCCGATCACCGCGATCGGGTCGTCGTCGGTGGCCGGACCGGCCGCCGGCTGCGGCGCCGCGCCGGTGGAGCCGAGCGCGAGCTCCTGGAGACGGCCGGCGAGCGCGGCGGGGCTCGGGTGGTCGAAGACCAGGGTGGAGGGCAGCACCAGACCGGTCGCGGCGGCGAGCCGGTTGCGCAGGTCGACCGCGGTCACCGAGTCGAACCCGGCGTCGCGGAAGGCACGGCGCTCCCCGAAGGCGTCGGCGGAGGCGTGCCCGAGGACGGCGGCGGCCTCGGTGCGGACCAGCGTGACCAGCAGCCGGGTCCGCTCGGCCGCCGACAGCGGCGCCAGGCGGTCGGCGAGGGCCCCGCGCGGACCCGCGGCCGGAGCGGCGCCGCGGGTGAGCCGGGCCCGGACCTCCGGGATCGCGTCGAACAGGTGCGAGACCCGGCCCGCGGTGAACACGTCGTGGTAGACGTCCCAGTCGACGTCCATCAGGCCGACGACGGTCTCGTCGTCGTCGAGCACGCAGCGCAGCCCGGTCAGCGCCCGCTGCGGGTCCAGGTACTCCAGGCCGCTGCGCCGGATCCGGTGCGGGTCGGCCGCGGTGCGCTCGGGGTCGGCGGCGGGCCACTTGCCCCAGTGCACCGAGGTGGCGCGCAGCCCGCGCGCGCGGCGCTGCTCGGCCAGCGCGGACAGGAACGCGTTCCCGGCGGCGTAGGCGGCGTGCACACCGCTGCCCCACATGCCGGCCGTCGAGGAGTACAGCACGAGGTCGGTGGCCGGGTCGTCGAGCAGCTCGTCGAGGATCCGGGCACCGGTCACCTTGGCGTGCACGACCTCGGCGAACTCGTCGAGGGTGGTGTCGGCGATCGCGGCCAGCCCGATCACCGCCGCGGTGTGCAGGACGGTGCCGACCGTGCGCCCCTGCGCTGCCAGCCGCGCCAGCAGGGCCGCGACCGCGTCCCGGTCGGTGATGTCGCAGGCCACGACCTCGGCCTCGGTGCCCGCCTCGGCCAGCTCGGCGACCAGCACGGCCGCACCGGGGGCGTCGGGGCCGCGGCGGGACAGCAGCACGACGTGCTCCGCACCGTCGGCGGCCAGCCTGCGGGCCAGGTCGGGGGCCAGGGTGCCGGACCCGCCGGTGACCAGCGTGGTGCCCCGCGGGCTCCAGCGCCGCGCGGGGGCCCGGCCGCCACGACCGGCGCGGACGATGCGCCGCGCGGGCGGACCGCGAGCTGGTCCTCGTCACCGAGCCGCCCGGCCAGGACGGCGGCCAGCCGGTCCCCGGTCCGGGCGTCGAGGACCTCCGGCAGGTCGACGGTGCCGCCCCGGCGGTGCGGCTGCTCGACGGCGGCGGTCCAGCCGAGCGCGGCGACCTGGCTCTGCAGCGGCCGGGTCACGGTGTCGACGGGCGCGGCGGTGGCCGCGCCACGGGTGAGGTGCCACAGCCCGGCGTCGACGCCGGCGTCGCCGAGGGCCTGGACGAGGGTCACCGACAGCGCGAGGCCGCAGGTGAGCCCCGGGTGGCGGGGGTCGTCGTCCTCGGCGGCGGCGAGCAGCGAGACCACACCGGCGATGTCCCCGTCGGCGGTGGCGTCCGCGATCCGGGCGCGCAGGATCTCCCGGTCGGTGTCGTCCCGGTCGGTGCTCGCGTCGAGCACGAGGGGCCGGGTCGCGGCGCCGTGGCGCTCCAGGACGCCGACGACGTCGGCCGGGTCGGTGCCGGCGGCGGTGACCACCAGCCAGGTGCCGGTGGGGCCGGTGCGGGGCGGCTGCGGGGTCGCGGCCCACTCCACACGGTAGCGCCAGGTGTCGACGTCGGCCCGGTCGGCGCGGGAGCGGCGCCAGGCGGACAGGCCGGGCAGGATCGCGGCGACCGCGTCCTCGTCGGTGCCGAGCGCGGCGGTCAGGGCGGGCAGGTCGGCCTGCTCGACGGCGTCCCAGAACTCGGCGTCCACGGCGCCGGCGTCCGGGGCGGCGGCGGGCGCGGTGCGGGTGCTCCAGAACCGCTCGTGCTGGAACGGGTAGGTGGGCAGGTCGACCCGGCCCGCGGCGGCGGCGTCGAACAGGACCGGCCAGCCGACGTCGAGGCCCCGCACGTGCAGCTGGGCCGCGGACAGCAGGAACCGGTCGTAGCCGCCCTGCTCGCGGCGCAGCGTGCCGCCCGCGACACCGGTGATGCCGGCGTCGTCGAGCGCGTCCTGGACGGCCGGGGACAGCACCGGGTGCGCGGCCGACTCGACGAACACCCGGTGGCCGGTCGCGGTGAGCGCCCCGACCGCGTCGGCGAACCGGACCCGGTTGCGCAGGTTCTCGTACCAGTACGAGGCGTCCATCGTGGAGGTGTCCAGCAGCTCGCCGGTCAGCGTGGAGTACAGCGGCACCCGGGAGGGCTGCGGGGACAGGCCCGCGAGGGTCTCCAGGATCTCCGCGCGCAGCTCCTCGACCTGGTGGGAGTGCGAGGCGTAGTCCACCGCGATCCGGCGGACCCGGACCCCCTCGCCCGCGAGCACCGCGCCGAGCTCGTCGAGTGCAGGCGGCTCGCCGGAGACGACCACCGAGCGGGGCCCGTTGACCGCGGCCACCGACACCCGGCCCGGGTAGCCCTCGAGCCGGCCGGCGACCTCGTCGACCGGCAGGGCGACCGACATCATGCCGCCACGCCCGGCCAGGGTCCGGCCGATCGCCCGGCTGCGCAGCGCGACCACCCGGGCCCCGTCGCGCAGCGACAGCGCCCCGGACACGACCGCGGCCGCGATCTCGCCCTGCGAGTGGCCGACGACGGCGTCCGGCTCGACGCCGTGCGCACGCCACAGCGCGGCGAGGGCGACCATGACGGCGAAGCTGGCCGGCTGGACGACGTCGACCCGGTCGGCCGGCGGCGCCCCCTCGGCGCCGCGCAGCACGTCCAGGAGCGACCAGTCGGTGAACTCGGCCAGTGCCTCGGCGCACTCGGCGACCCGGTCGGCGAACACCGGGGACTCCTCGAGCAGCCGCGCACCCATCCCGAGCCACTGCGATCCCTGCCCGGGGAAGACGAACACGGTGCGGCCCTCGACGTCGGCGACACCGCGGGCGACGACGCCGGACGGGCCGTCGGCGGCGACCGCGCGCAGACCGGCCTCCCGCTCGGCGGGGTCGGCGGTGACGACGACGGCCCGGTGTTCGAACGGCGTCCGCGCGCTGACCAGGGAGAACCCGATGTCGGCCGGGCGGGCGTCGGTCGTCTCGAGGTGGGTGAGCAGCCGGTCGGCCTGGCCACGCAGCGCGGCGGCGCCGCGGGCACCCAGCACCCACGGGAGGACCGGACCGGCGGCCGTCTCCACGGCGGGCCCGGACGGGGCGGCCGCGGGCACCGGGGACGCCTCGGGCGCCTGCTCCAGCACGGCGTGGGCGTTGGTACCGCTGATCCCGAACGACGACACCGCGGCCCGGCGCGGGCGGCCGGTCTCCGGCCACGCGGTCTGCTCGGCGAGCAACGCGACGCTGCCCGCCGACCAGTCCACGTGCGACGACGGCTCCTCGGCGTGCAGCGTGCGGGGCAGCACCCCGTGCCGCAGCGCCATCACCGTCTTGATCACCGAGGCGACGCCCGCCGCGGACTGGGTGTGCCCGATGTTGGACTTCACTGAGCCCAGCAGCAGCGCACGCGCCGGATCCCGGTCGCGGCCGTAGGTGGTCTGCAGGGCCTGGGCCTCGATCGGGTCGCCCAGCGGGGTGCCGGTGCCGTGCGCCTCGACGGCGTCGACGTCGCCCGGCGCCAGCCCGGCGTTGGCCAGTGCCTGGCGGATGACCCGCTGCTGGGAGGGCCCGTTCGGGGCGGTGAGGCCGTTGGAGGCACCGTCCTGGTTGATGGCCGAGCCGCGGATCACCGCGAGCACCGGGTGGCCGTGGCGCTCGGCGTCGGAGAGGCGTTCGACCAGCACGATGCCCACGCCCCCGGCGAGGGTCATGCCGTCGGCGTCGTCGGAGAAGGCCTTGCAGCGGCCGTCGCGGGCCAGCGCGCGCTGGCGGCTGAACGCGATGAACGGGTTGGGGGTGGTCATGACGGTGGCGCCGCCGGCGACGCCGAGGGTGCTCTCCCCGTTGCGCAGCGACTGGCAGGCCAGGTGCAGTGCCACCAGCGACGACGAGCACGCCGTGTCCACGGTGACGGCCGGGCCCTCCAGCCCGAACACGTAGGACAGCCTGCCCGACAGCACGCTGGGGCTGGTGCCGGTGACGAGGTGGCCCTCGGCGCCGTCACCGGCACCCAGGCCGTACTCCTGGTAGCTGGAGCCGATGAAGGTGCCGGTCAGGCTGCCCCGCACGGTGTCGGGACGGATCCCGGCACGCTCGAAGGACTCCCAGGTGGTCTCCAGCAGCAACCGCTGCTGGGGGTCCATGACCAGCGCCTCGCGCGGGGAGATGCCGAAGAACGACGGGTCGAACTCGTCGGCGGTGTGCAGGAACCCGCCCCGGGTGGAGTACGTGGTCCCGGGCCGGTCCGGGTCGCGGTCGAACAGCGCGGCGGTGTCCCAGCCGCGGCCGGTCGGGAAGTCGGTGATCGCGTCGGTGCCGGAGGTGACCAGGTCCCACAGTGCCTCGGGCGAGGAGACCCCGCCGGGGAACCGGCAGGCCATGCCGATGATCGCGATCGGCTCGGCGTCGGCGGCACCGACGGCGACCGGGCCGGTGACCTCCGCCGCGGTGCCCAGGATCTCGGCGCGCAGGTGCCGGGCGAGCTCCAGCGGGCTCGGGTGGTCGAACACCAGGGTGCTGGGCAGCGTCAGACCGGTCGCGGCACCGAGCCGGCTGCGCAGCTCGACCCCGGTCAGCGAGTCGAACCCGAGGTCGCGGAACGCCCGCGACCCGGTGACGGCCTCGGCCGAGCCGTGGCCCAGCACGGCCGCGGCCGCTCCGCGGACCAGCTCGGTGAGCAGACGCATCCCGGCGGGCTCGTCGAGGGCACGGACCTTCGTGACGATCTCGGTGGCCGCGGCGTCGGGCTCCGGCTCCCCGAGGTCCGCCAGGCCGGCGATCAACGCGCTCGGCCGGGCCGAGGTGAACAGCGGCGCGTAGCGGTCCCAGTCCACGTCGGCGACGGTGACCTGGGTGTCGCCGTCGAGGACGGCGCGCCGCAACTCGGCCATGGCCGGGCCGGGGTCGAGCAGGCCGAGTCCCTGCCGTTGCAGGGTCGTGGCGACGGACTCCTCGGTGGCCATGCCGGACCCGGCCCACGGGCCCCAGGCGATGCTGGTGGCGGTGGCGCCGCGGGCGCGGCGGTGCGCGGCGAGTGCGTCGAGGTAGGCGTTGGCGGCGCCGTAGGCACTCTGCCCGCCGCTCCCCCACACCCCGGCGACGGAGCCGAACAGCACGAACAGGTCGAGCTCGCGGTCGGCCAGCAGGTCGTCGAGGTGCGCGGCGCCGGCGATCTTGGCGGCCGCGCGGGCGGCGACACCGTCCACGTCGAGGGTGTCGAGGGCGTCGTAGTGGCCGACGCCCGCGGTGTGCACGACGCCGGTCAGCGGCGCGGCGGCGGGGACGGCGTCCAGCACGGCGGCGAGCGCGTCGCGGTCGGTCACGTCGCAGGCCTCGATCGCGACCGAGGCGCCCAGCGCGGTGAGCTCGTCACGCAGCTCGGCGGCACCGGGAGCGTCGGGGCCACGACGGCTGGTGAGCACCAGGTGGGCTGCGCCGGAGCGGGCCAGCCAGCGGGCGACCTCGGCTCCGAGCCCACCAGTACCCCCGGTGACCAGGACCGATCCGGTCGCGGTGAACGCGGCGGCGGGCGGCAGCGCGTCGACGGTGTGCCGGACGAGCCGGCGCCCGGACACACCGGCGGCGCGCAACGCGACCTGGTCCTCCCCGTCGGGGGTGTCCTTGTCGGCGAGCACCCCCGCGAGGCGCTGGGCGCTGCGCGGGTCCAGCTCGGCCGGGAGGTCGACCAGACCGCCCCACACCCGCGGGTGCTCCAGGGCGGCACTGCGGCCCAGGCCCCACGCGGTGGCCTGCATCGGGCGGGTGAGCGGGTCGGCCGGACCGGTGGAGACGGCGCCGCGGGTCGCGGTCCACAGCCGTGCGGTCGTCCCGGTGCCGTCACCGGCGTCGGCGTCGGCGAGGGCCTGGACGAGCGCGACGGTCAGGGCGAGGCCGCGGGTCAGCGGGGCGGCGCCCGCAGCGGGGCGCTCGTCGATCGGCAGCAGGGACAGCAGGTGGGCGGCGGGGTCGCCGTCGGCGGTGCCCGCGGCCAGCCGCGCGGCGACCGCGGCGCGGTCGGCCGGGCAGTCGTCGTCGAGGACGAGCCTGCGGACCCGGGCGCCGTGCGCGCCGAGGGTGTCGGCGGTGGCGCCGGTGGCGACCAGCAGCCAGGTGCCGTCGAGGACCGGCGCGGCGGGGCGGCGCAGCCGCGTCCACTCGACGCGGTAGCGCAGGGTGTCGAGCCGGGCCTTCTCCCGGTTGCCGCGCCGCCAGGTCGTCAGCGCGGGCAGCAGCGGCGTGGCGACCTCGTCGGCGTCGAGGCCGAGGATGCCGGCGAGCTCGGCGGCGTCGCCACGTTCGACGGCGGCCCACAGCTGCCGGTCGGCCGGGTCGGTGCCCGCACCGCCGGACGCGGTGGCCGCGGGCAGCTGCGGCCAGTAGAACTCGTGCTGGAAGGCGTAGGTCGGCAGCGCGGTGCGGCGGGCACCGGTCCCGTGCAGCAGCGCGGCGGGGTCGAGGTCGACGCCGTGGACCTGCAGCCGGGCGGCCGCCGTCGCGGCGGCGAGCTCCTCGCCCCGGTCGGCGCGTAGGAAGGGCACCAGCGCGGTGTCGGCGCCGTCCCCGAGGGTCTCGCGGGCCATCGCGGTGAGCGGCGCGTCGGGGCCCAGCTCCAGCAGGACGGTCGCGCCCTGGGCGTGCAGCGCGGTCACGCAGTCGGCGAACCGGACCGCCTCGCGCACGTGCCGCACCCAGTACCCGGGCTCGCACAGCTCGGTGTCGGTGGCCCGGGCGCCGGTGAGGTTGGAGACCACCGGGATCCGGGGTGCGTGGTAGTCGAGCTGTTCCGCGACGGCGCGGAAGTCCTCGAGCATGCCGTCCATGTGCGTGGAGTGGAAGGCGTGGCTGACCCGCAGCGTGCGGGTCCGGCGGCCCTGCCCGGCGAACGTCGCGGCGAGTGCTACGGCGGCGTCGGCGTCGCCGGAGACCACCACCGATCCCGGCGCGTTCACCGCGGCGATCGCCAGCCGCTCGTCGTCGAGCAGCGGGGTGACCTCGTCCTCGCCGGCCGCGATCGCGATCATGGCGCCGTCGGTGGGCAGCGCCTGCATGAGCCGTGCCCGGGCGGCGACCAGCCGGGCGGCGTCGGCCAGGGTGAACACCCCGGCGACGTACGCGGCGGTGATCTCGCCGATCGAGTGCCCGGCCACGAGGTCGGCCCGCACGCCCCAGCTCTCGACGAGCCGGTGCAGCGCGACCTCGACCGCGAACAGGGCGGGCTGGGTCCAGCCGGTGTCGTCGAGCAGCGCGGCCTCCGCGGTGCCCTCGTCGGCGAACACGACCTCGGCCAGCGGGCGCTCCAGCCACGGGTCCAGCGCGGCGCAGACCTCGTCGAACGCCGCGGCGAACACCGGCTGGGCGGCGTACAGCTCGCGGCCCATGGCGGCGCGCTGGCTGCCCTGGCCGGTGAACAGCACCGCGGTCCGGGCGCGCCCGGGCGCCTCCCCCTCCACGACGCGCGGGTCCGGGCGCCCGGCGGCGAGCGCGCCGAGCGCGGTGAGCAGGTCCTCGCGGTCACCGGCCAGCACCGCGGCGCGCTGGTCGAAGCGGGTGCGGGTGGTGGCGAGGGAGTGGGCGAGGTCGGCCGTGCGGACGCCCGGGTGGTCCCGCAGGTGGTCCAGCAGCCGGACGGCCTGGGCGCGCAGCGCCGGGCGGCCGCGGCCCGAGAGCAGCAGCGGGACCACGGCCGGGGTGGCCCCGGGACCGGGGTCGGGGGCGGGCGCGGGGTCCGGTCCCTGCTCCAGCACCGTGTGGACGTTGGTGCCGCTGATCCCGAACGACGACACCGCGGCCCGGCGCGGACGGCCGGTCTCCGGCCACGCGGTCTGCTCGGTGAGCAGCGCGACGGCGCCCTCGGTCCAGTCCACGTGCGAGGAACGGGTGTCCGCGTGCAGCGTGCGGGGCAGCACGCCGTGCCGCATCGCCAGCACCATCTTGATCACACCGGCGACGCCCGCGGCGGCCTGGGTGTGCCCGATGTTGGATTTCAGCGAACCCAGGTGCAACGGCCGGTCGGTGTCCCGGTCCCGGCCGTAGGTGGCCAGCAGCGCCTGGGCCTCGATCGGGTCGCCCAGCGAGGTGCCGGTGCCGTGCGCCTCGACGACGTCGACGTCGTCGGTGGACAGCCCCGCGCTCGCCAGCGCCTGGCGGATCACCCGCTGCTGGGACGGCCCGTTCGGGGCGGTGATCCCGTTGGAGGCGCCGTCGGAGTTGACCGCGGACCCGCGGACCACGGCCAGGATGTCGTGGCCGTGGCGCAGCGCGTCGGACTGCCGCTCCAGCACCAGCATGCCGACGCCCTCGGACCAGCCGACGCCGTCGGCGTCGTCGGAGAAGGCCTTGCAGCGCCCGTCCGGGGACAGGCCGCGCTGGCGGGCGAAGTCGACGAACGCCGCCGGGGTGGACATGACGGTGACACCGCCGGCCAGCGCGAGCGAGCACTCCCCGGTCCGCAGCGCCTGCATCGCCCAGTGCATCGCGACCAGCGAGGACGAGCACGCGGTGTCGACGGTGACCGCGGGCCCCTCCAGCCCGAGGGTGTAGGCGACCCGGCCCGAGGCCAGGCTCGGCGAGCTGCCGACCCCCTGGAAGCCCTCGAACTCGGGCCCCCGGCCAGGACGGCGTTGTAGTCGCTGTACATGACACCGGCGAACACGCCGGTCGCGGTGCCGCGCAGCGTCGACGGGTCGATGCCCGCCCGCTCGACGGCCTCCCACGAGGTCTCCAGCAGCTGGCGCTGCTGCGAGTCGGTGGCCAGCGCCTCGCGCGGGCTCATCCCGAAGAAGGCCGGGTCGAACTCGCCCGCCTCGTGCAGGAACCCGCCGGAGCGGGTGTAGGTGGTGCCGGGGTGGTCCGGGTCCGGGTGGTGCAGCGCCTCGAGGTCCCAGTTCCGGTTGGTCGGGAAACCGGAGATCGCGTCGGTGCCCTCGGTGACCAGGCGCCACAGCTCGTCCGGCGTGGACACCCCGCCCGGGTAGCGGCAGGCCATGCCGACGATGACGATCGGGTCCTCGACGTCCACCGCGACGCGGGCGGCCGGGACGGCCTCGGTCTCGGCGCCCAGCAGCTCGTCGGTGACGTGGGCCGCGAGGTGCCGGACCGTCGGGTGGTCGAACACGAGCGTGGCGGGCAGCCGCAGCCCGGTGACGGCACCGAGCCGGTTGCGCAGCTCGACGGCGGTCAGCGAGTCGAACCCGAGGTCGCGGAACGCGCGGCCGGCGTCCACGTCGGTCGCGCCGGCGTGCCCGAGCACCAGGGCTACCTGGCTGCGGACCAGGTCGAGCACCAGCTCCTCGCGCCCCTCGGCGTCCAGGCGGGCCAGGCGCTGGGCGAGGCCGCCCGCGGTCGCCGAGCCGGTGGCGGCGGTGCGCCGGGCCCGGGTGCGGATCAGGGACCGGAGCAGCGGCGGGACGTCGCCGCCCGCGCGCAGGGCGGGCAGGTCGAGACGGACCGGCACCAGGGCGGGCTCGGTGGCGCCGAGCGCGGCGTCGAACAGGGCCAGTCCCTGCTCCACGGTGAGGGCGGGGGTCCCGGCGCGGGCCATCCGTGCCATGTCCTCGTCGGAGACGCCACCGGTCATCCCGCCGGTCCGCTCCCACGGGCCCCAGGCCAGCGACAGGCCGGGCAGCCCGGCGGCCCGGCGGTGCGCGGCGAGCGCGTCGAGGGCCGCGTTGCCCGCGGCGTAGTTCGCCTGACCGGGGCTGCCGAACACCCCGGCGACCGAGGAGAACAGCACGAACGCGTCGAGGTCCAGTTCCAGGGCCGCGGCCGCGGTGTGCAGGTTCCACGCGGCGTCGACCTTCGGGCGCAGCACCGTCGCGAGCCGCTGCGGGGTCAGCGACCCCACGGTCGCGTCGTCGAGGACACCGGCGGCGTGCACCACCGCGGTCACCCGGTGCGCGCCGAGCAGCTCGGTCACCGCCGCGGGGTCGCTCACGTCGCAGGCGACGACCCGGGTGCGGGCACCGGCGGCGGTGAGCTCGTCGACCAGCTCGGCCGCGCCGTCGGCGGCCGGGCCGCGGCGCCCGACCAGGAGCAGGTCGGTCACGCCGTGGGTGGTGACCAGGTGCCGGGCGACGACGGCGCCGAGACCGCCGGTCCCTCCGGTGACCAGCACGGCGCCGTCCCCGAACGACGGGGCGGCGAGGGCCTCACGCAGTGCGGGGCGGCGCACCAGCCGGGCCGCCCGCAGACCGTCGCGGGTCAGCAGGAGCTCGGGCTCGTCGGCCGTGAGCGCGGTGAGCGGGAGGTCGGCCGGGTCGGCGTCCGGGGCGAGGTCGAGCAGCGCGAGCCGGCCGGGGTTCTCCGAGCGGGCGGAACGGAGCAGTCCCCACGCGGCCGCGGCGGCCACGTCGTCACCGGTGGTGGCGCCCCGGGTCACCACGACCAGGCGGGAGCCGTCCACGCGGTCGGCGTGGTCGAGCCAGGTACGGACGGCGGCGAGCGCGTCGGTGGCACAGCGGTGCGCCTGCGCGGCTCCCGTCCCCCCGGCGAGCCCGAGCAGCACGACGTCGGGGGCGGGACCGTCGGCGCTCACGAGCGCGGCCAGGTCCGCCGCGGCGCCGAGCCCCGGGTGGGCGGCGAGGCCGAGCACGTCGTCGCCGGCGACCACGACGCTGGCGGGGGTCTCCCCGGCCGGGGTGACGGGGGTCCAGTCGAGCCGGAACAGCGCGTCCCGGGCGACGGCACCGGCGGAGTCGAGGGCGTGGTCGGCGACCCCGCGCAGCACCAGCGACTCGACGGTGACGACCGGTGCACCGGTCCCGTCGGCGACGGCGAGCGCGATCGCGTCGTCGGCGACCGGGGTCAGGCGCACCCGCAGGGTCCCCGCTCCGCTCGCGTGCAGGGTCACGCCCTCCCAGGAGAAGGGCATGCCCCCGCGACTGCGCTCGCCCAGCTCGACGAACCCTGCGGCGTGCAGTGCGGCGTCGAGCGCGGCAGGGTGCAGGCCGAAGGCGTCGACGTCGGTACGGCCGGCCTCGGGCAGCACGATCTCGGCGAGCACGGCGTCGTCGTGACGCCAGGCCGCGGTGAGGCCGCGGAAGGCGGGGCCGTAGCCGAAGCCGGCCTGCGCCAGGCGGTCGTAGAGGTCCTCGACCCCGAGCGGCTCGGCCCCGGCGGGCGGCCACTCGGTCGCGTCCGGGGTCGCCGGGACGGCGCCGCCCGCGGCGAGGACGCCGGTGGCGTGCGGGGTCCAGGGGACGTCGTGCTCGGCGTCGGCGTCGGTGTCCGGCCGGGCGTAGACGGTCAGGGTGCGGCGGCCACCGGCGTCCGGGGCCCCGACCCACAGCTGGACCGCGACCCCGCCCTCGTAGGGCAGGGCCAGCGGGGCGGCGAGGGTCAGCTCCTCCACCCGGTCGCAGCCGACCTCGTCGCCGGCCCGCACGGCCAGCTCCAGGAATGCGGTCCCCGGCAGCAGGGGGGTCCCGCGCACGGTGTGGTCGGCGAGCCAGGGGTGGGTCTGGCACGACAGCCGCCCGGTGAGCAGCGCGCCCTCGGAGTCGGCGAGCGACACCGTCGCCGACAGCAGCGGGTGACGGGCGGCGCCGAGCCCGGCCGAGCGCAGGTCGGCGGCACCGGTCTGGAGGGCCTTGGGCCAGAACCGGCGGCGCCGGAACGCATAGGTCGGCAGGTCGGTGCGACGGGCGCCGGTGCCGGCGAACCAGGCCGCCCAGTCGACGGTGGTGCCGTGGACGTGCAGGGCGGCCAGCGCCGCGGTGAGGGTGTGCTCCTCGGGCCGTCCGGCGCGCAGCACGGGCACGGCGACGGAGCCGGTGGCGTCCCGGTCCGCGGCGTCGAGGCAGTCGCGCGTCATGGCCGACAGCGGCCCGTCCGGGCCGAGCTCGAGGAACGCGGTGACGTCGTGGCGGACGAGCCAGTCGACGCCGTCGGCGAACCGGACGGCGCTGCGGACGTGCTCGACCCAGTAGTCGGCCGAGGTGAGCTGGGCGACGGTCGCGAGCTCGCCGGTCACGTCGGAGACGATCGGGATCAGCGGTGCCTGCAGGTCCAGGCCCTCGACGACGGCACGGAAGCGTTCGAGCACCGGTTCCATCAGCGGCGAGTGGAACGCGTGGCTCACCCGCAGCCGCCGGGTCCGGCGTCCCCGGTCGGCGAGCAGCCCGGCGACGGCGGTGACCGCCTCCTCGGCGCCGGACAGCACGACCGCCGACGGGCCGTTGACCGCGGCGACCGAGACCCGGTCGCGGTACCCGTCGAGCAGGGCCTCCACCTCGGCCTCGGTCGCCTGCACGGCGACCATTGCCCCGCCGGTGGGCAGCGCCGCCATCAGGCGGCCGCGGGCGGCGACCAGGGTGGCGGCGTCGTCGAGCGAGAGCACCCCGGCGACGTGCGCGGCGGCGATCTCGCCGACCGAGTGCCCGAGCAGGTGGCCCGGGGTGACCCCGAGGGAGGTGACGAGCCGGTACAGCGCCACCTCGACCGCGAAGATCGCGGGCTGGGCGTACGCGGTGTCGTCGAGCAGCGCGGCGGCCGCCTCGGCGCCGTCGGGGGTGCCGCCGTCGGGGGTGCCGTGGAGGATCTCGCGCAGCGGGCGCCCCAGCTCCGGGTCGAACGCGGCGAGCACGGTGTCCAGGGCCTCGGCGAACACCGGGAAGCGGGCGGCGAGCTCGCGCCCGGCGCCGATCCGCTGCGATCCCTGCCCGGTGAACAGCACGGCGAGCCGGCTCTCCGCACGGGCCTCGGCGGTCACCGTGTCCCGGGACGCGGCCGGATCGCCTGCGGCCAGCGCGTCGAGGCCACCGGCGAGGGCGTCGCGGTCGGCGGCGAGCAGCACGGCTCGGTGGGCGAACGTGGTCCGGGTGGTGGCCAGCGACCACGCGACGTCGGTCAGCGGGGTGTCGGGGGCGGCGGCGAGTGCCTCGCCGAGCGCGGCGGCCTGGGCGTGCAGCGCCTCGGGGGTGCGCCCGGAGAGCAGGACCGGGAGGGTGCCGGGCTCGGTCGGGCCGGGCTCGCCGACGGCCGGGCCGTCGTCCTCGGGGGCAGGGGTACCGGTCCCGGGGGCGGGGGCCTGCTCGATGATGGTGTGCGCGTTCGTGCCGCTGATCCCGAACGACGAGACCGCGGCGCGGCGCGGGGCGCCGGTGACCGGCCAGTCGGTGTTCTCGGTGAGGATGCGGACGGTGTCCGGGGACCAGTCGACGTGCCGGCTGGGATCCTCGGCGAGCAGCGTGCGGGGCAGCACCCCGTGCCGCATCGCCATCACCATCTTGATCATCCCGGCGACGCCGGCGGCGGCCTGGGTGTGGCTGATGTTCGACTTGACCGAGCCGAGCAGCAGCGGGCGCTCGGCGTCGCGGTCCCGGCCGTAGGTGGCCAGCAGCGCCTGCGCCTCGACCGGGTCGCCGAGGGTGGTACCGGTGCCGTGCGCCTCCACGACGTCGACGTCACCGGCCGACAGCCGGGCGTTGACCAGCGCCTGCTCGATGACCTGCTGCTGGGACGGTCCGTTGGGGGCGGTGAGCCCGTTGGACGCGCCGTCCTGGTTGACCGCGGAGCCGCGGACGACGGCCAGCACCTCGTGCCCGTTGCGGCGCGCGTCGGACAGCCGCTCCAGGACGAGCAGGCCGACGCCCTCGGCCCAGCCGGTGCCGTCGGCGGTGTCGCCGAAGGACCGGCAGCGGCCGTCGGCGGACAGGCCACCCTGGCGGCCCATCTCGATGAACGTGCCGGGCCCGGACATCACGGTGACGCCGCCGGCCAGTGCCAGCGAGCACTCCCCGCCCCGCAGGGCCTGGGTGGCGAGGTGCACCGCCACCAGCGACGACGAGCACGCGGTGTCGACCGTGACCGCCGGGCCGACCGTGCCGAAGGTGTAGGAGATGCGGCCCGACAGGACGCTGCCGGTGTTGCCGGTGAGCTGGAAGCCCTCGGCACCGTCCGCCGGACCGACCCGGTAGTCCTGCGCCATCGCTCCGACGAACACGCCGGTGCGGGTGCCCTGCAGCGACACCGGGTCGATCCCGGACCGCTCGAACGCCTCCCACGCGGACTCCAGGACGACCCGCTGCTGCGGGTCCATCGCGACGGCCTCGCGCGGGGAGATCCCGAAGAACTCGGCGTCGAAGTCGGGGGCGTCGTGCAGGAACCCGCCCGAGCGCGTCGGGGAGCCGGCGAGCGCGGCGGTGTCCCAGCCGCGGTCGGTGGGGAACGGCGTGACGCCGTCCTCCCCCGCCTCGACCATCCGCCACAGGTCCTCCGGGCTGCGGACACCGCCGGGATAGCGGCACGCCATCCCGACGACGGCGATCGGCTCCTGGGCGGCGGACTCGAGCTCGCTCACCCGCCGGCGGGTGCGGCGCAGGTCGGCCGTGGCCAGCTTGAGGTAGTCCCGGAGCTTCTGTTCGTTGTCCATCCCAACTCCACCCGTCTCGCAGCCGACGCCCGCTGACAATCGCGCCGCAATTCCGCACGCGTCCGGCAGGAACCGAATCGCCGCCCCATTTCCGCCGCACGGCGGCGGGGCTCACCGCAGACGATTCTGCGGACGATCCGGGCCGGAAATCCCTAGTGTCGCGTAAACGATGTTCTTTGACCGGGTCGGCAGTGGTTGAGTAGGTGGTCTGCGGGTTTGGTCCAGATGAACGGGTGGCAGCGTTCGTTCCAGCCGTCGATGAACCGGCCGATCGCGCCGATCAGTTCTCTGACGCTGCCGAAGCTGCCACGGCGAATGGCCTGGCGGGTGATGAC
This sequence comes from Pseudonocardia sp. ICBG1293, assembly GCF_020131355.1. GTDB lineage: Bacteria > Actinomycetota > Actinomycetes > Mycobacteriales > Pseudonocardiaceae > Pseudonocardia. The sequence goes on from NZ_JAHLEL010000047.1 coordinate 60,470, forward strand.
CCCGAAAAAGACCTCGACCATGTTCAGCCACGATCCCGAGGTCGGGGTGAAGTGCAGGGTGATCCGCGGGTTGCGGGCCAGCCAGGCCTTCACTGCGGGGTGCTTGTGGGTCGCGTAGTTGTCCACCACCAGGTGCAGCTTGCGCCGCGGGTAGGCCTTCGCGACCTGCTTGAGGAACCGCAGGAACTCCTGATGGCGATGCCGCGGCAGGCACGCCTGCTCGACCCGCCCGGTCGCGACCTCTAACGCCGCGAACAGCGTGGTGGTGCCGTGACGGACGTAGTCATGCGTCCGTTTCTCCGGGATACCGGGCATGATCGGCAGGATCGGCGCTGTCCGGTCCAGGGCCTGGACCTGGGATTTCTCGTCGACGCAGAGCACGACGGCCTTGTCCGGCGGGTTCAGATACAACCCGACGATGTCGCGGACCTTGGCTTCGAGCTCGGGATCGGTGGAGAACTTGAACGTCTCGGACTTCCACGGCTGCAGCCCCCACCGCCGCCAAATCTTGCCGATCCACACGTGGGAGATCCCGAGCTCGGCACCGAGCAGCCGTGACGACCAGTGCGTGACTCCGAGCCGCTCAGGCGGCGGTTCCAGCGTGGCGAGCACGACCGCGACCTCGTCGATCACCGGCGGCCGGCCCGCCTTGGGCCGGTCGGCCAGCCCGGCGATCCCCTCAGCGGCGTAACGCTTCTTCCACCCGATCACCGTCGCCTTCGACGCCCCGACCAGTGTGACGATGTCCTTGACCGCCACCCCGTCCGCGGCCAGCAACACGATCCTGCCCCGTCGGGCCAGTCCCGCCGAAACCGACGAGGAACGCAGCCAGGACTCCAGCACCTCGCGGTCGGCGGCCGGAACGTCCACGGTCACAGTCAACGGCACAGCTCATGATCCCGTAAACCAGCCCGTGAGTAAAGTAACCTAGTTACCGCAACACTAGTGTGGCCTCGCCCGGTTCACCAGTTGGCGGCCAGCAGCAGGTGGCCGTACTCGTTCTCCCGCGCCACGTGCTCGAGGTCGGAGTCGACCATCATCCGCATGAGCTCCGGGAAGTCGACCTCGGGCGTCCAGTCGAGCAGCCGCCGGGCCCGCACGCTGCCGGCACACAGCACCTCGACCTCGGCCGGGCGCACCAGCGCCGGGTCGATGACGACCTTGTCCCGCCAGTCCAGCCCGACGTGGTCGAACGCGATCTGCACCGCGTCACGCACCGAGTGCATCTGCCCGGTGCCGATCACGTAGTCGTCGGGCTCGTCCTGCTGCAGCATCAGGTGCATCGCGCGGACGTAGTCGCCGGCGTAGCCCCAGTCGCGCACCGCGTCGAGGTTGCCCAGGGCGAGGTCGGGCTGCAGCCCGAGCTTGATCCGGGCGACCGCCAGGGAGATCTTGCGGGTGACGAACTCCTGGCCACGGCGCGGGGACTCGTGGTTGAACAGCATGCCCGACACCGCGTACATGCCGAACGACTCGCGGTAGTTGCGGGTGATGTAGTGGCCGTAGGCCTTCGCGGCGCCGTAGGGGCTGCGCGGATGGAACAGGGTGGTCTCGCGCTGGGGGGTCTCCGCGGCCTTGCCGAACATCTCCGACGACGAGGCCTGGTAGAAGCGGATCTGCCCGTTCGGCGACGCGGTCCGCGACATCGAGAGGCCGGAGACCATCCGGATCGCCTCGAGCACCCGGAGCACCCCGGTGCCGTTGACCTCGGTGACGAGCTCGGCCTGCTGCCAGGACATCGGGACGAACGAGATCGCGCCGAGGTTGTAGACCTCGTCGGGCTGGACCGTGTCGACGGCCGAGACCAGGCTGGCCTGGTCCATCAGATCACCGTCGACGAACTCCAGCTCGGAGGCCAGCCGGCTGACCCGTGTCTTGCGGGGGTTGGCCTGCCCCCGGATCAGACCCCAGACCTGGTAGCCCTGCGACAGCAGGTGCTCCGCCAGGTAGGAGCCGTCCTGACCGGTGATTCCGGTGATGAGAGCGCGTTTGGACATCGGGTATTCCCTTCTCGACCGTCATCGGGCCCGCCCATACGCGTCGACCGGCCGTCGGCACGGCGGCGAATACGCTGTCCGGACGAGAGACACGCCGCACGCTGGCAAGATCGGCGAGACGGTGTCAACGAATCCGCCGGGATGTAGGGAATTCACGAGTGCGGCCGCGGGAAATGGTGCGCAGAACTGGGGGATTCCGGGTCCGCGGTCTGGTCGGCTGTCCGGGCCGGTCTGCCACCGGCATCGTCCACCGGGCGGCCCGTGGGTCGCCGTGAACCGGGGTGTCCTGACGTGCTGTGGAGACTCTCGCGCACCCAGCTGCGTGGCTACGCCGGGCCCGCCGGCGTGCTCGTCGTGCTCCAGACCGCGCAGATCGCCGGCACGCTGCTGCTGCCGACGCTCGGCGCAGCCCTCATCGACCAGGGCGTGGTCCGCGCGGATCGCGGCCGGATCGTCGAGATCGGCATGCTGATGGCCGGTATCGCCGTGGTCCAGATCGCCGCGGCCCTGGCCGCGACCGCGCTGGGCGCGCGGACCTCCACCGCGGTCGGCCGGGACCTGCGCTCCGCGGTGTTCGACCGCATCCTGGACTTCTCGGCCCGCGAGGTCGGCCGGTTCGGGACGGCGTCGCTGCTGACCCGCACGGTCAACGACGTCCAGCAGGTGCAGAACCTCGCCCGGTCCGGGTTCGGCGTCGTCGTCTCCGCCCCCCTGATGTGCATCGGCAGCATCGTGCTCGCGCTGGCCCAGGACGTACCGCTGGCCCTGCTGCTGGTCGTCCTCGTGCTGGTCGTCGGCGTGGCCTTCGGTCTGCTGCTGGCCCGGATGGGCAGCCTCTACGGCCGGATGCAGCTCGCCCTCGACGACCTCGGCCGGCTGCTCCGGGAGTCGATCACGGGGGTGCGGGTGGTCCGCTCGTTCGTCCGCGAGGACCACGAGCAGGAGCGCTTCACCCGCAGCAACGACGCCTTCCTCGACCTGTCCCAGCGGGTCGGCCGGCTGATCGCCACGATGCTGCCGCTGGTGCTGCTGCTGATGAACCTGTTCACGGTCGTCCTGATGTGGCTCGGCGCCCACCGCATCGACGCGGGCGTGATGCCGCTGGGCGCGCTCAGCGCGTTCCTGTTCTACCTGTCGCTGATCCTCATGTCGGTCGTGATGCTCGCGTTCGTGTTCCTGCAGGTACCGCGGGCCCGGGTGGGGGCGGGCCGGATCCTGGAGGTGCTCGACACCGAGCCGGGGGTGGCGCCACCGGCGAACCCGGCGCCGTTGCAGGGCCCCGCGGGCCGGGTGGAGGTCCGGGCCGCGGAGTTCCGCTACCCGGGCGCGGAGCGCGCGGTGCTGCGCGGGGTCGACCTGGTCGTCGAGCCGGGCGAGCGGGTCGCGGTGCTGGGCAGCACGGGCAGCGGCAAGACGACCCTGCTGAACCTCGTGCTGCGGCTGGTCGACCCGACCGCGGGCTCGGTCCGGCTGGGCGGCACCGACGTCCGGCGGCTCGACCCCGCGGTGCTCACCGGCGTCGTCGGGTTCGTCCCGCAGCGGCCCCACCTGTTCACCGGCACGGTCGCGAGCAACCTGCGGTTCGGGCGCCAGGACGCCACCGACGACGAGCTGTGGGAGGTGCTGCGCGTCGCGCAGGCCGACGGGTTCGTCGCGCGGATGCCGGGCGGCCTGGACGCGGAGATCGCGCAGGGCGGCACCACCGTGTCCGGCGGCCAGCGCCAGCGGCTGTGCATCGCCCGCACCCTGCTGCGCCGCCCGCAGGTCTACCTGTTCGACGACTGCTTCTCGGCGCTGGACCAGGCCACCGACGCCGTGCTCCGGGCGGCGCTGGTGCCGTGGACCGCAGGCGCCACCGTGATCACCGTGACCCAGCGCGTCGCCACCGCGCGCGACGCCGACCGGGTCGTCGTCCTCGACGCCGGTCGGCTGGTCGCCGACGGCACCCACGACGAGGTCCTGCGCGCCAGCCCGACCTACCGCGAGATCGCGAGCTCCCAGCCCACCGAGGAGGACGTCGCCCATGGCCTCGCCGGACGTCACTGAGCCCGCCGCGCCCGCGGCCGCCCGGCCGGCGGCGGGCGCGGCGGCACCACCGGACAGGTCCGCGCCGGGTGACCGGCCGGCCCGGCGGCTCGTGGGGCTGCTGCGCCCGCACCGCGGGCCGGTGGTGCTCGCCCTGCTGACCGGCGTCGCCGGGATCGCCCTCAACGCCGTGGGCCCGCTGCTGCTGGGCCGGGTGACCGACCTGATCGCGGTCGGCGTCCTGGGGCCGGGCGGAGCGGGCGGGCCCGCGGCGGGCAGTCCCGGACCCGCCGACGGTGTCGACTTCGACGCGGTCGCCGGGCTGCTGCTGGTCCTGCTCGTGGTCTACCTGGGGGCGTCGCTGTTCACCCTGGTCCAGGGCCGGATCGTCGCGTCCGTGGTGTGGCAGGTGATCCACGACCTGCGGGGCCGGACCCGGGCGAAGCTGTCCCGGCTCCCGCTGCGGCACTACGACCGGCACCCGGCGGGCGAGACGCTCGGACGCACCACCACCGACATTGACAACCTGCAGCAGACCCTCCAGCAGACCCTCGCCGAGCTGATCACCTCGATCCTGTCGCTGGTCGCGATGCTGACGCTGATGGTGGTGATCTCGCCGTCGCTGGCGGTGGTGATGATCCTCAGCGTGCCGGTGGCGGGCCTGCTCGCGGTCGGGCTGGGTCGCCGCGCGCACCCGCAGTTCACCGCGCAGTGGGAGGCGAACGGCGCCCTCAACGCCCACGTCGAGGAGGTCTGCACCGGGCACTCCCTGATCCGCGGCCACCACCGACGCGCCGAGGCGCGGCGCCGGTTCGCCGAGTGCAACGACGCGGTGTACCGGGCGGGGGCGTCGGCCCAGACCTCCTCCGGCGCGATGGAGCCGGTCATGATGTTCGTGGCGAACGTCGGCTACCTGGTGGTGGCCGTCCTCGGTGCCTGGAAGGTGCTGTCGGGCTCGCTCACCCTCGGCGACGTGCAGGCGTTCATCCTCTACGCCCGACAGTTCAGCCAGCCGATCGTCGAGATCGCCTCGGTGGCCGGTCGGCTCCAGTCCGGGGTGGTGTCGGCGACGCGGGTGTTCACGCTGCTCGACGCGCCCGAGCAGCGGCCCGAGCCGCGCCGCCCCGTCGCGCCCGCGGCCCCGGCCGGTCGCGTCGAGTTCCGCCGGGTGTCGTTCCGCTACCTCCCCGACGTCCCGCTCGTCGAGGACCTGTCGCTGACCGTGGAGCCGGGCAGCACGGTCGCGATCGTCGGCTCCACCGGCGCGGGGAAGACCACCCTGGGCAACCTGCTCGTGCGCTTCTACGAGATCGACGGCGGGACGATCCTGCTCGACGGCGTGGACACCGCGACGATGACCCGCGCGGACCTGCGGTCCCGGTTCGGGCTGGTCCTGCAGGACACCTGGCTGTTCGGCGGGACCATCGCCGAGAACATCGCCTACGGCGCGCCGGGCGCGACCCGCGACGAGATCGAGGAGGCGGCCCGCGCCACCTGCGTCGACACCTTCGTCGCGACGCTGCCCGACGGCTACGACACCGTCCTGGACGAGGACTCCGGCGGCACGAGTGCCGGGGAGAAGCAGCTGATCACGGTGGCGCGGGCGTTCCTCGCCCGGCCGGCGGTGCTCGTCCTCGACGAGGCCACCAGCTCCGTCGACACCCGCACCGAGCTGCTGATCCAGCGGGCGATGGCCACCGTGCGCGCCGGCCGGACCAGCTTCGTCATCGCGCACCGGCTGTCGACGGTCCGCGACGCCGACCGGATCGTCGTGATGGACGCCGGCCGGATCGTCGAGCAGGGCACCCACGACACGCTGCTGCGCGCCGGTGGTGCCTACGCCCGGCTGTACACCGCGCGCACCCCCGACGCCGACACCCCCGCACCCTGACCGCTCCCCCACCGACCGGGAGGACTCACCGTGCCCGAACCCCAGCTGCTCGCCGTCGCCGACCTGCACGTCGTGCACGCCGAGAACCGGGCGATCGTCGAGTCGCTGCGGCCCGGGGCCGACGGCGACTGGCTGATCGTCGCCGGCGACGTCGGCGAGATGTACGCCGACATCGAGTCGACCCTGCGTCTGCTCGCGAGCCGCTTCGCCCGCGTGCTCTGGACCCCGGGCAACCACGACCTGTGGACCCATCCGCAGGACCCGTGCACGCTGCGCGGCGACGCGCGCTACCGGGCGCTGGTGCAGACCTGCCGGGAGCTGGGCGTCAGCACCCCGGAGGACCCGTACCCGGTGTGGGACGGTCCCGGCGGGCCGGTCGCCGTGGCACCCCTGTTCGTGGGCTACGACTACTCCTTCCTGGCCCCCGGTGCGACGACGGCGGCCGAGTCGCTCCGGATCGCCCACGACGCGGGCGTCGTGTGCTCCGACGAGTTCCTCCTGCACCCCGATCCCTACCCGGACCGCGCGACCTGGTGCCGGCGTCGGGCCGAGCTGACGCGGGCCCGGCTGGCCGCGGTCGACCCGGACCTGCCGACGGTGCTGGTGAACCACTGGCCGCTGCTGCGGCACGAGACGCGGGTGCTGCGCCACCCGGAGTTCGCGCAGTGGTGCGGCACCGAGCTGACGGCCGACTGGCACGTGCGGTTCCGTGCCGCGGCCGTCGTCTACGGCCACCTGCACATCCCCCGCGTCACCTTCCACGACGGGGTCCGGTTCGAGGAGGTGTCGGTGGGCTATCCGCGCGAATGGCGGCCCCGACCGCCCCGGGAGCCGCTGCGCGCGGTGCTGCCGGTGCCGGTCACCGGGGGTCTGCGGTGATCGAGCACGTGCTGCCCGCCCGGGTCGTGACCGAGTGCGCCTACGACGACGAGGCCCATCCCGGCGAGGGCCTCTTCCCGCAGGAGCGCGAGCTCGTCGCCCGGGCGGTGGAGTCCCGGCGGCGCGAGTTCACCACGGTGCGCAGGCTGGCCCGCCGCGCGCTCGGCCGGCTCGGCCGTTCCCCCGTTCCGATCCTCCCGAACCGTCGCGGCGCCCCGCAGTGGCCGTCCGGGGTGGTCGGCAGCATGACGCACTGCACCGGGTACCGGGCGGCCGCCGTGTCCCCCGTCGCCGAGTCCGCCGCGGTGAGCATCGACGCCGAACCGGACGCGCCGTTGCCCGACGGTGTCCTGGAGACCGTCACCCTGGCCTCCGAGCGGGCGCTGCTCGCCGGGCTGGGTCGGCGACGGCCGGACGTCGCGTGGGACCGGATGTACTTCAGCGCCAAGGAGAGCGTCTTCAAGGCCTGGTACCCGTTGACCGGTCGCGAGCTGGACTTCGACGAGGCCGAGATCGCCTTCGACGCCGGGGCCGGCACCTTCTCCGCCCGTCTGCTCGTCCCCGGCCCGGTGGTCAGCGGGGAACGCGTTCCGGTGTTCGCCGGGCGCTGGCACGCCGAGGGCGGCCTGCTCGTCACCGCGGTGCACCTGCCCGCGCCACCGGTATGACACCGGGACCGGCGTCGGAGCGGCGGCGCCGACCGCCCACCGGGGCCGTGAACCCCACGGCGGTGTGCCGGACCGGTGCTCCGTGGACGTCGGTCGCGTCACCCGGGGGGACGGGGTCCCCGGGGGGCGGGGACCGTCAGGGGTGCGGGAAGAGCTGACGCACCACCGCGAGAACGGGACGGTCCGCGTCCTCCCGCCGGACGACCGTGTCCACGACGATCTGCTCGCCCGCGGTACGGGTCGTCGACCCGGCCAGCAGGACCGCGCCGGCCCCCGGACGGGGGCCGAGGACGTCGATCACGCACCGGGACGGACATCCCGGGCGGGACGGTAGCACCAGCCTGCCGGCGGATTCGGCCAGGACGAGCAGGTGCCCCGTCGTCAGGGTCCCGTCGTCGTCCAGCATCGCACCGGTCACGGTCATCCGGACCGATGCCGTGTCGGTCCCGCCCACGGGGCTCAGCCCCCCGCCGGCCGGGACGGCTCGCGACCGGCGCCGACCGGCTCGGCGAGCTCCTCGATCGCGATCTGCCGCATGCGGTACTTCTGGATCTTCCCGCTCGCCGTCGTCGGGAAGGTGTCGGTGGACCGCCACAGCGACGGGATCTTCGACCGGCCGATCCGGCCCCGGCAGAACGCGCTCAGCTCGTCGCCGTCCGGCCGGGCCCCGTCACGGGGGCGTACCCAGGCCATCACCTGTTCCCCGTAGCGCTCGTGCGGCACACCGATGACATGGGCCTCGCTGACGTCGGGGTGGGTGCACAGCAGCTCCTCGATCTCGCGCGGGTGGATGTTCTCCCCGCCGCGAATGATCACGTCCTTGATCCGGCCGACGATCCGGACGACCCCGTGCTCGTCCATCACGGCGAGGTCGCCGGTCCGCATCCAGCCGTCCGCGTCGACGGCCTCGGCGGTGGCCCCGTCGTCCTCCCAGTAGCCGCGCATGACGCTGTAGCCGCGGGTGCGCTGCTCGCCGGTGATGCCGACCGGCACCACCAGACCCGTCGTCGGGTCGACGATCTCGACCTCGACGTGCGGGGTGGGTCTGCCGACCGAGTGGTCCCGGACGTCGAGGGGGTCCGTCGGCAGGGTCTGGGTGGAGATCGGCGACGTCTCCGTCATCCCGCACACCGTGGACAGCTCCGGCACGTGCAGCCGGGACCGGATGTCGCCCAGCAGGTCCGGCGGACAGGGCGCGCCCCCGATCAACCCCGTGCGCAACGAGGTCAGGTCGACGGTCGCGAGGTCCGGCTGGTCCAGCATCGCGAGGTACATCGTGGGGACCCCGTAGACGGCGGTGCACCGCTCCGCCGCGACGGCGTCCAGGGTCCGTCCGGCGTCGAAGCCCCCGCCCGGCAGGACGATGGTGGCCCCGTGCGTGCTGGCGCCGAGCGTGCCGAGCACCATGCCGAAGCAGTGGAACAACGGGACGGGGACACAGATGCGGTCCTGCTCGGTGTAGCCGATCTGCGCACCCACCAGGTGCGCGTTGTTGAGCAGGTTGTGGTGGGTCAGCGTGGCGGCCTTGGGGCGTCCGGTGGTTCCGGAGGTGTACAGCAGCGCGACCGGGTCGTGCTCGTCCACCTGCCGCTCGGCCTCGGCCACCGCGGTGGGATCGGCGGTCTCGAACTCTGCCCACCCCTCCTCGATGACGACGGTGCCGCGCAGCCGCGGGCACTGCGCGGACGCCTCGGCCACGACGGCGGCACAGTCCGTTCCGCGGTACCGAGCCGGGTGGAACAGCAGCTGCGTGCCCGAGTGCCGCAGGGCGAAGGCGAGCTCGGGGACCTGGTGGGTCGGGTCGAGGGCGACCAGCACCGCGCCGATCCGCGCCACGGCGAACTGCAGCACGACCCACTCACCGCGGTTGGCCGACCACACCCCGACCCGGTCGCCCCGGCCGGTGCCCCGGGCCAGCAGACCACCGGCCACCCGGCCGGACCGCTCCCACAGCTCGGCGTAGGTCGCGCGCGTACCGGCCGAGGTGTCGACGAGGGCGTCGTGCTCGCCGAGGCGTTCGGCCACCCGCCGCAGGTTCTCGCCGATGGTCCCACCGAGCAGCGGCAGGTCCGCGCGCCCGCGCGCGTAGGACGGAATCCGAATGATGGTGTCAAGCCGCGGTAGCGGGTTGTGGTGCGGTGATGGTGAACATTCTCCGGTCACGCAGCAGGGCCCACAGGACGTCGACCAGGCGTCGGGCCAGGGCGAGCAGAGCTTGGGTGTGCAGCATTCTTTCGCTGCGTTTGCGCTGGTAAAAGGCCCGGGACGGGCCGTTGACCTTGAGGCTGGACAGCGCGGCCATGTAGAACACTCGCCGCAGGCGGCGGTTGTAGCGTCGTGGGCGGCGCAGGTTCCCGCTGATCCGGCCGGAGTCCTGGGGCACTGGGACGAGGCCGGCGTAGGAGGCCAGCCGTCCCGAGCTGGCGAAGCCACCCAGCTCGGAGCCGACATCAGCGCCGATACTGCTGCTGACACCGCCGTTGGTGGCGGTGAGGAATTCCGCGCCCAGAATGGGGCCGAGTCCGGGCAGCGACTCGATGATCGCCGCGTCCGGGTGGGTGCGGAACACGGTGGTGATCAGCTTGTCGGTGTCTTTGATCTCCCGGTCGAGCTCCAACAGCCGCCGGGCCAGGCCGGCGACAAGGACCGCGGTCCGCGTCTCGCTGGGCAGGGTCACGGTCTGGGCGTGGGCTGCGGCGACCGCGGTGGCCGCCATCGTGGGGATGCCTGGTGCCCATGCCCGGTGGGCGTGCAGATACTCGATCACTCCGGCTGTGTCCGCGTCTCGGAGCGCCTGCGGTGTCTGGAACCCGGTGACCAGCACCAGAGCGCTGCGGGTGGAGTAGTCGAAGGCCGCCTCGAGACCGGGAAAGATCGACCCGAGCAGGTCACGCAGCCGGTTGACCCCGCGTACCCAGTCAGCCATCAGGTCCTCGCGGTGGGCCACGAGCCGACGCAGCTCAGCAGTGGTCTCGTCAGTGGCGGTAACCACGGTGAGGTCGGCGCCGGACATGCGGGCGGTGTCGGCGATGACCTTTGCGTCGCGGGCGTCGGTCTTGGCCTCCCCACGGAACACGCCGCTCATCCGGTTGACGACCCGCCCGGGAACGTAGACCACCCGCTGGTCGGCTGCGGTGAGGACGACCTGCAACAGCGCGGCATAGCTGTTGGTCAGATCGATCGCCCACCGCACGTCCTCGGCCGCGGCGGACGCCCGATCGAGCAGAGCTTCGATCGCGGCCTGGTCGTTGCCGACCTTGCGGGAGAACACAACCTTGCCCTCGGCATCGACAGCGCAGGCGTGGTGGGTCCTTTTCCCGACGTCGATCCCGATCCAGACCACTGCTCGTCGCGCCACGAACAAACTCCTGTTGTTGCAGTTCACGCCCGTGGACAACCCGCCATCAGGTCCCTAATCAGCGACGGTTCGCATCAGATCCGAATCAGTGGCCAGGCCTGTCCAGAACGACGGGGCGGCCATTCCTTCCGAGCCACCGAAGCGGCAACAGCTCATCAGCCACACCCCGTCGTCCCGGGCATCCGGGGCATCAACCCCGAACTTAGAGGTCGTTTCAGAACGACTTGTCGAGTTTCCATTGACCCCTCGACGACAGATCAAACGGCAGGTCAGATAGCCGCTTGTCGTCTACAACAGACACGTCGACCTCGTTCTGAAATGACCTCTTAGAGGTCGTTTCAGAAGTCGGCGTGTCGGTCCTGTGTGGATCGGCGCTGGTAGCTGATCATGTCCGGTCGTGGCGCGGCGATCTTGTGTCGAGCGATTGGTGAGCGACGAGCTGTGGGCGCTGGTGGAGCCGCTGCTGCCCAAGCCGCGCAAGCACAAGCGGGGACGGACAGGCCGTCCGCGGGTGCCGGATCGGGCCGCTCTGGCCGGGATCGTGTTCGTGCTCAAGACCGGGATCAGCTGGAACGCGCTGCCCGCCGAGCTCGGCTGTGGGTCCGGAGTGACCTGCTGGCGGCGGCTACGGCAGTGGCAGCAGGCCGGGGTCTGGGCCCAGCTGCACCGGGTGATGCTCGACCGCCTCGCCCAGCAGGGCCTGCTGGACTGGTCGCGGGCGGCGGTGGACAGCGTGAGCGTGCGGGCCAAGCGCCGCGGCGAGGCCACCGGGCCCTCGCCGACCGATCGCGGGAAGGCGGGCAGCAAGTACCACGTGCTCTGCGACCGAGGCGGGCTCCCGCTGCATGCGCTGGTCACCGGGGCGAACACCCACGACAGTCGGATGCTCGCCCCGCTGCTGGACACCAACCCCGGCGTCCGCGAACGGGCGGGACAGCCGGGGCGTCCGCGACGTCGGCCGGACAAGGTGCACGCCGACAAGGGCTACGACTATCCCCGCTGCCGCCGCTACCTGAGTGGGCGTGGGATCGGGGTGCGGATCGCCCGGCGCGGGATCGAGGACTCCACCCGGCTCGGGCGGGTCCGCTGGGTCGTCGAGCGCACCATGTCCTGGCTGCTGGACTTCCGCCGCCTCGCGCTGCGCTACGACCGCGCCGAATCCACGATCACCGCGCTGTTATCGCTGGCCTGCGCCCTGATCTGCCACCGCCGCCTCACCAAGCCGAAGCCGAAGCCGAAGTGATGGTCGACCCAGCCCTCGCTGAGGCACTCGCCTACGAGGTCGGGGCCAGCGGCCGCCAGGCCAGCCACTCCAAGGCCCGGTCGGCCTCGTCAGGGTCGAAGCGGTGCGGGTCGAACGGCCCGCCCGCCCACTCCAGGCGCTCGGCGCGGTCGGGATGGTCAGGGTCGGCGAGCACGGCCTGGAAGTCCTCATACCCCCCGATCCCGCCGACGTCCTCGGGCGGGCACGCCCCCTGCCCGGCGACGCATCGCGGATAGCACACTCCCGGCTCGACGGCCGCGACCGCCTCGACGGTGATCTCGTGGGCCCAGTTGTCACCGAAGTCGTAGACGTAACCGAACCGGTCACCAGCCTTGACCAGCCGAAACAGCTTCTCTTTCGTCTCGTCGGCGACATCCTGTCCGGGCCAGTCCGGGTCTGGGATCCCGTAGCGGCGCCCGACGATCTCGAACTCGTGCAGATGAGAGTTCGTCCAGCCCATCACTGACTGCACCACCTCGTGTAACACCGCCAAGTCGACCTCGCCCGGCACCTGCACCCGACGCCGGACCGCCGGCACCACCTCGGTCAGGACGATCTCCAACTCGAAAATCTTCGTCTTCTCAGACACACGAGGCGCGACCATCAGCCGATGCTGCCAGCCCCGCCGTCACCGGCAGAACCGGGCCCACCACTTCTGAAACGACGTCTTAGAGGTCGCGCGGATTGGTTGGTGATCATGGACGTCGTGCAGGTCGGGCGTTCCAGCGGTGTGTGGTCCAGGCCTGCCGAATCAAGCTACGGAGTGTGACGATCGTGTCGGCGAGGTCGAAGAACGCGTCGACGACGATTTCTCGTCGTTCGTAGCAGCGCTGCAGCCGGTTGAAGCTGTTGTGCCAAGCGTTGGTCCGCTCGACGTGCCAGCGGCGGGTGGCCTGGATCGGCGCTTTCTCACCCTTGTGCGCGATCTCGCCGTGCAGGCCTCGTTCGGCCAGCGTGTCGCGGGTCTTGCCGGAGTCATAGCCGGCGTCGAGGTGCACGGTGATGTCGTCGGGCAGCGGGCCGAGAGCATCGAGGCGGTCGAGGGTGGGGCCCAGTAGCGGGGAGTCGTGCCGGTTGGCTCCGGCCAGGACTCGGCCCAGCGGGATGCCGTATCCCTCGACGAGCACCGAACGTTTCATACCCTGTTTGCGCCGGTCCACCGGCGACGGACCGGCGACCTCGCCGCCGCCGGGGGCCTTGGTGATGGCGCCATCGACGGCGATGTCGTGCAGCAGCAGACCGACGATGCGGTCGTAGGCGTCCAGGACGATCCGACGCAGCTGGGCGAAGACCCCGAGCCTGATCCACTCGTCACGACGATCGCGGATGGTGGTCGCCGAGCAGGTGCTGTCAGCGATGCCCTCATACGAGCAGCCGAACCGCAGTACCTGCAGGAGCTTGTCGAACACGATCCGATCCGCGATCCGGCGGCGATGGCAGCCCAGCGGATGGGTGGGATCGAACTCGTCTCGATGAGGCAGCAGCGCGGTGAACTGGTCCCACAACGGCTCGGTCAGCCATGATGGCAGGGTGGGCACGCGGCCTCCAGACGATCACGAAGCGTAGATAACTTCATGATCGGCAGGCCCGTACCCGCCCTCGCCCCCAGACACTCGACCGCGGCCAAGCTGTGACCAATCCGCGCGACCTCTTAGGGAACGCTCATGTCTCAGCCACCGACCTCGGTGACCCGCCCGGTCCTGCGGGCGAGGCGGGCCCCGAAGTCCTCGTCGTCGACCACGAACCGCTCGTGCCGCCCGTGGGCGATCCGCTCGACGTCGTCGACCACGTCGACGACGGTCACGATCCGGCGACGGTCGATCTCGACCACGGTGGCGGTCGCCGTGACGCGCTGTCCGAGCACGGTCGGGCGGATGTGCGCGATGTCCACCGTGGAGCCGACCGAGGTCTGGCCCGGCGCGAGCAGCGGCTCGATCGCGACGGTGGCGGCCTCCTCCAGCAGCCGTACGACCGACGGGGTGCCGAGTACGTCGTGTCCGCCGCGGTGCACGCAGTCCGCCGCGGCGACGCGGTGCTCGACCGTGCCCGGCTCGAGACCGGCGAGCGGGACGGCCTGCGGCCCGGTCACTTGACCCCACCCCGGCGCTTCGGGTCCCAGGCCAGCTCGAGGTTGCGGATGATCGCGGGCGAGTACACGCACCGGGCCTGGCCGATGGCCAGGTTGGCCATGTACCGGCGGAACGTCTCCAACGGCTCGGCGCCGACGCGGATCTGCGTGCGGTTGGCGTTGATGCCGACCGGGCCGGTGGCGGTCAGCGCGTCCACCGCGTCCGCGATGGCGGCCTGCATCCCCTCCTCGTCCACGACCAGGTCGTCGACGATCCGGCGGCCCTCGGGCGAGTCCACGTAGATGTCGCGGTTGAAGAAGATGCCCTGGCGGGCCACCCTCTCGCCGACGAAGCGTGGGAGGCGCATGTTGCCGCAGCCGGGCAGGAAGCCCTCGCGCCGGGCCGGCAGGTTCACATAGGCACCGGAGCGGGCGATGACCCGGTCCATGACCAGCAGGTACTGGCAGCCGCCGCCGATGGCGAACGTGTCCACGGCCGCGATCCACGGCTTCTCGTGGCGGCGTTCCACCACCGACACCTCGCCGTCGCCGACCGAGTGCCCGCGGAACCACTTGGTGATCAGGCCCAGCTCGCGCTCGATGAAGAACTCGATGAGCGAGACCTCGCCGTGGTAGAGCCGTGTCAGGTTGACCCCCGCGTCGAACACCCTGCGGCCCCGGTACTTCGGGTGCTGGGCCTCGGCCCCGCGCAGCAGGCCGACGTCGATCCGGTCGTCGAGCAGGATCAGGTCGGTGGCGATCTCCATCGCCCGGGTGGACTCGTCGTCCTCGGCGTTGAGGTACGCGTGGTGCTGGATGGTGAGGTGGCCGACGTTGCCGTCGCGCTCGACCAGGCTGCTGCCCAGGTCCACCCGGTCGGTGCGGCGGAACTCCTCGAGCAGGTCCCGTGCCTCCGGCAGCGGCTGGGCCATGGCGTGCATCAGGTGGTAGCCGGCGACCGGGTCGTCGAGGACGTGGGAGATCAGGATGCCCTGGTCGTACTCCCAGCCCTCCTTGTGCTTCTGCGGGTGCCGGCGCTCCTCGGCGATCCGCTCCCGGGTCGGCACCAGGCCGGGGACCAGCTCGGCGGCGGCGTAGGCCAGCTCCGCGACCCGCAGGAGGCGGCTGCGGTCCTCGGTCAGGGTGTCGTAGAGGGTCCCGACGTGCACCCCGAGGAAGTCCTCGCGGGCCCGGCGGGCCCGGTCCAGGACCGCGTCGGCCGAGGCCTGCTTGGCTCCGGTGCGCCCGGGCCTGGCGGGCAGCGCCGCCAGCTCGGCGTCCAGACCGGCGAACAGCTCCGAGACGAGCGCCGCGTCCTTGTCGAAGTCGCGGGTCAGCTCGATCGTGCTCGCAGCGATGTCGGCCATGTCAGCTCTCCGTCGTCGTCAGCAGGGGAAGGGACAGGGTGTTCCTGAGCCGGCCGCGCAGGACCTCGGCGCGTTCGGCGGCCTCGGCCGCCGTGCGGAGCTTGATGTCCTCGTAGCCGCGGATGCCGTCGGGCAGCCGGGCGATGTCCAGTACGGCGGCCTTGTTCTGCAGCCTGAGCTCGTCCATCGAGGTCCGGACGAGGTCGACGTACCACTCGATCAGGCGGCGCTCCTCGACGCGCACGCGGTCGCGGCCGAACACGTCCAGCCTGGTGCCACGGATCCTCTTCAAGCCGCTCAGCACGGCGAAGACCGGGTCGAGCACCGTGGCGGGCAGCGTGAGCTTGGTCGTCATGCCCATCGCGCGCAGCATCGGCGGGTGGAGGTTGTAGGCGATCCTCACCCGCCCGGCGAACCGGCTCGAGACGCGGTGCTCACGACTGGCGCGCAGGTGCAGCCGGGCGACCTCGTACTCGTCCTTGTAGGCCATGAGCTTGTACAGGTTGCGGATCACCTCGCGCGTGATCGGCAGGCCCGTCCAGTCGCCCAGGCGCTCCCGCTCCCGGCGGGCCACGTCCAGCACGACGTCGACGTAGCGGCTCGCGTAGTCGGCGTCCTGGAAGGCGATCAGCTCGCCGATCCGGACGGCCAGCAGGCGCCGGTCCTCCTCCGGGAGGTCCGCGACCGTCGCCACGAGCCGGTCGTGGGCCGCCCGCTCCCGGTCGGGCAGCCTGCTACGGGCGTGGTCGTTCTCCTGTGCGGCGTCGCGCGGAGGTGGTGCGAGCACGACGGCGACCCGGGCCGGGTCGGCGACGGCGAGCCGTCCGTAGCGGAACGCCTGCTGGTTCTGCACCACGGCCGTGCCGTTCAGCCGGATGGCCTCCTCGATCGCCGACGACGAGATCGGCACCAGGCCGGCCTGGTACGCAGCGCCCACGGCGACCATGTTGGTGGCCATGTAGTCGCCGAACAGCGTCTCGGCGACGGCCCGGGCGTCCACGGCCACCACACGGGCGGTGAACCGCGAGACGGAGTCGAGCATCGGGTCGACCGACACGTCCAGGCGACTGTTGCGGATCATCTCGCCGCTCGGCAGCAGGCCGGTGTTCACCACCGCCGCGGTGTGCTCGGGCGAGCAGCGGTCCAGGTTCGCCGGATCCGCCGCGGCCATGGCGTCGACGGCGAGATACAGGTCCGCGCGGCCGATGCCGACCTTGTTCGAGCCCGCCCGCCGGCCGCGCGGGCTCACCACCAGGCTGCTCAGCACGGCACCCCACTTCTGGGCGGCACCGGTCTGGTCGTAGCTGACGGCCTCGGCACCGTCCACGAGCGCGGCCCAGGCCAGCATCGAGTTCAGGGTGAGCACGCCGGTGCCCCCGACCCCGGGGACGAACACGTGGTAGGGCCGGTCCAGCGGGGGGCGGTCCGGCTCGGGCACCGCGTCGATCCCGAGCGGCGGGTGGACCGGCGCCGCGAGGCCCTCCTCGCTGTGCACGGTGAGGAACGACGGGCAGTCGCCCCGGAGGCACGAGTGGTCCTGGTTGCACGAGGACTGGTGGACCGCGGTCTTCGGCCCGAACTCGGTGTCCTCCTTGTGCAGGGACATGCAGTTCGTGATCTCGCCGCAGTCGCCGCAGTTCTCGCAGACGTCCTCGTTGATCACCACGAACGTGGTGGCCCTGGGCGCGGTGCCGCGCTTGCGGCGGCGTCGGCGTTCGTTGGCGCACTCCCCGTCGTAGAGGAAGATCGTGACCCCGTCGACCTGCTCGAGGTCCTCCAGGACCTTCTGCACGTCTCCCGCCGCGTGCACCGAGGCGATCGAGGGCAGGTCGGCCCGGCGGTAGACCGCCGGGTCCTCGGCGACGATGCCGATCTTCCTGACCCCCTCGAGCGCCAGCAGGTGGGCCAGCTTCGGGACCTCGGCCCGGCCGATCGGCTCCTGGGCGCCGGTGTTGGCCACCGCGCCGTTGTAGAGGATCCGGTAGGTCATCCGGACGCCGGCCGCGATCGACCACCGGATGCTCAGATAGCTGGAGTGGAAGAGGCTGCCGTCACCCTGGTTCTGGATCACGTGCTCCATGTCGGTGAACGGGCTGAGCCCGATCCAGGCGACGCCCTCGCCCCCGAGCGGGAAGGTGGCGTCGATCTGCCGCTCGGGCTGGTCCATGACCGCCGCGAAGATGTGGCAGCCCGGTGCGCCCCAGGCGACCCGGCCCTCGGGGACGACGGTGGAGACGTTGTGCGGGCAGCCGGAGCAGTAGTTCGGCGAGCGCGTGAGGTGCGACGAGTAGTCGCGGGCCTCGACGGCCGTGAGCTCATCGGTGCGCCGGTCCAGGACGATCCGCTCGCGCAGGCGGGGCCGCAGCAGCGGGGCGAGCCCGCGCGCGACGGCGTCGGCGTCGGCGTCGGCGTCGAGGCTGCCGTACTCGGCGAAGCGCACCCGGCCCTCGAGGTCGCGCTTGCCGTGGATGCGCGTGCGCGCGTCACGGTTGCAGAGGGCGACCTTGACCGCGTCCTCGAGGGTCGGCCGCTTCTCCTCCACGACCACGACCTCGTCGAGGCCGCGGGTGGCCTCGCGGACGAACTCCTGGTCCAACGGGTAGACCGCACCGACCTTGATCAGCCGGACCCCGGCGGCGTGCAGGTCGTCCTCGCCGATGCCGAGGTCGCGCAGCGCCTGGACGGTGTCCGCGTAGCTCTTGCCCGCCGTGACCAGGCCGAGCGTGTCGTGCTCGCCGCGCACCGTGATCGCGTCGAGCCCGTTGGCCCTGGCGTAGGCCATGGCCGCCGGGTGGCGCTCGGTGAAGACGTGCTGCTCGGTCCGCACGACCTTGCCGGGGAAGAACGAGTGGTCCTGCCACTTGCGGAAGGGGCGCCCGTCGATCTCGAACTCGGGCGTGACGATCTGCACCGTCCCGGTGTCGAGGTCGATCGTCTGGCCGCCGTCGCACAGCTGCCCGATCAGCTTCAGCGCCACCCAGCAGCCCGAGTAGCGGGACATGCCGACCGCGTGCGCCGAGTAGGTCAGGAACTCCTCGACCGAGGACGGGTACAGCACCGGGATGCCGGCGTGGGCGTAGGCGTACTCCTGCTCGTAGGGCAGCGACGAGCTCTTGGCCTCGTGGTCCTCACCGGAGAGGATCACGACCGCGCCGTGGGTGGTGGTGCCCGCGAAGTTGCCGTGGCGCAGCGAGTCCCCCGCGCGGTCGAGACCGGGGCCCTTGCCGTACCAGAACCCCGTCACCCCGTCGTAGCGACTGTGCGGGTAGCGCTCCAGGAGCTGGGTCCCCATCAGGGCCGAGGCCGCGAGCTCCTCGTTCTGGCCCATCCGGTGCACGATGTCGTGCTCGTCGAGCAGCCTGCGGT
This sequence comes from Pseudonocardia sp. ICBG1293, assembly GCF_020131355.1. GTDB lineage: Bacteria > Actinomycetota > Actinomycetes > Mycobacteriales > Pseudonocardiaceae > Pseudonocardia. The sequence goes on from NZ_JAHLEL010000047.1 coordinate 79,353, forward strand.
TCTGCTGGAGCGCGAGGTCGTACCCCCCGAGCGGTGACCCCGGGAAGCCGGTGACGAACCCGCCGGTGCGCAGGCCGGCCCGACGGTCACGGCGTACCTGGTCGAGGGGCGCCCGCACGAGTGCCTGCACCCCGGTGAGGAAGATCCGCCCCTCCTCGAGCCGGAACCGGTCGCCGAGCGAGACCGTGCTCGCCGGACGGGGGTCCTCGACGCGCCGGGCGTCGACTGCTGTCATGAGTGCTCCACGTGCTCGTCAGTGATGACGCTCGCAGCGTGGCAAGTGACGGGAGCCACCGTCGGTAACAGGTGATACCGACCGCGGGAATCACGGCGGGACCCGGTCGTGCCCGGTCGGAGCCGCCTCAGGGGCGGTAGCCGCCGGCGACGGCGTGCAGTGCCGCGACGTCGGGCACGACGATCCGGCGGCCCCGGCGGACGAGCAGGCCGCCGTCGACCAGCCGGGAGAGCTCGCGGCTCATCGTCACGCGGGTCACCCCGATCATCAGCGCGAGCTCGTCGAGGGAGTACCGCACCTGCAGCTCGACGCCCTCGGGCCGCTGGACCCCGTAGGCCTCCACGAGGTGGTCGAACATCAGCGCGGCGCGCCCGCGTGCCGGCAGCCCGTCCACGGCGATGTGCATCGCGAACAGCCGGGCCTTGCGGGAGATCCGCCGGGTCATCTCGACCAGGATCCCGGGCTCGCGCCGGCCCGCCTCGAGCACCGCTCCCCTGCTCACGGCGAGCAGCTCGCTGTCGGTGATCGCGACACACGAGGCGTAGCGCGGCAGCCCGTCGAAGCAGGTGGACTCGCCGATCCCCGCACCGGGCTCGGCGTAGGACAGCACGCGCTCGGAGCCGTCCGTGCGGGTCAGGTAGATCCGCAGCCGGCCCGTCACGACCTGGAAGAAGTAGTCCGAGAGGGAGCCCTGCCGGTAGACGAACTCCCCGGCCCGGAAGCGGCGGGCCTCCCCGAGCCCCGCGATCTGCTGCGCGATCGACGGTTCCTCGGTCGTCAGGAACGGCGAGGTGACCGACACCGCCGCCGGCCGGGTCCATCCGTGGTGCTCACCCGCGTACCGCCGTACCGCCATGAGCACCTCCCGGCACCGTCGCCCGGACCCCGCACCGCGTGACGCACACCGGCGACCGCGAGCACGAGGACTATGCCGCCGTCGGACACCCGTGGTCAATCCGTCCGGTCGCCGCACCTGCGGGCCCGCACGGACACATGTCCGGCCCGGCACAGGTCGCGGCCCGGACGCCCGTGGGGACCCGGGGCACGGGCGACGCGCTCAGACCGTCGGGCCGACGACCTCGGCGGGGACCTCGGCCAGCTCGACGAGCCGGTCCACGATCGCGTCGATGTCCGACCGCGTGGTGCGGTGGTTCGTGATGCAGGCCCGCATCCCGCTGCCGCCGTCGACGACGGCCGGGCCCAGCAGGGCCGTGCCCTCGGCGGCGAGCCTCGCCAGCAGGGCGGTGTGCCCGTCGTGGGACAGCCCCGGGACCTGCACGCACACCGCGGTCAGCGTGACCGGAGCCATCAGCCGCAGCGACGGCTCGCGCTCGATCCGCTCCCCCATGTACGTCGAGAGGTCGAGCATCTCCCCCAGCGCCGAGCGGAAGGCGTCGGTGCCGAAGGTCCGCAGCGCGGCCCAGATCTTGAGTGCCTTGAAGTTGCGCGACAGCTGCGGTCCGTAGTCCATGTAGTCCCGCATCAGCGGGTCCTCCTGCACGGTGAGGTACGAGGAGGAGTAGGCGTAGGTGCGGCGCAGCTTCTCCCCGTCCTTGACGAGCAGGCAGCCCGACTCCAACGGCGCGAACAACAGCTTGTGCGGGTCCAGGGCCACCGGGTCCGCCCGGCGCACCGCGGCGAACCGGCTCGCGGCCCGCTCGGCGAGCACGAACAGGGCACCGTAGGCCCCGTCGACGTGCAGCCAGAGGTTCTCGGCCCCGGCGAGGTCCGCGATCTCGGCGATCGGGTCCACGGCGCCGGTGGTGACCGTGCCGGAGGTGGCGACGACGCAGAACGGCTCGCGGCCCGCCGCGCGGTCGGCGCGGACCGCCTCGGCCAGCAGGTCCACCCGCATCCGCTGGTTCCCGTCGGTGGGGATGCGGACGACGTTGTCCAGCCCCAGCCCGAGGATGCCCGCCGCCTTGTCCACACAGCGGTGGGCCTCGGCCGAGGTGTAGACGACCAGAGGGGGGCCGCCTGCCTGCAGACCCTGCTCCCGGAAGTGCGGTCGCCGGTCGTGCAGGGCCGTGGTCAGGGCGTCGAGAGTGGCGATGGAGCCCCCGGCGGTGAGGATTCCGGCCGAGCGGGAGGTGTCGAAGCCGAGGAGACCGGCGAACCAGTCGAGCACCCTGCGCTCGATGACCGACGCCGCGGGCGAGAGCTGCCAGAAGTTGCAGTTCTGGTTGAGCGTGGCGGCGACGGCCTCGGCGTGGGCGCCGATGCCGTGGGGCGGGCCCAGCACGTAGGCGAGGAAGCGGGGGTGCGAGACCGTCGTCGAGTTGGGCAGGATCCGCTCGTCGAGGTCGCGGAAGAAGCCCTCGACGCCGACGCCCTGCGCCGGGAAGGGCTCGTCGAGCAGCCCCCGCAGGGTGTCGCGGTCGACCTCGGGCACGATCGGCCGGTCGGCCAGGTCCCGCTCGTAGCCGTCCATGAACCGACCGAGCAGCTCGTTCGCGAGGCGACGTTCGCCGTCGGTCAGAACCAGACTCATTCCCACTCCCTCACGTGTGCCGTCGTTCGCCCCAGATTAGCCAAGGATCCGGGGTCGACGATGCCAAATCGTGCGGGACAGGCCGGCGCGATTAGCATGATCGGCCATGGATCGCGTCGATCGAGCAATTCTCGACCAGCTGGTACAGGACGGGCGGATCGCCAACACGGAGCTGGCCCACCGGGTGGGCCTGTCCCCCTCCCCCTGTCTGCGTCGCGTCCGCGCGCTCGAGGAGGCCGGGGTGATCACCGGGTACCACGCGGCCGTCGACCCGGCGGCGCTCGGCCACGGGCTGCAGGTGCTGGTGCACGTGGACATGGCCGACCAGCGGCAGGCGACCGTGGAGGCATTCGAGGCGGCCGTGCAGCAGGTGGAGGAGGTCGTGAGCTGCCGGCGGATGTTCGGCAACCCGGACTACCTGCTGGCCGTGGCGGTCAGCGGTTTCGCGGCCTACGAGCGGCTCTACATGGGCACGCTGACGGCACTTCCGGGGGTGGCGACGACGAAGTCGCAGTTCATCATGAAGGTGGTCAAGCAGGCACCCGGCCACGGCGTGCCGAGCGCCTGAGCGGGCCCGGGCGCCGGCGGGCGGGCCCCCCGTGGCGGTCGCGCCGACCGGCACGGTGCGGTCAGGCCGACCCCGCCCCCACGATGCCGAGGGCGAACTCGGTGTACTCGCGGGCCACCTGCCCCGGGGTGATGGGCCCGTCGTCCTGGTACCAGCGGGCGATGCTGACGCACATCTCCCGGATCGCGAAGGAGGCCAGTGCGGGTGAGTCGACCGAGAACTGCCCCGCGTCGACGCCGTCGGCGATGATCGAACGGATCGCGTGCTCGTGCTCCCGCCGGAGGGCCTGCATCTGCGACCGTACGGGCTCGTCGAGGCTCGAGGTGTCGCGGTTGACCACGATCGCCTCGCGCCGGTGCGTGGCGTGCCGTCGGGAGTAGACGAGAACGCCGTGGTACAGCCGGTCCAGGGGGGTGTCGCGGTCCGCGGTGGCCCGGTGGAAGTCGTCGAGCACGCCGCGGACGGTGTCGCCGACGATCGTCTCGAGGAGCTCGTGCTTGGACCGCATGTGATTGTACAGGCTCGGCGTACGGACCTCCAGGACGTCGGCGATCTGGCTCAGCGCCGTTCCGTGGTAGCCCCGCTCGGCGAACAGGGTCAGCGCGGCGTCGACGACGGCCGCGCTGCTCACGCTGTCCCGCGCGGCGGTCACGGGCGGAACCGCACGACCCGCAGGGCGAACTGCGCGTACTCGTCGGCCACCTGTTCGACGCTCCGGGGGCCGTCCTCGCGGAACCAGCGCGCGATGCTGACGCTCATCTCCAGTATCGCGAAGGACGCCAGCCCGGCGTTGCCGACCGAGAAGGAGCCGTCCTCCACCCCGCGGGAGATCACCGCCCGGACCGCGGTCTCGTGATCGCGTCGCCGTCGGCGCATCCGGCTCAGGGCCGGTTCGGGCAGGCTCGTCGTGTCCCGGTTGACCACGAGGGCCTCGCGGCGGTGGGTGGCGTGCCGTCGGGCGTACACGCGGACCGCGGCGTACAGCTGGTCGGCAGGCGTGTCGACCCCGGCGACGGCGGCGTCGAACTCGACGTGCACGTCGTCGAGGGTCCGGCTCACGATCGTCTCCAGCAGCTCCTGCTTGGACGTCATGTGGTTGTAGAGGCTCGGCGTCCGCACCCCGAGCACCGCGGCGATCTGGCTGACCGCGGTGCCGTGGTAGCCGCGCTCGGCGAACAGCGTCAGCGCGGCGTCCAGGACCGACTCGGTGGTCACGGCCGTCCGCTCGGTCCGCGGTACGCCACCCCGGACGTCAGTTCGGGCCATGTCCTCCACCTTAGAGCGCCCGGCAAATGAGGTCGTGGGGGTGTCGTTGCAGGTAGAGGCACGGACTCTCCAGGCGACCATCAGGACATCAGCAATCCCATGATCACTTGCAGGTCCGTGTCTCTACCAACACCGACACACGGCCACCTCTACTGCCGGACGCTCTTAGAGGTCGTTTCAGAACGACTTGTCGAGTTTCCATTGACCCCTCGACGACAGATCAAACGGCAGGTCAGATAGCCGCTTGTCGTCTACAACAGACACGTCGACCTCGTTCTGAAATGACCTCTTAGAGCGTCCGGCGATTGATGGTTATCGGAGTCGACGGGTCGTGGGTCGGGTTGTCCAGCGGTAGCGGCTGCGGGCACGGTTGATCAGCCGGCGGATCACGGTGAGCGCGGCGGCGAGGTCGAGGTAGAACTCGACGATGATCTTCCGGCGATCGGTGAACCGGCGCAGCTTGCCGTAGCCGTTCATCCAGGAATGGGTGCGCTCGACCGGCCACCGCTTACCGACCTGGATCGGGGCGGGCCGGCCCTTGGTGGCGATCTGTGCGTCGAACCCGAGTCGTTCGAGCAGATCGCGGGTCTTGCCTGAGTCATAGCCCCGGTCCAGGTGCAGGCACGGTCGCTCGGGCCGCGGCCCGATCATGTCGTAGATCCCGATCAGGGTCGGTTTCAGCAACGGCGAGTCGTGGTCATTGGCGCGGGCGCTGATCAGGTGCAGCGGGATCCCCGCACCGTCGCAGACCACGGAGCGTTTGGTGCCCTGTTTGCCCCGGTCGACCGGGTTACAGCCGGCGCCCTCGCCACCGCAGGGAGCCTTGGTGATCGCTCCGTCGGCAGACAGATCGTCGAGGTCGAGACCGATCATCTGGTCATAGCCGGCCAGCGCGGCCCGAAGGACCTGCTCCCCGACGCCAGCGGCGGCCCACTGGGCGAGACGGCGGCGGATCGTGCGGTCCGAGCAGCCGGGGGTGGCAATGCGTTCGTAGCCGCTGCCGTGCACCAACGCCGCGAGCACGTGCTCGAACACCAGGCGGTCGGGATACGGCGGCGGTGACATCCCCACGGATGGGCCGGGTCGAACTCCGGGCGCCGCTCTGCCTCGATCAGGGCAGCGAACTCGACCCAGAGGGGGTCGATCAGCGATTCTGGCAATAGAGGCACGGACCCTCCAGGCGACCATCAGGACATCAGCAATCCCATGATCACTTGCAGGTCCGTGTCTCTACCAACACCGACACACGGCCACCTCTACTGCCGGACGCTCTTAGAGGTCATTTCAGAACGAGGTCGACGTGTCTGTTGTAGACGACAAGCGGCTATCTGACCTGCCGTTTGATCTGTCGTCGAGGGGTCAATGGAAACTCGACAAGTCGTTCTGAAACGACCTCTTAGAGCGTCCGGCGATTGATGGTTATCGGAGTCGACGGGTCGTGGGTCGGGTTGTCCAGCGGTAGCGGCTGCGGGCACGGTTGATCAGCCGGCGGATCACGGTGAGCGCGGCGGCGAGGTTGAGGTAGAACTCGACGATGATCTTCCGGCGATCGGTGAACCGGCGCAGCTTGCCGTAGCCGTTCATCCAGGAATGGGTGCGCTCGACCGGCCACCGCTTACCGACCTGGATCGGGGCGGGCCGGCCCTTGGTGGCGATCTGTGCGTCGAACCCGAGTCGTTCGAGCAGATCGCGGGTCTTGCCTGAGTCATAGCCCCGGTCCAGGTGCAGGCACGGTCGCTCGGGCCGCGGCCCGATCATGTCGTAGATCCCGATCAGGGTCGGTTTCAGCAACGGCGAGTCGTGGTCATTGGCGCGGGCGCTGATCAGGTGCAGCGGGATCCCCGCACCGTCGCAGACCACGGAGCGTTTGGTGCCCTGTTTGCCCCGGTCGACCGGGTTACAGCCGGCGCCCTCGCCACCGCAGGGAGCCTTGGTGATCGCTCCGTCGGCAGACAGATCGTCGAGGTCGAGACCGATCATCTGGTCATAGCCGGCCAGCGCGGCCCGAAGGACCTGCTCCCCGACGCCAGCGGCGGCCCACTGGGCGAGACGGCGGCGGATCGTGCGGTCCGAGCAGCCGGGGGTGGCAATGCGTTCGTAGCCGCTGCCGTGCACCAACGCCGCGAGCACGTGCTCGAACACCAGGCGGTCGGGGATACGGCGGCGGTGACATCCCCACGGATGGGCCGGGTCGAACTCCGGGCGCCGCTCTGCCTCGATCAGGGCAGCGAACTCGACCCAGAGGGGGTCGATCAGCGATTCTGGCAATAGAGGCACGGACCCTCCAGGCGACCATCAGGACATCAGCAATCCCATGATCACTTGCAGGTCCGTGCCTCTACCTGCAACGACACCCCCACGACCTCATTTGCCGGGCGCTCTAAGACGTCGTTTCAGAAGTGGTGGGCCCGGTTCTGCCGGTGACGGCGGGGCTGGCAGCATCGGCTGATGGTCGCGCCTCGTGTGTCTGAGAAGACGAAGATTTTCGAGTTGGAGATCGTCCTGACCGAGGTGGTGCCGGCGGTCCGGCGTCGGGTGCAGGTGCCGGGCGAGGTCGACTTGGCGGTGTTACACGAGGTGGTGCAGTCAGTGATGGGCTGGACGAACTCTCATCTGCACGAGTTCGAGATCGTCGGGCGCCGCTACGGGATCCCAGACCCGGACTGGCCCGGACAGGATGTCGCCGACGAGACGAAAGAGAAGCTGTTTCGGCTGGTCAAGGCTGGTGACCGGTTCGGTTACGTCTACGACTTCGGTGACAACTGGGCCCACGAGATCACCGTCGAGGCGGTCGCGGCCGTCGAGCCGGGAGTGTGCTATCCGCGATGCGTCGCCGGGCAGGGGGCGTGCCCGCCCGAGGACGTCGGCGGGATCGGGGGGTATGAGGACTTCCAGGCCGTGCTCGCCGACCCTGACCATCCCGACCGCGCCGAGCGCCTGGAGTGGGCGGGCGGGCCGTTCGACCCGCACCGCTTCGACCCTGACGAGGCCGACCGGGCCTTGGAGTGGCTGGCCTGGCGGCCGCTGGCCCCGACCTCGTAGGCGAGTGCCTCAGCGAGGGCTGGGTCGACCATCACTTCGGCTTCGGCTTCGGCTTGGTGAGGCGGCGGTGGCAGATCAGGGCGCAGGCCAGCGATAACAGCGCGGTGATCGTGGATTCGGCGCGGTCGTAGCGCAGCGCGAGGCGGCGGAAGTCCAGCAGCCAGGACATGGTGCGCTCGACGACCCAGCGGACCCGCCCGAGCCGGGTGGAGTCCTCGATCCCGCGCCGGGCGATCCGCACCCCGATCCCACGCCCACTCAGGTAGCGGCGGCAGCGGGGATAGTCGTAGCCCTTGTCGGCGTGCACCTTGTCCGGCCGACGTCGCGGACGCCCCGGCTGTCCCGCCCGTTCGCGGACGCCGGGGTTGGTGTCCAGCAGCGGGGCGAGCATCCGACTGTCGTGGGTGTTCGCCCCGGTGACCAGCGCATGCAGCGGGAGCCCGCCTCGGTCGCAGAGCACGTGGTACTTGCTGCCCGCCTTCCCGCGATCGGTCGGCGAGGGCCCGGTGGCCTCGCCGCGGCGCTTGGCCCGCACGCTCACGCTGTCCACCGCCGCCCGCGACCAGTCCAGCAGGCCCTGCTGGGCGAGGCGGTCGAGCATCACCCGGTGCAGCTGGGCCCAGACCCCGGCCTGCTGCCACTGCCGTAGCCGCCGCCAGCAGGTCACTCCGGACCCACAGCCGAGCTCGGCGGGCAGCGCGTTCCAGCTGATCCCGGTCTTGAGCACGAACACGATCCCGGCCAGAGCGGCCCGATCCGGCACCCGCGGACGGCCTGTCCGTCCCCGCTTGTGCTTGCGCGGCTTGGGCAGCAGCGGCTCCACCAGCGCCCACAGCTCGTCGCTCACCAATCGCTCGACACAAGATCGCCGCGCCACGACCGGACATGATCAGCTACCAGCGCCGATCCACACAGGACCGACACGCCGACTTCTGAAACGACCTCTAAGAGGTCATTTCAGAACGAGGTCGACGTGTCTGTTGTAGACGACAAGCGGCTATCTGACCTGCCGTTTGATCTGTCGTCGAGGGGTCAATGGAAACTCGACAAGTCGTTCTGAAACGACCTCTTAGAGCGTCCGGCAGTAGAGGTGGCCGTGTGTCGGTGTTGGTAGAGACACGGACCTGCAAGTGATCATGGGATTGCTGATGTCCTGATGGTCGCCTGGAGGGTCCGTGCCTCTATTGCCAGAATCGCTGATTGACCCCCTCTGGGTCGAGTTCGCTGCCCTGATCGAGGCAGAGCGGCGCCCGGAGTTCGACCCGGCCCATCCGTGGGGATGTCACCGCCGCCGTATCCCCGACCGCCTGGTGTTCGAGCACGTGCTCGCGGCGTTGGTGCACGGCAGCGGCTACGAACGCATTGCCACCCCCGGCTGCTCGGACCGCACGATCCGCCGCCGTCTCGCCCAGTGGGCCGCCGCTGGCGTCGGGGAGCAGGTCCTTCGGGCCGCGCTGGCCGGCTATGACCAGATGATCGGTCTCGACCTCGACGATCTGTCTGCCGACGGAGCGATCACCAAGGCTCCCTGCGGTGGCGAGGTCGCCGGCTGTAACCCGGTCGACCGGGGCAAACAGGGCACCAAACGCTCCGTGGTCTGCGACGGTGCGGGGATCCCGCTGCACCTGATCAGCGCCCGCGCCAATGACCACGACTCGCCGTTGCTGAAACCGACCCTGATCGGGATCTACGACATGATCGGGCCGCTGCCCGAGCGACCGTGCCTGCACCTGGACCGGGGCTATGACTCAGGCAAGACCCGCGATCTGCTCGAACGACTCGGGTTCGACGCACAGATCGCCACCAAGGGCCGGCCCGCCCCGATCCAGGTCGGTAAGCGGTGGCCGGTCGAGCGCACCCATTCCTGGATGAACGGCTACGGCAAGCTGCGCCGGTTCACCGATCGCCGGAAGATCATCGTCGAGTTCTACCTCGACCTCGCCGCCGCGCTCACCGTGATCCGCCGGCTGATCAACCGTGCCCGCAGCCGCTACCGCTGGACAACCCGACCCACGACCCGTCGACTCCGATAACCATCAATCGCCGGACGCTCTTAAGAGCGCCCGGCAAATGAGGTCGTGGGGGTGTCGTTGCAGGTAGAGGCACGGACCTGCAAGTGATCATGGGATTGCTGATGTCCTGATGGTCGCCTGGAGGGTCCGTGCCTCTACCTGCAACGACACCCCCACGACCTCATTTGCCGGGCGCTCTAAGAGGTCGCGCGGATTGGTTGGTGATCATGGACGTCGTGCAGGTCGGGCGTTCCAGCGGTGTGTGGTCCAGGCCTGCCGAATCAAGCTACGGAGTGTGACGATCGTGTCGGCGAGGTCGAAGAACGCGTCGACGACGATTTCTCGTCGTTCGTAGCAGCGCTGCAGCCGGTTGAAGCTGTTGTGCCAAGCGTTGGTCCGCTCGACGTGCCAGCGGCGGGTGGCCTGGATCGGCGCTTTCTCACCCTTGTGCGCGATCTCGCCGTGCAGGCCTCGTTCGGCCAGCGTGTCGCGGGTCTTGCCGGAGTCATAGCCGGCGTCGAGGTGCACGGTGATGTCGTCGGGCAGCGGGCCGAGAGCATCGAGGCGGTCGAGGGTGGGGCCCAGTAGCGGGGAGTCGTGCCGGTTGGCTCCGGCCAGGACTCGGCCCAGCGGGATGCCGTATCCCTCGACGAGCACCGAACGTTTCATACCCTGTTTGCGCCGGTCCACCGGCGACGGACCGGCGACCTCGCCGCCGCCGGGGGCCTTGGTGATGGCGCCATCGACGGCGATGTCGTGCAGCAGCAGACCGACGATGCGGTCGTAGGCGTCCAGGACGATCCGACGCAGCTGGGCGAAGACCCCGAGCCTGATCCACTCGTCACGACGATCGCGGATGGTGGTCGCCGAGCAGGTGCTGTCAGCGATGCCCTCATACGAGCAGCCGAACCGCAGTACCTGCAGGAGCTTGTCGAACACGATCCGATCCGCGATCCGGCGGCGATGGCAGCCCAGCGGATGGGTGGGATCGAACTCGTCTCGATGAGGCAGCAGCGCGGTGAACTGGTCCCACAACGGCTCGGTCAGCCATGATGGCAGGGTGGGCACGCGGCCTCCAGACGATCACGAAGCGTAGATAACTTCATGATCGGCAGGCCCGTACCCGCCCTCGCCCCCAGACACTCGACCGCGGCCAAGCTGTGACCAATCCGCGCGACCTCTAAGACGTCGTTTCAGAAGTGGTGGGCCCGGTTCTGCCGGTGACGGCGGGGCTGGCAGCATCGGCTGATGGTCGCGCCTCGTGTGTCTGAGAAGACGAAGATTTTCGAGTTGGAGATCGTCCTGACCGAGGTGGTGCCGGCGGTCCGGCGTCGGGTGCAGGTGCCGGGCGAGGTCGACTTGGCGGTGTTACACGAGGTGGTGCAGTCAGTGATGGGCTGGACGAACTCTCATCTGCACGAGTTCGAGATCGTCGGGCGCCGCTACGGGATCCCAGACCCGGACTGGCCCGGACAGGATGTCGCCGACGAGACGAAAGAGAAGCTGTTTCGGCTGGTCAAGGCTGGTGACCGGTTCGGTTACGTCTACGACTTCGGTGACAACTGGGCCCACGAGATCACCGTCGAGGCGGTCGCGGCCGTCGAGCCGGGAGTGTGCTATCCGCGATGCGTCGCCGGGCAGGGGGCGTGCCCGCCCGAGGACGTCGGCGGGATCGGGGGGTATGAGGACTTCCAGGCCGTGCTCGCCGACCCTGACCATCCCGACCGCGCCGAGCGCCTGGAGTGGGCGGGCGGGCCGTTCGACCCGCACCGCTTCGACCCTGACGAGGCCGACCGGGCCTTGGAGTGGCTGGCCTGGCGGCCGCTGGCCCCGACCTCGTAGGCGAGTGCCTCAGCGAGGGCTGGGTCGACCATCACTTCGGCTTCGGCTTCGGCTTGGTGAGGCGGCGGTGGCAGATCAGGGCGCAGGCCAGCGATAACAGCGCGGTGATCGTGGATTCGGCGCGGTCGTAGCGCAGCGCGAGGCGGCGGAAGTCCAGCAGCCAGGACATGGTGCACTCGACGACCCAGCGGACCCGCCCGAGCCGGGTGGAGTCCTCGATCCCGCGCCGGGCGATCCGCACCCCGATCCCACGCCCACTCAGGTAGCGGCGGCAGCGGGGATAGTCGTAGCCCTTGTCGGCGTGCACCTTGTCCGGCCGACGTCGCGGACGCCCCGGCTGTCCCGCCCGTTCGCGGACGCCGGGGTTGGTGTCCAGCAGCGGGGCGAGCATCCGACTGTCGTGGGCGTTCGCCCCGGTGACCAGCGCATGCAGCGGGAGCCCGCCTCGGTCGCAGAGCACGTGGTACTTGCTGCCCGCCTTCCCGCGATCGGTCGGCGAGGGCCCGGTGGCCTCGCCGCGGCGCTTGGCCCGCACGCTCACGCTGTCCACCGCCGCCCGCGACCAGTCCAGCAGGCCCTGCTGGGCGAGGCGGTCGAGCATCACCCGGTGCAGCTGGGCCCAGACCCCGGCCTGCTGCCACTGCCGTAGCCGCCGCCAGCAGGTCACTCCGGACCCACAGCCGAGCTCGGCGGGCAGCGCGTTCCAGCTGATCCCGGTCTTGAGCACGAACACGATCCCGGCCAGAGCGGCCCGATCCGGCACCCGCGGACGGCCTGTCCGTCCCCGCTTGTGCTTGCGCGGCTTGGGCAGCAGCGGCTCCACCAGCGCCCACAGCTCGTCGCTCACCAATCGCTCGACACAAGATCGCCGCGCCACGACCGGACATGATCAGCTACCAGCGCCGATCCACACAGGACCGACACGCCGACTTCTGAAACGACCTCTAAGCACGTCGCCGGGCGTCGGTCAACACCATGTCGCCATGCCTCACAGTTCTCTATTGCTCGACGCATTTCACCCGTAAGTGGAGCCTTACCTGCCCTCCGCGGGCACGGAGGGTGCCCGTCCGGACTCGATCTCCTACTTTCGAACGATGCCCAGGTCAGTCGTTCGTGCCACCATGGCTCGGTCGCATCAGGACGTTCCACAGGTCCGTACACGACCTCGGGGGCAGTCCGTTCGCGCACGTCGGACCGTGGAATGCAACGGGGGCCCCGCATTCCGGTCGACATCCCACAGGTGCCGCCACCGAATGCCGTGGCAACCACACCGAACCCTGATTGCCGAGAAGGCTGATGCTGATCTCACGCGCCGAGGAATTCCACACCGACGATCTCTATCTCGACCTGTACCCGGTTCTCGGTACACCACTGGTCCTCAAGCACGAAGGCTTCAACTTCGCGGGCTCGGTGAAGCTGAAGCCGGCCGTGGCGATGGTGACCGCCGCCGAGGACGCGGGTCTGCTCCGCCCCGGGGCGACGCTCGTCGAGTCCTCGTCGGGGAACCTCGGGGTCGCGCTCAGTGCGGTGGCCGCGAGCCGCGGCTACCGGTTCGTCTGCGTCACCGACGTCCGGTGCAACGAGGTGATGCGGCGCCAGATACTCGCACTCGGCGCCGTCGTCGAGGTGGTGTCCGAGCCCGACCCCCGGACCGGACTGGTCGGGGCCAGGACCCGTCGGGTGCGGGAGCTGCGCGAGTCCGAGGGCTACGTCTGGCTCAACCAGTACGACAACCCGTCGAACTGGTCGTCCCACCTCCACAGCACCGGGCCGGAGATCGCGAAGCACTGGCCGGACCTGGACGTGCTGGTGGTCGGGGTGGGGACCACCGGCACGCTGACCGGCTGCGCCCGCTACTTCCGGGAGACCCGCCCCGAGACCCGCATCATCGCCGTGGACGCGGTCGGCTCGACGCTGTTCGGGGGACCGCCCGCACCGCGCTGGATCCCCGGTCTGGGCAACGCGATCCGCCCGGGGATCATGGACGAGTCGGTCGTCGACGAGGTGGTGATGGTCGACGAGGTGGACACCGTCCGGATGTGCAGGCGGCTCGCGTCGTCGGGCTACCTGCTGGGCGGGTCCACCGGCACCGTCGTCAGCGGGGCGCAGAGCTGGGTGCGGCGCAACCGGCCGGACGGACCGGTGGTCGCGGTCTCCCCGGACACCGGGGTGCCCTATCTCGACACCGTCTACGCCGACGACTGGGTGCACCGCACCTACGGCGGGGACACGCTCACCGCCCCGTGAGTGCCCCGCTCGCACGGACGGTCGCGCCGCTGCGGCGCCCCGCCTACCGCGCCCTGCTCGCGTCGCTGACCTGCTCGCTGCTCGCCACTGGGGCCTGGACCCTGGCCCTGATCTGGCAGGTGCTCGACCTGGGCGGCGGCCCGGTCGAGGTCTCGGTGGTCGGTGCGACCGGGTCGGCCTTCGCCGTCGTCACGTTCCTGCTGGGCGGGGTGCTCGCCGACCGGGTCCCGGCCCGTCGGCTGCTGACCGGGGTCGAGGCGGTGCGCGCCTGCAGCACGGGTGCGGTGGCGCTGGCCTCGGTGTCCGGTCATCTCACGCTGGTCCACCTGGTACTCGCCGCGGCGGTGCAGGGGGTCGGCACGGCGCTGTACATGCCGTCCTACTCGGCGCTGCTGGTCCGGGTCCTGGAGCCCTCCGAGCTCCCGGTGGCGAACAGCATCGAGGGCATGCTCCGCCCGGTCACGGTCCAGGCGCTCGGCCCGGCGGCGGCGGGTGCGCTGGTCGCCGTGTGGTCGCCGGCCGCGGCGGTCGCGGCGGCCGCCTGCGCGGCGGTCGCCGCCGCGGTCGCGGCGGCCCGGCTGCCGCACACCGATCCGGACCCGGCCGCCCTCTCGGAGTCGCTGACGGCCGGGCTGCGCGGCGGGCTGCGGCATGTCGTCCGCACCCGCTGGCTGCTCACCACGTTGCTCTACTCCTCGGTGGCCACGCTGGTCGTGATGGGCCCGATGGCGCTGCTGACCCCGTTCGCGGTCCGGGACTCCGGGGGTGGGCCCGCCGAGCACGCGCTCGTACTTGCTGCTCTCGGGATCGGCGCGGCGGCGGGATCGGCGGCCTTCCTGGTGGTGGCCCCGCCCCGCCGCCACCTGAGCGCGATGATGGTCCTCTGGGCGCTCGCCTGCCTCCCGCTCGCCGTGTTCGGGACGGGGGCACCGCTGTGGCTGATGGTGACCGCCGGGTTCGTCGTCGGGACGCTGTTCAACGCCCCGATGGTGATCTGGGGGACGCTCCTGCAGCAGCGCGTGCCGCGCGCGCTGCTCGGACGGGTGTCCGGACTGGACTTCTTCGTCTCGCTCGGTCTGCTGCCGGTGTCGATGGCCCTCGCCGGGCCGGTCGGTTCCGCGATCGGTCTGCAGGCCACCTTCCTCGGAGCCGCCATGATCCCGGCCGTGCTGGCGGTGGTGGCCGTGCTCGCCGGCCGCCTGCGCGCCGAGGAGTCGGCCCACCCCCTCGAGGTCTCCCGGAGGACGCGGTGACCCCCGACCCGCCCGAGGCGACCGGCACGACGGCTGCCCCCGCTCCCGGCTCGCTGCCCGTCGGACCGCTGCCGGACGGCCTGGACCCCGAGTCGGTCACGGCCGTGCGGCGCATTCCCTTCGAGGGCACGCACTACTGGAGCGTCGGCGACTACGACCTGGCCAGGACGGTGCTGTCCGACCCGCGCTTCAGCCGCGAGGCCGCCGTCGCGCCCGGCGCGACCGAGCTGACCGCGCTCAGCCCGGCCGCCGAGTCGATCGTCAGCATGGACGGCGCGCCGCACGGCCGGCTGCGGCGGCTGATCGCCGGCACCTTCACCGAGCGGGCGACGGCCCGGTTCGCCGGTGACGTCGGGACCGACGTCGCACGGCTGCTCGACGCGATGGCCGACGGCGAGCCCGCGGCCGATCTCGTCGGGTCCCTGTGCGCCCGGCTGCCGTTGTCGGTGCTCTGCCGGATCCTGGGCATCCCGCTGCGCGACGAGGACGAGTTCCGATCGCTGGTCGGGGTGCTGTTCGCCCTCGACGAGGACCGCTCGGAGGCGCGTCGCAAGGGATACCGGCTGGCCGCCTACATCAGTGGCCTCGTCCGGCGCAAACGAGCCGACCCCGGCCCGGACCTGCTGAGCTCCCTGATCGCCGCGCGCGACGCCGACGACCGCCTGACCTCCCGGGAGCTGGTCACGCTGTGCCTGGCCCTGCTGATGGCGGGCTACGAGACGACCGCCGACCAGCTCACCCTGTCGGTGCTGACGATGCTGCTGGACCGGGACCGCTGGGAGGCCGCCTGCACCGATCCGGGTGTCGTCCCGGCACAGGTCGACGAGCTGCTGCGGCTGGCGCCGTCCACCCCGCTGTCCTTCACCCGGGTCGCCACCGAGGACGTCGAGCTGGGGGACGTCACGGTCCGCGCCGGCGACCCGCTGGTCGTGTTCTCGATGGGGGCCAACCGGTGCCCGCGAGCGGCCGGATCGCCACACCTGACGTTCGGGTACGGCGCGCACCGCTGTGTCGGCGCCCCGCTCGCCCGGATGCAGCTGGTGACCGCCGTGACCGGACTGACCACGCGCTTCCCCGGCCTGCGCCTCGACGAGGACCCGGCCGACCTGCCGTGGAAACCGCTCGGCGCCACCCGCGGCCTGACCCGGCTGCGCGTGCGCTGGTGACCACACCGACCCGGTCGTCGCCGGCCCGCATCCCGCCGATCCCGACCGTCGTACCCGACCGAGGAGGACCTCCCGTGACCATCACCGATCCGGCAGGACAGGCCGCCGCCCACGACGGCGCCGAGCCCGGCGCCCTCGAGATCGTGCCGGCGGCCGCCGTCGGCCGGGCACTGGACGAGCTGCGCCCCACCCTGACCGGGACCGTCGCCGAGGCCTACCGGGCCCACGACGCCGGACGGACCGTCAACCCGGCGAGCGGATTCCTCCGGTTCCCGTCCACACCGGACGCCCGGATCATCTCGCTGCCCGCCAGCCTGGAGTACGGCCACGGGGTCGCCGGGGTGAAGTGGATCGCGAGCTTCCCCGGCAACGTCGCCCGCAACCGGCAGCGCGCGTCGGCGGTGCTGGTGCTCAACGACCGGGCGACCGGCTACCCGGTCGCGTGCCTGGAGGCGGGCCGGATCAGTGCCGCCCGCACGGCCGCCTCGGCCGTGCTCGGCGCCGAGGCCGTGACCGGCGGCCGGCGGGCCGAGCACGTCCTCGTCGTGGGCGGCGGGGTGATCGCGCGGACCGTGGTCGACCACCTGCTGGCCGACGGCTGGTCGATCGGCAGGCTGACCGTCCTCGACACGGTGCCGGAGTACGCGCAGCGGCTCGCCGACCACGCGGCCGCGGGCGGGATCGCCGCAGGGACGGTCACCGATCCCGCCACGGCCGCCGCCGACAGCGACCTCGTCGTCTTCGCGACGACCGCACCCGCCCCGTGGTACGAGCAGCCGCTGCCCCCGGGCCAGACGGTGCTGGAGCTGTCGCTGCGCGACCTGCCGGTGTCGGCGGTGCTCGGCGCGAACAACATCGTCGACGACGTCGACCACTGCCTGACGGCGGCGACCTCGGTGCACCTGGCGGAGCAGCAGGTCGGGCACCGGGAGTTCGTGTCCGGCACACTGGCGGGTCTGCTCCGTGGCGAGGTCGGGCTGGATCCGGCCCGGCCGACGGTCTTCTCGCCGTTCGGGCTCGGCGTCCTCGACCTCGCCGTGGGGGTGCGGGTGCTGGAACGGGCCCGCGCCGCGGGCGACCTCGTGCGCGTCGACGGCTTCCTGGGCGACCCCACCCGCTGGTAGCCCGGGCCCGGCGACACGGGGCGCGGCGGCGGGTGGACACCCGCCGCCGCGCTCGGCGGTCAGCCGGGCAGCACGGGCACGTCCCCGTCCAGCGGTGCACCGGCGTGCGGGCCGTCGTCGAGGCCGACCCGGACCCAGACCACCGCGACCCGTCCGGCGCGGGTCTCGGCGTAGGCCTCGGCGACCGCGGGCCCGACCTGCGCGGCCTCGGTGACCCCGAACAGCCGGACCCGGGGGTCGGGGGACCCGGGGAGGTCACGTCCTGCCCGCGCGAAGATGCCGGCCGGGATGCCGTCCCCCGGCCTGCGCTGGCTCTCCAGCCACCCGTACCCACCGTTGTCGACGACCACGTACAACACCCCGAGCCCGTGGTCGGCCGCGGTCGGGAGGTCGGCGTCGACCAGGGTGAACGCCCCGTCCCCGACGACCGCGACCACACAGCGCTCCCCCACCGCCCGCTTGACGCCCACCGCGGCCGCGGCCCCGAAGCCGAGCGGTGTCTGCTCCGACGGCGCGACCCAGCCGCCGCCACCGCGGCACACGTAGGCCGGCCAGTGGTAGGTCAGCATGTCGGCCAGCCCGTTCTCGGCGACGAGGACCCGGTCGTCCGGGGTGTGGGCCGCGACCGCGGCCAGCGCGTCGGCGACCCGGGCCGGACGGACCCCGGCCCCGGGGGTCGTCGCCTGCTCCGTCCCGGCGGCGAGCGCGGCGGCGCGGCACACCTCGCCCCGTCGCCGCCACGGCCCCCGGTCCGGCCCCGCGCAGGCCGCCCAGCCGCGGGCCACCGCGGCGACGTCGCCGACCACCCGATGACCGCCGTGTCCCGCGGAGAACTCCGCGGCCGCGCGGTTGACCTGCAGCACCGGGACCGTCGTCCCGATCGCGTCCGGCCAGCCGATCGTCGCGGTCTCCTCCAACCGGCTGCCCAGCGCGACGACGAGATCGGCCTCCGCCCACAGTGCAACGACCTCGGCGTGGCAGTAGAGCCCGCTCAGCCCCACGACGTGCGGGTGCTCCTCGTCGATGCGCCCCCGGCCGGACGCGGTGAGGAACACCGGGGCGTCCAGGGCCTCGGCCAGCGCGAGCACCTCGGGCGCCGCACCCCGGGCACCGCCGCCCGCCAGGATGAGCGGGCGCTGCGCCCCGGCCAGCAGCCTCCCGGCTCGGGACCCCTCCGGGAGCGGGCCCGCCGTGGCCTCCTCGATCGACGGCCCGTCCCCGGGCGGCACCGGGACGAGGGCGTCGAGCAGGTGCTCGGGGATCTCGAGGTAGACCGGGCCCGGCACCGGGCCGGTCGCCGTCCACAGTGCCTGACGCAGCGCCGGGACCAGCCGCGCCGGGGTCTCGACCCGGATGGCACGGCGTACCAGCGGACCGAGGACGGCGACCTGGTCGAGCTCCTGGAACGCCCCGGTGTCGCGGTGCTCCGGCGCGGTGCCGGTGGCGAGGACGAGCAACGGTGTGCGCGACGCGGACGCCTCCAGCACCGCGGTGCTGACGGTGGTCACGGCGGGTCCCTTGCCCACCACGACCACCCCGGTCGTCCCGGCCGCCTGGGCGTGCCCGACGGCCATGTACCCGGCGG
The DNA here is from genome assembly GCF_020131355.1 of Pseudonocardia sp. ICBG1293. Taxonomy (GTDB): domain Bacteria; phylum Actinomycetota; class Actinomycetes; order Mycobacteriales; family Pseudonocardiaceae; genus Pseudonocardia. The sequence continues at coordinate 98,184 of NZ_JAHLEL010000047.1, forward strand.
CGCGCTGGTCACGGCACACGACCAGGTGCGGCGCGGCCGGAGCCGGTCCGGCCGCGGCCCGGAGCATCGCGACGTCGTCGGAGGGCAGCCCGAAGACCGTGCCCACCCCGGCCGCGGCGAGCTCGGCCAGGACCGCGGGCCAGGCCCCCTGCACGACGTCGCCGGCGGCCTGCCCGGGGGTGTCGCCGACCGTCCCGGCGGCGCTCATCGGATGCTCCCGGCGGTGGTCGTCCCGGTGCCGAGCAGGTGCTCGGCGAAGGCCGGGTCGGCCCCGATCGTGCGCAGGTGCTTGCGGGCGAGGTCGGCGCACATCGCGCGGTACGCCTCACCGCGGCGGCCGTCCCGGTCGTCGAACCGCAGTGCGATCGGTATCGCCCGTTCCAGGACGTCGTAGATGTCGTCGGCGCAGCCCTCCTGCATCCCGACCCTCAGCGCGTGGGTCCCGAACCCGATGTGTCGCGACTCGTCGCGACACATCGCGGTGTAGGCGGTGCGGATCCCGGGCAGCACGTCGAGCCGGCGCAGGGTCCGGACCAGCGCGCGCTGCCCGACCAGCGCCAGGATGCCCTCGGTGACGAGGTGGAACAGCACCACCGCCCGCAGCCACCGCCGGTAGTCCATCGGCGTGCCGAGCAGGTCGGCGACCAGCTCCCCCTCCAGCAGCGTCAGCTCACGGTGCGGCGTGTCGGAGTCGTTCCAGGCCTGCGCGAGCATCCGGCGCGGCTCCGGGTCGAAGCCCGCGACCTCCGCGCCGAGGCGCAGCATGAGGTGGGTGTGCCGGGTCTCGTCGGCGATCTGGGTGCCGAGGAAGACCGAGTAGCTCTCGTCCGGGGACCCCACCAGGATCGGGCCCAGCATGTCCAGGCCGGTGTACCCCCCCGACGACGAACGTCCTGATCGAGTCGACGACCGTGCGGCGCAGCGCCTCGGGGAGGTGCCCGAGCGCGTCGGCGTCCGGGCCGAGCTCGACGTCGGCCGCCGACCACTGCTGGCGCTCCCAGCGGCGGTAGAGGTCGACCGGCCCTGGCCGGTCGGCCGCGACGTACTCGGCGTGGCCGAGCACCGCCTCGGCGGGGAGCGCAGGCATCTCGCTCAGCTGCGCGTCGTCCATCATGAGGGTGGTCCAGCGCGCGGTGGTCATGTCGGCCTCCTGTGCTCGGAAGGGTGCAGATGCCGTGGGGCTGCCGGCGCGGCGATGCGCCGGCACAGGTAGCTGATGGGACGTTCGAGGGGCCCCTGCCCGAGCCGGCTGCGCCACACCGTCGCGAGGACCAGTGCGCCGACGACCATCGCGACCAGGACCAGGTAGAGGTGCTCGATGAACAGCCGGGCCAGCAGCTCGGGGCCCAGGATCGCGATCACGACGATGTGACCGACGTAGCAGGTCAGCGCCAGGCTGCCGACCGCGATGAGCGGTGTGAGCGGTCCCGGCACGCGGTCGCCGAGGACGAGCAGGACACCGAGCAGGACCATCGAGAGCCCGATGACGCCGCCGATCTCCAGGGGGGCGCCGCTGTGCCCGGCCGTGGTCAGCAGCGCGACGGGGTGCACGGTCGGCACCGCCCCGATCGCGGTCGTGGCCAGCCGCCTGGCCTCGGCGACGTCGGTGCCGAGGTCGGCCGCCATCAGTGCGTATCCGCCCAACGGCCCGGTCAGCAACCAGGACAGTCCGTAGCAGGCCGCCGTCACGGTGGCCCCGCCCAGGACCAGGGCCCGGCGCACGGCGGCCTCGCGCAGCGGCAACCTGCCGATCGCCATCCCGGCGAGCAGGAAGGGCGCCCAGGTCAGGAGCGGGTACACGCCGGTCACGGTCAGCACGAGCGCGGCATGGGCGATCCCGGCCGGTGAGGTCAGGTGCCACGGAGCGATGGTCTCGCCGACGCCCTCGTCGCCGACGATCCCCGCACGGAGCAGGAACGACACGACCGGCCCCAGCACCGCGAGCAGCGCCGCCGCGGCGGCGAGCAGCACCGGTCGTACCCGCAGGATCGGCAGGGCCAGCAGGAAGAGCGCGGCGAACGCGGTGAGGATCTCCTTCACCGAGGTGCCCAGCGCGGTGAGCGCGAGACCGAGCCCGAACAGCAGCACCGCGCGCACCGCGAGGCGTACCCGCCGCTCCCGCATGGCGGCCCCGGCGGGCGGGTCGTCCGCGCCGCTGAGCAGCGCGGTCGTGATCCCGGCCAGCACGGCGAACAGCCCGGCGGACCGCCCCGAGACGATCGCCTGCAGGGTCGAGTCCGGGAAGGTCTGGTAGGGGTTGAAGTGCGCCACGAACATGCCCAGCACCGCGAGGCCGCGGGCGGCATCGAGGCCGAGCAGCCGGGCGCCCCGTCGACGCTGCGTGGACCGCGGCCAGGAGGCGGTGGCCCGGGACGGGGTCGGCGGCCGGTCCGGATCCGGCCCGGTGGGGCCGGGTGAGTCGGGTGGAGGGTGCACACGATCATCGTGCCCGTGCCGCCGTGGGGCGGCATCGAACGAAAGAAGGATCATCGCATTTCCCGGGTCGGCCGATTTCCGTACGTGTTTCCGCGCCCCGGAACAGGACCGGCCGGGCGCTCCCGGGGGGTGGAGAGCGCCCGGCCGGAGTCGGGAGGTGTCGCGGACGGGTCAGCGCGGGGAGGACTTGGATCCGGATCCGTGCGAGACCCGCCAGACCCAGGTGACGACGACCACCACCAGCGCGACCACGACCACCGTGACGCCGACGTTGACGGGGACGGAGACACCGTCCATGAACTGCTGTTTCAGCATGTTCGATCCGATGATCGCGATCAGGTACACCCACCAGGGTGCCCAGCGGTTGTCCGGTTCGGCCACGGGTCTCTCCTCGTATATCTTCGACGGAATCGTCGATGTGCGCGTGCTCGAATCCGATTCTGGCAGCACGGATCCGGGTCCGGCATCGTGCGAAAGTCGCATTCGAAACAGCGGGCCGGATGTGGTCAGCTGGAGGCATGACTCTCGCGCCCGCGTGGTTCCGGCGGCGGTACCCCCTGGTGAACAGGCAGGACCTCACGCTGGTCACCGGGTCGCTCGCGATCGGGGCGGTGCTGTACCCGCTGATGGTCGTGCCCGCGCTCGGCGGGCGGGTCGAGGGCCCGCTCGCGGTGGAGCTCGTCGCCACCTTCCTCGGGCTGTGCGTGGCCCAGCTCTTCCGCCGCCAGGCCCCGGTGCCCGCGCTCGCGGTGGGCACCGTGCTGCTGCTGATGGACGTCGTACCCGGACCGAGCATCCCGGCGTGGATCGTCTACGCCGACCTGCTCTACGCGGCGACGCTCCACGGGCCGCAGCGTCTGAGTCGCCACATGGTCCCGCTCGCCACCGTCCTCGCGGCGCTGCTGATGATCACCCTGGTGGCGCTGGACCCCGCCTGGCAGGACGGCCTGGTCACCGCCGTGGGCGCCATCCCGCTCGTGCTGATCCCGGTCGCCTGGGGGCGCAACGTCCGCCACCACCAGGAGACCGCCTCGGCCGAGCGGCGCTTCGCGGAGCAGGCGGCACACATCGCCGACCTGGACCGGGCGTCGGCCGTCCATGCCGAGCGCAACCGGATCGCGCGCGACCTGCACGACGTCGTCGCGGGCCACGTCGCGTCGATCGCCTTGCAGGCCGAGGCCGCCGTGACCTCGGCGGCCGTGCACGACCCTGCGGTGAGCGACCTGGTCGGCCGGATGCGCGAGGAGAGCGTGCGGGCGCTGCGCGAGATGCGGTCCATGATCGACGTTCTGCGGGCCGACGGGTCGGGATGGCCGAGGACAGCTCGCCGGGCAAGCTCTCCGACGTGCCGCTCCTGGTCGACTCGGCACGCGGCAGCGGGCTGCGGGTCGAGCTGCGCTCGCTGCCCGCGACGGAGGAGCTCACCGGGACGGTCGAGCTGACCGCCTACCGCATCGTGCAGGAGGCCCTGCTCAACGCGTGCAAGCACGCGCCGAACTGCGCCGCGACCCTCACGATCACCCACGACGGGTCGTCGCTGCTGGTCGAACTGCGCAACGACCTCCCCCTCGGCACCGGGCCGGCGTCGGTCGCCGAGACCGGCGGCGGCCGGGGCCTGGTGACCATGCGGGAACGCGCCGAGGCCGTCGGCGGCAGGCTGACCGGTGGCCCCGACGGTGACGGCTGGCTGGTCCGGGCCGCCCTGCCCCGGCTGGCCTGACCGGGGGCGCGGGCACCGGTCGGTCGCGATTCGGTGATCGGTCGGCGAACAGTGGGTGATCCACCCGAACCATCCGAAACGGTGAACTAGATTGCCCCTATGGGGGATACACGTGAGAAGTCGGGCGCACGACGCCGGGGGATCCGGGTACGGACGGTGACCATGGTCGCCGCCACCGTCACCGCACTGGTGGCCGGCGCCGTGGTGGCCACCGAGGCGGCGGCGCAGCCGGCCGACACCGAGTACACCGTGCTCGCCGAGCGCCCGTCCGATCTCGCGGCCGCCAGGGTGGCCGTCGAGGACGCGGGGGCGACGGTGGTGCGGGAGAACCCGGCCGTCGGGCTGGTCGTCGCCAGGGGCCCGGCCACCGGGTTCGTCGAGCGCGTCGCCCAGTCCCCCGCGGTGCTCGGCGCCGGCCGGGTGCGCCCGATCGGCTCGCTCCCGACCGCCGGGCTGCGCACGGCCGCACCGGCCGCCGACATCCCCGGGATCGACCCGGTGGAGCAGGAGCACCGCAGCAGGCCCGGACCGGCTCCGTCCCCGCGGTTGCGTACGCCCGCCGAGCCCCAGGCACCGGGCCTCGACCCGCTCGACGCCACCCGGTTCGGGATGACCATGACCCGGGCCGACGCCGCCCGCGCCGTCGAGCCCGGTGACCGCCGGGTCCTGGTCGGAGTGCTGGACTCCGGGGTCGACGCCGGCCACCCCGACCTCGCGGGCCAGCTCGACACCGGTTTGTCGCGCAACTTCGCACCCGACATCCCGACCGACCCGAACGGCACGCCGTTCGACGGTCCCTGCGAGGACCCGTCCTGCCTGGACCCGGTCGGCCGGGACGACCTGGGGCACGGCACCCACGTCGCCGGGATCATCGCGGCCGCGGCCGACGGACGCGGCATCTCGGGCGTGGCGCCCGAGATCACCCTGGTGGACCTGCGCGGCGGCCAGGACAGCGGACTGCTGTTCCTGCAGCCGGTGGTCGACGCGCTCACCCACGGCGCCGACGTGGGCGTCGACGTGATCAACATGTCGTTCGGGGTCGATCCCTGGGTCTACAACTGCTCGTCGTCCGAGCCCGACTCGGCGGAGGCCCGGATCGAGCAGCAGACCGTGGTCGCCACGATGGACCGGACCCTGCGCTACGTCCACGAGCGCGGCGTGACCCTGGTCGGCTCGATGGGCAACAACTACGACGACCTCGGCGCCCCGAAGGTCGACCGGCTCAGCCCGACCTACCCGGTGGGCAGCGCGTACCCGCGACCGATCGACAACGCCACCTGTCACAGCCTGCCGGTCGAGGGACCGTTCGTGCTCGGGGTGTCCTCGGTCGGACCGTCGAGGATCAAGGCCGACTACTCCAACTACGGGATCGAGCAGACCGACCTGGCCGCGCCCGGCGGATGGCTCCGCGACGGTCTGGGGACCCCGGCGTACGAGTCCAACGAGAACCTCACGCTGTCGACCTTCCCGAAGGAGATCCTGCAGGCGATCGGCGACGTCGCGCCCGACGGTTCGATCACCGAGCAGGGCCAGGGCTTCGGCGTGCAGCGCGGCTGCGACGCCACCGGCGGGTGCGGCTACTACGCCTACCTGCAGGGCACCTCGATGGCCGCGCCGCACGTCGCGGCGGCCGCCGCGCTGGTGGTCAGCAGGTTCGGCACCGAGCAGCCCGGCGGCGGTTTCGGGATGGACCCGCTCCGGGTCGAGCAGATCCTGCGCGACACCGCGGCGGACCGTGCCTGCCCGGCTCCGGTGCTGAGCTACGCCCCGCAGGGCCGGGGGCCCGAGTACGACGCACCGTGCGTGGGGACCCCGGAGCGCAACGGCCACTACGGCGACGGGATCGTCGACGCCTACGCCGCGGTGACCGCACCACGGTGATCACATCGGGCTGACCGGGCCGAGCGGGCGCACCGTCGGGAGGCCGCGACGGCTCGTGTGTGTTCCGGGCACGGGGCCACGGGCGGCAGTCGAGCACGGCACCGTCGCCCGTGGTCGGCGGAGCCGGGACGTGGCGGGACCGGTCGATCCCGGCGTGCGGCCTCCACGACGGGGCCGGGGTTTATGAAGATCAGGTACTCCTGGAACCTGCCGCCCCGGACACGGATGCGGGTCGGCGCCGGCATCGCCACGTCGGTCGGTCCGCGGCTCGCGCTCCGAGCCCGCGCGCGTCGACACCACGCCGGACCTCCGCACCGCGGACTCCCGCCATCGGCCACCGCCCGCGCACGGCAGGACCCACCTGCGCACGAAACACGGCGACACGGGCACGAGACCCTGCCGCAACGCAGGGCCCCTAGCGTCCCACCTGCTGTGTCCAGCCCTGGACACAGCAGGTGAGGAGGCTCGTCGATGTCGGAGCCCCTCGGCGCCACGGGGACGTCGTCACTGCGCGAGCGTGTCTACGCCGTGCTGCGGGACGACGTCGTCAACGGTGACATCGGCGCGGGCACCCGCCTCACCGAGCCGAAGCTCGACGCACGGTTCGGCATCTCCCGCACCCCGGTCCGCGAGGCCCTCGGCCGGCTCGTCGCGGACGGCCTCCTGCAGCGCGAGGAGGACTACGGCTACTCGGTGGTCGTCCCCGACCTGGTGGGGGTGCGTGACCTCTGGGAGGTCCGGATCGCGGTCGAGCTGCGCGGGATCGACCGGTGCCGGGAGAACCCGGGCACCGTGCACGACGCCGGGGCGCTGCGCGCCGAGCTGGCCCGCTGGCACCGGATGCTCGAGGAGCCGCCCGAGGCGGGCCCGGGCTTCGTGCTGGAGGACGAACGGTTCCACAGCACCCTGCTCGGTGCGTCGGGCAACGTCGAGCTCGTCGCGGTGCTGACCGACGTCCATCGCCGGATCCGGCGGGTCCGGATGAACGACTACCTGCTCCCCGGCCGCGTCGAGGCGGCCGTGTCCGAGCACGTCGCCGTCGCCGAGGCGGTTCTCGCCGGACGGCTCGACACCGCCCGCGACCTGCTGCACCAGCACATGGGCGCCTCGTTGGAGATCGTCACCGAGCGCGCCGGCCGCGCCCTGCTCGCCACCCGCACCCGGGACCGCCACCGCGTCCCGGCCACCCTCGACGTGAGGACCCGATGAGACTCGCCGCGATGAAGCATCCCGCCGTCCTGATCGCGCTCGCCGCGGTCGCCGGAATCGCGTTCGGTCTGGTGGCCGGGGAGTGGGCCGGCAACCTGAAGGTCGTCGGCGACGCGTTCATCCGGCTCGTCCAGATGGCCATCGTGCCGCTGGTCATGACTTCGGTGATCGCGGCCTGCGGGTCCATGAGCGGATCCGGCACCGGCCGGCTCGCCCTGCGGACCTTCGCCTGGATGATCGGCCTCTCGGTCGTGGCCGCGGTGGTCGCGGTGGTGCTCGGTCTGCTGTTCCGGCCGGGCGCCGGCATGGTCGCGACGGGTGCGCCCGACGCCGCGGTGCCGCCCGCGGCGGCACCGGAGAGCTGGCAGGACACGGTCCTCGGGTTCTTCACCACCAACGTCGTCGAGTCGATGGCCGAGGCGGCGATGGTCCCGATCATCCTGTTCTCGCTGCTGTTCGGCGTAGCGCTGAACCGGCACGTCCATGCGACCGGGAACGCCCTGGTCCTGGACGTCGTCGGACAGTTCCAGCAGGTCCTGCTCACCCTCATCCGGCTGGTCATGTACGTCGCACCGATCGGGGTCTTTGCGCTGCTCGCCGACCTGTCCGGCCGCGTCGGATTCGCCGTGGTCGGGTCGGCGCTGGCCTACCTCGGCACCACCCTGCTGGGCGTCGTCCTGCTCACCGCGCTCGTCGTCGCGATCGTCGCCGCGCGCACTCGCCTCAACCCCGCGCGCCTGCCACGCATGCTCGCCGAACAGACCGCCGTCGCGGTCACGACGACCAGCTCGGCCGTCACCTACCCCACCGTCCTGCGCACCACGATCGAGAAGGTCGGCGTGAGCCCCCGGGTCGCCAACTTCACGCTGTCGGTCGGGCTGACCATGGGCTCCTACGGGGCCGTCCTCAACTACACGATCGTCGTGCTGTTCCTCGCCCAGGCCGGTGGTGTCGACCTGACGGCCGGTCAGATCGTGTTCGGGATGGCGCTGGCGATCCTGCTCAACATGGGCACGATCACCGTGCCCGGCGGGTTCCCCGTCGTGGCTCTGTTCCTCGCGACCACCCTCGGGCTGCCCCCCGCGGCCGTCGGCCTGCTGATCGCCGTCGACTGGTTCACCGGGATCCTGCGGACCTTCCTCAACGTCAACGCCGACACCCTGGTGGCCATGCTGGTCGCCCACCCCGACGGCGACATCGACCGCGACGTCTACGACGGCGTGCAGACCGGGAGCCCGGCAACCACGCCCCGGAGCACGTCGGACGCCTGACCGGTCGCACGCGTTGTCCCCGGGCGGAGGACACCCCCGGTCGTGGCAGCGCGTCCCCCGGCGAGGACGAGGGACGTCACCAGGCCACGAAGACCAGGACGGACGACACCGGGGCCACGACGATCATGCTGAACCCCCAGATCAGCAGGCTGCGGAACAGACGCGGAGCACTGCGCTTCGGCGACGCGGCGACGGTGAGCGCACCGACCGAGGAGAACGGGCTCGCATCGACCAGGGTCGAGGAGAGACAGATGGCGATCACCAGTCCGACGGCGCCCAGGGTGCCGTCGGACAGCAGCGGGACCGCCAGGACCACCCCGGTCCCGATGGTGGCGGTGCTGGAGGCGAAAGCGGACACCAGCGCCGCACCGAAGCAGATCAACAGCGCGGCGACGACGGGCGAGCCGACGCCGGCGAGCCCCTCCGCGACCCGGTCGAAGGTCCCGGCTCGGGTCATGACCGCAATGAAGGTGACGAGCCCGCAGATCAGCAGCAGCACGTTCCAGTTGATGCCCTCCATCGCGTGCGGCCGGGGGAACAGCAGGTGCAGCAGCAGCGCGACGGCCAGTGCGAGCGCCCCGAGATCCAGCTCCAGGGCCACCGAGCCCAGGAGCACGAACAGGAACCCGGCGAGCGTGGTCGCCACCGTCAGGTCGATCGGGCGGCGCGGCGGCAGGTCGGTCCCGTTGCTGCACTCCGGTTCATCACCCTCACCAGAACTCGGGTCGTCCCCACTCGCACTACCCACCGTCGCAGACACCGGCTGCGTCGCGAGCCGTCGGGCCCGGACGGCCCCGAACACGATCACCGATGCGGCCAGCGCCAGGTTGGCGCCCAGGACCCCGGCGAACAGGGCCGCGGGCTGGGGCGCGAGTCCGTTGTCCCGCATGCTCTGGTTCGCGATGGCCGCGAGGATGTTCAGCGGCGAGAAGCTGCCGCCCCCGACCCCCAGGATGACCATGAGCCCGGCGATGAACGGGCTGATCCCGCACGAGCGGCCCAGCCGGATACCGACGGGAGCCAGCATCACGACCGCCACCTGGGCAGGCGCGCCGAACGCGGTGATGACCACGGCGCCGGCGAACAGGCCCAGCGGCACCGCGACAGCCCGCCCGCGGACCGCCCGCGCGGCGACGCCGATCACCCATTCCATCGTCCCGTTGCTGTTCGCGACGGAGAACAGGTACGTCACACCCAGGATCAACAGGAACAGCGATGCCGGGAACCCGGACAGGACCTCGGTCGTGCTCTCCCCCATCGCGAACCCGCCGAGGGCGAAGGCCGCCAGCAGACCGAGGATCCCGATGTTGGCGCGGGTCGTGGTTCCGAGTACGAACACCGCGACGAGCAGGATTCCTGCCAGCACATCGATGTGCATGGACGTCACTACCCTTCTGCGACCACCGGGGCAGTCCGCGGACGGACCGGCCGGCAGCTCACGAGTCCTCGTGCTGAGGGTGATCCGGGTGGATCGACGGCGGAGGGGGCACTGCGGACCCCGGGAGCCCGCCGCACCCCGGCTCGACGGCCGGGTTCCCCACCGGGTGTGGCGAGGGGCGGGCTACAGGGCGACGGTCACGGACTTGACGCGGGTGTAGCTGAGCAGCTCGTCGAGTCCCTCCTCGGTACCCGTGCCCGAGTTCTTCCAGCCGCCGTAGGGCAGGCCGAGATAGTGCGGACCCGCCGTATTGATCCATACGAAGCCGGTCTCCAGCGCACGTGCGACGCGGTGGGCGCGTCGGATGTCGTGGGTGAACACGCTGCCCGTCAGCCCGTATCGCACGTCGTTGGCCAGTGCGACCGCCTCGGTCTCGGCGGTCCAGCGCAGCACCGTGAGCACCGGGCCGAAGACCTCCTCGTTCGCCACCCGGTGGTCGGGAGTCACGTCGTCGAGGACGGTGGGCGCGACGAAGAGGGCTGTGCCGGCGCCATCCGGTGGGCCACCGCCGGTGACCACACGGGCACCCTCGGCACGAGCCGTGTCGAGGTAGCCGAGCACCCGGTCGTACTGGGTGCGGTTGACCAGAGTGCCCTGCACCGCCGCGGGGTCCAGCGGGTGCCGGTACTCGCGGTCCGCGAGCAGCCGGGCGATCCGGGCGACCACCTCGTCGGCGATCGACTCGTGCACGAGCAGCCGCGAGGTGGACCCGCAGGACTGTCCGGACCAGGTGAAGTTCATCCCGCGCACGGCCGCGTCGGCCACCTCGTCGAGGTCGGCGTCGGGGAAGGCGATCAACGCGTTCTTCCCACCCAGCTCGAGAGTGATCACCTTGACCGCGACCTCGGCCGCGGCCCGTTGGATCGCCCGGCCCACCGGTTCGCTTCCGGTGAAGCCGATGCGGAACACGTCCGGGTGGCGGACCAGGGCGTCCGGCACTGCGGTCCCGTCCCCGACGACGATGTTCACCACCCCGGCGGGCAGCACGTCCCGGCAGACCTCGGCGAGCAGCAGCGCCGACAACGGCGTCGCCTCGGCCGGTTTGAGGACCACCGCGTTCCCGGCGACCAACGGCGCGGCGATCTTGCCCGCGGCGAACATGAACGGATGGTTGAAAGGGATGATCTTGGCGACCACCCCGTAGGGCTGCCGCTCGGTGAGATGGAGATCCGTGCTGGCCGGGACGGTGTCGCCCTTGAGCTCCAGGGCGAGGCCCGCGAAGTAACGCAGCGTCGCGACCGCGGCGCGTACGTCGGCGGACATGATCGCGATCGGCGAACCGCCGTTCACGGTGTCCAGCAGCGCGAAGTCCCGCGACCGCTTCTCGATCGCGTCGGCCAGCGCGTGCACCGCCGCTGCCCGGTCCCCCGCGCTGCGCGCCGCCCATCCGGGACAGGCCGCGGCGGCGGCGGCCACTGCCCGGTCGGCGTCCTCCCGGTCGCCGTCGGGCACGTGGGCGAGGACCTCGCCGGTGTAGGGGCTGCTCACCGGGAACGTCCGTCCGCCCCGCGCGCCGACGAGCTCGCCGCCGATCAGCAACGACCACTCGCGATCGAGCAGCTCAGCGGCCCGCCGCTCGTTGACGGCCAGGGTCTCCGGCGGCAGGACGACCGCCATCAGCGCACCCCGGCCTCGACGAGCAGCGGATGGGTCTCGGCCTTAGAGGTCGTTTCAGAACGACTTGTCGAGTTTCCATTGACCCCTCGACGACAGATCAAACGGCAGGTCAGATAGCCGCTTGTCGTCTACAACAGACACGTCGACCTCGTTCTGAAATGACCTCTAAGAGGTCGCGCGGATTGGTCACAGCTTGGCCGCGGTCGAGTGTCTGGGGGCGAGGGCGGGTACGGGCCTGCCGATCATGAAGTTATCTACGCTTCGTGATCGTCTGGAGGCCGCGTGCCCACCCTGCCATCATGGCTGACCGAGCCGTTGTGGGACCAGTTCACCGCGCTGCTGCCTCATCGAGACGAGTTCGATCCCACCCATCCGCTGGGCTGCCATCGCCGCCGGATCGCGGATCGGATCGTGTTCGACAAGCTCCTGCAGGTACTGCGGTTCGGCTGCTCGTATGAGGGCATCGCTGACAGCACCTGCTCGGCGACCACCATCCGCGATCGTCGTGACGAGTGGATCAGGCTCGGGGTCTTCGCCCAGCTGCGTCGGATCGTCCTGGACGCCTACGACCGCATCGTCGGTCTGCTGCTGCACGACATCGCCGTCGATGGCGCCATCACCAAGGCCCCCGGCGGCGGCGAGGTCGCCGGTCCGTCGCCGGTGGACCGGCGCAAACAGGGTATGAAACGTTCGGTGCTCGTCGAGGGATACGGCATCCCGCTGGGCCGAGTCCTGGCCGGAGCCAACCGGCACGACTCCCCGCTACTGGGCCCCACCCTCGACCGCCTCGATGCTCTCGGCCCGCTGCCCGACGACATCACCGTGCACCTCGACGCCGGCTATGACTCCGGCAAGACCCGCGACACGCTGGCCGAACGAGGCCTGCACGGCGAGATCGCGCACAAGGGTGAGAAAGCGCCGATCCAGGCCACCCGCCGCTGGCACGTCGAGCGGACCAACGCTTGGCACAACAGCTTCAACCGGCTGCAGCGCTGCTACGAACGACGAGAAATCGTCGTCGACGCGTTCTTCGACCTCGCCGACACGATCGTCACACTCCGTAGCTTGATTCGGCAGGCCTGGACCACACACCGCTGGAACGCCCGACCTGCACGACGTCCATGATCACCAACCAATCCGCGCGACCTCTAAAGCGTGCCATGTCCTGCACGTAACGCGGCCAGGACAACAGCACGCCGTCGAGCCCACCTTCGGTGCTCAGTGCGATCAGTGTGTCGGCGACCTGCTCCCTCGTCCCGACGATCGGGTAGCCCGCCCAGCCGGCGATGAAGTGGAACTTCATCTCCTGGAGCGTCTTCGGGTCGAACGACTGCGAGTTCAGTCCCATCCCGGTGACCAGGTTCTGCGCCGCCTCCCAGTCGCCGCGCTCGTTGACGTAGTGGTCGAGGAACCGCTTCGCCTCGGCCTCGGTGTCCTCCTGGAGGACGTAGGCATTGGTCCAGACCTTGATCTCGCGGCCGTACTCCTCCCGGGCCAGCCGCTTGAAGTCGTCCACCTTGGCGCGCATCGCCTGCGGGTTCTGCTGGGCGAGATCGGCGCTGACGAACACGACGTCGCAGTTCCGGGCGCCGAAGTGCCTGCCGGCGCCGGAGCCGCCGGCGTTCATCAGCACCGGGTGCGGCCCCTGGACCGGCTTCGGGGCGATGGAGGCGTCGGTGACGCGGAAGTACTTCCCGTCGAAGCTGAACGGCTCGTCGGTCGTCCAGAGCCGGCGGATGATGTCGACCCACTCCTGGGCCACGGCGTAGCGGTCGTCGTGGGCGAGCTGCTTGATCCCGAACATCTCGATCTCCGGGGTGTGCCAGCCGGTGACGATGTTCAGCGCGAGCCGGCCGCGGGAGATGTGGTCGATCGTGGTCGCCTGCTTGGCCGCCATCACCGGGTGGATGGTCGGCACGTGCGAGGTGACGAACAGCCCGGCCCGCTCGGTGGCGCTGCCCATGCCGGCGGCCCAGGTGAAGCACTCGAAACCGGCACCGTTGAAGTTGGTCTCACCGCCGAAGCCGCGCCAACGGCCGACCGGCACGAGCGCCTCGAACTCCATGTCGTCGCCCATCCGCGCCAGGGACAGAGTCTGCTCCCAGGTCGCCTCGAGGACGCCGTCGACCGTCGAGATCGCGCAGCCCCCGCTCAGGTTCGACGAGAACGTCCCGAGGTGCAGGGTCCGATCGTTGAAGACCGGATGGCGCGCCTCGGTGATGCTTGCAGTGGTCACGGCGTCCTCCTCGACGGCGTCGGCGGCCCGGCACGTCCGGTTTCCGTACCGACCACTCCGACCGGTTCAAAAATTACGTGTACGGATCGATTGGCGAAGCTACGAGCGATCAGGACCCCTGTCAACCGCCTCTCAGCAGGACGATCCCCCGACAGATCCAAAAACTCCGTACAACATCTACCGTGGTGCGATACAGTCGTTCGCACACGGAAGACGTACTGCAGCGGAGGTCTCCCCAACGTGACGGACGCACGGCCGGACGAGGTCCGGGTGGCGTCGGCGCCGATGTTGTCGCTCGACCAGGCCTCCGGTCACCTCATCCGCCGCTCCCAGCAGAGGCACACGTTGCTGTGGAGCCAGGAGTTCCACGGCGACCTGACCGGCCCGCAGTACGCGGTGATCTGCGCGATCGCCGGGGACGACGCCCTGGACCAGCGCGCAGCAGGCGAGCGTGCCTCACTGGACAAGTCCAGCACCGCCGATGTCGTGGCCCGACTGGAGGGGCAGGGCTGGCTGCGCTGGACCCGCGACCCGGAGGACGCGCGCCGCAAGACACTGCGACTGACCCAGCTCGCCCGCACCGCGCTCGGCGACGTGACCCGCCGGGTCGCGCAGGTACAGCAACGACTGCTCGAGCCGTTACCCGGCGAGGGGGGCGAGGAGATGCTGGCCGCTCTGCGGCTGGTCGCCTACGAGGGCGACCCACCGGTGCGGGGACGGGCCGACGGGCACGTACTCGCACTGGACACCACTCCGGGCCACCTCATCCGGCGGGCCCAGCAGGTGCACACGACCATCTGGAGCGAGGAGGTCGGCCGCACGATGACCGCGCCGCAGTACGCGGTGCTCAGCGCCCTCTGGGCCCATCCCGGCGGCATCGACCAGACCACCGCGGCCGAGCTCGCGTCGGTCGACAAGTCGAGCATGGCCGACATCGTGCGCCGGCTGGTGAATCGCGACTGGGTCGGCCGTACCCGCGACCCCGCGGATGCGCGGCGCCGCCTCCTCGGCCTCACCGATGCCGTGCGCGCCGAACTGACCGAGCTCACCCCGGCCGTGCGGCGGGTGCAGGAGCGAGTGCTGTCACCGCTCGACGCGACGCAGCGACAGGCGTTGCTCGAGGGACTGCACGCGCTGGCGTTCGCGAAATAGCCTGTACACGGAGCACTCTCCCCGGGGCACCCCGACTTCCTTGACGACTCATCAGGCCCGTCGTACCGTCTTGTGTTAGTACGTACACGGATCGTTTTGCAGATCGGAGTGGAGATGACGACTCGGCGCTTCGCCGCGACCGACCCGGAGCTGGACGAGCTCTACGGTCACCTCGCCGCACGATCCGTCCAACCGCTGTGGGAGCTGTCCGGGTTGCTCACCCGGGAGCCGCACGTCGCGGGAGTGCCCCACCGGTGGGCCGGCCGCGACCTCCGCGAGCTGGGCGCCCGGGCGGGCGAACTCGTCCCGGTGGATCGCGGCGGGGACCGCCGGGTCCTCGCCTGCTGCAATCCGGGCCTGGGTGGCGCTCCCTACGCGGTGTCGACGCTGTGGGCGGCCGTGCAGTACCTGCGCGGCCACGAGGTGGCCCCCGCACACCGGCACACCCCGGCTGCGCTGCGGTTCATCGTGGAGGGTGAGGGCGTATGGACCCTCGTCGACGGCGACCCGATCCACATGGGCCCCGGCGATCTGGTGCTCACCCCCAGCTGGACCTTCCACGAGCATCACAATCCCGGCGACCGTCCGATGATCTGGATGGACGTGCTCGACCTCCCGATCGTCGCCGCGCTCGACGCCGTCTTCTTCGAAGAGGGCCCGTCTGAGCAGGCCGACACCCGCACCGCGCCGCGATCGGCCTCCGAGGGGTGGTTCGGCGGTGGACCGGGTCTCACCCCGGTCACTGCACCCGTTACCTTCTTGATCAAGCCCGCTGAGGGCTTGCAGGCCGCCGGCCGCGGTATGACTGACTGCCCCTGTCGCCCGATGATCTGGGGGGTGTTGTCGCCGTGGCCGGAGGGCGCCAACGACCGCTGATAGAGACCTGACCCGTGTGGTCTGCTCGTAACGTGGCTGCCGGCGCGGGTGCTCGTGGTCGGCCTGCCGCGACGAGAAGGGAGCGGCGGTTGCCCGATCCTGACCAGCACCCGACCGGGTTCGCGGTGTTCTGCGGCCTGGACGTGGGCAAGTCCGAACACCACGCCTGCGCGGTCGACACCAACGGGAAGCGGGTGCACGACAAGGCCCTGCCCAACGACGAATCGGCGCTGCGCACCGTGCTGTCCGGGCTGGCCGAGCACGGCGCGGTGCTGATGGTCATCGACCAGCCCGCCTCGATCGGAGCGCTGGCCATCGCCGTCGCTCGTGATCTGGGGATCACGGTGGCCTACCTGCCCGGGCTGGCGATGCGCCGCATCGCCGACCTGCATCCCGGGCAGGCCAAGACCGACGCCCGCGACGCCCACGTGATCGCCGAGGCCGCCCGGACGATGCCGCACACCCTGCGCCGGGTCGGCACCGACGACGAGACCCTCGCCGAACTCACTGTGCTCGCCGGTTACGACGATGACCTGGCTGGGCAGAGCACCCGGCTGACGAACCGGCTGCGCGACGCCCTGCTGCATGTTCATCCCGCCCTGGAACGCCTGCTCGGGCCACGCCTGGACCGCGGTGGCGTGCTCGACCTGCTCGCGGCCGCGCCCACCCCGCAAGCCCTGCGAGAGCTCGGCGCTGACGGGATCGCCGAGACGATGCGGGCCCGGTCGCCTCGACTGGCCCGCACCCTTCCCGCCCAGATCCTGACCTCGCTCGACGCCCAGAGCCTGACCGTTCCCGGCACGGCCGCGTTCGCCCGTGTCATCACCGGCGTCGCCGGGCAGCTGCGCCAGGTCCACACCGAACGCGACCAGCTCGCCGACGAGCTCGAAGCCCGCCTGGAGGCCCACCCTCTTGGACCGGTCCTGACCTCGATGCCCGGACTCGGGGTCAGGACCGCCATCAAGATCCTCACCATCGTCGGCGACGGCTCCGGGTTCCCCACCGCCGGGCACCTCGCCGCTTACGCCGGCCTCGCCCCAGTCACCCGCCGCTCCGGCACCTCGATCAAAGGCGAAACCCGATCCCAGCGCGGCAACCACGCCCTGAAATCCGCGCTGTTCCTGTCCGCATTCGCCGCCCTGGCCGACCCCGCCAGCCGCGCCTACTACGACCGCAAACGAGCCGCCGGCAAACGACACAACGCCGCCCTGATCTGCCTCGCCCGACGCCGCACCGACGTCATCTACGCCATGCTCCGCGACCGCCGCCCCTACAACCCGCCCACGGTCAACAACCCCGATCCAGAACTCGCCGCCGCTTGACGAACCCATAGAGACACCCCCCCGGGGGACGCCGCGCCCGCCAGGACGTCGTCGAACGACCACTCGCCGCCCGCTGCCGTGACGCCGTCGGCGTGCAGCTCACCGCCGCCGGTGACGGCGAGGATCCGTTCCCGCAGCGCGGTGGCCGCGGCGTGCAGCGCCTTGCCGGCGACGGTGGTGCCCGCGGACGCGAACGCGCCGGTGTCGTAGCCGCAGGCGTCGGTGTCGCCGTGGTGGGCGTCGACCCGGTCCGGGGTGGTGCCGAGCACGGTCGCGACGACCTGGCGGTGGGTGGTCGTGGTGCCGTTGCCGAACTCGACGGTGCCGGCGCCGAGCCGGTAGCGCCCACCCGGCAGCAGGGTCACCGTGGTGGTGGCGGCGTGCCCGAACGGGGCCATCGTGGTCATCATGCCCAGGGCGGTGCCCTCGCCGACGCGCCAGGTGGGGCCGTCCGGGACGGGGTCGCCGGTCCCGTCGGCCAGGGCGTCCTGCACGAGGTCGAGGCACTGGTCCATGCCGTAGCTGGTCCAGTGCAGGTCGTGTTCGGGCTCGCCGTGGTGGGCGACGTGCAGCGGGTCCCCGGCGCGGACCATGTTGCGCCGCCGCAGGTCGAACGGGTCGAGGCCGGTGACGACCGCCAGCTCGTCCATCGCGGACTCGACGGCGAACATCACCTGGCCCAGGCCGTAGCCGCGGAACGCGCCGCTGGGGACGTTGTTCGTGTAGACGACCTCGGCGTCGAGGTGCTTGACGGGGCAGCGGTAGACGCTGACCGACTCGGCGACGGAGTGGAACAGCACCCCGCGGGAGTGGTTGCCGTAGGCGCCGGTGTCGGACAGGACGTCGAGCTTCATCGCGGTGAGCAGGCCGTCGTCGTCGGCGCCGAGGGTGACCGCGACCCGCATCGGGTGGCGCAGCGCGGTACGGGTGAACTCCTCGGTCCGGGTGAACTCGTGCACGACGGTGCGCCCGGTCCGCAGCACCGCGAGCCCGACGAGGTCCTCGGCGAACATCTCCTGCTTGCCACCGAACCCGCCGCCGACCCGCGCGGTGTGCACCCGGACCCGGTCGGGGTCCAGGCCCAGCACGCGGGCGAGCTCGCCCCGGGTGAGGAACGGGACCTGGGTGCCGGCCCGCACCACGAGGCGCCCGTCGTCGTCGAGCGAGCCGATCGCCCCGTGGCACTCGAGCTGGGCGTGGGAGACGCGGCTGGTGCGCCAGGTACCGGTGACGGTGTGCGCCGACCCGGCGAGCGCGGTGTCGACGTCGCCGCCGTGTCCGCCGTGCAGGGCGAGCACGACGTTGCGGGACGCGTCGTCGACGCGGTCGGCCGGGGTCCGGTCCGGGTGCACCAGCGGCGCGCCGGGCAGCCGGGCCGCCTCCGGATCCAGTACGGCGGGCAGCACCTCGTAGTCGACGGCGATCAGGGCGCAGGCGGCCTCGGCCTGTGCCGGTGTCCGCGCGACGACGGCCGCGACCCGCTGCCCGACGTGGCGGACGACCTCGTCGAGCATCCGGGTGTCGTCCGGGTCGTCGGTGCGGTGCTCGTGCCGGGCGGTGGAGTAGCGCAGGTCCGGGACGTCGTGGTGGGTCAGCACCAGCGCGACGCCCGGGGCCGCCCGGGCCGCGGTGGTGTCGATCGACCGGATGCGGGCGTGCGCGTGCGGGGACCCCAGGATCCGCAGGTGCAGGGCGCCGGTGAGGGCGACGTCGAAGGTGAACGGCTCGGCCCCGGTGACGATCCGCTCGGCCGCCTCGGGCCGCGCCGAGCACCCGACGGCACCCACCGCCCGGGCCGGCGCCGGGGCGGCGTCGGGGGCGGCCGGGGCGAGGGCGGTCTCGATGGCCTCGCGGATGCTGCGGTACCCGGTGCAGCGGCACAGGTTGCCCTTCATCCGGCGCGGCAGGTCGGCGAGGTCGTGCGCGGTGAGCGCGGCGGCGGTGACGATCTGGCCCGCGGTGCAGAACCCGCACTGGAACCCGAACCGCTCGACGAACGCCTGCTGGACCGGGTGCAGCTCACCGTCCGGCCCGGCCAGCCCGGCGACGGTCGTGACCCGTGCGCCGTCGAGGCGCGCGGCGGGGATCAGGCAGGAGTGCACGGGCCGGTCGTCGAGCAGGACGGTGCAGGCGCCGCAGTCCCCGGCGTCGCAGCCCTTCTTGACCTCGAGGTGCCCGTGCTCGCGCAGGAACGTGCGGGTGCACTGGCCCGGCGCGGGTTCGGCCTCCAGCTCGGCGTCGTTGACGTGCAGCTTCACGACAGCTCCTCCCGGACCTGCTCCAGCAGGACGGCGCTGACCCCGTGGCGCCAGTCCGCGGAGCCGAGCGGGTCGGTGTACCAGCCGTCGACGGCGTCGACGTCGGCGCGCAGCCGGGCCGCGTCGGGGACCCCGGCGGGATAGCGCAGGACGGTGGGGGCAGTGGTCGCGGCGGTGATCACGAACGTCGCGGCGCCACCGTCGTGTGCGGTGTCGACCCGCCCGGTCAGCACCGCGCCGGAGCGGCCGAGCTCGGCGAGGGCGATCCTGCGGAAGGCGGTGCGGGCGCGCAGTGCGGCGCCCGGCAGCTCGATCACGCGCAGGACCTCGCCGGGCCCCAGCGTGGTGGTGCCGTCGCCGGTCACCAGCGTCGCGACCGGCACGCGGTACTCCCCGCCGCCGGGCGGCCAGACGAGGGCGACGCCGTCGAGGGTGGCGGCGAGGGCGACCATCCCGGCGGCGGCGAAGGCACGGCAGACGTTCCCGCCGACGGTCGCGGTGTGCCAGATCTTCCAGGACGCGAGCAGGGCGTGCGCGCACTGGGCGAACAGCGGGACCCCGGTCCGCTCACCGTGCGCGGTGAGGTCGGCGATCGGACAGGTCGCGGCCACCGAGAGTCCGCCGTCGGCCAGCTCGGACAGCGGCTCCCAGCCCATCGTCGTGAGGTCGACCAGGCCGGTGACGCCGGGCTGCGGCTCGGAGAACAGCCACGTCCCGCCGGCGAGGATCCGCTCCCCCGGCGCCAGCGCCAGGTCGGCGCGCTCGCGGGCCCGCCGGAACCCGGTGACGGTGTGCAGGTCCATCCGCTCACCCGGCCTTCGCGACGAGGTCACGGTGCACGGCGGCGCACGCGGCGGCGACGGCGTCCGTGTCGACGGTCCGGAGGGTGTCCCGTTCCACGACCGTGCGCCCGTGCACGAGCAGCAGCTCCAGCGGCGGCGGGGTGCCCAGGACCAGGGCGGCGACCGGGTCGGCGACGTCGCGGTGGCGGAAGCCGTCGAGGCGCCACAGGGCGAGGTCGGCGAGCTTGCCGGGCTCGATCGAGCCGATCTCGTCCTCGCGGCCCAGCACCCGGGCACCGCCGAGGGTGCCCAGCTCCAGGGCGTCGCGCACGGACAGCGCGCGGGGGCCGCCCGCGGCGCGGGCGAACAGGACCGCGTGCTTGACGTCCTCCAGCAGGTGGGTGCCCTCGTTGGAGGCGGCGCCGTCGACGCCGATCCCGACCCGGGCGCCCGCGTCGACCAGGTCGCGGACCCGGGCGATGCCCGCACCGAGCCTGCCGTTGGAGGTGGGGCAGTGTGCGACGCCGGTGCCGGTGGAGCCGATCGTCTTCACCGCCCCGTCGTCGAGGTGCACCGTGTGGGCGAACCACACGTCGGGCCCGGTCCAGCCCAGGTCCGCGACGTACTCGGTGGGCGTGGCGCCGAAGTGCTCCCGGCAGTAGGCCTCCTCGTCGTCGGTCTCGGCGAGGTGGGTGTGCAGCCGGACGCCGAGCTCACGGGCCAGCGTCGCGGACTCGCGCATCAGCTCCGGGGTCACCGAGAACGGCGAGCACGGGGCCAGCGCGATCCGCAGCATCGACCCCGGCGACGGGTCGTGCCAGCGGGCGACCGCCTCGGCGGACGCGGCGAGGATCTCGTCCCGGTCGGAGACGACGTGGTCCGGCGGCAGCCCGCCGGCGCTGCGCCCGAGGTCCATCGACCCGCGGGTCGGGTGGAACCGCAGCCCCACCTCCGCGGCGGCGCGGATCTCGGCGCCCAGCACGTCGCCCCCCTCGCGGGGGAAGACGTAGTGGTGGTCGGTCGTGGTGGTGCAGCCCGACAGCGCGAGCGCGGACAGCGCGCCGGTGGCGCCGGTGTGCACGGCGTGCTCGTCGATCCCGGCCCACACCGGGTACAGCGTGGTCAGCCACTCGAACAGCGTGTGGTCGACGGCGAGCCCGCGGGTCACCCACTGGTAGAGGTGGTGGTGGGTGTTGACCAGGCCCGGGGTGAGCAGGCAGCCGCGGGCGTCGACCCAGCGGTCGTAGGACCCCGCCGGCGCGGGGCCCGGCCCGACCCCGGCGATCCGCTCCCCCTCCACCACGACGTGGCCACCCGGGTACTCCTCCCCGGTGACGGTGACGACGTGGGCACCCTCGATGGCGGTCCGGCCGGCGCTGGGCTGCTGCATGGTCCCAGTGCACCGTGCGACGGTCACCGGGAGAAGGCACCGCCGTGACGAATCGGGGTCCCGCGCGCCGCACCGAGTTGTAGGTTCCTCCCATGCTGCTCTCGGAGCTCGTCGCGCGTCCGGAGCTGCGGCTGCGGGTCCTGCACGGTTCCGCCGCCGAGCTGGAGCGGTCCGTGCGCTGGGTCTACCCGACCGACCTGCCCGACCCGTCGCGCTACCTGGGCGGTGGCGAGCTGGTGGTGTCCGGGCTGGTGTGGCGGCGGACGCCCGCGGACTCGGATCGGTTCGTCGCGGCCGTCGCCCGGTCCGGCGCGGCCGCACTGGTGGCGGGTGAGGCGGTGTTCGGGGACATCCCGGCCGACGTCGTCGACGCCTGTCGCCACCACGACCTCGTGCTGGTCGCGGTGCCGGTGGACGTGTCGTTCGGCGCGGTCACCGAGGCGGTGGTCGGGGCGCTGTCCGCGGCCCGCGGGGACCGTCTCGCCCACACCCTGGGCCGGCACCGGCGGCTGCTCGCCGCGTTCGCCGGCGGCGCGGACCTCGCCGACCTGACCGGTTCGGTGTCGGCGGGGACGGGTCTGGTCTGCCGGGTGCTGACCGCCTCGGGTGGCCTGCTCGCCGGGCCGGACCTGCCCGACCCCGAGCGCGACGCCGTCGTGGCCGGGTTCCTGACCGAGGGCCGGCTGCCGGTGACCGTCCCGGCCGGTGCGGCGGGCACGGGACACCTGGTGGTGCCCGCGGCCCCGGGGACCGCGCGGGCCACCGGCTGGCTGGTCGCGGCGGCGCAGCCGCCCGGGGTGGCGCAGGCGGGCACCGACGTGGTCGACGCCGTCGGGGAGCTGGCCGCGATCGCCGCGCTGGACCGGGCCCGGCGGCGGGAGGGTGCGGCGGTGGCCCGCCCG
Source organism: Pseudonocardia sp. ICBG1293 (assembly GCF_020131355.1). GTDB lineage: Bacteria > Actinomycetota > Actinomycetes > Mycobacteriales > Pseudonocardiaceae > Pseudonocardia. Next base: position 120,674 of record NZ_JAHLEL010000047.1, read on the forward strand.
ATCGCCGACGACGCGCTGGCCAGGGTCGCGGCCGACACCGGGGACCGCCCGGAGACCCGGGTGCGGCTGCGCCAGGCCGGGGTCGAGCCGGACGGGGTCCTCGTCGTGGTCGTGCTGCACGCCTCGGGCGTCGCGGACCCGGCCGACACCGCCCACACCGTGCTGCTCGACGCCCTGGTCGGGGCCGGCCCGGCCGCGGTCGGGGTGCAGGGCGGTGCCGCGGTCGCCGTCGTCGCGGTACCCGCCACCCCGGGCACCGCGGACCCGGTGGAGCAGGTGCTGGCCGCGCTGCACCGGCTCGGGCCGGGACTGGCCGGCGGACGGCTGTCGGCCGGGGTGTCCCGGCCGACCGCCGCGGACGCGCTGGCCGGGGCGCTCGCCGAGGCCGGGCACGCCGCCGGGCTGGCGGCGGCCCGGCCCGGCCCGGTCACGGCGGTGCGGGCCGGGGAGATCACCTCGCACGTGGCGCTGCTCGCCGGGGTCCCGGACGAGGTGCGGCGCGGGTTCGCCGCGCAGGTCCTCGGCCCGGTGCTCGACCACGACGCGCGGTCGGGCACCGGGCTGGTGGAGACCCTGGAGGCGTTCCTCGACGAGTCCGGGTCGTGGAACCGGACCGCGGCCCGGCTGCACCTGCACGTCAACACCGTCCGCTACCGGATCGGCCGGGTGGCCGAGCTGACCGGGCGCGACCCGTCGTCGTTCGCCGACCGCGTCGATCTCTACCTGGCGCTGCGCTCGCGCTGAGCCGGGCGCCGGCGGTCGCGCCGGCCGGGCTCAGCCGGACACGAGGTCGTCGAACCGGCGTCCGGCGACCTTCGCGATCTCGACCAGGGCCGTGGCGTGCTCCTGGGCGGGCGGGTGCTCCAGCCTGCGCCGCGCGGTGGCGAGCAGGGTGCGGGTGTCGCCCGCGTCGCGCAGGCAGACGATCAGCGGGAACCCGAACCGCTCCCGGTAGGCGCCCGCCACGGCGGCGAGCTCGGTGCGGTCGTCGTGGTCGAACAGGGCCAGCCCGGCCCGGTCGCGCAGCGCGGCCGCGGCGGTGCCCCCGCCGGGGCCTGCGTCGTCGCGTCGGCGCGGGGCCGGGGCGCCGGAGCCGCCCGCGCCGACCAGCCCGCCGAGGTCGGGGTAGTGGCCCATCAGCGCCCGCTGCTCCGGCGCCGGCGCGGCGAACAGCTCGTCCTGCACCGCGGCGCGCAGCCCGGTGGCGTCCGGGAACGGGCCGCGGGCGTGCACCCGGGAGGGTACCGGCGTCGGGCCCTCGAACAGCCGCCCCAGCGTCGCGGCGAACTCCTCGGGACCGGCGGCGGCGAGCTGGTCGAACGGCACCGTGTCCGGCGTGGTGGCCGCGGGCGCGGTCCGGCGGCCGGTGTGGAAGAACAGCAGGTTCAGCCCGATCGCGACGACGCTGCCCGCGGTGATCCCGGACCCGAGGACGATGCCCGCCCACTCCGGCAGGGCCCGGGCGACGTCGGGCTGCACGGTCACGAACAACGCGACGCCCAGCCCCGACCCGACCACGACGACGTTGCGGTGGTCGCGGAAGTCGACCCGCGACAGCGTCTGGATCCCGACGACGGCGACGGTCGCGAACATCGCCAGTGCCGCGCCACCGAGCACCGGGTGCGGCACCGCGGCGACCAGCGCCCCGGCCTTCGGCACCAGCCCGATGAGGATCATGAAACCGCCCGCGGCGGCGACCACCCAGCGGCTGGAGACCCGGGTGAGCCGGACGAGGCCGACGTTCTCGGCGAAGCAGGTGTAGGGGAAGGAGTTGAGGACACCGCCCAGGGTGGTGGCGGCGCCGTCGGCACGCAGGGCGCGGGCGACGTCGTCCGGGCCGACCTTCCTGTCCACGATCTCCCCGGTGGCGATCACGTCACCGGTCGTCTCGACCGCGGTGATCATCATGACCACGATCATCGACAGGATCGCGGCGAGCGAGAACTGCGGCCAGCCGAAGTGGAACGGGGTGGTGACCCCGACCCAGTCCGACTCCCCCACCGCGGACAGGTCGACCAGCCCGAACGGCACCGCCGCCAGCGTCCCGACCACCAGCCCGGCGAGCACCGCGACGGTGGCGAGGAAGCCGCGGAACAGCCGCTGGACGAGCACGATCACCGCCAGCGTCCCGAGCGCGAGCCCGAGGTAGAGCGGGTTGCCCGGGTCGGGGGCGTTCGCCCCGCCGACGGCGTCGGTCGCCGCGACCGGCAGCAGCGCCAGCCCGATCACCGTGATCACCGTTCCGGTGACGACCGGCGGGAAGAACCGCAGCAGCCGCGCGACGTACGGGGCGGCGAGGAAGGTGACGAGCCCGGCGACGATGACGGCGCCGTAGATCGTGGTCAGCCCCTGCGTCCCGCCCCCGGCGGCGAGCCCGATCGCGATCATCGGGGAGACCGCGGTGAACGTGACGCCCTGCAGCAGCGGCAGCCGCACCCCGATCCGGCCGATCCCGACCGACTGCAGGATCGAGGCGATGCCGCAGGTGAACAGGTCGGCGTTGATCAGGTGGATGAGCTGGCGCTCGTCGAGCCCGATCGCGTTCGCGAGCAGGATCGGCACCACCACGGCGCCGGCGTAGAACGCCAGGACGTGCTGCATGCCGTAGACGGCGAGTCGTCCGGGCGGTGGCACCCGGTCGACGGGATGGACGGCGGCGGGATCGGTGGCGGGGCGGCGCAGGCGCATCGGGACCTCGAGGGGGCCGGAGGGGTGACGAGCGGACGGGCCGGATTGCGACCTGCATCACCATGCGCCCGGCGCCCGACCCCTCGGCACCGCCCGCCTCCACGAACCCGGGCGCACCGGCGGCGGGCCTTTCGTAGGTTCCGACAGTCGACCCGGACACCACGGACGCGGGGAGCGGTCGTTCGGAACGTCCCGGCAACATCGCCGTCACAGGGGTCCGGGAAGAATGCCGGTCATGCACCTCAGTCCCACCGAGCGCGACAAGCTGCTCGTCCACGTCGCCGCGGACGTCGCCCGCCGTCGTCGCGACCGCGGCCTGCGGATGAACTACCCGGAGGCGGTCGCGCTGATCACCGAGCACGTCCTGGAGGGCGCCCGCGACGGCCGCACCGTCGCCGAGCTGATGTCGAGCGGGCGCGAGGTGCTGACCCGCGACGACGTCCTCGACGGTGTCCCGGAGATGCTCGACTCGGTACAGGTCGAGGCCACCTTCCCGGACGGCACCAAGCTCGTCACCGTGCACGGGCCGATCGCATGACGCCGGGCGAGATCCTCGTCGGCGAGGAGCCGGTCGAGCTGCACCCGGGGCGGCAGCGGGTCGTGCTGGTCGTCGTCAACGCCGCGGACCGGCCGGTGCAGGTCGGCTCGCACTACCACTTCGCCGCCGCCAACCCCGGCCTGGAGTTCGACCGCGACGCCGCCTGGGGGCACCGCCTCGACGTGCCCGCCGGGACCTCGGTGCGGTTCGAGCCGGGCGTCGAGCGGGAGGTGACGCTGGTACCGATCGCCGGCACGCGGCGTGTCCCCGGCCTGCGTCCCGAGCGGGCCGGCGCCCTCGACGAGCGGAGCTACGAGCAGTGAGCATCGACCGCGCGCGCTACGCCGACCTCTACGGTCCGACCGTCGGCGACCGCATCCGGCTCGCCGACACGAACCTGCTGATCGAGGTCACCGAGGACCGCTCGCGCGGCCCGGCGTCCGGCGACGAGGTGCTGTTCGGCGGTGGCAAGGTGATCCGCGAGTCGATGGGGCAGGCCGCCGTCCTCGCCGCGGACTGCCCGGACCTGGTGATCACCGGCGCCGTCGTGCTGGACCACTGGGGCGTGGTCAAGGCCGACGTGGGCGTCAAGGAGGGCCGGATCGTCGGCATCGGCAAGGCAGGCAACCCCGACACCATGGACGGCGTCGACCCCGCCCTCGTGATCGGCCCCGGTACCGAGGTCCTGGCCGGCAACGGCCGCATCCTCACCGCCGGCGCGATCGACGCGCACGTGCACTTCATCTGCCCGCAGCTGGTCGAGACCGCGCTCGCGTCCGGGGTCACGACGCTGTTCGGCGGCGGCACCGGCCCCGTCGACGGGTCCAAGGCCACCACCGTCACCCCCGGCCCGTGGAACATCGGCCGGATGCTGCAGGCCATGGACCACCAGCCGGTGAACCTGCTGCTGATGGGCAAGGGCAACACCACCTCCGCCGGCGCGCTGCACGAGCAGCTGCGCGCCGGGGCGGGCGGGTTCAAGCTGCACGAGGACTGGGGCACCACCCCGGCAGCGATCGACGCCTGCCTGCGGGTGTGCGAGGAGACCGGCGTGCAGGCCGCGATCCACACCGACACCCTGAACGAGGCCGGGTTCCTGCAGTCCACACTGGAGGCCATCGCCGGGCGCTCGATCAACGCGTTCCACACCGAGGGCGCCGGCGGCGGGCACGCCCCGGACATCATCGAGGTCGTGGGCACCTCACACGTGCTGCCCTCGTCGACGAACCCGACCCGCCCGCACACCGTCAACACCCTCGACGAGCACCTCGACATGCTCATGGTGTGCCACCACCTGAACCCGTCGGTGCCCGAGGACCTGGCGTTCGCCGAGTCCCGGATCCGCCCGACGACGATCGCCGCCGAGGACGTGCTGCACGACCTCGGCGCGATCTCGATGATGTCGAGCGACTCGCAGGCGATGGGCCGGATCGGCGAGGTCGTCATCCGGACCTGGCAGACCGCGCACGTCATGAAGGCCGCCCGCGGCCCGCTGCCCGGTGACTCGTCGCGCTCGGACAACGCCCGCGCGCAGCGCTACGTCGCGAAGTACACGATCAACCCGGCGCTCGCGCACGGTGCGGCCGAGCACGTCGGGTCGGTCGAGGTCGGCAAGCTCGCCGACCTGGTGCTGTGGGAGCCGAAGTTCTTCGGGGTGCGCCCCGAGGTCGTCCTCAAGGGCGGGTTCGCGGTCTGGGCGCAGATGGGCGACGCGAACGCCTCCATCCCCACCCCCGGCCCGGTCTACGGCCGCCCGATGTTCGGCTACGCCCACACCCCCGCCGCACTCGGCTCGCTCACCTTCATGGCGCCCTCGGCGCTGGAGGCCGGCGTCCCCGACCGGCTCGGGCTGGCGACCCCCGCGGTGCCGGTGGCCGACACCCGCTCGGTGCGCAAGGCCGGGATGCTGCGCAACGACGCCACCCCCGACGTGCGCGTCGACCCGGACTCGTTCGAGGTGACGATCGACGGCGCCGTCGTCGAGCCCGCGCCGGTGAGCGAGCTGCCGATGGCGCAGCGGTACTTCCTGTTCTGATGGCGGGTCTCGCATCGCTGGTGCTCGCCGACGCCCGGTTCCCCGGTGGGGGGCACGTGCACTCCGGCGGGCTGGAGGAGGCCGCCGAGCGAGGGCTCGTCACCGACGTGGCGTCACTGCACGCGTTCCTGCGCGGACGGCTGCGCACCGCGGGCCGGGTCGCCGCCTGCGCCGGCGCCGCCGCCGCCCACCGCGCCGCCGCCGCCCACCGCGCCGCCGTCGCCCACCGCGCCGCGGTCGCACCTCCCACCCCCGGTGCTCCTCCCTCCACACCCGGCGCCCCTCCCCCCACACCCGGTGCCCACGAACGGGCCGTTCGTACGAACCTTTCGTACGAACGGCCCGCTCGTGCGGGTCGGGCGGGGGGCCGGGAGGAGGGTCGGGACGGGGGTCGGGCGGGACCGCTCGGTGCGGCGCTGGGGGCGCTCGACGCGGCGCTCGACGCCCGGACGCCGTCGCTGGCCCAGCGCGAGGCGTCGCGGGTGCAGGGCAGGGCCGCCCTGCGCGCGGCGCGGGCGGCGTGGCCGTCGCCGGCGCTCGACACGCTGGTCGCGGTCGACCGCCGCCCGCACCACCCGCTGCTCGTCGGGGTCGTCGTCGGCGTCGCCGGGGAGTCCCCGGCCGCCGCGGCGCGCTGCGTCGGCTACCTCGCCGTCTCCGGGCCCGCGTCCGCGGCGGTGCGGCTGCTCGGGCTGGACCCGTTCGCCGTCAACGCCGCGCTCGTCGCCCTGGACGACGACCTCGCCGTCGTCGTCGACGAAGCCGCGGCCCTCGCGGCGGGCGATCCCGCCGACCTCCCGGCGCCCGGCGCGCCGGTCCTCGACCTCATGGCCGAGTCCCACGTCCACCACCACCGCGAGAGGGTGCGTCTCTTTGCCTCCTGAACAGGGCACGTCGACCGGGCAGACCGGGCACGGCCACAGTCACGTGATCAGCTTCGACCCGACCGTCACCGACCACGACCACCACGACCCGGCCCCGGCCGGCGGGCGCGCGGTGCGGATCGGGATCGGCGGGCCGGTCGGCTCGGGCAAGACCGCGCTGGTCGCGGCGCTGGCCCGCAGCCTCGGCGAGCGGGTGCGCCTGGCCGTGGTCACCAACGACATCTACACCACCGAGGACGCGGACTTCCTGCGCCGCAACGCCGTGCTGCCGCCGGAGCGGGTCGAGGCCGTGCAGACCGGCTGCTGCCCGCACACCGCGATCCGCGACGACATCACCGCCAACCTCGACGCCGTCGAGCTGCTGGAGGAGCGCTTCGAGGACCTGGACCTGGTGCTCGTGGAGTCCGGCGGGGACAACCTCACCGCGGTGTTCAGCCGCGGCCTGGTGGACCGGCAGATCTTCGTCGTCGACGTCGCGGGCGGGGACAAGGTGCCGCGCAAGGGCGGTCCCGGCGTGACCACCGCCGACCTACTCGTGATCAACAAGACCGACCTCGCGCCGCTGGTGGGTGCCGACCTCGCGGTGATGACCGGCGACGCCGCGCGCATCCGCGGGGAGCTGCCGGTGATCGCGCAGTCGCTGGTCGAGGACCCCGGCGCCGCGGACGTCGGCGCCTGGGTGCTCGACCAGGTCGCCGCGGTCCGGGCGAGCACCTGAGGTGCGGGCCTGCGCGGAGCTCGTCGTCGTCGCGCGGGAGGGCCGGTCGGTCGTCACCACGCTGCGCGCGCAGTCCCCGCTGGCCCTGGTCCCCCGCCGCGGCGTCACCGGCGCCTCCCGGTCCGAGGCCGTCGTGCACCTGGTCGGGTCGGCCTCCACCCCGTTGGCCGGCGACGACGTCACCCTCACCGTCACGGTCGGGGCGGGGGCGCACCTGATCCTGACCGGGGTCGCCGCGGCCGTCGCGCTGCCGGGGGCACGCCGCACCGACGGCACGACCCGACCGAGCCGGACCGTGCTGCGCTGCACCGTCGACGACGGCGGCTCGCTGACCTACCTGCCGGAACCGACGGTGGTGACCGGGCGTGCCCACCACGAAGCCGTGCTCGACGTGGTGCTCGCCCCGACCGCCGCGCTGCGCGCCCGCGACGTGCTGGTCGCCGGCCGCACCGGGGAGCGGCCGGGTCGCTGCCGGGGCACGGTCCGGGTCACCGAGCGGGACGGCGGACCGTTGCTGGTGCAGACCCAGGAGATCGGTGACCCGCTGCTCGACGACTCCCCCGCCCACCTCGCCGGGCACCGGGTCCTGGGCACCGAGGTCCTGGTCGGGCCCGCCCACGAGCAGGTCCCCGCGAGCTGCGGGGACGGCTGGAGCCTGTCCCCGCTGCCCGGGCGCGGAGCACTGGCGACGGCCGTCGCGCACGATGCCGTCACCGCCGCCCGCCGCCTCGCCGAGGCGGTCGCCGCCGCCGGGTGACCCCACCACGGTGCGGGGGCGGGCGCCGGACCTCCACGCCGGCCCCCGCACCGGTCGCGCTCACCTCCCGGCCGGGAGCAGGTGCTCGCCCGTCCGGTCGGTGCTCAGGCACAGCGAGCACACGTAGGCGTCGTGCGCGGGGCAGGCCGCCATGTCCGGTCGCTCCAGGTCCTGCCCGCACACGTGGCACGGCAGCGTGACCGCCGAGGGGTTGCCGTGCTCGTCGAGCATCGGCAGGTCGATCCCGTCGTCCGTGCGGCGCAGGTACCAGCGGCCCCGGGTGGCCAGCGCGATCACCGGCGGCAGCACCACCCCGAGCACGATCGCGACCAGCGGCGAGAACGGCGCGATCGCCTCGCCCAGCAGCCCGAAGAACGCCGCGATCGACAGCCCGCCCGCGACGAGCACCGAGCCGAACCCGACCGGGTTGACCGCGTACAGCATGCCGCGGCGGAACTCCGGGATCCTCGGCGAGATGCCCAGCAGGTACTTGTTCACCACGATGTCGGTGGCGACCACGACGATCCACGCGATGCCCATGTTGGCGTAGAACCCGAGGATCGCGTTGAGGAAGTCGAACATGTTCGCCTCCATCAGCACGAGCGCGATCACCAGGTTGACGCCGAGGAACACGAGGCGGCCGGGGTAGGTCCCGGTGATCCGGGTGAAGGAGTTCGTCCAGGCCAGCGAGCCCGAGTAGGCGTTCGTGACGTTGATCTTGATCTGGCTGATGACGACGAGCACCACGGCGAGGGTGATCGCCAGCCACGCGGGCATCAGCTCCTGGTAGATCACCAGGAACTGGTGCACCGGCTCGTTGGCCACCGTCGCGCCGTCGGCCACGTTGGCGATGAGGTACACCGCGAGGAAGAGCCCGACGACCTGCTTGGCCGCCCCGAACAGCACCCAGCCCGGCCCGGCGAGCAGGGTCGCGGTCCACCAGCGGCGGGCGTTCTCCGGGGTCCTGGGCGGCATGAACCGCAGGTAGTCGATCTGCTCGGCGATCTGGGCGATCAGTGACAGGCACACCCCGGCGGCGAGCATGACCGAGCCGAGGCTCGGGGTCCCCGTGCCGTCCTCGCCCTGGTAGGCCAGGAACGTCGACACCGAGTCCGGGTGCGCGACGAGCAGGTAGCCGAACGGCAGCACCATGAGGACCAGCCAAAGCGGCGTCGTCCACACCTGCAGCGTGGACAGCAGCGACATCCCGTACACCACCAGCGGGAAGATGATCACCGTGGACACGGCGTAGCCCGCCCACAGCGGCAGACCCAGCCCCAGCTCCAGGCCCTGGGCCATGATCGAGCCCTCGAGGGCGAAGAAGATGAAGGTGAACGTCGCGAAGATGACGTTGGTCAGGATCGAGCCGTAGTAGCCGAAGCCGCTGCCACGGGTGATCAGGTCCAGGTCGAGGTTGTAGCGGGCCGCGTAGTACGCCAGCGGCAGTCCGGTCGCGATGATCACCAGCGCGAACACGGCGATGCCCCACAGGGCGTTCACCGTGCCGTAGGCGATGCCGATGTTCGCACCGATCGCGAAGTCGGCGAGGTAGGCGATGCCACCGAGGGCCGTCACGCCGACGACGCCCGGCGACCAGCGGCGGTAGCTGCGCGGCGCGAACCGCAGCGTGTAGTCCTCCAGCGTCTCGCGCGCGGCGCCGGCCTGCGCGGCCGCGGTCCGGTCCATCTCCTGCGTCATCGATGCCCCCACGGTGGCCGGGTCGGAGGACCACCGACCGGGAATGGTCCGTGGCGCAACGACCGCACGGCGTTGCCCGCTCGTGACGACTGCGTGACCACAGAACCCGGCGAACCGGACGAGCCGGGGCACCGGATGACGCCCGTGCTGCGTCGCGGTACGACTGGATGACGAACCGGCCGCACCGGGCGCGCGAGGTCGGCGCACCGCGCAGCGTGGGCCGCCGACACGCACCGCGACCGCGCCCGCCCGAGGGCCGCCGGCGGGTGACCCTTGACACCTCACCGCCGCGAAACCAACACTGATAACACTTCGGAACCACGATTTCGCATCGTGGAAATCGCGGAACGAGTACGGAAGCAGGCCCCATGCCGGACGCCCTGACCCTCGACCACCTCAACACCGCGCCGCCGGACGTGCTGCGACCGTCGCTGCGCGCCTGCGCCACCTCGACGGCCTGGGCCGACCGGCTGCTGGCGGGTCGCCCCTACGCCGGGGTCGACGACGCGGTCGCCGCGGCGGAGAAGGCGGTCCTCGAGCTGGACGGCGCCGAGATCGACGCCGTCCTGGCCGGGCACCCCCGCATCGGCGAGCGGCCCGGGACCGCGCACGCCGAGGGCGCCGCGTTCTCCCGCTCCGAGCAGTCCGGGGTGGACACCGGAGCCGACACCACGGCCCGGCTCGCCGCCGGCAACGCCGCCTACGAGCACCGGTTCGGGCACGTGTTCCTGATCCGGGCCGCGGGCCGGGACGCGGCGGAGGTCCTCGCCGAGCTGGAACGGCGGCTGCGCAACGACCCGGCGACCGAGCGCGCCGAGGCCGCCAGGCAGCTCGCCGAGATCACCGGACTGCGACTGCGGCAGGTGCTGTCGTGAGCAGCTTCTCCACCCACGTCCTCGACGCCGCCGCGGGTCGCCCCGCCGCGGGTGTCCCGGTCGTCCTGCACGCCGGTGACACCGTGCTGGCCGAGGGCACCACCGACGCCGACGGCCGCTGGCGCGCGCCGGACACGGCCGCTCTGACCGCGGGCGTGCTGCACCGCATCACGTTCAGCACCCCGAGCCCGTTCTTCCCGGAGGTGTCGATCGCGTTCCGCCCGGAGCGCACCGACCGCCACCACCACGTCCCGCTGCTGCTGTCGCCCTACTCCTACTCCACCTACCTCGGGAGCTGATCCATGTCCGTCTCGGTGCACCTCGGCGACAACAAGTACGGCAAGGCGGAGGTCCGCGTGGTGCGGGTCGTCCGCGACACCGCGCGCCACGAGATCCACGACCTGAACGTGACCAGCCAGCTGCGCGGTGCCGCCCTGGAGAGCAGCTACCTGACCGGCGACAACGCGAAGGTCGTCGCCACCGACACCCAGAAGAACGTGGTGTACGCATTCGCGTCCGAGCACGGGATCACCTCGCCCGAGGAGTTCCTGATGCTGCTCGGTGACCACTTCACCGGGGAGTTCGAGTGGATCACCGGTGGGCTGTGGCAGGCCGAGCTGTACGAGTGGGAGCGGATCGCCGTCGACGGCGCCGGGCACGACCACTCCTTCGTCCGCTCGGGCCGGGCCACCCGGCTCGCGACGGTGCAGAAGACCGGCGGGGCCACCCACGTCACCGCCGGGCTCAAGGACCTCACCGTCCTCAAGTCCACCGGCAGCGAGTTCCACGGCTTCCCGCGCGACCGCTACACCACCCTGGTCGAGACCGACGACCGCATCCTGGCCACCTCGGTCACCGCGCGCTGGCGGTACCTGCCCGAGGCCGTCGCGGCCGGGCTGGACTACAACGCCGCCTACGACGCGATCGGCGCCGCGATGCTGTCGGCGTTCGCCACCACGCACTCGCTGGCCCTGCAGCAGTCGCTGTTCGAGATGGGCCGCGCCGCGGTCGAGGCGTGCGACGGCGTCGCCGAGGTCCGGTTCGCGATGCCGAACAAGCACCACTTCCTGTCCGACCTGTCGCCGTTCGGACTCAAGAACCCGGGCGAGGTCTTCCACGCCGCCGACCGCCCCTACGGCCTGATCGAGGGCACCGTCGTGCGGGACGGCGTGACCCCGGCGCCGGAGGCCTGGACCGACGTGCCGTCCTTCGTCTGACCCCACCCGTCCACACGAAGGAATCCGAATGATGGTGTCAAGCCGCGGTAGCGGGTTGTGGTGCGGTGATGGTGAACATTCTCCGGTCACGCAGCAGGGCCCACAGGACGTCGACCAGGCGTCGGGCCAGGGCGAGCAGAGCTTGGGTGTGCAGCATTCTTTCGCTGCGTTTGCGCTGGTAAAAGGCCCGGGACGGGCCGTTGACCTTGAGGCTGGACAGCGCGGCCATGTAGAACACTCGCCGCAGGCGGCGGTTGTAGCGTCGTGGGCGGCGCAGGTTCCCGCTGATCCGGCCGGAGTCCTGGGGCACTGGGACGAGGCCGGCGTAGGAGGCCAGCCGTCCCGAGCTGGCGAAGCCACCCAGCTCGGAGCCGACATCAGCGCCGATACTGCTGCTGACACCGCCGTTGGTGGCGGTGAGGAATTCCGCGCCCAGAATGGGGCCGAGTCCGGGCAGCGACTCGATGATCGCCGCGTCCGGGTGGGTGCGGAACACGGTGGTGATCAGCTTGTCGGTGTCTTTGATCTCCCGGTCGAGCTCCAACAGCCGCCGGGCCAGGCCGGCGACAAGGACCGCGGTCCGCGTCTCGCTGGGCAGGGTCACGGTCTGGGCGTGGGCTGCGGCGACCGCGGTGGCCGCCATCGTGGGGATGCCTGGTGCCCATGCCCGGTGGGCGTGCAGATACTCGATCACTCCGGCTGTGTCCGCGTCTCGGAGCGCCTGCGGTGTCTGGAACCCGGTGACCAGCACCAGAGCGCTGCGGGTGGAGTAGTCGAAGGCCGCCTCGAGACCGGGAAAGATCGACCCGAGCAGGTCACGCAGCCGGTTGACCCCGCGTACCCAGTCAGCCATCAGGTCCTCGCGGTGGGCCACGAGCCGACGCAGCTCAGCAGTGGTCTCGTCAGTGGCGGTAACCACGGTGAGGTCGGCGCCGGACATGCGGGCGGTGTCGGCGATGACCTTTGCGTCGCGGGCGTCGGTCTTGGCCTCCCCACGGAACACGCCGCTCATCCGGTTGACGACCCGCCCGGGAACGTAGACCACCCGCTGGTCGGCTGCGGTGAGGACGACCTGCAACAGCGCGGCATAGCTGTTGGTCAGATCGATCGCCCACCGCACGTCCTCGGCCGCGGCGGACGCCCGATCGAGCAGAGCTTCGATCGCGGCCTGGTCGTTGCCGACCTTGCGGGAGAACACAACCTTGCCCTCGGCATCGACAGCGCAGGCGTGGTGGGTCCTTTTCCCGACGTCGATCCCGATCCAGACCACTGCTCGTCGCGCCACGAACAAACTCCTGTTGTTGCAGTTCACGCCCGTGGACAACCCGCCATCAGGTCCCTAATCAGCGACGGTTCGCATCAGATCCGAATCAGTGGCCAGGCCTGTCCAGAACGACGGGGCGGCCATTCCTTCCGAGCCACCGAAGCGGCAACAGCTCATCAGCCACACCCCGTCGTCCCGGGCATCCGGGGCATCAACCCCGAACACCTGCGACCTTAGAGGTCATTTCAGAACGAGGTCGACGTGTCTGTTGTAGACGACAAGCGGCTATCTGACCTGCCGTTTGATCTGTCGTCGAGGGGTCAATGGAAACTCGACAAGTCGTTCTGAAACGACCTCTTAGGGACGTCTCATGAGCAGCCACGACAGTACCGGCCCCGGAACCGACGGGCCGGCGCCGGCCGTCCGCCGCGCGGGCGGCCCCCGGCCCGAGGACGAACGCCTCGGCGTCGGCGCGACGGTCGGGTACGGCGTGCAGCACATCCTCGCGATGTTCGGCGGCGTGATCGCCGTCCCGATCATCATCGGCGGCGCGGCCGGGCTCGACCCGCTGCAGAGCGCCGTCCTCGTGGCCTGCGGGCTGTTCGTGAGCGGGCTCGCCACGATCCTGCAGACGCTCGGGCTGCCGTTCTTCGGCTCGCAGCTGCCGCTGGTGCAGGGCACCTCGTTCGCCTCGGTGTCGACGATGATCGCGATCGTCGGCGACGACGGCACCGACGGCCTGCGCACCGTGTTCGGCGCCGTCCTCGTCGCCGCGCTGGTCGGGCTGCTCATCACCCCGTTCTTCGCCCGGGTGGTGCGGCTGTTCCCGCCGGTGGTGACCGGCTCGATCATCACCGTGATCGGGCTGTCGCTGATGCCGGTGGCGACCGGCTGGATCACCGGCCAGGAGACGACCACCGTCGACGGCGCGACGGTGCCCAACCCTGCGTTCGGCGCGCTGCCCGACATCGCGCTGGCCGGGTTCACCTTCCTGGTCGTGGTCGTCGCCAGCAGGATCCGGGCGGTCTCCCGGCTGTCGGTGCTGCTCGGGCTCCTGGTCGGCACCGTCGTCGCCCTCGTGCTGGGGCTCAGCAGCTTCTCCGAGGTCGGCGCGGCGGGGGTGGTCGCCCTCCCGACGCCGTTCGCGTTCGGTGGACCGCTGTTCGAGATCGGGGCGATCGTGTCCATGGTCATCGTGGTCCTGGTGATCATGGTGGAGACGACCGCCGACATCCTCGCCGTCGGTGAGGTCGTCGGGACCGAGGTGGACTCCCGGCGGGTGGGCGACGGCCTGCGCGCCGACATGGCCGCCTCCGTCCTGGCCCCGGTGTTCAACTCCTTCCCGGCGACGGCGTTCGCACAGAACGTCGGCCTGGTCGCCCTCACCGGCGTCCGGAGCCGGTTCGCCGTCGCCGCGGGCGGCGTGCTCCTGCTGCTGCTGGGCCTCTCACCGATGGCCGCGGCGGTGTTCTCGGCGATCCCGCAGCCGGTGCTCGGCGGGGCCGGCATCGTGCTGTTCGGCACGGTCGCCGCGAGCGGCATCCGGACGCTGGCGTCGGTGGAGTACCGCAACACCAACAACATGGTGGTCGTCGCGGCGGCGGTGGCGTTCGGCCTGGTGCCGGTGGTGTCGCCGGACTTCTGGTCGCGCTTCCCGGACTGGTTCTCGACGATCTTCCACTCCGGCATCAGCTCGGCGGCGATCGTCGCGGTGCTGCTGAACCTGTTCTTCAACGTGCTGGGGTCCGGGAGGGCGCCGGCGCCGTCGATCGTCGCCGCGGGACCGCCGGTGCTCGTCCAGACCGGGGAGATCCGGATCCTGTCCTCCGGGCAGGTGCTGGGCCCGGACTCCTACGAGCCGGTCACCACCGAGCCGGGGACCCGGGTCCGCGACGAGTGATCGCCTCCTCCGAGGGGTCCGGCGCCGGATCCGGCACCGGACCCCTCAGGCGGCGCGATCATGCACGGCCCGGCGGATGCGGGCGACGGTCCCGCCCGGCCGGTCGTGCACGTCGGACCAGGTGAACCGCAGCACCGTCCACCCGGCTGCGACCAGTGCGTTCTGCTTGCGACGGTCGGCCCTGAACCGCTCCGGGTCGCTGTGCCAGGCCCAGCCGTCGACCTCCACCGCCACCCGCGCCGCGGGGAACGCGAGGTCGATCGTCCAGGGCCCGAACGGCATCGCCCGCACGAGCCCGGGGAGCCGGGCGTCGCGCAGCAGCCGCAGCAACCGTCGTTCCAGGGCCGAGTCGGCCCGGTCCCCCGCCGCGACGAGCAGCCGCACGGCCGCCGCGACGCCAGGGGTGCCGGCCACCCGGCAGTACGCCGCGTGCAGCTCGTCGTAGGACACCCACCGCTGCAGCGCCCGGTCGAGGAACGTGGTCCCGGCGTCGCCCGGCAGCACGGCGGCGGTCTCCAGCACGGTCAGCGGCGTCGCGGTCACGACGATCCCCCGGTGGACGACCCGGTCGGCCGGGCCCAGGCTGCGGCGACGCAGACGCACTCCCGGCCGCCGGGCCCGCTGCACCGTCGGCGGGACGGCGAGCAGCACCTCGGCCGGGGCACCGGGACGCAGCCCCAGCCAGTACGCGGCCGCGGGCCCGGTCACGACGCAGCGGGCGCCGCCCCAGAGCCACGCCGCCCGGACCCGGGTCTCGTCGGTGACCCGGTGACCGGCGACCAGGTAGACCCCGGGGTGCCGCGCCCGCCAGGCACCGGAGGACACCCGTCGCGCGACGGTGCGGGCCGGAACGCCGTAGGCGATCGCCTGGGTCCGGGTGACCAGGCCGCCCTGCCGGACCAGCAGCCGTTCCAGATCGGTCATCGGGACAGGATCATGCGCCGGCCCGGTTCCCGGGTGCGAACGCCGGACCCGGTTCGCGCCCGCGAACGGTGGGGCCCGGGGACGTGACGTCCACCGAGCGGTCGGTGGTCGTCACCGGCGAGGCATCACGTGCCGGATGCAGCACCGAATCCCTCACCGGCCGCGATCACCACGGACCAGCCGGGCCCCGCTCCCAGCGATGATCGCCACCGGCGAGGGATCGGGTGCCGGATCCGGCACCGGCCTACTCATCGGTCGCGATCACGGCGCGTCGCCGCCGGTATCCGGGGCCGGCGGCCCGGCCTCTCCTCACACGGGGACGATCTCAGGCCCCGGCCGCGTCCTGCCGGGCCAGCTCCGCCACCAGCGCATCGGCCACGGACTGCAGCTTCGGCACGGCGGAGTCGAGCAGGGCGTCGGTCATCCGGGTCGTCGGACCGGAGATGGACACCGCCGCGGGCAGCGGGCTGTCCAGGGCGACGGCGACGCAGCGCACCCCGAGTTCCTGCTCCCCCTCGTCGACGGCGTACCCGGCGGCCCGGACCTTGTCGAGCTCGGCGGCGTACTCCTCGGGCGAGGTGATGGTGTTGTCGGTGTGTCGGACGAACTCGGTGTGCCGCAGGATCTCGCGCGCCCGCTCGACCGGCATCCTCGACAGCAGGGCCTTGCCGACGGCGGTGCAGTGCGGCGACACCCGTCGCCCCACCTCGGTGAACATCCGCATCGAGTGCCGGCCGGGCTCCTGGGCGACGTAGACGACCTGGTTGCCCTCCAGCAGCGCCAGGTTCGCGCTCTCCCCCAGGTCGTCGACCAGCGCCGCGAGCCGGGGCCGGGCCCACATGCCCACCAGACGACCGGCGGTGTCGCCCAGGCGCACCAGGCGGGGGCCCAGGGCGTACTCCCGGGAGGACTGCTGGCGGACGTAGCCGCGCCCGGCGAGGGTCCGGACGAGCCGGTGGATGGTCGGCAGCGGGAGCCCGGAGGTGGCCGCGAGGTGGGACAGGCTGACCGTCCCGCCCGCGTCGGCCATCGCCTCCAGCAGGTCCACGGCCCGCTCCACGGACTGCACGGCCCCCGAGCGTGCCGGCGCGGCCGCGGCACCGTCCACGGCGGCGTCCGCGGCGGCACCGACACGGCTGTCGGGATCGTTCTTCCGCATGACGGAAGTCTAGCCCTGCTCGGACGGTGCGGCGGGGACGTCGGGGGCCTCCACGGCGCCCGGCGCGCCGGTCACCCGCTCCACCGACCCGCGGCGCAGCAGCCGGCCGTGCGGCTCACCGGCGACGTCGACGTCGCGCCCGCCCAGGACGGTGCGCCGGACCACGCCGGACAGCGACCGGCCGGCATAGGCGCTCACCTTGTTCTTGTGGTGCAGCCGGTCCGGGTCGACGACGTAGGCGGCGTCGGGGGCGAAGACCGCGAGGTCGGCGTCGTAGCCCAGCGCGATCCGGCCCTTGGAGCGCAGCCCGACCAGGTCGGCCGGCTTCGACGCCATCCACTGCACCACCTGCGCGAGCCCGATGCCCCGCCGGCGTGCCTCGCTCCACACCAGCGACAGGCCCAGCTGCAACGACGACACCCCGCCCCAGGCGAGCCCGAAGTCACCGGAGTCGAGCAGCTTCAGCTCGACCGTCGACGGCGAGTGGTCGCTGACGATGCAGTCGATCGTCCCGTCGAGGAGCCCCTCCCAGAGCAGCTCCCGGTTGGACGCCTCGCGGATCGGCGGGCAGCACTTGTGGGTGGTGGCGCCGTCGGGGATCTCCTCGGCGAACAGCGTCAGGTAGTGCGGGCAGGTCTCGGCGGTGATCCGGACGCCGTCGCGGCGCGCGGTGGCGATCATCGGCAGCGCGTCGGAGGAGGACACGTGCAGCACGTGCGCACGCGCCCCGGTCCAGCGGGCGCGCTCGATGACCTCGGCGATCGCCAGGTTCTCCGCCCCGCGCGGGCGCGAGCGCAGGAAGGTCTCGTAGCGCGCGCCGTGCGGGGTGGGGGCCTTCTCGATGGCCCGGGAGTCCTCCGCGTGCACGATCATGACGGCGTCGAACGTGGCCAGCTCGGCCATGTCGCGCTCCATCTCGTCGGCGTCGAGCGGCGGGAACTCGTCGACGCCGGAGTGCAGCAGGAAGCACTT
Source organism: Pseudonocardia sp. ICBG1293 (assembly GCF_020131355.1). Classification (GTDB taxonomy): domain Bacteria; phylum Actinomycetota; class Actinomycetes; order Mycobacteriales; family Pseudonocardiaceae; genus Pseudonocardia. Next base: position 138,303 of record NZ_JAHLEL010000047.1, read on the forward strand.
GAAGCCGAAGACCCCCTCGTCGTGCAGGCCGCGCAGGTCCCCCAGGTTGCCCGGCACCGCGCCACCCCAGAACCCGACGTCGACGAACGCCTGGTGCTCGGCGACCTTGCGCTTGACCTCCAGCGCGGCGACGTCGACCGTCGGCGGGATCGAGTTCAGCGGCATGTCGACGATGGTGGTGACCCCGCCGGCCACGGCGGCCCGGGTCGCCGAGGCGAAGCCCTCCCACTCGGTGCGGCCGGGCTCGTTGACGTGGACGTGGGTGTCGACGAGGCCGGGCAGCAGCACCTCGTCGTCGGCGAGATCGATCACCCGGGCGCCGTCGAGGCCGTTGCCCAGCGGCTCGATCGCGACGATCCGCCCGCCGGTCACGCCGATCTCGCGGGGCTGCTCGCCGGCGGTGGTCATGATCCGCTGTCCGCGGACCACCAGGTCGTAGCTGGTCATGGCAACTCCAGGGGGAATCCGGTGATCTTCTTGGTCCGGGGGGCCGCGTAGGTGCGGGCCTTCGAGGTGCTCAGGCGCAGGCGCACCAGCGACTCGGCGACGGTCACCGCGGCCTGCACCCCGTCGACGACCGGCACGCCGGTTTCCCCCCCGCACCTTCTCCTCCAGGCCCGCCATGCCGCCGCAGCCCAGGCAGATCACCTCGGCGTGGTCGTGCTCGACGGCCAGCCGGGCCTGCTCGACGATCGCGGCGACCGCGCGGGCGGGGTCCTGCTCCAGCTCCAGCACCGCGAGGCCGGAGGCACGCACCGAGGCGCACCGCCGTTCCAGCCCGGCGACCAGCAGACGGTCCTCGATGAGCGGGACGGTGCGGTCCAGTGTGGTCACGACCGCGTAGCGGTGGCCGAGGTACATCGCGGTCGCCGCGGCGGCCTCGGTGATGTCGACGACGGGCACGTCGAGCATCTCCTGCAGTCCCTCCCGGCCGTGCTCGCCGTAGCCGGCCTGGATCACCGCGTCGAACGGTTCGCCGGAGGCGGCGTACCGCGCGACGGCGTCGGCGACCCCGACCGCGGCCAGGTAGCTCTCCAGGTTGCCCTCGACCGACTCGGCGCCGAACCGCGGTGTGAGCCCGACGATCTCGGTGCCGGGGGCGGCGACCGACCGCGCGGAGGCGGCGATGGCCTCGGTCACCGACCCGGTGGTGTTCACGTTGACGACGACGATGCGCACTAGTGCCCCCCGGTGGGTGCCACGGCCAGGGACTCCCCGGACACCGCGTGGTAGATCCGTCCGCGCGGGGCCACGAGCACGGTCAGCAGCGCGGCGAGCCCGGCACCGAGGAACCAGCTGAACGGGGCGACCGGCTCCAGGGCGGGGACGAACCCGACGGCGACCGCGACCAGCGCCGACGGCACGAACACCGCGACCGCGCGCCGGTTGACCCCGCCGCGGTAGTGGTAGGCGCCGGTGCTCGCGTCCGTGTAGAGCGCGGGCACGTCGATCCTCCCGCGGCGCACCAGCCAGTAGTCGGCCATCACGATCCCGAACAGCGGGCCGAGCAGGGCGCCGAGGACACCCAGGAAGTAGGTGATCACGATCGGCGAGTCGTACAGGTTCCAGGGCAGGATGACCAGTCCGATCAGCGCGCTCACCACACCGGCGCGGCGGAAGTCCAGCACCCGCGGGACCAGGTTGGACAGGGCGTAGCAGGGGGCCACGAAGTTCGCCATCAGGTTGACCGCGATCGTCAGGATCAGCAGCGCCGCCGAGGCGAGCAGCAGCAGCGGCGTGTTCGGGATGGTGTTGACGACGTCGGCCGGGCTGGCGATCACCTGGCCGCCGATCCGCAGCTGGCCCCCGGCCAGCACCACCACGACCACGCCGAAGAACAGCGTGTTGGGCAGGATCCCCCAGAAGCTGCCGCGCCGGCCCGCGCCGGTGGACACCGCGCCGCGGGTGAAGTCGCAGAAGTTCAGGACGAACGTGCCGTAGATCGCCGTCCACAACGACGCCCCGGCCAGGATCTGCACCCACATCGCGCCGCCGGTCAGCGGGTCGGGCACCGACAGCGCGATGTCACCGCCGGTCTGCCAGAGCACCCATCCGGCGAGCGCGGCGAGCGTCACCAGCACGATCGGCCCGGCGACGGCCTCGTAGCGGCGGATGCCGTCCATGCCGCGCAGCAGGATCGCCACCTGCACGACCCACAGCACGAGGAAGCAGATCCAGCCCAGCACCGACAGACCGAGGAACGACACCTGTTCCAGCCCGCCCGCACCGGGGGCCACGGCGAGGACCATCACGACGAGGACCTGGGTGGCGAGGTAGGTCTGGATGCCGAACCAGGCGATCGCGACCGCGCCCCGGACCAGCGCGGGGAGCTGCGCGCCGCGGACGCCGAAGGAGATCCGGCTCATGACCGGGAACGGCAGTCCCGTGCGGTAGCCCATGTACCCGGCGACGGTGAGCAGCACGAACAGCACCAGCGCACCGATGCCGAGCGAGACCAGGATCTGCCACGCCCCCAGGCCGAGCGCGAACAGGCCGAGCGCGAAGCCGTAGTTGCCCAGGCTGTGCACGTCCACGGCCCACAGGGTGAAGATGTTGTAGGCCTTCCACGACCGGCCCTCGACGGTGGTGGGAGCGAGGTCGCGGTTGTAGAGCCGGGGGCTCGGTTCCCCCACCGGTTCCCCGGCGACGGGCACGGCGGCCACCCGCTCACCGGTCGGGGCGGGGGCGGATCGGTCGCTCGTTCCGGGTCCCGTCATCGGGGCCACCTCGGTTCCCACGTCGTGGCGCATCGAATGTGACGCGCTGATTTCCGCGATGTGAAACGAATCTCTTACGTTGCGGAATCACGCTATGGCGCCGGTCACGCAAGCGTCAAGGGGTCGCCGACGACCGCGATGCTTGACAGCCCTCCGGCGCCGTGGTCCGATTCACATCGCACAACGGAATCACTTTTCCGCATTGCGGAATGATCGGAGGTCCGGGTGACTGCCCTGTTCTGTTCCGGTGACGCGATGCGCGGCGGCCGGCTCCACCACAACGTGTCCGCCCACCCGTTCCTGGGTGCCGTCCGGACCGCTCCGCACTACCGCATGTACTCGGTCCGCGACCAGTTCCCGGCCCTGACCGAGGACCCCTCCGGCGGCGTCCCGCTCGCCGGCGAGATCTACGACGTCCCGCTCTCGGCGATCCGCACCGACTTCCTGCCCGACGAGCCGCCGGAGCTCGAGCTCACCGTCATCGAGCTCGAGGACGGCCGCGACGTGCTCGCCGTCGGGCTGCGGCCCGGCGTACGGGAGCGCCAGCACGACGAGCTCACCGACATCACCGCCCACGGCGGCTGGCGGGCCTACCGGGGCCTGCCCGAGCCCACCTGAGCACCGCGCTCCGGGCACCGCACCGCGAGAGCACCGCATTCCGAGAGCACCGCACCGTCCTCGACGAGGAGGCCCCTGAAGTGCGCTACACCGTCAACTGCTCGATCGTCCTCGGTGACCTGCCGCTGCTGGCGCGACCCGCGGCCGCCGCGGCCGCCGGGTTCGACGCCGTCGAGTTCTGGTGGCCGTTCACCGGCTCCGTGCCCGGCGACCGCGAGGTCGACGCCTTCGTCCGTGCCGTCGCCGACGCCGGGGTCACGCTGACCGGGCTCAACTTCGCCGCGGGCGACATGCCCGCCGGGGAGCGCGGCATCCTCTCCGACCCCGCCCGCTCGGGCGAGTTCGCCGACAACGTCGCCGTCGCCGTCGGGATCGGCGAACGGCTCGGCACGCTCGGGTTCAACGCCCTCTACGGCAACCGCCGCGACGACCTGGACCCGCGGGTCCAGGACGAGACCGCGACCCGCAACCTGACGCTGGCCGCCGAGGCCGCCGCCCGGATCGGCGCCGTCGCGCTGCTCGAGCCGGTCAGCGGGGTCGACGCCTACCCGCTGCGGACCGCCGACGACGCCGTCGCCGTGCTCGACCGGGTCGGGTCGCCGCACCTGCGGCTGCTCCTCGACGTCTACCACCTCGCCGTGAACGGCGACGACCCCGCCGCCGCGATCGACCGCCACGCCGACCGGATCGGGCACGTCCAGATCGCCGACGCCCCCGGGCGCGGCGAGCCCGGCACCGGGGACCTGCCGATCACCGACCTGCTCGCCCGGGTCGTCGCTGCCGGCTACGACGGTCCGGTCAGCCTCGAGTACAAGCCCGTCACCGCCGACCCCTTCGGCTGGCTGAGCCGGGAAGGAGCGTCCGCATGAGCGGCACCGACACCCCCACCGTCGCGTTCGTCGGCCTCGGCATCATGGGCGGCCCGATGGCCCGCCACCTGGTGGACGCCGGGCACGATGTCGTCGGCCACAACCGCAGCCCGGCCAAGGCGCAGGCCCTCGCCGCGGACGGCGGCCGCGCGGCGTCGACCGTCGCCGAGGCGGTCGCGAAGGCCGACGTGGTCGCGCTGATGCTGCCGGACTCGCCCGACGTCGTCGACGTCTGCACCCGTGAGGGGGGCGTGTTCGACACCGCGCAGCCCGGCACCCTGGTGGTCGACTTCTCCACGATCCGGCCCGACGTGGCCCGCGACCTCGCCGCCCGCGCCACCGAGCGCGGCCTGCGGATGCTCGACGCACCGGTCTCCGGTGGTCAGGCCGGTGCGGAGAACGCCACCCTGTCGATCATGGTCGGTGGTGAGGCCGACGCCGTGGCCGCCGCCCGCCCGCTGCTCGAGGTCGTCGGCGCCACGGTCGTGCACGTCGGCCCGTCCGGGGCCGGGCAGACGGTGAAGGCCGCGAACCAGCTGATCGTCGCCGGGAACATCGCCCTGCTCGCCGAGGCGGTCGAGTTCCTGCGGGCACACGGCGCCGACCTCGACGCCGCCGTGGAGGTGCTCGGCGGCGGGCTCGCGGGCTCGAAGGTCCTCGACCAGAAGGCGCCGAGGATGCTGTCCGGGGACCACTCCCCCGGGTTCCGGATCGACCTGCACCACAAGGACATGGGCATCGTCGCCGACTCCGCCCGTGAGGCCGGGGTGGTCGCCCCGGTCGCCGCGCTCGTGGCCCAGCTCGTCGCCGCGACCCGCGCCGCAGGCGACGGCGGCCTCGACCACTCCGCCCTGCACCGCACCGTCCGCCGGCTGAACGGGGACCCGTCATGACCCGCATGACCGCGGCCGAGGCCGCCGTCCGCATCCTCGAGGCCGAGGGTGCCACCCAGGCCTTCGGCGTCCCCGGCGCGGCGATCAACCCGTTCTACGCCGCGCTGCGCGCCCGCGGCACGGTCGGCCACGTCCTGGCCCGCCACGTCGAGGGTGCCTCGCACATGGCCGAGGGCTTCACCCGCTCCGGGCCCGGCAACATCGGCGTCTGCATCGGCACGTCCGGTCCCGCGGGCACCGACATGGTCACCGGCCTGTACTCGGCGTCGGCGGACTCGATCCCGATCCTGGCGATCACCGGGCAGGCCCCGGTCGCGCGGCTGCACAAGGAGGACTTCCAGGCCGTCGACATCGCGGCGATCGCCGCGCCGGTCACCAAGATGGCGATGACGGTGCGCGAGGCCGCGCAGGTCCCGGGTGCCTTCGCCCAGGCGTTCCACCTGATGCGGTCCGGCCGGCCCGGCCCGGTGCTGCTCGACCTGCCGGTCGACGTGCAGCAGACCGTCATCGACTTCGACCCGGACACCTACGCCCCGCTGCCGGTGCACCGGCCCGCCATGACCGCGCCGCAGGCCACCCGGGTGCTCGACCTGCTCGCCGAGGCCGAGCGACCGCTCATCGTCGCCGGCGGCGGGATCGTCAACGCCGACGCCGCGGCCGAGCTCGTCGAGCTGGCCGAGATCCTCGGTATCCCGGTGGTCCCGACCCTGATGGGCTGGGGCACGATCCCCGACGACCACCCGCTCGCCGCCGGGATGGTCGGGCTGCAGACCGCGCACCGGTACGGCAACGCCACCTTCCTGGAGTCCGACACCGTGCTCGGGATCGGGAACCGGTGGGCCAACCGGCACACCGGCGGGCTCGACACCTACCGGCGCGGGCGCCGCTTCGTCCACGTCGACATCGAGCCGACCCAGATCGGGCGGGTCTTCGCCCCCGACTACGGCGTGGTCTCCGACGCCGGCGCCGCGCTGCGGGCGCTGCTGGTGCAGGCCCGCCGCCGTCGTGACGCCGGTGACCTGCCGGACCGCTCGGCGTGGGCGCGGTCCTGCCGGGAGCGCAGGGCGACGCTGCTGCGCCGCACCGACTTCCCCCATGTCCCGATCAAGCCGCAGCGGGTCTACCAGGAGATGAACCGGGTGTTCGGCCCGGAGACCCGCTACGTGACCACGATCGGGCTGTCCCAGATCGCCGCCGGCCAGTTCCTGCACGTCTACCGGCCCCGGCACTGGGTGAACTGCGGCCAGGCCGGGCCGCTGGGCTGGACCATCCCGGCCGCGCTGGGTGCCGTCGTCGCCGAGCCGTCGACGCCGGTCGTGGCCCTGTCGGGGGACTACGACTTCCAGTTCATGCTCGAGGAGCTCGCGGTCGGCGCCCAGTTCGGGCTCGGCTACGTGCACGTGGTCGTCAACAACTCCTACCTCGGGCTGATCCGGCAGGCGCAGCGCGCGTTCGACATGGACTACGAGGTGTCGCTGGCCTTCGACAACATGCACGCCGACGAGGAGACGACCGGTCTGCCGAAGGGCTACGGCGTCGACCACGTCCGGGTCGCGGAGGGGCTCGGGTGCGTGGGGCTGCGGGTCACCGACCCGGACGAGCTCGCGACCACCCTGCGCCGGGCGTCGCAGCTGGCCCGCGAGCACAAGGTGCCGATCGTCGTCGAGGTCGTGCTGGAGCGGGTCACCAACATCGCGATGGGCACCGAGATCGACGCCGTCACCGAGTTCGAGGACCTCGCGCAGACCCCCGCCGACGCCCCGACCGCGCTCGCCCACCTGCCGTGAGCCGACCCGACCGGGGCACGGTCCTGCTGGCCCCGGACAAGTTCAAGGGCTCGGTGGACGCGGCCGCCGTCGCCGCGGCACTGGCCGCCGGCATCGCCGACGCCGAACCGGGCCGCGCGGTCCGGTGCTGTCCGGTCGCCGACGGCGGTGAGGGCACCGTCGCCGCGGCACTCGCCGCGGGCTGGGAGCCGGTCAGGACCACCGCGACCGGCCCCACCGGGACCCCGCTCACGGCCGTCTGGGCCCGGACCGGCACGCGTGCGCTGGTCGAGCTGGCGTCGACGTCCGGTCCGGCCGCGCAGCCCGGTGGGGTGCGCGACCCCGGTGGTGCGGGCACCGAGGGGCTGGGCACCGTGCTGGCCGCGGCGCTCGACGCCGGCTGCACCGACGTCGTCGTCGGGCTGGGCGGTAGCGCGACCACCGACGGCGGTGCCGGGCTGCTGCGCGGCCTCGGCGCCCGCGTCCTGGACGCGGCCGGTGCCGAGGTGGGCCGCGGTGGCCTCGCCCTGGCCCGCGCCGACCGGCTGGACCTGTCCGGGCTGCACCCGCGGCTGACCGACCCCGCGGTGCGGGTGCGGGTCGCCGCCGACGTCGACAACCCGCTGCTCGGCCCGCACGGGGCCGCCGCGGTCTACGGACCGCAGAAGGGCGCCGACCCCGCCCTGGTGAGAGCCCTGGACACCGCACTCGCCCGCTGGGTGCGGGTGCTCGCCGCCGCCACCGGGACCGACCCGGACCGGCTCGCCGCGGCGGCCGGCGCGGGTGCCGCGGGCGGTGCCGGGCTCGCCCTGACCGCCGCCTGCGGAGCACGCACCGCGCCGGGCGTCGGCACCGTCCTGGAGCTCACCGGCTTCCACGACGCGCTGGCCGGGGCGACGCTGGTCGTCACCGGCGAGGGCAGGCTCGACGCCCAGACCCTGCACGGCAAGGCCCCGGCCGGGGTCGCCGCGGCCGCCGGCGCGGCCGGGGTGCCGGTCGTGGCCGTCGCCGGGCAGGTGGTGCTCGACCCGGACGCGGCCCGCTCCGCCGGGTTCACCGCCACCTACGCTCTGACCGACCTGGCCCGCGACCAGCGCGCGGCGATCACCGACGCCGTGGCGCTGCTGCGCCGGGTCGGCGCCCGGGTCGCCACCGACCACCCGTTCCCCACCCGTCGCACGATCAGGAGCAGCCCGTGACCGACCCCTCGCTCATCGACCTGGCCTCCCGCGCGCTCGGCGGCTCCGTCGTCGCCGCCAACGACGAGTTCTTCGCCCAGCGCGAGAACCTGATCACCGCCGCGCCGCCGCGGTTCGACCCCGACGAGTTCGGTCTCAAGGGCAAGGTCTACGACGGCTGGGAGACCCGCCGGCGCCGCGAGCCCGGCCACGACTGGGCACTGGTCCGGCTCGGGGCGCCCGGCACCGTCGACCACGTCGTCGTCGACACCGCCTTCTTCCGGGGCAACTACCCGCCGGAGATCGCGGTCGAGGCGGCCGACGTCGAGGGCTACCCGTCGCCCGAGGACCTGCTGAAGGCCGACTGGTTCGAGCTCGTGGGGCGCTCGGCCTGCGCCGGGGACACCGCGAACGTCTACCCGGTCGCCTCGGGGCGCCGGGTCAGCCACGTCCGGCTGGTCATGCACCCCGACGGCGGGATCGCCCGGTTCCGGGTGCTCGGCCGGGTGCTGCCCGACCCGCGATTCCTCGAGGGCACGGTCGACCTGCTGGCCGCCGAGAACGGCGGGTACGTCACCGGCTGCTCGGACGAGTTCTACTCCTCCCCCGGCAACCTGGTGCTGCCCGGGAAGGCCCGGCACATGGGCGAGGGCTGGGAGAACGCGCGGCGCCGCGACGGCGGCAACGACTGGGTCGAGTTCGCGCTCGCCGCGGGCGGCGTGCCGCGGCACGTGGAGGTCGACACCACCTGGTTCGTCGGGAACGCCCCCGGCTGGGTGTCGATCAGCACCCGGGACGAGCGGAGCGGCGGGTCGTGGACGGTGCTGCGGGAACGCGAGCGGGTGCAGCCCGACACCCGGCACCGGTTCCTGCTCCCCGGTGCCGCACCGGCCACCCACCTGCGCCTGGACGTGTTCCCCGACGGCGGGCTGTCCCGCCTGCGGTGCTGGGGCGAGCTCGACGACGACGGCGCGGCCACGGTACGGCGCGCTCTCGACGCGGCGGGCTGACCGTCACCGGGCCGGCCGGTCGGCGACGCGGCCGTCGCCGGTGCGGCGGGGCCCGGGCACCGTCCCGGCGCCGGGTCGTGCCGCGGTCAGCGTCCGGACGGCGACCTCGGCGGAGGGGAAGGCGCTGCAGCGCTGCAGCACCTCCCGGGCGCGCAGCGGCAGCAGCTCCGCCCGGCCGCCGCAGCCGGCCAGGTGCAGCCGCACGCCGTCGGCGCGCGAGCGGGCCACCACCGACCCCAGGTTCTCGGTGGCGGGACCGTCGAACGCGTTGACCCCGGCGAGGTCCACCACGACGTGCCCCGGGATGCGCCCGCACCGGGCCTGGGCGTCGAGGATCCGGGCCAGTGCCTCGACACCGGCACGGTCCAGCCGCCCGGACACCCGGATCAGCCGCACCCCCGGGCCCGCCGTCTCGACCGCCAGCCCGATCGCCGTCTGCGCCGTCACGTCCGCCTCCTCGCCCGCCACCGGGCCCACACGGGTCCGGCACCCGGGAGCTTCCCGGTGTCGGGCGGGCTACACCCGGACGGACGGCTGGATCGATCGGGTGATCGGCTGGATCGATACGGTCACCCGTCTCGGGTGAATCGGACCGACCCGCCCCCCTGACGTGATATACATCACCGGCGCGAGCCACCGGCCTCCCCGCCGGTGCCCGTCCGCCCACCGCGGGCCGCGCACCCCGAGGACCCACCGCCCGTCGCTGGGGAGCGGACGGGTGGCCGCCCCGGCCGGGGCCGGCGGATTCGGGACCGCCGACCCCGGCCGACACGGCCCCGACGACGATCAGGCCGGGCGGTGCCCCGGTCCCGTCGCGGGCCCGCCGACGGCACGGGGCAGGCGTGGTGGCACACCGGCCCGCTCGGCGGGATGCGGCCGACCGGCGCCGAGGGCCGGCCGGGGCGGGGCCGGGCGCAGCCGGCCACGACTCGCGGCCAGGAGCACCTCGACGACGGCCTCGAACGAGGGATACCGGCCGTCGGGGAGCGGCAGGAGCTCCTGGCGGACCACCCCGCTCACCCCCCACGCCTCGGCCTCGGCCAGCACCTGCCAGCGGTGGGCGGGCCACCGCAGGCCGGCCAGCACCGGCGCGAGGTTCTCCCGCAGCCGCTCCGGGTCCGTCGAGGACACCGGCACGGGCGGCACCGGCGGCACGGGTCCGCGGGGCGGCACCGGCGTGCGGATCGGGCGCCACGCGCGGCCCGGGGCGGGCGGCGCGCTCACGCGGCCCACCCCGGCTCCGGCTCGGAGAGCTGGGCACCGCTGCACGCCGGGTCTCCGTCGAGGTGCCGGTAGGAGAAGGTGGGCCTCTCCAGCGGGGCCGCGGGGTCGGAGTGCCGGAAGATCCGGCAGACCGAGCCGTCCGCGACCGACGACCAGCACCGTTCGCAGATGCGGAGCCGGGGAGTGTTCTGCTGCACGATCCACCGCCTGGGGCGATTCCGGGACCCTGCCCGCCCGCCCCGTTCCGGTCGACGTCCGCGGGCCGGCAAGGTCATCCACCGCCGAGTGTGGTGCACGACATATCGACCCGCCACTCGTGACCGTGTAGCGACCTCCACCTCCGTACAGGGAGTGCCCGCGGCCCGCGGAGGGGATCCGGTCGCTACCCGTCGGCGCGGTAGCGCTGCTCCAGCTCCCGGACCTCCTCGATCCCGGCCAGCTCGGCGAACGCGTCGAGACCACCCAGCCGGTCGAGCAGCGACGCGGGGGTGCCCTCGGCGCGCAGCCGCGCCAGCAGTTCCCGCATCCCGGCCGTCGCCGCGAGCAGGGTCCCCACCGGGAACAGCACCAGCGCGAAGCCGAGCTCGGCGAGCCGGTCGCGCGACAGCGGCGGGGTGCGCCCACCCTCGGCCCAGTTGAAGACCAGCCGGTGCCCCGCCAGCGAGGTCGCGACGGTCTCGATGTCGCGCTCGGAGGTCGGCGCCTCCACGAACAGCAGGTCGGCGCCGGCGTCGGCGAAGCGCCGGGCGCGGTCGATCGCGGAGTCCAGCCCGTCGACGGCGGCGGCGTCGGTGCGCGCGATCACCAGCAGGTCCGGGTCGGTGCGGGCGTCGACCGCGGCCCGCACCTTCGCGGCCATCTCCGCGGCGGGGACGACCTGCTTGCCCGCGAGGTGCCCGCACCGCTTGGGCATGACCTGGTCCTCCAGGTGCAGGGCGGCGACACCGGCCCGCTCGTAGTCGCGGACGGTCCGGATGACGTTGAGCGGGTTGCCGTAGCCGGTGTCGGCGTCGGCGATGAGCGGCAGGTCGACCGCGTCGGCGAGCCTGCCGGCGTGTGCGGCCATCTCCGCCCCGTTACCTTCTTGATCAAGCCCGCTGAGGGCTTGCAGGCCGCCGGCCGCGGTATGACTGACTGCCCCTGTCGCCCGATGATCTGGGGGGTGTTGTCGCCGTGGCCGGAGGGCGCCAACGACCGCTGATAGAGACCTGACCCGTGTGGTCTGCTCGTAACGTGGCTGCCGGCGCGGGTGCTCGTGGTCGGCCTGCCGCGACGAGAAGGGAGCGGCGGTTGCCCGATCCTGACCAGCACCCGACCGGGTTCGCGGTGTTCTGCGGCCCGGACGTGGGCAAGTCCGAACACCACGCCTGCGCGGTCGACACCAACGGGAAGCGGGTGCACGACAAGGCCCTGCCCAACGACGAATCGGCGCTGCGCACCGTGCTGTCCGGGCTGGCCGAGCACGGCGCGGTGCTGATGGTCATCGACCAGCCCGCCTCGATCGGAGCGCTGGCCATCGCCGTCGCTCGTGATCTGGGGATCACGGTGGCCTACCTGCCCGGGCTGGCGATGCGCCGCATCGCCGACCTGCATCCCGGGCAGGCCAAGACCGACGCCCGCGACGCCCACGTGATCGCCGAGGCCGCCCGGACGATGCCGCACACCCTGCGCCGGGTCGGCACCGACGACGAGACCCTCGCCGAACTCACTGTGCTCGCCGGTTACGACGATGACCTGGCTGGGCAGAGCACCCGGCTGACGAACCGGCTGCGCGACGCCCTGCTGCATGTTCATCCCGCCCTGGAACGCCTGCTCGGGCCACGCCTGGACCGCGGTGGCGTGCTCGACCTGCTCGCGGCCGCGCCCACCCCGCAAGCCCTGCGAGAGCTCGGCGCTGACGGGATCGCCGAGACGATGCGGGCCCGGTCGCCTCGACTGGCCCGCACCCTTCCCGCCCAGATCCTGACCTCGCTCGACGCCCAGAGCCTGACCGTTCCCGGCACGGCCGCGTTCGCCCGTGTCATCACCGGCGTCGCCGGGCAGCTGCGCCAGGTCCACACCGAACGCGACCAGCTCGCCGACGAGCTCGAAGCCCGCCTGGAGGCCCACCCTCTTGGACCGGTCCTGACCTCGATGCCCGGACTCGGGGTCAGGACCGCCATCAAGATCCTCACCATCGTCGGCGACGGCTCCGGGTTCCCCACCGCCGGGCACCTCGCCGCTTACGCCGGCCTCGCCCCAGTCACCCGCCGCTCCGGCACCTCGATCAAAGGCGAAACCCGATCCCAGCGCGGCAACCACGCCCTGAAATCCGCGCTGTTCCTGTCCGCATTCGCCGCCCTGGCCGACCCCGCCAGCCGCGCCTACTACGACCGCAAACGAGCCGCCGGCAAACGACACAACGCCGCCCTGATCTGCCTCGCCCGACGCCGCACCGACGTCATCTACGCCATGCTCCGCGACCGCCGCCCCTACAACCCGCCCACGGTCAACAACCCCGATCCAGAACTCGCCGCCGCTTGACGAACCCATAGAGACACCCCCCCCGAGGAGACCGACGTCGGGCCGGCCGAGCAGCCCGGCCGTCGTGCCGAACCCGGTCATGTAGACCACGTCGAACCCGGCCTGTTCGACCAGGCGCGCGGACAGCGCGTCGTAGGCGCCGGGGGCGAGCACCGGAGTGCCGCCGTCGAGCAGAGCACGCAGCCGCGCACGCCGGTTCCCGGGTCGGCTGAGCAGGTCCGCCACGGCGAGGTCCCTTCGTCGAAACCGGCCGGGCGCACCCGGCCGTTGTGTACATCCATCTCCGAGTCTGCCTGTCATCGCCACGTAACAACAGGTCGAAGGCTTGTGCGTGACCCGGCGCACTCGTAGTTTGCATACACAGTGTCCCGCTGCTGCCGGAGGTGACGATGGCCGACACGGCTCCCCGCCGCGCCTCCGAGCGCGCCCAGGCCGCGCTGCGCGAACAGATCCTCACCGGCGCGCTCGCCGGGGGCACCCACCTCGGCGAGGTCGAGCTCGCCGAGCGCCTCGGGGTGTCCCGCACCCCGGTCCGCGAGGCGCTGACCCGGCTCGCCGCCGAGGGACTGGTCGAGCTGCACCCGCACCGTGGGGCCCGGGTCGCCCGGTTCTCCGAGGCCGACCTCGACGACGCCTTCGCCGTCCGCACCGCGCTCGAACCGCGGGCGGTCGCGCTGGCCGCCGCCCGGGCGAGCGCCGCGGACCTCGACGAGCTCGACGACCTCGCCACCCGCATGGCGGCCGTCGGTGGCCCGGGTCCCGGCCAGGACCTCGACGCCCTGGTCGCGCTGAACCGCCGCTTCCACGCCCGCCTGGTCGAGATCGCCGACACCCCCGCGCTCGCCTCCGCACTGGCCGGTGTGGTGCACGCACCGGTCGTGCTGCGCACCTTCCACACCTACGACGCGGCGTCGCTGGCCCGCAGCCTCGCCCACCACGTGGAGATCGTCGCCGCGTTGCGCGCCGGGGACGGTCACTGGGCCTCCGCCGTGATGGTCAGCCACCTGGCGAACGCCCGCGCCGTCATGACCGGGGACCGCCGGTGACCGCGCCGGGGGCGGACCCGCACGGAGCACCATTCTCCGGGCGGGTCGGCTGGGGCACGGCTCCGGCGGTCGTCGTGGTCGACGTGGTGGCCGCCTACACCGAGCCGGACGGGCCCTTCTTCCTCGGTGACCCCGCCACGGCGGACCGCGTCCGGCGCGGCTGCAGCGCCGTGGTCGCGGCGGCCCGGGCCGGCGGCCATCCCGTCGTCTGGACGGTCGTGCGCTACGCGGCCGACCTCGCCGACGCCGGGTTCTTCGCCGCGAAGGTCCCCGCCCTGTCCTGTTTCGCCGAGGGCGCGCCCGGCGGCTGGGGACGGCTCGTCCTCGACCCGGCGCCGGGCGAGACGGTGCTGGTCAAGCAGCACGCGTCGGCCTTCGCCGGCACCTCGCTCGCGGCGACGCTGCGGGCCTGCGGGGTCGACACCGTCGTCGTCGCCGGGGTGTCGACCTCGGGCTGTGTGCGGGCCACCGCCACCGACGCCCTCGCGGCCGGGTTCCGACCGGTCGTCGTCGCCGACGCCTGCGCCGACCGCGATCCGGACGTGCACGCCCACAACCTCGCCGACCTCGACGCCAAGTACGCCGACGTCGCCGACCTGCCCAGCACCGTCGCACAGCTGTCCACCCCGGAGGTCTGAGTGCACTACGGCGTCTTCATCCCGAACGCGACCAACGGCTACATCCTGTCCACCGGCAGCCCGCAGTACCGGCCGAGCTTCGCCCACAACGTGGCGATCACCCAGGAGGCGGAGCGCCAGGGGCTCGACTTCGTCCTCTCGATGATGAAGCACCGCGGGTCGGGCGGGCCGAGCGACTTCTGGGGCGAGTGCCTGGAGTCGTTCACCCTGTTCGGCGGGCTCGCCGCGGTGACCGAGCGGATCGGTCTCTACCCCTCGGTGACCACCCTGGCCACCCACCCGATCATGGCCGCCCGGATGGTGGCGACGATCGACGAGATCTCCGGTGGCCGCTGCGGGCTCAACATCGTGACCGGCTGGAACAAGCCCGAGTACACGCAGATGGGGCTGTGGCCCGGCGACGAGTACTTCGCGCGCCGCTACGCCTACGCCGCCGAGTACGTCCGGGCACTGCGTGCGTTGTGGAGCGAGGGCACCGCGACCTTCGACGGCGAGTTCTTCTCCTTCGACGACGCCGACATGCGCCTCAAGCCGCTGCACACCCCGACCATCGTCTGCGCCGGCCAGTCACCGGCCGGCCAGGCGTTCACCGCCGAGCACGGCGACCGCAACTTCATCATGGCCGAGCGCTCGAAGGTCGGCGACATCGCCGCGGGGGTACGCCGGCTGGGCGACGAGCGGGGCCGCGACGTCGGCACCTACGCGCTGTACTGCATCATCGCCGAGGAGACCGACGACGAGGCCGACCGGCTGTGCGCGCACATCGTCGAGAACGCCGACCTCGAGGCGATCAGCTACATGACCACCGGGGCGTCGCTGGACACCAACCCGGACGGCACCTCCGCCCAGCTGCTGGCCTCGCTGGAACGCCCGGCGTCGGAGGGGAACATGGCGTTCCTGTCGCTGCCGGTGGTGAAGGGCTCCTACGAGCGGGTCGCCGCCCAGCTCGACGAGATCGCCGCGACCACCGGGATCGACGGCGCCCTGCTCACCTGGCCCGACTTCGTCGACGGCGTCACCAAGTTCGGCGAGCGGGTGAAGCCCCTGCTGAAGGAGGCGGCGCAGCCGGTCGTGGGCCGCTGAGGCGGCGCGCCCACGCTCCTCACCGACTCGCCGCGATGACGGGGCACGATCAGTGTCACGATGCACGCGCGCGGCGGGTCGCGACCGACAGGCCCGTCCGATCGTCCGCGAGCCCCGCACGGGTCACGGGACGCCGGAGTGGGAAGGGCTGGTGGGCACGAACGTGGACACAGCGACGGAGCCGGGAGCCCAGGAAGCGCATGAGCGTCCCGACCCACCCTCCACCGTCCTGCAGCGCGGTCTGCTCGTACTCGAGGCCGTGGCCCGGTCGGCCAACCGCAGGGGTGTCGGTGTCACGGCGATCTCCGCCGAGACCGGACTGGACAAGTCGACCGCCTCGCGTCTGCTCGCGCAGCTGCGCGAGGCCGGGTACGTCCGTCAGGACGGGTACCGTCGCTACCGGCTGACCGCCAAACTGAGCGAGCTCGGCGCGGGGTACTCCGAGGTCGAGGATCTGCGGGTGGTCGCCCGCCGGCATCTGGAAGTGATGCACGAACGCTTCGACGAGGAGATCCATCTCGCCGTCCTCGACGGCGGCCTCATGACGTTCATCGACTACATCGGATCGTCCCAGCTGGTGCGGTCGCACCTGACCGGCCGCCAGCGACCCGTGCACGAGACGGCGGCGGGACGGGCGATCCTGGCGCACCTGCCGCACGAGACACGGGTTGCGGTCCTGCACAGCTCCGCGGAGGGCGAGGGACAGGTGCTCTCCGACGAGTACGTGCGCGCCACCCTCGTCGAGCTCGACGAGGCCCGCGACCGCGGCTGGGCGGGCTACGACCGGGCCGACGACGTCATCCGCTATGCCAGTGCGGTCTTCTCCGCCGACGGGGAACCCGTCGCCGCCGCGTGCATCTCGGGACCCAGCTTCCGGCTGCTGCCCCAGGGCGACGCCGTGGCAGCAGCCGTGATCGAGGCCGCTGCGGCGACCTCCCGGGACCTGGCCGGGGAGAATCACTGAGCAAGAAGCTGTTGCGTTCAGTGAGATAACCTTTGTACGGTCGTGCTCGGTCACCGATGAGGGTGACCATCCGACGGGTGTCTCCTTCGCGCCCGGTGAGGAGAGCGCGTCGATGCCGGTTCCGGTGGCAGTGGCTCCCACGGTGCACGAGATGCTGGTGCGTGCGATCGAGGACGGTGGCGGTCGTTTCGAACCCGATCCCGCGCGGGCCCGGGGCCTGCAGTGGGTCGGCAAGGACCCCGTCGAACTCCGTCGTCTGCTGGAATCCTGCCCGGGGATCGAGTGGGTGCAGCTGTCGGGAGCCGGCGTCGACAGGTGGACGGCCGACGGCGTCGTCGCGGACGGCCGCATCTGGACCAGCGCGAAGGGCGCCTACTCCGAGCCCGTCGCCGAACACGCACTCACCCTCCTGAGATCACTCCCGCAGCGGGTGCGGGCCACCTCCTGGGGTTCTCCGACCGCGGTGACCCTGTACGACGCGCACGTGGTCCTGGTGGGGGGATCAGGGGGCATCGGCCGGGAGTTCGCCCGGCTCGTCGAGCCCTTCCGCGCCCGGGTCACGACCGTCCGGCGCAGCCCGGAGCACGAGCACGAGCACCCCACCGACCGGCTGCACCGACTCCTCCCCGACGCGGACGCCGTCGTCGTCGCGTGCGCACTGACCCCCCGGACCCGCCACCTGATCGACGAGGCGGCCCTGCGCGCGATGCCGCGGCATGCCGTGCTGGTCAATGTCGCGCGGGGCCCGGTCGTCGACACCACCGCCCTCGTCCGGGCACTCGACTCCCGCTGGATCGCGGGGGCCGGGCTGGACGTCACCGATCCCGAACCGCTGCCCGACGGCCACCCGCTGTGGGGCCGCTCGGACTGTCTCGTCACCCCGCACACCGCCGACACCCCGGACATGATCCGGCCGCTCCTGGCGGAACGCCTCCGGGACAACGTCGCCCGCATGCTGCGGGGTGAGCGGCTCACCGGCGTCATCGACCCGGAGGCCGGCTACTGACGACGCGGACCGTCCGGTTCCGCGCTGCGAACTCCCTCATTCCCCGCGACGAAGCGGAGACACATCGTGAACAGTCCCGACCGTTCCGCACGGCGCCGCACGGGTGCCCGCCGGATCGCGATCGTCCTGACGACGGCCCTCACGGTCGCCGCGTGCGGTGGCGGCGGTGGACCGACCGACACCCTCTCGATCGGCTACTCGTTCGCCACCGAGACCTTCGACCCGGTCTACGCCATCGCCGGCGCCCAGGGCAGCGCTCACATCGACGCGCTCTACGGTTCGCTGCTGGAACGGGGAGAGGACCAGGAGCTGGCACCCGGTATGGCCGAGTCCTGGGAGTGGGTCGACCCCACCACCCTGGTGCTGCGGCTCCGGGAGGGCATGACCTTCACCGACGGCGAGGTCTTCGACGCAGCGGCGGTCAAGACCTACTTCGACTACTTCAGGGAGGCGCCCAACGCCCCGTACGGCAGGCTCGACGCGGTCGACGAGGTCGTGGTCGAGGACCCGTACACCGTCAGACTCGACCTGGACACCCCGGACCCGACACTGCTCAACTCCCTCGTCGGACACGCGGGATCGGTGCCGAGCCCGCTAGCGATCGAGGCCGGCGACCTGGAGATCAATCCGGTAGGTGCCGGTCCCTACACGCTGGACCAGAGCCGGACCACCCCGGACAGCGTCTACACCTACCGCAAGAACCCGGACTACTGGGACGCCGCAGCCTTCGAGTTCGAGACCCTCGAGCTGCGCGTCTACACCGACGCCAACGCCATGTACAACGCGCTGGTCTCCGGTCAGGCCGACGTCGGCTACGGCGACGCGTCGAACGTGGCTGCCGCCGAGAACACCGACCTGGAGATCCACTCGCAGCCGCACAACGCCAACGGCATCCAGATCTTCGACCTCGCGGGCGACGACCACCCGCAGCTGGCCGACGTACGGGTGCGCCGGGCGATGCAGCTGGCGGTCGACCGGCAGGCGATCATCGACACCACGTTCCAGGGCCGCGGGACACCGAGTGTCCTGACCTTCACCCCGGGTACGGGCCCGGGCTACGACGAGTCGCTGCTGGACTACTGGCCCTACGACCCGGACGAGGCGCGGCGCCTGCTCGCGGAGGCGGGCCAGAGCGGGGGCTTCGCCTTCGAGGCGGTCACCCTGGCCAAGGACCAGCCGATGGCCGAGGCCGTGGCGGGTTACCTGTCCCAGGTCGGGATCACCATGAACCTCGTCGTACGCCCACCCGGGGAGACGGCGAACACCGACATCGGCGCGTACACCGCGGCGGCCGCCGCCCGTGGGCTCTCCGACGGCTACGCCACCCCCGACCTTCTCTACCTGGGCCCGGTGAAGGCGTCCAACCAGCGCGGCTACGAGGTCGCGGAGATCCGCACGCTGTACGACGCGATGCTCCTCGCCCAGGGCGAGCGGCAGGACCAGCTGATGCGCGACATCGCCCGGGTCGCGGTCGAGGGCGCCTACAGCATCCAGGTCGGCTACGTGGACTCGATGACCTACTACGACCCCGAGGTGCTCGAGGGCGTGCACGTGCTGCCCGGTCACGGGGGTCCGTACCTCCTGAACGGTCTGCGCCGCGCGGAGACCACATGATCCGGTACGCCGTGCGCCGGCTCCTCTACTCCGTCCCCATGCTGTTCGGTATCGCGTCCCTGGTGTTCGTACTGCTCAACGCCCTCCCGAACGACATCGCGGAGCGTCGGGCGGGCGACGAGGCGTCACCGGAGGCGATCGCGGCGATCCGGACCGAGCTCGGTCTGGACCGACCGCTCCCGGAGCGCTACGGCGAGTGGGTGGCCGCCGTCCTCAGCGGGGACCTCGGGGTCTCCTGGCACAACGGCCAGTCCGTCCTCACCGGGATCGTGCAGACGGCACCGGTGGCCCTGTCCATGATCGTGCTGTCGCTGGTGGTGGCGCTGGCCGTCGGGGTGCCGATCGGGGTGGTGGCCGCGACCCGTGGCGGGTTCGTCGACCGAGGTCTGGTCGGGGCCACGGTCGTGGCCATGGCGGTCCCGAACTTCTGGCTGGCGCTCCTGCTGGTCCTGCTCTTCGGTCTGTCGCTGGGCTGGCTGCCGGCGACCGGGTACGTCGACCTGGCCGACTCGCCGGGCCGGTGGCTCAGCCATCTGGTCCTGCCGGTCGTGGCGGTCGCCACCGTGTCCATCTCGGTGATCGCCCGGCAGACGCGCTCGGCGATGGTGGAGAACCTGGATCGGGACTACGTCCGGACACTCCGTGCCGCCGGCGTGAGCGAACGGTCCGTGGTCTACCGGCATGCGCTGAAGAACGCGGCCACCCCGGTGCTGACCACGTTCGGCATCCAGTTCGTCGCCCTGTCCGGCGGCTCGATCATCGTGGAGCAGGTCTTCGCGGTACCGGGCCTGGGGCAGCACACCCTGACCGCTCTGGCTCGCGGGGACGTACCGGTCGTGCTCGGGATCCTCGTCCTGACCGCCGCCGCGGTCGTCCTGATCAACCTGGCGGTGGACCTCCTCAACGCCGCGGTGAATCCCAAGGTGAGGCTATGAGCAGCGACGTCGCCGCCACTGCGGCCCCCGGTGGACGGCCCGACGGTGGGGCACCCGCGCGCCGAGGGACCAGGATCTCCTGGCTGCTGCGTCGCCCCGGCATCCTCGCCTGCCTGGCCTGGATCGCGCTCGTCTTCGTCGCGAGCAGCGTGGCGAGGCTCCTCGCACTCGGTGAGCCGTTGGAGCAGGATCTGGCCAACGCCCTCGCGGGTCCCAGTGCGGAGCACCCGCTGGGGACCGACCAGCTGGGCCGCGACGTGCTGGACCGGCTGCTGTTCGGCGGGTGGGAGACCCTGCTCAGCGCCGCGCTCGCGGTCGCCATCGCGGTCCCGCTGGGCACCACGCTGGGGTTGCTGGCCGGCTACGTCGGCGGTCCGGTCGACACCGTCGTGAGCTGGCTCCAGGACATCCTCATCACGCTGCCCACCATCCTGGTGCTGCTGGCCGTGGCCACCGTGCTGGGCAACGACATCTGGGCCGCGATGACCGTGCTCGGTGTGCTCATGTCGGCCACCTTCGTCCGGCTGGTCCGCTCACTGACGAGGTCGGTGCGCGAGGAACTCTACGTCGACGCGGCGCGGGTGTCCGGGCTGTCGAACGCACGCATCCTCGGTCGCCACATCCTGCCCAACACCGTCGGCCCCGTGGTCATCCAGGGCTCGGCCGCGCTGGGCACGGCCGCCGTCGTCCAGGCCGGGCTCGGCTTCCTGGGCCTGGGCGCTCCCCCGCCGTACCCGAGCTGGGGCGGCATGATCTCCGAGGCGGCAGGTGCGATCAGCCTGCAGCCGTGGCTGCTCGTCCCCTCCGGACTGATGATCGTGCTGACGGTCCTCGCCCTGAACCTGCTCGGGGACCATCTGCGGGACGAGATGTACGCGTCCCGGCACGGACGGGGTGACGCCGCGCAGCGCACCCGGCGGCACCGGCGTGCCGCGCACGACCTGGCCCGACGCGAGGTGCCGGAGGACCCGGCGGACGAGGCGGGACGCGGCGGGGTGCTGCGTGTCCGCGACCTGCGGGTGTCCTTCCCGCGCGAGGGTGGCTTCGTCGACGTCGTCTCGGGCCTCGATCTGGACATCGCCGCAGGCGAGGCCGTCGGCCTGGTGGGCGAGTCCGGGTGTGGCAAGACCATGACCGGGCTGAGCATGCTCGGTCTGGTGCCCGCACCGGGGGTGGTCAGCGGGCGGATCGAGATCGACGGACGCCGGGTCGCCACCCACGACGGCTCGTTCACCGCCCTCCGGGGGCGGGACGTGGCGCTGATCTCGCAGGAACCGATGGTGGCGCTGGACCCGGTGTTCACCGTCGGCAGCCTGCTCGGCGAGGTCCTGCGCGGGCACGGTTTCGACCGTGCCGGGGCCCGGGTCCGCGCTGCCGAGCTGCTCGAGCTGGTCGGCATCCCGCGGATCGCGACGGTCCTGACGTCGTATCCGCACCAGCTCTCGGGCGGGATGGCCCAGCGGGTGTCCATCGCCGTCGCGCTGGCGGGCGAACCGCGGCTGCTCGTCGCCGACGAACCGACCACCGCCCTCGACGTGACCGTTCAGGCCGAGATCCTGGAACTGCTCCGGCGGCTGCAGACAGAGCTCGGGATGGCGTTGCTGTTCATCACCCACGATCTCGGGGTCGTCGCCGACATCTGCACCCGCACCGTCGTGATGTACGCCGGCGAGATCGTCGAACAGGGCCCCGTCGAGGATCTGTTCGACGGGCCGCGCCACCCCTACACCGGGGCGCTGCTGGCCGCGACGCCGCTGCTGGACGGCGACCACGACCCCATCGGCATCCCCGGCGTCGTCCCGCCGCCCGGCCATTGGCCCGGCCACTGCCGGTTCGCCGGTCGCTGCACGTTCGCCGTCGACCGGTGCCGCGCCGGGCCGATACCCCTCGGGCCCGCCGGCGTACAGCACCTGCACCGCTGTGTACGCGCGGACGAGCTGCTCACCGACCGGGGCGGCGTGGCACCCCGGCCGCCGTTGCCGACCGAGCCGGGCCCCACCCGGATGGAGGTGAGCTCGTCGTGACCGCCGAGCCCCTGCTGGACGTCCGCGATCTCACCGTCGAGTACCGCGTCGCACGCCGGGGGACGCTCCGGGCCGTGCACGGGGTGCATCTCGACGTCCGGGCGGGCGAGACCGTGGGGCTGGTCGGTGAGTCCGGCTCCGGCAAGTCCACGATCGGTCGCGCGGTACTCGGCCTCACCACACCGACGGCGGGCTCGATCCGCTTCGACGGGCGGGAGATCGCCGGTCTCCGGGGACGGCGACGGGCACGGCTCGCCCGGGACCTGCAGGTGGTGTTCCAGGACCCGCTCAGTTCGCTCAACCCGTCGCTCACGGTCGGGGAGCTGCTCCAGGAGCCGCTCCGAGTGGTGCGGCGCGTGTCGCGCAGCGAGGCGGCGACGGCCGTCGGCGACCTGCTCGAGCGGGTGTCACTCCCCCGTGACGCCGCCGGCCGCTATCCCGGGGCGTTCTCCGGCGGACAGCGACAGCGCATCGCGATCGCCCGGGCGCTGTCGATCGACGCACGGCTCATCGTGTGCGACGAGTCGGTCAGCGCGCTGGACGTCTCCACCCAGGCCTCGATCCTCTCGCTGCTGCGTCGCCTGCAGCACGAGCTCGGCGTGGCCTACCTGTTCGTCTCCCACGACATCGCCGTGGTGCGCAACATCTCCCAGCGGATCGTGGTGCTCTACAAGGGCGAGGTCATGGAGCGCGGCCACACCGCCGAGGTCGTCGACCGGCCCTGTCACCCCTACACACGCACCCTGCTCGACGCGATCCCGGTCCCCGATCCGCGTGGGCAGCGGGAGCGACGGGAGCGGCGCCTCGCGGCCCGCGACCGGACCCTCGGCGATCCCCCACCGGTGGCGGATACCGGTACGGGGTGTGTGTTCGCGGCACGGTGCGTCGAGGTCCACGACGTCTGCCGCACCCACGCGCCCACACCGGTCCCGGTCGGGACCCGACAGGTCGCCTGCCACATCTACGACCCGGCCTCCGGCCACCCCCGGGTCGGCGAGCTCACGGAAGGCGCAGCGGACGGCCGTCTCCTCCCCCGGGGCCGGTAGCCACCCCGGACCGATGACACGGCTCCACCCGGCACGACAGATGATGAGGACAACGATGCAGATCCAGCTGGACCGCGGCGGTCTCGAGGCACTGACCCCGGAGTGGACGGGCGACCGCGACGGCAACGGACGACCGCTCGTCAGCGACTCCGTGATCGACCGCCTCCGCGGCATCTCGACCGAGCAGGCCTGGAAGCCGATGAAGCAAGCCGGCTACCTGCGCCAGTTCGTCGGCGACTGGTGCCAGACCCGACCGGGTCAGCACCTGATCGGGCGCGCCGTCACCGCGCAGTACGTACCGCACCGGCCCGACTTCGATGCCGTGGTCCTGCACTACGCACGCGCCCGTGGCTGGGCGGCGGACGGTGTGGTCAAGCAGAACTGGTGGGCCATCGAGGCCCTGGTCCCGGGTGACGTCATGGTCGTGGACATGTTCGGGAAGATCGAACAGGGCACGTTCATCGGCGACAACCTGGCCACCGCGCTGGCCAGCAGGGCCGGCGGCGGCGGCGCCGTGATCGACGGTGGCATCCGCGACGAGACGGGCATCGCCGAGCTGGAGTCGACGAACGTCTTCCACCGGGGGGCGCACCCGACCGGCATCGCCGACGTGACGATGGCCGGGCTGAACGTGCCGGTCCGGGTCGGTGGTGTCACGGTGCTGCCCGGCGACATCGTCATCGGCACCCCGACCGGGGTCATCTTCGTACCGCCCCACCTCGCCGAACCGGTGGCCCGGCACAGCGAGGACACCCGCCTGCGCGACGCGTTCGGCAAGTCCCGCCTCGCCGAACGCGTCTACACCAGCGCCCAGATCGACATCGGGACCTGGGACGCCGAGATCCAGGCCGACTTCGAGGCCTGGCGGCTGGACCACCGATGACCGCACCGGCATCCGCCACACCAACCGCGACACGGCGAGCACACGGGAGGGCCCCCATGACCGAGGTCGGACTCGAGGACCGGATCAACACCCGGACGCGTTCCAGCGACCTGCGCATCACGGACATGCGCATCGCCAAGCTGGACGGCGTTCCGATGCGCCACACGATCATCCGCCTGGACACCAACCAGGGCATCACCGGCTGGGGCGAGGTACGGGACCAGGCGAGCGCGACCTTCGCGCTCATGCTCAAGTCCCGCCTGGTCGGCGAGAACCCGTGCAACGTCGAGAAGGTCTTCCGCAAGATCCGTCAGTTCGGCGGGCACGGCCGTCAGGGAGGCGGGGTCTCCGGCGTCGAGATGGCACTCATGGACCTGGCCGGCAAGGCCTACGACGTCCCCGCCTACCTGCTGGCCGGGGGGGAAGTACCGCGACCGGGTGCTCGTCTACGCCGACACCCCCGCCCGCACGGACCCGGAGGAGATGGGCAAGGTCCTGCTCGAGCGCATGGACCGGGGCTTCCGGATGCTCAAGATGGACGTCGGCCTGTCGCTGCTGTGGGACGTCCCCGGAGCCGTCGTCGCGAGCGAGCACGAGCGCACCCGCAAGCCCAAGATCCGCCCCTACACGATGCATCCCTTCACCGGGGTCCACATCACGCAGAAGGGGGTCGAGCACCTGGTCGACTATGTGGCGCGGGTACGCGAGATGATCGGCTACGAGATGCCGGTCGCGGCCGACCACTTCGGCTACATGGACGTCGAGTCGGCTATCCGGCTGGGGCGCGCCCTCGAGCCGTTCGGGCTGGAGTGGCTCGAGGACCTCATCCCCTGGCAGTTCACCGAGCAGTGGCGCCAGATCACCGACGCCATCGCGGTCCCGACCTGTACCGGTGAGGACATCTACCTCGCGGAGAACTTCAAACCCCTGCTCGACCGCCAGGCCATCCGCGTCGCGCATCCCGACCCGGCCAGCGCCGGCGGCATCCTGGAGACCAAGCGGATCGCCGACCTCGCCCAGACCTACGGTGTCCCGACCGCTCTCCACCTCGCCGCCACGCCGATCGCCACCATGGCGTGCGTCGCCATCGGCGCGGCGTCGGAGACCTTCTACGCCCTGGAGCACCACGCCGCCGACGTTCCCGCGTGGAGCCGGCTCGTCACCGGGCTCCCCGACCCGATCATCCAGGACGGGCACATCGCGGTCCCCGAGGCGCCCGGGCTCGGCTTCGGGGACATCGACGAGGAGGCCTTCACCGCGGCGTTGGACCCCCGGGATCCCGCGTTCTTCGCGGAGACGAGCGCCTGGGACGACGAGTCGAGCTACGACCGTCAGTGGGGCTGAGGGCGTGACGGGGCCCGTACCGGGCGGGGACCGGGGCGGGGTCGTCACCCTCGGCGAGACGATGGCCCTGCTGACCCCCGACGGCCGGATGGCGGCCGGCTCGTCGATGCGGATCGGTATCGGTGGGGCCGAGTCGAACGCGGCGATCGGCCTGGCCCGGCTGGGGTGCGACGTGACGTGGATCGGGCGGGTCGGGGACGACGACCTCGGCACGGCCGTACTACGCGAGATCCGTGCCGAGGGGGTGCGGGTCGTGGCCGACCGCGACCCGCACGCGCCCACCGGCCTGATGCTCAAGGAGGTGCGGGGCGGTCGCCCGAGCCGGGTCCGCTACTACCGTTCTTCCAGTGCCGCGGCCCGATGGCGACCGGAGGACCTCGACCACGTGACCGGCCGTATCGCCGGTGCCGCGACGCTGCTCGTGACGGGCATCACCGCCGCCCTGGGCCCGGGACCGCGCGCCGTGCTGACCCGCGCGATCGCCGTCGCACGGGATGCGGGCGTCGAGGTCGTGCTCGATGTCAACCACCGCCGGTCGCTCTGGACCGACGAGCAGGCCAGGGAGGTGCTCGGAGGCCTGCTGACCGACGTCGACGTGGTGCTCGGCGGGGCGGACGAGGCCGCGATGCTGCTGGGGCGCGCGGCGGGAGCGGAGACCGTGGAACGCGGTGCGGAGCTCGCAGCCGGGCTCCGCACCCTCGGTCCGGCGACGGTCGTGGTCAAGCTGGGTGCGCTCGGTGCCCTCGCCGACGGGAAGGACGGACCGTCGTACGTCCCGACCCGCCCGGTGACGGTCGTCGACCCGGTCGGGGCCGGGGACGCGTTCGCCGCGGGTCTGTTGGCAGCGCGGATCGAGGGGGCCGCGCTGCCCGAGCAGATCGCCCTGGGCAACGCCTGCGGTGGCGCCGTGTGCGAGGTGCCCGGCGACTGGGAGGGTCTGCCCACCCGTGCGGAGCTCGCCCGGGCGCCGGGGTCGCGGACCTCGGTCACCCGGTGAGACGGGGCGTGGGCTCCGCCGCCCGGCCCCGTCGGTCGCCCCCGCGCGGCGGACGGGTCGTGGGACGGCCCGGGGCGGGACATCCGTCCGGGGGGTTGTCCCCACTGTCCGTTCTGGTGCGAGCCGGAACCATCGGGAGGTGTGACCGACACCCGGCCCGCGCCGCGCTCGGACTTCTCCGACCGGCTCCGGCATCCCGTTCCGCACCTGTTCGTCTACGCGTTCGCGATCGTCCCGGCGATCGCGCTCGTCGCCGCGGTCCCGCTGGCCTGGGGCTGGGGCCTGACCTGGCTCGACGCCGGGCTCGCCCTCGGCCTGTACATCGTGTCGATGCTGGGCGTGACCGTCGGTTTCCACCGCTACTTCACCCACGGCTCGTTCACCGCCAACCGCCCCCTGCGGATCGCGCTGGCCGTGGCGGGCAGTCTGGCCGTGCAGGGGCCGGTCCGGCACTGGGTGGCCGACCACCGGCGCCACCACGCCTACGCCGACGCCGAGGGCGACCCGCACTCGCCGTGGCGCTACGGCACCTCCCCCGCCGCGCTGGTCCGCGGGTTCTGGCACGCCCACATGGGCTGGATCTTCGACCGGTCGCTGACCGACCAGCGCCGCTTCGCACCGGACCTGCTCGCCGACCCCGACATCGACCGGGTGCACCGCGGCTTCACCCTCCTGACGATCCTGTCGGTGTTCGGGCCCGGCGTGATCGGCGGCCTGGTGACCTGGTCGTGGTGGGGCGCGTTCACCGCGTTCTTCTGGGCCGGCCTGGTCCGGGTCGCGGTGTCGCACCACGTCGCGTGGTCGACCAACTCGATCTGCCACCTCGTCGGTGAGCGCCCCTACCGGGCCCGGGACCGCTCCACCAACGTCTGGCTGCTCGCCGTCCCGAGCATGGGCGAGTCCTGGCACAACCTGCACCACGCCGACCCCACCTCGGCCCGGCACGGCGTCGGCCGCGGTGAGATCGACATCTCGGCCGGGACGATCCGGCTGTTCGAGCGGCTCGGCTGGGCGTGGAACGTCCGCTGGCCCACCGAGAAGCGCCTGGCCAGGCTGGCGGCCCGGCCGGACGAGCCCGCCGCCGCCTGACCCGACCCCGGGCGTCGCCCCCGGCGCGGTGCCGCGACGGCGGGCACGACGTGGCCCCGCGCCCCGGAGCCGGACACCACACCGGTCACCGGCGCGCGGGGCCCGCTCCGGTGCAGACTGTGCGCCGACGCACGTTCGGCAAGTTTGCACTCTGTGCATCTTTGCGCCAAACTCGTTGGGTGACGTCAACTACCCGCCCTGCGCGCACCCCCGAGGAGGCCGCGGCCCACCGCCGCGACGTACTGCTCCCGCTCACCGGCCTGCTGATGGCGCTGTTCGTCGGCGTGCTGTCCAGCACCATCGTGTCCAACGCGCTCCCCCGGATCCTGGGCGACCTCGGCGGCACGCAGGCCGAGTACACCTGGGTGGTCTCGGCGTCACTGCTCGCGATGACCGCATCCACCCCGATCTGGGGCAAGCTCGCCGACCTCTACTCCAAGAAGCTCCTGGTCCAGGCCGCGATCGGGATCTTCCTGGTCGGCTCGCTGCTGTGCGGGCTGGCGGTCTCCACCGGGCAGCTGATCGGCTTCCGGGTGCTGCAGGGCCTCGGCATGGGCGGTCTGCAGGCGCTGACCCAGGTGGTCATCGCCGCGATCATCACCCCGCGCGAGCGGGGCCGGTACATGGGCTACCTCTCCGGGATCATGTCGATCGCCGTCGTCGGCGGGCCGCTGCTCGGCGGGATCATCGTCGACTCGCCGCTGGGCTGACGCTGGTGCTTCTTCGTCGGCGTCCCGCTGGCCGCGCTCTCGCTGCTGGTGCTGCAGCGCACCCTGAACGTCCCCACCCCCGTGCGGGCCGACGGCGAGCGCCCCCGTATCGACTACCTGGGCGCCACCCTCATCGCCGCCGCGGTGTCGGCGCTGCTGCTGTGGACCTCGCTGGCCGGCAAGCAGTTCGGCTGGGCCTCGCCGACCTCGTTCGGGCTCATCGGCGCCGGCCTGGTGCTGCTGGTGGGCGCGATCGTCGTCGAGCGACGGGCGAAGGACCCGGTCGTGCCGCCGTTCCTGTTCCGCGACCGCACCGTCGTGCTCGCCACCGTGGCGAGCCTGTTCGTCGGCGTCGCGATGTTCGGCTCCACGATCTTCCTGTCCCAGTACTTCCAGCTCGCCCGGGGTGCCAGCGCCACCGAGGCGGGACTGCTCACCCTCCCGATGATCGTCGGCATGTTCGGCGCGTCGAACATCGCCGGCCAGCTCATCACCCGTACCGGCGTCTGGAAGCGCTACCTCGTCGGCGGCGCGGTCTCGTTGACCGCGGGTCTGACCCTCGGTGCCGCGGTCATCTCCTCGACCGCCCCGTACTGGCTGGTCGCGATCGCGATGGCGCTGGTCGGCATCGGCGTCGGCACGACGCAGCAGAACCTGGTGCTGGCGGTGCAGAACACCGTGGCGTTGCGGCACATGGGCGCCGCCAGCTCCACCGTGACGTTCTTCCGCTCGCTCGGCGGGTCGGCGGGCGTCGCGGGGCTGGGTGCGCTGCTCGCCTCCGTGGTCGGCTCCCGGACCGCGGCCGGGCTGGCCGAGGCCGGTGTCGACGGTGGCGCGGCGGTCGGCGGCGGTCAGGTGCCGCACCTGGCCGACCTGCCCGAGCCGGTCCGGTCGATCGTGATGGAGCCCTACGGGCACGCCACCTCGATGATCTTCCTGGTGGCCGCGCCGCTGGCGCTGCTCGCACTGGCCGCGATCCTGGCGCTGCGCGAGGTGCCGCTGCGCGACACCCTCGACATCGAGAAGCCCGCCGACCCCGGCACCGGTGCCGCGGCGACCGTCCCGGCCCCGCCGAGCGGCCCCACCGGGCCGGTGCTGCACGGGTTCGTGCGGGCCGACGGCGCCCCGGCGGGCGGTGCCGTGCTCACCGTCCTCGACGGCACCGGCGACGAGCTCGGTCGTACCCGCGCCGACGCCGACGGGCACTACCGCATCTGCGTGGCCACCGGCATCGTGTCCACGGTGTACCGCTGGGAGGGCCGTCCCGCCGCCCGGCGGGTCGCCGTCGGGGAGGACGGGCTGCGGCTCGACGTCGACCTCCCGGCCGGGACGGCGTCGGCGGGCGCCGCCGGCCCCGACGGGCAGGGCAGGCCCGAGTTCGTCTCGGTCATCGAGGCACCCGAGCGCGAGCGGACGGGGGCCGACCGTGGCTGAGCAGGGCACCCCCGGGCGTCGTGAGCGCAAGAAGGCCGCCACCCGGGCCGCGCTGGCCGCCGCCGCGCTGCGGCTGTGCAGCACCCGTGGCCCGGACGCGGTGACCGTGGAGCAGATCGCCGACGCCGCCGACGTCGCGCCCCGCACCTTCTTCAACTACTTCACCTCGAAGGAGGAGGCGGTCGTCGCGGGCAACGCGTCGTCGGCGGACACCCTGGTCACCGCGTTCGCCGCGCGCCCGGACGACGAGCCGGTGACCGAGTCCCTGCGGCACGCCCTGCACGCCGTGGTGACCGATCCCGGGTACCTCGACCGGGTGCGGGCGCTGCGGGCGCTGAGCGGGCACCCGACGATCGTCGCGCACCAGCTGGCCGCGTTCGCCGCCCAGGAGCGGGCGCTGGCCGGGGCCGTCGTGGCCCGGACCGGTTCCGACCCGGCACGCGACCTCTACCCGACCCTCGCCGCGGCCGCCGCGGTGACCGGGCTGCGCGTCGCGGTCCAGCACTGGCTCGGCGACCACGGGGTGGACCCGCGGTCGCCGTCGCTGCCCCAGCTGGTGGACGAGGTCATGGCCGTGTTCGACGCCGGGGTGCGCGCCCTGGCCGACGCCCCGGCCTGACCCCGACCACGACACCGACACCGACCGCGACCCCGCCCGCCGCGGTCCGCGGCTCGCCGGTCAGACCCCGGTGCTCACGGACTCGTGCCAGGGGATGATCAGGCGTTTCGCGGTGGTGACCATCACGTAGAGCAGTGACCCCAGCACCGCGAGCAGCACGATCACCGCGAACAGCCGTGGGGCGTCGAGGGCGTTGAGGCTCGACACCACCAGGTACCCGAGCCCGGCGCTGCCACCGAGGTACTCGCCGACGATCGCGCCGATCACCGAGAAGACGATCGCGACCTCGGCCCCGGCGAACACGTAGGGCAGGGTCGCGGGCAGCTCCAGGTTCCGGAACGTCGCCCACCGTGAGGCGCCCAGCCCGGTCATCACGTCGCGGTGCCCGCGCTCGACCGAGCGCACCCCCAGCATCACGTTGAGCATGATCGGGAAGAACGCGAGCAGCCCCGCCATGATGATCTTCGAGGTGGGCCCGAAGCCGAACCAGATGACGAAGATCGGCACGAACGCCACCTTCGGCACGACCTGCAGCGCGACCAGGGCCGGCTGCACCGCGCGGCGGAGCCACTCGATCCGCCCCAGCAGCGCGCCGACCACGATGCCGGCGACGAGGGCGCAGCCGAACCCGACCAGGACCTCCAGCAGTGTCACGCCGATGTGCCCCCAGATCGCCGGGTCGGCCAGCAGCTCCCCCAGCGCGCCGAGGACGGCGGCCGGGGCCGGCAGGATGAACTCCGAGACACCGACCACCGAGACGGTGAACTGCCAGCCCGCCACGAGCAGCAGCAGGAGCACGGGTCCGGAGATCCACGGCAGCCGCCGCAGCCAGGGCGACTCCTTCTCCGGTCCACCGGGGTCGGTCACGGGGGTGGCGGGGTCGGTCGCGGGCGCGGGCCGTTCGGTCGTGGTCATCGGTCAGTCCTCCCGGTCCAGCTCGATGCGCAGCCCGGCGACCAGCGCGCCGAACTCGGGTGTCGTCTCGGTCGCCGCGGACCGCGGCCGGGGCAGGTCGACGGGGGTGACCGACCGGATCCGCCCCGGCCGCGGCGTGAGCAGCACGACCCGGTCGGCGAGGAACACCGCCTCGGGGATCGAGTGGGTCACGAACACCACCGTCGCGCCGGAGACCGCGTGGATCTGCTGCAGCTCCAGGTTCATCCGGTCGCGGGTCAGCGCGTCCAGCGCGCCGAAGGGCTCGTCCATCAGCAGCACCGACGGGTCACAGGCCAGTGCCCGCGCGATCGCCGCCCGCTGGCGCATCCCGCCGGACAGCTCGCGCGGGTAGGAGTCCTCGAACCCGCCGAGGCCGACGGTGGCGCACAGCTCGACGGCCCGGGCACGCCGCTCGGCGCGCGGGACCCCGCGGAGCTTGAGCGGCAACGCGACGTTGTCGGTGATCGTGAACCACGGGAACAGGTTCGCCTCCTGGAAGACCAGGCCGAACTCGGCGAACACGGCGTCGTCGCGGCGGCCCGCGGACCAGGCGGGACGCCCGCCCGCCTCCACCAGCCCCGCGGACGGGGCCAGCAGCCCGGACAGGATCCGCAGCAGGGTCGTCTTGCCGCAGCCCGAGCGCCCGACCAGGGAGACGAACTCGCCGCGGGCGACGTCCAGGTCGATCCCGGACAGCGCGTGCACCTCCCCCCGACGGGTCGGATAGACCTTGTCCACACCCGACACCCGCAGGCCGACCGCGCCACCGGTCGGGGCCGCAGGCGTCGCGGACCGGGTGGTCGTCCGCCGGGCCGCCGTCTGCTGCTGGGTCGCCGTCTGCTGGGTCATGTCCGTCTCCTGCTCCGTCGCCGGGGACCGTCGTGTCGTCGGGGTGCTCATGGGGCGCCCTGGGTGCCGTTGAGGCCGGCGTCGAGCCACTGCGCCGGGTCCAGGGCCGCGGGGACCTGCCCGACCGAGGACACCTCGTCGTAGGTGGCCTGCCAGCGCTGCGGGGAGATCCCGGTCGGGCCCTGGCCCGCGGCGTAACCGTCGACGTAGGCGGCGAGCGCGGCCCGCGCGACCTCGGGCCGTTCCAGGGCCGAGACCTGGTACTTCGAGCCGATGAGCTGCATGGTCTCGGCGAACCCGCCCGCCTCGTCGGCGGTGATGAACGCCGTCGCGTCCGCGATCGCCGCGAGGTAGCGGCGCAGCTTGTCCTGCTCGGCCGGATCGGCAGCGGTGGCCTTCGAGGTGGCGTAGACCTGCGACCCGGCGGAGATGGCCTCGTTCGGGTCGTAGACGACGGCCTCGGGGCGGGTCGCCTGGAGCAGCATGGCGGTGTCGAGCGAGACGATGAACGCGTCGACCCGACCGGTGTCCACCAGGTCGAACACACCGGGGCTGAGCCCGACGACCTGGCGACGCAGCTCGTCGGGGGCGATCCCGGCCGAACCGGCGACCAGGTCCAGGGTGATGGAGCTGGTGCCGCCCTCCGACGGTGTCCCCACCAGCTTGCCGCGCAGCTGTGCGGCGTCGGTGACCGGCGCGCGCTGCGAGGAGACGAGCCGCAGCGGACCGTTGTGCACGACCCCGCCGATCGCGACGAGCGGAGCGCCACGCTCCCCCGCGGCGACCATCGTCTCGATGTCCCCGATCCGGGAGATCTCCGCGGAACCGGCGAGCAGGGTCTGGATGGCCGAGGCGGAGCCCTGCGTGGCCTCGAAGGTCACGTCGAGACCGTGGGCGGCGAAGTAGCCCTTGGTGTCGGCGATCATCTCCGCGGCGTAGCCCAGCGACTCCATCGGCAGGATGTTGAGGAAGGTGATCCGGTCGCGGCCGTCCTCGCCGGCGCCCGAGCCGCAGCCGGCGAGGACGAGGCAGGCGGCGAGCAGGACCGCGGCGAGACGCCGGGTCGTCGTGCGGGTCATCGGGGGACCTCCGGTGCGTGCTGGGCCGACGCGGGGGACGGCGCCGGTGGGGCGACGGTGTCGCTGCTGCGGTACCCCGCGGTGTCGCTGCCGCGGTACCACGCGGTGGCGTTGCCGTGGCGGATCGCGGCGCGGGCGGCGGGGTCGAGGGCGTCGAGCAACCGGTCGACCCCCCGGCCGTGACGGTGCGGGTGGTCGCCGGCGTAGAGCAGGAGATCGGCGGCACCGAGCACGTCCAGCGCGGCGTGCAGCTCGCCGGGGTCGCGCGGCAGGTGGATCGGCGCGGTGGTGAGACGGACCTGCTCGCGGACGTACTGCGAGGGCATCCGGTCCACCCACGGCACCTCCCGCCGGATCCCGCGCCACTCCTTGTCCAGCCGCCACAGCAACGGCGGCAGCCAGGAGGACCCGCACTCGGCGACGGTCACCCGCAGCCCGGGCAGCGCACCGAGGGCACCCTCGGCGACCAGCGACACCAGCTGGGACTGCGCGACCTGCCCGTGGGACAGGTAGTCCTGCAGGTAGGTGTGGGTGAACCCGGTCGTGGTCGGAGCGCTGCCGACCCGGCCCCAGGCGTGCATCGTGACGACCAGCCCGGCCGCGGCGGCGGCCGCCAGGACCGGCCGGAACACCGGGTGGCCCCAGCGCAGGTCGTGCCCGCGCACCGGCAGCAGCACCTGCACGAAGCGCGCGTCGTCCGCCCAGTGCTCGATCTCGGCGACGGCCGCCGCCGGGTCGCCGAGCGGGACCGCGATCGACCCGCGGGCGCGGGGCTCGTGGTCGAGGAACTCCTGTGCCGTCCAGGTGTTCACCGCCCGGCACAGGGCGGCCTCGAAGGCGTGGTTGCGGCTGACGTCGAACGCGGTGGTGCACGTCAGGACCGCCGTGGCGACCCGTCCCCCGCCGGGGGCCGGAGGGTCGAGGACGGCGGCGCGCAGGGTCGCCACGTCGTGCGGGGCGGAGCCCTCGACCATCGCGGGCGGGTAGGCACCGGCCTGGACGGGGTCCACGCGCAGCGCGGCGACCCGGGCGTAGTCGCGCCAGTAGGGGCTCAGCAGCGGCGAGAGGTCGGCGAACGAGGCCGGTGCGACGTGGGTGTCGGCGTCGAAGAACTCCTCGACCGGCTCGGCGCTCATCCCTCGCTCCCGGGCAGGGTCAGGCCGTAGAGGCGGGCGGCGTTGGCGGCCGCCATCGGCCGGCGCAGGGCCGCGGGCAGCACCCGCAGCGCGGTGATCGGGTCGTCGAAGTCCCAGTGCGGGTAGTCGGAGGAGAACAGGATCCGGTCGGTCATCCCGGTCTGCTCCCACGTCGTCGCCAGGTGCTCGGGCACCGGCGGCTCGTCGATCGGCTGGGTGGTGAACCAGAGCCGTTCGCGCACGACCTCCGACGGCGGGCAGGTCAGCCACGGGACGTCGTCGCGGCACAGCTCCCAGGCGTCGTCGAGCCCCCAGAGCAGCGACGGCAGCCAGGACACCCCGCCCTCGACCAGCACGACCTGCAGGCCCGGCACCGCCTCCAGGGCGCCGCCCGCGACGAGCCCGGTCAGCGCAACGGCGACGGCGTTGCCGTACCAGGCGTGCTGCTCCAGGTAGAACGACGGCCACCCGTCGCCGCGGTGGCCCTCGGTGCCGCCGAGGTGCACCGCGACCGGCAGCCCGTGCGCGGCGGCCGCGGCGAGGATCGGCCGGTACTTGGGGTCCGACCAGGGCAGGTGGGTACCGCTGGGGAACAGCACCTGCACGAACCGCGGGTCCGCGGCGCGGCGCTCGATCTCGGCGACGGCCTCGGCGGGCGACTCGTGCGGGATGCAGATGCTGGCCCGCAGCCGCGGCTCGGGGTCGAGCCAGTCGGTGACGAGCACGTCGTTGTACGCACGGCACAGTGCGGCGGCGAACGCGGGCTCCTCGGCGCCCGCGGTGTGCCCCTGCATCGGGATGAGCACCCCGGCGACGACGTCGTAGGGGTCCAGCAGCTGGCTGCGCATCAGGTCGAGGTCACTGCCGGGAGGCCGGACCACGCTGCCCGGCGGGCCGGCGTCGGGGTGGGCGTCGCGGCGCATGCCGCCGTGCCGGACCCGGGGGTAGACCGCGGGCGGCGGGGCACCGCGCAGGCCGAACCGCAGGTAGCGGCGCCGCCAGGTCTCGGGCAGCGCGGCCGCGAGCCGGTCCGCGGTGACGACCGGGTGGATGTCGGCGTCGACGATCGGGGTGCGGGCACGGCGCCGGCCCGGAGCCCGGGTGGTGGCCGTGGCGGAGTCGGTGGTGGTCATGACGTCTCCTCGGTGGCGGTGCGACGGCCGGTGTCGACGACCACCCAGCGGTCCTCGACGGTCACCTCGAAGGTCTCGGCGGTGTACGGGCCGGGGGTCATGCCCGGCGGCCCCGGCTCGACCGACGCCGGGAGGCTGCGGGCGGGGGCGTCGCCGGGCTGGTAGGAGCGGCCGGTGCGCACGTCGTACTCCCAGCCGTGCCAGGGGCAGGCGACGAGCACGTGGTCGTCGTCGAGCCGGACGTCGGCCGGGCCGGACGCGACCGGGGCACCGGCGACCGAGCCGCGGCACAGCGGCCCGCCCTGGTGCGGGCAGTGGTCGGCGAGGGCGTAGTAGTCGTCGCCGACCCGGAAGACCCCGATGGAACGGGTGCCGACCCGCACCACCCGGTGCTCGCCGGGGGCGAGCTCGTCGGCGGGCAGCACGGCGAGCCTCATGACCCGTCCCCCGCCCGCCGGAGGAGCTCGACGGTGCCCACGGTGGCGTCGAGCCGGATGTGGTCGCCGGTGCGCAGCACTTGTACCGGGTCCTCGTCCAGGTCGGCCAGCGCGGGGACCCGGGTGACGACGGCGCCGAGCGCGGCCTTGGTCGTGGTGACGGTGAAGACCATCCCGAGCGGGGCGGTCCCGAGCAGCCGGGTGCTCTGGAAGAACGCCGACCAGCCCGAGGACCCCTTGGCCCCG
Organism: Pseudonocardia sp. ICBG1293; assembly: GCF_020131355.1. Lineage (GTDB taxonomy): Bacteria > Actinomycetota > Actinomycetes > Mycobacteriales > Pseudonocardiaceae > Pseudonocardia. The sequence goes on from NZ_JAHLEL010000047.1 coordinate 174,349, forward strand.
GGGAACACCAGGATCCGCCCGGTGAAGCAGACACCCTGGAGCGGGTGCCGGGCCTCGACGATCGTCCCGCTCGCCGGGTCGATGCCACCCCACCCGGAGATCGTCTCCGGCGAGACCAGCGCCTCTCCGGTGACCACACCGGGGACCACGGTGCGGCCGCGCAGGACGGTGCCGACGGTGGCGGTCATCGCAGCTCACCCGACCAGCGCCCGGTGACCGCGGCGTGCACGCAGTCCTCGGTGGTACCGAACCACGCCTCGATCCCGAGGATGGCGGGCAGGTAGTGGGCCTGCTTGGCCGAGTCGGTGGCGAACACCCGCGTGCCCGGCGGGGCGAGGCGGGACATGGCCGGGCACGAGTCGGTGAGCACCCGGGCTCCGGCGGCCTCGATGACGGCGGTGTACCCGCTGCGCTCGGCGACCGCGGCCAGCGCCCGCGGCGCCATGATCCACAGCGAGGTGCCGTCGTGCAGCCTGCGACCGTCGAGGAGCCGGGCGACGTCGCGGATCTGGTCGAGCGAGGCGTGCGGGCAGCCGAGCAGGACGAAGTCGACGTCCGTGCTGGTGCCCTGGTCGTTGAGCCGGGCGTAGGTGGCGGCCCGCTCGGCCGCGCCGTAGACGACGGCCTCGGCCGGGGCCGCCCCGCCGAACGCGGCCTCGACCGTCGGTGCCTCCGGGGTGACCCCGGGGACGTGGTACATCTCGACCCCTCCGGAGGAGGCCGCGGCGGCGCCGAAGTGCTTGAGGTCGGTGAGGTCGGGCAGGGCGAGGTCACCGGTGACGACCGGGCGGGCCTCCTGCACGACGTCACCGGTGAAGTAGCCGAGCAGCCCCCAGTCGAGGAACCCCGCGACCGGCGTGTCGACGCGCACGAGGTGGGTACCGCGGCGGTGGGCGTCGTGGTGGTTGCCCCAGCAGGGCACACGGCCGGTGAGGCTCGCCGCGCCGGTCGACGCGGTGCCCTCGCAGTTGGTGCGGGCCCCGAGCACCGAGTTGGCGTAGACGACCGCGGAGGACTCCATCCAGGCGCAGTGCTCGCCGCGGACCGGGAGGTTCCCGACCTGGTACGGCGTGCAGGTGGCCAGGATGGAGACGCCGCGGCGGCCGTAGAAGGTCTCGGCGTCGGCCTGCAGCTCGACGAAGTCCGCCGGGTAGGGCGCGACATCGGTCGCGTCGGCGCCGAAGCCCTGCTGGAGCTGGCAGGCGGGCACCGCCATCGGCGGGATCGGGTGGGTCTCGTCGCTGTCGAGGTTGATCACCGAGAACGCCCGGTCCCACCCGCCCTCGGCGACCAGGCGGGCCTTGAGCGGGGAGGGCTGGGTGGCGGTCCCGGCCACGTTGCGGACGGTGCAGAACCGCTCGGCGTCCAGTGCCTCGGCGTAGCGGATGAGCAGGTCCATCGCGGCGGCGACGGCGGGCCCCTCGGCCCCGTCGAGCATCCTGCGGTCGTCGTCGGTGAGTATCACGGGGCGCCTCCGGGCATCGTTGCCTGTCTCCTCGTGGTGGTGGCGGTGTGGCGGGTCAGTCGTCGACGTTCTCGCGGATCCGGTCGGTCAGGGCGTCGGCGCGCACGTCGTGCAGGCTCCCGGCGGGTCCGGCCAGGTCGAGGGCGTGCGCGGCGGCGTGGCCCATCGCCGCGCACGGCCCCATGACGCGCACGCTGGACAGGGCGGCGGCGTCGCCGTCGATGCAGCGGCCCGCGGCGAGCAGGTTGCCGACGGCGGGCGGCAGCATCGAGCGCAGCGGCACGTAGTGCAGGTGGTCGGCGTCGAAGGTCTCCCAGACGTAGCCGTCGGGGCTGTCGTGCAGCTCGATCGGCCACGCGGTGCGGGCGACGGCGTCGTCGGGGCGGGTGCCGGACCGGACCTCGTCGACGGTGAGCTGGTGGACGGCGGCGAGCCAGCGGGTCTGACGCCGACCGGGCAGCCCGTAGGAGCGTACGGCGGCCTTGCCGAACACCTCGGGGAACTCGGCGCGCAGGAACTCGACGACGCGGTCGGCCTGCGCCTTGCCCTCCAGCTGGGCCTCGGCGGCGGCGATCGGGTCCAGCGGGGCCTCGATGTGGGTCATGTTGAGCACCGCGGTGTCCCGGCCGGGGAAGTAGAAGGCGAGGCCGTCGCGGCGGAGCAGGCCGTAGTCACCGGCCTTGGCCGCGACCCGCTCGGCGAGCTCCGCGGGCTCCGGGGCGGCGCTGGCGTCGAGGTGCTCGACGACGAGCTGCTGGCTGCCGTAGATCTCCCGGTCCGGCAGCCGGCACTCGAGGCCGGCGGCCCAGGCGAGCGCGGCGTCCCCGCTCGCGTCGACGAACCCGGCCGCGGTCACGTCGACGGCGCCGTAGCGGGTGGCGAAACGGGCACCGAGGACGCGGGCGTCGGCGCGCCGGACGCCGGTGAGCGTGGCGTTGGTGAGCACCCGGATGCCGTGGGCGCGGACGGTGTCCTCGACCCAGCGGCCCAGGCGCACCTCGTCGTAGCCGACGGTGAGGGTGTGGCCGGTGCGGCGGAACAGGTCGCCGCTCGCCTCGAGGTCGGGGAACAGGGAGTCGAACAGGCCGTGGGTCAGCTGCCGGAACTCGGGGCCGTTGCCGTAGACACCGCAGAACAGGCCGATCAGCGAGTTGACCATCTGTCCGCCGAGGACGGGGGCGGCGTCGACGAGGACGACGTCGCGGCCGAGGCGGGCGGACTCGACGGCGGCGGAGAGGCCGGCGATGCCGGAGCCGACGACGCAGACGTCGGCGGTCACCGCGTGCTCGGCCGGGTCACCGGCCTGCAGCGGGGCGTCCCGGATCACGGTGTGGATCGGCAGGGGCGTCAGCGGGTGAGGCATGGCTCACACACTAGTGTTGCGGTAACTAGGTTACTTTACTCACGGGCTGGTTTACGGGATCATGAGCTGTGCCGTTGACTGTGACCGTGGACGTTCCGGCCGCCGACCGCGAGGTGCTGGAGTCCTGGCTGCGTTCCTCGTCGGTTTCGGCGGGACTGGCCCGACGGGGCAGGATCGTGTTGCTGGCCGCGGACGGGGTGGCGGTCAAGGACATCGTCACACTGGTCGGGGCGTCGAAGGCGACGGTGATCGGGTGGAAGAAGCGTTACGCCGCTGAGGGGATCGCCGGGCTGGCCGACCGGCCCAAGGCGGGCCGGCCGCCGGTGATCGACGAGGTCGCGGTCGTGCTCGCCACGCTGGAACCGCCGCCTGAGCGGCTCGGAGTCACGCACTGGTCGTCACGGCTGCTCGGTGCCGAGCTCGGGATCTCCCACGTGTGGATCGGCAAGATTTGGCGGCGGTGGGGGCTGCAGCCGTGGAAGTCCGAGACGTTCAAGTTCTCCACCGATCCCGAGCTCGAAGCCAAGGTCCGCGACATCGTCGGGTTGTATCTGAACCCGCCGGACAAGGCCGTCGTGCTCTGCGTCGACGAGAAATCCCAGGTCCAGGCCCTGGACCGGACAGCGCCGATCCTGCCGATCATGCCCGGTATCCCGGAGAAACGGACGCATGACTACGTCCGTCACGGCACCACCACGCTGTTCGCGGCGTTAGAGGTCGCGACCGGGCGGGTCGAGCAGGCGTGCCTGCCGCGGCATCGCCATCAGGAGTTCCTGCGGTTCCTCAAGCAGGTCGCGAAGGCCTACCCGCGGCGCAAGCTGCACCTGGTGGTGGACAACTACGCGACCCACAAGCACCCCGCAGTGAAGGCCTGGCTGGCCCGCAACCCGCGGATCACCCTGCACTTCACCCCGACCTCGGGATCGTGGCTGAACATGGTCGAGGTCTTTTTCGGGGTCATCACCCGCCAGGCCATTCGCCGTGGCAGCTTCGGCAGCGTCAGAGAACTGATCGGCGCGATCGGCCGGTTCATCGACGGCTGGAACGAACGCTGCCACCCGTTCATCTGGACCAAACCCGCAGACCACCTACTCAACCACTGCCGACCCGGTCAAAGAACATCGTTTACGCGACACTAGGAACGGGCCGGGCCGGGCCGGAAATAGAACGTTCGGCTGCCGGACCATCGACCGCACGAATAGTTGCAGCTCTACAGGGTGGACGACAGCTCCACGATGAGCTCGCGGAGCCACCGGTGGGCCGGGTCCGGCTCGAGGTCGGTGTGCCACCAGAGTCGCTCGTGGATCGGTCCCGGGTCCCCGGGGCAGGGCAGCACGGCCAGTCCCAGCCGGTCCGCGACCTGGCGGGCGAGCCGCTCCTGCAGCAGGGCGACCCGGTCGGTCCCGGCGACGAGGTAGGGGACCGACAGGTAGCTCTCCACCCGCACCCGGATGTCGGGTTCGACGCCGAGGCGCGCCAGCTGGCGGGTCATCGGCGCGGCGGCGGACATGCCGCGGTCCGGGGCGAACGGCACCACCCACGGCATCGCCGCGAGCTCGTCGAGGCCGAGGGTCGGTTCGGGCCCGGCGGCGACCGGGTTCGTGGCGTCCACGACGCACACCCACCGGTCGTCGAACAGGGCGGTGGAGCGCAGCTCGGGGCGTTCGAAGCGGGCGGCGGGCGGAGCGATGAGGCCGTCGATGAGCCGGATGGTCTCGCCGATGTCGGCGGAGAAGGACTCGCGGACCAGCCGCAGCCTCAGCTCGACCCCGGGGGCGCGCCGGGCGGCCGCCGCGGACAGCGCGGGCCCGAGCACCGCCACGGTGTAGTCGGCGACGAGCAGCGTGAAGCCGCGCCGCGCCGTCGACGGGTCGAAGCCGTGGCCGGTTCCGAACAGCCGCTCCGCGGCCGAGCGCACGCCCTCCACCTGGTCCACGAGCTGCGCGGCGAGCGGGGTGAGGACGTAGCCGCCGGGGTGCCGGGACAGCAGGTCGTCGTCAAAGTGCCGGCGCAGCCGCGACAGCGCGGCGCTGGCGGCGGGCTGGGAGATGCCGATGCGGGCGGCAGCCCGGGTGACGTTGCGCTCGCGCAGCAGCTCGCGCAACGAGACGAGCAGGTTGAGGTCGAGGTTGGCCAGCCGGACCGACGGGGGGTTCGGCGGGGTCGTCACGACGGGCCGCCCACGGTGGCGGCGGACCCGCGCACCCTCCGCCCGGGGGCGGTCCCGCCGGCGGTGCGGAGCCGGGCGCGGTGCAGGACGGCGACGGAGGTCACGGCGACGCACGCTAGCCGCGCCGCCAGCAGGGGGCACCCACCCGGGCGGCCGGGATGCGGCGCCGGCCTCCCCCGCCGTCGACCCCACCGGGCCCGGACGTACGGACAGGTTCTCCGGCGCCCGACCCATGTCGTCGTCCACGCCGCTGTGGTGTCCTGGCCCCATGACCACCACCGACAGCCGGACCGCCCTCACCGCCGACGACCGCGCGTTCCTCGCCCGCCCGCTGCACGGCTTCCTCAGCGTCGCCGGCGGCCCGGTGCCGCCGCAGCCCCGGCCGGTCTGGTTCGAGGCGACCGACGAGGGCACCGTCGAGATCTTCACCGGGCCGGAGTCGCTGCACATCCGGCGCCGGCGCACGGACCCGCGGGCCTCGATCGTCGTCGCGGCACCGGTCGGGGAACGGGAGCGCTGGATCGCGGTCGAGGGCGGCACGACGGTGGAGCCCGACGGGGCGCACGCGCTGGCGCAACGTCTCGCCGAGCGCTACTGGGACCTCGAGGACCCCACGCGCGCCGCGGACCTCGCGGCGATCCTGGCCGAGGACCAGGTACGGCTGGTGATCCACCCGGAGCGGGTGCGGCGGCTGACGTTCTGAGCCCGCGGCCCCGGCTCAGGGGGTACGGCGCCCCGACCACCCGGGCTCGACGGCGGCCCAGTCCTGCTCCCAGGCGCGGGCGAACGCCCGCCCGTTCCAGGCGAAGACCAGCCGCCCGGCGGCCAGTACCCCCGCCGCCCACACCACGGCGGTGACGAACCCGGCCGCGACGGCGACCGTCACCGCGTCGGCGGGTGTCGACGGCGGCGGCGCCAGCCGGCCGTCGGGCCCGACCCAGGCCTGCACCCGGTCGCCGACGTCGTACATGCCCGGGAGCGTGCTGCCGCCGGTGTGCGGCAGCCCGTCCGGGCCGGTCCAGCTCAGGGTGAGTGCCTGCTGGCCGGTCTGCAGGTCGCCGACCGCGCTCACCCGGGAGGCCACCGTCGCCGCGACGGGCACCCGCTGGTGGGCCTCGACCGCGCCGCGTTCGAGCACCGAGCCGTGGGCCGCGGCACCGGCGAGCCACGCCACGAGCAGCCCGGTCGCGGCGAGCAGCCCGAGCAGCACCGCCAGCAGGTCCTCCCGGCGGCACGCGCGGCGGCGGAGCCGGTCGGCGGGTCCCGTCGGGTCGCCTGCGCGCATCGTTCCTCCAGGGGTCGGTCGCCGAGATCGTCGTCCCCACCACCGCGGGTGAGGACCCGATCACCGAGGACTACCCCCGTTATCGCCCCGTGACATCCCGGCGCGACGCAGATCACGCTCCCGGGACGGCGTGCGGTCACCTGCCGTACTCGGACGGTCGGGGACCGCACGAGCCAGCACCGGTGGCGCTGCCCGGCCGCCGGCCGTGCAGCGGAGCCCGCTCGCCGCCCGGGGGCGCAGACGCCGGACGGCCCGCGACGCGGGGTCGCGGGCCGTCCGGGTGGTGGGAGCGGGTGGGCGTCAGCTCGTGCTGGCGGTCCGCCGCGGCAGCACCCAGTTCGGGCGCGGGAAGTGGCAGGTGTAGCCGTAGGGGTACTTCTGGAGGTAGTCCTGGTGCTCCGGCTCGGCCTCCCAGAAGTCACCGGCGGGCTCGACGTCGGTGCTGGCCCGGCCCGGCCAGAGCCCGGACGCGTCGACGTCGGCGATGGTGTCCAGGGCGACCGCCCGCTGCTCCTCGCTCGTGTGGAAGATCGCGGAGCGGTAGCTGCGGCCGATGTCGTTGCCCTGGCGGTCCTTCGTCGACGGGTCGTGGATCTGGAAGAAGAACTCCAGGATCTCGCGGTAGGAGATGCGCTCCGGGTCGAAGACGATCTCGACGGCCTCGGCGTGGTCGCCGTGGCGCCGGTAGGTCGCGTTCGGCGTGTTCGGGTCGCCCGAGTAGCCGACCCGGGTGGACACGACGCCCGGGCGCTCGCGGAGCAGCTCCTGGACACCCCAGAAGCACCCGCCGGCGAGGATCGCGGTTTCGGTCATCAGGTTGGAACCTCCCTGTGTCGGGTCTCGACCGGTACAACGACGCGGCTCCCACCGATGTTCCGTCGCGCACGACGGGTCGGCCAGGTCTCGCGTCGGTCCGCCGGATGATCGATGCTCACACACATGGGAGCGGGCACGGGTGAACTGACCACCGAGGAACGAGCCGTCGTGGACACGGTGCGCGACTTCGTCGACCGCGACGTGCGGCCGGTGGTGCGCGAGCTGGAGCACGGCAACACCTATCCCGAGGCGCTGATCGAGCAGATGAAGCAGCTCGGCATCTTCGGGCTCGCGGTCCCCGAGCCGTGGGGCGAGGCCCCGGTGTCGATGCCCTGCTACGCCCTGGTCACCGCCGAGCTGGCCCGCGGCTGGATGAGCCTGGCCGGCGCGATGGGGGGACACACCGTCGTCGCCAAGCTCCTGGTCGCCTTCGGTACCCGCGAGCAGCAGGACCGGTACCTGCCCCGGATGGCCACCGGCGAGCTGCGCGCGACGATGGCGCTGACCGAGCCCGGCGGCGGCTCGGACCTGCAGGCGATGACCACCCACGCCCGGCGCACCGACGAGGGCTGGGTGGTCAACGGGGCCAAGACCTGGATCACGAACTCGCGGCGGTCCGGGCTGATCGCGCTGCTGTGCAAGACCGACCCGGCGGCCGAACCGCGCCACCGCGGCATCTCGGTGCTCCTCGTCGAGCACGGCCCCGGCCTGACCGTGTCCCGGGACCTGCCCAAGCTGGGCTACAAGGGCGTCGAGTCCTGCGAGCTGGTCTTCACCGACATGGCCGTCCCGGCCGACGCGGTGCTCGGCGGGGAGCCGGGACGTGGCTTCGCGCAGATGATGACGGGACTGGAGACCGGCCGGATCCAGGTCGCCGCGCGCGCACTCGGCGTCGCCGACGCGGCACTGGCGGACTCCCTGGCCTACGCCCAGGACCGGGAGTCCTTCGGCAAGCCGATCTGGCAGCACCAGTCGGTCGGCAACCACCTCGCCGACATGGCCACGAAGATCACCGCGGCGCGCACGCTGATCCTGCACGCCGCGCAGAAGTACGAGTCCGGGCAACGCTGCGACATGGAGGCGGGAATGGCGAAGCTGTTCGCCTCCGAGACCGCGATGGAGGTCGCCCTGGACGCGGTGCGCATCCACGGCGGCTACGGCTACTCCACCGAGTTCGACGTCGAGCGCTACTTCCGCGACGCCCCCCTGATGATCGTCGGCGAGGGCACCAACGAGATCCAGCGCAACGTGATCGCCGCCCAGCTCGTCAAGCGCGGGGGCCTGCAGCGCTGGTGAGCCGCCGACGCACGCACAGTCCGCGCACATGTCGGGCTGCCATGATCCTCGCAGAGCGGATCGACGGCGGAGGGGGACGGCGTGGCGGCCGGCATCGTGGAGGCGGGACCCGATGACGGGCTGAGCGCGTCGCAGGTCGCCGCGGCGCGCCGGGCGGGCCGGACGAACGCTCCGGTGACCGCGGGGACGCGCGGCTACGGCCGGATCCTGCGCACCAACGTCTTCTCCTCCTACAACACGATCCTCTTCGCGATCGGCCTGGTCCTGCTCGTGCTGGGTCGCTACGGCGACGCCCTGACCAGCGTCGGGCTCGGACTGGTCAACGCCGTCGTCGGCGCGGTGCAGGAGATGCGGGCCAGGTGGAAGCTGGACCGGCTGCAGCTGCTCGACGCCGCCGAGGTCGCCGTCGTGCGGGACGGGGTGGAGCAGCGGGTCCCCGCGGTCGCGGTCGTCGTCGGGGACGTGCTGGTGGTGCGCGCGGGCGAACAGGTCGTCGTCGACGGGCCGGTGCTCACCGGGCGGGCCGAGGTCGACGAGTCGCTGCTCACCGGCGAGTCCGACCCGGTCGTCGCGACGCCCGGGGACGTGCTGCGCTCGGGCAGCCACTGCGTCGCCGGTACCGCCCGCCAGCGTGCGACCGCCGTCGGTGCCGACAGCTACGCCGGCCGGCTCACGCTGCAGGCCCGCGCGGACACCACCGAGGCGACACCGCTGCAGCGGCGCATCGACTTCGTCGTGCGACTGACGATGGTGCTGGTCGTCCTGATGAGCGGCGCGATCCTGGCCCAGGCGTTCCTGGAGGGGTTCTCGCTGCTCCGCGTCGTTCAGATCACCGCGGTGCTGTCCGGGCTGGTCCCCTACGGCCTGTTCTTCCTCATCGCCGTCGCCTACACCCGGGGTGCCGCCCGGCTCGCCGGGCGCGGCGCGCTGGTACAGCAGGTCAACGCGGTGGAGGCGGTCACCCACGTCGACGTCGTCTGCACCGACAAGACCGGCACCCTGACCACCGGAGCGCTGCGCCTGGACGGGCTCGACCGGCTCGACGGGACGGATCCGGTGCCGGTGCTCGCGCGGTTCGCGGCGACGGTGTCCGATCCGAACCTCACCTCCGCCGCGCTGGCCGCGTCGCTGCCCGGCACACCGTGGGAGCTGCGCGACGAGGTCGCGTTCACCTCGTCGCTGCGCTGGTCCGAGCAGGTCACCACCTGCGGCGAGGCGGTCGTGCTCGGCGCCCCGGACGCGCTCGCGCCGCACCTGGGCGCCCCGGACGCCGTCGCCGACCGGGTGGAGGCGCGCGCCGCCGCCGGGCTGCGGGTGCTGCTGCTGGCCCGGGCCACGCGGGCGGGCGCCGGGCTGCGCGACGACGACGGCCGTCCCCTCCTCCCGGCTCTGGTCCCGGTGGCCCTGGTGGTGCTGTCCGACGAGCTGCGCCCCGGCGTCGCCGACGCCCTGGAGCGGTTCGCCGCCGACGGGGTCGCGGTGAAGGTGCTCTCGGGCGACGACCCGCGCACCGTCGCCGCGCTCGCGGCGAAGGCCGGGCTCGACGTGGGGGAGGCGGTCGCCGGGTCCGAGATCGAGGAGCTCGACGACTCCGCCGGGGACCGGGCCGCGCTCGACGCACTCGTCGCCCGGACCACGGTGTTCGGGCGGGTCACCCCGGAGCAGAAGGAGCGGGTCGTCGCGAGCCTGCGCCGGGGCGGTGCGCACGTCGCGATGCTCGGTGACGGCGTGAACGACGCACGCGCCCTGAAGCGGGCCCACGTCGGCGTCGCGATGCGCAGCGGCTCGGCGGTGACCCGCGACGTCGCCGACATCGTGCTCGTCGACGACTCGTTCGCCGCACTGCTGCCGGCCCGCGCCGAGGGCCGCCGGATCATCGACGGCATCGCCGTGTCGATGTACGTGTTCCTCACCCGGGTCGCCACCCAGGGCCTGGTGATCATGGCCGTGACCATGCTCGGGCTCGGGTTCCCCTACTCCCCCACCCAGGTCGGGCTGACGCTGCTGACCGTCGGCGTGCCCACGCTGTTCCTGACGCTGTGGGCGACGCCGTCCGAGCCGGACCCGGACCTCCTGGGCAACCTCGCCCGCTTCGTGGTCCCGGCGTCGGTGGTGACCGCGGGCGCGGGGACGGTCGTCTACACGGTGCTCTACCAGGGCATCCTGCAGGGCTTCACCAGCGGCCGGACCCCGGCGCAGGTGATCGCGCAGTTCCAGAGCTACACCGGGCTGACCTACGGCACCGACGCCGACTTCGCCGGTGCGGCCGCGACGCTCGGCGCGCAGACCGGATTGTCGACGTTCGTGGGGCTGGCGTCGTTCGTGCTGATCCTGTTCCTGCTACCGCCGCACCGCTTCTTCGCCGCGTGGACCGCGACGGTTCCCGATCGTCGCCCGGCCTGGCTGGTGCTCGGCCTGACCGTGGTCTTCGCGGGCGTCATCGGGACCCCGGCGCTGTCGTCGTACTTCGGGCTGACCGGCGCGGCGCGCCCGGTGTTCCTGGTGGTGCTGCCGGCGCTGGTCTGCTGGTTCGCCCTGATGTGGCTGGTGCTCCGGTTCCGGGTGATGGACCGGATGCTGGGGACCGACCGGCTGCCCGGGCGGGCCGGTCAGCCGCCGTCCTGACGGGCGGAGTCCGGTGGGACGGGTACGGCGCCGCCACCCACCGTCCCGGTCCCGGTCCCGGTCCCGGTCTCGGCGCCGGTCTCGGTCCCACCGGCGGTCTCGGTCCCGGTCCCGCCGGTGCCGGTCTCGGTGCCGGTGGCGGTCTCGGTAACGGTGGCGGAGGTCGGAGGCCCCGCGGCGGCGACGTCCACACCGGAGAAGCGCCGGTCCCGCAGGTCGATCTGCTCGCCGAGGTAGCGCAGCAGGACCGCGACGACGGCCGCGACCGGCACCGCGAGGAACGCACCGGCGATCCCGGCGAGCGACCCGCCCGCGGTGACCGCCAGGAGCACGACCGCGCCGTGCAGCTTCAGGCTCTGGCCCTGTAGGAAGGGCTGCAGGACGTTGCCCTCGATCTGCTGCACCGCCACGACCAGCACGGCCACCGCCACTGCGGTGCCGAAGCCCTGCGTGACCAGGGCGATGAGCACCGCGAGCGAGCCCGCGACGACCGCGCCGACGATCGGGATGAACCCGCCGACGAAGGTCAGCACGGCCAGGGGCAGCGCCAGCGGGATCCCCAGCAGCACCAGGCCGATGCCGATGAACACGGCGTCGATGAGGCTCACCAGGGCCTGGACCCGGATGAAGCCGCCGAGGACGTCCCACATCCGGCGCAGCACCTCGGCGATGTGCCCGCCGGCGCTGCGCCCGCTGATCGAGGTCAGCCACGGCAGGAACCGGGGCCCGTCCTTGACGAAGAAGAACGTCAGCACCAGGGCCAGCACCAGCGAGATCAGCCCGGAGGCCACGGTGGACACCCCGGTCAGCACTCCCCCGGCGATGGCGGTCGCGCTCTGCTGCAGCTGCTGGGTGACCTGGGTGACGATGTCGCCGATCTGGCCGTCGCCGAGGTTCAGCGGCGGCCCGGAGATCCACTGCTGGATCTGGCCGAGCGCCGCGATCACCCCGGAGGTGATCTGCTGGGTCTGCCCGGCGATCGACGGCGCGATGCCGACGAACAACCCGGTCACCGCGGCGATGCCGACCAGCAGCACGATCGCCGAGGCCGCGGCGGGCGGCACCCGCCACCGGATGAGCAGCGCCGCGGGCGGGCGCAGGACGGTGGCCAGCAGGATCGCGAGCACCACCGGCCACGCGATGACCCAGAGCATGCCGATGACGTAGCCGAGGATCACCAGGCCCACGGTGATCAGTGCGACCCGCAGGCTCCACGCCGCCAGCCAGGTCAGACCGTTGCCGATCACGGTGCCGCGGCTCGCCGCCGGGTCCCGGCGCGCCCCACGGTCCTGCGCACGCGCCGCCGGTTGCGACCCCGAATCCATGACCCACTCCGTTCGTACCGGTTGATCTGCGGCGGGAACCCTAGCGGCGCAGGGCCCGCGGTGCCCGCCGCAACGGCGACGCCACACCCCTGGGGGCCGACCGGACGGCGCTCAGAGGTCGTCGGCGAGGTGGCGGAACCCCGCGGGCCGCTCGTGGTGCAGCCGCCAGAGGGTCTCCGCGAGCACCGCGGGGTCCTTGCGGGGATGTCCGGGCTCGATCGCGCCGGGGACGATCAGCTGGGCCACGTGCACGGCCTCGCCGGCGACCTCGTCGTGCAGCATCGCGGCGAAGGCGCCGAGCCCGGCGAACGCGATCGAGGTGCCCGCCACCCGCGACGACGGGCGGGCCCCGCTGCCGCCGTTGACGAACAGCACCGTCCCGCGGCCCAGTGCGCGCATCCCGGGCAGCACCTGGTGCACGGCGGCGACCGGGCCGTACACCGACATCTCGACCGGGCCGACGAGGTCGGCCGGCGTGGTCTCCAGCAGCGGGCGCAGGAAGTCCTTCTGCGGCGCCGGGCTGTACTGGAGCACCTCGACCGGTCCGACGGTCTCCGCGACCTGCTCGAGCGTCGCGGCGAGGCCGGCGGGGTCGCGGGCGTCGGCGGTGAACGGGTGCGTGGCGACGCCGTCGTCGGCGAGCTCGGCGGCGAGCGCCTCGACGCGGGCGCGACGACGCCCGACCAGGGCCACGTCGAAGCCCTCGCGCCCGAACCGCCGGGCCGCCGCCGCGCCGAGCCCCGGTCCGGCACCGACGATCACGATGGTGGTCATGCCGCGATCATGCGCGCCGTCCGCCACCGGCGCACGGTCCGTGGCGTCCGCGGCTCAACCGCCGCCGGTCAGCAGGGTGAGCCGGTCGGCGACCGCGCCCAGCTGCGTGCTCATCCCGCCCAGCTCCCGGGCGGCGTCGCCGAGCAGACCCGGGTCGCCCAGGGACGCACCCGCGATGCAGTGCCGGGCGGCGTCGGCGCCTGCGGTGAGGCCGTCCCGCCAGTACACCTGGGCGACGGCGTCGGGGATCGGCGGGTAGGCCCGGGCGGAGGCGACCTCGTCGCGCAGGTCGCGACAGGCCTCCACCAGTGCGAGGGTGCCGCCCTGCGACCCGGCGTGGGCGATGTCGCGCAGCGCCCCGGTGATCGCGGTGACGTGCACCTGGCCACCCGCGGCCCGCCAGTCCCCGACGGCGGCCGTCGCGGTGGCGGCGTCGTCGATCCCGCGGCCCGCCGCACCGGCGGCGCCGACGACCACCGCGAAGACGACGAGCATCCCGGCGATCCCCGCGGCCAGACCCGCGCCGACCGCCAGCGGACGACGGCGGCGCGGCAGCAGCGTGCTCGGGAAGCCGGGACGCCGCCCCTCGGCGTCCGGTTCCCCGGCGGGCTCGACCACGACCGGGGCCGGGGCGAACCAGGGGCGCACCGGGACCGGCACCGGGCCGGACGGCGCCCGGTGGGCGGGGGTGGTGGCGTGGCGGGGCGCGGGAACGGTCGCCCGGCCCGGGACCGGGTGCTGCGGTGCCGGTGGGATCGGCCGCGGCCGCGGCACGACGACCGGCGGGGCGGGCGTGTCCCGGCGCGGCGCGGGCAGGCGGTGGCCGCCGTGGTCCGGCGGCGCCGCGGTCTCCGCGGCCGGGGCGCCCCGCTGTGCCGGGACGGCGATCGTGGGCGGGGTCTCGCGCAGGGTGTGGCGCGGGCGGTACGGCGTGCCGTCCATCGCATCCCCCTCTCCGGCGTCCGGACGCGTCATGGATTCCATCGCGTCCGGCGACGGGATCGTCACCGGATCCGGACAGTGTCACCAGAACTGGTGACCGGCGCACGCGCTGGGCGCCATCCGCCGTTCACCGGACGCTCGTACCCTCACCTCCGTCATGTCCGATCCCGCCCGTCCGCCGCGTCCCGGCGACGCCGCACCGTCCGCGCCCGTCGGCCCGGAGGCGACGACCGTGCCGCGCTACCCCGGCCCGGTCGTGCGCACCGGTGCACCGCACCTGGTCGTCGTCACCGGGACCGCGCCGGACCCGGACCTGCGTCCGGGGGACCGCCTGGTCCGGGTGCCGGTGGGTGGGGACCCCGCGGCGCTGCTGGAACGGGTGCTCCCGACGCTGGTCACCGGCACCCGGCTGCTCGTCACCGGTCCCGAGACCGCGGTCCAGGCCGTGCGCGCCGCGGCGCTGCGGGGCGGAGCCCTCGACGAGGAGATCGTCCTGGTCCCGACCGACGCCGGCGACGCCGTCCGGGACCGGACCGTCCACTGCGGTCACTGCCACCACCGCTCCGTCGTCCACGCCGACATCGGCGACGCCGTCGTCTGTCCCGGCTGCGGGCTCGTGCTGCACCTCGCCGGGCACCACTCGCGGCGCCTCGCGGCGTTCCTCGGTGCCCCCACCACGCAGCAGGCACCGTGATCCCCTCCGCGCTGGACCTGCGGGTCGTCGCGACCACCGACGCCGCCCCCGGTGTGCGGTCGCTGGAGCTCACCGCGGCGCCGGGCGCGCCACCGCTGCCCGCGGCCCCGCCCGGTGGCCACATCGGGGTCGAGTGGGCACCCGGCCGCTGGAACTCCTACTCGCTGACTGCGCCGTCCCCGGCACCCGAGCGCTGGCACATCTCCGTCGCGCGGGGCCCGGACCCGCGCGGCGGGTCGGCGTGGGTGCACGGCCTGACCCCGGGTGACACGGTCGTGGCGACGACGCCGCGCAACGCGTTCCCGCCGGTCGACACCGCGCGCCACCACCTGCTCGTCGCCGGGGGGATCGGCGTGACCGCGGTGCTGTCGCACGCCCGCTGGCACGCGTTCTGGGGGAACCCGTTCACGGGTGCTCACCGTGCACCGGCCGGGACCCGCGCCCCACCGCGACGACCTGCGCGCGCTCTGCGGGGACCGGCTCGTGGAGGTCACCGGCCGGGCCGACGCGCACGCCGCGCTGGGGCGGCTGCTGACCACGGCGCCGTTCGGGAGCCACGTGCACACCTGCGGACCGGCGGGCCTGATCACGGCCGTGGCCCGGATCGCCCGGGCCGCGCACTGGATCGACGCCCGCATCCATGCCGAGGCCTTCGTCCCCGAGCCCGGTCCCGGAGCCGGGTTCCGCGCGGTGCTGCACCGCAGCGGGCGCTCGGTCGAGGTCGGCGCCCGCGAGACACTGCTCGACGCCGTGCACCGCGTCGGCGTCGCCGCACCGGCGATGTGCAGGCGGGGGGTCTGCGGCGAGTGCGTGACACCCGTCCTCGACGGGGAGGTCGAGCATCGCGACACGGTCCTGACCGACGACGAGCGCGCCGACCGGATGGCCCTGTGCGTGTCCCGTGCCGCCGGGACGGCCCTGGGGCTGGACCTGTGACCGGCGTCGGCGACTACCCGTTCCCGCTGCCGCACCCGACCTACCGGATCAGCGCGAACGTCGAACCGGCCGGGGTCGAGCGGCGCACCGAGGCGGGCTCGTGGGGCGCGCGGATCCTGCACGACGGCCCCGACCGCGTCGCCGTCGCCGACGAGCGCGCGACGGTGCTGGACCGCGAGCCCGCCCGGTTCGTGGCCGCGCCGCACGCCCGGGCGTCCTGCTGGGACGCCTGCCTGTACCTGCTGGGGCGCCTGGCCGCCGAGCAGCCCGCCACCTGCACCCTGACCCGGACACCCGGCACCGACGGCGGGTGGCGCTTCCGCGACACGGCCACCGGCACCGACCGGGAGTTCGTGTTCGGTGACGACGCCACCCTGCCCGAGCACCCGCTGCGCTGGGTGTCCCGACTCGTCGCCGAGGACCTGGCCGTGCTCGGCGCCCGCGACGACGCGTTGTGGCTCGACTCCGGTGCCGTCGCGTTCGCCTCGGTCTGGTCGCTCGGCTTCGACGCCGGTATGAGCTTCCGCGAGCCGCACGGTCCGGTCCCGGGCAACGGGCCCGGCGGGGTCTTCGAGCGCGCCGAACGGTTCCTGCTCCGTCTGCTCCCCGGCGAGGCCTACCGCCGTCTGAACTGGGGTCTGCAGCCCGACGCCCGCCGCGACCTGTCGCTCGACGCCGCCCCGCTGTGGCAGCCCACCCGGGACCGGCCGGAGCTCACCGACCCCGGCCGGCAGATCCACCTGCGCACCGAGGTGCAGCACCTGGTCCGGCTCCCCCTGACCGGGGCGGTGCTGTTCCTGATCGGGACCCGCCTGCTGCCCCTCGACACCGTCGCCCGCGTCCCCGCCTGGCGGCACCGCCTCGCGTCGGTGCTGGAGACCCTGCCGCCGGAGGTCATGGAGTACAAGGAACTGGGACTGCTGGCCCCGACCGCCGCAGGGTGGCTGCGCGCGCAGCCCTGACCCGCACCTCGCCGCCGGAGCCCCGGGCGCACCGGTGCGTCGCGTTCCGCGGAACGCGACGGACCCACGCACGGACGAGCGGGCGGACGGACGGACCGCCCGTGGGTCGGAACCGAGGGCTCAGCGGATCGACCGGACGGTCCGGCCCACCACCGGCCGACCCACCACCGGCCGCGCCACCACCGGCCCGCTGCGGAGCCGGACCGCGCGTTCCGCGGAACGGGTCCCGTCACCTCGGACCGTCGCGGATCGGCCGGAACTGTCGGCCCCCTCGGCAACACTGGGACGAACATGTGTTCGACCCAGGAGTGAGCCGTGGACCCGATCATCGACCCGCCCAGCGCCACCGCCGCCGACGCCCCGCTCAGCCTCGACGAGCTGGAATCCGAGCTGCTCGGCCTCGCCGGTCACATCGCGGCGGCCGAGTGCCGCTTCCTGCGCCTGCTCGCCGAGTTCGACGACCGCGGCGGCTGGTGCGGTGTCGGTGTCCGCTCCTGCGCCCACTGGCTCACCTGGCAGGCCGGGATGAGCCTGCGCACCGCGACCGAGCACCTGCGTGTCGCGCACGCACTGGTCCGGCTGCCCCGGATCGCCGAAGCCTTCGCCGCCGGCCGGATCTCGTACTCCAAGGTCCGCGCCATCACCCGCCTCGCCGGAGCCGAGGACTCCGTTATCACCCGGCTCAGGACCGCAGCCGCACCACCGACCGGCCCCACCTCGCCCCCGCTCTCCGGCTCCGGCTCCGGCTCCGGCTCCGGCTCCGGCGAGGGCACCACGACCGGCGACGACGGCACACGCACCGCACTCCGAGATGGCCGCGCGACGGAGCCGACGACGACCGCGGGCCCCCGGGCGCACGGCTCCGACGAGGAACCCGCCTTCCCGGTGCGTCCGACCCCCGCCGGTGGGTCCGGCGAGGCCCCCACCGCCACCGCCACCGCCGACGGTCGACCGACCGCCGGCGACCCGGCCGGGGTATCCACTCCCGACACGGACGTCCCGTCGCCGACCGCGGAGCCTCCCTCGGCGGACCAGGTCCTCCTCGACCTGGCGCTGACGGGCACCGCGAGCCACGTGGAGACCGTCGTCCGCGCCGCCCGCCGCCGGCTCGTCCCTCCCTCGGACACCGCGGCCCGGCGTGGGGTGAGCTGGTACCACGACAGCGACGGGTCACTCGTCCTGCGCGCCCGGCTCACGCCCGGGGACGGCGCAGCCCTGATCGCGGCGATCGAGTCGCAGGTCGTCGCCGTGGCGCCCTCGGCCGCGCAGCCACCCCGCGAACCCGACCCGGGGACCGGTGCCCACGAGCGCGCCCGCGAGGCCGCCGAGCACGCCCCCGGAGCGGTCGTCGACACACTCGCCGCTCGGCGTGCCGACGCCCTGCTGCAGCTGGTCGGCCGGAGCGGCGACGACACCGACGGGCCGGTCGTGTCCCGTCCCCGCACGCAGGTCACCGTCGTCGTCGACACCGCCACCGGTACCGCCCGCCTCGACGGCGGCCCCGAGATCCCCGCCCCGACCGCCGAGCGCCTGGCCTGCGACGCGCGCGCCCGTGTCCTGCTCACCGACCGTGTGGCGAACCGCCTGTACCTGGGGCGGTCGCGGCGCCTCGCAGGACCGGCCCAGATCGCCGCGCTGAGTGCCGCGGGCGCCGCCGAGGGCAGACCGGGCTGCCGGTTCCCCGGATGCGCGCACACCCGTCACCTGCACGCCCACCACGTCCGACACTGGCTGCACGGTGGACCCACCGACGTCGACAACCTCGTACTGCTCTGCAGCTTCCACCACCGGCTGGTGCACGACCACGGCTACGCGATCCGCCGCCCGCCCGGAGGGACGTGGACCTTCCACCGCCCCGACGGCACCGTCGTCCGCCCCACCGGCGCCCCGCTCGACGGCAGCGCGGAGACGCTCCTGGAGATCAACACCCGGGCCCGGCTCCGCATCGATCGCACGACCCTGACCCCCGACTGGTACGGCGACCGCCTCGACCCCGGCCCCGTCCTCGACGCCCTGCTGCCGCCGGGGACCGTTCCGGCGGCCGCTGCCTGACGCCGCCGACCGGCGCCCATCCCGCCCCGGCGGGTCGCCCCCGCCCGGGGGCACACGACCCTCCCAACGGCGACGGAGGCGGCGACGGACACGTTCCGCGGAACGCAGCGGCGACCCACCGCCCCGCAGACCGGCGACGTCCGCAGGGTCGGCACCCGCCACGACCGCCACGACACCGACACACCGACAGCTGTCGGGCGGTCACCGCCACCCGGGTCGGCACCGTTGTCACACCGGCCTCCGCCCGGCCTCCTCCCGGCCTGCGGTCGGCGGGATCGCGTCGTCGTCATCGCCGTCTTCCGAGCGGTTGTTTCCTCCGGCCGTCGTCCGTGGGCCGGCCCACCACCCACCTGTCCCCCGCGGCCGACCCGCCGCCCGACCGGTCCTCGTCGGCCGACCCGCCGTCGGCCGTCCACCGCCCGACCACGGACGGGAGGCACTAGCCTCGCGCGCCGTGACCGATGCACCGTCGACCTCGACCACCGTGCTCGACCTCGTCGCCGATCCCGGGCTGCCGACCGAGCTCGCCCACCGGCTGGTCCGCGATCTGCCCGACGCCCTCGGCAAGCGCGACGACACCCGCTGGGAGGTGCGCATCGCCGACGAGCCCATCGTCCTGGACGAGCGCGGAGCCCTGCCCGCACTCGAGATCGGCGACCGGGTACGCGAGCGGGACGGCGCCGACGTGGTCGTGCTGCTCACCGACCTGCCGCGCCGCTCCGGGGCGGACCCGGTCGTCGCCGACGGGGGGACCGCGCACCGGGTGGGGCTGGTGTCCCTGCCCGCTCTCGGTGCGCTCAACCAGTACCGACGGTGCCGCGACACGGTGGTACGGCTCGTGGCCGCGCATCTGGCGCCCGACGCCGACCGATCGAGTGCCCGGGGTGGAACGGCACCGGACGACGGTCATGCGCGGCCGCTGACCCGGATCGACCCGGACCCGCGACAGGGGACCGACGACGAGCCGGTCCGGGGCGGCCCGCACGACCCGGCCGACCCGGACCGGACCCGGCGGCGTGCCGACGGAGGCACGGACCACGGCGCCCCGGGCCGGGACGCCGAGGACGACGCCGATGTCGATGTCGACGCCGATGTCGATGCCGGGGACGATGCCGATGCCGGCAGCAGCGGGGTGGAGGACGACGTCGACGTCCGGCTGGCCCTGACCGGACTGCGCGGCCGGGTCCGGCTGCTGGCCGGGCTGGTCCGGGCCAACCGGCCGTGGCGGCTGGTACCGAGCCTGTCCCCCGCGATCGCCGCGGCGGCGGCCGGAGCGGCGTTCGGGATCTTCTACTCCAACATCTGGGAGCTGGCGACCGCGCTCGGGACCGCCCGGCAGGTGACCGTCATGCTGATCGCCCTGGTCGGGATGACCGCGTGGCTGATCCTCGACAACGGGCTGTGGGAGTCACGTCGGCACCGGTCGCTGCGCGAGGAGATGCTGCTGTCGAACCTGTCGACGGTGATCACGGTCGCCTGCGGGGTGCTGGCGATGTTCGCGCTGCTGTTCGTGCTGGCGCTGGTCGCGGCCTTCCTGGTGATCCCGCCGGACTACCTCTCGTCGACGCTCATGCGCGAGTCCGGCCCGGACGACTGGATCATGATCGCCTGGTTGTCGACGTCGATGGGCACCGTCGCGGGCGCGCTGGGCTCCGGGTTCGCCGACGACGGCGCGGTCCGCCAGGCCGCGTACAGCCGCCGCGAGCAGGAGCGTCGGGCACGGCTGGACCGGGCCGACGGGGACGACACCACCGACGGCAACACGCGCAGCTGACGCATCGGGTCGCCCCCCGGGGCCGACTCGGCGGCCGGCCGGGCCGGACGTCCCCCGGTGCCAGCGGGGCGGGGCTCGACCGGACGGGGCCCGACACCGGGCTCGCGGCTCGTCAGCATCGGCGTCGGCGTCCGCGTCGTGCACGTTCCACTCCGGGAGCGCGTGGGTGGGCGGTTCGGCGGCGCGGTCACGCCCGAACGCCGATGCGGGCGGGGCTCAGCGCGCGGTGAGGGCGTTCCGCAGAACGCGCAGGGCCGTGGTGTCACGGGCCTCTCCCCCGGCCGCCGCGTCGAGGTGCACGACGAGGTCGGCCGGCAGGTCGAGCACGATGCGGACCGGCGTCGCCTCCGCGTCGGCGCCACCGGCTGCGGTACCGGCACCGGCACCGGCACCGGGCACCTCGCCGGGCACGCCGGAGGGCGCCGTGGCCCCAGCCGGTGCGGGCTCGGAGGGCGACGCGGCCCGGGCCGGGGCGGCGGTCCCCGCGGGGTCCTGGTCGGCCGACGCGGAGCCGGTCGGTGGCACGGCGGAGCCGGTCGGTGGCACGGCGGAGCCGGTCGGTGGCACAGCGGAGGGTGTGGGTCCGGTCCGCCGGCGGCCCCGCAGCACCAGGGCCAGCACGGGCAGCGCGATGGTGCCCAGGGCGTCGACGATCCCCGCGACGCCGAACCAGCGCCAGTACCACTCGCTGTCCCCGACGGCGCCGTCGGTCAGCACCGGCAGTGCCAGCATCGTCGCGACGACCGCGATCGCGCCCAGTGTCGTCGCCAGTCCCACGCGGACCACGGTCGCGCGACGCCCGGCGAGCAGCAGGAGCAGGTTCGCGTGCGCCAGGCTGATCGCGACGATCGTCGCCACCAGCAGGGTCTTGAGCACCGAGCCGTCGCCGGCTCCCTCGAACAGCTCGCCGTCGGCCCAGACCAGCCACAGCGCCGACGCCGCGGCGACCACGCTCGCCGCGAGTCCGGCGAACCCCAGCGCCCGCACCGCGCGGGTGACGACCGCGAGGTGGCAGAGCGCGGACGTGCCGAACGCGGCGACGACCAGGGTGGTGGCGACGATCCGCGCCTGCAGGTCACCGAAGCCACCACCGAGCAGGGCGACGATCCCGCAGAGCGAGGCGACGAGCAACGAGGCGACCACCGCGACGATCATGGCGCGGCGGGCCCCGCGGACCGGGGAGACAGCAGGTGCGGTCATGGCGGCGAGGTTAGGGCCATCCGGGCCGGCCGGTCCTCGGTAGGTCTACGGCACCGGGCTCACGGCGTCCCGGCCCGCAACGTCGCGACTCCCTCGCGGTACTGGGCCACACGGTCGTCGACCCGCCGACGCCGCGCGCGGCCCGCCGCCCGGGTGGAGACGAGCGCGGCGAGGGTCCGGCCGTCCGGCCCGGCGATCTCGACGCGGCCGAGGTCGTGGCCGGTGAGCAGGTCCATCGCGCGGGCCAGCGCGTCGGGCGGCAACGGTGCCCGGACGTGCAGCCGGGCCCGGGCGCGGCGGAGCCGGTCGACACTCCACGGACCGGTGTCGGCGACCCCGCGGTAGAGCTCCTCGAGCCGCGGGTCGCCGCCGGGCAGCTGCACCCGGACGTCGCGATGGGTCTGGTTCAGCACCGCGTCGACGATCGTGACCAGCTCCCAGCCGCGGGCGTCGTCCCCGACGGTGGCGAGCACGTCGGGCACGGCGCCGGGCAGCGGCGCGCCGCGCACGCCCGGGTCGGGAACGAGCGCGGCGATCCGGATGCGCTCGCCGTCCTTGCCGCCGCCGACGGCGTCGTGGTCCTCCGGGCGTCCACCCCAGTCGGGGCCGTCGTGCCAGGCCACCGCGTCCGGCTCGTGGACCAGCAGCGCACCGTTGTTCCAGGCCCGGTAGGCCAGGTCCCAGTCCTCGCCGCCGTACCCGACGTAGCGCTCGTCGAAGCCGCCGAGATCGTCGAACAGGCTGCGGTGCAGCGCCAGCACGGCGCTGATGACGAGCTGCCAGTCGGTGCCGGAGGCCTCGAGCAGGTCCCGGGTACGGCGGTAGCCGTCGGCGAGCCAGGCCGGGTCGGGCAGCGGCGGTGCGGCGGCCGGGTCCTGTCCGGGGGCGCACCCGGACAGGTCGGCGTGCCGGCGTCGCCCGACGGCCAGCACGTCCGGGCAGCTCGCGATCCGCGCGGTGAGCGCGGCGAGGAACCCGGGCCCGGGGACGGTGTCGGCGTCGAGGAACACCAGGACCTCGCCGTCGACCTGTGCGGCGCCGCGGTTGCGGGCGGCGGCGGCGCGGAACCCGCGGTCCTGCTGGGTGACCACCCGCACCGGGACCGGGCCGGCGAGCCCGGCGGGATCGGGTGGCTCCGGGGAGCCGTCGTCGGCGACGACCACCGCCACCGGCGGACGCGTCTGCGCGTGCAGCGCGGCCATCGTGCGGGCCAGCTGCGCGGGCTGGCGGTAGTGGCACACCACCACCCCCACCGTCGGCGGCGGCCCGGTGTGCGGCGTCAGCAGGTCCCAGCGGTTCCCCGGCACGCTCACCGGTCGAGCACCCGCCGGTAGAGCGCGGCGTGCCCGGCACCGGCGTCCGGCCAGTCCGGTACCGGGCCCCGGGTCGCGGCGGGCCGGGCCAGTGCGTCCGCGACGAGGGCGTCGCGGCGGGCGTCGTCGTCGTAGCGGGCCACCGCGCCCGGGGCACCCGCCTCGACCTCACGGGCGTAGGCACCCCCCGCGACCACCGGGTACCGGCCGTGCGCCAGCCAGGCCAGCAACGAGCCGCTGGCACTGACGGTGCGGCTCGGCACCATCGGGACGGTGACGGCCGCGGCCGCCGCGGCCAGCCCGGCCGGTTCCAGGTGCCCGGTGGGGATCCACTCCACCCCGCGCGAGCGGGCGTGCCCGGCGAGGGACCGGGCGAGGTCGTCGTGCCCGTCGGACACCGCCCCCGCCGCGACGACCGCGGGCCGGTCGGGGTGGGCCGCCGCCGCGTCGATCGCGGCCTCGTGGCCCTTGCCGGGGTAGACGAACCCGAGCACTCCGAGTGTGGGCCGGCCGGCCCAGGCCGGCGCCTGTCCCGCGGGCACCACCACCGGCAACGGCAGCGGCACGGTCACCGGGTCGGCCGCGCCGAGCGCGCGGGCCTTGTCCGCCTCGTGCCCCGCGGACACCACGACGGCGTCGGCGACGGCGACCACGCGCCGGTACCCGGCGGACCGGCGCACGTCGCGGGCCGGGTCGGGGTCGGCACCGGGCAGGTCGTGCAGGGTCACGACCAGCGGCCGCGGCAGGACCTGCGCCTGCTCGACGAACGCGTCGGCGGCCGCGGCGACCCCCGCGCCCCACAGCGAGTCGGTGAACTGGGCGTGGGTCAGGTCGGCGTTCCCGGACCCGACCGGGACGATGCCGTCGGCCGCGACCGCGGCGGCGACGGCCGCGGCGTGCCGGACCACGCCGTGCCCGGACGCCCCGGGCGCGACGACCCGCACGGTGACGGTCATGCCGGCACCCCGGCCAGGACGCGCCGGTACTCGCGGGCGTGGGCGTCGGCGACCTCGGCGCGGCGCCGGCGCCGGTCGGCGGGGTCGGCCCGCCAGACCGGCCGGGTCCGGTGCGCCAGGGCGACCGCCGCCGCGAGCGAGGCACGGTCGGGACCGTCGCCGGCCAGGGCGTAGGTCAGGCAGGGAGCCTGCTCGCGGAAGTGCCCGACGTCGGGGACCAGCGCGGTCGTGCCGAGGTCGTGGCAGGCCTCCAGCCAGCCGGAATGGGTCCCCCACCGGTAGGGGAGCACGGACAGGTCGAGCTCCTGCAGGTAGCCGTGGAAGGCGTCGTCGTCGAACGGGGGGGTGCACCCGCAGGTCGAGACGCGGCTCGTCGCGCAGGGCGTGCGCGACCGCGCGACCCCGGTCGTCGTCGTGCGCGTCGACCCGGATCCGGACCCCGCGCGGGGCGGTCGCGGCGAGCGCGCGGGCCACCCCGACCGGGTCGGCGTTGGTGCGGTGGCTCTTGGCGTGCAGGCCGACGACGAACCCGTCGCCCGCCGTACGAGGGGCCGGGGCCTGCCCAGCCACTCCGGCCCGACGACGGCGGGGTGTCCCAGCACCAGCGCGTCCCGTCCCCACCGCTCCCGGATCCGCGCGGCGGCCCCGCGGGTCAGGGTGACCAGCCCCGCCGCGGCCGGCACCAGCACGTCGAGGGCCGCGGTGTGCGGGGCCGGGTCGGCGTGGTGCGGGTTGCGCAGGTCGTGCACGGTCAGCACCAGCGGGATCCCGGTGTCCGCCAGCGCCGCGACGAGCGCGCGCAGCTGGTCGGGGGTGCGGTCGTCGAAGCCGAAGTGCACGTGCAGCAGGTCGACGTCCGCGGCATGGGCACGCAGGTGGTCGGCGTCGAGCCAGGGTGAGGGCCACCACACCCCCTGCGGCGCACCCGGGACCGGCGGGTCCGGGAGCCGGACCACCTCGGGGTGGTGCAGCGATGCCACGTAGGGATGGGCGGTGGGCACGGACGCCACGCGCACGCGACGGCTCCTCTCCTCGGATGCACCGGGATGCCCGTCCGGGCGCGGATCAACCACGCGGGCCACGATGACCGGGTGACCGATCCGCGCCGCCGTCACTACGGCGTCCTCTACGGCCTCGAGGCACCACCGCCGGGCCCGCTCGCGCTGGTGTGGGGCAACTGCCAGGCCGAGTCGATCCGGGTGCTGCTCGCCACCGCCGAGCACCTGCCGGTCACCCCGGTGCGCATCCCGCCGGTGCACGAGCTCACCGCCGACGACCTGCCCCACCTGCGCCGGCTGCTGCCCCGGACCCGGCTGCTGGCGTCCCAGCCGGTCCGCGACGGCTACCGCGAGCTGCCGCTGGGCACCGCGCAGATCGCCGACGGGCTGGCGCCGGGGGCGGTGGTCGTGCGCTGGCCGGTGATCCGCCACCCCGCGCTGCACCCGTGGTCGGCGATCGTGCGCCACCCGTCCGACCCGGCCGCCGTCCCGCCCGGTGTGCCCTACCACGACCTGCGGGCCCTCGCGGCCGCCGCCGGCCGCGAGCCGGGGCCGCCGCCGGGTCCGGAGGCACTGCGCGAGGTGGGCAGGCTCGGCGTCGCCGAGCTCGCCCGGCGGGAGGCCCGCGACACCGACACCGGGGTGTCCGACGCGATCGCGGGCTTCGGCGCGGCGGCGGCGCACACGCTCAACCACCCCGGCAACGGCGTGCTGATGCTGCTCGCCCGCCGGATCCTCGACGCCGCCGGGATGGCGGGGGCCGTGTGTGACCCCGGACGCACCCTCCTCGGGGGGATCCGGGCACCACTGCGCGCGGACGTCGTCGACGCCCTGGGTCTGGACGTGGCGCCGCGCCCGCACTGGTGCGTCGGCGACCGGGCGATCGGTGAGCAGGAGATCGCCGCCGCGCAGCGCGCCTGGTACGCGAGCCACCCCGGATGGGTGGACGCCGGACTGGCCCGGCACGCCCGGACCCTGCAGTTGCTCGGGCTGCGACCGGTCCGCGGCCGGTCCCCCGACCATGGTCGAGTTGTGGGGTTCCGCGGCGCACCGCATGATCGGTGGACGTCCGGGTTCAGCCGCCAGCTCGCACGGTTCCGCCCCACGAGCCTCGGAGCGTATCGACCCATGACCTCACCCGCCCTGCCCCTGTGACCGCCCGGATCGCGCTCATCGCCTCGGCCCGCTATCCGATCCGTGAACCGTTCCCCGGGGGGCTCGAGGCGCACACCGCCGGGCTCGCGTCCCGGCTGCGTCGCCGCGGGCACGAGGTGACCGTGTTCGGCGCGCCCGGTTCGGACCCCGGTCTGCGGGTGCGGGAGATGGCGGTGCTGCCGCCGATCTCGCGGGCCGCCCGCAGCGACGTGGGGATGCCGCCGGAGTGGTTCCTGGCCGAGCACCACTCCTACCTGGAGCTGCTGCTGGCGCTCTCGCGCGAGCGCGGCCGCTACGACGTGGTGCACAACAACTCGCTGCACTACCTGCCCCTCGCGCTGGCCGACACCCTGGACGCGCCGGTCCTGACGACGCTGCACACGCCGCCGACACCGTGGATGGAGTCCGCCGTGCGGCTCGGCGACCCGCGGCGGCTGCGGTTCGCCGCGGTCAGCGCGCACACCGCCCGGGCATGGGCACCCACCGGTGCCCGGGCGACGGTGGTCCGCAACGGTGTCGACACCGCGGCCTGGGAGTACGGGCCCGGCGGTGGGACCCCGGTGTGGTCGGGCCGGGTCGTGCCGGAGAAGGGCCCGGTGGAGGCCATCCGCGCGGCACGGCTGGCCGGCACCGGGTTGCGGCTGGCGGGGCCGTGCCCGGACCGGGCGTTCTTCGACTCCTGCGTCGCCCCGCTGCTCGGCGACGGCGTCGACTACGTCGGTCACCTCGACCACCGGGCACTGGCCCGCCTGGTCGGGGACGCGACCGTCGCGGTGGTGTCCCCGTGCTGGGACGAGCCCTACGGTCTGGTGGTCGCCGAGGCCCTGGCCTGCGGCACTCCGATCGCCGGGTTCGCCCGGGGCGCGCTGCCCGAGATCGTCGACCCGCGCAGCGGCGTGCTGGCCGAGCCCGGCGACGTCGAGGGGCTGGCCGACGCGATCCGCGCGGCGTCGCTGCTCTCCCGCACCGACGCCCGCCGGCACGCCGAGGCGACCTGCTCGGCCGAGGTGATGATCGACGGCTACGAGCGGCTGTACCGGGCGCTGGCCGCGGCATGACCGACGGCGACGCCACGCGCGGCACGATCGTCTACTACGTCCACCACCACGGCAGCGGGCACGCCCACCGGGCCGCCGCGATCGCCGCGCACTGCCGCACCCCGGTGGTCGGGGTGGGCAGCAGGCCCGCTCCCCCCGGCTGGCCCGGCAGCTGGCACGAGCTGCCGCTCGACACCGGTGGCACCGGCCCGGGCGGCGACGGCACCGAGCCGGTCGACGTGACCGCGGGCGGGACGCTGCACTGGGTCCCCCGCCGACATGACGGGCTGCGCACCCGCACGGCCGCGGTCTCCGCGCTGCTCGCCGCGGGCCCGGCCCGGCTGCTCGTCGCCGACGTGTCGGTGGAGATCGCCCTGCTCGCGCGGCTGCACGGGATCCCGGTCGCCGTCGTCGCGCAGCCCGGCGAACGGCTGGACCGCCCGCACCGCACCGCCTACGACCTGGCCGAGGTCCTGCTCGCGCCGTGGCCCGCCGACCCGCCGCGGCCCGCGCGCCCGGAGCTGGCCGCCCGCACCGTGCACCTGGGCGGGCTGTCCCGCTACGACGGCCGCACCGCCGGCGCTCCCCCCGGCCGGCGGCGGGTGCTGGTCCTGACCGGCAGCGGCGACGGCGGCGCCGACCCCCGCGCGCTCGCCGCCGCGGCGGGCGCCACCCCGGAGTGGACGTGGCGGGTCGCCGGCGGCCTCACCGGCACGCCGGTCGACAGCCCGCCCAACCTCACCCACGCGGGCTGGACGGGCGAGGTGTGGACCGCCCTGCAGGACGCCGACGTGGTCGTCGGGCACGCCGGGCAGAACGTCGTCGCCGAGATCGCCGCCGCGCGCCGGGCCGCCGTGATCCTCCCGGCGGAGCGGCCCCACGGCGAACAGGCCGCCACCGGCGCGGTGCTGCGGGCGGCCGGGCTCGCCACGGTCCGCGACCGCTGGCCGGCCCCGGCCGAGTGGCCCGGGGTGCTCGACGAGGCGCTGGCCCGTGGCGGCGCGGGCTGGTCGCGCTGGTCCGACGGTCGGGCGGCGGAACGCGCCGCCGCGGTCCTCGACGGGATCGCCGCGTGAGGCCGCCCGGCACCCGGGTCGCCGTGCTGACCGTGGTCCGCGGCCGCGCCGACCATCTCGCCCGCCAGCGCCGGGTGCTCGCCGCGGGACCCCCGGTCGACCACGTCGTGGTCGGGATGGGTGAGCGGCCCGCGACCGGCGGCACGGGGCCTCCGACCCGGGTCCTCACGGTGCCCGCGCCGGGCCCGCTGCCCCTCGCCGCGGCGCGCAACGCGGGGGCGGCGGCCGCGCTCGAGGACGGCGCGACGCTGCTGGTCTTCCTCGACGTCGACTGCCTGCCCGGGGGCGGCCTCGTCGACGGCTACCTGCGTGCCGCCGCCCGCCGTCCGGACGCGCTGCTGTCCGGACCCGTCACCTACCTGCCGGAGGGGGTGCTGCCCGAGCGGGACCTGCACCGGCACACCGACCCGCACCCGGCACGCCCGTCCCCGGCCGACGGTGCGCTGCTCCCCGAGCCGCGCCGGGAGCTGTTCTGGTCGCTGTCCTTCGCGGTCACCGCCGAGGCGTGGCGGGCCGGCGGCGGGTTCTGCGAGGACTACGCCGGGTACGGCGGCGAGGACACCGACTTCGCGCTGTCCTGCGGGCTGGACCTGGTGTGGGTGGGCGGCGCGCACGCGTACCACCAGCACCACCGGCCGGCCCGGACCGATCCGGCCCGGGTCGCCGAGATCGTCGCCAACGCCCGGCTGTTCCACCGCCGCTGGGGGTGGTGGCCGATGGCCGGGTGGCTGCGGGAGCTGCACGCGGCGGGCGCAGTGCGGTTCGACCCGCGGCGTGACGTGCTGCGGGTCGGGTGAGACCGGCCGGGTCTCAGCGGGTGGCGCGGGGCGGGCAGGCGCAGAACTGCACCGGACGCATGCACGAGTAGCACAGGTCCGACACCCGGCCCGGCCGCGCACGGCGGGCCGGGGCCCGGTGTGCGAACGCGAGGATCGACATGCCCGTGCTGTTTCCCGGCGACACCCCGGTCACACGCGACCGGTCCGGTCCGTCGGACGGACGGCCGTACCGCTGCGGCGGACGGCGGCGTCGTCCGCGACGTCCGGGTGAGCGGCGCGGCCGGCCGTCTCAGCCCCGGGTCACTCCGGCCCCCGGGCGCGCAGCTCCTCCACCCGGCCCATCGCCGCGCGCAGCTCGCTGAGCCACTCGTCGGCGTGCCGGCCGACCAGGCGCACCGACCAGGCCAGCGCGTCGGACCGGGACCGGGCCACGCCGGCGTCGACGAGGGTGTCGAGCACCGCCCGCTCGGGCTGGCGCAGCCGGGTCATCACCGGCACCGAGATCGTCGTGAACAGCTCGCGGGTCCCGCCGATCCGGGCGCCCCAGGCGACCTTGCGCCGGTAGCGGCTCTCGGCCTGGCGGGCGATGTCGATCCGCCGGTCCCGGGTCTCCTCACGGAACCGCGCGATCCGCCCGGCCTCGGCGGCCGCGGTGTCCGCCCGCCCGGCGTCGGTGTCGGGGTGGTCGCCGCCCAGCGGGGGCAGCTCCCCCACCACGACGATCTCGTCCCGGTCGACGGTCACCTCGGGCGCCCCGGTGAACCACCCGTCGGGCAGCCGGCCGGTGAACCACGCCGCGGCGTCCTCGGCCGGGGGGAGGTCGGCCTGCTGCCAGCCGCCCCGTCCGCGTCCTCGTCCTGTCATCGCGCACCTCCTGCTCGGATGATTACACAGTTACACCGTAATCAGCTGGGACGCCAGCAGACCGGCTCCGAGAGCCGTCATCACGCCGCCGGCGACCCGCGACACGATGCGTCCCGCCGCGGGGCGCGCAGCCAGGACGACCCGCGCGCCGACACCCACACCGGTGTAGACCAGCGCGCAGGCCAGCAGGTGGACGAGCCCGAGCAGCAGGATCTGCCCGCCGACCGGCACCGGGGCCCCCGCGTCGGTGAACTGCGGGAGCAGGGCCAGGAACAGCAGCAACGCCTTCGGGTTGAGCCCGCTGACGCCGGCCCCGCGGACCAGGTCACCGAGTCCGGACCCGCCGGCGTCCACGGACGGGGCGGCGGGGGCGGCCGGGCGGAGCAGCGTCACCGTGCCGAGCAGCAGCAGGTAGCCGGCACCGACGGCGGTGAGCACGGTGAGCACCTCCGGACGCCGTGCGACGACCGCGGCGACCCCGGCCGCCACCAGCACGGCGAGCGCCAGGTGACCGGCGAGCAGCCCCGCCAGCGACGGCAGCACGGTCCGCCCGCGCACCCCCGCGCGGATCATGTACGCCCAGTCGGCACCCGGGGTCAGCACCAGCAGCAGGGACAGGCCGGAGAACCCCAGCACGCTTCCGATCGGCATACCCCGACGCTAGGCAGGGCGCCCCGACAGGTGTTCCCGATGTTCCCGCAGCCGGGTGCCCGTCGTGCAAGATTATCTCCCGTGGACGCCATCGATCGGAAGATTCTTGCCGAGCTGCAGGCCGACGGTCGACTCTCGGTCACCGAGCTCGCCGCCCGGGTACGGCTGTCGGTGTCCCCGTGCCACCGGAGGCTGCGGGCCCTGGAGACCTCGGGGGCGATCGCGGGCTACCGCGCCCATCTCGACGCGCAGCGGCTCGGCCTGGGGTTCGACGCGCTGGTGTTCGTGACCATGCACGAGGCCGTGCGGGACACCGTGCAGGCGTTCGAGTCGGCCGTCGACGCCATCGAGCAGGTCGTCGCCGCCCAGCGGCTGTTCGGGGACCCGGACTACCTGCTGCGCATCATCACCCGGGATCTGCCCGCCTTCCAGCGGCTCTACGACGAGCGGCTCACCACCCTGCCGGGGGTGCAGCGGCTGTCCTCGACGCTGGTGATGAAGGACGTCGTCGCCGACCGGGGGCTGCCGCTGGAGCACGGGCTCACCCCCGGCCGGGCCGGGTGAGCGCTACCGGGTGGCCGGGCGGTGATCGGCACCGAAGTGCTTCTCGACCAGCGCGGCGATCGTCTCGCGCTGCCGCACGCTGATCTGCGCGGCGTCGTCCTCCCAGCCGAACACGCAGCTGGACAGCACTCCGTCGAACCCGGACCCGGCCAGCGCGGCGAACACCGCGTCGAAGTCGACCTCGCCGCGACCGATCTCGGCGTGCTGGTGCACGCGGACGGTCGAGCCGGGCGGGTTGACGATGTAGCGCAGCCCGTTCGACGCCGTGTGGTCCAGGGTGTCGGCGAGATGGACGTGGGCGAGCCGGTCCCCCGCCGAGCCGATGATGCCCGCCGGGTCGTTGCCCTGGTGGAAGGTGTGCGGCGTGCAGTACAGGAACCTCACCCAGTCCGCGTTGAGCCCGCGGACCAGGTTCACCGCGGCGTGGCCGTCCTCGACGAAGTCGTCCGGGTGCGGCTCGAGCACCAGCGTCACGCCCTCGCGCTCGAAGAGCGGGGCGAGCTCCTCGAACGAGCGCAGGAACTGGCTCTCCGCGTGCTCCGGGGACTCCGGGCGGCCGTTGAACTCCGAGTTCATGACGTCCACGCCGAGGTCGACGGTCATCCGGATGGCCCGTTTCCAGGCCCGGACCGCGGCCTGCCGCTCGTCCTCACCGGGCCCGGACCAGCGCAGCACCGGCAGCACCGAGGCGATCCCGACCCCGGCGTCGTCGGCCCGCTTGCGCAGCGCCGCGACGGTGGCGTCGTCGGCCCGCGGGTGCCGGAAGAACGGGACGAAGTCGTCCTTGGGCGAGAGCTCCATCCAGGAGTAGCCCATCCGCGCGACCACGTCGGGCAGCTCCAGCACCGAGTGGGTCGCGTAGAACATCTGGGGGTCGAGCGCGAGCTTCACGGCCGCTCCCCCAGCCGCACCTCGACGCGGCGACCGGTGGTGACGGCCTCGACACCGGCGGCGCAGACGGCGACGGCGGCATAGCCGTCCCAGGCCCCGGGGCCGGTCACCGTGCCCTGCGCGGCGGCATCGACGAACGCCTGCATCTGGGAGTCGTAGGCCTGCCCGAAGCGGACGACGAAGTCCGGCGCGATGGACCCGCCCCAGCGTCCCGCGGAACGCAGGACGAGGTTCTGGTCCAGCCCGATGGTGGCCTGGCCACGCTCGGCGACGAGCTCGGTGCGGACCTCGTAGGCGACGCCGGTGCGGACGAACGACTCGACGTCGACCAGCCGGCCGGACGCGGTCTCGAACAGCACCAGCATCGGGTCGGCGTTGCCCGCGGGCGAGGCCGAGCTCGCGCGGGGGGTCAGCACGGTGACCGCGGTGATCTCCTCGCCCAGCAGGAAACGGGTGCAGTCGACCTCGTGCACCACCGAGTCGGCCATCGCGAACACCGAGGTGAAGTGCTCGGGCACTGCCGGGTTGCGGTGCACGCAGTGCAGCATCAGCGCCTCGCCGATCTCACCGGAGACCACCAGCTCCCGCAGCGCGGCGTACTCGCGGTCGAACCGGCGCATGAACCCGACCTGGACCAGCCGGCGGCCGGTCGCGGCCTCGGCGCGGACGACGGCGAGCGCGCTCGGCTCGTCCATCGTCAGCGGCTTCTCACAGAGCACCGGCCTTCCGGCCTCCAGGCAGGCGAGCACCTGCTTCTCGTGGGCGAACCCGGGGCTGGCGAGAACGACCGCGTCGACGTCGTCCGCCGCGACGGCGGCGAGCGGGTCCGCCTCGACCCGGGCGCCGACCGCCGCGGCGACCTCGCCGGCGCGGTCGGCGTCGGCATCGGCGACGACGGTGACCCGGGCACCCCGGACGCGGTGGGCGAGCGAGTCCACGTGGAACGCGCCCATCGTGCCGACGCCGATCACGGCGACGCGCAGCTCGGACATGGTGAGCCTCCTTGCTCGGTGCGGGCGGGGTCGAGCCGGCCGGCTCAGACCCGCGGGGTGCCGATCTCGACGGCGCGGTTCCCGCAGCCGGCGAGGTAGGTGTGGGTGCGCCGGGCGATGGGCAGCGGGGCGTCCGGCGGACAGGGGTACATGTCCTGCTCGACGATCGCGTGGATGTCGCGACCGAGCTCGGCGACGGCGTCGAGCAGCGGCTCCATCGCGGGTACGCCACGCGGGGGCTCGCACATGACGCCGCGGCGCACGGCCTCGGGGAAGGTGAGGTCCTCGGCCTCGACCTGGTCGAGCACCGCCGGGTCGACCTGCTTGAGGTGCAGGTAGCCGATCCGCTCGGGGTGACGGCGGATCAGGTCGACGTTGTCGCCGCGGTAGTAGGACACGTGCCCGGTGTCGAGGCAGAGGTTCACGTACCGGGGGTCGGTGTCGGCGAGGAACCGCTCGATGTCGCGCTGGTACCCGACGTGGGAGTCGGCGTGGCTGTGGAACTGCACGTGCAGGCCGTACTCGTCGAGGATGCGCCGGCCCAGCTCGTCCATGCCGGTGGTGAGCGCGCGCCACTGCTCGGCGGTCAGCTCCGCGCTCTCCAGCACGCCACCGGTCCTGTGGTCGCGCCACGGCTCGGGGATGACGATGATGTGCTCGCCGCCGACCGCGCAGGTCAGCGCGGCGACGTCGGTGACCTGCTTCCAGACGTCCTCCCAGGAGTCCGGCCGGTGCAGGTGCTCGAACACGGTCCCGGCGGAGACGCGCAGCCCGTGGGTGGTCAGCGCGTCGGCCAGCTCGGACGGGTCGGTGGGCAGGAAGCCGTAGGGGCCGAGCTCGATCCAGTCGTACCCGGCGCCGGACACCTCGCGCAGGAAACGGTCCGCGGTGGTCTGCTCGGGGTCGGACGGGAACCACACGCCCCACGAGTCCGGTGCCGATCCGACGGTGATCCTGGAGGGGGTGGCCACGGTGTCTCTCCCGGTCCTCGATACACGCCGGTGAGCGCCACCGACGGGGAACTAGAGCGCGCTAGTACGCTCGGCCGGCAACTATCCGGGGCCGCAACGACTATGTCAAGACAAAGGTGTGTCGCGGCGGCACGAACGGGAGGCCCCGTGCCCGAGCTGGATCCCCCCGTCGCCACAGGACCGCGACGGCGGCGTCCCACGATGTCCGACGTCGCCGAGCGTGCGGGCGTCTCGCGTGCCCTGGTGTCGATCGTGTTCCGCGACCGCCCCGGAGCCTCGGACGCGACCCGGGCCCGGGTGCTCGCCGCCGCCGACGAGCTGGGCTACACCCCCGACAGCGCCGCGCGACTGCTCGCCCGCGGGCGCAGCCGCACCATCGGCGTCCTCACCACGGTCGGCGAGCCCTTCGAGGCGTCGCTGATCGAGGGGGTCTACGCCGAAGCGGGCCACCACGGCTACGGCGTGCTGCTCAGCGCCCGCACCCCCGGCCACGACGAGCAGACCGCCGTCGACGAGCTCCTCGCCCACCGCTGCGAGGCGCTGGTCCTGCTCGGACCGGAGGCCCCCGAGGCGGAGCTGACCGCGCTGGCGCAGCGGACCGTGCTCGTCGTCGTCGGGCGCGGGGTGCGCGGAGTGGACAGCGTCCGCACCGACGACGAGGCAGGACTGCGGGGCCTCACCGAGCACCTGATCGCGGCCGGTCACCGCCGGATCACCCACGTCGACGGCGGCCCGGGCGCGAACGCCGCGGCCCGCCGCGACGGCTACACCGCGGCGATGACCGCGGCCGGGCTCGGCGGGCAGGTGCACGTCCTGCCCGGCGCCTACGACGAGGAGGCCGGCATCGCGGCCGCGCACCGGCTGCTGGCGGGCGGTGCGGGCGGACCGGTGCTCCCGACCGCCGTCGTCGCCGGGAACGACCGGTGCGCGGTCGGACTGCTGGACACCCTGCGCCGGTCCGGGGTGGACGTGCCGGGCCGGATGTCGGTCGCCGGCTACAACGACGACCGGGTGTCCCGGCTCGCCCACGTCGACCTCACCACGGTCCGCCAGGACGCGGCCGCACTGGCGCGCGGCGCGGTCGACGCCGTCCGCGCCCGGCTCGACGACCCGGCCACCGAGCCGGTGGACCTGGTGCTCGACCCGCACCTGGTGGTGCGGGGCAGCACCGGCCCGGCGCACTGACCGGCGCTCAGCCGGGTGCGGGCGTCCCCGCACCGGACGGCAGGCCGATCTCGATGGTGTGGCGGTCCGGCCGGTGGAGGTGAACGCCGTGCTCGACGGCGTGTCCGGACTCGTCCCAGGCGGTGCGGACCGTTCTCAGCAGCGGCGCACCGGCCGCCTCGCCGAGCGCGGCCGCCTCCTGCGCGGTCGCCGCGCGGGC
Source organism: Pseudonocardia sp. ICBG1293 (assembly GCF_020131355.1). Taxonomy (GTDB): domain Bacteria; phylum Actinomycetota; class Actinomycetes; order Mycobacteriales; family Pseudonocardiaceae; genus Pseudonocardia. Next base: position 209,659 of record NZ_JAHLEL010000047.1, read on the forward strand.
CCCGACGATCTGCCGGGCCCGACGCGGAGCGTGACCGGCCGACCGGAGCAGTGCGTAGAGCCCGTGCGCCACGAGATCCTCCGTCCGCAGGGGCAGCACCGACACCGGCACCACGTTGGTCATCAGCGCGAGCGGCTCGCCGTCGGCCAGGCGCAGCCGCTCGATCCGGGTCGCCACGGTGCCGGGCGGCACCCCGAGTGCACGGGCCACGCCGTCGTCGACCGGCCCGGTGGTGCACCCGCGCAGCACCGTCCGCGGCGCGCGGCCCGCACGCAGCAGGTCGTCGTGCAGGCCCGTCAGATCGACGGGCCGCGCCGGCGGAGGCGGCAGCACACGCGTCCCGGCGCCGCGCTTGCGCGCCAGGACCCCCTGCTCCACCAGGTAGGACACCGCGCGACGCAGCGTCGGCCTGGTCGCGCCGAGGCGGCCGACGAGCTCGGACTCGCCGGGCAGGCGCGAGCCGGCGGGCAGCTGGCCCGACTCCACCATCGCGCGCAGCCTGGTGGCGACCTGGAAGTACAACGGCACCGGGCTCCCGCGGTCCACGGGGGCGCCGACGGGGTCGGACACCGCACTCCCCACTTCTGACGAGTCTTCACTTTGTCCTGACAAAGCATTGACGAGACAGTGCGGTGAGCGTACATCTATGCGTGGTCTGCATCACCCTCCGCCGTCGGGGCCCGGAGGGGACCGCCACACCCACCGCGACCGGTCGACCCGCGTCGCGATCACAGAGAGAGAGAGAGATGCTCGATGAGGAGTATTCGGAAGATCGGCGCCGGACTGGCCGCAGCCTCGCTGGTCCTCGGACTGACGGCCTGCAGCAGCCAGGGTGGTGCGCAGAACGATGCCGCGGCCGACCAGGGTCAGCGCTACACGATCGCGATGATCACCCACGAGCAGGCGGGCGACACGTTCTGGGACAAGATCCGGGCGGGGGCCGAGGACGCCGCGGCCACCCACGGCATCGACCTGAAGTACTCGAACAACGAACAGGGACCGGAGCAGGCCACGCTGGTCCAGAACGCCATCGACTCGAAGGTGAACGGCATCGCCGTCACCCTCTCCTCGGCCGACGCGGTCGTCCCGGTCGCCAAGAAGGCCGCCGACGCGGGCATCCCCGTCGTCGCCTTCAACCAGGGCATCGACGAGTACAAGGCGGCCGGCGCGAAGATGTACTTCGGCTCCGACGAGAGCCTGGCCGGGCAGACCGTCGGCCAGAAGCTCGCGCAGACCAGCCCCGGCGGCAAGGTCCTCTGCGTGATCCAGGCCCAGGGCTCGGTCGCCCTGGAGACCCGCTGCGAGGGTGTCAAGAAGGCCTATCCCAACACCGAGAACATCCAGGTCAACGGCGCCGACCTGCCCTCGGTGCAGCAGACGCTGAACGCGAAGCTCTCCGAGGACAGGTCGATCACCGACATCGTGACGCTCGGCGCCCCCATCGCGCTGGCCGCGATGCAGGCCCAGGACGGCACCGGCTCGACCGCGAAGATCGCGACCTTCGACCTGAACCAGGACGCGGCCAAGGCCATCCAGGACGGCAGGATCCTGTTCTCGGTCGACCAGCAGCCCTACGTCCAGGGCTACATGGCCGTGGAGTCGCTGTGGCTGAACCTGTCCAACGGCAACGACCTCGGTGGTGGCAAGCCGGTGCTGACCGGACCGTCCCTGGTCGACACCTCCAACATCGGCCAGATCCTGCCCTACACCCAGGCCAACAAGCGCTGACCGGCGCCTCCGGGAGCGGCCGCCGCACCGGCCGCCCCCGGTCGCCCGCCTCGACCAGGAGCCTCTGATGAGCACACCCACCGCCGCCGGCGAGGCCGGCGCGTCCACCCCGCCCCCGCCCGTTCCCGAGCCGGCGGCCCCGGCCGCGCAGTCCCGGTCGATCCCGGCCCGGCTGTTCACCCGCCCCGAGTTCGGGACGATCATCGCCGCCGTCGTGATCTTCGTGTTCTTCTTCGCGATCGCCGCGCCGTTCCGCACGCCGGACTCGTTCGCGACCGTGCTCTACGCCGCGTCGACCATCGGCATCGTGGCCGTCGGCGTGGCCGTGCTGATGATCGGCGGCGAGTTCGACCTGTCCTCCGGGGTCGGGGTCACCACCTCGGCACTGACCGCGGCACTGGTCACCTACCAGCTGTCGTTGAACATGTGGGTCGGCGTGGTCCTCAGCCTGGTCGCCGCGCTGCTGGTGGGCTTCGTCAACGGCTGGCTGGTGGTCACCACCGGCATCCCCAGCTTCCTGATCACACTGTCGATGTTCTTCGTCCTGCGTGGTGCGAACATCGGCGTCACCAAGGCCGTGACCGGCACCGTGGCCACGGACAACGCCTCGGAGCTGGACGGTTTCGCCTCCGCTCACGCGGTGTTCGCCTCCGACATCCCGCTCGGCTTCATGACCGTCAAGGTCACCGTGCTGTGGTGGCTGGGGCTGGCCGCGGTCGCGTCCTGGATCCTCTTCCGCACCCGGCTCGGCAACTGGATCTTCGCGGTCGGCGGCAACGCCCCGTCCGCCCGCGCCGTCGGCGTACCGGTGAAGAAGGTGAAGATCGGCCTGTTCATGGGCGTCGGCTTCGTCGGGTGGATCCTCGGCATGCACATCCTGTTCAACTTCAGCTCCGTGCAGTCGGGCCTCGGCGTCGGCAACGAGCTCATCTACATCGTCGCCGCGGTCGTCGGTGGCTGCCTGCTCACCGGCGGCTTCGGCTCGGCGATCGGCGCCGCGATCGGCGCACTCATCCTCGGCATGACCACCCAGGGCATCGTGTTCGCGGGCTTCGACCCGAACTGGTTCTACGCCTTCCTCGGCGCGATGCTGCTCCTCGCGGTCGTGCTGAACCTCTACATCAAGAACTACGCGACGACGCGGAAGTGAGCCCGACATGACCGACACGATCGCCGAGAACGCCGCCGCCGACCTGCGCGCCGGCGAGCCCCTGGTACGGATGCGCGGGGTGGGCAAGGCCTACGGCGCGATCCGGGCGCTGGAGGGCATCGACCTGACCGTGCACGCCGGTGAGGTCACCTGCGTGCTCGGCGACAACGGCGCCGGGAAGTCCACCCTGATCAAGATCATGTCCGGGCTGCACCCGCATTCCGAGGGCACCCTGACCGTGCACGGACGTGACACCACGTTCTCCTCGCCCCGCCAGTCGCTGGACCTGGGCATCGCGACGGTCTACCAGGACCTCGCGGTCGTGGGGCTGATGGAGGTGTGGCGCAACTTCTTCCTCGGCTCCGAGCTGCGCAGGGGCAGCTACCCCCTCGCGCCGCTCGACATCGCCGGGATGCGCGAGATCGCCGACGCCGAGCTCCGCAAGATGGGCATCCAGGTCAAGGACATCAACCAGCCGATCGGGACGCTGTCCGGTGGTCAGCGTCAGTGCGTCGCGATCGCCCGTGCGGTCTACTTCGGCGCCCGGGTGCTGATCCTCGACGAGCCGACCGCCGCCCTGGGTGTCAAGCAGTCCGGCGTGGTGCTCCGCTACACCGCCGCCGCCCGCGCGGCGGGTCTGGGCGTCGTGTTCATCACCCACAACCCGCACCACGCCTACATGGTCGGCGACCACTTCATCATCCTGAAGCTCGGCCGCCGGGTGCTCGACCGCACGCGCTCGGAGGTCACCCTCGAGGAGCTGACCGCCGAGATGGCGGGCGGCCAGGAGCTCGCCGAGCTCGCCCACGAGCTGAAGCGGTGATGGAGCCACTGCGCATCGGGATCCTGGGAGCCGCCCGGATCGCCCGCGAGGCGCTCGTCGACCCCGCCGCGGCCACCGGTGACCGGCTGGTCGCCGTGGCCGCCCGGGACCGGCGTCGCGCCGAGGCCTTCGCCGCCGAGCACCGCGTCGAGCGGGTGCACGACGACTACGCGGCGGTCCTCGCCGACCCGGGGGTGGAGGTCGTCTACAACCCGCTCGCCAACGCGCTGCACGGCCCGTGGAACCTGGCCGCGATCGCAGCCGGCAAGCACGTGCTGAGCGAGAAGCCGTTCGCCGCCAACGCCGAGGAGGCCCGCGAGGTCGCCGCCGCGGCACGCGCGGCCGGGGTGGTCGTCGTCGAGGGTTTCCACCACGTGCACCACCCGGTGCTGCGCCGGCTCGTGGAGATCGCCGCGTCCGGGGAGATCGGCACCGTGCGCCGGGTCGAGACGACCTTCGAGATGCCCGCCCCCGACGACGACGACCCGCGCTGGTCGGCCGCGCTCGCGGGCGGCGCGGTGATGGACATCGGCTGCTACGCCCTGCACGTGCAGCGCACACTGGGCCGGTCGCTGCTCGGCGGAGAGCCCCGGGTGACCGCCGCCGAGGCGACGCAGCGCACCCCCGGCGTCGACGCGCGCCTGGCCGCGGACCTGGTGTTCCCCTCCGGGGCCACCGGGCGGGCGCGCTGCGACATGGAGGCCGACGGGTTCGCCCTGCCGGCCCGCGTGATCGGCGACGGCGGCGAGGTCCTGGCCCGCAACTTCGCGCTGCCCACCCACGACGACCGGGTGGAGGTCACCGTCGGCGGCACGACCCGCACCGAGCACCTCGGCACCCGTCCGACCTACCTCTACCAGCTGGAGGCGCTGCGGGCGCACCTGCGCGCGGGGACGCCGTTCCCGCTGGACCTCGACGACGCCGTCGCCAACGCGGAGCTGATCGACGCCGTCTACACGGCCGCCGGGATGGCGCCGCGCCCGCGCCTGCCGGCACCCGTGCACTGAGGGCGCGGAACCGCCGACCGCGTTCCGCGGAACGCACCCGTGCTCAGCTGCGGGGGCGTGCGGTGCTGCCGCGCGCGATCAACCGCGGCGCGAGGACGACCTCGCGGGCGGTGCCCCGGCCGCCGTCGAGCTGCTCGGCCAGCAGGTCGAGCACGTGCTCGGCGGTGCCCGGGACGTCCTGGCTGATCGTGGTCAGGTCCACGTGTGCGAGCCGGGACAGCGGGCTGTCGTCGTAGCCGGCCACCGACACCGTGGCCGGCACGTCGACCCCGGCCCTGGCCAGGGTGTCGAGCAGGCCGACCGCGCAGCGGTCGTTGAACACCGCGACCGCGGTCGGCAGGGACGTCCCCGCCAGCAGGGTGCGGGCGGCACGGGCACCGTCGGCCTCGCCGTGTCCGCCGGCGACCACCCGCTCGGGCAGCCCGGCGGCGCGCATCGCCGCCCGGTAGCCGTCCCGGCGCTCGGCGGCGATCGAGCCCGCGCCACCGTCGACGTGCACGACGTCGCGGTGCCCCAGGCCGAGCAGGTGCCGGGTCTGCTCCGCGGCGCCGTCGTCATCGGGCACCCGGACGACGTCGACCCCGGCACCGGGCAGCCGCCGCCCGACCGCCACCACCGGCAGCGTCGCGCCGAGCTCGGCGAGCCGGTCCGCCGGGGCGTCGCTGCCGAGCAGCACCAGCGCCTCGCAGCGGGAGTCGACGAGGGACTCGACCGCACGGCGCTCGTCGCGGACCGGAGAACGGGCGCCCAGCAGCAGATCGCGGCCGTGCCGCCCGGCGAGGGCGAGCAGCTCCTCCACCAGCTCGGCGTGGTAGGTGGAGCGGATGTCGAGCACGACGCCGACGGTGCCGCTGCGCCGGCTCGCCAGCATGCTCGCCGCGCGGTCGGGCCGGTAACCGAGCGCCTCGGCCGCGGCCAGCACCCGCGCACGGGTCGCCGGGCTGGGACCCGGCGCACCACGGAGCACCAGCGACACCGACGCCGGGGACAACCCGACCTGCGCGGCGACGTCGGCCAGCCGCGGACGCCCCCCTCCTGGACTTTGTCTTGACATGACCTCCCCTCGCGCCGCAGACTCGTTCCGGCATTAAAGCGCTTTAAAGCGCTTTAGACGTCGTTTCAGAAGTGGTGGGCCCGGTTCTGCCGGTGACGGCGGGGCTGGCAGCATCGGCTGATGGTCGCGCCTCGTGTGTCTGAGAAGACGAAGATTTTCGAGTTGGAGATCGTCCTGACCGAGGTGGTGCCGGCGGTCCGGCGTCGGGTGCAGGTGCCGGGCGAGGTCGACTTGGCGGTGTTACACGAGGTGGTGCAGTCAGTGATGGGCTGGACGAACTCTCATCTGCACGAGTTCGAGATCGTCGGGCGCCGCTACGGGATCCCAGACCCGGACTGGCCCGGACAGGATGTCGCCGACGAGACGAAAGAGAAGCTGTTTCGGCTGGTCAAGGCTGGTGACCGGTTCGGTTACGTCTACGACTTCGGTGACAACTGGGCCCACGAGATCACCGTCGAGGCGGTCGCGGCCGTCGAGCCGGGAGTGTGCTATCCGCGATGCGTCGCCGGGCAGGGGGCGTGCCCGCCCGAGGACGTCGGCGGGATCGGGGGGTATGAGGACTTCCAGGCCGTGCTCGCCGACCCTGACCATCCCGACCGCGCCGAGCGCCTGGAGTGGGCGGGCGGGCCGTTCGACCCGCACCGCTTCGACCCTGACGAGGCCGACCGGGCCTTGGAGTGGCTGGCCTGGCGGCCGCTGGCCCCGACCTCGTAGGCGAGTGCCTCAGCGAGGGCTGGGTCGACCATCACTTCGGCTTCGGCTTCGGCTTGGTGAGGCGGCGGTGGCAGATCAGGGCGCAGGCCAGCGATAACAGCGCGGTGATCGTGGATTCGGCGCGGTCGTAGCGCAGCGCGAGGCGGCGGAAGTCCAGCAGCCAGGACATGGTGCACTCGACGACCCAGCGGACCCGCCCGAGCCGGGTGGAGTCCTCGATCCCGCGCCGGGCGATCCGCACCCCGATCCCACGCCCACTCAGGTAGCGGCGGCAGCGGGGATAGTCGTAGCCCTTGTCGGCGTGCACCTTGTCCGGCCGACGTCGCGGACGCCCCGGCTGTCCCGCCCGTTCGCGGACGCCGGGGTTGGTGTCCAGCAGCGGGGCGAGCATCCGACTGTCGTGGGCGTTCGCCCCGGTGACCAGCGCATGCAGCGGGAGCCCGCCTCGGTCGCAGAGCACGTGGTACTTGCTGCCCGCCTTCCCGCGATCGGTCGGCGAGGGCCCGGTGGCCTCGCCGCGGCGCTTGGCCCGCACGCTCACGCTGTCCACCGCCGCCCGCGACCAGTCCAGCAGGCCCTGCTGGGCGAGGCGGTCGAGCATCACCCGGTGCAGCTGGGCCCAGACCCCGGCCTGCTGCCACTGCCGTAGCCGCCGCCAGCAGGTCACTCCGGACCCACAGCCGAGCTCGGCGGGCAGCGCGTTCCAGCTGATCCCGGTCTTGAGCACGAACACGATCCCGGCCAGAGCGGCCCGATCCGGCACCCGCGGACGGCCTGTCCGTCCCCGCTTGTGCTTGCGCGGCTTGGGCAGCAGCGGCTCCACCAGCGCCCACAGCTCGTCGCTCACCAATCGCTCGACACAAGATCGCCGCGCCACGACCGGACATGATCAGCTACCAGCGCCGATCCACACAGGACCGACACGCCGACTTCTGAAACGACCTCTTAAGAGCGTCCGGCGATTGATGGTTATCGGAGTCGACGGGTCGTGGGTCGGGTTGTCCAGCGGTAGCGGCTGCGGGCACGGTTGATCAGCCGGCGGATCACGGTGAGCGCGGCGGCGAGGTCGAGGTAGAACTCGACGATGATCTTCCGGCGATCGGTGAACCGGCGCAGCTTGCCGTAGCCGTTCATCCAGGAATGGGTGCGCTCGACCGGCCACCGCTTACCGACCTGGATCGGGGCGGGCCGGCCCTTGGTGGCGATCTGTGCGTCGAACCCGAGTCGTTCGAGCAGATCGCGGGTCTTGCCTGAGTCATAGCCCCGGTCCAGGTGCAGGCACGGTCGCTCGGGCAGCGGCCCGATCATGTCGTAGATCCCGATCAGGGTCGGTTTCAGCAACGGCGAGTCGTGGTCATTGGCGCGGGCGCTGATCAGGTGCAGCGGGATCCCCGCACCGTCGCAGACCACGGAGCGTTTGGTGCCCTGTTTGCCCCGGTCGACCGGGTTACAGCCGGCGCCCTCGCCACCGCAGGGAGCCTTGGTGATCGCTCCGTCGGCAGACAGATCGTCGAGGTCGAGACCGATCATCTGGTCATAGCCGGCCAGCGCGGCCCGAAGGACCTGCTCCCCGACGCCAGCGGCGGCCCACTGGGCGAGACGGCGGCGGATCGTGCGGTCCGAGCAGCCGGGGGTGGCAATGCGTTCGTAGCCGCTGCCGTGCACCAACGCCGCGAGCACGTGCTCGAACACCAGGCGGTCGGGGATACGGCGGCGGTGACATCCCCACGGATGGGCCGGGTCGAACTCCGGGCGCCGCTCTGCCTCGATCAGGGCAGCGAACTCGACCCAGAGGGGGTCAATCAGCGATTCTGGCAATAGAGGCACGGACCCTCCAGGCGACCATCAGGACATCAGCAATCCCATGATCACTTGCAGGTCCGTGTCTCTACCAACACCGACACACGGCCACCTCTACTGCCGGACGCTCTAAGAGGTCGTTTCAGAACGACTTGTCGAGTTTCCATTGACCCCTCGACGACAGATCAAACGGCAGGTCAGATAGCCGCTTGTCGTCTACAACAGACACGTCGACCTCGTTCTGAAATGACCTCTAAGGCGCTGACCGGTAGCTCACCGCCGAGCCCGAGGAGAGCGGTATGACCCGCACCGTCACCCCGACCCCTGCCGCCTGGCTCGACCCGGCCGACGCCCGCGTCCAGGACCTCCGGGCCCACGTCGAGCGCCCGGCCGATCCGGCGGCGCTCCCCCGCGCCCGGCACATCGACCAGGGCGTCCCCGTCTACGACGCCGCCGCGCTCGTCGCCGAGGCCGCCACCGGCCCGGCCGGTCGTCGCGCCGTGCAGGCCGAGCTCGCCGGGGCGCTGGCCGACGGGCCGGGCGTCGTCGTGCTGTCCGGGGCCTTCGCCGCCACCGAGCTCGACCCCGTCACCGCCGAGTTCGAGGCGATCGTCGCCGAGCAGCGCGCGTCCGGCGCGACCGTCGGGGACCACTTCGCGACCGCGGGCGCCAACGACCGGATCTGGAACGCCCTGGAGAAGCTGGCGGTCCGCGCACCCGCCGCGTTCACCGCCTACTACGCCAACCCCGCGACCGCACTGGTCTGCGAGGCCTGGCTCGGCCCCGGCTACCAGGTCACCTCCCAGGTCAACGTGGTGAACCCGGGCGGGGCCGCGCAGAGCCCGCACCGCGACTACCACCTCGGCTTCATGGACGCCGCCGGAGCCGCCCGCTACCCCGCGCACGTCCACCGCCTGTCCCCCGCGCTGACCCTGCAGGGCGCCGTCGCGCACACCGACATGCCGGTCGGGACCGGACCGACGATGTACCTGCCCGGGTCGCAGACCTATCCGCACGGCTACCTCGTCGCCGACCGCGAGGACTTCCGCGCCTACTTCGCCGAGCACCACGTGCAGCTGCCGCTGTCCCGGGGCGACGCCGTGTTCTTCAACCCCGCGCTGCTGCACGGCGCCGGGCACAACCGCTCCGCCGACGTCCGGCGCACGGCGAACCTCCTGCAGGTCTCCTCGGCGTTCGGCCGGGCGATGGAGAGCGTCGACCGCGGCGTCGTCGCCCGCGCCGTGTTCGGCGCGCTCACCGCGATGCGGTCCGCCGGGGTCGCCGACGACCTGGTCGCCAACGCCGTCGCCGCGGCCGCCGAGGGCTATGCCTTCCCCACCGACCTCGACGCCGACCCGCCGGTCGACGGGCTCGCCCCGCCCTCGCCCGCCGAGGTCCTGCTGCGCGCGGTCCGCGAGGGCTGGACCCCGGAGCGGCTCGACGACGTGCTGGCCGGCCAGGTCGCGCGCCGCCGCGGGGTGGCGTCGTGAGCGGGCTGCTCGACGGCCGGGTCGTGCTCGTCGCCGGCGGCACGACCGGGGTCGGCGCCGCCTGCGCCCGGACCGCGGCCCGCGAGGGTGCCGCGGGCGTCGTGGTCACCGGCCGCCGCCCGGAGCCGGGCGCGACGCTCGTGGCCGAGCTCGCGGAGCAGGGCGTACCCGCACTGTCGGTGCCCGGCGACGTCGCCGACCCGCACGCCTGCCGGGCCGCCGTCGACGCCGCCGTCGCGGAGTTCGGCCGGGTCGACTGCCTGGTCACCGCGGCCGGTCTGACCGACCGTGGCACCCTGCTCGACACCACGCCGGACCTGTTCGACGCCCATGTCGCGGTCAACCTGCGCGGCCCGTTCTTCCTGATGCAGGCCGCCGTCGCCGACATGGTGCACCGCGGCGCGCCGGGCACGGTCGTCGCGATCGTGTCCGAGGCCGCACACGGCGGGGCCCCCGTGCTCGCGCCCTACGTCGCGGCCAAGGCCGGTCTCGCCGGGCTGATCCGCAACGCCGCGCACGCGCACCGCTTCGACCGCATCCGGATCAACGGTCTGGCCATCGGCTGGACCGACACCGAGGGCGAGGACGCCACCCAGCGCCGCTTCCACGGCGCGGGCGACGACTGGCGCGAGCGCGCCGGCGCCCGGCTCCCGATGGGCCGCCTCGCCTCCGCCCAGGACGCGGCCGAGGCCGTCGTCTTCCTGCTCTCGGACCGCTCCGGCGTGGTCACCGGCTCGGTCCTGGACTGGGACCAGCAGGTCGTCGGCGCCCACGACTGAGCTCCACGACCGACCGACCACGAACCACCCGGAGGACCGGTCATGACACTCTCCGGACGCACCGTCGCGGTGATCGGCAGCGGCTACATGGGCGGTGGGATCGCCCAGGTCCTGGCCCTGGCCGGCGCCCGGGTCCGGCTCGCCGACGTCGACGCCGGCACCGCGGCGGCCGACCGGGACCGGCTGGTGCGGGAGGCCGACGCCTTCGCCGCCGACGGGCTGTTCCCCGCCCACGCCGCGGACACGGTCGCCGAGCAGGTCGGCGCCGCGGCGTCCTACGAGGACGCCGTCGACGGCGCGGACTTCGTCGAGGAGGCCGTGCCGGAGCGGATCGAGGTCAAGCACGACGTGCTGCGGCGGGTCTCGGCCGCCGCGGCACCGGACGCGGTCATCGGCTCGAACACCTCCACCATCCTGATCGGCCGGATCGCCGAGGCGGTGCAGCGGCCCGAGCGCTTCCTCGGCGTGCACTTCTCCAACCCGGCACCGTTCATCCCCGGGGTCGAGGTCATCGCCCACGCCGGTACCGACCCGGCGATCCTGCCCGGTGTCGAGGACCTCGTGCGGGCCGTCGGCAAGCAGCCCGCCCGGATCTCCGACGCCGACGGCTTCGTGCTCAACCGGCTGCAGTACGCCCTGTTCTCCGAGGCCTCCCAGCTGGTGGACGAGGGCGTCGCGAGCGCGGAGGACGTCGACACGATCGTCCGCACCACCTTCGGTTTCCGGCTCCCGTTCTTCGGCCCGTTCGCGATCGCCGACATGGCGGGTCTCGACGTCTACGCCTTCTGTTTCGCCTCCCTGCAGGGACGCTGGCCGGAGCGCTTCGCGACCCCGCGGGCCCTGGCCGAGCACGTCGAGAACGGCAGGCTGGGCACCAAGTCCGGCGGCGGGTTCCTCGACGTGCCCGCCGACCGGGTCCCCGAGCTCGTCGCCTACCGCAACCGGGCCTACGCCCGGATGGCGCAGCTGCTCGACGAGCTCGGGCCGGCCCCGCTGGGCGGGGAGGACCGGTCGTGAGCACCTTTCCCACCGAGCGCACCGTGCTCCTCACCGGGGCCGGGTCCCCGCGCGGGATCGGCCGCTACACCGCCGGGTACCTCGCCGAGCGCGGCTGGCACGTCGGGCTGGTCGACATCGACGGCGACGCCGCCGCCGCGACCGCCGCACGGATCGCCGACCGGTACGGGGTACGCGCGGTCGGGGTCGGAGCCGACGTCGCCGACCGCGACGCCGTCGTCGCGGCGGTGGACGCCCTGGAGGCGCGGCTGCCGCAGGTCGTGGCGCTCGTCGCGTTCGCCGGGGTCGCCTCGCCCGTGCCCTACCTGGACCTCGACGCCGACGAGTGGCGCCGGGTCGTGTCGGTGAACCTGGACGGCACCCACTGGGTCACCCAGCGGGTCGCGCGGACCCTGGTGTCGCACGGCGTCGGCCGGATCGTGGGGATCTCCTCGGTCTCCGCGCAGCGCGGCGGGGGCACCTTCTCCCGGACCCCGTACTCGGCGGCGAAGGCCGGCATCCAGGGCTTCGTCCGGTCGGTCGCGCGCGAGCTGGGACCGCACGGGATCACCGCGAACGTGATCGCGCCGGGCCCGATCGACACCGACATCATGGGCGGCACGCTGTCCGAGGAGCGCAAGGCGGCCATGGCCGCCGACGGTGTGCTGACCCGCATCGGCACCCCGCGCGACGTCGCCGCCGCCGCGGCCTTCCTCATCTCCGAGGACTCCGGCTTCGTGACGGGCCAGACCCTGAACGTCGACGGCGGCCTCTACATGCACTAGGAGGCCCGTGTGGCCCGTGAACCGTTTCCCGGCTGGTCGTGGCAGCGCATCGCGTTCCTCGCCGTCGGGGTCGTGCTCGTCGTCGTCGGCCTCGTGCTGATCCTCTGACCCGCAGTACACGAACTCGAGGGGGAGATCGTGGAACACACCTCGGCCGACCGGCCCCGCACACCGCAGGAACTGCTGGAGAGCCCGCACCTCGCCTCCGGCATCCGCAAGGCGACCACCCGGCTCATGCCGATGCTGGTCGTCCTCTACTTCGTCGCCTTCCTCGACCGCACCAACGTCGGTTTCGCCGAGGAGGGCCTGCAGGTCGACCGCGGCATCAGCGCGGGTGCCTTCGCGCTGGGCGCGGGCATCTTCTTCATCGGCTATGCCCTGTTCGAGATCCCCAGCAACCTGCTGCTCGACCGTTACGGGGCCCGGTTCTGGCTCGCCCGCATCGCGGTGACGTGGGGTGTCGTGGCCAGCGCGTTCGCGTTCACCACGAACGACACGATGTTCGTGGTCCTGCGGTTCCTGCTCGGCGTGACCGAGGCCGGCCTGTTCCCCGGCGTGATCATGTTCCTGTCGCAGTGGTTCCCGAACAAGAAGCGCGTGCAGATGTTCGCGATCTTCTACCTGGCGCAGCCGTTCAGCCAGATGCTCGGCGCGCCGCTGTCCGGCGGGCTGATCAGCGTCGGCGACACCCTCACCCCGTGGCACGGCTGGCAGGTGATGTTCTTCGTCGAGGGGGTGATGGCCGTCCTGGCCGGCGTCGCCGCTTACTTCCTGCTGACCGACTCGCCGCAGAAGGCGACCTGGCTCGACGAGCGGGAGAAGACCGCGATGCGCGAGGTCATGGCGCACGAGGACACCGTCCGCGCCGCCGACGGCCCCCGCGGCATCGTCCCGGCGCTGCTCGACGGCAAGGTCTGGTACTTCACCCTCATCTACTTCTGCCTGCAGGTCGCGGTCTACGGGACCACCTTCTACCTGCCCCAGCAGGTCGCGGGCCTGATCGGGCGCGACGTCGGCTGGGAGGTCGGGCTCGTCACCGCGATCCCCTGGGCCGTCGGGCTGGTGTGCTGCTACGTCGTCGGGCGCCATGCAGACACGGTGTCCCGACGCCGCCACTGGGGTGCCGTCGCCTTCCTGCTCACCGGGACCGCGATCCTCGCGTCGGCCTGGGCGGGGGCGAACGGACAGGCGCTGCTGGGCATCGTGGCGATCACGGTGGCGGTCTCGGCGTTCCTGTGCGCCGGCCCGATCAGCTGGTCGTTCCCGACCGCGTTCCTCACCGGCGCCGCGGCGGCCACCGGGATCGGTCTGATCAACTCGATCGGCAACCTGGGCGGGTTCGTCGCCCCGATCATGCGGACCTCGATCAACTCCGCCGTCCCGACCGAGGCCGGGACCTGGGGCGTGGTCTCACTGGGGATCCTGGCCTTCCTGGCCGCGGCGATGATGTGGGGCACGGCGCTGTTCCGCACCCGGGCCGACGCGCTGCTCGACGGTCCGCCGGACACCCGCTGAGAGCACCCGTCCTCCCGCCGCGGCCCGGACGCCGGGGACCCGCGTCCGCGTGCTCACCGGTCACCGCCGGACGGGGGAGGGTCCTGGGCGGTGAACCGCAGCGTCATCGCCAGGTAGTCCCGCAGCGACACCGTCCGCGGTGCCCTCCGGTGCCGGGCCCAGACGGCGTTGGCGCGCGCCGGGGTGAGCGCACGGGTGTGGACGACGACGGCCCGCGCCTCGTCCGCGCCGATCTCCCGGCCCGCCAGCGCGGCGAGCGCGACGGCCAGCTCGGCGGCGCGCTCGTCGTCCACGGCCCCAGGAGAGCACGCACCCCCGACAGTCCGGGCCCGCTCACTCCACGAGCAGGAACACGATCGCCGCGACGCCGATCACCACGATGACCGTGCGCAGCACGGTGGGCGGGAGCCGACGGCCCACCCTCGCCCCGAGCAGGCCGCCGACGACCGAGCTGGCCGCGATGATCCCGACAACCGTCCAGTCGACCGGCGCGACGACGGTGTAGATCGCACCGGCCACGATGTTCACGACCGAGGCGAGGGTGTTCTTGAAGGCGTTGAGCCGCTGCAGCGGGTCGGCGACGAGCAGCCCCATCACCCCGACCAGCATGATCCCCTGGGCCGCGGTGAAGTAGCCTCCGTAGACCCCCACCAGGAAGACCAGAAGGTAGAGCACCGGGGACCCGCTGCGGTCGGGGCGGGGCCGTTCGCGCAGCCGCCGGGCCAGCAGCGGCTGCACCGCGACCAGCAGCACCGACGTGCCGACCAGGATCGGCACGATCGTCTCGAACGCGTCCGGCGGCAGCGACAGCAGCAGTCCCGCACCGACGACGGCCCCCAGGAACGACGCGACGCCGTACTTCGCGAGCCTGCGGCCGTGCCCGGACCACTCCTTCCGGTAGCCGACGGCGCCGGTGACCGAGCCGGTGATCAGGCCGATGGCGTTCGACGTCGTCGCGGTGACCGGCGGGAAGCCCAGCGCGACCAGCACCGGGAAGGTCACCAGCGTGCCGGAGCCGACGACGGTGTTGATCAGCCCCGCCCACAGCCCGGCCAGCGCGATGACCCCGACCTCCCACGGTTCCATCCGGCCACCCTACGAACCGCTGTGCGGCGTCCGTCGCGTGCGGCGACGCGTAGGGCTTACGCGTCGTGCGTAGGGCGCTCTCCGCAGCGCGTGGCATGATCGACACCGTGACCGCCGTCGACGACCCCCGCTGGGCCGCACCGCCGTCGCCGGCGCGCCGCACCCTGGACCGCGGCACGATCGTGGCGGTGGCGATGCGGCTGGCCGACGCCGACGGACTGGGTGCGCTGTCGATGCCGCGGCTGGCGCGCGAGCTCGGGTCGGCCCCGATGTCGCTGTACCGCCACGTCCCCGGCAAGGACGCGCTGCTGGACCTGGTGGTCGACGCCGCACTGGGCGAGCCGCCGGACCTCACCGGCTGCGGGCTCCGGCTGGGCTGCGAGATCTGGGCGGTCGCCCTGCGTGACGTACTGGCCGCGCACCCCTGGGCGGTCGGGCTGCTCGCGGGGCCCCGCGCGACCGGACCGGCCGAGTGTGCGTGGGCCGAGGCGCTGCTGGCGCACGTCGTCGGGGACGGGCACCCGCTGTCCGCGGCCGTGGAGGTGCTGCACCTGGTGCACGGCTACGTCCGTGGGTCGGCGGCACTGGCCGGGGACCGGCTGCCCACCCTCGACGACGTCCACCGCTCCGGCCGGGCCGACCGGCTGCCGGTGCTGTCCCGGCTGCTCGGGGGCGCGGTGGCGCGCGGACCCGGCGGCGGCGAGCCACTGTTCGAGGTCGGGCTGCGCCACACCCTCGACGCGGTCGAGGGCGGGCTCTGACCCCGTTCAGCCGGCGGGGCCGAGCGTGAGCCGCGGCCAGTCGGCGAGATCGCGCAGGAGCTGCCGGTCGTGGGTGGCGACGACGACGGCCGCCGGGGTCCGCCGCACGACCTCGGTCAGCTCGTCCACCAGGCGCGCCGACAGGTGGTTGGTCGGCTCGTCGAGCAGCAGCGTCGTCGGGCCCGCCGCGAGGGCGACGGCGAGGTCGAGCCGACGGCGCTGCCCCTGCGACAGCTGCCCCACCGGCGTCCGCAGCGCCGTCGCGTCGAGCAGGCCGTGCGTACCGCCCCGGCCGCCCTCCTCCAGCGCGGCGCGGGCGGGGCGTCGCGGATCGGGCACCGTGGTCTCCTGGCCCAGCCGGACGACCCGGGCGCCGTTCGCGGCGCGCACCGAGCCGGAGTCGGCCGCGAGCGCCCCGGCCAGCACCGCGAGCAGGGTCGACTTCCCGGCCCCGTTCGGGCCCGTCACGAGCAACCGGTCACCCGCGTCGAGGACCACGTCCACCGGGCCGGTCAGCCGCCCCCGCACACCGAGCCCGTGCGCGCGCAGCTGGGGCGCACCCGGTCGCACGTCGAGGTCGGGGCGGCGCAGCGACGACGGCGGCACCGGCACGTCGACGCGGTGTGCGTCGAGCTCGGCCCGCCGGCGGTGCAGGGCCTGCACCACGCCCGGGGCCCGGGACTGGCGGGCGTGCTTGCCGGTCCCCTTGTCCGGGCGCCAGCCGGTCGACAGCCGGTCCCTGGCGGAGGCGACGGCGTCGGCGAGGCGTCGGTGCTCGGCCTGCTGCTCGGCGTACTCGGCCTCCCAGGACGCACGGGCACGGTCGCGGGCGGCCACCCAGCCCTCGTAACCGCCCGCGGTGAGCCGGGGTCTGCCGTCGCGGGCGGGGTCGAGGTCGTAGAACTCCTCGGCGACGTCGCGCAGCAGGGCCCGGTCGTGGCTGACGACCGCGAGCCCGCCCGGGTGCGCCCGCAGGGCGCGGGTCAGGAAGCCGAGCCCGCCGGCATCGAGGTGGTTGGTGGGCTCGTCGAGGAGCAGGAGGTCGTGGCGGACTCCGAGCAGGCACGCCAACCGCACCCGGTGGCGCTGTCCCACCGACAGCGTCGCCAGTGGGCGGTCACGGTCGGTGCAGGCGCCGAGCGCCTCCAGGGCGACGTCGACACGGCGTTCGGCGTCCCAGGCGTCCAGCCGGGTCGCGGCGTCCAGGGCGGCGGCGAACCGGTCGTCGGCGCCGGGCTCGCCGTCGGTGAGCGACGCGGTCGCGGCGTCGAGCTCGCGCAGCGCCGTCCGTGGCGCGGCGAGCGAGTCCGCGGTGAGGGTGCCGACGGTCTCGCCGGCACCGGCGGGCACCTCCTGGCGGGCCAGCGCGACGGTGCCGGTGCGGTGCACGACGCCGGAGTCCGGTGCGAGCACTCCTGCGAGCACGTGCAGCAGCGTGGACTTGCCGCGTCCGTTCTCGCCGACCACGGCGAGCCGCGAACGGGCGGAGACGGTGAGGGTCACCCCGGTGAGGACGCGGTGCGCCCCGCGGGTGACCGTGACGTCCTCGGCACGCACATGGGCGGCACCGCCGGCACCGCCGGCGTCGGGGCGGACGGGAGGGACGAGGGTTCGGGGGTGGTGTGCACGAGAGGCTCCGCGGCATCCGAAATCGGAGCCGAGCAGCACGGGGATGCGCCGCCCGGCGGGGACCGGGACGGCGGACGCGGGTACGACCTCGCGGGACGGGAGGAGGTGAGCGGCGCCGCCGTCAGCGGGCGGTGCGGACCTTCTGCGACCAGATGCCTCGTGCCATGGTTCCAGCCTACCCACGCACAGGGGTGCGCGTCGTCCGGTTTCGGACACGCCGCATCCGCGCCCCCAGGAGGACCGATGCCCGCCCGTGCTCTGCCGTTCCTGACGTTCCAGCCGCCGCGCGGCCCGAGCGCGAGCGAGGCGATGGAGTTCTGGACGTCCCTGTTCGACGACGGCGAGATCGTCTCGGTCACCCACCGCCCCGACGACCCGACCGCGGTGGTGCTCGCCGAGTTCGTCGTCGCCGGGCAGCGCCTGCGGTGCAGCGACAGCCCGCCGGTGCACCAGTGGGACTTCTCCCCCGCCGTGTCCCTGTGGGTGGACTGCGGGTCCGGCACGGAGCAGGAGCGCCTGCTGGCGGCCCTCGCCACCGGTGGGCGGGAGTTCATGCCGCTCGACGACTACGGCTTCGGGCCCTTCGCCTGGGTCGAGGACCGCTTCGGGGTGTCCTGGCAGCTCGCCGCCCCGTCGGCCTGAGCAGCGCTCGGACTCCACGACCCCACCCTGCCCGTTCGGCACAGTGATCAGAAGGGCGCGACGGCCTCGTCCTCGTGGTCGGCCACGTGGGGCAGCGGATCGGTGAGGACCAGGTGGTCGAACGGCTGCGTCGTCGCCCGACGGCCGCACGGTGCGATCCAGGTCAGCGAGCCGTCGCTGCCGGCGAGCACCTGCCAGCCCGGCGCGTCCTTCAACGCGTGGTCGGCCCGGCACAGCCCGAACAGGTTGTCCGCGCTGGTCGGCCCGTCCCCCGCCGCCCAGGGCCGGTGGTGGTCGAGGTCGCGGACCCGCCGGCTGCACGCGGGCCCGCGACAGGTGCCGTCCCGTGTCCGGACGTGGTCGGCCATCGCGACCGGCGGGCGGTAGCGGGTCCGCCCCACGTCGAGCAGTGTGCCCGACAGCGGGTCGGTCACCAGCCGCTGCCACACGCCGCCGGCGGCGAGGGCCCGGGCGAGGTCGGCGGGGATCGGGCCGTGCCCGACCAGCTCGGCCGGTGCCGCACCACCCATCAGCGTGCTGAGCGGGACGACGACCTGGATCAGCGGACGGCGCCCCACCGCCTCCTCCGGGTCCGGCTTCGCGACGAGCACCTGCGCGACCGAGGCGAGCAGGCGGTCCTCGTCGGTACCCGCCCCGTCCGCACCGAGGGCGCCCCGGACGGCGCCGACGTCGGTGAGCGTCAGCGTGCCCTGCAGCAGCTGGTGGGCCAGGTCGACGCGCTTCTGGTCCAGGGTGCGGTCGTCGCACGGGTCGTCGAGGGAGCGCGCGAGCCGGTCGACGCACTGCCACGACGCCTCCACCTGGGCGGCGGTGCCGCCCAGCCACAGGGAGCCCATGCCGTCGTCGCCCGAGGAGACCGACATCCGCCGGTCCGACCGGGCCCGCTCGTGGCGCTCCCGGGCGCCGTCCGGGTCGATCCGGGCGATGTGACGGCGCAGCCGGTCCCGCAGCAGCCGGCGGTGTGCCCCCGGAGCGCCCGGGAGGACCGCGGCCTGCACCCGCCGGGCGCGCTCGTCGTCGAGCACGAGGGTCGACGACGCGATCGCCTCGGCCGTCCCCTGGTCGATCCGCCCCGACTCCCACTCGGCCAGGGTCTCCGGCAGCACCCGGGCGAACCGCTGTGCCTGCCCGATCAGCGACCGGGCGTGGTCGCGCGGGACCCGCAGCACGATCGCGACCTGATCCGGCAGCCACCGGGAGACGGGTTGCACCGCGCGCGAGTCCGCGCCCGGCGCTGGCGCGGCGCTCCCGGCCGGGTGGCGCTCCGCGATCTCGGCGACCGACCGCATCCGCAGGGCACTCGCGCGGCGCACCCAGTGCTCGGCACCCTCGAGGACGTCGAGCAGCTGCAGGTCGGTGATCCGGTCGGGCCGGATCCCGGCGACCAGACACCGCAGCGCCTCCCATGCCACGTCGTCGATCCCGCCGGACGGGTCGGGCGGAGGCTCGGGGCCGCACATCTGGCCGCACAGATCGAGTGCGAGACCGTGCGGGCACCGGGTCGCCTCCTCCACCTCGTCGCGGCGGCGCCGGTGCTCGAGCCAGGCCGGGTCGTCACCGGGGTCGACATCACCGACAGCGCTGTCCTGACGGTTCAACACGAACCCTTGCTCGATCATACGTTCGATAATAGCCTTCCGAACTGGTCTTTCCCAGGTCGTTCGGCGCTCCCGTCCGGCCGTCCGACGCATCCGAGCGCCGGGGCGATCGCCGGCCCGCCTCCGACCGCGGATCGACGACTCCGGGGCCGCGAACGCGGTCACCGCCACCGGCATCACCAGGGCAGACCGAACTCGTGAGCGGGCGCGACCGGAACACCTCACGTCGCCCTGGGATCGCGCCGGACCCGCTTCCGGCGCTCGCGGATACTCGCCCGCCAGCGCGACATGGCGCGGAGCGGTGCAAGACGGCGCGGAGCGGTGCAAGACGGCGCGGAGCGGTGCGACACGGCGCGGAGCGGTGCGACACGGCGCGGAGCGGTGCGACACGGCGCGGAGCGGTGCGACACGGCGGCGACCGCGGTCGCCGCGTGGTCGCCCCCTTCCCTGCGACCTCGCTCCACGCCGGCCCGCGACGTGGACGCCCCGGTGGCGCGAGCCCCATCACGCTCGGCCTCACACCCCGCCGCCCGAGCCCATCACGCCGCGGCCGCGACCCCGTCCCGCCACCCGCTCCGTCGTCGAGACCTACCGCCCCGTGGTCAGCCGGGTCCACACCCGGGAGGTCGCCGCGATCGCCCCGGGACCCGACCACTCGGCTGGACGGCGGAGGCGCGCGGCCCCCGGGGGCGCGAGGATGGCCACGTGCCCCGTCTCACGGTCCCGCTGCTCGTCGCCCTGGCACTCCTCGCCGCGACGAGCGTGCCGGGTGGGCCGGGCGAGACGACGATCCCGACCTCCGGTGCCTCGTGCATCTCCGAGCCACTCCGCTCGGAGCACGCCGTCACCGGCACCGTGAGCTCGACCTCCACCGACGGCCGCATCGCACAGGTCCGCACCGACGACGGCCGCGAGGTCCAGGTCGTCGGCTCCTCGTCCCCACAGCCGAACGCCGCGACCACGGTCGACCGGTCGTTCACGAACGGTGCCCACTACGAGTTCCCTCCGCTCGGCTCCACGAGCCCGTACGAGGACGACATAGGCACCGCCACCCACGAGGTCGCGGCCCTCCCCGGGACACCTCCCGAGCCCCCGGCGACCACGGTCCCGGCGGGCGCGTTCGTGACCGCCCTCGTCGCGCTCGGGATCGTCGCCCTGGCCGGGACCGCGGCGGCGTTCCTCGCCCCGAGCCGCCGGCGCCGCAACCACCGACGGCGCCGGCGTGCCTGACTCCCACCCCGGAGAACAGGTCCCAGCGGTCTCCGGCGACGTCGCGGAACACCGCTACCGTGCCGGAGGACTCGACCCGCGGCGGGTCCTCGACCAGCTCGCAGCCGAGCACGTCGACGAAGGACGTGACCGCGGCGTCGTGGTTCTCGACCACGATCGTCGTGTGGCGCAGCCTCACACCGTCACCTCCACCCGACGCCGCGCCGGCGCCGAGGCCACCAGCACCCCGCCGACCACCACCGCCCCGGCGACCAGCTCGGTCACCGACGGCCGCTCCCCCAGCAGCACCGTCGCCAGGCTCATCCCGACCACCGGCACGAGCAGCGAGTGCGGCGCCACGAGCCCGGCCGGGTAGCGGCGCAGCAGACCGGTCCAGATCCCGGCGGCGAGCACCGTCGCGACCAGCGACAGATACACGAGCGCGAGCAGCCCGGCGACCCCGTCGGGGGTCACCGTGGTGACGACGTCACCCCAGGCGCCCGGCCCCTCCACCACCGCCGAGGCGGCCAGCAGCGGCACCGGCGGGACGACGGTCATCCACAGCGTCAGGTGCAGCGGGTTCACCGCGTCACCGTCGCGCTGGGCCAGCCGGCTGCACAGGTTCCCGGCCGCCCAGCCGAGCGCGCCCAGCAGCGTCAGCACGACCGGCAGGAGCGCCGCGGACTGCGCGCGGACGACCGCGATGCACCCCAGCCCGACGACGGCGACGCCGATGCCGGCCCACTGCCGCGGCGTCACCCGCTCGCGCAGCAGCAGCGCCCCCAGCACCAGCGTGAACGGCCCCGAGGCCTGCAGCACCAGCGACGCGAGGCCGGTCGGCATCCCGGCGTACATCCCCAGGAACAGGAAGAGGAACTGCACGGTGCCGAACCCGAGCCCGTAGCCGACGAGCCAGCGCAGCGGCACCCGTGGCCGCGGCACGAGCAGCACCGTCGGGACCGCGAGCACGAGCATCCGCAGCCCGGCCAGGAACAGCGGCCGGAAGTGCTCGAGCCCGACGTGGATGGCGATGAAGTTGGCGCCCCACAACACGGCGACGACGACGGCGAGCAGACGGTCCCTGGCGGTCACGGCGCCCACGCTGCCGCGCGGTGACCGTGCAGACCAGCGACAACAACTGAAGTGATGTTGTAGCTTTGCTACATGGATGTACGGCGGCTCCGGATCCTGCGCGAGCTCGCCGACCGCGGCTCGGTCACCGCCGTCGCCGCGGCGCTGAACTTCACCCCGTCCGCGGTCTCCCAGCAGCTCAAGGCGCTCTCCCGGGAGGCGGGCCTGGAACTGACCGCGCCGGACGGGCGCGGGCTGCGGCTCACCGCGGCCGGGCGGGCCGTCGTCGACGGGGCACAGGAGGTGCTCGACGCGCTGGGCCGGCTGGAACAGACCACCGCGGGCCTGCGGGAGCAGCCGCTGGGCACGGTGCGCGTGGTGTTCTTCCCGTCGGCGGCCCGGCTGCTGATGCCCGGGCTGCTGCGCCGGGCGTCCGCCCACCCCGGGCTGGCGCTGTCGTGCCGCGACCTCGACCTGCGCCCCGAGGAGGTACCGGCCGCCGCGGCCGACGCCGACATCGTCGTCACCCACCACGACGAACGGCTCGACCCGCTGCGCACGGGCCGGCTCACCGTGCACCCGCTCCTGCGCGAGCCCCTCGACGTCGCCCTGCCCCCGGACCACCCGCTGGCCCACCGCGCCGAGGTGCACCTGTCCGATCTCGTCGACGCCGACTGGATCTCGGTCGCCGTCGGCTGGCCGGTCGACGACGTGCTCACCTCGCTCGCGCTGGTGACCGGCACCGCACCGCGGGTGGTGCAGCGGATCAACGACTTCTCGGTCACCGAGGAGCTCGTCGCGCACGGCCACGGCGTCGCGCTGCTCCCCCGGCACTCCACCGACCACCGCGGCGGCGCCCGGCTCGCGCTGCGCCCGCTCGCCGGGGTGCGGGCCGCCCGCCTGGTGCGGGCCGTGACCCGCGGCGCGGTGACCCGGCCCGCGGTGCGACTGGTCCTCGACGAGCTGACCGCGGAGGCGGCGGCCGTCAGAGCATCCGGGTGACCTTGTTCAGGCCGCCGTAGCGGACCGGGGTGACCCGCACGCTCGCACCGGAGTAGGGGGCCTCGAGCATCTTCCCGTCGCCCAGGTAGATGGCGATGTGGTGGGTGCGGCCGCCGTCGGCCCAGGACAGCATGTCCCCGCGCCGCATGTCCGAGATCGGCACCAGCCGACCGGCGTTCGCCTGGTTCCCGCTGTAGCGGGGCAGGCTGATACCGACCCCGGCGAAGGCGAACTGCATCAGCCCGGAGCAGTCGAAGCCGACCTTGCGGAAGTCGCCGTGGGCGTCGGCGACGCCGCCGTCGCGGATCCCGCGGGTCGGTCCGCGGGAGTTGCCGCCGCCCCAGGCGTAGATGGTGCCGAGCTGGGCCATCGCCCGGTCGATCACGGTCTCGATCGCCGCCGACCCGGTGCGCCGCGGCGCGGGCCCCTCCGACGGCCCGGCCTCCTGTGCGACCCGCGACGCGGCCTCCTCCCGGGCCCGCCGGTCGGCCTCGGCCTGCAACCGGGCCTGCTCGGCCCGCCACGCCTCGTAACGCTGGCGCTGGGCCCGCAGCCCGGCGTCGGCGTTCTCCGCGGCGTCGAGGCGGGACTGCACGTCGGCGCGTTCGGTGTGCACGGCGTCGAGCCGCACCTGCTGGGCGTCGGCCGCCGCGACGGCCTCGTCCACGGCGGAGTCGGCCGCCGCGGACGCCTGCTCGGCGTCGGCACGGCGCCGGTCGGCCTCCTCCTGCGCCGCGCGGGCCAGGGAGTCGGCGTTGGCCTGGGCCACCCGGGCCTGCTGGAGCTGCTCCAGGACGGCGGCCTGGTCCTCGCTCAGCGCGTCGGTGAGCCGGGCCCGGTCCATCAGGTCCTGCGGGTCGGTCGCCCGCGACAGCAGCCCGAGCGGGCCGAGGTCCAGGCCGTGGGTGTAGACGTCGCCCACGAAGGCGTCGATCCGGGTGCGGGCGTCGTCGACGGCGCGGCCGGCGGCCTCGGTCGCGGCGCGGGCGTCGGCGGCCCTGGCCGCGGCGGCCTCGGCCTCCCGACCCGCGGCGTCGGCGGTGTCGCGGGCGGCGAGAGCCTCCTCGTTGCGCCCCGCGACCTCCATCTGCAGCTGCTCGGCCTGCGCGTCGAGCTCGGCGAGGCGGGCGGTGAGCCTGCCGACCTCGGCCGCCCGGTCCTGCACCGACTGGCGACTGCGCTCCAGCTCGTCGTCGCCGGGGTTGGGTGGCGGCGGGGGCGGCGGCTGGGCCGGGAGCACCGCGGCGGCGGGCACGACGGCGGTCGCGGCCACGCCCACCCCGGGCGAGGCCAGCGCGACCGCGACGAGCACGGCCACCACGACGAGGGTCGCCGACGGCTGGCGCGTCACGGGGGGTCCTTCCGGGGAGCGGGCGGGATCGACGGGGATCGACGGGGAACAGTGCCACTCGTGTCACCCGAACCCCGTGCGACACACCGGACCCGTCCACCGCACGGGGGACCCCCTCGGTCCTGCGGCGCCGCGAGCCCGGCCACACCCGGCTCGCCAGGCTTATAGGACAGGCGTACTATTTGCAGCACGAGGGGTCGCGCTGCTGCCGACACGGTGGTGCGCGAGACTCCGGCACGACGCAGGTGAGCACCTCCTCCCCCGCGAGGCGGGGCGGGCTCACCGCACCGGACATAGCGACCGCCCACCACCACGGGAGGACCACCAAGTGGCCAGCACCGACAGCTTCGGCGCCCGAGGACAGCTCGACGTCGGGGGCACCGGTTACGAGATCTTCCGGCTCTCCGCGGTGGAGGGCTCGAAGCGCCTGCCGTTCAGCCTGAAGGTCCTGCTCGAGAACCTGCTCCGCACCGAGGACGGTGCGAACGTCACGGCGGACCACATCAACGCCCTGGCGAACTGGGACCCGCAGGCGGCCCCGGACACCGAGATCCAGTTCACCCCCGCCCGGGTGATCATGCAGGACTTCACCGGCGTCCCCTGCGTCGTCGACCTGGCGACCATGCGCGAGGCCGTGACCGAGATGGGCGGCGACCCGTCGAAGGTCAACCCGCTCGCACCCGCGGAGCTGGTCATCGACCACTCGGTCATGATCGACTTCTTCGGGACCGCCGACGCGTTCGAGCGCAACATCGAGTTCGAGTACGGCCGCAACAAGGAGCGCTACCAGTTCCTGCGCTGGGGCCAGGGCGCCTTCGACGAGTTCAAGGTCGTCCCGCCCGGCACCGGCATCGTGCACCAGGTCAACATCGAGAACCTGGCTCGGGTGGTCATGCCCCGCAACGGGCAGGCCTACCCCGACACCCTGGTCGGCACCGACTCGCACACCACGATGGTCAACGGCCTGGGCGTGCTGGGCTGGGGCGTGGGCGGCATCGAGGCCGAGGCCGCGATGCTGGGCCAGCCGGTCTCGATGCTCATCCCCCAGGTACTCGGCTTCAAGCTGACCGGGGAGATCCCGACCGGCGTGACCGCCACCGACGTGGTCCTCACCATCACCGAGATGCTGCGCCGCCAGGGCGTCGTCGGGAAGTTCGTCGAGTTCTACGGCGCCGGTGTCGGCGCGGTGCCGCTGGCCAACCGGGCCACGATCGGCAACATGAGCCCGGAGTTCGGCTCCACCGCGGCGATCTTCCCGATCGACGAGGAGACCGTTCGCTACCTGAAGCTGACCGGTCGCTCGGCCGAGCAGATCGCGCTGGTCGAGACCTACGCCAAGGAGCAGGGTCTCTGGCACGACCCGGACCACGAGCCGGTCTACTCCGAGACGATGGAGCTGGACCTCTCCACGGTCGTCCCCTCGATCGCCGGCCCGAAGCGACCGCAGGACCGCATCGAGCTGACCGACGCCAAGCCGGCGTTCCGCAAGACCGTCCACGACTACACCGACGACGACGTGGCCCCGAGCCCGCTCGCCGGGGTCGACGAGTCGTCCAACGAGTCCTTCCCGGCCAGCGACGCCCCGGCGCTCTCCTTCGCCGACTCCGACGCCGCCCCGGTCGTCATCTCCGCCGCGGACGGCGGCGAGGGCAGGCCGTCCAAGCCGGTCACCGTGCGGTCGGACTCGCGCGGCGAGTTCGTGCTCGACCACGGCGCCGTGGTGATCGCCTCGATCACCTCGTGCACCAACACCTCCAACCCGAGCGTCATGCTCGGCGCGGCGCTGCTGGCGCGCAACGCCGTCGAGAAGGGCCTCGCGGTCAAGCCGTGGGTCAAGACCTCGATGGCCCCGGGCAGCCAGGTCGTCACCGACTACTACGAGAAGGCCGGTCTCTGGCCCTACCTCGACAAGCTCGGCTACAACCTGGTCGGCTACGGCTGCACCACCTGCATCGGCAACTCCGGCCCGCTGCCGGAGGAGATCTCGGCCGCGGTCAACGACAACGACCTCACCGTCGTCTCGGTCCTGTCCGGGAACCGGAACTTCGAGGGCCGGATCAACCCCGACGTCAAGATGAACTACCTGGCCTCCCCGCCGCTGGTCATCGCCTACGCGCTGGCCGGGACGATGGACTTCGACTTCGAGGCCCAGCCCCTGGGCCAGGACTCCGAGGGCAACGACGTCTTCCTGCGCGACATCTGGCCCTCGACCGAGGACGTCAACTCCGTCGTCGACTCCTCGATCACCTCGGAGATGTTCACCAAGAGCTACTCCGACGTGTTCCGCGGCGACGACCGCTGGCGCGCGCTGCCGACCCCCGAGGGCCGGACCTTCGAGTGGGACCAGAAGTCCACCTACGTCCGCAAGCCCCCGTACTTCGAGGGCATGAAGGGCGAGCCGGACCCGGTCACCGACATCTCCGGTGCCCGCGTGCTCGCGCTGCTGGGCGACTCGGTCACCACCGACCACATCTCGCCGGCCGGTGCGATCAAGCCGGGCACCCCGGCCGCGCAGTACCTCGACGAGAACGGTGTGGAGAAGAAGGACTACAACTCCTTCGGCTCGCGTCGCGGCAACCACGAGGTGATGATCCGCGGCACGTTCGCGAACATCCGGCTGCGCAACCAGCTCCTGGACGACGTCTCGGGCGGCTACACCCGCGACTTCACCCAGGACGGCGCGCCGCAGGCGTTCATCTACGACGCCGCGCAGAACTACGCCTCGGCCGGCACCCCGCTGGTCATCCTCGGTGGCAAGGAGTACGGCTCCGGGTCCTCCCGCGACTGGGCGGCCAAGGGCACCGCGCTGCTGGGCGTGCGCGCCGTCATCGTCGAGTCCTTCGAGCGGATCCACCGCTCGAACCTGATCGGCATGGGCGTCGTCCCGCTGCAGTTCCCCGAGGGCGAGTCGGCGAAGAGCCTCGGGCTCGACGGCACCGAGACCTTCGACATCGCGGGCATCACCGCGCTGAACGACGGGAAGACCCCGAAGTCGGTGCACGTGACCGCCACGAAGTCCTCCGGGGAGACCGTCGAGTTCGACGCGACGGTCCGCATCGACACCCCCGGTGAGGCGGACTACTACCGCAACGGCGGCATCCTGCAGTACGTCCTGCGGGGCATGCTGAAGAGCTGACGCGCGCAGTACCCACCACACCGGAGCCCGTCCCCTCGATGAGGGGGCGGGCTCCGTCGTCGCTGCGGGGTCGTCGCCGCGGGGTCGTCCGTGCGGGGTCATCCGTGCAGGGTCGTCCGTGCAGGAGGGCGTTGCTAGGGCCGGGCCCCCAGGTCGCGGGAGATGCGCCGGGCGGCGTCCGCGGCGGCGCGGCCGTGGTCGTCGAAGACCTCCTCGGTCATCCGCACGGTCGGGCCGGACACCGACAGCGCCCCCACCGGGCGCCCGCCGGGGCCCCGCAGCGGGGCGCCGACGGCGGCGATGCCGTCGGACAGGCCCTCGGGATTGACCGACCACCCCCGCTCCCGGACCTCGTCGATCCGGTCGCGCAGCCGCGCGGGATCGACGACGGTGTGCCGGGTCGAGCGCTCCAGCGGCCCGGCGAGGTAGGTCTCGACCTCGTCCGGCGTGCAGGCCGCGAGGTAGGCCTGCCCGGTCGCCGAGGCGTGCAACGGGATGCGGTGGCCCAGCGGCAGGAACGCGCGCAGCCGGTGCCGGGTGTCGAGCCGTTCCAGCAGGACCAGCTCGCGCCCGTCGGGGACGGCCAGGTGCACGGTCTCCCCCGTCCCCAGCTGCAGCTCGTGCAGCACCGGGATCGCCACCTCGCGCAGGCCGCCGGCGTCGCGGGCCTGGTTGCCGACGGCGAACGCGCGGTAGCTCAGACGCCAGCGTGCGGCGTCGTCGGGGACGCACCAGCCGACCTCGGCCAGGGTGCGCAGGATCCGCAGCACCGTGGACTTCGGCAGCCCGACGACACGGGTGAGGTCGGAGAGCCCGACGGGCTGGTGCTCGCCCACCGCCTCCAGGACGTGGACCGCGGAGACGACGCTGTTCGTCGGAGCCATGCGGTGTTGACCTCCCTCGTTCGGGCGACCTAGTGTCCGCCGTCGAGCGGTCCACTCGTCGCACCACTGTGCCACCTGGTGGACCAGCACGACAAGCGCGTACCAATGGGGGTGGGCATGGCGGTGCAGGTCATCGCGTTGGTGGTGTTCGCGGCGGTCTTCGTGGTCGCCGAGCTACGGCGGGCCCACATCGGGATCGTCATGTTCGCGGCCGCCGCCGGCATGGGGCTGCTCGTCGCGGGGCTGCCGCTCGACGACATCGTCGCCGGGTTCCCCGTCGACATCCTGGTGCTGCTGGTCGGGGTCACGTTCTTCTTCGGGATCGCGAAGGCCAACGGCACCATCGGCCGGCTCGTCGACCGGGCGCTGGTGGTCGTCGGCGACCGGACCGGGGCGCTGCCGCTGACCTTCTTCGTGCTCACCGGTGTGGTGTCGGCGATGGGCTCGCCGCTGGGCGGCCTGGTCATGGCGCCGATCGGCATGACGGTGGCCCACCGGCGCGGGATCGACCCGATGCTGATGGCGCTGGCGATCGGGACCGGGCTGTCCGCGGGCGGGTTCGCGCCGACGTCGCTGTTCGGGATCGTCACCTGGGGCACGGCGTCCGCGGCGGGGATCGCGCTCGACCCGCTGACCCTGTTCGCGGTCGCGATCGTCGCGAACCTGGTGCTGCTGGCCGCGTCGTACCTGATGTTCTCCACCCGCGACCGCGTCCCGGTCACCGCCGGCAGCGGGTCCGGGCCGGTGGCGCCGGACGACGGGCAGGCCCCGGCCCGCGAGCCGATGCACGCGACGCACCGGATCACCGTCGTCGCGATGCTCGGCCTGGTCGCCGCCGTCGTCGTGCTGGCGGTGCTGGGCAGGGAACCCGACGTCGGGGTGCTGGCGTTCGCGTTCGGCGCGGTGCTCACCCTGATCGACCCGGACAGCGGCCGCGGCGCCCTGAAGGAGATCGACTGGTCCACCGTCCTGCTGGTCGGCGGCATCATCACCTACGTCGGGGTGCTGCAGGAGATCGGCTCGGTCGACCTGCTGGGCGACGTCGCGGCGAGCCTCACCGTCCCGCTGCTCGCCGCCCTGGTCATCTGTGCGGTCTGCGGGCTGGTGTCGGCGTTCGCCTCGACCACCGGCATCCTCGCCGCCCTGGTGCCGCTCGCGATCCCGTTGGTGGCACAGGGCGGTGTCCCCGGCTGGGCACTGATCTGCGCGCTCGGGGTCTGCTCGTCCATCGTGGACGTGTCACCCTTCTCGACGGTCGGTGCGACGCTGGTCGCCACGACCGTCGACGAGCAGGAACGACCCCGGATGACCGCGCTGCTGACCCGCTGGGGCCTGTCCATGGTCGTCATCGGCCCGATCGCGCTGGTGGGAGCCCTCGTGCTGCCCGCCATGGCCGTCTGACCCCCGTCACCACCAGGAGACCGACGTTGTTCCTCACCTCGCTCACCGGCACCCAGGACCTCGAGCGTGCCGTCACCGTCGGCGACGACGTGCTGTCCCGTGCCGAGCTCGTCGACCGGGCAGGCCGTTTCGCCGCCGGGATCCCCGACGACGGCCCGGTCGCGGTGCACGCCACCGCCACCGCCGACACCGTCGTCGCGGTCACCGGCGCGATCCTGGCCGGGGTGCCGGTCGTCCCGGTCCCCCCGGACTCCGGGCCCGCCGAGCGGGGGCACGTCCTGGCCGACTCGGGCGCCACCTCCTGGGCGGGGCCGCGGCCCGAGGGCGTCGACCTGCCGCTCGTCGTCCCCGGCGCCCGGCCGGTCACCCCGCGCGCGGTCGACCCGGCCGCCACCGCGATGCTGCTCTACACCTCCGGCACCACCGGGCGGCCCAAGGGCGCCCAGCTCTCCGGGGCCGCGATCGCCGCCGGACTCGACGCCCTGTTCGAGGTGTGGGACTGGACCCCCGAGGACACCGTCGCCCACGGCCTGCCGTTGTTCCACGTCCACGGCCTGATCCTCGGGGTGCTCGGCCCGCTGCGCCGCGGCTCGCGGGTCGTGCACACCGAGAAGCCGCAGCCCGCCCGCTACGCCGCGGTCGACGCCTCGATGTACTTCGGCGTCCCCACGGTCTGGAACCGGATCGTCGACGAGCCCGACGCCGCCCGCGCCCTGGGCCGGGCCCGGCTGCTCGTCTCGGGCAGCGCCCCGCTTCCGGCCTCGCTGTTCGACCGGATCGCCGCCCTGACCGGACAGGCCCCGGTCGAGCGCTACGGCATGACCGAGACCATGATCACCCTGTCCGCGCACGCGTCCGGGGAGCGGCACGCCGGCTGGGTCGGACTGCCCGTCCCGGGCGCCGAGACCCGGCTGCTGCCCGCCTCCGACGACGCCCCCGCGACCGTCCCCGACGACGGCGAGACCGTCGGCCGGCTCGAGGTCCGCGGCCCCATGCTGTTCGACGGCTACCGCGGGCGCCCCGACGCGAACGCCGAGTGCTGGGCCGGTGACGGCTGGTTCCGCACCGGTGACCTCGCCGTGCGCGACCCGGGCGGGTTCCACCGCATCGTCGGCCGCGAGTCCACCGACCTGATCAAGTCCGGCGGCTACCGGATCGGCTCCGGCGAGATCGAGGCCGTCCTGCTCGACCACCCGGGTGTCGCCGAGGTCGCCGTCGTCGGTGCCCCCGACCCCGATCTCGGCCAGCGGATCGTGGCCTACGTCGTCGGTGACGGGCGCGACGGGCAGGCGCTGATCGACCACGTCGCCGAGCAGCTGTCCTGGCACAAGCGGCCCCGCGAGATCGTGTTCGTCGACGCGCTGCCCCGCAACGCGATGGGCAAGGTCCAGAAGAAGCTGCTGGGCGCCTGACCCGTCCCCGGATCGGGCGCGTCCGCGGGCGCTCCCGCTCCGACGGGCCTAGGGCGTGTCTCCTAAAGTGCGCAACCAGGTGACGATGGCCTTCAGTGCAACTCCGCCGCGGTAGGTCAGGGCGAGTTCGTCGTAGCGGGTCGCGAGGCCGCGCCACTGCTTGACCTCGCAGAACCCGCGTTCGACGACGTTGCGGCCGCGGTAGTCGACCCGGTCGAACGCCGGTGGTCGGCCGCCGCGTGTGCCGCGTCGTTTCCGGTGTCCCTGCTGGTCAGCCGGCTCCGGGATGACCGCGACGATCCGTCGTCCGCGCAGGTGGGCGCGGATGGCGCGTGAGGAGTAGGCCTTAGAGGTCGCGCGGATTGGTCACAGCTTGGCCGCGGTCGAGTGTCTGGGGGCGAGGGCGGGTACGGGCCTGCCGATCATGAAGTTATCTACGCTTCGTGATCGTCTGGAGGCCGCGTGCCCACCCTGCCATCATGGCTGACCGAGCCGTTGTGGGACCAGTTCACCGCGCTGCTGCCTCATCGAGACGAGTTCGATCCCACCCATCCGCTGGGCTGCCATCGCCGCCGGATCGCGGATCGGATCGTGTTCGACAAGCTCCTGCAGGTACTGCGGTTCGGCTGCTCGTATGAGGGCATCGCTGACAGCACCTGCTCGGCGACCACCATCCGCGATCGTCGTGACGAGTGGATCAGGCTCGGGGTCTTCGCCCAGCTGCGTCGGATCGTCCTGGACGCCTACGACCGCATCGTCGGTCTGCTGCTGCACGACATCGCCGTCGATGGCGCCATCACCAAGGCCCCCGGCGGCGGCGAGGTCGCCGGTCCGTCGCCGGTGGACCGGCGCAAACAGGGTATGAAACGTTCGGTGCTCGTCGAGGGATACGGCATCCCGCTGGGCCGAGTCCTGGCCGGAGCCAACCGGCACGACTCCCCGCTACTGGGCCCCACCCTCGACCGCCTCGATGCTCTCGGCCCGCTGCCCGACGACATCACCGTGCACCTCGACGCCGGCTATGACTCCGGCAAGACCCGCGACACGCTGGCCGAACGAGGCCTGCACGGCGAGATCGCGCACAAGGGTGAGAAAGCGCCGATCCAGGCCACCCGCCGCTGGCACGTCGAGCGGACCAACGCTTGGCACAACAGCTTCAACCGGCTGCAGCGCTGCTACGAACGACGAGAAATCGTCGTCGACGCGTTCTTCGACCTCGCCGACACGATCGTCACACTCCGTAGCTTGATTCGGCAGGCCTGGACCACACACCGCTGGAACGCCCGACCTGCACGACGTCCATGATCACCAACCAATCCGCGCGACCTCTTATCTGCGCGGACCCGCTCGGGTCGGGTCCGCGGTCGGCCCGGACCGACCCGTCCGACGCTCAGATGTGACATCAGGTGCGCGAACATCGGGGCGTCACCGGCCTGGCCAGGGCCGACCAGTACGACCAGCGGGCGGCCGTGTCCGTCAACGAGCTGGTGGATCTTCGTGCCGAGCCCTCCGCGGGAGCGGCCCAAGGCGTGATCGGGCGGCTCGATCAGCAGATTCTTGTAGTTCGATCCGGCCCCCTGTGTCTCGCTGCAGGGTCGCGGCGTGTTGGTGAGCGCGGATGATCGTCGAGTCGACCGACACGGCCCAGTCCACGAGACCGGCGGAGTCGGCATCGGCGAGCAGAGCTGCGAGAACCTGGTCCCAGGTGCCGTCACCGCAGTAGCGGCGGTGGCGTTTCCATAGGGTCTGCCACGGCCCGAACTCGACCGGGACATCACGCCAGGCCAGCCCGCAGCGGAACCGGTAGATGATCCCCTCGATCACTCTGCGGTGATCGGCGAACGGGCGCCCTGGCATCCCGTCCGACGAGGGCAGTAACGGCTCGAGTCGGTCCCACTGGGCATCGGTCAGGACGGCACGGCGCGACACCTACTGATCATCGCGCAGGCCCGACCAGCCGGGTTAGGAGACGCGCCCTAGTACTCCAGCCGCAGTTTGTGATGTTGATGTGCGCTAAGCTTCGATCTTGTGCAGGTGGAGGAGGATCTCGAGGCGTGGGCCGGTGGCCTGGATGGGCTGTTCGGGCTGGTGGCGGGCCGGTTCTTCCGGACGGAACCGCGGCGTCGGGCGCGGGCGTATGTGCGGGGGTTGTTGGCGCCGTTGGCGGGGAAGAACGGGTGGACGCTGGCCGAGGTCGCCGGTGACACGACTCCGGATGGGATGCAGCGGCTGCTCAACTCCGCGACCTGGGATGTCGACGGTGTCCGTGATGACCTGCGGGATTACGTCGTCGAGCACCTCGGCGAGTCCGGTGGGGTGCTGATCGTCGATGAGACCGGGTTCCTGAAGAAGGGGACGAAGTCGGCGGGGGTGCAGCGCCAGTACTCGGGCACTGCCGGGCGGGTGGAGAACTGCCAGCTCGGAGTCTTCTGTGCCTATGCCACGAGCAAGGGCCGGACGTTGATCGACCGCGAGCTCTACCTGCCCAAGTCCTGGACCGGTGATCGGGAACGCTGCCGAGCCGCGGCGGTGCCTGAGGAGATCGAGTTCGCCACCAAGGCCACGCTGGCCAAGGAAATGCTCGGCCGTGCCCTCGATGCCGGGGTTCCCGCAGGATGGGTGACCGCGGACGAGGCATACGGGCAGGACTACAAGTTCCGCACCTGGTGCGAGCAGCGCCGGATCGGCTACGTCGTCGCGGTTCCGCGCAGCCAGTCCGTCCCGTTGTCCCTGGACGCCGACATCTGTCAGATCAGCGGCTCACGACGGGCCGACGACCTGGTCGCCCGCGCTCCCGGACGGGCGTGGAAGCGCCGCTCAGCCGGTCCGGGTGTGAAGGGAGAACGCTTCTACGACTGGGCCGTGGCCTCGCTGTATCCGCCCGAGAACGCCCCGGCCGGATGGGGCCGATGGCTACTGGTCCGACGTCAGATCCTCACCGACACACAGCTCTCCGCCGGCGAGGAGCCCGATCTGGCCTACTACCTGTGCGCCGGCCCGCCCGGCACCACCGACGACGACCTCATCCGCGTCGCCGGCACGCGGTGGGCGATCGAGGAGTGCTTCCAGACCGCGAAGAACGAGGTCGGGCTCGACCACTATCAAGTGCGGCGTTACGACGCCTGGTACCGCCACGTCACCCTGGCTATTCTCGCCCACGCCTACCTCTCGGTCACCGCGGCGATCGCCCCAAAAGACCTGATCACGGGCTCATCCCGCTCACCCTCGCCGAGATCCGACGTCTCCTGGCACCTCTGATCCACATTCCCACCCAGGCGCCGTGCTGGGCCTGGTCGACCTGGCGACGTCGCCACCAACACCGAGCCCGCGAAAGCCACTATCGACGACGAAGACAGCTCAGCTAACGAAGTGCGGCTGGAGTACTAGTTTGCAGATCATGCCCGGTGCGCACTCACCCTCGGAGGACCGCGGTGGCGACCGCGGGATCCCGGTCAACCCCGTGTTCGCGGCGGAGCCGGTCGACATCCCCCGGTTCCGGATGCCCGACTCCGGCCTGCACCCCGAGATCGCCTACCAGGTGGTCCACGACGAGCTGATGCTCGACGGCAACGCCCGGCTGAACCTGGCCACGTTCGTGACCACGTGGGCCGAGCCGCAGGCCGAGCGTCTGATGACCGAGTCCTTCGACAAGAACATGATCGACAAGGACGAGTACCCGCGGACCGCCGACCTGGAGCAGCGGTGCGTGCGGATGCTCGCCGACCTGTGGCACGCCCCCGACCCGGGCCGCGCGATCGGCTGCTCGACGACGGGGTCGTCGGAGGCCTGCATGCTCGGCGGCCTGGCCCTCAAGCGGCGCTGGCAGCACCGCCGCCGCGCCGAGGGGAAGCCGGTCGACCGGCCGAACATCGTGATGGGCGTGAACGTCCAGATCTGCTGGGACAAGTTCGCGAACTACTGGGACGTGGAGCCGCGGCTGGTCCGATGGAGGGTGACCGGCTGCACCTGGGCGTGGACGAGGCCGTCGCCCTCTGCGACGAGAACACCATCGGCGTCGTGGCGATCCTGGGGTCCACGTTCGACGGCAGCTACGAACCGGTCGCGCAGCTGTGCGCCGCACTCGACGACCTGCAGGAACGCACCGGGCTGGACGTGCCCGTCCACGTCGACGGCGCGTCGGGGGCGATGGTCGCGCCGTTCTGCGACCCGGAGCTGGAGTGGGACTTCCGGCTGCCACGGGTGGCCTCGATCAACACCTCCGGGCACAAGTACGGGCTGGTGCATCCGGGCGTCGGGTGGGCGGTGTGGCGCGACACCGACGCGCTGCCCGAGGACCTGGTCTTCCGGGTGAACTACCTCGGCGGGGACATGCCGACGTTCGCCCTGAACTTCTCCCGTCCCGGCGGCCAGGTGATCGCCCAGTACTACACCTTCCTGCGCCTGGGCCGGGAGGGCTTCGCCCGCGTGCAGGGCACCTGCCGGGAGATCGCGACCGGGCTCGCCCGGCGGATCGAGGCGACGGGGGCGTTCCGGCTGCTCACCGACGGCTCGCAGCTGCCGGTGTTCGCGTTCACCGTCGCCGACGGGGAGCCGTTCTCGGTGTTCGACGTGTCGGCGGGGCTGCGCGAGACCGGCTGGCTGGTCCCGGCGTACACCTTCCCGAAGGATCGGGAGGACCTGGCGGCGCTGCGGATCGTGGTGCGCAACGGGTTCAGCCACGACCTGGCAGCGCTGCTGCTCGACGACCTGTCACGGGTGCTGGAGCGGCTGCGCCGCCAGACCGGACCCGTCCGGGGCAGCGAGGCCGCGGGCTTCGCGCACGGCACGTGAGCCGCACCCGGCGGGACACCCGCACGGCCTACCTGCTGCTCGCACCCAGCCTGGTGGGTGTGGTGCTGTTCCTGCTGGCGCCGGTGCTGATCGTGCTGGGACTGGCGCTGTTCCGGTGGGACCTGGTCGGGCCGCTGCGCTTCGCCGGGCTCGACAACGTCGTCGACGTCGCGACCGACGGCCGGTTCGCCCGCTCGCTGCTGGTGACGGCGTTCTTCGTGCTCATCGTGATCCCGGTGCAGACCGTCCTCGGCCTGGCGGCGGCGCTGCTGCTGGACCGCGGCCTGCCCGGCACGACGGTGTTCCGGGTGGTCTTCGTACTGCCGTGGATCTGCGCGCCGCTGGTCCTGGGCGTGGTGTGGCGGTGGATCCTGTCCCCCACCGACGGTGCGCTCAACGCGCTGCTCGGGGTGCGCATCGAGTGGCTGGCCGACCCGGTGCTGGCGCTGCCGTCGGTCGCGGCGGTGACCGCGTGGACCCAGGTCGGCTACGTCGCCCTGTTCTTCCTCGCCGGGCTGCGCGCGATCCCGGACACGATCGTCGAGGCGGCCCGGCTCGACGGGGCGTCGGCCTGGCAGCTGCTGTGGCGGATCCGGTTGCCGCTGTTGCGGCCCACCCTGTTCTTCGTGCTGGTCACCGGGGTCATCTCCAGCTTCCAGGTGTTCGACTCGGTGTACGCCCTCACCCCCAACGGGGGGGCCACGGGGTGTTACCGACGTCGTCGCCGGGCGGATCTACTACGAGGCGTTCGAGAACCGTGCGGTCGGGCAGGCCGCGGTGATGGCGGTGGTGTTGTTCGTGATCCTGGTGGCCGTGACCGTGGCCCAGCAGCGGTGGTTCGCCCGCCGCACGACCTACGAGCTCGACACGTGAGGCGGGGCAGGCTCGTCGACGCGGCCTGCTGCTCGCGCTGCTCGTCGGCGCGGTGGCGACGCTGGCGCCGTTCGTGCTGAGCGTGACGACGGCGCTGAAGACGACCCGGCAGTTCGCGGCGACGCCGGTGCTGTCGCCGCCGGCCCCACCGACCGCCGAGAACATCGTGACCCTGTTCGGCCGCGACTACGACTTCGTGACCCCGATCGCGGTGACCGCGCAGGTCGTGGTCGTCGTCCTGGTGGGGCAGCTGCTGTTCTCGGTGCTCGCCGCCTACGCCTTCGCCCGGCTGGAGTTCCCGGGCCGCGACGCACTGTTCTGGGTGTTCCTGGGGACCCTGATGGTGCCCCAGGCGGTGACGGTGATCCCGCTGTACCTGATGATGACCGGGGTGGGGCTGCGGAACACGTTCTGGGCGCTGGTGCTGCCCTACGTCCTCGGGTCGCCGTTCGCGATCTTCCTGCTGCGCGAGCACTTCCGGACCATCCCGCAGGACCTGATCGACGCCGCCCGGCTCGACGGCGCCGGGACGCTCGGGATCCTCCGGCACGTCGTCGTACCGGTGAGCCGGCCCATCCTCACGACGCTGGCGGTGATCACGGTGGTGACCCACTGGAACAACTTCCTCTGGCCGCTGGTGATCACCTCCGGACGGACCTGGCAGGTGATGACGGTCGCCACCGCGGGCCTGCAGACGCAGTACAACGGCAACTGGCCGGTCGTGATGGCCGCGACGACGGTCGCGATCGTCCCGCTGATCGTGCTGTTCCTGGTGTTCCAGCGCAGCGTGGTCCGCTCGATCACGATCACGGGGTTCCGGTGAGGCGCCGGGTCGGGGCCACCCTGGCGCTGGTCGGGGTGCTGCTGCTGACGGCGTGCTCACCGGCGTCCCGTTTCGACGAGTCCACCGGAGACGGCGGGGACGGGGTCACCACGGTGACGCTGCGGCTGTGGGACACCCAGGTCGCGGCGGCCTACGAGCGCTCGTTCGCGGCGTTCTCGCAGGCCAACCCGGACATCCGGGTGCAGCTCGTGCAGGTGCCGTTCGAGGACTACTTCACCTCGCTGCCGCTGGACGTCGCCTCCGGCACCGCGACCGACGTCTTCTGGGTCAACTCGTCGAACTTCGGGGCGTTCGCCGACGCCGGGAAGCTGATCGACGTCGGTGCCGCGCTCGCCGACCAGCGCGCCGGCTGGGTGGACGCGGCGGCCGCGCAGTACACCCGCGGCGGCACCCTGTGGGGCGTCCCGGCACTGACCGACGGGCGGATCGCCCTGTTCTACAACAAGGACCTGGTCCGGGCCACCGGGGTCGACCCGGCTGCGCTGCGCTGGGACCCGACCGACGCCGCGCGCGACACCCTGCTCCCCGCGGCGAGGCGGCTGACCGTCGACGCCGCCGGGCGCAGCGCGGGCACGCCCGGCTTCGACCCCGGCACGGTGCGCCGGTACGGCTTCAACGCCGCCCGCGACCTGCAGGCGATCTATCTCGACTTCCTCGGCTCGGCGGGCGGACGGCTCCAGGCCCCCGACGAGACCTTCGACTTCGCGACGCCCGCGGGCGAGCAGGCGTTCGGCTACCTGGTGAACATGATCAACAACGAGCGGGTGGCCCCCTCGGCCGCCGACACGAACCAGAACCCGGACTTCAGCCGCGACCAGTTCCTGCAGGGCCGGATGGCGCTGTTCCAGAGCGGCACCTACAACCTCGCCAACGTGGCCGAGGGCGCGACGTTCGACTGGGGGATCGCGCCGATGGTCGAGGGACCGCAGGGCCGGGCCAGCGTGGTGTCGAGCATCGTCGCCGCCGGCAACGCCGACAGCCCGAGACGACCGGAGATCCTGCGGGTGCTGCGCTGGCTGGGCTCGCCCGAGGGCGCCGCGCCGGTCGGTGACAGCGGCGCGGGCCTCCCCGCGGTGACCGCGGCCCAGCGCGGCTGGTTCGACCAGTGGGCGCGCCGGGGCGTCGACACCCGGGAGTTCGTCGCGGACGGGCCGACCGTCCCGGCCCCGGTCGGACCGAAGGTCGGGGCCGCCACCACGGCGATGGAGCCGTCGCTCGACGAGCTGTTCGCCGGACAGGTGCCGGTGGGCCGGGGGCTGCGGGCAGCGCAGGACATCGGCAACGCGGCGCTGCGCTGAACCCGGCGCTGCTACCGTCGCGGGTGCGCCCCCGATGGGCCCCGCCGGAAGGAGTCCTCGCCAGTCCCGCACGGGCCCGCGGGCGCAGCTCCTTCCGTAGGTCGTTCGCGTGGTCCCCCTGTCCTCAGGAGACCTGTATGACCTGCACGTTCAACCACACGATCATCGCCACCCGGGACCGGGAGGCCTCCGCCGCGTTCTACCGGCACGTCCTGGAGGCGGCGCAGGCCCCGTCCTGGGGCCCGTTCACGAACATCGCCCTCGACGGCGGTGTCCTCCTCCAGTTCGCCGACCTGCCGCCCGACGCGGGGCCCGCGATCGCGCCCCAGCACTACGCGTTCCTCGTCGACGACGCCCTGTTCGACCGCGCGTACGCCCGGCTCGTCGCGGACGGCGCGGAGCACTGGGCCGACCCGCAGCGCACCCGCCCCGGGGAGATCAACCACGGGCACGGCGGTCGTGGGGTGTACTTCCTCGACCCGGCCGGCCATTACCTGGAGATGATCACCCGGCCCTATCTGTGACGTCGCCACGGCCCGGCGCCGACAGGGCCCGGCCCGGCGCCGTGACGGCACCGGGCCGGGACCGGGTCGGGCACCGGGGTGCACTCGTCAGGCCGCGCGCCACTCCTCGGTGCGCTCCGGGCTCGCCCCCGCCAGCGCGGCCGTCGCCCGCTCCGCGTCGTGGTCCTTGCCGTAGACCGGTGTTCCGGGCTGCTGGCGCCACGACTCGGCCAGTGTGCCGCCGTCGACCGGGTCGAAGCCGAGCTCGTCGACCAGTGCGAACACGGTCTGCTTGTCCGCGCCGGGTGCGCCCGCGACCGGCAGCGCGATCCGGCCCGGGGTCCCCGCGGGGACCCCCTTCTCCAGCAGG
This sequence comes from Pseudonocardia sp. ICBG1293, assembly GCF_020131355.1. Classification (GTDB taxonomy): domain Bacteria; phylum Actinomycetota; class Actinomycetes; order Mycobacteriales; family Pseudonocardiaceae; genus Pseudonocardia. Next base: position 249,382 of record NZ_JAHLEL010000047.1, read on the forward strand.
TGCTTCCACCAGATGCCGTTGAAGACCTTGTAGACCGAGTCGGTGCCGAGTTGCCCGGCGACCCAGACGCTCTCCGGCGTGCCGTCCTCGATGGCCTGGATCAGGCCGTCCCGCTGTTGCGGGTAGTAGTTGTTGGTCTCGATCACCGGTACCCCGGTCGGTACCGTGCCCGGGGCGAGGTCCGGGGTGTTCTTCTGCGGGATCGAGACGATCACGAGCTCCGCGCCCGCCGCGGCGTCCTCCGCCAGGACGGCCTTCGCGCCCGTCGCGGTGACGTGGTCGGGCACGGTCTCCGGCGCCCGGGAGTTCGCGACCCGTACCTCGTGTCCGAGCTCGGCGAGCCGCCGGGCGAGCGTGCCACCGATCTGTCCTGCACCGATGATGCCGATTCTCATGTCCGGGGCAACCCGCGGGCACCTCCGACGATTCCGCCGTCGGGCGTCGGGACCTCACGGGGCGTCGAACGGTCATCCCGGGCACGGGGACGTGCGGCGGCCGGGTCCGCACCGGCGCGGACCCGGACGGCTCCCCTCCCGTCGGCCCGGCCGCTCACCCGGGGACGACGTCGACGACGACGTTCCCGTCGCCCTGTCCGGACTCGACCGCGTCGTGCGCGGCGGCGACCTGGTCGGCGGGGAAGCGCCGCCCGATGCGCGGGGCGAACGATCCCTCGACGAGCCAGCGGTTCAGGTCGTCGGCGGCCCGGCGGTGCGCGGCGTGGGGCAGGTTGTAGAGCAGCTCGAAGTGCACGGACACGCTCGCGTTCATCAGCCGCCACACCGGGACCACGGGCTTGTGCCCGGAGTCGGTGCCGTAGACGGCGATCGCGCCGTTGACGGCGACGCACCGGGCGTCGGTCTCCATGTTCGCGGCCAGGTCGACCTCGACGATCCGGTCCACCCCGCGACCGTCGGTCGCGTCGAGGACCGCGGCGACGAGGTCGTCGCGGCGGCGGTCCAGCACCAGCGCACAGCCCGCGGCCGCGGCGATCCCACGGTTCTCCTCCCGCCCGACGGTGCCGATCACCGTGGCGCCCGCGGCCACCGCCTGCTGGACGGCGGCGTGGCCGACGGCGCCCGCGGCCCCGGCGACCAGGACGGTCGCACCCGCGATGGGCCCGTCGCGGAACAGGCAGCGGTGTGCGGTCCGGCCCGGGACGCCGATGCTGGCGCCCTCGACGAAGCCGACGGCATCGGGCAGCGGCTCGGCGTGGCGTCCCGGCACGCAGACGAGCTCCGCGGCGGTGCCGACCGCTCTGCCCACCCTGGTGTCGTGGAGCCACACCCGCGTGCCGAGGCGTCCCGGGTCGACGCCCGGGCCGACCGCGTCGACGACGCCGGCACCGTCGTCGTGCGGCACCTGCCGGGGGAAGTCCATCCGCAGCCCGGCCCACCCCCGGCGCCGCTTGACGTCGGCGGGGTTCACGCCCGAGGCGTGCACCCGCACCCGGACCTCGCCCGGCGCGGGCTCCGGGTCGTCGAGCTCGCCGTGGATCAGGACCTCCGCCGGGCCGGTGCGGTCGTACCAGGTCGCTCTCATGCTCGAGGTGTCCTCACAGGTCGGCCCGGACGGGCAGGAAGGAGTGCAGACGTAGGCCGGATCCGTGGTCGGCCGTCGTGGGGACGAAGTCGAACCGCAGGGGCCCGAGAGCGTCGTGCCGGTAGGAGAGCGGGCCCGGTCCCCGCCGGTGCACCTCCCGCAGCGGCCAGAGGCGGCGGAACAGGCTGCTGTCGCGCAGCAGCGACTCGATCTGCTCCTCGAACTCCGGCTCACCGATCAGGGCGGTGGTGTCGGCCCGGAACCGGGCGACGTGGACGTGTGCACTGCCCACCGGGTCCAGGAAGCGGAGCGGGGCGTGGGTGCCGAGCAGCGCGAACCGCAGCGCGTTGCGCTCCGCCCGGGGCACCTCGTGCAGGGGCAGCCCGAACAGGACGGTGGCCGCCTCGTTCCACTCCACGATGTCCCAGCGGGCGTCGACGAGGTACGCGGGTGCGTCCCGGAGCTGGTGGACCATGCGCCGCAGCGCCCGGTCCGCGACCGAGTCGGCACTCCCCCGGGCCTGGGCGGCCCCGGGCGGGGTGTGCCCGGCGAGGACGAAGACGTGGTCCCGTTCCGCCGGGCTGAGCCGCAGGACGTCCGCGACCGAGGCGAGCACCTGTCCGGAGACCTGGATGTGCCTGCCCTGCTCCAGCCAGGAGTACCAGCTGGAGCTGATGGCGGCGAGCTGGGCGACCTCCTCCCGGAGGAGCCCCGGCGCGCGTCGGCGGGCGCCGACGGCCAGCCCGTGTTCCGCAGGCTTGACGCGTTCCCGGGCCGCCCGCAGGAAGCTCGACAGCTCCTTGCGCCGGGCCGCGCTGCGCCGCTCCCGCGCTCCCACGGTGACGACCTCACTGCCGGCTGCGGTCATGTCCCCTCCGCACCTCAGGCCCCCAGGGCGTCCCGGCCCAGGACGTCCCGGGCGATGATGATCTTCTGGATCTGCGGTGTCCCGTCCCCGATCTGGTAGCCGGAGACGTCGCGCAGCAGGGACTGCAACGGCATCTCGTCGGACCAGCCGACCTGGCCGTGGAGCACGACCGACTCCTGGATGGCGGCGAAGGCCACCCTCGGTGCCCACCACTTCAGCATCGCGGCCTGGGTGGTGTGCGGTTGTCCGGCCATCCGCAGGCCGATGGTCTGGTAGGCCAGCGCCCGGACGGCGGCCAGGTAGGTGGTGTGCTCGGCGATCGGGAACGAGACGCCCTGGTTCGTGGCCAGCGGCCGCCCGAACGAGGTCCGCTGCGTCGCGTAGGAGGCGGCCGAGTCGAGTGCGCGCTGGGCCGAGCCGACGCAGGTCAGCGCGATCAGGGTACGGCTCAGGTCGAACTCGGCCATGACCTGGCCGAACCCGCGGCCGGGCGCGGCCAGGACCCGCTCGTCCGGGACGAACGTGTCGTCCATCGTGATCGATCCCCGCCCGAGGGGCTTGAACCCGGGGTCGTCGAAGCTCTGCGAGCTGACCGTCGGGTCGGCGCACTCCACGAGGAAGCAGCCGATCCCCCGGGCCTTGCGGGCGGGGTCGGTCTGGGCGAGGACGACTGCGACGTCGGCGTGCGGCGCCTGGGTGACCGAGGTCTTCTCGCCCGTGAGCAGCTACCCGCCGTCGACCCGCACGGCCTTCGTCCGGAGCGCCGCGGCGTCGGACCCGGTACCGGGCTCGGTCACCGCCCAGCATCCGAGCGCGTCGCCCGCGGCGATCCTCGGTGACCAGCTCCGGATCGCCGCGGACTCCTGCGCGGCCAGCAACGACACCAGGCTGTTCATGCTGAACAGGATGTAGGCCATGTTCGGGTCGGCGTAGCCCACCTCCTCGCAGGCGATCGCGAGGGCGAGCAGGTCGGCACCCTGACCGCCCGACTCCTCGTCGAGGGTCAGGTTCGTCAGCCCGGCCTCGGCCAGCCTCTTCAGCTCCTGGTGCGGGAACTCGGTGCGCGCCGCACGTGCGTGGTAGGTGTCGAGGAACTCCCGCCGGGCGAGGTCACGCACCGAGTCCCGGAAGTGCAGATGGTCCTGGTCGAGGACGAACGGGGTCACGGGGTCTCCAGACATCAGTGGACGTTCCGGCCCTGGCCGGTCCAGTGGGCGGCGCGCAACGCCTTCTTGTCGATCTTCCCGACGGCCGTGGTCGGCAGCTCCGGGACGAACTCGACGCGCTTGGGGGCCTGGTGCGCGCCCTTGCGGCCGCGCACCAGCGCGGTGAGCTCGCCGGCGTCGACCCCGGCACCGGGCCGCGCGACGACGAACGCGGTCACCATCTCGCCCCACCGGTCGTCCGGGAGCCCGATCACCGCGGCCTGCCGGACGTCCGCGTGACCGGTCAGCACGTCCTCGACCTCGCGGGGGAACACGTTGAACCCGCCGGTGACGATCATGTCCTTCTTGCGGTCCACGATGTGCAGGAAGCCGTCGTCGTCGCGCACGGCCATGTCCCCGGTGCGGAGCCATCCGCCGCGCAGGGCCTCCGAGGTCTCCTGCTCCCGCTTCCAGTACCCGTTCATCACCACCCGGGACCGGACGCCGATCTCACCGACGTCGCCGGCGGACACCGGGGCACCCTCCTCGTCGAGGATCTCGACACGCACCCCGAGTGCGGCGCGCCCGCACGAGGTGAGCAGATCCGGGCGACCGACGGGATCGTGCTCGTCCTTGCGCAGGCTCGTGGTCATCCCGATGCACTCGGTCTGGCCGTAGACCTGCATCATGACCTGCCCGAACACCTCGTGGGCCTCGAGCAGGCGGGAGGGCGTCATCGGCGCCGCCCCGTAGCAGAGCGTCTCCAGCGAGGAGGTGTCCCGCGCGGCCGGGTCGGCCTTGTCCAGCATCGTGTAGAGCATCGTGGGGACGAGGAACGCGTAGTTCACGCGTTCGCGTTCGACCAGGGTCAGCCAGGCGTCGGGGTCGAATCCCTGCTGGAGCACGACGGTGCCGCCGCGGGCGAGGACCGGCACCACGGGAAGCACCGCGGCGTGGGTGATGGGCGAGGACGCGAGGTAGACCGGGCGCTCGGGGAGCCCCCAGGACGCGGTCAGGGTCTGGACCTCCTGGACCAGCGCGCGGTGCGACAGCATCGCCCCCTTCGGCCGGCCCGTCGTCCCGCCGGTGTACTGCAGCCAGGCGGTCGTGTCCTCGTCGACGACGGGGGCGACCAGGCGACCGGGGCCGGCCGCGGCGCACAGCGCGAGCAGGTCCGGGCCGGCCTCGGAGGGGCCGATGCCCAGGACGTGCTTCACCGACCCGGCCCGGGCGGCGATCTCGGCCGCGGTCCCGGCGAACGCCGGGTGCACGACGAGGACCTCGATCTCGGCGTCCTCGCAGAGCAGGACGTGGTCGTCGACCGAGCCCAGCGCGTGCAGGCCCGAGTAGCGGGCGCCGGTCAGGAAGGTCGCCGCCTGCACCGCGAAGACCTCGGGTGCGTTCGGGCTGAGCACCCCGACGCCGCGCCCGGGCCGGATCCCGTGGTCGGCCAGCACTCGCTGAATACGGCCGACCATGTCGGCGAGCTCGGCGTAGGTCGTCCGGCGCCCGCCGAGGACGAAGGCGTCCCGGGTCGGGTAGCGGGTCAGCGCCTCGACGATCACGTCGCTGTAGGAGGGGCCCACCAGATGGGGCGCCTCGGAAGTCGAACCGGGAGCCACGTCGCTCTCCCCTCTCCGCGCTGCGCCGAGGGCGCGCGCTCCGGATCGGTGTCGGCGGTAATATTCACTTATTAGTTAGTATTCTGCAAGCCTCGGTTCGGCCAGTCACCGTGGACGGAAGGCACGCCGTGCGAGATGTCAGCATCACCGGGGTCGGGATCACCGAGTTCGGGAGGTTCCCCGACACCTCCTTGCGCCAGCTGGGCACCACCGCGATCGACGAGGCGCTGGCCGACTCCGGGCCTCGGCACCGCCGACGTGGACCTGGTGGTGCACGCCAACGCCGTCGCGGGCCTGCTCACCGGGCAGGAGATGACGCGCGGCCAGGTCGTGACCTCCGGGACCGGCCTCGTCGGCACGCCGCTCGTCAACGTCGAGAACGCCTGCGCCGGCAGTTCCACCGCGGTCCACGTCGCGCTGTGCGCGATCCGCTCGGGCGCCTACGGCACCGTGCTCGTCGTCGGGACCGAGAAGATGAGCGGCAAGGGCACCCGCGCCGCGCTCGACGCCCTCACCACCGCGGCGGACGTGGACCGGATCGAGGAGTTCCACCACGAGCTCACCGGCCGGGACGGCCCCGCCGACTCGTTCTTCATGGAGGTCTACGCCAGGACCTGCGCGGACTACACGGCCAGGTCCGGTGCGACGGCCGCCGACTTCGCCGAGGTCGCGGCGAAGAACTCCTGGCACGGGGCGCGCAACCCCCGGGCGCAGTACCGCACCGCGCGCTCGGTCGACGAGATCCTCGCCAGCCGCACCGTCGCCGGGCCGCTCACCATGCTGATGTGCTCCCCCATCGCCGACGGCGCCGCCGCGCTCGTCCTGCGGGCGACCGACCTCGTCGCCGACCGCTCCGCCGCGGTACGGGTCCGGGCCTCGGCGCTGCGCTCCGGGGTCCCCGGCGGGGCCGAACCGGGCCTGGAGCAACGCACCATCGACGCCGCCTACGCCGAGGCGGCCGTCGGCCCCGACGATCTCGACGTCGTCGAGGTCCACGACGCCGCGTCGCCCAACGAGCTGATCGTCACCGAGAAGCTCGGCCTCTGCCCGCCCGGCGAGGGTCCGAAGCTCCTGCACTCCGGGGCGACCCGGCTCGGTGGCCGGGTGCCGGTGAACACCAGCGGCGGGCTCGTCTCACGGGGGCACCCGGTCGGCGCGACCGGCGCGGCCCAGCTCGTCGAGCTCGTCACGCAGCTCCGCGGGCGGGCCGCGGACCGGCAGGTGCAGGGCGCGCGCGTCGGGCTCGCCGAGAACGCGGGGGGCTACACCCATCCCGAGGGCGCGGCGTGCGTCGTCACGATCCTCAGTAAGGACTGAACCGATGACCTCCACCCTCACCGACGCCGCCGTACTGCGGGAACGCCGCGGACCCGCGCTCTGGCTCCGGCTCAACCGGCCGGAGGTGTTCAACGGCATCGACCAGGACGTCCTCGACGGGCTGACGGCGGGCCTCGACGCCGCCGCCGCGGACCCCGGCGTGCGCGTCGTGGTGCTCTCGGCGACGGGGACGGCGTTCTGCGCGGGCGCGGACCTGCGCTACGCGCGCTCGCTGGCGGATGCCCCCGCACCCCCCGGGGCGGCGAGCGCGGGCAACGCCTTCCTGCACCGCGTCCGGGCGGTCCTCGACCGCATCGAGTCCTTCCCCACGCCGGTCGTCGCCGCCGCGAACGGGATCGCGGTCGGCGGGGGCCTCGAGCTGCTCCTGGTCTGCGACCTGGTGATCGCCTCCCGCACCGCGCGGATCGGCGACGGCCACGCGGTGTACGGGCAGATCCCGGGGGGCGGCGCGTCGGTCCGGCTGGTCCGCCGGCTCGGGCTCGCGACCGCCAAGCACCTGATGTTCACCGGTGACCTGCACCCCGCCGAACGCTATCTCGGCACCGACCTCGTGGTCGACGTGGTGGATCCCGAGGAGCTCGTCGGGGCCGTCGACCGCCTGGCCGCCCGGATCGCGAGCCGCAGCCCCGTGGGGCTGGCCGCCATGAAGCGGCTGGCCCACGACGCCCACGACACCCCGTTGCCCGTCGCGGTCCAGCGCGAGCTCGAGGCGTCCGCCCTGCACGAGCGCTCCGCGGACTGGCGCGAGGGCATCACCACCTTCGCGGAGAAGCGCACCCCCGATTTCCCCGGCCACTAGGGCGCGTCTCCTAACCCGGCTGGTCGGGCCTGCGCGATGATCAGTAGGTGTCGCGCCGTGCCGTCCTGACCGATGCCCAGTGGGACCGACTCGAGCCGTTACTGCCCTCGTCGGACGGGATGCCAGGGCGCCCGTTCGCCGATCACCGCAGAGTGATCGAGGGGATCATCTACCGGTTCCGCTGCGGGCTGGCCTGGCGTGATGTCCCGGTCGAGTTCGGGCCGTGGCAGACCCTATGGAAACGCCACCGCCGCTACTGCGGTGACGGCACCTGGGACCAGGTTCTCGCAGCTCTGCTCGCCGATGCCGACTCCGCCGGTCTCGTGGACTGGGCCGTGTCGGTCGACTCGACGATCATCCGCGCTCACCAACACGCCGCGACCCTGCAGCGAGACACAGGGGGCCGGATCGAACTACAAGAATCTGCTGATCGAGCCGCCCGATCACGCCTTGGGCCGCTCCCGCGGAGGGCTCGGCACGAAGATCCACCAGCTCGTTGACGGACACGGCCGCCCGCTGGTCGTACTGGTCGGCCCTGGCCAGGCCGGTGACGCCCCGATGTTCGCGCACCTGATGTCACATCTGAGCGTCGGACGGGTCGGTCCGGGCCGACCGCGGACCCGACCCGAGCGGGTCCGCGCAGATAAGAGGTCGCGCGGATTGGTTGGTGATCATGGACGTCGTGCAGGTCGGGCGTTCCAGCGGTGTGTGGTCCAGGCCTGCCGAATCAAGCTACGGAGTGTGACGATCGTGTCGGCGAGGTCGAAGAACGCGTCGACGACGATTTCTCGTCGTTCGTAGCAGCGCTGCAGCCGGTTGAAGCTGTTGTGCCAAGCGTTGGTCCGCTCGACGTGCCAGCGGCGGGTGGCCTGGATCGGCGCTTTCTCACCCTTGTGCGCGATCTCGCCGTGCAGGCCTCGTTCGGCCAGCGTGTCGCGGGTCTTGCCGGAGTCATAGCCGGCGTCGAGGTGCACGGTGATGTCGTCGGGCAGCGGGCCGAGAGCATCGAGGCGGTCGAGGGTGGGGCCCAGTAGCGGGGAGTCGTGCCGGTTGGCTCCGGCCAGGACTCGGCCCAGCGGGATGCCGTATCCCTCGACGAGCACCGAACGTTTCATACCCTGTTTGCGCCGGTCCACCGGCGACGGACCGGCGACCTCGCCGCCGCCGGGGGCCTTGGTGATGGCGCCATCGACGGCGATGTCGTGCAGCAGCAGACCGACGATGCGGTCGTAGGCGTCCAGGACGATCCGACGCAGCTGGGCGAAGACCCCGAGCCTGATCCACTCGTCACGACGATCGCGGATGGTGGTCGCCGAGCAGGTGCTGTCAGCGATGCCCTCATACGAGCAGCCGAACCGCAGTACCTGCAGGAGCTTGTCGAACACGATCCGATCCGCGATCCGGCGGCGATGGCAGCCCAGCGGATGGGTGGGATCGAACTCGTCTCGATGAGGCAGCAGCGCGGTGAACTGGTCCCACAACGGCTCGGTCAGCCATGATGGCAGGGTGGGCACGCGGCCTCCAGACGATCACGAAGCGTAGATAACTTCATGATCGGCAGGCCCGTACCCGCCCTCGCCCCCAGACACTCGACCGCGGCCAAGCTGTGACCAATCCGCGCGACCTCTAAGGCCTACTCCTCACGCGCCATCCGCGCCCACCTGCGCAGACGACGGATCGTCGCGGTCATCCCGGAGCCGGCTGACCAGCAGGGACACCGGAAACGACGCGGCACACGCGGCGGCCGACCACCGGCGTTCGACCGGGTCGACTACCGCGGCCGCAACGTCGTCGAACGCGGGTTCTGCGAGGTCAAGCAGTGGCGCGGCCTCGCGACCCGCTACGACAAACTCGCCCTGACCTACCGCGGCGGAGTTGCACTGAAGGCCATCGTCACCTGGTTGCGCACTTTAGAGGTCATTTCAGAACGAGGTCGACGTGTCTGTTGTAGACGACAAGCGGCTATCTGACCTGCCGTTTGATCTGTCGTCGAGGGGTCAATGGAAACTCGACAAGTCGTTCTGAAACGACCTCTTAGGAGACACGCCCTAGTGTCGCGTAAACGATGTTCTTTGACCGGGTCGGCAGTGGTTGAGTAGGTGGTCTGCGGGTTTGGTCCAGATGAACGGGTGGCAGCGTTCGTTCCAGCCGTCGATGAACCGGCCGATCGCGCCGATCAGTTCTCTGACGCTGCCGAAGCTGCCACGGCGAATGGCCTGGCGGGTGATGACCCCGAAAAAGACCTCGACCATGTTCAGCCACGATCCCGAGGTCGGGGTGAAGTGCAGGGTGATCCGCGGGTTGCGGGCCAGCCAGGCCTTCACTGCGGGGTGCTTGTGGGTCGCGTAGTTGTCCACCACCAGGTGCAGCTTGCGCCGCGGGTAGGCCTTCGCGACCTGCTTGAGGAACCGCAGGAACTCCTGATGGCGATGCCGCGGCAGGCACGCCTGCTCGACCCGCCCGGTCGCGACCTCTAACGCCGCGAACAGCGTGGTGGTGCCGTGACGGACGTAGTCATGCGTCCGTTTCTCCGGGATACCGGGCATGATCGGCAGGATCGGCGCTGTCCGGTCCAGGGCCTGGACCTGGGATTTCTCGTCGACGCAGAGCACGACGGCCTTGTCCGGCGGGTTCAGATACAACCCGACGATGTCGCGGACCTTGGCTTCGAGCTCGGGATCGGTGGAGAACTTGAACGTCTCGGACTTCCACGGCTGCAGCCCCCACCGCCGCCAAATCTTGCCGATCCACACGTGGGAGATCCCGAGCTCGGCACCGAGCAGCCGTGACGACCAGTGCGTGACTCCGAGCCGCTCAGGCGGCGGTTCCAGCGTGGCGAGCACGACCGCGACCTCGTCGATCACCGGCGGCCGGCCCGCCTTGGGCCGGTCGGCCAGCCCGGCGATCCCCTCAGCGGCGTAACGCTTCTTCCACCCGATCACCGTCGCCTTCGACGCCCCGACCAGTGTGACGATGTCCTTGACCGCCACCCCGTCCGCGGCCAGCAACACGATCCTGCCCCGTCGGGCCAGTCCCGCCGAAACCGACGAGGAACGCAGCCAGGACTCCAACACCTCGCGGTCGGCGGCCGGAACGTCCACGGTCACAGTCAACGGCACAGCTCATGATCCCGTAAACCAGCCCGTGAGTAAAGTAACCTAGTTACCGCAACACTAGGAGACTGCCATGAACATCCTGGACATGACCGGCCGTGTCGCCCTGGTGACCGGCGCCGGACAGGGGGTCGGCCGGCAGGTCGCCCTGCACATCGCGGCCCACGGAGGCGCGGTGGTCGTCAACGACTACCACCGCGACCGCGCGGAGTCCGTCGCCGCCGAGATCACCGAGCAGGGCGGGCGGGCGGTGGGCCTGCGCTGCGACGTCACCGACCTCGACGAGGTGACGGCCCTCGTGGCGGACGGGGCCGGCCGGCTCGGCCCGATCGACGTGCTGGTCAACAACGCCGGCAACGCCGGCCCCGCCGAGAACGCGCTCGACCACACCCCCGTTACCTTCTTGATCAAGCCCGCTGAGGGCTTGCAGGCCGCCGGCCGCGGTATGACTGACTGCCCCTGTCGCCCGATGATCTGGGGGGTGTTGTCGCCGTGGCCGGAGGGCGCCAACGACCGCTGATAGAGACCTGACCCGTGTGGTCTGCTCGTAACGTGGCTGCCGGCGCGGGTGCTCGTGGTCGGCCTGCCGCGACGAGAAGGGAGCGGCGGTTGCCCGATCCTGACCAGCACCCGACCGGGTTCGCGGTGTTCTGCGGCCCGGACGTGGGCAAGTCCGAACACCACGCCTGCGCGGTCGACACCAACGGGAAGCGGGTGCACGACAAGGCCCTGCCCAACGACGAATCGGCGCTGCGCACCGTGCTGTCCGGGCTGGCCGAGCACGGCGCGGTGCTGATGGTCATCGACCAGCCCGCCTCGATCGGAGCGCTGGCCATCGCCGTCGCTCGTGATCTGGGGATCACGGTGGCCTACCTGCCCGGGCTGGCGATGCGCCGCATCGCCGACCTGCATCCCGGGCAGGCCAAGACCGACGCCCGCGACGCCCACGTGATCGCCGAGGCCGCCCGGACGATGCCGCACACCCTGCGCCGGGTCGGCACCGACGACGAGACCCTCGCCGAACTCACTGTGCTCGCCGGTTACGACGATGACCTGGCTGGGCAGAGCACCCGGCTGACGAACCGGCTGCGCGACGCCCTGCTGCATGTTCATCCCGCCCTGGAACGCCTGCTCGGGCCACGCCTGGACCGCGGTGGCGTGCTCGACCTGCTCGCGGCCGCGCCCACCCCGCAAGCCCTGCGAGAGCTCGGCGCTGACGGGATCGCCGAGACGATGCGGGCCCGGTCGCCTCGACTGGCCCGCACCCTTCCCGCCCAGATCCTGACCTCGCTCGACGCCCAGAGCCTGACCGTTCCCGGCACGGCCGCGTTCGCCCGTGTCATCACCGGCGTCGCCGGGCAGCTGCGCCAGGTCCACACCGAACGCGACCAGCTCGCCGACGAGCTCGAAGCCCGCCTGGAGGCCCACCCTCTTGGACCGGTCCTGACCTCGATGCCCGGACTCGGGGTCAGGACCGCCATCAAGATCCTCACCATCGTCGGCGACGGCTCCGGGTTCCCCACCGCCGGGCACCTCGCCGCTTACGCCGGCCTCGCCCCAGTCACCCGCCGCTCCGGCACCTCGATCAAAGGCGAAACCTGCGGTTCCCCCATGATCGGGGAGGCATCAGCTATAAGGGGTGGCGATGCCAGAGGTACGGAAGCGATACGACCGGGAGTTCCGTGACGGTGCGGTCCGGATCGTCGAGGAGACCGGCAAGCCGATCGCCCAGATCGCCCGCGACCTGGGGGTCAACGAGGGCACACTGGGCAACTGGGTGGCCCGAGCGCGGGAGGCCCGCGAGGACACCGAAGGCCTCTCCCGGGGTGACATCGCCGAGCTCAAGCGGCTGCGGGCGGAGAACGCCGAGCTGCGGATGGAGCGTGATGTCCTCAAACGATCCGTGGTCCTGTGGGTCAAGGAGGCGACGAAGTGAGCGTGGCACGTTTCATCGCCGACCAGAGGACCTTCCACCGGGTGCCGCACACGCTGGCCTGCGCGCTGCTCGGCGTGTCGATCTCCTGGCTGTACAAGTGGCTGAGTCGCGCCACCAGTCCCGGTGGCGGCCTGACTGCGACTGAGGAGCGCCGACGCGCGCTCGACGCCGCCGTGAGGGCCGGGTTCGACGCCGCCGAGCGTCTGCACGGCTCGCCGCGGTTGCACGCGGACCTACGTGAGGCGGGGTGGAAGGTGTCGGAGAAGACCGTGGCGGACTCGATGCGCCGACAGAGCCTGGTCGCCCGCCGCATCCGGAGGCGCAACGGGCTGACCCGCCAGGACAAGGCGGCGCCGAAGTTCCCGGACCTGCTGAACCGCGACTTCACCGCCGCCGAGCCGAACCGCCGCTGGGTCGGGGACATGACCGAGATCCCCACCGCGGCCGGGAAGCTGTATCTGGCCACGGTGATCGACCTGTACTCGCGCAGGTTGCTCGGCGCGGCCACCGGGCTGCACCCCAACGCCGAGCTGGCGTGTGAGGCCATCCGGATGGCCGTCGCGGCCCGCGGCGGCGCGGACGGGATCGCAGGGGTGATCTTTCACACCGACCGCGGCTCGACCTACACCGCCGGCGCGTTCGCCACGTTGTGTCGCCGCCTGGACATCCGCCAGTCCATGGGTCGGGTCGTGTTTCGACAACGCCGCGGCGGAGGCGTTCTTCTCCAGCCTGGAGTGGGAAGTGCTGTCCCGCAACGACTTCGACACCACTGCGAAGGCTCGGGCGGTGGTTATCGACTGGTGCTACGGCTTCTACAACCACCGGCGACGACACAGCGCCGCCGCCGGGCTCGCACCGATCGTCTACGAGAACGCCGCCCTCACTCGAGACGCGGCATAGGGAACCCTCCACGATCTCGGGGGAACCACAACCCGATCCCAGCGCGGCAACCACGCCCTGAAATCCGCGCTGTTCCTGTCCGCATTCGCCGCCCTGGCCGACCCCGCCAGCCGCGCCTACTACGACCGCAAACGAGCCGCCGGCAAACGACACAACGCCGCCCTGATCTGCCTCGCCCGACGCCGCACCGACGTCATCTACGCCATGCTCCGCGACCGCCGCCCCTACAACCCGCCCACGGTCAACAACCCCGATCCAGAACTCGCCGCCGCTTGACGAACCCATAGAGACACCCCCCCCGTTCTGGGAGACGGGTCCGAAGGACTGGGAGCCCTGGATCGCGACGAACTTCTACGGGGTCCTGCACGCCTGTCGGGCCGTCCTGCCCGGGATGGTCGAGCGTGGCTACGGCCGCATCGTGTCGGTGATCTCCGACGCGGGCCGCACCGGCGAGCCGAACCTCGCCGTCTACGGCGGCGCCAAGGCCGGGGCCGCCGGCTTCAGCCGCGGGCTCGCGAAGGCGGTCGGGCGCCACGGCATCGGCGTGAACTGCGTGGCCCTCTCGACGATCAACACCCCCGGTGTCGCGTCCGCGATCGCCGATCCCGAGATCGCGAGGAAGGCGCTGCGCGGCTACGTGGTCCGTCGTTTCGGCGAGCCGAGCGACGCCGCCAACGCCGTGCTCTACCTCGCCTCCGACGCCGCGGCGTGGGTGACCGGGCAGACCTACCCGGTCAACGGCGGATACGCGATCACCCCGTGACCGCGCCGACGTCACGCCCGCTCGAGGGCTACCGCGTGGTCAGCCTGGCCGAGCAGTACCCGGGCCCGTTCGCCACCCTGGTCCTCGGTGACCTGGGTGCGGACGTCGTCCAGGTCGAGCGGCCCGAGGGCGGGGACCCCTCCCGCGCCTTCCCCGGGCACTTCCGGGCCCTGAACCGGGGCAAACGCTCCGTGGCCCTGGACCTGAAGACCGCGGCGGGCCTCGACGCGTGCCGGACGCTGATCGGCCGGGCCGACGTGCTCGTGGAGGGTTTCCGGCCCGGGGTCCTCGACCGGCTCGGGATCTCCCCCGCCGCCCTCACCCGGGAGCACCCGGAGCTCGTGGTCGTGTCGGTCTCCGGGTTCGGCCAGGACGGCCCGTACCGGGACCGGCCCGCGCACGACCTGTCCTTCCAGGCGATGGCGGGGCTGCTCGACGCCCGGGCTCCCGCGGTCCCCGCGGTGGCCCTGGCCGACGTCGCCGCCGGGCTGTTCGCCGCGATCTCCGCGCTGACCGGGCTCGCGGGCCGCGTGCACACCGGCCGCGGCGGGCACTACGACGTGGCGATGTTCGACGCGCTCGTCTCGTTCGTGGTCACCCGGCTCGTTCCCACCGCGAACGGTCTCCCGCCGGACCGGCTCGGCCGGGACCCGGGCTACGGCGTGTTCGCCACCGCGGACGGTCGGTGGATCTCGCTGTCCATCGCGTTCGAGGACCATTTCTGGCGGGCGCTGTGCACCGCGCTGGGGCTGGAGTCGCTGGCCGGGCTACCGGGCCCGGAGCGCGACGCCCGTACCGAGGAGATCCGGGTGACGCTGGGCGGACGGATCGCGGCCGAGCCCCTCGCCCACTGGGAGCGGGTGCTCCCCGCGGCCGGGGTCGCCTACGGGGCGGTCCAGGATCTGGCAGGCCTGGTCGAGGACCCGCACCTGCACATCCGTGGGCTCCTGCAGACGGTGGGCGCCGACCGTTTCCTGCGCCAGCCGCTGGTGGTGGACGGTGCACCGCACGGACCCCGCAGCGGGGTGCCGGGTCTCGGCGAACACACCGCCGAGGTCCTCCGCGAGGCCGGCGTGCCCGCGGAGACGGTGGCCGCCGTGTGCGCCCGGAGACTGACCGGGCAGTATTGAGCCCATGGCACGGGAACGCGCGACCGACACCGCCGCCCTGGTCGCGGCGGCCGGCGAGGCCTTCCGGCGCAAGGGCTACCGCAACGCCACCATCGACGACATCGCCGAGGCCGCCGGCATCTCCCGGCCGACGGTCTACAAGTACACCCGGAGCAAGCAGCACCTCCTCGACCTGATGGTCGAGGAGGTCACCGGCGACCTGAGCAGGCGGCTCAAGCTCGTCCTCGAGAGCGGTGAGCCGCCGGAGACCCGGCTGCGGGGGATGATCTCCGCGCACATCGAGGCCGCCTCCGCCAACCGCACCTTCTACGCCATCGTCTTCAGCGAGGAGGTCGAGCTGTCCGAGCAGGGCCGCGCCTCCTTCCGGGCCTGGGCGCACGACCGGACCCAGGACTTCCGGCTGCTGCTCGACGAGTGCCTCCCGCGGGAGGGAGGCATCGACACCACCATCGCGGCGAACCTGGTGATGTCGATGCTGGCGACCCTCTACCGCTGGTACGACCCGTCCGGTGCGGTACGGCCCGAGCAGCTCGGTGAGCAGATCGAGAAGCTGCTCGGAGCGCTGTTCCGCGGCCGGTAGCTCCGGTCCGACGGCGGTACCCGGCTCCGGCGACGGGCCCGGCGTCGACCGGGAGGGCGACGCCGGTGACGAAGCGGGACTCGTCGCTCGCCAACCACAGCGCGGCGTGGGCGATGTCCTCCACCTCGACCCACGGCGTCGGCAGGAGCGAGAAGCTCCTCATCACGGGGCCGACGTCCTCGGCCGAGGGGTCCTCCAGGTCGGGTCGGAACAGCTGCCACGTGCTGCTGTTGTTGAGCAGCGGCGTGTCCGTGTTGCCCGGAAGGATCGCGTTGGACCGGATGTGGTGCTCGGCGGCCTCGTTGGCGAGGGCGCGCATCATCCCGACGACCCCGTGTTTGGCCGAGACGTACGCCGACATCCGGCTCGGCCCGCGGATGCCCGCCAGCGAGCTGGTCATCACGACCGATCCGCCGCCGGCCTCGATCAGTGCGGGCACCGCCGCCCTGACCGTCTTCCACACTCCCAGGAGGTTCACGTCCAGGACCGTGCGGAAGACCTCCTCGTCGGCCTCCCACATCGTGGCCCGCTCACCGCCGATGCCCGCGTTCGCGCACACCGTCGTCAGGCCGCCGAACCTCTCGAGGGCCGTGGCCACGGCACCGTTCGTCGTCTCCTGGTCGCGCACGTCCCCGACGACCGTCTCGATGCGGCCACCCGCCGCCCGTACCAGGGCGGCGGTCCCGTCCAGGTCCGCCTCCGTCGGCAGTGGATAGCGGACATGGTCGTAGGACCCGCAGAAGTCGACGGCGACGACTGCGGCACCCTCCTGCGCGAAGCGCACGACGGTCCCGCGCCCCACTCCGCGCGCCGCGCCCGTCACCAGCGCGACCTTGCCCTCCAGGCGCCTCATCGTCGCCCCCCTCCCGGTCGTTCCCGTCCGGTCACACCGACGCCCCGGGTCCACCGGCACCCTCCGGGACCAGGGCCAGGGCCGGCGCCCCGAGGGTGGGGGCGAGGCGGTTCTGCAGTGCGACCACGGCGGCGAGCGGACGAGCGAGCACGGTCATCGTGCGGACCCGGCCCGCCGGGTCGAACTCCAGGCGGTCGACCGCCTCGATGGGGTGCGCGTCGACCGTCCCCGTCAGATGCACCGCGACGTGGATCTCACCGGTGAGCACCTCGCCGAACGTGAGGTCGTCGATGATCGAGCTCAGCAGTCCGAGCACCGCGGTGGCGGGTCCGGACCCCACGATCGGCTCGTCGAGGATCGGGCTGTTCAGCACCACGTCGGCGGCCAGGACTGCCTGCATCCGTTCCGGATCCCCGCTGTGCACGGCGTCCAGGAAGGTGCGGATCGGCTCGTCGGTCATGTCTGTGCTCCTCTTCCTCGGGGGGCGCCACGTCACACGGCACCTCCGGCTGATCTCTCGGTTCTCGCTCCACCCGGGGGGCGGTCCGGCGGCACCGTCCGGTCCTGCCCTCCCTCCCGAGTCCGATGTGGACACTATTGGCGAGCGACGTCATCCCGCCGGGGACGGGGTCGACGTCCTCGCCACCGCCTGGCGCCGCAGCTCGTCGCGGGCCAGGGCGTTCTTGTGCACCTCGTCCGGGCCGTCGGCGAACCGCAGGCTCCGGATCGCGGCGTAGGACGCGGCCAGTGGCAGGTCCTGGGAGAGGCCACCCGCTCCGTGCACCTGGATCGCCTTGTCGAGGATCCACTGGACGGTGCGCGGGGTGGCGATCTTGATCGCCTGGATCTCGGTGTGGGCGCCCCGGTTCCCCACCGTGTCCATCAGCCAGGCGGTCTTGAGGACCAGCAGCCGTAGCTGCTCGACCCGCACCCGGGCCTCGGCGATCCAGTCGCGCACCACACCCTGCTCGGCGAGCGGCCGGCCGAAGGCGATCCGCTCGTCGGCTCGGGCACACATCGCCTCGATCGCCCGTTCGGCGACCCCGATGGCCCGCATGCAGTGGTGGATGCGCCCCGGCCCCAGCCGCGCCTGCGCGACACCGAAGCCGTCGCCCTCGCCCTGCACGAGGTTCGCGACCGGGACCCGGACGTCGGTGAAGGTCAGCTCGGCGTGCCCGCCGTGCTCGTGGTCGTCGTATCCCAGGACCTCCATCCCCCGGACGACCCGCACCCCGGGGGTGTCCCGGGGGACGAGGAGCATCGAGTGCCGACGGTGCCGCGCCGCCGCCGGGTCGGTCATGCCCATCACCACGAACACCGCTGCGTTCGGGTTCATCGCGCCGGTGATCCACCACTTGCGTCCGTCGACGACGTACTCGTCACCGTCGCGCGTGATCCGGGTCGAGATGGTGGTCGCGTCCGACGACGCCACGTCGGGCTCGGTCATCGCGAACGCCGACCGGATCTCCCCCGCCAGCAGCGGGTCGAGCCACTGCCGCTGCTGCGCGTCGGTGCCGAACTCGGCCAGCACCTCCATGTTCCCGGTGTCGGGCGCCGCACAGTTCAGTGCGGCGGGGGCGAGCTGACCGACGCGTCCGGTGATCTCGGCCAGCGGCGCGTACTGGAGGGTGGTCAGACCCCCGCCGTGCTCCCCCGGGAGGAACAGGTTCCACAGTCCACGTCGCCGGGCCTCGGCCCGCAGCTCCGACAGGACCGGCACCGAGTCCCACGCCCAGCGGTCCGCCAGCTCACCGAGCTGGCGGGCGAAGACCTGCTCCGCGGGCCGGACGTGCCGGTCCATGAAGTCCAGCAGCTCCCGGCGGATCTCGGCGGTGCGCGGGTCGAGCCCGAAATCCATCGTCGGTGTCTCCTTCGTCGCCCCGGGGCCGGTGTCGAGCGGTGGGTGCCGGCGACGCCCACCTCGTCGACCCCGTGACCGACGGGGTCGCCCGGCAGGGCGCGACGGTCGGTGGCCGACCCTGTCAAATACTTACCAGTTAGTCAAAGCACTGTGCTCTCCATGACCCCGCCCCGGACGCGTGGTTCGCACACCGGGAGCGGCTCCCGTCGGCGGTGCCCCGTCATGGCGCCGCCCGTCCGTGACCCGCTCGACAGGCGGACGGGTGCCCGGCACCCCCACCCGTCGCGAGCCCGGCGAGGAGCAGGTCCACGAGCTGCGGCGCCAGTCCCCCGCCGAGGGGGGCGTGTCCGAAGAGATGCCGCAGCACGAGAGGGCCTGCGACGGCGTCGATCACGAGCTCCGGATCGACGTCGCGACGAACCTCTCCGCGCTCCACCGCGGCGCGCAGGCTCACCAGACATGCCTCGCGCCGCGGCTGCCAGAACCGTTCGAGGAAGCGGGACCTCAGTTCCGGGTCGTCGGCGAGATCGGCCACCAGCGCCGGCAGCACCCGCCCCGTGTCCGCATCCCCGAGTGCCGCCCCCAGCGCCTCGACGTGGGCGGTCAGATCACACGCCACGCATCCGGTATCGGGCTCGACCACCCCTGCACGCTCCTCGGCGAGTGCGTCCACGACGAGATGACGCAACGAGGGCCACCGCCGACGGACGGCCGGCGTGGTCGTCCCGGCCCGGTCCGCGACCCCCTGCAGGGTGAGCCGCGTGTAGCTGTTCTCGGCCATCAGGTCCCGGACCGCGGCCAGCACCGCTGCGCTGACACGTTCGTCCCGTGGACGGGGCATCAGACCGCCCTCACGGGTGCAGCACCACCTTGCCGAAGGCGCCGCCGCGCTCGACGGCGCGCAGCGCTTCCGGGCCTGCTGCCAGCGGATACCGCTCCGCGACGATGCCGGTCACCTTTCCCGTGCCGACGAGCGCCGACACCCGCGCCCACGACGCCCGCAGGTCTGCCGCACCCACCGAGTTCAGACTGAACGCGTGCAGCGTCGGGGAGCTGTGGAACATCTCCACGATCACCTCGAGATCGGCGCCGCTCGGTACCCCGCCGGCCGCCCCGCACAGCAGGTAGTGGCCGTTCGGGGCCAGCAGGCGGAGGTGGTCGGCGAGCTCCGGCCCGCCGACGGTGTCCACGACGATGTCGACGTCGCGTTCCAGGGCGGGCGCCTCGTCGCGACCGACCGTCCGCGTCGCCCCCGAGGCCAGGAGCGCCCGGGCGCGATCCGGACCGGACGTCACTGCGGTGACATGGGCACCGTGTGCCGCGGCGATCTGGGTGGCGAGAGCACCGATGCCGCCACCTGCACCCCGCACCAGGACCCGGCCGTCGGGCCCGATACCCGCACGGCCGAGCCCGATCTCGGCGACGAGCGCGTTGACCCCGAGCGCCACGGCGACGTCCGGCTCCATCCCGTCGTCGAGCGGGAGGACACGGTCGGCACTCACGGCCACGGCCTCCGCGAGCCCGCCGAAGGCCGGCAGCCCCAGGACCCGTTGCCCCACGAGGCCCGGCGGAACACCGGGTCCTGTCGACTCGACCACGCCCGCGACCTCGAGGCCGGGCGACGAACCCGGACCGGGGAAGTAGGCGTAGAGACCCCGTGACGCCATCACGTCGACATAGCCGACCCCCATTGCCTCCGCGCGGACCACCACCTCCCCCGGGCCCGGCTCGGCCTCGGCCCCGTCCACCACCGCGACCGAAGCGGGATTCCCGCAGCCCCGCACCACCACTGCTCGCACCGTGTACCTCCCTCATACGTTCCGATACGGATCGGAACGTTACTCCACCCGTGCCGGATCAGAGGCTGCAGTGGGTCTCCGCGACCGGCGTCCGTGGATCGATGAGGAAGTCCGACACCACCGCATCGACACAGGGACTGCCTCCGTAGAGCGCCACCCCGTGCTGGGCGCCCTCGACGGTCAGCAGGCTCCCGCCCAGCTGCCGGGCCATGACGATCCCTCCCTCGTGCGGGGTTCCGGGGTCACGGGTGACCGACACGGTCAGGGTGGAGGACAGCTCGAGCGGGCCCTCCAGCCACGGCGACGGCCGGCTCGGCGGCGCCGGCCAGCCCTCGCACTCGTAGTGCGCCTGTGTCAACGGTCGGCCGGGGTCGAGGAACGGAGCGGCCGCACGAGCCCGGGTGCCCAGCTCGACCTCGTCCTCCGGGGTGCGTCGCGGGTTGTCCATGCAGCGGATGGCGAGGTTGGCGTCCATGGAGGCCGATCCGCCGTAGCGGCCGTCGGCTCCCCGCCCCGCGGCGGCGTCGCGGAGGGCCAGCATCGCGTCACCACGCCCGGCGGCGAGCTCCGTCAGCCCTTCGACGAGCTGCGCTCGCTGAACGGGCTGGAAGAGGGACATGATCGTTCCCCACATGGCATCGGAGTAGGTCAGGCCCCGGCGGTCGGCGGTCGGCGCAGGCCGCGCCTGCAACGGGCGCGTGAGCCGCTGGAACTCCTCGACGGCGCGGGCCGGATAGGTGCCCAGCGGACAGTCCGCCTCGGCCATGCAGGTCGCGGCGAACTCGTCGAACGTCGCCCTCCACGCGGCGAACTGGGACAGCCGGAACTCCGCCTCGGTCCTGCCGGGGTGGACGGCACCGTCGATCACCAGTGCCCACAGGTTGTCGCCGAACTCCTGGGCGTACATCGCACCCAGCTCACTGCCGTAGCTGTATCCCAGGTAGGAGAGCTGTTCGTCCCCCAGCACCGCGCGCAGGACGTCCATGTCCTTGACGACGTTGCTGCTACCCACGCTGGTCAGCGCTTCCGCTCCGCCGCTGCCCTCCGTGCAACGGCGGGCCACCTCGCGAGCCGCCCCCTCGTCGGCGACGTCGAACTGGTACGGCGTCGGAGGCACGTTCCGGTCGGCCTCGGCGTCGGTGTAGCACGCGACACGCGGCGTCGACGCCCCCACGCCACGCGGATCGAAACCGACCACGTCGAACCGCTCACCGACCGGGCTGTCGCGCCAGACCGGTCCGAGCGCCGCCGCGAGGCTCATCCCGGAGCCGCCCGGCCCACCCGGGTTGACGAGCAACGATCCGATCCTGTCACCGCGCGCCTTCACCCGGAGCAGCGCGACCTCTCCGCGAGAACCCCCAGGGTCGCCGTAGTCCAGGGGGACCTGGACCCGTGCGCAGTCGGTTCGGTCGTCGGAGTAGAGCTTCTCGTCCGCGAGCGACATCGCGTACGACGCGCACGGTTCGAACACGATCCGCTGGTCGTAGAAGGTGGCGAGCGCCGACGGCACTCCGTCGGTCGCCCGCTGCGGCGTCCGCGATGCGTCCGGCGCGCCGCAGGCGGCGACGAGCACCAGCGACACCACCCCGAGTGCGGGCAGCGTCGTGAAGTTGCGGGTCACGTGGTCTCCCGGGGGATCGGCTACGGCAGGGTTGCCGGGCGGACGGCTGCCGCGCCGGGATCACCCTGCTGGAAGGTGGACCAGCGGACGCCGGGGAGCCCGCGCCGGGCGATGATCCATTCGGCGACGACGAGGTTGATCAGCCACCCCAGCCAGGGCGCGATCGTGTGCATGGCGTTGTCGAACAGCTCGGGGAACGAGGCCCCCGGGGTCGAACGGCAGCTGGAGGGCGATCAGCACCGGGAGTCCGGCGCGCAGGGTCACCGCGGCGTAGGACAGGGCGAAGGTGCGGATGGCCCAGGCCTGATGTTCGCGGAACCGGCGGCGGCGGGCCGCCCGGTAGGCCAGCCACGCCGTCAGGCCCCATGCGACGTCCAGCAGGGCGTATCCGACGACCCCCCGGATGCCCAGCGAGTTCCAGAGCGATGTGGGCAGGCCCGTGAGGGCCGCCGCCCCGACCGCGAGCAGGTACACCCGGCCGACGACGCGATGGGCCCGCGGACTGCGCCTGCGCAGAGCCGAGGAGAACTGGAGCGCTCCGATGCCGAGAGCGACGGCGGCGGTGCCGACATGGATGAGGAACAGGATCCGGATGGGCGCCGGCAGCGTGCCGAAGTGTGAAGCGGCGCTGACGTTGTCCGGGGTCCGGGCCGCGACGGCGGCGAGCCCTTCGGCGTACTGGCCCCCGAAGAAGCCGGCCACTGCCAGCGCGATCAGGGCGAGGACGGTCCACGACCAGCGACGCCGTCCCGGACGGACGGGCACGGCGGTGTCCGGCGGCGAGGCGGGCGGGTGGGCGGTAGCGGTCACGGCATGCCTCTCGGGTGGGGCCGGGCGCGACGGCCCGGCAGGCGGTGTCGGAGAGCGGGCACGGTGAGCGGGACGGGTCGGCCGCCCGCACCGGCGGGGCCGGACCGCTCGACCGCGTGGCGGGCGCACGGCGACCGCCGTCGCTCCGCGGGTGCCGGCCACGGTCCCCGGACGGAGCCTCGGACGGATCCCGGTCTCATGCCGGGAGGGACGACCAGAACTCGTCGAGCGCGCGGGCGGCGCGGACCGGGTCCTGGAGCATCCACCAGTGGCCCAGCCCGTCGAGGACCACCGTCCGGGCACCGGCCCGGGCGGCCGCGCGGCGCCGCTGCTCGACGCTGCCGACCGCCTGGTCGTGAGTCGCGATCACGGCCAGGCCGTGCGGCGCCGCGGCCGGGAGATTCCTGCCCCGGTGGACGAGGGCGGGCTGGACGGCGGACCGGTAGAGCGACAGGATCGCCTCACCCATCCGCTCGTCCTGCCCCGCCGCGACCTCACCGGCGATGGGCTCGGGGATCCCGAGACCGACCAGTGCCGCGGCCCGTTCGGCCACGGGCGCGCCGACGAGCTGTGCGACGGCGTGCTCGCCGTCCCCGGGTGTCTGCCAGATCTGGGCCTGGGGATGCCAGACGTAGTCCGGCTCGAACACGCCGAGGACGTCGGTGACCCAGCTGCGCAGCAGTTCCGGGTGGTCCATGGCCACGGTGGTCGTGTGCCCACCGCCGAAGTCGTGGCCGACGAGATCGACCGGGCCGTCGAAGCGGGCCAGCTCCCGGGCGAGCCAGTCGCGGTAGCCGTCCACGGTGGCCTCGAACCCGGTCGGGACCTCGGCGCCGAAACCAGGAGGACTGAGCCGGACGACGTCGTGGTGACCGAGCTCGGCGAGCTCGGCGAGCACGGGGGTCCAGATGGCGGACGTCTCCGGCACACCGTGCACGAAGACCGTGGTGGTCATGTCATGCCCCCGGGCCCGGAGCCGGGAGCGTCGCGCCGACGGCTCTCACACGGCCTTCAGCGCGCCGGCGTCCACGGCCCAGTTGGCACCGATGACACTCGGGACGACGGGCGAGGCGAGCACGAGGACGACCCTGGCGATCTCGGCGGGCTCGATGAGGTCCGGGGTGAGCATCCCGTTCTGCTTCGGCATCGCCGCCACCAGGGTCTCGTGCTCGATCCCCAGCTCGGCGGCGACGTGGGCCGCGTAGGTGCCCGCCCCGGTCACCAGCGGGGTGCGTGTGGCCGAGGGTGACACCACGTTCACCCGCACCCCGGAGTCCGCGGCCTTCTCGGCCAGCCCCCGCGAGAACGCGTTGAGCGCGGCCTTCGCCACCCGGTAGGGCAGGGGCTCACCCCCGACCCGCCGCGCGCTGTCGGAACTGATGTTGACCACCGAGCCCGAGGCCCGCTCCAGGGCCGGGAGCGCGGCCCGGGTCACCCGCAGCGCCGCCTCGAAGTTCAGCGCGAAGGTCCGGTCCCAGTCTGCCTCGCTCCCGTCGAAGATGTCGGTGAACCCCCCGGGAGGCATCGCCCCACCACCGGCGTTGTTCACCAACACGTCCAGCCGGGGGTCCCGGTCGAGCACCTGCGCCACCATCCGTGCCGGGCCCGCCGCATCGGCCAGGTCCGCGGCGACGAAGCCCGCGCCGGTCGCCTCGAGCTCGGGCGAGGTCCGGCGCGCGGTCGCCGTCACCGACGCGCCCTCGGCGAGGAACGCCCGCACGATCTCGAGGCCCATCCCCCTGCTCGCCCCGGTGACCAGGACGCGCTTACCGCTCAGCTGAAGATCCATGACCAACTCCTTCTCGGCTGCCTCACTGACGGGCTTAACTAGAACAACACTGTCGCGGTTCTGTCAATAGTTACGACACGGGTGTACGGTCCAGGGCGTGACGAGGTCCCCGGGCGACCGGCCGTCGTCGCACACGGGTCCGCTCGACGGCGGTGCCGGGCGTTCCCCCGAGGCCGCCCGCGCAGACCGTCCCGGCGGTGCCGGGTCCGTCGTCCGTCCGCACGGCCCCGCACCGGCGCGACCCCGCCCACACCTGCGCTCGTCGCGCGATCACACGAGAGGGAACGATGGCCACCACCGCCGTCACACCGAGCCGGGTACGGCTCGCCGTCGTCCTGGGGGCGCTGATCGCCCTCGGACCACTCACCATCGACACCTACCTACCGGCGCTCCCGGCGGTCGGCCGGGACCTGGCCGCGACCGGTGCCACGGTCCAGCTCACGCTGACCGGCACCCTGGCCGGACTCGCGCTCGGTCAGCTCCTGATCGGCCCGCTGTCCGACGCCTACGGCCGCCGCCCGTTGCTCCTCGCCGGGGTGGCGCTGCACGTGGTCGCGTCCGCCCTGGTCACCGTCGCGCCCACGATCGAGGTGCTCGCCGTCCTGCGCGTCCTGCAGGGCGCGGGCGCGGCGGCCGGGACGGTGGTCGGGCTGGCCATCGTGCGCGACCTGTTCACCGGACGGGCGGCGGTCGGCATGGTCTCGCGGCTGATGCTCGTCATGGGCGCGGCCCCGGTGCTCGCACCGACCCTCGGCTCCGTGCTGCTCACCTGGGTGTCGTGGCGCGGGGTCTTCCTGTTCCTGGCGGCGTACGGCCTGCTCATGCTGGCCGTGGTCACCTACGGCCTCCCCGAGACCCTGCCCCCGTCGCGGCGGCGCTCCGCGCGGCTCGGCCCGACCCTGCGCGCGTACGGCATGCTCCTGCGTGACCGGACGTTCGTCGGCCTGGTCCTCGTCGCCGGTTTCGCGATGGGCGCGCTCTTCAGCTACGTCTCCGGGGGCCCGTACGTCTTCCAGGAGCAGTTCGGCATCGACCAGGCGACGTTCGGTCTCCTCTTCGGTGCCGGAGGGGTCTGGCTGGTCGTCGGCAGCCAGCTGAACCCGGTGCTCCTGCGGCGTTTCGAGCCCCGGCAGGTACTGGGCGGCGGCATCGCGGCGGCCGTGGTCGCCGGGCTCGCCCTGCTGGTGGTGACGGCCACCGGCATCGGCGGCCTGCCCGCGATCCTGGCCGGGGTGTGGACGATGCTGCTCGCCGGTGGGTTCGCGATGCCCAACGCCCCGGCGCTGGCACTGGCCCGCCACGGCGACGGCGCCGGGACCGCAGCGGCCCTGCTCGGGGCGCTGCAGTTCGGCCTGGGCGCGGCCACCTCGCCGGTGGTCGGCCTGCTCGGCAACGACGCGACGGCGATGGGCACGGCGATGTTCGCGTCGGTCGCGCTGGCCGGGCTGGCACTGGTCCTCGTGGTGCGGCCGTGGACCCTGCCGGATCTCCGCGAGGGGACCGCCACCCGGACCACGACCGATGCGAGCACCGGTGCGGGCCCGCGGTGACGCACCAGGAGGCACGCCCGCCCGTGCGGCGGCGGGTGGTCGTGGCCGGACTCGGCGACACCGGGATCCAGGTCGTCGCCGCACTCGCCCGGCATCGCCGACTCCTCGACGTCGTCGGAGTCGGTCCGAAGCCCGGATACCTCAGCGGGCGCCACCTCGGGGTCAGGCTCGCCCGCCCGGCGCGGTGGGAGGAGAACCACCGCATCGCCTTCCACCGGTTCCGCCGGCTCGACGACGTCCGCACGATCCACGGCCGGCTGGAGGCGGTCGACACCCGGGCCCGGGAGGTCGAGGTGCTCCGCGCCGACGGCAGCACGACGCGTCACGGGTACGACATCCTCGTCGTCTGCACCGGTGTCCGCGACGGGCTCGGACGGACGCCGTCGATACAGGACGATGCCGAGATCGACCTCGCCTTCGGACTCGCCCGCGCCGCCGTGGCCGCGGCCCCCTCGCTGGCCGTCGTCGGCGGCGGACAGACCGCCGTGGAGAGTGCCGCCCAGCTCGCGCAGGCGTTCCCCGGGAAGCGGGTGGACCTGTACTTCCCTGGCGAGCGGGCCCTCGTCCACCATCACGGGAGGGTCTGGGACCACTGTCGGGGAGAACTGCGACGACTCGGAGTGGGCCTGCACCCCGGGCATCGCGCCGAGCTCCCACCCGGGCAGACCGGCCGGCTCGCCCCGGGTCCGCTCCGCTTCCGCACCGGACAGGCGGCGGTGCAGGCCGATCTCGTCCTGTACGCGGTGGGCCGGGCCCGCCCGAACACCGAGTGGCTGCCGGCGTCGATGGTCGACGACGCCGGTTTCGTGCGGGTCGACCCGGAGCTGCGGGTACCCGGCCACGACGGGATCTGGGCCGTGGGCGACGTCGCCGCGAGCGATCCCCTGCGCACCACGGCGCGGAACAGGGGGGCCCAGCTCCTCGTGCACAACGTGCTCGCCACCGTCCGCGGGCGGAGGAGGCGGCGCTACACCGCGCGGGACCGGCGGTGGGGAACCGTCCTGCACGAGATCGGGACCGTGATGACCGTCTTCACCACCACCGGGCGCGCGCTCCGCCACTCCCGGACGTCACAGGCGTTCCAGGAACGGCTCCTCCTGCGGCGCGTGGTCCACGGGGGCGTCCGGCCGTCCTCCTGTCCGGGCGGTACGAGGAGTTCCCGAACCCGATGAGCGGAGGTCGTCCTCGGATCACCCGCGCGGGTCGCCGCGGGTCAGTCCCGGCCGCCGGTGACGGCGAACGGGTCCCAGGTGGGGTCCTGCCGGACCTCGAGCTCGATCTCCCACGCGACCCGCTCGGCCTCCGCGGGCCCGAGGAGCTCGCCGATCAGGGCCGCCGTCATGTCCATCCCGGCGGCCACCCCCGAGGATGTCCAGCGCGCGCCGTCCTGCACCCAGCGTGCCCGCGGCATCCACTCGACCTGGTCGCGCAGCGACGACACCCAGGTGAAGGCCCGCTTGTTCGACGTGGCCCGGTACCCGTCGAGCAGCCCGGCCGCGGCGAGCAGCGCCGACCCGGTGCACACCGACGTCACGAGGTCCGCCCCGGCGCTCCAGGTCCGGAGCCACTGCAGGAAGCGCTGGTCCTCGACCAGGCTCCGGGTCCCGGGGCCCCCGGGGACGAGGACGATGCCCGGCGTCGGCGCGTGCTCGTAGCCGTGGCCGGCCACCATCTGCGAACCCTGCCCGCTGGACACCGGGCCCGCCTCCGGCCCGAGCAGCAGGATCTCGAACTCGTCGGGGAGCCTGCTCAGCAACTCCATCGGTCCGACCACGTCGAGCAGCTCGAAGCCGTCGAACAGGACGATCCCCACAGTCCACCGTGCCATCGCGTCACCGTTCTCCTCGTCTCGGGCGGGTGCGGCGTACCCGGGACATCGGACGCGACCGCAGCCCGACCGTCCCGGAGAATGATCGCCATGAAGTACACCGTCCTGGTCCCGGGATTCTGGCACGGCACCTGGAGCTGGAACCTCGTCGTACCCGAGCTCGCCCGGCTGCGGATCCCGGCCGTGGCCGTGGACCTGGAGGGCCAGGGCCTCGGTGCGGTCTCCCCCGCCGCACGGTGGGCGCGTCCGTTCGAGGCGTCCGCGTTCGCGGCCGAGCGGTCCGGGGTGGCGGACGTGACGGCGACGAGCGCGGCCGAGGCGCTGGTCGGGCAGCTGCGGATGCTGGGTGCCGACGGCCCGAGCGTCGTCGTCGCGCACAGCATGGGCGGGGTCGTGGCCACCCTGGCCGCGGAGATGGCGCCGTCGCTGGTGTCGCACCTGGTCTACGTCGCGGCGTTCGCCCCGGTCGCCGGTCTGCCGGCGGGGGCCGACGTGGCGAGCGAGCTCAACGCGGGCGAGCTCGGCACCTCGCTGCTGCGGGCGGACCCGTTCGCGATCGGCGCCTCGCGCATCGACCCGGGTGACCCGGGCTCGCACGAGTCCCTGCGTGCGGCGCTCTACGCCGACGTACCGGACGCGACAGCGCGGGCGGCGATCAGCCTGCTGGGCACCGACGCCCCGGTCGGGATCGCCGCCGAACCGATCTCGGTCACCCGGGAGCGCTTCGGGTCCGTGCCGCACACCTACCTGGTCTGCACGGACGACCGGCTGGTGCGGCCCGCCCTCCAGCGGAAGATCGTGTCCGACATCGACCGGGTGTCGGTGTCGGCCACGCGCACCGTCGAGCTGGCCTGTTCGCACTCCCCGTTCCTGTCCCGGCCACGGCAGGTGGCGGAGGCCGTCGCCGAGACGTGGCGGTGAGCCGGCGCTTCGTGCCCGCCCGGAGCTCCGTGCGCAGGGCCGCGCCGGGTCCCGACGGAGACCGTCGACCAGCAGGGTGACGACGCCGTCGGCCTCGACGCGCCATCCGGGACGCGCGTGCGCGGCACCGATGCCGTGCTGCGCCGTCTTCACCGCACCCGCATCGACGTCGTCGCGCAGGGACCGTCCGCCACCCTCGCGGCGACCAGCTCGGCCACCGCGTCCGCGAGCTCCTGCCCGGTCGCGGAGAGACCGCCCGATCCCGTGGTCACCAGGGTGGCCAGGCTACGACCCGGCCCCTGGCGTGCCTCGACGAAGCCGTGGACGACCCGGTGGACGCCACGGTGTCGCGGACTCTCACGCCTCCAGGCGGATCGACAGCGGGAACTCCGGACGAGTCCAGCTCCGGGCGTACTCCACCGCCGTCGACGACGGGTCGTGGGTGATCCGCACCGACGCGATCAACGGGGCACCGCGCCGGACGCCCAGCACGTCCGCCTGCCCGGCGGTGGCCGCCGACGCCGACACCTCCATGTCGGCCCAGCTCAACCGGAGTCCGTAGTGGTCGCGGATGGTCCGGTACAGCGACCCGCCGGCGAGGTCGACCCGCGCCAACAGCGGTACCAGCGCGTACGGGAGCCAGCTGATCTGCAGTGCGGCCGGGCGGTCGTCGATGAGGCGCAGCCGCTCGATCCGGATCGTCTCGCGCCCCGCCGCGAGACCGAGCGGCTCACGTGCCTCCTCGGGCACCGCCGTGGTCTCCCGAGCCCGCAGCTCGGTACGGACGCGATGCTCCTCGGCTCCCATCTCGTCGGCGAACGAGCCCAGCCGGTTGAGCCGACGACGCTGGGCGCTCGGTCGGGTCACGAAGGTGCCGGCGCCCCTCCGCCGCACGAGCAGGTGTTCGTCCTGCAGCTGGCGGACCGCCTGGCGAACGGTCATCCTGCTCACGCCGTAGCGCTCGGCGAGATCGGCCTCGCTGGGGAGCTGCGCCTCGGGCGCCAGCGCACCGGAGGCGATCTGGGACGACAGATCCTCGTAGATGACCTGGTAGCGCGGGATTCGGCTCACGTGCCCCTCATCCGTCCGTCGCCGTGATCACGTCGAAGGCCGAGCGTAGCGGTTCCCCCACCGCAGGCCGGCCGTCCACGCACCGGGCCATGCCTCACCGCCCCCCACCGGGAGTGACCGCCGGCTCCGGCCGGGGTGCGGGCGCGATGCGCTCACGTGCCTCGATCCAGCTCGCGTAGAGCGAGCCGTACCGAGCAGCCCGGACGGGGTCGGGATCGATGCGGTGCAGGCGCGGGCGCAGCCCGTCGAGGGCCTCGTCGAGGTCGCTCCCCGTTCCGGCCCGGGCCAGGGCCGCCGCACCGAGCAGGGTGACGTCCGGGTCGTCGCACACCAGGACGGTCCGCCCGAGCACGTCGGCTCGCAGTCGGGCGGCGGCCGCGGAGCGGGCCGCGCCGCCGGCGAGCACGACCGCCGTCGATCCGGGTGCCGTTCCGGTGTCGAGCAGGTCGACGCCCTCCCGCACGGTGAACGCCGCTCCCTCGCGCGCGGCGCGGACCAGGTGAGCCGGGCCGTGGTCGGGCCCCTGGCCGAGCACGGCGCCACGCGCCGCGGGCCGCCAGCGCGGGAACCGGTCGCCCGACAACGTCGGAATCACGGTCAGCCCGTCGGCGCCGGGCTCGACGGCGTCGACCACGTCCTCGTCCACCGTGCCGACGAGTTCGCGCCAGCGTGCCACCGCTCCCCCGGTGACCCCGGTCGGACCACCGGTGACCCAGCGGCCCGGGCCCAGCGCCGGGTTGAGCAGGACCCCGGCACCGCCGGCCTCCGGGTCGGTGCGCAACCGACCCAGCACGTCGGTGGTCCCGGCGACGTCGGCGATCAGATCGGTGCGCCCGCCGAGCAGCAGCCCGATGCCGACCGACCCGTCCGGCCCGCCGGCCACGACCGGCAGACCGGCCGGGAGTCCGGTCGCGGCGGCCACGTCCGCCCGGAGCCCACCGACCGGGTCGGCCGGCGCGGCGACCGAGGGCCACCAGTGCGCCGGCAGGCCGAGCTCGGTGACCAGATCGAGGTCCCAGGCCCGGTCCCGTACGTCGAACAGCAGCGTGTAGGCGGCGTGGACGGCGTCGGTGACCAGCGAGCCGACGCACCGGGCAAGGAGGAAGTCCTTCGGGGAGAGCAGAGCCTGCACCCGTCCCGCCAGCTCCGGCCGGCGGGCGAGCAGGTCCAGTGCGTGCGCCAGCCCACCGGCCCCGGGTACCGGCCTGCCGCTGGTCTCCCGGATCCGGCGGAGGACCGGACCGGGTAGCCCGGCGACGAGGTCCGCGCCACGGGAGTCGGACCACCCGGTGGCCGGCCCCACCGGCCGGAGGTCGCGGTCGACCGCGACCGTGCCGATGTGTCCCGCGATGCCCAGGGCGCCCACCGCTCCGGGTGCGGCCGAGCGCGCCCCGCCCAGCGCCGCGACCACATCGGACCAGAGCTGCTCGGCGTCGAAGTGCTCCCCACCGACGCCGCCGGAGCGCGGGACCCGGACGCTGCTCTCGACGGTGCCGTCGCCGGCGACGACCGCGGCCCGCACCGCGGAGGTCCCGACGTCGACGGCGACGACCCGCCCCCCGCTCATACCGCTCCGGACGAGCGCAGCTCCTGCAGCCGGGCGTCGTCCATCCCGAGGATCGTGCGGTAGACGTGCTCGTTGTCCTCGCCGACGGCCGGCGGTGCCTTGCGCACGGTGGGCGGGGACTTCTCCATCTTGATCGGGTTGCCGGGCATCCGGATGGTGCCGAGCTTCGGGTGCTCGGAGGTGACGACCATGCCCCGCGCGGCGATCTGCTCGGAGTCCGCCACCTCGGGCACCGTCGCCACCTTCGCGAACGGGATGCCTGCTTCCTCCAGCAGCGCGCCGATCTCCTCGGAGCCGCGGTCGCGGGCCCAGTCGGCGACGACCGCCTCCAGGTCGGCGCTGTGCTGCATCCGGCCGGGCACCGTGCGGTAACGCTCGTCGACGGCGAGCTCGTCGCGTCCGATGGCGCGGCAGAGCCGCGGCCACAGCGAGTTCGTCCCGGCCTGGATGTACATCTGCGCGTCGGCGCAGGCGTAGACGTTCACCGGGGCGGTCAGCAGGTCGCGCGACCCGCTGCGCGGCATCTCCGTGCCGAGCATGAGGTAGCTGATCAGCCGGGTGCCGAGCGTGGCGAACATCGAGTCCAGGCTCGCGACGTCCACCCGCTGTCCCTCTCCGGTCCGTTCGCGGTGCATGAGCGCGGCGAACGTGCCGAGCGCGGCCTGGAACCCGGTGACGTAGTCGGCGATGTAGGTGCCGGTCAGGGTCGGTGGGCCGTCCGCGTCCCCGGTGGTGTCCATCAGCCCCGACGACGCCTGGGCGATCGCGTCGAACAACGCCCGGCGGGACAGCGGGCCGGTCTGCCCGAAACCGGAGATCGAGGTGAGGATGATGTCCGGCTTGAGCTCGGCCATCCGCTCGTACCCGATGCCCATCTTCTCGATGGTGCCCGGCCGGTAGTTCTCCACGACGACGTCGGCCCAGCGGATGAGCTGCTCGAGGACACCGAGCGCGTCGGGGTGACGGGTGTCGAGCGTGGCGCCGTACTTGTTGCGGTTGTAGAGCATCGTGTAGACGCTCTCGCCCTCGTAGTAGGGCTCGTGGTGGCGGGCGTCCTCTCCGTCGGGGCGCTCGATCTTCACGACCTCGGCGCCGAAGTCGGCGAGGATCTGCGCGCAGCTCGGTCCGGCGATGAACCGGGACAGGTCGAGCACGCGGGTGCCCTCGAGCGGACCGGGGGTGTGCGGGGCGGACTCCACTGTCTGTTCCCTCCTGGCCGGTCGCCGCCGCCCCACGGCGGGGCGGCGGCGACTCGTGCGGGGTCTCGCTGCTCAGCCTGCCCGGTGGGGCAGGAACGCGTCGTAGGTCCAGGCGTTCGCGGCCCGGTCGAGGACGACGTCGACCACGGCCGGGCGTCCGCTGGCGAACGCCGACTTCACCGCGTCCACCAGCTCGTCGACGGTCGTCGCCCGCCTGCCGGGCACGCCCATCCCCTCGGCCACCGCGGCGAAGTCGACCTGGTGGAAGTCGACGCCGATGGTGCGTCCGTCGAAGTGCAGCTCCTGCTCCTGGCGGATGTTGCCGTAGCTGGAGTCGTTGAGCACGACGACGCAGACCGGGCCGCCGGTGCGTGCGAGCGTCTCGATCTCGCCCAGGCTCATGCCCAGCGAGCCGTCGCCGATCAGTGCGAGCACCGGGCGCTCCGGGTCGTCGGCGACCGACGCGATCGCCGCGGGCAGTGCGAAGCCCATGTTCCCGAAGCCGACCGGCTTGATGTAGCGGTAGGGCGTCGGCATCTCCCAGAGGAACGACCACACGCCGGGGTTGCCGGCGTCCGGGATCAGCACGGCCTCGGACGGGGTGACCTCGCGCAGCGCGCGCACGACCACCGCCGGGGACACCGTCCCCGGGGTCTGCGGCTCGCGGGACTCCGAGAGCCTCCACCAGTCCTTCTCGGCCTCCTGCAGCTCGGACACCCATCCGGCCCGCGACTCCCGCGCCGCCGACGCGCCGGCCGCGGTGGCCTCGACCAGCGAGGTGCAGAAGGCGCCGAGGTCGCCCACGACCCCGGTGGTCGTCTCGGAGTAGTAGCGCCCGATCATCGACGGGTCCACGTCGACCTGGACGACCGGCGGCAACGGGGTCTTCCACCGCTTCGTGGAGACGGCGTTGAGGCTGTTGCCCAACGCCAGCACCAGGTCGGACTCGGCCAGCACCCGGCTCGTCAGCGCGGTGCCCATCCGCGACAGTGCCCCGAACACCAGCGGGTGGTCGGTCGGGACGGCGCCCATGCCGTTGAACGTGGTGATCACCGGGATGCTCAGTGCGTCGGCCAGCGCCAGCACGTCCTCGGCGCCCTTGGCCCGGTTGCCGCCGTTGCCGACCCAGATCACCGGGCGCTCGGCGGCCAGGACCCGCTCGGCGACCTCGGTGATCGCTGCCGGAGCCGGCACCGGGCGGGTGCCGACCCAGTCGCGTGAGGGGTGCCGGGCGGGCACCGCGGGCGGGGCGTCGACCACGTTCTCGATGGTGTCGCGGGCGAAGTCCAGGTGCACCGGACCGGGGTTGCCGGTCATGGCCACCACGTAGGACTCCTCCATCGCCTGCTTGATCGACGAGGCGTGCGCGACGAGCCGGCTGTACTTGGTGAAGGGCTCGAAGATCTTGACGTGGTCGGCGTTCTGCGCGTCGTCCTTGTGGATGTTCTCGCCGTGGTTGTTGCAGGTGATGATGATCGCCAGACTGGAGTCGCGGAACGCGCCGCCGACACCGGTCAGCAGGTTGGTCGCCCCGGGTCCCGTGGTCGCGATCGCGACGGCCGGGGTCCCCGTGAGACGCCCGTAGGCGTCGGCCATCACCGCGGCCGCGTTCTCGTGCCGGGTGTGGACCATCTCGATGCCGGGGGTGTCGATGATCGCGTCGGTGATGGCCAGGGTCTGGCCACCGACCACGCCGAAGACGTGCCGGACCCCCAGCGACTCGAGCATCTTCACGACCAACTGGCCGCCGGTCATCTTCTCCGACATGGGGATGTCCTTCCGTAGCACGAGAGCGGGTTGCAGGGTTCAGGAGGTACCGGCGGGCCGGTCGGCGGTGGCGGGGTCGACGATGTCGTCGCGGTGGGTCTCCCGGGACAGGACCGCGCACCAGGCCCCGACACCGAGCATCGCGATGGTGATCAGCACGACCGGCCAGGGATCACCGCCGGTCGAGATCAGCAGTGAGGTGGCCACGTAGGGCCAGAGGCCGACGACCATGCTCGGCAGCTGCGCGGCCATCGAGATCCCGGTGTAGCGGGTCCGGGTGCTGAACAGCTCGGAGAACATCGCGGGCTGCACCCCGTAGAGCGCGCCGATGCCGATCGAGTAGGCCACCACCATCATGAGCACGACCAGGGGGAACGAGTTCGTGTCCAGGATCAGGAAGATCGGCCACGTCATCACCGCCGCGACCCCGGCGCCGAGCAGGTAGACCGGGCGACGGCCGATCCGGTCGGACAGCCGTCCCATGAGGTAGTAGGTGACGATGGCGACGCCTGCGGCGATGCAGCTCGCCCAGAGCACGTCGGAACGGTCCAGATCGGTGTAGTTGGCCGCGTAGGTCAGGACGAACGTGAGCAGCACGTAGCCGAAGACGCCCTCCCCGAGCCGCAGCCCCATCGCGATCAGCAGGGGGCGGCGCTCGAGGCGCAGCAGGCGCCGGAGCGGGATCTGCTCCTCCACCGGGGCCGCACCCTCGGCCTTCGCGGTCGCGGCGGCCTCCTGCGCCGCGACGAAGGCGGGGGTCTCGGTCAGCCGCATCCGGATGAACAGGCCGACGGCGACCAGCACGATGCTGATCAGGAACGGGATCCGCCAGCCCCAGCTGAACAGCTGCTCGTCGGGCAGCATCGCGACCAGGCCGAACACACCGGTCGCGGCCACCAGACCGATCGCGTTGCCGATCTGCGGGGCGCTGCCGTAGGCACCGCGCCGGCCCTCGGGGGCGTACTCCACCGCGACCAGCGCCGCGCCGCCCCATTCACCACCGACGCCGAAGCCCTGCACGATGCGCAGGAGCACCAGCAGGATCGGGGCGAGCACCCCGACCTGGGCCGTCGTGGGGAGCAGGCCCATGAGGAACGTCGCGATCCCCATCATCATCAACGTGGTGACCAGGGCGCCCTTGCGACCGAGCCGGTCACCGATGTGGCCGAAGACGATGCCGCCCAGCGGGCGGGCGAAGAACCCGACACCGAAGACCGCGAACGCCGCCAGGGTGCCGGCCAGCGGGTCCTCGCTGGGGAAGAACAACGCGCCGAAGACGAGCACCGACGCGGTGCCGAAGATGAAGTAGTCGTACCACTCGATCGCCGTCCCGACGAGGCTGGCGACGGCGGCACGGCGGGCGAGTGCGGTGCGCTCGGCGTCGGTCTGCGGGGGCCGCGCGGGCGCGGGGGTTGTGCTCACGATGACTC
Source organism: Pseudonocardia sp. ICBG1293 (assembly GCF_020131355.1). Classification (GTDB taxonomy): domain Bacteria; phylum Actinomycetota; class Actinomycetes; order Mycobacteriales; family Pseudonocardiaceae; genus Pseudonocardia. The sequence goes on from NZ_JAHLEL010000047.1 coordinate 285,181, forward strand.
CGTTGTCGTGAGGGGGCGGGCTCGCCGATACCGCGGCGACGTTGTCTAGATCGCTAGACTCATCGAGCACAACACACCGCCCCCCTGTCGTCAAGGTGTGCGCCGACGGTCCGATCCGAGCCCCCTCTTGACGGACGCCTTCCGGCATGTCTCAATCGATTTGAGTAGACGTCTAGCTTTTTGCGACGAGGAGGTCGCCATGGCACCGGACCACCAGTCCCCCGCATCGGAGCAGTCCGGTGCGCTCGACGGCCTGCGGGTACTGGACCTGTCCCGCTTCATCGCCGGCCCGTTGTGCTGCCAGATCCTCGGTGACATGGGCGCCGAGGTCGTCAAGGTCGAACGTCCCGGTGGCGAGGACGGCCGGCGGCACCGGCCGTTCCACCAGGGACACAGCCTCTACCCGATGATGTTCAACCGGAACAAGCACGGGATCACCCTCGACACCCGGCACCCCGAGGCGCCCGGGATCCTCGAGCAGCTCGTCGCGTGCAGCGACGTGGTGGTCGAGAACTTCCGGCCGGGCACCCTCGCAAGGATGGGCATCGGGTGGGAGCGGATCCACGAGATCAACCCGCGGACCGTGCTCGTGTCCATCTCCGGGTACGGGCAGACCGACCCGAACCGGGACCGCGCGCTGTTCGACGCGATCGCCCAGGCCGGGTCCGGGCTCATGAGTATGACCGGCGAGGCCGACGGCGGGCCGACGATGGCCGGTGCCTTCCTCGCCGACCACACCGCGGGCTTCCACGGGGTGATCGGGGCGTTGACGGCACTGGCCGCGCGCGGGCGCACCGGGCTCGGCCAGCACGTCGACATCGCCTGCATGGACGCGCTGTTCGCGTGCATGGGCACGCTGCCCAGCGCCTGGGCGATGCTGGGCGAGACCGGTGGGCGCACCGGGAACCGGGACCAGATCACGGTGCCCGCCAACACCTTCCCCACCGCCGACGGGTACGTCTACCTGCACGCCGGCACGGACGCGCTGTTCCCGCGCCTCGCCGCCGCGATGGGCGACCCCGAGCTCGCCGAGGACCCCCGGTTCCGTGGCCAGGCCGACCGGCTGGCACACGTCGACGCCCTCGAGGACATCGTGCGCGGCTGGACCCGCCGGGACCCCACGTCGACGGTCTGCGACCGGCTGGCCGCGGCCGGGATCCCGTCGTCACCGGTCGCCACGATCGCCGAGGCGACCGACTCGGCACAGGTCAGGGCCCGCGAGATGATGATCGAGGTCGAGCACCCGGAGCTGGGCACGCTGACGCTGCCGGGGATGCCGATCAAGCTGGGCGCGACGCCTGCGCGCGCCCGCAAGGCGCCCCCGACCGCCGGCGAGGACAACGCCGCGGTCTACGGCCGTCTGCTGGGTTTCGACGGCGAGCGGATGCGCGCGCTCGCCGACGCCGGCGCCATCTGACCGATCCCCCCGCCCCGAACCGAGAACGAGGAGCACCGCCATGATCTGGCGCGACCTGACCGACCCGCGCGTGGTCGCGGACGGCATCGACCCCGAGGCCGGGCTGAAGGAGCCGGTCTTCGAGAACCTCGAGATACCCGAGGCGCTCGGCCCGGTGACGCTGGTCGTCGACGACCACAAGATCAAGCGTTACGCCTTCACCCAGGACGACCACCACCCCTGGCACCTGCACGACAGCCCGTTCGGCGGCCGGGTCGCGCACGCCGGGCTGCTCTCGAACGACCTCGTCCAGCTGTTCACGACCCGCTACGCGGCGAGCCGGACGGTCGGGCTGCACACCGAGGAACAGCTCTGGTTCGACAGCCCCGCGCTCCTGGGCGACGAGGTGACCCTCTCCGGCACCTACACCCAGAGCTACACCCGCCGCGGCCAGGACTACGTCGTGATGGAGGCCGGGGCCACCGGCCCGGACGGCCGGAGCATCCTGCGCCACCGCGGCGTCGAGATCCTGCGCACCCGTCCCGGCGACGTCGCGGGCCGCGGCTCGACCGGCGACGGCGGCTCCGGCCGGGTCGGGGGGACCGCGGACCCGACGCTGCCGGTCGCGCACATCGGTACCGACTCCGTCGTACCCGGCGCGGCGCTGCCCGCGATGGCGTTCACGATCACCCAGGAGCAGGCCTCGGTGTTCTCGCGGTGCGGGGAGTACGTCCGCAACGTGCACTCCGACCTCGCCGTCGCCCGCGACGGCGGCCTGCGCATCCCGATCGTCCAGGGCCAGCAGCAGTGCGGCCTGGTCACCGCGATGCTGACCCGGTTCTTCGGTGCGTCCTTCCTCACCGGTGGCTGGCTCCGGGTCAAGTTCGTCGCCCCGGTGGAGGTCTTCGAACCGCTGGAGGTCGGCGGCGTCGTCACCGGCGTCACCCCCACCGGTGACGGCGGTGCCGACATCGCCGCCGAGGTCTGGGTCCGTCGCGCCGACGGCCGGCTGTCCACCGTCGGCTGGACGAGCGCCGGCGTCCCCGCCGGCGCCACCGGAGCGGAACCCGAGCTTCCCGCCACCCCCGCCCACCGGTGAGTGGTGGTCGCGGCCCGGACACGACCAGCACCCACGCCCCACGACCCACAGGAGGACCCATGACGACCACCGAGCAGCCCGCGACCGTCGGCGGCACCACGACCCCGTGGTGGACCGGCACCAAGGCGGCCCTGTACGAGAACATCGAGATCGGCGAGCAGTTCGGGCCGTTCGAGATCACCGTCGACGACCGGCTGGTGCGCAACTACGTCTTCGCCCAGGACGATCCGACGGCCGCCGCACTCACCCACGACGGCGCACCGGCAGCACACCCGGCGCTGCTCTGCAACGAGCTGCTGTTCCTCTTCTACGCCAACTACGACGGCAACACCGCCGAGGGTCTGCACACCCACGAGGACATCGCGTTCCACTCCCCCATCCGGATCGGTGAGAAGGTGACCATCGGGGGCCGGTACGTCGAGACCTACGAACGTCGCGGCCAGGGCTACGTGGTGATGGAGGCCGAGGCGCGGGGTGCGGACGGCCGCCTCCTGGTCACCCGGCGCGGGACCGAGATCATGCACACCCGGGCGGCCGACGTCGTCGGTGGCTCGCGCGCCCCCGCCCCGGCGCGGCCGGTGACCGGCGAGACGCTCGACCTCGAGCCGGCCGGGCGGGCGTCGTTCGCCCTGGACGCGCGCACCCCGCTCGCCCCGGCCGCCACCCGGATCTCCCAGGAGCAGATGTACGTCTTCTCCTGGGGCGGCCGCGGCTTCTCCAACATCCACACCGACGCCGCCGGTGCGCGGAAGGTCGGGATGGACCGGACCGTCGCACAGGCCATGCAGCAGATCGGCTACCTGAGCCGGATGTGCACCGCGTTCCACGGTCCGTCGTTCGTCACCGGCGGGCACCTCTCGGTCAAGTTCATCCACCCGTTCTACGTCGACGACCTGGTCACCGCGCGCGGCGCGGTGCTCGGCCCGGTCGACCACGACGGCGCCCGGCACCTTGAGAGCGAGGTCTGGGTGGAGAACGAGGCCGGTGTGAAGACCGCCGTCGGCTGGGCGCACGCCCCCGTCGTGGAGGGCTGAGACCACGATGTCCGGGACCACCGAGCCGGCCGGGCCGCCGGCCGACACCGGGGAGAGGGCCGGACCGGGCACGATCCGCCGGGTCGCCGCTGCCAGCCTCGTCGGGACCATGGTCGAGTGGTACGACTACTTCATCTTCGGTACGGCGTCGGCGATCGTGTTCAACCGGATCTTCTTCCCGGGCCTGGACCCGGCCATCGGGACGCTCGCCGCGTTCGCGACGCTCGGCGTGGGGTTCCTGGCCCGCCCGCTCGGGGCGGTGGTCATCGGACACTACGGCGACCGGATCGGTCGCAAGTCGATGCTGGTGCTGACGCTGCTGGTGATGGGCGTCGCGACCTTCGCCATCGGCCTGCTGCCGACCTACCAGACCATCGGGATCTGGGCCCCGGTGCTACTGGTGTTCCTGCGGCTGGTGCAGGGGTTCGGCGTCGGCGGTGAGTGGGGCGGCGCCGTGCTCATGGTCGTCGAACACGCGCCGCCGAGGCAGCGCGGTTTCTGGGGCACCTTCCCGCAGATCGGCAACGCGCTCGGGCTGATCGCCGCGACCGGGATCTTCGCGTTGTTCACGCTGCTGCCCGAGGAGCAGTTCCTGTCCTGGGGCTGGCGGATCCCGTTCCTGCTCAGCGCGGTGATGCTCGCGGTCGGCCTCTACATCCGGCTGGCGGTCAGCGAGTCGCCGTCGTTCGAGAAGCTCAAGCGCGCGCAGAAGCAGGTGGCGCTGCCGATCGTCGAGGTGTTCCGCACGCAGTGGCGCAGCGTCCTGACCACGATCGGCCTGCGCAGCTCCGAGGGCGTGTTCTCCTACATCATCCTGACCTTCGCGCTGTCCTACGCGACCGGGAACCTGGACCTGCCCCGCACCCCGATCCTGCTGGCGACGACGGTCGCGGCGGCCTGCATCGCGATCGCGTACCCGCTGTTCGGGCTGCTCTCCGACCGGGTGGGTCGGCGGCCGGTGTACCTGTTCGGCGCCGTGTTCACCCTGGTGTTCGCGTTCCCCTTCACCTGGTTGCTGGAGAGCGGCTCGATGGTGCTGCTGTGGCTGGCGATGATCGTCGGCTACGTGTTCGCCATCGGCTCCACCTACGCGGTGCAGCCGGCGCTGTTCTCCGAGCTGTTCAGCACCAGAGTGCGCTACACCGGCATCTCGGTCGGCCAGCAGCTCGCCTCGGTCGTCACCAGCGGGCTCGCCCCGACGGTCGCCGCCGCGCTGACCATCTGGTCCGGTGGTGCGCTGTGGCCGGTCGCGGTCTACGTCGCGGCGTCGGCGGTGGTCACCATCGCGACGGTCGCCTGCACCCGCGAGACCTACCGCGGCGCGGTCTGAGCCACCCACCCCCATCCCGCTCGCACCCCGACCCAGGGAGTTCCCGTGACCGACGACGACGTCGCCACCTCCGCCCCACCCGGCCGTGCCGGGCCGGTCCACCTCCTGCTCGACCGCTACCACCGGGTGACCCCGGTCCTGGACAGGATCACGATCGGCGCCGCCGTCACCCTGGTCACGACCGGGGTACTGGTCACCGCGCTGTCGGTGGCCGCCCGCAAGCTCCCGCTCCTGCCCTCGATGTCGTGGGCGTCCGAGCTGACGACGTTCTGCCTGGTGGCCGCCGTGCTGCTGGTACTGCCGCAGGGGCTGCGGCAGAACACGCAGATGGCCGTCACCGTGCTCACCGACCGGCTGGGCGACCGCGGCTTCCAGAGACTGACCGCGGTGAACCAGGTGCTCTCGGCCGTCCTGTTCGCAGTGCTGGCCTGGTTCGGCACCGAGATGGTGCTGCTCCAGCAGGCCGGCCACAGCCCGCAGCTGGGGCTGTCGATGGCCGTGCCGTACCTGGTCCTCGTGGTGTCGGCGGTGCTGATGCTGTTCGAGACCGTCGTCCGGTTCACCGAGGCGCTGCTCGGCCGCGCACCGCGCGGCCCGGTGGCCACCGACGACCCCGTGGAGGTCTGAGATGGAGATGCTCCTGCTGTTCGGGCTCCTCATCGGGTCCCTGGTCCTCGGCATGCCGGTCGCGGTGGCCATCGGCCTGTCCGCGCTGGCGGTGATCCTGCTGGCCGACCTGGCGGTGCCGCTGACGCTCGTCCCGCACCAGATCTTCGGCGGGATGAACAGCTACGCGCTGATGGCCGTCCCGTTCTTCATCCTCGCCGGCGAGATGATGAACGCCTCCGGGGTGACCCAGCGGATCATCCGGCTGGCGCTCGCGCTGGTCGGGCACGTCAGGGGCAGCCTGGCTCAGGTCAACACGGTCGGCTCGATCATGATGGCCGGGGTGTCCGGCTCCGGGGCCGCGGACACCGCGGCACTGGGCAGCGTGCTGATCCCGGAGATGGAGAAGAAGGGCTACGGCCGGGCCTACTCCGCGGCGATCACCGCGGCCACCGCGACGGTGGGCCCGATCATCCCGCCGTCGGTGCTGTTCGTGGTCTACGGCTCGTTGACCAACACCTCCGTCGGCAACCTGTTCCTGGCCGGCATCCTGCCCGGGCTGATGATGGGCATGATCATGATGGTGGTCGCCTACCTGACCTCGCGGCGGCGCGGCTACCAGCAGGATCCCGAGCCGTTCAGCCTCGCCGCACTCGGCGGCGCGGCCCTCGGTGGACTCGCGGCCGCGCTCGTCCCGGCGATCATCGTGGCCGCGATCCTCACCGGGTTCGCCACCGCCACCGAGGTCGGCGTGGTCGCCGTGCTCGTCGCCCTGGTGCTCGGTCTGGTGGCGTTCGGCCGGCTGCGCGGGTGGGGCGAGCTCGCCGGGGTCGTCACGAGGGCCACCCGGACCAGCGCGGCGATCCTGTTCATCATCGCTACATCGGGGCTGTTCGCGAACGTGCTGACCCGGTTGCGGTTCCAGGACTCCCTGCTCGGCGCCGTCTCGGGCATCTCGACGCATCCGATGGTCGTCCTCATGCTGATCGTGCTCGCGCTGCTGCTGTTCGGGATGTTCATCGACGTCACGCCGCTGCTGATCATGTTCGCGGCGCCGGTCGCGGTGATCGGCGGCGAGCTCGGTCTCGACCCGCTGCACCTCTGCGTCGTCGTGGTGCTGACCGCCACGATCGGCGCGGTCACCCCGCCGGTCGGCGGGTATCTGATCATCGCCGGCGGTATCGCCCGGGTCCCGCTCACCGCGATGGTCCGGCCGCTCGTGCCGTTCTGGGGAGCCCTGCTGCTGAGCCTGGCGGTGCTGATCGCGTTCCCCGGGCTGGCCACCGCGATCCCGTCGCTCGTCGGCGGATGAGGGAGTCGACCATGACACGCGCACGCGCCGTCCCGGCAGCACTGCTGGCCGCGATCTGCCTGGTGCTCACCGCCTGCGGCTCCCCGGCAGGCGGTGACACCGACCCTGTGGTGATCCGCTACGGCAACATCTACCCGGCGTCCACGACCTTCGGGAAGGCCGTCGACCGGATGGCCGAGCTCGTCGAGGAGCGCAGCGACGGCGCCGTCCGGATGGACGTGTTCCACAGTGGATCGCTGGGCAGCGAGCAGACCCACATCGAGGGCGTCCGCGAGGGCTCGCTGGAGATGGCGCACACCGGGACCGCCGGGATCGCGCTGTTCGTCCCGGAGACCGCGCTGTTCGAACGGTGGTACGCCTTCGACGGCCTGGACGCGCTGGCCGGTGCCTTCGACGAGGCGACCCCGCTGCTGGAGCGGATGTACGCCGACAAGGGATTCACCCTGCTCGGGACGTTCTACAACGGACCGCGCACGCTCATCGCGACCAGCCCGATCCGCTCGCTCGGCGACGTGCAGGGCAAGCAGCTGCGGGTCCCGGGCAGCGACCTCTACGTCCGGATGGCCAACGGACTCGGGGCGCGCGGGGTGTCCATGCCGCTCGGCGACGCCTTCACCGGCCTGCAGACCGGCACCATCGACGCGCTCGAGGGATCGCCGGACGACCTGAGCAGCGGCGGCTACGGCTCCGTCGCGCCGTACCTGACGCTCGACGAGCACGTCTACCACCCGCTGTCGATCGTCTACGGCTCCGATGCCTGGGAGGCGCTGGACCCCGCTGGTCCAGGCCGCCGTCGACGAGGTCTCGGCCGAGCAGCGCGCCGCCCTGGAACAGGCCAATGACGATGCACTCGCGGCGCTCGAGGACGAGGGCGTCGAGATCATCGAGATCACCGACCGGGACGCCTGGGCCGAGCGCGTCGCGCCCACCTCGGCCGAGTTCGCCCAGCGCTTCGGCCCGGACGGACAGCGCATCGTCGAGATCCTCGACGCCGCCGGCCGACCCTGACCCCCTTCGTACCGAGAGAGGACACCTTCGTGCCAGAACCTTCCGGAGCGCTCGACGGGATCCGCGTGCTGGACCTGTCCCGCTTCATCGCCGGACCGCTGTGTGCGCAGATCCTCGGCGACCTGGGCGCCGACGTGATCAAAGTGGAGCGGCCAGGCGGCGAGGACGCCCGCGGACTGGGCCCGTTCCTCGACGGCGAGAGCCTCTACGTCGCGACCTACAACCGCAACAAGCGGGCGATGACCGTCGACACCCGCAACCCGGACGGCGTCGCGCTGCTCGCCGACCTGGTCGCGCGCTGCGACGTGCTGGTCGAGAACTACCGGCCCGGGACGATGGCGGCGATGGGGCTCTCGCACGAGCGGCTGGCCGAGCTCAACCCGCGCCTGGTCGTCGTGTCGCTGTCCGGGTTCGGGCAGGACGGCCCGATGGCCGGGCGGGCACTGTTCGACGCCATCGCGCAGGCCATGTCCGGACTGATGAGCCGCACCGGGCGCGCGGAGGACCCGCCGCTTCCGGCCGGGACGTTCGTCGCCGACCACCTGACCGGGGTCTACGGGGCGCTCGGCGCGGTCACCGCGCTGCACCACCGCACGAGCACCGGGCGCGGCCAGGTGGTCGACGTCGCCTCGCTCGACGCGCTGTTCTCCTGCCTCGGCACGACGTCGGTGGCCGCAGCGAACGGGGTCGCGCCCGCCGAGCGCACCGGGTCCCGGGACCCGCTCAGCGGCCCGGCGAACACCTTCCCCACCCGGGACGGCTGGATCTACCTGCACGCCGGGACCGACCCGCTGTTCCCGCGGCTGTGCGCGGCGATGGGCCGGCCGTCGCTGGCCGACGGGGCGTGGCGCGACGTGGCCGGACGGATGGCCGACATCGAGGCGGTCGAGGCCGAGGTCACCGCGTGGACCCGGGAGCTGTCCACCGAGGACGTCTCCGCGGCACTGGACGAGCAGCGGATCCGGTTCGGGCCGGTGCTGACCGTGGACGAGGCGGCGGCACTCCCCCAGCTGGCCGCACGGGGGATGCTCGTCGAGGGCGCGCACTCGACGCTCGGGTCGATCACCCAGCTCGGGATGCCGGTCAAGCTCGGCGAGGCCCCGGCGAGCCTGCGCCGGGGTGTGCCGGCCGTCGGCGAGCACACCGGTCAGGTGCTCGCCGAGCTGCTCGGGCTGGACGAGGAGCGCATCGCGACGCTCCGCGCGAGCGGCGCGATCTGACCGGACGAGGCGTCCACCCTGGTCGTGCCCCACGCGCCCCGGGCAGGTGTGCGGGGCTCACCGCCGGATGGCCGCGGCGGCGGCGTCGAGCGAGGTGGCGTCCTCCATCGCGCTCGTGTCGCCGGTCGGCCCGCCGTGCACGACGAGATCGCGGAGCAGCCGTCGCATGATCTTCCCGGTCCGGGTCTTCGGCATGGCGCGGGTGACGTAGACGTGCTCCGGACGGGCGTAGCCGCCCAGCTCGGCCGCCACCCGGCGGCCGACCTCGGTCGGTACGTCGGCGCCCGCCGGGCCGTCGGCGTGCTGTCCGAGCGTCACGAACACAACCGGCACCGTCCCCTTGGTCTCGTGCGGCACGCCGATCACGGCCGCCTCCACGACGCCGGGATGGCCGGTGACGACGGCCTCGATCTCCATGGTCGAGATGCGGTGGGCCGCCACGTTGATCACGTCGTCGGCCCGGCCGAGCACCCAGAGGTGGCCGTCGTGGTCGAGCACGGCCTCGTCGTGGGTGGCATAGCGGCCGGGGAACCGGGAGAAGTAGGTCTGCAGGTAGCGATCGTGGTCGTCCCAGACCGTGCGGGCCAGGGTCGGGAACGGCGCGGTCAGCACCAGGTTCCCCTTCACCCCGGCCGGGACCGGCACCCCGTCGTCGTCGACCACCTCCCATTCGTGTCCGGGCACGGCCGTCCCCACCGAGCCCGCCTTGAGCGTCTCCACACCGTGGACGGGGTAGGTCCAGGTGGAGCCGGTCTCGGTCTGCCCGTAGGCGTTGACCACCGGGACGTCGAAGGTGGTCGTCGTCCAGTCGAAGGTGTCGGCGTCCAGCGGCTCGCCCTGCATCGTGATCAGTGCCAGGTCGAGCGGGTGCGCGGCGGCGAGCTCGTCACCGAACTTGCGCAGCATCCGGGCCAGGGTCGGTGCGGCGAGCACCTTGGTCACCCGGTGCCGCTCGCAGACCTCGTAGAACCGGGCCTCGGTGGGGGTGTCCAGCGCACCCTCGAAACAGGCGATCGTCATGCCGCAGGCCAGGCCGCCGACCACCGCCTGGATCGGGAAGGTGAGCCATCCGACGTCGGCGGCGACCCAGTAGACGTCACCCGGCTGGTAGCCCGCCTGCCAGTGCGCGTTGGCCCAGGTGCCCAGCAGGAACCCGCCGACGCTGTGCACCACACCCTTCGGTGTGGACTCGGTGCCGCTGGTGAAGATCAGGAAGGACGGGTCGTTGGGATCGAGCGGCACGGCGGGGGTGCCGGCGGAACCCGCCTCGACGACGGCGGAGTAGCGGTGCTCCGCCGCGCCCAGCGATGTCGCGTCCCCGGTCCGGTCGACGACCACGGTGGCCCGCACGGACGGGGCGCGCCCACGGGCCGCACGCAGCGTCTCCAGCAGCGGCACCCGTCTGCCCCGGCGGTAGCTCGCGTCGGCCACCACGACGGCCACCGCCCGCGCGGCCCGCAGCCGGGACGCCACCGCCTCCTCGCCGAACCCGGCGAACAGCACCGTGTAGATCGCGCCGATCCGGTTGCAGGCCTGGATGGTCGTGAACGCCTCGACCAGGTTCGGCATGTAGATGCCGACGACATCACCCCGGCGGACCCCCAGCCCGGCCAGCCCGGCCGCCAGCCGGGTGGTCTCGTCGGCCAGCTCGGCGTAGGTCAGGGTCCGGGTGTCACCGGGTTCCCCCTCCCAGATCACGGCCGGCCGGTCCCGGGTCGCGGGGTCCTCCGCCCACCGGTCGACGCAGTTGTCCGCGACGTTGATCAGTCCGCCCTCGAAGTAGCGGAACTCGGGCAGCTCGCCCGTGCGCACCGTCGTCCAGGGGCGCATCCATCGCTGCCGGCCGGCGACCCAGGCCCAGTACTCGTCCGGGGTGGTGAACGAGCGGGCGTGGTCCAGCGCCGTCACCCGGTCCGGCACCGTCCACCGGGGCGGGAGCGGACGCAGCGGCGTGGCGATCAGCTGGGCGAGGGGGTCGGCACTCTCGGACATCGGTGTCCTCTCGGCAGAGTGGGGGTCTACGCGGGGCCGGCGACGGGATGTCGTCGGCCGGGGGACCGGGTCCGGCGGGCCGCGCCCCGCCCCGGCCTCTCGTAACGCCCGGCCCGGTCCTCCCCCCGCTGGGCCGGGTCGCGGGCGGTCACGACACGCTCCCGGGGCGCCACGTCGGCGGGCGACGGGTGCGGTACCGGGGCGCCGTGACGGTCATGACGCCAGTGCCTTGCTGAGGATCTCCAGCTGCACCTCGTCGGTGCCGCCCCCGATCCGCAGGATCCGCGCGTCCCGGTAGTGCCGGGCCACCGGACTCTCCTCGACGAACCCGGACCCGCCGAACAGCTGGACGGCGTCGTCGACGACGTGGGCGGCCGCGCGCGCGGCGAGGTACTTGGCCCGCGCCACCGACGTGGCCGCGTCGGGGTGCCCGGCGTCGAGCCGGGCCGCGGCCCGGTGCGTCAGCAGCCGGGCGGCGTCGAGCTCGATCTCCATCGCCGCGATCCGGTGCCGGATCGTCTGCAGGTGGGTCAGCGGCGCACCGAACGCCTCGCGTCCACGGACGTGCGCCCGGACCAGGTCGAGGCACTCCGCGGCGTGCCCCAGCCCCATCGCGGCCAGCGCGATCCGTTCCAGCTGGAAGCCCTCCATGATCTGGTGGAAGCCGCGGTTCTCCGTGCCCACCACCGCGTCGCCCGCGACGACGACACCGTCCAGGACCACCTCACGGGTGTCCGACGAGTGCCACCCCATCTTGCGCAGCGGCCGCCCGGTGGACAGGCCCGGCGTGCCCTGCTCGACCGCGAACAGCGTGATCCCGGAGTGACGCGGGCCCCCGGTGCGGGCGGCCACGACCAGGACGTCGGCCGGCCCGGCGTTGGTGATGAACATCTTCCGCCCGTCGAGGACCCAGCCGTCGTCGGTACGGCGGGCGGTGCTGGTGAGCCCGGCGACGTCGGACCCGGTGCCGGGCTCGGTCACCGCGATCGCCGCCACCGCCTCGCCCGCGACCAGCGGTGGGACCCATCGGGCCCGTTGCTCCGCGGTGCCGTGCCGGACCAGGTGCGGCGCGGCCATGTAGGCGCTGACCAGGGCGGTCACCGCGATCCCGCCGCTCGCCCGAGCCAGCTCCTCGGCCAGCACCGCGACGGCCAGCGACCCCGCCCCGGAGCCGCCCAGGTCCTCCGGCGTGGTCAAGCCGAGCAGGCCGGTGTCACCGAGCCGCTTCCACAGCTCGGCCGGGAAGACCCCGGACTCCTCGACCTCGTCGACGAGGGGGCGGATCTCGCGATCGGTGATGTCGCGACACGTCGCACGGAAGGCGACGTGCTCCTCGCTGAGCTCCCACGACATGTGCGCTGCCTCACTTATTCGACCGACCGGTCGGGCGAATACTGCGAGCATGCCGCCCCGCTGTCAACCCCGGCTCCGGCTACCGTGGACGTCGGTCGCACGAGGCGCAGGTGGAGGGGCCGATGACGGACACGACCTTGAGCAAGGCGGACGCCCGCCGCATCCGGGTGCTGTCGCAGTCGGCGGAGATCTTCTCCCGGCAGGGGTTCCGGGCCACCTCGATGAACGAGATCGCGGCCGCCGTCGGGCTGTCGAAGCCGACCCTCTACCACTACTTCCGCAGCAAGGAGGAGCTGCTCGTCCGGCTCTACTCCGACGTGCTGGACGAGAGCCTGGTCATGGCACGGCGCACGGTGGCCGCGGCGGCGACCCCGCTCGACGCGATCCGGGACCTGATCGCCTCGCGGGTCGCCTACACCTGCCGGCACCAGGCACTGCTGAAGGTGTGCTTCGAGGAGGAGCACGAGCTCCCCGCCCACCTGGCAGGGGAGGTCCTCGACCGTCGCCGGGCGTTCGAGAACCTGTTCACCGACGCCCTGCAGCAGCACCTGGACCGCCACCCCGGCGCGCTGCTGGACGGGATGACGCCCAAGATCTACGTCAACATGTGCCTGGGTGCGGTCAACTGGACCTACAAGTGGTACCGGGCCGACGGCGGATCGACCCCCGAGGAGCTGGGCGCGGGCATCGCGGCGTCGCTGACCGAGTCGCTCTACCGCGGCGCCGCAGCACGCCGCCCGTGACCGACCGGAACTGCTCCGCCGCTGCGAGCAGGCCCGGTGCCGGACCGGTCCCCCGGTCCCCGCGGACACCTCCCGGGTTCCGCTCCCCCGGCACCGCGTCGGGCGCCGGTCGGCACCCCGGTTCCGGCCCCCGGCCACGACTACGGCCCGGGCGTCACCCCGCCGACCCGCTCGCGACGCACCATCACCGCCAGCGCCACCGCGACCGCGATGCCGGCGACACAGGCGCCCAGCACGAACAGGAACGACGCCGCCGAGTCCCCGCCCGGCCCCTCGAGCAGACCGAACACCGACGGCCCGACGAACGAGCCGGTCAGGCCGATCATGTTCACGAAGGCCAGGCCCACTGCCGCCATCAGACCCGACATCCGTGACATCGCGACCGACCAGAACAGCGGCAGCGTGCCGATCACGAAGAAGTTCGTCGCGTAGAGCAGCACGATCTGCCACACCGGGTCCGCCACCGCCAGGTAACCGGTCAGCGTCACCGTCGCCAGCACCGCGCAGACCACGATCAGACCGGTGTCGTCGTGCACGTACCGGCGGTGCAGCCACGGGAAGAACAGGACACCGGCGAGCGCGCCGACGCCGAGGCCGCCGGTGATCACACCGATCTGCAGCGGGTCGTCGACCCCGAGCGCCTGGATCAGCGACGGCACGTTGAACCCCACCGCGGAGCCGATGAGCTGGTTGAGGAAGTAGAGCCCGGACAGCACCAGGATCACCGGTCGTCCGAAGGCGTACCCGAGGTTGCCGCGCAGCCGGGCGGGCGAGGGCCCGTCGCCCGCGCCGGCCCGGGCGCTGAGCTCGTCCGCCTCCGCCCGGCTGAGCCAGCGGGCGTCCTGCGGGCGGCTGGGCAGGGTGAACCAGACGACCGCACCGATCAGCACCGTCACCAGACCCTCGGTCAGGAACATCCACTGCCAGCCGTGCAGGCCGGCGGCGCCGTCGAGCAGCATCAGCGCTCCGCCGGCCGGCGAGCCGAGGATGATCGCCAGGGCGGGAGCGGTGTAGATGAGCCCGACCACCGTGACCCGGTGCTGCGGGGCGAACCACAGCGTCACCATGTACATCAGCGCCGGATACAGGCCCGCCTCGGCGGCGCCTAGCAGGAACCGCAGGACGTAGAACGACAGCTCACCCTGCACGAACATCATCGAGGCCGAGACCAGGCCCCAGGTCACGGCGATCCGGGTGATCCAGGCGCGGGCGCCGATCCGGTGCAGGACCATGTTGCTCGGGATCTCCAGCAGCGCGTAGCTGAGGAAGAAGATCCCGGCCCCGAGCCCGTAGGCCGCGGCGCTGATCCCGACGTCGGCCTCGAGCTGGGTCTTGGCCAGCGCGACGTTCGTCCTGTTCACATAGGACATGAAGTACGCGATACCCATGATCGGCAGCAGCCGGTACATCGCCTTCCGGGTGGCGACGGCGTGCAGTGTGGCGAGTCCGGTCGGCATCGATGGATCCCCCTGACATTCAGTGTCACCGTGTCGGCAGTGACGTGACACTGGGTGTCCGTCTGACCGGTGCCCGTTCCTCTGACAAGGGCGAGTTCGCCCGATTGTGCTGGCAGAAGCACTGGCACTCGGTGTCATCAAAAGGTGTCGACGTGTCACACTGGCGGCATGCTGGAGCAGGACGAGGCCGCACCCGTCGTCGAGCTGCCCCAGGGGGCCGTGCGAGGGGCCCGGCACCACGACGGCGTCGTCTACCGGGCGTTGCCCTACGCCGCCCCACCGACCGGTGCGCTGCGGTTCCGTCCGCCCGAGCCGCCGTCACCCTGGACCGGCGTGCGCGATGCGACCCGGCCCGGGCCGACCGCACCGCAGGCGGCCGGCCAGGGGGAGATCGGTGCGCTCCTGCCGAACCCGGTCGACCCCGGCGAGGACCACCTGCACCTCGACGTGTGGGCGCCGGAGCGGGCGAGCGCCGCGCCGGTGGTGGTGTTCGTCCACGGCGGGGCCTTCGTGACCGGCTCCACCGCCGTGGGCGGCTACACCGGCGCGAGCTTCTCGCGGGACGGGATCGTCTACGTCGGGATCAACTACCGGCTGGGCGCCGACGGCTTCCTGTGGTTCGGCGAGGGCACCCCGAACCTCGGGCTGCTGGACCAGGTCGCCGCGCTGCGCTGGGTCCGCGACCACATCGCGCTGTTCGGCGGCGACCCCGGCAACGTCACGGTGATGGGCGAGTCGGCCGGGGCGATGAGCATCGCCGCGCTGCTCGCCATGCCCGCCGCGCGCGGGCTGTTCGGCCGGGCGATCCTGCAGTCCGGGGCCGGGCACCACACACTCGGCCCGGACAGTGCGCGCCGGGTGGGCGTGCGGCTCGCCGCACTGCTCGGTGTGCCCGCCACCCGGGAGGCGGTCGCCGCGGTCGAGCCGGCCCGGGTCGTCGCCGCCCAGGGCAGGCTCGCCGCCGAGGTCCTGCGACGGCCGTTCCGCCGGGGCTGGGCCGAGGTCGTCGCCAACCTGATGCCGTTCGAACCGGTCGTCGACGGCGAGGTGCTGCCCCGGCGCCCGGTCGACGCCGCCCGGGCCGGGGCCACCGCCCCGGTCGACCTGCTGATCGGCCACAACCTGCAGGAGGCCCGGCTGTTCCTGACCGGCGTCGCCGAGAACGGCCTGTCCACCCGGCTGGCGACCCGGCTGATCGCCCGTCGTTACCGGCTCGGCGGCGGACTGCGCGCCTACCCGCGCACCGGCAGCGATCTCGACCGTCTCTGCGACGTGCTCACCGACGCCGTCTACCGGATCCCCGCGCTGCGCCTCGCCCAGGCGCACGGGCGCGCCCACCTCTACCGGTTCGGCTGGCACTCACCGGCCCTGGGCGGACGTCTGGGCGCGGCGCACGCGGTGGAGCTCCCGTTCGTCTTCGACGCCCTCGACCATCCCGACTGGCACGGCCTGCTCGGTGACGAACGGCCGCGCGAGCTCGCCCGGCAGATGCACGACGCCTGGGTCGGCTTCATCCGCACCGGTGATCCGGGCTGGCCCGGCTACGGGCCGGAGCACCGCCACGAGCGGGACTTCGCCGGGGCGGACCGGGTCGTCACCGACGCCGACCCGGCACGCCGCACCGCCTGGGACGGACGGCGATGACCGGCACCCCGCAGCCGGAACCGGTCGACACCACCACGCACATCGCGCGGACGGCGCTCGGCCTGTTCCTGGAGCACGGCTACGAGCAGGTGACCGTCGACGCGATCGCCGCCGCGGCCGGGGTGTCCCGGCGGACCGTGTTCCGGCACTTCGAGAGCAAGGACGAGATCCCGTTCGCCGACCACGCCGAGCGCCGGGAGCGGGCGCGGGTGTTCCTCGCCGCGCCGGGTCGGGGCGTCGATCCGGTCCGCGACGTCGTCGAGGCGACCGAGTACACCCTGGCCGGCTTCCTGTCCGATCCGGACCTGGTGCTCCGCCGCTACCGGCTCACCCGGGTGGTGCCCCGGCTGGCCGAGCGCGAGATCCTGGAACACGAGCGGTACCTGGTGCACAGCCGCCGGCACCTGCGGCTGCACCTGCCAAGCGGCAGCCGCACGTTCGAGCCGATGGCGATCGCCGCGCTCATCGACGGCATGCGCCGCTCGGCCCTGGGTGACTGGCTCCGCAGCGGGGGCACCACCGACGCGATGGCCGACCTGCGCTCCGGGACCCGCTGGGCCCAGCGGGCGCTGGCCGCGGCGACCGACGACGCCGTGAGCACCTCGTTGCTGGCGGTCGTGCCCAACACCCCGACCGCGCGACGGCTCCTGCAGGACCTGGTGACCCTCGACTCCCCGGACCGGCCGCAGCCGCCGGAGGGCGGCTCCGCCGTCGGCTGAGCTCCGTCGCGGGCCGGGCCCCGAGGTGTCCGCCGAATCACATCGGGTCCCGGTCCACGGGCATCTGCCTGGACGGTCACACCGGTGTTCCCGGGGCACACCGATGTGCCTTCTACCGTGCGTCCGCCACGGCGCCGACGATCGTTCGCAGCGGCTCCGCCGCGGTCCGACTCCGACGGTGCACCAGGACGATCCCTTGTCTCGTACGCGACGCCTCTCCCCCGCCCCTCCGGCCGCCGTACTGGCCCTGCTCAGCCTCGCCCAGTTCATGACCGCCATCGACTTCGACATCGTCTTCGTGGCGCTTCCCGAGATCGGTCGTCGGCTCGGGTTCTCCGAGCGGTCCCTGCAGACCGTGGTCAGCGCGTACACCGTCGTGTTCGGCGGTTGCCTGCTCCTCGGGGGCCGGGCCGCGGACCGGCTGGGTGCACGACGCGTCTTCCTGACCGGGACGGTGCTGTTCGGCGGATCGTCCCTGGTCGCCGGTCTGGCCACCGGGCCCGCCATGCTGGTCGCCGCGCGCGCCGCACAGGGGCTGGGGGCGGCCCTCCTGACCCCCTCCACGCTGAAGCTGATCACCACCCATTTCGCCGAGGGGGCACCGCGCAACCGGGCGATGTCGGTGTGGGGCGCTGCGGGCGCCTCCGGCGCAGCGGTCGGAGCGCTGGGCGGCGGTGTCCTCACCAGCGCCGTGGGGTGGGAGGCTGTGTTCCTGGTGAACGTGCCACTGATGGCGGTCGCGCTGGCGGCGGCGCCGGTCCTGCTGGCCGGGGACCCGGTCCCGAGCGGGACCCGCGGCTTCGACCTGCCCGGGGCGCTGCTCGTCACCGCGGGCGCCGCGTCGGTCGTGTCCGGTCTGGTCTCCGGCCCCGGAAGCGGCTGGACGAGCGCTCCCGGTGGGGGTGCGCTCCTGGTGGGGCTGGTACTGCTGGGAGCCTTCGTGCTGGTCGAGGCCCGCACCCGGGACCCGCTGGTCCCCCGGCGGATCATCACCGACCGGAACGTGCTGGCGGCGGTGGTCGTCGTGTTCGTGTTCATGGGCACGGTCGGCACGCTCTACTACCTGTTCACGACCTACCTGCAGGACGTGCTGGGCTACTCACCGCTCGCCGCCGGACTGGCGTTCCTGCCGTTGAGCCTGTGCAGTGTCGCCGCGTCGGTCGTGCTGGTCCCGTTCGTCCTCGGCCGGCTGGGCATCCGGGGCACCCTCGTCGTCGGCATGACCGGGGTCGCCCTGTCCATGGTCGCGATGGCCCTGGGCATGTCGGTCGGCGCGACCTACTGGGCGACCCTGCCCGCCGTGCTGGTGTGGGGCACGTTCGCCGGTCTGTCGTTCCCCCCGCTGTTCGTCGCCGTGTCCACCGGGGTGCCGGCCGCGCAGCAGGGCGTCGCCGCGGCGCTGGCGTCCACCTCGCAGTACATCGGTTCCGCGGTCGGCCTCGCCGCGCTGGTGGCGGTCGCCACCACCGGCCGCGGTCCGGCACCCGACCCCGCGACCGTCGTGTCCGGGCTGCGCGCGGCTGCCTGGAGCGCCGCCGCCGTCACCCTCGTGGGTGCCGGGCTCGCCGCGGTGATCCTCCGGGGCCCCGCCCGGACACCGGGGATGTCGGACGCGGCCCGGCGGTCACCCGGGGCCGGGCAGGCCCACGACGCCACCGGGAACGCCGGACCACCGCGCGGCGGCGGGTCCGCGGCCCGTCGCCCGCGGACATGACCGGGGATATCGTCGACCGCGACGCGTGTCGCCCGCCCTGGAGGTCCGTCCCGGTCATGTCTTCCCCAGCCGGCGCCGAGGACCCGTGGCGGGACACGGCGGCGTGCGCGTTGAGCGAGGTCGTCGAGCAGGTCAGCGGCAAGTGGAGCATCGGCGTCCTGCTCGCTGCGGCCCGAGGCCCTGTCCGGTTCACCGAGCTCGAGCGGAAGCTGGGCGGGATCAGCCGCCGGATGCTCACCCGCACCCTGCGGGGCCTGGAACGCGACGGGCTACTGGTCCGTACCGTGCACCCGACCGTTCCGGTGAAGGTCGAGTACACCCTCAGCCCGATCGCCGAGGAGCTGTGCGACGCGTTGCGGGCGCTCACCGGATGGGCCGGGCGTCACCACGCCGCGATCGAGGACGCGCGCCGGTCCTTCGACCGTGGGCAGGACCGGACCGCCTGACGGACGGCCGGCGGCGTGGCCGGTCCGACGGCGCGCCTGCCCGGGAGGGAACCGGCACCCGGCCTACGGCAGGACCCTGCCGGGTTCGTGGCGACCCGGTGTGCCGCGACTCACCTCGCCCGACGGACCCGACGGACCCGACGGAGAGATGCTGAGACGGTCGACGTGGGGGAGGTCCGATGCCCGCTCCGCAAGCCGCCCTGGTCGCGCGCCGCGAGCGCTACCGCCTGATCCGCGAACCGGGGCGCGTCCGC
The DNA here is from genome assembly GCF_020131355.1 of Pseudonocardia sp. ICBG1293. Lineage (GTDB taxonomy): Bacteria > Actinomycetota > Actinomycetes > Mycobacteriales > Pseudonocardiaceae > Pseudonocardia. The sequence continues at coordinate 304,508 of NZ_JAHLEL010000047.1, forward strand.
CCCGGTGCGGCGGGCTGAGCGGTGGGCACCCACGACGCGGTCCGTGCTCGCCCCGGCGAGCGGTCGCAGCTCGTGCACACCTACGCCCGGGACGTCCCGGCGCTGTCGGTCCGGTGGCCCGCGGTGCGGTTCCCGGATCCCCGGGTACTCGTGCGCAACGACGATCTCGGGGTCGGTCCGGTCGCGGTGTCGACGCTGGTGGGCGACGGCGTGGACACCCGCGCCCTGGTCTACGCCGGCCACCAGTGGGGCGTCTACAAGCCCCGGCTGGGCGACGGGAGGGCCCTGCTGGCCGGTGAGCTGCCCGACGGCCGGGACCTGCACCTCAAGGGGGTCGGCCCCACCCCGTTCTCCCGTGGGCTCGACGGCCGCGCCGCCGTCGGACCGATGCTGCGTGAGTACCTGTTCGGTGAGGCCATGCATGCTCTCGGCATCCCGACGACGCGCGCGCTCGCCGTCGTCGCGACCGGCGAGACGATCGAACGCGACCGGCCGCTCCCGGGCGCGGTGCTCGCCCGGGTCGCGGCGAGCCACCTGCGGGTCGGCACCTTCCAGTACGCCGCGGCCTCCGAGCCGGGCGCCCTGCGCGCTCTCGCCGACCACGCGATCGCCCGGCACGTGCCCTCGGCCGCCTCGGCCGAGCGCCCCTACCGGGAGCTGTTCCGCGCCGTGGTCGACGCGCAGGCAGCGCTCGTGGCCCGGTGGATGCTCGTCGGGTTCGTGCACGGCGTGATGAGCACCGACAACACGACGATCTCCGGGGAGACCATCGACTACGGTCCCTGTGCCTTCGTCGACGTCGCCGACCCGGCAGCCGTGTTCAGCTCGCTCGACACGACGGGGCGCTACGCCTACGGCGCGCAGCCGGGGATCCTGCACTGGAACCTCGCGCGCCTCGCCGAGAGCCTGCGCCCGCTCGACGTCGTCGAGGACCTGCTGGACGAGTTCACGCCCGCCTACGAGCGGTACCGGGCCGAGGGCATGGCGGCCAAGCTGGGACTGTCCACCCCGGACACTCGGCTGGGCGAGGACCTGATGGACCTGCTGTACGCCCAGCGCGTCGACCTCACGACCTTCTTCCGTGCCCTCGCGGCGGGCACCGCACGGGACCTGTTCCTCGACCGGGCGGCCTTCGACGCGTGGGCCGACCGCCGCGAGACCCTGCTCCCGGCCGACCGCGCCGGTGTCGCCGCAGCGATGGACCGGGTCAACCCGCTCTACATCCCGCGCAACCACGTCACCGACGCCGCGCTGCAGGCGGCCGAGCAGGGCGATCCCGCCCCGTTCCACCGCCTGCTCGCGGCCGTCCGCGACCCGTTCGTCGAACGCCCCGGACTGGCCGACCTCACCGTGCCCGGCACGGGCCCCCACGTCACCTACTGCGGGACCTGATCCAGCGGCCGATCGGGGCGCGCCGCACTCCCCCGTCGCCGCCCGTCAGGCGGTCCACGCCGTCGCGAGCAGCTCGTAGCTGCGGACCCGGTCGGCGTGGTCGGTGGTGATCGTGGTGACGACCAGCTCGTCCGCGCCGGTGACCCGGGCGAGGGTCTCCAGGCGCTCGGTCACCGTCGCGGGTGACCCGACGAACTGGGTGTCCACCCGGTCCCGCACCGCCGCCCGTTCCTCCTCGGTCCACGCGCGGGCCAGCGCCTCCTGCGGGGTGACGTAGGGCTGCGCGCCGCGCCCGCTGCGGATGTCGAGCACCCACTGCCCGTACGGCGCAGCGAGCTCGCGGGCGTGCTCGTCGTCGTCCGCGACGACGACGTCGGCGGAGACGAGCACGTGCGGCGCCGCGATCCGGCCGGGCCGGAACGCGGCGCGGTAGGCCGCCACCGCGTCGAGCGTCGCGTTCGGCGAGGTGTGGTAGTTCGCGGCGAACGGCAGCCCCAGCTCCCCCGCCACCTGCGCACTCGTCCCTGCGCTCGCGCCCAGGACCAGCACCTGCACGTCGGCGCCCGCAGCGGGGGTGACCGCGAACGGACGGCCGTCCGCGCGGGTCGCGGTCCCCGCGAAGTAGGACAGGATCTCCCGCACCTGGGCCCCGTAGTCCGGCGTGGGGTCGTCGGCGCTGAAGCCGAGGAGCTCACCGAAGGTCCCGAACAGCGACAGGTCGCCGACGAACCGGGCGGGCGGCGGGACCAGCAGCCCGTCCACGACCCTCGCGGGCGGGGCCGGCGGCGGCGCCGCACCGGGGGTCGCCCGGCCCTGCCGGATCAGCGTCAGCAACTTGTGCAGGTCGAACCGCCCCAGCCCGACGTCGATCCGCCCGGGGTGCACCGCGCCGACGGCCCCGAACTGCTCGGCGACCGAGAGCGGCGGGGTGTTCGGCAGCTGGACCGCCCCGGACCCGACCCGGATCCGCTCGGTGGCCGCGGCGATGAGGGCGACCAGCACCGGCGTCGAGGAGGACGCGACGCCGGGGTTCAGATGGTGCTCGGCCACCCAGTACCGGTGGTAGCCGGCCCGTTCGGCCACCCGGGCCAGGTCGATCGAGTGACGCAGCCCCTCACCGGCTCCCCCGTCGGCCGGCACCGGTGAGAGGTCGAGGACGGACAGCGGCGGGCGCGGGGACATGCGGACCTCCGGGAGGGCACCGGTGAGCGGGTCGGGACCGGGGACGTACCCGGCCCGGACAGCTCGCCCCGGCCACCCGGAGCAGGTCGATGTGCCTCCTGCGGGACCCCACGAAACCGATCCTCACCGCTCCCCCATCGCTCCCGGCGTGCGCACCCGTGCCGCGGACGGCGGGTCGCGGCGGCGTCATCGGGCCGGGTACCGGCCGGGGGTGGAAGGCCCGCAGGTCCGTGGGACGACTCTACGTACCGGGGTCCGGCCCCCGTCAATCCTCGACCCCGGTCGGCTGCGCCCGCACCCCCCGGAACGCCAGCCCGACGAGCCTGGTCGCCTCCGCCCGCGGGTCGGGTCGGTGCTCGACGGCCAGGACGATCCCGACCACGACGGTGATCAGGTCCGGCGCGGTCAGGTCGGCGGTCACGCCGCCCGCCCGGACCGCCCGGGCGAGGAGGGGGTCGAGGGCCTCGCCGAGCGAGGCCGCGCACGAGTTCCCGTGTACGAGGTCCGCACCCGACAGCGCGGGAGCGAGACCCCGCGCGACCACGCAGTAGGCGACCAGCTCGTCGGTCCACGCGAGCAGCGCGACGGTCGGGTCCGGCGCGTCGAGCGCCTCACGGGCATAGGCCGCGAGCGCCTCGACGCGCTCGTGCGACACCGCCTCGAGCAGGGCGCCGCGGGTCGGGAAGTGCCGGCGCACGGTGGCCGAGCCGACGCCGGCCACCCGGGCGATCTGCTCGAGCGAGGCCGCGGCACCGTGCGCGGCGACCTCGTCCCGGGCCACGGCGAGGATCCGGTCGTGGTTGCGCCGCGCGTCGGCGCGCCTGCCTCCGGTCACGACGTCCTCCCTTGCAGAAACGGCGGGGTCCGCCATATCGTAGCCGCAGCGAAACGGCGGCCTCCGCCGTTTCAATCCTGAGGAGGACACGATGACCGACGGCACGACCGTCGCGGCGGCGAGACGGTCCCTCGGACCGTGGGGCGCGATGCTCCCCAACATCCCGTTCACCGCACAGCCGACCCTGGACGCGCAGCGGGCCGCCGCGGCCCGGCTCGAGCGGGCCGGGTTCCCGTCGATCTGGGTGAACGAGGGTGTCGGCGGCAAGGACGCGTTCGTCCAGATCGCGATCCTCCTGGCCGCGACCGAGCGGCTGACCGTCGCCGGAGGCGTGCTGAACATGTGGGCGCGCCCGCCACAGACCGCGCACGGCGCCGCGTCGTACCTGGCCCAGGCGTTCCCGGGCCGGTTCGTGGCCGGGTTCGGGATCGGGTACCCGTTCCAGGCCGATGCCGTGGGCGCCGCGTTCCGCAGCCCGGCGGACACCGCGCGCCGCTACCTGGAGCGGCTGACGGTCGCCGAGCCGATCTGCCCGCCGCTGGACGTCTCCTACCCGACCGTCCTCGCCGCGAACGGCCCCCGGATGCTGGACGTCGCCGCCGAGGCCGCCGACGGTGCCCTGCCCGCGGTCCAGCCACCGGAGTTCACCGCACGGGCTCGGCACCGGCTCGGCTGCTCGCCGTCGGGCTGCCGGTCGTGCTCGGGGCCGACCGGGAGTCCGCACGGCCGCAGGCCCGGGCGTTCGTCGCCATGGCGGCCGGCGCAGAGGGCTCCCCGTACGGCGCGAACCTGCGCCGTCTCGGGTTCGACGAGCAGGACGTCCGGGACGGGGCCGACGCGGTGGTCGAGGCCGTGGTCGCGTTCGGCACCCCGGCCGACGTCGCCCAGCGGGTCCGCGCACACCAGGACGCGGGTGCCGACCACGTCCGGCTCGATCCGGTCGTGGACGACTTCGAGGCCGGTGTCGGCCGGCTCGAACAGCTGGGCCCGCTGCTCGCCGACCCGGAACACTGACCGCCCGGCTCAGGCACGGCCGTGCCGACCACCGCGCCGCCGCTGGCACACCGACCCGGCCACCGGTGCCGTCGGGTCCGTGCAACCGACCGGGCACGGCGCACGGTGCGCCCAGCCGCCCCCGACATCCGTGCCGCGCCACCGACCCGGCGCGGCGTCCGGATCGGCAACCCGCAGTACCCCACCGACTGTTCGCGACGCGAGGACCTCGGATGGCGCTGCGCGACGGAGGGCGACACCACCGCACACGGGCGGCACTCCACGGTCGGGTCACCGACACCGCCGCCCTCCCGGTCGAGTCCCGCTCCCGGTTCCGGTCACGACGGCGTCGTGCGTCACGACGCCGTCCGCGGTCTCGACTCGATGCGGGCGAGCGACGGCGTCAGGCTGCGCAGGGCGCGGGCGGCGGTGTCCCAGGCGGGATCGCCCGGGTACAGCGTGCTGCGCAGGTACGCCCAGGCCAGGGCCCGCACCGCGGCAACCCGCTCGGGGTCCTCGTCGGTGGTCTCGGCGACGTCGAAGCCCGACACCCCGCTCAGCATGTGCTCCCCGTCGGTCACGCTGAGCAGCGTCTTCGGACCCGGGCTGTGGGTGTAGGCGTCCGACCGGTAACCGAGGCGTTCGGAGAAGTGCGGGTCGAGATCGCGGGTACCGGCCACGACCAGCGCCGGGGCGTGCATCCTCGAGAAGTCCGCGTGGCGCAGGACCGGGTAGTGGGTCGCGGCCCAGTCCGCCAGGTCGTCGCCGATGCCGGGGGCGGCCATGACGACCCCGGCCCGGACCCGTGGATCCCGCAGGTCGACCTCGGCCCCGTCGACGGGGTCGCGGACGCGCATGCCCAGGAGGAGGCAGGTGGTGTGACCGCCCAGCGAGTGGCCGGCAGCGACGATCCGGGACCGGTCGATCCGACCCACCAGGCCCGGGACGTCGGCCTCCACGGTGGGGAGGTGGTCGAGGATGTCCGTGACGTCCCGGGTGCGGGACCGCCAGTACAGCGGCGCGTCCGGATCGTCGGCGTCGCGCAGACCGAGCATTCCCGCGTCCAGGTGGGTGGGCTGGACCACCACGAACCCGTGCGCCGCCCAGAAGTCGACCAGCGGGCGGTAGCCGTGGCGCGAGGACAGGAACGCCGACGCACCGTGGCCGTGCGAGAACACGATCACCGGCAGACCGGTGCCGGTGACCGGGGCGGACACGGTGAGCTCGAGCGGTCGCACGCGATGCGGGAGGTCGATCCTGACGGGACCGTAGGACAGGATCGCCGTCGGTGCCGCGACGGGAATCCGCCCGCTGTGCACGACCGGGTCGGGGTTGCTCATCAGAACCTCTCGGTACTGGGGGTCAGGGGGCGACGGCGACGAGCAGGGACACGAGCAGCGCGATGAGCACGGTGTTGAAGACGAACGCGACGACGGTGTGCACACCCGCGGTCCGGCGCATCGCGCGGCTGGTCACGGTCACCTCCGCGCCGTTGTAGGCGGTACCGATCTGCACCGAGAGGTACAGGTAGTCGGCCAGCTGCGGCGGGCCCTCGTCGAGGACGCCGCGGAACTCCAGCCCGCCGCGGTGGGCGTTCTCGCGGGCGTAGTGCACGGCGTAGACGATGGTGATCAGCAGCCACGTCGAGGCCACGACCAGGACCGCCAGCACCACGACGAGCGGGTCGTCACGCAGCTGCGGCAGGACGGAGGCGGCGACGACCGCACCGATCGCCGCCGCGCAGAACCACACGGCTGCGTGCGGTCCCGCGCTGCCGGCGAGCCACTCGGTGCGGCGTCGACGCCGGCGTCCCCGCGGGTCCTCCCGCAGCCACTCCCGCAGCTCGGCGCCGTCCGCGCGACGCAGGACCGCCCAGGTGAGGCCCGCGTAGAGCAGCGAGTGGACACACCAGGTGCCGAAGTAGACCACGACGACGAACCGGAGCGACCCGACACCGGCCGGTTCGACGGCGGCGACGACGCCGTAGCAGGCGGCCAGGACGGCGGTGACGATGCTGGTGAGGAGGTAGCGGGCGGTGTCGGAGCTCAGCCGCGGGCGGCGGCTGCCCGGGAGGTCGTCCCCGGACCGGGCACCGGCCCGCCCCGGTGACGGAACGCCGCCCCGGCGCGCGGGGTCAGAGGGTGCAACGGGCATCGGCCGGTGCCTCCGCATCGATCAGGTAGTCGGCCACCGCGTCGTCGATGCAGGGGTTGGCGGCCACGAGCACCGCGCCGTGCCGCTCGCCCTGCACGGTCAGCAGGGCGGCCCGCAACGTCCCGGCGAGGGCGATCCCGCCCTCGTGCGGCGCCGCGGGATCGCCGGTGACCGACACGACGAGCGTGCGCGGCAGTCCCGGGATGTCGGTGGCGTAGGGGGCGCCCAGGGTCGGTGCGGACGGCCACGCCTCGCAGACGTCGCGGGCCGGGGTCCCGCGACCGTCGTCCATGAACGGAGCGGCCGCCAGCATCCGCCCGCGCATCGCGGTCTCCTGCTCCGGGCTCTGGCGTTCGCGGTCGTTGCAGTGGGTGGCGAAGGCCCCCTCCAGGAAGGTGGAGTAGCTGCCGTCGGCCTGGATGTCGTGGGCGGCGTCGCGGGCGGCGAGCAGTGGGCCGCCGCGGCCCTCCGACAGCGCCGTCAGCCCATCGGTGATCGTCGGCCACGCCTCCTGCTGGTAGAGGCTGAAGAGCACCGCCTCGACCGCACCCCGGTAGGTCAGCCGCCGCTCCGGTCCGACCGAGACCGGGTCGTCGACCAACGGCCGGACCAGCTCGTGGAACCGGGTCGTCGCCCGAGCCGGGTCGTCCCCGAGCGGACATCCCCGGCGGGTGGCGCAGTCGGCGGCCATGGCGTCGAACGAGCGCTGGAACCCGGCGAACTGCTGGACCATCCGCTCCTGGATGCGCAGGTTCGGGTCGATGCCGCCGTCGAGCACCATGGTGCGCACCCGCTCGGGGAACATCTCGCCGTAGACGGCACCGAGCCGGGTGCCGTAGCTGGCGCCCAGGAAGTTCAGCCGGTCGTCGCCGAGCGCTGCGCGCAGCACGTCCATGTCCCGGGCGGTGTCCCGGCTGCCCAGATGACCGATGACCTCGGCCCCGCCGGAGCCGTCGGCGCAGCGGCGCGCCACCCGGGCGGTCTCGGCCTCGCTCCAGGTCTCCCCGCCGAAGAAGAAGCTCGCGACGAGCCGGTCCTGACGGCGCTCGTCGTCGGTGAAGCAGTCCACCGTGGGGGTGGACGCCCCGGTGCCCCGCATGTCGAACCCGACCAGATCGAACCGCTCACCGATCCGCGCGTACCCGGGCAACGTCGTGAGCAGCGCGGCGTGCGCCATCCCCGGCGATGCCGGTCCGCCCGGGTTGACCACGAGCGAGCCGATCGGTTCCCCGCGGGCGGGGACGCGCAGCACCCCGAGCTCGGCCGTGCGGCCTCCGGGATCCTCGTAGTCCAGCGGGACCCGCAGGCGCGCGCACTCGAGCCCGTCGTGGGGGAACAGGGCCCGGTCCTTGTCGGTGATCGCGTAGTCCGCGCACGGGCCGAACGCGAGCTCCTGACCGTAGAAGGGGCTCAGCTCCGGGGGCGTGCCCCGGGCCCGGTCCGCACCCGTCGCCGGTGCGGCGACACAGCCCGCGGCGAGACCCACCAGGGCGGCGAGTGCGAGCAACGAGCGGAGACGCGGGAGGCGGGACACGACGGGAGTACTCCATCCGGCTGAGCTACGGTGACGGAGTCAGGAGACACCTGGCCGTTGCGTCCACCTCAAGACACACGTGTCCGCACCGTGGTCGCCGCATCCGACGGCGTGCCTCCCCACGACGGCATCGCGCCGGACGGGGGCACCCCCCGGTGGCCGGTGGGAACCGTCCGGCACCGTCCGGAGACGCATCCCGAGGAGGGACAGGTCGTCGTGTGGAGTCCCAGCCGGCTGGCCGAGCTCGCGGGCACCAGCCGTCGCGCGGTCCGGCACTACCACGAACTCGGTCTGCTGCCGGAGCCCGAACGCCGGTCGAACGGCTACCAGTACTACGGGGTGGACCATCTCGTCCGGCTGATCCGGATCCGGAGACTGACCGGCTGCCCACCGAGGTGGTGAGTGCCCTGATCGCCGAGGTCACGCGTGACGTCGAGCGACTGCAGCAGACCCGCTCGGAGCTGGTGGCGATGCTCGACCAGGCCGCCCCGACCGATGTGCCGCTGTCGATCGCCCGTCGGGTCGAGGGGCTGCCGCCGGTGGAGCGGGCCCTCGTCGTGGTCCTCAGCCGCGTGCTCGCCCCGGAGCCGCTGCAGGCCTACCTGGACCTCCTCCCGCCCTACCGGGCCGGCCCCGCCGTCCAGGCCTTCGACGCCCTGCCCCCCGACGCGGACGGGGCCCGGCGCGAGAGCGTCGCGGCAGGGGTGGCCGACCATCTCGGGGTGCTGGCCGGAGGGCGCGCCGCGCAGATCCGGCTCAGCGACGACGCGCTGCCGCGATCCGGTCACGCGCGGCGGACCGTCGACGAGGCCGTCGGCAACCTGTACAACGCCGCGCAGCTCGACGTCCTCGGCAGGGCGCAGCGGCGCCTCGGCCGGTTCCGGTCCTAGGGCGCGTCTCCTAACCCGGCTGGTCGGGCCTGCGCGATGATCAGTAGGTGTCGCGCCGTGCCGTCCTGACCGATGCCCAGTGGGACCGACTCGAGCCGTTACTGCCCTCGTCGGACGGGATGCCAGGGCGCCCGTTCGCCGATCACCGCAGAGTGATCGAGGGGATCATCTACCGGTTCCGCTGCGGGCGGGCCTGGCGTGATGTCCCGGTCGAGTTCGGGCCGTGGCAGACCCTATGGAAACGCCACCGCCGCTACTGCGGTGACGGCACCTGGGACCACGTTCTCGCAGCTCTGCTCGCCGATGCCGACTCCGCCGGTCTCGTGGACTGGGCCGTGTCGGTCGACTCGACGATCATCCGCGCTCACCAACACGCCGCGACCCTGCAGCGAGACACAGGGGGCCGGATCGAACTACAAGAATCTGCTGATCGAGCCGCCCGATCACGCCTTGGGCCGCTCCCGCGGAGGGCTCGGCACGAAGATCCACCAGCTCGTTGACGGACACGGCCGCCCGCTGGTCGTACTGGTCGGCCCTGGCCAGGCCGGTGACGCCCCGATGTTCGCGCACCTGATGTCACATCTGAGCGTCGGACGGGTCGGTCCGGGCCGACCGCGGACCCGACCCGAGCGGGTCCGCGCAGATAAGAGGTCGCGCGGATTGGTTGGTGATCATGGACGTCGTGCAGGTCGGGCGTTCCAGCGGTGTGTGGTCCAGGCCTGCCGAATCAAGCTACGGAGTGTGACGATCGTGTCGGCGAGGTCGAAGAACGCGTCGACGACGATTTCTCGTCGTTCGTAGCAGCGCTGCAGCCGGTTGAAGCTGTTGTGCCAAGCGTTGGTCCGCTCGACGTGCCAGCGGCGGGTGGCCTGGATCGGCGCTTTCTCACCCTTGTGCGCGATCTCGCCGTGCAGGCCTCGTTCGGCCAGCGTGTCGCGGGTCTTGCCGGAGTCATAGCCGGCGTCGAGGTGCACGGTGATGTCGTCGGGCAGCGGGCCGAGAGCATCGAGGCGGTCGAGGGTGGGGCCCAGTAGCGGGGAGTCGTGCCGGTTGGCTCCGGCCAGGACTCGGCCCAGCGGGATGCCGTATCCCTCGACGAGCACCGAACGTTTCATACCCTGTTTGCGCCGGTCCACCGGCGACGGACCGGCGACCTCGCCGCCGCCGGGGGCCTTGGTGATGGCGCCATCGACGGCGATGTCGTGCAGCAGCAGACCGACGATGCGGTCGTAGGCGTCCAGGACGATCCGACGCAGCTGGGCGAAGACCCCGAGCCTGATCCACTCGTCACGACGATCGCGGATGGTGGTCGCCGAGCAGGTGCTGTCAGCGATGCCCTCATACGAGCAGCCGAACCGCAGTACCTGCAGGAGCTTGTCGAACACGATCCGATCCGCGATCCGGCGGCGATGGCAGCCCAGCGGATGGGTGGGATCGAACTCGTCTCGATGAGGCAGCAGCGCGGTGAACTGGTCCCACAACGGCTCGGTCAGCCATGATGGCAGGGTGGGCACGCGGCCTCCAGACGATCACGAAGCGTAGATAACTTCATGATCGGCAGGCCCGTACCCGCCCTCGCCCCCAGACACTCGACCGCGGCCAAGCTGTGACCAATCCGCGCGACCTCTAAGAGGTCGCGCGGATTGGTTGGTGATCATGGACGTCGTGCAGGTCGGGCGTTCCAGCGGTGTGTGGTCCAGGCCTGCCGAATCAAGCTACGGAGTGTGACGATCGTGTCGGCGAGGTCGAAGAACGCGTCGACGACGATTTCTCGTCGTTCGTAGCAGCGCTGCAGCCGGTTGAAGCTGTTGTGCCAAGCGTTGGTCCGCTCGACGTGCCAGCGGCGGGTGGCCTGGATCGGCGCTTTCTCACCCTTGTGCGCGATCTCGCCGTGCAGGCCTCGTTCGGCCAGCGTGTCGCGGGTCTTGCCGGAGTCATAGCCGGCGTCGAGGTGCACGGTGATGTCGTCGGGCAGCGGGCCGAGAGCATCGAGGCGGTCGAGGGTGGGGCCCAGTAGCGGGGAGTCGTGCCGGTTGGCTCCGGCCAGGACTCGGCCCAGCGGGATGCCGTATCCCTCGACGAGCACCGAACGTTTCATACCCTGTTTGCGCCGGTCCACCGGCGACGGACCGGCGACCTCGCCGCCGCCGGGGGCCTTGGTGATGGCGCCATCGACGGCGATGTCGTGCAGCAGCAGACCGACGATGCGGTCGTAGGCGTCCAGGACGATCCGACGCAGCTGGGCGAAGACCCCGAGCCTGATCCACTCGTCACGACGATCGCGGATGGTGGTCGCCGAGCAGGTGCTGTCAGCGATGCCCTCATACGAGCAGCCGAACCGCAGTACCTGCAGGAGCTTGTCGAACACGATCCGATCCGCGATCCGGCGGCGATGGCAGCCCAGCGGATGGGTGGGATCGAACTCGTCTCGATGAGGCAGCAGCGCGGTGAACTGGTCCCACAACGGCTCGGTCAGCCATGATGGCAGGGTGGGCACGCGGCCTCCAGACGATCACGAAGCGTAGATAACTTCATGATCGGCAGGCCCGTACCCGCCCTCGCCCCCAGACACTCGACCGCGGCCAAGCTGTGACCAATCCGCGCGACCTCTAAGGCCTACTCCTCACGCGCCATCCGCGCCCACCTGCGCGGACGACGGATCGTCGCGGTCATCCCGGAGCCGGCTGACCAGCAGGGACACCGGAAACGACGCGGCACACGCGGCGGCCGACCACCGGCGTTCGACCGGGTCGACTACCGCGGCCGCAACGTCGTCGAACGCGGGTTCTGCGAGGTCAAGCAGTGGCGCGGCCTCGCGACCCGCTACGACAAACTCGCCCTGACCTACCGCGGCGGAGTTGCACTGAAGGCCATCGTCACCTGGTTGCGCACTTTAGGAGACACGCCCTAGTCCCGGGGCCTGTCCGTGCGGCCCCGCCCCGCGTGCGGCCCCGCCCCCCGGTCACTCCTGCGGGACGGGCACCGGCTCCGCGCGGTCCGCGGCCTCGGACACGGCCGGGCAGGTGGGGGCGATCTGCCGGGCGATGACCGCCGCCTGGAGCCGCGAGCGGACACCGATCTTGGCCATGACCCGGGAGACGTGGCTCTTCACCGTGGTCTCGGTGATGTACAGGTCGCACGCGATGTCGGCGTTGGAGAGCCCGCGTCCGAGGCAGGCCAGGACCTCGCACTCGCGACCGGTCAGGTCCGCGACCCCGGCGGGTGCGCCGACCATCGCCGAGGAGTCGGAGAACGTGCGCAGGAGCTCCCGGGTCACCTCCGGGGACAGCACGCCGTCCCCGCGGGCCACCGAGTGCACGGCCTCGACCAGCCGGTCGGCGGGCGTCGTCTTGAGCAGGAACCCTGCGGCCCCGGCGCGCAGCGCCGCCATGACGTACTCGTCGATTCCGAACGTGGTCAGCATGAGCACCTCGCACAGTCCCTCGCCGACGATCATGCGGGTGGCGGTGAGCCCGTCGGTGCCCGGCATCCGGACGTCCATCAGCGCCACGTCGACGTCCAGCCGGCGGGCCATCTCCACCGCCATCGCCCCGTCGGCGGCCTCCCCGACGACCTCGATCCCCGCGGCCGGGTCCAGGATCATCCGGATGCCGACGCGGACCGCGGACATGTCGTCGACCACCAGTACTCGAACCGTCACGAGTCCTCCTCGTCCTGTGGGTGGCGCCGCCCTCCCGCGCCGCCGACCGGCCACGCGGCGGTACGGGGCGCGGCCGTCGACGGAGCGGGGTGGTGCCCGCTCACCGGGGCACGCCCGGATACAGGATCTGCTGCTCGGCCCGGCACCCGAGCCTGCCGGACCGGCCGTGCAGGCGCAGCCCCAGTGTGATCTGGAACCAGTCGCGGGGCCGGTGCCGTGCGGCGAGCAGGTCGACCGTCAGCCGGACCTGTTCCCCCACGGCCACCAGGTCGGGGAACCGCACGCCGGTGACCGCGTGGTTGACGGCCATGCCGGGACCCGCGACGTCGAAGACCGTCTCGGAGAGCGGTACGACCAGCGCCAGCAGCAGGAAACCCGGTACGAGGCCGGTCTCCCGATGGTCCTCGTCGCCGCTGGCCGCGCGGTAGACGGCGACCCGCTCGGCGGTCACGGTCAGCCCGGCGCTGGTGCCGAGCCGCTGCCCGACCCCGGCCACGAGTGCCGCCGGGGTGAGCACCGCCGGCGCCGGGGCCGTCGGGTCGTCGCCGACACCGGCCGGGCCCACGGTGGTGGCCGGGCCCGCCGGCGCGGCACCGCCGGTCATGGCGCTGCGGCGACGTCGGCGCCCGCCGCCGGCACCGGGTCGGCGGCGGGCGCGGAGGGTGCGCGGTCGGCGACCGCGTGCGCGACGCCGTCGACGTGCAGGATCTCTCCGGTCGTCGCCCCCAGCCACGGCGACAGCAGGACCACGGCGGCCCGGGCGACGGGGGTCGCGGAGTTGCGGTCCCAGCCCAGCGGGGCCCGCCGGGCCCACTCGTCCACCCCGTCCTCGCCGCCGACCTCCCGCGCGGCGAGGGTGGCGAGCGGGCCCGCGGCGACCAGGTTCACCCGGACCCCGTCGGGGCCGAGGTAGCAGGCCAGATAGCGGGCGCACGACTCGAGGGCGGCCTTCGCGACGCCCATCCAGTCGTAGCCGTACCAGGCCTGCGCGGCGTCGAAGTCCATCCCGACCACCGACGCGTCCGCGGAGAGCAGCGGCCGCAGCGCCGTCACCAGTGACTGCAGGGAGTAGGCCGACACGTGGACCGCGGTCGCGGCCTCCTCCCAGGTGGTCTGCAGGAAGCGGCCGCCCAGCGCCCCGGGCGGCGCGTACGCCACGGAGTGCACGACCCCGTCCAGCCGATCGGTGTGCTCCGCGACGCGCGCGGCCAGGCTGTCGAGCTGGGCCCGGTCGGTCACGTCGAGCTCCAGCACCGGCGGCGGGTCGGGCAGCCTGCGGGCGATCCGGGTCACCAGCGACATCCGGCCGTACCCGGCGAGCAGTACCCGCGCCCCCTGTTCCTGGGCGACGCGTGCGGTGTGGAATGCGATGGAAGCCTCGGTGATGACCCCGGTGACCAGGATCGTCCGCCCGGCCAGCAGGCCCGGCCCGTTCGCCGTCACGCTGATCGTCCTCTCCTCGTGTGTGCCACGGACACGACCGTGGGTGTCAGCCCGAGCCGGTCGGCTCGGCGCTCCCGCCGCCCGCGTCCTCGTCGGAGCGGCTGTCGATCGCACGGCACCGCGGCGCCGCGGCGAACGACGCCTCGATCTCCGGCACCCGCGAGATCGCCCTGGCCAGCATCGGGCCCGCGGTGAAGCCGGACTGGGCGGCCCGCGCGACCTGGACGTAGCCGATCGTCCCGGACCGGTCCGACTCGGCCACGAAGTCGGCCGACTTGGCCAGCGACTCCCGTCGGTCCTCGACGATCCCGGTGACCTCGTCGAGCACCCGGGCACCGTCCTCGACCGGCGGCGGTCCGAGCCGCCGGACGTCCTCCCCCAGCCCGGCGACGGCGCCCTCGACCTCCCGCACCTGGTCGGCCAGCACCTGCCGCAGCTCCGGTATCCGGGCCGGGTCGAAGGTCCGCTGCCGGGTGGCGACGGCCGACACCTCGCCCACCGCCTCGCACAGGTCCCCGGTCCAGCGCTGCATCGCACCGGACTCCGCACCCGGCGGCTCGCCGGACGCGGAGTCGCCCGATCCGGCGGCCGAACCGGTCGGCAGGGCGTCCAGCCCCTCCTGCAGCGGACCGCACCCGCTCAGCACCAGCACCGCGACTCCCGCGACGGCCACCCGGGCCGCGCGGCTCCCGGTTCGTGCGGACGGTCGCCGGATCATGAGCCCTCCTCGTTCGGCGCGCGACCGGGTCGGTGTCGCCGCCACCACGTCCCAGCGTGCAGAACGGCCCGGGCCGTGTCGTCTGTCTTTCGGAGGAGCAGCCCCGACCCGGTGCGCTCATCGGGGCGGCCGCCCGGCCCCGGCGCGGGAGACGTCCATCGTCACCAGCGCCGTGCCGGTCCGCACGAAGTCGCCGCATCCGACATGGACCCCGGTGACGACCCCCTCGTGCGGGGCGAGCACCGGGATCTCCATCTTCATCGACTCCAGCAGCGCGACGGTCTCCCCCGCGGCGACGGCACGACCCGGCGTGCAGTGGAGCTCCAGCACGACCGCGGGGATCTCGGCGGTCAGGGCGTTCTCGGTCATGCGGTTCTCCGTCCGGGGTCACAGCGGGATGTTCGAGTGCCTGCCGCGGCGCGGCGGGTGGGCGCCCCGGGTCGCGCGCAGCGCCTCGATCACCGCGGCCCGGGTCCGGTCCGGTTCGACGATCTCGTCGACCAGGCCGAGCCGCAGCGCCTCCGCCAGCCCGCCGGTGGCGGCCACGTGGTCGGACTCCAGCTCGCGGGCCCGCCGCTCGGGGTCGGCGTGGTCACGCAGTTCGCGACGGTGCAGGATGCGGACCGCAGCGGGCGCGCCCATCACCGCGATCTCGGCGTCCGGCCAGGCGAGCACCCGGTCGGCACCCAGGCCACGGCAGTTCATCGCGATGTAGGCGCCGCCGAACGCCTTGCGCAGGACCACCGTCACCGACGGGACCGTCGCCTCGGCGAAGGCGTGCAGCAGCTTCGCGCAGCGGCGCACGACGCCGTCCCACTCCTGCTCGACGCCCGGCAGGTACCCGGGGACGTCGACCAGCACCAGCAGCGGGATCCCGAAGCCGTCGCACATCCGCACGAAGCGGGCGGCCTTCTCCGCGGCCAGCGCGTCCAGGCAGCCGCCCTTGCGCAGCGGGTTGTTCGCGACGACCCCCACCCGGTGCCCGCCCAGCCGGCCGAGGGTGGTGACGATGTTCGGCGCCCAGTCCCGGTGCAGCTCGACCGGGCCGGGGTCGAGCAGCCGCGCCAGCAGCCCGCGCATGTCGTAGGCCCGGCGCGGGCTCGCCGGGAGCAGGTCCGACAGCGGGTGCTCGCCCCCGGTGCGGACGCCGGTGGGCACGGCCGTGTCCCGCGGCGCCCGGGCCGGGCGGAGCAGCGCGACCAGGTCACGGACCGCCTCGATCGCCCCGGCCTCGTCGTCGCAGTGGTGCACGACGCCGCTGCGGGCGGCGTGGACGTCCGCGCCCCCGAGCTCGGCAGGGGTGATCTCCTCACCGGTCACGGCGCGGACGACGTCCGGCCCGGTGACGAACATCCGTGCCTGCGGGGTCGCGACCACGACGTCGGTGAGCGCGGGCCCGTAGGCCGCGAC
The DNA here is from genome assembly GCF_020131355.1 of Pseudonocardia sp. ICBG1293. Taxonomy (GTDB): domain Bacteria; phylum Actinomycetota; class Actinomycetes; order Mycobacteriales; family Pseudonocardiaceae; genus Pseudonocardia. The sequence continues at coordinate 320,720 of NZ_JAHLEL010000047.1, forward strand.
GCCGGCGGCGGGCCCCACCACGAGCGAGATCTGCGGGACCACCCCGGACGCCGCCGTCATCGCGGCGAAGATCTGTGCGACGGCGTGCAGGCTCTGCGCGCCGTCCTGCAGCCGGGCGCCCGAGGAGTGCCAGATCCCGACGACGGGGACCCGGTGCGCGACGGCGGCGTCGTAGGCCGCGACGACGGCGGCGCAGACCTCGGTGCCGAGCGCCCCGGCCGCGACCCGGGGGTCCAGTGCGAACACCACGCAGGCTGCGCCCCGCACCTGCAGGTGGGCCCACGCCGCCCCGTCGCAGTCGTGCACCCGGCGCGGCCGCGTGCCGGGATCGGCCAGCAGCGCGAGCCGGGCGACCGGGTCACGCGGATCGGCCGGGTCGGCGGCGGGCTCCCGATCGGGACGGGCCCGGACGGCCTGGCTCATCGGACGGCCCCCCGCACGTCCGGCTCCCGGTCCCCGCCGGCGTCGGCGGGCTCGGGGAACAGGGTGCGGTGGAAGGCGTCGGCCCGGAACCCACCGCCGTGGTAGGGCGAGTCCCAGTCGATGACGGCGCGCGGCGTGCCGTCGGCGGCGAGCACCCGGCCCTGCAGCCGGTAGTCGGGGTGGAGCCCGTCCGGGCTGGGGGCCCAGGCGAAGTCGACCTCGACGCGGTCGCCGCCGCGCACGGCGACCGGGCCGTCCGTGGCCGGCACCCAGACCGGGAACCAGCTGGTGGACGCCGCGGTCGAGTCGATCGGTGGGGCGTCCTCGGCGACCCAGAGGCGCACCCCGAGCGCGAGGCCGTGCAGCGTCCCGTCGTGGCGGACGGTGAGGGTGCCGGAGTCCCGGCCGTAGGTCGCCGCCCGGGCCCGGTGCAGGTCCAGGTCCTCGACCTGGATCTGGTCGGTGAGGTAGGGGACGCACCGCAGGCCGGACACGCAGGTGCGGACGTCGAACGGGCCGCCCATCACCTGGAAGATCGATTCCAGGTAGCGGACGTGGTCGCGCTCGTAGGCGGTGATGCCGTCCGGGGCGATGCCGGACAGGTCGACGCCGCCGATCGTGGTGGCGCACCGGTGCGGCACGAAGCGGGCGTCCGGGACCAGGTAGCGCTCCCGGGCGCTGTTGAGCACCGCGGCGGCACCCTCCGAGCCGCCGATGCACCCGATGATCTCGGAGATGCAGATCTCGACACGCTCGGGCAGGACGACCGAGGACGTGGACCCCTCCAGCACCGTGATCCGGTCGGCCAGGCCCGCCGCGGCGATCGTCTCGCGCGCCGCGGCGGCGTTCGCCGCCATCTCCTCGATCGCGTACACGTGCCGGGCTCCCGCGCGGGCCGCCTCGACGGCCCACAGCGCCTCCCGGCCGGTGCCGATGTCGACGACGGTCCGGCCCGGGACGGCCGCCGCGATGGCCGCGCGGTAGGCCCCGTTGCGGACCTCGGCGCGGCCCATGAGCTCGTACGCCGCGTCGTCGTAGACCGGGTACTCGCCGAGCGAGGCGATGACGACGCCGATCGGGTCCTCGGCGGCCTCGGCGACGCGGACGTCGACCGGGGTGCCGGGGAGATCGAGGCGGACGAGGCCGGGTCCGGCCGGGGTGCGGGGGTCGGTGCGGGTCGGGTGGGGCTCGGTGGTTCCGGTCATCGTTCCTCCTGCGGGGCCGTGCGGTCGGCGGGACACCGGTACCGACGGCTCAGGCGATCGGGTGGGGTGCGGTGCGGTGGTGGCGGCGCAGGAGACCGGTCAGCGCCGACCAGACCCCCGCCTCGTCGTCGTCGAGGTAGAAGTGGGCGCCCGGGAAGGTGCGGAGCTCGGCGAGCCGCCCCCCGGCGGTGAATCCCGCCCAGGCCGCGGCCCCGTCCGCGTCGACGTCGGGATCGTCGGCGCCGTGGAACACCGCCAGCGGGACGGCGGTGCGCGGCGGCGACGCGCCGGCGTAGGACTCGATCAGTGCGAAGTCGGCCCGGACCACCGGTAGCAGCAGTTCCCGCAGCTCCGGGACGGTGCGCAGGATGCTCGGACCGCCCGCGAGCCGGTCGAGCTCGTCGAGCAGCGCGGCGTCGTCGGACGCGGCGACGCCCCGCGAGCGGTAGCGCCCCGGGGCCGGGTGCCCCGACACGACGACCAGTGCGGGCGGGCACCCGCGCTCCTCCAGCCGCAGGGCGGCCTCGAAGGCCAGCGCCGCGCCCATGCTGTGCCCGAACAACACCGTCGGTGCGGCGGTCAACGGCGCGCAGGCCGCGGCGATCTCCTCGGCCATCGCGGCCGGGTCGGTGAGCGGGGGCTCACCGAACCGGGACTCCCGTCCCGGGTACTGCACGCGGTGCACGACCGCGTGCCCGGCGAGCCCGCCGGGCCACCGGCGGAACGAGGCTGCCGAGCCTCCCGCCCAGGGCAGGCAGACCAGGTTCGGCAGCCGGCCGGTGTCCGTCCCGGCCTCCGGTGGACGCAGCCAGGAGCCCGCGGACGCCGCCGTCACCTCTCGCCCATGGCGCGGATCAGGCTCAGCGGGCGCAGGTCGGTCCAGTTGCGCTCGATGTGGTCGAGGCAGTCCGCACGCGTGGCGCCGTCCGGTCCGCCGTGGACGATCCGCCAGCCGTCCGGCACCGCGGCGAACACGGGCCAGAGCGAGTGCTGGTTCTCGTCGTTGACCAGGACGAAGAAGGTGCCGCTCTCGTCGTCGAACGGGTTGGTCATCCTCGGATCCCCCTCGGAGTGGTGGGTGTGGTGGTGCCGGGTCCGGACCCGGCGGCCGGGCGCTCGGCGAGCACCCGGTTGATCGTGGTGGCCACCTGGGCCAGTACCTCGGGTGCGGAGAGCTCGTCGTGCCGGCGCCCGGTCGCGACGCAGCGGAGCTCGCCGGTGACGTAGGGCGCCCACTGCTCGGGCCGGTACCCCCGCCGGGCGGGTGCTCGGCGGTGAACAACAGCATCGGTCCGGTGTGCACGCCCGGGGTGGCGTCGACCAGTGCACCGGTCGTGGCGACGTAGGTGTCCAGGACCCGGTGGGCGGTGGTGTCGTCGAGCCACTCGGGGTCGCCGAGCTCGGCCCGCACCAGCTGCACCGCGGTGCTCCGGTCCGCGCCCGGTGCGAGCCCCGCGTCGGCGAGCACCGACGACCCGCCCGCGTCCGCCAGCGTGGTGTGCGGGTAGGCGTCGAGCACGGCGAGCAGCTCGACCTCCTCACCGTCGGCCTGCAGCTGCACCGCCATCTCGTGGGCGATCCGGCCGCCGACCGACCAGCCCAGCAGCCGGTACGGCCCGTGCGGCCGCACGGCGCGGATCCGCCGGACGAAGTCCGCGGCCCGCGTGGTGAGCGCGCCCGGGCCGGCGGGGACGGCCGTCTCCGGGGCGCTGAGCTCGGGCGCCTGCAGACCCCACACCGGGATCGCCGGGTCGAGGCCGCGCAGCAGCCCCAGGTAGCACCAGCTCAGGCCGGCGCCCGGGTGCACGCAGAACAGCGGCGTCGCCGTGCCGCCCGGCCGCAGCACCAGCCGCGGGTCCAGCGGGCTCACCGGGGCACCGGCGCGGTCGACGGCGTGCGTGCCCGCGCCGAGGCGGGCCGCCAGCGCCGCGGGGGTCGGCGCGGCGAGCACCGCGGGCACGTCGACGCTGACCCCGAGCGCCGCGGTGAGCTCGGCGGCGACGCGCAGTACGAGCAGGGAGTGCCCGCCGAGGGCGAAGAAGTCGTCGTCGGCGCCGACCCTGGCCGCACCGAGCACCCCCGCGAACACCGAGCAGATCACCGCCTCGGTGGTGGTCCGCGCCCCGCGTCCGGTGCCGGACACCTGCTGCGGGGCGGGCAGCGCGGCCCGGTCGAGCTTGCCGTGCACACCGACCGGCAGCGCCCCGACGACGATCACCGAGGCCGGGACCTGGGCGTCGGGCAGCCGGGTGGCGAGTGCCGCGCGCAGCGCGTCCGGGTCCGGGTCCGGGGCGCCCGGCTCGCCCACCACGTAGCCGGCCAGCGCCGGGGCGCCGGTGGGGTCGGTGACGACGAGGACCGCGGCGGCCGCGATCCCGGCGCAGCGGGCCAGTGCGGCCTCGGTCTCCCCCGGCTCCACCCGCTGCCCGCGGATCTTGACCTGGTCGTCGGTGCGGCCCGCGTGCCGGAGCAGGCCGTCGGGACCCCACCAGGCCAGGTCCCCGGTGCGGTACATCCGGGTGCCCGGGGTGCCGTACGGATCGGCCACGAAGCGCCCCGCGGTGAGCCCGGGCCTGCCCCGGTAGCCGCGGGCCAGCTGGACCCCGGTGAGGTACAGCTCGCCGACGGTGCCCACCTCGACCTCGGCCAGCGCCGGGTCCAGTACCCGCAGACCGGTGTTCCAGACCGGCCCCCCGATGGGGACGTCGGTCCCCGGCGCGGGCCGGGGCAGGTCGACCGCGGTCACGTCGACGGCGGCCTCGGTGGGGCCGTAGAGGTTGTGCAGCGCGACGCCGGGCAGGGCCGCCAGGGTGCGGTCGCGCAGCGCCGGGGGCAGTCCTTCGCCGCTGCACACGATCCGGTCCAGCACCCCGGCCACGCCGGCGGCGCGCTCCGGGGTGAGCGCGGCGAGGAATGCCTCCAGCATGGTGGGCACGAAGTGCACGGTGTCGATCCGCTCGTGCACGATCCGGTCGGCCAGCGCGGCGGCGTCCCGGTGCTCCCCGGGCGCCGCGGTGACCACCGTCGCGCCCTGCAGCAGCGGCCAGACGAGCTCCCACACCGACACGTCGAACGTCGTGGGTGTCTTCTGCAGGACCCGCCGGCCCGGGGCGATCGGGTAGGCGTGCTGCATCCAGGCGAGCCGGTTGACCATGGCGTCGTGGCTGACCCCGACGCCCTTCGGCGTGCCGGTGGAGCCGGAGGTGTACAGGACGTAGGCGAGGTCGGCGCCGCGCGGCCCGCCGCCGCGTTCGACGGCGGTGACCGGCCGCGGGTCGGGCGGGTCGGCGAGGTCGACGACGAACGCCGGGACACCGTGGACGTCCGCCGCCCCGGCGCGGTCGTCCGGTGCGACGAGCACACCGACGGGCCGCGCGTCCTCCACCAGCGCGTCCCGCCGGCCCTGCGGGACGTCAGGGTCGAGCGGCAGGTAGGCGGCGCCCGCCAGCTGCACCGCGACCAGGGCGACCATCAGCTCCGGCCCGCGGGGCAGCGCCAGCCCGACGAGGTCGTCGGGGCCGGTGCCCGCGGCCAGCAGCGTGCGGGCGACCCGGCGGGCGTGGCCGTGCAGCGCGTCGTAGGTGAGGGTCCGGCCGTCGGCGGAGCGCACCGCGACCTCGCCGGGATGGGCCAGCGCGGCGGCGGCGAGCAGGTCGGGCAGTGTGGCGGCCGGGACCCGGACCGGCTCACCGCGCCCCAGCGCCCTGGCCCGATCGCGGGTCGCGCCGTCGAGCAGGGCCAGCTGCCCGATCCGGGTGTCCGGGTCCGCGGCGGCCAGGGCCCGCACGGCGCCGCCCAGCAGGGTCACCAGCCGGGCCGCGGTCGCCGGGTCGAGCAGGTCCGGGTGGTGGTCGAGGCGGATCCGCAGCCGGGCGCCGGGCAGCGCCACCACGGTCAGCGGGTAGTGGGTGGAGTCGCGGGCCTCGACGTCGACGACGCGGACACCCGCTCCGGCGTCGGCCCCGGCGTCGGCGTCCCCGCCCGGGGTGCCGGGCAGGTTCTCGATCACCAGGGTGGTGTCGAACAGGGCGCCGCGGCCGAGGGTCCGCTGGAGCGAGCCGAGCCCGACGTGCTGGTGGTCCAGCAGCGCGGTCTGCCTGCGGTGGAGCCCGACCAGCGCGTCCCCCACCCGCAGCGCCGGACCGGTCGCGACCCGGGTGGGCAGCGTACTGATGAACGGCCCGACGGCCCGCTCGACCCGGTCCAGGGCACCGGGGCGCCCGGACACGGTCGTGCCGAACAGCGCCTCGTCACCGCCGGTGGCCCTGGCCAGCGCCAGCCCCCAGGCCAGCTGCAGCACCGTGGCCGGGGTGGTGGCGCTGCGCGCGGCCAGGTCCCGCCAGCCCGCGGTGGTGACCCCGTCGAACTCCAGCTCGGTACGGTCCGGCCGGGCGGCGGGCACACCCGCACCGCCACCGAGCAGAACCGGGTCGGCGCCGGCCAGCTCGTCCGCCCACACCGCCAGTGACGCCTCGCGGTCCTGGGCGCCGAGCCATTCGACGTAGCGGGCGAAGTCCGGGGTCGGACCCAGCCCGGACGGGCCGCCGTCGGCGGCGTGCAACGCGACCAGGTCCTCCAGCAGCACGGGCACCGACCACCCGTCGACGACGATGTGGTGCAGGGTCAGCACCAGCCGGGCGGCCGGGCCGGGCAGCAGGTGCAGCGCCGCCCGCAGCGGGAGGTCCCGGTCGAGCCGGAACCGGTGGCCGAGCTCGCCGGCCGCGAGCTCGCGGGAGCCGTCGCGCGCCCGGTCGGCGGGCCCGCCCGTCAGGTCGTGCACCGTCCACTCCGGAGCGGCGTGCGAGCGGACCGCGGCGACCGGCTCGTCGAGGCCCTCGTGCAGGAACAGGGTCCGCAGCACCCCGTGCCGCGCGACGAGCGCGGTCACCGCGCGCCGCCAGCGGTGCGGGTCGACCGGCCCGTCGAGCTCCAGGACGATCTGGACCAGGTACGGGTCGGCGCCCTCGGGGTTCTGCGCCGCGTGGAACAGCATCCCGGCCTGCAGCTCGGTGAGCCGGTGGATGTCGGCGATCGGTCGGGTCATGTCAGATCCCTCCCACGGCACGCAGCCGGGCGGTCACGGCGTCGATCTCGTCCTGGGACAGCGCCACCGAACGCAGGTCGGACGGCGTCAGCCCGCCCTCGGCGGCGCGCAGGTGCGTGGCGTGCGCCCGCAGCGCCTCGGTCCACAGCGTCGCCAGCTCCTCGACCACGGCGTCGTCGAGCAGTGCCGACGGCCAGGTCAGGTCCACCGCGAGGACGGGTCCGCCGGGCCCGTCCTGGACCGCGGCCAGCACCTCGATCGGGTGGGCGAAGGGCAGCCCGGGGTCCCCGGCGGGGAATCCGGGTGCGTCCGGGGCGGTGGACCAGGCGGGCACCCGGTCCACCGGCAGGGCGGGGTCCGGCCCGCCGACCCGGCCGAGGTAGTTCAGCGCCAGCCGCGGCGTGTCCGCGGCGACCAGCCCGGGGTCCGGCCGCGGGCCGTGGCGCAGCAGCCCGAACCCGGCCCCGTGGTCGGGGACCGCGTGCAACGACTCCTTCGCCTCGCGCAGCGCCCGACCGACCACGGCTCCGCCCCCGAGGAGGTCCGGCCAGTGGGCGTCGGGCCCGTCGATCGCGACCGGGTACAGCACGGTGAACCAGCCGACGGTCTCGGTGAGGTCCAGCCCGCCGACCAGGTCGTCGTGCCTGCCGTGGCCCTCCAGGTCGAGCAGGACCGGGCCGTCGAGCGGGCGGCCGCGGCGACGCAGCCACTCCCGCAGCGCCAGCGCGAGCGCGCTGCAGAGCACGTCCGGCACCGTGGCGCTGTAGGCGCCCGCGGCGTCCCGGACCAGGGTCGTGGTGTCCTCGGCGGGCAGGATGAACGAGCGGGTCCGGGCGGTGGCGAGCACGTCGCGGCGCGGATCCGGACGCACCGTCGACAGCTGCGGGGCGGGGTGCTCCAGGAGCCGGGCCCAGTACCCGCGCTGGTCCGTCCAGCGGGGGTCCCCGCCGGCGGCGGCCAGCGTCGCCGCCCACCGGGCGTACCCGGTCCGCGGCGTGGGCAGCGCGGCGAGCCCGCCGCGGGCCCCACGGTGGGCGGCGACGAGATCGGCGACCAGGATCGGCCACGACACCGCGTCGACCGCGAGGTGGTGCGCGGCCAGCACGAGCCGGCCCGGGCGCTCCGGTCCGGCGTCGCACCAGACGACGCGCAGCATCGCCCCCTCGTCCGGGTCCAGCTCGGAGCGGGCCCCCTCGTGCACACCGGCGACCGCGGCCGCGGCGTCGTCGACCCGGACGTGGGTCACGACCTCCTCGGCCGGTACCTGCGGGCGGACCCGCAGTACCGGCCCGGTGCCCGGGCGCTCCAGCCGCAGGCGCAGCGCGTCGTGCCGGGCCAGCAGCGCGGCGACGGCCGCGAGCAGGTGCTCACGGGTGAGCTCGGGCGGGGTCGTCAGCACCCGGCTCTGGTGGAACCCGGTGACCGGCCCCCGCTCTCGAGCAGCCAGGCCGCGATCGGCGGGAGCGGCAGGACGGGGGCGGGTGTGCCGGGCCCCGCCGGGCCGTCGCCCACCGGGTCGGGGCCGTCGGCGCCCGGGACCGGACGGGCGACGGTGGCGAGCGCACGGACGCTCTGCTGCTCGAACACCTCGCGGGGGCTCAGCTCCCAGCCCGCCGCACGGGCCCTGGCCACCAGCTGGATGGAGGTGATGCTGTCCCCGCCGAGCGCGAAGAACCCGGTGTCGGGACCCACCGCGCCCGGTTCGAGCCCGAGCACCGCGGCCACGACCTCGGTGAGCTGCTGTTCGACGCCTGCGGCGGGCGGCTCCGCGACACCGGTGCCCCCGGCCGCCGCCGGGTCGCCCACCGCCGACGGGAGCGACGCGAGGGCGGCCCGGTCGACCTTCCCGTTCGGGGTGAGCGGCCAGGCGGGCACCGGCACGAACTCGGACGGGACCATGTAGTCGGGCAGCTGCCGCTGCGCCGCGGCCCGCACCGCGTCCGGGTCCGGTGTCGTCCCGACGGCGGGGACCAGGTAGCAGACCAGCCGGGCGGCACCGACCGCCGGACGCCGGAGCAGGACCACCGCGGAGTCCACCGCGGGGTGGCCCGCGACGACGGACTCGATCTCGCCCGGTTCCACCCGGAAGCCGCGCAGCTTCACCTGGTCGTCGACCCGCCCGAGGAAGTCCACCCGCCCGTCGGCGAGCCTGCGGCCGAGGTCCCCGGTGCGGTAGAGCCGCGCCCCCGGCGGGCCCAGCGGGTCGGCGACGAACCGTTCCGCGGTCAGCTCCGGCCGGCCCAGGTAGCCGCGTGCGGTGCCGACACCGCCGAGGTAGATCTCCCCCGGGGCGCCGAGCGGCACCGGGCGCAGCGTGGCGTCGAGCAGGTGCACGGTGGTGCCGTCCATCGGCGACCCGATCGGCACCGTCCGGCCGACCGTCGCGCCCGGGTCGATCGGCTCCCGGGAGGCGAACACCGTCGTCTCGGTGGGGCCGTAGCCGTCGACCACACGCAGGCCGGGACAGGCCCTGCGGACCCGGTCCACCGCGTCGGCGGGCACCACGTCGCCGCCGACCCACAGCTCGTCCAGGCCGGCGAGCGCGGCCGGGTCCTCGTGCGCGACGACGCGGAACAGGCCCGCGGTCAGCCACAGCGCCCGCACCCCCTGCCCGGTCACGGCGCGGCGCAGGGCCGTCAGGTCGAGGCCGTGCGCCGGGCCGACGACGACGGTCCCGCCGCGCAGCAGCGGCACCCACAGCTCGTAGCTGGCCGCGTCGAAGCCGGGCGAGGAGTGCCACAGCACGCTGCGGTGGCAGGGCGCGTCGTAGAGACGGTCGTCGGCCAGGCCGGTCAGGTTCGCGTGGGTGACGGCGACGCCCTTCGGCTCGCCGGTCGACCCGGAGGTGAACATCAGGCAGGCCAGCCGGTCCGGGGTGACGGCGTCCCGGCGTGCGCCGCCGTCGGGCGCGGTGTCCAGGGCGGACGGGTCGAGGACCGATGCCGGGCGGTGCAACCCGGGCGGGAGCTCCCGGTCGGTGATCAGGACCGTGGCGCCGGTGCGCTCGAGCAGCAGGTTCGACCGCTCGGTCGGGTACGCCTCGTGCAGCGGGACGTAGGCGCCACCCGCGCCGAGGACCGCGACCATCGCGGTGGCCAGCTCCACCGAGCGCGACATGAGCAGCGCGACCGGGGTCTCGGGGCCGACACCGGCGGCGGCCAGCGCGGCCGACCAGCGCCCGGCCCGCTCCACGAGCTCGCGGTAGGTGACCTCGCGGTCGTCGTCGCGGATCGCGACGGCGGACGGGGACGCGGCCGCCACCCGGGCCAGCCGGTCGGTGACGGTGCCGGGCGGCTGCGGCGCGGGAGCGCCCGCCGCGGCCCGCGCGATCGTCTCGCGCTCGCCGGGCAGCAGGATCTCGAGCTCGCCGAGCGTGCGCCGGGGGTCCCGGCAGGCCGCGGCCAGCAGCGCCGTCCACCGGGCGCACAGGCGCTCCACGGTGCCGTGGTCGAACAGGTCGGCGGCGAACACCACGCTGCCGCCCAGTCCGGCGGGCGCACCGCCGTCGTCGTGGGTCTCGGCCAGCTCGACGGACAGGTCGAACTTGGCGGGCCCGGCGGCGGTGTCCGCCTCGGCGACCGTGAGACCGGGGCCGAGGTCGAGGTCGGGGACCGCGGTGTTCTGCAGGACCAGCATCACCGTGAACAGCGGGTGCCGGGCCAACGAGCGCTCCGGGGCCAGCACCTCGACGAGCCGGTCGAACGGCATCTCCTGGTGGGCGAACGCGGCCAGGTCGTCGTCGCGGACCCGTTCCAGCAGGTCGCCGAACGCCGGGTCGCCCCCGGTGTCGGTACGCAGGACGACGGTGTTGACGAACAGCCCGACGACGTCGTCGAGCGCGGGGTCGCCGCGACCGGCGACCGCGGTGCCCAGCGCCACGTCGGTACCCGCTCCGAGCCGGGTCAGCAGCGTGGCCAGCGTGGCGTGCAGGAGCATGAACAGGCTGGCCCCGTGCGCCCGGGACACATCGAGGGCGGCACGGTGCAGCTCGGCCGGGATCGCGAACCGGACGGTGTCCGAGGCGTGGCCGGCCCGGTCCGGGCGGGGCCGGTCGCAGGGCAGGTCCAGCACGTCGGGAAGCCCGGCGAGGCGGTCCCGCCAGTAGCCGAGGTGCCCGGCGACGACGCTGTCCGGGTCGGTCTCGGCGCCCAGTACCTCCGCGGTCCAGGTCACGTGGTCGGCGTAGCTGACCGGCAGCGAGGCCCAGCGCGGCGCGCCGCCACCGGCCCGGGCCCGGTAGGCCCGGCCCAGATCGGCCAGCAGCGGGGTCAGCGACCAGCCGTCGAGGGCGATGTGGTGCACCACGATCAGCAACAGGTGCGCCCCGGGGCCGGTCGACCAGCAGCGGACCCGCAGCGGGGACCCGGTGGCCAGGTCGAACCGGGCGCCGGAGGCGGCGGCGATCTCGTCGGCGGCCCGGTCGGCGGCCAGCGGGTACGGGTGCAGGTCCCCGAGCCCCGCGGCGGCCGCGGCGGCGTCGACGAGGACGGCACGCGGCGTACCACCGGAGTCCGGGTAGCGGGTGCGCAGCACCGGGTGCCGCTCCAGCACGTCGGCCAGCGCCGCGCGCAGGGCCGCGGTGTCCAGCGGGCCGTCGAGCCGCAGCGCGATCGGGACGTGGTACGTGCCGGGCGCGGTGCCGCGCCGGTCGAGCTGTTCCAGGAACCACAGCCGTCGCTGGGCCGCGGAGAGCGCGTCCCCACCGCTGCCGGGCCGGATCGCGGGCCGGGCGGCGGGGGCGGCGGTGACGGCGGCGGCGACCCCGGCCGCGGTCGGCGCGGCGAACACCGTCCGCATCGGCACCTCCACGCCGAAGGCGTCTCGCAGCCGCCCGACCAGCTTCATCACCAGCAGCGAGTGCCCACCGAGTGCGAAGAAGTCGTCGTCGGGCCCCGGCTCGCCGCCGCCGAGGACCTCGGCGAACACCGCGCAGACGCGCTCCTCGACCGGGCCCGCCGGTGCCCGCCCGGCGGCGGTGGCCTGCTCCGCGGGTTCGGGCAGCGCGCGGAGGTCGAGCTTCCCGGTGGCGCCCAGCGGGAAGCGCTCCAGCGCGACGAGCCGGGCGGGGACCATCGCAGCGGGCAGCAGCGCGGCGACGTGCCCGCGCACCGCGGCGGTGTCCACCTCCCCGACCGGGGTCCCGACCTCGGGGACCAGGTACCCGACGAGCTCGACGTCGCCGCGCCGGTCGTCGCGGGCCACGACGACGGCCCGGCCCACCGCGGGGTGGGTGGTCAGCGCGGCGGCGATCTCGGCGGGTTCGATCCGCACGCCGCGGACCTTCACCTGGTCGTCGGCCCGGCCCGCGTGGTGCAGCAGGCCCTCGGTGTCCCAACGGGCCAGGTCACCGGTGCGGTACATCCGCGACCCGGCGGGCCCGAAGGGGTCGCCGACGAACCGGGACGCGGTGAGTCCCGTGGCGCCCCGGTAGCCCCGGGCGAGCCCGGCCCCGGCGACGTAGAGCTCCCCGATGACCCCGGGCGGGACCGGGGACAGCGTCGCGTCGAGGACGTACACCGCGGTGTTGTCCAGCGGCGTCCCCGTCGGGGCCGCGGGCCCGGGGAGCTCACCGGCCTGCGCGGTCGTGCGCCAGCCGATGCAGTAGACGGTCGCCTCGGTCGGACCGTAGAGGTTGATCACCTCGCGGGCGGTCGTCCCGGCCCGGATCCGGTCGAACGTCGCCGACGGCAGACCCTCCCCGGCCAGGACGACGGTCCGGGCGGCGAGGTGGGTGCCCGCGTCCACGACGTCGGCGGTCACCGACGGCACCCCGCAGATCATCGACACCGGGCGGGGCGCGGCGCCGGACAGCGCGGTGAGCCCGTCGACGAGATCGATCCGGCCGCCGGTGAGCAGCGGTGCGAACAGCTCGAACACCGACACGTCGAACCCGACCGAGGTCGCGGCCAGCACCGCCGAGCGCTCGTCGTCGGTGAAGTGGTCGCGCGCCCACAGGACCAGGTCGACCACGGACCGGTCGCTGACGGCGACACCCTTGGGCCGGCCGGTGGACCCGGAGGTGTAGATGACGTAGGCGAGCTGGTCGGGGTGCCGGGCGGGAAGGGCGGTGCCCGGGCCGTCCGTGTCGAGGACGGTGCCCGTGTCGAGGACGGGGACCGCCGCCGACGCCGGGAGCACGGCCGCGCCCGTGCCGTCGGCGAGGACCAGTGCCGGGCGGGCGTCGTCGAGCAGGACGCCGAGGCGCTCGGCGGGCAGGACCGGGTCCAGTGGCAGGTAGGCGCCGCCCGCGCGCAGCACCGCCCAGATCGCGACGATCAGCTCGGGGCCGCGCGCCAGCGCGAGTCCGACCACGGTCTCGGGACCGACTCCCCTGGCCTGCAGGGCCGAGGCCAGCCGGGCCGACGCGGCGTCGAGCCCGGCCGCGGACAGCGTCCGCTCCCCCGCGACGACCGCCGGCCCCGCCGGGTCCCGGCGGACCCGCTCGGCGAGCAGATCGGTCAGCGCGAGCGGCGGCCGGGCCGCGCCGGTGGCGTTGACCTCGACGAGCAGCCGGTGCCGCTCCTGGTCGGTGAGCAGGTCCGGCGTGCTGATCCGGGCGTCCGGCTCGGCGAGGAGCCGGGTGAGCAGTGCCGTCCACCTCCGGGCGAGCGCCTGCCCGGCGGCCGGGCTGAACACCTCGCCCGCGCAGTGCAGCACGCCGCGCAGACCGGTGGGCGTGCCGCGGTCGTCGCGGGTCTCGGTGAGGTCGGCGAGCAGGTCGAACTTGGTCGCGGTGAGCTCCACCGGCTCCTCACGCACCTGCAGGCCACCCCAGTCCGCCGTCTGCGGGCCGGTGTCGTCGGACAGCGCGAGCAGCACCTGGAACAGCGGATGCCGCCCGAGCGCGCGCGGCGGGTTCAGCAGCTCGACCAGTCGCTCGAAGGGCAGGTCCTGGTGGGCGAACGCGGCGAGGTCGGTGCGCCGGACCCGGGACAGCAGCTCGGCGAACGTCGGGTCGGAACCGGTGTCGGTGCGCAGCACCAGCGTGTTGACGAAGAAGCCGACGAGGTCGTCGACGGCCTGGTCGGTGCGGCCGGAGGTCACCGTCCCGAGCGGGATGTCGGTGCCCGCGCCGTGCCGGGTCAGCAGCGCCGCCAGCGACGCCTGCAGCACCATGAAGACACTGACCCGGTGCGTCCGGGCGACCTCGTCGAGCCGGGCGTGGGTGGCCGCGTCCAGTTCCAGGGGCACCCGGACGGAGCCGGCTCCGGGGTGGCTGCCCCGGGTGCGGTCGGTGGGCAGGTCCACCGCGGCGGGGAGGTCGGCCAGCTCGGCGAGCCAGAACGCGGTCTGCTCGTCGAGGTGGCCCTGCCCGCCGAGGACCTCGTGCTGCCAGAGCGCGTGGTCGGCGTACTGGACCGGCAGCGGGCTCTCGAACACCGGCCCGGCGCGGTCCGGGCCGCGGTGGTGGGTCCATGCCCGGCCCAGGTCGGCGAGCAGCGGTTCCCAGGACCAGCCGTCGGCGACGATGTGGTGCAGCACGACGAGCAGCACCGGGTCCTCGTCCGGTACCCGGACCAGGGTCAGGCGCAGCGGCAGGCCGCGATCGAGCGGGATCGGGCGGCGGGCGAGCCGCGCCAGGGTCCCGGGCAGCGCGCCGGCGTCGGTGTCGACCTCCTCCAGGGCGGCGTCCAGCGCGGCGCGCGCGGCGTCCGGGTCCAGGACCTCCTGGTGGGGCTCGCCGTCCTCGGCGGGGAACCGGGTCCGCAGCGCCTCGTGGCGCTCCAGGACGTCCGCCCAGGCGGCCGCGAGCGTGTCGCGGTCCGGGGCGGTGCCCGGGGTCGTGGCCCGCAGGCGCAGCGCCAGCGGCAGGAGGTAGGCATCCGGGTCCTCGCCGAGCTGCTCGAGGAACCAGAGCCGCTTCTGGGCCAGCGACAGCGGTACCCGGCGCGGCCGTGGGCGGGGACGCACCGGGTACCGCCCGGGTGCGGCGCCGCCGACGGCACGGGCCAGCCCGGCGACCGTCGGTGCGTCGAACACCGCCCGGACCGGGAGCTCCGCGTCCAGCGCGGTCCGGATCCGGGACACCAGTCGGGTGGCGAGCAGGGAGTGTCCGCCGAGCGCGAAGAAGTCGTCGTCGGCGCCGACACCGGTGCCGCCGTCGGTACCACCCTCGGCACCGTCCTCGACACGGCCATCGACACGGCCCTCGATACCGAGGAGATCGGCGAACAGCCCGGCGATGACCCGCTCGGCGTAGCCGGTGGGACGGCGTCCCGACCGGGTGACGAGCGCGGGGGGGCTCGGGCAGTGCCCTGCGGTCGATCTTCCCGCCCGCGGTGCGGGGCAACTCGGGGAGCACGACCAGCGCCGCGGGTCGCATCGGCGGGGGCAGCACGGCCGCCAGGTCGGTGAGCACCGCGTCGGGGTCGGGCCCGGGTGCCCCACCCGCCGGGCCGTGCCCGACGACGTAGCCGACCAGGACGGCGTCCGCGCCGGTGCCGCGGACCTGCACCGCGGCCCCGGCGACCTGCGGGTGCGCGGCCAGCGCGGCCTCGACCTCGGCCGGCTCGACCCGGTGCCCGCGGATCTTGACCTGGTCGTCGGCCCGCCCGACGAACCGCAGCGCCCAGCCCTCGTCGAAGCGGGCGAGGTCGCCGGTGCGGTAGAGCCGCCGGCCCGGGGCGCCGTGCGGGTCGGCGACGAACCGGGACGCGGTGAGCCCCGGCCGGTCGTGGTAGCCGCGGGCCAGTCCCGGCCCGGCCAGGTACACCTCCCCGACGATGCCGCGCGGCACCTCCCGCAGCGCCGGGTCGAGCAGCCGGACCTCGACCCCGGGGAGCGGCCGGCCCAGCGCGACGGTGCCGACCGGGGCACCGTCGTCGGCGTCCGGGCCGGGCACCTCCAGCGCGGTCGCCGCGACGGTGGCCTCGGTCGGCCCGTACTCGGCGACGACCCGGACCGGCGGGCGACCGGTCCGCCAGTCCGCCAGTGCGGACCCGTCCAGCGCCTCGCCGCCGACCAGCAGCTCCGCTCCGAGGTCGCGGTCGGGGCCGAGGGCCTCGAGCAGGGGCAGATGGCTCGGGGTGATCTTGAGCAGGCCGCCGGGCACCGCAGCGCCGTCGGCCAGCTCGCCCACGACCACACAGCCACCGGCCACGAGCGGGCCGAGCAGCGAGGGCAGGGTGCCGTCCACGGTCAGCGGTCCGTGCAGCAGGGCCCCGGTCGCGAGACCGGGCAGGGCACCCGCGGCCCAGCGCAGGTAGTGCGCCAGCGCCCGGTGCGGCACGACGACGCCCTTCGGGGTGCCGGTCGAGCCCGAGGTGAACAGCACGTAGGCGGCGTGCTCGGGATCCGCCTCGGGGAACGCGCCGGGTGCCGGGGGCGCGTCGCCGGGCACGACGGCGCCGGAGACGTCGAGCACGGTGCCCGCGGCCGGGCCCGGCTCGTACCCGCCGTCGGTGAGGGTGAGCACCGGCGCGGTCGCGGCGAGGATCGTCGCGGCCCGCTGCGCGGGGCCGTCCGGGTCGACCGGGACGAACGCGGCGCCGGCCCGGAGCACGGCGAGCACCGCGACGACCGCGGTGGCTCCACGGGGCAGCGCGACCGCGACCCGCGCCTCGGGACCCGCTCCGGCGGCGACCAGGCGGGCGGCCAGCGCGTCCGCGGCCGCGTGCAGGGTCGCGGCGTCGAGCTCGACGTCGCTGTGGCGGACCGCAGGCGCCTGTGGGGCGCGTGCCGCCTGCCGGGCGAGCAGCGCCGTCACCGTGCCGGGCGGCCCGGCGGGCCCGCCGTCGACGACCTCGCGCGGCCGGTCCTCGGTGCCCGCCGGGTCGATCTGCGCCAGCGGGGCCGCCGGGTCGGTGGCCAGCCGGTCGAGGGTGCGGCGCAGCATCCCGGCCAGGCGGGCCACCAGCGCGCCGTCGAGGACGTCGCTGCGATAGGTCAGCCGGTAGGCGAGGCGCTCGCCGGGCAGGCCGGCCAGGCCGACCGTGTAGTGCGTGGAGTCGGTGGCCGTGACGTCGACGATCCGGACCCCGTCCGACATCGGCGGCGCGGAGTCGGCGTCCACCGGGTAGTTCTCGAACAGGTGCTCGTGTCGAACAGCTCCCCCGTACCCGCCCGCTCCAGGACGTCGGACAGCGCGACGTGCTGGTGGGTCAGCAGGCCGGTCTGCTCGGCCTGGACCCGGTCGACGAGGTCGTGGAACGGCTCGCCCCAGCTCCAGCGCACGCGGACCGGCAGGGTGTTGATGAACAGGCCCACCATCCGCTCGACGCCGGGGATCTCGGCCGGACGGCCGGAGGTGGTGGCGCCGAAGGTGACGTCGCGCCGACCCAGGGCCACCCCGAGCACCAGCGCCCAGCAGGCACGCAGCGCGGTGTTCGTCGTCCACCCGTGCCTGCGGACCACGGCGTCGAGACGCGCGGTCTCCTCGTCGGTCAGCTCGACGGTCTCGGTCGCCGGGGCCGGGACCGCTCCCGGGACGCGGCGGCCGAGCCGGGAGAGCAGCGTCGGTCCGGGGTTCTCGTGCAGGACGGCGTCGTAGGCGGCCAGCGCGGCATCGGTGTCCTGGCGGGCGAGCCACGCGAGGTGCTCGCGGAACGGGACCGGCGGTCCGAGCGCACCGGGCCCCGCCTCGTAGAGGGTGAACAGCTCCTCCAGCAGCACCGGGTAGGACCAGCCGTCGAGCAGGATGTGGTGCACGGTCAGGACGAGCCGGGACCGGCCACCGGGCGTGCGGACGAGCAGCATCCGCACCAGCGGGGCCCGGTGCATGGCGAAGCGGGCGCGACGCTGGGCCGCCATGAGGTCGGTGCAGCGACGTTCCGCGTCGGGCCCGTCGAGCTCGATCTCGCGGAACGGCAGCCGCACGTCGCGGCGGACGACCGCGAGCGGGCGGTCCAGCCCGTGGTGGCGGAACCCGACGCGCAGGGCGGCGTGCCGGTCGAGCAGCGCCTGCCCGGCCCGGCGCAGCGCCGCCGCGTCGACCGGGCCGGTCATCTCCACGACCAGCTGGACGGTGTAGACGTCCGGGCCCTCGCCCTCGTAGAGGGCGTGGAACAGCAACCCCTCCTGCAGCGGGGTCAGCGGCAGGACGTCCTCGACGCCGCCTCCGGCGCGGGCACTGGTGGTGGACTGGCTCACGAGTGGGTCCTCCGGGTGGGGGTCGGCGCCTGCTCGTCGCGGTCGCCGGGGTCGTCGGGTGCACCGAGGTCGCCGAAGCCGTCGAGATCACCGAGGCCGTCCGGGTCGCCGGCGGTGTCGTCGCCCTCGGCCTCGAGGAGCTCGATGGTGGCCTGGTCCAGCTCGACGAGGGACAGGTCCGACGGCGTCAGGCCGCCGGCACCGGTGTCGGTCACGTGCCGGACCAGGCCGCGCAGCGCGGCCAGCCAGCCGGCGAGCAGTGCCTGGACCTCCTCGTCCTCCAGCAGCCGGCCGGCTGCCGTCGCGTGCACCCGGAACCGCGGCCCCGCGGCACCGTCCTCGGTGAAGGCGTTGATCTCCAGTGGGTGCGCCAGCGGGAGGTCCGGGGCCGCGACGGCGACGTCCGGCTCGGGCAGGACCGCCCAGCCGGGGCACGTCCCGTCCCCGGTGTCGGTGTCGGTGTGGTCGCCGGTGCCGGCCCGGCCGAGGTAGTTCAGCGCCACCGCGGGCGCCGCGCGCCGCCGCAGCTCCGGGTCCTGGCGCAGCCACCGCAGCAGGCCGTGGCCCAGGCCGCCGTCCGGTACCGACCGCAGCTGCTCCTTGACGCCCTTGACCAGCCGGGACCCCGCTGCCCCGCCCGCCTCGACCTCGGCGATGTCGGTGTCGGGCGGGTCCAGCCGTACCGGGTGGAGCGTGGTGAACCAGCCGACGGTGCCGGTGAGGTCCAGTCCGAGCGCGCTCGCCCCGCGGCCGTGGCTCTCGACGTCCACCACGACCGGTCCCGCCGATCCGGGACGGCGGCCGCGTACGGCCATGGCCAGCCCGGCGAGCAGCACCTCGTCCACCCGGGCCCGGAACGCCGAGGGCACCTCGGCCAGCAGCGGTGCCGTGACCTCCGGCGGCAGCTCGGCGGTGTGCGTCCTGGCGGTGGCCAGGGTGTCCCGGCCGGGATCGAGCAGCGCCCGGTCGAGTGCGCTGCCGCTGCACCCCGTGGGGTCGAGCACCTGCTGCCAGTGGGCGCTCTGGTCGAGCCAGTACGGCTCCTGCGCGGCGGCGGCGAGTGCGTGCGCCCAGTGCCGGTAGGACACGGGGGGCGCGGCGGGCGCGGCATCCGGTCCCCCGCCGTCACCCACCCGGCACGCGGTGACCAGGTCGGGGACCAGGATCTGCCACGAGACCTCGTCGACGACCAGGTGGTGGCCGACCAGCACGATCCGGCCGGACCGGTCCGCGCCGCGGTCGACGTGCACGGCCTCGAACACCCGCCCGGCGTCCGGGTCGAGCCGGTCGCGCGCCGCGGCGGCCTCGGCCCGCACCGTGTCGGCGAGCTCTCCCGTGCCCGGTGCGAGGACGTGGTGCACCACCGGCGGAGCGGCGTCGGCGTCGATGACGGCGCCGTCGCCGGTGCGGCGCAGCCGCAGCGCCGGGTGCCGATCGGCCAGCCGCGCGAGGGCGGCACGCAGGTCGTCGGGCGTCAGCCCGGCCGGGGCGACGAGCAGCCGGCTCTGGTGGAAGCCGCGGGTGGCGGCCGCGTCACCGAGCCACCGCATCATCGGGGTGGCCGGGAGGTCGCCGTACGGGTCGAGGGTCGGCGCGGCCGTCCCCGGTCCGGGTGTGCGGGCGGCCGCGGCCAACGCCCGCACGGTGCGCAGCTCGAAGACCTCGCGTGGGGTCAGGACCAGGCCGGTCTCCCGGAGCCGGGAGACCAGGCGGATCGCGCCGATGCTGTCCCCGCCGAGGTCGAAGAAGCCGTCGTCGAGGCCGACGGCGCCCAGCCCGAGCACCTGCGCGACGGCCGTCGCGACCGCGCGCTCGGTCGGTGCGGCGGAGCCGGTCGCGTCGTCCCCGGCCCGTACCGCCGGGGTGGGGAGCGCGGCGCGGTCCAGCTTGCCGTTCGGGGTCAGCGGGAACGCGGCCCAGACCTCGATCACGGCGGGCACCATGTGCCCCGGCAGCACGGTCGCCAGCTCCGCGCGCAGCGCCGCCGGGTCCGGGCGGACCCCGGGCCGGCCCTGGTCGGGGAGCACCCACGCGACCAGGCCGCGTTCCCCGGAGGCGAGCCCGCGGGCGTCGACCACGGCGGCCGAGACCCCGTCGAGGCCGGTCAGGGCGGCCTCGACCTCGCCCGGCTCGATCCGGAACCCGCGCACCTTGACCTGCTGGTCGGCCCGGCCGACGAACTCCAGCGCGCCGTCGCGACGGCGGCGCGCGACGTCGCCGGTGCGGTAGAGCCGCCCGCCGTCGCCGTACGGGTCGGCGACGAACCGGGTCGCGGACAGTCCCGGCCTGCCCAGGTAGCCGCGGGCCAGTCCGGGACCACTGACGTAGAGCTCGCCCGGGACCTCGGGCGGCAGCGGCCGGAGCCGGTCGTCGAGCACCACGGCGCGCAGGTCACCGATCGGCGTGCCGATCACGCTGGCCGTTCCGGGAGCCGCGTCCGGGCCGCCCAGCGGCCGGAGGGTGACGTGCACGGTGGTCTCGGTGATCCCGTACATGTTCGTCAGGCGGGGCGCGGTGTCGCCGTGCCTGCGGAACCACGGGGCCAGCCGGGCCGGATCCAGCGCCTCCCCACCGAAGATCACCTCCCGGAGGCCGAGCCGGTCCCCCGTCGCGGGGTCGGCGGCGTCGGCGGCGGTCAGCTGGTCGAACGCGGACGGGGTCTGGTTGAGCACGGTGACGCGTTCGTCGGCGAGCAGGCGCAGGAACCGGTCGGGGGACCGGCTGACGTCGTAGGGCACCACGACCAGTCGGCCGCCGTGCAGCAACGGCCCCCACAGCTCCCACACCGAGAAGTCGAAGGCGTAGGAGTGGAACAGCGTCCAGACGTCGTCGGGCCCGAAGCCGAACTCGTCACGGGCCCGGTCGAACAGCCGGGTGACGTTGGCGTGGGTGACGACGACGCCCTTGGGCCGCCCGGTGGACCCGGAGGTGTAGATGACGTAGGCGGCGTTCCCGGGACGGGCCCGGGACGGGGCCGCCCGGCCGGCCGGTGCGTCGGGAGGTGCGTCGGGCAGGGTGTCGAGCCGGACCACCGGCACGCCGGGCGGCAGCTCGTCGCCCGGCGGTGCGGTCGCGACCAGGACCGACGGGGCCGCGTCGCCGAGCAGGACGGCGATCCGCTCGCGGGGCAGGTCCGGATCCACGGGCAGGTAGGCCGCGCCCGCCTTCAGCACGCCGAGCAGGCCGACGACCAGATCCGCGGAGCGCGGGCCGAGCAGCGCCACCAGGTGTTCCGGGCCCACCCCGTGCCGGGTGCGCAGGTGCTCGGCGAGCGCGTCGGCGCGCCGGTCGAGCTCGCGGTAGCTCAGCGCCCGGTCGCCGTCGGTGACGGCGACCGCGTCCGGCCGGGCGGCCGCGGCGGCCTCGAACCGGTCGACCAGGGTGTCCGGCGCCGGGACGGTCCCGACGGCGGCCGGGGCCAGGGAGAGCGCCCGCTCCCGGTCCGAGAGCAGCTCGACCGCCGACAGCCGGGAGCCGCCGTCGGCGGCCATCGCGTCGAGCAGCCGTCCCAGGTGGTCCAGCACGTCGGCCACGGTGTCGGTGTCGAACAGGTCGCGCGACAGGGTGACCACGCCGTCGATGCCCGCCGGGGCCCCGGTCGCGTCGTGGCGTTCGTGCAGCTCGATGGTGAGGTCGAACTTCGCCGCGCCGACACCCAGGTCGACGGCCTCGGCGTCGATCCCCGGCAGTGCCAGCTCCGGCTCGGTGACGTTCTGGACCACCAGCATCACCTGGAACAGCGGGTGCCGGGCCATCGACCGCTGCGGCGCGAGCTCGTCGACCAGCCGCTCGAAGGGCACCTGCTGGTGGCTCAGCGCGTCGACCACGACCTCGTGGGACCGTCCGACGAGCTCGTCGAGGGTCGGGTCGCCCGCGGTGTCGGTCCGCAGCACCAGGGTGTTGACGAAGAACCCCACGAGGTCGTCGAGCGCGGGGTCGGTGCGCCCGGCGACGACCGTGCCGATCGCGATGTCGGTGCCCACCCCGAGCCTGGTCAGCAGACCGGAGACGCCGGCGGCGGCGACCGTGAACAGCGTCGTGCGGTGTCGCCGGGCCAGCGCGAGCAGGGCGGCGTGCCGGTCGGCGTCCAGCGCGATGTCGACCCGGTCGGCGACGTGGCCGGGGACGTGCGGGCGGGGCCGGGCCTGCGGCAGCGTGCAGGTCCCGGGCAACCCCTGCAGCCGGTCCCGCCAGTGCGCGAGCTCGGCGTCCAGCGGCAGGTCGGCCTGCCAGAGCGTGTAGTCGGTGTAGCGCACGGCGGGCTCGGCCAGCCGCGGGCCGGGCGCGTCCGGGTCCGCGACCCGGGAGCGGTACGCCTGCTCCAGGTCACGCAGCAACGGTGCGAGGGACTCCCCGTCGGCGGCGATGTGGTGCACCGCGAGCACCAGGACGTGCTCGTCGGGGCCGGTCCGCAACAGGCGCGGGACCAGCGGGAGACCCGCGGCGAGGTCGAAGTGCGGGGCGGCGGCCTCGGCCAGCCGGGTGCCGAGGTCCTGCGCCGCGACCGGCTCGACGACCGTGCCGGCGGCGACCGCCCGCGCCGCCTCCGCGGCCCCGACCACGACCTGCCGCGGGAACGGCGTCCCGTCGGCGTAGCGGGTGCGCAGCGGCTCGTGGCGGGCGACGACGTCGCCGAGCGCCGCGCCGAGCGCGTCGACGTCGAGCCGGCCGCGCAGCCGGATCCCGATCGGCACGGTGTAGGCGCCGTCGGGCACACCGAGCCGGTCGAGTGTCCAGAGCCGCCGCTGCCCCGCCGACAGCGGCACCGGGCCGTCGTCGGTACGGGCGGTCAGCGGGACCGGGGCGCCGCCGCCGGGTCGCACCGCGGTGAGTGCGGCCGCGATCCCGGCCGGGGTCGGCGCCTCGAACAGCGCCCGCAGCCCGACGTCGGCGCCGGTGCGGGCGCGCAGCCTGCCGAGCAGCCGGGTGGCCAGCAGCGAGTGCCCTCCGAGGTCGAAGAAGTCACCGTCCCGGCCGACGGGCCGGCCGAGCAGCTCCGCCATCGCCTCGGCGACCTCGGCCTCCAGCGGGTCGGTCGGGGCGCCCACCGGGCTCGCGTCGTCCGTCGTGGGCGCGGGAAGCGCCCCGCGGTCGATCTTGCCGGTGGTGGTGCGCGGCAACGCGTCCAGCACGACGACGCCGGCCGGGACCAGGTGCGCCGGGACCCGCCCGGCGAGCTCGCGGCGGACGTCGGCGGCGGTGGGCGGCACGGTGCCGGACCGGGGCACGACGTACCCGACCAGCCGCGGCTGCCCGTCGGAGCCGGGCCACACCGACGCGGCCGCCCCCGCGACCCCGGGGTGCCCGGCCAGCGCGGACTCGACCTCGCCGAGCTCGATCCGCACGCCGCGGATCTTGATCTGGTCGTCGCGGCGGCCCAGGTACACCAGGTCTCCGCCCGCCGTCACCCGCACCAGGTCGCCCGAGCGGTACAGCCGCTCGCCCGGGCCGCCGAACGGGTCGGCGACGAACCGGGTCGCGGTGAGCCCCGGACGGCCCACGTACCCGCGGGCCAGCCCGCGTCCGGCGATGTAGAGCTCGCCGGGGACGCCGGGCGGGACCGGGCGCAGGCGGTCGTCGAGCACCCGGACCGCGGTGTTGTCCAGCGGGGTGCCGATGGGCACCGCGGCGCCCGGGTCGGCGCCCGGCGCGGTGCGGTGCCCGAGGCAGTAGACGGTCGCCTCGGTCGGCCCGTAGAGGTTGACGATCTGGGCGCCGGGTGCCAGCGCGTGCAGCCGCCGGACCAGGGCGGGCGGCTGCGCCTCGCCCGCGGTGACGACCGTGGACACGTCGAGCGCGACACCGGCCGGCGCGGTGTCCAGCAGGTCCGACAGCACCGAGGGCACGGCACTGACCAGGCTCCCGCGGAAGCCGCCGCGGGTTCCGAGCACCGCGAGGTCGTCGACGATCTCCACCGTGCCGCCCGCCGCGAGCGGGGCGAACAGCTCGAACACCGACACGTCGAACCCGAGCGGGGTCGCGAACAGGACCCGTTCGAGCTCCGGCCCGAAGTGGTCGCCCGCCCAGGCCAGCAGGTCGTCCACGGCGGCGTAGGACACCGCGACGCCCTTGGGGCGTCCGGTCGAGCCGGAGGTGTGCAGGACGTAGGCCAGGCCGGCCGGGTCCGGGTCGCCGGAGGCCACGTCCGTCTCCCCCACCGGCTCGTCGTGGTCGAGGAGGTCGTCGAGCTCGAGCGGGGCGAGTCCCGCGCCGAGCGCCGCGGCGCGCACCGTCGAGGACGCCTCGTCGGTGACCAGAGCGGTGGCCCGGGAGTCGCGCAGCAGGAACCGGGCCCGTTCGGCGGGCAGGTCGGGGTGCAGCGGGAGGTAGCCCGCGCCCGCCTCCCAGACCGCGCACAGCGCGACGACCTGGTCGACGCCGGGGCGCATCGACACGGCGACGACCCGCTCCGGCCCGGCGCCGTGCCCGCGCAGCGCCGCGCCGAGCACGCGGGCCCGGTCGGCGAGCTCGGCGTAGGTCACGACGGTGTCGCCGTGCACCAGCGCGGGCGCGTCCGGCCGCAGCCGCGCCTGGGTGCGGATCCGGTCCACCGGGAGGCCGCGCGGGCGCGGGCGGGCGGTGTCGTTGATGCGCTCCAGCAGCGCGTGCTCGGCGGCCTCGACGACCGGGAGCGCCGACACCGGGGTACCCGGGTCCGCGACGACGGCCGCGAGCACCGCACCCAGCCTGCGCCCGAGTGCGGCGACGGTCTGCTCGTCGAACAGGTCGTGGGCGAACTCGATGGCGCCGTCCAGGGTCGGCCTGCCCGCGTCGTCGCGTCCCTCTCGCAGGTCGAACCAGAGGTCGAACTTCGCCACCGGGGAGTCGACGGGTACCAGCCCGGTGTCCAGGCCCGGCAGCCGCAGGTCCGGCTCGGGGGTGTTCTGCAGGACCAGCAGGACGCCGAACAGCGGGTGGTGGGTCAGGGTGCGTGCCGGGTTGAGGACCTCGACGAGCGAGTCGAACGGCAGGTCCTGGTGGTCAAAGGCGTCCAGGTCGTCCTCGCGGACCCGCTGCAGGAGGGTGCTGAACGCCGGGTCCCCACCGGTGTCGGCCCGCAGCACCAGGGTGTTGGTGAGGAACCCGACGACGTCGTCGGCGCCGTCCTCGACGCGGCCCGCGGTGATCGTGCCGAGCGGGACGTCGGTGCCTGCGCCCATCCGGGTCAGCAGCGCCGCGAGCGCGGCGTGCAGGACCATGAACGGGGTCGCGCCGTGTGCGGCGGCCAGTCGGGCGATGCCCTCGGCGGTGGTCGTCGGCAGCGACCAGGGCACCCGGGAGCCGCGGTGCGACGCCACGGCCGGGCGGGGCCGGTCCGCGGGGAGGTCGATCACCTCCGGCGCGTCGTGGAGCGCCTTGCGCCAGAACTCGAGCTGGGCGGCCATCGGGGACCCGGCGTCGTCCGGGGCACCGAGCCGCGCGCGGCCCGCGGCGACCAGGTCGGCGTACTGGACGGCCGGACCGGGCCAGGCCGGCGGGTGGCCGTCGCGGCGGGCCCGGTAGGCGTCCGCGAGGTCGCGCAGCAGCGGTGCCAGCGACCAGCCGTCGGCGGCCACGTGGTGGAGCACCAGCAGCAGGACGTGCTCCTCGGGTCCGTCGTCACCGCCGTCACCGCCGTCGACGCGGCGCAGCAGGACCCGCAGCGGCAGCTGCGTGGCGAGGTCGAACGGCACGGCGGCCGCGTCGGCGAGCAGCGCGGCGACCCCGTCGGCGGGCACGGTGCCGGTCAGCGCGCCGTCCCCGTCGGTGGACACGGTGCGCAGGGAGGTCACCTCCGCACGACGGCGGTGCGCCTGCTCCGGGGCGAGGATGTGCTGGCAGGGACCGTCGCCGTCGTCGGGGAGCAGGGTGCGCAGGCTCTCGTGCCGGGTGAGCAGGTCGTCGACGGCGGCGAGCAGCGCACCGGTGTCGAGGGGCCCGCGCAGCCGCAGCGCCAGCGGCACGTGGTACGCCCCGCTGCCGGGGTGCAGTCGTTCCAGGAACCACAGCCGCCGCTGCGACGCCGACGGCTCCGACCGGTCCCGGGGCGCGAGCGCCGCCACCGGTGCGTCGGCGGCGGGCGGAGCGGTGCCCGCACGGTCGAGCAGCGCGGCCAGTCCGGCGACGGTCGGGTTGCCGAACAGCTCGCGCAGCGCCGGTGCGCCACCGGTACGGGTGCGCAGCCGGGACAGCAGACGGGTGGCCAGCAGCGAGTGCCCGCCGAGGGCGAAGAAGCCGTCGTCGGCGCCGGGCGTGGCGTCGCCGAGCTCGAGGACCTCGGTGAACAGCCGGGCGACCAGCTCCTCGGCCGGGCCACGGGGCGGACGCCCCGACGGGCGGACGACCTCCGGGACGATCCCGGCCAGCCGGGCCCGGTCGAGCTTGCCGTTCGCGGTGTAGGGGAGCTCCGCGAGGCAGGACACCGCCGTGGGCACCATCGACTCGGGCAGCGCCCGCGCGGCGGCGAGCCGGACCTGTTCCGGGGTCGTCGCCGGGTCGGCGACCACGACGTGCGCGACGAGTTCGGCGACGCCGCGTGCCCGGTGCACCGACACCGCGGCGCGGACCACCTCGGGCAGGTCGCCGAGCACGGCCTCGACCTCGCCGGGCTCGATCCGGACCCCGCGGATCTTGACCTGGTCGTCGCGGCGGTGCAGGAACACCAGGCTGCCGTCCGCGTGCGCCCGCACGATGTCACCGGTGGCGTACATCCGGCCCCCGGGCTCGGCCGCGAAGGGGTCGGCGCAGAACGTGGTGGCGGTGCGGCCGGGGTCGTCGAGATAGCCACGGCCCACCCCCTGCCCGGCCACGTACAGCTCCCCCGGCCGTCCCGTCGGGACCGGTCGCAGGGCGGGGTCGAGCACGTAGAGGTCGGTGTTGGGCAGCGCGCGCCCGATCGGGACCGAGCCGGCGTCCGGGACGACCCCCGCGGGCAGGACGGCGTGGGTCACGTCGTCGGAGCACTCCGTCGGCCCGTAGGCGTTGATCAGCGGGACGGTGGTGTGGTGGCGGTTCCACCGGCGCACCAGCTCGGCCGGGAGCGCCTCACCGGTGACCATCAGCCAGCGCAGGTCGGGCAGCGACGGTACGCCGGCCCCGGGCGCGTCCCACTCCTCGACGGCACCGCGCAGCACCGACGGGACGACCTCCAGGACGGTGACACCCTCCGCGGCGCAGAGCGCGAACAGCGCCTCCGGGTCGGCAGCGGTCCCGCGCCCGACGATGCGCACGGAGCCACCGACGAGCAGCGGCGCGAGCAGCTGCCAGATGGAGACGTCGAAGGTCAGCGGGGCGTTCTGCACCAGGGTGTCGGCCGCGGTCAGCCCGCACACCTCGACCTTGGCGAGCAGGTGGTTGAGCATCCCGCCGCGGTGCACCATCGCACCCTTGGGGGTTCCGGTCGAGCCGGAGGTGAACAGCACGTAGGCCAGATCGAGGTCGCTGCCCCCGGCCGGGACCGTGGCGGGGTCGACCGGCTCCGCCGGGACCGGGTGGCGGGCGACGTCGGGGGGCGTCCCCACCGGGACCGGGTCCGGGTCGCCGGGGCGGCGCCGGGGGTGGAGCAGGACGTCGGCGCCGGACGCACGCAGCCGCTGCTCCACCCGCGCCGGCGGGTCGGTCGGGTCGACGGGCACCCAGGCGGCACCCGCACCGAGCACGCCCAGGATCGCGACGAGGTAGTCGATGCCGGGCTCGGCGACGACCGCGACGAGTCGACCGCGCCCGACCCCGGCCCGGTCGAGCAACGCCGACGTCGCCGCGGCCCGTCCGACGAGCTCGCCGTAGTCGCACCGGCCGTGCTCGTCGACGACGGCCACCGCGGCGGGGTCCCGGACGGCGACGGCGCGGACACGGTCGACGACCCCGGTGGGCGACGGGACCGGGGTGCGTGGTCCGGCGCCCGCGGCGAGGACCGCCCGCAGCTCCGGGCCGGTCAGCAGCCCGGCCGCGGCCAGCGGCCTGCCGGGGTCGGCCACCAGCGCCTCGACCAGTGCGAGGAGCCGGTCGGCGTGGTCCCGGACCGTCTCGTGGGTGTGCAGCGCGTCGTTGGCGAAGAACTCGACCCGGACCGGCCCGCCGTCGCCGCGGTCGAACACCGCGATCTCGAGGTCGTCGACGACGCCGTTGGCCATGTTGTGGGCGGTGGCCCGGTGCCCGCCGAACTCCAGCGCGTAGTCGAAGGACATGATGTTGACCGAGACGGCGGCGATCGGTGCGGACGGGTCGACGCCCGCGCGCTCGCGGACGATGTCCTCCTGCCGGTACTGCTGGTGACGCAGGACGGCCCGTGCCTCGGCGGTCGCCGCGCGCAGGACCGAGGAGAAGCTCGCCGCGGCGGGGGTGTCGACGACGAGCGCGAGCACGTTGCTGGTGGTCCCCGGGGTGGTTCGGATCCGGGGGTCCCGGCGGGCCGCGGTCGGGAAACCGACCGGGACCGCAGCCGCACCGGAGTGCAGGTGCAGGTACACCGCCACGGCCGCGGTGAACACCATCGACCAGGTCGTGGTGTGTTCCCGGCCGACCGTGCGGAGCCGGTCGAGCAGCTCGGGCGTCAGCACGACCGACTCGCGTACCGGGGTGTCCGACGCGGGGGCGCGGTCCGCGGCGAGCCCGACCGGCTCGACGCCGGCGAGCCTGCCGATCCAGTACGCGCGGTCCCGCCGGTAGGCCTCGGACTCCCGGTAGCGCCGGTCGGCGTCGAGGTAGTCGGCGAGCGTGCCGAACGAGGACTCCGGGACCTGCTCCCCCGCGACCAGCGCGTTGTAGACCTGGGCGAGCCGGGCGCTGAACAGCCGTCCGCTGACGCCGTCGCCGATCAGGTGGTGGTTGCGCTGGAAGTAGATCCAGTGCTCCGCGCCCAGCCGCAGCAGTGCGTCCACCGACAGCGGTGCGTGCTCCAGGGTGAAACCACGGGCCAGCTCGTCGTCCATCCATGCCCGTGCCGCGGCCAGGGGGTCGTCGTGGCCGGAGAAGTCCTGCCGCACCAGCTCCGCGGGCGGCCCGGGGTACTGCCACACACCGGTGTCGTCCTCGACGACGTACATCTGCGCGGTGATCGCGTCACCGATGGTGCGCGCGAGCGCGGCGGCGAACACCTCCGGCTCGAGGGCACCGTGGACCTCCAGGTACTCCGAGACCGTGAACGAGTGGTCGGGATTGAGGCGTTGCGCGAACCACACGCCCTGCTGGGCTGCGGTGAGCGGGTAGCGGGTCGCTTCCCTGTCCATCCGGTCGTCCCCCCTGTGCTGCACTCGGTCATCCCCGCCAGCGGCGCAGGACCAGCGACGCGTTGTGGCCGCCGAACCCGAACGAGTTGCTGAGCACGACGTCGACGTCGTGCTCCTGGGCCTCGTGCGCGACGAAGTTGATGTCGGCGGCGATCGGCCGGTGGCAGTTGATCGTCGGCGGGACCGCGCCGTCACCGAGGACACGCGTGGCCACCAGCGCCTCCAGCGCCCCGGTGCCGCCGATGAGGTGGCCGGTCATGGACTTCGTCGAGCTGATCGGGATCGTGGTGGCGTGGTCGCCGAGGACGGCGCGGATCGCCGCGAGCTCGCCCGCGTCGTTGAGCACCGTGCTCGTGCCGTGCGCGTTCACGTAGCCCACCGCGTCCGGGGCGACCCGGGCGTCGTCGAGCGCGCCGCGCATCGCCGCGCGCACCCCGCGCCCCTCCGGGTGCGGGGCGGTCCGGTGGTGGGCGTCGGAGGTCGAGGCGTAGCCCACGACCTCGGCCAGGATCGCCGCTCCGCGCGCCTGCGCGGACCCGGCGCTCTCCAGCACCGCGACCGCCGAGCCCGCGGACATGACGAACCCGTCGCGGTCCTCGTCGAAGGGGCGGCTGGCCGCCTGCGGGTCGTCGTTGCGCCGCGAGAGCGCCTTGGCGTTGCCCGTGGAGGCCATGTCGATGCGGGTGATGATGTCCTCCGACCCGCCCGCCACGACGGCGTCGACCACGCCGTGCCGGATCCAGCGCATCGCCTCGCCGAGCGCGTCGGTGCCGGAGGCGCAGGCGCTGGACAGGGCACGCGACGGCCCGGTCAGCCCGAAGCCCATGCTGATCTCGCCGGCCGCCGAGTCGATCGCGCCGGCCACCGAGGCCAGCGGGCTCACCGCCCGCGGCCCCTTCTCCCACAGCACCTGCAGGTACCCGGCCTGCGCCGAGGTCGGGCCGTAGCCGCTGCCGATGAGCACCCCGGTGCGGGCGGCGGTGGCCTCGTCGAGGGGCAGCCCGGACTGCGCCAGCGCCTCGGTCGCGGCGACGTAGGCGTACTGGGAGTACCGGTCCATCCGCCGGCGCTGCTGGTGGCCGAGGTACGCGGCGCCGTCGAAACCGTCGACCTCCCCGGCGATCCTCGTCGGCAGGTCGGAGCAGTCGAACGCGGTGACCGGCCCGATCCCGCTCCGTCCGGCGAGCAGCTCCTTCCACGTCGTCCCGGCGTCGAGGGCGAGCGGGGTCACCGCACCCCAGCCGGTGATGACGGTGCGGTGGGCGCCGTTGCCGAGGGTCGGGTTCATCGGTCTCCTCCGTCGAAGTAGTCGGCGACGACCTGGCTCAGCAGCAGCGGCCGCGCGGTGCGCTTGCGGCCGTGCGCGACGTAGTTGGCCCGGATCCCGGTGCCGCCGAAGGCGACGTTGCCGTCGTCGATGTCGACCAGCGTCCGGTCGACGCTGACCGTGTGCCGCCGCCGCAGCCGGGCGAGGGTCTCGGGCAGGTCGCCGTAGACGGTGGCGCCCATCGCCCGCTCCTCGAAGTACGGGTGGTCGAGCATGGTGTCGAGCCAGTCCTCCGAGCTGTAGGGCACGACGTTGAAGATCGGCGCGAACAGTTCGGGTGGGCGGACCTTGGTGTCGGCGGGCCGGATCAGCACGGTCGGGTCGACCCGCTCGTGTCCGAAGTCGACCGAGCCGCCGGCGGCGATGTACTGACGGTCCTTGCGCAGGACCTCCAGCGCGGAGTCGAGGCCGTCGCTGTAGAACAGCGGCCCGTAGTCGCTGGACGGGTCGTCGTAGGCACCGCAGCGCAGCTTCTCGACCCGGCGGACCAGCAGGCTGCAGAAGCGGGCGCTGATCGCGGTGTCGACGAACACGACGTCGGGGCCGAAACAGTCCTGGCCGGAGTTCAGCATCCGCGCGGTCACCAGCCCGTCGACGGCGTCGGAGATGCCGGCGTCCCGACCGATGACGAACGGGTTGACGCCCTGGCCGAAGAACACGAAGACCTGGTCGGGGCGCAGCCCGGAGCGGACCTTCTCGGCGTTGTCGTAGGTGCCGGTGAACACCAGCACGTCGGAGCGGGCGCCGGGCCCCTCGAGGAACTCCCGCTGCGGGGAGTCGTCGAGTACCAGCGGCAGCCCGTGCGCGTCGGCCAGCAGCTCGTGCAGCTTGCGGGTCACGTCGGCGATCCGCCGCGACGGCCGGAACACGATCTCACCGGTGTAGAGGCTCGGTACGAGCAGGTAGAGGACGTAGCCGTAGAGCGGGATGTTCGAGGGCATCAGCACGCTCATCCGGTCGATCGCGGCCGGGCCGTGACGCTCCACCTCGGCGGCGGCCCCGGTCAGCGCGGCGTGGGCCGCCTCGATCTCCCCCGCCACGGTGACGTGGTGGCTGACCTCCGTCATCACCGACACGATCTCGTCGCGCCTGCTGCTCAGCAGGTCCAGGACGTCGTGCAGCCGGGCCACCCGCTCCGGATAGGGGATCCGCGACGACGGCGCCGTCGTGGCCTGCCCCGACCCGCCGAGCACGTCCGCGGCGAGCTCGGCCAGCGCTGCCCGGTCGACCTTCCCGTTGGGCCCGCCCGGGAAGCGCTCGACGACCACGACCCGGTTCGGACGCTCGTGCGCACCGACCTGCTCCACCAGCAGCCTGCGCCAGTGGGCGACCGGCCGCAGCCGCGGGTCGGCGACCACGAACACCAGCGCCGAGCCACCGCGCCGGTCGTCGACCGGGACCACCTGCACCGGGACCCCGCAGCCTGCGGCCTTGTGCGCGATCGCGTCCGGGTAGAGCGTGTAGCCGAGGCGGTGCACCGCGGCCCGCCTGCCGAGCACGTGAAGCCTGCCCTGCTCGTCGCGGTACCCGAGGTCGCCGGTGGCGAAGCGCGGCCGGTGCACCGGCCAGACCCGGCCACCGGGCTCCAGCACCCCGGTCATGACGTCCGGGCTCGCGACGACGATCTGGCCGGCCGTACCCGGGGGAACGGCCTGGTCGGCGTCGTCGACGACCTCGACCTCGACGCCGTCGAGCGGCGTACCGCAGCCGGTCGGGTCGTCCGCGCCCGCGAGCGCGATGTTGCCGAGCTCGCTCGCCCCGTACCCGTCGAGCAGCGGCTGCCCGAGACGCTCGAGGAACTGCGCGCGCAGGTCCTCGAGCAGCGGCTCGCCGCCGACGCACCACAGGCGCACCGAGCTCAGGTCGGGCGCGGCGGCGTCGCGCTCCAGCAGCCGGAGCAGGGTGACGTAGGAGGCGGGCACCGCGTCGACGACGGTCACCGCGTGCCGCTCGACGAGCTCGACGGCGGCCTTGGTGCCCGCCGAGGGGCACAGCACCAGGGTCGCTCCCGCCCGCCACCACAGCAGGAGCATGGACAGCCCGTACTGGTGGGTGAACGGGAGCAGCGGGCACAGGACGTCGTCGGCGCGGTAGCGCATGCGGCGGGCGGTGCGTGCGGAGTTGCCGAGCACCGACGCCCCGGACCGGACGATGCCCTTCGGCCTGCCGGTGCTGCCCGAGGTCCAGACGACCAGGGCGTCCGGCCGGGAGCCCCACGCGCCCAGGTCGAGCTCCGCGCCCTCGTCGGCGGTTCCGGCGCCGTCCGCGGCGGTCCCGGCCTCGGCCTCGGCCGCCAGCGCGGTCAGGTCCAGCCAGCCGATCCGGACCGGGTCGAACTCGGCCTCCAGGCCGTCGTGGTCGGACAGCATCCATCGGGCGCCGCTCTCGGCGACGACCTCGCTGCACTCCCGCGCCGGCAGCGCCCGGTCGACCAGGGCCACCGACACACCGTGGTGGAGCAGTGCGAACAGGCCCACCACGAACTCGGGAGAGTTCGCCGCGGTGAGGACGACCCGGTCCGACGGTGCGACGCCCCGGTCCGCCAGCAGGCGGCCCAGGCGGCGGCATCGGACGGACAACTCGGTGGTGGAGATCTTCCGATCGCGTGCGTCGATCAGCATTTTTCGCCTCGGTGACGTAGCGGTGGATTGGCGATCCTCGTTCTCGGGAACGGCGGATGAACGCGCAGCAAACCAACGCAATCTGTCCTCGCCCCCCAACGAATGAATGCACCTTAGAGGTCATTTCAGAACGAGGTCGACGTGTCTGTTGTAGACGACAAGCGGCTATCTGACCTGCCGTTTGATCTGTCGTCGAGGGGTCAATGGAAACTCGACAAGTCGTTCTGAAACGACCTCTAAGACGTCGTTTCAGAAGTGGTGGGCCCGGTTCTGCCGGTGACGGCGGGGCTGGCAGCATCGGCTGATGGTCGCGCCTCGTGTGTCTGAGAAGACGAAGATTTTCGAGTTGGAGATCGTCCTGACCGAGGTGGTGCCGGCGGTCCGGCGTCGGGTGCAGGTGCCGGGCGAGGTCGACTTGGCGGTGTTACACGAGGTGGTGCAGTCAGTGATGGGCTGGACGAACTCTCATCTGCACGAGTTCGAGATCGTCGGGCGCCGCTACGGGATCCCAGACCCGGACTGGCCCGGACAGGATGTCGCCGACGAGACGAAAGAGAAGCTGTTTCGGCTGGTCAAGGCTGGTGACCGGTTCGGTTACGTCTACGACTTCGGTGACAACTGGGCCCACGAGATCACCGTCGAGGCGGTCGCGGCCGTCGAGCCGGGAGTGTGCTATCCGCGATGCGTCGCCGGGCAGGGGGCGTGCCCGCCCGAGGACGTCGGCGGGATCGGGGGGTATGAGGACTTCCAGGCCGTGCTCGCCGACCCTGACCATCCCGACCGCGCCGAGCGCCTGGAGTGGGCGGGCGGGCCGTTCGACCCGCACCGCTTCGACCCTGACGAGGCCGACCGGGCCTTGGAGTGGCTGGCCTGGCGGCCGCTGGCCCCGACCTCGTAGGCGAGTGCCTCAGCGAGGGCTGGGTCGACCATCACTTCGGCTTCGGCTTCGGCTTGGTGAGGCGGCGGTGGCAGATCAGGGCGCAGGCCAGCGATAACAGCGCGGTGATCGTGGATTCGGCGCGGTCGTAGCGCAGCGCGAGGCGGCGGAAGTCCAGCAGCCAGGACATGGTGCACTCGACGACCCAGCGGACCCGCCCGAGCCGGGTGGAGTCCTCGATCCCGCGCCGGGCGATCCGCACCCCGATCCCACGCCCACTCAGGTAGCGGCGGCAGCGGGGATAGTCGTAGCCCTTGTCGGCGTGCACCTTGTCCGGCCGACGTCGCGGACGCCCCGGCTGTCCCGCCCGTTCGCGGACGCCGGGGTTGGTGTCCAGCAGCGGGGCGAGCATCCGACTGTCGTGGGCGTTCGCCCCGGTGACCAGCGCATGCAGCGGGAGCCCGCCTCGGTCGCAGAGCACGTGGTACTTGCTGCCCGCCTTCCCGCGATCGGTCGGCGAGGGCCCGGTGGCCTCGCCGCGGCGCTTGGCCCGCACGCTCACGCTGTCCACCGCCGCCCGCGACCAGTCCAGCAGGCCCTGCTGGGCGAGGCGGTCGAGCATCACCCGGTGCAGCTGGGCCCAGACCCCGGCCTGCTGCCACTGCCGTAGCCGCCGCCAGCAGGTCACTCCGGACCCACAGCCGAGCTCGGCGGGCAGCGCGTTCCAGCTGATCCCGGTCTTGAGCACGAACACGATCCCGGCCAGAGCGGCCCGATCCGGCACCCGCGGACGGCCTGTCCGTCCCCGCTTGTGCTTGCGCGGCTTGGGCAGCAGCGGCTCCACCAGCGCCCACAGCTCGTCGCTCACCAATCGCTCGACACAAGATCGCCGCGCCACGACCGGACATGATCAGCTACCAGCGCCGATCCACACAGGACCGACACGCCGACTTCTGAAACGACCTCTAAGAACGACCGGTCGGGGCCGATCCGCCACCCGTGCATGCTAACGCTGACTAGTCCCGGTGCCAGCCGCCGACCCCGAGGTCCGGGGACACCGTGACCGGTGACGGACACCGTCGCCCGTGCAGCAGGCCGCGGAACAGCCGCGGAACAGCAGTGGGGCCGGGTGGAGCATTGCCAGAGTCCGGTGCTGCTGTCTACCTTGTCCGCATCAAACTTATGAGCGTTAGCTAGTCTGACGCCGACGGAAGGTCTCGACGATGAGTTCCGACGCCCCGGACTGGGAAGCGCTCCATCGATCCGCCCCCTTTCAGCAGCTGGTCGCCGAGCGCGGACGGTTCGTGCGGTACGCCGGCGCCGCGCTGCTCGTCTGGTTCGCGACCTTCCTGGCCGTCATCGGCGGAGCACCCGCGGTGGCCGGGACGGTCGTGGCCGCCGGCATGACGGTCGGCTTCCTGCTGGGCCTGAGCCAGTTCGTCGTGGCGTGGTTGCTGACCTGGGCCTACCTGCGCAGGTCGAACCGCCGGTGGGCCCCCCTCGAGCAGCGGGTGCGGGAGCTGGCCGCCGCCGGCGCGGAGCCCGAGGCCGCGCGGTGAACACCACCCGCCTGATCGCCTTCGCCCTGATCGTCGGCATCACCCTGGGGGTGACCGTCTGGGCATCCCGCCGGACCCACTCGGCGACCGACTTCTTCGCCGCCGGACGGGGGATCTCCGGGCCGCGCAACGGCCTGGCCATCGCCGGTGACCTGATGTCGGCCGCGACGTTCCTCGGCTTCACCGGGCTGATGTACCTGTCCGGCTTCGACGGCTGGATCATGCCGGCGGTCACGCTGGTCGCCTTCGTCCTGATCCTTCTCCTGTTCGCCGAGCGGATGCGCAACGCGGGCCGCTTCACCGTCGCCGACGTGCTCTCGTTCCGCCTGCGCGAGCGGCCGGTACGGGCCGCGACCGCCGCCTCCACCGTGCTGGTCGCGGTGATCTACCTGGTGGCCCAGCTGGTCGGGGCCGGGGTGCTGATCCGGGCGTTGACCGGCCTGTCCTTCACCCCGGCGGTCGTGCTGACCGGGCTCGCGATGCTCGCCTACGTCGTGTTCGGCGGCATGCTCGCCACGACCTGGGTGCAGATCATCAAAGCGGTCCTGCTCCTCGTCGCGGGGGCCGCGCTGACCATCGGCGTCCTCGTCCGGGTCGGCTTCGACCTGGGGACGCTGTTCACGACCGCGGCGGCGAACAGCCCGGTCGGGGACGCCTTCCTGGCCCCCGGGGGATCCGGTCGGTCGTTCCTCGACACCGTCTCGGTGGCGCTCGCGTTCGCGATCGGCACCGCGGCGCTGCCGCACATCCTGATCCGGTTCTTCACCGTCCCCGATGCGACACAGGCCCGCAGCTCCGCGGGGTGGGCGACGGCGCTGATCGGCACCTTCTTCGTGATGACCGCCGTGATCGGGTTCGGGGCCCGCGCGGTGCTGCCCGCGGAGTCCTCGGAGTCGGTGGGCCGCAGCGGCAACCTGGCGGCGCCGCTGCTCGCCGAGCACCTGGGCGGAGGGCCGGGCACGGTCGGTGGGGACCTGTTCGTCGCCTTCGTGTCGGCGGTCGCCTTCGCCACCATCCTGGCCGTAGTCGCGGGTCTGGTCCTGTCGGCGTCCGGAGCCGTGGCGCACGACCTCTGGGTCAACGTCATCCACCGCGGCCGGGCGACGAGCTCGGAGACGCGGGTGGCACGGATCGCCGCGGCCGGCATCGGTCTGGTCGCGATCGTCGTCACGCTCGGGATGGGCCCGGAGTTCAACGTGGCGTTCCTGGTGGGCCTGGCCCTGTCGGTGGCCGCGGGGGCCAACTTCCCGGCGCTCCTGCTCGCACTGACCTGGCGCCGGTTCACCACCACCGGCGCGATGAGCGGGATCGTCGCGGGCCTGGTCGCGTCGGTGGTCTGCATCCTGCTGGGACCGTCGGTCTGGCCCGGCGGCGCCGAGTCCGCGCCCTACCCGGTCGAGTACCCGACGCTGATCGCGATCCCGGTCGGCTTCCTCGCGTGCTGGATCGGCACGCTCCTGTCCTCCGAGCGGGGTGCGCAGCGCTCCTTCGACGAGCTGCAGGTGCGCTCCCAGACCGGGATCGGCTCCGAGCAGACCCCCGTCGCCCACTGACCCGTCCCCGGCGCCGGTGCACGTGCCGGTCGGGGGTCCCCATTCCGAGCAAGGAGCAACGGTGCTCAGAACCGAGTACATCACCACCGTGGCGGACCTGATGGCGACCCACGGGACCGCAAGGCCGGACCGCATCGCCTTCATCGACGACGACCGCACGATCACCTACGGCGCGCTCGCCAGGACGACCGCCCGGCTGGCCGGTCACCTGCAGCGGCTCGGGCTGCAACGCGGCGAGCGGGTCCTGCTCTACCTGGGCAACCGGGTCGAGGTCGCCGAGTCCTACCTCGCGATCCCGCGGGCCGGGGCGATCGCCGTCTGCGCCGACCCGCAGGCGACCCCGGCGGAGATCGGCCACATCCTGACCGACAGCGGGTCCCGGATCGTCGTCACCGACCACGAGCACCTCCCCGTCGTGCGTGAGCTCGCGACCGGGGCGGAGCTGCTCGCGGTGATCGTGGTGGACGGCCCGGCCGGCGAGCGGGAGATCGCCTACGCCGACCTGATCGGCGCCGAGGCCGGCCGGCCGCCGCGGGACTGTCTCGGTCTCGACGACGTCGCCTGGATGCTCTACACCTCGGGGACCACCGGCCGTCCCAAGGGCGTCCACCTCACCCAGCGCGGTTGCTTCTGGGTGGTCGCGGCCTGCTGGGCGCCGATCGCCGGCCTCGGCCCGGACGACGTCGTCCTGAGTGCGCTGCCGCTGTTCCACTCCTACGCACTCGTGCTGTGCGTGCTCGGGGTGTTCGCCGTCGGGGCGAGCGAGCGGATCCTCCCGCGCTTCTCGGTCTCCGGGACCGCCTCGCGGTTCGCCGGCGGCCCGGAGGGCGACGTGACCGTCTTCCCCGGGGTCCCGACCATGTTCCACTACCTGCTCGACCGGGTCGGTGACCAGGGATTCGACGCCCCGGCCCTGCGGGTCTGCATGTCCGCCGGCGCGATCCTGCCGGGCTCGGTCAACGAGAGGTTCGAGGCCGCGTTCGGGGTCCCGCTGCTCGACGGCTACGGGATCACCGAGACTTCGACCATGGTCACGATGAACTGGCCGACCGGCAGCCGCGTGCGGGGCTCGTGCGGCCTCCCGCTGCCCGGCCTGAGCGTCCGGCTCGTCGACCCGGCCACGGCCCTCGACGTGGGCCCGGAACAGGAGGGCGAGCTCTGGGTGCAGGGCCCGAACGTCACCCCGGGGTACCACGACCTCCCGGACGCGACCTCCGCCGTGTTCGTCGACGGCTGGTACCGCACCGGCGACCTGGGCCGGCGCGACGCCCACGGCTACCTGAGGATCAGCGGCCGGACCAAGGAGCTGATCATCCGGGGCGGGGAGAACATCTATCCCGCCGAGGTCGAGGAGGCGCTGGCGGGCGCGGAGGGGGTCGGCGACGTCGCCGTCGCCGCGGCACCGCACGAGCACCTCGGCGAGGTGCCGGTGGCGTTCGTGGTGCCCGCGGGCCCGGGGCCGCTCGACCACGACGCGGTCCTGGCCTCGGCCCGCGAGCGGCTCTCGTCGTTCAAGGTCCCCGACCGGCTCGTCGAGTGCGACACCATTCCGCGCACCGGGTCCGGCAAGATCCTCCGCTTCCGGCTGCAGAAGCAGCTGGACGCCTGACGCACCCGGCACGTGTCACCCCGCACCGGGGTTGGCGCGGCGTCCGCCATGGCCTACGGTAACTAACGAGCGTTAGTTAGTAAGGAGAGTGCGCACGATGGAGCTGACGCACACGTTCACCGTCTCCGAGCCCGTGGGCCGGGCCTGGGCGGTGATCACCGATCTCGAGCGGGTCGCCCCGTGCCTGCCCGGCGCGACTATGCTGGGCGTCGACGGCGAGGACTTCCGGGGTGCCGTCGCGGTCAAGGTCGGGCCGGTGACCGCCCGGTACGAGGGGGTCGCCCGCTTCGCCGAGCGCGACGACGACACGCACCACGCCGTCGTCCGGGCCGAGGGGCGCGACGTCGGTGGCCAGGGCAACGCGGCGGCGACCATCGACATCCGGCTGCGCGAGCGGGGCTCCGGCACCGAGGTCCTCGTCGTGACCGACCTCGACCTGGCCGGACGGGTCGCCCAGTTCGGTCGAGGGGTGATCGCCGACGTCAGCGGCAAGCTGATCGGCCAGTTCGCCCGCCGGCTCGAGGCCGAGATGGCCGGGACCGGCACCGCGGGCGACGCAGCCGGCGACGGCACACCGGTCACCACCCGGCCGGACGCGACCTCGACCGCACCCCGGGATCGGGACCCCGAACCGCTCGACCTGCTGGCCACCGGCGGTGGCGTCATCGGGTCACTCGCCCGGCGGCACGCACTGCCGGCCGGCACGGCCCTGGTCGGGCTCGTGCTCGGTGTGCTCGTGGGGCGCACCCGGCGCCGTCGCGCCCACGGCCCCGGACCGGCGGGCGCGCCGGTGCTCCAGCTCGTCCTGCCCGGCGCCCACATCGACTCCCGGAAGGCGGACCGATGACCGACACCCGCTCGCAGGACATCCTGCGCGAGCCCCACCTCTACGTCGGCGGGCGGTGGACCGCGGGACGCGGCCCCGACCTCGAGGTCGAGAACCCCGCCACGGAGGAGACGACCGGCGTGGTCACCCAGGCCGGCGCCGAGGACGTCGAGGCGGCGATCGCCGCCGCCCGCGAGACGTTCGACGGCTGGGCCATGACGCCGGTGCGCGAACGCGCCGCCGTGCTGCGACGGGCCCGGGCCCTCCTCGCCGAGCGGGCCGACGAGCTCGCGACGATCATCAACAGGGAACAGGGTTCACCCCCGAAGCTGGCGCGCGCCCTGCACGTCGACACCCCCATCGCCGTCGTCGACGCCACCGTCGAGGCGCTGGAGAGGTTCCCGTTCCGCAGCGAGCTGGGGACCTCGATCGTGCTGCGCGAACCGGTCGGCGTCGTCGGCGCGATCACGCCGTGGAACCTGCCGCTGCACCAGGTCGTGGTGAAGGTGGTCCCCGCGCTGGCCGCCGGCGCGACCGTGGTGCTGAAGCCGGCCGGGCTCACTCCCCTGGCCGCGTTCGCCCTGGCTCGGGTCCTCCACGACGCCGGGCTTCCGCCGGGCGTGTTCAACCTGACTCCGGGCAGTGGCCGGGTCGTCGGGGACCTGCTCACCCGCCACCCCCACGTCGACCAGGTGTCGTTCACCGGCTCGACCCCGACCGGCCGGACGGTCGCGGCCGCCGCGGCCGGGACCGTCAAGCGGGTCACCCTCGAGCTGGGCGGGAAGTCCGCCAGCGTCGTGCTGTCCGATGCGACCGAGGAGCAGCTCGCGACGGCGGTCAAGGTGACCGTCGCCAACTGCTTCCTCAACGGTGGCCAGACGTGCACGGCGCTGTCGCGCCTGATCGTGCCCCGCGACCGGCTCGCCCGGGTGGAGGAGCTCGCCGCCGCGGCGGCGGCGAGGTACACCCCGGGTGGTCGCCTCGGCCCGCTGATCTCCGCGGGCCAGCGCAAGGAGGTCGAGGCGTTCCTGGTACCGGGAGCGGGCGGCGACCACGCGATCACGGTGACCGGTGGGATCGACCTCCCGGACAGGGGGCACTGGGTCGTCCCGACCGTCGTCTCCCGGGTCGACCCGGACTCGCGGCTCGCGCAGGAGGAGGTGTTCGGCCCGGTGCTGTCGATCCTCGCCGCGGACTCCGACGACGACGCCGTCCGGATCGCCAACCACAGCATCTACGGTCT
The DNA here is from genome assembly GCF_020131355.1 of Pseudonocardia sp. ICBG1293. GTDB lineage: Bacteria > Actinomycetota > Actinomycetes > Mycobacteriales > Pseudonocardiaceae > Pseudonocardia. The sequence goes on from NZ_JAHLEL010000047.1 coordinate 361,302, forward strand.
CGGCGGCGCGGTCTGGGGCGGTGACGACACCGCTCTCGCCGCCGCCGGCCGGCTGCGCACCGGCCAGGTCGACGTCAACGGCGGTGGCTTCAACCCGGGCGCGCCGTTCGGCGGCTACAAGCAGTCCGGTGTCGGACGCGAGATCGGCGAGCACGGCATCGCCGACGTCTGCGAGACCAAGGCGGTGCAGCGATGAGTGTCCAGGACGTCGCGACCGACCGGACCGACTCCGGGTTCCCGCACCGCACACGGGCCGCGGTGCTGCGTCAGATCGGCACCCCGATGACCGTCGAGACCATCCGGCTGCGCGCGGTCGGCCGCGCCGACGTGCGGGTGCGGATCGACCGCACCGGCGTCTGCCACTCCGATCTCTCCCTGGCCGACGGCACGCTCGGGCAGCCCCTGCCCGCGGTCCTCGGGCACGAGGCCTGCGGCACCGTCGTCGAGACCGGCTCCGGGGTGACCGACCTCGCGGAAGGTCAGCGGGTCATCCTGCTGTGGATCACACCGTGCCGGGAGTGCTTCGCCTGCACCCACGGGCAGCCGCACCTGTGCGAGAGCGGGTCGTCGCGGGCGGGCGAGCCCTACGCGCTGACCGAGGACGGTCTGCCGGTCCATCCCGGCCTGACCGTCGGCTCGTTCGCCGAGCAGACCGTCGTGCCCCGTGCCGCCGTCGTACCGGTCCCCGACGACATCGACACCGTCGACGCCGCTCTCCTCGGGTGCGCGGTCACCACGGGGGTCGGTGCGGTGACCCACACCGCCGGCGTCGAGCAGGGGGCGTCGGTCCTGGTCATCGGGCTCGGTGGGGTCGGTCTGTCGGTGCTGCAGGGCGCCCGCCTCGCCGGTGCCGGGACGGTGGTCGCCGTGGACCGCAACCCGGAGAAGGCCGACCTCGCCTCCGCCGCCGGAGCGACCCATTTCCTACCGGCCGACGAGGGGACCAGGAGGGCCGTCCGGTCACTGACCGCAGGACGCGGCGCCGACCACGCCTTCGACTGCGTGGGCTCGTCGCGCACGATCCGGGACATGTGGTCGCTCACCCGCCGGGGTGGGACGGCCACCGTCGTCGGGATCGGCGCGAAGGACGACATGGTCTCGTTCTCCGCCCTCGAGCTGTTCCACTTCGCCCGGACCCTGCGCGGCTGCGTCGCCGGATCGGTCGACGCGACGACCGAGATGCCCCGGTTCTTCGACTGGGTCCGCACCGGGCAGCTCGACCTGCGCGGCCTGGTCACCGGGCACGGCCGACTCGAGTCGGTCGACGACGCGCTCGCCGAGCTCGAGGCCGGCCGTGGGGTCCGCACCCTGCTCGCCCCGGGCGGTGGTGGGGCATGAGGATCGGCACGATCGAGGTCCTGCCCGTCCTCGACGGCACCGGACGGGAGCCGGCCGCCGAGGTGCTGACCCGGCCGGGCGTCCCGGACGCCTGGGCCTGTCACGGCGACCAGCTCGACGAGCACGGAACGCTGCACCTCGATCTCGGTGGGTTCCTGGTCCGCACCGGCGATCGGACGATCCTGGTCGATGCCGGGGTCGGCACCATCGACAACGGCAGGTACTCCGGCGGGCGGTTCCTCGACTCGCTGCGCGGGTACGGCGTCGGCCCCGAGGACGTCACCGACGTCGTGTTCACCCACCTGCACTTCGACCACGTGGGCTGGGCGACGAGGAAGGGGGCGGTCGTCTTCCCGCGCGCGACCTACCGGGTCCACGCCGCGGACTGGGCGCACTTCGTCGACTCCCCCGACGCCGAGCCGGGCGCCGTCCGCAAGCTCACGCCCCTGACCGGACGGCTCGAGACCTTCGACACCGACACCGTGCTCGCCCCCGGTCTCAGCGCCCGGCACACCCCCGGCCACACCCCGGGATCGACCGTCTTCGTCGTCGCCGACGGCGACGAGCGTGCGTTGCTGCTCGGCGACGTCGTCCACTCGGTGGTCGAGCTGCACGAGCGCGACTGGGAGGCGGTCTTCGACGTCGACCCGGTCGCCGCGGGCGCGGTCCGCAACGCCATCGCCGACGAGGTCGCGGACTCCCCCGACCTCGTCGTCGGCGCCCACTTCCCGGGTCTGCGGTTCGGCCGGGTCGTCACCGCCTTCGGCAACCGCACCTTCCAGCAGATCGTCTAGGAGCACCTCATGGATCTTCAGCTCACGGGGACGAACGTCCTGATCACCGGCGCCGGGCAGGGGCTGGGCCGCGCGCTCGGTCTCGGGTTCGCCGGCGAGGGCGCCAACGTCGCCTTCCACTACAACTCCTCGGGCGAGGGGGCCGAGAAGGCCGCGGCGGAGGCCGCCGAGCTCGGTGTCCGGTCCATCGCGGTGGGCGGGGACCTCCGCGACGCCGGCGCGGTCGCCGCCATCGTGGCCCGCACCGAGGACGAGCTCGGCCCGATCGGCGTCCTGGTCAACAACTCCGCGGTGACCAGGAAGCAGCGTTTCCTGGACTCGACCCCGCAGGACTGGGCACCGCAGATCGACGTGACGGTCACCGGCACCCTGCAGCTCACCCACGCCGTGGCGAAGCAGATGGCCGAGCGCGAGAGCGGATCGATCGTGAACCTGATGGGCGACTCCGGACGGGTGGGCGAGTCGGGTCTGCTGGTGACCGCCACCGCGCGCTCCACGACCGTCGGTCTGACCCGGTCGCTGGCCAAGGAGCTGGCCCGCTACAGGATCCGCGCGAACGCGGTGTCGCTGGCCCTGGTCCGCACCGACAACTTCGACGCCCACGCCGGAACCCCGGAGGCGGACACGATGAAGAAGATCCTCTCCGCCTACCCGCTGCGCCGGTTCGGCCACCCCGACGACATCACCCCGATGGTGCTGCTGCTCGCCTCACCGCTGTCGTCCTGGACCACGGGGCAGGTCGTGTCGGTCAACGGCGGCTACGCGATGCCGTGACCGGCCGGATCCGAGACGCTGCACCGAGGAGGACAGATGAGTGAGGACACCGCGGTCGACGAGGACCGCGTGGGCGTCGACGACGCCGCCCCCGCCGCGGTGGGCTCCCTGGGCCGCAACGTCCGGCGCAAGGAGGACCAGCGCCTGGTCACGGGGCACGGCCGGTTCGTGACCGACATCGAGCTGCCGCGGATGCGGCACGTGGCCTTCCTGCGCAGCCCGTACGGCCACGCGCGGATCACCGGCACCGACACCGCCGCTGCCCGCGAGGCCGGGTTCGCCGTCTTCACCGGTGCCGACTTCGCCCACGTCGAGCTGCGCGCACAGTCGGCGCTGCCCTCCTACGTCGAGACCGTCCAGCCGGTCCTGGCCCACGAGAAGGTCCGGTTCGCCGGCGAGGCGGTGGTCGCCGTCGTCGCCCGGGACCGGTACCGGGCCGAGGACGGGCTGGAGCTGGTCACGGTGGACTACGAGCCGCTGGCCCCGACGGTCTGCGCGTGGGAGGCACCGACCGAGCCGGTGCACGCCGAGGCGCCGGACAACGTGCTGCTGGAGCGGACCTTCGACGCCGGCGACGTCGACGACGTCCTGGCGTCGGCCGCGGTGGTCGTCGAACGGGAGCTGACCACGAACCGGCATGCGGGCAACCCGATGGAGTGCCGCGCCGGGGTCGCGGTGTGGGACGCCGCGGACGGCAGGCTGACGTTCTGGAACGGCACCCAGGTCCCGCACATCGCCCGCAACATGATCGCGGAGCTGATGGGCCTGCCGGAGGGCAGGGTCCGGGTGGTCGCCCCCGACGTGGGCGGCGGGTTCGGGGTGAAGGCGGTGCTCTACCCGGAGGACCTCGCGCTGTGCCTGATGGCGCGGGAGATGCCGGGCGTCCCGCTGAAGTGGGTCGAGGACCGGGCCGAGCACCTGCTCGCCGCGACCCACGCCCGCGACCACCGGTACCGGATGCGGGCCGGATTCGACGCCGAGGGGACGCTGTTGGCCGTCGACGCGGACGTGACCTGCAACGTCGGGGCGTACTCGGTGTACCCGTGGACCGCGGGCATCGAGCCGCTGATGGCCGGCGGGCTGCTCAGCGGGCCCTACAAGCTGCAGAACTACCGCTGCACCGTCCGCGGGGTCGCGACCAACACCGCGCCGTCGGGGCCCTACCGCGGTGTCGCGCGACCGGCGAGCGTGTTCGCGATGGAGACGATGTTCGACGCGGCGGCGACGCGGCTGGGCATCGACGCGATCGAGATCCGCCGACGCAACGTCATCACCCCCGCCGACATCCCCTACCGGATGCCGTCGCGTCTGGTCGACGACTCCGGCCACTACGGCGAGTGCCTCGACAAGGCGCTCGAGGCGCTGGACTACGACGCCGTTCGTGCCGAGCAGCGGCGTCGCAGGGACAGCGGCGAGGCCCCGATCGGGATCGGGGTGGCCGTCTACAACGAGCTCACCGGGCTCGGCCGCGCCGCCAGCGCCGGCCCCCGGATGCCGTTCCGGACGGGCCACGACGCCTGCACCGTGCGGGTCAACCCGGACGGCCGTCTCACCGTGCTGTCCGGGGTCACCTCCCAGGGGCAGGGCCTGGAGACCACCGTCGCCCAGATCGTCGCCGACGCCGTCGGCGTCCGCTACGACGACGTCGACGTCCGCATCGGGGACACCGACGAGTCCCTCTGGGGCTTCGGGGCGTTCTCCTCCCGCCAGGCGGTGATCGGCGGGGGTGCCGCACACAACACCGGTCTCGCGGTCCGGAAGAAGATCATCACCCTGGCGGCCGGGCTGATCGAGGCCGCCGATGCGGACCTGCGGATCGAGAACGGCGAGGTCTACGTCGTCGGCGACCCGGAACCCCACCTCACCGTCGCCGAGGTCGCCCGGGTCGCCTACCTGGAGTCCCACCGTCTCCCGCCCGGGATCGACCCCGGACTCGACGCGACCACCTTCTACGACCCGATCCGGGGCGCCTTCGCGGCCGGGGCGCAGGTCGCCGTGGTGGAGGTCGACCGGGCCACGGGCGAGCTGCGGATCCTGTCCTACGTCTGTGTCGAGGACGCCGGCCGCGCGATGCACCCACAGATCGTCGACGGGCAGATCGCCGGCTCGATCGCCCAGGGCATCGGCGGTGCGCTCTACGAGCACCTCGTCTACGACGACGCCGGGAACCTCTCGACCGGGACACTGCTGGACTACCTCATGCCCACCAGCGCCGAGGTGCCGGACCTGGTCATCGGCCACGTCTCGCGGCCTGCGTCGAACCCGCTCGGGGTCCGGGGCGTCGGGGAGGGCGGGACCCTCGGTCCCAACGCGGTCCTCGCCGGGGCGCTGCGCGACGCGCTGGGGATCGACGTCGACGAGCTGCCGGTGAGCCCGGCGCGCGTCTGGAAGGAGCTCCAGCGATGATCGCGACGTCCTGGTACGGCCGCGTCGCGGTGGTCACGCTCGACCGGCCCGGGCCCGCCCCGCTGACCACCGGCTGCCCGACACGCGTGCTCGACGCCGCGGTCGAGGCCTGCCGGGCCGACGACGACGTCGCCGAGGGGCGCCTCTCCCGCACGGAGAACCGCTCCGGCGTGCCGAGGGAGATGAGCGCGTGAAGTGCGCCCCGTTCGACTACGTCCGTGCGAGCAGCGTCGAGGAGACCGTCACGGTCCTCGGCGAGACCGACGGTGAGGGCAAGATCCTCGCCGGCGGTCAGAGCCTGGTGCCCGTGCTCGCGCTCCGGATGGCACGCCCGGCGGTGCTGGTCGACGTCAACCGGATCCCGGGTCTGTCGGCGATCCGGCGCGTCGAGGACACCCTCGAGGTCGGCGCCACCGTGCGGCACAGCCGGCTCGTCGAGCAGACCGAGCACCCGCTGCTCGCCGAGGCCGCCCGGTGGATCGGCCACACCGCGATCCGCTCCCGGGGGACGACCGGCGGCAGCATCGCCCATGCCGACCCCTCCGCCGAGCTCCCCGTCGTCGCCGTGGCCACCGGCGCGACGGTGACCGTCACCGGGCCGCGGGGGGCACGCGCGGTCGATGCCGAGGACCTGTTCGTCGGCGCCCTGACGACCTCCCTCGACGAGGACGAGATGATCACCGCGGTCCGGTTCCCGCTGCCGTCCCGGTGGGGCTTCGCCGAGTTCGCGCGCAGGCACGGTGACTTCGCCCTGGTGACCGCCGTCGTCACCGAGGTACGTGGCCGTCCCCGCATCACCTTCGGCGGCGTCTCCTCGGTGCCGCAGCGTGCGACCGACGCCGAGCAGGCCCTGTCCGACGGCCGGCCGGCGGCCGAGGTCGCGCGGACCGCCGCCGAGGAGATCGAGCCGACCGCGGACCTGCACGGCTCGGTCGAGTTCCGCCGGGCGATCGCCGCCGAGATGACCCGCCGCGCGCTCGCGCAGTTCGATTCCCCCCGGGAGCACAGCCGATGAAGATCAGTTTCAGCGTCAACGGCGAGCGGGCCGAGCTCGACGTCGAACCCCGTCGCACCCTCGCCGACGCCCTCCGCGAGGACTGCGGCCTGACCGGGACCCACCTCGGCTGCGAGCACGGCGTCTGCGGAGCCTGCACCGTCCTCGTGGACGGTGAACCGGCACGCGCCTGCCTGATGTTCGCGGTCCAGGTCGACGGGGCGTCGGTCAGCACCGTGGAGGGGCTGCAGGGCACCGACGGCCGGCTGCACCCCGTCCAAGAGGCGTTCGTGGCGTGCCACGGGCTGCAGTGCGGGTTCTGCACACCGGGGATGCTGATGTCGGCCTGCCACCTGATCGACACCGAACCGCACGCCGACCGCGAGACGATCCGGGCCCAGATGTCCGGCAACATCTGTCGGTGCACCGGCTACCAGGGCATCGTCGACGCCGTCGAGCGCGCGCGCGACGAGATGTGCACCCCGACGCCGCCCGGCCGGGACGGCCCGGCGCGGTAGGGCACCGGTTCCGGCACCGACGTCACGCTCACCGGGCAGGGCCGCGCGACCGTCCGGGAGGATGTCCCTCCTCCGGCAGTCCCCCGGCGGGCGCGGCGGTGGACCGGCGGACCACGAGTTCGGCCGCCAGTGCCCCGGCCGGCTCCACGGTCCTGCCCGCCAGGCCGGCGAGCAGGTGCTCGACGGCACGCCGGCCGGCGAGCTGGAGCGGGCTGCGGACCGTGGTGAGGGCCGGTTCGATCAGTTCGCTGCCGAAGATGTCGTCGAACCCGGTCACGCTCAGCCGGCCCGGCACGCCGACACCGGCGTGCGCCGCGGCCTGCATGAGGCCGATGGCGACGAGGTCGTTGAAGGCGACGGCGGCGGTGACCCGCGCGGCGACGACGCGCCGCAGTGCCGCACGGCCGCCCTCGATCGTCGGCGCGTTCGGGCCGATCTCGACGAGCCCCATCCGGCGGCTCTCGGCCCCGTCGAGCAGGTTCTCCCAGCGGCGCTCACTCATCCACGACGCGGTCGGGCCGGAGAGGTAGGCGAGCGACCGGTGACCGAGCTCGTCGAGGTGGTCCAGGAGGGCGGTCACACCCTGCGACACGTCGGGGACGACGGCAGGCACGTCCTCGAGCGCACGGTTGATCAGCACCAGGGGCTTCTCCCGGGCGATGGCATGGATCCGGTCCGACGCGAGACGGCTCATCGAGAGGATCACCCCGTCGACGCTCGGCAGGATGCGCCGCACGGCGGCACCCTCGGCATCCCCGGACTCCTGCGACTCCGCGATGATCAGCGTGTAGCCCTCCGCGCTCGCCGCCTTCTCCGCACCGCGCACGATTCCGAACACGACCGGGTTGGTGATGTCGGCGACGACCAGTGCAATGGTTCCCGTCCGGCCGGTGTGCAGGGCACGGGCCATGGGATTGACACGGAAATTCAGCTCCTCGGCCGCCCGGCGGATCCTCGCCTCCGTCGTGGCGTTGATCCGGCCGGGCTTGCTCAACGCCCGCGAGACGGTGGACGGCGCGACGCCGGCGCGCTCGGCGACGTCGTAGATCGTGACCGCGCCGGTGCGCCGTGACATCCGGGGAGCGTCGGTGGGAGCACCGTTCGCCGCGTCCCGCTCCTCCGGCTCGTCGCCGTTCATCCACCCGCACCCATCTCGCTGCAGCGTCCACGGCCCTGTCGACCGCGACGTCCACGGTAACGGTGACAGGTCGTCCGCCGGTCACGGCGAGCACGCCGCGACGAGCCGGACCTCCGTGACCGCATCTCCGTGGCCATGACCCCGACGCCCGGGATCCTCGCCCCTGTCGAACGATTGCCGTCGAGGCGCACCCGATGAGCACCGACGAGAGTTGCCCCAGCTCAATGACTACTACCGCCTTTGTCAATCGATTGCCATCCTGACCGATCGGTGTCAGAGTGGCCGCGGGTCGGACCGGAGCGGTGGCGAACGAGGGAGCGGCAGTGGCAGCGATCGGTGTGCAGGCGATGATGCTCAAGCAGATCGCCGCGGAGGCCGGCCCGTTCGAGGCGATGCGCCGGCTCGTCTCCGTCGGGTTCACGGTCACCGAGCTGGCCCAGATACCGATGACCGACGAGAACGTGGCGGAGCTGGCCCGGGCCCGGGACGAGTTCGGGTTGACGTTCGCGGCCCTCTCCGCCGTACTCGGCCCGTCGACGGGCGGGACCGACTCGCTCGACACCGACCTCGACAAGATCGTCGCCGACGCGCGGACGCTCGGCAGCACGATGGTCCGCGTCGCGATGCTCCCCTTCGACGCACTGGGCGAGCCCGAGAAGCTGATCGGGGCGTCGAGGGAGCTGGAGCGTCACGCGAAGCGTCTGGACGACGACGGCATCCGGTTGTGCTACCACAACCACCACGTGGAGTTCGCGACGCTCGGCGGGACCCACCTCCACGACATCATCGCCGAACACGCACCGAGCGTGGGATTCGAGCTGGACACGCACTGGCTGCAACGCGCCGGTCTGGACCCGGTGCAGGCCATCACGGATCGCGCGGGGCGCGTCGCACTCGTCCATCTCAAGGACTACCGGATCAGGAACCTCGACCCCGCGCTCTTCGCGGAGGTCAGCGCCGGGGGCTTCCCCGCCTTCCGGAACGCGCTGGTGACCGACGCCGAGGTCGGGGAGGGCAACCTCGACTGGAAGCGCATCATCCCCGCCGCGCGCGACGCCGGCGCGCAGTACCTGCTCATCGAGCAGGAGGAGACCGACGGGATGGACATCCTCGACTGCCTGCGGACCTCCTATCGCAACATCGACGAGATGGGTTTCGGTGACCTGCTCTGACCGTGCGGCAGCCGTTCGACGGCCGGACGGCCGCCCGCTGGGTGTCGCCGTCATCGGAACCGGTGCGATCGCGGCCACGCATGCGGCAGCGATCAGTGCGACGGCGGACACCGAGCTCGTGGCGGTCGGATCGAGGGTGCCGTCACGCGCTCGCGCGTTCATCGAGCAGCATCGCGCGAGCTGGAGCACCCGCGGACCGGTCGTCGCGGCGACGGTCGACGAGATCCTCGACGACCCCCGGGTCGAGCTCGTCTCCGTCGTCACCCCTACCGGGACGCACGTCGGGATCGGGACCGCCGTCCTGGACGCGGGGCGTCACCTGATCCTCGAGAAGCCGCTCGACACCGACCTGCAGCGGGCCCTGGCGTTCGTCGGTGTCGCGGCCCGGGCCGAGGCCTCCGGCCTCGTGGCCGCCGTGGTGAGCCAGCAACGGTTCGGGCCGGCAGCCGGGCTCGTCCGTCGCGCGATCGATGCAGGACGCATGGGGACCCTCACCTCGGGCGTGGCGTCGGTCGGATGGTGGCGCGACCAGAGCTACTACGACCGTGCCGGTTGGCGTGGGACCTGGGCCCACGACGGTGGCGCGGTGATGAACCAGGGGGTGCACACGCTCGATCTGCTCCTCTGGTACTTCGGCCGGGCGGTGCGCGTCACCGCGAGCAGCCGTCGGCTGGCACATCAGCGCATCGAGGTGGAGGACACCGCGGCCGCGGTGGTCGAGTTCGAGTCGGGAGCGCTCGCGACCGTCCACACCACGACCGCCGCGTTCCCCGGTCTCGCGGCCCGGCTGCAGGTGATGGGGACGCGGGGCAGCGCTGTCATCGAGCACGAGGGGCTGAGCTATCTGCACCTCGCCGACGGCAGCGACGTCGGCGAGATGGGCCTGCACGGGTCGGGCAACCAGGTCGTCGCCCCCGATCCGACGGTCAACCGTGATGCGACGACGACCGCAGCCGGACACGCCCGGCAGTTCGACGACGTGTCCAGGTCCGTCCTGGAGGGCCGACGGACCCTGGTGACGGTCGAGGACGCGGTCCGGACGCTCGTGACCGTCCACGCGATCTACCGCTCGGCGACCGAGGGGAGACCCGTCGACCTCGCCGAGCTGGAACGACACCCCGGGTCCGGTCCGTACCGGGTCGGGACCGTCCCGACCCCCGCCGCTCCGGAGCCCGCCGGTCCGCAGGCGCACGACGACTCCGTGGACGGGTCGTCCGGGGTCCTCCGGTAGAGCGCCGAGGGCCGACGGCCCGCCCACCCGGTGGCCTACGTCGGCCCCGCGGACGGTCCCCCGTCGAGCGCCTGCGTCCCGGAGCACGTGTCGGCGCGGGCGCGTCGTGTCCAGGATCTCGGGCGCGCCGCGACGGCGGGTCGCCGACGAGTACCGGGAGCGGCCCCGTCACACGCCCCCGGTGGGACGGGCCTGCGTCGCCGGCCGCGGATCGGCGGCGGTCTCACGTCCGCACCGGGTTCCGGACGGACTACTCGAGTCGCCCCGCGATCGTCGTCGCCGCCCGCACCGCGAGCGCGACACTGGTGATCGTGGGGTTCGCCGCCGTCGCCGTCGGGATGACGTTGTTGCCGCCGACGGTCAGCCCGTCCACGCCCCACACGCGGCCGTAGGAGTCGCACACCGATTCCCCGTCGTCGGTGGCCCCCATGCGTGTGCTCCCCTGGTAGTGCAGCGAGGAGCCTCCCGGGGCGAACGTGAGATCCTCCGACGATCCACCGAGTGCCTCCGCCGCACGTCGGGCGGTCGACTCCAGCAGCTCGATCGTGGCCCGGTCGCGGTCCGTGAGTGTGTAACGGACGGTCATCGCCGGCATGCCGAACGAGTCGCGGCGGGACCCGCTGAAGGCGACCCGGTCGGAGAACTGCAGATCCTTGGCACCGTAGAACGCGAGGCCGGCGAAGTCCGCACCCGAGAACCAGATGCTGCGGGCGGCCGGATGGACCTGCCCCTGGATCTCCCGCACACGCGACGAGAACGGGATCAGGACGACTCCGATCGGGCGCCCGGGTGTCCGTCCGCGATCGTCCGACGTGTACGCGCGGGACAACGTGGTCGTGCCGGTCATCTTCAGGTGGTCGTTGAGGTAGCGACCGAGGGTGCGGGGGCGGACGCCCGAGGCGAAGAGCAACTGCGGCGTCCGCAGCGCGTCGGCCGCGACCACGACATGGCGGCAGCGGACCTCGTAGGTCGCTCCGGTGTCCCGGCATTCGAGTTCGACACCGTGGACCGCTCCGTCCTCGATCAGCACCCGACGCGCGAGGGTGCGAGGTCGCAGCGCGAAACCGGGCACGCGCTCGGCCAGGTCGCCGAGGATGACGGACGGACCCGAGACCTGCGGGCCGTTCCCGTCGACCACGACGGCCAGAGGCGTCATGGTGACCGGCGAGGCGTCGGGGGCGTCGGCGTCGAACTCGGCCGCCAGAGCCGCCCGCATGCGTTGCAGGAGATCGTCTCCCGGGGCGGGATCGTGGTCGACCGAGAGCAGCCGGTCCGCGACGTCGTATGCCTGGTCCATCTCCTCGGCGGGGATGAAGGGGATACGTTCCGTCCCGTTCGGACGTGGGCACGAACCCGACCAGTGGATCCCCATCCCCCCGATCCCGCTCGACATGCTGGCAGCGGCCAGACCGAACTCCCCCTCGACCTTGGCTCCCTCCCCCAGGAGGAACAGACCGGGACGGACGAGCCGGTCGTGGTCGAGGACGGGGTCGAGCGCGGCGGCCTCCCCGGGGTCCCGAACCTCGCTCTGGTCGACCCCGGACTGCGCCCCCTGGGTGAGCAGGCGGGCCCTCGCGCGTTCCTCCGGCGACATCGTCTGGGTGTGGAGCCCGGGGACCCCGGGGACGCGCGGCCCCACGTCGACCACGAGGATCCTGCATCCGGGACGAGCGTCGCCGATGATCCGGGCGAACGTGGATCCGACCGGTCCGCTACCGACGACGACGACGTCGACGACCTCTGCTGCGGGGTGTGGCATCCTCACTCCCCGCGGTCCGGCGTCGTCGGGCCGGGGACGGCCGGCCGTGGCTGCCGGTCACGCATCTCCTGCGCCGCGGCGTCGCCGGGATAGATGCGGTACATCACCGACCACAACACCGCGTTCACCGCGTACGGGACGGAGACGAGCCAGAACATCAGGTACTGGAGGCCGATGACGTCACCGAGGAAGCCGAAGACGAGGCTGAACAGTGCCGCCACTCCTCCCTGGACGAACCCCATGATGAGCGCGTAGGCCGTCGCGACGACCGACGGGGGGACCACGGACCCGATGATCAGCAACATCGCCCCGGGCGGGCCGATCGATGCGATCAGACCGGTCACGAACACGGCGAGGTACACCGCGGGCCCGGTCCCCCAGTCGACCTGGAACAGCAGGACCGTCGACACCGCATAGCCGATCAGGTAGCCCTGCATCAGGATGATGCGCCCGCGGTGGCCGAACCGGCGCGCGAACCGGTCGCCGAGCAGCCCGCCCAGGAAGCTGCTGAGGACATTCCCCAGCATGTACACGGCCATCAGGATCGCGGCGTCCGCGACGCCCCAGCCGCGGGCGTCGACCCAGAAGGTGACGAAGAAGGCGAAGAGCACCAGACTCGTCGTGAGGCTCACCTGCACCGCCATGAACAGGATGGTGCGGTTGCGGAGCAGGCTCACCGCATCACCGATGTTGAACCTCGTCGTCCCGCCGCCGGGTGTCGAGGCCGGGAGAACCCTGCGCACCTCGGGCACGAACAGCAGGACGACGACGCCGGACACGACGCTGATGCCCCCCAGGGCGAACAGGCCGTAGCGCCAACCGTTCTCGACGTCGGCGAGTTGGCCGAGGATCGGCGTCCCGATCAACGACGCGGCCATCATCGTGGTGCGGAGGATGCCGAACGCGCGACCGCGCTCGGCGGAATCGAACATGTCGACGACGAGGCCATTGGCGATCGGCTCGGAGGCGACGGTTCCCAACACACCGATGGTGTAGAGGACGAAGAGCTGCGTCGCGTTCTGCGCGAAGCCGGCCGCGACCGTCCAGAGTCCCCACAGCCCGGTGGCGATGAACAGGATCCTCTTGCGTCCGTAGCGATCGGCGAGGGACGCCCACACAGGGCCGAGCACCATGCGGGCGAATCGGCTGATCGCCACCAGAACGCCCAGCGCGCTGGTCTGCAGCGAGAGCGCGTCGCGGATGACCGGGAAGAGGGTGTTGATCAGCCCGCCCTCGAATCCGTCGACGATGTTCGCGAAGGCCAGAGCGAAGACGCCCCCTCGACGACCCTTCACCGTGTCGGCACGCGTCTGCGCCGGGTCGTCGGCCGAGGCCGCCCGGGACCGGGGTACCGCCTGCGGTTCGATCGGGTCAGCCACCGTGTGCTCCTGGGGTCCGTGGTCCGCGCACGAGTGAGCTCCTTCGGTCATCCGGATCGCCACGGCGTCCGACAGCGGGCGGGAACGGGCCGATCGCGATCGCCCTGCCGCCGGCCGGAGCAGACGAGGCCCCGGCGGGCGAACGCATCGCGTCACGCGGGTCGGTCCCGCCGACCGGGGATGTTCCGGCAGAGCCGTCGGAGGATCCCGCCGCCCGGTCCCGCGCACGGCCCCTGCCGCGGCCCTCGCGCCGGATCCCACGCCCCTGCATCTCGTGTCCCGGCAGCGCGTCGGCACCGCGGGGATGTCCGGCGGTGGGCACCGGTGAGGGCTCGCTCCCGTTGCCGGCCGGTCCGGACGTCGTCGCTCCCGTCCGGGCGACGGCCGTCACGCAGCACGCGGATCCGGTCCGGGGTGGACGGCACGGGTGCGGCATCACGACCCCGACGCCCCGACCGGCGGTGCCGGAGCGGCGAGTGGCCCGCGCCGTCGTCGTGCTGTCGTCTGTGACACGGACCTCAGCGTGGCCAGACCGACTGACGTCGTCAATCGATTGCCAGTTGTTCCAGTGCCCCGCGCAACGGATGCTCCGCGATCGACGAGTACCGGCCGGTCGCATCGACCGTCGATCCGGACTACGGCTACCGGAACAGTAACGACCACCCGGGAACGGAAGCATCCGGACCTGCCACGCCACGACGTCGACGGCTTGGCAATCGGTTGCCGACACTGTCCTGCGTGCGTACTGTCGCCCGATGCCGAGCACGCCCGGAATCGGGCGTGTCGCGCCCGCCAACGATGGAGGTCCCGTGTCCGAACCGCTGCCGTCGCCGACTCCGCTCGCAGGCTTCACCGGCGATCAGATGCGGGCTCTCGCGGCTCTCGTCGACGTGATCGTCCCCGAGGACGAGGACCCCGGTGGCTGGGACGGCGGGGTCGCACGACTGCTCCACGAGCACTCCCAGGGCTTCCTGTCCTGGGCCGTCGCACCGCTGAAGGCTGCGGTCGCCGCGGCGGAGGACGAGGCGATGACGGTCGCGGGGGTGGGGTACGCCGAGCTCGGTCCCCGCGAACGGCGGGCCGTCGTCGACCGCCTGGTGGAGCGCGAGGGCGCCACGGACCGACCGGCGCCCGGGATGCCGAGCACCATCGACCGGGACTCGGCCACGCCGGTCGCCGCACTCGCGCGCGTCGCCTTCGAGGGCTACTACGGCAACACGTCAGAACCTGCGGGGTGGACGGTCGCGAACTTCACCCCGGTGCCCGACGACGTGACCCCCGTGGATCCCGACCCGCCGGCGGGCGTCGGTCCCGGTTCCCTCGCCCGCCACTACGACGCCGTCGTCGTGGGGCCGGGGCCGGAGGGGGTGTCGTCGCCGCCGAGCTGGCGGAGAACGGTCGGAGCGTCCTCGTCGTCGAACGGGCGCGCGGGCATCGGAACAGCGAGCTACGGGGCAATCATCTGCAGGGCAAGCGCGAACAGGACTACGACACCACGGCCGGCCCCGGGCCGGGCAGTCCCCGCGTGCTGGAACTGGCGGACGGCACCGTCTCGGTGACGCGCGGCGACCGGAACGGTCTCGCCTACGGCCTGGTCGCCATGACCGTCGGGGGCGGGACCAGGCTCTGGCAGGCGATGTCGTGGCGCTTCTTCCCCGAGGACTTCCGGATGGCCTCGGAGTACGGCCGCCCCGAGGCGTCCACGCTCGCGGACTGGCCCATCTCCTACGACGACCTGGCCCCCTACTACGACCGGGTGGAGTGGGAGCTCGGAGTGGCGGGTGACGGCACCGGGGTCCTGGGTGCACGCACGCCGCGGACCCGCGGCTACCCGATGCCGGCGCTCCCCTCCGACAGCACCAGGGACGTCCTCGCCGGTGCGGCCGGACGCCTGGGCTGGGGCTCGACCGCGATCCCCTTCGCCATCAACTCGGTCCCCCGCGCCGGACGGGCAGCGTGCGTGAGGTGCTCGCAGTGCATCGGCCACGCATGCCCGGTGGACGCGAAGAACGGTACGCACAACACGTTCCTCCCGCGAGCACTCGCCACCGGTCGGACCGACCTGATCACGGCATCGCAGGTCGTCGAGATCGTCCACGACGGACGCGGGCGGGCCTCCGGAGTACGTCTGATCACCGAGTCCGAGTCGGGCCCGGTGGAGACCACCGTGCGCGCGGACGTGGTCGTGGTCTCCGCAGGCGCCCTGGAGACACCGCGACTCCTGCTGGCCTCGGGCCTGGGCAACGACTGGGTCGGCCGCAACCACCACTCGCACGCCGGGGCGTTCGCAGTCGCTCGGGAGTCGCCCGAGGGTGCGAAGACCGATCTCGGACCGGGACACTCGGTCGCGACCCTCGACTTCGTGCACCGCGACCACGAGGGATGGGGCGGTGGCGTGCTCTACGACCTGATCCCCCCGTATCCGCTCGCCCGCGCGACGGCGGCGGGCAACGATCCGGAGGTCGGCTACGGGGCGGCCCACAAGGCCGCGATGCGACGGCGCAACCTTCCCCTCGGGGCCATGTCGATGGTGCAGGAGATCCCCCACGAGTTCACCCGGATCACCCTGGACCCGACCCTCGTGGACCGCCACGGCATGCCCGCGCTCCGCGCCAGGTACGCGCCCCATCCGGCGTCCCAGGAGGCGGCCGACTACATGAAGGTGCACGCACGGCGATGGATCGAGGAAGCCGGCGGGCGACGCGTGACGGCGCTCGCCGGGGCGGGCATGCCGCAGGGCAGCGAGCACTCCGCAGGGACCGTCCGGTTCGGGACCGACCCCGCCGTCGCGGCGTGTGACGAGCGCGGACTGCTCTTCGGCACGGACAACGTCTACGTCGCCGACGCGTCGCTGCACCCGACCAACGGAGGCTTCAATCCCGGCCTGACCGTCATGGCCAACTCCCTGCGCGTCGGTCGGCTCCTGGCGGAGAGGTGGTGACCGGGTCGTCGCCGGCGCCGGCGGAGCCCGCTCACCTCAGGCGTTGCGCTGCGACGCCCCGGGCCAGCATGTTGAGGGCGCCCAGACCCTCCAACGCCAACCCGTAACCCAGGCCCTCGTCGATGAGCCGTTTGTACCGCTGGGTCAGCACCACCCGGGTGTACCGGGCGACGACCGGGTCCAGCGCAGCGAGGCGGCGGGCATGCTCCATGGCCCGCCCCAGGAGCTGTTCGGGCGGCAGCACCTCGTTGACGACCCCCAGCCGCAGCGCCTCCTGCGCATCGAGCGTCTGCCCGGTGAGCAGGAAGTAGCGGCCACGGTTGATGCCGAGGAGCTCCAACCACACGATGTGGACCCCGTCGCCCGGCACGGTGCCGTAGGGCACGTGCGGAGAGTCCTGGAAGGTCGCCGTCGAGGAGGCCAGCGTGATGTCGGACATGACGGCGAGCTCGGCGTGGACGGTGGCCGGACCGTTCACGGCAGCGATGACCGGTACCTCGATGTCGAGCAGACGGCGCAGCATCCGCTTGCCGTCGAAGTAGACGGACTCGTCCCAGTCCTGCGGGTTCCGGATGTGGACGTCGTAGGCCATCCGGTCCATGAAGCTGTCCCCGGTGCCGGTGATGATCACAACTCGGTTGTCCCGGTCGTCACCGATGGCGGCGAAGGCACGGCACCAGTCGTGGTGGTGCGCAGCGGTGTAGGTGACCGCCGTCCCGGCGTCGGCACCGTGCAGCCGGACCACCAGGATCCCGTCGGCGTCGCGGCTGATCGCCATGGTGGGGAAGGCGTCGAAGTAGTCCGGACGCTCGTCGGTGGTCATGGGGAACTCCCTCCGGCCGCGCGAGCGGCCGCCGTTCGAATTCATGCACCTGGTGCAGATTCTACCGGAGCGCCGGCCTGTCGGGCGGCTACTCGCGCAGCGTCAGGGCCGCGATACCGCTGCTGATGTCGCGCTCCGGGTCGGGGGCGTCACCGGCCGCCCACCACATCAGGGCTTCGTACGCGGCAGCCGCGACCCCACCGGCGATGCACCGGCACGTCAGCTCGCCCCGCACGCGTGTCCGGAGGTGATCCAGTACGACGGCTCGACAGGCCGCGACGACGACCTGGCCCACCGCGGCCGTGTCCGGATGGGCCGAGACCACCCGCAGTCGGGCCCTGGCCAGTGCGAGCCCGTCCTCGCCGAGATCGTCGAGGGCACGGACGAAGCCGGAGGTGAGCACGTCGGTGAGTGCGGCGCCCTGCCCGGACGGCCGCATCAGATGGCGGCGGAGGCGGTCGACGTAGAACTCGTGGCCGGACCACAGCAGCTCCGCCTTCGTGGCGAAGTGGTTGAACAGGCTGCGCCGGCTGATGCCCGCGGCCGACGCCACGTCGTCCATGCTCACCGACTCGTATCCGCGTTCGGTGAACAGGTCGACGGCGGACCGGGCGACACGGGTGATGTCGACCTCGCGCGGGCGCCCCGGGGGCCGGGCTGTCATGATCCCCATCATTCCCCCTCACCCGGAGCGCCTCCAGCCGCCGTGCACCGCGTGTGCCGGACAGACGGGTCGGATCGAGATGCATCACACGAGCACGCGCCCGCTCCACCCGGGTCGCAGCCGGATACTGGAACGGTGGACCCGACCACCGATCGCTCCCCCGCCCTCCGCCCGGCCGCCGGGGCCCGCCGAGCGTCCGTGGCCGTCGGTCTGGCCCTGACGAGCGGCACGACGCTCGGTCTGCTGTGGTTCCGGGGGCAACAGGTCCCGCTGCTCGGGACCATGTCCGTGGGAGTACTGGCGGCCGCCACGACCGGGGTGGTCGGGATGTGGGCGTTCGTCATGTCCTACCTCGACGGCGTCGGCGCCCGCCGGTTCCGGGACCGTCCGGGCCCACGGCGGTTGGTGGTCGACACCCTGCTGCTGACGGCCGCGACGGTCGGTGTGGCGATCCTGCTGATCGGCGGCGTGTTCGGGGTCCTGCACCACGCGTTCCGGGAGATGCGACTCGAGCCGGTCGGTGCGGCCCTCCTCGGGGCGGGTGCCGCGGCCGTCGCCTGCGCCTCGATCAGCGCCGTGGCGTCGTCGATGACCGCCCGCGCACTGTCCGCGCTCCTGATCCTCCTGGCGACCAGCGGGGTCCTGGCCAGCATGCTGTCCGCACCCGACCCGCTGTGGTGGCAACGCAACCTGAGCGAACTCGGTGCGGGATCGGACTTCTCGGCGGTGGCGTTCAACGCCACGCTGATCGCCACGGGCATGGCCGTGACCGCCCTGTCCGGATACGTCGAGACGGACCTCCGGAACCATCCGGGTCCGATCGCCGCACTCTCCGTGCGGGTGGTGCGCACCTGGCTGATCGCGATCGGGGCGCTGCTCGCCGGCGTGGGCCTGGTGCCCGTCTCCGCCGCCGACACCGTGCACACGGTCATCGCGAGCATCATGGGAGTGGGGTTCGTCGCGCTGGTCGCCGCCACACCGTTCCTGCTCCCGGCGTTGCCGCGATGGTTCCACCGGGCCTCGGTCGCGGTCGTGGTCGCCTTCGGTGCCGCCGTCCTGCTGATGTGGCCCGCCCGCTACCTCAACCTCACGGGAGTGGAGGTCGTGGGGGCGGGAGCCCTCATGGCGTGGGTCGTGCTGCTCGCACGCGCGACCACCCCGTCCACCCCGATCCGCGACGAGGGCGGTGCGCCGCGACCCGACTCCCGGGACGCGGCCCGGCAGGTGCCCGGCATCGCCTGAGGACCGACCGGGGTCCCGGCCCGCTCCTCCGTCGTCGGGGGTGTGGACCGCCGACCTGGATCAGCCCCGGGTGCCGGGGGTTCGGGGCGTCGCACCGGTTCACCGGCGGCCCGGTCGAGGTGGCGCAGCCCGTCGAACCGACGACACGTGGGACGAGGAAGGCCTCCCGGGCGTGGCGGAGCGGTTCCTCGACAGCTCCACGCCACGCCCGGCAGGCCTTCGTGCCCCCACGGATCGGCTCGCGTCCTCACACGGATCCCGACCGCCGTGCCCGGACGTCACATCCGGGCGTCCGGCCCGGCTTCCCCGGTCTCGGACGTACGGCGCCCCACCAGGAGGGACAGCAGGACGGTCAGCACACCGATGCCGCCCGCGGTGGCGAACGCCGTGTGCAGGCCCGCCGCGTCGGGGGTCTGCCCCTCCGTGGCCGAGCCCAGTGCGGCCACCGAGACGAACAGCGCCGTGCCCATCGCACCCGCGACCTGCTGCATCGCGGAGAGGCCTGCACTGCCGTGGGACTGGAGCGCGTCCGGGAGCGAGCCCAGCGCCTCCGCCATCAGGGGCGTCAGCATGAACGACATCCCGGACATCAGCACGACGTGGAACCCGATGACGGTCGGCAGCGGGGTCCCGGCGTCCATGGTCGCGAACAGGCCGAGGCCCGACGCCATGAGCACCGCACCGGGGACGACCAGTGGCCGGGCTCCCCACCGGTCGAACAGCGCACCGACCGGCCGCCCGAGCAGGCCGAGCAGGAGCCCGCCCGGCAGCATGGCGAGCCCCGCGACCAGCGGGCTCACGCCGAGCACCGCCTGCATGTAGAGCGGAAGCAGCACCGACGCGACGCCGATCAGACACAACAGCATGAGCGCCGTGATCACCAGGGCGACCGCGAACGGACGCCGACCGAAGGGCCGCAGATCGAGCAGGGCCCTGTCCTGCCGCTGCAGTCCCCGCTGTCGGGCCACGAAGAGCACGAGCGCCGTGAGCCCGACGACGACCGCGATCCAGGGTGGGACGCCGCCGTCGATGCCCTTCCCGAGCGCGGACAGGCCGTAGACGAGCCCACCGAACCCGGTCGCCGAGAGCAGCACCGACGGCACGTCCAGCGGGACCGGCCGCCCCGCGGTGTCGAGCCGCAGCCACCGGGAACCCGCCACGAGCGCGGCCACCGACAGCGGGAGGACCGACCAGAACATCCACCGCCAGCCGAGCCCGGAGAGGATCGCCCCACCGAGCGCCGGGCCGATCGCCGGCGCGACGGCGATGACGATCGTGATCGTCCCCATCGCGGCGCCGCGGTTCTCCACGGGGACGAGCCGCAACGACGTCGCCATCAGCAGCGGGAGGATCAACGCGGTTCCGACCGCCTGGACGACCCGGCCGACGAGCAGCACCTCGAACGCGGGTGCCAGGCCCGACAACACCGTGCCCGCGGTGAACGTCGACACCGCGGCCAGGAACATCTGCCGCGGCGTGTACCTGTCCATCAGGTAACCGGTCATGGGAATGACGACGGCCATCGTCAGCAGGTATCCGCTGGTCAGCCACTGCACGGTGGTGGCGGGTACCGCGAGTTCGACACTCAGGTCGCGCAACGCGACACTGAGGACGGTCTCGTTGAGGATCATCACGAACGCAGCGCCGACCATGACGCCGAGCAGCAGTCCGGTGCGGTTCTCCGGTGCGTTCCGTGGTTCGACATCAGCCGTGGGTCGAGACATGTGGACTCCTTGCCCGGTCGTCGGGACATCGAGGGAAGAAATGGGCCGTGCCGAGCGCGACCGTTCGCGCCGGAGGCGATCTCGCGGCACGCCGGGTCGACCGTCACCCGGTGCCGTCGAGGCGGGGGGGGTGTCTCTATGGGTTCGTCAAGCGGCGGCGAGTTCTGGATCGGGGTTGTTGACCGTGGGCGGGTTGTAGGGGCGGCGGTCGCGGAGCATGGCGTAGATGACGTCGGTGCGGCGTCGGGCGAGGCAGATCAGGGCGGCGTTGTGTCGTTTGCCGGCGGCTCGTTTGCGGTCGTAGTAGGCGCGGCTGGCGGGGTCGGCCAGGGCGGCGAATGCGGACAGGAACAGCGCGGATTTCAGGGCGTGGTTGCCGCGCTGGGATCGGGTTTCGCCTTTGATCGAGGTGCCGGAGCGGCGGGTGACTGGGGCGAGGCCGGCGTAAGCGGCGAGGTGCCCGGCGGTGGGGAACCCGGAGCCGTCGCCGACGATGGTGAGGATCTTGATGGCGGTCCTGACCCCGAGTCCGGGCATCGAGGTCAGGACCGGTCCAAGAGGGTGGGCCTCCAGGCGGGCTTCGAGCTCGTCGGCGAGCTGGTCGCGTTCGGTGTGGACCTGGCGCAGCTGCCCGGCGACGCCGGTGATGACACGGGCGAACGCGGCCGTGCCGGGAACGGTCAGGCTCTGGGCGTCGAGCGAGGTCAGGATCTGGGCGGGAAGGGTGCGGGCCAGTCGAGGCGACCGGGCCCGCATCGTCTCGGCGATCCCGTCAGCGCCGAGCTCTCGCAGGGCTTGCGGGGTGGGCGCGGCCGCGAGCAGGTCGAGCACGCCACCGCGGTCCAGGCGTGGCCCGAGCAGGCGTTCCAGGGCGGGATGAACATGCAGCAGGGCGTCGCGCAGCCGGTTCGTCAGCCGGGTGCTCTGCCCAGCCAGGTCATCGTCGTAACCGGCGAGCACAGTGAGTTCGGCGAGGGTCTCGTCGTCGGTGCCGACCCGGCGCAGGGTGTGCGGCATCGTCCGGGCGGCCTCGGCGATCACGTGGGCGTCGCGGGCGTCGGTCTTGGCCTGCCCGGGATGCAGGTCGGCGATGCGGCGCATCGCCAGCCCGGGCAGGTAGGCCACCGTGATCCCCAGATCACGAGCGACGGCGATGGCCAGCGCTCCGATCGAGGCGGGCTGGTCGATGACCATCAGCACCGCGCCGTGCTCGGCCAGCCCGGACAGCACGGTGCGCAGCGCCGATTCGTCGTTGGGCAGGGCCTTGTCGTGCACCCGCTTCCCGTTGGTGTCGACCGCGCAGGCGTGGTGTTCGGACTTGCCCACGTCCAGGCCGCAGAACACCGCGAACCCGGTCGGGTGCTGGTCAGGATCGGGCAACCGCCGCTCCCTTCTCGTCGCGGCAGGCCGACCACGAGCACCCGCGCCGGCAGCCACGTTACGAGCAGACCACACGGGTCAGGTCTCTATCAGCGGTCGTTGGCGCCCTCCGGCCACGGCGACAACACCCCCCAGATCATCGGGCGACAGGGGCAGTCAGTCATACCGCGGCCGGCGGCCTGCAAGCCCTCAGCGGGCTTGATCAAGAAGGTAACGGGGCGGCACTCACCCGACACCGGCACGGAGGCACCGTCGCTGCACCGAGGAACGCGGCCGGAGCGGGCGCGATCCACCCGGGGCAGGGTTACCGGTAACGCCGGAAGAAGCTGCGGATGTCGCCCACCAGCGCGTCGGGCTGCTCCAGCGCGGCGAAATGCCCGCCCCGGGGGAACTCGCTGTACTGCCTGAGGTCGAAGTCCGAGGACACGATCTCGCGTGACGGCACGAAGAACTCGCCGGCGAACGCCGCGTAGGCAGTGGGGACCGCGGCTGGGCCGGGCGGCGCCGATCCCGATGCGGAGGCCGCCTCGTAGTAGAGCCGGGCGGCGGTGGCACCCGTTCCGCCGAGCCAGTGGAACATGATCCCGGTGAGGAGGTCGTCCTTGGAGAAGACCGACTCGACGTCGCCGCCACAGTCGCTCCAGCTCCGGAACTTCTCCACGATCCAGGCCGCCAGACCCGCGGGTGAGTCGCTCAGCGCATGACCGATGGTCAGCGGTCTCGTCGCCTGCATGTGCGCGTAGGCACCCTCTCGGGCATTCCACTGCTCCATGACCTGCAGGAAGTCGTCGCCTCCAGCATCCGCCGGCGACGGCCGGCCGGGGAAGAAGTTGAGGTGGATCGCCGCGACACCGTCGACCGGGCCGTGATGACGGCGCCCCAGCGCCGCGGTGACGAACGAGCCCCAGTCCCCTCCCTGGGCGACGTAGCGGCGATAGCCGAGGGTGTCGGTCATCAGGGCGTGGAAAGCATCCGCGATCACCGACGGGTCGACGCCCGGCCGACCGGGATGAGGAGAGAATCCGTATCCCGGGAGACTGGGTGCGACGACGTCGAAGGCGTCCGCGGCGTCTCCCCCGTGGGCGACGGGATCCGTCAGCGGACCGATGATCCTGTGGACCTCCCAGAACGATCCCGGCCACCCGTGGCTGAACACGAGAGGGAGCGGCTCAGGGCCCCTGCCGCGCGCATGCACGAAATGCAACCGGAACTCGCCGGACCGCGTGGCGATGTCGGCCTCGAACTGGGGAAGGTCGTTGACCCGACGTTCGATCCCGCGCCAGTCGAACTCCTCGATCCAGTAGTCGACCAGCTCCCGGAGGAATCGGGC
Source organism: Pseudonocardia sp. ICBG1293 (assembly GCF_020131355.1). Lineage (GTDB taxonomy): Bacteria > Actinomycetota > Actinomycetes > Mycobacteriales > Pseudonocardiaceae > Pseudonocardia. The sequence goes on from NZ_JAHLEL010000047.1 coordinate 384,909, forward strand.
GGGAGTGCCGGCGGACCACCCGAGATCGGACTCGACGAGCCGGGTGCGCCGCAGCCGCTCCCGCAGGTCGTCGAGCTCGCCCTGCGGCACGTCGAGCACGAACGGTCGCACCGTCATCGGACGACCCCCGCCGCCACCCCGCCGCGGGAGGTGCCGCAGTCCACTCCACGTCGACGACGCCGGTCGGGCCCCGCCTCACTCTGCATATTGTCACTGTAAGCCGTTTTTGGCAGCGTCTGCCACACCATCGGCACACGTCACACCCGGACCGTCCGACCGCGGGCGGGCCGGGACCGGACGCGGGTGTGGGTCGTCGACGCGGCCGTCCTCCGCCCGGAGCCCGGGCCGGCGGTCGCCACGACGTCGGCACGGGGCCCCGGGCGGCGACGACCGCCCGGGTGCGGCCTACCTCCCCCCTCGCTCCAGCGCCTCCGCGGACAGCGCCGCCTCGATGGCCTGCACCAGCGCGCCCGCGGTGGCGGCACGGCTCGCCAGCCCGCTCTGGGCGAGGACCAGATCGCGGGTCGCCAGCGGAAGGGCCCGCTGGTAGACCAGCCCACGCACCCCGGCAAGGATGTCGTCGCTGGCTGCGACCAGCTCGCCACCGAGCACCACGCGGGCCGGGTTCAGCACGTGGACGAGCATCGCGACCAGCTCGCCCAGCACGACCGTCGCCTCGCGCAGCAGCCGTACCGCCGCCGGCTCCCCGGCACGGATCAGCGCGACCAGCTCGGTCTCGCCGCCGGGTCGGTGACCACCCTCCCGCAGGAGCGCCCCGGCCAGCGCGGTCGCGGAGGCGACGGCCTCCACACAGCCCGTCTTGCCGCAGGCGCACGCCACGTCCGCCGTCCCGGGCAGCCGGATGTGCCCGATGTCCCCGGCGGCCCCGTCCGAACCCTGGTGCACCTCGCCGTTCGATCCGACGAACCCACCCCCGATACCCGCTCCGATCGTCACGAACAACAGCGGGCTCTGCTCCGGTGGCAGGGACCGGGCCTCCCCGAGGGCGCAGAGATTGACGTCGTTCGCGACCACGGTGTCACACCCGAACCGTTCACCGAGCACGTCGGCGACCGGGTAGCCGTCCCAGCCGGGCATGATCGGCGGCCGGACCGGGCGTCCACCCGACGGGTCGACGGGTCCCGGCAGACCGATCACCGCGGCACGGGGCACCGGGTACGGCACCGTGCCGAGCATCCGTTCGGCCTCACGTGCCACCGTCGCGAGCACTCGCTCGGGGCCGTCCGCGATCACGATCTCCAGGTCACTCTGCTGGAGTATCTGCTGCCCGAGCCCCGCGACGGTCACCCGGGCACGCTCGACGCCCAGGTCCGCGAGCAGCACCACCCCGTGTCGTGGGGACACCACGAGCTCGTCGGCGGGGCGCCCCCGTCCGGCGGGCGTGCGCGTCCCGGCGGTGTCCAGGACGCCTCGGGACAGGAGTGCGTCGACCGCGCTCGTGACGGTGGACCGTGCCAGGCCGGTCGCCCGGCAGAGGTCGGCCTTCGTCGTCGCCGCCCGCGAGGCCACCAGGCGGGACAGCACGCTCGCGGTCTCCGCGGCGTCGAGTCGCGCGGCCACCGGTGGCGCCGAGAGCCGCAACGGTCCCACCAACGGCTTAGAGGTCATTTCAGAACGAGGTCGACGTGTCTGTTGTAGACGACAAGCGGCTATCTGACCTGCCGTTTGATCTGTCGTCGAGGGGTCAATGGAAACTCGACAAGTCGTTCTGAAACGACCTCTTAGAGGTCGCGCGGATTGGTTGGTGATCATGGACGTCGTGCAGGTCGGGCGTTCCAGCGGTGTGTGGTCCAGGCCTGCCGAATCAAGCTACGGAGTGTGACGATCGTGTCGGCGAGGTCGAAGAACGCGTCGACGACGATTTCTCGTCGTTCGTAGCAGCGCTGCAGCCGGTTGAAGCTGTTGTGCCAAGCGTTGGTCCGCTCGACGTGCCAGCGGCGGGTGGCCTGGATCGGCGCTTTCTCACCCTTGTGCGCGATCTCGCCGTGCAGGCCTCGTTCGGCCAGCGTGTCGCGGGTCTTGCCGGAGTCATAGCCGGCGTCGAGGTGCACGGTGATGTCGTCGGGCAGCGGGCCGAGAGCATCGAGGCGGTCGAGGGTGGGGCCCAGTAGCGGGGAGTCGTGCCGGTTGGCTCCGGCCAGGACTCGGCCCAGCGGGATGCCGTATCCCTCGACGAGCACCGAACGTTTCATACCCTGTTTGCGCCGGTCCACCGGCGACGGACCGGCGACCTCGCCGCCGCCGGGGGCCTTGGTGATGGCGCCATCGACGGCGATGTCGTGCAGCAGCAGACCGACGATGCGGTCGTAGGCGTCCAGGACGATCCGACGCAACTGGGCGAAGACCCCGAGCCTGATCCACTCGTCACGACGATCGCGGATGGTGGTCGCCGAGCAGGTGCTGTCAGCGATGCCCTCATACGAGCAGCCGAACCGCAGTACCTGCAGGAGCTTGTCGAACACGATCCGATCCGCGATCCGGCGGCGATGGCAGCCCAGCGGATGGGTGGGATCGAACTCGTCTCGATGAGGCAGCAGCGCGGTGAACTGGTCCCACAACGGCTCGGTCAGCCATGATGGCAGGGTGGGCACGCGGCCTCCAGACGATCACGAAGCGTAGATAACTTCATGATCGGCAGGCCCGTACCCGCCCTCGCCCCCAGACACTCGACCGCGGCCAAGCTGTGACCAATCCGCGCGACCTCTTAGAGGTCATTTCAGAACGAGGTCGACGTGTCTGTTGTAGACGACAAGCGGCTATCTGACCTGCCGTTTGATCTGTCGTCGAGGGGTCAATGGAAACTCGACAAGTCGTTCTGAAACGACCTCTTAATCACCGTACAAACTATATTTCAGCCGTTTTTCAAAAGTAAGAGCATCTCTACGGTCGGTTCGGTGGCGGGGTTGCCGCAGGACCCTGCTCGACGTGAAGGGAATTCATGACCGTGTCAGCGTCCACCCGCGTCCGCCGCGTCGCCGTCGTCGGCGCCGGGATGATCGGCGCCCTGCACCACCGCGCCGCAGTGCTCGCCGGCGCCCGGGTGGAGGGTGTGCTGGCGTCCCGGCCGGACCGTTCCGCAGAGGTGGCCACCCGGTGGGGTGTCCCGACCGCCTTCGGATCCATCGAGGAGGTCGTCGACTCCGGGGTCGATCTGGTCCATGTCGCCAGCCCGAACGCCACCCACGCCCCCTACGTCCGCAGGCTGCTCGCAGCCGGGATCCACGTGATCTGCGAGAAGCCCCTCGGCGTGACCAGGACGGAGGCCGTCGGGCTGGCCGACGCCGCCGACGCCGCCGGCGTGGTCGCGACCGTGCCGTTCGTCTACCGCTTCCACCCCATCGTCCGGGAGGTCCGGGCCCGGGCCGCCGACGGCGAGTTCGGCCGGTGGACGCTGCTGCACGGCAGCTATCTCCAGGACTGGATGCTCTCGCCGCAGGCCTCCGGCTGGCGCGTCGACGCCGGGGCCGGCGGTGCCTCCCGGGCCTTCGCCGACATCGGCTCGCACTGGTGCGACCTGGTGGAGTGGGTCAGCGGGGAACGGATCGCCGCGGTCAGTGCCCAGCGGTCGGTCGCCTTCGAGCACCGCCCCGGCCCGGACGGGACGCCGGCACCCGTGTCCACGGAGGACAGTGCCGTGGCGTTGTTCCGGACCCACTCGGGGGTCCTCGGATCGGTCACCGTCTCCCAGGTCGCGCCCGGACGTCGCAACCGGCTGTGGTTCGAGCTCGACGGCACGGCGGCGAGCGCCGTGTTCGACCAGGAGAACCCGGAGCAGGTCTGGCTGGGAGGGCCGGGGACCGACCGGATCCTCTCCCGCGGACACGGCCCCGGTGCGGCCGAGCAGCAGCGGCTCTCGGTACTCCCTCCGGGACACCCGCAGGGATTCGCGCACTGCATGGAGGCGTTCGTCGCCGACACCTACGCCGCCGTGACCGGTGAGAAGCCGTCCGGCCTCCCGACCTTCGAGGACGGAGCCCGCTCGGCCGCCGTCGTCGAGGCGATGCTGCGATCCTCGGAGTCGGGCAGCTGGACCGCGGTGGAGGTGAGGTCGTGAAACTCGGCATGCTGACGGCCTGCCTGCCCTCGTGGTCGCTGGACTCCATCGCGGCGTTCGCGGCACGCACGGGATACGAGGCGTTGGAGGTGGCCTGCTGGCCCGCGACCGGGGGTCGCGACTTCGAAGCGGCGCATCTCCCGGTGGCGGCCCTCGACGCCGCGGTCGTCGACGCGACGCGCGCGACGATGGACGAACACGCCCTCGAGATCTCCGCACTGGCCTACTACGAGAACAACCTGCACCCGGACCGCGCCCGGCGGGCCGAGATCCACGAGCACCTGCGGAGCACCATCGACGCCGCGGCCGTGCTCGGTGTGCCCTACGCCGGCACGTTCATCGGCCGCGACCCGGCCCGGTCGGTCCCCGACAACATGCGCGAGGCCGAGCGGGTCATGGCGCCGCTGGTGGAGTACGCCGGTGAACGCGGCGTACTCCTGGTGATCGAGAACTGCGTGATGGAGGGCTGGCACCCCGACGGCTACCCGGGCAACATCGCCTACTCCCCCGAGCTGTGGGAATGGATGTTCTCCCTGGGCCTCTACCTCAACTGGGACCCGTCGCACCTGATGTGGATCGGGATCGACCCGCTCGAGACGATCCTCCCGTACGCCGACCGGATCGTGCACGCCCAGGCCAAGGACATCGAGCTCGACCCCCGGGCACGCAACCGGTTCGGTGCGTTCGGCACCGTCGACAAGGGCGACGACCCGTGGGCGACGGGATGGTGGCGCTACCGGGTACCGGGGCGGGGCCAGGTCGACTGGTCCGGGGTCGTCGACCGCCTGTACGAGGCGGGCTTCACCGGGACCCTGTCCGTCGAGCACGAGGACCCGCTGTGGGGCGGCACCGACGACCGGGTGCTCCGCGGGCTCGAGATCGCCCATCGAACGCTCCGTCCCCTGGTCGTCGGCTGACGCCCCGCCGGGAAGCCCGCGCCCGGTCCGCCGGGGACCCACCACCCGGGAGCGCGGGGCGACCGGCGATCCGCCGTCCGCGTCGCGCGGACGTGCCCCGCCCCGTCCCGAACCCCGCCATCCGCTCCGGTCGACCGGAGCCACCGTTTCCAGGAGACCGCAATGCCGCAGTCCCACGATCCCGCCGACACGGGGCTCGCCGGTGCCGCTCACCCGTCACCGGGCACGGCCCGGGCGTCGACCCGCCTCGTCGCGCTCTACGTACTGGCCCAGTTCGGCCTGTGGACCGCTCTGCTGACACCGGTCACCGTGTCGCTCGCGCTCAAGGTCGCCGGCCTGGACGGAGCGAACAAGGCCACCGGGCTGGGCCTGATCCTGGGCGTCGGGGCCTTCATCGCGATGATCTGCATGCCGCTCTGGGGTGCGCTGTCGGACCGGACCACGTCCCGGTTCGGGCGCAGACGCCCGTGGCTCGCGGCGGGGGTCGTCGTCGGCGGGGTCGGTCTCGTGGTCGTCGTGCTGGCCCCGAACATGCTGGTGGTCGGGCTCGGCTGGTGCCTGTGCCAGGCCGCGTTCAACGCCACCCAGGCCGCGCTCAACGCCATCCTCCCCGACTACGTCCCCGACGAGCAGCGGGGCCGGGTGTCCGGGCTGCTCGGACTGACCCCGATCAGCGCAGTACTCCTGGGTACCCTGATCGTCCAGGTCGTGGGCAGCTCGTCGGCGTGGACGTTCCTGGTCCCGCTCGCCGTCGCCGCAGTGTTCGTCGGCCTGCTCGTCGCGGTGCTCCCCGATCGGCCGGCCGGCACCGATCCCGCCGCCGAGGCACCGGTCCGGTCGAACCCGCTCGAGTTCGTCCGCGGCTTCTGGATCAGCCCGCGGCGGCATCCGGACTTCGCCTGGGCCTTCCTCAGCCGGTTCCTCTTCTTCACCGGTGCCGCGTTCCTGCTGACCTACCAGGTCTACTTCCTCACCGACGGTCTCGGTGTCCCCACCGCCGAGGTGGCCGGGCGCGTGTTCGTCAGCACGCTGGTCAGCGCCGCGGTGACGATCACGGTGTCCGTGCTCGGCGGATGGCTGTCGGACCGTATCGGGAGACGGAAGCCGCTGGTCCTGGTCGCCGCCATGACCGGAGCGGTCGGGCTGCTGACGATCGGTACGTCGACCACCTTCACCCAGTTCCTCATCGGGAGCGCCGTGACCTCGGTGGGCACGGGTCTCTACCACGCCATCGACCTCGCCCTGGTCGCGTCCGTCCTGCCGAACCCGGACGACGCGGCCAAGGACATGGGCACCTTCCAGATCGCGAGCTCGATCCCGCAGTCGCTCGCCCCGACGATCGCCCCGGTCTTCCTGCTGCTCGGCAACGGCGAGTACGTCGCCGTGTTCGTCGCGGCCGCCGTCTTCGCCGTGCTCGGTGCGATCGCGATCCAGCCCGTCCGCGGCGTCCGATGATCCACACCCACCGCAGAGAGCCGCTGAGGAGCACCGCGTGATCCCCTACCCCGACCGCTCGCTCGTCGCCCGCCTGCTCGACGTGCTGATCCCTCCCGACGTCCAGCCCGGGGCGACCGACGCGGGTGTGCTCGCGTGGCTCGACGACGTCGCCGCCGATCACCACGCGCAGTACTGGACGACCCTGTTCACCCCCGGCCTCGACGCGCTCGCCGCGGACCTCGCAGCCGGTGCGGAGCTGGACACGGAGCTGGTCGCCACGCTCGGCGGCCAGGACCGGCGTCCCGGTTGGACGGTGTCGCCCGCCACCTTCGTCGGCACGCTGGCCGACGTCGCCGCGCACGGCTACTACGGGCGCCGCGAGAGTGGATCGTGGCCCGGGATCGGCTACGACCCGGCGCCGAAGCTGCCCGTGCCCGACGTCGTACGGCACGTCGCACCCACCGAGTCCGGCCCCGAGGCCCTCGACGGCCGCTACGACGTCATCGTGGTCGGGGCGGGTGCCGGCGGTGGGGTGGCGGCGCGGGTGCTCACCGAGGCCGGTGCGCGGGTGCTGCTGCTGGACCGGGGCCGGTTCCTGACCACCGACGCCATCGGTCACGACCACCTGGCCAACCACCGGTTCTCGGCCTACGGGCACAACACCGGCCCGGCGCGGGCGGGGAACCCGCGTGTCGTCGCGGACGCCGAGGGCGAGCACCGCATCGACGCGCCGCACGACTTCCGGTGGCACAACAACGCGATGACCGTCGGCGGAGGTACCCGGGTCTATCAGGGCATGGCCTGGCGCTTCCAACCCGACGACTTCCGCATGGCCTCGCGTTACGGCGTCCCGGAGGGAAGCTCGCTCGCCGACTGGCCGCTCACCTACGACGAGCTGGAACCGTTCTACACCCGGGTCGAGCAGGAGTTCGGCGTGTGCGGTGACGGATCGGTGCACCGGTTCCAGGGACACCGCAGCGCCCCGTACCCCATGCCCGCACAGCCCGAGACCGCGGAGGCCGGGGTGCTCCGCAAGGGCGCCGAGGCCCTCGGCCTGAGTACCGGACCGGTCCCGCTCCTGATCAACACCGAGCACCGGCACGGCAGGGCGGCATGCGTCCGGTGCGGCCAGTGCATCGGTTTCGGCTGCCCGGTCGACGCCCGTGCGGGCTCCCACAACACGGTCATCCCGCTCGCGCTGGCCACCGGGCTGTGCCGGCTCGTGCCGGGGCAGTTCGTCGAGCGCGTCCTCGTCGACGGCTCCGGGAGGGCGACCGGGGTCGTCGTGGACGACCTGCGGACCGGCGTGCGACGCGAGGTCCGGGCCGGTGCCGTCGTGCTCGCCGCGGGCGCGATCGAGACGGCACGTCTGCTGCTCGCCAGTGCCACCACCGACTTCCCCGACGGGCTGGGCAACCGCACCGGCCACGTTGGTCGGCATCTGCAGGGGCACAACTACGAGCGTCCGGCAGTAGAGGTGGCCGTGTGTCGGTGTTGGTAGAGACACGGACCTGCAAGTGATCATGGGATTGCTGATGTCCTGATGGTCGCCTGGAGGGTCCGTGCCTCTATTGCCAGAATCGCTGATCGACCCCCTCTGGGTCGAGTTCGCTGCCCTGATCGAGGCAGAGCGGCGCCCGGAGTTCGACCCGGCCCATCCGTGGGGATGTCACCGCCGCCGTATCCCCGACCGCCTGGTGTTCGAGCACGTGCTCGCGGCGTTGGTGCACGGCAGCGGCTACGAACGCATTGCCACCCCCGGCTGCTCGGACCGCACGATCCGCCGCCGTCTCGCCCAGTGGGCCGCCGCTGGCGTCGGGGAGCAGGTCCTTCGGGCCGCGCTGGCCGGCTATGACCAGATGATCGGTCTCGACCTCGACGATCTGTCTGCCGACGGAGCGATCACCAAGGCTCCCTGCGGTGGCGAGGGCGCCGGCTGTAACCCGGTCGACCGGGGCAAACAGGGCACCAAACGCTCCGTGGTCTGCGACGGTGCGGGGATCCCGCTGCACCTGATCAGCGCCCGCGCCAATGACCACGACTCGCCGTTGCTGAAACCGACCCTGATCGGGATCTACGACATGATCGGGCCGCGGCCCGAGCGACCGTGCCTGCACCTGGACCGGGGCTATGACTCAGGCAAGACCCGCGATCTGCTCGAACGACTCGGGTTCGACGCACAGATCGCCACCAAGGGCCGGCCCGCCCCGATCCAGGTCGGTAAGCGGTGGCCGGTCGAGCGCACCCATTCCTGGATGAACGGCTACGGCAAGCTGCGCCGGTTCACCGATCGCCGGAAGATCATCGTCGAGTTCTACCTCAACCTCGCCGCCGCGCTCACCGTGATCCGCCGGCTGATCAACCGTGCCCGCAGCCGCTACCGCTGGACAACCCGACCCACGACCCGTCGACTCCGATAACCATCAATCGCCGGACGCTCTACGTCGGGGCGTTCGGGCTGTTCGACGACCCCGTGCAGGATCTGCACGGTCCCGGTGTCTCCATCGCGACCACCGAGTACACCCACGACCTGGGCGGGGAGGGGATCGGGGGCGGCGTGATCGCCAACGAGGTCGTCAAGATGCCCGCGCTGTTCCGGGTCTGGGCGGCTCCGCCGGGTGCTCCGCGGTGGGGGTACGACGCCAAGCAGTGGATGCGGGACGCCTACCTGCGTACGGCCCACCTGATGGGCCCGATCCAGGAGATCCCGAACCCGCAGGCACGCGTCACCCTCGCCGCCGACGTCCGGGACGCGCTGGGGCACCGGGTCGCCCGGCTGTCCGGTGCCCAGCATCCGGAGAGCGTGCGCGCCGCGCACGCGCTGCGCCGACGCGCGGAGCAGTGGATGCACGCCTCCGGAGCCCGGCAGGTCTGGAGCCCACCGGTACAGACGGGCCTGTCCGCGGGCCAGCACCAGGCCGGGACCGCACGCATGGGGACCGGCCCCGGTGACTCGGTCACCGACCCGTACGGCCGGGTGCACGGACACGCCGGGCTGTGGATCAGCGATGCCTCCCTGCACGTCACCAACGGCGGGGTGAACCCGGTTCTCACCATCCTCGCGCTGGCGTACCGCGGCATCGGCGAACTCGCGGCGAGCGGCGTCGGCGGCCGGTGACCTTCCGACGGGGTCGGCACCGCGCGAGGCCGTCCCCGCGGATGCGCAGAGACAGAGGAGCGGGCCGCCACGTGTTCGTGGCGGCCCGCCCCCTCTGTGGTCCCTGCCCGCCGGCTCACACGGTGACGTCGTCCCGCTTCAGGACGTCGTCCAGGTGCGCGGCGAGTGCCGCGGCCGTGGCGCGGTTGTCCGGGTCGGTCATCTCCTGCAGGTCGAAGAGCCCGGCCGACAGGCGTGACCCGCGCAGCCAGTCGAACAGCTCGGGCGAACCGGACCAGCGGTGCAGGCGCTCCATCCGCGTGCCGTAGAAGGACAGCAGGTCACGTGCGGTACGGGGGTTCTGCGCCGGTGGGGCCAGCGCGTTGCGGGCGACGTCGTCGAGATCGAGCGACTCCAGCTTCCCGACCACCGCCGCGCTGGGGGCGACCAGGCACGGCAACAGGGGCTGCAGCGTGATCACGTTCTCCGCGAAGACGGGCCTGGTCGGCTTCTGGGTGAGCCCGTCGGCGGAGCAGTCGACGTAGACGGTCCCCGGCGGAGTCGTGATGCTGCCGCCCTCCAGGTGGACCCCGGTGGAGTCCATGCGCCGCACACGCCCCAGCCGCACCACGTTCTCGATCCCCCGGAGCCGGTCGAGCTCGGTGGAGCTGACCGTCGCGCAGCGGAAGGCGCCGGGAGTGACGGAGGGGTCGCGTCGGAGCACGAGACCCAGCTCCTCCAGCGCGCCGATCGCGGCGTCGGCCGAGTCGTGACCGTGCAGATACGTCAGCTCCCGGAACTGCGACACGGCCCCTTCGTGGCTGCGGTTGACCAACCACGCGTCACGCGGGGCGATCCACCTGATGCGGTCCGGATCGACCCCCTGGCTCAGCAGCCACAGACAGGCGTCCAGACCCGTCTTGCCCGCCCCGACGACGGTGAACCGTTCGGGCACTCCACCGAGCTCCACCAGCTGGTTGACCGGGACGACCTGCACCCCGTCCCCGACGGTGTAGCCCGGGCGCTTCATCGCGGGCACAGTGACGTTCACGTAGGAGGCGTCGACGACCCGTTTCCTGACGATGATCTCGGTCGTGGCGCCGTTGACCAGAGACGTCGCGCGGGCAGTGCCCGGGGGCCCGTCCCCCGCCCCGGCGACGTCGTGCATCGGCAGGTAGGTGACGCGGCCCGAGGCCAGCAGCACGTCACGCATGATGCGGTCGTAGTAGTCGAGGATCTCGTTGCGCGAGGCGAGGCTCGCCCCGATGGAGTCGCTCGGCATGGCCCGGGAGTGGACCCCGTAGACGTTCGACGGCCCGTGCAACCGGACGAACGGGTACGACAGCGTCCAGTGGCCGCCGGGGGCGTGGTTGCGGTCCACCACGGCCATCGTGTGGTCGCTCTCGCCGACCAGTGCGTCGGCGAACGCCATGCCGGTCGCACCGGCACCGATGATCAGGTAGTCGACGGTGATCGTTTCAGGAGACATGTCCGCCCTCGGTCGTCGCTGGCTGTCGTCTGGGAAGGGGTGCACCTGGTCGGAACCGGCACGTCAGGCCGTCCGTCCGGTGTGGATACGCACCCGGGGTCACCGGTGGTGTCCGACCGCCACGGTATCCATGCTCAGCACTCGATGCCATTTATGGCAGTTCATGTCACATCTGACTGCCTGAGCTAGGGTCGCGCCATGGAGCGAGCAGCGGTGCCCCTGCGAGATCGCAAGCGTCAGGCGGTGCGCACGGAAGTGATCGCGGTCGCGGTGGACCTCTTCCTCGACCACGGCTACGAGGCCGTCACCGTCGACCAGATCGCCGCGGCGGCCGGGCTGTCCTCGCGCAGCTTCTTCCGGTACTTCGCGAACAAGGAGGCCGTCTTCACCCAGCTGCTCGACGAGACCGGGACCGGCATCGCCGAGCGACTCGCCGGACGTCCGCCCCACGAGGAGCCCTGGCTCGCGCTGCGCCGTGCGTTCGACGACGTGATCGAGATGCTCGATGACGACGACGAGGAGAACCGGCGGTCGCTACGGACCATGCGACTCATCTACGACACGCCGGCGCTCTACGGCAGCCATCTGTGGAAGCAGACGCAGTGGAACAGACTCCTCGCCGACGCTCTCACCTCCCGACCGGCCGCCACGCCCTCCGCCGAGCAGCGCCTCCACGCAGGCGCCCTCGCCGCCGCGGCCGTCGCGTGCTTCGAGTACGCCCGAGCCGAGTGGGTCGACTGCGGCGGCACCCGGCCCGTGTCGGAGCTCCTCGACCTGGCGATGGGCGCCGTCCATCCGTTGCCCGACGCCTAGACCGTCCGGTCCGGACGGCCCGGCGACCCCGGCGACCCCGACGTCACGATCCGGATCTCGCGACCGTCCGGCGCGACGGCGGTGAGATCGGCCGGCCCGCGCTGCTCGCGACTGCAGCAGGACGACGCGGACCGCGTGTCCGCCGGAGCCCTCCCGTGGACGAGCCGGCGGGACGACACAGGCCCTCGGGCGGAGGTGGCCGATCGGCGAGGTCCGGGCCCGCAGACCGATCGCCGGAATCGACCGCCGCGGGGATGGGGTACTTTCTGCACTGAGTGCATGAAGGTGCGGACGCATCCCGTCACGAGAAGAGGTCGACGTCCATGGGTTCGGTCGAGAACAAGGTCGCAGTGATCAGCGGTGCAGCCCGGGGGCAGGGCAGGGCTCACGCACTGCGCCTGGCGGAGGAGGGCGCCGACATCATCGCCCTCGACCTCTGCCGGGACATCGACTCGATGGACTACCCCAACGCGACCTCGGCCGATCTCGCCGCGACCGTCTCGGAGATCGAGCGGACAGGGCGACGGGTCGTGGCGCGTGAGGTCGACGTCAGGGATGCAGCGGCCGTCAGGCTGGCCGTCGACGAGGGTGTTGCCACCCTCGGTCGGCTCGACATCGTCATCGCACAGGCGGGCATCGTCCGCTACACCGAGGCGGACTCGTACACCGAGGAGATGCAGGTCTGGGCCGACATCCTGGGCGTCAACATCACCGGCTACTTCCACCTCGTCGAGGCCTCGATCCCGCACCTCGTCACGGGAGGGCGCGGCGGGTCGATCGTCATGACCGGCTCCACCGCGGCGACGCGTCCGGTCGGCGCCACCGGGGGCCGAGTCGCGTACATGGCGGCCAAGCACGGCGCGGTCGGCCTCATGAAGACCTACGCCCTCGCCCTGGCCGGCGACTGGATCCGGGTGAACGTGGTGCACCCCACCGGTGTCGTCTCGGGCATGACCGTGAACGCCACGGTGGAGACGCTGGCCGCCCGCGCCGCAGCCGACGAGGCCGACCAGGACAACTGGATCGCGCGGTCCCGGAACCTGCTCGACGTCGCCACCGTCGAACCGGCCGACGTCACCGAGGCGATCATGTTCCTCGTGTCGGACCGGGCCCGCTACATCACCGGCGAGGAGATCAAGGTCGACGCGGGGTTCTCGCTGCTGTGAGCCGGCGAACGCCGCCGACGACGCAGGCGACCAGCCGCAGCACGGTGCTCGGCACCGGACTGACCTGGGTCGCCGAATGGAGCCTGCGCATCGCACTCATCGGACTCGGCCTGGTGATCGCCGATCACGTGATCGGCACTCTGTGGGTGATCGTGTGGCCGGTGGTGCTGGCTGTCCTGTTCAGCACCGTCCTGCGCCCGCCCGCCGCCTGGCTGATCCGGCGCCGGATCCCGCCCGCGCCGGCCTCGGCGCTGGTCCTGCTGGTCGCGCTCGCCACGGTGAGCGGCCTGCTCGGGGCGATCGCGCCGTCGGTCACCGGCCAGGTACAGCAGATCTCCGACGGCGTCGTGCACGCACTCGACCGCGTGCAGCAGTGGGCGTTCGGGCCCCCGCTGAACCTGGGCGAGGGCGAGGCGGGGGCCTTCATCGACCAGGTCACCTCCCAGCTGCAGCAGAGTGCCGCGGCGATCGCGGGCGGAGTACTCGCCGGGGTCTCGACGATCGCGTCCGGCCTGCTCTCGATCGTGCTGGCGCTGGTTCTGACGTTCTTCTTCGTCAAGGACGGACCCCGGTTCCTGCCGTGGCTGACGTCGATCACGGGGCCCGCCGTGGGCGGACACCTGTCCGAGGTGCTGTCCCGGATGTGGTCGGTCCTCGGCGGCTTCCTCCGGGTGCAGGCACTGGTGAGCCTGATCGACGCGGTGTTCATCGGGATCGGGCTGGTGGTGCTGGGCGTACCGCTCGCGCTGCCGCTCGCGGTGCTCACCTTCCTCGGCGGGTTCATCCCGATCGTGGGAGCGGTCGTCGCGGGCGCGATGGCAGTGCTGATCGCACTGGTCACCCAGGGATTCGGCACCGCGGTCGCGGTGGCGGTACTCGTCGTGGCGGTGCAGCAGATCGAGGGCAACGTCCTGCAGCCGTTCCTCCAGGGACAGAGACTCAAGCTGCACGGCTCGGTCGTTCTCCTGGCCGTCACCGCGGGCGGGTCGCTGTTCGGCATCGTCGGGGCGTTTCTCGCGGTGCCGACGACCGCAGTCGTCGCGGTGCTGCTGCGCTACCTCGGCGAGCAGATCGATCGTCGGGACCCTCGCCCCACCTGCGAGACCCGGCCCGACGATCACACCGGGTCCGACGGACCACCGGACGACGTCGGAGGTCGGCCCACTCCACAGGACGAGAACGACACTCCCGCACACCCCGGCGTTCCGGTCGAACGACAGCCGGACCGCACCGGCGGCAGCCCTCCCGCGGGCGCGCCGACACCCGAGTGACAGCACCGACGAGCACCCGTCCGACGACGCGGGCAGCCGATCACCCGCGCCCTCTCATGCCGGGAGCGGGCTCCCCGTGCACCCCGCCAGACCGCCGGCGGACCCCGTCACGCCGACGGCCAGTGCAGGAGAGCCGAGTCGGCGACCCGGTGCAGCTCCTCACGACCCGCTCCGCCCGCTGCCTGAACGGCGATGCCGTTGGACACCACCATCACGTAGCGTGCGAGCAGATCCGGGTCCGAGGACGCCGACAGGTCCCCCTCGTCCCGGGCCCGCTCGAACCGTTCGACCAGCCGGGCCCGAACGTCGTCCCGCAGGTCGGAGGCGGCGTCCCGCACTCCCCTGTCACCAGGAGCCACGGCGAGCGCGCCCTGCACGCTCAGGCACCCGGCAGGGCGGTCGGGCCGGGTGGTCGCCTCGACGCCGGCGTGCAGGAACGCCGCGGCCACCGACCGGGCGGTCGGCTGCTCCAGGGCACACGACCCGTAGGACCCCGGCCCGGCGAGGTAGCGGTCCAGAGCCTTGCGGAACAGCGCCTCCTTGTTGCCGAACGCCGCATACATGCTGGTACGGGTGATCCCCATCGCGGCCGTCAGGTCCGTGAGGCTGGCCCCTTCGTAGCCCTGCGCCCAGAACACCCGCATCGCCCGTTCGAGCGCCTCGTCGACGTCGAACCCGCGCGGCCGCCCGACGGTCGCCCCCGCCTCGCCTGCCATGCCACCGAGCATAGTCCGCCCCCTCCCGGCGACAGCGTGCTACGTTTATTCTGTACCGAACGATACTGAATTAACAGGAGGTCGGCGCCCGATGGGACAACTGGACGGCAAGACGGCGGTGGTGACCGGTGGCAGCTCCGGGATCGGTCTGGCGACGGCGAAGCGGTTCGCCGCCGAGGGCGCTCACGTGTTCGTCACCGGCCGAGGTGAGGTCGCACTGAGGAAGGCGGCCGCCGAGATCGGCGATGCCACCCCCGTCGTCGGCGACGTCGGCGTCGCCGCCGACCTGGACCGGCTCTACGACCAGGTCCGCGAGCGTGGTCAGGGCCTGGACGTGTTGTTCGCCAACGCCGCACTCAACCTGCTCGGGACCATCGAGGAGTTCACCGACGCCGACTTCGACCGGGTCTTCGACACCAACGTCAAGGGCACCTTCCACACCGTCCAGAAGGCACTGCCGTTGTTCAACCCCGGCGCGTCGGTAGTGCTCGCCTCGTCCACCTCGGCCGGCAGCGGGGCCGATCGCTTCGGGTTCTACGGCGCGTCCAAGGCAGCGGTGCGGGCCTTCGGACGGACCTGGGCCGGCGAGCTCGCGGGCCGCGGCGTGCGGGTCAACGTGATCACGCCCGGCCCGACCGACACCACCATGTTCGAGGACGTCTTCGGCGCACAGGCCGACGAACTGCGGGCCCGGATCGGCGCCGGGCTCCCCGCGCAGCGGATCGGGGACCCGGACGAGATCGCCTCGGCCGTGCTGTTCCTCGCCTCGTCGCACAGCAGCTACGCCTACGGGGCGGACCTGCAGGTCGACGGGGGACAGCTGCAGGTCTGACCCGGGTCGCAGCGACGGCGGGAGAGGTCGCGACGTCGTGGGCGGGTTCTTCCGGTGGGCGACGCGCCACCACCCGCACGCGGACGGGCCTCGGCGGGCCCCGACGGTGACGGTGGTGCAGAACACCCCGCTCACCGGAACCCGGAGCCGCCCGCGGACGACTGTCGGAGTGTGCGTCCCCCACCGGTCCCCCCGGCCCGCTCGTCGGTCGTCGCGCTCGTCGTCGCGGCCCTGCTGCTCGTCGCCGGGTGCGCCGGCGCACCACCGGCCACCGGTCCTCACGGAACGGACGCCGCGTTCCCGCTGACGGTGGACCACGCCTTCGGGTCGACGACGATCCCGGACCGCCCGCAGCGGGTCGTCGCGCTGGGGGCGGCCGACGTCGCGGTCGCCAGGGAGCTCGGGGCGGACGTCGTCGGCGGGCTGCGCAACGCCGGGGAGTCCCAGCCGCAGGCGCCCTACCTCGCGCCGTTCCCGGACGGGGTGCTGACGATCGGTGAACTGGAGCCGCTGCCGCTGGAGCGGATCGCGGCGTACCGCCCGGACGTCATCCTGGCCGTGTCGTCCTACCTCGTGACCGACCGCGACGCCTACGAGCGCCTCAGCGCCGTCGCACCGACCGTGGTCTACCGCGATGCGCTGTTCGGCGCCACGATGCAGGACGACGCCCGGCGGATCGGGGCGGCCCTCGGCGCACCGGACCGGGCCGAGGAGCTGGTCGCGCGGGCCGACGGCGCCGTCGCCGCGCTGCGGTCGGAGCTCCCCGGCCTCACCGGCCGGTCGGTGCTGGTCGGGCAGGCACGGGGCGACGTCATCCCGCTCATCGTCGACCCGGCGAACCAGTCGACGGCGCTGACCCGCGCGCTCGGGCTGGGGCTGCCGCCGACCTTCGCCACCGACCCGCCCACCGGTGACGAGGTCGCCCCCGGCACGGTCGCGCTCTCCTACGAGGAGGCGGGCCGTCTGGCGGAGGCGGATCTGGTCGTCATGAGCTTCCCGACCGCGGCCGACCGCCGGCGCTTCGAGAGCAGCCCGGTGGTGGCGCAGGCGCTGTCGCGCACGACGTACGTCCCGATCGGCCTCGACGAGGCGATCGCCCTGCAGGCACCGAACGTGGTGTCCACCGGCTGGCTGCTCGACCGGCTCCGTCCGGCGCTGGCCCGGGTGGCCGCCGCGCCCGCTACCGGCCGCTGAGGAACGCGACCGTCGCCCGGTTCACCTCGTCGGGCCGTTCGAGGTAGCCGTAGTGCCCGGCGTCGGCGACCTCGACGTAGCGGGCGCCGGGGACGGCGTCGGCGACCTCGCGGCTCAGGTGCGGCGGGATGGCGGCGTCGTCGGCGAAGGCGAGCACCAGCAGCGGCACGGCGAGTGCGCGGTAGGCCTCGGTCCGGTCGCGCAGCGCCATCGACACCTGCAGCTGGGTCCGGTGCCCCTTGGACACACCGGCCCCGGCGAACGCCAGGATGTCCAGCCAGTCCTGGGCGTCGCGGTCGGCGCGCAGGGTCGCCAGCGACAGGTACTGCAGCGCGGACACCGCGGCGTGGTAGCCCTCGGGCAGCTCGACACCGGCGTCCGCCAGTGCGATCTCGCCGGCGGTGATCGCCCGCTGCACCGGGCCGAGCCGGGCGTGCGCCGCCATCGCGACGACCCGGGTGACCAGATCCGGCCGGGCCAGTGCCGCCTCGATCACGACGCGCGAGCCGAGCGAGGTGCCGACGAGCGCGGCCGGCCCGGTGTCGAGGTGCGCGACGAGGGCCAGCACGTCGGCGGCCATGTCGTCGACGGTGAACCCGTGCGCGCACTCGTCGGTCGGCGGGATGCCCCGGTTGTCGAGGGTCAGGACCCGGTGGCCCGCGTCGCGCAGCGCGGGCACCTGGTGGGTCTGCCAGACCCGCCCCGGGCTGCCGGTGCCCATCACGAGGACGACGGGCGGGCCGTCGCCGCCGTGGTCGGTCCAGGACAGCCGGATGCCGTTGAGGTTCGTCACCGTCATCGGGACACCTTCCCCTCCGCGGCGAGCAGCACGCCCAGCGCCCGCTTGTCGATCTTGCCGACGGCGGTGAGCGGCAGGTCGTCGCGGACGACGACCCGGTCCGGTGACATGAACCGGGCCAGCCCGCGCTCGGTGAGGAAGGTACGCAGCGCACGCCGCTTCGGCGGCGTCGCGCCCGGCGCCGGGACGATCACGGCGCACACCGCCTCGCCCAGGTCGTCGTCCGGGATCCCGACGACGGCCGCGCCGGCGATGTCCGGGTGTGCCAGCAGGTGCTCCTCCAGCTCGGTGGCGGCCACGTTCTCGCCGCCGCGGTTCACGACGTCCTTGATCCGGCCCTCGACGACCAGGTGCCCGCTCGGGAGCCGGCGCACCAGGTCGCCGGTGCGGTAGTAGCCGTCCGGGGTGAACGAGCCGGCGTCGTGCTCACGGGCCCGGTAGTAGCCGCGCAGCGTGTACGGCCCGCGGGTCCACAGCTCCCCCGCCGTCCCCTCCGCGACGTCGGCGCCGTCCCGGTCGACGACCCGGATCTCGTCGGCCGGGCTGAGCGGGCGCCCCTGGCTGACCGCGACGAGGTCGTCGGGGTCGTCGAGCCGGGTGTAGTTCAGCAGCCCCTCGGCCATCCCGAAGACCTGCTGCACGGTGGCACCGAGCTCGGGGCGCACGCGGCGGGCCAGCGTCGCGTCGCACTTGGCCCCGCCGACCTGGACCAGGCGCAGCGTCGACAGGTCCCAGGACCCGCGGCCGTCGCCCGCGAGGTCGGCCCAGAGCCGCAGCAGTGGCGGCACCATCGCGGTGACCGTGACGCCCTCGGCCGCGACCAGCCCGAGGGTGACGTCCGGGCTCGGGACGGGCGCGAGCACGACCGTGGCCCCCACCCCGAGCGCGCCCAGCAGGCCCGGGCAGGCCAGCGGGAAGTTGTGCGCCAGCGGCAGGCAGGCGAGGTAGACGTCGTGCGCGGTGAGCGCGCAGACCTCGGCGCTGGCCCGGGCGTTGTAGGCGTAGTCGCGGTGGGTGCGCGGGATCAGCTTCGGCTTGCCCGTGGTGCCGCCGGAGACGAGCAGGACCGCGACCTGCCCGGGGTCGGGCCGCGGGAGCGGCTCGGCGGTGCCGGCGGGCAGGTCGGCGATCGCGGTGGTCCCCGGCAGGGGCTCGCCGTCGACGAGGAGGTGGCGCAGCGAGGGCACCGCCTTCGCCACCTGCACCGCGAGCTCGCGGTGGTCGAAGCCCTCGACGACCTCGGGTCCGACGTAGGCCACGGCCCCGGACAGCGCCGCGAGGTGCTCGATCTCGGCCTGCCGGTGCGCGGGCAGGGTCAGCACCGGCACCGCCCCGGCCCGCAGCAGCCCGAACAGCGTCACCGGGAACTCGGCGACGTTGGGCAGGTGCACCACGACGCGGTCGCCCTCGGCGATGCCGAGCGCCCGCAGCGAACGGGCGCGGGCGTCCGCGGCCCGGTCCAGTTCGGCGTAGGTCCGCCGGCTCGGTCCCGCGACGACGGCGACGGCGTCGCCGTACCGCCCGGCCCACTGCCCCAGCAGGTCACCGAGGGTGTCCTCGCCCCAGTAGCCCTCGCGCCGGTAGCGCTCCACGTCGGCATCGGGCCAGCCGAGCGCCCCGTCGATGAGCACGGTCACGTCGTCTCCTCCCCGACCAGGAACCGGCTGACGCTGCGCAGCTTCTCCCGGGTCTCCTCCAGCTCCCGTTCCGGCGTGGACGCACCGACGATCCCGGCCCCGGCCCGCAGCCAGGTCCGGCCCTGCGCGCGGTAGATGGCGCGCAGCACGAGCGCGGCGTCGAGCGCCCCGGTGTGGTCGACGGTGAGCACCGCGCCGCTGTAGAGCCCGCGCGCACCCTCGTGGCGGCTGATCGCCGCGCACGCCGGGGCCTTCGGGAGCCCGGACGCGGTGACCGCGGGGAACAGCCGTCCCAGCGCGTCCCAGGCGGTGGCGCCGGGCCGCAGCCTGCCGCGGACGCGGGACGCGAGGTGCTGGACGCTGCCGCGCTCGACCACCCGCATGAACTCCTCCACGACGACGGCGTCCGGGTCGCTCACCTGCGACACCTCGTCCTGGGCGACCTGCACCGAGACGGCGTGCTCGTAGATCTCCTTGGGGTCGCGCCGCAGCTCGTCGGACAGCTCGGCGTCGCGTCCCGGCTCCCCGGACCGGGCCCGGGTGCCGGCCAGCGGCTGGGTCGAGAAGGTCCCGTCGGCGGCGACCTCGACCACGGTCTCCGGGCTGAACCCGGCCGCCTCCAGCCCGCCGAGCCGCAGCAGGAACGAGCGGGCCGGGGTGTTGTGCGCCCGGCCGTGCCGGTAGGTGGCCGGCAGGTCGACCGGCTCGGTGACCGGGACGGTGCGGGACAGGATGACCTTGCGGAAACGGTCCTCGGCGATCTCGGCGACGGCCGCGGCGACCGAGCCGCGGTAGGCCTCGGCCCGGGCGGACTCGTCGACGGTCACCGGCGGTCCGGTGCGCGGACCGGTGGGCCCGGCACCGAGGATCGCGTCGCGCCAGGCCCGCGCGACGGCGTCGTCGGCGGTCTCGACGTCCGCGCCGCCGGGGTGCAGGTGCGCGCGGTGGCGGGGAAGCAGCAGGTGCAGCAGAGTTCCCGTGCCCGGGGGCAGCTCCCCGCCGTGCAGGAGGTGGGCCAGCTCGAACGACGCCCAGCCGAAGGCCTGCCACCCGGTGCCGCCGACCTCGGCGAGGGCGGCGGCGACCTGGCCGAGCGGGTCGGCGGCGAGCGGTTCGTGCCGGGTGCCGCCGGGTGCGGTGACGGTCAGGCCGTCCGGGCCGAGCACGAGCTCGGCGGCGGCGCCCGCGGCCAGGAAGACGTCGTCGCCGCGCTCGTAGAGCACGTAGGGGTCCCCGTCGGGTACCGCGCGGGCGATCGCGGTGGCGCCGGCGATCCGGTCGGCGGCGGACCGGGTCCGCTCGGTGGGGGCCGGGTCGGTGCGCGGCGGGCCGGCCGCCTCGGTGGTCGTGGACATGGTCGGATCTCCTTCGGACCGGCGCTCGCGCCACCGGGGGTGGGGTCGTGGGGTGCCGGGACGTGGTGGGTGGCGGCGGCGCCGGGTCAGCCCCAAGCCGCGGCGGCGTCGGGGTAGTAGTCCGCGAACATCCCCAGGTCGGTGGCCTGGTCGTAGCGGGGGTGGTCGCGCATCCCGGCGAGCTCGAGCCCCTCGGCGAGGCCGTAGTAGCCGGGATCGCCCTCGGCCGTGCGGGCCGGTCCGGCGGTCCCGTCGACGACCGCGGCGAGGTTCTCGGTGAAGGCCCGGTGCGCGGCCTCGACCAGGTCCGACAGCACGTCCTCCAGGACGGCGTCGGGGTCGACCGGGAACCGCGCCTCGGCGAGCACCGGGCCGGTGTCGATGCCGGCGTCGACCTCGTGCAGGGTCGCGGCGAAGGTGGTCTCGCCGTGCAGCACGGCGTAGGCCGCCGTCACCGGCGGCAGCCCGCGGTAGGACGGCAGCGGCCCCCCGTGCACGTTGAGCAGCCGCAGCCCCGAGGCCAGCACCTTCTCCCGGAACAGGAACGGGTTGTCGATCGACCAGAGCAGACCGTCGGTGCAGCGTGCGGCCAGTTCCCCGGCGAGCTCCTCCAGGTCGTGCCCGCTGTGGACCGCGCGGGCCGCGTCCGGGGCGAACCCGGGCGGCGGGGTGGTGCGGGGCCCGTGGCAGACGAGGTCGACGGGGTGGCCGTCGGCCCGGGCGTGCCGGACGGCGCGCCACAGCAGGGCGCCGTCTCCGACGAAGATCATCGTTCCTCCTCGATGGATGCGCGGGTGACCCGGCGCAGCGGTCCGAGCAGCAGCCCGGTCGCCGCGGCGACCAGACCGGTGACGGTGTTGTAGGCCCAGAGCGCGTCGCCGTCGCCGACGACGCCGCCGACGAACCCGGCGACGACGGCGCCGATCGCGGCGCCGGTCATGGCCTGGGCGGCGAACAGGCTGTTCACCCGGCCCAGCAGGGCGTCGGGGGTGCGGAGCTGCAGCAGCGTGTACCGCAGCACCTCCTCGATCGCGTTCGTGGCGCCCGCGGCGACCAGCGCGGCGAGCACCAGCGCGACGGTCGGTGCCGCTCCCGCCAGCGCGTAGCAGGCGTAGCAGGCGACCATCAGCACCAGCAGCAGACGGCCGGGCCGCGGGCTGCGCCGGACCCAGCCGCTGCCCAGCGAGCCGAGCACGACCCCGGCGGCGAGCGCCGAGTACATGAGACCGACGACGGTGGACGAGCCCCCGAAGCGGGCCTCGACGAAGGCCGGGACCAGCACGAACGACCCGCCCCCGACCATCCCGACCAGTCCGGCCACCATCACGCCGAACACCACCGGCTCCCGGACGGCGAACCGCGCGCCGGACCGCAGCGCGGCGAGCGGGCTCTCGGCCGGGTCCGGCGGCCCGTCGGCGACCGACCGGTCGCCGGTGGCGTCGGTCCCGGGGCCGGCGGCGGTGCCGGGCGGCCCCGGGGCACCGGGTGCGGACCCGGTGGGCGGCGGCGGGTCGGCCGCGGCGGTCCGTCCCCGGCCGGGCGGTGGCGCGACCATCAGCAGCACCCAGGTCGCCGCGGCGGCCAGCGCGCCCGCGGTGTAGTTCCAGGCGGCAGAGGCGACGGCGAACACGATGCCCCCGACGGCCGGTGCGACGACCGCCCCGAGCCGCAGCGACACGGTGTTCAGCGCACCGACCGCGTGCAGCTTCGCGCGGTCCACGATGGACGGGGTCACGGCGAGCATGGCGGTGATGCAGGTGGCGCCGGACAGCCCGTTCGCGGCGACCAGCGCGGCGGTCAGCGGGGTCGAGCCGATCCAGGCGGCGTTCACCGCGAGACCGGCGAACGTCGTCCCGCTGATCAGCCAGGTGACCCGCACCAGCAGCCAGCGGTCCACCCGGTCGGCGAGGACCCCGCCGCCGAGGTAGCCGACGACGAAGGCGACCGACTCGATCGCGGTGACCATCCCGACGACGGGGGTGGAACCGGTGCGGGCGTAGACCTCCAGCGGCACGGTGACCGCGACGATCCCGACCCCGAACAGCAGGATGGTCCGGGCGACGAACAGGTTGCGGAAGGTCCGGTCCTCGCGCAGCGGGCTGACGTCGACGAGCAGGGACGCCATCAGCGGTCCCCCGCCCACGTCGTGAGGACCTCGACCCAGCGCGCCGCGACCCGGTCGACCGTGCGGGCGTCGAGGACACCGGTGGGGTGGCCGAAGGTCGTCTCCAGGACGGGACCCTCGGCGGTGTCGCGCACCAGCGCGTCGACGACGAGCGAGTGCCCGACACGCACGCCGGGCGCGGGCCCGACCCGCACCGCGTCCTGCTCCGGGGCGAGCTCCCAGCCGCCGCCTGCGGTTCCGGCGGGCCGGGTGGTGCGACCGAGCCAGTTCAGCGCGACCTCCGCTCCCGGCCCGGTGACCCGCGGCGTGCCGTCGGCCGGGTACCGCAGCAGGCCCCAGCCCAGACCGCGCCCGGGCGGCGCCGCGACGGCGTCGCGGGCCCGGGTGAGCGCCGCGGCCGCGTCGGGCACCTCCGGTCCGGGGGTGCCCGAGGCGGCGACCGGGGCGAGCACGGTGAGGCAGCCGACCGTGCGGACCAGGTTGACGTCGGTACCGAGCTCCTCGGCGCGGCCGTGGTGCTCGAGGTCGACCAGCACGGGCCCGTCGGGTCCGGTGACGGTGAGCGCCTCGCCGAGCGCGGCGAGCAGCACCGCCTCGGCCCCCGCCCCGTGGCGCCGCGCGAGCGCCGTGACGACGTCGCCGGGGCAGGACACGGTGGTCTCCCGGACGGTCGCGCGGGTGTCGCCCCCGTCGCGCGGGCGCCGCACGGGCAGCGGGGCGGCCGTGTCGAGGACCTCCTGCCAGAACCCGGCCTCGGCGCCGACCTCGTGGCCCGCGCCGTGCGCCCGCAGCCGCGCGGCGTACGCGGCGAAGCCGGTGGCCTCGGGTGCCGGTTCGGCCCCGGTGCCGTGGGTCGCGATGTCCTCGGCGAGCACCCGCCACGACGTCCCGTCCACCGCGAGGTGGTGCGCGAGGACCGCGAGCCTGCCCGGCGCGGTGCCGCGGTCGAACCAGAGCAGGCGCAGCATCCCGCCGGGCCCGGCGTCGAGCTCGGCGCGGGCGGTGCGGGTCGCGGCGGTGACGGCGCGGGTGAGCGCGTCGTCGCCGTCGGCCGGGTCGACGGGGACCCGCCGGACCAGCGCGGCCGGGTCGGCGTCGCCGCGCGGGAGGATCCGCAGGCCCGTCCAGCGTCCGTCGGAGTCGGTCTCCAGGGCCGAGTGCAGGACCGGGTGCCGGGTGACCAGGGCGTCGGCCAGCGCGGTGAGGTCGTCCGCGCCGAACCCGGCGGGGGTGGTGACGAGCACCGCCTGCGCCCGGCCGGCGACCGGGCCGCCCAGGGACCCGAGCCAGGACAGGACCGGGGTGAGCGGCGCGGTGCCGGTCTCGGGGGTCGCGGTGCCCTCCGACGGCCCGGTACCGCCCGTGCCGGCTGTACCGACTGTGCCGCCGCGGTCGCCGTCGCGGAGGTCGCTGTCGTCGAGTGCCGCCGCGACCGCGGCGACCGTCCCGGCGACGAGCAGGTCCCGCACGCGCAGCTCGATACCCTCGCGCCGGGCGGTGGTGGCGATGTCGATGGCTCCGAGGCTGTCCCCGCCGAGGCCGAAGAAGTCGTCGTCGATGCCGACCGTGTCGAGCCCGAGGACGGCGGCGACGATCGCGCACAGCCGTTCCTCGAGCGGGGTGCGGGGGGCGCGGGAGGCGCGACGGGCGACCGGAGCGGGCTCGGGCAGTGCGCCGGTGTCGAGCTTGCCGTTGACGGTCAGCGGCAGCGCGTCGACCACGGCCCAGAGAGTCGGGACCATGTAGTCGGGCAGCACCCGGCCCACCGCGTCGCGGACCGTCTCCATGTCGGGCTCGCCCACCAGGTAGGCCGCGAGCCGCTTCGTCTGCCCGGTCGTGTGGGTGACGACGGCGGCCTGGGACACGCCGTCGGCGGCGCTCAGGGCGGTCTCGATCTCGGCCGGTTCGACCCGGTAGCCGCGGATCTTGAGCTGGTCGTCGCTGCGCCCCAGGAAGTCCAGGTTCCCGTCGCCGCGGCGCCGCACCAGATCACCGGTGCGATACATGCGCTCCCCCGGCGTCCACGGGTCGGCGACGAACCGCTCCGCGGTCGCCCCCGGCCGGTCCAGGTAGCCGCGGGCCAGCCCGGTCCCGGCGATGTAGAGCTCCCCGACGACGCCGTCGGGCACCGGGCGCAGCCACCCGTCGAGGACGTGCGCGACGGTGTTGGTGATCGCCGTGCCCACCGTCGACGTGGCGCTGTCGGCGGTGCCCGCCCCGAGGGTGTTGATCGTGTACTCGGTGGGCCCGTACAGGTTGTAGCCCCAGGTCCCGTCGGTGTCACGCAGCCGCGACCACACCGACTCCGGCACCGCCTCCCCACCGAGCAGCACCAGCGGCGGGACGTGGGCCCCGTCGAGGAACCCGGCCGCGAACAGGTGGTGGGCGTAGGTCGGGGTCACGTTCACGACGTCGACCGCATGCTCCGCGCAGTAGGCCACCAACCGCTCCGCATCCCGACGCAGCTGCTCGTCACACACGTGCACCTCGTGACCCTCGACCAGCCACAGGAGCTCCTCCCAGGACATGTCGAACGCGAACGACACCGTGTGCGCGATCCGCAACACCCGCCCACCCGCGGCCTCGATCGTCGGCGCGAAGATCTCCCGACGGTGGTTGACCTGCATGTTCGTGAGCCCACGGAACGGGGTCACCACACCCTTGGGCTTCCCCGTCGACCCCGACGTGAAGATCACGTACGCGGGATGGTCCAACCGGCCCGGCGTGCCGGGCGCGAACGACCCCAGCTCCTCGCCGGTCAGCGGGGTGTCCGGGACACCGTCGAACAGCCCTGGCTCGTCCAGACGCACCTGCTCCACCCCACCGTCGAACCGCGCGGCCACGGCCGAGTCGGTGACCAGCAGTGCGGCGCCCGACGCGGCGAGGATCTCCGCGAGCCGCTCGTCGGGGTGGTCCAGCTCCAGCGGCACGTACGCCGCCCCGGCACGCAGCACCGCGAACAACGCCACGACGTTGGCCGTCGACCGCGGCAGACCCAGCACCACGACCGTCTCCGGGCCGGCCCCGCGCGAACGCAGGACGCGGGCCAGCCGGGTCACGCGGGCGTCGAACGCGGCGAAGGTGACGCGCTCGTCGCCGGAGACCAGTGCGGTGCGCTCCGGGCAGGTCGCCGCCCGCTCGGCGAGCAGCTCCGCGATCGTGACGTCCGGGACGTCGACGACCGCCGAGGCCGCACGCGCGACGGCGGCGGCGTGGTCGCCCGGTGCGAGGACGTCGATCGACCCGACCGGACGGGCCGGGTCGCCGGCGAAGGCACGCAGCACCGCGACCATCCGGTCGGCGACGCGCTCCATCGTGGACCGGTCGAACAGGTCCGTGGAGTACTCGATGACGCCGGACAGCAGGTCGGGGGTGTCGGTGAAGTTGAACGACGCGTCGAACTTCGCCGTCCCCGTGCGGACCACGTCGGCACTCGCGTCCACGCCGTCGAGGCGGGGGGTCAGGGCGTTCGCGTCGCCGCCCAGGCACACCACCATGACCTGGAACAGGGGGCTGCGTCCGGGCGCCCGGTCCGGGGCCAGGGCCGACACGACGTCGGAGAAGGGCACGTCGGCCCGGTCGTAGGCGTCGAGATCGGTGCCCCGGACCGCGCGCAGCAGCTCGGCCACCGTGTGGTCGGGGGCCACGTCGGTCCGCAGTGCGAGGGTGTTGAGGAAGTAGCCCACCGCGTCGTCGAGTGCCGGGCCGAAGCGGGTCGAGATCGGGGTGCCGACCACGACGTCGGGCGACCCGGTGTGCCGGGACAGCAGCACGGCGAGCGCGGCGTGCAGCAGCATGAACACGGTGACGTCGTGCGAGCGGGCGAGCCGGTGGAGCTCGGCGGTGAGCTCCGGGCCGACCTCGACCGGTACGGCGTCGCCCGCGCCGGTGGGGGCGGCGGGACGCTGTCGGTCGATCGGCAGCGTGGTCTCGACCGGGGCGCCGGTCAGCGTGGTCCGCCAGAAGTCCAGCTGCGCAGCGGCAGAGGTGTCCGACCCGTCGGCGAGGCACTCGCGCTGCCAGGCGGCGAAGTCGGCGTAGCGGACGGCCGGCGCGGGCAGCGATGACGGCGCGTCCGGCCCGGAGCGCAGCCGTGCCCGGTAGGCGGTCTGGAGGTCGTCGATGAGGGGGCGCCAGGACCACTCGTCCACGGCGATGTGGTGCAGCACCGCGACCAGGACGTGCTCGTCGGGGCCCAGCTCGAACAGGGTGACCCGGTTCGGTGCCTCACGGGCGAGGTCGAACGGGGTGCGGACCGCGGTCTCGATCCGGCCGTCGAGGTGCGTCGCGTCGATCCGCTCGGTGGTGAGGACCGGGCCGACGGCATCGAGGTCGAGCACCCGGGCCGTGGTCGCGCCGTCGGGGTAGACGGTGCGCAGCACCTCGTGCCGGCCGAGCACGTCGAGCCAGGCGGCACGCAGCGCGTCGGTGTCGAGCGGCCCGTGCAGGCGCAGGACGCCCGGCACGTTGTAGACCGCACCGGGCCCGCCGACCCGCGACAGCGCGAGCATCTGCCGTTGCCCGGCCGAGATCTCCCGCTCGGGTCCGTCGTGGTGCACGGGCTGCAGGGCAGGGCGCGCCGTGGCGGTCCGGCTGCCGAAGGGGGCGAGCCGGGTGACGGTGCGGGCCTCGAACACGTGCCGGGGGCGGATCCGGATCCCGGCCTTGCGGGCCCGGTTGGCCAGGGCGAGGGCGGAGATGCTGTCCCCGCCGAGGTCGAAGAAGTCGTCGTCGGGTCCGACCCCGTCGACGCCGACGACCTCGGCGACGATCGAGCAGAGGGTCTCCTCCAGTGGGGTGCGCGGTGCGCGGCCGCCGCTGCGGCGCAGGGCCGCGGGCTCGGGCAGGGCGGCGACGTCGAGCTTGCCGTTGACGGTCAGCGGCAGCGCGTCGACCACGGCCCAGAGAGTCGGGACCATGTAGTCGGGCAGCACGCGGGCCACCGCGTCGCGCACGGTCGACGGGTCGGGGTCGCCCACGAGGTAGGCCGCGAGCTGCCGCTGGCCGGGGACCTCCGGGTGCGGGCGGGCGACGACGGCGGCCTGGGACACGCCGTCGGCGGCGCTCAGGGCGGTCTCGATCTCGGCCGGTTCGACCCGGTAGCCGCGGATCTTGAGCTGGTCGTCGCTGCGCCCCAGGAAGTCCAGGTTCCCGTCGCCGCGGCGCCGCACCAG
This sequence comes from Pseudonocardia sp. ICBG1293, assembly GCF_020131355.1. Taxonomy (GTDB): domain Bacteria; phylum Actinomycetota; class Actinomycetes; order Mycobacteriales; family Pseudonocardiaceae; genus Pseudonocardia. Next base: position 413,006 of record NZ_JAHLEL010000047.1, read on the forward strand.
ATCACCGGTGCGGTACATCCGGGCGCCCGGGGTCCACGGGTCGGCCACGAACCGCTCCGCGGTGAGGGCGGGGCGGTCGAGGTAGCCGCGGGCGAGCCCTGCTCCGGCGATGTAGAGCTCGCCGATCACGCCGTCGGGGACCGGACGCAGCCAGCCGTCGAGGACGTGGGCCGTGGTGTTGGTGATGGCGGTGCCGACCGTGGAGGTGGCGCTGTCGGTGGTACCGGCGCCGAGGGTGTTGATCGTGTACTCGGTCGGGCCGTAGAGGTTGTAGCCCCAGGTGCCGTCGGTGTCGCGCAGCCGGGTCCACACCGATTCGGGGACGGCCTCCCCGCCGAGCAGCACCAGCGGGGGCACGTGGTCCCCGTCGAGCAGGCCTGCGGCGAAGAGGTGGTGGGCGTAGGTCGGGGTCACGTTCACGACGTCGACCGCATGCTCCGCGCAGTAGGCCACCAACCGCTCCGCATCCCGACGCAGCTGCTCGTCACACACGTGCACCTCGTGACCCTCGACCAGCCACAGGAGCTCCTCCCAGGACATGTCGAACGCGAACGACACCGTGTGCGCGATCCGCAACACCCGCCCACCCGCGGCCTCGATCGTCGGCGCGAAGATCTCCCGACGGTGGTTGACCTGCATGTTCGTGAGCCCACGGAACGGGGTCACCACACCCTTGGGCTTCCCCGTCGACCCCGACGTGAAGATCACGTACGCGGGATGGTCCAACCGGCCCGGCGTGCCGGGCGCGAACGACCCCAGCTCCTCGCCGGTCAGCGGGGTGTCCGGGACACCGTCGAACAGCCCTGGCTCGTCCAGACGCACCTGCTCCACCCCACCGTCGAACCGCGCGGCCACGGCCGAGTCGGTGACCAGCAGTGCGGCGCCCGACGCGGCGAGGATCTCCGCGAGCCGCTCGTCGGGGTGGTCCAGCTCCAGCGGCACGTACGCCGCCCCGGCACGCAGCACCGCGAACAACGCCACGACGTTGGCCGTCGACCGCGGCAGACCCAGCACCACGACGGTCTCGGGTCCGGCGCCACGGGACCGCAGGACCCGCGCGGTGCGGGTGACCTGCGCGTCCAGCTCGGCGAAGGTCAGCCGGGACTCCCCCGCCACCAGGGCGGTGCGCTCCGGGCAGGTCGCCGCGCGCTCGGCGAGCAGCTCCGCGATCGTGGCGTCCGGGACCGGGGTGGCGGTCGCGCCGGTGTCCACGGCGACGCCGAGGTCGACCGCGGCGAGCGGGGCGTCCGGGGCGGCGGTGAGGGCGTCGAGCACGGCGACGAAGCGGTCCATCAGCGACCGCGCGGTGTCGGTGTCGACCGCCTCCGGCCGGTGGTCGACGGTCAGCTCCATGTCGTCGAACGGGTTCACCGCGAACGACAGCGGGAAGTGCGAGTCGTCGAGGGTCTCGACGTCGGCCATCCCGTGCCGCTGCGCGGCCTCGGCGAAGGCGTCCCAGGCGTTGCGCAGCGTGAACAGGGTGTCGAACAGCTGCGGCCGGCCGGTGGCCTGCTGGATCTGTCCGAGCCCGAGGTACTCGTGTGCGACGAGGTCGGCGCGCTCGCCGGCGAGGCGGCGCAGCACGTCGGCGCCGGTGTCGGTGGGGGCGATCCGGACCCGGACCGGGACGGTGTTGAGGAAGAGTCCGACGGCGTGCTCCACCCCGGCGATCTCGTCCGGTGCGACGGCCATCGGGGTGCCGAGCACGACGTCGTCGTCCCCGGTGGCGTACCCGAGCACGACGCCGAGCGCGGCGATCAGGACGGTGTTGACGGTGACCCCGTGCCCGGCGGCGACGGCGCGGACCCGGTCGGACAGCGGGGCCCCGAGGCGGGTCCCGATCCGCGCCGACGGCTCGGTGAACGACCACTGCTCCTCCCCCGCGACCAGGGTGGGGGCGGTGAGGTCGGCGTAGGCGCGCGCCCACACCTCGCGCGAGGTCTTCTCGTCCTGGTCGGCGGTCCAGCGCAGGTACGTGTCGTAGCCGGGCGCCGCCGGCGGCTCGCCGCCGTCGTGCAGGGTGAGCAGGCGGTCCACCACGCGCATGGCCGAGGCGCCGTCGAACAGCTGGAAGTGGTTGGTCAGCACCAGCCGGTCCCGGCCGTCGGGCAGGTGCACGAGGAGCAGGCGGAACAGCGGCGGGGCGTCGAGCGGGATCGGCTGCGCCCGCTCGGTCACGGCCAGCGCACGGGCCGCGTCCACGGACGCGGCGGTCCGCTCCGTCACGGGCAGGTCGGGCAGGTGGTCGCGGACCACCTGGACCGGCCGGCCCCGGTCGTCGGTGGTGAACCCGACCCGCAGCAGCGGCGTGGCCGCGACCAGGCGGGCGAGCGCTGCCTCCAGCCGCTCCCGGTCCAGGACCCGGTCCAGGGTGAACACGGTCTGCAGGATGTAGACGTCGCTGCCCGCCGTGGGCCCGGAGGCGTCGGAGGTGTCGTAGACGGACTGGAAGTACAGCCCCTCCTGCAGCGGCGACAGCGGCCAGACGTCGGTGGCGCTGCCCCCGACCCGCTCGCCGAGCGCCGTGACGTCGGCCGGGCCGAGCCCGAGCAGGTCGCGCAGCGGGCGGGTGTCGGCGTCGGGCGTCCGTGGCGCCGTGCCCGCGACACGGGCCATCCCGGCCGGGGTCCGGTGGGCGAACACGTGCGAGGTGCGGACGTCGAGTCCGGCCTCGCGCACGGTCCGCACGACCCGGGTGGCGAGGATGCTGTCGCCGCCGAGGGCGAAGAAGTCGTCGTCCGGGCCGACCCGGCCGGCCCCGAGGACGCGGGCGAACGCCGCGCACAGGGTGCGCTCGACGTCGTCGGCGGGCTCACGGTCCGCGGCGGCGGGGCCGCCGCCGAAGTCGGGCTCGGGCAGCGCACGGCGGTCGAGCTTGCCGTTGATGGTCAGCGGCATCCGGTCCAGGACGACGATCGCGGCCGGGACCATGTAGGCGGGCAGCAGGGCGCCCAGGGCGGTGCGCAGCGCGGCGGGGTCGGCCGCGGCGCCGGGGGCCGGCACGACGTAGCCGACGAGTCGCCGGTCGGCGGCGTCGGCGCCGGTGTGCACCCGGGTGACCGCCTGCGCGATCCCGGGCAGGGCGAGCAGGCCGGCGTCGACCTCGCCCAGCTCGACCCGGTAGCCGCGGATCTTGACCTGCTCGTCGGCGCGGCCGGCGAACTCCAGCTCCCCGGCCCGGTCGAACCGGGCGAGGTCGCCGGAGCGGTAGAGCCGGGTGCCGGGTGGGCCGTCGGGGTCGGCCACGAACCGGACGGCGGTCAGGTCGGGACGGTCGGCGTAGCCCTGGGCCAGCTGGGCGCCGGCGACGTGGATCTCGCCGACGACACCGGCCGGGACCGGTCGCAGCCGCCGGTCGAGCAGCCGCACCTGCAGCCCGGCCAGCGGGCCACCGACCGGGCTGACCGGCCGGTCGAGGTCGGCGGGGCCGATCTCGCGGTAGGTGGTGTGCACCGTGGTCTCGGTGATGCCGTAGAGGTTGGCCAGCACCGGGGCGCCGGGGGCGTGCCGGGCGCACCAGTCCCGCAGCAGCCGGGGCTCCAGTGCCTCCCCGGCGAACACCACGTAGCGCAGGGTCCCGGCCGCCCCGCCGCCGGCGGGCTCGGCGAGGGCCAGGGGTCCGAACGCCGAAGGCGTCTGGCTGAGCACGCTGACCCGCTCGGCCGCGATCAGAGCCCAGAGGCGCTCCGGGTCGCGGGCGGTGTCGCCGTCGACGACGACGACCGTCGCGCCGGTCGCGACCGCGCCCCACAGCTCGAACACCGACACGTCGAAGGCGATCGAGTGGACCAGGGAGAACACGTCGTCGCCGGTGACGGCCATGGTGCCGTCGGGTGCCACGGTCGCCGCCAGCAGCGACAGCACCGCACGGTGCGGGACCTCGACGCCCTTGGGACGCCCGGTGGACCCGGAGGTGTAGACGATGTACGCCGGCTGCGCGGCGGGGACGGCGACGGGCTCGCGCAGCGGTGCGACGTCCGCCGGGAGCGCGTCGACCGCGACCACGCGGGGGCCGAGACCGGTCACGCCCTGCGGGGTCGTGGCGACGGCCAGCAGGCAGTGCGGCCGGGCGTCACCGACGATGAGCGCGAGGCGGCTCGCCGGGGACTCGACGTCCAGCGGCACCGCGGTGGCCCCGGCCAGGGCGACGGCGAGCACCGCGACCACCATGTCGGCGCCGCGGGGGACGCCGACGGCGACCCGGTCGCCCGGGCGGACCCCGTCCGCGACGAGCACGGCGGCCAGCCGCCCGGCGCGGTCGGCGAGCCCGCCCCAGCTCAGCCGCTCCTCCCCCGCGACCAGTGCGGGTGCGTCGGGGCGGTGGGAGACCGTGGCGGTGAACAGGGCGGCGAGGGTGGCCGGGAGCCCGTCGGCGCCGGTCGGCGCCGGGACGGGTGCCGGGGCGGGCGGGTCGAGCCGCAGCTGCGAGAGCCGGGTCCCGGGAGCCGACGCGACCAGGCCCAGCAGCCGCTCCAGCCGCGCCAGGACCGCCTCGACCGTCGCGGCGTCGTACAGCTCGGTGGCGTACTCGACGATCACGCCCAGCCGGGGGTCGCCGGTGTCGGAGACGGACTCGTGGAAGGCGAAGGTCGCGTCGAACTTCGCCGAGCCGGTGCCGGTGCGCCGGGCCGTGGTGACGGCGCCGTCGAGGTCGAGCTCGCTGCGGTCGGGGTCGGTGCGCAGGTAGAGCAGCTCCACCTGGAACAGCGGCGAGGCCGCGCCCCGCTCGGGCGCGACCCGGTCGACGACCCGGTCGAAGGGGACGTCGGCGTGGTCCATCGCGGCCAGGTCCGCGGTGCGGGCCCGGTCCAGGACCTCGGCCAGGGTCGGGTCGCCGTGCAGGTCCAGCCGCAGCGCGAGGGTGGTCAGCGCGAACCCGACGACGTCCTCGGCGCCCGCGTGCCGTCGCGCCGAGACCGGGGTGCCGACGACGACCGCGTGACCGGCCTCGTCACCGGGGTCGCGGTCGGCGTCGGCGTGCGCCTCGAGCAGCACGGCCAGCGCGCCGTGCAGCAGCATGAACATGCTGGTCCCGTGCCGCTGGGCGGCGGCGCCGAGGGCCGCGGCCAGCTCGGGGCCGAACTCCGTGCGGACCTCGGCGCCGCCGCCACCGGGTGCCTCGGGCCGGGGACGGTCGGCGGGGAGCGTGGTGACCGGCGGCGCGCCGGTCAGCCGGTCGGCCCAGAACTCCAGCTGGCGCCGGGCCCGGTCGGTCGGCTCCTGCGGGGTCCCGACGAGCCCGGTCTGCCAGGCGGCGACGTCGCCGAAGCGCAGCGGCGGTGCGGGCAGGACGGGGGTGCTCCCGGCGCGGCGGGCGGCGTACGCGGTGCCGAGGTCGGCGAGCAGGATCCGCATCGACCACTCGTCGACGGCGATGTGGTGACACACGAGCCCGATGCGGTGGCGGTCGGCGGCAGTGCGGACGACCTCGGCCCGGACCGGGGCCTCGCGCTCCAGGTCGAAACGGTGGCCGACGAGCGCGGCGAGCGTCGCATCGGCGCCCGCCTCGTCGCCGGCACCCGTCCCGACGTGCACCGGCAGCTCGCCTGCCGGATGAACGTGCACCGTGACCGTGCCGTCGGTGGTCTCGCCGTAGGTGGTGCGCAGCGCCTCGTGCCGGGCGACGACGTCGTGCAGCGCCGCGCGGAACGCCCCGGCGTCGAACGGGCCGTCGACGGTCCACTCGCGCGGGACGTTGTAGGCCGCGCCGGGGCCCTGCATCCGGTACAGCGTCCACATCGGATGCTGCGCGGGTACGAGGACCGCGGGTGCGGTGTCCGGGCGGCGGACCGGGCCGACGGCCGCGTCCGGGTCCCCGGTCCCGGCGGGGTCCCGGTCCGCGACCAGCGCGGCGAGACCGGCGACGGTCGGGCGGGCGAAGACGTCGGGCACCGTGACCGGGGCGCCGAGGCGTGCCTGCACCCGGTTGGCCAGCCGCAGCGCGGACAGCGAGTGCCCGCCGAGGGCGAAGAAGTCGTCGTCGACGCCGATGCCGGTGCGGTCGAGCAGCTCTTCGAACACGGCGCACAGCGCGCGCTCGCGGTCGTCGGCGGGTGGCCGCGAGCCGGCGTGGACGCGGTCGGGCACCGGCAGCGCCCGCTTGTCGATCTTGCCGCCGGGGGTGCGCGGCAGCTCCGGGAGCACGACGACCGTGGCCGGCACGAACTGCGACGGCAGCCGCTGCGCGACGGCCGCGCGCAGGTCCTCCCCCACCGGCTCGGCGGCGTCGTCGGCGGGGACGACGTAGGCGACCAGGGACACCGCGTCGCCGACCGTGCGGGCGACGACCACGGCCGAGCGCACGCCTGGCTGCGCGACCAGGGCGGCCTCCACCTCGCCGGGTTCGACCCGCACGCCGCGCACGGTGACCTGGTCGTCGGCGCGGCCGAGCAGCTCGAACCGGCCGTCGGGCAGACGACGGGCGAGGTCACCGGTGCGGTAGAGCCGGGCGCCGGGCACCGCGGGGTCGGCGACGAACCGGGCGGCGGTCTCGCCCGCGCGGCCGGCGTAGCCACGGGCCACCTGCTCACCGCCGACGTAGAGCTCGCCGACGACGCCGTCGGGCACCGGGGCCAGGAACCGGTCGAGCAGCACGACCGTGCTGCCGGGCACCACGCGGCCGGCGGTGACGCGCTCGTCGGCGCCGACCTCGCCGGCGAGCACGTCCCCGGCGACCTCGGAGGAGCCGTAGGAGTTCACGACGACCGAGCCGGGCGCCCACGCGCGCGCAGCGGCGACGGCGGTGGCGGTCAGCGGCTCGCCGGAGCAGATCCAGCGGCGCACCGCGACCGGGCCGGGGGTCTCGGCGAGCGCCGACACCAGCGACGGGACGGCGGTGACCTGTGCGACCGGCTCGGTGCGCAGCAGCCGGGCCAGTGCCTCCGGCCCGGTCGCGGTGGCGTCGTCGGCGACGAGCACCCGGGCCCCACCCGCCAGCGCGGCGAGCAGCTCGGTGACCCCGTCGATGAAGGCGATCGAGCTCTTGGCGACCCGGACGTCACCGGGCTCCACCGGCCAGGCCCGGTCCGCCCAGTCCAGCCGGCGGGCCAGGCCACGGTGCGTGCCGAGCACGCCCTTCGGCACACCGGTCGAGCCGGAGGTGTACACGAGGTAGGCGGCCTGCTCGGGACGCGGCCGGTCGAACGGCCGGTCCGGGGCCGGGCCCGTCGACAGCTCCGCGACGGTCGCCGTGGCCGTACCGGCCGCGGTGGCGGGTGCGGTGACGGCACCGTCGGTGATCACCAGGGCGGGCGCGGAGTCGGTGAGCACGTGCCGGATCCGGGCGGCCGGGTAGCCGGGGTCCACCGGTACGAGGACCGCGCCGGCGCGCAGCACTCCGAGTACCGCGGCGGCCAGACCGGTGGTGCGGGGCAGCAGCACGGCGACCCGGTCCTCCGGCCCGATCCCGCGCGCACGCAGCGCGGCGGCGACGCGGTCGGCGGTGTCGTCGAGCTCGGCGACGGTGACCTCGACCGGCGCGCGGCCGGGGGCGGGCGCACCGACCAGGGCCACCTCGTCGGCGCGGTCGGCGGCTCCCGGGCCGAGCGCGTCCGCCGGGATCCAGCGGGGATCGCCGTCGGTACCGGTGACCGACCGGTGCACCGGCCGGGTGCCGAAGACGTCGGCGAGCCGGCGGTCCGGGTCGTCACCGGCGTCCTCGAGCAGCGCCTCCAGGTCGGCCAGCAGGGTCGACACCGCGTCCGCGGTCAGGTGTGCCGCGGCGTAGGTGGCCTCGACGTCGAAGCCGTCCTCGGTGAGGAACACCTCCAGCGCCAGCGGGTGCTGAGCGGTGCCGTTGTCGGTGCGCAGCCAGCTCGTGGTGGTGCCGGGCAGCTGCGGGCCGTGCAGCTTCTGGGTGAGGAACAGCAGCTGGGCCTCGAACAGCGAGCGGGCCTGCCCGGACGCCGACGGGTTCAGCAGCTCGACGAGTCGGTCGTAGGGGAAGCCCTGGTGGGCGAACCCGTCCGCCGCCACGGACGCGACGCGGCCGATGAGCGAACGGACGGTGTCGTCGGGCCGCACGGCCGAGCGCAGCACCACGAGGTTGCCGAAGTTGCCGACGAGCTCGGTCACCCCGCTGTCCTCGCGGTTGACCACGGCGGTGCCGACGGCGACGTCGCCGGTGCCGGCGAACCGGCTCAGCACGGCGCCGTAGCAGGCGAGCACCACCGTGTACGGCGTCGTGTCCAGCTGCGCGGAGAGCTCCCGTACGGCCAGGGCGGCGGCCGGGGAGAAGCGACGGTCCACCCGTCCCCCCGCCTCGACGCCCGCCGCCGGGTCCTCGGCGGGCAGCCGGTCGAACAGCGCGGGCACCGGCTCGACGAGCTGCTCCCGCCAGAACGCCGCGTCGGCCCCGGCGCCCTGGTCGCCGCCGGCCCACGCCCGCTGTTCGGCGTCGGCGAAGTCCGCGACCTGACGCGGCGGCGGGGTCGTGGTCACCGCCCCGTCCCGGGCCTGCCGGTAGGCGCGCTCCAGGTCACGGGAGATCACCGCGAAGGTGAGGCCGTCCCACGCGATGTGGTGGACCTGCAGCAGCACCGTCGTGCGCGCCGGGCCCTCCCGGACCACGGCCACCCGCAGCGCGGAGTCGGTCGCGAGGTCGTAGGGCCGCGACGCCCGGTCGCGGGCCAGCTCGCGGACCCATGCACGACGCTCGGCGGGGTCGGCCCCGGCGCGTCGAGGACCTCCCAGACGTGGCCGGGCGTGTCGTGCACCCGCTGGAACGGGTCGCCGTCGTCGCCCGCGTGGTAGGTCGTGCGCAACACCTCGTGCCGGGCCACCAGCGCGTCGAACGCCGCGCGCAGGGCCGTCTCGTCCAGGTCCCCGTCGAGGGTGAGCTCGATGCACAGGTTGAACGCGGTGCTGTCCGGCACGATCTGGTGGTGCAGCCACATCCGCCGCTGCGCGAACGACAGCGGGAACTCGGTCCGACCGGCACGGCGCGGCGCGGCGGCGGGGTCGCTGCGGCGCAGGCCTGCCTCGGCCAGGCGCCGGGCGATCAGGGCGCGCTTGCGCTCGTCGAGACTGGTCATGGTGTGGCCTCCGGTGTCCCGGGCGGGACGGATGGGTGCGGTCGTTCGGGGTGCGGGCGGCGGCGGGGCTCGGCCGCGCGGACGGTGGCCTACCGGTCGGCCAGTGCCCGGTCGAGGTCGTCCTCGGCGAGCGACTCGATCTCGTCGACGACCTCGGCGACGGCGTCGACACGCTCGGGCTCCGACTCGCGCAGGGCCCGGCACAGCTCCCGCACCGTGGGGTGGGCGAACACCGTGCGCGCGGACACGGCGTCGGTGTCGAGCAGCTCCCGCAGCTGCGAGACGATCACCGTGACCAGCACCGAGTCCCCGCCCAGGGCGAACAGCGGCGTCTCGACGCCGCCCGGGCCGTCGTGCTCGAGCACCTGCGCCCACACCCGGGCCACCACCCGTTCCAGCGCGGAGTCGGGCTCGACCCGGTCCGCGCCGGCCGAGACCCGCTCGGCGACGGCGGCCCGCACGGCCCGGCGGTCGATCTTCCCGTTCGTGGTCAGCGGCACCCGGTCCAGCGCGACGACGGCCCGCGGGACCATGTGCGGCGGCAGCGCCTCCGGGAGCGCGGCCGCGACCGTGTCGGGGTCGGCGGTGCCGTGCACCGCGACCGCGAGCACCGCGTCACCGACCACGACGGCGACCGCGCGGGCGACCCCGTCGAGCGCGGCGGTGGCGGCCTCCACCTCTCCCAGCTCGACCCGGAACCCGTTGAGCTTGACCTGGTCGTCGCGGCGGCCGAGGAACTCCACGGTGCCGTCGGCCCGGTAGCGGGCGAGGTCCCCGGTGCGGTACCAGCGCCGCCCGTCGAGGGTCAGGAAGCGGTCCGCGGACCGGTCCGGGTCACCGCGGTAGCCGTGGGCCACCCCGGCACCCCCGATCCACAGCTCGCCGGGCACGTGGTCGGGTGCGTCGCGGCCGAGATGGTCGACGACGCGCAGCGCGACCCCGTCCAGCGGGGTGCCGTAGGGCACGCACCGCCAGTCCGGGTCGACGGCACCGGGGCCCTCGCCGACCTCGGTGACGGTGGAGTGGATCGCGGTCTCGGTCGTGCCGCCGAGTCCGGCGAAGCCGCAGCCGGGCACCCGCTCGCGCAGCCGCCCGGGCAGGTCGGTGCCCACCCGGTCGCCGCCGAGCAGGACCTGGCGCAGGGTGTCGCCGAGGTCGTGCCCGGTGGCCAGCAGCGCGTCGAGCAGCGCCGGCACGCAGTTGAGGATCGTGACGCCGTGCTCGCGGACCGCGCGCGCCCAGTGGTCGGGGTCGCGCTGGGCGCCCTCGGGCACGACGACGGCGGCACCGCCGGTGCCCAGCACCGCGAACAGGTCGAACACCGACAGGTCGAAGTCGAGCGCGGAGACCGTGAGCGTCCGGTCGTCGCTCCCGATCCGGTAGCGGCGGACCAGGTCGTCGAGGGTGGCGACGGCGGCGCGGTGCGGCACCTCGACACCCTTCGGCTCGCCGGTGGAGCCCGAGGTGAACAGCAGGTAGGCGGCCTGATCCGGGTCGGGGGCGGCCGCCTCGGGCAGTGGCGCGTGCGCCAGGAGCTCGGCGAGGGTGACGCGGTCCTCCCCCGGCTCGGCGGTGATCGCCCACCGGTGCCCGGACACCGCGCGGATCCGCTCGACCCGGGCGGACGGCTGCTCCACGCCCAGCGGCACGTAGGTGCCGCCCGCGGCGAGCACCCCGAGCACCGCGACGACCTGCTCCGGTCCGCGCGGCAGCGTCACCGCGACCGGCTCGCCCGCAGCGACGCCGCGCTCGCGCAGCCCGGCCGCGACCCGCAGTGCCCGGTCGGCCAGCTCGGCGTGTCCCAGCACGGTGGAGCCGGCGACGACGGCCGGGGCGTCCCCGCGGGCGGCGGCGCCGGTGAAGAAGTCGTGGTGCAGCGGCCGCGCCGGTGGCAGCTCGGCGGTGGTGTTGACGCGCTCGCGCACGGCGAGCTGGTCGGCGGGCAGCAGCGCCGGGACGGGCACGGACCAGGTCCGCTCCTCCCCCAGGCCACGGACGAGCCGGCTGAACGCGGCGAACATGGCCTCGCCGACGCCGTCGGGCAGCAGGTCCGCGCGGACGTCCCAGTTGACCAGGATCTCCCCGCCGACCTCGGTGATCTGCGCGTCGAGCAGGACCTGCGGCCCCTGCGAGATCATCCACACCGGGTCGCCGAACAGGTCCCGTGCCCGCTCGTCGAACAGCTCGCCGAGGTTCAGCCCGCTGGTGAACACCACCGGCGCCAGTACCTGCTCGCCCGCGCGGCGGCCGATGTCGCGCAGCACCTCGACGCCGGAGAAGGCGGCGTGCTCGGCGTCGGAGTGCAGCCGGTGCTGGACGGCGCGCGCCCGCTCCAGGAACGTCGCGGGGCTCGTGAGGTCGACCTCGAGCAGGACCGACCCCGTGAAGTCGCCGACGACCCGGTCGATGTCGGGGTGCACCGGGTCGCGGTCGAACAGCGGGACGTTCACCACGAACCGGGGTTGCGCGCTCCACGCGCCGACGACCTCGGCGTAGGCGGTGGCGATGACGGCGGCGGCGGTCAGGCCGTGCCGGCGGCACGCCGCGAACACCGCGTCCCGCTCGTCGCCGGCCAGGGTGAACGCGAGCCGCTGCGCGCGCGGGCGGCCGGTGCCGTGCTCCAGGGCCGGCAGCTCGGGCGCACCGGGCAGCTCCGCGGCGCGGCCCTCCCAGTAGGCACGGGCGGCCTCGGACGCGGCCCGGCGTGCACCCGGCCTGGCCTGCAGGTACTCCCGGTAGGTGACGCCGACCGGCTCGGTCTCGGGCGCGTCGAGGCGGTGGGCGTAGCAGTGGGCCAGGTCGGCGAGCAGCACCCGGAAGCTGACGGCGTCGGCGGCGACCATGTCCACGTCGACGTGCAGCCGGGCCCCGTCGGGCAGCAGGCTCACCGCGACCCGGAACACCTCGCCGCGCTCGATCGCGAGCATCTCGTGCGACATCGCGTCCCGGGTCCCGGCCAGGCGCTCCGCGCGCTCGGCGTCGGACACCGCGCGCAGGTCGTGCACGGTGGGCGCGCCCTGGCCTGCGGCGGGCAGGATCTCCTGGCGGCCGTTGTCGGTGATGCGGGCGCGCAGCATCGGGTGCCGGTCGACGAGCCGGCGCAGCGCGGCGGCCAGCCGGTCGGGGTCGAGACCGGGCCCGTCGAACTCCAGGTACAGGTGCGGAGCCACCCCGCCCAGGGGCTGGGCGGGGTCGCGGCCCGCCCAGTACGCGTGCTGGAGCAGGGCGAGCCCGAACTCGGCGGCACCGTCGGTCCCGGTCGGCTCCGCGGCTCCGGCGGGCTGCTCGTCGCGGGCGCCGGTCGGCGCGTCCTCGTCGGGACGGCGCGCCAGCAGCGCGGCCCACGCCGCGACGGTCGGGCGGGCGGCGAGGTCGCCGAACCCCACGTCGAACCCGTCGTCGCGCCAGCGCGAGACCAGGCGCATGAGCGCGATGGACTGCAGGCCGAGCTCGAACAGGTCGTCGTCGTCGCCGACGTCCTCGGGCTCCTCGTCGACGAGGTCGGCGATCAGCGCACGGAGCTCGTCGGTGGACACGGGGCTCATCAGGGGTGCTCCTCCTGCACGGTGGGGCGGACGGCTCAGCGACCGGCGAACTGGTCGAGGGCTCCCGGCACCGGCGCGGCGGGGTCGGTGTCGAGCTCGACGATCCGGTTGTGGCCGTCGACGTGGACGACACGCGGCAGGTGGTCGGCCACCGCGGACTCCGGGACCTGCTGGTAGGCGACGATGATCGTGAGGTCGCCCGGGTGCACCAGGTGGGCCGCGGCCCCGTTCACCCCGATCACGCCGGTACCGCGCTCACCGGTGATCACGTAGGTCTCGAGGCGGTTGCCGTTGTCGATGTCGAGGACCTGGACCTTCTCGCCCTCGACCAGCCCGGCCGCGTCCATCAGGTCCTCGTCGACGGTCAGCGAACCGACGTAGTGCAGGTCGGCCTGGGTGACCGTGGCGCGGTGGATCTTGCCGCTGAGCAGCGTGCGGTACACCTGCGGGACGACATCGGCGAGGCCGGACATGGGGGTTCCTTCCGTTTCGGGGTGAGGGTGTGGGCCGGTCAGGCGGTGCGCTCGACCAGGCTGCGCGGACGCAGGTCGGTCCAGTTCTGCTCGACGTGTGCGAGGCAGGACGCGCGGTCGGCCGGACCGTGCGCGACCTGCCAGCCCGCGGGGACGGCGGCGAACGCGGGCCACAGGGAGTACTGGCCCTCGTCGTTGACCAGGGCGTGGAACGTCCCGGTCTCGTCGTCGAACGGGTTCACGGACATGGCTGTCTCCTCTGTCGTCGGAGTGGGGTCGGGTCAGCGCGCGACGCGACCGGCGGGGAGCGGGTCGGACCGGTCGGCGCCGGCGGGCGGCGGTGGACCGGGGTCGGTCCCGGCCGCGGCCAGCGACGCGACGATCTCGCCGGAGCGCACCGCGGTGTTGGACAGCAGGGTCGAGGTGATGCCGTGCGTGTGCTCGGTCGGGCCCAGGACGTAGATGCCGGCGTGCACCGGCGTGCCGTCGGCGAGCGCAGTGGTGTCGAGCCGGTAGTCACGGCGGATCTCGAGGCGCCCCGCCGGGTCCCGCAGGCAGGCGGCGGGCAGCCCGCCCCCGAGCAGGTCCAGTGGTGCGGCGGGGCGGTAGCCGGTCGCGTAGACCACCGCGTCCGCGGTGATGACCTCACGCGAACCGTCGATCAGCGACTCCACCGCCAACTCCACCCGGTCCCCGACATCCACCACATCGGCCACCCGCGACACGTTCCGGAAACGCAACCGCTCGGTCCCCGCGACCCGCTCGTGATAGTGCGTCCGGTACAGACCCTCGATCAACTCCGGATCGACCACCGAGTAGTTCGTGTTCGCGTGATAACCCAGGATCCGGTCCTTCACCTCCTCCGGCGCGGCGAAGAAATCGTCCACCGCCCCCGGATCGAAGATCCGGTTGGCAAACGACGTGTCATCAGCAGGGCTGTAGCCGTAACGGGCGAACACCGCATGCACCTCCGCACCCGGGAACGTACGGTGCAGATGCTCCACGGTCTCCGCAGCACTCTGCCCCGCACCGACCACGGCGAACCGGGACGGCGCGGACCCGGCCATCCCGCCGGTGCGGAACAGCAGATCGCGGTTGTGCCAGATCCGGTCGCCGGTGACGACGCCGTCCGGCAGCACCGGAACCATGCCGCAGGCGAGGACGACGTTGCGGGTCCGGATCCGGCGGGCGCCGCCCGCGTCCGTGCGCACGACGACGTCGAACAGCTCGACCGGGCCGGTGTCCCGCACGGGGAGGATCTCCAGCACCTCGGTCGCGTAGCTCACGGAGACCTCGGAACCGGCCCGCTCGACCCGACCCGCGGCCCACTCGAGGTAGTCGTGGAACTCCCGGCGCGTGGGGAAGCTGCTGCCGTAGTTGATGAAGTCGGCGAGCCGGCCGCGGTCGTGCAGGTAGGACAGGAAGGAGTAGGCACTCCGGGGATCACGCAGAGTCACCAGGTCCTTGAGGTACGAGACCTGCATCGTGGCGGCCTGGAGGAGCATCCCGCGGTGCCACCCGAACGCCTCCTGGCGCTCGACGAAGCAGCCGGTCATCCGGCCCTCACCGGTCACCGACGCGTTGCGCTCGAGCAGGGCGATCGCGACGCCCAGGTTGGACGGCCCGAAACCGACGCCCAGGACGTCGACAATCTCCTGGTCGGTGCCGGTTCGCACGCCAACGGGGTCGGCCATCACAGTCCTTTTCACACGGTCGGCTATCCATCTCTAAGGCGAGGCTAACTTGAGCACACGGGCTGCCGTTCCGCCTAGAGAGTGACATCACGCAGAACCCCCACACCGCCCGAAACCGCACGTCGGAGCGCCGCCCCGTACGCATCGTCACCCGTTCGGGTTACACTACTCAGCGTCAGCGTTACGCCAGGGTGGTGTGACGAATGTCGGTCGCTCCACCCGGTTCGACCGGGCCCCGGCCGGCGGACGAACCCTCCGCACACGACAGCGGACGGCGCCGGGCAACCGGCACCGTCCGCTGTGGACGGGCAGGGAACTACCGGGACACGGCCTCCGACAGGCGCGGGGCGATCCGGTCGACGATCCACGGGATCGACAGCGGGGACGGGTTGCGCAGACCGATGAACTCGTCGTAGTCGTAGGTCACGACAGCTCCGCGCTGCACCACCGGCAGCCGCTCGAACAACGGGTTCCGTTCCAGGGTCGTGCGCGCCTCGGTGTCGCCGCCGTCGAAGAGGACGAGGGCGTCGGCGTCGAGCGAGGCGATCTGCTCGGCGGAGAGCTGCACCCCGAACGACTCCCCCTTCGGCAGCGCGAGGATCTGCGGCGACAGCGACAGACCCAGTGCGGCGGGCACCGAGTTCATCGCGTCGTCCGGGTCGCGCAGCGCGGTCACCGCGCCGGGCTGCACGAAGCCGAAGGTGTAGGTGGCGCCCTGCAGGGCCGGGTTCGCGGCCCGCGTCTCGTCGAGCTTCGCCTGCACCTGCCCGATGACCCGCTCGGCGTCGGCCGGGCGGCCGAGCGCCGTCGCGAGCTGCGTCGTCATCTCCTGCCAGGTGTCCTGGGCCGGACCCTTCTGGTAGCCGATCGTCGGCGCGATCGCGCTGAGCTGCGGGTAGGCCTTCTCCAGGGCGAAGTACCCCGGGGCGAAGATCAGGTCCGGCTGCAGCGCGGCGACCTGCTCGACGTCCACCTCGGTGGCCTCGCCGGTCACGGGGAGCACCTCGACGTCGGAGGCCCCACGGGCCTGCGACGTCCACGGGGAGAGACCGGATTCGCTACCGCTGGAGGAGGCTCCGACGACGGGGGCGTCGAGGGCCAGCGCGACGTCGAACCCGGTGGGCCCGAGGGCCACGATCCGCGTGACACCCGGCGGCACCGTCGTGGTGCCGAGTGCGTGGGTGACCGTGACCGAGCCCTGCGCGGTGTCGGGGGCACCGGACGGCTCGCTGCCACACGCGACGGCCCCGAACAGCATCGCGCCACAGACGGCGGCACCGAGGAAGCCTCGGCGACTTAAGTTAGGCATACCTCGTAAACTACGGTGCCGCGCCGCCTCGGGGAAGATCCGCGGCCGCATCGGTACGGCGCCTCGCGCATCACGACGGTCCGATGAGGACGCACGACGTCCGCCCCCACTCGCGCCGAGGGGCGATGTGCTCCGCGATGGCGCCGGTCCGGTCGGGCGGAGATGTCGATCGGCCCGTCCCCCCGCACGTCGCACGGCATGCCACGGCGCCCGTCGACCGCCACCGGGGCAGACCGGCCACGACCTCGGGGAGGACTCCGCCGGTGCTCGCTGCCCCGATGGTCACTGCCCCGGGCTGCGCCGGAGGGCACGCCGCCGGTCGGACGGGTGGCGCGGGGGTCGGCCCGGAGCCGGCCGACCACCGCTCATCCGGGCGCGCCGCCGGCGCGGTAGGTCCCGGCGAACCGTACGTGGTCGACCATCATCCGTTCCGCGGCGGCGCCGTCGCGGGCGGCGAGCGCGTCGAGGATGCGCTCGTGCACGTCGAGATGGTGGCGCGCGTGCTCGGGATCCAGCCAGAACGAGGCGTCCGCAGGCACCGGGAAGCTGTTGCGCACGGCGCGGACGTGCTCACCGAGGAACGCGGGCCCCCCGATGTCGGCGATGGTCAGGTGCAGGGCCCGGCTGCTCTCACCGAGCCGGTCGTGGCGGCCGGCGCGCTCGTCCTCGACCATCTCGCGGTGCAGGGCGCGCAGCGAGGTCAGCTGCCCGTCGGTGATCCGGTCGGCGGCGAGCCGGGCGCCGAGCCCCTCCACCACCGCGCGCACCTGGTAGTACTCGAGCAGCGCGTCCGGCGACAGGTCGATCACCGTCGCTCCGTGGTTCTGCTCGTACCGGATGAGGCGGTCGTTCTCCAGCCGCCGCAGCGCCTCGCGTACCGGTGTGATGGACACCCCGAGCCGGTCCGCGATCTCGGTGGCACGCAACGGGGTGCCCCCCGGGATGCGCGCGTTGCGCAGGTCGTCGAGCAGCGATCGGTAGACGTAGTCGGCCTTGCTGGTCGGCGGACCGGCACGGTCCGCCACGGGTTCGCCCACGCGATCGCCACCCCTCTCGTGCTCGGCCGACGCTACCCGCCGCGGCCGGGGAATCCGGACGAGGCACCTCTTTCCGGTGCGGCCCCGATGTTATAACTTGTAAGAGCGCCCGGCAAATGAGGTCGTGGGGGTGTCGTTGCAGGTAGAGGCACGGACCTCGGGTGATCATCGGATTGCTGATGTCCTGATGATCGCCTGGAGGGTCCGTGCCTCTATTGCCAGAATCGCTGATCGACCCCCTCTGGGTCGAGTTCGCTGCCCTGATCGAGGCAGAGCGGCGCCCGGAGTTCGACCCGGCCCATCCGTGGGGATGTCACCGCCGCCGTATCCCCGACCGCCTGGTGTTCGAGCACGTGCTCGCGGCGTTGGTGCACGGCAGCGGCTACGAACGCATCGCCACCCCCGGCTGCTCGGACCGCACGATCCGCCGCCGTCTCGCCCAGTGGGCCGCCGCCGGCGTCGGGGAGCAGGTCCTTCGGGCCGCGCTGGCCGGCTATGACCAGATGATCGGTCTCGACCTCGACGATCTGTCTGCCGACGGAGCGATCACCAAGGCTCCCTGCGGTGGCGAGGTCGCCGGCTGTAACCCGGTCGACCGGGGCAAACAGGGCACCAAACGCTCCGTGGTCTGCGACGGTGCGGGGATCCCGCTGCACCTGATCAGCGCCCGCGCCAATGACCACGACTCGCCGTTGCTGAAACCGACCCTGATCGGGATCTACGACATGATCGGGCCGCTGCCCGAGCGACCGTGCCTGCACCTGGACCGGGGCTATGACTCAGGCAAGACCCGCGATCTGCTCGAACGACTCGGGTTCGACGCACAGATCGCCACCAAGGGCCGGCCCGCCCCGATCCAGGTCGGTAAGCGGTGGCCGGTCGAGCGCACCCATTCCTGGATGAACGGCTACGGCAAGCTCCGCCGGTTCACCGATCGCCGGAAGATCATCGTCGAGTTCTACCTCAACCTCGCCGCCGCACTCACCGTGATCCGCAGACTGATCAACGCGGCCCGCAACCGCTACCGCTGGCCGGATAGGCCCACCACCCGCCGGCTGCGGTAACGATCAATTGCCGGACGCTCTAAGAGGTCGTTTCAGAACGACTTGTCGAGTTTCCATTGACCCCTCGACGACAGATCAAACGGCAGGTCAGATAGCCGCTTGTCGTCTACAACAGACACGTCGACCTCGTTCTGAAATGACCTCTAAATGAGGCCCCCTGTCGTCGCTGCGCGTCGTCGATGCCGCCACGCTGTTCGCCGGCCCCTCGGCCGCCGCGCTGCTCGGAGACTTCGGCGCGGACGTGGTCAAGATCGAGCACCCCCGTCGGCCCGACCCGAGCCGCGGACACGGTCCCGCGAAGGACGGGGTCGGGCTGTGGTGGAAGTCGATCTCGCGCAACAAGCGCACGATCGCGGTGGACCTGTCGGTCGCCGAGGGCCAGCGGGTCCTGCGCGATCTGCTCGTCGACGCCGACGTGCTCGTCGAGAACTTCCGGCCCGGCACCCTGGAGCGGTGGGGCCTGGGCCCCGAGGACCTCCTCGAGCTCAACCCGAGGCTGATCATGGCGCGGATGACCGGGTTCGGACAGTTCGGGCCGATGTCCGCCCGCCCGGGGTTCGGCACACTGGCCGAGGCCATGAGCGGGTTCGCCGCGGCCACCGGCGAGCCCGACGGGCCGCCGGTGCTGCCCCCGCTCGCCCTGGCCGACGGCGTCGCCGGCATCAGCATGGCCTACGCCATCATGGTCGCGGTCCAGGCCCGCACCGGGACGGGGCGCGGACAGGTGATCGACATGGCCATCATCGAGCCACTGCTGAGCCTGCTCGGCCCGCAGGTCACCGCCTACCAGGCGCTCGGTGTGCTGCCGGCGCGCACCGGGAACCGGTCGGCGAGCAACGCCCCGCGCAACACCTACCGCACCCGCGACGGCCGATGGGTCGCGGTGTCCACGAGCGCCCAGTCCGTCGCCGAACGGGTCATGCACCTGGTCGGGCGGCCCGACGTCGTCGAGCAGCCCTGGTTCGCCACCGGCCAGGGCCGGGTCGCCCACGTCGAGGAACTCGACGCCGCCGTCGCCGGATGGATCGCCGCCCGCGACACCGACGAGGTGCTCGCCGCCTTCGAGCGGGCGGAGGCGGCGATCGCGCTGGTGTACGACGCCTCCGACATCGTCAAGGACCCCCAGTACCAGGCCCTCGGCAGCTTCGTGGACCTGCCCGACCCCGAGCTCGGCGAGGTGACTGTGCAGAACGTGACCTTCCGCCTCTCCGACACCCCCGGCGAGGTGCGCTGGCCGGGCCCGGCCACCGGCAGGCACACCGACGAGGTCCTCACCGGGCTCGGCTACGACACCGAACGCATCGCGACCCTGCGCACCTCCGGAGCCGTGGCGTGAACGCTCCTCTGACCTGGCTCTACGTGCCCGGCGACCGCCCGGAGCGATTCGCGAAGGCGGCGGCGAGCGGTGCCGACGTGGTCGTGGTCGACCTCGAGGACGCCGTCGCCGCCCCGGACAAGGTCCGAGCCCGTTCGACGGTGGCCGACTACCTGACCACGGTTCCCGACGGCCCGACGGTCCACGTCCGGATCAACGACGGCGCCCTCGGCCGCGACGACGTCGCCGTCCTCGCCGGGCTGCCGGGGCTGGGCGGGCTGCGGGTACCGAAGGTGGACTCGACCGACACGCTGGACGCGCTCGACGCCGTCCTGCCGGACCGGGTCCGCCTCTGGCCGCTCGTGGAGTCGGCTCGCGGGTGTGCCGCGATCGACGCGATCGCGGCACACCACCGTGTCGCGGGCATCGCCCTCGGCGAGCAGGATCTCGCCGCGACGTTGCACCTGGGGTCCGACACCGCGCTGGACCACCTGCGGCTGCGGGCCGTCCTCTCCGCGGCCGCCGCCGGGCTGCCCGCACCGCCGATGTCGGTGCACCCCCATGTCCGTGACGACGACAGCCTGCTCCGGTCGACCCGTCACGGCCGCGCTCTCGGGCTGTTCGGGCGGTCGGTCATCCACCCGCGCCAGGTGCCCGTCGTACGGGCCGCATTCGCCCCCACCGCCGGCGAGACCACGTGGGCGCACGCCGTCGTCGAGGCCGCGGGCCGTCCCGACGCCCGTGGCGCGATCGCACTGCCCGACGGCACCTTCGTCGACCGGCCGATCGTCGACCGCGCCCGCACCGTCCTGGCCCTGGCCGCCCGCACCGCGGTCTGAGCGCCACCGTCACCGGGCAGCACGATGCTGCCTCACGCCCTCGTTACGAAGGAGTACCCATGGGCGTCGCCGTCTGGGCCCTGCTCACCTACATCTGCGTCATCGTCGTCTGGAACGCCGCACTGGGACGCAACATCGGCGAGGCGATGCTGCTCGGCTTCGTGGTCGTGTGCCTGTTCGGCGGCGGCGACGCGCTCGCGGTAGCCGGGACCGGCCTGTTCGACGCGGCCTCCGAGGAGGTCGTGTTCGCCGCGCTCGCCTTCGTGTTCATGGGCTACCTGCTCACCGAGCTCGGGCTGATCGACCGGCAGGTCTCGCTGCTCAACGCCGTGTTTGGCCGCGTCCGTGGTGGCGCAGGTTACGTCTCCACCGCCGCGGCCGCGCTGCTCGGCGGGCCGGCGGGCTCCGGATCCGGCATCGCCGCCTCGGTCGGGTCGGTCACCATCCCGTGGATGATCCGGTCCCGCTGACGCCCCGACCTGGCCGCCGGTCTCGTCGCCGGCAACGCCGGGCTCGGCATCTCGATCCCACCCAGCTCGTCGATGTTCCTGCTGTTGGGCTCCGCGGCCGTGGCTCCCGTCCTCACCGCCGACCAGCTCCTCGTCGGGGCGTTCGTCGGTGGCCTCTGGACGGTGCTGTACCGCTTCCTCGTCGTGTTCGTCTGGGTGCGGCGGCACAAGATCGACGCCATGGACCCCGAGCACATCCTCCCGTTCGCCGCCGCCTGGCGGCAGGGCTGGACCTCGTTGCTGGTCTACACCGGCATCGCGATCCCGGTGTTCCTGACCCTCGACAGCGGCCAGGCGCTCCTGGCCGGCCTGATCGGCCCCGACGCGGCGGGCCGGATCAGCATCATCGTCTGGATCCCGGTCCTCATGATCCTCGGCTCGCTGCTCGTCGCGTGGCGACGCCTCCCCCGCTCCGCGAGCGGCTGGAACGACCTGCTGGCCGCCATGGTCCCGCGCTACGCCGTCATCGGCGCCACCCTGTTCTTCGCCTTCGCCGCGGCCGCCTCGCTCGGCGAGCTCGGGCTGGTCGAGCAGCTGTCCGCGCTGATGAACGGCATCGACGCCCCGCAGTTCGTCATCGCCGCCCTGGTCGGGCTGCTCATCGTCGTCGTGTCCGCGCCGCTGACCGGAACCGCGACCGTCGCCGCCGTCGGCGGCGTCAGCTTCAGCGCGCTGCTCGCGGTCGGGGTGAACCCGGTCGCCGCCGCGGTGGCCATCCTCATCTTCGCGTCCACCGAAGGCGCCTCCCCACCCGGAGCTGCCCCGATCTACATCGCCAGCGGCATCGCCGGTGTCGACCCCGCCCGGCTGTTCCTGCGGCTGATCGTGTGGTTCGTGCTGCCGATCCTGCTCATCGGTGTGCTCGTCGCGACCGGCCTGCTGCCGCTCTTCGTCGTCTGACCCACCACGAACCGCCCCACGATCGGAGCCCTCCCGTGACCGACACCGCCCCCGGCCCCCGTGACCACCTCCACCGCGGACTGCTGCCCGTGTTCACGGCAGGCCTGGTCACCTTCCTCCTGCTCGGCGTCGCCGTGGTGGGGGTACAGGCCGTCGGCATACTCATCGCCGACGGACCGCTGGTGGAGGGCGTGGTCGGTGTGCTCGGTCTGCCGATGACCGTCGTCGCCACCGGCACCGGGCTCCTCGGCTTCGCGATGTCCTATCTCGCCCCGTCGTCCGCACCGGTCGAGGACTGAGCAGGCGGGCCGTCGGGCCCGGGCCGACCGCCTCGGGGAACGCAGCACGACGTGCACGATCACCCGACGCACGGACCTCTGTTCCTCGTCGTCCGTCTCGACCAGCGCGACGCCACAGCCGACCGCCTGCGGCACGACGCCCTGGAGGACCTGCGGCGCGCCGCCGACACCGACGGGCTGACCGGTCTGCCCAACCGCCGCCGGTTCGACCGGGATCTCACCGCAGCGTGGCAGTCCGCGGCCGTCCGCGGCGAGCCGTTGTCCCTGCTCATCCTCGACGTCGACGAGTTCAAGTCCTACAACGACCGCTTCGGCCACCCCGCCGGTGACCGCGTTCTCGTCGTGGTCGCCGCGGCGATCCGATCGACCCTGCGGTCCCCGACGCACCTGCCCGCCCGCTACGGCGGCGAGGAGTTCGTCGTGCTGCTCCCCCGCGCCGACATCGCCGAGGCGAGCCGGGTCGCCGAGCGCATCCGGCAGGCGGTGAGCGCACTCGCCGTCATCCACGACAGGTCTGCCCACGGCACCCTGAGCATCAGCGTGGGGGCGGCGAGTACGCGACCCGACGACCGACGCGCCGACCACTTCGGCCTGCTGGCCGAGGCCGATGCCGCGCTCTACCGCGCCAAGCGTGCAGGCCGCAACCGGGTGGAGCGCGCCCGACGCAACGCAGGGATGTCGTGCCGGTCGGATCGTGTCGGGTGCGCCGGTGATCCGGCGTGCCTGCCCGGACGGCGTCGACGTGTTCTTCGACTCCGTCGGAGGAGCGACGCTCGACGCCGCCCTGCCGAACCTCGACGTCGGCGCCCGCATCGCCGTGTGCGGCACCATCGGCCTGCCGCCCGACGCCGAGGCCCACGGTCCCCGGATCGAACGCCGGATCCTGGTCAACCGGGTCTCCATGCAGGGATTCCTGGCGACCGATCACCTGCACCGGATCGACGACGTGGTGGAGGAGCCCGCCGGGTGGCTCCGAGCGGGCCGGATCAGGCATCGGGAGGACATCTCCCCCTCGTCGGCCGATGCACCGGAGGCGCTCGTGCGGTTGTCGGAGGGACGGAACACGGGAAAGTCCCTGGTCCGGGTCGCCGACATCGACCCGTGACAGCCCGATGACCCCGCTCGCCCGGGAGGGACGGTGGAGCAGCCGCGCCGTGGGCCGACCCCAGGTCTCTCGGCCCCGCTCCCGGTCCTCGATGCTCCCCTCGCTCGTCGCGCAGCCGACACCGACGATCGCGGAGGTGGCGCCCACCGTCGAGCGGCGTCCGGGCTACGACCGATCCGGGCCCCGATCCGCTCGCGACACGAGGCCGCTAGGAAGACGTCGAGGCCTGTTCGAGGAGAGCAGCCCGACGACGTGGCGGCCGACGACGACCCCGTCCACATCGGCCGGGGGCATGGAGCTCGCCGCGCGGGTGCTCGGCGCCGCCCGTGGCGGATCCCGGCACAGCGGAACGACGACCGGTCACGGCCCTCGGGACCGGCGGGCACGACGGCTGGATCGACACGCGGGGCCCACCCCGTACGACGGACGGAACAAGGAGAACAGAAGTCATGAGAGCAGCGGTCATCACGTCCTTCGGCGCGGCCGACGTACTCCGCGAGGCCGAGGTGGACAGCCCGGTACCGGGGCCCGGCCAGGTGCTGGTCGAGATCCGCGCGGCGGGGGTGAACCCGGCCGAGCTCCTCGCCCGGTCCGGCGTCTTCGACCTGCCGGCCCCGGCGATCATCGGGTTCGAGTTCGCCGGCACCGTCGCGGCGCTCGGCGACCACGTCACCGGGGTCGAGGTCGGTGCGCGCGTCGCCGGCTGGCCGGACGGCTTCGCGCAGGGCTCCTACGCGCAGTTCACGGTGAGCAGCAACTACACGACCATCCCCGACGGGGTGTCGTTCACCGATGCGGCCGCGACCGTCATCGCCGCGGACAACGCTGCGCGGGGACTCGCGCTGCTGCGACCGAGCGCGGGAGAGACGATCGTGGTCACCGGGGCGAGCGGGGCTCTCGGCGGCGCCGCCGTGCAGTTCGCCCGGCTGCGGGGGCTCACCGTCATCGGGATCTCGGGACGGTCCAGCCTGGAGTACGTGGAGAGTCTCGGGGCGACCGCCGTGGAGCACGGCGACGACCTCGCGGACCGCGTGCGTGCGGTCGCTCCCGGCCCCATCGACGCGGCGCTGGACACCGCGGGGAAGGGACTCGTGTCCACGCTGCTCGACCTGCGCGGCGGCACCGGGCGCGTCGTCACCCTGGCGGATCCGGCCGCGGCCGCCCAGGGTGTCACGTTCAGCGCGGGACACCCCGGCAACCGGGACAGCCGCCCGGTGCGGGAGGCACTGGAGCACATCGCCGCGGGGCGGTGGCGCACCCGGATCGCCCGTACCTTCCCGCTGCACCGGGCGGCGGAGGCCCACCGGGCGCTGGAGGCCGGGCACACCGGAGGAAAGCTGCTGCTGATCCCGTGAGAGCCAGGACGCGGAGCCACGACCGGGGTCCTGGGGATCGATCCGGTGCTGCTCCCTTGACCCTGCCCCAGGGGCACGCTGTGTGCTGGTGCCCGTAGGTCGTCTGCTCGACGGAAGAACTCGGGAAGGTTCACATGCACAGGCCGGTCCCCGGTCCTCGTTCCGCTGCCGGCGGACGACGGCACTCCACACCCGACGAGGTGACCCGGCTGCTCCCCACCGCGGTCGACGGCACGCGGCCGTTCGGCGCGCACCTACGGATGAGCTGGTGGAAACCGCTGGTGCTGCTCGCGGTCCTGCCGATGGTCCTGCTGGGCTCCCAGGTGCTGGCCTGGTCGGTGGTGGGCGCCGTCGAGGGTTCCGACGACGCGTTCTCCACCGAGTTCACCCCGCTGAAGTCGCTGGCCGCCAACCTCGCCATCGGGGCGACGGGTGTGGTCGCGGTCCTGCTGCTCAGGTGGATGCCCCGGGTCCCGTGGCGGATACTGCTCAGCCCGCAGCGCCGGTTCGATCGGCGCCGGCTCGGCTACTACTCGGCCTGCGCGGCCGTCCTGGTGGCCGCCGGCCTCGGGACCGTGGCCGTGGTCGGGCCCGAGGCCACCGGATGGACCGGTTTCGGGATCACCGACACCACCGTCGCGCTGCTGGCCGTCACCCTGCTCACCATCCCGATCCAGGCGACCGGCGAGGAGCTGATGTACCGCGGCGTCCTGTTCCCCGCGACGGCGAGCTGGGTACGTGCCGTCCGCCCGGCCCTGGCCGTCGGCCTCGTCGTGTCCTCGCTGGTGTTCGCCGCGCTGCACGGCTCGGCGGACCCCTGGTTGGCCGGGTACATCGCGCTGATCGCGCTGAGCACCGGACTGATGTCGGTGATCAGCGGGGGGCTGGAGGCGCCCATCGCGTTCCATGTCGTCAACAATGTGCTGGCCGGTATCGCCAACAACGTCATGGCCGGGGGCGGTACCGCGGCCGTCGACCGGTCCACCGAGACCGGCGGCCCGCCGTTGCTCATCCTCGGCGCGGTCAACATCGCGATGGTGGTGGTGGTGGTCCGGTGGCACGAGAAGCGGTGCCGATCCGCCCCTCGCCCGGCGCGCTGAAGGCTCGCCCGTGGTCGTCGACCCGGTATGCAGGAAGACATGTCATCGGACACCGGAGGATCGTCATGAACGTCGGCGCGGACCGGGGGCGGCCCGAGTGGTACGAGACCGACGCCGGTCACCTGCAGGAGGACACCCCCGCCCGGCCGACCGCGCACCTCCTCCGATGACGGCCTCCGGTGATCCGGCCACGCTCGTCGGACGGCAGGCGGAGATCGCCGCCCTGACCGAGGTGCTCGACCGGGCCCGCCGGGGCGCCGGGGGCGCGCTGGTGCTCTGGGGCGAGCCGGGAATCGGCAAGACCGCGCTGCTCGACCACGTCACCGCCCTGTCCACGGACGTCACGTCGTGGTCGGTCCGGCCGTCGCGGTGCGAGGTCGCGACCCCCTTCGCCGGCCTGTACACGCTGCTCCGGCCGGTCGAGCACCTGATCGGGTCCCTCCCGGTCTCCCAGGCCGCCGCGCTCCGCGCCGTGCTCGCGGGTGCGGCGGGTGGGCCGGGCCGGCTGCTCACCGCGGTCGCGGTGCTGTCCCTGCTGTCGACCCCTGCCCTCGACCGTCCGCTGCTGATCGTCGTGGACGACGCGCACCGGCTCGACGCCGACACCGCGTTCGTGCTCGGCTTCGTCGCCCGGCGGGTGCGGACCGATCCCGTCGTGGTCCTGGTCGCCGACCACGACGCGCCCGCGGGCGGACCGTGGGAGGGGCTCGAACCGCTCCCGGTCGGCCCGCTCACCGACGACGACGCCGCCCGGCTGGTCACCGCCGCACATCCGGGCATGGACGGAGCCGCGGTCACCCGGGCGGTCGACGCGGGCGGCGGCAACCCGCTGGCCCTGCACGAGCTGCCGACGTCGGACGACGACCTCACCGGCACGGTGCCGGTGGGCCCCCGGCTGCGGAAGGCCTTCGCCGAACGCCTGCAGACCATGCAGCCCCCGGCGCGTGAGCTGCTGGTGCTGCTGGCCGCCGCCCGTTCCGACGGAGACCAGCTCACGCTCGCCCGGTCGGCACGTCCCCGCGACGGCGAGCAGCCGGTGTGGGACGAGACGGCCCGGTCGGGGCTGCTCGCCGGGACGCCCGACCGGCCCGCGCTGCGGCACCCGATCGTCCGGGCCGCCGTCTACGCCGGCGCCTCCCCGACCGATCGCGGGACCGCCCACCGGACCCTGGCCGCCGCGCTCCCGCCGGATGGTCGCGGACATCTCTGGCACCGGGCCGCGACCGTCCACGACGTCGACGAGGAGATCGCCGGGGCGCTCGAGCGGACGTCGCCGACAGGAGCCGGTGCGGTACCGATCCTGCGGCGGGCCGCCGAGCTCTCCCCCGACCCGGCCGCGGCGACCCGCAGGCTCGCCCGTGCGGCCGTCGCCGCCTGGCACGGCGGGGACGCCACGACGGCGCGCCGGTTGCTGGCCGACGCCCGGAGCCTGACCGACGAGGACCGGGCCACCCGCGCCAGCCGCGGCCTGCGCGGGGTGCTCGAGCTCGCCGAGGGATCGTTGGAACGAGCGCACCGGTCACTCACGCACGACCTCGTCGAGCTCGACGACCCACGCAGCGGCGTGGAGCTCGGCGTCGCCGCCCTGCACGCGGGATGGTCCGCGGCCCGCGACGACCTGGTGCGCGAGACCCTCGCCCGGCTCGCGAACCTGACGACCTCCGGACTACCGGACGTCCTCCCCGTCGTCCGGAGGTGGTGGGCGCCGGCGACGGACCCCGTCGGAGCCGTACCGCCGGCCGATCTCGGCGACGTCATGGCGCGCATCGCCGGAGTCGAGTCACAGCTGCTCCCCGCCTCGCTGCTCGGACTCGCCTGGGGCATCGACGAACCGCTCACCGATGCCGTGCACACCCTGCTCAACCGGCACCGCCGGCACGCCGACCGCACCTCGCTCGCCGCGGCACTGGCCCGGAGCGCGCGACTCGACATCGCCGCGGGACGGTGGGACGCCGCCCGGGACGCCGCGGCCGAGGGGCTCGCGTCGGCCGAGCGGATCGGCGCCGAGCACATCGCCGCGGAGTGCCGCAGCTGCCTCGGATGGCTCGCCGCCGCCCGCGGCGACCGCGACGACGTCGAGGCACTGACCACGCGGACCCTGGAGTTCGCCGGGCCGCGCCACGACCGTGCGGCAGGCGCCTCGGCGCTCTGGAGCCGCGGCATGGCCGCGCTCGGGGCCGGTCGCGCCGACGCGGCGCTGGACCTGCTGTCCCGCCTGGACGAGCGCGGGCATCCCGCGGCGCATCCGGTCGTCGCGCTGCTGGCCGGCCTAGACACGGTCGAGGCAGCCGTGCAGGCGCGGCGGCCCGGGATCGGCGAGCGCCGCGCCGCGACGCTCGACGCGTGGGCACGGCGCACCGGCGCGCCCTGGGCGAGATCCACCGCGCACCTGGCGCGCGCGCTGCTGGACGAGCCCGCCGCCGAGGTGTCCTACCGGGCGGCGCTGGACGAGCCCGGCGTGTCCCGGCGCCCGTTCGACCACGCCCGGGCGCACCTGCTCTACGGCGAGTGGCTGCGGCGACAGCGGCGGCGCCGCGACGCCCGCTGGCAGCTCGACACCGCCGTCGAGACGTTCGATGCCCTGGGAGCCCGCCCGATGATCGAGCGGGCCCGGCGCGAGCAGCGCCTCACGACGGCGCCCGCGCGCCGTGCCCACGGCGCAGGAACGGGCGCGGAGACCTTGACGGCCCAGGAGTTCCGGGTGGCGCAGCTCGCCGCCGAGAACCTGACGAACCGGGAGATCGGCGCCCGGCTGCGGATCAGCGACCGCACCGTCGGGCATCACCTGTCCCACGTGTTCGCCAAGCTCGGGCTCCGCTCCCGCCGCGACCTCGTGGCTGCCGGTCTCGCCGGGCGGCGATGACGGAGGGCCACGACCGGGAGACGACGGATCGGGACGGCGCGGCCGCGCGACGACGGATAACACAACCGATGCCCGCCCGGCCGCGGGTTCCTAGCGTGACCTCGACACCGACGAGAAGAGGCCCGCAGATGTCGAACCCCGCGGCAGCACCCGATGCCCACCGCCGTCACGACGGCGGTGGGGGCGCTGCCCGGACCCGGCGGGAGTCCCGTGACCCCGCCACCGGGGAGCTCCTGGGTACGTTCGTCGACGGTCGCGCCGCACAGGCCGGGGCCGCGATCGCCGCCGCGCGGCACGCGTTCACCGCCACGCAGTGGTCGCGGGACCGGCATCTGCGTGCCGCTGGGCTGACGGAGATCGCCGACCGGCTCGACGCCCGGAGCGACGAGATCATCGACCTGCTGTCCCGCGAGAACGGCAAGACGCTGAACGAGGCGGCCTTCGAGGTCGGCCCGTCCGCGGCCAAGCTGCGCTACTACGCCGCGCTGGCCCTGTCCGACCACGGCCGGGCCGCCGAGGTCCGCCCGGGGATGTACTCGATGACCCTCAAGGAACCGGCGGGCGTCGCCGGGATCATCGTGCCCTGGAACTCGCCGGTGATCCTGTCCACGCGCTCGTTCGCGCCAGCCCTGGCCGCCGGGTGCACCGTCGCGATGAAGATGCCGGCGCAGACCGGCCTGGTCAACGAGCTGCTCGCCGAGATCATCGGCTCGGCTCCGAGCCTGCCCACCGGGGTCGTCACGGTCTTCACCGAGAGCGGGTCCGACGGTGCGCGTCTGCTGGTCTCCTCCCCCGACGTCGACGTCGTGAGCTACACGGGGTCGACCACGGTCGGGCGCCGGATCATGGAGGCCGCCGCCCGCACGCTCAAGGGCCTGTCCCTCGAGCTGGGCGGCAAGACACCCATGATCGTGTTCGACGACGCCGACCTCGACGCCGCCGTACCCGTGCTGGCCCGAGCCGTCACCACGTTCGCGGGGCAGTTCTGCATGGCCGGCAGCCGGATCCTCGCGCACCGCGGCATCGCCGACGAGCTGCGCGGGAGACTCGTCGAGGCGTTGCGCGCGGTCCGTGTCGGCCCCGGCACCGACCCGTCGTCGGACATGGGCGCCATGATCGACGAGGCGAACGCCGTGCGGGTCGAACGCGCTGTCGCCGACGCCGCCGTCCACGGCACGGTGCTGCTGTGGGGCGGCCGGGAGGGGACGCTGCTCGCGCCCTCGCTGGTCGAGGTCACCGACGTGACGGCACCGATCGTGCAACGCGAGCTGTTCGGCCCGGTCGCGACGTTCGAGGTCTTCGACGACGAACGCGACGCCGTCGAGCGCGCCAACGCCACGGACTTCGGCCTGGCGGCAGGGGTCTGGACCCGGGACGTGGACCGGCCACTGCGGGTCGGACGCGACCTGCGGGTGGGGACGGTGTGGACCAACACCTGGGCGGTCGTCCACGACCAGTTCGAGGAGGGCGGCTACAAGCAGTCCGGCGTGGGCCGGCTCAACGGCCTGCGCGGGCTGGAGGAGTTCCAGGAGACCAAACACCTCGTGCACACCGCGCCGTGACCGCGGCCGACGAACCGGAGCCCCGCACCGGCGCGGACGGCCGGGACGCACCCCGGACGGTCTCGGGCATGGAGACCTGGTGCCGTGCTCCCGCCGCCGCGGCGACGGTCACGCCACCGCGCTGGAAGATGGCCGTCGCCTCGGGGATCGCGGTGTTCCCGCTGTCGCTGGCGGCGAACGGGGTCCTCACCCCGTGGCTCGGGACACTCCCGCTCCCGCTCCGTGCCGCGCTGTTCGCCGTCCTGTTCAGCACCGTGATGACCTACCTGATGATGCCCGTCGTGACCGGCCGGCTGCGCCGGTGGCTCCATCCCCGCCGTCCCGTCCGGGACGGCGGCTGACGACCGCTCCCGGCACGAGCCCGTGCCGGGAGTGGTGGCCGGCGTCGGACTCAGTCCTCCCGCACGGTCGCCTCGAGGACCGAGTACCCCGACACGCTCGACCGCGCGACCCGGTCCAGCACGAAACCCGACCGGTCGAGCAACCCGGCGAACTCCGAGCGCCTGCGTTCCCGGCCACCCGCCATCGTGAGCATGGTCAGGTCGGAGATCTTGCCGAGATGGGGCTCGTCCCCGTCGGGCAGGACGACCTCGACGACGACCAGACGCGCGCCGGGAGGCGCGGCCGCCCTGATCCGTCCGAGGATGCGCAGCGCGTCCTCGTCGTCCCAGTCGTGCAGCACGGTGGACAGCAGGTAGACCTGCGCCGACGGCACCGACTCGAAGAAGTCCCCGCCCAGCACCTCGACCCGGTCGGCCAGGCCCGCCGTCGCGAGCTGCTCGTGCGCGGTCGCCGCGACGGCCGGGAGGTCGACCAGCCATCCGCGTCGGTCGGGTTCGTCGGCGACCAGCGCGGCCAGCACCGACCCGTCGGCCCCACCGATGTCGGCGACGGTGCCGGGCGGGAGCCGGTAGCCCTCCAGCACCTCGGACTGTGCGCCGTGGGTGACGTCGGCCATGGCGGCGGTCAGCGCCGGGACGTGCTCGGGGTGGGTCTGCAGGAAGTCGACGAACGGCATGCCGTTGACCAGGTCCGACGCGGTGCGCCCGGTACGCAGGACGTCGGTCAGCGCAGCGAAGGGCGCGTAGTGCGTCTCCATCCAGAACAGGGCGGTGCCGTACACCGACCCCCGGGTCCCCGGGGCGAGCGTGGCCCCCAGCTCGGTGACCGCGACGGTCCCGTCCGGCTGGTGGGTGAACACTCCCTGCCCGGTCAGGGTGTGCAGCACCCGACCGAGCAGGTGCTCGTCCACCTCGGCGGTCGCCGCCAGGTCGGCCACGGTGCGGGGCCCGTCCAGCAGGGCCTGCGGGATTCCCAGCCTCGCGACGGCGTGGAGCGCCTGGGCGATCTGGAACCCGGCGAGCTTCTCGGTCATGAGCGCGCCGAGCTCGGCGGCGGAACGGCTGTCCATGATTCTCGTGCACCTCGGTCGTGGTGATGTGGTGATCGTTCGGGGGCCGTCGGCGCGGCGGCGGCTCAGCCCGAGCCGGGCAGGTGCGCCTCGAGAGCGGCGGCGACGAACGGCGAGGCCGCGGATCCGGCCCCGGTCGTCGAGCACGGTCTGGTTCGTCATCGGGTTCTCCTGGTGCGATGTCACCGCCCGGCTCGGGCGGCGACGCGATCGTGTGGTGGCTGCGCGGGTCCACCTGCGGGCCGCGGAAGGGGTCTCAGGGCTCGCCGGCGGCCGCGTCGGTCTCGTGGGCGTCGGTCTCGTGGGCGTCGGTCTGGTGGGCGTTGATCTCGTGGGTACGCCGCAGCACGTCGATCTGGGCGCGGTTGAACAGCGCCTCCACGGCGTGCCCGACGACCTTCCGTGCCGCGTCGGCCTGCCCTGGCGTGACGGCCTTGGGCTGCCACGCCACGGAGCCGCCGGCACCGGGCCCCGTCACGAGCGCGATCCGTTCGGCGAGGGCGTGGCGGCGCTCCTCGTCGGCGTCCTCGGGCAGGTCCCGGAACGCCTCGTCGAGCTCGTCGTTCGGGGCGGCTTCGAGAAGCTCCCGGACCGCGGTCATCGACTCCTCGGAATGGACCTGGGCGCAGATCGTCAGGAACGCGCGGTCGTTCTCCCGCAGCCGTGCTGCGACGGCACCGAACTCGGTGGGGACCTCGGGTGTCGCGCCGGGAAGCGACAGCGCGGACAGCTCGCGGCGAACGGCCTGCAGCCGTTCGACGGTTCTCGCCAGCTCGGCGTCGACGGCCCGGAAGATCGACGCGTGGCTGCCGTCCCGCATCACCTCGTCCACCTGCGCCAGCGGGACTCCCAGATCGGCGAGGCGCCTGATGTGCAGCAGCCGGGTCAGGTGGTGGACCTCGTACTTCTTGTAGCCGTTGAGCGCTCGGTCGGGTTCGGGGAGCAACCCGATCTCGTGGTAGTAGCGCACCGCCTTCACGCTGGTGCCGGTGATCTCCGCGATCTCGCGGGTGCTCCAGGTCACCGGAGCACGCCGTTCTCCACCATGTGGTCCTCCCCCGTCGGTCGTCGTGGCTCGACGAGACACCGTGCCCCCGGGGCACACTCAAGGGCGGCCGGCGGGACGGCCGCCCCGGAGCCGGACCACACCCGGTTCCGACGGGACGCGCGACTCTCCTCGGCCGACCGGTCCCGTTCGACACCGCGCCGCCTCGGCGGGGCCACCGGGAGCACGACGACCGGGCGAGGAGCGGACCCGAGCGCGCACGGGCTCACCCGGTCCGCTCGGCGGCGACGATCTCGCGGGCGCGGGGCGCGACCTCCCGGCCGAACAGCTCGAGTGCACCCGGCTCGTCGGAGGCCAGGACGAACCCCGATGTCCCGTGGGTGAGCGCGAGGTCGGCGATCTGCTCGGCCCACTGCTCCGGTGGCCCGTCGAAGAGCCCCTTCCCGGTGTCGGTGAACGTCCCGGCGATGTTGAGATGGCGCGTCACCGCGCGCGGGTCGCGGCCCGCTCCGGCGGCGCCGTCGTCGATGTGGGAGTTCATCCCCGCCAGCGAGGCCGGGCCGTCCGGCAGGAACATCAGCGACGGCAGCCACCCGTCGGCGAGCCGTCCGGTCAGCCGCAGCATCCGGGGTCCCAGCGCCCCGATCCGGATCGGGATCGGGTGGGCCGGGGCGGGGCCCCGCTTCGCGCCGTCGACGTGGTGGAACTCGCCGGGCACACGCAGCGGGCCGGGCTC
This sequence comes from Pseudonocardia sp. ICBG1293, assembly GCF_020131355.1. Classification (GTDB taxonomy): domain Bacteria; phylum Actinomycetota; class Actinomycetes; order Mycobacteriales; family Pseudonocardiaceae; genus Pseudonocardia. The sequence continues at coordinate 446,160 of NZ_JAHLEL010000047.1, forward strand.
GTCGACCGCCCAGATCCCGCGCATCACCGCGATCGCCTCCTCGGTCGCCCGGACGGCCTCACCGGGTGCCAGCCGCGGGCCGCCCATGGCGACGACGGCGTCCCAGAACGCCCCGGCTCCCAGCCCCATCTCGACCCGGCCGCCGCTGAGCAGGTCCAGGCTCGCGGCGGCGCGGGCCAGCACCGGGGCCGGACGCAACGGCAGGTTGAGCACGTTGCCGCAGATCCGGACCCGTTCGGTGCGGGCGGCGACGAACGACAGGAGCGTCCAGGTGTCGGTGAACGCCGACTGGTACGGGTGGTCCTGGTAGGTGACGAGGTCCAGCCCGGCCCGTTCGGCGACGAGCGCGAGCTCGACCGGGCGCATCGGGGGCACGGCGACCGGCGTGAGGAAGCAGCCGAAGGAATCCGAATGATGGTGTCAAGCCGCGGTAGCGGGTTGTGGTGCGGTGATGGTGAACATTCTCCGGTCACGCAGCAGGGCCCACAGGACGTCGACCAGGCGTCGGGCCAGGGCGAGCAGAGCTTGGGTGTGCAGCATTCTTTCGCTGCGTTTGCGCTGGTAAAAGGCCCGGGACGGGCCGTTGACCTTGAGGCTGGACAGCGCGGCCATGTAGAACACTCGCCGCAGGCGGCGGTTGTAGCGTCGTGGGCGGCGCAGGTTCCCGCTGATCCGGCCGGAGTCCTGGGGCACTGGGACGAGGCCGGCGTAGGAGGCCAGCCGTCCCGAGCTGGCGAAGCCACCCAGCTCGGAGCCGACATCAGCGCCGATACTGCTGCTGACACCGCCGTTGGTGGCGGTGAGGAATTCCGCGCCCAGAATGGGGCCGAGTCCGGGCAGCGACTCGATGATCGCCGCGTCCGGGTGGGTGCGGAACACGGTGGTGATCAGCTTGTCGGTGTCTTTGATCTCCCGGTCGAGCTCCAACAGCCGCCGGGCCAGGCCGGCGACAAGGACCGCGGTCCGCGTCTCGCTGGGCAGGGTCACGGTCTGGGCGTGGGCTGCGGCGACCGCGGTGGCCGCCATCGTGGGGATGCCTGGTGCCCATGCCCGGTGGGCGTGCAGATACTCGATCACTCCGGCTGTGTCCGCGTCTCGGAGCGCCTGCGGTGTCTGGAACCCGGTGACCAGCACCAGAGCGCTGCGGGTGGAGTAGTCGAAGGCCGCCTCGAGACCGGGAAAGATCGACCCGAGCAGGTCACGCAGCCGGTTGACCCCGCGTACCCAGTCAGCCATCAGGTCCTCGCGGTGGGCCACGAGCCGACGCAGCTCAGCAGTGGTCTCGTCAGTGGCGGTAACCACGGTGAGGTCGGCGCCGGACATGCGGGCGGTGTCGGCGATGACCTTTGCGTCGCGGGCGTCGGTCTTGGCCTCCCCACGGAACACGCCGCTCATCCGGTTGACGACCCGCCCGGGAACGTAGACCACCCGCTGGTCGGCTGCGGTGAGGACGACCTGCAACAGCGCGGCATAGCTGTTGGTCAGATCGATCGCCCACCGCACGTCCTCGGCCGCGGCGGACGCCCGATCGAGCAGAGCTTCGATCGCGGCCTGGTCGTTGCCGACCTTGCGGGAGAACACAACCTTGCCCTCGGCATCGACAGCGCAGGCGTGGTGGGTCCTTTTCCCGACGTCGATCCCGATCCAGACCACTGCTCGTCGCGCCACGAACAAACTCCTGTTGTTGCAGTTCACGCCCGTGGACAACCCGCCATCAGGTCCCTAATCAGCGACGGTTCGCATCAGATCCGAATCAGTGGCCAGGCCTGTCCAGAACGACGGGGCGGCCATTCCTTCCGAGCCACCGAAGCGGCAACAGCTCATCAGCCACACCCCGTCGTCCCGGGCATCCGGGGCATCAACCCCGAACACCTGCGACCTTAGAGGTCGCGCGGATTGGTCACAGCTTGGCCGCGGTCGAGTGTCTGGGGGCGAGGGCGGGTACGGGCCTGCCGATCATGAAGTTATCTACGCTTCGTGATCGTCTGGAGGCCGCGTGCCCACCCTGCCATCATGGCTGACCGAGCCGTTGTGGGACCAGTTCACCGCGCTGCTGCCTCATCGAGACGAGTTCGATCCCACCCATCCGCTGGGCTGCCATCGCCGCCGGATCGCGGATCGGATCGTGTTCGACAAGCTCCTGCAGGTACTGCGGTTCGGCTGCTCGTATGAGGGCATCGCTGACAGCACCTGCTCGGCGACCACCATCCGCGATCGTCGTGACGAGTGGATCAGGCTCGGGGTCTTCGCCCAGCTGCGTCGGATCGTCCTGGACGCCTACGACCGCATCGTCGGTCTGCTGCTGCACGACATCGCCGTCGATGGCGCCATCACCAAGGCCCCCGGCGGCGGCGAGGTCGCCGGTCCGTCGCCGGTGGACCGGCGCAAACAGGGTATGAAACGTTCGGTGCTCGTCGAGGGATACGGCATCCCGCTGGGCCGAGTCCTGGCCGGAGCCAACCGGCACGACTCCCCGCTACTGGGCCCCACCCTCGACCGCCTCGATGCTCTCGGCCCGCTGCCCGACGACATCACCGTGCACCTCGACGCCGGCTATGACTCCGGCAAGACCCGCGACACGCTGGCCGAACGAGGCCTGCACGGCGAGATCGCGCACAAGGGTGAGAAAGCGCCGATCCAGGCCACCCGCCGCTGGCACGTCGAGCGGACCAACGCTTGGCACAACAGCTTCAACCGGCTGCAGCGCTGCTACGAACGACGAGAAATCGTCGTCGACGCGTTCTTCGACCTCGCCGACACGATCGTCACACTCCGTAGCTTGATTCGGCAGGCCTGGACCACACACCGCTGGAACGCCCGACCTGCACGACGTCCATGATCACCAACCAATCCGCGCGACCTCTTAGAGGTCGTTTCAGAACGACTTGTCGAGTTTCCATTGACCCCTCGACGACAGATCAAACGGCAGGTCAGATAGCCGCTTGTCGTCTACAACAGACACGTCGACCTCGTTCTGAAATGACCTCTTAGACGTCGTTTCAGAAGTGGTGGGCCCGGTTCTGCCGGTGACGGCGGGGCTGGCAGCATCGGCTGATGGTCGCGCCTCGTGTGTCTGAGAAGACGAAGATTTTCGAGTTGGAGATCGTCCTGACCGAGGTGGTGCCGGCGGTCCGGCGTCGGGTGCAGGTGCCGGGCGAGGTCGACTTGGCGGTGTTACACGAGGTGGTGCAGTCAGTGATGGGCTGGACGAACTCTCATCTGCACGAGTTCGAGATCGTCGGGCGCCGCTACGGGATCCCAGACCCGGACTGGCCCGGACAGGATGTCGCCGACGAGACGAAAGAGAAGCTGTTTCGGCTGGTCAAGGCTGGTGACCGGTTCGGTTACGTCTACGACTTCGGTGACAACTGGGCCCACGAGATCACCGTCGAGGCGGTCGCGGCCGTCGAGCCGGGAGTGTGCTATCCGCGATGCGTCGCCGGGCAGGGGGCGTGCCCGCCCGAGGACGTCGGCGGGATCGGGGGGTATGAGGACTTCCAGGCCGTGCTCGCCGACCCTGACCATCCCGACCGCGCCGAGCGCCTGGAGTGGGCGGGCGGGCCGTTCGACCCGCACCGCTTCGACCCTGACGAGGCCGACCGGGCCTTGGAGTGGCTGGCCTGGCGGCCGCTGGCCCCGACCTCGTAGGCGAGTGCCTCAGCGAGGGCTGGGTCGACCATCACTTCGGCTTCGGCTTCGGCTTGGTGAGGCGGCGGTGGCAGATCAGGGCGCAGGCCAGCGATAACAGCGCGGTGATCGTGGATTCGGCGCGGTCGTAGCGCAGCGCGAGGCGGCGGAAGTCCAGCAGCCAGGACATGGTGCGCTCGACGACCCAGCGGACCCGCCCGAGCCGGGTGGAGTCCTCGATCCCGCGCCGGGCGATCCGCACCCCGATCCCACGCCCACTCAGGTAGCGGCGGCAGCGGGGATAGTCGTAGCCCTTGTCGGCGTGCACCTTGTCCGGCCGACGTCGCGGACGCCCCGGCTGTCCCGCCCGTTCGCGGACGCCGGGGTTGGTGTCCAGCAGCGGGGCGAGCATCCGACTGTCGTGGGTGTTCGCCCCGGTGACCAGCGCATGCAGCGGGAGCCCGCCTCGGTCGCAGAGCACGTGGTACTTGCTGCCCGCCTTCCCGCGATCGGTCGGCGAGGGCCCGGTGGCCTCGCCGCGGCGCTTGGCCCGCACGCTCACGCTGTCCACCGCCGCCCGCGACCAGTCCAGCAGGCCCTGCTGGGCGAGGCGGTCGAGCATCACCCGGTGCAGCTGGGCCCAGACCCCGGCCTGCTGCCACTGCCGTAGCCGCCGCCAGCAGGTCACTCCGGACCCACAGCCGAGCTCGGCGGGCAGCGCGTTCCAGCTGATCCCGGTCTTGAGCACGAACACGATCCCGGCCAGAGCGGCCCGATCCGGCACCCGCGGACGGCCTGTCCGTCCCCGCTTGTGCTTGCGCGGCTTGGGCAGCAGCGGCTCCACCAGCGCCCACAGCTCGTCGCTCACCAATCGCTCGACACAAGATCGCCGCGCCACGACCGGACATGATCAGCTACCAGCGCCGATCCACACAGGACCGACACGCCGACTTCTGAAACGACCTCTTAGGGACCTGCTCATGGCCTACCTGCCACTGCTGGGACAGTCGATGGGCCTGGGCGTCGGCGCCGTGACGATGCTTCTCACCGCGCGCAGCGTCGCCTCGGTCGTGTCCCGGGCCGCGATGCCGCTGCTGCTGCGGGCCGCGCCGCGACGGGGGCTGCTGGTGTCGGCCACCCTCGCCTCGGGGGCGCCGATGGCGCTCGTACCGCTCACCACCGACATCGTGCTGCTGACCGTGATGATGCTCGTCGTCGGCTTCTTCTGGGGGCTGGGCCAGCCGCTCACCATGTCCTGGGTGACGACCGTGGCCGACCCGCACAACCGCGCGGCGGCGCTGTCCGTACGACTGGCGGGCAACCGCATCGGACAGGTCGTCGTGCCGCTCGCCGCGGGCGGGCTGGCCGGCATCACCGGCGTCGGCGCGATCTTCCACGCGGGCGGGCTGCTGCTGCTCTCGTCGGCGCTGTGCACACTGGTCAGCACGCGCGAACCGCCCGCGGGACCCGGGCGGGTGGCGCCCAGCCGCCACGGAGTCCACCCCCCGGACGTCAGTTCTCGGCGTACCCGGCGAAGGCCTGCCCGCCGATGACCACGCAAACTCCTCGCCGAGGACCGGAGCGTCGTGCTCCGCGACATGTCCGGGTGCCGTGTCGGTCATGGCCCCGCTGCGGTGCTCCCCGGACTTTCGTCGTCGACATCGCGAGGACAGCCCTGAGCAGGTCGGCAGCCACGCCTCCACCGTCGCGAGTCGGCCGAACCGGACCACCGGCGGATTCCTGTCGATGCTCCTGCTCCCGATCCGGCAGAGGACCATCCCCTCCCCGGCGGCCTCGTCGACAAGGGCGCCCGAAGCAAGCGGGCGCGGTTCGTCCCGCTGATCGCGGAGGTACGCGACCTGGTCCAGCACCGGATCGAGGTCGTCGACGGCCGGCCCGATGCCCGGCTGTTCACCGGGCCCCGCGGTGGCCGGATCACCACCGCGGTGTTCCGGGACGCCACCCACTGGGACGAGGTCGTCGCGTCGCTCGGGTTCGAGCACCTGCGCCGCCACGGACTCCGCCACACCGGCCTGACGTGGATGGCGGACGCCGGCGTCCGGTGCACGTAACTCGGAGGATCGCCGGGCACGGGTCGTTGACCACGACGCAGCGCTACCTGCACCCGGATCAGGCCGCAGTGTCGGCCGCCGGGGACTCGCTGACGGCCTTCCTACGAGCCCCGCGGTCCCCACATGGTCCCCAGGAGGCTGCGGGATGACCAGAACGATGATCGACACCCGGACAACGAAACAGCCCGCCGACCTGGTCTTTTCCCAGATCAACGGGCTGTTGTTCGGCCTGTCGGGACGACAGGATTTGAACCTGCGACCCCTTGACCCCCAGTCAAGTGCGCTACCAAGCTGCGCCACGTCCCGGCCACCCCTCGCGGGGCAGGTGGAACCTTACCGTACCCACGGCAGCATCCCACCGGGGGTGTCGTCGGTGGCGTCGACGCTGCGCACGAGCGCGACGGCCTCCAGCTGCGACCCCACGTCGAGCTTCGCGAGCACCGCCCTGACCTGTGTGCGGACGGTCGGGAGCGACACCACGAAGTGCTCGGCGATGGCGTGCGCACGGACCCCGCCGGCGAGGAGCTCCAGGACCTCACGCTCGCGGCGGGTCAGCGTCGCGAGGCGCCCGCGCACGGCACGCTGACGGCGGTCCCACTCGAGGTAGCGCTGCACGAGCTCGTCGCGGCGGGCGGCGTGCAGCAGCGAGCGCCCGGCCCGGGCCTCCCGCACCGCGAGGACCAGTGCGGGCATCGACGCCGTCCGCGACACCCAGGTGAACCCGCCGTGGTGCAGGGCGGCGCCGACCCGGGTGGGGCTGGAGCTGCCGGAGAGCACCAGGACCCGCCAGCCCTGGGCGCGGAGCCCGGGGACGAGCGGGATGGTGTCGATCCGGCGCCCCTCGGCGTCGCGGCCGAGGTCCAGGTCGAGGACCAGCAATCCGGGCTCGGCCCCGGCGACGGCGCGGTGCACGTCGACGGGGGTGTGCGCGGGCCGGAACGTGGCCGGCTCCCCCTCGGCCCGCAGGGCGAGCGCCAGTGACGAGCCGACGAGCTCGTGGTCGTCGACGATCAGCACCGTGCCGAGCGGCGTCGCCGTCCCGGGCCGGGGGTGTGACACCCGCCCGCCCCCCACTCGGGCGGGTGTCACGTCAGGGCTCCCAGCGTGAGCAGGCCACGTCCGAGGAGCGAGGTGCGCCGGTCCAGAGCCGCGAGCTCGTTCTCGTACTCCATCGGCCGCGACCGCAGCTCCCAGAGCTCGAGGGCCTGCCGCCAGGCGACGTCGCGGGCCAGCACCACCGGCACGTCGGCGACACAGCCGAGGAGCTGCTCGTCCATCGAGACCTCACCCGGCGAGCTCCGGTCAAAGCCGTCGAGCAGCCGGACCATGTGCAGGGAGAACACGTCGTTCACGGCCCGGTAGTCGGCCCGCTCCGCGGGTCCCGGGGCGCTGCGTCCGAGGACCGTGCAGGTCCGTACGACCGCCGGGGCCAGGTCGAAGTTGACGTGGGCGTTCACCCCCACCACCGCGTACTCCACCGGGGAGATGCGGGGATGGTCACGGCGGTCGAACAGGACGCCCCAGGAGCGCGGAGGGCTCCCTCCTGTCACGTCGGCGTGCAGCGCCCGGAGGTACCGGCGGGCGAATTCGACGTCGAGCCGCACCAGGAAGTCCCGGTCGGCGAACAGGTCGTCGTCGAGCTGGTCGCGGATGCCGCGGGTGATGCGCAGGTAGAGCCGGTTGAACGCGGCGACACCGTCGGCGGGGCCGTACTCGCACTCCAGTGCCTCCTGCAGGCGTTCCAGGTGCGCGACGACGCCGTCGATCGTCTCGGGAGGCGTCGCGAGCAGCGCCGCGACGCGCGCCCGGCCGATCGGGGCCGCGCCCTCCTCCGAGGGGGTGTCGATCGTGGCCGTCATCGCTGCCTCCGGGGTCGCTCGATCCGGTGACGAGCCTGGTCGACCGAGGTCTCCGGCGGTATCGGGCGAATGCCCTAGGGCGTGTCTCCTAAAGTGCGCAACCAGGTGACGATGGCCTTCAGTGCAACTCCGCCGCGGTAGGTCAGGGCGAGTTTGTCGTAGCGGGTCGCGAGGCCGCGCCACTGCTTGACCTCGCAGAACCCGCGTTCGACGACGTTGCGGCCGCGGTAGTCGACCCGGTCGAACGCCGGTGGTCGGCCGCCGCGTGTGCCGCGTCGTTTCCGGTGTCCCTGCTGGTCAGCCGGCTCCGGGATGACCGCGACGATCCGTCGTCTGCGCAGGTGGGCGCGGATGGCGCGTGAGGAGTAGGCCTTATCTGCGCGGACCCGCTCGGGCCGGGTCCGCGGTCGGCCCGGACCGACCCGTCCGACGCTCAGATGTGACATCAGGTGCGCGAACATCGGGGCGTCACCGGCCTGGCCAGGGCCGACCAGTACGACCAGCGGGCGGCCGTGTCCGTCAACGAGCTGGTGGATCTTCGTGCCGAGCCCTCCGCGGGAGCGGCCCAAGGCGTGATCGGGTGGCTCGATCAGCAGATTCTTGTAGTTCGATCCGGCCCCCTGTGTCTCGCTGCAGGGTCGCGGCGTGTTGGTGAGCGCGGATGATCGTCGAGTCGACCGACACGGCCCAGTCCACGAGACCGGCGGAGTCGGCATCGGCGAGCAGAGCTGCGAGAACGTGGTCCCAGGTGCCGTCACCGCAGTAGCGGCGGTGGCGTTTCCATAGGGTCTGCCACGGCCCGAACTCGACCGGGACATCACGCCAGGCCCGCCCGCAGCGGAACCGGTAGATGATCCCCTCGATCACTCTGCGGTGATCGGCGAACGGGCGCCCTGGCATCCCGTCCGACGAGGGCAGTAACGGCTCGAGTCGGTCCCACTGGGCATCGGTCAGGACGGCACGGCGCGACACCTACTGATCATCGCGCAGGCCCGACCAGCCGGGTTAGGAGACGCGCCCTAGTACTCCAGCCGCACTTCGTTAGCTGAGCTGTCTTCGTCGTCGATAGTGGCTTTCGCGGGCTCGGTGTTGGTGGCGACGTCGCCAGGTCGACCAGGCCCAGCACGGCGCCTGGGTGGGAATGTGGATCAGAGGTGCCAGGAGACGTCGGATCTCGGCGAGGGTGAGCGGGATGAGCCCGTGATCAGGTCTTTTGGGGCGATCGCCGCGGTGACCGAGAGGTAGGCGTGGGCGAGAATAGCCAGGGTGACGTGGCGGTACCAGGCGTCGTAACGCCGCACTTGATAGTGGTCGAGCCCGACCTCGTTCTTCGCGGTCTGGAAGCACTCCTCGATCGCCCACCGCGTGCCGGCGACGCGGATGAGATCGTCGTCGGTGGTGCCGGGCGGGCCGGCGCACAGGTAGTAGGCCAGATCGGGCTCCTCGCCGGCGGAGAGCTGTGTGTCGGTGAGGATCTGACGTCGGACCAGTAGCCATCGGCCCCATCCGGCCGGGGCGTTCTCGGGCGGATACAGCGAGGCCACGGCCCAGTCGTAGAAGCGTTCTCCCTTCACACCCGGACCGGCTGAGCGGCGCTTCCACGCCCGTCCGGGAGCGCGGGCGACCAGGTCGTCGGCCCGTCGTGAGCCGCTGATCTGACAGATGTCGGCGTCCAGGGACAACGGGACGGACTGGCTGCGCGGAACCGCGACGACGTAGCCGATCCGGCGCTGCTCGCACCAGGTGCGGAACTTGTAGTCCTGCCCGTATGCCTCGTCCGCGGTCACCCATCCTGCGGGAACCCCGGCATCGAGGGCACGGCCGAGCATTTCCTTGGCCAGCGTGGCCTTGGTGGCGAACTCGATCTCCTCAGGCACCGCCGCGGCTCGGCAGCGTTCCCGATCACCGGTCCAGGACTTGGGCAGGTAGAGCTCGCGGTCGATCAACGTCCGGCCCTTGCTCGTGGCATAGGCACAGAAGACTCCGAGCTGGCAGTTCTCCACCCGCCCGGCAGTGCCCGAGTACTGGCGCTGCACCCCCGCCGACTTCGTCCCCTTCTTCAGGAACCCGGTCTCATCGACGATCAGCACCCCACCGGACTCGCCGAGGTGCTCGACGACGTAATCCCGCAGGTCATCACGGACACCGTCGACATCCCAGGTCGCGGAGTTGAGCAGCCGCTGCATCCCATCCGGAGTCGTGTCACCGGCGACCTCGGCCAGCGTCCACCCGTTCTTCCCCGCCAACGGCGCCAACAACCCCCGCACATACGCCCGCGCCCGACGCCGCGGTTCCGTCCGGAAGAACCGGCCCGCCACCAGCCCGAACAGCCCATCCAGGCCACCGGCCCACGCCTCGAGATCCTCCTCCACCTGCACAAGATCGAAGCTTAGCGCACATCAACATCACAAACTGCGGCTGGAGTACTAGACGTCGGTGCGGTGCTCCCGCAGGACGGCGGCGGCGCTGGTGCGGTTGGTGACGTCGAGCTTGGCGAACACCGAGGCCAGGTGCGCGCCGACCGTCTTCGGGGTGATGAACAGCCGGGCGGCGATCTGCTTGTTCGTCGCGCCGTCGGCGAGGACCTCCAGCACCTCGCGCTCCCGTCCGGTCAGCCGGGCCAGCGGGCCGTCCGCGGCGACCGGGGCGCCGCCGTCCGTGGGGACCGCGACGAGCTCGGGAACCTCGATCCGGGCGCGGTGCGCGACCTCGGCGATCTCGGCCAGCAGCGGCCCGGCCCGCAGTCCCGCGGCGAGCTCGGCGGCACGCCGCAGGTCGGCGGTGCCGTCCCCGGTGCGCCCTCCCGCCAGCAGCGCCTCGGCGCTGCGCAGCCGTGCGTAGGAGCCCGGGTAGGGCTGGCCGAGGCCGTCGAGCAGGTCCGCGACGCCGCGCCAGGTGTCCGGGTCGGACCCCGCGGTGATCCGGGCGTCCTCGGCCGAGCACATGGCCTCGTAGCTCGCGATCACCCCGCGCAGTGCGGGCGCCGAGCGGCCCCCGCGGTCGACGAGGTCACGGCGGTGCCGGCGCAGCCGCCGCACCCCGCTGGTCCCCGGGGGACGGCCGGCGAGGACCGCCTGGGCGTGTGCGCGTGCGCCGTGCCAGAGCAGCGGCGCGACCGCGAAGACGTCGTCGACGCCCGACTCGACGACGTCGAGCCCGTGTTCGACGTGGGCGAACGCCTCCTCGGGGTCGCCCCGCCACATCTCCAGCCCGGCGCGCAGGATCAGCAGCGGCAGCCGCTGTTTGGGCAGACCCGTGGACCCGGCGACGAGCTCGGCCGCGGTGAGGTCGACGTCGGAGCCGTCGAGGTCGCCGCGCCCCATCCGCAACCGCGCCCTGGCCAGCCGCAGCTCCAGCATCTGCGCTCCGGACGGTGCGGCCGCCCACGCCGTCGCCACCTCCCGCTCGGCCTCGTCCCAGGCCCCGGCGCGGAACAACCCGTTCGCCGCCACCGTCCGCAGCGCCACCGACGCGGTCCGGCCCAGGCCGAGCCCGGCCATCCGCTCGGCACCCGACCGGGCCGCGGCGACACCGTCGTCGAGGGCGTTGAGCGGACCGCTGAGCAGCTCGGCCCGCCGGGCCAGGCACTCCCCCAGCGTCTCCGGGTCGCCGGCGGCCTCCGCCACCGCGACGGCCTCGGTCAGCGCGTCGAGTCCCGCGGCACCGTCCCGGGAGTGCGCCGCACCGAAGCCGAGCGTCGCCAGCACCGAAGCCAGTGCCCGCGGCTCCCCCACCCGTCGTGCCGCGGCCAGCGCGTCCTCGGCGACGGCGCGGGCACCGGCGTAGTCGGCGCGGTCGAGCAGTGCCGCCGCGTACCCGGCCAGGACCTCCGCGCGGGCGGCGACGGCGGCATCGGTGTCGTCGTCGGTGGTGGGCAGGGTCGCGACGGCACGCCGGTGGCCTCCTCGGCCTCGGTCAGCTGGCCCGCGGCGCCGAGGTGGCGGCCGAGACGGGAGCGCAGCACCGCCTGCGCGGTGCCGGCGGGCGGGTCGGGCTCGGCGAGCCGTTCGGCCAGCAGCGCCACGGCCGACCCGTGGTCGCCCGCCAGCGCTGCGGCGGCCGACGCCCGCTCCAGGTAGCGGCCGCGGTCCCGGACGGCCGCCGGTACCGGCAGCGTCGCCGCGCGCAGCCAGTGCCGGTGCGCCTCGGCGTAGCCGCGCAGCCGTTCGGCCTCCTGCGCCGCGTCGAGGGTCGCCTCCAGTGCCTTTTCGGGACGCCCGGCGAGCTGCCAGTGGTGCGCGAGCCGGGCCGCCACCCCGGGGCCGCGGTGGGCGCCGTGCAGGGCGGTCGCGAAGCGGCCGTGCAGCTCCACCCGCTCGGCGGGCAGCAGGTCCAGCGCGACCACCTCGGTCATCAGGCCGTGCCGCAGGGTGTAGCCGTCGGCGCCCGCGACGACGACGAACCCGGCGTCGGCGGCCTCCCGCACGGCCGCCGCCAGACGGGCCCCGTCGACGTCGACGACCGCGGACAGCAGCGCGTGCTCGACCTCGCCGACCCCGGCGGCGACGGCCCGCACGACCTCCACCGCGTCCGGGGACAGCCCGGCGACCCCGGCCCGCACTAGCTCGCGCACGGTCTGGGGCACGCCGCGCGGGTCGCCGTCGAGCACGGCACGGACGGTCTCGCGGGCCAGGAACACGTTCCCACCGGAGTGCCGCCACACCAGGTCCTCGACGTCGGGGCGTTCCGGCGCCCACCGGGCGACCAGCTCGGCCAGCTCGGGGCGGGGCAGCGGCTCGACCCGGGCGAAGCGCACGCCTCGGTGGCGGCGGAGCTCACCGGCGAGCCCGAGCAGGTCGGCCGGCACGCCGCCGGCCGGGTCGTCGCGGTAGGTGCCGACCAGCAGCACCGGCGACGACGCCGCCGCCAGCAGGTAGGCGAACAGGTCGCGGGTGGAGCGGTCGGCGCGGTGCAGGTCGTCGACGACGAGCACCACCGGTGCCCGGCGGGCCGCGCGCTCGACGACGGCGGCCAGCTCGCCGAGCATCTCGACCCGGCCCGACGGGCCGTCGGCGCGTTCCAGCCGGGCCAGCGCCGCCGCGCACTCGCGGCCCAGCGCACCGCGGGTGCGGGACTGCTCGCGCAGCGCGGACACGACCGGCCAGAACGGCGGGGCGTCGGCGATGTCCAGCGCGCGACCGGACAGCACCACCGCGCCACCGGTCGTGGCCGTGCGGCCGAACTCCGACACCAGCCGCGTCTTGCCGACGCCGGCGTCACCGCCGAGCAGCACCGCCGAGGCACCGCCGGCGGCGGCGTCCCGCAGCGCGGCCGCGAGCAGGTCCAGCTCGGCGACGCGACCGTGGAAGACCTCGGCCGGTGTCTCCCTCACGACCGGGCACGATAGTGACGCCGTCGGCCCCGTTCCAGGGGTCCCGGGCCGGCGGTGCGCCGGGCGCGACGAACCGGGGGCCGGGCGTGGCCGCGGACGGCGCCGGCGGTCACCGCCGCCGCGTCACGCTCCGGAGACCTCGATGACGACCTTGCCGACAGCCGCACCGGACCGCAGGTGCTCCGCGGCGGCCGGGGCGTCCTCGAGGGGGACGACCCGGTCGACGGTGGCGCGCACCCGGCCGTCGCCGACCAGCGGCAGGACCGGGACGAGGGCGGCGGAGACGGCGGCCCGCTCGTCGGCGCTGCGCACGCTGAAGGTGGTGCCGATCAGGCGCAGCCTGCGGAACGACAGCGTGTTCAGGTCCAGCGTCGCCGCCGGGCCGGCGAGCCTGCCGATCTGCACGATCGTCCCGCCGATCCGGACGGCGGGCAGCGCGGCGGCGAGGTGGTCACCGCCGACGAGGTCCAGCACGACGTCGACGGTGTCGTCGAGGTCGCGCAGCGCGTCGGTGCCGACGAGCGGCGTCGCCCCGGCGTCGACGAGCGCGGCGCGCTTGGCGGCCGAGGTCGTCGTCGCGAGGACCGGCGAGGCCCCCAGCGCGGCGGCGAGCCGGATCGCGACCTGACCGACCCCGGTGCTGCCGCCGAGCACCAGGACGGCGCCGCCTCCGGGGCCGAACCCGGCCTGGGTGACCAGGGCGTCGTGCGCGGTCTCCAGCGCGACCGGCAGTGCGGCGGCGTCGGACCAGGACAGCCCGGACGGGACGGGCAGGGCCCGACGGGCGTCGACGACGGCGTACTCGGCGAACGCGGCCGGCGCACTCGCGAACACCCGGTCGCCCGGCCCGCGGCCCGGTGCGCCGGTGACGCCCGGGCCCGCGGCGACGACCTCACCGGCGAGCTCCATGCCCGCGGTGAAGGAGCCGTCCTGCTCGGCGTGCGGGACGGGGTAGCCCCCGCCCAGCGCCAGCAGGTCGGCCCGGTTCACCCCGGCCGTCCGGACCCGCACGAGCAGCTCCCCCGGGCCCGGCGCCGGGGTGTCCGTCTCGCCGATCTCCCAGGTCCGGGCCCCGGGCCGGCCGCGCAGTACCCGCATCACTTCTTCCGGGGGCGCTTCTCGCGGACCCGGACCGAGACGCGGATCGGCGTCCCGCCGAACCCGAACTCCTCACGCAGCCTGCGCTCCACGAAGCGTCGGTAGCCCGCCTCGAGGAACCCGCTGGTGAACAGCACGAACGTCGGCGGGCGGGTCTGCGCCTGCGTCGCGAACATGATCTTCGGCTGCTTGCCGCCGCGGACCGGCGGCGGGGTCGCGGCGACCAGGTCGTTGAGCCACTGGTTGAGGCGGCCGGTCGGCACCCGGGTGTCCCACGACTCCAGCGCGCGGTTCAGAGCGGGCGCGATCCGCTGGGTGGACCGCCCGGTCAGCGCGGACACGTTGACCCGCTCCGCCCAGCGCACGCTGATCAGGTCGCGCTCGAGCTCCCGGGTCAGCTGGTGGCGGCGCTCCTCGTCGACTTTGTCCCACTTGTTGAACAGGATCACCAGTGCCCGCCCGGACTCCACCACCATCGTCAGGACGCGCTGGTCCTGCTCGGCGATCGGCTCGGAGGCGTCGATCAGCACCAGCGCGACCTCGGCGGACTCGATCGCCGAGCTCGTCCGCAGCGAGGCGTAGTACTCCATGCCCGAGGCCATCTTGACCCGCTTGCGCAGGCCGGCGGTGTCGACGAAACGGAACACCTGACCGTCGAGCTGGACCAGGGAGTCGACCGGGTCGACGGTGGTGCCGGCGACGTCGTGGACGACCGACCGTTCCTCACCGGCCAGCTTGTTGAGCAGACTGGACTTGCCGACGTTCGGCTTGCCGACCAGCGCGACGCGGCGCGGTCCGCCCGCGGCCGTGCCGAAGTCCTCCCGCGGGGTCTCCGGGAGGATCTCCAGGATCGCGTCGAGGAGGTCACCGGAGCCGCGGCCGTGCAGGCCGGACACCGGGTGCGGCTCGCCCAGCCCGAGGCGCCAGAGGTCGGCGGTGTCGGAGGTGAGCCGGTCGTCGTCGACCTTGGTGGCGCACAGCATCACCGGCACGTCGGCGCGGCGCAGCACCCGCGCCACGGCCTGGTCGGTCGCGGTGGCACCGACCGAGGCGTCCACGACGAGCAGCACCGCGTCGGCGATGCGCATCGCGATCTCCGCCTGCCGGGCGACGAAGCCCTGCAGGCCCGCTGCGTCGGGCTCCCAGCCGCCGGTGTCCATCAGCTTGAACCGGCGGCCGTTCCACAGCGCGTCGTAGACGACGCGGTCGCGGGTCACTCCGGGCACGTCCTGCACGACGGCCTCGCGGCGGCCCAGCATCCGGTTGACCAGGGTGGACTTGCCGACGTTCGGGCGTCCGACGACGGCCAGGGTGGGGGTCGCCAGGATCTCGTCGGGGTCGATCCCGGCGGTGACCAGGCCGTCCTCGTCGACGGCGACGAACTCGGCCGGGTCCAGACCGAGCCGGTCCATCTCGGCCCGGTCGGCCGCGTCACCGATCTCGACGCTGTTGTTCTCGCTCACTTCTCTCTCACGTCCCCGGCCGCTTCGGGCCGTGTCACTTGCCTGTACTCGCTGTCCAGTTCGCGGACCAGGGTCCGCAGGGCCTCCGTGACCCCGACGGTCGCGGTGGCCAGACCGTCCCGTCCCGGCGCCGTCGGCGCCGGCAGCGGTTCGCCGACCAGCACGTCCACCCGGGGGCGGAAGCGGCGGCCCGCACCCGCCGGGCGGCGGGTGCCACGCACCGCCACCGGCAGCAGCGGCGCCGATGCCGCACGGGCCAGCCAGGCCGCGCCCTGCCGGGCCCTGCCGATGTCGCCGCCGGTCCCGGCGGTGCCGCGGGTTCCCTCGGGGAAGACCGCGACCACGCCACCGTCGCGCAGCACGTCCAGCAGGGTGGTCAACGGCCGCCGGTCGACGACGTCACGACGCACCGGCACCTGCCCCAACCACCGCAGCAGCGGCCCCACGATCCCGGAGAACATCTCCGCCTTGACCAGGAACACCACGCGCCGCCCGAACATGCCGAACAGCAGCGGCCCGTCGACGAACGCGCTGTGGTTCGCGACGAGCACCACCGGTCCGGTCGCCGGGATGCGTTCCGGGTGCCGGATCCGCACCCGGAAGAACGGGATCCACAACCAGGTCCCGATCCAGCGGCCGAGGTCGTGCAGCCACCCGAGAGCGTGCTCCGGCAGCGCACGCGCCCGGCTCACCCGTCCAGCCCCCGCGCGGCGACGAGCTCGCGCAGCTTCGCCAGCACCGCGTCCGCCGACAGGTGGTCGGTGTCGAGGACCAGCGCGTCCGCCGCCGCGTACAGCGGGGAGACCCGCCGCGACGAGTCCAGCCGGTCCCGCCGCTCGACATCGGCGAGGGTGACGTGCAGGTCGGCCGCACGGCCCGCCTTCTCGTCCTGCCGTCCGCGCCGCGCCGCGCGGACCTCCGGCGACGCCGTCAGGTAGACCTTGAGCGGCGCGTCCGGTACCACCACGGTACCGATGTCGCGCCCCTCGACGACCATCCCGCCGCCGCTCTCCACCGCCGCCCGGATCAGGGCGTGCTGGCGGGCGACCATCTCGGCACGGACCTGCGGCACCGCCGAGACGGACGAGACGAACCCGGTCACCTCGGGGCCGCGGATGGGGCCGGAGACGTCCTCCCCGTCGAGGGTGATCGTGGGGGCGGCCGGGTCGGTGCCCGACTCCAGACGGGCGCCGACGGCGACCCGGGCGATCTCGTCCTCCGCGGCGCCCTCGCCGAGACCGGCGCGCAGCGCGGCCAGCGTCGCGGCGCGATACATCGCCCCGGTGTCCAGATAGGCCGCCGAGCAGGCCTGCGCCAGCCGTCGCGAGACGGTCGACTTGCCCGTCCCGGACGGACCGTCCATCGCGACGACGCCCCGCAAGGCCACCTTGTTCCCCCACCGTGTTCGAGTTGCTGCGTCCGGCATTGTCGCCGGTCGGCCCCCGCCACGACGGGGCGGGGTGTCCTACTGCGGCAGATCGGTACGCAGCGCCCGGGCCCCGTGCAGGTAGACGTGCCGCATGGCCGAGCGCGGCTTCGGGGTGTCGACGTGGGCGAGCAGCCGCAGCACCCGCGGCAGCGCACCGGGCACCGACATCTCGGTGGCGCACATCAGCGGCACGTCGGTCAGGCCGAGCAGCCGCGCCGCGTAGGCCGGGAACTCGGCGGTGAGGTCCGGGGTGGCGGTGAACCAGATCGAGATGATGTCGTCGGAGGCGAGCTCGTTGCGCTCCAGCACCGCGGTGACCAGCTCGGCCGAGCGGTCGAGGATCTGGGACCGGTCGTCGGCGTCGACCTGGGTGGCGCCCCGCAGGGCCCGCACGGCCATCAGAGCCCGACCGCCTTGTACAGCGAGCCCACCTCGACGCGGTCGAGCGGCCGCAGCTTGCCGGGACGCTGGTTGCCCAGGGCGACCGAGCCGACGTGGGTCCGCACCAGGCGCAGCACCGGGTGGCCGACCTCGGACAGCATCCGCCGCACGATGTGCTTGCGACCCTCGTGCAGGATCAGCTGCACCGTGGCGCGGCCGGGGACGGCGTCGACGAGCTTGAACGCGTCGACGCGGGCGATGCCGTCCTCGAGCTCGATGCCGTCGCGCAGCCGCCGCCCGAGGTCACGGGCGATCTTGCCCTCGATCTCGGCGAGATAGGTCTTGGGCACCTCGTAGGACGGGTGCATCAGCCGGTGGCCGAGCTCGCCGTCGTTGGTGAGCAGCAGCAGCCCCTCGGTCTCGGCGTCGAGCCGGCCGACGTGGAACAGCCGCTGCGCGGTGTTCATGATCTCGACGCGGTCGGCGAGCAGGTCGCCGATGCACGGCCGGCCCATGTCGTCGGACATCGTCGAGTGCAGACCGAACGGCTTGTTGAGCGCCAGGTAGACCTGGTCGTCGCGCAGGGTGATCCGGGCGCCGTCGACGTGGACGACCGCGGTGTCCGGGTCGATCCGGCGGCCCTGCTCGCGCACGGTCTCGCCGTCGACCTGCACGCGGCCCTGCGCGATGAGGTCCTCGGCCGCGCGCCGGGAGGCGACACCCGCGCGGGCCAGCACCTTCTGGAGCCGGACGCCGTCGGGGTCGTGTGTGTTGCTCATGGTTGCTGGTGCCTCGTCCAGAATGTCGGGGCCGGATTCGGTGGAGCCGGGTGATCGTCGCACTGCGCCGGGCCGGACCGGGGGAAACGGTACTCCGCCCGTCCGGCGACGCCGCCGACGGGCGGTCGGCCGCCGGGTCCGGCGCCGGCGTCCCGGACGGGGGGTCAGCCGTCCAGGTCGTCGATCGCGTCGATGCCGGGCAGCAGCGGGGCCAGCGGGGGCAGCTCGGCCACCGAGGAGATACCGAGCCGCTCGAGGAACAGCTCGGTCGTCCGGAACAGGGTCCCGCCGGTGTGGTCCTCGGTGCCGGCCTCCTCCACCAGTCCGCGGGTGAGCAGGGTGCGGAGCACGCCGTCGCAGTTGACACCGCGGACCGCCGAGACCCGTGCGCGGGTGACCGGCTGGCGGTAGGCGACGACGGCCAGGGTCTCCAGCGCGGCCCTGGTCAGGCGGGCGCGCTGGCCGTCCATGAGCATCTTCTCGACGTAGGGGGCGTAGCGGTCGCGGGTGTAGAACCGCCATCCCTCCCCCGCGCGGCGCAGGTCGATGCCGCGGCGGTCGGCGGTGTAGGCCAGCGACATCCGGTGTAGCGTCCGCCGGATCCGCGACGGTGTCTGGTGCAGGGCCGTGGCCAGCGACGGCTCGTCGACGGGGGCGTCGACGACCAGCAGCAGCGCCTCCAGGGCGTGTTCGAGCTCGGTGTCGTCGTCGAGCTCGTGGAACTCGGGCTCGTCGGGCTCCGGGTCGTCCTGGGTCCCGGCCTCCCCTGTCCCGGGTCCCCCTGTCCCGGGTTCCTCTGTCCCGGGTTCCTCCGCTCGGGAGGCCTCGGTTCGGGGGGCCTCGGCTCCGCGGGCCGTCGGACCGGTCCCCGGCCCGGGGTGCCCGGTCGCCGGATCGAGGTCGCCGGAGTCGCGCCCGACGGGGCGCTCGGACCGGTCGTCCTGGGCGTCGGGCGTGGCGACCACGTCGTCGCGAGCACCGTGTGGCGACGCCGGACGGTCTGCCGATGTGGCGGAGGCGCCGGCGAACAGGTCGAGATGAACGTTTCCGCCCTCGGCAGGGCCGGAACGTGCGTCTCGCTCGTCGGGCCGGGGCGCCACAGGTGCGGCGGTGACCGGCTCGAGGTCCTCCGCGTTCTGCGGCCCGGTCAGCCCGGTGGCCGCGGACTCCGTGCGGGCCGGGCCGGTCGCCCCGGGCTCGGTGGCGGCCGTGGGACCGGCGTCGGTGGTGGGCTCCACAGCAACAGAGGGCTCGGCACCGGTTCCGGGCTCGGCGCCGGCATCGGTGTGCTGCGCCCCGCCTCGATCGACAGCGACGCCGTCGGCACCGTCGGCACCGTCGGCACCGTCGGCACCGTCGCGATCGGCCACGACACGATCGGCGATGTCGCCATCGGCAGCGACGCCCTCCGCCGCGAGACGATCGGCATCGGCCGACGGCTCCCCGTCATCGACGGGCTCCACGGTGCGGGCGAGCTCGGCGTCGGCGGTGGTCCCGTCCTCGTCGGCCGCGGCGGGCGGGCCCTCGGGCTCGGGGGCGGCTCGGTCCTCCGCGCTCGGCGCGACCTGCGGCGACGCGGTGGCGTGCGGGCTGCGCGGCACCGTGCGGCCGATCAGGCGCAGCCGTTCGGACGGGTCCTCCGGGTCGTCGGAGCCCGGCCGCTCGTCCGGCTCGGTCACCGGTGGTTCCGGTCCTCTCGTTCGGGGTCGGGATGGAGCACGTCCGGGGCGGTGCCCGGACCGTCGATGTCGGCTTCGATGTCGGCTTGGATGTCGGCGTCGCGGTCGGCGTCGCGGGCCGCGTCCGGACCGACCGAATCCGGGGCCGGGTCGTCCGAGCGGTCGAGGTCGTCCAGATCCGCGTCCGGGTCGTCCAGGTCTGCGTCCGCGTCGTCCAGATCCGCGTCCGCGTCGTCCAGGTCCGCGTCCGCGTCGTCCGGATCCGCGTCGGAGGTCTCCGGGGCCTCCCCGGAGTTCGAGTCGGGATCGGAGTCGACCGCGGATCCGGGGGCGGACGCGACCGTCTCGTCGACGCGGTTCTTCTTCCGGCGGCGGCGGTTGCGCGCCCGCACCGCCTCCTCGGCGGCAGCGGCCTCGTCCTCCAGCGCGGCGGCGTAGGCGACCGGGTCGTCCTCGCGGTCAGCGGTCCAGGTGACGGTGAGGTCGGCGAACGCCTCCGGCTGTTCCAGGGCCACCGACCGCTCGCGGTACAGCTCCAGCAGCGCCATGAACCGGGCGATGACCTCCAGCGTCGCGACGCAGTCGGCGGTCAGCTCGGCGAAGGTGGCGGTGCCGGCGAGGGCGAGCCGCTCGCGCAGGATCGCGGCGTGCTCGGGCACCGAGACGTGCACCGCGTGCAGGTGGTCCACGCCGACCTCGTCGGGCGGACGGGGCCGGAACACGGCGGCGGCGAGCTCGGCGAAGGCCTGCGCGTCGACGCCCAGCAGCACCTCGGGAAGCAGGTCGGCGTAGCGGTCCTCGATCGCGACCGAGCGCGGGAAGCGGCGCATCGCGCCCTGCTCCAGCTCGACGAACAGCGCCGCGGCCTCCTTGTAGGCGCGGTACTGCAGCAGCCGGGCGAACAGCAGGTCACGGGCCTCGAGCAGGGCCAGGTCGTCCTCGTCGTCGACCTCCGCACCGGGCACCAGCCGCGCCGCCTTGAGGTCGAGCAGGGTGGCCGCGACGACCAGGAACTCGGTGATCTCGTCGAGGTCGGCGTCGTCGCCGAGGTCGGTGAGATGGGCGATGAAGTCGTCGGTGACCTTGTGCAGGGCCATCTCGGTGACGTCCAGCTCGTGCTTGCCGATCAGCTGCAGCAGCAGGTCGAACGGGCCCTCGAAGTTGTGGAGCCGGACGGTGAAGCGCCGGGTGCGCGGCGCCGCCACGTCCCCGTCGTCGAGCCCCTCGGGGGCGCCGTCGGCGAGCAGCGTCACCGGGCGATGACCTCGCGGGCGAGCATCCGGTAGGCCTCCGCGGCGTACGACGTGGGCGCCCACGTCGTGATCGGCTCACCGGCGACCGTGGTCTCCGGGAACTTGATCGTCCGGTTGATGACGGCGTCGAACACCTTCTCGCCGAACGCCTCCACCACGCGGTCGTGGACCTCGCGGGTGTGCAGCGTGCGGGTGTCGAACATCGTCGGGAGCACGCCGAGCAGTGTCAGGTCCGGATTGAGCCGCTCGGTCACCTTGTCGATCGTGTCCATGAGCAGCGCGACGCCGCGGAGCGAGAAGAACTCGCAGGCCAGCGGGATCAGCACCTCGTCGGCACAGGCCAGTGCGTTGATGGTGAGCAGGCCCAGCGACGGCTGGCAGTCGATGAGGACGATGTCGTAGTCGGGCAGGAACCGCTTCAGGGCCCGGCCGAGCGCCTGCTCCCGGCCGACCTCGGTGACGAGCTGGACCTCCGCCGCGGACAGGTCGATGTTCGAGGGCAGCAGGTCGAGGTTGTCCACCCCGGTGTCCTGCAGCACCTCGTCGGCCTCGACGCCCCGTTCCATCAGCAGGTTGTAGACGGTGGACTCGAGCTGGTGGGGCTGCACGCCGAGGCCCACCGACAGCGCACCCTGCGGGTCGAAGTCGACGAGCAGGACCTTGCGGCCGTACTCGGCGAGCGCCGCCCCGAGGTTGATCGTGGACGTCGTCTTCCCGACGCCGCCCTTCTGGTTCGCGACCGCGATCACCCGGGCCGGTCCGTGCACCGACAGGGGCGCGGGCTCGGGGGCGCGCGCACTGGTCGTCTGGGTGCCTCGCCCGTGGTCCGGCGCCGGTTCGTCGCTCGGGTCGTCGAGCCTGCCCTGGGCCTCCGGCCGCGTCGGGTTCATGCGGTCTCCGGTCTCGTCGCGGGTACCGTGCCGGGTCTCGGGTCCCGGTCGGGACCTGGGACCGCACTGCAGGAGATGTCCCCACGTGCGGCGACGTCCCTGTCGGGCCACGTCGCGGTATGGATTCCGGGTCACCCTACCCGCGGGCGGGCGCCGTCCGGCCGACGGTGCTCCCGGCGTGTCGCGCCTCAGCCCGCCGGCAGGACCGACACCCCGCCCGCGCTGCTCCTCGCGGTGATCCGGTGGTCGGCCCCGGGCTGGTCGGGGACGCCGACCTCGGTGGACCCGGCCGTCGCCTCGGCGGTCACCTCGTAGGCCGGGCCGATCGGGACCCGGACCTCGACGCCGCCGGCGCTGGACTCGGCGCTCACGTCCGCTGCCGCCTCGGCGAAGGTCAGCTCGACCGCGCCGGCACCGGAGTTCGCCTGCACGTCACCCGGGCCGACCCCGGTGGCGGTGACCGCACCCGCCGACGCCCTCAGGTCGAGCGCGCCGGTCAGCCCCTCGACCTCGACACCGCCGGCGCGCAGGTCGACCTGCGCCGACGACGAGGCCGGCACCGTCACGACCAGCCCGGCCTGGCAACGGGACATGATCCCGTCCGGGCAACGGGCGGTGATCCGCAGGACGCCACCGTCGAGCTGCTGGTCGACCTGCGGGCGGGTGTCCCCGGTCCAGCGCAGGTCCTGCTCGACCGAGGCCCTCTCCCCCGCGACCAGCCGCAGCGGACCGGCGTCGGAGTCGATCTCGACCCGGGTGACCTGCCCGTCGACGGGCTCGTCCACCGTCTGCTGCTCCTCCTGCCCGACGGCGACGCCGCCACACCCGGCCAGCAGGAACCCGGACACGACAATCGTGATGAACGCTCCGTACCGCATGGGTCCCAGAACCTAACGGCCCACCGTGGCCGGACCGTCGCCACCCCCGTGATCATGGATCTGCCCGACGCCCCGTGGGCGGGCGACCGGGAACGGTGCCCGGTCCGTGGTCACCCCCGCGCCCGGGGGTGCGCGGTGGCGTAGACCTCGCGCAGCGTGTCGACGGTGACGTGGGTGTAGATCTGCGTGGTCGCGACGCTGGCGTGCCCGAGCAGCTCCTGCACCACACGGACGTCGGCGCCGCCGGAGAGCAGGTGGGTGGCGAAACAGTGGCGCAGGGTGTGCGGCGAGACGGCGGCGACGACGTCGCCCGGCAGCCCGGACGCCTCGGCCGCGGACCGCAGGACGTGCCACGCGCTCTGCCGGGACAACCGCCGGCCACGGGCGTTGAGCAGCAGCGCCGGGCTCCCGGCGCCCCGGGCGGCGAGAGCCGGGCGGGCCCGGACCCGGTAGGCGTCGACGGCGGCCAGCGCGGGCCGTCCGACCGGCACGATCCGCTGCTTGTTCCCCTTGCCGTGCAGCAGGATCGTCCGCGCGTCGGGATCCAGGTCGTCGAGGTCGGCGCCGACGACCTCGGAGATCCGGGCGCCGGTGGAGTACAGCAGCTCCAGCAGCGCCCGGTCGCGCAGCCCCACCGGCCCGTCGGAGACGCAGCCGGCGAGCAGCTGGTCGACCTGGTCCACCGACAGCGCCGACGGCAGCCGGGTGCCCAGCGCGGGCGGCGCCACCCCGGCCGCGACGTCGGTCGGGGTCAGCCCCTCCAACAGCGCGAACCGGTGCAGACCGCGGACCGCGGCCAGCGCCCGCGCGGCCGACGACGCGGCCAGCGGACGCTCACCCGTCCGCAACGCGGTGACGAACCCGGCGACGTCGGCCTCCCGCACCTGGGCGGGCTCCGCGCGTCCCAGGCGGTCGAGGTGGTCGAGGTAGCGCCCGAGATCGAGCCGGTAGGAGCGCAGGGTGTTCTGCGCCCGACCCCGTTCGACGGCCAGGTGGTCGAGGTAGTCCTCGACCACCCGGCGCACCGACGGCATGCTCAGCCCCGCAGGGCCGGGACGACCTCGCGCTCGAACAGCTCGATGCCCGACCGGTCGTAGGCCGCCTCGGGGAAGTAGAAGATGCCGTAGCTCATCCCGACGCGCTCCAGCGCGGAGAGCTTCTCGACGATCTGCTCCGGGGTGCCGACGCCCGGCATCCCGCGGAAGGCGCCCAGCGCGCCCTGCGCCTTCTCTGCGCCGACGATCGGCTCCAGCCGGGCGACGAGACGGGCGAGCCGCTCCTCCACCTCGTCCTCGGTGTGCCCGATCGCGACGTTGTAGTTGGCCGAGCGGACGATGGCGTCGTAGTCGGTGCCGACCTCCCGGCAGTGGTCGGCGAGCAGCGCCGACTTGTGCCGGAAACCGTCGAGGGTGCCGTCGAAGTTGGTGTACTGCGCGTACTTCGCCGCGATCTTCAGCGTCACCTTCTCGCCGCCCCCGGCGATCCACAGCGGGATGCCACCGTCCTGCAGCGGCCGCGGCGCGACGATCGCGTCGTCGACGGTGTAGTGCGTGCCGTTCAGGGTGGCCCGGCCCTCGCGCCAGGCCTGGGTGAAGATCTGCACGCCCTCGTCGAGCATGCCGAGGCGCTCGCCGGGCCGGGGGAAGCCGTAGCCGTAGGCACGCCACTCGTGCTCGTACCAGCCCGCTCCGATGCCCATCTCCACCCGGCCGTGGGAGATGACGTCGGTGGTGGCCGCGACCTTCGCCAGGTAGGCGGGGTTGCGGTAGGCCATGCAGGTGCACATCTGGCCGAGCCGCACCCGCTCGGTCGTCGCGGCGAAGGCGGCCATCAGGCTCCACGCCTCGTGGCAGGCCTCGTCGGTGGGTGCGGGGACGGTGTGGAAATGGTCGTAGACCC
The DNA here is from genome assembly GCF_020131355.1 of Pseudonocardia sp. ICBG1293. Classification (GTDB taxonomy): domain Bacteria; phylum Actinomycetota; class Actinomycetes; order Mycobacteriales; family Pseudonocardiaceae; genus Pseudonocardia. Next base: position 470,799 of record NZ_JAHLEL010000047.1, read on the forward strand.
ACACCGACTCCCAGACGTCGCCGCGGTCGGCGTACTCGGCGAGGCCACGCATCACGTCCCACTGGGCGGCGGGGTCGATGCCGACGAGGTCGAGGCGCCAGCCCTGGGGCACGAAGAGTCCGAAACGCATGCGTCGAGCCTAGGGCCACCGCCCCGGCGAGGCCCGTGCGGGCGGCGGCACGGCCACCGGCCCGGAGCAGGTCCGGCGCCCCGCGGGACCTGCGGTCTGAGCTGCGCCGACCCGGGAGGAGCCGGGACCGCCGGGACCGTCACACCGCCGGCCGAACGGGCTCGGCGCAGCGACGGTGTCGACCTCGCAGGCCCGGCCCCGTCCGGCGTCCCGCGTGTCGCGGCGTACTGCTCACCGGCCGGACGCGGTTACCGTCGGGGCATGAGCGCGGACCCGATCGGCTACGCCGAGCAGGAGGAGTCGGTGCGGGCGCTGTCCCGCCACTACACGGGTGGGGCGCTGGACGTCGACGCGTTCGACTCCCGGGTGCGCCGGGCCCGGGCGGCGACGACCCGGGACGAGCTGGCCGCGCTGTTCGCCGACCTGCCCGAGCCGCATCCGGCCTCGCTCACCCGACGGGCGACCGCGCCCTCCGGGGCCGGCACCACCCCGCCCCGTGCCGATCCCGTCGCCGCGGACCGTGCCGGGGATCCCGCCGCCCCGGACCCCGCCGCCCCGGACCCCGCCGCGACGGACTCCGCTGCCAGGGATCTCGCTGACGGGGATCTCGCTGCCGGTCGCCCCGCCGCCGGGGACCCGGGCGCCACGGACTCCCTCGCCGCCGGCGCGACCGCGGGTCCCGGGGAGCCCACCGGTACCGCCGACCCCCGCGGAGCCGGGCACGGTGGCGACGCGGAGCGCACCGCACGGTTCGCGGTCCCGGGCCCGACCCGGTCGGGCCCGTACCCGGACCCGTCGGGGCACCCGGCGGCGGGTCCCCTCCCCGACCCGTCCCCGACGACCGCGGGCCACCGTCCGCCGTGGCCCTCCCCCGGCGTCACCGGGCACCCGGGTGCCGGGTACCCGGGCGGGCCCTGGCCGGCATGGGCCCACCCGGACGCCGGTCCGGCCGGCATGCCGCCCGGCGGGGGATACCCGGGCGGACCCGCCTGGGCGTCCGCACCGCCGAGCTGGTCCGTACCGGGCCGGCCGTCCCCGGCGTACCCACCGCACCCCGGCCCACCGGCCTACGGCACCCACGGCCACGACCCGTCGGCGCCGTTCGGGCGCGAGCCCTACTCGGGGCTGCCGTACTCGGACAAGCAGAAGATCGTCACCGGGCTGCTGCAGGTGTTCCTGCCGTTCGGCGTCGGCCGGTTCTACTCGGGGCACGCCGGTCTCACCGTGGCGCAGCTGATCGTCACGTTCCTGACCTTCGGGATCGGTGCGATCTGGTCGTTCGTCGACGGGATCGTGGTGCTCGCCGGATCACCGCGGGACCCGCACGGACGCCCGCTGCGGCCCTGACCGGGCCGGCCGCACCCGGGCGCGCGGGTCGGCCGCCGGCTCCGCGCCGGGCACGCGGCGCGTGGTCACCCGCCGGCCCCGGTGGCCGCGGCGCTCCGTCGGCGCGGCGGTCCACGGTCACCCGCCGGCGCGGCGGTCCGGTGACGCGCCGGCGCCGCGGCGCGGTCACTCGTCGGCGCGGCGGCGCGGTCACTCGTCGGCGCGGCGGGCGAAGCGGAACGGCCGGTCGGCCCACTCGGCGTCGACCGGCCGCGGGGTGAACTCCCCCGCCAGGGCCGCGCGGGCCGCCAGCAGCCCGGCACACGACACCGCGTTGACGATCTCCCCGGAGAACACCATCCCGACGGCATCGGCGATCGGGACCCAGCGCAGCTCCAGATCGGCCTCCTCGTCGTCACCCATGTCGGGGCGGGGCTTCTCGACCAGGTCGCGCGCCAGGAAGATGCGCACCGACTCGTCGGAGAACCCCGGCGAGGGCACCACGTCGAGCAGCACCGCCCAGTCGCGTGCCGACAGCCCGGCCTCCTCGGTCAGCTCCCGGTCGGCGGTGACGGCGGGGTCCTCCCCCGCCACGTCGAGCAGCCCGGCGGGGAGCTCCCACAGCCGTCGCCGCACCGCGTGGCGGTACTGCAGCAGCATGCGGACCCGGGATCGCTCGTCCACCGCGACGACGGCGACCGCCCCCGGGTGCTCCAGGATCTCGCGGGTCGCGACCCGGCCACCGGGCATGACGACGCGGTCGGACCGCAGCGCCATGACGCGACCGGAGTAGATGTCGGTGGCCGAGCGGACCGGGAAGTCGTGCTCACCGGGGCGGGTCACCGGCTCGCCGCTGGGCGGGCGCACAGTTCGATCACCCGTCGGACAGTAGTACCCGGCCCGGGGCCCGGCGGGGAGCCCGGGCCGTGCGGGCCCGCCGCCGCGCCCGGCGGCGGTGCCGCGCGGGCGGGCGTGCCGGGCCGGGCCACCGGCGGCGGCCCGGCCCGTTCGGCGTCAGCGGACGGACGTGCCCTCGGGAGCGACGCCGTTGGCGTCCGCACCGAGGACGACGTCGTCGCCCTCGGCCTGCTCGGCGTCGTCACCGTGGTCGCGCCCGGGCAGGTGCACCGGCAGGCGGTCCTCGGCCCGGTAGCGCAGCGCCGCCTTCACGAACGCCGCGAACAGCGGGTGCGGCCGGGTCGGGCGGCTCTTGAGCTCGGGGTGGGCCTGGGTCCCGACGAAGAACGGGTGCTGCGACGACGGCAGCTCGACGAACTCCACCAGCGTCCCGTCCGGGGACGTCCCGAACACCAGCCCCGCCTCGGTGAGCTGCCGGCGGTAGGCGTTGTTGACCTCGAAGCGGTGCCGGTGCCGCTCGGAGATCTCCCGTGCCCCGTAGGCCTTCGCCGCCACCGAGCCGGGCTGCAGCACCGCCGGGTAGGCGCCCAGACGCATGGTGCCGCCCATGTCGCGTTCGCCGGCCACGACGTCGCGCTGGGTCGCCATCGTCGAGATGACCGGGTGCGCGGTCTCCGGGTCGAACTCGGTCGAGCTCGCGTCCTCCAGACCGGCGACGCTGCGTGCGGTCTCGATGACCATGCACTGCAGGCCCAGGCACAGCCCCAGGGTGGGGACGCCCCGGGTGCGGGCGTGGGTGATCGCACCGAGCTTGCCCTCGATCCCGCGGATGCCGAAACCACCGGGGATCAGCACCCCGTCGACGCCGTCGAGCGCCTCGGCCGCACCGGCCGGGGTCTCGCACGAGTCCGAGGGCACCCAGCGGACCGCGACCTTGGCGTGGTGGGCGAACCCGCCCGCCCGCAGCGCCTCGGTGACCGAGAGGTAGGCGTCGGGGAGGTCGACGTACTTGCCGACCAGCGCGATCGTCGCGGTCTCCCGGGGGTGGTGGACGCGGTCGAGCAGGTCGCCCCACACCGTCCAGTCGACGTCGCGGAACGGCAGCCCCAGCCGGCGCACGACGTAGGCGTCGAGACCCTCGCCGTGCAGCACCTTCGGGATGTCGTAGATCGACGGTGCGTCCGGGCAGGCGGCCACACCGTCGAGCTCGATGTCGCACATCAGCGAGATCTTGCGCTTCATGCCCTCGGGAATGGCCCGGTCGGCACGCAGGACCACCGCGTCGGGCTGGATGCCGATGTTGCGCAGCGCCGCGACGGAGTGCTGGGTCGGCTTGGTCTTCAGCTCACCCGACGGCGCCAGGTACGGCACCAGCGACACGTGCAGGAAGAAGCAGTTGTCCCGGCCGACCTCGTGCCGGACCTGGCGGGCGGCCTCGACGAACGGCAGCGACTCGATGTCGCCGATGGTGCCGCCGACCTCGGTGATGACGACGTCGGGGGCCACGCCCTCGGCGTCGGGCTCGGCCATCGCGAGGACGCGGTCCTTGATCTCGTTGGTGATGTGCGGGATGACCTGGACGGTGTCGCCCAGGTACTCGCCGCGGCGCTCCTTGGCGATGACCTCGGAGTAGACCTGACCGGTGGTGACGTTGGCCCGCCCGGCGAGGTCGCGGTCCAGGAACCGCTCGTAGTGGCCGACGTCGAGATCGGTCTCGGCGCCGTCCTCGGTGACGAAGACCTCGCCGTGCTGGAACGGGTTCATCGTCCCGGGGTCGACGTTGAGGTAGGGGTCGAGCTTCTGCATGGTGACGCGAAGCCCGCGCGCGGTGAGCAACTGACCGAGACTGGAGGCGGTCAGGCCCTTACCCAGCGAGGACGCGACCCCACCGGTGACGAACAGATGACGGGTGGCGCGAGTCTGCACGGAGCTTCAGCCTACCGATCGGTCAAGGGGCGTCGGGAACCGGCCCCACCGTTCCGGCGCCGGAACCGTAGCGGCCGGTGCCTCCCTGCTGTCGTTCGGCGAGCGCGAGCACGGTCGCGACCCGCCCGGCACCGGTGCCGACGCCGTCGACGGTGGCGAGCCGGCCGACGGGCCCGGCCCCGGCTGCGCGGGCGGCGGCGACGGCCGAACCGTCCGCGGCGTCCCGCCCGGCGAGGACGGCGCCCGCGCCGCGACGGTCCAGCTCCGCCGCGAGGGCCGCCGCGGTGGTCGCCGAGGTCGCGGCGTCCACGCCGGAGTACGCGGCGCCCGTGACCACCACGGCGAGCCTGCCGGGGGCGGGGCGGGCGGGCGGGGCCTCGGCGAAGCCACCGCCGGCGAGCCCGGCGAGCACCGCACCGGCCCCGTCCGGGTCGGGGGCGGGGCCGTCCGGCGGGGTCAGCAGGGCGGCGCCGAGCAGCCCTCCGGCCAGCGCCCCGGCGTCGGTCGCCGCGGGGAGCTGGGCCCCGGACGGCAGCAGCCGCGCCGAGAGGTCCCGCAGCTGGTCGGCACGGGCCGGGTCGGTGACGGCGGGGGTCAGCACGACCTCCCCCGCCACGCTGCCCCCCGCGGCGGCGACGAGCTCGGCGACGGCGCGGGTGTCGGCAGGCTCCGCACCGAGCGCGACGACGGTCACCGGCACCCCGGTGAGCCGCCCGCGTACGAGGTCCGGTCCGACGCGGCCCGCGAACTCGTCACCGGCCCGCAGCTGCGCGAGCAGGGTGTCGCGTTCCGCGCTCAACCGGGCCGTCTCGCCGGTGTCCGCGCCGCGGGCGGCGACGTCGGCGATGCGCTGCGGCAGCCCGACGACCGCGAGGGCGAACCCGGCGGCGAGGGCCAGCACGAACACCGCGAGCAGGGCGATGCGGTGGTGGCGCCGGGAGATCACGCCGGGAGCCATCCGGCGACCACGGCCCGGACGCTCTCGACCACTCCGCGGGCCCAGTCCAGCACCGCGGGGCCGCCGCCGGACACCAGCACGGCCACCACGACCGCGACGACGGCGGCGGCGACGAGCAGCAGCAGCGGGGCGAACGACGTCCGGCTGCGGTACATCTGGGCGATCATCGCGCCGTCGACGACGGTCCCGCCGGCCTGCAGCCGGGTCAGGAAGGTCGAGGCGTTGCTTCCGGACCGGCCGCGGTCGAGGAACTCCCCCATCGACGCCGACAGCCCGACCGTCACGATCATCGAGGCGCCGCGGTGGTGGGCGAGCAGCAGGGCGAGGTCCTCGGGGTTGGCCATCGACGGGAACGTGACGGCGCTGGCTCCGAGGTCCTGGACGCGGTGCAGGCCGGGCGCGTGCCCGTCCGGGAACGCCGGGACGACGACGTCGGCACCACTGGTCAGCGCCTGGTTGGACACCTCCGACGGGTCGGCGACGATGAGGTCCGGGCGGTGGCGCGCGTTCAGCAGCGCGTCCGCGCCGGCCCCGACGCCGACGAGCACCGGTCGGTACTCCTTGATGTAGGCCTTGAGCCGCTTGAGCACCGCGAGGTGGTCGAACCCGGCGGCGACGACGAGCACCGGCCGCCCGTCGAGGACGACGTCGACCTCCGGCACCCCGTGGCCGTCGAGGAGCAGGGAACGCTCGCGGCGCATGAACTCGATGGTGTTCGCGGCGAACGCCTCGAGCTGGTGGGTCAGGCCCTGCTTGGCCTCGTCGAGGGCGTCGGCGACGGTGTCCTCGGTCTGCTCGCGGCCCTCGCACAGCGGCTGCTCGCCCGTGTAGAGGACGCCGTCGTGCAGCCGGACCCGGATGCCGTCCTTGACCGCACGCAGGGTGTCGGGCCCGCAGTCGTCGACGAGCGGGACACCGGCCTCGACGAGTACCTGCGGACCGAGGTTCGGGAAGCGGCCGGAGATCGACGGGGCGGCGTTGACGACCGCCGCGACCCGCGCCACGACGAGCGCGTCGGCGGTGGCGCGGTCCAGGTCGACCTGGTCGATCACGGCGATGTCACCGGGGCGCAGGCGCCGGAGCACCGCCTCGATGCGGCGGTCGGCGCGGGCCGGGCCGGTCAGGCCCGGCAGCTCCGGTCGGGAACGGTGCAGCAGGCCGGACAGCTTCATGTGGCGCACTGTGACAGGTGGGGCGGCCGTGACCACGCAGGCACGCCGCGCGAGACCGCGACGTCACCGGCCCGGACGATCCTCGTCGGCGTCCGCATCCGGGCCGGCCGGTCTCCCCCGCTCCTCACCCTCCGCGACGTGCCCCGGCCGGCTCCGTCGGCACGTGCTCCCTGCTCCCGGGCTGCGCACACCCCGGGCCCGTCAGCCGGCCCGGGCGACCCGGCGGCGCCGCGGCGCCGCGCCGGGGGTACGCCGGGAACGGGCCGCGGCGAGGTCGGCGGGCCGTGCCGCGGCACGGTCGGCCTCCCGGTGCGCGGTCGCGGCGGTGAGCAGCTCCTCGGCGTGCGCGCGGCCGGTGTCGGTGTCGTCCATCCCGGCCAGCATCCGGGCCAGCTCCCCGGTGCGCTCCTCCTCGGTGAGCCGCCGCACGCTGGAGCGGGTGACCCCCGCCCCGGACGCCTTCTGCACCACGAGGTGCCGGTCCGCGTACGCCGCGACCTGCGGCAGGTGCGTGACGACGATGACCTGGTGCCGCGCGGCGAGCTGCGCCAGCCGGCGGCCGATCTCCACCGCCGCCCGGCCACCGACTCCGGCATCGACCTCGTCGAACACCATCGTCGGCACCGGGTCGGCACCGGCGAGCGCCACCTCCAGGGCCAGCATGACCCGGGACAGCTCGCCGCCGGAGGCTCCCTTGTGGAGCGGCTGGGCCACCGCCCCGGAGTGCGGGACGAGCCGGATCTCCACCTCGTCCACCCCGCTCGACCCGGCCTGACAGCGCCGGCCACCGACCTCGAGCACCGGCCCGGCGTCGGCGGCGGGCCGCGGCTGGACGCCGACCTGCAGCGTGGCGTCCTTCATCGCCAGCCCGGCCAGCTCGGCCGTGGTCGCCTCGGCCAGCCGGGACGCGGCCGCGGTGCGCGCCGTGGTGAGCGCCGCGGCGTGCCCGGCCAGCTCGTGGGCGAGCGCGTCGCGGCGCGCCGACAGCTCGGCCAGCGCCTCGTCGGAGGTGTCGAGACCGGACAGTCGTTCGCGGGCGGTGGCCGCCCAGGCGAGGACCCCGTCGGTGTCCGCGGCGTACTTGCGGGTGAGCGCCTTGAGCTCGGCCTGGCGGGTCAGGACACGTGACAGCAGCTCGGGGTCGGCGTCGAGCCGGTCGAGATAGCCGGACAGCTCGGCCGCGGCGTCGGCGAGCACCGCGATCGCCTCGGTCAGACGCGGGCCCAGCTCCTCCAGCGCGGGGTCGCCACTGCCCTCGGCGAGCCCCTTGGCCTGCCCGGCCAGCCCGACGGCGCCGGGTGCCTCGCCGTCGTCCGAGCCGGACAGGGCGAGGTGTGCACTCTCGGCCGCGGCCCGCAGGTCGTCGGCCTCGGCCATCCGCCGGGCCTGCTCGACGAGCGCGCGGTCCTCCCCGGGCTGCGGGTCCGCGGCCTCGATCTCGGCGAGCCCGTGCCGCAGCAGGTCCGCCTCCTGCGCGAGCCGGCGGGCGTTGTCCCGCCGCTCGGCGAGCTCGGTGACGACCTGCAGCCACTCGGTGCGGACCGCCCGGTAGGCGGCCAGCGGCACGGCGACCGGGTCCCCGGCGAACCGGTCGAGCAGGGCCCGCTGGTCGGAGCCGCGCAGCAGCCGCAGCTGGTCGTTCTGCCCGTGCACGGCGAGCTGGGTCTCGGCGAGCCTGCCGAGCACGCCGTTGGGCACCGACCGGCCGCCCAGGTGGGCGCGGGAGCGCCCGTCGGCCGACACGGTCCGGGCCGCGATCAGCGATCCGTCGTCGTCGGCCTCGGCGCCCACCTCCTCGGCCAGCTCCAGCGCCCCCGGCGAGGCCGCGAACCGGCCCTCCACGACGGCGCGCCTCGCCCCGGCCGACACCCGCGACGACTCCGCGCGACCGCCGCCGAGGAGGTTCAGCCCGGTCACGACCATGGTCTTCCCGGCACCGGTCTCGCCGGTCAGCACGGTCAGGCCCGGGTCGAGTTCCAGGGTCGCGTCATCGATCACGCCGAGGCCCTGGATCCGCATCTCGGACAACATGGGAGGGACCATACGTTCGAACTCCGACAGCTCCCGGGTCCCGACACGCCACCGGCACCGAACGGATGTTCCCGTGCGCCGAACGGTCGATCAGGTGTTCGAACCCGGGTGCTGGGTCCGTGCTCCTCGCCAGCCCCGCACGGGCAGGTCGAACTTGCGCACGAGCCGGTCGGCGAAGGGCTGTGCGGCCAGGCGCACCATCCGCACCGGCTCGGCCGCGCGGCGCAGCTCCACCCGGCCCCCCGGGGGCACCGCGACGGTGCGGCGGCCGTCGCAGTCCAGCACGGCGGCCGGGCCGTCGGCGGACACCTCGATCGCGAGGGTGCTCTCCGGCGCGATGACCATCGGCCGGGCGAACAGGGCGTGTGCGTTGCTGGGCACCACCAGCATGGCCTGTACCTGGGGCCAGATCAGCGGCCCGCCGGCGGAGAAGGCGTACGCGGTGGATCCGGTCGGGGTCGAGCAGAGCACCCCGTCGCAGCCGAAGGAGGACACCGGGCGGCCGTCGACCTCGACGACGACCTCCAGGATGCGTCCCCGCGTGGTCTTCTCGACGACGGCCTCGTTCAGCGCCCAGGCCCGGCCCAGCACCTGGCCGGCGGCCGTGACGACCGCCTCCAGGGTGGTGCGTTCCTCGACCTCGTAGTCGCCGTCGGCGAGCTTCTGCAGGGCCTCGGGGAGGGTGTCCTCCTCCGCCTCGGCGAGGAACCCGACGTGACCGAGGTTGACGCCCAGCAGCGGGACCCCGGCGTGGCGGGCGAGGTCGGCGGCGCGCAGCAGGGTCCCGTCCCCGCCCAGGACCAGGACCGCCTCGGCGCCGCGGGCGCACTCGGGGGTCCCGGGGACCGGGACGGGTTCGAACCCCGCGGGCACGTCCGGGTCCGCGGCGAGTTCGGCCCACTCGTCGGCGAGCACCCGGGTGCGCAGGCCGAGTCGTCCGAGCTCACCCATCACGTGCAGCGCGGTCTTGCGGTTGGTCGGCCGCCCGGTGTGCAGGACCAGCAGGATGTCCCTCATGCGGGGCCGACCGCGACCGCGGCGGCGAGCATCGGCGCCAGGTCCGGCCGCTCGGGGGCGTCGCCGGACGGACCGTCGACGGGGCGGCGCAGGTGCAGGAAGTACTCGACGTTGCCCGACGGGCCGGGCAGCGGGCTCGCGGTCGCTCCGAGGACGAGCAGACCGGCCGACGCGGCGGCGGTCGCGACGCCGTGCAGCGCCTCGGTGCGCAGGCCGGGGTCACGCACGACCCCGCCCGACCCGAGCCGGTCCTTCCCGACCTCGAACTGTGGCTTCACCATGGGCAGCAGGTCGCCTCCGGGCGCGGTGCAGGCGGCGAGGGCCGGCAGCACGGTGCGCAGCGAGATGAACGACAGGTCGGCGACGGTCAGGTCGACCGTCCCGCCGATCTGCTCCGGTTCGAGGGCCCGGACGTTGGTGCGGTCGTGCACGTGGACGCGCTCGTCGGACTGCAGCCGCCACACCAGCTGGCCGTACCCGACGTCGACGGCGACGACCTCCGCGGCCCCACGGGTGAGCAGCACGTCCGTGAAGCCCCCGGTGGAGGCGCCCGCGTCGAGACAGCGCCGCCCGGCGGGCTCGACGCCGGTGAACGCGTCGAGGGCGCCCAGCAGCTTCCTGGCGCCCCGGGAGGCCCAGTCGGGCTCGCCGTCGTCGTCCGGGCGGACGAGGACCGGCGCGTCCCGGTCCACCACGGTGGCGGGCTTCGCCGCGGGCATGCCGTTGACGACGACCCGGCCGGCCGCGATCAGCTCGGCGGCCTGGCCACGGGACCGGGCGAGCTTGCGGCGGACCAGTTCGGCGTCGAGCCGGGCACGGACGGGGCCCATCGTCACTCCCGTTCCGAGCCGGCGCTCAGCGCACGACCGAGCGCGGCGTGCACCCGCTCGAAGGCAGCGGGGTGCTCGGCGACCGGACGGTCGTCCAGCGCGTCGAGCGCCGCGACGGCCGCATCGACCTCGGCACGCAGGGCCGCGACCGGACGGTCCTGCTCGGGCCGCGGGTCGCCCGGACGGGGTCCGGGTGCGGGAACGCTCATGGATGATCTCCGGGGACGGGGTTCTGACGCCACGGTAGCCGACGGTCCCGACATCGGTCGGGAGCGCCGTCACCGCCCCGGGCGCTCCGCCAGGCCGAGATCCGCCAGCGCCGTGACGGCGGCGGCACCGTCGGCCCGCACGTCCGCGACGCCCTGCTCCCAGGCGACGACGCACAGGGCACGCAGCGCGTCCACGGCGGGCTCGTGACCACCCCCGTCCCCGGACAGGACGAGGGTGTCGCCGTCGGCGCGCACGTCCCAGCCGGGCCGCGGACCGGGCGCCAGCTCGTCCGCGGCCCGGGTGAGCGCGGCGAGATCGGCGCCGATGTAGGTGGGCCGCAGCGCCGGCGTGGCAGCCAGCAGCTCGGCCGCGCCGCTGACTCCGGTCAGCACCATCAACGACGGCGCGCCCATCGCATCGGCACCCTCGATGTCGGTGTCGAGCCGGTCCCCGATGACGAGCGGGGACCGCGCGGCCCCGCTCGCCTCACGCAGCAACCGCGCGGCGGGCTTGCCCGCCACCTGCGGCCGGGCACCGGTCGCGGTCCGCACGACCTGGACCATCGAGCCGTTGCCGGGCAGCGCCCCGCGGTCGGTGGGCAGGGTGGGGTCGACGTTGGAGGCCACCCACAGCGCCCCGGCACGGACGGCGACGACCGCCTCGGCCAGGATCCGCCACCCGGTGTCGGGCGAATGTCCCTGGACGACGGCGTCCGCGCCCTCGGCGACGTCGAGCACGACCAGTCCGCGGGCCCGGACCTCCTCGGCCAGCGCCGAGGTCCCGACGACCAGCACCCGCGCCCCCGGCGGGAGCTGCTCGGCCAGCATCGCGGCCGCGGCCTGCGAGCTGGTCCGGACGTCCTCGACGCGGGCCGGGAAACCCAGCTCGGCGAGGTGTGCGGCGACGTCGGCGGGACTGCGGGAGGCGTTGTTGGTGACGTAGACCGTGGGCACCCCGCGGTCCGCGGCCCCGAGCACCGCCTCGACGGCCCCCGGCACGACCTCGGGGCCCCGGTACAGGGTGCCGTCGAGGTCGGCCAGGAGGACGTCGTGGCGGGACAGCAGGTCGTCGGTCACCGGTCGCCGGTCCCGGCGTCCGGCGCGCTGCGGGGGGCGTCCGGCTCCCCGACCGCGACGTCCGCGTCGGTCCGGTCGGTGTCCTCCCGACCCCCGTCCGTCGCGTCCCCGGAGGTCGCACCGGTCCGGTCGACGTCCGGGATGCCGGTCCGGGGCGTGTCGTCGCCCGCGGTGTCGTCGCCCGCGGTGTCGTCGCCCGCGGTGTCGGTCCGCACGGGCTGCGCCGCTTCCGCGGCGGGGTCTGCCGCGTCGTGGTCGTCGGCGGCCGGGGGCACGTCCTCCCACCCGACGGTCAGCTCGTCGTCGGCCCCCTCGAGCTCGTCCCCGGTCAACTCGGCGATCCGCGCGGCGGCGTCGGTCTCCCGGTGCCGGTCGGCGTCGTGGGCGTGCACGAACCACTGCACGGCCTCGGAGTCGCGGCCCGCGGCGAGCAGGTTGTCGGCGTAGGCGTAGAACAGCCGTGCGCTCCAGGGGTCGCGGCGGGCCGCATCGAGCTCGGGGACCTGGAGTCCGACGACGGCGGCGGCGGCTTCGCCGAGATCGCGGCGGGCGCCCGCGGCCACGATGAGCAGCTCGATGCGCTCCTCGTGGCCGAGGTCGCGGGCCTCCGGGCTGCGGGCGAGGTCGAGAGCACGCTCGGGACGACCGAGCGCACGCTCGATGTCGGCCATCACGTGGACGTGCCCCGGACCGCCGCCCATCCGGCGCGCGGCGCGGAACTCGCCGAGGGCCTCGTTCCACTCGCCGGCGTGGTAGGCGACGATCCCGGCGGCCTCGCGCACCACGGCGATCCGCGACGCCCGGCGCCGTGCGTAACGCACGTGCTCGAGCGCCTGCTCCGCGTCCTCGTCGACGAGCAGGCCCGCGGCGACGAGGTGCCGGGCCACGACCTCGGCGGTCTCCTTCTGCAGCCCGCGCAGGTCGCGGCGCACGCTCGGGTCCAGTTCGGCGGCCGACACCGAGTCCGGCAGGTCCGGCTCGGCGACGAACGTCCGCTCGGCCGACTCCGGGATGGCGCGCCGTGGGCGGTCGTCGCGACCACGACGGTCGTCACGGCCACGGTCGTCGCGGCCACGGTCGTTCCGGCCCCGGTCGTCGCGCCTGCGGTCGTCACGCCTGGGGTCGTCGCGGCCGGAGCGGGGGCCACGGTCGTCCCGGCCGCCGCGCGGGCCACGGTCGTCGCGCTCCCGGCGCGGTCCACGGTCGTCCCGGTCACGGAGCGGGCGACGCTCGTCGTGCCCGCCGGAACGCTCGGCACGGTTCCCGCGGGGACCGTCGACGGTGTCGCCGTCGGCCGCGGTGCTGCCCGGGGCGGTCACGGCGCGGTCCACGAGGTCGGCCTCGGTACCGGCCCCACGGGAGTCCGTCACGGGGGCGTCGGTCACGGGGGCGTCGGTCGCGGCGCGGCCCGTGTCGCCCGCGTCGTCGGCGCGCTCGTCGCGGGCGACCGGCTCGCCCACCGCCTCCGCGGGCGAGGTGTCCGCAACCCCGGTGGCGGTGTCGGAGCCGATGCGACCGGTCGCACCGGGCGACTCCCGCGTCCCGGTCGTCGACGGCGTCACGACAGGCGCGTCACCGGCCGGCTCGTCCGGCACGGCGTCCCGCTGCGCGACGTCCTGGGGCTCGACGGCCGCGGACCGCTCGGACCGGCGGTCCTGCGACGGGCGCTCCTCCCGGGCGCGGTACGGGCGGTCCACGCTGTCCCGGGACTGGCTGCGCCGGTCGTCGCGACCGCGGGGCGCACGGTCCCGGTACGGACGCGCACCACGGTCGTCGTCGCGCTGCGGACGGGGGCCACGGTCGTCACGGTCCCGGAACGAACGGGCACCGCGGTCCCCGGACGGACGTGCCCCCCGCTCGTCGCGGTCACGGGGCGGACGGCCACCGCGGTCCTCGCGATTACGGAAGGGGCGGGCACCGCGGTCGTCACGGCTGCCGGAGGAACGGCCGTCACGGTCCTCGGACGGACGTCCCCCGCGGTCGTCACGGCCGGAGAAGGAACGACCGCCACGGTCGTCGCGACCGGAGAACGAGCGGCCACCACGGTCCTCACGGCCGGAGGAGGGACGGCCGGCGCGGTCCTCGCGGTCCCGGAACGAGCGTCCGCCGCGGTCGTCGTCGCGCGGCGGACGGGGGCCACGGTCGTCACGGTCCCGGTAGGGACGGCGGTCGTCGCGGCCCGTGGACGGCCGGCCACCACGGTCGTCACGTCCACCCCGGAACGCGTCACGCCGGCCGGTGCCACCGGAACGACGGTCCTCGTCACGGGCGGGGCGACGGTCGTCGTCGCGACGCGGACCGCGGTCGGAGCGGCCGTCGCTGCGGAAGCCGCCCTCGCGCCGGCCGGTCTCGCGTCCGCCGGTGTCGCGTCCGCCCCGGTCGGACCAGGAGCGGCCCTCGGTGCGGCGCTCGCCCGGACGTCCCCGGTCGTCCCGCGACCGGTCGCCGCCACTGCGGTTGCCCCGGTCGTCGCGACGCGTGCGGTCGTCGCCGTCGCGGCGCCGTCCCCGCTGGTCGTCGTGGCGCGACCACCCCGACCCGTGGCGCGATCCGCGCTCTTCGCCTGCCCGGCCGTTGCCGGGACGATCCCCGTCCGTCACATGGTCAGGGTACAAACGAACACCGTCACTTCCGCGGTCGGCGACCGCACTGGGCTAACCGGTCCGCGCAGCGCGGCGGACACGGCTGCAGAAACACGAAAAAAGGGGAGTCCACAGCGGCTTCTACACCGTTGCGGACTCCCCTTTCAGAGGTTGAATGTCGGCGGCGACCTACTCTCCCACACCCTGGCGAGTGCAGTACCATCGGCGCAGGAAGGCTTAGCTACCGGGTTCGGAATGGGACCGGGCGTTTCCCTACCGCAATGACCACCGACAACACTATTCAACAAACCCCACCACAAAAACGGGTGGGGGACCAACGAACACACAACCCGCACAGGGTTGTGAGCTCAGGGTCACACAGTGGATGCGAACAACTCGTTGTGGCAAGCCCTCGGCCTATTAGTACCGGTCAACTCCACCCCTCACAAGGCTTCCATCTCCGGCCTATCAACCCAGTCATCTCCTGGGAGCCTTACCCACTCAAAGGTGGTGGGAGACCTCATCTTGGAACAGGCTTCCCGCTTAGATGCCTTCAGCGGTTATCCCTCCCGAACATAGCCAACCAGCCGTGCCCCTGGCGGGACAACTGGCACACCAGAGGTTCGTCCGTCCCGGTCCTCTCGTACTAGGGACAGCCTTCCTCAAGTCTCCAACGCGCGCGGCGGATAGGGACCGAACTGTCTCACGACGTTCTAAACCCAGCTCGCGTACCGCTTTAATGGGCGAACAGCCCAACCCTTGGGACCTACTCCAGCCCCAGGATGCGACGAGCCGACATCGAGGTGCCAAACCATGCCGTCGATATGGACTCTTGGGCAAGATCAGCCTGTTATCCCCGGGGTACCTTTTATCCGTTGAGCGACACCCCTTCCACAAGGTGGTGCCGGATCACTAGTCCCGACTTTCGTCCCTGCTCGACCCGTCAGTCTCACAGTCAAGCTCCCTTGTGCACTTACACTCAACACCTGATTGCCAACCAGGCTGAGGGAACCTTTGGGCGCCTCCGTTACTCTTTGGGAGGCAACCGCCCCAGTTAAACTACCCACCAGGCACTGTCCCTGAACCAGATCATGGCCCGAGGTTAAGACACCCAATTCGACCAGAGTGGTATTTCAACAACGACTCCACCACCACTGGCGTGATGATTTCACAGTCTCCCACCTATCCTACACAAGCCGAACCGAGCATCAATACCAAGCTATAGTAAAGGTCCCGGGGTCTTTCCGTCCTGCCGCGCGTAACGAGCATCTTTACTCGTAGTGCAATTTCGCCGAGTCTGTGGTCGAGACAGCGCCCAAGTCGTTACGCCATTCGTGCAGGTCGGAACTTACCCGACAAGGAATTTCGCTACCTTAGGATGGTTATAGTTACCACCGCCGTTTACTGGCGCTTAAATTCTCCGCTTCGACCCCGAAGGAGCTAACAGGTCCTCTTAACGTTCCAGCACCGGGCAGGCGTCAGTCCGTATACATCGTCTTGCGACTTCGCACGGACCTGTGTTTTTAGTAAACAGTCGCTTGGGCCTGGTCTCTGCGACCGGCCGTCCCTAGCCCGCAAGGAGCCTCAAGACAACCGGCCCTCCTTCTCCCGAAGTTACGGAGGTATTTTGCCGAATTCCTTAACCACAGTTCGCTCGATCGCCTCGGTATTCTCTACCTGACCACCTGTGTCGGTTTGGGGTACGGGCCGCAACAGCACTCGCTAGAGGCTTTTCTCGACAGCATGGGATCACTCTCTTCGCCTCAATCGGCTACGCATCACCTCTCACCCTTCACGATCCCCCGGATTTACCTAGGAAATCAGGCTACAGGCTTACACCACGACAACCACCGCGTGGCGGAGCTACCCTCCTGCGTCACCCCATCACTTACCTACTACCAGATCGGATCCCACGCTCCCCCACAAACAACACTCCCGAAGGAGCGAAGGTGGGTTCGGATGGTTAGCATCACCGGCCTCGGCATGGACGCACTATCACGAGCACGGGAATATCAACCCGTTGTCCATCGACTACGCCTGACGGCCTCGCCTTAGGTCCCGGCTCACCCTGGGCGGAACAACCTGGCCCAGGAACCCTTGGTCATCCGGCGGCAGAGATTCTCACTCTGCATTCGCTACTCATGCCTGCATTCTCACTCCCACACCCTCCACCCGTAAATCACTCCCGGGCTTCACCAGATGCAGGACGCTCCCCTACCCAACAACACAACAGTGTCATTGCCACGGCTTCGGCGGTGCGCTTGAGCCCCGCTACATTGTCGGCGCAGGACCACTTGACCAGTGAGCTATTACGCACTCTTTCAAGGGTGGCTGCTTCTAAGCCAACCTCCTGGCTGTCCGGGCGATCCCACATCCTTTCCCACTTAGCGCACGCTTAGGGGCCTTAGCCGGTGATCTGGGCTGTTTCCCTCTCGACCACGAAGCTTATCCCCCGCAGTCTCACTGCCGCGCTCTCACTCACCGGCATTCGGAGTTTGGCTGACTTCGGTAAGCTTGTCGGCCCCCTAGGCCATCCAGTGCTCTACCTCCGGTAAGAAACACACGACGCTGCACCTAAATGCATTTCGGGGAGAACCAGCTATCACGAAGTTTGATTGGCCTTTCACCCCTACCCACAGCTCATCCCCCAGGTTTTCAACCCTGGTGGGTTCGGGCCTCCACGACGTCTTACCGACGCTTCACCCTGGCCATGGGTAGATCACTCCGCTTCGGGTCTACACCCCGCGACTACAACGCCCTATTCGGACTCGCTTTCGCTACGGCTACCCCACACAGGTTAACCTCGCCACGAAGCATAACTCGCAGGCTCATTCTTCAAAAGGCACGCCATCACCCCGTCCGAAGACTCAAGGCTCTGACGGCTTGTAAGCACACGGTTTCAGGTACTATTTCACTCCCCTCCCGGGGTACTTTTCACCTTTCCCTCACGGTACTTGTCCGCTATCGGTCATCAGGTAGTATTTAGGCTTGACGGGTGGTCCCGCCAGATTCACAGCGAATTTCACGGGCTCGCTGCTACTCGAGAACACGCCCACAACAGAACCAGACATTTTCGCGTACGGGGCTATCACCCACTACGGCCGACCATCCCAGAGTCGTTCCGCTAACACCGGCTCTTGCTGTCCCATCCTCGGCAGAAGATGAACGACACGTCTCACAACCCCGCACCCGCAACACCTGCCGGCTTGACACGGACACGGTTTAGCCTCTTCCGCTTTCGCTCGCCACTACTCACGGAATCACTATTGTTTTCTCTTCCTGTGGGTACTGAGATGTTTCACTTCCCCACGTTCCCTCCACGCACCCTATGAATTCAGGTACGGGTAACGCCCCATGACGGGCGCTGGGTTTCCCCATTCGGACACCCTCGGATCACAGCTCGGTTGACAGCTCCCCGAGGCCTATCGCGGCCTCCCACGTCCTTCATCGGCTCCTGATGCCCAGGCATCCACCATGTGCTCTTAACAACTTGACCACAACAAGATGCTCGCATCCACTATGCAACACTCAACCCACAACCACACCAGACCAAGAAGAAGCCACCACACCCGGAACCAACCGGGGCGTTAGGACAACCCTCAACCTGAGCGGCCAAAGAAAACAACCCACAGCTCCGAAGAACCTCGGGGTGTCCCCTCAGGACCCAACAGTGTGCCAAGCCAAACGGTCCGACGACCTGCGTTCCACCCAACGCACCCGACCCACGAACGGGGCCGCAAATGCGATTCAATGAAGGAACCACAGACACCTTATGAGCAGAACTCACAGAGTATTGTGGTGCCCCATCACATGATGGGACTCCTTAGAAAGGAGGTGATCCAGCCGCACCTTCCGGTACGGCTACCTTGTTACGACTTCGTCCCAATCGCCAGTCCCACCTTCGACAGCTCCCTCCACAAGGGTTGGGCCGCCGGCTTCGGGTGTTACCAACTTTCGTGACGTGACGGGCGGTGTGTACAAGGCCCGGGAACGTATTCACCGCAGCGTTGCTGATCTGCGATTACTAGCGACTCCAACTTCACGGGGTCGAGTTGCAGACCCCGATCCGAACTGAGACTCACTTTAAGGGATTCGCTCCACCTCACGGTCTCGCAGCCCTCTGTATGAGCCATTGTAGCATGTGTGAAGCCCTGGACATAAGGGGCATGATGACTTGACGTCATCCCCACCTTCCTCCGAGTTGACCCCGGCAGTCTCCCATGAGTCCCCACCATTACGTGCTGGCAACATGGAACAAGGGTTGCGCTCGTTGCGGGACTTAACCCAACATCTCACGACACGAGCTGACGACAGCCATGCACCACCTGCACACCAACCACAAGGGAATCCCTATCTCTAGGGATGTCTGGTGCATGTCAAACCCAGGTAAGGTTCTTCGCGTTGCATCGAATTAATCCACATGCTCCGCCGCTTGTGCGGGCCCCCGTCAATTCCTTTGAGTTTTAGCCTTGCGGCCGTACTCCCCAGGCGGGGCGCTTAATGCGTTAGCTGCGGCACAGAAACCGTGGAATGGTCCCCACACCTAGCGCCCAACGTTTACGGCGTGGACTACCAGGGTATCTAATCCTGTTCGCTCCCCACGCTTTCGCTCCTCAGCGTCAGTATCGGCCCAGAGACCCGCCTTCGCCACCGGTGTTCCTCCTGATATCTGCGCATTTCACCGCTACACCAGGAATTCCAGTCTCCCCT
>NZ_JAHLEL010000048.1 GCF_020131355.1 Pseudonocardia sp. ICBG1293
GTTGTTTGTGGGGGAGCGTGGGATCCGATCTGGTAGTAGGTAAGTGATGGGGTGACGCAGGAGGGTAGCTCCGCCACGCGGTGGTTGTCGTGGTGTAAGCCTGTAGCCTGATTTCCTAGGTAAATCCGGGGGATCGTGAAGGGTGAGAGGTGATGCGTAGCCGATTGAGGCGAAGAGAGTGATCCCATGCTGTCGAGAAAAGCCTCTAGCGAGTGCTGTTGCGGCCCGTACCCCAAACCGACACAGGTGGTCAGGTAGAGAATACCGAGGCGATCGAGCGAAACTGTGGTTAAGGAATTCGGCAAAATACCTCCGTAACTTCGGGAGAAGGAGGGCCGGTTGTCTTGAGGCTCCTTGCGGGCTAGGGACGGCCGGTCGCAGAGACCAGGCCCAAGCGACTGTTTACTAAAAACACAGGTCCGTGCGAAGTCGCAAGACGATGTATACGGACTGACGCCTGCCGGTGCTGGAACGTTAAGAGGACCTGTTAGCTCCTTCGGGGTCGAAGCGGAGAATTTAAGCGCCAGTAAACGG
This sequence comes from Pseudonocardia sp. ICBG1293, assembly GCF_020131355.1. Classification (GTDB taxonomy): domain Bacteria; phylum Actinomycetota; class Actinomycetes; order Mycobacteriales; family Pseudonocardiaceae; genus Pseudonocardia. The sequence goes on from NZ_JAHLEL010000048.1 coordinate 535, forward strand.
CGGTGGTAACTATAACCATCCTAAGGTAGCGAAATTCCTTGTCGGGTAAGTTCCGACCTGCACGAATGGCGTAACGACTTGGGCGCTGTCTCGACCACAGACTCGGCGAAATTGCACTACGAGTAAAGATGCTCGTTACGCGCGGCAGGACGGAAAGACCCCGGGACCTTTACTATAGCTTGGTATTGATGCTCGGTTCGGCTTGTGTAGGATAGGTGGGAGACTGTGAAATCATCACGCCAGTGGTGGTGGAGTCGTTGTTGAAATACCACTCTGGTCGAATTGGGTGTCTTAACCTCGGGCCATGATCTGGTTCAGGGACAGTGCCTGGTGGGTAGTTTAACTGGGGCGGTTGCCTCCCAAAGAGTAACGGAGGCGCCCAAAGGTTCCCTCAGCCTGGTTGGCAATCAGGTGTTGAGTGTAAGTGCACAAGGGAGCTTGACTGTGAGACTGACGGGTCGAGCAGGGACGAAAGTCGGGACTAGTGATCCGGCACCACCTTGTGGAAGGGGTGTCGCTCAACGGATAAAAGGTACCCCGGGGATAACAGGCTGATCTTGCCCAAGAGTCCATATCGACGGCATGGTTTGGCACCTCGATGTCGGCTCGTCGCATCCTGGGGCTGGAGTAGGTCCCAAGGGTTGGGCTGTTCGCCCATTAAAGCGGTACGCGAGCTGGGTTTAGAACGTCGTGAGACAGTTCGGTCCCTATCCGCCGCGCGCGTTGGAGACTTGAGGAAGGCTGTCCCTAGTACGAGAGGACCGGGACGGACGAACCTCTGGTGTGCCAGTTGTCCCGCCAGGGGCACGGCTGGTTGGCTATGTTCGGGAGGGATAACCGCTGAAGGCATCTAAGCGGGAAGCCTGTTCCAAGATGAGGTCTCCCACCACCTTTGAGTGGGTAAGGCTCCCAGGAGATGACTGGGTTGATAGGCCGGAGATGGAAGCCTTGTGAGGGGTGGAGTTGACCGGTACTAATAGGCCGAGGGCTTGCCACAACGAGTTGTTCGCATCCACTGTGTGACCCTGAGCTCACAACCCTGTGCGGGTTGTGTGTTCGTTGGTCCCCCACCCGTTTTTGTGGTGGGGTTTGTTGAATAGTGTTGTCGGTGGTCATTGCGGTAGGGAAACGCCCGGTCCCATTCCGAACCCGGTAGCTAAGCCTTCCTGCGCCGATGGTACTGCACTCGCCAGGGTGTGGGAGAGTAGGTCGCCGCCGACATTCAACCTCTGAAAGGGGAGTCCGCAACGGTGTAGAAGCCGCTGTGGACTCCCCTTTTTTCGTGTTTCTGCAGCCGTGTCCGCCGCGCTGCGCGGACCGGTTAGCCCAGTGCGGTCGCCGACCGCGGAAGTGACGGTGTTCGTTTGTACCCTGACCATGTGACGGACGGGGATCGTCCCGGCAACGGCCGGGCAGGCGAAGAGCGCGGATCGCGCCACGGGTCGGGGTGGTCGCGCCACGACGACCAGCGGGGACGGCGCCGCGACGGCGACGACCGCACGCGTCGCGACGACCGGGGCAACCGCAGTGGCGGCGACCGGTCGCGGGACGACCGGGGACGTCCGGGCGAGCGCCGCACCGAGGGCCGCTCCTGGTCCGACCGGGGCGGACGCGACACCGGCGGACGCGGACGCGAGACCGGCCGGCGCGAGGGCGGCTTCCGCAGCGACGGCCGCTCCGACCGCGGTCCGCGTCGCGACGACGACCGTCGCCCCGCCCGTGACGAGGACCGTCGTTCCGGTGGCACCGGCCGGCGTGACGCGTTCCGGGGGTGGACGTGACGACCGTGGTGGCCGGCCGTCCACGGGCCGCGACGACCGCCGTCCCTACCGGGACCGTGACGACCGTGGCCCCCGTCCGCCGCGCGACGACGACCGCGGCGGACGCTCGTTCGGGACCGCGAGGACCGCGCCGGCCGTCCCTCCTCCGGCCGTGAGGACCGTGGTGGCCGCTCGTTCTCCGGTCGCGACGACCGTGGCGGTCGTTCCTTCTCCGGCCGTGACGACCGCGGGGGACGTCCGTCCGAGGACCGTGACGGCCGTTCCTCCGGCAGCCGTGACGACCGCGGTGCCCGCCCCTTCCGTAATCGCGAGGACCGCGGTGGCCGTCCGCCCCGTGACCGCGACGAGCGGGGGGCACGTCCGTCCGGGGACCGCGGTGCCCGTTCGTTCCGGGACCGTGACGACCGTGGCCCCGTCCGCAGCGCGACGACGACCGTGGTGCGCGTCCGTACCGGGACCGTGCGCCCGCGTCGCGACGACCGGCGCAGCCAGTCCCGGGACAGCGTGGACCGCCCGTACCGCGCCCGGGAGGAGCGCCCGTCGCAGGACCGCCGGTCCGAGCGGTCCGCGGCCGTCGAGCCCCAGGACGTCGCGCAGCGGGACGCCGTGCCGGACGAGCCGGCCGGTGACGCGCCTGTCGTGACGCCGTCGACGACCGGGACGCGGGAGTCGCCCGGTGCGACCGGTCGCATCGGCTCCGACACCGCCACCGGGGTTGCGGACACCTCGCCCGCGGAGGCGGTGGGCGAGCCGGTCGCCCGCGACGAGCGCGCCGACGACGCGGGCGACACGGGCCGCGCCGCGACCGACGCCCCCGTGACCGACGCCCCGTGACGGACTCCCGTGGGGCCGGTACCGAGGCCGACCTCGTGGACCGCGCCGTGACCGCCCCGGGCAGCACCGCGGCCGACGGCGACACCGTCGACGGTCCCCGCGGGAACCGTGCCGAGCGTTCCGGCGGGCACGACGAGCGTCGCCCGCTCCGTGACCGGGACGACCGTGGACCGCGCCGGGAGCGCGACGACCGTGGCCCGCGCGGCGGCCGGGACGACCGTGGCCCCCGCTCCGGCCGCGACGACCCCAGGCGTGACGACCGCAGGCGCGACGACCGGGGCCGGAACGACCGTGGCCGCGACGACCGTGGCCGTGACGACCGTCGTGGTCGCGACGACCGCCCACGGCGCGCCATCCCGGAGTCGGCCGAGCGGACGTTCGTCGCCGAGCCGGACCTGCCGGACTCGGTGTGTCGGCCGCCGAACTGGACCCGAGCGTGCGCCGCGACCTGCGCGGGCTGCAGAAGGAGACCGCCGAGGTCGTGGCCCGGCACCTCGTCGCCGCGGGCCTGCTCGTCGACGAGGACGCGGAGCAGGCGCTCGAGCACGTGCGTTACGCACGGCGCGCCGGCGTCGCGGATCGCCGTGGTGCGCGAGGCCGCCGGGATCGTCGCCTACCACGCCGGCGAGTGGAACGAGGCCCTCGGCGAGTTCCGCGCCGCGCGCCGGATGGGCGGCGGTCCGGGGCACGTCCACGTGATGGCCGACATCGAGCGTGCGCTCGGTCGTCCCGAGCGTGCTCTCGACCTCGCCCGCAGCCCGGAGGCCCGCGACCTCGGCCACGAGGAGCGCATCGAGCTGCTCATCGTGGCCGCGGGCGCCCGCCGCGATCTCGGCGAAGCCGCCGCCGCCGTCGTCGGACTCCAGGTCCCCGAGCTCGATGCGGCCCGCCGCGACCCCTGGAGCGCACGGCTGTTCTACGCCTACGCCGACAACCTGCTCGCCGCGGGCCGCGACTCCGAGGCCGGCCGTGCAGTGGTTCGTGCACGCCCACGACGCCGACCGGCACCGGGAGACCGACGCCGCCGCGCGGATCGCCGAGTTGACCGGGGACGAGCTCGAGGGGGCCGACGACGAGCTGACCGTCGGGTGGGAGGACGTGCCCCCGGCCGCCGACGACCACGACGCGGCAGACCCCGCCGCGGAAGCGGCGCAGCCCGTGCGGACCGACACCGCGGGCGACGACACCGCGGGCGACGACACCGCGGGCGACGACACGCCCCGGACCGGCATCCCGGACGTCGACCGGACCGGTGCGACCTCCGGGGACGCGACGGACGGGGGTCGGGAGGACACCGACCGGACCGACGCGGACGTCGCGGTCGGGGAGCCGGACGCCCCCCGCAGCGCGCCGGACGCCGGGACCGGCGACCGGTGACCGACGACCTGCTGTCCCGCCACGACGTCCTCCTGGCCGACCTCGACGGCACCCTGTACCGGGGCCCCGAGGTCGTGCCGGGGGCCGTCGAGGCGGTGCTCGGGGCCGCGGACCGCGGGGTGCCCACGGTCTACGTCACCAACAACGCCTCCCGCAGTCCCGCCGACGTCGCCGCACACCTCGCCGAGCTGGGTTTCCCGGCCCGCGTCGAGGACGTCCGGACCAGCTCGCAGGCCGCGGCCGCGATGCTGGCCGAGCAGCTCCCGCCGGGGGCGCGGGTGCTGGTCGTCGGGACCTCGGCGCTGGCCGAGGAGGTCCGGGCCCGCGGACTGGTCGTGCTCGACGTCGCCGAGGGCGCGGACGCCGTCGTCCAGGGACATTCGCCCGACACCGGGTGGCGGATCCTGGCCGAGGCGGTCGTCGCCGTCCGTGCCGGGGCGCTGTGGGTGGCCTCCAACGTCGACCCCACCCTGCCCACCGACCGCGGGGCGCTGCCCGGCAACGGCTCGATGGTCCAGGTCGTGCGGACCGCGACCGGTGCCCGGCCGCAGGTGGCGGGCAAGCCCGCCGCGCGGTTGCTGCGTGAGGCGAGCGGGGCCGCGCGGTCCCCGCTCGTCATCGGGGACCGGCTCGACACCGACATCGAGGGTGCCGATGCGATGGGCGCGCCGTCGTTGATGGTGCTGACCGGAGTCAGCGGCGCGGCCGAGCTGCTGGCTGCCACGCCGGCGCTGCGGCCCACCTACATCGGCGCCGATCTCGCCGCGCTCACCCGGGCCGCGGACGAGCTGGCGCCCGGTCCGCGGCCCGGCTGGGACGTGCGCGCCGACGGCGACACCCTCGTCCTGTCCGGGGACGGGGGTGGTCACGAGCCCGCCGTGGACGCGCTGCGTGCCCTGTGCGTCGTCGCCTGGGAGCAGGGCGTCGCGGACGTGCGGGCCGACGGTGCCGCCGCCGTCACGGCGCTGGCGGATCTCGGCCTGGCGGAGCGCCCGGGGCGGTGACGGCGCTCCCGACCGATGTCGGGACCGTCGGCTACCGTGGCGTCAGAACCCCGTCCCCGGAGATCATCCATGAGCGTTCCCGCACCCGGACCCCGTCCGGGCGACCCGCGGCCCGAGCAGGACCGTCCGGTCGCGGCCCTGCGTGCCGAGGTCGATGCGGCCGTCGCGGCGCTCGACGCGCTGGACGACCGTCCGGTCGCCGAGCACCCCGCTGCCTTCGAGCGGGTGCACGCCGCGCTCGGTCGTGCGCTGAGCGCCGGCTCGGAACGGGAGTGACGATGGGCCCCGTCCGTGCCCGGCTCGACGCCGAACTGGTCCGCCGCAAGCTCGCCCGGTCCCGTGGCCAGGCCGCCGAGCTGATCGCGGCCGGCCGGGTCGTCGTCAACGGCATGCCCGCGGCGAAGCCCGCCACCGTGGTGGACCGGGACGCGCCGGTCCCGTCGATATGGACTCTTGGGCAAGATCAGCCTGTTATCCCCGGGGTACCTTTTATCCGTTGAGCGACACCCCTTCCACAAGGTGGTGCCGGATCACTAGTCCCGACTTTCGTCCCTGCTCGACCCGTCAGTCTCACAGTCAAGCTCCCTTGTGCACTTACACTCAACACCTGATTGCCAACCAGGCTGAGGGAACCTTTGGGCGCCTCCGTTACTCTTTGGGAGGCAACCGCCCCAGTTAAACTACCCACCAGGCACTGTCCCTGAACCAGATCATGGCCCGAGGTTAAGACACCCAATTCGACCAGAGTGGTATTTCAACAACGACTCCACCACCACTGGCGTGATGATTTCACAGTCTCCCACCTATCCTACACAAGCCGAACCGAGCATCAATACCAAGCTATAGTAAAGGTCCCGGGGTCTTTCCGTCCTGCCGCGCGTAACGAGCATCTTTACTCGTAGTGCAATTTCGCCGAGTCTGTGGTCGAGACAGCGCCCAAGTCGTTACGCCATTCGTGCAGGTCGGAACTTACCCGACAAGGAATTTCGCTACCTTAGGATGGTTATAGTTACCACCGCCGTTTACTGGCGCTTAAATTCTCCGCTTCGACCCCGAAGGAGCTAACAGGTCCTCTTAACGTTCCAGCACCGGGCAGGCGTCAGTCCGTATACATCGTCTTGCGACTTCGCACGGACCTGTGTTTTTAGTAAACAGTCGCTTGGGCCTGGTCTCTGCGACCGGCCGTCCCTAGCCCGCAAGGAGCCTCAAGACAACCGGCCCTCCTTCTCCCGAAGTTACGGAGGTATTTTGCCGAATTCCTTAACCACAGTTCGCTCGATCGCCTCGGTATTCTCTACCTGACCACCTGTGTCGGTTTGGGGTACGGGCCGCAACAGCACTCGCTAGAGGCTTTTCTCGACAGCATGGGATCACTCTCTTCGCCTCAATCGGCTACGCATCACCTCTCACCCTTCACGATCCCCCGGATTTACCTAGGAAATCAGGCTACAGGCTTACACCACGACAACCACCGCGTGGCGGAGCTACCCTCCTGCGTCACCCCATCACTTACCTACTACCAGATCGGATCCCACGCTCCCCCACAAACAACACTCCCGAAGGAGCGAAGGTGGGTTCGGATGGTTAGCATCACCGGCCTCGGCATGGACGCACTATCACGAGCACGGGAATATCAACCCGTTGTCCATCGACTACGCCTGACGGCCTCGCCTTAGGTCCCGGCTCACCCTGGGCGGAACAACCTGGCCCAGGAACCCTTGGTCATCCGGCGGCAGAGATTCTCACTCTGCATTCGCTACTCATGCCTGCATTCTCACTCCCACACCCTCCACCCGTAAATCACTCCCGGGCTTCACCAGATGCAGGACGCTCCCCTACCCAACAACACAACAGTGTCATTGCCACGGCTTCGGCGGTGCGCTTGAGCCCCGCTACATTGTCGGCGCAGGACCACTTGACCAGTGAGCTATTACGCACTCTTTCAAGGGTGGCTGCTTCTAAGCCAACCTCCTGGCTGTCCGGGCGATCCCACATCCTTTCCCACTTAGCGCACGCTTAGGGGCCTTAGCCGGTGATCTGGGCTGTTTCCCTCTCGACCACGAAGCTTATCCCCCGCAGTCTCACTGCCGCGCTCTCACTCACCGGCATTCGGAGTTTGGCTGACTTCGGTAAGCTTGTCGGCCCCCTAGGCCATCCAGTGCTCTACCTCCGGTAAGAAACACACGACGCTGCACCTAAATGCATTTCGGGGAGAACCAGCTATCACGAAGTTTGATTGGCCTTTCACCCCTACCCACAGCTCATCCCCCAGGTTTTCAACCCTGGTGGGTTCGGGCCTCCACGACGTCTTACCGACGCTTCACCCTGGCCATGGGTAGATCACTCCGCTTCGGGTCTACACCCCGCGACTACAACGCCCTATTCGGACTCGCTTTCGCTACGGCTACCCCACACAGGTTAACCTCGCCACGAAGCATAACTCGCAGGCTCATTCTTCAAAAGGCACGCCATCACCCCGTCCGAAGACTCAAGGCTCTGACGGCTTGTAAGCACACGGTTTCAGGTACTATTTCACTCCCCTCCCGGGGTACTTTTCACCTTTCCCTCACGGTACTTGTCCGCTATCGGTCATCAGGTAGTATTTAGGCTTGACGGGTGGTCCCGCCAGATTCACAGCGAATTTCACGGGCTCGCTGCTACTCGAGAACACGCCCACAACAGAACCAGACATTTTCGCGTACGGGGCTATCACCCACTACGGCCGACCATCCCAGAGTCGTTCCGCTAACACCGGCTCTTGCTGTCCCATCCTCGGCAGAAGATGAACGACACGTCTCACAACCCCGCACCCGCAACACCTGCCGGCTTGACACGGACACGGTTTAGCCTCTTCCGCTTTCGCTCGCCACTACTCACGGAATCACTATTGTTTTCTCTTCCTGTGGGTACTGAGATGTTTCACTTCCCCACGTTCCCTCCACGCACCCTATGAATTCAGGTACGGGTAACGCCCCATGACGGGCGCTGGGTTTCCCCATTCGGACACCCTCGGATCACAGCTCGGTTGACAGCTCCCCGAGGCCTATCGCGGCCTCCCACGTCCTTCATCGGCTCCTGATGCCCAGGCATCCACCATGTGCTCTTAACAACTTGACCACAACAAGATGCTCGCATCCACTATGCAACACTCAACCCACAACCACACCAGACCAAGAAGAAGCCACCACACCCGGAACCAACCGGGGCGTTAGGACAACCCTCAACCTGAGCGGCCAAAGAAAACAACCCACAGCTCCGAAGAACCTCGGGGTGTCCCCTCAGGACCCAACAGTGTGCCAAGCCAAACGGTCCGACGACCTGCGTTCCACCCAACGCACCCGACCCACGAACGGGGCCGCAAATGCGATTCAATGAAGGAACCACAGACACCTTATGAGCAGAACTCACAGAGTATTGTGGTGCCCCATCACATGATGGGACTCCTTAGAAAGGAGGTGATCCAGCCGCACCTTCCGGTACGGCTACCTTGTTACGACTTCGTCCCAATCGCCAGTCCCACCTTCGACAGCTCCCTCCACAAGGGTTGGGCCGCCGGCTTCGGGTGTTACCAACTTTCGTGACGTGACGGGCGGTGTGTACAAGGCCCGGGAACGTATTCACCGCAGCGTTGCTGATCTGCGATTACTAGCGACTCCAACTTCACGGGGTCGAGTTGCAGACCCCGATCCGAACTGAGACTCACTTTAAGGGATTCGCTCCACCTCACGGTCTCGCAGCCCTCTGTATGAGCCATTGTAGCATGTGTGAAGCCCTGGACATAAGGGGCATGATGACTTGACGTCATCCCCACCTTCCTCCGAGTTGACCCCGGCAGTCTCCCATGAGTCCCCACCATTACGTGCTGGCAACATGGAACAAGGGTTGCGCTCGTTGCGGGACTTAACCCAACATCTCACGACACGAGCTGACGACAGCCATGCACCACCTGCACACCAACCACAAGGGAAGCCCTATCTCTAGGGATGTCTGGTGCATGTCAAACCCAGGTAAGGTTCTTCGCGTTGCATCGAATTAATCCACATGCTCCGCCGCTTGTGCGGGCCCCCGTCAATTCCTTTGAGTTTTAGCCTTGCGGCCGTACTCCCCAGGCGGGGCGCTTAATGCGTTAGCTGCGGCACAGAAACCGTGGAATGGTCCCCACACCTAGCGCCCAACGTTTACGGCGTGGACTACCAGGGTATCTAATCCTGTTCGCTCCCCACGCTTTCGCTCCTCAGCGTCAGTATCGGCCCAGAGACCCGCCTTCGCCACCGGTGTTCCTCCTGATATCTGCGCATTTCACCGCTACACCAGGAATTCCAGTCTCCCCTGCCGAACTCAAGTGATGCCCGTATCGACCGCACGCTCAGAGTTAAGCCCCAAGTTTTCACGGCCGACGCGACACACCGCCTACGAGCTCTTTACGCCCAATAATTCCGGACAACGCTCGCACCCTACGTGTTACCGCGGCTGCTGGCACGTAGTTGGCCGGTGCTTCTTCTCCAGGTACCGTCAATTGCTCTTCGTCCCTGGCGAAAGAGGTTTACAACCCGAAGGCCGTCATCCCCCACGCGGCGTCGCTGCGTCAGGCTTCCGCCCATTGCGCAATATTCCCCACTGCTGCCTCCCGTAGGAGTCTGGGCCGTGTCTCAGTCCCAGTGTGGCCGGTCGCCCTCTCAGGCCGGCTACCCGTCACCGCCTTGGTAGGCCATCACCCCACCAACAAGCTGATAGGCCGCAGGCCCATCCCCCACCGAAAAAACTTTCCACCACCAACCATGCGATCAATGGTCCTATCCGGTATTAGACCCAGTTTCCCGGGCTTATCCCAGAGTGGAGGGCAGGTCACCCACGTGTTACTCACCCGTTCGCCGCTCGTGTACCCCCGAAAGGGCCTTACCGCTCGACTTGCATGTGTTAAGCACGCCGCCAGCGTTCGTCCTGAGCCAGGATCAAACTCTCCAACAAAACCCTGACAAACAAACAACTGGCCACAACACCCGACGGGGTCGAATGCTGCAACCACAATTTGGCACAAAACGCCAAACCGAATAAAAATAGCTCGACACACTGTTGAGTTCTCAAAAGACCCCCGCACCGCACTCACCCACCCCCACACAAGGAGCAGGATCCTGAAGACGGATCATCTCGACCCACCAAGACAATCACACCGAGAAACTCGGCGAACCACCGGGGGTCATGTCCGCGGGGCCTGTTGACCGGGCCTCCCAGGCCCGTTCTGTCCGGCTCACTCGCTGACAGAGAGAAAGTTACACGGCCCGTCGGGCGCCGTTCACAGGGGGGTCGGTTTTCGGCATCGTCGCAGGTCAGCCCCCATGTCGGCGGCCGGGACGACGCAGCCGCCGCGGGTCCGGCTGCTCGTCGCCGGGGGTACCCCACGCCGACCGAGCCCCCTCGGTCGTCCTGACCCGGCGGGCACGCTCGCGGCCGCCGCGCAACGGCGGCCGCGATCGCGGTGGCTCAGGCCGCGCGGGCGGCCGGTCGGCGCAGCAGCCCTCGGCGCTCACGGCGGTGCTCGGACTCGCGGATCCCGCGCGCCGGCAACGACAGCCGCCAGATCGAGCGGGTCGCCTGCCAGAACTGCCGCGGGAACGGCCCGGTCGTGTAGGGCAGGTCGTACTTCTCGCAGAGCGCCCGGACCTTCACCGCGATCTCCGGGTACCGGTTCGACGGCAGGTCCGGGAACAGGTGGTGCTCGATCTGGTAGCCGAGGCTGCCGGACATGACGTGCATCAGGCGGTTACCGGTGAAGTTGGCCGACCCGAGCAGCTGCCGCAGGTACCACTCGCCGCGGGTCTCCCCGTCCAGCTCCTCCTCGGTGAAGACCTCGGCCCCGTCCGGGAAGTGCCCGCAGAAGATGATCGCGTAGGACCAGATGTTGCGGACGACGTTCGCGGTGGCGTTCGCGGTCAGCGGCGAGACCGCCGCGGGGCCGGTGAGCAGCGGGAACAGCACGAAGTCCTTGCGCATCTGCCGAGCGTGCTTGCGGCCGACGTCGAGCAGCTTGCGGCGGAGCTCCTCGGGATCCTCGACCTGCATCTTCAGCAGGCCGTCGACGTCGAGGTCGTGCAGGGACACCCCGTGTTCGAACAGCAGCATCAGCAGCACGTTCCAGATCGGCTGCCCCAGGTAGGCGGGGTGCCAGGGCTGGTCGGCACGGACCCGGAGGATCTCGTAGCCGACGTCCTTGTCCTTCCCGATCACGTTCGTGTACGTGTGATGCAGGTAGTTGTGCGAGTGCCGCCACTGCTCGGCCGGGCAGACGTTGTCCCACTCCCACGTCGACGAGTGGATCTCCGGATCGTTCATCCAGTCCCACTGGCCGTGCATGACGTTGTGCCCGATCTCCATGTTCTCGAGGATCTTCGCGACCGAGAGCATGGCGGTGCCGGCGAGCCACAGCGGTGGGATCCGGCTGCCGAACAGCGTCACCCGGGCGGCGACGTTGAGCCGCCGCTGCCAGGTGATCATGGTGCGGATGTAGTCGGCGTCGTGCTGGCCGCGACGCTCCTCGACGTCGGCGCGGATCGCGTCGAGCTCCTGCCCGATCGCCTCCACGTCGGCCTCGGTGAGGTGGGCGAACTCCTTCACGTCGGAGATGGCCACGACGGTCCTCCTTCGGTGGTGGTCGGGTCAGATCTCGAGCACGCAGTCGCCGGCGGCGGCGGTGATGCAGGTCTGGATCTTCTCGGCGGGGGTGTCGGGGTCGCCACGGCGTTCGGTGCCGTCCCGCAGGTCGCGCACCGAGCCGGACCGCAGGCCGACGGTGCAGGTGTGGCAGATGCCCATCCGGCAGCCGTAGGGCAGGTCGAGGCCGGCCTGCTCCCCCCGCGTCGAGCAGGGTGGTGGCGCCGTCGATCTCGACCGTGGCGTCGCCGTCGCCGTCGGAGGTGGCGGGCGAGCCGCGGCGGACGAAGGTGACCGTGCCGCCCTCGGCCTCTCCCCCGCGCAGCGACGCGGAGAACCGCTCGACGTGCAGCGCCCCGCCCCGGCCCGCGGACTCCCACAGCTCCTCGGCCTCGTCGAGCATCGCCTCCGGGCCGCACGCCCACGTGCTGCGCTCGGCCCAGTCCGGGCAGTGCTCCGCCAGCCCGGCCGGAGTCAGCCTGCCGCGCTGCCCGGTCAGGTGCAGCTGCACCCGCAGCGACGGGTGCCGTGCGGACAGCTCCTCGAGCTCGGCGGCGAAGATGACGTCGCCGTCGCGCGGGGCCGAGTGCACCAGCACCACGTCGGGCACGGTGTCGCGCCGGTCCAGGGTGCGCAGCATCGCCATGATCGGGGTGATGCCGCTGCCCGCGGTGAGGAAGAGCAGGCGCTGCGGCGGCGGGTCGGGCAGCACGAACTCACCCTGGGGGGAGCGCGAGACGCACGACCGTGCCGGGCCCGACGCCGTCGACCAGGTGGCGGGACAGGAAGCCCTCCGGCATCGCCTTGACGGTGATCGAGATGTGCCTGCGGTCGCGGCGCGGCTCGGAGGTCAGGGAGTAGGAGCGCCAGTGGAAGCGACCCTCGACCTCGACACCGATGCCGACGTACTGACCGGCACGGTGGTCGAACGACCAGCCCAGACCGGGCCGGATGACCAGCGTGGCGGCGTCGGCGGTCTCGGCCACGACCTTCACCACCCGACCGCGCAGCTCCCGCACCGACCACAGCGGGTTCAGCAGCAGCAGGTAGTCATCGGGCAGCAGGGGCGTGGTGAAACGGGCGGCCGCTTTCCGTGCGCGGCGCAGCCCTTTCGGCAGTACGGCGTCGGTCATGGGCCCACCTCGTCGTCGGGGTCGGGCACCATCGGACCCGATCTCGGTGACGGCGGCAAGTTGGGACGGCGACCACCTCGTCACCAGCGACGACGGCATCGCAGCCCGACCTGTGGGAACGTTACATCGATTCTCCCGAAGACCATGTCGAGATCGACTCCCTAGGATCGGCTGGATGGCGGACTTCCCGATCGAGGAGCTGGCCCGCCGGGCGGGCATGACCGTGCGGACGGTGCGCACCTACATCACGCGCGGACTGCTCCCCCCGGCCGGCCGCGCGGGTCGGGCCGCCCGCTACACCGGCGACCACCTCGACCGGCTCGACCTGGTCAACGGGCTCCGGCGACGCGGCTTCTCGCTGGGGGCGATCGAGGTGCTCGTCGCCCAGGACACCGAACGGACGGCCGAGGACGCGCTACGGCTCTACCGCGGGATGCTCGCCCCGTGGCAGCCGGAGGAGCCCGTCGAGGTCGACGAGGCCGAGCTCCCCGGCCGTCTCGGCCTCACCCCGGCCGCGGTGTCCGCACACGAGCTGCTCCGGCACCTGGACGAGGCGGGCGTCGTCGAGGCGGCGGGCCCCGGGCGGCTGCGCATCCTGGCGCCGGACCTCGCCCGGGCCGCGGCCGAGGCCGTGCGGCTGGGAATCCCGCCCGCCGCCCTGGTCGGGCTGCGCCGACGGCTCGACGACCACACCGGCGCCGTCGCCGAGATGTTCGTCGAGCTGTTCGCCCGGCAGGTGTGGGACGACTACGTCGACGCCGGTCTGCCCGCCGGGGACGCGCCCCGGATCCAGCAGACGGTGGAGCAGCTGCAGCCCGTCGCCACGCTGGCACTGCTGTCGTCGTTCCGGTCGCGGATGCAGGACGTGATGGACGCCTTCATCACCCGGATCTCCGACGACATCTCCCCCGAGGCCGGGCGCGCCATG
>NZ_JAHLEL010000049.1 GCF_020131355.1 Pseudonocardia sp. ICBG1293
GTCCCGGGGTCTTTCCGTCCTGCCGCGCGTAACGAGCATCTTTACTCGTAGTGCAATTTCGCCGAGTCTGTGGTCGAGACAGCGCCCAAGTCGTTACGCCATTCGTGCAGGTCGGAACTTACCCGACAAGGAATTTCGCTACCTTAGGATGGTTATAGTTACCACCGCCGTTTACTGGCGCTTAAATTCTCCGCTTCGACCCCGAAGGAGCTAACAGGTCCTCTTAACGTTCCAGCACCGGGCAGGCGTCAGTCCGTATACATCGTCTTGCGACTTCGCACGGACCTGTGTTTTTAGTAAACAGTCGCTTGGGCCTGGTCTCTGCGACCGGCCGTCCCTAGCCCGCAAGGAGCCTCAAGACAACCGGCCCTCCTTCTCCCGAAGTTACGGAGGTATTTTGCCGAATTCCTTAACCACAGTTCGCTCGATCGCCTCGGTATTCTCTACCTGACCACCTGTGTCGGTTTGGGGTACGGGCCGCAACAGCACTCGCTAGAGGCTTTTCTCGACAGCATGGGATCACTCTCTTCGCCTCAATCGGCTACGCATCACCTCTCACCCTTCACGATCCCCCGGATTTACCTAGGAAATCAGGCTACAGGCTTACACCACGACAACCACCGCGTGGCGGAGCTACCCTCCTGCGTCACCCCATCACTTACCTACTACCAGATCGGATCCCACGCTCCCCCACAAACAACACTCCCGAAGGAGCGAAGGTGGGTTCGGATGGTTAGCATCACCGGCCTCGGCATGGACGCACTATCACGAGCACGGGAATATCAACCCGTTGTCCATCGACTACGCCTGACGGCCTCGCCTTAGGTCCCGGCTCACCCTGGGCGGAACAACCTGGCCCAGGAACCCTTGGTCATCCGGCGGCAGAGATTCTCACTCTGCATTCGCTACTCATGCCTGCATTCTCACTCCCACACCCTCCACCCGTAAATCACTCCCGGGCTTCACCAGATGCAGGACGCTCCCCTACCCAACAACACAACAGTGTCATTGCCACGGCTTCGGCGGTGCGCTTGAGCCCCGCTACATTGTCGGCGCAGGACCACTTGACCAGTGAGCTATTACGCACTCTTTCAAGGGTGGCTGCTTCTAAGCCAACCTCCTGGCTGTCCGGGCGATCCCACATCCTTTCCCACTTAGCGCACGCTTAGGGGCCTTAGCCGGTGATCTGGGCTGTTTCCCTCTCGACCACGAAGCTTATCCCCCGCAGTCTCACTGCCGCGCTCTCACTCACCGGCATTCGGAGTTTGGCTGACTTCGGTAAGCTTGTCGGCCCCCTAGGCCATCCAGTGCTCTACCTCCGGTAAGAAACACACGACGCTGCACCTAAATGCATTTCGGGGAGAACCAGCTATCACGAAGTTTGATTGGCCTTTCACCCCTACCCACAGCTCATCCCCCAGGTTTTCAACCCTGGTGGGTTCGGGCCTCCACGACGTCTTACCGACGCTTCACCCTGGCCATGGGTAGATCACTCCGCTTCGGGTCTACACCCCGCGACTACAACGCCCTATTCGGACTCGCTTTCGCTACGGCTACCCCACACAGGTTAACCTCGCCACGAAGCATAACTCGCAGGCTCATTCTTCAAAAGGCACGCCATCACCCCGTCCGAAGACTCAAGGCTCTGACGGCTTGTAAGCACACGGTTTCAGGTACTATTTCACTCCCCTCCCGGGGTACTTTTCACCTTTCCCTCACGGTACTTGTCCGCTATCGGTCATCAGGTAGTATTTAGGCTTGACGGGTGGTCCCGCCAGATTCACAGCGAATTTCACGGGCTCGCTGCTACTCGAGAACACGCCCACAACAGAACCAGACATTTTCGCGTACGGGGCTATCACCCACTACGGCCGACCATCCCAGAGTCGTTCCGCTAACACCGGCTCTTGCTGTCCCATCCTCGGCAGAAGATGAACGACACGTCTCACAACCCCGCACCCGCAACACCTGCCGGCTTGACACGGACACGGTTTAGCCTCTTCCGCTTTCGCTCGCCACTACTCACGGAATCACTATTGTTTTCTCTTCCTGTGGGTACTGAGATGTTTCACTTCCCCACGTTCCCTCCACGCACCCTATGAATTCAGGTACGGGTAACGCCCCATGACGGGCGCTGGGTTTCCCCATTCGGACACCCTCGGATCACAGCTCGGTTGACAGCTCCCCGAGGCCTATCGCGGCCTCCCACGTCCTTCATCGGCTCCTGATGCCCAGGCATCCACCATGTGCTCTTAACAACTTGACCACAACAAGATGCTCGCATCCACTATGCAACACTCAACCCACAACCACACCAGACCAAGAAGAAGCCACCACACCCGGAACCAACCGGGGCGTTAGGACAACCCTCAACCTGAGCGGCCAAAGAAAACAACCCACAGCTCCGAAGAACCTCGGGGTGTCCCCTCAGGACCCAACAGTGTGCCAAGCCAAACGGTCCGACGACCTGCGTTCCACCCAACGCACCCGACCCACGAACGGGGCCGCAAATGCGATTCAATGAAGGAACCACAGACACCTTATGAGCAGAACTCACAGAGTATTGTGGTGCCCCATCACATGATGGGACTCCTTAGAAAGGAGGTGATCCAGCCGCACCTTCCGGTACGGCTACCTTGTTACGACTTCGTCCCAATCGCCAGTCCCACCTTCGACAGCTCCCTCCACAAGGGTTGGGCCGCCGGCTTCGGGTGTTACCAACTTTCGTGACGTGACGGGCGGTGTGTACAAGGCCCGGGAACGTATTCACCGCAGCGTTGCTGATCTGCGATTACTAGCGACTCCAACTTCACGGGGTCGAGTTGCAGACCCCGATCCGAACTGAGACTCACTTTAAGGGATTCGCTCCACCTCACGGTCTCGCAGCCCTCTGTATGAGCCATTGTAGCATGTGTGAAGCCCTGGACATAAGGGGCATGATGACTTGACGTCATCCCCACCTTCCTCCGAGTTGACCCCGGCAGTCTCCCATGAGTCCCCACCATTACGTGCTGGCAACATGGAACAAGGGTTGCGCTCGTTGCGGGACTTAACCCAACATCTCACGACACGAGCTGACGACAGCCATGCACCACCTGCACACCAACCACAAGGGAAGCCCTATCTCTAGGGATGTCTGGTGCATGTCAAACCCAGGTAAGGTTCTTCGCGTTGCATCGAATTAATCCACATGCTCCGCCGCTTGTGCGGGCCCCCGTCAATTCCTTTGAGTTTTAGCCTTGCGGCCGTACTCCCCAGGCGGGGCGCTTAATGCGTTAGCTGCGGCACAGAAACCGTGGAATGGTCCCCACACCTAGCGCCCAACGTTTACGGCGTGGACTACCAGGGTATCTAATCCTGTTCGCTCCCCACGCTTTCGCTCCTCAGCGTCAGTATCGGCCCAGAGACCCGCCTTCGCCACCGGTGTTCCTCCTGATATCTGCGCATTTCACCGCTACACCAGGAATTCCAGTCTCCCCTGCCGAACTCAAGTGATGCCCGTATCGACCGCACGCTCAGAGTTAAGCCCCAAGTTTTCACGGCCGACGCGACACACCGCCTACGAGCTCTTTACGCCCAATAATTCCGGACAACGCTCGCACCCTACGTGTTACCGCGGCTGCTGGCACGTAGTTGGCCGGTGCTTCTTCTCCAGGTACCGTCAATTGCTCTTCGTCCCTGGCGAAAGAGGTTTACAACCCGAAGGCCGTCATCCCCCACGCGGCGTCGCTGCGTCAGGCTTCCGCCCATTGCGCAATATTCCCCACTGCTGCCTCCCGTAGGAGTCTGGGCCGTGTCTCAGTCCCAGTGTGGCCGGTCGCCCTCTCAGGCCGGCTACCCGTCACCGCCTTGGTAGGCCATCACCCCACCAACAAGCTGATAGGCCGCAGGCCCATCCCCCACCGAAAAAACTTTCCACCACCAACCATGCGATCAATGGTCCTATCCGGTATTAGACCCAGTTTCCCGGGCTTATCCCAGAGTGGAGGGCAGGTCACCCACGTGTTACTCACCCGTTCGCCGCTCGTGTACCCCCGAAAGGGCCTTACCGCTCGACTTGCATGTGTTAAGCACGCCGCCAGCGTTCGTCCTGAGCCAGGATCAAACTCTCCAACAAAACCCTGACAAACAAACAACTGGCCACAACACCCGACGGGGTCGAATGCTGCAACCACAATTTGGCACAAAACGCCAAACCGAATAAAAATAGCTCGACACACTGTTGAGTTCTCAAAAGACCCCCGCACCGCACTCACCCACCCCCACACAAGGAGCAGGATCCTGAAGACGGATCATCTCGACCCACCAAGACAATCACACCGAGAAACTCGGCGAACCACCGGGGGTCATGTCCGCGGGGCCTGTTGACCGGGCCTCCCAGGCCCGTTCTGTCCGGCTCACTCGCTGACAGAGAGAAAGTTACACGGCCCGTCGGGCGCCGTTCACAGGGGGGTCGGTTTTCGGCATCGTCGCAGGTCAGCCCCCATGTCGGCGGCCGGGACGACGCAGCCGCCGCGGGTCCGGCTGCTCGTCGCCGGGGGTACCCCACGCCGACCGAGCCCCCTCGGTCGTCCTGACCCGGCGGGCACGCTCGCGGCCGCCGCGCAACGGCGGCCGCGATCGCGGTGGCTCAGGCCGCGCGGGCGGCCGGTCGGCGCAGCAGCCCTCGGCGCTCACGGCGGTGCTCGGACTCGCGGATCCCGCGCGCCGGCAACGACAGCCGCCAGATCGAGCGGGTCGCCTGCCAGAACTGCCGCGGGAACGGCCCGGTCGTGTAGGGCAGGTCGTACTTCTCGCAGAGCGCCCGGACCTTCACCGCGATCTCCGGGTACCGGTTCGACGGCAGGTCCGGGAACAGGTGGTGCTCGATCTGGTAGCCGAGGCTGCCGGACATGACGTGCATCAGGCGGTTACCGGTGAAGTTGGCCGACCCGAGCAGCTGCCGCAGGTACCACTCGCCGCGGGTCTCCCCGTCCAGCTCCTCCTCGGTGAAGACCTCGGCCCCGTCCGGGAAGTGCCCGCAGAAGATGATCGCGTAGGACCAGATGTTGCGGACGACGTTCGCGGTGGCGTTCGCGGTCAGCGGCGAGACCGCCGCGGGGCCGGTGAGCAGCGGGAACAGCACGAAGTCCTTGCGCATCTGCCGAGCGTGCTTGCGGCCGACGTCGAGCAGCTTGCGGCGGAGCTCCTCGGGATCCTCGACCTGCATCTTCAGCAGGCCGTCGACGTCGAGGTCGTGCAGGGACACCCCGTGTTCGAACAGCAGCATCAGCAGCACGTTCCAGATCGGCTGCCCCAGGTAGGCGGGGTGCCAGGGCTGGTCGGCACGGACCCGGAGGATCTCGTAGCCGACGTCCTTGTCCTTCCCGATCACGTTCGTGTACGTGTGATGCAGGTAGTTGTGCGAGTGCCGCCACTGCTCGGCCGGGCAGACGTTGTCCCACTCCCACGTCGACGAGTGGATCTCCGGATCGTTCATCCAGTCCCACTGGCCGTGCATGACGTTGTGCCCGATCTCCATGTTCTCGAGGATCTTCGCGACCGAGAGCATGGCGGTGCCGGCGAGCCACAGCGGTGGGATCCGGCTGCCGAACAGCGTCACCCGGGCGGCGACGTTGAGCCGCCGCTGCCAGGTGATCATGGTGCGGATGTAGTCGGCGTCGTGCTGGCCGCGACGCTCCTCGACGTCGGCGCGGATCGCGTCGAGCTCCTGCCCGATCGCCTCCACGTCGGCCTCGGTGAGGTGGGCGAACTCCTTCACGTCGGAGATGGCCACGACGGTCCTCCTTCGGTGGTGGTCGGGTCAGATCTCGAGCACGCAGTCGCCGGCGGCGGCGGTGATGCAGGTCTGGATCTTCTCGGCGGGGGTGTCGGGGTCGCCACGGCGTTCGGTGCCGTCCCGCAGGTCGCGCACCGAGCCGGACCGCAGGCCGACGGTGCAGGTGTGGCAGATGCCCATCCGGCAGCCGTAGGGCAGGTCGAGGCCGGCCTGCTCCCCCCGCGTCGAGCAGGGTGGTGGCGCCGTCGATCTCGACCGTGGCGTCGCCGTCGCCGTCGGAGGTGGCGGGCGAGCCGCGGCGGACGAAGGTGACCGTGCCGCCCTCGGCCTCTCCCCCGCGCAGCGACGCGGAGAACCGCTCGACGTGCAGCGCCCCGCCCCGGCCCGCGGACTCCCACAGCTCCTCGGCCTCGTCGAGCATCGCCTCCGGGCCGCACGCCCACGTGCTGCGCTCGGCCCAGTCCGGGCAGTGCTCCGCCAGCCCGGCCGGAGTCAGCCTGCCGCGCTGCCCGGTCAGGTGCAGCTGCACCCGCAGCGACGGGTGCCGTGCGGACAGCTCCTCGAGCTCGGCGGCGAAGATGACGTCGCCGTCGCGCGGGGCCGAGTGCACCAGCACCACGTCGGGCACGGTGTCGCGCCGGTCCAGGGTGCGCAGCATCGCCATGATCGGGGTGATGCCGCTGCCCGCGGTGAGGAAGAGCAGGCGCTGCGGCGGCGGGTCGGGCAGCACGAACTCACCCTGGGGGAGCGCGAGACGCACGACCGTGCCGGGCCCGACGCCGTCGACCAGGTGGCGGGACAGGAAGCCCTCCGGCATCGCCTTGACGGTGATCGAGATGTGCCTGCGGTCGCGGCGCGGCTCGGAGGTCAGGGAGTAGGAGCGCCAGTGGAAGCGACCCTCGACCTCGACACCGATGCCGACGTACTGACCGGCACGGTGGTCGAACGACCAGCCCAGACCGGGCCGGATGACCAGCGTGGCGGCGTCGGCGGTCTCGGCCACGACCTTCACCACCCGACCGCGCAGCTCCCGCACCGACCACAGCGGGTTCAGCAGCAGCAGGTAGTCATCGGGCAGCAGGGGCGTGGTGAAACGGGCGGCCGCTTTCCGTGCGCGGCGCAGCCCTTTCGGCAGTACGGCGTCGGTCATGGGCCCACCTCGTCGTCGGGGTCGGGCACCATCGGACCCGATCTCGGTGACGGCGGCAAGTTGGGACGGCGACCACCTCGTCACCAGCGACGACGGCATCGCAGCCCGACCTGTGGGAACGTTACATCGATTCTCCCGAAGACCATGTCGAGATCGACTCCCTAGGATCGGCTGGATGGCGGACTTCCCGATCGAGGAGCTGGCCCGCCGGGCGGGCATGACCGTGCGGACGGTGCGCACCTACATCACGCGCGGACTGCTCCCCCCGGCCGGCCGCGCGGGTCGGGCCGCCCGCTACACCGGCGACCACCTCGACCGGCTCGACCTGGTCAACGGGCTCCGGCGACGCGGCTTCTCGCTGGGGGCGATCGAGGTGCTCGTCGCCCAGGACACCGAACGGACGGCCGAGGACGCGCTACGGCTCTACCGCGGGATGCTCGCCCCGTGGCAGCCGGAGGAGCCCGTCGAGGTCGACGAGGCCGAGCTCCCCGGCCGTCTCGGCCTCACCCCGGCCGCGGTGTCCGCACACGAGCTGCTCCGGCACCTGGACGAGGCGGGCGTCGTCGAGGCGGCGGGCCCCGGGCGGCTGCGCATCCTGGCGCCGGACCTCGCCCGGGCCGCGGCCGAGGCCGTGCGGCTGGGAATCCCGCCCGCCGCCCTGGTCGGGCTGCGCCGACGGCTCGACGACCACACCGGCGCCGTCGCCGAGATGTTCGTCGAGCTGTTCGCCCGGCAGGTGTGGGACGACTACGTCGACGCCGGTCTGCCCGCCGGGGACGCGCCCCGGATCCAGCAGACGGTGGAGCAGCTGCAGCCCGTCGCCACGCTGGCACTGCTGTCGTCGTTCCGGTCGCGGATGCAGGACGTGATGGACGCCTTCATCACCCGGATCTCCGACGACATCTCCCCCGAGGCCGGGCGCGCCATGGGGATCCGGACGACGGACCTGGACGATCGTTGACTCTTCAACGATGATGCCCCGGGTGAGCACCGTGACGACCGACGTCCTCGTGATCGGCAGCGGGCCTGCGGGCTCCTCGGCCGCGCTGTTCCTCGCCGGGCTCGGCGTGGACCATCTCGTCATCACCAAGTACCGCTGGACGGCCGACACCCCGCGCGCGCACATCACCAACCAGCGGACCGTGGAGATCCTGCGCGACCAGGGCGTGGAGGCCGACGTCGTCGCCGAGGGGACGCCGTCGCACCTGATGGGCGAGACGGTCTTCTGCACCGCGCTGGCCGGTGACGAGCTCGGCCGGGTGCGGACCTGGGGCACCCACCCGGCCCGGCGCGCCGACTACACCCTGGCGAGCCCGTCGTCGCACTGCGACCTTCCGCAGAACATCCTGGAGCCGATCCTGGTCGGGCGTGCCGCCGAGCGCGGCAGCCGGGTCCGCTTCGACACCGAGTACCTCCACCACGTCCAGGACGAGGACGGCGTCACGGTCACCGCACGGGACCGGATCACCGGGGCGGAGCTGACGATCCGGGCCCGCTACCTGATCGGCGCCGACGGGGGGCGCAGCGCCGTCGCCCGGGACGCGGGTCTGCCCCTCGCCGGCCGCGGCGAGCTCGCGGGCAGCATGAACATCGTGTTCGACGCCGACCTCACGGCACTGGTCGAGCACCGTCCGAGCGTCCTGTACTGGGTGCTGCAGCCCGGCGCCGACGTCGGCGGGATCGGGATGGGCGTGCTGCGCATGGTGCGGCCGTGGACGCGCTGGATGGCGATCTGGGGCTACGACCTCGCCGGGCCCCCGCCGGAGCTGGACGACGCGGCGGCCACGGCGATCGTGCACGACCTCATCGGCGACGACGCGGTCCCGGTGACGATCCGCTCCACCTCGGTGTGGACAGTCAACGAGCAGTGGGCCACCCGCTACCGGTCCGGTCGGGTGTTCTGCGCCGGCGACGCCGTGCATCGGCACCCGCCGTCGAACGGGCTGGGGTCCAACACCTCGATCCAGGACTCCTACAACCTGTGCTGGAAGCTCGCGATGGTGCTGCGCGGCCAGGCCGGGCCGGGCCTGCTGGACTCCTACGACGCCGAGCGCGCCCCCGTCGGCGAGCAGATCGTGCGCCGCGCCAACCGCTCGGTGGAGGAGTTCGGCCCGATCTTCGCCGCGCTCGGGCTGGAGCCCGGCGCGGACCCGGCGGCGATGCGTGCCTCGATGGCCGCCCGCGCCGACGACACCCCCGCCGGGGCCGCGACCCGCGCGGCGCTGCGCGCGGCACTGGAGCACAAGGACTACGAGTTCAACGCGCACGGCGTCGAGATGGGACAGCGCTACGCGTCCGGCGCGGTGGTGCCCGACGACACCCCGGAGCCCGCCCACGACCGCGACCCCGAGCTGTACTACCACCCGACGACCTGGCCGGGGGCGCGGCTGCCGCACTGCTGGCTGGGTCGCGACGGGCACCGCGTCTCCACCCACGACCTCACCGGCAAGGGCCGGTTCGCGCTGCTCACCGGCATCGCGGGCGGGGCGTGGGCCGCGGCCGCGCGGACCGTCGCGGCCGAGCTGGAGATCGAGCTGGCCGCCCACGTGATCGGCCCCGGCCGTGAGGTCACCGACGTCTACGACGACTGGGCCCGGCTGCGCGAGGTCGGCGAGGACGGCTGCGTGCTCGTCCGCCCGGACGCCCACGTCGCCTGGCGCGCCGACGCCCTCCCCGACGACCCCGTGGACGCGCTGCGCCGGGTGCTGGGGCGCATCCTGGACCGGACCCCGGAGGTGACCGCATGACCGGCTTCGTCCACGACCCCTCGCCCGCGCGGGTGGTGTTCGGCACCGGGACGCTCGACGACCTCGCCGCGGAGGTGGCCCGGCTCGGGCGCTCGCGGGTGTTCCTCGTCGCGGGCCGGCACCCCGCGGGCGCGGCGGACCGGGCGCGGACCGCGCTCGGCTCACTGCTCGTCGGCCGGTTCGACGAGGCCGCCGTGCACACCCCGGTCACCGTGACCGAGCAGGCGCTGGCGGCGTTCACCGCGGCCGGGGCGGACTGCGTCGTCGCGATCGGCGGCGGCTCGCAGATCGGGCCGTCCAAGGCCCTGGCGGTGCGGACCGGTGCGGACCAGGTCGTCGTGCCCACCACGTACTCGGGTTCGGAGTGCACCGCGGTGCTCGGCGAGCTCGGCGTGGACACCCCCGGGCAGAAGACCACCAGGACCGACCCGGCGATCCGCCCGGAGACCGTCGTCTACGACACGACGCTGGTCGCGGACCTGCCGGCGCCGGTGGGCGTGCCGAGCGCGGTCAACGCGCTGGCCCACGCCGTCGAGGCGCTGTGGAGCGTCGACCGCGACCCGCTGACCGACGCCGCCGCCCTGGAGTCGGTGCGGCTGCTCACCGCGGGGCTGCGCGACGGCGATCCGGACGCCCTGCTGCGCGGTGCGTGGCTGGCCGGGACGTGCCTGGACCGGGCCGGGATGGCGTTGCAGCACAAGCTCGCCCACACCGTCGGCGGTTCGCTGGACCTGCCGCACGCGCCGACCCACGCGGTGCTGCTGCCGCACGTGATCGCCTACAACGCCGCGGCCGCACCGCGGATCGCCGAGGCGCTCGGGCCGGACCCGGCCGGGACGGTCCACGACCTGGTCGCCGCCGCGGGCGGGCCGACGTCGCTGGCCGCGCTCGGCGTCGACGAGGCCGACCTGGACCGGCTCGCCGAGCAGGCCGTCGCCCGGCCGTGCCCGAACCCGGTGCCGGTCACCCGGGACGGCGTGCGGGCCCTGCTCGGGCGGGCCTGGGCCGGGGAGCGTCCCGGCGACGCGGTGCGCGCCACCCTGGACGCGCTGACCGCTCAGGTCACCGCGTCGTTCGGGGGTCCCGACGAGCGGCTCCGCACGCTGCTGGCCGGGCTCGCCGCCACGCTGCACGGCTACGCCCGCACCCACGACCTGACCCAGGACGAGTGGCAGGCCGCGATCGACTTCCTCACCCGCACCGGGCACGTCACCGACGAGCGGCGCCAGGAGTTCGTGCTGCTCTCGGACACCCTCGGGCTGTCCAGCGTGGTGGACGTGCTGACCAACTCCCGCACCCCGGACACGACGTCCTCGGCGGTGCTGGGGCCCTTCTACACCGACGGCCCGCCCGAGCTCGACCAGGGCACCGACGTCTCGGCCGGGAAGGCGGGCACCCCGCTGTGGGTGGACGTGGTCGTCACCGACACCGGGGACACCCCGGTCGCCGGCGCCGTCGTCGACATCTGGCAGTCCGACGAGGACGGCTTCTACGACCTGCAGCTGCCCGAGACCGAGGGGCCCGTGCTGCGCGGCCGGTTCCGCACCGACGACGCCGGTCGGCTCCGGTTCCGCTCGATCCTGCCCGCGGCGTACCCGATCCCGGCCGACGGACCGGTCGGGGAGATGCTGCACGCCACCGGGAGGCACCCCTTCCGCGCCCCGCACCTGCACTTCCTCATCGAGGCGCCGGGGCACCGGCAGCTGATCACGCAGCTGTTCGTCGCCGGTGGGGAGCACCTCGACTCCGACACCGTGTTCGGGGTGAAGCAGGACCTGGTCGTGGAGTTCGCCCCGCGCAGTGGTCCGATGCCCGACGGCGCCGACCCCGGGAGCGACTGGCGGCTGCTGGAGTTCACCTTCCGGATCGCACCCGAGGCCTGACCCCACCCACCCCGGCCGATCCTGCCCGTTCTCTGCCCGATTCCGGGCAGGATCCTGGTCCTGCGCCTCGCGGGAGGTCAGGATCGGCGCCGTGGATCCGGATCTCGTGCGGCACGTGGCCGCCACCACCGGGCTCGCCGAGCCCGTGGCGGCCCGCGTGGTCGCCGACGTCGTCGCCTACTTCGGCGAGACCACCGAGGAGTTCGTCCGCCGCCGGCACCGCGAGCTGCAGGCCCGCGACCGGCGCAACGACGAGATCTGGCCGCGGATCGCGGCCGAGCTCGCCGCGCGGGTGGTCGCCCCGGGTGAGGTCTCCCAGCGGCGGCTGCGCCGGATCGTCTACGGCTGAGCGGACGACGGGGGAACACGCATGTGCGGGATCGTGGGATACGTGGGGCCGCGGGAGGCCGCGGGTGTGCTGCTCGACGGGCTGTCCCGCCTGGAGTACCGGGGGTACGACTCGGCGGGTCTGGCGGTGGCGCACCGCCGGAAGGTGACGGTGCGGCGCACCGCCGGACGGGTGGAGGACCTGCGCGCACTGCTGGACGGCGCCCCTCCCCCGGGCCGGTCGGGCGTCGCGCACACCCGGTGGGCCACCCACGGCGAGCCGACCGAGGCGAACGCGCACCCGCACACCGACACCTCCGGCCGGGTCGCGATCGTGCACAACGGCATCGTGGAGAACGCCGACGCGCTGCGCGCCGCGCTCACCGCCCGCGGTGTGGTGCTGCGCAGCGACACCGACTCCGAGGCGCTCGCGCACCTGGTCGCCGAGGCCCTCGGCGGCGGGGCCGCGACCCTCGCCGACGCGGTGCGCACGGCGCTGGCCGGGGTGGAGGGCACCTACGGACTGGCGGTGCTCGACGCCCGCGCCCCCGACGAGATCGTCGTCGCGCGCAACGGCAGCCCGTTCGTGCTCGGGATCGGCGACGGCGAGATGGTCGTCGCCTCGGACCTGGCCGCGGTGGTGCGGCACACCCAGAAGGTCGTGTTCCTCGACGACGGCGAGATCGTCACCGTGCGCGCCGACGGCATCGAGGGCTCGACCCGCATCAGCCCGACCACCGTCGACACCGGTTCCGAGGACTACGCGCTCGGCGGCCACCCGGACTTCCTGGCCAAGGAGATCGCCGAGCAGCCCGACGCCCTGCGCCGCGCGCTGGCCGGGCGGCTCGACACCCGGTTCGCCACCGCCCGCCTGGGCGGCCTGGGGATGGACCCGCGCGAGCTGCGCGGGGTCCGCCGGGTGCTGTTCCTGGGCTGTGGGTCGGCCTACTACGCCGGGGAGATCGGCGCCGGGCTGGTCGAGCAGCTGGCCCGGATCCCGGCGACGGCCGAACCGGCCGGGGAGTTCCGCCACCGCAACCCGGTCGTCGACCCGGACTGCCTCTACGTCGCGGTCAGCCAGTCCGGCGAGACCGCGGACACCCTCGCCGCGGTGCAGGAGCTGCGGCGCAAGGGCGGCCGGGTGATCGGTGCGGTGAACGTGATCGGCTCGGCGATCTCCCGCGAGTGCGGCGCGGGGGTGTTCCTGCACTCCGGGCCGGAGGTGTCGGTCGCCTCGACCAAGGCCGTCACCACGATGAGCGTGTCGTTCGCGATGCTCGCGGTGCTGCTGGGCCGGGTCCGCGACCTCTCGGTGGCCGACGGCAGGCGGCTCCTCGACGGCCTGGCGGCGCTGCCCCGCCACGTCGAGGCCGTGCTCGCCGAGGACGCCGCCCACGGCACGGTCGCCGCGGTCGCTCGGCGCTGGGCACACGCGCGGTCGATGTTCTTCGTCGGGCGCACCCGGTGCAGCCCGGTCGCGCGGGAGGGCGCGCAGAAGCTCAAGGAGATCTCCTACTGCCACGCCGAGGCCTACCCGGCCTCGGAGCTCAAGCACGGTCCGCTGGCGCTGGTGACCCCGGACATGCCCAGCGTCGTCGTGGTGCCCGACGACGAGCTGCTCGCGAAGAACGTCGGCACGATCGAGCAGATCCGGGCGCGGGGCGGGCCGGTGATCGCGGTGACCGACGCCGACCTCCCCGCCGGGCTGGCCGACGCCGTGCTCCGGGTGCCGCGTACCGAGCCGGAGCTGGCCCCGGTCCTGCTCGGGATCCCCCTGCAGCTGCTGGCCCGGCACACCGCGGTGGCGCTCGGCCGCGACGTCGACCGGCCCCGCAACCTCGCGAAGTCGGTGACGGTGGAGTGAGGGTCCTCGGGCTGCACGTCGCCGCCGAGCGGGGTGCGCCGATCCACGACGTCGAGCGGGTGGAGGTGGTCGCGGGCAGCGGTGTCGTCGGCGACCGGTACTTCGGCACCCGGCACCGGCACGTCTCGGTGCAGAGCCGCGACGAGCTCGACGCCGCGGCCGACGCGCTCGGCGCCCCGGTGCCCTCGGGCGGCACCCGGCGCACCGTCACCGTCGACCACGGCACCGTCCCGACGACGCCCGGGACCCGGCTGCGGCTCGGCGACGTCGAGCTGGAGGTGGTGCGGAAGGCCGCACCGTGCCGGGTGATGGAGACCGCCGTCGGGCCGGGGGCGCAGCGCGCACTGCACGACCGCGGCGGCGCGGTCTGCCGCGTGCTGACCTCCGGCGCGATCGCCGTCGGGGACCCGGTGCACATGCCCGACGGGACGTGACCCGTCCGGTCACCGGCCGTCACCCGTCGGTGACACACCGATGTGGGCGGACCGTCACGGGAGCCCCGTCCGTGCGTTGGAGAGGGGGACGGACGTCGACGAGCGGGGAGCACCGGTGACGGAACCGATCAGGCGCCGGAGGACGGCGGCGACGATGGCGGGGCTGGTCGTCCTGGCCGGGGTCGCGAGCGCCGGGGTCGCCGCGGCCGACGCCGGCGCGACCGCCGCCTCGGACGTCGCCGAGGGCGAGAGCAGCCGGGTCGCGCGACAGACGCACGCCGAGTCGCCGGTGCCCGGCACGCCGTGCTCGGTGTCGGCACGGGCGTGCGTGGACCTGGACTCGCAGCGGGCCTGGCTGATCACCGACGGCACCGTGTCCTACGGTCCGGTCCCGGTCGCGTCCGGCGGGGCGGGCCAGGAGACCCCGGTCGGGCACTCGTTCCGGGTGTACCGCACGTCCGCCGACCACCGCAGCGGCGAGTTCGACACCCCCGACGGAGAGCCCGCCCCGATGCCGTGGTCGGTGTTCTTCGCCGACGGCGGCGTCGCGTTCCACGGCGGCGACCGGGACCGCGCCTCGGCCGGCTGCGTCAAGCTCGACCCGGAGCCGGCGGAGGAGTTCTTCGCCGGACTCCGGGTCGGGGACAAGGTGCAGGTGCTCCGCGCCGCCACCGAGCGCGAGCACCGCGCCGCCCTCAGCTGACCGGCGCCTCCGCCACGGTCCGGCGGCGGACCAGCAGCGACAGCAGGACGGCCAGCACACCGACCCCGCCCGCGACGGCGAACGCGGCGTGCAGCCCGGCCGCGTCCGGGGAGGCCCCGGTGGCGGCGGAGCCCAGCGCGGCGACGGTGACGAACAGGGCCGTCCCCAACGCGCCCGCGACCTGCTGCAGCGTCGAGAGGATCGCGCTGCCGTGGAAGTACAGCTCGTCGGGCAGCGACCCCAGCGCCTCGGTCATCAACGGCGTCATCATCAGCGCCAGCCCGCCCATCAGCACCAGGTGGAAGCCCACGACGACGCCGAGCGGCGTCCCCGGACCGAGGGTGGAGAACAGCAGCAGACCGGTCGCCATGAGCACCGCGCCGGGGATCACCAGCGGGCGGGCACCGACCCGGTCGAACAGCGCGCCGACCGGGCGGCCGAGCAGCCCCAGCAGCAGCCCGCCGGGCAGCACCACGAGCCCGGACACCAGCGTGCTGGTGCCGAGCACGGTCTGCAGGTAGAGCGGCAGCAGCACCGCGGCGACGCCGATCAGGGACAGCAGCACCAGCGCGGTGAGCACCAGGGCGACGACGAACTGGCGGCGCCGGAACGGGCGCAGGTCCAGCAGCGCACGGCCGTCGCGCATCAGCCGCAGCTGGCGCAGCACGAACACCGTCAGCGCGACCAGCCCGACGACGACCGGCACCCACGGCGGGAGCCCCCCGCCGCCGTGACCGCCCAGCGAGGACAGTCCGTAGACCAGGCCGCCGAACCCGACGGCGGACAGCAGTACCGACACCACGTCGAGCGGGACCGAGCGACCGCCCCCGTCGATGCGCAGCCACCGGGCCCCGGCCGCGAGCGCGAGCGCCGCCAGCGGCAGGACCAGCCAGAACATCCAGCGCCAGCCCAGACCGGACAGGATCGCGCCCCCGATGGTCGGACCGACCGCCGGCGCGACCGCGATGACGATCGTGATCGTGCCCATCGTCGCGCCGCGCCGCTCCGCGGGCACCAGGCGCAGGATCGTGGTCATCAGCAGCGGGATCATCATCGCCGTACCGCCCGCCTGCACGATGCGGCCGACGAGCAGTACCGCGAACCCGGGCGCGAACCCGGCGATCGCGGTCCCCACGGCGAACAGGCCCAGGGAGGCCAGGAACACCTGCCGCGGGGTGAAGCGGTCGAGCAGGTAGCCCGTGGTGGGGATGACCACGGCCATCGTCAGCAGGAAGCCGCTGGTCAGCCACTGGGTGGTGGTGGCGGGGACGCCGAGGTCGACGCTCAGGTCACGCAGCGCGACGCTGAGCACCGTCTCGTTGAGGATCATCACGAACGCGGCGCCGACGAGGACGGCGATCAGCGGTCCGGTCCGGTTCGCCGGTACCGGGTCGGTACGGGACGGGGTGGTGGTCACGCGGGGTCTCCTGCCCGGGGAAGGGTCGTGGTGGCCGCGCGCAGGGCGCGGCCGAGTCGGTCGACGGGGTCGGCGCACCGGAGGCCGGCGGCGAGCTCGACGGCGAGGTCCTCGCCGCTGATCCGCAGGGCGGCGGCGACGGCGGCGGCGTGCACCCGGACGTCCAGGTCGCCGGGGTCGCGGCCGGTGCGGGCGGCGATCACCTCGGCCAGCACCGGCTCGGCCCGCTCGTGCACCGCCAGCCAGACCGCCCGCAGCCCGGGCTCGGTGCGCGACAGCGCGATGACGGCCAGCGCGGCGTCGGCGGCGTCGCGCGGATCGTCGGGCGGGCGGTGCTCGGCGAGCAGGTGCTCGTCCAGGCCCACCCCGGCCGGCCAGCGCCGCAGGGTGGCGACGACGGCGTCGATGCTGCGCGCGAGCACCGGCTCGACGCAGCTCTCCTTGGTACGGAACCAGCGCCACAGCGTGCGGCCGGACAGGCCGACCTCCTCGGCGATCCGCTCGCCGCTGGTGGCGTGCACGCCGTGCTCCCGGAACAGCGCCACCGCCGCACGGGAGATCTCGAGGCGCTGCAGCTCGCGCCGGCGGTCGCTCATCGGCGCCCGCCCGCGTCTGGTGTCGTCGAGTGTCGTCATGTCACTGCCTGACAGTAATGAGCCGGGGCGGCCCTGCCCACGAGACGCTCGTCTCACAGTGCCTTTTTGGCAGTTTGTGCCACGATACGGGGCAGGTGACCGTGCGACACCGAGGGAGCCACCAGCGTGACGACGACCAGGACCACCGACCCCACCGCGGCCGACCTGGACCGGCTGCGGGAGCGCTACCGCGTCGAGCGCGACCGCAGGCTGCGCCCGGACGGCACCGCCCAGTACCGGCCCTCGACCGGCGAGTTCGGCTCCTACGCCGACGACCCGTGGTCCGGGCCCGGCGAGCGCGGCCCGGTGGACGACGAGGTGGACGTGCTGGTCGTCGGCGGCTTCGGCGGTCTGGGCGCCGCGGCCCGGCTGCGGCAGGCCGGGCACGAGCGGATCCGGGTCGTCGACGTCGCCGGGGACCTCGGCGGGACCTGGTACTGGAACCGCTACCCCGGCATCGCCTGCGACATCGAGTCCAGCATCTACCTGCCGCTGCTGGAGGAGATCGGCGGGATGCCCAGCCGCCGCTACCCGCCGGGCGCGGAGATCCGGGCGCACGCCCGCGCGATCGGCGAGCGCTTCGACCTCTACCGCGACGCCCTGTTCCACACCGAGGTCACCTCACTGGCCTGGGACGACGACGCGCGGGCCTGGCAGGTCGGCACCGACCGCGGCGACGCGGTCACCGCCCGGTTCGTGGTGATCTCCTCCGGGCCGTTCAACCGGCCCAAGCTCCCCGGGATCCCCGGCATCGCCGGCTTCGCCGGGCACACCTTCCACACCAGCAGGTGGGACTACGGCTGGACCGGTGGCGACGAGCGGGGCGGCCCGCTCGACCGGATCGGCGACCGCACGGTCGCCGTGATCGGCACCGGGGCGACGGCGATCCAGTGCGTCCCGCACCTGGCCGGTGCCGCGCGGCACCTCTACGTCGTCCAGCGGACGCCGTCGTCGGTCGACACCCGCGACGACGCCCCCTACGACGAGGCATGGTGGCGCGCCCTGACCCCGGGCTGGCAGCGCCGCCGTCGCGAGGACTTCCTGCACCTGATGGACATGCGACCGGCGCCGCACGGCGTGTCCGGCCCCGACGGCGTCGCGGACAGGTGGACCGACACCGCGCCGATCCGGGGCGCGCAGCGGCTCGCCCGGACCCGGGGCACCGAGGACCCGGCCACCGCGCTGGAGATCGCGGACGCCGAGAAGATGGACGAGATCCGGGCCCGGGTCGACGAGATCGTCACCGACCCGGCGACGGCCGCGGCGCTCAAGCCCTGGTACCGCCAGATGTGCAAGCGTCCGACCTTCAGCGACACCTACCTGCAGACCTTCAACCGGCCGGACGTGACGCTGCTCGACACCGCCGGGCAGGGGGTCGAGCGGATCACCCGCGACGGCCTGGTCGTCGGCGGCGTCGAGTACCCGGTGGACGCGATCGTGTTCGCCACCGGGTTCGAGCTCGGAGCCGACCCCGCCACCCGGGCCGGGGCGGACATCCGCGGCCGCGACGGTGTCACCCTCGCCGAGCACTGGGCCGACGGGCTGTCCACGCTGCACGGCTGGGTCAGCCGCGGCTTCCCCAACCTGTTCCACGTCGGGGCCGGGCAGAACTCGGCGTCACCGAACTTCGCGCACGTGCTGGAGGAGCAGGCCGGGCACATCGCGGCGGTCTGCGCCGAGGCCGACCGGCGCGGGGTCCGCGTCGTCGAGCCGACCGCGGAGGCCGAGGCGGCGTGGGTCGCGACGATCCGCGAGCGGGCCCGCGACCAGCACGACTTCCTCGCCGGGTGCACGCCCGGCTACTACAACTTCGAGGGCCGCCCGCGGAAGCGCAGCGAGCAGTTCGGCGGCGGTCCGGTCGAGTTCCACGAGATCCTGCGCGACTGGCGCGCCGGCGGGATGGACGACGTGCTCTCCGGCGGCACCCCGTGAGCGTGCGCCCGACCGCGGGGCCGGACCGGGGACCCCTGCGGACCGCACCCGGGCTGCGGGCCGAGCCGCTGTGCCCGCCGAACCCGCTGTGGGCGTCCAACGGGATCGTCGCCGGCCCGGACGGACGGCTCTGGATCGCGCAGTTCCTCGGCGGGACGGTGTCCGCGTTCGACCCGGCGACCGGCGGGCTCGAGACCGTGCTCGGGCCGGACGGGCCGCTCACCGCACCCGACGACCTGGTGCTCGGCGACGGCGGTGAGCTGTTCGTGGTCGACCTGCCCGCCGGGCTCGTGTGGCGCCGGGCCCCCGACGGGGCGATGACCGTCGTCGCCGACGGGATCACCGCACCGGACGGGATCGCGTGGCACCGCGGGCGGCTGTTCGTCAACGAGCTGTGCCCGGACGGACGGCTGCTGGAGATCGACCCGACCGGCGGGCCGCCGCGGGTGCTCGCGACCGGGCTCGCGCTCGGCAACGCGATGGAGGTCGGCCCGGACGGGCTCCTGTACTACCCGCACCTACTCTCCGGCGAGGTGTGGCGGGTCGACCCCGACGGCGGCACTCCCGAACGCCTGCTGGCCGGGCTGGACCGGCCGGTCGCCGTGCGCTTCGACACCGCGGGCCGGTTGCGCATCCTGTCCAACGGCGGACGCGGGTCCCTCGGTACCGCCGAGGGCGGACGGATCACCGCCACCCTCGACACCGGCGTCGGCGGTGCGGACAACGTCGTGTTCACCCCGGACGGCTCGGCCTGGGTCACCGGCGCCTTCCACGGCGGGCTGGTCCGGGTCGGGCCGGACGGCACGGCGACCACGGTGCTGCCGCCCGGCCTCTGCGGCCCCTGGGGCGTGACCGCCGACGGCGTGGACGCGCTCGTCGCCGACCACTTCTCGCTGGCCCGGGTGGGCGGCGGCACGGTCACCGTGCTGGGCGACGTCGTCACCGAGGTCCGCGGCGGGGTCCGGGGGATCGCCCGGCACCGCGACGGCACGGTCGTGACCACCGGGACCGGGGTGTGGCACGGGCGTCCCGGTGCGTGGACGCCGCTGGCCGAGGGCCTGGCCGGGGCGAGCGGCGTCGCGACGGTCCCCGACGGCGTACTGGTCGCCGAGACCGGCGCCGGGCGGGTCCTGCACCTCACCGGGGAGGGCGCCGTCTCCGTCCTGGCCTCCGGACTCGACGGGCCGGTGGACGTCGCCGTCGACGAAGCCGGGACGGTCTACGCGACGCTGACCGGAGGCGGGCAGGTCGTCCGGCTGACCCGCGGGACCGACGGCGGCACCGACCCGGGGACCGGCACCGTGCTCGCCGCGGGGCTGCACCGGCCGGAGGGACTCGCCGTCGCCGGGGGTGTGCTGTGGTGTGCCGAGACCGCCGCGGGACGGCTGCTGCGGATCGACCCGCGCACCCGGTCGGTCGGCGTCGCGGTGGCGGGTCCGGCCTTCGACGTCCGCCCGCCGCACGTGCCTGCCGACTGCCGCGGCGGCGCGGCCACCCGGCCCGCACCGTTCGCCGGCGTCGCCGCGGACGGTGACGGCTCCGTGCTCGTGGCGGTGAACGGGGAGGGCTACGTGCTGCGCGTCCGCCCCTGACCGGGGCCGCGTTCGCCGTCGACGCCGTGGGTCGCGGCGTCGACGGCAGTCGACAGCCGCTCGCGCAGCTGCGCGGCGGGCGGGCGACGCCCGTCGGCGGTGGCGGCGGCGATGTCCTCGGTCGCGACCCGCAGCGCGCCGTTGAGCGCGGCGGCCTGCACCCGGACGGCGACGTCGTCGGGGTCGCGCCCGAAGCGGCCGGCGAGGATCCCGGCCAGGACCGGCTCGGCCCGTTCCTGCACGACCAGCCAGATCGCGCGCAGCGCGGGCTCGGAGCGGCTCAGCCGGATCACGGCGAGGACCAGGTCACCGTCGTCCGGGCCGGCGTCGGGGTGCTCGGTGTAGTCCCGGGAGAGGTGCTCGGCGAGCGGGGTGTCGTCGGGCCAGCGGGCCAGGCTCGCGGTGAAGGCGTCGGTGGCCAGGCTCAGCACCGGCTCCACGCAGCTCTCCTTGGTGCGGAACCAGCGCCAGAACGTGCGCGCCGACAGCCCGACCGCCTCGGCGATCTGCTCCCCGCCGGTGGCGGCGACGCCGTCCTCGCGGAACAGCCGGATCGCGGCCCGGGAGATCTCCAGGCGCTGCAGGGTGCGACGACGGTCGCTCATCGGCCGCCGTCCGCGCCGGACCGCCGTCCCCTCCGTCACACCGCACCCCCGAAGTGCTCGCCGGGCGGTCAGCCTAGACGGCGGGCGTTGGCCCGCACCCGGGTGCGGATCGGTTCGAGCGCACGCTCGACGGTCGCCGGCCCCGGCGTCGAGGTGGCCAGCACGACCGCGGCGCGGGAGAACCCGTCCACCTTCTCCGTCCACATCCGGTGGTACTCGCGCACCTCGCGGGCCGGGGGCGGGAAGCCCGAGGTCAGCATCCGGGCGGTGCGCCGCGCGATGACCACGGGCGCGAACACCGCGATCTCGGCGAGCGAGCGGACGGCACGAGCGGTGGCGGACACGGGACGGACGGTAGCCGCTCCCCGGCACCGGCGGAGCGCACGCCGGTCACCGAGTGCGCGACGCCGGTCACCGCCGGGCCCGGTGGCGACACCCCCTCCCCCGTTAACGATGGGGCGCGGGGCCACGACAGGTAACCGGACGCGACCCCGGGGAGGGCTCACACGTATGGCCGTCGAGACGTTCTGGGACGGGCTGGAACGGCGGATCGCCGCCGGCGAACCGCCGCACGGGGAGCACCCGGACGGCACGCCGGCCGGGGTGACGGCCGAGGCACTGCGCCGCGTCCTGGACCTCGAGGCGCACCACCTGCGCAGGCCCGGCTCCGCGCCGGTCGCCCAGCACCTGCTCGCCGGAGCCGTCCTGGCCGGGGAGGCCGCGCTGGCCGGCGCCGCCCGGGCCCGCCTCACCGCCCAGGGGGTGCCCGCACTGACCACCCGCTGGCGCACCCGCCCGCCCTCGCCCGCGCTGAGCCGGGTCCTGGAGGGGCGCGGCGACGCGGTCGTCGCGCTGCTGGCCGGGCCGGACGGGGTGCTGCTGTCCCTCGACGCCTCCGGCGAGAGCGGTGCCTGGGACGCCGGTACCGGCCGGGCGGTCCCGGACCCGGTCGCCGGTCCCGACGGTCCACGGCCCGTGCCGTCCGCGGCCCGCGCCCGGACGCTCGCACTGTCCCCCGACGGCGGCCTGCTCGCCCTGGCCGGTGACGACCCCGTCGTGCGGGTGCTCGCCACCGACGGCCCGGCCCGCGGGGCCGAGGTGACGGCCCTGGCCGGGCGACCCGGCCCGGTGACCGCGCTCGCGGTGACCGGGTCCGCCCGGACCCGGGTGGTCGCGGGTGGCGCCGACGGCGCGGTGCGGGTGTGGGACGTGACCAGCGGGGCGGCCGTCTCGGTCGCCCACGGCCACACCGGCCCGGTGACGGCGCTCGCCGTGACCGGCGACGGCACCGTCGTGTCCGGTGGGGTGGACGGCACGCTGCGCTGCTGGGACCCGGCCACCGGGACGCCGCTGGGGCTGCTGGAGGGCGGGCCCGCGGTCGTCGCCGTGGCCCTACCCGCGCCCGGGCAGCTGCTCGCGGCCACCTCCGACGGCGCGTTGCACGTGTTCGCTCTGGTGCACGGGGTGCCGCAGGACCCGGTGCGGCTGGATGTCCCCGGCGACGGCGTCGCGGTCACCGCGGCCGCCCGCGCCGGTGAGGGCCGGGTCGTCGTCGGACGGGTGGACGGGACCGTGCAGCTCGTCCCGACCACCGGCCCCGGTCCGGTCGCCGAGCTCGCCGGGCACGGGGCCGCGGTACGGTCGGTCGCCGCCGACGCGGAGGGCACCGTCGTGGTGTCCGGTGACGACCGCGGGCGCGTCCTGGTCTGGGACCCGGTGCGGGCCCGGCCCGGCACCGGCGGTCACCACGGGGTCTCCCCCGCGGTCGGCGCGGTCGCCGCGACCGCGGGGCTGGTCGTCTCGGCCGGTCGCCGCTCGGACGGGCTGCTCGCCCACGACCCGGCCACCGGCGCGCGTCGCTGGGGTGTCCCGGCCGGCGCGGGCCGGCTCTGGTTCGACCCGTCCGGGACGCGGCTGTTCGCCGTCACCGGCACCGCGACCGTCGAGGAGCGCTACGCGACGACCGGGGTGCGGGCGGGGGCGGTCTCGCTGCCCGGCCGCGTCCTGGCCGGGCGGGGCGCGCTGGTCGTCACCGGCGAGCCGGACGGCACCGTCGCGGTGCGCGACGCGCGCAGCGGACGGGCCCTGCGCACCACCCGGCTGCCGTCGGCACCGCGGGTGGCCGCGCCGACCCCGGGCGGGGCGACGGTGCTGCTCGCCGCGGACGGCCTGCTGACCTGCTGGCGGCCCGCCTCGGCCGAGGTGCTCGCGGTGGAGCTCCCGGTCGGGCTGGTCACCGCCGTCGCCGTCGACGACGACGGCTGTCACGGGGTGGTCTGCGACGCCGACGGGCGGGTGCACGTCTGGCGGACCGGGTCGCCGGAGGTGACGACGGTCCGCGCCGACGCGGCGCACCTGACCGCGGCGGCGGGCGCGGCCGGATGCCGCGCGGTGACGACCGGCTCGGACGGCGCGGCGGTGCTGTGGGACCTGACCGCGGCGGCCGCCCGCAGCCGGGTGCCGCTGGACGCGCCGCTGACCGGGGTCGCGGTCGGGGGCGGCACGGTGGTCGTCGGCGACGGGTGCGGCGAGGTGCACTGCCTCGACCTGCTCACCGGGGTCGCCGACGTACCGGACGGCGCCATCCCCGAGCAGGGCGCCCCGGCGGTGGTCCCGGCGCCGCGCACCGGGACCACGGACCGGGAGACGGCCGCGCAGCTCGGCGAGTAGCCCTCCGTGGTTGACCCGGTGACCTCCGCGTGCTGACGTGGAGCATGCTCACCGAGGTCCTGATGTTCGCCGGTGTCGCAGCGCTGCTCGTGCTGGTTCCCGGCCCCGCGGTCACGCTGATCATGAAGAACACGGTCCTCCACGGGGCCCGGCACGCGCTGGGGACCGCTCTCGGTGTGTTCACGGCCGACCTCATCTGGGCGGGCGCGTCGATCCTCGGCCTGACGGCCGTCATCGTCGCCAGTGGTCCGGCGTTCCTCGTGGTCAAGCTCGCGGGCGCCGCCTACCTCGTCTACCTCGGAGTCCGGCTCCTGACCCGGCGCGACGACGACTCCGGGACGGGTCCGCTCCGCGGCGGCGGACGCAGGCCCAGGGCGTTCCGTGAGGGCTTCCTCTGCGACATGGCGAACCCGAAGACCGTTCTCGTCTACGCCAGCATCATCCCGCAGTTCGTGCAGCCGGGGGCGGGTGCCGCCCTGCACGTGGCGGTCCTGGGAGTCACGTTCGCCGTGGTCGGCCTGGTCGGGCTGGCCGTGTACACCCTCCTGTTCACCGCGGCGCGCTCGCTGATGGTGCGGTCGCGGGTCAGGAGGTGGATGACGCGGGTCAGCGGAGCGATCCTCACGACGTTCGGGATCGGACTCGCCGCGTCCGCCCGGTGACCTGCGACGACGGTGGGGTGATCAGGTACGGGACGGACACGGTCATGTCCGGGTTTCTTCGATGGACGTGACGAGGACACCGGGCCGAGACTTCGGGCGGCGGCAGTCCGGTACTGCCGTGGGGCCGCACCTGCGACGCGGGGCGGCCGCCGTGACCACCGACCGGAGGACGACGATGGCTCGCCGCGACGATCAGCCGAGCAGGTTCCACGTCAGGGCCCGGGAGCAGCCGGTCGTGGACCAGGGGGACGCCGGGAACGAGACGTGGATGAGGGCCGGGGGCGACCCGCGGGACCAGGGCCGCCTGGTGGAGCTCGTGTCGGACGAGCTGGTGGGGTCGGAGCGCCTCATGGTCGGCCTGGCCTGGCTGAGCCCCGGTGAGGTGCATCTGCTCCATCACCACCCGCACGCCGACGAGTGGTACTACGTGATTCGTGGCTCGGCCCTGTTCACCATCGGTGACGAGGTCATTCGTGGCACCCCCGGTTCCGCGCTGTGGATCCCGACGTCGACGCCGCACGGCATCCACAACGACGATCCGAGCGAGACCGTGGAGTTCCTGTGGGGGTTCGACAAGCCACGGCTGGACTCGGTCGGCATCGTCTGGGACGCGTAGGACGGGACCACTCCGGTCGGCCCCGGACACCCACGGACGGGGTCGGGGCCGACGGATGGCGTTTCCGCTGGTACGCGCCGTCAGCCGGCGTCGGGTGCGGCCACCCGGTAGCCCTCGAACTTCTCCCGGAGTGTCTTCTTGGAGCGCTGGGAGAAGCGACAGGACCCGGCTGCTGAGCAGGGAGAACAGGCGCCCGTTCGTGCCTGAGCAGGAAGCGCGTTCCGTCAGGGTTCCGTGCAGTGGGGCGACGGATTCACAGAGATCCGTGAGCTGCACCGGCTCGGGCTTCTCCCCCACGCGCCCGGCCTGCTGGTGATCTCCTCGCGGCGCGGGTTCATCCCTGCCAGGCCGGGGAGGGGGGTGCAGGGCACGCGGTCCAGCCTTGCACCCGTTACCTTCTTGATCAAGCCCGCTGAGGGCTTGCAGGCCGCCGGCCGCGGTATGACTGACTGCCCCTGTCGCCCGATGATCTGGGGGGTGTTGTC
The DNA here is from genome assembly GCF_020131355.1 of Pseudonocardia sp. ICBG1293. GTDB lineage: Bacteria > Actinomycetota > Actinomycetes > Mycobacteriales > Pseudonocardiaceae > Pseudonocardia. Next base: position 25,502 of record NZ_JAHLEL010000049.1, read on the forward strand.
GCCGTGGCCGGAGGGCGCCAACGACCGCTGATAGAGACCTGACCCGTGTGGTCTGCTCGTAACGTGGCTGCCGGCGCGGGTGCTCGTGGTCGGCCTGCCGCGACGAGAAGGGAGCGGCGGTTGCCCGATCCTGACCAGCACCCGACCGGGTTCGCGGTGTTCTGCGGCCTGGACGTGGGCAAGTCCGAACACCACGCCTGCGCGGTCGACACCAACGGGAAGCGGGTGCACGACAAGGCCCTGCCCAACGACGAATCGGCGCTGCGCACCGTGCTGTCCGGGCTGGCCGAGCACGGCGCGGTGCTGATGGTCATCGACCAGCCCGCCTCGATCGGAGCGCTGGCCATCGCCGTCGCTCGTGATCTGGGGATCACGGTGGCCTACCTGCCCGGGCTGGCGATGCGCCGCATCGCCGACCTGCATCCCGGGCAGGCCAAGACCGACGCCCGCGACGCCCACGTGATCGCCGAGGCCGCCCGGACGATGCCGCACACCCTGCGCCGGGTCGGCACCGACGACGAGACCCTCGCCGAACTCACTGTGCTCGCCGGTTACGACGATGACCTGGCTGGGCAGAGCACCCGGCTGACGAACCGGCTGCGCGACGCCCTGCTGCATGTTCATCCCGCCCTGGAACGCCTGCTCGGGCCACGCCTGGACCGCGGTGGCGTGCTCGACCTGCTCGCGGCCGCGCCCACCCCGCAAGCCCTGCGAGAGCTCGGCGCTGACGGGATCGCCGAGACGATGCGGGCCCGGTCGCCTCGACTGGCCCGCACCCTTCCCGCCCAGATCCTGACCTCGCTCGACGCCCAGAGCCTGACCGTTCCCGGCACGGCCGCGTTCGCCCGTGTCATCACCGGCGTCGCCGGGCAGCTGCGCCAGGTCCACACCGAACGCGACCAGCTCGCCGACGAGCTCGAAGCCCGCCTGGAGGCCCACCCTCTTGGACCGGTCCTGACCTCGATGCCCGGACTCGGGGTCAGGACCGCCATCAAGATCCTCACCATCGTCGGCGACGGCTCCGGGTTCCCCACCGCCGGGCACCTCGCCGCTTACGCCGGCCTCGCCCCAGTCACCCGCCGCTCCGGCACCTCGATCAAAGGCGAAACCCGATCCCAGCGCGGCAACCACGCCCTGAAATCCGCGCTGTTCCTGTCCGCATTCGCCGCCCTGGCCGACCCCGCCAGCCGCGCCTACTACGACCGCAAACGAGCCGCCGGCAAACGACACAACGCCGCCCTGATCTGCCTCGCCCGACGCCGCACCGACGTCATCTACGCCATGCTCCGCGACCGCCGCCCCTACAACCCGCCCACGGTCAACAACCCCGATCCAGAACTCGCCGCCGCTTGACGAACCCATAGAGACACCCCTCCCCGGTCTGGCTGCCGTCTCGGCGCGCCGTGAGGAGGTCACCAGTCCTGCCGCACTCCCCTGATCTCCGAGCGGTGTCGGGTTCGGGCGGAGCCCGGCCGCCGGAGGCACCCACATGATTCGTTGTCGAGATCGCGATACCCCGTTACCGTGCCCGTTCGTGACCGCGCCCACAGACACCATGAGCATGGCCCGAGCCGAGCGCGCCGACCTCGCCGACTTTCTCGACGCGCTGACCCCAGCTCAGTGGGAGTCGCCTTCGCTGTGCCCGGGTTGGCGGGTACGGGACGTGGTGGCCCACATGTTCAGCTACGACGAACTGAGCACGGTCGGTCTGATCGGCCGGTTCGTGCGAGGGGGCGTTCTTCCGGACCGAGTGAACGCGGTCGGTGTCGATGCCTACGCCCGCTACACGCCGGATGAGTTGCTGGCCCTGGTCCGCCGGTGCCAGCAGCCCCGCGGGCTGACAGCCGGTTTCGGAGGGAAGATCGCTCTGACCGATGGGACGATCCACCACCAGGACCTCCGGCGTCCGCTGGCGATCCCACGGGAGATCCCGGCCGATCGACTGCGCGCGGTGCTGGACTTCGCCCGCACCGCTCCCACGATCGGGGCGTCGAAGCGGGTGCGTGGTCTTCGGCTCATCGCCACGGACGTGGACTGGTCTGCTGGCGAGGGACCTGAACCAGGTGAGGCGTTGCTGATGGCGATCGCAGGACGTCGGATCGTCGCCGACGAACTGTCCGGGGCGGGGCAACCGACAATGGCAGCGCGCCTGACCGGGTAGCGGATCGACGCCTCGGTCGGTGCCGATGCCGCGTCTGATCGAGGACCGCTCCGTGTGGGAGGGGCCGGGTAGGCGGGCCGACGGCCGCCCCGGGCCGGAGGTAGAGGGGTGGACGGCGGGCCGGCGTGGCCGGCCCGCGCCGCCGGAGGCGGCGCCTTGATCCTCAAGAGCCGGAATCGGCAGCTGACCGACCTGAGCCGAGTCGTGGTACACGACACGGACTACGACTGAGTCGTATCCGCAATGACAGTCGTACTACTGCCAGAACCAGCTCAAATCCAGCTCACACGTCGCGGCTGTCGACGGATCCTGAAATCTGACCCCCTGGCGTTCCGGGAATCGTGACCCCTCCCAACGCTGGGGAGGTGCTGAACGTGGAGGACTGGGCGGAGATCCGTCGTCTGCATCGGGCCGAGGGTGTCCCGATCAAGGAAATCGCCCGCCGGCTCGGGGTAGCCCGGAACACGGTGCGGGCGGCGCTGCGCTCGGAGGGGCCACCGAAGTACGAGCGCGTGTCGCGGGGCTCGGTCGCTGATGCCTACGAGCCGCAGGTACGGGCGCTGCTGGTGCAGTGGCCGAGGATGCCGGGGCCGGTGATCGCGCAGAAGATCGGCTGGCCTTACTCCGAGGGGCCGCTGAAGAAGCTGTTGGCCCGGATCCGGCCCGAGTACGTCGGGATCGATCCGTCGGACCGGACCGTCTACGAGCCGGGCGAGATCGCCCAGTGCGACCTGTGGTTCCCCGAGACCCTGATCCCGGTCGCGGCAAGGCAGGCGCGGATCCTGCCGGTGCTGGTGCTGACCTTGGCGTTCTCCCGGTTTCTGTCGGCGACGATGATCCCGTCGCGCCAGGGCGGTGACATCCTGTCCGGGATGTGGCAGCTGATCGCTGCCCTGGGCCGTGTCCCGAAGACGCTGGTCTGGGACCGGGAATCGGCGATCGGCGGCACCGGGAAGGTCTCGGCCCCGGCCGCCGGGTTCGCCGGAACTCTGGCCACGAGGATCCGGTTGGCTCCGCCGAAGGACCCCGAGTTCAAGGGCATGGTGGAGCGCAACAACGGGTTCTTCGAGACCTCGTTCCTGCCCGGACGCGAGTTCGCCTCCCCAGCCGACTTCAACGACCAGCTCGCCGAGTGGCTGGTGACCAGGGCGAACACGCGCACCGTCCGCGCCATCCATGGCCGGCCGGTGGACCTGCTCGAGGTCGACCGCCAGGCGATGATCGTCCTGCCGCCGGTGGCTCCACAGGTCGGTCTGACCCACCGGATCCGGCTGGCCCGTGACTACTACGTGCGCGTCGACGCCAACGACTACTCCGTCGATCCGCGGATGATCGGCCGCTTCGTCGAGGTCGCCGCATCACCCACTGCGGTCGAGGTGTTCTGCGGCAACGAGCGAGTCGCCAGCCACGACCGCAGCTGGGGCCGCCACCTGGTGATCACCGACCCGGCCCACGTCGCCACCGCCGCCGACATGCGCCACGCACTGGCTGAACAACGCCGCGCCCAGCAGCGGTCCCAGCAGTCCGGGACGCGCCGCCACAACGATGGCCACGCCGTCGCGATCCGGGCCCTGCCCGACTACGACGCCCTGTTCGGCGTCGACTTCACCCCCACCAGCCCGGCCGACCCCACGGCCGCGCCCGCAGCGGAAGCGAGCAACCCATGACCGCCACCACGACCGGGACTGCGCCGAGCGAGGGGTTGCCCTCGATGCTGGCCTACCTGACCCGGGTGCTGAAGACCCCGACGATCGGGCGCTGCTGGGCTGAGCTCGCTGAGCAGGCCCGCGACGAGACCTGGTCGCACGAGGAGTATCTGGCTGCGGTCCTGCAACGCCAGGTCGCCGAACGCGAGTCCGCCGGCACCACGATGCGGATCCGGACCGCGCATTTCCCAGCCGTGAAGACTCTCGAGGATTTCAACCTCGACCACCTGCCCTCGCTGCGTCGAGATGTGCTGGCGCACTTGGCGACCGGGACGTTCGTGGCCAAGGCTGAGAACGTGATCCTGCTCGGCCCACCCGGGCTCGGGAAGACCCATCTCGCGATCGGGCTCGGGGTCAAAGCCGCCCACGCCGGCTACTCGGTGCTCTTCGACACCGCGAACAACTGGATCACCCGCCTCACCGACGCCCACCAGGCCGGACGGCTGGAGGCCGAGCTGAAGAAGATCCGCCGCTACAAGCTGATCATCATCGACGAGGTCGGCTACATCCCCTTCGACCAGGACGCGGCGAACCTGTTCTTCCAGCTCATTGCCTCCCGCTACGAGCAGGGCTCTGTGATGGTCACCTCGAACCTGCCCTTCGGACGCTGGGGCGAGACCTTCTCCGACGATGTCGTCGCCGCAGCCATGATCGACCGTCTGGTTCACCACGCCGAGGTTCTGACCTTGACCGGAGACTCCTACCGGACCCGCCAGCGCCGCGAGCTGCTGGCCAAACAGAACCGCGCCGACCGGGACTGACAGACCAACCGAGGGGTCAAACTTGCCGATCCCCAGGGGGGTCAATCTTCAGGATCCGTTGACAGCGGCAGAGACGGGCGCGGAAGGCGACTCCCAGAACAAGAGATTGTTTAGAGGTCGTTTCAGAACGACTTGTCGAGTTTCCATTGACCCCTCGACGACAGATCAAACGGCAGGTCAGATAGCCGCTTGTCGTCTACAACAGACACGTCGACCTCGTTCTGAAATGACCTCTAAGAGGTCGCGCGGATTGGTTGGTGATCATGGACGTCGTGCAGGTCGGGCGTTCCAGCGGTGTGTGGTCCAGGCCTGCCGAATCAAGCTACGGAGTGTGACGATCGTGTCGGCGAGGTCGAAGAACGCGTCGACGACGATTTCTCGTCGTTCGTAGCAGCGCTGCAGCCGGTTGAAGCTGTTGTGCCAAGCGTTGGTCCGCTCGACGTGCCAGCGGCGGGTGGCCTGGATCGGCGCTTTCTCACCCTTGTGCGCGATCTCGCCGTGCAGGCCTCGTTCGGCCAGCGTGTCGCGGGTCTTGCCGGAGTCATAGCCGGCGTCGAGGTGCACGGTGATGTCGTCGGGCAGCGGGCCGAGAGCATCGAGGCGGTCGAGGGTGGGGCCCAGTAGCGGGGAGTCGTGCCGGTTGGCTCCGGCCAGGACTCGGCCCAGCGGGATGCCGTATCCCTCGACGAGCACCGAACGTTTCATACCCTGTTTGCGCCGGTCCACCGGCGACGGACCGGCGACCTCGCCGCCGCCGGGGGCCTTGGTGATGGCGCCATCGACGGCGATGTCGTGCAGCAGCAGACCGACGATGCGGTCGTAGGCGTCCAGGACGATCCGACGCAGCTGGGCGAAGACCCCGAGCCTGATCCACTCGTCACGACGATCGCGGATGGTGGTCGCCGAGCAGGTGCTGTCAGCGATGCCCTCATACGAGCAGCCGAACCGCAGTACCTGCAGGAGCTTGTCGAACACGATCCGATCCGCGATCCGGCGGCGATGGCAGCCCAGCGGATGGGTGGGATCGAACTCGTCTCGATGAGGCAGCAGCGCGGTGAACTGGTCCCACAACGGCTCGGTCAGCCATGATGGCAGGGTGGGCACGCGGCCTCCAGACGATCACGAAGCGTAGATAACTTCATGATCGGCAGGCCCGTACCCGCCCTCGCCCCCAGACACTCGACCGCGGCCAAGCTGTGACCAATCCGCGCGACCTCTTAGAGGTCGTTTCAGAACGACTTGTCGAGTTTCCATTGACCCCTCGACGACAGATCAAACGGCAGGTCAGATAGCCGCTTGTCGTCTACAACAGACACGTCGACCTCGTTCTGAAATGACCTCTTAGAGCGTCCGGCGATTGATGGTTATCGGAGTCGACGGGTCGTGGGTCGGGTTGTCCAGCGGTAGCGGCTGCGGGCACGGTTGATCAGCCGGCGGATCACGGTGAGCGCGGCGGCGAGGTTGAGGTAGAACTCGACGATGATCTTCCGGCGATCGGTGAACCGGCGCAGCTTGCCGTAGCCGTTCATCCAGGAATGGGTGCGCTCGACCGGCCACCGCATACCGACCTGGATCGGGGCGGGCCGGCCCTTGGTGGCGATCTGTGCGTCGAACCCGAGTCGTTCGAGCAGATCGCGGGTCTTGCCTGAGTCATAGCCCCGGTCCAGGTGCAGGCACGGTCGCTCGGGCCGCGGCCCGATCATGTCGTAGATCCCGATCAGGGTCGGTTTCAGCAACGGCGAGTCGTGGTCATTGGCGCGGGCGCTGATCAGGTGCAGCGGGATCCCCGCACCGTCGCAGACCACGGAGCGTTTGGTGCCCTGTTTGCCCCGGTCGACCGGGTTACAGCCGGCGACCTCGCCACCGCAGGGAGCCTTGGTGATCGCTCCGTCGGCAGACAGATCGTCGAGGTCGAGACCGATCATCTAGTCATAGCCGGCCAGCGCGGCCCGAAGGACCTGCTCCCCGACGCCAGCGGCGGCCCACTGGGCGAGACGGCGGCGGATCGTGCGGTCCGAGCAGCCGGGGGTGGCAATGCGTTCGTAGCCGCTGCCGTGCACCAACGCCGCGAGCACGTGCTCGAACACCAGGCGGTCGGGGATACGGCGGCGGTGACATCCCCACGGATGGGCCGGGTCGAACTCCGGGCGCCGCTCTGCCTCGATCAGGGCAGCGAACTCGACCCAGAGGGGGTCGATCAGCGATTCTGGCAATAGAGGCACGGACCCTCCAGGCGACCATCAGGACATCAGCAATCCCATGATCACTTGCAGGTCCGTGTCTCTACCATCACCGACACACGGCCACCTCTACTGCCGGACGCTCTTAGAGGTCATTTCAGAACGAGGTCGACGTGTCTGTTGTAGACGACAAGCGGCTATCTGACCTGCCGTTTGATCTGTCGTCGAGGGGTCAATGGAAACTCGACAAGTCGTTCTGAAACGACCTCTTAGCTTGATCTTTAACCTTCCGGAGCTGCTGCTGGGAGGTTGATGTAGTTCGGGCGGCGTGTCGGCGGGACATGGGTACGGCCACCGCTTGATCATCTTCGGGTTCCTTCCACAGAACATCGAAGACGAAAGCGGTGGCCGTGGTGGTCAGTGTGGCTTCTGCCGGGCCAGTGGTGCTCGGTGACACTCCGGTCGGGCGGGGTGATCTTGCCGGGTTTCGGCAGGAGTTCTACGCGTCGTTGACTGCGCGAGCGGATGCGCTGTTCGAGCTCACCGACGCCGTGTTGTGCGCGGACGGCCCGGTTCGCTCGCTACCGGAGCTGACCTTGGTGGCTGAGCACCGTCGCGGGCACGGCGCGATGTACGACGCGTTGGCCTGTGGCAGGATCTCCGCCCGGAGGCTGCGCCGGGTGCTGGCCGGTCTCCCGTTGCCCCGTGCCGTCGACGGTCGGATCGTGCTCGCCGTGGATGTCAGCCCGTGGCTGCGCCCGGACGCTACGACCAGCGATCAGCGGCTGTTCTGCCATGTCTACGGACGCGGAAAGGGCAACGCGCAGCTGATCCCGGGCTGGCCATACTCGTTCGTCGCCGCCCTGGAGACGGGCCGGACGTCGTGGACGGCGGTCCTGGACGCGGTTCGACTCGGCCCGGCCGACGACGCCACCGCGGTGACCGCCACCCAGCTACGCGCGGTCATCGAGCGACTGACCAGCGCCGGGCACTGGCGCCCCGGGGACCCGGACATCGTGATCGTCACCGACACCGGATACGACATCACCCGCCTCGCCTACGTACTGGCCGATCTGCCCGTCGAGCTGGTCGGACGACTGCGCTCGGACCGGGTCCTGCGCCTGCCCAAGCCGCCACGGCTGCCCGGCACGACCGGGCGCCCACCCAAGCACGGCCCGGAGATCGCCTTGAACCGGCCCGCCACCTGGATCGAACCGGTGCACACCACGACGACCAAGACCACCCGCTACGGCACTGCCGTCGCGACCAGCTGGGACCGGGTCCACCCCCGGCTGACCCGGCGCACGTGCTGGATCGACCACGCCGGCGAACTGCCGATCATCGAGGGCACCCTGCTCCGGCTGCAGGTCGACCACCTACCCGGCGACCGCGACCCGAAGCCCGTGTGGCTATGGAGCTCCGCCACCGACGCGAGCGCCGCCGACGTGGACCGCTGGTGGCAGGCGTTCCTCCGCAGATTCGATCTCGAGCACACATTCCGCCTGCTCAAGCAGACCCTCGGCTGGACAACCCCGAAGCTGCGCACCCCCGAAGCCGCCGACCGCTGGACCTGGCTGATCATCGCCTCCCACACCCAACTCCGCCTGGCCCGACCACTGGCCGCCGACCTACGCCGCCCCTGGGAACGACCCGCCGCCCCCACCCGGCTCACCCCGGCCCGGGTTCGCCGCGCCTTTCGGAACATCCGCGCGCGGACCGTCCTCCCGGCCAGTGCACCGAAACCCAGCCGACCCGGTCCCGGCCGCCCACCCGGCTCCCGCAACCGGCACACCCCGACCAGCCACGACGTCGGGAAAACGGTCAAACGCGACCGCACCATCACCGCGCGACGACAACACACAGGTTAAAAACCAAGCTTAGACGTCGTTTCAGAAGTGGTGGGCCCGGTTCTGCCGGTGACGGCGGGGCTGGCAGCATCGGCTGATGGTCGCGCCTCGTGTGTCTGAGAAGACGAAGATTTTCGAGTTGGAGATCGTCCTGACCGAGGTGGTGCCGGCGGTCCGGCGTCGGGTGCAGGTGCCGGGCGAGGTCGACTTGGCGGTGTTACACGAGGTGGTGCAGTCAGTGATGGGCTGGACGAACTCTCATCTGCACGAGTTCGAGATCGTCGGGCGCCGCTACGGGATCCCAGACCCGGACTGGCCCGGACAGGATGTCGCCGACGAGACGAAAGAGAAGCTGTTTCGGCTGGTCAAGGCTGGTGACCGGTTCGGTTACGTCTACGACTTCGGTGACAACTGGGCCCACGAGATCACCGTCGAGGCGGTCGCGGCCGTCGAGCCGGGAGTGTGCTATCCGCGATGCGTCGCCGGGCAGGGGGCGTGCCCGCCCGAGGACGTCGGCGGGATCGGGGGGTATGAGGACTTCCAGGCCGTGCTCGCCGACCCTGACCATCCCGACCGCGCCGAGCGCCTGGAGTGGGCGGGCGGGCCGTTCGACCCGCACCGCTTCGACCCTGACGAGGCCGACCGGGCCTTGGAGTGGCTGGCCTGGCGGCCGCTGGCCCCGACCTCGTAGGCGAGTGCCTCAGCGAGGGCTGGGTCGACCATCACTTCGGCTTCGGCTTCGGCTTGGTGAGGCGGCGGTGGCAGATCAGGGCGCAGGCCAGCGATAACAGCGCGGTGATCGTGGATTCGGCGCGGTCGTAGCGCAGCGCGAGGCGGCGGAAGTCCAGCAGCCAGGACATGGTGCGCTCGACGACCCAGCGGACCCGCCCGAGCCGGGTGGAGTCCTCGATCCCGCGCCGGGCGATCCGCACCCCGATCCCACGCCCACTCAGGTAGCGGCGGCAGCGGGGATAGTCGTAGCCCTTGTCGGCGTGCACCTTGTCCGGCCGACGTCGCGGACGCCCCGGCTGTCCCGCCCGTTCGCGGACGCCGGGGTTGGTGTCCAGCAGCGGGGCGAGCATCCGACTGTCGTGGGCGTTCGCCCCGGTGACCAGCGCATGCAGCGGGAGCCCGCCTCGGTCGCAGAGCACGTGGTACTTGCTGCCCGCCTTCCCGCGATCGGTCGGCGAGGGCCCGGTGGCCTCGCCGCGGCGCTTGGCCCGCACGCTCACGCTGTCCACCGCCGCCCGCGACCAGTCCAGCAGGCCCTGCTGGGCGAGGCGGTCGAGCATCACCCGGTGCAGCTGGGCCCAGACCCCGGCCTGCTGCCACTGCCGTAGCCGCCGCCAGCAGGTCACTCCGGACCCACAGCCGAGCTCGGCGGGCAGCGCGTTCCAGCTGATCCCGGTCTTGAGCACGAACACGATCCCGGCCAGAGCGGCCCGATCCGGCACCCGCGGACGGCCTGTCCGTCCCCGCTTGTGCTTGCGCGGCTTGGGCAGCAGCGGCTCCACCAGCGCCCACAGCTCGTCGCTCACCAATCGCTCGACACAAGATCGCCGCGCCACGACCGGACATGATCAGCTACCAGCGCCGATCCACACAGGACCGACACGCCGACTTCTGAAACGACCTCTAAGAGGTCATTTCAGAACGAGGTCGACGTGTCTGTTGTAGACGACAAGCGGCTATCTGACCTGCCGTTTGATCTGTCGTCGAGGGGTCAATGGAAACTCGACAAGTCGTTCTGAAACGACCTCTAAGGACACCGTCCCGGTGCGGGAGCTGTTCCCGCGCCGCATCTGCCTGCGCGTGGCCACCAAGTCCCACGTCGGGATGGTGCTGGGCGACAACGCCTACGACCGGGGTGCGTGGGCGAACCGCATCGGCGAGTCCGAGGCCGGCGTTGGGTATCTGTTCGGCGAGGGCGTCCGCGAACCCCTGCGCGTCCGGGCCGCCTGGGTACCCGACGAGGCGATCAAGGCCCTGGAGCGGTTCGTCGCCGCGCCCTCGCCGGATCCGGCCCGGAGGCCTGCGCCGGTGCTGCCCTTCCGCCCCGGCACGCCCGCCCTGCCCACCGGAGGTGCCGCATGAACACCACCGAGACCGACTCCGAGCCGATCGATCAGGACAAGCTCACCCGCGCCCAGAAGGCCATGCTGGCGCTGTCCAACGAGGTCGCCACCCAGCTCGCCGAAGACCACGGCGTCTGCGTCCGACCGCTCGCCATGCGCCGCATTGACCAGAGCAGCGGCCGGGTCGACGTCGTCCCGGTGCCGTGCGGTTCGACGCGGGAGGACCAGTGCCGCCCGTGTGCGGAGAAGGCCCGACGCCTGCGCATGGTCCAGTGCCGCGAGGGCTGGCACCTCGAGGACGAGCCGATCGCCAAGCCTGCTGACCCGACCGCGGCGCAGAAGGAGCTGATGACGGTCCGGGCGGACCTGCACGCCGCCTACACCGACGCCCGCGCCAAGGGCGACGAGGAGGAGTGCGAGGAGATCCGCGAGACCGTCGCCGAGGTCGACCAGGAGCTACGCGCCCTCGGGGTCCGCGGCCGCCTGGCCCCGCTCGACCCGACACCACAGACCGTGCGGCGCTCGACCCGGCGTCGGCAGGACGCACCGAACCTGCCCCGCCGCCCGGTGGAGGACCGCACCCTCGGGCGGGTGTTCGGCGGCAAGTACCGGCCCTCGACCTTCCTCACGCTCACCCTGGACACCTATGGGCGGGTGGACAAGCACGGGGCCGCGCTCGACCCGGACTCCTACGACTACCGCCGGGCCGCCCGCGATGCGATCCACTTCCCCAAGCTGCTCGACCGGTTCTGGCAGAACACCCGCCGCTGCGTGGGCTGGGACGTGCAGTACTTCGGCACCGTGGAACCCCAGAAGCGTGGGGCACCGCACTTCCACGCCGCCATCCGCGGCACCGTCCCGCGTTCGGAGCTCCGAGCGATCACCGCCGCCACCTACCACCAGGTCTGGTGGCCGGCCCATGACGAGATCGTCTACAGCGGGGACCGGCTCCCGCGCTGGGACCACCACTACAAGGCGTTCGTCGATCCCGAGACTCGCGAGCCGCTGCCGACCTGGGACGAGGCCACCGACCCGGACGTCCTCGCGGTTCCGGCGCACACGGTGGTGTTCGGGCCGCAGGTCCACGTGAAGGGCATCCTCGGCGGTTCTGAGGAGGCCGGTCGGCACATCGGCTACCTGACGAAGTACCTCACCAAGAGCGTCGGGCAGGCCGCCGGCCTCGACGAGTCCGCGACGTCCCGTCAGCGCGAGCACGCCCGCCGCCTGGCCGCCGAACTCGCGATCACGCCGTGCTCGCCGCGCTGCCCGATCTGGCTGCTCTACGGCATCGAACCCAAGGGAGCCCGCCCCGGAACCACACCCGGGCACTGCAAGGGCAAAGCCCACAAGGCCGAACACCTCGGCATCGCCGGGCGCCGGGTGCTGGTCTCCCGCAAGTGGTCCAACAAGTCGCTCTCCGACCACCGGGCCGAGCGGACGGCGTTCGTTCGGCAACTCCTCGACCGGGCCGGGGTACAGCCCGCCTACGCCGTCGACGACGGCCCCTTCACCTGGGAGACCACCAAACCCGGTGACGGCGACGTCCCACCCCGCACCGTGCTGCTCCTTCACGCGATCAACCAACGCTCCCGATGGCGCGCCGACTACGACGCCGCCGTCCTGGCCACCAGCGACGCCCCGCCCGACGACCGTTCGGCAACCGAGGGAGCAGCGGCATGACGACGACGATCGACCGGGACGAGCTGCTGACCGTGCGCCAGGTCCTCGAACTGCTCGGGGGCGTCTCGCGGGACACGTTCTACGAGTGGCGCGAGAAGCGCACCGCCCCGCCATGCCTGCGCCTACCCAACGGTCATCTCCGTATCCGGCGCGGTGACCTGCTCGACTGGTTGGAAGCGCTGCGAGATGGCCCGGACCGGCGGGCCGCGTAATGCACGGCTCGACGACGTTCGACGTAAGCGTCTGGAAGATCGCGACCGCCTCGAACCGCCGTCGGAAGTACGGCGTGCGGTGGCGGACAGCGGGCAAGGAGCACTCCGAGTGGTTCGCGACGAAGGCCCTGGCGGAGTCGTTCCGGACGGACCTCATCCGCGCGCAGCGGGCCGGTGAGCGCTTCGACGTCGCTACTGGCCTTCCGGAGTCAGCACGGAGACGTCAGAACGAGCGGTCGTTGCTCGACGTCGCCACGAGCTACGTCGACCACCTGTGGCAGAGCGGGGCGCCACCGAACACCCGGCGGGCGGCGGTCATGCATCTGTCCGCCGCGGTGCCGTTGTTCGTGCGTCGTCTGGACCGTCCGCCACCGCGGACCGAACTTCAACGACTCCTCTCCACCCGCTTGCTTCCTCCGCCTCACCGCTCGTTGCCGTTGACCGGCACGGAGATCGCGAACGCGTCGTGGCTCCGTCGCGCGTCCCGGCTGGTGGGCGAGATGGGGCAGGGCCAGGAGGTAGTCGAGCTGCTGGGCGCACTCGGTCGGACCGCGGACGGACGCCACCTCGCGTCGTCGACCTGGGACACGCGGCGGTCGATTCTGCATCGGGCGCTCGCGTTCGCAGTGGCCTCGGGGTGGCTCGACGTCAACCCGCTCACGGGACGACGGCTTCCGCTCGCCGGCGGGGCGGGCGCGATCGATCCGAGGGTGGTGGTGAACCCGCTGCAGGCGCGCCAGCTTCTCGCCGCGGTGAGCTACGTGACGACGCCGGTCCGCACCGACCACCGCGACCGTGGACGGCGGCTGCACGCGTTCTTCTGCTGTCTCTACTACGCAGGTCTACGCCCCTCCGAAGCGCTGGGCCTACGGCGCACCGACTGCGTGTTGCCCGCCGAGGGCTGGGGAGAGCTACGGCTCGCGCGAGCACGCCCGGACATCAGCGGACGTCACTTCCGCGATACCGGCAGCGACGCCGATCGCCCACTGAAGCACCGCCGTGCCGAGGCCGTCCGAGTGGTCCCGATCCCGCCTGTACTGGTCGCGACTCTCGCCGCGCACCGGGACGAGTACGGCACCACTCCGGACGGCCGACTGTTCCGTGGTGTCGGCGGCGGTGGAGTCCCGACCTCGGTGTACACGGACGTGTGGACCATTGCTCGGCAGATCGGCCTCACCCCGGAACAGGCGGCGTCACCGCTCGCACGGCGCCCCTACGATCTCCGTCATGCGGCTGTGTCGACCTGGCTGAACGCGGGTGTGCCACCCACGGAGGTCGCCGCTCGGGCCGGCCACTCGGTGGCGGTGCTGCTCACCGTCTACGCCAAGTGCATCGACGGCGAGCGGGCGACCCACAACGCGCGGATCGCGGCGCTGCTGGACGGACCGTCCACATGAGACACGGGTCCGGCTCACTGTTCCGTCAGTGTTCCGTGGACGCCCACACACGGCACCGGTCGGCCCCGGACCCCCACAGACGGGGCCGGGGCCGACGGATGGCGTTTCCGCTGGTACGCGCCGTCAGCCGGCGTCGGGTGCGGCCACCCGGTAGCCCTCGAACTTCTCCCGGAGTGTCTTCTTGGAGAACTTGCCGACGCTGGTCTTGGGCACCTCGTCGATGAACTCGACGGCGTCGGGCAGCCACCACTTGGCGACCCGGTCGGTGAGGAAGGCGAGGAGCTCGTCGGCGGTGAGGGTCTCACCGTCCTTCACCACGACGCAGGCCATCGGGCGCTCCACCCAGCGCTCGTGCGGGATCGCGATGACCGCGGCCTCGGCGACCTTCGGGTGCGCCATGATCTCGTTCTCCAGCTCCACCGAGCTGATCCACTCGCCACCGGACTTGACCAGGTCCTTGGTGCGGTCGACGAGCTTGACGTACCCCGAGCCGTCCACGACCGCCACGTCCCCGGTGCGCAGCCAGCCGTCGCCGGTGAACTGCGTGCCGCCCCCCTCGCCGCGGTAGTACTCCGACGCGATCCACGGGCCCGCCACCTGCACCTCGCCGCTGCTGGTGCCGTCCCAGGGCTGCTCGGCGCCGGTCTCGGGGTCGGCGATGCGCAGGTCCACGAGCGGGACCGGCGGGCCCTGCAGCGACCGCACCGTGGCCTTCTCGTCGTCGGACAGGTCGTCGTGCTGGGACCGCAGCACGCCCAGGGTCGCCACCGGCGAGGTCTCGGTCATCCCCCAGCCCTGCAGGACCGGCAGGCCGATCGCCGCGCGGAAGCCCTCGGACATGGACTTCGGCACCGCCGATCCGCCGCAGAGCAGGACCCGCAGCGAGGAGCAGTCGTACTCGCCGAGCCTGGGCAGCAGGCCCATCCAGATCGTCGGGACCCCCGCCGCGACGGTGACCCGGTGGTCCTGGATCAACGACAGCAGCGCGTCCGGGGTCATGCCGGGCCCGGGCAGCACCAGCGAGGTCCCGGCGAGCAGGCAGCCGTAGGGCAGGCCCCAGGCGTTGGCGTGGAACATCGGGACCACCGGCAGGACCACGTCACGCTCGCGGAGCCCGACGCCGTCGGCGAACAGCGTCGCGAGCGAGTGCAGCAGCGTCGAGCGGTGCGAGTAGACGACGCCCTTGGGGTTGCCCGTGGTGCCCGAGGTGTAGCACATGGCGGCGGCGGTGTTCTCGTCCGCGACGTCGAAGCGTCCGGCGAACGGCTCGGCCGCGGCCAGGAGCTCCTCGTAGTGCCGGATGCGCGGGTCGTCGGGGATCTCGGTCGGCGCGCCGTCGTCGATGACGACGACGTGGCGCACCGTGGTCATCCGGTCCACGTGCGGCCAGAACAGGCCGAGCAGGGAGCGCTCGACGAACACGACCTCGTCCTCGGCGTGGTCGGCCACGTAGACGAGCTGGTCGGGGAACAGGCGCAGGTTGAGCGTGTGCAGGACCCGGCCGGTGCACGGAACCGCCAGGTACAGCTCCAGGTGCCGGTCGGTGTTCCAGCAGAACGTCCCGACCCGGCCGTCCGACGAGATCCCGAGGGTGTCGAGCACCGTGGCCAGCCGGCGGGTGCGCACGGCCCACTCGGCGACCGTGGTCGTGCGGACCGTGCCCGCCGGGGTGGCGGTGTGGATCTCCTTGTGTCCGAAGTACTGCTCGGCACGGTGGAACACGTGCGGCAGCGTCAGGGGACGGTCCTGCATCAGACCGAGCATCGTTGCTCCTGGGGGCGGTCGGGTGGGGTCGGCGCGACCCTACCGTAATGTCGTATACGGAATGGACTATCCGGTCACGGCATCCGGCGGTGGCGGACCCGGCGTCCGGAGCAATCGGACACCCACTGTCCGCACCGGTGACGCACTGTCCTAACGTTCTCGACGACGTCCGCGAACCGTCAGGTTCCGGGCGCGAGCACGCAGGGTCAAGCAACCGGCCCGGCATCCCGGGTCCCCCGGGAACCGTTTCCGCGCAGACACCATCTGCCGGTCGCGCCGGGCCAGGCCTCCGGTGCCGCTCGCCGCGGCATCCGCCGAACCGTCGCGTTCCGGCGCGGCGGAGGTCGAGATGCTTTCCGGGTCCTCGGACGCGCTGCTGTTGCGCGCCTGCTGCGACGATCCCGCGTTCCGCGCCACGCGCTCCCCCTACGCGGTCCTCGACCACGACCTCACGGTCGTGGGGGCGAACGAGGCCTTCTGCACGGCGACCCTGCGCGTGCCCGGCGAGCTGGTCGGCCGGCCGCTGACGGAGGCGCTGCCGGACGACCCGCAGCGGCCCGGCGCCGACGGCGTCGCCACGCTGACGGCGTCCCTGTCGCGGGTGCTGCGTCTCGGGCAGCGCGACCACCTGCCCGTCCGACGCCACGACGTGCCCGCCGCGACGGCCACGCCCGGCTTCGTGGAGCGGCTGTGGGTCACGGTGAACTCGCCGCTGGCGGCTCCGGACGGGCGGGTGGTCGGGGTGCTGCACCACGTCGAGGACGTCACCGGGCTGCTCGGTCCCGGGCCCGGCGACGGCGACCTCGCCGCCGCCGCGCTGGTCCGCGCGCTGGACACGGAGAACACCCACCTGCGCGCCCGCTTCGCCCGGCACGTGAGCATCGAGCAGGCCAAGGGGGCGCTCATGGCCCGGCGCGGCTGCTCCGCCGACGAGGCGTTCGCCCTGCTGCGCCGGCTCTCGCACGAGACCAACCGGAAGCTGCACGTGGTCGCCGAGGCGCTGCTGGAGGACACGGTCGAGCCGAGGTCGTGAGGCCGACACACCCGTACGCCGCAGACCGTGCCGGAGCGCGATCACTGGGGCACGATGGGTGGCCGAGACGTCGATCGACGGAGGCGACATGGTGGACCCGCACGCGGCCGTTCCGGGACGGACCGCAGGCACGCTGACCGGCCGGTACCTGCTGGTGCTCAGCGACGACCTGCTGGCCGACCACGACACGGCCCGCTCGGCGGTGGCGGAGCTGACCGGCCTGTCCGAGGTGACCAGCAGCCGCGACGACACCCCGGGGGTCCACCCGACGCTGTTCGCCCGGCTCGGCGTCGCCGTCGCCGAGCTGGACCCGGCCCGGCTGCGCACGGTGCGCGGCGACCGGCGGGTGCTGTCGGTGGAGCCCGAGCGCGTGCAGCGCGCCCTGTCCGACCTCCCGGCCGGGCCCGGGCTGAGCGCGGACTACCTGCGCGGGTTCGCCGACGCGGCGGGCTTCCTGGCCGAGCGCGCCGCCGCGACCGGGGCGGCCGACGCACCCGTCGCGGCCCGGTTCGCCGACACCGACCAGGCCACCTGGGGGCTGCAGGCCACCGGGGCGGACGTCGCCGCCGAGACCGGCGCCGGGATCACCGTCGCCGTCCTCGACACCGGCCTGGACCTCGGCCATCCCGACTTCGCCGGCCGGCAGATCGAGTCGCGCTCCTTCGTCGACGGCCAGGAGGTCGCCGACGTGCAGGGGCACGGCACGCACTGCATCGGCACCTCCTGCGGGCCGCTCGCCCCCGGCTCGGGACGCCGTTACGGCATCGCCCACGAGGCGCGGATCCTGGTCGGCAAGGTGCTCGGCGACGACGGCTCCGGCACCGACGCCGGGATCCTCGAGGGCATCGAGTGGGCGATCTCCTCCGGCGCGCAGGTCGTGTCGATGTCGCTGGGTGCGGACCTGAACGAGGTCTCCGCCGCCTACGAGAACGCCGGGCGTCGCGCCCTGGACGCCGGCACCCTGATCATCGCCGCGGCCGGTAACAACGCGGAGCGCTCGACCGGGAACGTCGGCTTCGTCGGCGTCCCGGCGAACAGCCCGTCGATCATGGCGGTCGCCGCGGTGGACGCCGCCCTGGCCATCGCCGACTTCTCCGCGGCCAGCTCCGCGGTGGAGGGCGGGCAGGTGGACATCGCCGGACCCGGCGTGGACGTCTACTCGTCGTGGCCGATGCCCCAGCGCACCAACACGATCTCGGGGACCTCGATGGCCACCCCGCACGTCTCCGGCATCGCGGCACTGTGGTCGCAGCGCACCGGCGCCCGCGGACGTGACCTGTGGACCCAGCTGACCCAGGCCGCCCAGCGGCTGCCGCTGCCCTCGGGCGACGTCGGCGCGGGCCTCGTCCGGGCCCCGGACCGATGAGCACGACCGGGCGCCTGCTGGTGTCGGTGGCCGACGGGCACGTCGCCGACGACGTCGCACGGGCGTGTGCTGCCGCCGGGCTGCAGGTGGAGAAGGTGCTGGCGGGGGTCGGGGTGGTCGTCGGGACGTGCGCGGACCCGGACGCCCTGCGGGCCGTCACCGGGGTCGCCGCGGTCGAGCCGGACCGCGAGGTCCACCTCGATCGCGATCAGCCGGGTCCGGCATAACCGGTCGACGCGCGACCCGCGGGTCCGCTACGGTGCGAGCAGTCGACCGCGCCCGGTAACACTCCGGCGGCGGCGGACGACGAACCGCCCGGACCGTCCCCGGGAGGCGCCGACCCGGCGCCCCGGCCACGGCCGGTGCCACCGACCTCGTACCGGCACCGCGCGATCCCGCGCGGCGCGGCACTCAGCCGCGTACCGGACACCACCTCGACCGAAACGACTTCTCCTGTGCAGGCCTCCGTCCACCCGTCCGTCACCGACCCCACCGTCCGGGCCGCCGTCGACCGGCTCGCCGCCGAGTTCGCCGGCCGGGCGTCCCCGGACCTCGTCGACCACGTCGTGCGCGGCTCCCGACGCGACCTCGACGTCGTCCCCGCCGCTGCGCTCCCCGAGATGGTCGAGCGCCTGGCCCGGCAGCGGCTGATCGACGCCCTCTGACCGGCCCCCGCCCGGACCGGGCAGGATGGTCGGCATGTCGCGCCCGCTGTCCGGTCTGCACGTCGTCGAGTGCGCCAGCTTCGTCGCCGGTCCCACCGGCGGCATGACGCTCGCCCAGCTCGGTGCCTCGGTGATCCGCATCGACCCGATCGGCGGCGGCCCCGACCACGGACGCTGGCCCGCCGCCGGGCACGGCACCGGCGACTCCTACTACTGGGGCTCGCTGAACAAGGGGAAGCGTTCGATCAGCATCGACCTGCGGTCCGACGAGGGCCGCGAGCTGGTCCTCGGCCTGGCGACGGCGCCGGGCCCGGACCGTGGGGTGCTCGTCGACAACGTCGTGGGCCGGCGCTGGATGGCCAACGACGCACTCGTCGCGCGCCGCCCGGACCTGGTGCACGTGCGCGTGCAGGGCTACCCAGACGGCCGTCCCGCCGTCGACTACACCGTCAACGCCGAGGTCGGGATCCCGCAGATCACCGGCAGCGAGGAGGGCGCGGCCCCGGTCAACCACGTGCTGCCGGCGTGGGACCTGGTGACCGGCATGTCGGTCGCGACGGCCGTGCTCGCCGGGGTGTACCAGCGCTCCCGCACCGGCGCCGGGGTGTACTCCGAGATCGCGCTGTCCGACGTGGCGCTGGCCGGCGTCGCGAACCTGGGCTGGCTCTCCGAGGCCGACGAGCGCGGACACGAGCGGCCACGGCACGGCAACCACGTCTACGGCAGCTTCGGTGTCGACTTCGCCTGCTCCGACGGGAACCGGGTGATGGTCGTGGCGCTGACCCCGGCCCAGTGGAACGCGCTGGTGTCGGTCACCGGTACCGGCGCGGTGTTCGCCGCGCTGGAGCCCGCCCTCGACGCCGACCTGACCTCGGAGACCGAGCGGTACCGGCTGCGCGAGACGATCGCCGCCGTGCTGCGCCCCTGGTTCGCCGCCCGGGACTCGGCGACCGTCGAGTCCGAGCTGAACACCGCGCGGGTGCTGTGGGGGCGCTACCAGGGCATGACCCACGTCGTCGCCGAGCACCGCGCGGGCGGGCACCCCCTGCTCGCCGACCTCGCACTGCCCGGTGGTGCCACCGGGATCACCGCGCGCTCGCCGATCCGGTGGGACGCCGACCACGGCGACGCCGGCGCCGCCCCCGAGCTCGGCCGCGAGACCGACGAGGTGCTCGCCGACGTCCTCGGGCTCGACGAGCGCACCATCGGCGGGCTGCACGACCGCGGCGTGGTCGGGTAGAGAGTCCCCCGTGACCGACGCACAGCTGACCGAGGCGCGGTGGACCCACGTCGCGCTGCCCACCGGCGACCTCGACGCCGCCATCGACTTCTACACGACGATGACCCCCCTCACCGTCGTCGAACGCTTCTCCGACGCCGCCGGGCAGAGCGTCTGGCTGTCCAACGCCGGTCAGGTCCAGACGCCGATGGTGCTGGTGCTGGTGTCGTTCGACGCCGAGCGGGGCGGGGAGCTGGGCCTGCTGCGCCCCTTCGCCCACCTGGGGATCGAGGTGCCGTCGCGCGAGGACGTCGACGTCGCCGCCGACCGCGCCCGGGCCGCCGGGTGCCTGCACTGGGAGCCGCGGCAGATGCCGGGGCCGGTGGGCTACATCTGCGCGCTGACCGATCCGGACGGCAACGTCGTGGAGTTCTCGCACGGGCAGAAGGTGTTCACCTCGGTGCGGGAAAAGTGGGGCTGAGGTCCCCGTCGGGCTCTGCGGTTCCAGGTCGCGTCGTCCGGGTGGCAGCGTCGCTCCGGTGGCCGCACTCGTCCGCGCGTCGTCCCCCGGCGCGGTCGCCGGACCCCGGCCCGGACCAGTGCCCGGGGCCGTGCGCGATCCGTCCTCGCCACCTCCTGCCGGTGGCAGCCACGCAATCACGACGGGTACCCGGTGCGGCCGTCCCTCTCGCGCCACTCACGATGCAACCGGTCGGCATCTCACTGGCCCCTTCGGCGCGCAGTCACCACACCACGAGGCATCGTCGCGAGCGGTCCGCATCACCGCAGGCCACGGATTCGCGATCGCGAACGGAAACTAGTGATCGAACGCACGTTCGAGTATCCTCGATGGTGTGACCGCCACCCAGGAACCACCCGCCCACGCCACCGGCGTGCCCGGCGACGGGTTCCCCTCCGGTGACCTCACCCTGCTCCGGTTCCACGTCGACCACGCCCTCGCAGCCGACACCTCCACGTTGTCCGAAGCCGAGCTGATCGACGAGATCCAGGAGATCGAGTCGCTCCAGGCCTCGCTCGCCGCACTGCAGTCGACGCGCATCCGGGCCTTCGCCCGCACCCACGTGGAGAACGGCCCGACCGACCTGGATCCCGACAAGCTCCACCGCACCGTCGTCGCCCAGATCCAACTGGCCTGCCGGGTCTCCACCACCGAGGCCCGAACCCGGGCCCGCGACCTGCACGCCGGGCTCGACGACGTCCGACGCCTCCATGTGACCGGTCAGCTCAGCGCCGCCAAGGTCACCGCGGTCGCCGTCGAATGCCGCGACCTCAACACCACCCAACGCGCGCGGGTCGACGCCCGGCTCGCCGCCGTGCCCGACCTCGTCCGCTACGGCATCGGCCGCCTGCGGGCGATTACCCGGCGTCTGGTCGCCGAGATCGCCCCCGACCGGTTCCGCGCCCGCGTCCACGCCGCCAGGGTCGAGCGCCGGGTCACCCTGCGGCCCGCGCCGGATGCGATGAGCTACCTCACCGCCTACGTGCCGGTCGAACAGGGCGCCGCCTGCCTGGCCGCGCTGCAGAAGGCGTTCGTCGAGGTCCAGGTCGACCCCGAACCCTTGACCCGCACCCGCGGGCAGGTTCTGGCCGACACCCTGGTGGAGCGGGTGACCGGGCAGGCATGCGCGACGGCGGTGAACCTGGAAGTCCAGGTCACCGTGCCCGTGCAGGCCCTGCTCGACCCCACCTCCCCGCTGCCAGCGGAGATCCCCGGCTTCGGACCGGTCCCGGCCGAGCTGCTCGCCAACCCCGAGGGCGCCAAGTCCCTGCGCAGACTGCTCACCGACCAGGGCATCGTGATCGGCGGCGACTCCCGACAGCGCACTTTCACCGGACTCCTCGCCACCCTCGTGAAGGCACGCGCCGGGAACCGGTGCAGCGAGCCCTACTGCGACGCACCCGTCCGCCACATCGACCACATCCACCGCGACGCCGACGGCGGACGCACCGAGCTCGACAACGGGCGCGGGGTGTGTGAGTTCCACAACCACGTCCGCGAACAACCCGGGTGGCAGGTCTTCCGCGCTCCGGACGGCATCGTGGTCACCGTGACACCGACCGGACACAGGTACTGCGGTCCGGCACCACCGCTGCCGACCGCACCACCACCGCGCGCACCGACATGACCTCGACGCCGACGACCGGGCGTGGATACAGCTCCTCGCCCGGGCACCCACCGGCAACGCCGCGCGCACCCCACCGATCCGATGGGGTGCGCGAGGTGGTGACGAGCGGGTCAGGAGGTCGGGGCGGACAGGTCGTAGACGGTCCGACCACCGACGGTCGTCGCCGTGTAGTGCTCGGCGACCCAGGTCGCGATCCGGCTGCTCGTCGAGTCCCTCTGCCCACCGGGGCCGCCGCCCTGGTCGCCCGCCACGTAGTAGGCGATCCGGCCCTGCTCCACGTCGGACCGGAACTCGGCGAGGGTGACCGCGGAGTCGCTGCCGGCCCACCCATCGGTCGACATGACCGCGGTCCCACTCGCCAGCTCCAGCGACGCTGCGGTCTGGGACGTGGCGACCGCGGCCGCCCAGGTCGTCCCGGGCGAGGACCGGGTCGCGGCGAGCAGCGAGGTCAGCTCCGCCGAGGTCGCGCCGCCGGAGCCGGGTCCAGCACCGTCCTGCCCGGGTGCGATTCCCCCGGCACCGCCCGAGCCTGACGCAGCACCCGCACCCGCACCCGGACCGCCCGAGCCCGGGGCCGGGCCCGAGCCCGAGCCGGGGCCGGGGCCGGAGCCGCCGAAGGGAGCCGAGGCCGTGCCGAACGAGCTCGACACCGTCCCGACCGAGGGGATGCTGCCGGTGTGCCCGGTCGACGCCGTCGCCACCGCGTACACCCCGGTCCCGAGCATCCCCGCCATCAGTACCGCGACCAGTCCGGACCGCACCACCGCGCGCCCCCGGCCGGGCGCGAGCACCAGCCCCGCCGCGACCACCGTGACCGCCCCGACCGGCCAGGACAGCCAGGAGAACGACTCCGCGCTCGCCGTCAGCAGCGCGACCGCCCAGCCACCGGTGACGAGCACCGTCGTCGCGGCGACGATCCGCGCCCACCGGGCACCCCGCTCCCGCCACAGCGCCGCCCCGCCGACCGCCACCACTCCGGCGAGCCCCGGGGCCAGCGCCACCGTGTAGTACGGATGCATCGTGCCGCTCATCATCGAGAACACCGCCGCCGTGACGAGCGTCCAGCCACCCCACAGCAGCAACGCCGCGCGGGTCCGGTCGGTCCGCGGCGCCCGCCGGGTGACCCACAGCCCGGCGACGAGCAGGATCAGCGCGGCCGGCAGCAGCCAGGAGATCTCGTAGGCGAGCTCACCGGTGAACAACCGCAGCGGACCGGCCGATCCGCCGAAACCGGCGTTGCCACCCCCGCCACCCCCGCCGCCGTTGCCCGACCCCCCGAACAGCCGACCGATCCCGTTGTAGCCGAGCGCGAGCTCGAGCAGCGAGTCGGTCGTCGACCCGCCGATGTAGGGCCGCTCGGACGCCGGCCACAGCTCGACCAGCGCGATGAACCAGCCTGCGGCGACGACCGTCGCGACCACCGCGGCGCCCAGCTGCACCAGCCGGGTCCGCAGCCTGGGCGCGCCCGCGACCAGGTACACCAGCCCGAGCGCGGGGACGACCAGCAGTGCCTGCCCCATCTTCGTCAGGAACGCGACCCCGACCGCCGACCCGGCCGCGACCAGCCACCAGGTGGACGTCCGCACCGAGGCGGCGTCGACGGCGCGGGAGGTCGTCCAGGCCGCGACGACCAGCAGCAGCGTCAGCAGCGCGTCCGGGTTGTCGAAGCGGAACATCAGCACCGCCGCCGGGGTGAGGGCGAGCGCCGCACCGGCGAACAGGCCCGCGCCGGGGCCCGCCCACCGCCGCACGGTGGCGTGCAGCAGCCCCACCGCGCCCACTCCCATCAGCGCCTGCGGCACGAGCAGGCTCCACGAGGAGAACCCGAACAGCCGCGCCGAGGCCACCATCACCCACAGCGCCGCGGGCGGCTTGTCGACGGTGATCGCGTTCCCGGAGTCCAGCGACCCGAACAGCCACGCCGTCACAGACTGCGTCCCGGCCTGCACCGCCGCGGCGTAGAACTCGTTCGCCCAGCCCGACGACGACAGGTCCCACAGGTACAGCAGCGCCGTCCCGGCGAGCAGCACCGCCAGCCCGGGCCGCGCCCAGCGCGGGTCACCCGCCGGGCCCCGCAGCAGGCGGGCCACCCGCCCCGGCGGGACGGCGGGCGGGGCGGTCTGCGGTGCGGCGGTCTGCGGCGGGACGGGCGGCGCTCCGGCGCGGTGCCGTCCCGGCCGGACCGGGGTCGCGGTGCTCACGGACGATCTCCTCAGGGGTCGTGGCGGTAGGACCCCACCGTCGACGCCGGCACTGTCGCGATGCTGTCCGGTCGCTGTGCGCGGTCTGTGAGCGATGAGTTCCGGACGCGACGGCGGTCACCCCTCACATGACCGACACGACCACCGCCCTGCCCCCCGTCGTCGACGCCGCCACCTGGGAGCGCGAGCTCGCCGCGCTGCGCGTCCGGGAGAAGGCCGCCACCCGCGAGCTCGACGCCGTCGCCGCCGCCCGTCGCCGGCTGCCGATGGTCGAGATGCCCGACTACGTCCTCCAGGGCGAGGACGGCCCCGTCCGCCTCGCCGAGATCTTCGACGGCCACCCGCAGCTGATCGTCTACAGCCACATGTGGCACGACGGTGCCGAGTGGCAGTGCGGCGGGTGCACCGGGTTCACCTCGCAGTTCACCCGGCTCGCCGGGCTGGAGAAGTTCGACGCCCGCTTCGTGATCGTGACCCAGGGCCCGATCGACGAGGCGCTCGCCTACCGGCGTCGCGTCGGGAACACCATGACCTGGTACTCGACGGCCGACAGCAGCTTCGGCGCCGACGTCGGCGCTCCGCCCGGCGGCGGCTTCGCGGTCAACGTGTTCCTGCGCGACGGCGACCGCGTCTTCCGCACCTGGCACACCGACGGCCGCGGCACCGAGCAGCTGTCCCACCTGTTCCCGCTGGTCGACGTGCTGCCCTACGACCGCCAGGAGGTCTGGCAGGACTCACCGGAGGGCTGGCCGCAGGGCCCCACCTACAGCCGGTGGGCCGGACCGCAGGAGATCGCCGCGGCCTACGGCGAGGGCTGAGCCCGCGCCCGCACCCCGGCCAGGACGGTGTCGACGACCGCGGCCGCGTACCCGCGGGCGTCGTCGCGGGCGGCGAGGTGCGCGGGGGTGGTCGCGACGTGGTTGCGCACCGCCCCCGCGACCAGGTCCGCGACCAGTGCCACCGACGTCCCGGCCGGGAGCTCGCCGCGCTCGATGCCCCGGCGCACCATCGTCCGGGCGCCGCGGACGTGCTCGGGATAGGCGTCGTCGGCGAGCGCACCCGCGATCTCCGGGACCCGGTGGGAGTCGACGAGCAGCCGCTCGACCAGCCGGCCGTCCACACTCGTGGCGAACGCCGTCCACTGCTCGGCGAAGGTCACCAGGTCCTCGCGCAGCGAGCCGGTGTCGAGGTCGGCGACGAACCGGGCCCGGTCGCGCACCGCGGCCACCAGCAGCGCCGCCCGGGTCGGCCAGCGCAGGTACAGCGACCCCTTGCCGATCGACGACCGGCGGGCCACCTCCTCCAGCGACAGCCCCGACCAGCCGCGCTCGCCGTAGACCTCGCGGGCGGCGGCGAGGGCGCGACGGTCGACGTCCGGGTCGCGCGGACGTCCGCTGCGGCGCGACGGCGGGGGCACGGCGGCGATCCTGCCAGACGCCGCTGTGACCACCGACCCATTTCTGGACGGTGTCCGTCCGTAATAGGCTCGACGCTGTGATCAGGACAGCGTTGACCGATCTGCTGGACGTCGAGCACCCGATCGTCGGGTTCAACCGGTCCCCGGCGGTGGTGACCGAGGTGAGCCGTGCCGGCGGGTTCGGGGTGCTGGCCGCCGTCACCTACACCGCCGAGGAGCTCGACGCGCAGCTGCACTGGATCGAGGAGCAGCTCGACGGGCGGCCCTACGGCGTCGACCTGCTCGTGCCGGAGCGGACCGCCGACGTCGACGCCGACCGGGAGGACCTCGTCGCCGCGCTGCGCGCGCAGCTCCCGGCCGAGCACCTCGCCTTCGTCGACGACCTGCTCGACCGCTACGGCATCCCGCGGCTGCCGGTCGACCCCGGGCGCGACGCGATCGCGGCGGGGATGAGCCGGCGCGGTGCCGAGGCCCAGCTCGACGCGGTGTTCGCCCACCGGCCCGCGCTCGTCGCGAACGCGCTCGGCACCGCGCCGCCTCATCTCGTGGAGCGCGCACACGACGCCGGGATGGCCGTCGCCGCGCTGGTCGGGACCCGCCGGCACGCCGAACGGCAGCTCGCGGCCGGGGTCGACGTGCTCGTCGCGCAGGGCACCGAGGCCGGCGGGCACACCGGCACGATCGCGACGACCGTGCTCACCCCGGAGATCGTCGAGGTCGCCGGGGACCGACCGGTGCTCGCTGCGGGCGGCATCGCCTCGGGCGACCAGATGGCCGCCGCGCTCGCGCTGGGCGCGGCCGGGGTGTGGTGCGGCTCGGTGTGGCTGTCCAGTGTGGAGGACGTGGCGCCGGAGTCGGTGAAGCGCAAGTTCCTCGCCGCGGGCAGCGGCGACACCGTCCGCTCCCCCGCCCGGACCGGCAAGCCCGCGCGGCAGCTGCGCAGCGCCTACCACGACGCGTGGTCCGCGCCCGGCGCGCCGGCGCCGCTGCCGATGCCGCTGCAGCCGCTGCTGACCCTGCAGGCCTGGTCGAGCATCGACGCCGCCGCCGACGACGGGAACCCCGGCGCGCAGGAGCTGCAGTCGTTCTTCGTCGGGCAGGTCGTCGGCGCGTTCACCGAGCTGCGCGGCGCGGGCGAGATCACCCGGGAGATGGCGCGCGACTGCGAGCGGCGCATCGCCGCGCTCGCGGGGCTGGTCGGATGAGTCTCGACCCACGGACACCCGTCGTCGTCGGGGTCGGGGAGGCCTCCGAGCGGATCGGCGAGCCCGGCTACGCCGCCCTGTCACCGGTCGGGCTCGGCGCCGCCGCGGCCGCCGCAGCGCTCGCCGACACCGGCGCCGACCCGGCCGCGGTCGCGGCGGCGCTGACCGTCGTCGCCGGGGTGCGGCAGTTCGAGATGTCGGTGCCCGGGGCGGTCGCGCCGCTGGGCCGGGCGGACAACTACCCGCGCGCGGTCGCCCGCCGCGTCGGCGCCGACCCGCAGCGGGCGGTGCTCGACGTCGTCGGCGGGCAGTCCCCGCAGCGGCTGGTCACCGAGTTCGCCGGCGCGATCGCCCGCGGGGAGGCCGGGGCGGTGCTGCTCGTCGGGGCCGAGGCGATGTCGACCGTGCGGGACCTGATGTCGCGCCCCGAGGCCGAGCGGCCCGACCACGGCGAGCACGTCGGCGGCACGCTGGGGGACCGCGGGTACGGCTCGGAGCTGCGCAGCCCGGTCGCCGAGGCGCACGGTGTGCTCTCCCCCGCCGCCTACTACGCGCTGTGCGAGAACGCCCGCCGCGCCCGGCTCGGCCTCGGCCGGGACGCCTACGCCCACGGGATGGGCGAGCTGTTCGCCCCGTTCACCCGGGTCGCCGCCGGGCACCCGCACGCCGCCGCGCCGCAGGTCCGGGAGCCGGACGAGCTCGTCACGCCCGACGACCGCAACCGGATGATCACCGACCCGTACCCGCGGTTCCTCGTCTCGCGCGACCAGGTCAACCAGGGCGCCGCGGTCGTCCTCACCTCGGTCGGCACCGCTCACGACCTGGGGATCGACCCGCAGCGGTGGGTGTTCCTGCACGGCCACGCCGACCTCACCGAGCAGGCCGTGCTCGACCGCCCCGACCTGGGCGCCTACCCGGCCGCCGAGGCCGCCGTCCGGCACGCCCTGGAGCTGGCCGGGACCGGCGTGGACGACCTCGCCGCGATCGACCTGTACTCCTGCTTCCCGATCGCGGTGTCCAGCGTCGCCGACCCCCTCGGGCTGGCCGCGGACGACCCGCGCGGGCTCACCGTCACCGGTGGGCTGCCGTTCTTCGGCGGGCCGGGGAACGACTACGCGATGCACGCGGTCGCCGAGGTCGTGCGACGCCTGCGGGCCGACCCGGGCACGTACGGCCTGGTCGGCGCGAACGGCGGGTTCCTGTCCAAGTACTCCGCCGGGGTCTACTCCACCCGCCCCGCCCCCTGGCGCGACGACGACAGCGGCGGGATCCAGGCCCGGCTCGACGCCGTCCCCACCGTCCCGACGACGACCGCCGCCGACGGCACGGCGACCGTCGAGACCTGGACGGTGCGCCACGACCGCGACGGCAGCCGGCACGCGGTCGTCGTCGGCCGGCTCGACGACGGCGGTGCGCGGTTCGTCGGGTGCGGCCGCGACGACGCGCTGCCGGAACTGCTCGCCGGCGACCCGGCCGGGGCGGCGGTACGGGTCCGGCCCGACGGGAAGCTGATGATCGTCACGCCGCGCTGACGGGTAACCGGGCCCCATGACCGAGAAGGCGCTGCGCGCCAGCCGTCACGTCGCCGCGCCGCCGCCTGCGGTGTTCGACCTGCTCGCCACCCCCGCCCGGCACCCGGAGATCGACGCCTCGGGCACGGTGCTCCGGTCGCGCACCGGGGGCAGGCTGACCGGCGCCGGGGACGTGTTCGTGATGGAGATGCACGGCCGCGACATGGGCGACTACCTGGTCGACAACCACGTCGTCGCCTTCGTCGAGGACCGCGAGATCGAGTGGGCGCCCGCCACCCACGGCGGCGACCGGGGCGGGCAGCGCTGGGCCCACCACCTCGCCCCCGAGGGCGACGGCACCCGGGTCACCCACGTCTACGACTGGTCCGAGGTCACCCTGGAACGGCTGCTGCCCTACCTGCCCGTCGTCGACGCCGACGGGCTCGCCGCGACGCTGGACCGGCTCGCGGCCGCCGTCGAGGGCTGAGCCACCTCCCCCAGGGCCGTGCCGAGGATGTCCACGCCGCGGCGGATCTCGGCCTCGGTCGCGGTCAGCAGCGGCGCGATCCGGAACGTCCCGCCCATCCCGGGCAGCTGCACGATGTTCATGTGCAGGCCCAGCTCGGCGCACCGCGCGGTGACGGCCGCCCCGAGCGCGTCGGTGTCGGAACCCGCCAGCTCCAGCCCGACCAGCAGGCCGCGGCCGCGGACGTCGCCGATCATCCCGGTCGTGCGGGCCAGGTCGCGCAGACCGTCCTGCAGCAGCGTGCCCAGCTCACGGGCACGCAGGTCGAGCCGGTCGCGGGTGAGCACGTCGAGCACGGTGAGCCCGACCGCCGCCGGGAGCGGGTCGTTGACGTGGGTGGTGAAGAACAGGAAGCCGCGCTCGTGCGCGACCTGCTCGATCGCGGCCGTGGTGAGGACGGCGGCGAGCGGCAGGCCCGCCCCGAGCGTCTTGGACAGCGTGAGGATATCCGGGACCACGCCGTCGCGCTGGTGGGCGTACCAGTCCCCGGTGCGGCACAGACCGGTCTGGGCCTCGTCGAGGATCAGCAGCATCCCGCGCTCGTGGCACTTGTCGCGCAGCGCCGCCAGGTAGCCCGGTGGCAGGTCGACGACCCCGCCCGAGGACAGCACCGGCTCGACGATGCAGGCGGCGAGGCTGCCGACGGACTGGGCGTCGATCAGGGCGAACCCGAGGTCGAGCTGGCGGCGCCAGTCGAGCTCCCCGGCGTCGTCGACGAGGTCGGGGCGGTAGCGGTCGGGCACCGGCAGCGCGAAGTTGCCGGGGGCGGCGGGGCCGTAGCCGGCGCGGCCGGCGACATAGGTCGCGTTCGCCGCGGCCTGGGTCATGCCGTGCCAGGAGCGGGCGAAGGACACGATCTCGTGCCGGCCGGTGACGAGCTTGGCCATCCGGATCGCGGCCTCGTTGGACTCCGCGCCGGTGGTCAGCAGCATCGCCCGGTCCAGGCCACCGCCGACCGAGGCGCACAGCCGCTCGCACAGCTCCAGCACCGGCCGCGACAACATCCCGCTGTAGAGGTGGTCGAGCCGCCCGACCTGGTCGCGGACGGTCGCGACGATCTCCGGGTGCGCGTGCCCGAGGATCGCGCTCATCTGCCCGGAGGTGAAGTCGAGCAGCTCCCGGCCGTCCTCGAAGGTGACGGTGCTGCCGTGGGCGCGGTCGATCACCCCGGGGGTGAAGCCGCCGTGGCCGGAGTAGCGGATGAGGTGTTCGGTCACAGCCAGGTCCTCTCGCGTGCCCGCACGGTCCGGGCGACGGTGTCGTCGGCCGGGGTCGGCACACCGGGCAGCGGTGCCGTCCCGACCTCCCCCGGGCGCAGTCTGGCATCCCGGGGACCGTCCGGGCAGCCCCGACGACGTGCCCGCACGGGACGCCGCGGCGGCGGATACGGCAGGCTGGGGACAGGAGCAGGAACCGGACGAGGGGGACGTCGTGACCTGGAGCACCCGTGAGGTCGCCGAGCTGGCGGGGACCAGCCTGCGGGCGGTGCGGCACTACCACGAGATCGGACTGCTGGCCGAGCCCGAACGGCGGACGAACGGCTACAAGCAGTACGGGGTCGCGCACCTGGTGCGGCTGCTGCGGATCAAGCGGCTCGTCGACCTCGGGTTCTCGCTGGCCCAGATCTCCGAGATGAACGACGCCGACGCCCACCCGGAGGAGGCCGCCCGCGCGCTCGACGCCGAGCTGGCCGCCACCATCGAGCGGCTGCAACAGGCCCGCGCCGAGCTGGCGCTGATCCTGGACGGAGCCGCGCCGACCGACCTGCCCACCGAGTTCGCCGCTGCCGCCGACCAGCCGATGTCCGACGCCGACCGGTCGCTCACCCAGGTCCTGCCGCGGGTGCTGGGGTCGGAGCGGCTGCAGGCCGTCGCGGACATGCTGGCCCGGACCGGCCCCGACCCGACGCAGGACCGGTTCGACTCGCTCCCGGCCGACGCCGACGAGGCCACCCGTCAGGAGCTCGCCGACCTGATGGTGCCGTACATGCGCACGCTCTACGAGACCCATCCCGGCCTGGTCGCACCGAACACCGACGCCCCGATCGGTGAGCAGCGGGCCGAGCAGACCCTGGACCGGGCGATGCGGGAGCTCTACAACGCCGCCCAGCTCGACGTGCTCGTCCGTGCCGGGAAGGCGCTCGCCGCGGAGCGCAGGGCGGGCTGAGCTCCTCCGGCCGCCCTCACCGACCGCCGGTCATCACTTGTGGGGATCGGCCCCGGTGTCCGATAACGCCCCGCCGTCCCTTCCACGATGCGCCGTGTGCAGCAACGGATCGGGTACGGACGCCCTCGAGCGTCCGGGGAGCAGGGGTCGGCGTGGTCGGGAAGATGATCGTTGCCGTGGTCGCGGTCGCCGCGGCCGTCGGCGGGATCGGGCTCGTGGTGAGCGGCTCGTCGGACGAGGCGGTCGTGACCCGCATCGTCGACGGCGACACGTTCGAGGCGACCCTGGACGGCCGCAGCACCACGGTCCGGCTGCTCAACATCGACACCCCCGAGACCGTCGACCCCGACTCCGCCGTCCAGTGCCTCGGTCCGGAGGCGGCCGCCCGGCTCGCCGCGCTCATCCCGGTCGGCAGCACCGTCGGCCTGTCCTACGACGACGAGCGCGTCGACGGCCGGGGCCGCACCCTGGCCGGGGTGCACGACACCGCGGGGCGGCTGGTCAACGCCGAGCTCGCCCGGGAGGGACTCGGCACCGCGATGGTGGTCGGTGGCGACGACCGCTACCTCGACGAGGTCGCCGCGGCCCAGGAGGAGGCCCGCGCCGCGGGTCGCGGGCTGTACGCGACGACGGTGTCCTGCACCGTCCCCGCACAGGTGGAGCGGGCCCGCGGCACCGTCGCGGGGCTGGCGCAGCGGGCGTCGTCGCCGGACCCGGCGCAGCTCGACGCCGCGGGCCGGGAGACCGACGACGCGCTGACCGTGCTGGCGGGGCTGGACGCCGACGTCCGGGCACACCGGGCGGGTGTGGCCTGGGCGGTGCTGTCCGAGCTCGACCGGGCCCGCCTGACCGGGATCCTCGACACCGCCCGGAGCGACGCCCGGACGCTGCAGGCCCGCTTCGCCCAGCAGGCCTCGGACGCGCGGGAGGCACAGCGTCTGGCCGCCGAGCAAGCCGAGCGCGACCGCGTCGCCCGGGAGGAGGCGGCCCGCGCCGAGGCCGCCGAGCGGACGGCCCGCGCCGCCGCCGCGGCCGCCCCGGCGCCGGTCGCCCCGGCCCCGGTCGCACCGGCTGCCGCTCCGGCGGGCGGGGGCTGCGACCCGAACTACACCCCCTGCGTGCCGGTCTCGGCGACCGACCTCGACTGCGGTGACCTGTCCGGCGGACCGTTCCGGGTCGTGGGGACCGACCGGCACCGCCTGGACGCGGACTCCGACGGCATCGACTGCGAGTCGCAGGGCTGATCGGCTCAGCCGATCAGCCCGCCGCGTCGCCCAGCCGGCGGGCCCCGACCGCACGCCGGCGCATGGCCGCCTCGGCGAGCTCGTCGTCGACGCCGACCCAGATGTGGCCCTCCTCCTCGCGCACCGGGAAGACGGTGATGGGCCGGGTCGCCGGCGGGCACAGCGGCTCGCCGGAGGTGTAGTCGAAGACGCTGCCGTGACACGAGCACAGCAGTCCCTCATCGGTGACCTTCCCGCTGGACAGCAGGCAGTCGAGGTGGCTGCAGTAGTTCGAGGTGGCGTGCACCTCGCCCTCGGAGCGGGAGACGGCGACCTCGACCTCCCCGGCGAAGAAGCGGCGGACGACCCCCTCGGGGACCTGGCCGGAGCGGGCGATCTTGTGGAAGTCCACGGCGTGTCTCCTCAGGCGGTGATGGTGTCGAGCAGGTCGAACAGGTCGTGGTCGTCGTCGGCGAGCTGCACGCGGGGCACCGGGGCGCCGAGTGCGAGCAGGGCCCGGACGGCCGGGACGTCCCCGCCGCGCTCGACGCAGAACGCGGCGTGCACGCGGTCGTCGGTCAGGTAGAAGGCGGTGAAGTCGCGGTCGGCGACGCTGCCCCGGACCACGACGTCCGCGCCGGCCGGGGCGTGTCCGACGAACTGCAGGTTGAGCCCGAACTGGTCCGACCAGAACCACGGCGCCTCCGGCGGCGGCACCGTCTTCCCGAGCAGCGCCCGGGCGACGGTCCCGCCCTGGGTCGTCGCGTTGTCCACGTGCTCCATCCGGACGAAGCCCTCACCGCCGGGCCGGCAGGCGAGGTCCCCGGCCGCGAACACGCCGGGGGCCGAGGTCCGGCAGAGCTCGTCGACGACCACTCCCCCGCGGACCGGGTCGACGGCGATCCCCGCCGCGCGGGCGAGCTCGTCGCGGGGCACCGACCCCACCGCGACGACGACGAGGTCGGCCTCCACCGGTCCGGACGAGGTGTCGACCACGACGCCCGCGCCCGTCGGGGCGACGGTCGAGATCTCCTGACCGCACCGCAGGTCGACGCCGTGCGCGCGGTACAGACCCGCGCAGAACGCGGCCATGTCCGGGCCGAGCGCGCCGAGCATCGGCAGCGGCCCGGCCTCCAGCACCACGACCTCGATCCCGAGCTCGCGGGCCGACGACGCGACCTCGGCGCCGATCAGCCCGCCGCCGACGACGACGAGCCGCCGCAGCCCGGGCAGGGCGTCACGGAGCCGGACGGCGTCGCCGACGGTCCGCAGGTGCACGACCCGGTCGCCGGACACCCCGGGCAGCGTGCGGGCACGCACCCCGGTCGCGAGCAGCACCGCGTCGGCGTTCACGCGCGACCCGTCCCGCAGCTCCACCCCGCCCGGTGCGACGGCGGTGACGGCGGCCCCGGTCCGCAGCTCGACGTCGTGGGCCGCGGCCCAGGTCTCGTCGAGCAGCACGAGGTCGGCGGAGCCGGCGTCCCCGCGGAGGAACTCCTTCGACAGCGGCGGCCGCTGGTAGGGCAGGTGCGGTTCGTCGGACAGCACCGTCAGCGGACCGTCGAAACCGCGACGGCGCAGCATCCGGACGGTGGCCACGGCGGCCTGCCCGGCCCCGACGGTGACGAGGCTGCGTACCGGCTCGGACATCAGTTCTCCTCCTGGCTGCGGGGGCGGGCGTCGACGTGGATCACGCCGTCGACGACCCGGACGTCGTGGACCGGCTGGCACTCGTCCCGTCCGTCGGCCCGGCCGGTCACGGGGTCGAAGGCCCACTGGTGGGCGGGGCAGACGACCCGGCCCTGCCACAGCACGCCGCGGGCCAGGGACCGTCCCTTGTGGATACAGACGTCGTCGAGCGCGACGACGCGGTCCCCGGCCAGGAACAGGGCGACCGGCCTGCCGTCGACCTCCACCCGGAGGCGACGGCGGCGGGCCAGGTCGGCGAGCGGGACGGTGGCGACCCACCGGGTGGTCTCGATGTCGCTCACGTGCACTCCCGGGCGTCGGGCCGCGACGGGCGCGGGGCGCGCGCCCGTCGCGGTGATCGGTCAGAGGGACGGAGCGACGTAGGTGTCGTACAGCGCGCGGGTGTAGGAGAAGCGCATCTCCGCGCCCCAGCGCACGAACTGCAGGCAGCGCTGCTGCAGCTCGGGGGTGTCGGCGTGGTCGAGCACGATCTGGTATCCACGCTCGCCGTGCACCTCGTCGGAGGTGATGTGCAGGTCGAAGAACTCGATCTCGTCCTCGGTGAACCCGTAGGCCTCGCGCAGCGGCACGATCTGCTTCCGGTAGATGCCCGGGACCTGCGACTCCAGCCCCACGACCAGCGCCGCGGTGGCGACCACGAAGTGCTCGCGCATCGCGACGGCGTAGCACCAGGACTGCAGCCCGCGGGTGACCGCGTTCATGTTGTCCGGGTTCTCGATGCGCTCCTTGCTCGTGCCGCAGGCCTCGCCGAACCGGATCAGCAGGTCGGTGTGCCGGATGTCGGCGAGCTCCTCCTCGTACATGTTCTGGAGGGTGAAGTCCTTGGCGTCGGTGCAGTGGGCGGGGGTGTTGCCGTAGATGTAGCCGAGGTAGTCGGCGAACGGTCCGACGTAGTGGTAGTGGTTCTCGGCCCAGCGGCTGAAGTGCTCGCGGGTCAGCGTCCCGTCCGCCCAGGCCTGGGAGAACGACGCGTTCTTGGCCTCGCGGCCCTTGATCGCGTCCTCCAGTGCGGCCCGGAAGTCCTCGCGGGAGAGCAGACCCGGCACCGGGGTGCCTGCGGTCTCGTCCACGGTCAGGG
The DNA here is from genome assembly GCF_020131355.1 of Pseudonocardia sp. ICBG1293. Taxonomy (GTDB): domain Bacteria; phylum Actinomycetota; class Actinomycetes; order Mycobacteriales; family Pseudonocardiaceae; genus Pseudonocardia. The sequence continues at coordinate 60,752 of NZ_JAHLEL010000049.1, forward strand.
TCATGACGAACCCTCCAGATCAGGGATGTGGGGTGGAACCGGGGGCGTCGCTGCGCCTCTCCGGTGACCTCGACGCTAGGCGTCGGCACCCGCGTCCTCCCTGGTCAGACAGCACAAGGATCAGCGACGAGTTGCAGCACGACGCACTGGCTCCGCCGGCGCACGGGCGCACGACGACGGCCCCGGTCCCCGCAGACCGTCGCTGCGGGTACCGGGGCCGGTCGTGCGCCGGACGAGCTCAGAGCAGCAGTGCCGCCACGAGGGTCGAGACCGCCAGCCCGGCCATGACGGGCAGGAAGCAGCGCCGGGCCAGCTCGATCACCGGTACCCGGGTCACCCCGGCGACGACGAGCAGCGACGACCACGCCACGAGCACGCCGCCACCGGCCCAGACCGAGCCCATCTGCCCGACGGCGGCCAGCGTCGCCGGGTCCACCCCCACGCTGGGCCCGAGCGCCCCGGCGAGCGACCCGGTCAGCGGCAGACCGGAGAAGCCGGATCCCTCCAGACCGCACAGCAGACCGATGACGAGCACGCCGAAGCACATCACCACGGGGTTGCCGGGGATGAAGTGCTCGGCCGCGACGACGAGGTCGACCAGCAGGCCGGGGGCGTGCGTACCGTCCGGCAGGCCCAGGATCCGCCCGGCGAACTCGGCGTTGCCGAGGAAGAAGAACCCCGCGATCGGCAGCACGACGCCCATCGCCCGGAAGGCGAACACCAGCCCGTCGGTGACGTGCTCGCCCACCGAGGTCAGCGCGGTCCGCGGCCCGTCGAGCGCGACACAGGCGACCACGACGAGCACGGTCGCGAGCCCGCCGACCAGCGCCGCCGCCGACCCGCTCTGTACCTCGGGCACGACACCCGCCTGCCCGAGCACCAGGTAGACCATCATCAGGGCGAACGCGGCGGGCACGAGGACGGCGAAGATGCGGGCCAGCCGCTGGGTCCGGGGGTCGTCGGGGGTGTCCTCGGCGGGGCCGCCGGGGGCGGGGCCGGGGGAACCGGACCCGCCGCCGTGACCCGGTGCGCCGGTACCGACCGGGGGCGGGGTGGGGCCGCCGCCGACCCCGACCGCCACGCGCTCCTCGACCTGTTCGACGACCAGGGGCTCGGCCGGGCCCCCGACGAGTCGCCGGCGCAGCCGCCGCAGCAGCCCGGTCGAGGGCCGGGGGACGGTGACCACCCCGGCCTCCCACTCCTCCAGCAGCGCGTCCGACGGCGTCCGCATCTGGCGGGCCAGCATCAGCCCCATGATCGTGAGCGCGGTACCACCGGTGACCAGCGACAACAGCAGCGCGACGTCGGCGACCCGCCCGGGGTCCGCACCGGCGGCCGTCGCCGACAGCCCCGGCGCGACCTGCATGACGTAGTCGCTGGACAGCGCCATGCCCTGCCCGGCCACCGCGATCGCCATCGCCGCCCCCATCGCCGGCAGCCCGGCGCGGATCGCCGCGGGCACCAGGATCGCCCCGATCAGCGGCACCGCGGGGGTGGGCCAGAAGAACAGGCTGATCACGAACGTCGCGACGATCAGCACCGTCCAGGCCGACCACCCGCCGCGCATGACCTTCTGGAACGGGACGACCATCCGCTGGTCGGCGTGCATGGCCCGCAGCGTCCCGAGCAGCGCCGTCACCATCGCGATGATCAGGAAGATGCTGAACAGCTCGGACGCGGCGGTGAGCGTGGCGTTGAACAGGGCCTGGACCGCGACGACGGGGTCGCCCGACATCGCCGCCGCCGTCGCGACCGTCGCCAGGAGCGCCGGGACGAGGACGTTCCGCCGGGCGATCGTCGTGCCGAGGATCAGCACGATCCCGCCGAGGTAGACCCAGTGCGCAGCAGACAGGGCCACTGCGGCCTCCTTCCCGCCGGGATCCGGCGGTGATGTGTGTGGTGGTGTGACGGAACACACTCACACTCCGTCGCCACCCCGAGAAGGCCCACAGTGCACAGGCAGCGGGTTTCCGATTGTGCACCGTGCTGTTACGGCACCATGCCCACGTCAGAGCCGTCGTCCTGTGCACCTTCGCCCTAGGCGGCGGGTCACCGCGCGGGCAGCGTCGCGCGCATGACCGTCCTCGCCCCCGCGTCCTTCCCCCGTTCCGCCCGGGTCCCCGCCCTCGGCGCCGACGGGATGGTGTCCTCCAGCCACCCGGCGATCAGCCGGGCCGGGGCCGAGGTGCTGGCCTCGGGCGGCAACGCCGTCGACGCCGCGCTCGCCATGGCGGCCGTGGCCTGGCTCGCCCTTCCGGGCCAGTGCGGCGTCGGCGGTGACGCGTTCGCCCTGGTCCGCGCCCCCGACGGCCGGGTGCGGGCGTTCTGCGGGAGCGGTTTCGGCCCGGACGGCGGCACCCCGGAGCACCACCACCGCGCGGGGTCGGGGCGGCTGCTGCCCCGGTACGGGGCGTCGTCGGTGACCGCGCCCGGCGCGGTCGCGGCGCTGGCGGCCCTGCACGCGCACGGCGCCTCCCGGCCGCTGACCGAGCTGTGGGAGCCCGCGGTCCGGACCGCGGCCCGCGGCCTGCCCTGCACCGCGCGGACCCGCGACGACATCGCCGGGCACCGGGACCGGCTCGCCGCCGACCCGGACACCGCCGCGGCGTTCCTCCCGGGCGGCCGGGTGCCGCGGGTCGGGACCCGGCTGGTCCACCCGCGGCTGGCGGCCACGATCGCGACCCTGGCCCGGGACCCGGCCGCGTTCTACACCGGGGCACTCGCCGACCGGGCGGTCGCGGACCTCGTCGCGGGCGGGGCGCCCTTCTCCGGCGAGGAGTGGGCGGAGACCGGCCGCGTCGCCGCCGAGGACGCGGTGGCCACCCGCTACGCCGGCCACGTCGTGCACCAGACCCCGCTGCCCACACCCGGCTGGATGGTGCTCGACCAGCTCGCCCTCTGCGCCGGGACGCTGTCCCCCGGCGGTCCGGCCGGTACCCCGCTCGGGGTCGACGCCGTGCACCGGCTGGCCGGGGCGGCCCGGATCGCCTTCGACGACCGGTTCCGGCTCGCCGGGTCCGACCGGCCCGCGCCGGACCGCAGGCTCGACCCGGGGCTGCTGGACCGCGGCCGTCGTCTGCTCGGCACCGGCCCGCTGCCGGATCCGGCGGGGGTCCGCCCGGACGGGGACACCACCTCGATGGTCGCCGTCGACGGGGACGGGTGTGCGGTCGGCGTGATCGGGTCGCTGGCGTTCACGTTCGGCTCCGGGCGGGCCGTCCCCGGCACCGGCGTGGTGCTGAACAACCGGCTCGGCCGGGGCGCGTACGCGATACCCGGGCACCCCAACGAGGTGCGGCCGCGGCGTCGCCCGCTGCACACGCTCAACACCTGGATCGTCACCGACGACGCGGGCCGGTTGCGGCACGTCGGCAACACCCCCGGCGGCGACGGTCAGGTGCAGTGGAACACCCAGCTGCTGTCCCACCTGCTCGACCACGGCGCCGGGCCGCAGGACGCGGTGGACGCCCCGCGCTTCACCGTCTTCCCGGGCAGCGACGCCGGTGACCTGGGCTCGCCCGCCGAGCTGCGGTGCGAGGACCGGCTCGGCCCGGACGTGCTCGCCGGGCTCGCGGCCCGCGGGCACCGGGTCGTCACGGTCGGGGACCACGGTGCGGGCGGCAGCGCCCAGGTCGTGTCGGTGGACCCGGACACCGGGTGCCTCGCCGGGGGCAGCGACGCGCGCCAGGAGGGGGTGGCGCTCGGTGTCTGAGCCGACCGCTCCCCCGCCGCAGGGCCGCTACGTCGCGGCGGTGGTGCACGGCGACACCGTGCACAGCGCCGGGATGACACCCCGGCGCGCCGACGGGGTCCTGCTCGTCACCGGCCGGGTGGGCGCCGACGTCGGCGAGGACGAGGCCGCCGAGGCCGCCGGCGTCGCCGTCCGCCACGCGCTCGCCGCCTGTGCCGACGCCGCCGCCCGCGCGGGCCGGGAGCTGCGGCGCCCGGTCGCGCTGTCGGTGTGGGTCGCCTGCACCGCGGCGTTCACCGGGCACTCCGCCGTGGCCGACGGCGCGTCGGGGGTGCTGGCCGACCGCTTCGGTCCCGGCGGGCTCCCCGCCCGCGCCGCGGTCGGGGTGTGCTCGCTGCCCGGGGGCGCCCCGGTGGAGGTGACGCTCGTCGTCGGCCTCGACCCGGTCCGGTCGCGGTGACCGGGCCTGCCAGGTCGGCGACGGTGTTCCTCGTCGTCGGCACGTTCGCCAGCACGATCGCCAACACGCTGGTGACGGTGCCGCTGGACCGGATCGTGACCGACCTGGGCGCCCCGCTCGGCGCGGGCAGCCTGGTCGTCGTCGCGTTCAACCTCACCTGCGCGGCGATGCTGCCCCTGGCCGGCTGGCTCGGGGACCGGGTCGGGCGGCGTCGGCTGTTCCTGGTGTCCATGGTGGGGGTGGCCGTCGGTGCGGCAGGCGCCGCCCTGGCCCCCGGGCTGGCGGCCCTGGTCGGGTTCCGCGCGGTCCAGGGGCTCTCCGGTGCGCTGGTGCTGCCGACCGTGCTCGCACTGCTCACGGCGACCGCGGAGCCCGAGCAGCGGGCCCGTGCGGTCTCGTGGTGGGCGGCCGCGAACGGCGCCGGCCAGGCGGCCGGGCCGTCGGTGGGCGGGGTCCTGGCGGACGCCACGGGGTGGCGCAGCGTGTTCGTGGTGATCGTCCCGTTCGCGCTGGTGGCGTTCGTGGGCGCGGCCCGGCGGCTGGGCCCGGACGACCCGCGACCGGTCCGGCTCGACGTTCCCGGTGCCGTGGCACTGACCCTCGCGACGCTCGGTCTGCTCGGCGGCGCCGCGACGGCGGCCGCCGTGGGTCCGTACACGCCCGCGGCGTGGGCGTCGGTGGCCGTCGGGGTGTCGGCGCTGCTGGTCTTCGTCGTGGTGGAGCGGCGGGTGGCGCAGCCCTTCGTCCCGCTCCCGCTGCTGCGCGAGGCCCGGTTCGCCCGCTCCGCGGTCGCCGCGCTGGCGCAGATGCTGTGCTTGACGGCGACGCTGCTGGTGGTCCCGCTGCACCTGCTGGCCACCCGCGGGATGTCCACCCGGGACGCGGGGTTGCTCGTCGTGGCGGTGCCCGCGGTGATGACGGTACTGGCGCCCGTGGTCGGGCGGCTGACCGCGACCTGGCGGCCCCGGCTCGCCCTGCGCTGCGGGCTGTCGGTGCTCGTGGTCGCGGAGGTCGCCCTGGCGGGAGCGGTCGGTGCGGGCGCGGGCGCGGTCGTGCTGGCGATGGTGTGCGGGTCGGTCGGCCTGGGCATGGCCCTGACCCAGACCCCCGCGGCGGCGGGCGCGGCCCGCTCGGCCCGCGAGGCGGACTCCGGGGCCGGGCTGGGGGTGTTCAACGCGCTGCGGTTCGTCGGTGCGGCGCTGGGGGGTGTGGTGGTCGCGCTGGCCGTCGGGGACGGTCCGGCGGACCGTGCGGCCACCGTCGTCGTGATGCTGACCTGTGCGGCGTGCGCGCTGGTGGCCCTGGGCGCCTCGTTCGCCGGGCGCGTGCGCTGAACGCGGACCGGCCCCCGCCGCGCGGACGCGACGGGGGCCGGTGGCCGGGCGGTGGTCAGGCCGGGACGGTCGCCACCAGCTCGGCGAAGGCCGCGAGCACCGCGGCGCCGACCGCCTTGTCCTGCTCCCCGTTCCCGCCGCTGATCCCGACGGCGCCGACCACCTGGCCGTCGTGGACCAGCGGGAAGCCGCCGACGAAGACGGTGAAGCGACCGGGGTGCATGTGCTGGATGCCGAAGGCCTCGTTGCCCGGCAGGGCCGGGCCGTCCGGTGCCTCGTTGAACAGGTGGGTGGCCCGCTGGTGCCCGGCCGCGGTGAACGCCTTGGCGATGGCGATCTCCACCCCGGTGAGACGGGCGCCGGTCATCCGGTGCAGGGCGATCGGGTGGGCGCCGTCGTCGGCGATGCAGATGGTCTGGCGGACGCCGATGCGCCCGGCCTCGGTCTCGGCCGCACGCAGCAGGACCAGGGCGTCGTCGAGGGACAGGCGGTGGACGGTGTGCACGGTGTGCCTCCGGGGTGGGTGGTCGCGGTCAGGGGGTGAGGTAGACGGACCGGACGTCGGTCATGAAGTCGAGGGCCTGCCGCCCGCCCTCGGGGAAGGCCCCGCCCGACGACGCGCGGTGCCCGCCGAAGGGCGGGGTGACGCCGTTCCCGGTCGTCGGTCCGTTGATCTTGATGACGCCGCACGGGACGTCGGCGGCGAAGCGGTGGGCGGCGGCGAGGTCGCGCGTGTGGACCGACGCGGCCAGGGCGTGCGTCGACGCACCGAGGACCCCGAGCGCCTCGTCGAGGTCGGCGACCGGCAGCACCGTGGCGAACGGTCCGAAGACCTCCTCGGTGAGCAGCTCGTGCCCGGCTGGGACGTCGGTGAACAGCGTGGGCGGCACCCAGTACCCGTCCGGGTCGCGGTCCTCGACGTCCCACGCCGTGGCGACGACCCGGGCGCCCGCCGCGACGGCGCTCGCCCGCAGCGCGGTGAGCCGGTGGAGCTGGGCCGCGGTGGCGACCGGGCCGGTCGTGGTCGCCGGGTGGTCGCCGGGGCCGACCCGCAGGGCCCGGACCCGCTCGGCGAGCAGCGCCATGAACCGGGCGGCGACCGGGGTCGCGACGAGGATCCGGTCGGTCGAGGTGCACGCCTGCCCGGTGAGCCCGAACGCGCCGGTCGCGATGTCCGCGGCGGCCCGCTCGAGGTCGGCGTCGGCGCACACGACGGCGCAGTTGCGGCCACCGAGCTCCAGCTGGAGCCGGGCCTGGCCGTGCGCGCGGTCGCGGATCAGCGCACCGACGCGGTCGGACCCGGTGAAGCTGACCGCACGCACCCGCAGGTCGCCGAGCAGCACGTCCATCGCGGCCGGGTCGTGACCGTGCAGGACCGGCATCGCCTCGCGCGGCAGCCCGGCGTCGTGGGCGGCGGCGGCGAGCGCGTCGCCGACCCCGGCGGTGACCGGCGAGGGCTTGAACAGCACGGTGTTGCCTGCGGCCAGGGCCGGGGCGATCTTGCGGGCGGCCAGCGACAGCGGGAAGTTCCACGGCGTCACCGCCGCGACCACGCCCAGCGGGCCGCGCACCGTGTACGCGGTCGTGCCCGGCGTCTCGGACGGGAACGTCGTGCCCTCGACGTGGAAGGCCAGCTGCGCGGCCAGCCGGAACTGCTCGGCCGCCTTGCCGACCTCACCGCGGGCGGCGCCGAGCGGCTTGCCCTCCTCGGCGGTGACCAGGGCGGCGAGCTCGTCACGGGACCGTTCCAGGGTGTCGGCGACGGCGGTGAGCACGCCCGCCCGGTGGGCCGGGGTGGTGGCGGGCCAGCCGCTGTCCACGGCCCGGTCGAGCGCGGCACGGACGTCGTCCGGGGTCGAGGGCGAGTAGTGGCTCACGGTGCGGCCGGGGCGCGCCGGATCGACGGTCCGGGCCTGCGCCCCGGACGCATCCGGGGCGGGGCGGGTCGGTGCGGGGTGCACGAAGAACCTCCGGCGGATTGTGGAGAGTGACGGCTACCGGCGATTCTGGGGCGGGGCCAGCATGACCGGCACTGGACGAAGTGCAGCCGCCCACCGATCGGATATAGGCAGATGGCACAGAGCGCGAGACACCCCGGCCGGCAGGACGTCCCGCCCGCCCGGGCCGAGGACGCCGAGACCGTCACCGTCACCGACCTGCTCGCGGAGCCGCAGCTGCGCAACACGCTGGTGGCGGGCCGGGACGGGACGTCCGCGGTCGCCCGGTGGTGCGGGCCGCTGTCGGAGCTGGCGGACGCCGCCGACCCCACCGAGGCGGGCCTGGTGGTGCACGCCGCGGTGGCCCGGCTGCGCGGGCCCGGCGGCGCGGACGTCGTCCGCGAGGTGGTCGGCGCGGGTGCGGTCGCCCTGCTGGTGCGCCTCGACCCGGTCGACGCCGCCCCGCCCGACGCGCTCGCCCGCCTGCTCCCCGAGGCCAGGGCCGCCGCCGACGGGCTCCGGCTGCCGCTCGCACTGCTCCCGCCCGGTGCGGACTTCCGGGCGGTGAGCAGGCTCGTGGCGACCAAGGTGCTGGCCCAGTCCACGCACGTCCTGGAGTACAGCGACCGGGTGCACCGCTCGCTCGGGGAGATCCTGGCCCGGGGCACCGGGATCCCCGCCCTCGCCCACGGCATGTCCCGGATGGCGGGGGTGCCGGCGCTCGTCGTCGACCTCGACGGGACCGTCCTCGCCCACGAGTCCGCCGTCGGGCGCGCCACGCGGGCACCGGAGCAGGTCGTGCAGGTGCTGCACCGCTACTCCGAGACGGTGGCCGCCGCCGGCGGGCACCAGCACGCGGTGTCGCTCGCGCCCGTCGGCACCCCCGCGGGCGCGGTCGTGCCGCTGGTCGCCCCGGTCGCGATCGGTGGTGAGCCGTGCGGGCTGGTCGCCGTCCTGGAACCCGTCGACGCCGGCGGCCACGACCGCGCGCAGCGCCGCGTGGTGGTCCAGGAGGGCGCCGTGCTGGTCGGCGCCGAGATGCTCCGGATCCGGTCGATGACCGAGGCGGAGGAGCGGACCCGCGGCGACTTCGTCGTGGACCTGGTCCACGGCCGGTTCGCCGACGGCCAGCAGCTGCTCGCCCGGGCCCGGCACCACGGCTTCGTCCCCGACGAGCGGTACGTGGTCCTCGTCGTCGAGCCCGATCCCCCGGTCTCCGACGACGCCCGGACCGTGCGCCGGTTCCAGGCCGCGGCCCGGGCGGCCGAGCGGATCGAGCACCGCGGCACCGCTCCCGTGCTCGCCGCCCAGCTCGGCGGCAACCTCGTCGTCGTCGCGCCGGTCGGCACCGGCCCCGACGGGAACGAGCCGCGGGCGCTGGCGGGCGCGGTCGCCTCGGCGGTGCAGGCCAGGCTCTCGGGCACCGCGCGGGTGGCGTTCGGCTCCCCGGGATCCGGGGCGACCGGCACCGCGCAGAGCTACCGCGAGGCGCGCACCGCGCTCTCGCTGGCCCGGCGGGTCGACGCCGCCCCGGTGGTCGGCTACGAGGACCTGCGGATCTTCGTGGCCCTGCGCGAGGTGGCCGACTCCGAGAACGGGCGGCGGTTCGCCCGGGAGGTGCTCGCCCCGCTGCGCCGCGCGGACGGGCACAACCGCAGCCTGGAGAGCGTGGTGCTCGCCTACATCGCCGAGTCCGGGAACCTGAACGCGGCCGCCCGGCGGCTGGGCCTGCACCGCAACACCACGCTCTACAAGCTCGACCGGGTCTCGCGGGCGATCGGGATGGACATCCGGTCCTCCGACACCCAGTTCATGGTGTGGCTGGCCCACCACGTGGACACGCTCGCGAGCGTCAACGAGGGTCTCGACGCCGAGCTCGTCCCGCCTCCGTGAACACCGTCGCCCTAGCCCCGCCGGAACAGCACGGCCACCCGGCGCAGGACGTCGAGCTGGGCCGGGTTGTAGAGCTCCCGCGAGACCTGCTCCACGGTCCGGTGGAAGCGCCGGGGATCCGACGAGCCCAGGGTGAAGGCGCCGGGGTGGTCCGCACGCAGCGTCCTCAGGCGCGCGGTCATCCGCACGGCGAGATCCTGCCGGGCGGCGTCCCCCGCCTCGGCGTCGAGGTGCTCGAAGTCGTCGTCGACGTCGCTGCGGGAGTCGGAGGCCAGCAGGTCCGCGTAGGCCCTGCGCTCGTCGCGGTCGAGCAGCCGTCCCAGGACCGACGTCAGGCGCCGGTCGGCGTCGGACATCGGCACGGCCGTGGTCCCGGCGAACTCCGGCGGCAGGTCCGTGGCGAGCTGCTCGCTCAGCATCGTGGCGATCTCGGCGCGTGCGCCGGCCAACCGGTCCATCTGCTCCACGAGCTCGGCGTCCAGCGCCCGTAGCGCCTCCACCGGATGCTCGTCGTCGCCGAGCTGCGCGACGGTGTGCAGACCGACCCCGAGCTGGGCGAGCCGGGTGATCCGCAGCAGCCGGACCAGGTGGGTCACGCCGTACTGCTTGTAGCCGTTGCTCCGCCGCTCCGGCTCGGGGAGCAGCCCGATCTGGTGGTAGTGACGGACCGTGCGTGCCGTCGTGCCCGCCAGCTCCGCGAGCTCCCTGGTGCTCCAGGCCATCTGCACCCCTGCCGGGTCTTGAGTGTGACGTCGCGTCAACGTGTGCACTCGCTCGCGGCGCCGGACGCGCGCCACCGGCACCGGGGGACGGGAGAACAGCATGGCAGGCGACACCGTGGCAGCGCGGGCGGTCCGTTCCGCGCGGACCGGCGCCGGACACCCGGGGGACGTTCCCTACCACCGGGCTCCGGTCGGCGACCGTCGGCAGGTCGGGCGGGGGATCGCGGCCATCACGCTCGTGGTCGTCGGGCTGTTCGGGGCCGGATCCGTCATCACGTGGCTGGCGGCCCGGATCGACCTGGCCATGGGGCGGGTCAACCCGACGCTGGGCGGGGACGACGTCACGATCGTCTTCCAGGCCGCCGGGGCGGCCTCGGTCGCGGTGGAGCATGGTCGTGCAGCGCCTGCTCTACGGAGTGCGGGGGCGCTCGCTGGTCTCGGTCGTCTCCCGGTTCCGGTTCGACGAGTTCGGACGGGCACTGGTGTTCGCCGGCCCGCTCTCGGTCCTCTGCATCACCGCGGTCTCGCTCGTGACCCCGGTCGAGCCCGCGCGGTTCTCGACCGTGGACCTGGTGGGTCTGCTCGCCGTCACCCTGCTCCTGACCCCCCTGCAGGCGGCGGGTGAGGAGTTCGGGTTCCGGGGGCTCGTCCTGCGCGTCGCGAGCAGCTGGAGCCGGGACCCGCGCACCTCGCTGGTCCTCGGCGTGGTGGTGTCGGCGGTGCTGTTCGCCGCGATCCACGTCCAGGGCAACCCGTGGCTCAACATCCACTACCTCACCCTCGGCGTCGGCGCAGCGCTGATCACCTGCCGCACGGGCGGACTCGAGACGGCCGTGGTCCTGCACGCCCTGAACAACACCGTCGGCTTCGCCTTCGCGCTGGTGCTCCACACCGACCTGCTCGGCGGTACGGGTGCCCCTGTGCTGCTGCTCCTCGCCGTGCCCACGGTCGCCACGACGGCCGCGCTCCTGCTGTCCCGCCGACACCGCCCCACGGCCGAGGGGGTCCGGACGACCACGGCCTGACCGGACGCGACCTCGGCGTGCCGGGTCGGGCGGGCCGGGTCAGGCGTGCCGGACGCACGCCCGCCCGACACTGCGTGCCGGTCCCCGCACCGGTGGGGCACCGGCCGGCGCCGCGGCCGCACGGGTGGCCCCGCGCCGCACCGCGCCGGGCACGACGCCGGCTGCGGCGCCGTCGGCCAGCACCACGTCGTCCAGCACCACGTCGGCCAGCACCGTCCCCGGTCCGAGCGCCACGTGCCCGCCGTACGGTGCGGTCGAGGCCACCACCGGGGCGGCGACCAGCAGGTGGGTCCCGGCGGCGACGTGCACGGCGAAGGACCCGTCGTCGGCGGTGGTGACCCGGTCGAGCTGGCGGCCGGCGGCGTCGACCACGGTGACCGCCGCCGCGACCGGCGCACCGCCGGGCCCGCGGACCCGCCCGACCGCGGGCGCGTCCGCGGGGTCGTCGGACCGGGCACCTTCGAGCAGGGCGGGCAGCTCGGCGGCGAGCAGCCCGGCCTCGCGGGCGAGCACGGCGGGCCGGCCGCTGCCCGCGGCGGCGCCGACCAGCAGGTCCACCACGGCGTCGCAGCTGCCCGGGGGTACGGGCCGCCCCGCGACGGCGGCCGCGGTCAGCTGTGCGAGCCGCGCGCAGGCCCCGGTCACCGCCGGTGTCCCGGCGCCGGGCCGGGCGGAGCGGGCGAGCCGCCGGGCGTGCGCGGCGACGGCGGTGCAGGCCGTCAGCCACCGCGCGACGTCACGGTCGGTGGCGCCCAGCCAGGTCCGGGTGAGCGGGCGGCCGAGCAGCAGCGTCTGGTGCACCGCCGCGTCGAGGGCGCGGGCCGCGGCCCACAGGTCGTCGCCGGCACCCGGGTGACGCAGGGTGCGGTCGACCGACTCCAGCAGCCCGGTCAACGCGTCGAGCAGCCCACGGTGCGCCTCGCCGGCCGCGGAGCGGGTGCGCGTGGGCAGCACCAGCACCGACACCGCGCAGCCCACGACCCCGCCGACGACGGTCTCCTCCAGCCGCAGCACCATCAGGTCGACCGAGAACGTGCCCAGCAACGCGTACAGCTCACCCAGCATCAGCGTGATGAAGAAGATCATCAGTACGTAGGAGAGCCGGAACAGGTAGAGCGCGCCGAAGATGCTGACCAGGATCACCGGCAGCACGACGGCGACGTCCGGCCCGAGCACCGGCACCAGTGCGATCGCCCCGACCAGCCCGATCATGGTGCCGAGGATGCGGTGCACGGCCTTGCGGACCGTCTCCGCGACGGTCGCGGTGCCGGTGAACGCGATGAACGCGGCCAGCACCGCCCAGTAGTAGCGCTGGTGCGACAGCGCGTCCCCGACGGCGATCGCGACGGCGGTGGCGACCGCGACCTGCACGGCCTGCCGGGTGGTCAGCGACAGCCGCGACGCCGGCCGGGTCCCGTCGGGTGGGCGGTGCAGCCGGGTGACCGTCCCCGCGGACCCGGGCAGGCCACCGCCGAACAGCTGCACGGCCGGGCTGAACGCACCCGCCTCCTCCACCGTCGGGGCACCCGCGCCGGTGGGGGTGGCGGCGAGGGCCCCGGCCCACTCCGCGCGGGCCCCGGCGAGCACCGCGACGTCGAGCAGGAGCCGGCGCGGACCGGGGGCCGCCGTCCGGTCCGCCGCGGCCGGCGCCTGCTGCGCGACCGCGTCCCAGCGCCCCCGGTGCAGCATCGCGAGCAGCGCGCGCGGCGAGCCGGCGGTGCCGGTGTCCCGCTCGGTCCCGGGGCCGAGCACGTCCGGGCCGGTCCGGGCCGAGGCGGCGACGGCCAGCTCCGCGTCCAGGACGGCGCGGCGGACGTCTCGGGCGGCGTCGTCGTCGGCGACGGCACCGGGGGCCCCGAGCTGGCCGTCGATGACCAGGGCCGCCTCGGTGACGCGCTCCAGCAGGCTCGCCAGCCGGGCCTCGGCCCGCTGCCGCTCCGCGGTACCGGGCGTCAGGTCGGCGACGAGCAGCACGGTCCCCGCGATCCCGGCCAGGCGCGCCTCGAACGAGCGCAGCATCCGGCGCAGCACCCGGTCGTTGCGGATCGGGAGCAGGACCAGGGTCAGCAGCATCACCCACACGACCGCCACCGCGACCATCGCGGCCACCCCGGCCAGCATCTCGGGGCGCAGGTTCAGGAACAGGGCGAAGAAGTAGCCCATGAACCCGCCCATCCCGCAGACGAACCAGCGCAGCCCGAAACGGCGGACCCACACCGCGACGAACACCACGACGACGAACGCCGCCAGCGACGCGAGCCGGTTGCGGTCGACGAGCAGCGCCACCCCCATCCCGCCGAGCATCGACACCGCGAGGCAGCACAGCGTGACCGCCTGCCCGCCGCGGGTCGCGTCGGCGATCCCGAACGAGGCCAGCATCGCCACCACCGCCTCGATCATCATCGGCAGCAGCGGCGGGGTGCCGGTCGCGGCCGCGACCAGGTACTCGACGCCCAGCGCGGTGCCGATGGCCAGCACCGCCCGCAGGGCGGACACCAGGCGCACCAGCCCCGGGTCGGAGGCGACGAACCGGTCACGGGCCCGCAGGAGGCGTTCGGGCACGGTCGTCACACTCCGTTGCATATGCTAACGATATACCGGATCGTGATCTTCGCGCATCCCGCCCGGTGGTCGTAGCGTGAGCGGCCGGTGTGCGACCAGGGAGGTGCGCGGATGCGCGGGTACGGGTTCGTGCGGGCGGGTGGCCCGGAACAGCAGGCGTTCGTCGAGGTCCCCGAGCCCCGGCCGGGGCCGGGTGAGCTGCTGGTGGCCGTCCGCGCGGCCGGGGTCAACCCGGGCGACTGGCGGATGCGCGACGGTGACTACGGCGTCGCCGGTCCCGCGGTCCTCGGCCGCGAGGTCGCCGGGACCGTCCTCGAGGTCGGCGCCGACGTCACCGGTTTCGCCCCCGGCGACGAGGTGTTCGGCGGCTGCCCGGACATGCAGGGCGGCTGGGCGCCACGGGCCAGGGTCACCGCGGGGTTCGCCGCGCACCGCCCGCCGGAGGTCACCCCGGAACGGGCGGCCGCGCTGCCGGTGGCCGCGGGCACCGCCTGGGACACCCTGACCGACCTCGCGCTCCCCGACGGAGCGACGTTGCTGGTCAACGGCGCGGGCGGCGGCGTCGGGCTGCCGCTGGTGCAGCTGGCGCGCCGGCGCGGACTACGGGTGGTCGGGACGGCGAGCCCCGGCAAGCACGAGCTGCTCGCCGGGTTCGGTGCGGTCCCGGTGGCCTACGGCGACGGCGTCGCCGACCGGATCCGCGCGGCCGCACCGGACGGGGTCGACGGCGCGCTGGACCTCGTCGGCGGCGACGCGCTCCGCGCCGTCGCCGGGCTCGTCCCGCCCGGGTCCCTCTACTCGATCGCGGACAAGCCGCTGGTCGCGCAGCTGGGCGGGCGCGACGTCACCCGGGACCGCAGCACCGCGGTGCTCGACGCGCTCGTCCGCCTCGTCGCCGACGGCGGGCTGGACCCGATGGTGCGCACGACCCGTCCGCTCGACGAGGCCGGTGCGGCGCTCGCTCTCGTCGAGCACGGTCACGTGACCGGCAAGGTCGTCCTGGTGCTCTAGTCCCGGCGGAACAGGAACAGCCCGTACCGGTGCTCGTCGTCGACCCACTCCGCCTCGGCCCGCAGCCCGTGCCGGGCCACGTCGGTGTGCAGCCGGTCGGGCTCGAACTTCGCCGAGAACCCGACGTTGACGCTGTCGCCGCGACGCAGCTCCAGCGTCCGCTCCAGACCGGGCAGCACGACGGTCTGGTCCCGGCGGGCCCACAGCCGCCCGTCGACGACGTCGGCGGCCTCGTCGTAGTGCGCCACCGCGTGCAGACCGTCGAGGTCGACGGCCCCGCCGAACCGGCGCGCCAGGTGGTCGAGGTGGTTGAGCCGGAACCGCGCGAACGCGTCGTGGCCGGGCGGGTCGTTGTAGCAGGTCTCGAACACCCCGGCCGGCTTGACGAGGTCGGCGGAGACCAGCAGCGCGTCACCGGGACGCAGGGTGGCGCCGATCCGGGCCAGCAGGGCGGCGCGCTCGTCGGCGGTGGTGTTGCCGATGTTGGCGCCCAGGAACAGCACCGCCACCGGGGCGCCGCCGTCGTCGCGCAGCCGGTCCAGGCCCGCCTCGTAGCGCCCCCACAGCCCGGTGACCGTCAGCCCGGGCAGGTCCGCCATGCGTTCGGCGCTGAGCACGAGCATCTCGTGGCTCACGTCGATCGGCAGGTAGGTGGTCGGCCGGGCCGCCGAGCAGTGTTCGAGCAGGAGCCGGGTCTTCTTCGCGCTGCCCGAGCCGAGCTCGGCCACGCGGGGACAGTCCAGCCGGGCGGCGATGTCGGTGCCGTACCGCTCCAGCAGCGCCCGCTCGCACCGGGTCAGGTAGTAGGTCGGCAGCTCGGTGATCTGTTCGAACAGCTCCGAGCCGAGCGCGTCGTAGCCGAACCACGGCGGGATCCGCGGCAACGGCTCGGCGAGCCGGGCGCGCAGGTCGTCCACGTCGTCCCAGAACGACCCCTGCTCCAGCTCGACCGGGTCGGCGGTCACCGGCCCGGCTCCCCGGGCAGCGGGGTCCGCAGGCTCGACTCCCCCGCCGACCAGCGGGCCAGCACCCGGTCGCCGAGCCGCTCGCCGAGATGGGCGGCGGCGCGGATGCCGAACACGACGTCGGCGGCGAGTGCGGGCTCGGCGTGCAGCAGCGGCGCCAGGACGTCGCGCCGCACGACCTGCTCGTGGACGGCGTCGGCCTCCACGTGCTCGTCGTAGAACCGGGTCGCGACCGGGCCGCAGGACAGCCGGCGCATCGCCCGGACCAGCCGCTCCGACCCGGGCGAGGACGTCAGCTCGACCAGCGCGAACTGCCCGACCAGGGCACCGCGCAGGCTGCGCCGCAGCCCGCACAGCGACATGAAGTTGACCTCGGCGAGGGTCTCGGCACCGACGGCGTCGACGTAGGCGCCGTAGGCGTCGGACAGGCCGAGGTCGCGCATCATCGCGGCGAACAGCACCGCGTGCATGTTCGCGGCGTCGCCCGCGCCGTACTCGTCGTGCTCGACGGTGACCAGTCCCGCCTTGGCCGCGGGGGGCAGCCGCGGGATCACCCAGGCCTGCGGGTCGGCCTCCTTGAGGTGGTAGATCGAGCGGTGCACCACGTACTCGCGCAGCTCCCGCCGCTCGCCGCGGCGCAGCAGGTGGTGGGTCACGCCGGTCTCCGCGCCCGGTCCGACCGGCTCGACCAGCAGGGCGTCGACGGTGCCGGCGACGTCGTCGGAGGCCGGCACCGCGGACCGCAGCGCGGCCAGGAAGCGCTCCTCCAGCGCGACGCGGAGCCCGAGCAGGTCCACGTCCCACTCGTACTCGTCGCCGACCCCGGCGAAGCCGCGGTAGTGCAGCTCGTAGCAGCAGTGCAGGGCCAGGTGCAGGTCCTCGCCCCACGGGTCGGCGTCGCCGGCGGCGGGCAGCGGGGCGGGGTCGCCGCGCAGCCGGTCGAGGACGGCGCCGGACAGTGGCCCGCGCGCCGTCGGCAGCGGGGCGAGCCCGGTGGCCGGGTACGGGGGTGCGGTCACGTCGGTCACTCCTGTCGGACGCGGGTGCGGCGGCTGGTGTCGCAGAACGGCGGGCGGCGGGTGCGCCGGCAGGTGCACAGCGCGGTGACCGGGCGTCGCGACGTGACCCGGGTGCCGTCGGGGAGCTCGACCTCCACCGGACCGGTCACCAGGACCGGGCCGTCGTCGGTCATCCGCACGCGGGTGGGTTCAGCGCTCACGGACGGCCTCGATGACCACGAGCTCCTCGTCCGCGGCACCGGGCTCGACCAGGCCACGCGTCTCGTGCAGCACGGCGCGGGCCCGCATCACCGGGCCGAGCGGGATCCGGGTCCGGTCGACGACCCGGGCGGTGAGCCCGGACGCGGCGAGCCGGTCCAGCGAGGCCCGTACCCCGGAGACCGCACTGTGCACCATCAGCAGGGCACCGCCCGGTTCGAGGTGGTCGGCGACGTCGTCACAGATCCGGTCGACCACCGCACGTCCGTCGCGGCCGCCGTCCCAGCTGCGTGCGCGACGGTACCGGGCGAGCCGGTCGGAGTGCGAGGGCACGTACGGCGGGTTGGCGGTGACCAGCGCGAACCGGCGGCCCCGCACCGGGGCGAACAGGTCGCCCCGGTGCACGGTCAGCGTGGCTCGGTGGAGCCGGGCGTTGAGCCGGGCGGCGACGACGGCACGCCGGGACAGGTCGACCGCGGTGACCGCGCCGGCCCCGCAGCGGGCCGCGGCGAGCGCCACCGTCCCCGTGCCCGTCCCGAGATCGAGCACGGCACCGCGGGCCCGCCCGGAGACGGCGACCGCACGGGCCAGCATCTGCGAGTCCGACTGCGGCCGGTAGACCCCGGGCGGGGTCAGCAGCATCGGCGCCACGTCAGTGCGCGACCGTCTCGCGGGCCACCTCGGCGTGCCGGGTGCGGGCCGCGGTGAGCACACCCGCCCGGTTCTTGTGCTGCTCCTCGTAGCGCAGCACGGCCTGCACGTCCTCGGGCGCGTCGAGCTCGCGGACCGCGCGGGCCGCGTCGGGGACCGACAGGTCGTCGTAGCCCTCGACCGGCAGCTCCCCCACGGTCAGCGCGCCGCGGGCCCGCCGGGTGCCGTGCAGGGTGCGGGCGACGTCGCCGGCCCGCTCGCGGCGGGCGATGTCCTCGGCGCGCTCCAGGGCGGCGTCCAGCCCCGAGCCGAGGACCTCGGCGGCGTCGCGCCCGGCACGGTCGGCGCCGTCGCCGAGTGCGGTGGCGGTGCGCCGCACCCGCTCCCCGGCCCGGCCCAGCTCGTGTCCGGCACGGTTGAGACCAACGGCGCCGAGGCGGGCCGGCAGCCGGACGACGTCGGTGACGGCGCCGCGCACGATCTGCAGCGGGGTGGCCCGCAGCGGCGCGGGCCCGCCGACGGCCTCCTCGGCCAGCACGGTGGTCAGCCAGTCGACGGTCTCGGTGTGGGCCCGGACGAGCTCACCGGCGAGGCGGTGCACCTGCTCCGGCCCGGACGCGGTCACCGCTTGCAGGTAGCGGGCACGGTCCTGGAGCTGATGCTCCAGGGCGAGGTCGCCGAGGAGCGCCTCGTCGAAGCGCTGGGCCTGTTCGACCTGGCTCTTCACGAACGCGACGATCCGGCCGCCGACGGTACCGACCAGGTCGGGCACGGCGTCGAGGTCGCGCAGGGCGTCCTGGATGCGGGCGAGGCGGCCCTCGGCGCGGCAGGCGTTGTCGGTGAGCTCGCGGCGGGTCTCGTCGGTGCGGGCCTGCACCGTGCGCAGGCGCGCGATCCGGTTCTCGGTGCGGGTCAGCTGCTCCAGCACGCGGAGCTGGGCGACGACGGCGGCGGTATCGGTCACGGACACGTCCTCTTGCGGGCGACGACAGGGTCGGGGCACGCCTACCCGCGATCCGCGGTCCCACTCCTGCCCGCCGGCGCCGCTCCCGTCAGGTCACCGGCATGTTCAGCTCGGTGCGCAGGTCGGCGGGGTCCATGTCCGGCGACGGCTCGGTCAGATAGACCTCCCAGAACACGTCACCGCCGCGCAGGCCCCGGCCGGCGACCCACTCCCCCAGCCGCTGCCAGGCGTCGCCGAGCCCGTCGAACGAGCCGGCGTGCACGACGCGGGCCACCCGGCAGGCGGGCAGCGTGCCGGCGACGACGTCGCCGTCCGGGACGACCGCCCGGTCGGTGGGGAACCCCGTCTCGAGATCCGCGGTCGCCGTCAGCGGCCCCCGGAACAGTGCGAACGCCGGCCCGGTGACCGTCACGCCCTGCCCGGCCAGGGTCGCGGGGAGGACGGAGTACGCGCGGTCGAAGAACGCGGGCAGGTCGGTCACCGGGACCGCCCCGCGGACGACGGCGGTGGGGTGGGCGCTGACCTCGACGAGCTCGGGGGTGGTCATGGACGGGTCCCTAAGAGGTCATTTCAGAACGAGGTCGACGTGTCTGTTGTAGACGACAAGCGGCTATCTGACCTGCCGTTTGATCTGTCGTCGAGGGGTCAATGGAAACTCGACAAGTCGTTCTGAAACGACCTCTAAGGTCGCAGGTGTTCGGGGTTGATGCCCCGGATGCCCGGGACGACGGGGTGTGGCTGATGAGCTGTTGCCGCTTCGGTGGCTCGGAAGGAATGGCCGCCCCGTCGTTCTGGACAGGCCTGGCCACTGATTCGGATCTGATGCGAACCGTCGCTGATTAGGGACCTGATGGCGGGTTGTCCACGGGCGTGAACTGCAACAACAGGAGTTTGTTCGTGGCGCGACGAGCAGTGGTCTGGATCGGGATCGACGTCGGGAAAAGGACCCACCACGCCTGCGCTGTCGATGCCGAGGGCAAGGTTGTGTTCTCCCGCAAGGTCGGCAACGACCAGGCCGCGATCGAAGCTCTGCTCGATCGGGCGTCCGCCGCGGCCGAGGACGTGCGGTGGGCGATCGATCTGACCAACAGCTATGCCGCGCTGTTGCAGGTCGTCCTCACCGCAGCCGACCAGCGGGTGGTCTACGTTCCCGGGCGGGTCGTCAACCGGATGAGCGGCGTGTTCCGTGGGGAGGCCAAGACCGACGCCCGCGACGCAAAGGTCATCGCCGACACCGCCCGCATGTCCGGCGCCGACCTCACCGTGGTTACCGCCACTGACGAGACCACTGCTGAGCTGCGTCGGCTCGTGGCCCACCGCGAGGACCTGATGGCTGACTGGGTACGCGGGGTCAACCGGCTGCGTGACCTGCTCGGGTCGATCTTTCCCGGTCTCGAGGCGGCCTTCGACTACTCCACCCGCAGCGCTCTGGTGCTGGTCACCGGGTTCCAGACACCGCAGGCGCTCCGAGACGCGGACACAGCCGGAGTGATCGAGTATCTGCACGCCCACCGGGCATGGGCACCAGGCATCCCCACGATGGCGGCCACCGCGGTCGCCGCAGCCCACGCCCAGACCGTGACCCTGCCCAGCGAGACGCGGACCGCGGTCCTTGTCGCCGGCCTGGCCCGGCGGCTGTTGGAGCTCGACCGGGAGATCAAAGACACCGACAAGCTGATCACCACCGTGTTCCGCACCCACCCGGACGCGGCGATCATCGAGTCGCTGCCCGGACTCGGCCCCATTCTGGGCGCGGAATTCCTCACCGCCACCAACGGCGGTGTCAGCAGCAGTATCGGCGCTGATGTCGGCTCCGAGCTGGGTGGCTTCGCCAGCTCGGGACGGCTGGCCTCCTACGCCGGCCTCGTCCCAGTGCCCCAGGACTCCGGCCGGATCAGCGGGAACCTGCGCCGCCCACGACGCTACAACCGCCGCCTGCGGCGAGTGTTCTACATGGCCGCGCTGTCCAGCCTCAAGGTCAACGGCCCGTCCCGGGCCTTTTACCAGCGCAAACGCAGCGAAAGAATGCTGCACACCCAAGCTCTGCTCGCCCTGGCCCGACGCCTGGTCGACGTCCTGTGGGCCCTGCTGCGTGACCGGAGAATGTTCACCATCACCGCACCACAACCCGCTACCGCGGCTTGACACCATCATTCGGATTCCTTCCGGTCCCGCGCGCGGTGCAGCGCGCGGGACAGCTCGCGGGCGGCGAGCACTCCGAACAACCGGCGCCGGTAGCCGGTCGAACCATGGGAGTCCCCGCCGGTGTCGACGACCTCCTCGGCCAGCGCGGCGGCGGCCGGGCGCAGGTCGTCCTCGTGCTCGGTGAGCAGCGAGGTCACGTCCCGGGTGACGGCCCGGTCGGAGATCCCGGACCCGGTCAGCCGGGCCTCGGTCACCGCGCCGTCGTCGCCGACCCGGACCCGGGTGACCACCCCGGCGAGCGCGAAGTCGCCGTGCCGGCGGGCGATCTCGGCGAACCCGAAGCCCTCCCCCGGCCGGGTGTGCGGGAACGTCACCGCGACGACGACGTCCTCCGGCCCGGCCGCGGTGGTCATCGCGCCGGTCACGAACTCCTCGGCCGGCATGCTCCGCCGACCGCCCGGGCCTGCCAGCTCGACCGTCGCCTGCGCGCAGCAGGCGACGGCGGGCAGCTCGGCGGCCGGGTCGGCGTGGGCCAGGCTGCCGCAGACGGTGCCCCGGCTGCGCAGCTCCCGGTGCCCGACGAAGGGCATGGCCATCCCGATCAGCGGGACCGCGTGGGCGGCCCGGTCGTGCTCGACCGCGCGCTGCCGCACCGCCGCGCCGATCCGGTACCCGTCCCGCTCCGTCCCCACCGACGTCAGCTCGGGTACGGCGGTGATGTCGACCAGGGTGCCGGGGCGGCCCAGGCGCATCGCGAGGACCGGCACCAGGGACTGGCCGCCTGCCAGCACCTTGCCGTCGCCGCCGGCGAGTTCGCCGAGCACGTCGTCGAGCCGGCCGGGGCGGACGTAGGCGAACGGTGCGGCCTTCATCAGCGGCCCGTGAAGTTCGGGGTGCGCTTCTCCCCGAAGGCCTTCACGCCCTCGGCGAAGTCCTCGGTCGCCCGCAGCATCGAGTAGGCCTTCCGCTCCAGCTCGATGCCGGTGTACAGGGGACCGTCGACGCCGCGGTCGAGCACCTCCTTGGCGGTGCGCAGCGCGGCCGGGGAGAACCCGGCCATCTTCAGCGCCAGCGCGTCGACCTCGGCGTAGAGCGCGTCGCGGTCGTCGTACAGGCCGGCCAGGATGCCCCAGTCGAGCGCCTGCTGGGCCTGGATCCGGGTCGCGGTCATGATGTGGAACTTCGCCCGGGACAGGCCGATCAGCCGGGCCAGGCGCTGGGTGCCGCCGGAGCCGGGGATCATGCCGAGGTTCATCTCCGGCAGCGCGAGCTGGGTACGCGGGGTGCCGAGCCGGATGTCGCAGGACAACGCCATCTCCAGACCGACGCCGAAGCAGTAGCCGTCGATCGCGGCGATGACCGGCTTGGTGCTGCGCGCCGGGGCGGTGACGTCCTGGCCGAGGTCGGTGAGGTCGATCGGGTCGACCTCCATGAACCCGGCGATGTCGCCGCCGGAGGTGAAGTGCTGGCCGTCGGAGCGGATCACCACGACGCGGACCTGCGGGTCCCGGTCGATCTCGGCGAAGCGCTCGGCGACCAGCCGGCGCATCTCCATCGTGACGACCGTGTACTTGCCGTGGGACAGGGTCAGGTAGGCGACCCGCCCGTCGTGCTCGCGGGTCAGGACGACGTCGCCGCCGTTGAGTGCCATGTCAGGAGTTCTCCTTCTCGGTGAGCAGCTGGTGCAGTACCTCGCCGTGCAGCGGCAGGCGGGTGATGTCGATCCCGCGGGGTGCCAGCGCGTCGGCGACGGCGTTGGCGTAGGCCACGGGAAAGCTCTTGGACGACCCCTCGCCGCAGCCCTTGGCGCCGAGCGGGGTCAGCGGTGACGGGGTCACCACGTGGTCGGTGCGCAGGTCGAACCCGGCCTCGGCGCTGGTCGGGCACAGGTAGTCGAGGAACGTCGCCGCCGTCGGCTGCCCGGAGTCGGCGTGCGTGAACTCCTCGTAGGCGGCACCGCCGAGGCCGTGCACGAGCGCGCCGTAGACCTGGCCGTCGAGCAGGGTCTGGTCGAGGACGGTCCCGGCGTCGTGCACCGAGGACACCCGGTCGACCTCGATCTCCAGGGTGTCCGGGTCGATCCGCACCGCGACGATCTCGGCCACGAAGCCGTAGCAGAGCGAGGAGTTGATCCGGTCGTCCGCCGTGGCCGCGCGGGTCTCCCGCGGGGAGAACTCGGCCTCGGCGTAGAGGCGGGCGGGGACGCCGTCGGGCAGCGACGCCGGGTCCCAGTGCACGACGCCGGCCGCGTGCCGGAAGGCGACCGAGCGGCCGTCCGGGTGGACGACCTTCCCGTCGAGCAGGGTCAGCTCACCCGGGTCGGCCCCCTCCAGCAGCGTGGCCCCGGCGGCCTTCACCGTGGCGGCGATGGTGTCCGCGGCGGCGACGACCGCGCTCGTGACGAGCGGGGCGAAGCGCGAGGAGTACGACCCGGACGTCACCGTCCACGGGGTGGTCGCGGTGTCCATGTCGACGACCGCCCGTACCTGCGCGATCGGCAGCCCGAGCCGCTGCGCCGCGACCTTGCGCGCCACGGTGGCGTGGCCCTGGCCCTGCGGGACCGAGCCCAGCAGCACGGTCACGATCCCCTGCAGGTCCACCGACATCCGGACGTGCTCGGTGGACCCCGACTTGTCCCGGCCCGGCCTGCGGTCCTCGGCGGGGGTGGCCAGGCCGACGTAGCCGATGTTGGTGCCGGACGGGTCGACGACGAGTGCGGTGCCGATGCCGTAGAAGGCGCCCTCGGCCCGGGCCGTCTCGCGCCGGCGCTCCAGCTCGGCGAGGTCGGCGTTCTTCACGGCCAGGTCCAGCGCCGCGGCGTAGTCGCCGGAGTCGTACACGCCCCCGGTCGCCGTCTCGTGCGGGAACGTCGACACCAGGTTCCGCCGGCGCACCTCGACGACGTCCAGGCCGGTCGCCGAGGCGACCGCGTCCATCAGCCGCTCCAGTCCGAAGTAGAGCTGCTGGCCGCCGAAGCCCCGGTTCAGCCCGGTCGGCATGGTGTTGGTGACCACGGCACGGGCCCGGATCTCGACGGCGTCGATGCGGTAGGGCCCGGTGATGTTGCCGTAGCAGCGGTAGAGCGTGGAGGGCTCCGGCGGGCGCAGGTAGGCGCCGACGTTGTCGATCAGGTCGGTGCGCAGGGCCGTCACGGTGCCGTCGGCGTCGACCGCGGCGGAGAAGGTCATCGCCCGGTCCGCGCCGGTGGAGCTCGCCATCAGGTGTTCGACGCGGTCCTCGGCCCACCGCACCGGCGTGCCCGCGTGCTTCGAGGCCAGCGCCATCAGCACCACGTAGGGGTAGATGCCCGCCTTGATCCCGAAGCTGCCGCCGATGTCGGCGGGGACGTGCAGCCGCACCCGCGACGTCGGGATCCCGAGCGCGCCGGCCATCACCGGGACCATCGAGAACGGTCCGTGGAAGTTCGCCCAGGCCTCGACCGACGGGCCGCCGTCGCCCTCGTTCCACTGCGCGATGACCGAGTAGCACTCCATCGGCACCGAGGAGTAGCGCGGGAAGTCGTAGCGGCCGGTCACCACGTGCGCGGCGTCGCGGAACCGCTGCTCCACCGGGCCGAAGGAGAAGGTGCGGTCGGTGGCGACGTTGGACCCGGCGTCCTCGTGCAGCAGCGGCGCGTCCGGCTCCAGTGCGGCCCGCGCGGCGGTGACCGCACCCAGCTCGTCGTACTCGACGGTGACCAGCTCGGCGGCGTCCTCGGCGACGTAGAGCGTCCGGCAGTAGAGGTGGCCGTGTGTCGGTGTTGGTAGAGACACGGACCTGCAAGTGATCATGGGATTGCTGATGTCCTGATGGTCGCCTGGAGGGTCCGTGCCTCTATTGCCAGAATCGCTGATCGACCCCCTCTGGGTCGAGTTCGCTGCCCTGATCGAGGCAGAGCGGCGCCCGGAGTTCGACCCGGCCCATCCGTGGGGATGTCACCGCCGCCGTATCCCCGACCGCCTGGTGTTCGAGCACGTGCTCGCGGCGTTGGTGCACGGCAGCGGCTACGAACGCATCGCCACCCCCGGCTGCTCGGACCGCACGATCCGCCGCCGTCTCGCCCAGTGGGCCGCCGCCGGCGTCGGGGAGCAGGTCCTTCGGGCCGCGCTGGCCGGCTATGACCAGATGATCGGTCTCGACCTCGACGATCTGTCTGCCGACGGAGCGATCACCAAGGCTCCCTGCGGTGGCGAGGTCGCCGGCTGTAACCCGGTCGACCGGGGCAAACAGGGCACCAAACGCTCCGTGGTCTGCGACGGTGCGGGGATCCCGCTGCACCTGATCAGCGCCCGCGCCAATGACCACGACTCGCCGTTGCTGAAACCGACCCTGATCGGGATCTACGACATGATCGGGCCGCTGACCGAGCGACCGTGCCTGCACCTGGACCGGGGCTATGACTCAGGCCTGAGTTGCACAGGTTTAGAGCGCCCGGCAAATGAGGTCGTGGGGGTGTCGTTGCAGGTAGAGGCACGGACTCTCCAGGCGACCATCAGGACATCAGCAATCCCATGATCACTTGCAGGTCCGTGTCTCTACCAACACCGACACACGGCCACCTCTACTGCCGGACGCTCTTAGTTCCCGAGCCGACTCCATCACTGGACTCTGAGCCGGAGATTTCATCGCGTGTTTCTAGTGCAAAGGGGCTTGCCAACCAACACCCTGCGGCCGCCTACCTTGTGGCATTTACAGCACTCGAGTGGCTACTCGCGAAAATGTGCACAACGCACGGGTTAGACTATAGTCACAACGCCCATCGAATGGCTTCTTACTTGGTCGAAATCGGAGAGCTTGAAGAGGAGATCATTCAACGGGTTCGCCTCGCCCAAGAGATCCGGAACAGGCTCGCGCACGCTGCAAGCGGTCCCCCGACCTCACAAAACGATGTACATGATTTGATTCTGATTATCGAGTATATTCAGGATCGGATGAGCGAGCAGCTCGACTAGCTGATATGCCGTTCCAGCGATCCGAGGTCGGGCCAAGTCGACTGGCGATCTTCCAGCCCCAAATCCAGATTCTTAAAAAAGATGGTTATCGAGACGACCTCACCGCAGGCCCCCTGGTTCTCAGGAGCTATTTGAAAGGCAAATTACTAGAAGTGCGGCACCGTATGCGGATATGACAATGTGCAGCGATACCCATAAACGATGGAGACGCACTCTGCTGATAGTCGGAAATTCTGCGTAGTGCCGATCCCTTTGATCATCCAGATGAGCTCTTTCGGTAAGAAGTCCATTTCTACTCAACGCAGCGGTCAGGGCTCGCGCCTGCATGAGATGATAGCGAGCGCGTTCATGGTACTTCGAAACTGCGAGCGCCCCAAATAGTCCTAATACTATAATAAACACACAAATGGCGATCATGCTCTGCGAGAACTTTTGCTGTGCAATGACAGCGCTTAAAGCAGCAGTAATAACAAACAGGACGTTAGTAAGTGTCGCCCTCTGAGTTTCAGATTGCCTGAACTGCTCACGATGCTCTTTCCAATGGGCTAAGACCGCGGACTCTGAGAAGCTCACTGTTAGACCGCCTTCAACCGTCGTCAATCTAAGACCTAGTGTCGCGTAAACGATGTTCTTTGACCGGGTCGGCAGTGGTTGAGTAGGTGGTCTGCGGGTTTGGTCCAGATGAACGGGTGGCAGCGTTCGTTCCAGCCGTCGATGAACCGGCCGATCGCGCCGATCAGTTCTCTGACGCTGCCGAAGCTGCCACGGCGAATGGCCTGGCGGGTGATGACCCCGAAAAAGACCTCGACCATGTTCAGCCACGATCCCGAGGTCGGGGTGAAGTGCAGGGTGATCCGCGGGTTGCGGGCCAGCCAGGCCTTCACTGCGGGGTGCTTGTGGGTCGCGTAGTTGTCCACCACCAGGTGCAGCTTGCGCCGCGGGTAGGCCTTCGCGACCTGCTTGAGGAACCGCAGGAACTCCTGATGGCGATGCCGCGGCAGGCACGCCTGCTCGACCCGCCCGGTCGCGACCTCTAACGCCGCGAACAGCGTGGTGGTGCCGTGACGGACGTAGTCATGCGTCCGTTTCTCCGGGATACCGGGTATGATCGGCAGGATCGGCGCTGTCCGGTCCAGGGCCTGGACCTGGGATTTCTCGTCGACGCAGAGCACGACGGCCTTGTCCGGCGGGTTCAGATACAACCCGACGATGTCGCGGACCTTGGCTTCGAGCTCGGGATCGGTGGAGAACTTGAACGTCTCGGACTTCCACGGCTGCAGCCCCCACCGCCGCCAAATCTTGCCGATCCACACGTGGGAGATCCCGAGCTCGGCACCGAGCAGCCGTGACGACCAGTGCGTGACTCCGAGCCGCTCAGGCGGCGGTTCCAGCGTGGCGAGCACGACCGCGACCTCGTCGATCACCGGCGGCCGGCCCGCCTTGGGCCGGTCGGCCAGCCCGGCGATCCCCTCAGCGGCGTAACGCTTCTTCCACCCGATCACCGTCGCCTTCGACGCCCCGACCAGTGTGACGATGTCCTTGACCGCCACCCCGTCCGCGGCCAGCAACACGATCCTGCCCCGTCGGGCCAGTCCCGCCGAAACCGACGAGGAACGCAGCCAGGACTCCAGCACCTCGCGGTCGGCGGCCGGAACGTCCACGGTCACAGTCAACGGCACAGCTCATGATCCCGTAAACCAGCCCGTGAGTAAAGTAACCTAGTTACCGCAACACTAGGCCACATACCCGTTCGATTCGAAGAATTCTCTGCGCAAGGCGAACCCAGCAGAGAAGTTTGCCTGCGCGAGGTAGCTCAATCGGACGTGTACCTCCTTCTCCTTGGACCAGAGTACGGGGCTACTTTCCCGGAAACGAGACAGTCTGCTACGCACGAAGAGTGGACACTTGCAACCCAGACCGGCCTCCATAGAATTGTGTATCGAAAGCAGGGAGTTCAATTTAAAGATCAACAGCAAGAGTTCGCACGTACCATTGAAGCATACGCGACTGGAGTCTTCCGGGATCATTTTCAAAGTACCGACGAGCTGCTTGAGAAGGTAGTTCCCAAGCTTCAAGAAATTGCCGCCGGCCCTGACCCTCTTCAGTACGAAACACTTGAAAGGGAAGTCGAGTTTCGGTGGCGCGACACCACCCCGCCGGGCGTGCAGAGAATCGATGGTCGAGGTCCAATTCTCGAAGTCCACGTCATACCGATCGATCGCGCAGCAATGTCGACTCGACAATCGACTGCTGTCTTCGATACTCTTCCTGGAAGGTTTCGCAGATCCGCGCGAATCGACGAAGCAGCTGGACTACAAACAGATCGGGAAGCAGGTTACTGCACCGCCGAGATACGTCAGGTGCGCCCCAATCGATTCGGAGAGCCAAATCCCGCCGAGATCGTCGGAATGAGGGCATGCAAGTCCGGCCAGGTCTCGATATGGGCGTCTCTTCCGCAAAATGGAATGGCTGGAGTTCTCGACCCGGACGGACTGCCGACCTTAGAGGTCGCGCGGATTGGTCACAGCTTGGCCGCGGTCGAGTGTCTGGGGGCGAGGGCGGGTACGGGCCTGCCGATCATGAAGTTATCTACGCTTCGTGATCGTCTGGAGGCCGCGTGCCCACCCTGCCATCATGGCTGACCGAGCCGTTGTGGGACCAGTTCACCGCGCTGCTGCCTCATCGAGACGAGTTCGATCCCACCCATCCGCTGGGCTGCCATCGCCGCCGGATCGCGGATCGGATCGTGTTCGACAAGCTCCTGCAGGTACTGCGGTTCGGCTGCTCGTATGAGGGCATCGCTGACAGCACCTGCTCGGCGACCACCATCCGCGATCGTCGTGACGAGTGGATCAGGCTCGGGGTCTTCGCCCAGCTGCGTCGGATCGTCCTGGACGCCTACGACCGCATCGTCGGTCTGCTGCTGCACGACATCGCCGTCGATGGCGCCATCACCAAGGCCCCCGGCGGCGGCGAGGTCGCCGGTCCGTCGCCGGTGGACCGGCGCAAACAGGGTATGAAACGTTCGGTGCTCGTCGAGGGATACGGCATCCCGCTGGGCCGAGTCCTGGCCGGAGCCAACCGGCACGACTCCCCGCTACTGGGCCCCACCCTCGACCGCCTCGATGCTCTCGGCCCGCTGCCCGACGACATCACCGTGCACCTCGACGCCGGCTATGACTCCGGCAAGACCCGCGACACGCTGGCCGAACGAGGCCTGCACGGCGAGATCGCGCACAAGGGTGAGAAAGCGCCGATCCAGGCCACCCGCCGCTGGCACGTCGAGCGGACCAACGCTTGGCACAACAGCTTCAACCGGCTGCAGCGCTGCTACGAACGACGAGAAATCGTCGTCGACGCGTTCTTCGACCTCGCCGACACGATCGTCACACTCCGTAGCTTGATTCGGCAGGCCTGGACCACACACCGCTGGAACGCCCGACCTGCACGACGTCCATGATCACCAACCAATCCGCGCGACCTCTTAGAGGTCGCGCGGATTGGTCACAGCTTGGCCGCGGTCGAGTGTCTGGGGGCGAGGGCGGGTACGGGCCTGCCGATCATGAAGTTATCTACGCTTCGTGATCGTCTGGAGGCCGCGTGCCCACCCTGCCATCATGGCTGACCGAGCCGTTGTGGGACCAGTTCACCGCGCTGCTGCCTCATCGAGACGAGTTCGATCCCACCCATCCGCTGGGCTGCCATCGCCGCCGGATCGCGGATCGGATCGTGTTCGACAAGCTCCTGCAGGTACTGCGGTTCGGCTGCTCGTATGAGGGCATCGCTGACAGCACCTGCTCGGCGACCACCATCCGCGATCGTCGTGACGAGTGGATCAGGCTCGGGGTCTTCGCCCAGCTGCGTCGGATCGTCCTGGACGCCTACGACCGCATCGTCGGTCTGCTGCTGCACGACATCGCCGTCGATGGCGCCATCACCAAGGCCCCCGGCGGCGGCGAGGTCGCCGGTCCGTCGCCGGTGGACCGGCGCAAACAGGGTATGAAACGTTCGGTGCTCGTCGAGGGATACGGCATCCCGCTGGGCCGAGTCCTGGCCGGAGCCAACCGGCACGACTCCCCGCTACTGGCCCCACCCTCGACCGCCTCGATGCTCTCGGCCCGCTGCCCGACGACATCACCGTGCACCTCGACGCCGGCTATGACTCCGGCAAGACCCGCGACACGCTGGCCGAACGAGGCCTGCACGGCGAGATCGCGCACAAGGGTGAGAAAGCGCCGATCCAGGCCACCCGCCGCTGGCACGTCGAGCGGACCAACGCTTGGCACAACAGCTTCAACCGGCTGCAGCGCTGCTACGAACGACGAGAAATCGTCGTCGACGCGTTCTTCGACCTCGCCGACACGATCGTCACACTCCGTAGCTTGATTCGGCAGGCCTGGACCACACACCGCTGAACGGCCCGACCTGCACGACGTCCATGATTCACCAACCAATCCCGCGCGAC
>NZ_JAHLEL010000050.1 GCF_020131355.1 Pseudonocardia sp. ICBG1293
CTACTGGGCCCCACCCTCGACCGCCTCGATGCTCTCGGCCCGCTGCCCGACGACATCCACCGTGCAACCTCGACGCCGGCTATGACTCCGGCAAGACCACCCGCGACACGCTGGCCGAACGAGGCCTGCACGGCGAGATCGCGCACAAGGGTGAGAAAGCGCCGATCCAGGCCACCGCCGCTGGCACGGTCGAGCGGACCAACGCTTGGCACAACAGCTTCAACCGGCTGCAGCGCTGCTACGAACGACGAGAAATCGTCGTCGACGCGTTTCTTCGACCTCGCCGACACGATCGTCACACTCCGTAGCTTGATTCGGCAGGCCTGGACCACACACCGCTGGAACGCCCGACCTGCACGACGTCCATGATCACCAACCAATCCGCGCGACCTCTAAGAGGTCGCGCGGATTGGTCACAGCTTGGCCGCGGTCGAGTGTCTGGGGGCGAGGGCGGGTACGGGCCTGCCGATCATGAAGTTATCTACGCTTCGTGATCGTCTGGAGGCCGCGTGCCCACCCTGCCATCATGGCTGACCGAGCCGTTGTGGGACCAGTTCACCGCGCTGCTGCCTCATCGAGACGAGTTCGATCCCACCCATCCGCTGGGCTGCCATCGCCGCCGGATCGCGGATCGGATCGTGTTCGACAAGCTCCTGCAGGTACTGCGGTTCGGCTGCTCGTATGAGGGCATCGCTGACAGCACCTGCTCGGCGACCACCATCCGCGATCGTCGTGACGAGTGGATCAGGCTCGGGGTCTTCGCCCAGCTGCGTCGGATCGTCCTGGACGCCTACGACCGCATCGTCGGTCTGCTGCTGCACGACATCGCCGTCGATGGCGCCATCACCAAGGCCCCGGCGGCGGCGAGGTCGCCGGTCCGTCGCCGGTGGACCGGCGCAAACAGGGTATGAAACGTTCGGTGCTCGTCGAGGGATACGGCATCCCGCTGGGCCGAGTCCTGGCCGGAGCCAACCGGCACGACTCCCCGCTACTGGGCCCCACCCTCGACCGCCTCGATGCTCTCGGCCCGCTGCCCGACGACATCACCGTGCACCTCGACGCCGGCTATGACTCCGGCAAGACCCGCGACACGCTGGCCGAACGAGGCCTGCACGGCGAGATCGCGCACAAGGGTGAGAAAGCGCCGATCCAGGCCACCCGCCGCTGGCACGTCGAGCGGACCAACGCTTGGCACAACAGCTTCAACCGGCTGCAGCGCTGCTACGAACGACGAGAAATCGTCGTCGACGCGTTCTTCGACCTCGCCGACACGATCGTCACACTCCGTAGCTTGATTCGGCAGGCCTGGACCACACACCGCTGGAACGCCCGACCTGCACGACGTCCATGATCACCAACCAATCCGCGCGACCTCTAAGAGGTCGCGCGGATTGGTCACAGCTTGGCCGCGGTCGAGTGTCTGGGGGCGAGGGCGGGTACGGGCCTGCCGATCATGAAGTTATCTACGCTTCGTGATCGTCTGGAGGCCGCGTGCCCACCCTGCCATCATGGCTGACCGAGCCGTTGTGGGACCAGTTCACCGCGCTGCTGCCTCATCGAGACGAGTTCGATCCCACCCATCCGCTGGGCTGCCATCGCCGCCGGATCGCGGATCGGATCGTGTTCGACAAGCTCCTGCAGGTACTGCGGTTCGGCTGCTCGTATGAGGGCATCGCTGACAGCACCTGCTCGGCGACCACCATCCGCGATCGTCGTGACGAGTGGATCAGGCTCGGGGTCTTCGCCCAGCTGCGTCGGATCGTCCTGGACGCCTACGACCGCATCGTCGGTCTGCTGCTGCACGACATCGCCGTCGATGGCGCCATCACCAAGGCCCCCGGCGGCGGCGAGGTCGCCGGTCCGTCGCCGGTGGACCGGCGCAAACAGGGTATGAAACGTTCGGTGCTCGTCGAGGGATACGGCATCCCGCTGGGCCGAGTCCTGGCCGGAGCCAACCGGCACGACTCCCCGCTACTGGGCCCCACCCTCGACCGCCTCGATGCTCTCGGCCCGCTGCCCGACGACATCACCGTGCACCTCGACGCCGGCTATGACTCCGGCAAGACCCGCGACACGCTGGCCGAACGAGGCCTGCACGGCGAGATCGCGCACAAGGGTGAGAAAGCGCCGATCCAGGCCACCCGCCGCTGGCACGTCGAGCGGACCAACGCTTGGCACAACAGCTTCAACCGGCTGCAGCGCTGCTACGAACGACGAGAAATCGTCGTCGACGCGTTCTTCGACCTCGCCGACACGATCGTCACACTCCGTAGCTTGATTCGGCAGGCCTGGACCACACACCGCTGGAACGCCCGACCTGCACGACGTCCATGATCACCAACCAATCCGCGCGACCTCTAAGACGTCGTTTCAGAAGTGGTGGGCCCGGTTCTGCCGGTGACGGCGGGGCTGGCAGCATCGGCTGATGGTCGCGCCTCGTGTGTCTGAGAAGACGAAGATTTTCGAGTTGGAGATCGTCCTGACCGAGGTGGTGCCGGCGGTCCGGCGTCGGGTGCAGGTGCCGGGCGAGGTCGACTTGGCGGTGTTACACGAGGTGGTGCAGTCAGTGATGGGCTGGACGAACTCTCATTTGCACGAGTTCGAGATCGTCGGGCGCCGCTACGGGATCCCAGACCCGGACTGGCCCGGACAGGATGTCGCCGACGAGACGAAAGAGAAGCTGTTTCGGCTGGTCAAGGCTGGTGACCGGTTCGGTTACGTCTACGACTTCGGTGACAACTGGGCCCACGAGATCACCGTCGAGGCGGTCGCGGCCGTCGAGCCGGGAGTGTGCTATCCGCGATGCGTCGCCGGGCAGGGGGCGTGCCCGCCCGAGGACGTCGGCGGGATCGGGGGGTATGAGGACTTCCAGGCCGTGCTCGCCGACCCTGACCATCCCGACCGCGCCGAGCGCCTGGAGTGGGCGGGCGGGCCGTTCGACCCGCACCGCTTCGACCCTGACGAGGCCGACCGGGCCTTGGAGTGGCTGGCCTGGCGGCCGCTGGCCCCGACCTCGTAGGCGAGTGCCTCAGCGAGGGCTGGGTCGACCATCACTTCGGCTTCGGCTTCGGCTTGGTGAGGCGGCGGTGGCAGATCAGGGCGCAGGCCAGCGATAACAGCGCGGTGATCGTGGATTCGGCGCGGTCGTAGCGCAGCGCGAGGCGGCGGAAGTCCAGCAGCCAGGACATGGTGCGCTCGACGACCCAGCGGACCCGCCCGAGCCGGGTGGAGTCCTCGATCCCGCGCCGGGCGATCCGCACCCCGATCCCACGCCCACTCAGGTAGCGGCGGCAGCGGGGATAGTCGTAGCCCTTGTCGGCGTGCACCTTGTCCGGCCGACGTCGCGGACGCCCCGGCTGTCCCGCCCGTTCGCGGACGCCGGGGTTGGTGTCCAGCAGCGGGGCGAGCATCCGACTGTCGTGGGTGTTCGCCCCGGTGACCAGCGCATGCAGCGGGAGCCCGCCTCGGTCGCAGAGCACGTGGTACTTGCTGCCCGCCTTCCCGCGATCGGTCGGCGAGGGCCCGGTGGCCTCGCCGCGGCGCTTGGCCCGCACGCTCACGCTGTCCACCGCCGCCCGCGACCAGTCCAGCAGGCCCTGCTGGGCGAGGCGGTCGAGCATCACCCGGTGCAGCTGGGCCCAGACCCCGGCCTGCTGCCACTGCCGTAGCCGCCGCCAGCAGGTCACTCCGGACCCACAGCCGAGCTCGGCGGGCAGCGCGTTCCAGCTGATCCCGGTCTTGAGCACGAACACGATCCCGGCCAGAGCGGCCCGATCCGGCACCCGCGGACGGCCTGTCCGTCCCCGCTTGTGCTTGCGCGGCTTGGGCAGCAGCGGCTCCACCAGCGCCCACAGCTCGTCGCTCACCAATCGCTCGACACAAGATCGCCGCGCCACGACCGGACATGATCAGCTACCAGCGCCGATCCACACAGGACCGACACGCCGACTTCTGAAACGACCTCTTATCTGCGCGGACCCGCTCGGGTCGGGTTGTCGACGGATCCTGAAATCTGACCCCCTGGCGTTCCGGGAATCGTGACCCCTCCCAACGCTGGGGAGGTGCTGAACGTGGAGGACTGGGCGGAGATCCGTCGTCTGCATCGGGCCGAGGGTGTCCCGATCAAGGAAATCGCCCGCCGGCTCGGGGTAGCCCGGAACACGGTGCGGGCGGCGCTGCGCTCGGAGGGGCCACCGAAGTACGAGCGCGTGTCGCGGGGCTCGGTCGCTGATGCCTACGAGCCGCAGGTACGGGCGCTGCTGGTGCAGTGGCCGAGGATGCCGGGGCCGGTGATCGCGCAGAAGATCGGCTGGCCTTACTCCGAGGGGCCGCTGAAGAAGCTGTTGGCCCGGATCCGGCCCGAGTACGTCGGGATCGATCCGTCGGACCGGACCGTCTACGAGCCGGGCGAGATCGCCCAGTGCGACCTGTGGTTCCCCGAGACCCTGATCCCGGTCGCGGCAAGGCAGGCGCGGATCCTGCCGGTGCTGGTGCTGACCTTGGCGTTCTCCCGGTTTCTGTCGGCGACGATGATCCCGTCGCGCCAGGGCGGTGACATCCTGTCCGGGATGTGGCAGCTGATCGCTGCCCTGGGCCGTGTCCCGAAGACGCTGGTCTGGGACCGGGAATCGGCGATCGGCGGCACCGGGAAGGTCTCGGCCCCGGCCGCCGGGTTCGCCGGAACTCTGGCCACGAGGATCCGGTTGGCTCCGCCGAAGGACCCCGAGTTCAAGGGCATGGTGGAGCGCAACAACGGGTTCTTCGAGACCTCGTTCCTGCCCGGACGCGAGTTCGCCTCCCCAGCCGACTTCAACGACCAGCTCGCCGAGTGGCTGGTGACCAGGGCGAACACGCGCACCGTCCGCGCCATCCATGGCCGGCCGGTGGACCTGCTCGAGGTCGACCGCCAGGCGATGATCGTCCTGCCGCCGGTGGCTCCACAGGTCGGTCTGACCCACCGGATCCGGCTGGCCCGTGACTACTACGTGCGCGTCGACGCCAACGACTACTCCGTCGATCCGCGGATGATCGGCCGCTTCGTCGAGGTCGCCGCATCACCCACTGCGGTCGAGGTGTTCTGCGGCAACGAGCGAGTCGCCAGCCACGACCGCAGCTGGGGCCGCCACCTGGTGATCACCGACCCGGCCCACGTCGCCACCGCCGCCGACATGCGCCACGCACTGGCTGAACAACGCCGCGCCCAGCAGCGGTCCCAGCAGTCCGGGACGCGCCGCCACAACGATGGCCACGCCGTCGCGATCCGGGCCCTGCCCGACTACGACGCCCTGTTCGGCGTCGACTTCACCCCCACCAGCCCGGCCGACCCCACGGCCGCGCCCGCAGCGGAAGCGAGCAACCCATGACCGCCACCACGACCGGGACTGCGCCGAGCGAGGGGTTGCCCTCGATGCTGGCCTACCTGACCCGGGTGCTGAAGACCCCGACGATCGGGCGCTGCTGGGCTGAGCTCGCTGAGCAGGCCCGCGACGAGACCTGGTCGCACGAGGAGTATCTGGCTGCGGTCCTGCAACGCCAGGTCGCCGAACGCGAGTCCGCCGGCACCACGATGCGGATCCGGACCGCGCATTTCCCAGCCGTGAAGACTCTCGAGGATTTCAACCTCGACCACCTGCCCTCGCTGCGTCGAGATGTGCTGGCGCACTTGGCGACCGGGACGTTCGTGGCCAAGGCTGAGAACGTGATCCTGCTCGGCCCACCCGGGCTCGGGAAGACCCATCTCGCGATCGGGCTCGGGGTCAAAGCCGCCCACGCCGGCTACTCGGTGCTCTTCGACACCGCGAACAACTGGATCACCCGCCTCACCGACGCCCACCAGGCCGGACGGCTGGAGGCCGAGCTGAAGAAGATCCGCCGCTACAAGCTGATCATCATCGACGAGGTCGGCTACATCCCCTTCGACCAGGACGCGGCGAACCTGTTCTTCCAGCTCATTGCCTCCCGCTACGAGCAGGGCTCTGTGATGGTCACCTCGAACCTGCCCTTCGGACGCTGGGGCGAGACCTTCTCCGACGATGTCGTCGCCGCAGCCATGATCGACCGTCTGGTTCACCACGCCGAGGTTCTGACCTTGACCGGAGACTCCTACCGGACCCGCCAGCGCCGCGAGCTGCTGGCCAAACAGAACCGCGCCGACCGGGACTGACAGACCAACCGAGGGGTCAAACTTGCCGATCCCCAGGGGGGTCAATCTTCAGGATCCGTTGACACGGGTCCGCGGTCGGCCCGGACCGACCCGTCCGACGCTCAGATGTGACATCAGGTGCGCGAACATCGGGGCGTCGCCGGCCTGTCCGGGGCCGACGAGTACGACCAGCGGGCGGCCGTGTCCGTCAACGAGCTGGTGGATCTTCGTGCCGAGCCCTCCGCGGGAGCGGCCCAAGGCGTGATCGGGCGGCTCGATCAGCAGATTCTTGTAGTTCGATCCGGCCCCCTGTGTCCCGCTGCAGGGTCGCGGCGTGTTGGTGAGCGCGGATGATCGTCGAGTCGACCGACACGGCCCAGTCCACGAGACCGGCGGAGTCGGCATCGGCGAGCAGAGCTGCGAGAACCTGGTCCCAGGTGCCGTCACCGCAGTAGCGGCGGTGGCGTTTCCATAGGGTCTGCCACAGCCCGAACTCGACCGGGACATCACGCCAGGCCAGCCCGCAGCGGAACCGGTAGATGATCCCCTCGATCACTCTGCGGTGATCGGCGAACGGGCGCCCTGGCATCCCGTCCGACGAGGGCAGTAACGGCTCGAGTCGGTCCCACTGGGCATCGGTCAGGACGGCACGGCGCGACACCTACTGATCATCGCGCAGGCCCGACCAGCCGGGTTAGGAGACGCGCCCTAGGCGACAGGCTCGTGCACGGCAGTGCGGACAGTGACCGGGTGTGTCGCCCGGGTCAGCGCGGCAGGACGGGGCCGTCCGGGCCGTCCTCGGGCCCGCGCTGCGGACGCGGCGGCCGGCCGCGCAGGATCCGCTTGAGCCCGGCGGTGTGCCGCCGGCTGACGGGCAGCTCCACCGCGCCGGGCCCGTTGCCGAGCCGCACCACGTACCCCGAGCCGGACATGCGCAGCTCGGTGATCAGCGGCAGCGACACCAGGTACGCCCGGTGGATCCGCACGAACCCGGCCTCGCCCCACCGGTCCTCCAGGACGGAGACCGGGATGCGGACCAGATGGCTGCCCTCGTTGGTGTGCAGCCGGGCGTAGTCGCCCTGGGCCTCGACGAACCGGATCGAGGAGCGCGGTACCAGCTTGGTGGTGCCCGCCAGCTCCACCGGCACGACCTCGTCGTCGACGGTCGCGGCGGGGGCGCCCCGGCGGGCGGCCGCGGGGTCGGGCCTGCCGCCCGGGTCGGCTCCCGGGCGCGGCGGCGGGGGCGGCGGGCCGTTCTCGGTCCGGCGGGCCGCGCGCAGCGCCAGGGTGCGGTCCAGCGAGCCGGAGAGCCGCTCCGTGCGCAGCGGCTTGAGCAGGTAGTCGACGGCACCGACCTCGTAGGCGTCGACCGCGCGGTCGTCGTGGGCGGTCACGAACACCACCGGCGGCGGGTCGGCCATCGCGTTCAGCACCCGGGCGAGCTCCAGGCCGTCGAGACCGGGCATCCGGATGTCGAGGAACACGACGTCGACGGTCGGGGTGCTCGCGTCGGCCTGCGAGCCGTGCAGGATGCGCAGCGCCTCCGTGGCGTCCGGCGCGGTCAGCACGGTGGTGACCCGTGGGTCCTCGCCGAGCAGGTGCGCCAGCTCCAGCAGGGCCGGCTCCTCGTCGTCGACGGCGAGCACGGTGAGCCGCGTCCCCGCCGGTGCGGCTGCCGGTGGTGGCGGCTCGGGGGCGCGGAGCTGACCCGGGACCCCGATGGGCCGGTGGTTGCTCGCGGCGCCGTACCCGGGCTGCAGCACGTGGCCGACCTGACCGGCGGGCGACGCGCCCGAAGCGTGCCCGCCCCGCGCGTGGCTGTACACGGCTCCTCCTTGCCGCGGGCACACCGCCCGCTGACCGGTGACTGCGGGCACACCGTATCGAGACAGCGGAGCGTCACCGACGGCCGGTCCGGCCCCGCCTCGTACCCGATCCGGGGTGGGCCGTCGGGGTGGGTCCGACAGCGGAGCGTGACGGGTCGTGGCAGCCGGTCGTGGACCGGTCCCGGGTCCGGCGTCGTCGCGGTCGGTCGACCGGCGTCCTGGCTGGTCGGGCGGAGGGTCACGCCCCCGCCGATCGGACGGGCTCCGGGCGGGATTCCGCGAGCCGTGATTGTGGCACTCGGTGCCGAAACGCTACCGTGCCGTGAGAACCGCCACGTGGGACCGTCTCGTACCCGGTCGGCGTGTCGGACCGGCCGCGACCGACGACGGCCGGGCGCAACCTCCGACTGCGAAGGGGCAGGCATGGCGAGCACGAAGGACTGGTTCGAGACGGTCGCGGAGGCACAGCGGCGGGCGCGCAGGCGGCTGCCGAAGTCGGTCTACTACGCGCTGGTCGCCGGCGCGGAGCAGGGGATCACCCTGGCGGACAACGTCGCCGCCTTCGACGAGATCGGCTTCCGCCCGCACATCGCCGGGCTGCCGCCCCAGCGGGACCAGACGACCACCGTGATGGGCCAGGAGATCGACTTCCCGGTGATCGTCTCGCCGACCGGTGTGCAGGCCGTCGACCCCGAGGGCGAGGTCGCCGTCGCGCGGGCCGCGCACAGCTCCAACATCCAGAACCCGCTGAACCCCGAGCAGACCGTCTCGACGGCGATGGGGTCTGTCCTCGTTTCGCCTCCCGCTCGGTCGAGGACGTC
>NZ_JAHLEL010000051.1 GCF_020131355.1 Pseudonocardia sp. ICBG1293
GCTCCTGCAGGTACTGCGGTTCGGCTGCTCGTATGAGGGCATCGCTGACAGCACCTGCTCGGCGACCACCATCCGCGATCGTCGTGACGAGTGGATCAGGCTCGGGGTCTTCGCCCAGCTGCGTCGGATCGTCCTGGACGCCTACGACCGCATCGTCGGTCTGCTGCTGCACGACATCGCCGTCGATGGCGCCATCACCAAGGCCCCCGGCGGCGGCGAGGTCGCCGGTCCGTCGCCGGTGGACCGGCGCAAACAGGGTATGAAACGTTCGGTGCTCGTCGAGGGATACGGCATCCCGCTGGGCCGAGTCCTGGCCGGAGCCAACCGGCACGACTCCCCGCTACTGGGCCCCACCCTCGACCGCCTCGATGCTCTCGGCCCGCTGCCCGACGACATCACCGTGCACCTCGACGCCGGCTATGACTCCGGCAAGACCCGCGACACGCTGGCCGAACGAGGCCTGCACGGCGAGATCGCGCACAAGGGTGAGAAAGCGCCGATCCAGGCCACCCGCCGCTGGCACGTCGAGCGGACCAACGCTTGGCACAACAGCTTCAACCGGCTGCAGCGCTGCTACGAACGACGAGAAATCGTCGTCGACGCGTTCTTCGACCTCGCCGACACGATCGTCACACTCCGTAGCTTGATTCGGCAGGCCTGGACCACACACCGCTGGAACGCCCGACCTGCACGACGTCCATGATCACCAACCAATCCGCGCGACCTCTAAGAGGTCGCGCGGATTGGTCACAGCTTGGCCGCGGTCGAGTGTCTGGGGGCGAGGGCGGGTACGGGCCTGCCGATCATGAAGTTATCTACGCTTCGTGATCGTCTGGAGGCCGCGTGCCCACCCTGCCATCATGGCTGACCGAGCCGTTGTGGGACCAGTTCACCGCGCTGCTGCCTCATCGAGACGAGTTCGATCCCACCCATCCGCTGGGCTGCCATCGCCGCCGGATCGCGGATCGGATCGTGTTCGACAAGCTCCTGCAGGTACTGCGGTTCGGCTGCTCGTATGAGGGCATCGCTGACAGCACCTGCTCGGCGACCACCATCCGCGATCGTCGTGACGAGTGGATCAGGCTCGGGGTCTTCGCCCAGCTGCGTCGGATCGTCCTGGACGCCTACGACCGCATCGTCGGTCTGCTGCTGCACGACATCGCCGTCGATGGCGCCATCACCAAGGCCCCCGGCGGCGGCGAGGTCGCCGGTCCGTCGCCGGTGGACCGGCGCAAACAGGGTATGAAACGTTCGGTGCTCGTCGAGGGATACGGCATCCCGCTGGGCCGAGTCCTGGCCGGAGCCAACCGGCACGACTCCCCGCTACTGGGCCCCACCCTCGACCGCCTCGATGCTCTCGGCCCGCTGCCCGACGACATCACCGTGCACCTCGACGCCGGCTATGACTCCGGCAAGACCCGCGACACGCTGGCCGAACGAGGCCTGCACGGCGAGATCGCGCACAAGGGTGAGAAAGCGCCGATCCAGGCCACCCGCCGCTGGCACGTCGAGCGGACCAACGCTTGGCACAACAGCTTCAACCGGCTGCAGCGCTGCTACGAACGACGAGAAATCGTCGTCGACGCGTTCTTCGACCTCGCCGACACGATCGTCACACTCCGTAGCTTGATTCGGCAGGCCTGGACCACACACCGCTGGAACGCCCGACCTGCACGACGTCCATGATCACCAACCAATCCGCGCGACCTCTAAGACGTCGTTTCAGAAGTGGTGGGCCCGGTTCTGCCGGTGACGGCGGGGCTGGCAGCATCGGCTGATGGTCGCGCCTCGTGTGTCTGAGAAGACGAAGATTTTCGAGTTGGAGATCGTCCTGACCGAGGTGGTGCCGGCGGTCCGGCGTCGGGTGCAGGTGCCGGGCGAGGTCGACTTGGCGGTGTTACACGAGGTGGTGCAGTCAGTGATGGGCTGGACGAACTCTCATTTGCACGAGTTCGAGATCGTCGGGCGCCGCTACGGGATCCCAGACCCGGACTGGCCCGGACAGGATGTCGCCGACGAGACGAAAGAGAAGCTGTTTCGGCTGGTCAAGGCTGGTGACCGGTTCGGTTACGTCTACGACTTCGGTGACAACTGGGCCCACGAGATCACCGTCGAGGCGGTCGCGGCCGTCGAGCCGGGAGTGTGCTATCCGCGATGCGTCGCCGGGCAGGGGGCGTGCCCGCCCGAGGACGTCGGCGGGATCGGGGGGTATGAGGACTTCCAGGCCGTGCTCGCCGACCCTGACCATCCCGACCGCGCCGAGCGCCTGGAGTGGGCGGGCGGGCCGTTCGACCCGCACCGCTTCGACCCTGACGAGGCCGACCGGGCCTTGGAGTGGCTGGCCTGGCGGCCGCTGGCCCCGACCTCGTAGGCGAGTGCCTCAGCGAGGGCTGGGTCGACCATCACTTCGGCTTCGGCTTCGGCTTGGTGAGGCGGCGGTGGCAGATCAGGGCGCAGGCCAGCGATAACAGCGCGGTGATCGTGGATTCGGCGCGGTCGTAGCGCAGCGCGAGGCGGCGGAAGTCCAGCAGCCAGGACATGGTGCGCTCGACGACCCAGCGGACCCGCCCGAGCCGGGTGGAGTCCTCGATCCCGCGCCGGGCGATCCGCACCCCGATCCCACGCCCACTCAGGTAGCGGCGGCAGCGGGGATAGTCGTAGCCCTTGTCGGCGTGCACCTTGTCCGGCCGACGTCGCGGACGCCCCGGCTGTCCCGCCCGTTCGCGGACGCCGGGGTTGGTGTCCAGCAGCGGGGCGAGCATCCGACTGTCGTGGGTGTTCGCCCCGGTGACCAGCGCATGCAGCGGGAGCCCGCCTCGGTCGCAGAGCACGTGGTACTTGCTGCCCGCCTTCCCGCGATCGGTCGGCGAGGGCCCGGTGGCCTCGCCGCGGCGCTTGGCCCGCACGCTCACGCTGTCCACCGCCGCCCGCGACCAGTCCAGCAGGCCCTGCTGGGCGAGGCGGTCGAGCATCACCCGGTGCAGCTGGGCCCAGACCCCGGCCTGCTGCCACTGCCGTAGCCGCCGCCAGCAGGTCACTCCGGACCCACAGCCGAGCTCGGCGGGCAGCGCGTTCCAGCTGATCCCGGTCTTGAGCACGAACACGATCCCGGCCAGAGCGGCCCGATCCGGCACCCGCGGACGGCCTGTCCGTCCCCGCTTGTGCTTGCGCGGCTTGGGCAGCAGCGGCTCCACCAGCGCCCACAGCTCGTCGCTCACCAATCGCTCGACACAAGATCGCCGCGCCACGACCGGACATGATCAGCTACCAGCGCCGATCCACACAGGACCGACACGCCGACTTCTGAAACGACCTCTTATCTGCGCGGACCCGCTCGGGTCGGGTTGTCGACGGATCCTGAAATCTGACCCCCTGGCGTTCCGGGAATCGTGACCCCTCCCAACGCTGGGGAGGTGCTGAACGTGGAGGACTGGGCGGAGATCCGTCGTCTGCATCGGGCCGAGGGTGTCCCGATCAAGGAAATCGCCCGCCGGCTCGGGGTAGCCCGGAACACGGTGCGGGCGGCGCTGCGCTCGGAGGGGCCACCGAAGTACG
Organism: Pseudonocardia sp. ICBG1293; assembly: GCF_020131355.1. Classification (GTDB taxonomy): domain Bacteria; phylum Actinomycetota; class Actinomycetes; order Mycobacteriales; family Pseudonocardiaceae; genus Pseudonocardia. The sequence continues at coordinate 3,556 of NZ_JAHLEL010000051.1, forward strand.
AGCGCGTGTCGCGGGGCTCGGTCGCTGATGCCTACGAGCCGCAGGTACGGGCGCTGCTGGTGCAGTGGCCGAGGATGCCGGGGCCGGTGATCGCGCAGAAGATCGGCTGGCCTTACTCCGAGGGGCCGCTGAAGAAGCTGTTGGCCCGGATCCGGCCCGAGTACGTCGGGATCGATCCGTCGGACCGGACCGTCTACGAGCCGGGCGAGATCGCCCAGTGCGACCTGTGGTTCCCCGAGACCCTGATCCCGGTCGCGGCAAGGCAGGCGCGGATCCTGCCGGTGCTGGTGCTGACCTTGGCGTTCTCCCGGTTTCTGTCGGCGACGATGATCCCGTCGCGCCAGGGCGGTGACATCCTGTCCGGGATGTGGCAGCTGATCGCTGCCCTGGGCCGTGTCCCGAAGACGCTGGTCTGGGACCGGGAATCGGCGATCGGCGGCACCGGGAAGGTCTCGGCCCCGGCCGCCGGGTTCGCCGGAACTCTGGCCACGAGGATCCGGTTGGCTCCGCCGAAGGACCCCGAGTTCAAGGGCATGGTGGAGCGCAACAACGGGTTCTTCGAGACCTCGTTCCTGCCCGGACGCGAGTTCGCCTCCCCAGCCGACTTCAACGACCAGCTCGCCGAGTGGCTGGTGACCAGGGCGAACACGCGCACCGTCCGCGCCATCCATGGCCGGCCGGTGGACCTGCTCGAGGTCGACCGCCAGGCGATGATCGTCCTGCCGCCGGTGGCTCCACAGGTCGGTCTGACCCACCGGATCCGGCTGGCCCGTGACTACTACGTGCGCGTCGACGCCAACGACTACTCCGTCGATCCGCGGATGATCGGCCGCTTCGTCGAGGTCGCCGCATCACCCACTGCGGTCGAGGTGTTCTGCGGCAACGAGCGAGTCGCCAGCCACGACCGCAGCTGGGGCCGCCACCTGGTGATCACCGACCCGGCCCACGTCGCCACCGCCGCCGACATGCGCCACGCACTGGCTGAACAACGCCGCGCCCAGCAGCGGTCCCAGCAGTCCGGGACGCGCCGCCACAACGATGGCCACGCCGTCGCGATCCGGGCCCTGCCCGACTACGACGCCCTGTTCGGCGTCGACTTCACCCCCACCAGCCCGGCCGACCCCACGGCCGCGCCCGCAGCGGAAGCGAGCAACCCATGACCGCCACCACGACCGGGACTGCGCCGAGCGAGGGGTTGCCCTCGATGCTGGCCTACCTGACCCGGGTGCTGAAGACCCCGACGATCGGGCGCTGCTGGGCTGAGCTCGCTGAGCAGGCCCGCGACGAGACCTGGTCGCACGAGGAGTATCTGGCTGCGGTCCTGCAACGCCAGGTCGCCGAACGCGAGTCCGCCGGCACCACGATGCGGATCCGGACCGCGCATTTCCCAGCCGTGAAGACTCTCGAGGATTTCAACCTCGACCACCTGCCCTCGCTGCGTCGAGATGTGCTGGCGCACTTGGCGACCGGGACGTTCGTGGCCAAGGCTGAGAACGTGATCCTGCTCGGCCCACCCGGGCTCGGGAAGACCCATCTCGCGATCGGGCTCGGGGTCAAAGCCGCCCACGCCGGCTACTCGGTGCTCTTCGACACCGCGAACAACTGGATCACCCGCCTCACCGACGCCCACCAGGCCGGACGGCTGGAGGCCGAGCTGAAGAAGATCCGCCGCTACAAGCTGATCATCATCGACGAGGTCGGCTACATCCCCTTCGACCAGGACGCGGCGAACCTGTTCTTCCAGCTCATTGCCTCCCGCTACGAGCAGGGCTCTGTGATGGTCACCTCGAACCTGCCCTTCGGACGCTGGGGCGAGACCTTCTCCGACGATGTCGTCGCCGCAGCCATGATCGACCGTCTGGTTCACCACGCCGAGGTTCTGACCTTGACCGGAGACTCCTACCGGACCCGCCAGCGCCGCGAGCTGCTGGCCAAACAGAACCGCGCCGACCGGGACTGACAGACCAACCGAGGGGTCAAACTTGCCGATCCCCAGGGGGGTCAATCTTCAGGATCCGTTGACACGGGTCCGCGGTCGGCCCGGACCGACCCGTCCGACGCTCAGATGTGACATCAGGTGCGCGAACATCGGGGCGTCGCCGGCCTGTCCGGGGCCGACGAGTACGACCAGCGGGCGGCCGTGTCCGTCAACGAGCTGGTGGATCTTCGTGCCGAGCCCTCCGCGGGAGCGGCCCAAGGCGTGATCGGGCGGCTCGATCAGCAGATTCTTGTAGTTCGATCCGGCCCCCTGTGTCCCGCTGCAGGGTCGCGGCGTGTTGGTGAGCGCGGATGATCGTCGAGTCGACCGACACGGCCCAGTCCACGAGACCGGCGGAGTCGGCATCGGCGAGCAGAGCTGCGAGAACCTGGTCCCAGGTGCCGTCACCGCAGTAGCGGCGGTGGCGTTTCCATAGGGTCTGCCACAGCCCGAACTCGACCGGGACATCACGCCAGGCCAGCCCGCAGCGGAACCGGTAGATGATCCCCTCGATCACTCTGCGGTGATCGGCGAACGGGCGCCCTGGCATCCCGTCCGACGAGGGCAGTAACGGCTCGAGTCGGTCCCACTGGGCATCGGTCAGGACGGCACGGCGCGACACCTACTGATCATCGCGCAGGCCCGACCAGCCGGGTTAGGAGACGCGCCCTAGGCGACAGGCTCGTGCACGGCAGTGCGGACAGTGACCGGGTGTGTCGCCCGGGTCAGCGCGGCAGGACGGGGCCGTCCGGGCCGTCCTCGGGCCCGCGCTGCGGACGCGGCGGCCGGCCGCGCAGGATCCGCTTGAGCCCGGCGGTGTGCCGCCGGCTGACGGGCAGCTCCACCGCGCCGGGCCCGTTGCCGAGCCGCACCACGTACCCCGAGCCGGACATGCGCAGCTCGGTGATCAGCGGCAGCGACACCAGGTACGCCCGGTGGATCCGCACGAACCCGGCCTCGCCCCACCGGTCCTCCAGGACGGAGACCGGGATGCGGACCAGATGGCTGCCCTCGTTGGTGTGCAGCCGGGCGTAGTCGCCCTGGGCCTCGACGAACCGGATCGAGGAGCGCGGTACCAGCTTGGTGGTGCCCGCCAGCTCCACCGGCACGACCTCGTCGTCGACGGTCGCGGCGGGGGCGCCCCGGCGGGCGGCCGCGGGGTCGGGCCTGCCGCCCGGGTCGGCTCCCGGGCGCGGCGGCGGGGGCGGCGGGCCGTTCTCGGTCCGGCGGGCCGCGCGCAGCGCCAGGGTGCGGTCCAGCGAGCCGGAGAGCCGCTCCGTGCGCAGCGGCTTGAGCAGGTAGTCGACGGCACCGACCTCGTAGGCGTCGACCGCGCGGTCGTCGTGGGCGGTCACGAACACCACCGGCGGCGGGTCGGCCATCGCGTTCAGCACCCGGGCGAGCTCCAGGCCGTCGAGACCGGGCATCCGGATGTCGAGGAACACGACGTCGACGGTCGGGGTGCTCGCGTCGGCCTGCGAGCCGTGCAGGATGCGCAGCGCCTCCGTGGCGTCCGGCGCGGTCAGCACGGTGGTGACCCGTGGGTCCTCGCCGAGCAGGTGCGCCAGCTCCAGCAGGGCCGGCTCCTCGTCGTCGACGGCGAGCACGGTGAGCCGCGTCCCCGCCGGTGCGGCTGCCGGTGGTGGCGGCTCGGGGGCGCGGAGCTGACCCGGGACCCCGATGGGCCGGTGGTTGCTCGCGGCGCCGTACCCGGGCTGCAGCACGTGGCCGACCTGACCGGCGGGCGACGCGCCCGAAGCGTGCCCGCCCCGCGCGTGGCTGTACACGGCTCCTCCTTGCCGCGGGCACACCGCCCGCTGACCGGTGACTGCGGGCACACCGTATCGAGACAGCGGAGCGTCACCGACGGCCGGTCCGGCCCCGCCTCGTACCCGATCCGGGGTGGGCCGTCGGGGTGGGTCCGACAGCGGAGCGTGACGGGTCGTGGCAGCCGGTCGTGGACCGGTCCCGGGTCCGGCGTCGTCGCGGTCGGTCGACCGGCGTCCTGGCTGGTCGGGCGGAGGGTCACGCCCCCGCCGATCGGACGGGCTCCGGGCGGGATTCCGCGAGCCGTGATTGTGGCACTCGGTGCCGAAACGCTACCGTGCCGTGAGAACCGCCACGTGGGACCGTCTCGTACCCGGTCGGCGTGTCGGACCGGCCGCGACCGACGACGGCCGGGCGCAACCTCCGACTGCGAAGGGGCAGGCATGGCGAGCACGAAGGACTGGTTCGAGACGGTCGCGGAGGCACAGCGGCGGGCGCGCAGGCGGCTGCCGAAGTCGGTCTACTACGCGCTGGTCGCCGGCGCGGAGCAGGGGATCACCCTGGCGGACAACGTCGCCGCCTTCGACGAGATCGGCTTCCGCCCGCACATCGCCGGGCTGCCGCCCCAGCGGGACCAGACGACCACCGTGATGGGCCAGGAGATCGACTTCCCGGTGATCGTCTCGCCGACCGGTGTGCAGGCCGTCGACCCCGAGGGCGAGGTCGCCGTCGCGCGGGCCGCGCACAGCTCCAACATCCAGAACCCGCTGAACCCCGAGCAGACCGTCTCGACGGCGATGGGTCTGTCCTCGTTCGCCTCCCGCTCGGTCGAGGACGTCTGCGCCGTCCACGACAAGGTCTTCTTCCAGGTCTACTGGGCCGGGTCGAAGGAGGACATCCTGGAGCGCGCGCTGCGCGCGCGACGGGCGGGGGCCAAGGGCCTGATCGTGACTCTGGACTGGACCTTCGCCACCCGCCGCGACTGGGGCAGCCCGCCGATCCCGGAGAAGGTCGACGTCAAGGCCGCGCTGCAGTTCGCGCCGGAGATGATCACCAAGCCGCGCTACCTGCTGGACTGGGCGAAGTCGGGCCGGATCCCCGACCTCAAGGCCCCGAACATGGCGCCCCCCGGCGGCGGCGAGGCCCCCACCTTCTTCGGTGCCTACGGCGTCTGGTGGACCACCCCGCTGCCCACCTGGGACGACATCGCCTGGCTGCGCGAGCAGTGGGGCGGCCCGTTCATGGTCAAGGGGATCATGCACCCCGACGACGCCCGCCGGGCCGTCGACGCGGGCGCCACCGCGATCTCGGTGTCCAACCACGGCGGCAACAACCTCGACGGCACCCCGGCCGCGATCCGGGCCCTGCCCGCGATCGTCGACGCCGTGGGGGACCAGGTCGAGGTGGTGATGGACGGCGGCATCCGTCGCGGTGCCGACGTGGTCAAGGCGCTCGCGCTCGGCGCCAGGGCCGTCATGATCGGCCGGGCCTACCTGTGGGGCATGGCGGCCCAGGGCGAGCGCGGCGTCACCAACGTGCTGTCGATCCTCTACAAGGGCATCGACGAGGCACTGCTGGGACTGGGCAAGAAGTCGATCCACGAGCTGGACCGGGACGACCTGATCGTGCCGGAGAACTTCACCCGCGTCTCGAAGCTCTGAGGCCACCGGCGGTGCGGGGGCCCGGCGCGACCGGGCCCCCGCACCGGCCCCGGCTCAGAGCGGGAACGTGACCCGGGTCAGCTCCTCGGCACGCTCCCACAGCGCCCGCTGCACCCGGCGGTCGTGCGAGGCCGCGGTGGAGCCGACCGGTCGCGGGTTGCCGCGCGCCTCGCCGATGCCGTCCGGCCCGATGTAGGCCCCACCGGGCAGGTCCGGCACGGTCGCGGCGAACAGCGCCGGCAGGGCACCGGCCGCCCCGGACTGCGCGAACAGTGTGTTGAGCACGCCCATCAACGCGTCCTGGAAGGACTCGGTGCGCGACTGCAGGTTCGTCGCGGCGTAGCCGGGGTGGGCGGCCGTCGACCGCAGCCGCGACCCGGCCGCGACGAACCGGTGCTCCAGCTCGTAGGCGAACATCAGGCAGGCCAGCTTGGACTGGCCGTAGGCGGTCCAGCGCTCGTAGCGGCGGCGCTCGAAGTTCAGGTCGTCCAGGTCGATGCGCCCGATCCGGTGCATGACGCTGGACAGCGTGACGACCCGGTCGGTGATCCGGTCGGCCAGCAGCCCGGTGAGCGCGAAGTGGCCGAGGAAGTTGACCCCCAGCTGGGTCTCGAAGCCGTCCGTGGTGCGGGAGAACGGCACCGCCATCAGCCCCGCGTTGTTGACCAGGACGTCCGCGGTGCCCTCGAACCCGGCCGCGAACTCGCGGACCGAGGTCAGGTCCGCCAGGTCGAGCCTGCGCACCGACGCCGCGCCGCCGAGCTCCGCGGCGATCTGCTCGCCGCGCGTGGTGTCCCGCACGGCCAGCACGACGCGTGCGCCGACGTGCACCAGGGCCCGGGTGGTCTCCAGCCCGAGGCCGCTGGTGGCGCCGGTGACGATCACGGTCCGGCCCTGCTGGGGCGGGATGTCCGCCGTGGTCCAGGGGGCGGGTGGGGTCCGGAACACAGGGGTACTCCTTCGCGGGGAACGGGCCCCCAGGTCTACCCGCTCGCCCGCTCTCCCGCGCGCCCGCGCGCCCGCGACCCGGACGGGTCAGCCGGCCACCTCGGCGGCCCGCTCGTCGCGCCGGGCCGAGACCAGGGCGTCGACCAGCAGGAACAGGATCAGCGACACCCCCAGCACCGGCAGGACCAGCCCGGCGGCCACGGCCGCCAGCCCGACCAGCGCCACCGCGGCGGGGGCGGGACGCTCCCGGGATCCGGGCGGCCCCGCGAGCGTGCGGGAGCCGTCCGGCAGGGTCGGCCTGCGCAGCCACCACATCCGGTAGCCCCACACGACCAGGACGACCACGGCCGAGGCCAGGGCGGCGAGCGCGACCAGGTTGACGGTGCCGAACAGCAGGCCCATGTGCGCGTCGATGCCCCAGCGGGCGAGCTTCGCCGCGACCGGCCAGTCCGCGAACGCGAGCCGGTCGGTGACGGTCCCGGTGGTCGGGTCCACGGCCACCGAGTCCTGCTGCGACGGCCAGCTGCGTACCGTCTGCTGGACGGTCCAGGCCTGTCCGGGGTCGCCCGGGGTGAGCTCCACGGGCCCGCCGAGGCCGTCGGCGCGGGCGGCGTCCAGGACCCGCTGGGCGACCGCGGGCACCGCCCGCGGGGGGACCGGCGTCGTCGCCGCACCCGTCACGGGCGCGTCCGCCTCGCCCCCCGCCGCGGGCAGCGTGCTGCTCACCGAGGGGGTCGTCCAGTCCAGGGCGGTGCGCAGCGCGCCGACGTTGGCCCCCGCGAACTGGGACCAGGTCAGGCCGGTCGCGGCGAGGAACAGGAACCCGACCGAGGCCCAGATGCCCACCGCGCCGTGCCAGGACCGCAGCCGCGACCGCGGCGACCCGTCCGTCCGCGGCAGCAGCCGCTCGCGGCGTCGGCGTACCCGCCGGGTCACCTGGACCACGAGGCCGGACAGGGTCAGTACGGCCAGCCAGGACGCCGCCAGCTCGGTGTAGACCTGGCCGGGCGGGCCCAGCAGCAGCGAGCGGTGCAGGTTGTCGATCACCCCGCGGGCGGGGAGCCACTCGGCATAGGTGTCGAGGGTGGCCCGCACCTGCGCGGTGTAGGGGTCGACGAACACGGTGCGGCTGTAGCTCTCGGGCAGGTCGGCGTCGAACGACACCCGGGTCGTCGCGCCGGGCTCGCGCGACGGCCGGATCTCGGTGACGGGAAGGCCCGGCTGGGTCGCCGCGGCCGCCTCGACCTGCCGGGACAGCGGGAGCTCCGGACCGCTGACCGGGGCGGTGAGCGCCTCGGCGTACAGCCAGCGCTCGATCGGTGGCGAGAGCGTGTAGAGCAATCCGGTCAGCGCCGCGACCAGCAGGAACGGGCCGACGAACAGGCCCGCGTAGAAGTGGATGCGGGTGACGAGGCCCTTCAGGCCACGGAACGGCGTGGGGCGCTCCGGCGGGGGGACGGGTGCCCCGGGCCGGGTGTCGAGGCCGGCGCTCACCAGCCCGCCACCATCGCCGCGAGCATGACGACCATGCCGACGCTCATCGCGGCGTGGCAGGCGGCGTCGGAACGGGCTCCCAGCCGGCTCACCGGCCGTACCGGGGCTCCGACCCGCTCGGCGAGCGCGGTCGCCCCGTCGGTCGTCGCCGCGGTCGCGGTCGGGCGCTCCTGCGGCGCGGCCGGGTCGGCGCAGTCACAGTCCGCCGGATCGGCGGCGCCCCCACCGGCCGGCAGCACGTCGTCCGGGGTCAGCGGGTCGCCGGCGTCGCGGTCGTGGCTCAGGGCGCGGGCACCCCAGTACCCGGCCGCGGCCAGCAGCACCGCGCAGAGGGCGACGGTCACCGCGACCGCCCACCCCACCGGGGCCGCCGCGTGCCCGGCCCCGGACATGTCCGTCATCGCGCCGCCGTGGTGGGCGTGCGCGCCGCCGCCACCGGCCGCCGCCACCGGCGAGGCCATGATCAGCGGCATCGCGGCCAGCATCCACACCATCGCGGCGGCCATCAGCGCGTGTGCCGCGCCCGCGACCCGCCCCGAGGTCCCGCACGGCACCCCGCGTGCCGCGGTGAGCACGAAGAAGACCCCCAGGACGCCGAACAGCACGATCTGGGTCCACAGCCCGGCGCTGCCGTACCAGGTCCAGGTCATGACGACCATCGCCGCGCTCATCAGCAGGTGGGCGAGCTCCGCGGTGCGGTGCGCGGCGGAGCGGCGCTCGGAGACCGCGGCGGCCCAGCGGGCCAGGGCGTAGAACCCGGTGGCGGCGAAGACCGCCGTCAGGGCCCAGGCGAGCGGGAGCGACGAGATCACGGATCCTCCTCGGGGGCGGGGGAGGTGCGGGGACCGCACGCCGGGAGTGGTCGTCGGCGGGCCCGCTCCGGTTCCCGCGGTCCCGGCTCCGTGGTGCGACGCCGGTCACTGCCGCCGCGCCGCCCGGATGGGGCGGTGGCCGCCGCCGTCACCGCGGGTGTGCGGCACGGTCGGTGGCGCGGTGGCGCGGTGGCGCGGTCGTGGTCGCGGTCGCGCGGCGTGGTGCCGCGCCGTGGTGCCGTGCAGCGGTGCTGTGCAGCGGTGCCGTGCAGCGGTGCCGTGCAGCGGTGCCGTGCAGCGGGGTCAGGGACGCGCGGCGCGCCGGACACCGGGCGCGGGGGCGCCCGCGGTCCCGGTGCCGTCCGCACCGAGCGCGCGCAGCAGGTCCTCGCGGGCCCGGGCGACCCGGGACCGGATGGTGCCGACCGGGCAGCCGCAGACCTGGGCGGCCTCGGCGTAGCCCAGGTCCATCACCTGGGTCAGGACGAACGCCTCGCGACGGTCGGCGGGCAGCGCGTCGACCAGCGCGCGGAGCAGGACCGCCTCCTGCGCGCCGGTGCGGGGCGCCGCGCGCTCCAACACCTCCTGGGTGTCCTCGCCGAGGTCGCGGACGCGGGGCCTGCGGACCGCGGTGCGCACGGCGTCGACGGCGACCCGGCGGGCGACCGACAGCAGCCAGGTGCGGGCGGTGGAGCGACCCGCGAACGAGGGCAGCGACCGCAGCGCGCGCAGGAACGTCTCCTGCGCGAGGTCCTCGGCGTCGTCGCGACCGGCGAGGTGGACCAGGAAGCGGTGGACGTCGACCTGGGTCGCCCGCACGAACTCCGCGAGCGCGGCGGTGTCACCGGCTCCCGCGGCCAACGCCCACGCCGTCACGGTGGCGTCGTCGTGGCGTTCGGGCACGGTGTCACGGTAGCCGCCGGTCCGACGGGGAAGAAGGCCGGCCCGGTCACCGTCCGCTCCATGGGAACACGGTGTGTGACGGCTCCGGTGCTGTCCGGACGCTACCGTCGCGGGGTGTCCGACATGTGGGTCAGCTGGTCCGGGGGCAAGGACGTCGCGACGGCGCTGGACGCCGCGCGGCGGTCCGGAATGCGGGTCACCGGGCTGCTCAGCACCGTCACACCGGGGCCCGGCGGAGCGGAGATCGCGGTGCACGGGGTCGGGGCCGCCCTCGTCGCCGCCCAGGCCGACGCACTGGGGATCCCGCTGCACCGGGTGGAGCTGCCGCCGTCGTGCCCGGACGGGGAGTACCGCGCCCGGCTGCGGGCGGCGCTCGCACCGGCGGCCGCGGCCGGGGTCGGCGGGCTGGTGCACGGCGACCTGGCGCTGGCCGACGTCCGCGCGTTCCGTGAGGAGGTCCTCGACGGCACCGGGGTCGGCGGGGTGTTCCCGCTCTGGGGCGCGGCGACCGACGTGCTGGCCGCCGGGATGCTCGACGCCGGGCTGCGCGCGGTCGTCGTCGCCGTCGACCCGGACCGGGTCCCGGCGCGGCTCGCCGGGGTCGCGTTCGACGCGGCGTTCCTCGCCGCCCTGCCCCCGGGCGTCGACCCGTGCGGGGAGAACGGCGAGTTCCACACCTTCGTCACCGGCGGGCCCTGGTTCGCCCACGACGTGCCGGTCGCGGTCACCGGCACCGTCTGCCGCGACGGACACGTGCAGGCGGTGCTGGCCCCGGCCGACTGAGGCCGGGCGCCGGCCGGTGCCGCCACCGGCCCGGTGCCGTGTGGGAGCCGGTCGGCCCGCCGTGCGGGAGCCGGTCGGCCCGCCGTGCGGGAGCCGGTCGGCCCGCCGTGCGGGAGCCGGTCGGCCCGCCGTGCGGGAGCCGGTCGGCCCGCCGTGCGGGAGCCGGTCAGCCCGCCGTGCGGGAGCCGGTCAGCCCGCCGTGCGGGAGCCGGTCAGCCCGCCGTGCGGGAGCCGGTCAGCCCGCCGTGCGGGAGCCGGTCAGCCCGCCGTGCGGGAGGCGAGCAGCCGGAACGCCGGTGTCGGGAGCTCCGGGGCCAGGTCGACCACGCAGGTCCGGGCCAGGATCTCCAGGGTGCGGGGGCAGGCGTCGGGTCCGTGGTCGATCTCGGTGCCGTTCGCCGCGTACGGGTCGAACCCGGGGTGCAGCGGGTTGCGGGCCCGCAGCGAGCGCCAGTTGGTGTAGACGTGGCGCCCGGTGTCGATCAACCGGTGCACGCCGCGCCGCGCACCGAACTCCGCGGCCGCCTCGGGGGTCGGGAAGGCCAGCGCCAGCCCGGCGGCGTTCGCGGGGTCGTGGTGGGGAACCGGCTCGAGGTCGCGACCGATCCGGTCCGAGAGCGCCGCCAGCATGATGTCGCGGTGCCGCCGGCGCCGCGCGATCTGCGCACGCAACCCGGCCAGCTGCGGCCGCAGCACCGCCGCGGACAGCTCGGGCATCCGCAGGTTGACCCCGACGATGAGGTCCGCGTCCGCACCGGCGAAACCGGCCCGCTCGTAGCTGCCGACGTCGTGGTACATCGACGCCCGCTCGAACAGCCGCGGGTCGCGGGTGACCAGGGCACCGCCCTCGCCGGAGCGGATGTTCTTGTGCTGGTTGAAGCTGAAGCAGCCGGCGTGGCCGATCGACCCGGCGGGGCGGCCCCGGTACGTGACGCCGATGGCCTGGCAGGCGTCCTCGATCACGACGAGGTCGTGGGCGGCGGCCACGTCCATGATCGCGTCCATGTCGGCGACGTGGTTGAGCATGTGCACCGGGAGCACGGCCCGGCTGCGCGGGGTGATCCGGTCCTTGAGGTCGGCCGGGTCCATCGTGAGCGAGGAGTCGACCTCGACCAGGCCCGGCACGGCGCCGACGGCCAGCGCCGCCGCGGCGGTCGAGACCCAGGTGTAGGCGGGGACCAGCACCTCGTCGCCGGGGCCGACGCCGGCGCCGACCAGCGCCGCGACCAGGGCGCTGGTGCCGCTGTTGACGGCCAGCGCGTGCGGGGTCCCGAGGAACCCGGCGAGCTCGGTCTCGAACCGGGCGACCTCGGAGCGGTCGCCGCCGGTGAAGCGGCCCAGCTCCCCGCGGCCGAGGACACGGACCGTCGCGGCCATCCCCCGTGCGGTCGTGGCCATGGCGGCGAGTCCCATACCGTGCTCCTCCGGATGTGAACCGTGTGAACCGGACACGACGGTACCGGGCGGGGCCCACGCCCCCGGGAACGGGAGGGTGGGAGCAGCCACAGCGTCCTCACAGCCGATCCGGGGCACCATCCTCGGCAGCATCCGCACCACGTTCGGAAGGAACCGCCCTCCATGCTCATCGACACCCGGCGCGCGCTCCCCGGCTCCATCTTCGAGGCCGAGGTCTGCGTGATCGGCAGCGGCCCGGCCGGAGCCGCGGCCGCGACCGAGCTGGCCGACCGCGGCCTGCGCGTCGTCGTCCTGGAGGGTGGCGGCCCGGGGCTGAGCCGCACCGCCCGTGACACCTACCGGGGCATCACCGGGCGGGGCAAGCACGACCCGGTCGACGCCGTCCGGCAGAAGCGCCTCGGCGGCACCTCGCTGGTCTGGGGCGGGCGCTGCGCCCCGCTGGACGACATCGACTTCTCCGACCGCGAGTGGATGCCCGGGGCCGCGTGGCCGATCACCCACGACGAGCTGCGCGCCTGGTACCCGACCGCCCAGCGGCACCTCGACGCCGGTGCGTGCGTGTACTCGGCCGCGGAGTCGGGCTTCCCGGCGGACCCGCCCGGGCTGCACAGCGACACGCTGCGCTGGGACGACCTGTGGCGGTGGAGCCCGCCGACGTCGTTCGCGCCGACCGTGGAGAACATGGCCAAGGCCGGCCGCATCCGGCTCTTCCTGCACGCCACCGTCGCCCGCCTCGAGCGCGACCCGGTGTCGGGGACCGCGACCGAGGCCGTCGTCGTCCCGCGGCCCGGGTGCGACATCCGGATCCGTGCGCGGCAGTTCGTCGTGGCTGCGGGGGGCCTGGAGTCGGTGCGGATCCTGCTCGCCTCCGACGGCTACGGCGGCACCGGGACGGGAGCCGGGATCGGTGACGAGTACGGCCAGGTCGGGCGGCACTACATGACCCACCCGGTGGGCGAGGTCGGGCGGCTCCGGCTGACCCCGGCCGGGCGCTCGCTGGGCCTGGGCTACCTGCCCACCGACGACGGCGTCTACGCCCGCCGGATGCTGTCGCTGTCCCCGCAGGTCCAGGCCGACCACCGGCTGGGCAACCTGAAGGCGGCGCTCTGGTTCGCCGACCCCAAGGACGCCGAGCACGGCGACGCGCTGCTGTCGACCTTCGCCCTCACCTACTGGGGCCTGGGCAGGCTGCGCGCCGGGTTCAAGGCCTCCGGGACCCACGCCCAGTACAGCCGGACCACCGACATCGGCCACCACATGCGCAACGTCGCCGCCGACCCGCTGCGGGTGGCGCGCTTCGCCCGCGTGTGGGCACGGCCGCGGATCACCGGGGAGCGGCGGGTGCCGTCGTTCATGCCGCTGGACTCGGCACACTGCCGGCTGCGGTTCGACGCCGAGCAGACCCCGGACCCGGCGAACCGGGTCACCCTCGACCGCGAGCGCGACGCGCTGGGCCAGCACCGGCTGCGGGTCGACTACCGGGTCTGCGCCGGTGACCGGCAGGCGATCGCGACGTCGCTCTCGCTGATCGGCAAGGAGCTGGAGCGGACCGGTCTCGCCCACGTCGACCTGTCCGACGTGGAGCGCGTGCACGACATGGACATGACCGACGGCACCCACCAGATGGGGCTGCTGCGGATGTCGGACTCGCCGCGCACCGGCGTCGTCGACCCGCAGTGCCGGGTGCACGGCACCCCGAACGTGCACGTCGCCTCCAGCGCGGTGTTCCCGTCGGCCGGGGCGGTCGGACCGACGCTGGCGCTGGTCGCGCTGGCCTGCCGGACCGCGGAACTGATCGCGACCGAGGTCCGGGGCTGATCCCGGGGCGGTCAGCCGCGCAGCAGTGTGACGCCGCTCCCGGCGTCGTCCAGTGCCGCCCACATCCGGTCCAGCGGCAGCGGGCGGTGCCGGGTCCGGGTGATCACCGCGTGCGACGGCGTCGGGACGAACGGGAACACCGCCGACAGGCCGGCGACGGTCTCGCACAGCCGCTGGGCCGCCGCGGCCAGTGACCGGACGTCGGTGCCGGGCAGCAGGAGGAGGAACTCCTCGCGCCCCACGCGCACCGGCCGCCCGGCGGATCCCACCTGACCGGTGAGCAGCCGGGCGATCCCGCGCAGCGCGGCGGTCTCGGCCCGGAAGCCGTGCCGTCGGGTCATCGACCCCAGCCCGTGCACCCGCAGCAGCACCAGGCCCAGCGGCAGGGTGCCCGGTGCCGAGCCGTCGAGCCACCGGTCCAGGAACGCCCGTGTCGGCAGCCCGCTGCGCGGGTCGCGCTCGGCGCCGGGCTCGAGCTCGTCGAGCCGGGCCTGGGCGGCGTCGGCCCGCCTGCGCTCCAGCGACAGCTCCCGGGCGAGGGCGTCGGCGGCGGCGTCGTAGCGGTGGTCGGTGGCCGTGCCGGGGATCGGGACGACCCGGGAGAGCACCTCGTCGAGGCCGCCGGTGTGCCGTGCGCCCAGCCGCGCCCCGAGCTGGTGGCGCAGCCGCAGCAGCTCGGAGTGGGCGTCGGCGTGCCGGAACGACCAGCGGGCCGAGAACAGCCTGCCCCGCTCCAGCGAACGGGCCGCCCCGTCGACGGCCTCGAGGTCGTGGGCGACGACGGTCGCGCCGGACCGCGGGGTCAGGACCGTGACGCTCCACTCCCGGGCGGCCTCCTCGCCGTCGACGAGCCGGACGTGGCCGAGACCGTCGGGCAGGCCGCCGGGGGCGTCGCCGACCGTGGCGACGCCGGCGCCGTCCCCGCACGCGGCCGCGAGCCGGTCCCAGGTGCCCAGCACCGGGGCGAGGTACTCGGGCCGCTGGACGAGCCCGACGACCGCCATCGGGCGGTCCCGGGACGGCGCGAGAGCGAACTCCTCGATCGCCAGGGCGAGCGCGTCGAGCAGAGGCTTCGTGACGGTCCGTGAGGGGCGGTGCGCGGCGCCGGGCATGATTGCGGAGTCCCCGGCACTGATCACCCACGCCTCACTCAGTTGCAGTAACGCTTGTCACAACGATATACGCACAGCAACTGTTAAGCGGTTGCCCCTGTGGTCGATGTCTCCGACTTTCCCCGTAACAGAGCTGTGGCGAGTGCCGCGCCGATCACGAGGAGTCCCGACCCGATCGTCATCGCGACGGCGAACCCCGGCCCGAACGACGCCGGGTCGGTCGGGGCGTCACCGCGGATCCCGGCGATGGCGGGCACGGCGGCCACCGCGAGTAGTCCGGCCGCCCGCGCGATCGCGTTGTTCACCCCCGACGCGACGCCCGCGTGCCGGTCCGCCGCCGCGTCGAGCACCGCGGTGGTCAGTGGCGCGACGGCCGCGGACAGGCCCAGCCCGACCAGCACGGTCGCCGGCAGCACGTCGGTGAACCAGCCCGCTCCCGGCCCGATCCGCGACGCCAGGAACATCCCGGCCGCGGCCACCAGCAGCCCGCCGGTGACCAGCGGTGCCGGGCCGGTACGCGTCGCGAGCCGGCCGGACCGCGCCGAGAGCAGCAGCATGAGCACGGTGACCGGCAGCGTCGCGGTCCCCGCCAGCAGCGGGGAGAACCCGGCGACGACCTGCAGCTGCACGGCGAGCAGCACGAACAGCAGCCCCAGTGCGGCGTAGACGGCCACCGTCACCACGTTCGCGCCGGTGAACCGGCGTCCGTTCCCCGCGTCACCGGTGCCGGTGAACAGCTCCGGGGGCACCAGCGGGGAGCGGCTGCGGCGCTCGAGCAGCGCGAACGCCACCAGGGCCAGCACCCCCGCGGTGCCGGCGCCCCACACCTGCAGCCCGGGCGGGGTGCCGTCGCCTGCCGCCGTACCGGCCCAGGTCAGCAGCGCCAGCCCGGCGACGGCGAGCAGGCTGCCGGGGACGTCGAGCCGGTGCGGGGCGTCGGGGTCACGCGACTCCGGCACGTGCCGCAGCGCCACCGCGACGACGACCGCCGCGAGCGGCAGGTTGATCAGGAACACGGCCCGCCACGACCACTCCACCAGCGTCCCGCCGACGAACGGCCCGAGCGCCCCCGCCACCCCGCCGAGCCCGGACCACGCCCCGATCGCCGCGGCCCGGTCGGCACCGTGGAACGACGCCGAGATCAGCGCCAGGCTGCCCGGGGTCAGCAGGGCGCCGCCCACCCCCTGCAACGCCCGCGCCGCGGCGAGCACCTCGACGTTCGGGGCCAGCCCGCACAGCAGCGAGGCCAGCGCGAACCACACCGCCCCGGTCACGAAGATCCGTCGCCGCCCGAACCGGTCGCCCAGCGACCCGCCGAGCAGGATCAGCCCGGCCAGGGTCAGCGTGTAGCCGTTGACGGTCCACTGCAGCCCCGCGAAACCGGCGCCGAGGTCCTCGGCGATGCGGGGCAGCGCGATCGTGACGACGGTGTTGTCGAGCATCGCCATGCCCGAGCCGAGCACGCAGGCCGTCACGACCCAGCGGCCGGCCGCGGTGCCGGTACGCAGTCCGGTGTCCATGGTCGGCGAACGCCGGGGTGTCCCGGTCTCTTCCGTGGCCCGGGCCGGCTCAGCCGGTCACGACCCCCGCCCGGCGCCCGGCCTCGGTGAGCCGCTCGGCGAGCAGGGCGGCGGCCGCCTCGTCGACCCGGCCCACCGAGAGTCGCAGCATCCGCCGGTCGTCGGGCAGGAACGCGGTGCCCGGAATGGTGAGGGTGTCGTGGTCGAGCAGCAGGGTCCGCACGACGTCGAGGGTCGGGCGGTCCGGGAACGGGTGGCGCACCCAGGCGAAGAACCCGCCGAGCGCGGCGATCTCGAACCCGCCCGGCCGGTCGGCGAGCGCGGACCCGACCCACTCGCGTCGCCGGGCGATCTCCGCGACCCGGTCGGCCCGCCACGCCCCGGCCCGGGTGAGCCCGGCCACCGCGGCCTCCTGTCCGGCCCGCGGCGCGCAGATGGCGACGCAGTCGAGCAGCTTGAGGACCTGGCGTCGCAGCTCGGGGCCCGCGATCACCGACCCGACCCGGTAGGCCGGGATGGTCAGGTCCTTGGAGTAGGAGTGCAGGCTGACCACGGTGGAGCGCCACGACGGGTCGGCGAACAGCGGGTGTGCGGGGGCGTGCGCGTCGGGCCGGAACGAGCGGTAGGTCTCGTCGAGGACCAGCGCGACGTCGTGGCGGCGCGCCAGCTCGGCGAACGCGACGATCTCCTCCGGTGGCACCGTCACCCCGCTCGGGTTGCCGGGGGCTGACCAGCACGATCGCCCGGGTGCGGGGCGTGATGAGGGCCTCGGCGTCGGCGGCCCGGGGCACCAGGTCGGTGTCGGGCTCCAGGTACACCGGCGTGACGCCACGCATCCGCAACCACATGTCGTGGTTGAAGTAGTAGGGCAGCGGCGAGATCACCTCGTCGCCCGGTCCGGCGAGTGCGTCGGCGACCACGGCGAAGGCCTGGTTGCAGCCCGCCGTGACGACGACGTCGTCCGCCGTGAGGTCCCCGCCGTAGTCGTGGGCCAGCTCGTCGGCGACGGCGCGGCGCAGCGGCTCGATGCCGGGCACCGGCGCGTAGCCGGACAGTCCCGGGTCCCGGGCGACCTCCACCACCCGCTCGACGACCTCCGGTGCCGGCGGATAGGGCGGCGCGGCCTGGGACAGGTCCAGCAACGGGTGCGTGGCGTCCCGTGCCGGGTCCCGTTCGCCGGCCAGCGCCAGGGCCGCGCCGATGGGGGAGTCGCTGCCGGCCGCCGTCGTGGGGTCGAGTCGCACGCTCGGGTGCCGCCTTCCGGGTCGTCGTCGGTTCGTCCTGCGGGTGCGATCGTCGCCGACGCCGGGCAGGACGGTCCAGTGGCCCTCGGGGCAGGGTCGCCCCGGCGGCGGCCGTCGGCTCCTGCGGGGGCGGCGTGCCCGACCGCCCGACCACCGGCTCACCGGCTCACCGGCTCACGACGGTGCGGCTGTTCCCGCCGCATCGCTCTCAGCGACCACCGATGACGACAGCGGCGCCGTCGGCCCGGGTGTCGCTCGCCGCGTCGAGCACTCCGGTCCGTAGGCGTGCCACCTGTACGTGTCCCGCGTCGTCGTGCGGCCCGGGCACCGTGTCGACGTCGAGTGACAGCTCGCGGGCCGTGGCGCCCAGCGCATCGCTGCCGGGGACGCCCGGTTCCAGAACGAGGGTCGGCCGGTCCCGCCCGAGGTCCCGCGACCCGATCACCCAGCGCGGGCGGGCCAGCAACCCGGCCGGGGCGGAGGTGTCGAGGACGTCCTCGGCGGTCTGGGCCAGTATCCAGGCCTGCGCCCGTCCGCCCTGGCAGCCCAGGGCGACGACGTCGCCGCCGCGCTCGGCGAGCACCGGGCACAGGGTGTGCGGGGGGCGGTGTCCCGGCCGGACCGTTCCGGGGTGCGCCGGGTCGAGGGCGAACGCCGATCCGCGGTTGTGCAGGACCACCCCCGTTCCGGGTTCGAGGATGCCCGCGCCGAAGCTCTGGTAGACGCTCTGGATCAGCGAGACCGCCGTGCCCGTGTCGTCCACGGCGGTGATGGCGACGGTGTCCCCGGCCGGTCTCGGACCGAGGGCGGCCGGGGTCCCGGCCGACTCCCGTTCCAGCAGCAGGCCGGCGACGTCGATCGGTCCGCCGCGCGGGTCGCCGAGCAGGGCGTCGCGGGCCAGCTCCGCCCGGCGGGCGGTGGCGAGCGGGTCGGCACCCGAGAGGAGCATCGCCAGCAACGACGCCCCCTGGCTGGGCGGTGGTGCCACCGACCAGGTCGCGCCGAGCGCGTCACGGTGCAGCGCCGGCGGGTCCTCCGCGGCGTGCGCGGCCATGTCGTCGGCCGAGAGTGGGGAGCCGAGCCCACGCAGGCCCGCGACCAGGCGGGCACCCACCGCGCCGGTGTAGAACGTGCGCCAGTCGGCGCCGACGGCGGCGAGGGTGGTGGCGAGTGCCGGTTGCGTGATCGTCGTGCCGATCCCGTGCGGGCTGCCGTCGCCGTCGAGCAGCAGTGCGGACAGGCCGGGATCGGTCTCGATGACGGCGCTGCGCCGGGAGATCGCCCTGGCGAGCCCGGCGCTCACCCCGACACCGCGACGGGCGAGCTCGACGGCCGGTGCGACCAGCTCGGCGAGCCCGAGGCGGGCACCGAGCCGGTGCACCGCGGCCCAGCCGGCGACACAGCCGGGCACGGTCACCGACAGCGGGCCGCCGGCGGGCATCCGCGGACCGGCGGCCCGCAGCGCGTCGACATCGAGGGCCGCGGGCGCCGCACCGATCGACAGCACCGCACGAGCCGTGCCGCCCGCCGGCCGTACCACCGCGACCAGATCCCCTCCGACCGAGCACTGGTGCGGATAGGCGACGGTCAGCGCGGCCGCGGCCGCGATCGCCGCGTCGAGGGCACCGCCGCCGCGTTCGGCGACCGCCCGCGCGGCGTCGGCCCCGGCGACGTGCGGTGCCGCGAGCGCGACCCGGGACCTCACACCCGGTCCCGCTCGATCAGGATCGCGCGGGCGAACGAGCCGTCCGCGCCCGCGAGCTTCGCCGGGAGGCAGACCAGCTCGTACCGGCCGGGCTCGACCGCGTCGAGATCGGCGTTCTCGAGGATCAGCACGCCGTTGCCGAGCAGCTCGTGGTGGGCGTCCCAGCTGTCGGTCCGCGAGTGGCCCTCGATGGTCAGGTAGTCGATCGCGATCAGCTCGACGCCGTGCGCGACGAGCCACGTCGCGGCGTCCGGTGCCAGCCCGATCCAGCTGGGCGCCCGTTCGGTCTCCTTGAGGATGCCGGCCGAGTTGGACGTCTTGAGCAGGATCCGCTTCTCGCCCGCCACGCCGGCGGCCTCCAGGTCCGCGGCGGTGACGTCGGCGGTCAGACCGGTCATGTCGACCACCACGGCCTGCCCGACCAGCGAGTCGAGCGAGACCTGGTCGATCGGTGTGGCCTCGTCGACGAAGTGCGCCGGCGCGTCGACGTGCGTGCCGGTGTGGGCGCCGATCCGCCAGCGGGTCACGTTCGAGGCGTCGCCGGCCGCGAGCGACTCGACGACCTCGACCTCGGGTTTGCGGCCCCAGTGCAGCATCTCGGGGTGGATGGGCAGGGTGATGTCGTAGATCTTCATGACGGAATCTCCTCCGGGAGGGTCAGGGACGGTGCGTCGGGTCCGGCCACGGCTCGCGCACCGCGGCCGACACCGCGCGCGCGGTGGTGCGCACGCAACGGTCGAACTCGGCACTGCCGTGCGCGGCGTTCGCCTCGGCCACGTCGCGGCCCCAGACGCCGGTGTCGCTGACCTGGTCCATCCGGTAGTCCCAGAACGAGTCGACGTCGCGGTGGGACACCGCGCGCTCCATCCGGACCAGGTCCGGGAACAGGTGCAGCATCACCGACGTCTCGAAGAAGTTGGCGTGCATCAGGCCGCGCCCGTGGGTGACGTGCCCGTCGACCTCGGGGCCCGGGTACATCGTCACGTACCCCAGCGCCCGGACCCGGGCGTCACCGTGCCGGACCCGCAGCTTCTCGGCGGACACGTCGAGCGAGCCGTTGTTCCAGATGTGGCCGTTGAGCAGCACGAACTGGCGGACCCCTGCCCGGTGCAGCGAGTCGACCAGGTCCTCGACCAGGGCGATCATCGTCTCGGGGCGCACCGAGACGGTCCCGCCGAACCCGCCGTGCGAGCCGGACACCCCGTAGGTCAGGGTCGGCACCACCGGGACGCCGGTCAGCGCCGAGACCCCGTGCGCGACGGCCTCGCAGATCATCGAGTCGACGGCCAGCGGCAGGTGCGGCCCGTGTTGTTCGGTGGCTCCCACCGGGATGGTCACCGAGTCGGCCCCGGTGACCGCCCGCTCGGCCTCCGGCCAGGTCATACGGTCCCAGAGCACCGGTGATCCGGTGCCGCCGAGCTCGGCGGCCAGGCCGGCGACCTCGGGCCCCAGGGGTGGTGCAACGGTCACGGAAGCAGTCCTCTCCTCGCCGGCGCTCACCAGCGCCGGTCCGATTTCTCGGGCAACAGGTCCAGTGCCCGGCGCACGACGACGGCGTCGTCGCCCGGGCGGGTCAGCCAGACCCGCGCGTCCGGCGCGTAGTCGCTGAGCAGTTCCCGGCACACCCCGCACGGGGCGATGATCCGGAACCGGTCGGCCGGTTTGACCTGCACCGACAGCACGGCCTCGACACCGGCGAGCGGCACCCCGGCGGCCCGGGCGGTGCCCAGCGCCACGCCCTCGGCGCAGATCGAGCTGCGACGGCAGGACCCTTCGACGTGCACTCCGGTGTGGACGCTGCCGTCACCGGCGCGCAGCGCGCAGGCGACCTCGTGCCGGCCGGGCACCACGACCCGGCCGAGCAGGTCCTGGGCCGCGTCGAGCAGCGCGGCGTCGGCGGCGCCCATGCCGGCCGGCGGCGTGATCCGCAGGAGCTCGGCGGTCGCGCCGACGCTCATCCGGCGAGTCCGAGCAGGCGGGCGTAGTTCCCGCCCTCGACCAGCGCCCGGTCGGCCTCGTCGGGGATCGCCTTGGCGATCTTCATCCGCTCCAGGTCGAAGTCCGAGCCGGGCCACTCGCTGCCCAGCAGGATCTTCTCCGGGCCCAGCCGGGCGTAGGCCCGCTTGACGTCGGCGATCAGGGTCGCCGAGGTCTCCAGGTACACGTGCGCACGCCGCTCCGCGACGATGATCGCCTCGGGAACGTTCCACACCGCCCCCATGTGGGCGATGATGGTCGGGACGCCGGGGTGGTCCTTGGCGATCTCCTCGATCGCCAGCGGCGCGCAGAAGGCGTCGTCCAGGGCGTTGATCAGGATCGGTAGGCCGAGCCGGGCGCAGAGCTCGAAGACCGGATCGAGCAGGCCGTGGTCGGCGACGTGGTAGCCGTGCATGCTCGGGTGCAGCTTGAGGCCGCGGAGCCCGGCGGCGGCGAACCGCTCGATCTCGTCGAGTGCGTCGTCGTCCTGCGGGCGGACCTGGCCGAACCCGATCAGCCGGTCCGGATACCTGCCGACCAGTTCGATCAGGAAGTCGTTCTCGATCCGCTGCGCCAGCGAGCAGACCATCGCCATGTCGACCCCGGCGGCGTCCATCCGGTCCAGGATCCGCTGCGGGTCGAACGGGGTGTAGGGCGGCGGCGCCTGACCGGGACGGGCACCGGTCAGGTAGTCCGAGCGTCCTCGGACGTCCTGGGTGGTGTTGTAGGCGTCGATGATCACGGGTGGACGGGCCTCCTGGGGAGGGCTCCGGCCGGTGCGGCCGGGCCGGGGACGGACGGGGTGATGTCGATCAGTGGCAGGTGGCAGCGGACCGACCGGCCATCGCCGACCGGCCGCAGGGCGGGCTCCTCGGCGGCGCAGCGCTCGACGGCGTACCGGCAACGGGTCCGGAAGCGACAGCCCGACGGGGGATCGGCCGGATCGGGCAGCTCGCCGGACAACACGATGCGTTGCCGGGTCCGTTCCAGCACCGGCACGGCGGAGAGCAGCGCCTCCCCGTAGGGATGCGCCGGCGTGGAGAAGAACGCGTCCCGCGGGGCCACCTCGATGATCTGGCCGAGGTACATGAGCGCGATCCGGTCGGCGATGTGGCGCACCACGCCCAGGTCGTGCGAGATGAACAGCAGGGTGAGGCCCTCGTCCCGGATCAGCCCGGTCAGCAGGTTGATCACCTGCGCCTGGATGGAGACGTCGAGCGCCGAGACCGGCTCGTCGGCCACGACGAAGCGCGGCGACGGCGCGAGTGCCCTGGCGATGCCGATCCGCTGCCGCTGACCACCCGAGAACTCGTGCGGGCGCCGGCTCCCGGCTGCGCGGCCCAGCCCGACCCGTTCCAGCAGGTCGCCGACGCGCTCGCCGGCCTCGGCCCGAGACATGCCCCGGGCCCGCAACAGCGGTTCGGCGACGATGTCGGCGACCGTGCGCCGCGGGTTCAGCGAGCCGAACGGATCCTGGAACACCATCTGCATGTCCCCGCGCAGCGGCCGCATCCGGGTGCTGGTCAGGTCGGTGATGTCGCGGCCCCGGTAGTGGATGCGCCCGCCGGCGGGATCGACCGCGCGCAGCAGCGCGCGGCCCAGGGTGGACTTGCCGCAGCCGGACTCGCCGACCAGGCCCAGCGTCTCGCCCTCGAGGACGTCGAGATCCACCCCGGCGACGGCGTGCACCGGGCGGCCGCCGCCGTCGCGGTAGGAGACCTGCAGGTTCTCGGTACGCACGAGTGGCTCGTTCACCGGACACCCCCGTTCCCGGCGGTCGCCGGCTCGCGCACACAGGCGTCGAGGTGCCCCGATCCGGGCTCGCGGGCCCGCAGCTGCGGGCGCGTCCCGCACTCCTCCACGGCGTCGGCGCAGCGTGGGCGGAACGCACACCCCTCGGGCCGGTCGGTCCCGGTCAGCGGGGCGCCGGGGATCGCGAACAGCGACTCGGCCGGCCGACCGTCGATCCGCGGGACCGACCGGAGCAGCCCGACGGTGTAGGGATGACGGGGCCGGCGCAGCACCTCGTCACGGGTGCCGTGCTCGACGACCCGGCCCGCATACATCACCGCGACCCGGTCGGCGACCTCCGCGACCACGCCGAGATCGTGGGTGATCAGCACGATCGACGAGTCGTGCTCGGCGCGCAGCCGCCGCAACAGCTCCAGCACCTGCGCCTGGATGGTGACGTCGAGCGCGGTGGTCGGCTCGTCGGCGATCAGCACGGCGGGTTCGTTGGCGAGCCCGGTCGCGATCATCACGCGCTGCCGCATGCCGCCGGAGAGCTGGTGCGGGTAGGAGCGGGCGGTCCGCGACGGATTGGCGATGCCGACGTCGTCGAGCAGCTCCTCGGCGCGCTCCCAGGCTGCGGCGCGGCGCAGCGGCTGGTGCAGCCGCAGCATCTCCGAGACCTGCGCGCCCGCCCGGTGCAGCGGGTTGAGCGCGGCGAGTGAGTCCTGGAAGACGACCGCGACGGCGCGGCCGCGGACCTCGCGCAACTCGGCCTCGCTCGAGTCGACCAGGTTGCGGCCGCCGAACTCGACCTGCCCGCTCACGTGGGTGCGCGGGCCGCGGTTCAACCCGACCAGGCTCATCGTCAGCGCGGACTTGCCGGAGCCGGACTCGCCGACCAGGGCGAGGATCTCGCCGCGGCGCAGATCGAGATCGACGCCGTCGACGGCCTGCAGACGGCCGTCCGGGGTGTCGAAGCCGACGCGCAGGTCCCGGATCCGCATGACGGTCTCCGACGGCCCGGTCACGGTCCGCTCCGGACACCGGTCAGCTCCGCGACGGCCGTGTCGATCAGCGCACACACCTCATCGGCGTGTACCAGCGGGGAGAAGTGGCTGCCCGGGACCGAGCTGGTGGTGGCGCCGGCGCGGGTGGCCATGTCCCGCTGGATCTGCGGGAGCAGGGTCGCGTCACCGTCGGCGACCTGGTACCAGCTCGGCAGCGTGCGCCAGGCGGGCTCGCCGGTCGGCTCTTCGAAGATCTTCCGGTCGGCGACCCGGTTCTCCGCGATGCGGCCGGCGCGCAGCTCCGGGCTGAGGTCCCAGCCGATCTCGGCCCAGTACGCCGCGCCGCGTTCGGAGCGCCACTCACCGTCCGGGCCGCGCTGCATGTGCGCCGATACCGGCGCGGGGTCGTAGCGCTCCACGATCTGCTGCACCGTCTCGCCGGCGTCCGGGGCGAACGCGGCGACGTAGACGAGCCCGGCCACCCGCGGGTCCCGGCCGACGTTCGTGATCACCGCCCCGCCGTAAGAGTGCCCGACGAGCAGCACGGGTGCCTCCAGGGCGTCGAGGGCTGCGGTGGTGTGGGCGACGTCGTCGGTCAACGAGGTCATCGGGTTGGTGACGGTGCTGACGGCGTGGCCGCGTCGCCGCAGCTCCGGCAGCACCGCGTCCCAGGTCGCCGGCGTGCCGCCGGCGCCGTGCACGAGAAGGATCCGCACGGGTGACTCATCCCTTCCGCAGACGCGGGTCGAGAACCAGGTAGAACAGGTCGACGGCGAGATTGACCAGCGTGTAGAGCAGCGCGATCGCCAGCGCGGCGCCCTGCACCACGGGGTAGTCGCGCTGCAGCACCCCGGAGATGACCATGCCGCCGACGCCGGGATAGGCGAAGACCGTCTCGGTGATGACCGCGCCGCCCAGCAGCGAGCCGAACTGCAGCCCGAGCACGGTGACGATGGGCAGCGCCGAGTTGCGCAGTACGTGCCGGAGCAGGATCGCGTTCTCGGTCATGCCCTTCATCCGGGCGGTGCGCACGAAGTCCTCGCCGCGCACCTCCAGGACCGACGCCCGGACGATGCGGGTGATGAAGCCGGCCATCGAGAGGGCGAGCGTGGTGGCCGGCAGGATCAGATGGGCGATCCAGGGCAGGACGAGGTCCGGGCGGTTCTGGAGGATCGCGTCGAGCAGCACGATGTTGGTCGTCGGCTCGTAGCCCAGCGAGTTCGGCAGCCGCCCCAGGACCGGGAGCCAGCCCAGCCACACCCCGAACACCACGACGGACAGCACGCCGAGGGCGAACCAGGGCAACGAGAAGCTGACCGTGCCGACCGCCCGGATCAGGGTGTCGATCCAGGTCCCGCGGTACACCGCGGCGAGAAGGCCGGTGACCCCGCCGATCAGCACGGCGATGCCCATCGCCGCGACGGTGAGTTCGAGCGTGGCCGGGAGCGCGGCGCCGAGCAGGCCGAGCACGTCGTTCCCGCCGAAGAACGAGCTGCCCAGGTCGAGCCGGGCCAGGTCGCCGAGGTAGGTCAGGTACTGGGCCAGGAGCGGCCGGTCCAGCCCGAGCGACTCGGCGATCCGTTGCTGGTTCTGCGCGATCTGCTCCGAGGACAGCCCGTCTCCGGCGCCGCCGAGCGCGGTGGCCGCCGAGCCGGGGATGAGCCGCATCGCCAGGAAGACCAGGGTGGCCAGGACGAGCAGCACCACCGGTACGGCGAGCAGCCGGCGCACGACCAGCCGGGTCAGCCCGGACCCTCCCGGCCGGGCTGTGGAGCGCGCCCGCCGGGTCGTCGTGGTGGTCGGGACGCTCACGGTGTCCCCTTCCGGTCGAGCGCGTCGCGGACGTCGTCGCCGACGAAGTTGCAGGCGACCACGAACACCAGGGTGGCCAGCGCAGGCAGCACGACCAGCGACGGCGCGGTGTAGAGGAACTCCTGACCGGACTGGACCATGTAGCCCCAGTCCGGGGTGGGGGGCTGGATGCCGAGTCCGAGGTAGGACATGCCGGCCGCGAACCCGGCGGCCACCGACAGCGTGGTGAGCACCTGGACCAGCAGCGGTCCGACGGTGCCGGGAAGCACCTCGGTGAGTGCGATCCGCAGCCCGCCCGTCCCGGCCATCCGGGAGGCGAGCACGTGGTCGCGCGCAGACTCGCGCGCCGCGAGCGCCCGCATCAGCCGGGCGATCCCGGGGGCCAGCGCGATGCCGACACCGACCACCAGGCTGGACGTGCCGGGCCCCGCCGCGGCGACCAGCAGGATGATCAGAAGGACGGACGGGAACGCCAGCGCGACGTCGGTCAGCCGCATCAGCAGCTGCTCGGCCCGCCCCCCGAGGTAGCCGGCGGCCAGCCCGATCGCGACACCGACGACGGTCGCCAGCACGGTCGCGGCGAGGGCGACCATGAGCAGCGGCTGCGCACCGTGCACCAGCCGTACCAGCTGGTCGCGGCCGAGGTCGTCGGTCCCGAGCAGGTGCCCCGGCGACCCCATCGGCAGCAACGCCGACGGCGACTGGCGCAGCGGGTCACCGGTCACCAGCAGCGGACCGGCCACCGCGAGCAGCACGTAGGCCAGGACCAGTGCCCAGGACACGACCGCGACCGGTGTGCGGGCGAACCGGCGCCGTGCCCCGCGCCGCGCGGTGCCCGTGCCGCCGATGGCTGACGCGGTCATGCGCCGCTCACGCTCGCGTCCTCGAGGAAGCAGCGGTGGGTGCTGAGGGCGTTGACGTTGACACCGCTCACGCTCGCGCCGGTGACCACCAGGTTCGTGGAGTGCACCAGCATCGAGAGCACCATGAAGTCCTCGGCCCAGCGGCGCTGGATCGCGGAGTAGGCGGCGGTGCGCTCCGGCCCGATCGGCATGTTCCGGGCGGCGACGGTGTCCTCGGTGAAGCGCGCGGTGCCGGGCAGGGTGTCGAAACCGGTGGCGCTCGATCCGTACACGCCCCGCGGGACGGCCATGTTCCCGACCGTGCTGTCCGGGTCGGGGACGTAGGAGTTGCGCTCCCACACGATGATCTCGTGGTACGGGTCGTCGGTGTCCATGACGCGGCTGAAGAACGCGGCCGGGTCGACGGAGTCGGAGACCACCCTCAGGCCGATGTCGGTGAGGTTCTGGGCGATCACCTGGGCGGCCCGCGGGTGCCAGGTGTCGCTGGCCGCCATCAGCCGCACCTCGCGGCCGACCGCACCGGCCGCCTCGATCAACCGGCGGGCCTCGGCGACGTCGGTCCGGCTCAGGTCCGCCAGCGACGGGTCGTGCCCCGGCATCGACGGCGGTACCGCATACCCCGCCGGCAGGGTGCCCACTCCGAAGAAGGCCTGGTCCAGGATGGCCTGCCGGTCGATCGCAAGGTTGATCGCCCGGCGCACCCCGAGCTCGGCCAGTGCCGGTCGGCGGACGTCCATCAGCAGCATCGCGTCGTAGCAGTAGGGCGTGTCGTGCACGGTCACCGCGTCGTTCGCCCGCAGCTGCCCGACCGCGGAGTACGGGGTGAACTGGGTGACCGAGACGGCTCCGCTGATCAGCGAGCCGATCATCGTGGAGGAGTCCTGGACCTGCTGCATGACCACCCGGTCGACCGGCGGTCGTCCGCCGGCGAAACCGTCGAAGGCCTCGAGGGTGACCGACTGTCCGGCGGTCGCGGCGGTGAGGCGGAAGGGGCCGGTGCCGACGAGGTGCTTGCCGATCTCGGCCCCGTGCTGGTCGAGGGCCGCCTTCGAGACGACGCGCGCCCCGATGTCGGACAGCCGGGCGAGCAGCGTGCCGTCCGGGCCCTGCAGGACGATGCGTACGGTCCGCTCGTCCGGGGCGTCGAGGGAGACGAGATTGCGGCCCAGGCTCTGGAACGGGCGCGAGGCGCCGTCGGGCAGGGTCGGGTCGTCCGCGTTCAGCTGACGGTTCAGGCTGGCCAGCACGTCGGCGGAGGTGAGGGTCGTCCCGTCGTGGAAGGTCACCCCCTGCCGCAGCGCGAACTCGTAGGTCAGCCCGTCGTCGGAGACGGTCCAGCTCTCGGCGAGGTCCGGCTGCGGCTCGGGATCGGTGAAGTCGCAGAAGGTCAGCCCCCGGCACACCGAGTCGACGACCATCCAGTCTCCGAGGGTGGTGTAGAAGGCCGGGTCGAAGACTCCGCTGGTCGCGTCGGTGCCCACGGTCAGGGTGCCGCCCGACGCGCCCGCGCCGCCCCCTCCCGGAGAGGCCACGCCGCAGGCGTTCAGCAGGCTCGTCAGGCCGACGCCGAGACCGAGTGCGCCTGCACCGCGGAAGAGGCTGCGGCGGGAGAGCTGCCGTTCGGTCGGGGTGATGGGCGGCATCGCGATCTCCTCCGGGGGGAAGTGTCGGCGGTGTGGATCCAAAATACTCTTGGTGGTATCCCGAGAGAAGTCTAGGTCGGGACCTGTTTCCGTTCGTTTACGTCGGCATGAACGGGCGGGTGGAGGGCATGGCGAGCACCACGTCCGGTGCAGCGGGTGCCCGCGGTGTCACGGGATGTGCAGCGCACCCGCCGTGATCGTCGCCAGTACCCGCCCGCCGGACAGCGAGCCGGCGGGCCCGAGTGGATCGACGTCGGTCACGGCGAGATCGGCCGGCCCGCCGACACACAGCCGGCCGGGCCCGTCGAGGCCGGCGACCGCCGCGGCCCGGGTGGTGAACAGGGCGAGCGCCTCCTGCGCGGTGATCGCCTCGCCGGGGCCGACCGGGTGCGCGAACCCGCGGATCCGCCGGGTGCGCGCCTGCCACATGCCGTGCAGCGCCGACAGTGGTGGGCCGGGGCCGTCCGAGCCACCGCCGACCGTCACGCCGGCGTCGATCCACGAGCGAAGCGGGTTCGACCGGGCGGCCACTGCCTCGCCGAGCCGGTCCACGACGGATGCTCCGGCGCTCCACCAGAGGGCCGGGTGGGCCGAGAGGGCGACGCCCAGTGATGCGGTGCGCCGCATCGCCGGTGCGCTCGGCTCGAGGTAGGCGTGGATGAGGTGGAAACCCAGGCCGGCCACCGGCGTGTCCCGGTCGGTCTCCTCCAGCACGTCCAGCACGAGATCGACGGCGGCGTCGCCGACCGCGTGGATCCCGATCCCGCGCCCGGCCGCCGCCGCGCTCCGGCAGTGCGCCCGCAGCGCCTCGACGCTCAGCGTGCAGTTGCCGGTGTAGCCGTCGGTACCCGGCCACGGGGCCGACCGCCAGGCCGTGCCGAGCGATCCGCCCCCGTCGAGGAAGAGCTTCGTGGGGCCCACCCGGAGCCGATCGGGATCGGCGTCGGCGACCCCGGACCGTCGTACGGCGGCCTGCAGCGCTGCGTCGTCGAGGTGCTCGTCGCCCAGCGGCATCACCACCATGCGGGTGGCGAGGCGCCCGGAACGGGCGGCGGCGGCATAGGCGGCGAGCTCGGCGGGGCCGACGGCCGGGTCCATCACGCTGGTGAACCCGTGCCCGCGCAGCAGCCGGGTGCCGGTCTCGATCCAGCCGGCGCGGCGCGCCTCGTCCGGCTCCCCGATCGCGGTGCGCGCGAGCTCGGCGGCGGGATGCTCGACGAGCAGGCCGGTCGGCCTGCCGTCGGGGGTGCGCTCGATGTGCCCACCCGATGGGTCGGGGGTGCCGTCGCCGATCCCGGCGGCGCGCAGTCCCGCGGTGTTGACGATCGCGTCGTGCCCCTTGCGGTCGAGGAACACCGGGCGGTGCGGTACGACGGCGTCCAGATCGGCGGCGGTGGGCAGCCGGCCCTCGGCCAGGTCCCCGGGGTCGAAACCGGCCTCCGCCTCGATCCAGCCCGCACCGGGACGGCGGGCGTCGTGCGCGACCAGGCGACGCCCGATCTCGGCGATGCTCGTCGCGTCGTCGAGTCCGACCCGTTCCTGCGCCCGCCCGGCCCACAGCACGTGCACGTGGCTGTCGACGAACCCGGGCAGCACCCGGCCGCCGGCGTCGTGCTCGACGACGCGGCCACCGCCGAGCTCGCGCCGGACCTCGTCGACCGGCCCGAGCGCGACGATCCGGTCGCCCCGGATCCCCACCGCCCCGGCCCGTGGGCGGGCCGGGTCCAGGGTGTGCACGTCACCGACCACCAGCAGAGCGCTCACGATCCACCTCTCGCTGCGGGGCTGCCGGGGGTGGGTTGCCCAGCCGGCGCATCAGGTCGGGCCAGCCCACCGGGTCGTGGCCCGGGACGAGTTCCGGCCCGCGCTCGGCGGCGGTCCGCTCCAGCCGTCGGATCGGGGCGATGCTCCGCTCGGGGGTGATCCCGATGTGCGCCCCGATCGGCTTGACGATGCGCTCGTCGGGCGGCGCGCCGTGCAGCGACACCCGCAGCGGCAGCACCCGCCGCACCCCGGTGGACGGGCCGTTCACCGGGCTCGGCACAGCGCTGCTCACAGCAGGTCGAAGTACTCGCGCTGCTCCCAGGACGACACGTCGGCCAGGTAGCGCTCGAACTCCGCCCGCTTGAGGTGGACGTACCAGTCGACGACGACGTCGCCGAGCTCGCGCCGGAACAGCGTGCTGGCGTCGAGCGCGTCGACCGCGGCGCCCAGGGTGCGCGGCAGCCGCGGTGCCTCGTCCCGGTAGGGCGAGTCCGACGGCTCGCCGGGCGAGAGCCCGCGGTCGATCCCGTCGAGACCGCACACCAGCTGGGACAGGATGTAGAGGTAGGGATTCGCCCCGGGCTCGCCCGAACGGTTCTCCAGGCGGGCGGCCGGGTCCCCGGCCGAACCGACCACCCGGACCATCGCGCCCTTGTTGTCCATCCCCCACAGCACCCGGTCCGGGGCCAGCGAGTGCGGCTGGTAACGCTTGTAGCCGTTGACGGTGGGTGTGCCGAAGACCGCGGCGGCGGCCGCGTGCTCCAGCAGCCCGGCGAGGTACGACGTGCCGACCGGCGAGAGGACCGAGCCGGGTCCCGCCCCGGGGAACACCGGGGAACCGGTGTCGAGATCGCACAGCGACTGGTGCAGGTGCCACCCGGTGGAAGCGGTCTCGGCTCCCTGCGGCCGGGACATGAACGTGGCGTGCAGCCCCATCCGCGCACACAGCTGCTTGATCGCCGTGCGGGCCAGCACGACCTGGTCGGCGACCACCGCGGCTTCGCCGGCCTCCAGGGTGATCTCGAACTGGCTGGGCCCGAACTCGAGCTCGATCGAGCGCAGCGGCAGGTCGAGCCGGGTCAGCGCCCGGTGGATCCCGGTGACCAGCGCGTCGGAGCGGTCCAGGCCGCCGATGTCGAGCAGCTGTGAGCCGGGGGTGAGCGGCCGGACCGCGGGGGCGGTGCCCGGTGCGCCGGGCCGGCCGACCTGCGCGGGATCCATCGCCGGGTCCGCGCGAGCGAACACGTGGAACTCCAGCTCCGGCCCGACGGTCAGGCTCAAGCCGCGGTCGGCCAACGCGTCCAGCTGCCGGCGCAGCAGGCCCCGGGTGCAGAACGGGACCGCCCCGCCGCCGGGGTAGTGCAGGTCGGCGAGCAGCAAGCCGGTCCGGTTCTCCCACGGCAGCACCCGGAACGTGGCCGGGTCCGGAACGAGCACCACGTCACCGGCGCCGGAGAAGCCGCGGTAGCCGTCGAGCCGCAAGCCGTCGAACACCGCGAACGACGAGCGCCCGGACGGGTCCTTCAGCAGCAGCGACGACGGCGCGGTCAGCCCGGAGCGCAGGATGCCCGGCAGCGCGGTGCTGGTGATCGACTTGCCGCGCAGCACCCCGTGCTGGTCGACGAAGCAGACCCGGACCAGCTCGATGCCGAGCTCGTCGATCACCCGGCGCAGCTGCGCCGCGGCGGCGTACTGCGGCTCGGACCACAGCCCGTGCCGTTCGATGAAGCCGCCCCGGTCGGTGTCGAGCATCGGGCGGGCGGAGCGGCCACCGCCGCCCTCGGCAACCGGACGCTCGTCGACGCTACGCATCGGCGGTCGCCCCCGCCCCGGTCACCGAGTCGTCGGCCACGGAGTCGTCGGCCACGGAGTCGTCGGACGGGGAGTCGTCGGACGGGGCGGCGCCGGGCGCGGCGGGGGAGTCGAGCGGTGTCGCCCACGGCGAGGCGGCACGGCGACGCGCGTCGTGTGCGGCCCAGCGCTCCTGCCACCCCGCGGTCGGGCTGATCATGTCGACGGCGACCGGCCCGACCAGTCGCGCGGCCCCTGCGTCGTCGAGCGGCTGGGCCGGCAGCGGGGAGCCCGCCTCGAACGCCGCCAGCGAGGTGAGCAGCAGTCGCCGGTTCGCGGTCACCGCGCGATCGGAGACCCCGAGCCGCTCGACGGTCCGGTCCTGGACCCGGCCCATGCTCTCGACCGCCCACTGGTCGTGGACGTTGATGTCCAGGCCCATCCCGGTGTAGGTCAGTTCCCGCTGCTCGGTCGCGTCGAATCCCCAGTCGTTGCCGCGGTTCCGGATCGGCCGGTAGTCCGGCAGGGTCACCTCGGCCAGCCGCTGCGCGAGCAGGGTCTCGGAATCGGTCTCCTCGGCGAAGTCGTAGAGGACCATGTACCAGTAGTGGTTCTCGTCGTCGATCGGCACGTGCCACTGCGCGAAGACCTTGTCGTTGCCGAACGGCACCACGAACGCGTTCGGGAACATCAGGTTCGTGATCCGGACGTGCGTGCGCTCCTCGTCGAGCTCGCGGATCGCGAACACGCGCAGCCCGTGCTCGGCCCGCTCGACCTCGATGTCGGGGCGGAAGTGGTCGCCGACCAGCTTGGACAGCTTCTGCCCGGTTCCCTCGACCTCCTCGCTGAACTGCCGTCCGTAGGCCTCCCGCGGGTCCTCACCGACGAAGCGGTGCAGGAACGAGACGTGGCTGGGGTCGATCCCGCCCTCGACGCCCTGGAGCCAGTTGCGCTCCCAGAGTCCCTTGAAGGCGAAGGTGTGGGCCTGCGGGGCGGTGAAGCAGTCGAACGCCGGGAACGGTGGCGGATCGCCGGCGCCGAGGTAGGCGAAGACGATGCCGTTGCGCTCCTCGCAGGGGTAGCTGCGGATCCGGATCTTGTCGGCGAAGGTGCTCGACGGTGGCTCGGCCGGCTGCTCCAGGCAGCGGCCGTCGGGGCCGTAGAGCCAGCCGTGGTAGAGGCAGCGCAGGCCGCCGTCCTCGAGCCGGCCGTAGGACAGATCGACACCCCGGTGCGCGCAGAACCGGCTGACCAGGCCCCATCCGCCGTCGTCGCGCCGGAACAGCACCAGGTCCTCGCTCATCAGCCGGACGGCCTTGACCGGGCGGTCCTCGGGCATCTCCGAGACCAGCGCGGCGGGCTGCCAGTAGGCGCGCATCAGCCGGCCGAGCGGGGCGTCCGGGCCGGTGCGGGTCAGCTTCTCGTTGTCCTCGCGCTTCAGCACGACGGGCCTCCCTTGCGTCGGGAACGGTTCACGGGTCGCGCTCCGGCCGCGGACCGGGCCTGCGGCGCAGGGGTGGCCATCAGTGGCAGCACCCGTCGTCGGAGCGTGCGGGGGCCGGTGCCGGCAGGTCGAGCGAGGGGTTGCGGTCGAAGAACCCGTCGGGCTCCATCCGCATCCCGATCCGGTGCACGGCCATGATCGGCCACTCCTCGGGGCGCGGGTCGTGGTGCACGCCGACGACCGGCCAGAGCACCAGCTCGGCGTCGTCGAGCGGGCGATCGGCCCGCTGCCACACGTGCACGCCGTCCTCGCCGAGCGGGCCCTGGTTCGGGTACTCGCCTGCGATGAAGCGCTCGTCGGCGGCGTAGGCGCTGGCCCAGAGCTGGCGGGACACGAACGGCGCCTTGCGTTCCACGACGCTGCCGGGCCGGGCGAACAGCCGGGTCGTGTTCGGCAGCACGAGCCGGTAACCGGTGGGCTCGCCGAACCGGTTGGTCCGCTCGGTGTTCTCCACCAGCCAGTGCACCGCCCGGGACGCGTCGGAGCTGCGGGCACCGTGGGCCTCGCTGATGATCGGGGTGCGGACCATCCGGCAGGCGTTGCCGTACGGGTCGAGCTCCGGATCGGGCTCGATCTCGGCGTGGATCTCGCTGAGCCGGTTGCGGGGCCCGTCGACGGCGGTGTCCAGGCGCAGCCCGAAGTAGTGCTGGTGGTTCGACGCCTGCACGTCGGCCCCGACCCGGCGGCCGTGCCGCGCGGTCCGGTCCGGGCCGAGCCCGGTGACCGACATGATGCCGGTCAGCTTGATCTCCAGGTCGATCGTGCCGTCCTGGTGCAGCGACCAGTAGAAGCCGTAGTCGTAGTTGGCGACGGTGGCGAAGGAGGAGACGACCATCTTCCGGCTGCGGCGGACCTCGGCGTGGCCGGTGCGGGTGTTGACGTGCTTCCAGAGGATCGAGGCGTCCTCCTCGTGCAGGCACACCGCGTTCCGGACGGTGCGCGGCTCGCGGTGCCCGCCCAGTACGGCGGCGTCGAGGTAGCGGATCTCGCCGAGGCAGTCGCAGCCCAGTGCCAGTGACGCGGTCAGCGGGCCGGCGCCGTACTCGCCCCAGTCGAAGAAGTTCTTCCGGTACGCGGTCGGGTCCGGGTCGAGGTAGGGCACGTACATCTCGTTGACCGCGGCCCGGCGCAGCACCGTGCGCTCGCGGTCGCCGTCGAGGTAGCGCACGTCGTGCAGCACCATGCCCTCGCGGTGGGTGAAGCCCACCCGGAACGACCAGTTCTGCCAGCGCACCAGGTGCCCGTCGACGGTGAAGCCCGGCCCGTCGGGCTGGACGATCTCCAGCGGGGCGACGACGCGGTCCGGGCCCCAGTCACCGGATCGGTAGTTCCCGGCCTCGGCGGTGGGCGGGCCGGAGTCGTGGTCCTCGATCCGCAGGATCTCGAAGGTCTCCATGTCGACGATCGGGACCAGTCCGGGGACCGGGCGCGCGTAGCCGTTGTCCTCGCGGTGCTCGCGGTGCCAGACCGCCCCCCAGGACAGCCGCCGCCCGGCGAACTCCGGGGGCTCGAAGCCGGTGATCGACTCCGGGTCGACCCAGACCAGCGACGGGTCGGTGATCCCGCGGCGGGCCAGTGCCGCGCGCATCCCGGGATCGTCCCGGCAGGCCTGGGCCATCATCCGGGCCTCCTCGCTGGAGATCCCGGGCCGGCGGGCGTCCACCGGGGTCCAGGTCTGCAACGACGCCGATCGGTCGGTCCCCGACGTCCAGCCGGTGACCTCCCACGCGGCGTGCGCGTCGGGGTTCATGACGATCGACCGGACCGGCCGACCGACGCCCGCCGGTAGGTCCCGGGCACGGTGCTCGTCGACCGACACCCCCCAGAACCGGGGGTGCTCGCCGATCCGCGGGTCGGCCTTCACCAGGGCGACGACCTCGGTGATCTCCGACTCGGCCAGGGGTTCGGTCCAGTGCCGCTCGGTGGGCGACGGCGGGGTCTGCCGGCCGAACCGCGGGCCGCTGCCGGCTCCCGGTGTCCGCTCCGGTCCGGACGCGGCAGCGCCCTCGATCACGCTCATCGGGTGGGTCCTCCTCCACCGGGTGCCCGGACGAGGCCGGCGCGACCACGGGTCGACGTTTGGTATCCATAATGGCTTAACATGGATCCGAAAGTGAAGGCTGTGGCCCGAGATCGACTGCGGCTGGACGCGCGAGGACCTGATCCACCACTCACGGATCGGGATCCATCCCGGCCCGGCGCGCACCCGTCGGCTATCGTTTCGGGTCCACCGGTGCGGTATCGCCGACACACGACGGCGCTGAGGACGGGGGAACGGACATGGTCCGGCGCACACCGGAGACCGACAGGACCGAGGGCGGGCCGGTGCCTGCCGGGGCCGGGGCCACGCTGGTCGACGATCTCGCCGCCCGCATCCGGGACATGATCATGGGTGGGGACATCCCGATCGGTGGCCAGTTGCGCCAGGCCGAGCTCGCCACCCTGTTCGGGGTCAGCCGCACCCCGATCCGCGAGGCGATCCGCCAGCTGCAGAACGGCGGGCTGATCGCGGTGCACCCGCACCGCGGCGCCGTCGTGCGGGTTCCCGCGCCGTGGGAGGTCCGGGAGGCCTACGAGGTGCGCGCCGAGCTCGAGGCGCTCGCCGCCCGCCGCGCGGTCGCCCGGATCACCCGCGAGCAGCTCGACGAGCTGGCGAGCGACAACCGGGAGATGTACGAGCAGTCCGCCGCCCAGGGAGAGGGCCGCACACCGGTGCACCGGGCGGCCAACGACGCGTTCCACACCCTGATCGCCGGGGTCGCGGGCAACGCCCGGCTGACCCGCTCCATCGAGGAGATCAACGGCGCGTTCCCGCGCAACGTGTCCTCCCAGCTGATCGTCAACGACAGCCGGCACCGCGACGAGAATTTCGCCGAGCACGAGCGGATCGTCGCCGCGCTGCGCTCGGGTGACGCCGACACCGCGGCCGCCGAGATGCGGGCGCACGTGATCGCGGCCGGTGATGCGCTGGCCCGCTGGTACGAGCAGCGCTCGTCCACGGTCTTCTTCGGCTGAACCGGGCCCGCCGGTCGTCCGGGTCATGGCGCGGACAGGCGTCGGGTGACGTCGACGAAGTCCAGGTCGGGGCGATCGATCCCGTCGCACAGGTCGGCCGCCGCCTCCCCGACAGCGGGCCCGAACTTGAATCCGTGGCCCGAGCATGCCGCGGCGACCACCACCTGCGGGGTGCCCGGTAGCGCCCCGATCACGAAGCGGCGGTCCGCGGTCATCGTGTAGAGGCAGGCGGTCGCCTCGGCGACGTCGGTGCGCGGGTCGGCCGACACCCCCGGCACGTGCCGGGTCATCAGCGCGCACAGCTCGGCGATCTCGTCCGCGCCGGCCGGGTCGACCGGGCGCTCGGGGTCCCACTGCCGTTCGGTGTCGGTGCCGGCCTTGAACCCGCTGCCGGCCACGTCGGGCAGTCCGAACATGAGTCCCTGTGGCCGGTGCACCGAGAACGCGGGGAGCGACGGGGGAGCGGCGATCCGGTCTCCCGGGCGCAGCGTGACGGTGAGGATCCGCCAGGTCGTGAACAGCCCGCCGAGCTCGGGTGCCAGCTCGGGTACCCAGCCGGCGGTGGCGACGACCAGGCGCCGGGCCCGCACGCTGCGTCGTCCGGTGTGGACCACGACGCCCGTGTCCGGCCCGGAGCCGGTGGTCGTCCAGCGCAGCACGGGCTCGTCGAACATCAGCTCGGCGCCGTCCGCGCGGGCGGCCGCGCGGGCCGTGTGCAACGCGGTCCCGGCCTCCAGTACCCCGGCGGCCGGGTCGGCGACGGCGTGCCAGCCATCCGGCAGCGACAGTCCCGGGGCGAGCTCGCGCAGCCGGCCGGGATCGGAGACGGTCTCGCAGCCCGGGCCCTGCAGCTGCCCGGGCTCGGGATGGGCGTAGAGCCCGCCGGTGCGGTGCAGCAACGGCACGCCGCTGCGCCGCTCCCAGCGCCGCCACCCGGCGTAGGCCCGCTCGACCAGCGGATTCCACACCGGGTTCGGGTAGGCGCGGCGGATCATGCGGGTCCGCCCGTGCGAGGAGCCGCGCAGGTGTCCCTCGCCGAACCGGTCGAACCCGATCACCCGCCGGCCGCGTGCCGCCAGCTCGTACGCGGTGGCGGTGCCGTGCACGCCCAGCCCGGCGACGACGACGTCGGCGTCGAGATCACCGCGGGTCACCGGGGCCCCGCGGTGATCGTGTCCACGACCGACAGCAGGGCGTCGAGGTCGTCGGCGTCGTTGTAGACGTGCATCGAGGCGCGCACGATCGCGGGCACCTCGCGCGCGCCGAGATCCCACTGGCCGTGGCTCGCCGGGACGGTCACGACCCGGATCCGCGCCGCGGCGAGGTGGTTCTTGACCTCGGCGGGCTCGACGCCGTCGACGGTGAAGGTGACCATCCCCGAGCTGCTCGCGGCCGGGTCGCGCACGGTCACGCCGGGCCGCGAACGCAGCTGCTCGCGCAGGCTCGCGCCGAGCGCGACCAGGTGTGCCGCGGTGACGCCGAGACCCCGCTCGATCGTCTCCCGGACCGCGACCCCCAGCCCGAGCCGGCAGGCGACCGAGTGCTCCCAGGTCTCGAAACGGCGTGCGGTCCCGGACAGGGTCCACTCGCGCTCCGCGGTCCACGCGGCACCTCGCACGTCCGGTGCGCGCGGCTCGAGCGCCGGCAGGACGTCCGGGTGCACCCAGGCGAAGGCGGTACCCCGCGGGGCCCGCAGGAACTTGCGCCCGGTGGTGACCAGGACGTCGCACCCGATCTCGCCGACGTCGACGGGTAGGTGGCCGACCGACTGGG
The DNA here is from genome assembly GCF_020131355.1 of Pseudonocardia sp. ICBG1293. Classification (GTDB taxonomy): domain Bacteria; phylum Actinomycetota; class Actinomycetes; order Mycobacteriales; family Pseudonocardiaceae; genus Pseudonocardia. The sequence continues at coordinate 41,597 of NZ_JAHLEL010000051.1, forward strand.
TGGCGTCGACGACGAGGCGGGCCCCGTGCCGGCGGGTCAGCGCGCCGAGCGCGGCGACCGGCTCGACGAGCCCGCACGACGTCGGCAGGTGCGCCACGAACACGATCGCCGGTCCGCCGTCCCGCAGGGTCGCCTCGAGCGCGCCGAGATCGACGGCGCCGGTCGCGGGATCGAGGGGCAGGATCTCGAGCCCGGCCCCGGTGCGCCGGGCGTGGGCCATGAGGTGCAGCGCGTGGCTCACGTAGGCCGAGCGGCTCACCAGCAGCCGTGGTGTCCCGGCGCCGAGGAGCGCGTCGACCAGCACGCGCAGCCCGGTGGTGGCGGTGTCGAACAACGCGATCTCCGCCGAGCGGGCGCCGACGAGCTCGGCGATGTCGTCGTAGACGGCCTCGGTCCGGTCGCTCACCGCGGCGGCGGCCTCGTAGCCGCCGTCGCGCTCCTCGCGACGGAGGTGCTCGACCACGGTGTCGACGACGGCGGCGGTCGGCAGTGCCGCGCCGGCCGCGTTGAGGTGGTGCGACTCGGTGACGCCGGGGGTGCGGGCCCGCTCGGCGGCGACGTCGATCGCCGGTGCGGGCGCCGCCTCGACGATCGGCCGGGTGAGCGGTCCGGTGATCGACTCGGGGCTCACAGCGCCACCACGACGGCCCGGGACTCGACGAAGCCCAGCAGTGCCTCGTCACCGAGGTCGCGGCCGAGACCGCTGCCCTTGACCCCGCCGAACGACAGGGCCGGATCGAACACGTTGTAGGTGTTGACCCACACGGTTCCGACGTCGAGACGCGCGGCGGTGCGGTGTGCGCGGCCGAGGTCGCGGGTCCAGATCCCGGCGGCGAGCCCGTAGCCGGAGTCGTTCGCGAGACCGACGGCGTCGTCCTCGTCGTCGAAGGCGAGCACGCCGAGGACCGGTCCGAAGATCTCCTCGCGGGCGATCACCATGTCGTTCGTGACGCCGGTGAACAGGGTGGGCTCGACGTAGTAGCCCGGTCCGTCCGGCGAGCCACCGCCGACGACGAGCTCGGCGCCCTCGACCCGGCCGGTGTCGATGTAGCCGAGCACCTGGCTGCGTTGCTCCTCGGAGACCAGCGGGCCGACCGAGATCCCACCGGCCAGCCCGTCGCCCATCGGGACCCGGCCGACGGCGACCTGCAGCCGCTCGGTGAGCTCGGGCAGGGTCGAGCGCTGCACGAGCAGCCTGCTGCCCGCGGTGCACATCTGGCCGGAGTGCCCGAACGAGGCGCGCATCGCGGTGGTGACGACGGCGTCGAGGTCGGCGTCGTCGAAGACGATGTTGGCGCTCTTGCCGCCCAGCTCCAGCGTCGAGTGCGCGAGCCGGCCGGCCGCGGTGACGCCGACCTCCCGGCCGACGGCGGTGCTGCCGGTGAACGACACCGCCGCGACACCGGGATGGGCGGTCAGCGCGGCGCCGACCCGGCCGTCGCCGGTCAGCACGTTCACCACGCCCGGCGGGACGCCCGCCTCGGTCAGCAGCCCGGCCAGCCGCAGCATCGTCAGCGGTGTCTGCTCGGCGGGCTTGACCACCACCGGGCAGCCGGCCGCGAGGGCCGGGGCGAGCTTGAACGCGGCGGTCATGATCGGGAAGTTCCACGGCAGGATCAGCGCGGCCACCCCGACCGGCCGCACCGTCGTGTAGACGTGGTGGCCCCCGCCGTCGATCGGGACCGTACTGCCGGTCAACCGGCTCGGGGCACCGGCGAAATGCCGGAACGTGCGCGCCGCCTGGCCGGTGTCGGCCCGCGAGCGCTCGATCGGCTTGCCGTTGTCGCGGGTCTCGAGGATCGCGAGGTCCTCGAGGTCCCGCTCGATCAGGTCGGCGACCCGGTGCAGCACGGCCGCCCGCTCCAGCGGGGCGAGCCCGGACCACCGGTGGTCCCGCAGCGCGGTCCCCGCGGCGGCGACGGCCGCGTCGACATCGGTGTCGCCGGCCTGCACGGCGTGGGTCAGAACCTCCTCGGTGGCCGGGTCGACGACGGGGAAGGTCGCCCGGTCGCCGGCCGGTATCCGGACCCCGTCGATGTACAGCTCGGTCGACGGCGCGAGCGAGGGCAACGAAGAACGCACGAACTCTCCCTGGCCAGACGATTATTGGATCCAACAGTACGGTTAGTTGGATCCGATATACAAGAGATTCCACACACATGCAGGTGCGAGTCGCGAACGAGACCGAACCGCCGAGCGCGAGCCGCATCCGGCGCCGGACGACTCCGACGTGCCGCACGGAACGCGCGATCGGGCGGCGGCGGCACGGTGCAGTTCGGGCGTGTTGCGGCACGGAACCCGACCGGGCCAGGGTGTGCACGATGATCGACCCAACCGGTGACGTGAGCGGTGGCTCCTCGGGGTTCCGTCGCCGGGTCCTGCTCGTCCTGTGCCTGACCGAGATCACCAGCTGGGGCGTGCTCTACTACGCGTTCCCGGTGCTCGCGCCGTCGATCTCGGCCGACACCGGCTGGTCGGTGAGCGCGGTGACCGGCGCGTTCTCCGCGGGCCTCGGGGTGTCCGCGCTGGCCGGGATCGTCGTGGGGCGGCTGCTGGACCGGTGGGGCCCGCGCTGGGTCATGACCGCCGGGTCGGTGCTGGGCGTGCCCGCCGTCGCCGCGATCGCGGTCGCCCCGACCTGGCCCTGGTTTCTCGCCGCCTGGCTGGTCGCGGGCCTCGCGCAGTCCGCGACGCTGTACCCGCCCGCGTTCGCGGCGCTGACCCGCTGGTGGGGCGAGGACCGGGTGCGCGCGCTGACCGCGCTCACCCTGGTCGGGGGGCTGGCGAGCACGGTGTTCGCGCCGCTCTCGGCGGCGCTGCTGGGCGGGTTCGGCTGGCGCGGGACCTACCTGGTGCTCGCCGTCGTCCTGCTGGTGGTGACGGTCCCGGCGCACCTGTTCGGCCTGCGCGGCCGGTGGCCTGCGGCACCCACGCCACCCGGGCCCGCGGACCCGGGCGCGATCGCGCGCAGCGGTGCGTTCCGGCTGACCGTGGCCGCGGTCTGCCTCGGTGCGTTCTGCGGGTTCGCGGTCGCGGTGAACCAGGTGCCGCTGCTGATCGAGCGGGGACTCGACGTGCAGACCGCGGCCTGGGCGCTCGGGCTCGGCGGGGTCGGGCAGGTCGCCGGCCGGGCGCTCTACACCCGGGCCGTGGGCAGGCTGGCCCCGCCGGGACGGGCGGTGCTCGTCCTGGCCGCGCTGGCCGTGTCGACCGCCCTGCTGGGGCTGCTGCCCGGCCCGGCGTGGCTGCTGGTCGGGGCGGCGGTGCTGACCGGCGCCGCCCGTGGCCTCATGACACTGGTGCAGGCGACGGCGGTGTCGGACCGCTGGCCGTCGCGGTTCTACGGCCGGCTCGGCGGGCTCCTGTCGGCGCCCGCGACGGTGGCGGTCGCCCTCTCCCCGTGGGCGGGTGCGGCCCTGGCCGGGCCGCTCGGCGGCTACCCGCAGCTGTTCGCGGTGCTGGCCGGGGCCGCGGCCCTCGGAGCGGTGCTGGCGGTGGGCACCCGGGTCGCGGTCAGCCCGGCACGGGGCGGTCGAGGTCCCCGTGACCGGCGGCGGGCAGGGTGACGGTGACGGCGAGCCCGCCCCGCTCGCGCGGGACGGCGCGTGCGGCACCCCCGTGCCCGTCCGCGATCGCGCGCACGATCGACAGTCCGAGTCCGTGTCCGCGCGGAGCCGAGCGCGTCCCGTTCCGCCGGAACCGCTCGAACAGCCGCTCGACCTCGTCGACGGCCGGCACGTCTCCGGTGTTCTCGACGACCAGCTCGGCGGCGCCGTCCCGGCCACGGACCGTCAGGGCCACCGATCCGCCACGGTGGTTGTGGCGGATCGCGTTGTGCAGCAGGTTCACCACCAGCAGGCGGAGGAGGTCGGCGTCGGCGAGGACGACGGCGGACCCGAGATCCCGGTGCATCGTGACCGACCGTCCGGCGGCCTCGGGCGCGACCTCGGCGAGAGCCTGCGCCGCGGTGTCGGCGAGGTCGACCGGCTCGACGGGCTCGAGCGCGTGCTCGGCCCTTGCGAGGGTGAGCAGGGCCTCCACCGTGGCGATGCTGTGCTCGTTGGCGGCCAGCAGTTTCCGGAGCAGGTCGGTGGGGTCGTGGGCACCGGGATGGGCCAGCGCGACCTGCCGCGCGGTGCGCGTCGCCGCCAGCGGGGTGCGCAGCTCGTGCGAGGCGTTCGCGGTGAACTGGCGCTGCGCGTCGAGGCCCGCCTGGAGTCGGTCGAGCATCGCGTCGACGGACGCCGACAGCCGGGTGAACTCGTCGTCGCGCCCGTCGCGCGGCCCCATCCGGATCCGCTCGTGCGGGTTCCCGTCGGCGATGTCGCGCGCGGTCGCCGTGATGCGGTGCACCGGGGCGAGTACCCGCCCCGCGACCACCCAGCCCAGCAGCGCGCCGAGCAGGACCAGGGCCGGCACCGCCACACCCGAGTAGCGGACCAGGGCGTGCAGGACGTCGGCGGTGCTCCGGACGGCGCCGTCGGGACTCCGCAGGAGGGCGGGGTCGACGGCGATCTCGGGCAGACCGGGAGGCACCTCGATCCCCGGGACCACCGTCCCGGCCGGATCCGTGCCCCCGCCGGACGGGCCCGCCGGCCCCGGACCGGGCGGAGCCACGGGGGCCCCACCGACCGGATCCTCGATCACCGGAACGCCCGGTGTGCCGGCGAGGTCGTAGGTCGGGACGTAGCGCATCAGGAGGTAGAGCGCGGCGACCATGACCACGCCGCAGGCGAGGGCCCCGGCGGCGATGAGGAGGGTGAGACGCAGTCGTACCGAGAACCGGCCGAGCAGCTGCCCGGGGAGCACCCCGCGGCCGCTCACGAGCCCGTCAGCCGGTAGCCGACGCCGGTGACGGTCTCCAGGACCGTCGGCTCACCGAGCTTGCGGCGCAGCGTCGACACCGTGATGCGCACGGCGTTGGTGAACGGGTCGGCGTGGGCGTCCCAGGCCTTCTCCAGCAGCTCCTCGGCGCTGACCACACCACCACCGGCCCGCACGAGCAGCTCGAGCACGGCGAACTCCTTGCGGGTCAGCCGGATCGGGATCTCACCGCGTCGCACGTCCCGGAACCGGGGATCGACCCGCAGGTCGCCGTGGGCGAGGACCGGGGGATGGGCGCGCACCGAGCGCCGGAACAGGGCGTGCAGCCGGGCCACCAGCTCGGGGAAGTCGAACGGCTTGACCAGGTAGTCGTCGGAGCCGATGCGCAGGCCCTCGACCCGGTCCGCGAGCCGGCCCGCCGCGGTCACCATCAGCACCCGGCAGTCCGGCCGGTCGGTGACGACGGTGCGGCAGACCTCGTCGCCGTGCACCCCGGGTATGTCGCGGTCGAGCACGACGACGTCGTAGTCGTGCAGGTCCACCAGCTCCAGCGCGCCGTGCCCGTCCGTGGCGAGGTCGACCGCCATCCCCTCCCGGCGCAGGCCCAGGACCAGGGACTCCGCGAGAAGGGCCTCGTCCTCCACCACCAGTACTCGCACGTCGCCCCTACCGTCTGCGGTCCCGCCCGGGCGCCCAGCATCGCGGTGATCGGTTATGGCGAGTGTATCGAGATCGACAGACGCTGCCGACAGGCTCGATGGGATCGACTCCGGGGTGTCCGGGACGCCCGTCACGGACACCGACGACGAACGGAGTCCACCCATGTCGATCTCGAAGTCCCTCGGCGGCGCCGTGGTCATGGCGGCGTTCGGCCTGCTCGCGCTCGGCGGGACCGCACTGGCCGACGCCGGGAGCAGCGTCCCGCCCCCGACCTGCGTCCCGGCCGGTGCGCCGGGTGTGCCCGTCGAGCCGGGCCCGGCCGCCCCCGGCGCCGCGACGGTGCCGGTGCTGCCGGAGTACCCCGGGGTCCCGGACTGCACCCCGGACTCGCTGCCGACCCCGGGCGTGCCCGCCGGCGGGTGACCCCACCGGCGTGACCACGGTCGGCCCGGCCCGCGGGGTGCCGGGCCGACCGGACCGGGGCCCCGTGCCCGGAGGCGTCGATCGATCCTGCCGGGTCCGGACCGCGGACCGGGCTACGGCGCCACGAGGTGGATCTCCGTGGCCCCGTGTCCTCCGCGCACGATTCCCGGCCAGACGGCGGCGGCCGCACCGAGACCGTCGAGGCGACGGACGGTGACCGTCTCGCGGGCCCACGCGAGAAGCCGGAGCCGGGTCCGCTCCCGCAGGAGCCGTACGGCATCGGTGCCCTGCTCGCGCTCCATCTCGGCCAGCCGTGGACCGGCGCCGTAGCGCTCCACCACCGGCGACGCCGGTCCCGCGTACTCCGCGGGGATCGGGCCGGCGAGACGGGTGCCGCCGATCCCCAGCGTGCGGGCCAGGGCGCCTCCGCACTGCGCCACGATCCGGCCCCGCAGCCGTGGGTCGCCGGCGATGTCGAGGAACACCGATCCGGGAGGCACCGACAGCGAGGACAGGTCGTCGTAGCCGACCAGGGCCGCGGCGTTCCCGCCCGGGGCGGACCGGTCCCCGGTCAGACCCGTGCAGGCCACTCCGGCCTCGGCGAGCAGGAAGGCGAGTGCCTGCCCCGTCTTGCTCCCGGCGCTGGAGATCAGTACGTGCTCGACCCCGGCGCCGACGAGGTCGGGTACGAGGGCGCTGGCGAGCGCCTCGATGTGGAGCGTCGCGAGCTCGAGACCGTCGGCGGGGGACTCGACGACCCGGTACTGCTGGTAGATCGGCGGCAGGTGGGAGCGGCCGGCGGAGGTCTCGACGAGCGTGCCGTCCGTACGCGGTTCCAGCGACATGGCCACGGTGGTCGCCATCGGCAGGTAGCCGATGACCCGGGTACCTTCCCGCGGACCCCCGCTCGCCCCGTCGACCACGGTCGCGTCCCCCCACACGGGTACGCGCATCCAGCCGGACGCCGCGGGGAAGGCCCGTCCGTGACCCAGCTGGTCCCGGGTACGGAAGTAGGAGACGTTGTTCGAGGTCACGGCGAACCGGTGGATCCGCAGGACGGAGGTCCCCCGGTCCGTCGGTGCGAGCGGCTCGTCGACGACGCGGGTCGTCCCGGGTCCGGCGGCGGTCGACACCTCCAGGACGCGCGAGTGGCCACGGCCGGCCCGCGCCGGGGGCCGGGACGTCGTGGTCATCGGCCGTTCAGCTCGTCCCAGAACGCGGACAGGGCCGCGGCGGCCGGGCGGGGATCCTCGAGGGGCCACCAGTGACCGACCCCCGCCAGCTCCGCGATCGTCGCGCCGCTGAGTTCTGCCATGCGTCGGTGCTGGTCGAGCGTCCCCGCCGAGGCGCCGGTGTCCGCCATGGCCAGCAGCGCGAGACCGGGCCGTCGTCGCGCCGCGGCCAGGCGTCGCCCGGCGTCCGCCATGACGGGCTGCGCCGCGGACCGCAGGAGGGTGAGGACCGCGCGCCCCATGCCGTCGTCGAAGCCCGCGGCGACGCGTTCGGCGGTGGGACCCGTCATGCCGATACCGGTGGCCACGGCCAGGCGGTGGTCCAGCGTCCCGCCGAAGATCTGCCGGACGGACTCCTCGCCCGCGCCCTCCTGCTGCCACGTCCTCGCCCGGTCGTGCCACTGGTAGTCGGGCGCGAAGAGCCCCAGTGCGGCGGAGGCCCAGCTGCGGATCAGGTCCGGCCGGCTCATGGCCACCTGGGCCACGTGCATGCCACCGAGTGAGTGGCCCACCAGGTCGACCGGCTCCCGGAACCGCTCCAGCATCGCGATCAGCCACTGCTGGTAGCCGTCGACGGTCGCGGCGAACCCGGACGGCGCGGGTTGCCCGAATCCGGGTGGGGACAGGGTGAGGACGTCCGTCCGGCCGAGCTGGGCGAGGAGCGGGTTCCAGACCTCCGCGGTCTCGGGGTTGCCGTGCACGAGGACGACGGGCGGACCGCTGTGCGACGATGAGTTGTGTGCATGCATGCAAGTAACATAGACACCGATGTGGTCCCTGTCATCCCGGGTGGGGGTCGGACGGACGGGGTCAGTGGCGCCCGGGCGCGACGGGCTCGAACGCCGCACCCGCGAACCGCACGGCCTCGGTGATGACGGCGTCCCGTCCGACGCCCGGTGGAAGCGCGGCGAGCTGGACGGAGGTTCCCCGGAGGAGGGCCATCACGACGGCCCCGGCGGCGGCGACGTCGAGGTCGGGACGTATCGACCCGTCGGAGCGCCCCCGCTCGATGGCCGCGGACAGGAACTGCTGGAAGTCGTCGTCGTGCTCACCGAACATCGGCTGCACCACCGGATCCGCTGCCAGCGCCTCCATCCACAGCTGGTGGAAGGCGCGGCTGGAGGGGGAGTGCCCGGCGGCCGTCGTCAGATAGGTGTGGACGACGCGGGTGACCTGCCGGAGGCCGTCGCCGTCGTACCCGGGCAGGTCCATGGTCCGCACCCGTTCGAGTACCGCCCTGACCAGCTGTTCGCGTCCGCCGAAGTGGTGGTAGACGATGCCGCGGCTGTAGCCGGCGACCTCTCCCACCCGGGCCAGGGTGAGCCGGCGGGACCCCGCGCCGGCGATCAGGTCGATCGCGGCGTCGACGACCCGTCGCTCGGTCTCGGCGCGTCGTTGATCCTGCGTCCGCCGGCCGCCGGAGGTGCCCAACCCTGCCCCCTGTCCGAGGTCGCCGCGTCGCCGGTGGCCCGGCGGACGTCGCTACGGTGTCACCCCGGACTCCGCGCCGCGGAGTCCCTGCCGGTGACCCCGACGGCCGGCGGGCGCGGGCCGACAGGACCGGACCGGACCGTTGCGGGCAACGCCGGGGAACCGGACGCGCGCAGTCGGACCGGATCGTGGCCGCAGGGGCACGAGGATGTCGACCGACCGGTGACGGTGAGCGCCACCCGCCGGTCGTCCTCCACCGAGTACCGACGTGGACTCGTTCTCCATCACGTGCCGGGAGAACCGGTCGGTGTCCGAGGGGGGACTTGAACCCCCACCCCCTTATACGGGGACTAGCACCTCAAGCTAGCGCGTCTGCCATTCCGCCACTCGGACGTCGCGATCTCTCGATCGCGTCGTGGGGGAAGCGTAGCCCAGCCCTGCGGCCGGGCTGCGGCGGGGTCGGCACGCGTCGCCGGTGGTAGAACGACGTCCATGACCGCTCCAGCGAACGACGATCCGAGCAGCGCCGAGGCCGAGGTCGTGCAGCTGTGTTCGGAGCTGATCCGGATCGACACGACCAACACCGCCGACCCCGAGACCCTCGCCGGGGAGGCCGAGGCCGCCGACTACGTGGCGGACAAGCTGCGTGAGGTCGGCTACGAGGTCGAGCTCGTCGAGTCCGGCATGCCGAAGCGGATGAACGTGATCGCCCGGCTGGAGGGCGCCGACCGCAGCCGCGGCGCGCTGCTGATGCACGGCCACCTCGACGTCGTCCCCGCGGACGCGGGCGAGTGGTCGGTGCACCCGTTCTCCGGGGCGGTGCAGGACGGCTACGTGTGGGGCCGCGGCGCCGTCGACATGAAGGACATGGACGCGATGATGCTGGCGGTAGCCCGCCGGTTCAAGCGTGAGGGCGTCGTCCCGCCGCGGGACATCGTGTGGGCCTTCGTCGCCGACGAGGAGGCCGGCGGCAGGTGGGGCGCGCAGTGGCTCGTCGAGCACCGGCCGGACCTCTTCGAGGGGTGCACCGAGGCCGTCGGCGAGGTCGGCGGGTTCTCGCTGACCCTCGGCGAGGACCAGCGGGCCTACCTGGTTGAGGCCGCGGAGAAGGGCATCGCCTGGATGCGGCTGCGGGCCAAGGGCAAGCCCGGCCACGGTTCGTTCCTGCACGACGACAACGCCGTCACCATCCTGGCCGAGGCCGTCGCGCGGCTCGGGAACCACACGTTCCCGCTGACGATCACCGACACGGTGCAGGCGTTCCTGGACCGGATGACCGAGCTGACCGGTGTCGAGTACCCGGAGGACGACCTCGAGGGCGCCCTGGCCAAGCTCGGACCGATCTCGCGGATCATCGGTGCCACCGTCCGGGACACCGCGAACCCGACGATGCTCCAGGCCGGGTACAGGGCCAACGTCATCCCGTCGACGGCGGAGGCGGTCGTCGACTGCCGGGTGCTGCCGGGCCGCGAGGAGGCGTTCCTGCGCGAGGTCGACGAGCTGCTCGGCCCGGACGTCGAGCGTGAGTGGGTCACCGACCTGCCCGCGGTGGAGACACCCTTCGAGGGCGCGCTGACCGACGCGATGCAGGCCGCGCTGCGCACCGAGGACCCGACCGCCGAGATCGTCCCCTACATGCTGTCCGGGGGGACCGACGCGAAGGCGTTCTCGACCCTGGGCATGAAGTGCTACGGCTTCGCGCCGCTGCGGCTGCCCCCGGAGCTGGACTTCGCGTCGCTGTTCCACGGCATCGACGAGCGGGTCCCGGTGGACGCGCTGCGGTTCGGCACCCGGGTGCTGGACCGCTTCCTGCGCACGGTCTGACCTCCGCTCCGGCGCCGTGACGGACCGGCCCGCGGGTGGCAGGGTGACGGTATGGATCTCTCGGGCAAGGTCGCCCTGGTCACCGGGGGCGCGTCGGGCATCGGCGCGGCCGCGGTGGACCGGCTGGCGGCGGCGGGTGCACGGATCGTGGTCGTCGACCGGGACGCCGACGGCGCCGCGGCCGTCGCGGAGCGGGTGGGTGGGCTCGCCCACCCGGCCGACGTCACCGACCCGGCGGCGATGGCCGGCGCGGTGGCCGCGGCGGAGGAGCGCTTCGGGCGGCTCGACGTCGTGCTGCTCAACGCCGGCACGACCGCCGGGCAGTCCGGCGTCGAGGACCTCGACCTGGAGGGGTACCGGCGCATCGTCGGGGTGAACCTGGACCACGTGGTGTTCGGGCTGAACGCCGCCGTGCCGGCGCTGCGCCGCGCCGGCGGCGGACACGTGGTGGCGACCGCCTCGCTGGCCGGGCTGATCGGTCTGCCCGGCGACGCGCTCTACACCGCGACCAAGCACGCCGTCGTCGGCTACGTCCGGGCCGCGGGCCCGGCGCTGGCGGGGGAGGGCATCCGGGTCACGGCGGTCTGCCCCGGGTTCGCCGACACCCCGCTGATCGGCAACGTGCGTGCCCAGTTCGGCGACTTCCCGCTGCTGGGGGCCGACGACGTCGCCGCCGGGATCGAGCAGATCCTGCAGCGGGGCGAGCCCGGCGAGTGCTGGTACGTCCAGCCCGGCCGCGAGCCCGCCCCCTACGGCGTCCGCGGGGTGCCCAGCCCGCGCGGGGCGGGTGCGCCGCCGGAGGTCGGGTGGAAGGACGCCTGAGGAACCGGGCTTGACCTGGACCGCGGTGCAGGTCACATCCTGGAGGGCATGGCCGAGCTGAACCACACCATCGTCCACTCCCGCGACAGTCGCGCCGGGGCCGCCTACCTGGCGGAGATCCTGGGGCTGCCCGAGCCGACGTCGTTCGGGCCGTTCCGGGTCGTGCGCGTCGCGAACGGTGTCGACCTGGACTTCATGGACGCCGACCCCGCCGCGATCGTCCCGCAGCACTACGCGTTCCTCGTCTCCGATGAGGAGTTCGACGCCGCGTTCGCCCGGATCACCGGACGCGGGCAGCAGTACTGGGCGGACCCCGGCAAGAGCCGTCCCGGCGAGCTCAACACCGATGACGGCGGCCGGGGTGTCTACTTCGACGACCCGTCCGGGCACCGGATGGAGATCATCACGGTGCCCTACGGCGGTTGAGCGCCGCCGGTCAGAAGGTGGGCTCCGGCAGCAGGCCCTGCCGGTCGTCCAGCCGTCGCCGGAGCACGATCTTGCGCACGCCGCCGGGGTAGAGCCGCAGCCGGGACAGCTCCCAGCCGGAGAACTCGGCCTGAATCGCCAGCCGCACCGACGCCGTGAGCCGGGAGACGTCGCCCTCGATGCGGACCGGGCGGTACTCGTACCGGTCGTCGGTCCAGCCGTCGCCGTCCCGAGTCCCGGCCACCCGATTCCCGGCGGCGGAGTCCTCCGACCCGTTCCCCGTGCCCTCGGTCATGCGTGCCTCCCGGTCGTGCCGTGCTCGTCGGTGCCCACCGGATGAACGGTGGGTGTCGCGTCGGGCATTCCCACTGTAAGGGGCGCCCCGGCCGGCGGGGGAGGCTCAGACGGGGTCGCTCACATCATCGAGCGCGGTGCGGATCTCGGCGGGCAGCACGAGGTCCTCGGCCGCGAGCGAGGCCCGCAGCTGGGCGGCGTCCCGCGCCCCGACGACGGCCGAGGCCACCCCCGGACGGTCCCGCACCCAGGTCAGCGCCACCGACAGCGGCGAGGTGCCGAGACCGTCGGCGGCGGTGAGCACCGACTGCACGATCCGTGCCGAGTGCTCGGTGCGGCGCGCCTCCACGTAGGACGCCAGCAGCGCGCTCGCGCCCCGCGAGTCGGCCGGGGTCCCGTCGGTGTACTTGCCGGTCAGCACCCCTCGCCCCAGCGGGGCCCAGGCCAGCAGCCCGAGGCCGTGGTGCCGGGCGGCGGGGAGCAGCTCGGCCTCCGGCTCCCGGGCGAGCAGGGAGTACTCCACCTGCGCCGACACCGGACGGCAGACCGCGGGGTCGGGCCCGGCCGCGGCGCTGCCCGCGACCGTCGCCAGCTGCCAGCCGGCCGGGGCCACCAGGCCGGCGTAGCGCACCCGTCCGGAGTAGACGGCGACCTGCACCGCGGACAGCGTCTCGTCCAGCGGCACCCGGGGGTCCCAGCCGGGGAACTGCCACAGGTCCAGGTGTTCGGTGCCGAGCCGCCGCAGGGTGTCGTCGAGCGACCGGAGAAGGGCCGAACGCGAGGCGGGCTCGGCGGCGCCGACGGTCGTGCCGCGCCCCGCGAGGACGAGGTCGTCGCGACGGACGGTGCCCCGCAGCAGCCCGCCGAGCACCTGCTGGGCGGCGCCGGCGCCGTAGTCCTCGGCGGTCTCGACCAGGGTCCCGCCGACGTCGGCGAACGCCTTGAGCTGGTCCGCCGCGTCAGCCGGGGAGGTGTCCTCGCCCCAGGTCATGGTGCCCAGGCCGACCCGCGACACCTCGAGGCCGCTGCCGCCCACCGGTCTGCGTTGCACGGTCGCCGAGCCTAGGCGCGCGGGCCGCCGGGACCGGTGAGGGCGCGCAGAGTGACGCCCGTCTCGGCGAGTACGGTGACGGCCCGTGATCATCCAGGAGCCGAGCCGTCAGGACCGGGCGACACCGGACCGGAGCACCCGGGACCGCGGCCGTGACGGGAGCCGTTCGTGAGCTGGCTGGAGGTCGTGGTCCTCGGGATCGTCCAGGGGCTGACCGAGTTCCTGCCGGTGTCGTCCTCGGCGCACCTGCGGATCGTCTCGGCGGTCGGGTTCGGCGGCGACCCGGGGGCCGCGTTCACCGCCGTCACCCAGATCGGCACCGAGGCCGCGGTGATCGTCTACTTCGCCAAGGACATCTGGCACCTGTTCACGACCTGGGTGCGCGGGTTCCGCGACGCCGGGGTGCGCGCGACCGACGACTACCGGCTGGCCTGGCTGGTCATCATCGGGTCGGTCCCGATCGCGGTGCTCGGGGTGCTGCTCAAGGACCAGATCGAGGGCGTCGCGCGGAACCTGTGGCTGGTCGCCGTGATGCTGATCGTGTTCGGTGTCCTGCTCGGGCTGGCCGAGCGGTTCGGGACGCAGACCAAGCCCATGGAGAAGATCACCTGGAAGGACGGTGTCCTGCTCGGCTTCGCCCAGGCGATGGCACTGATCCCGGGCGTCTCCCGGTCCGGCGGCACGATCACCGCGGGCCTGTTCCTGGGTCTGACCCGGCCCGCGGTCGCGCGGTACTCCTTCCTGCTGGCCATCCCGGCCGTGTTCGGGGCGGGCCTGTTCACCCTGCCCGACGTGTTCGCCGGCGACGGCCCGTCCGGGCCGCAGATGCTGGTCGCGGTGGTCATCGCGTTCGTCGTCGGCTACGCGGTGATCGCCTGGTTGCTGCGGTTCGTGGAGAACAACACCGTCTACGTCTTCGTGGCCTACCGGATCGCGCTGGGCGCCGCCCTGCTCGCCGCGCTCTCGCTCGGCGCGGTCAGCGCGTACTGATCGGCGGCGCGCCGCGTAGCCTCGTGCGACGTGACGACCTTGATCCTCCTGCGGCACGGCCGGTCCACCGCGAACACGGCGGGCGTGCTGGCCGGTCGCACCCCCGGTGTGGAGCTCGACGACCGCGGCCGGGAGCAGGCGGCGGCCGTCGTCGACCGCCTCGCCGCCCTGCCGATCGCCTCGGTCGTGACCTCCCCGATGGAGCGGTGCCGCCAGACCGTCGCGCCGCTCGTGGCGGCCCGCGGCCTGGAGCCGGTGGTCGAGGACGACCTCGCCGAGGTCGACTACGGCGCGTGGACCGGGCGGAAGATCACCGACCTGCTCAAGGAGGACCTGTGGAAGGTCGTCCAGGCGCACCCGTCGGCCGCGACCTTCCCGGACGGTGAGTCCCTGGCCGGGATGCAGGCCCGCTCGGTCGCGGCGATCCGCCGCCACGTCACCCGGGTCCGGGCCGAGCACGGTGACGACGCGATCCTGCTGGCCTGCAGCCACGGCGACGTGATCAAGGCGATCCTGGCCGACGCGCTGGCCAGCCACCTCGACAACTTCCAGCGGATCGTGGTCGACACCTGCTCGGTGAGCGTCGTCACCTACACCGAGCTGCGCCCGTTCGTCGCGCGGATGAACGAGCAGTCCGGCGACGTCGCGAGCCTGGTCCCGAAGCCGAAGCCCGCCGAGGGCGCGGAGCCGCCGGTGAACGCCTCCGACGCTGTGGTGGGGGGATCCACCAACGCCTGACGCGGGGTGATCCACCTCGCATCGCCGCGACGGCCGCACCCACGGGCGCCCGCGGGGATGCCCCCGGAGCCGGATACGCCTACCCTGGGAAAGGTCATGGCTCGCGTCATCCACGTCTTCCGCCGACCCGACCGCTTCGTGGCCGGGACCGTCGGCGAGCCCGGCGATCGAGCCTTCTACCTGCAGGCGATCGAGAGCAGCCGCACCATCAGCGTCCTGCTGGAGAAACAGCAGGTGTCGGTGCTGGCCGAACGCATCACGGCGCTGCTCGGCGAGGTGTCCAAACGCTTCGGCGAGGACAACCTGCTGGGCACCACGGTGGCCACCGGCTCGTCGGACAACGACCCGCTCGCGGTCCCGCTGGAGGAGGAGTTCCGGGTCGGGACCATGGGCCTGGGCTGGGACGCGGACTCGAGCTCGATCGTCGTCGAGCTGCTCGCGGTCACCGAGGAGGAGATCGACGAGTCGGTCGTGCTCGACGACACCGAGGAGGGACCGGACGCGCTGCGCGTGTTCCTGTCCCCGACGGCGGCGAAGTCCTTCGCCGAGCGCGCCGAGAAGGTCGTCGACGCCGGCCGCGCGCCGTGCCCGCTGTGTGCCGAGCCGCTCGACCCGGAGGGCCACGTCTGCGTGCGCCTCAACGGCTACCACGACCGCAACCCCGTGGCCGGGACGGAGTGACCCTCGACCTGCGCGACCCGGCCGTGTTCGAGGTCCTGCGCACCGGTCGCATGGACATCACCGGCCGGATGGTCGACGCGTCCAACGCGACCCTGTTCGGCACCGTCTCGCTCGACGGCGTCGACCTGCGCTGCGTGTACAAGCCGGTCCGCGGGGAGCGGCCGTTGTGGGACTTCCCGGACGGCACCCTCGCCGGGCGCGAGGTCGGCGCCTTCCTCGTCTCGCAGGTCTCGGGGCTGGACGTGGTGCCGCCCACCGTGCTGCGTGACGAGGCCCCGTTCGGACCCGGGATGGTGCAGGCCTGGGTCTCCTCGGGCGACGAGAGCGCCCTGACCGACCCGGCCGGCGACCTCGGTGACGAGCTCGACGGCGACGTCACCGAGGAGACCGTGCAGCTCGTCACCGAGTCGCTGGTCGAGCTGTGCGAACCGCACGAGATCCCGAGCGGCTGGCTGCCCGTGCTGCGCGCCCGCGACGGCGCCGGGGACCCGGTCGTGCTGGTGCACGCCGACGACCCGCAGCTGCGGGCGATGGCGCTGTTCGACGTCGTGGTCAACAACGCCGACCGCAAGGGCGGGCACGTGATCGTGGCCGGCGACGGCGGGGTCTACGGCGTCGACCACGGCCTGACCCTGCACTCCGAGCCGAAGCTGCGCACCGTCCTGTGGGGCTGGGTCGGTGACGAGCTCGGCGAGGAGCACACGGCCGTGCTCAAGGAGCTGCGCGCCCGGCTGGCGGACTCGTTCGCCGACGTGCTCGGCGCACACGTCACCCGCCGCGAGGTCGCGGCGATGCGCTCCCGGATCGACCGCCTGCTCGCCGAGCCGCGCTTCCCCGGCCCGGACGGTCACGGCCCGGCCATCCCCTGGCCCGCGTTCTAGCCGGTCACCTCCAGGATCGTGAGCCGCTGGGTCGCGCGGGTCATCGCGACGTAGAGGTCCGCGGGGTCGGTCGCCCGGATCCGCTCCGGGTCGACGATCACGACGGCGTCGAACTCCAGGCCCTTCGCCGAGACCGGGGTGTGCACCGGTACGCCCGGAGACCCCGCGTCCGTCCCCGGCGGGGCGATCACGGTGACGGTCCCGCCGGGGGTGCGGGCCCGCTCGTCGTCGACGATCCGGCGGACCGCGGCGGCGAGCTCCCCGGCCGGGACCGTGTGCGTCCGGGGCGGTTCACCGGTGCTGCGCACCGACTCCGGCGGGCGACGGTCCGGGGCGTAGGTCGCCAGTACCCGTGCGGCGGCGTCCATGATCTCCGAGGGCGTCCGGTAGTTCACCGTCAGCGTGCGGTGGGTCCACCGTCCGGCCAGGTGCGGGGCGAGCACGTCGTCCCAGGCCCGGGCACCGGCCGGGGCACTGCGCTGGGCGAGGTCGCCGACCGCGGTGATCGACCGCGCCGGGCAGCGCCGGAGCAGCACGTGCCAGTCCATCGCGGACAGCTCCTGCGCCTCGTCGACGACGAGGTGCCCGTAGCGCCAGTCGCGGTCGGCGGCCGCGCGCTCGGCCACGGTCAGCGGCACCCCGGCGACGTGGCGACGGGCGAGCATGTCGGCGGTCACGAAGTCGGTGGGGCGCAGCTCGTCGGGGTCCTCCCCGGCCAGCGACCGGTCCGCGGACTCGAGCACGGTCAGGACCTCGGCGGCGTAGGCGCTGTCCGGCTCCGCGGCCGCGGCCGGTGCGGACCCAGGGACCGGGCCCAGGAGCTCGGCCAGCTCGTCGAGCAACGGCGCGTCGGCCACCGTCCACGGGGCGCCCGGCGCGCGGTGCAGCGCGGACAGGTCCTCCCCGGCCCCGGCGGAGGCCAACCGGTCGAGGTCGGCGTACAGCTCGGTCAGCGCGCGCCGGGGGGTCAGCACCGGCCACAGCGCCTCGACGGCGTCGTGGAACCGCGGGTCGGTGCGCACCGCGTCGCGCAGCTCCGCCCGCATCTCGGCCGACACCTCGGCCGCCCCGGCGGGCTCGATCTCCGGGATGTCCAGCCCGGCGAGCAGCTCCGCGAGCTCCGGCGGGTCCTCGAGCCCGACCTCGAGCCGCTCCAGCCCCTGGTCCACGAGCAGACGTCCGAGGGTGTCGCGGAACGTGGCGCGGGCGGTGTTGTGCGGCCGCCCGGTCGCGCGGGCCCGGCGGCGCGCCTCGGCGGCCAGCGCCGTGTCGATCTCGACGGTGACGTCGTCCATCTCGATCGCGACCGGTGCCCCGGGCAGCTGCTGACGGTCGTCGACGGCGCGGCGCAGCACGTCGACCATGGTGAGGTCGCCCTTGAGCCGGGCCGTCCCCGGCGGGTCGGTCGCCTCCGCGACGACGCCGTGCGCGAGGCGTCCCGGGGTGGTGAACACGACCGCGGACTCGCCGAGCGCGGGCAGCACCCCGCCGACGTAGTGCACGAACCCCGCGCTCGGTCCGACGACGAGCACGCCGCTGCGTGCCAGCCGCTCGCGGTGGGTGTAGAGCAGGTACGCGATCCGGTGCAGCGCGACGGCGGTCTTGCCGGTCCCCGGCCCGCCCTCGATCACGACGGTGCCCGACAGCGGCAACCGGATGATCTCGTCCTGCTCGGACTGGATCGTCGTGACGATGTCGCACATCCGCGTGCCGCGCGGCGCGGTGAGCGCGGCGAGCAGTGCCGGGTCCGACGCCGACACCGTGACCGGGCCCGCGGCGGCACCCTCGGTGCCGGTGCCGGTGCCGATGTCGATGTCGAGGAGGTCGTCGTGGAAGGCCACGACGCGCTCCTGCGGGGCGGTACCCGCGACCGTGTAGTGCCGGCGCCGGCCCACGCCGAGCGGGGTGACCGGCGTGGCGCAGTAGAACGGCCGCGCCGCCGGGGCCCGCCAGTCGACCAGCGCGCTCTCGCCGTCGCCCGGGTCGGTCAGCCCGATCCGGCCCGCCCGGGTCGGGGCCGGGGCACCCGGGCCGCCTGCGGCCCCGGCGGGGTCGAGACGGCCGAAGCACAGCCCGGCCCGGGCCGCGGTGAGCGCCCGCGCCCGCTCCGACCAGCGCTGCACCGAGACCTCGCGCTCCCAGCGGGCGCTCAGCTGCTCCCCGGCCCGCTCGGCCGCGGCGCCGCGGGCGAAGCCGTCGGCGTCGGCCAGCTCCGCGTCGAGCAGGGCGTGCAGCCACCGCAGGTTCCGGGTCTCCTCGGCGAGCTCCGCCTCGTACCCGGAGTCGGGGGTCGCCGGGGGCTTCCCGGCCGTGTTATACTTGAGGTGCAGGTCCACGTTCTCGTGTTCTGAGCGCACCCCGTAGAGTAGCGCGATCCTGCCGCTCTCCGCATGTCCGTGCAGGTCATCGTCGTCGGCGGCGGAGAAGACCGACGGTCTCGAGGACCGCCATCGCCGTCGCGAAGGTCCCGAACACCAAGCCCAGCACCCGTGCGTCCAGCGCCAGCCCCAGGGCCGCACCGGCCACCGTGCCGGGCGCCGAGGTCACCGCCAGCAGCGTGCCCCAGCGTGCCGAGGCGGTGCCCTGACGCAGGTGCACGACGGTGCCGACGATCGAGTTCGGGATGAACGTCAGCAACGAGGTCCCGGCGGCCACGTGCAGGTCGGTGCCGAACAGCAGCACCATCGCGGGCACCGCCAGCAGCCCGCCGCCCAGCCCCATCGCCCCGGCCCAGGCGCCGATGACCAGGCCGGTCAGCGTCGCCGTCGGGTAGAGGAACCACGGCTGCGCGACCAGCCACGGGGGCACCAGCGCCCCGGCCAGCAGCGGCACGCCCAGCGCGTCGACGACGAGCTTCGCCGCCGTCAGCACCAGGACGGCGACCAGCAGCACCCGCAGCAGGGTCTCCGACGCGCGGGCCAGCAGCTTCGGGCCGACCCAGCCGCCCACGGTCCCGCCGACGATCAGACCGGCCCCGGTCCGCAGGTCCAGCGCACCGCCGGCGAGGGCGTAGGCGGCCGCCCCCGCGACGCAGACGCCGATGTTCGAGATCGTCGTCGACCCGTGGATCCGGGCCCGGGTCAACCGGGTGAACCGGGCGAGCGCGGGCACGAACAGCACCCCGCTGCCGCCACCGATCATGCCGCCGACGACGCCGCCGACGAGCCCGACCACCCCCACCGGTCCGACGCGGCCGTCCTGGTCGGTGTCGGGGGAGAGGCGGACCATCGGGCCAGTGTCGCCCCCGCACGCCGCACGGGCGTGCACCGTCCCAGCGGGCGGGAACCGGGATACGGTCGGCCCATGACCTTCCCCGCCCCGCAGCGGATCACCGTCCCCGGCACGACGCTGCCCGAGGTCACACTCTCCGTGCACGACACCGGCGGCGACGGCGCGCCGGTCGTGTTGCTGCACGGCTGGCCGGACCGCGCCACCCTCTGGACCCACCAGGTGTCCGCGCTCGCCGAGGCCGGGTACCGGGTCGTCGTCCCGGACCTGCGCGGCTTCGGCGACTCCGACCGGCCCGCGGAGGTCGAGCACTACCGGATGCGCGCCCTGGTCGCCGACGTCCTCGGCGTCGCCGACGCGCTGGGGATCGACCGGTTCGCCCTGGCCGGACACGACTGGGGCGCCTCGCTCGGCTGGGCCGTCACGCTGGCCTCCCCGCGGGTCACCCGCTACGCCGCCTACTCCGTCGGGCACCCCGTCGCGTTCGCCACCGCCGGGTTCCGGCAGAAGGCGATGTCCTGGTACATGCTCTGGTTCCAGTTCCCCGGGGTCGCCGAGAAGGTGATCCCGGCGGATGACTGGCAGTTCCTGCGCGGCTGGCTGCACGCGTCGCTGCCCGAGGACCACCCGCTGCCGCGGCGCCAGCTCGCCGACCTGTCCCGGCCGGGCGCGCTGACGGCGTCGCTGAACTGGTACCGCGCCAACATCGACCCGGCGACGTTCGTCCCGACCTCGATCCCGCAGCTGCCGCGGATCACGGTGCCGGTCCTGGGCGTGTGGAGCGCCGGCGACGCCGCCCTCACCGAGGGCCAGATGCGACGCTCGTCGGAGTTCGTGGACGACTTCCGGTTCGAGCGCGTCGAGGGCTGCGGGCACTGGATCCCGGAGGAGGCGCCGGAGCGGGCGACCGAGCTGCTGACCGGCTTCCTGGCCGCCGGGGACCGGGACGATCGGCCGGCGGGAACCCGGCCGTGACCAACGGGACACGACCGTCCCGCGCGCGCCCCACCCGCGCCGGGCCAGGATGGGGTCCGGCCCGGATCGGCCCGCGCCGGGCGGGCGCGCACATCGGACGCACCGACCGCGGACGCACCGACCACGGACGTATCGACCACGGACGTATCGACACCCACGCATCGACACGGAGGACGCACTGATGGCGGAGAAGAGCCGGATCGGGGTCACCGGGCTGGCGGTGATGGGGGCCAACCTGGCCCGCAACATGGCCCGCCGCGGTTTCCCGGTGGCGGTGCACAACCGCACCACCGCGAAGACGACCGAGTTCATCAAGGACTACGGCGACGAGGGGGCCTTCACCGGCACCGAGTCGCTGCAGGAGTTCGTGGACGCGCTGGAGACCCCGCGCAAGATCGTCGTGATGGTCAAGGCCGGCAAGCCGGTCGACGCCGTCATCGACGAGCTCGCGCCGCTGCTCGACCAGGGCGACATCATCATCGACGCCGGCAACTCGCACTTCCCCGACACCGACCGTCGCGCCGCGTACTGCGAGGAGCGGGGACTGCGGTTCATGGGGATCGGCGTGTCCGGCGGTGAGGAGGGTGCCCTCAACGGGCCGAGCATCATGCCCGGCGGTCCGCAGGAGGCCTACGGCGAGGTCGAGGAGATCCTCACCGCGATCGCCGCGAACGTCGACGGCACCCCGTGCTGCACCCACGTCGGCCCCGGCGGCGCCGGGCACTACGTCAAGATGGTGCACAACGGCATCGAGTACGCCGACATCCAGCTCATCGCCGAGGCCTACGACCTGCTCACGCACGTCGCCGGACTCTCGGCGCCGGAGATCGGGAAGATCTTCGAGGAGTGGAACACCGGCGACCTGGAGTCGTTCCTCATCGAGATCACCGGCATCGTGCTGGCCAAGACCGACGAGCGGACCGGGAAGCCGCTGGTCGACGTGATCGTCGACCAGGCCGAGCAGAAGGGCACCGGCCGCTGGACGGCCATCGACGCGCTCGACCTCGGTGTCCCGCTGACCGGCATCACCGAGGCCGTGTTCGCCCGGACGCTGTCCAACCTGCGCGACGAGCGCAAGGAGGCCTCGACCACGCTGGGCGGCCCGACCCCGGGCTCGGGGGAGAACCGCGACGAGCTGGTCGAGGACATCCGCCAGGCGCTCTACGCGTCCAAGGTCGTCGCCTACGCCCAGGGCTTCGCGCAGATGCGCGCCGCCTCCCGGGCCAACGACTGGGACCTCGACCTCGGTGCGATGGCCCGGATCTGGCGCGGCGGCTGCATCATCCGCGCCCAGTTCCTCAACCGGATCACCGAGGCCTACGAGTCGCACCCGGACCTGGACAACCTGCTGATGGTCCCGTACTTCACCGAGGCCGTGGCGAACGCGCAGGACGCGTGGCGCCGGGTCGTGGTGACCGCGACCGAGCAGGGCGTGGCGATCCCCGCGTTCTCCTCCAGCCTGTCCTACTACGACGGCTACCGGCGCGAGCGCGGCCCGGCCAACCTCATCCAGGGCCTGCGCGACTACTTCGGTGCGCACACCTACGCGCGCACCGACGCCGACGGCGCGTTCCACACCCGCTGGAGCCAGGACGGCAGCGAGGTCGCCGCGGACTGACCCCGCGGTCCCCGCCCGGGTCAGGTCCGGGCGGGGACCGGGGCCACCGCACCGGCCTCGTCGTCGACGTGGTGGTACCTCCCGCCGCGCAGTGCGCTCGCGACCGCGGCGACCAGGCAGGCGACGGCGGCGAAGCCCAGCGCGAAGGTCAGGCCGTCGGCGAACGGGCCGGAGATCAGCTGCGGGAAGAACTGCCTGCCCGTCAGGTAGGCCGACTGCGCGGGCGACAGCGCCCCGAGGACCTGCGGGCCGAGCAGCGTCGCGATCGGGTTGTAGCCCAGCAGCGCCGCGAACAGGATCCCGACCGGCGGCAGCGCCGCCACCCGGTCCGCCGCGAGTTCCGGCACGCCCTGGGCCATGAGCCCGTCGTGCAGCGACGTGGGCAGCGTCGTCGACAGCCCCGCGATGAGCAGCGAGAAGAACACCCCGATCGACAGCACCGTCGCCGCGTTCTGGAACGTCGAGGTCATCCCGGCCCCGGCGCCGCGCTGGTGCGCGGGCAGCGAGTTCATGATCGCCGCCCGGTTCGGGGAGCTGAACAGGCCCATGGCCAGGCCGTTCAGCGCCAGCAGCAGCGCGAACGCCCGGTAGTCGAAGTCCACCGGCAGCGCCAGCAGTGCGAGGAACGTCGCCGCAGCGCCGAGCATCCCGACGGTGGCGAAGGCGCGGGCGCCGTAGCGGTCGGACAGGATGCCCGACACCGGGCCGGCGACGAGGAACCCGATCGTCAACGGGACCATGTAGATGCCGGCCCACAGCGGCGTCGTCTCGAACGGGAAACCGTGCTCGGGCAGCCAGATGCCCTGCAGCCAGATGATCAGGATGAACTGCAGGCCGCCACGGCCCAGCGCGGCCAGCAGGCTCGCGACGTTGCCCGCGGTGAACGCCCGGATCGAGAACAGCGAGACGTGGAACATCGGCTCGGGCACCCGGCGCTCGATCCAGGTGAACAGGCCCAGCACGACGACCCCGCCGCCGATCAGCCCGAGGACGAGCGGGCTGGTCCAGCCCATGACGTCACCGCCGTAGGGCTGGATGCCGTAGGTGATCCCCATCAGGACGGCGACGAGCCCGACCGCGAACGTCACGTTGCCCCACCAGTCGATCCGGGCCGCGCGACGGGCGCCGGTGTCGCGGAGACGGGCGTAGGCCCAGACCGTGCCGAACACCCCGACCGGCACCGACACCAGGAACACCAGGTGCCAGTTGACCGGTGCGAGCACCCCGCCGACGACCAGCCCGAGGAACGAGCCGGCGATCGCCGCGACGGAGTTGATCCCGAGTGCGAGGCCGCGCTGGTGCACCGGGAAGGCGTCGGTGAGGATCGCGGTCGAGTTGGCGAGCAGCAGCGCCCCGCCGACGCCCTGCAGCACCCGCATCGTGATCAGCCAGACCGCGCCGGCGTCGCCCTGCATCCAGGTGGCGGCCAGCAGCACCGAGAACACCGTGAACACGGCGAAACCCAGGTTGTACATGCGGGTGCGGCCGTACATGTCGCCGAGCCGTCCGAAGCTGACCACCAGCACCGCCGTGACGACCAGGTACCCCATGATCAGCCACAGCAGGTAGTCGATGTTGTCCGGCGCCAGCGGGTCGATCCCGATGCCGCGGAAGATGTCCGGCAGCGCGATCAACAGGATCGACATGTTGATCGTCACGATCAGCACGCCCATCGTCGTGTTCGACAGCGCGACCCACTTGTACCGGTCGACCGGTCCCGAATTGTTGAGCATCGCTAATAACTGTAGACCGCCGACTCAGCTTCGCGCCACGGTCTCGCCCGGCTCGTCCGGTCCGTCCCGATCCTCCCCCGGGTAAAGGAATCCCCAGGTGGGACGGGGTCTACAGTCCCCGCATGGCTAACGTCCGGCCCGACGGTCCGACGGCGACGCCGGCCACGGCCCGCCGGACCGAGCAGCTGTTCCGCCTCGCGCTGGTGGTGAAGGGGATCGACGGCGCCGCGGAGCTCCTCGGCGCCGTCGCCCTGGTGCTGGTGTCGGGGGACTGGCTGCACCGGGTCGCCGCGCAGATCCTCGCCCGCGACCTGATCGGCCCGCCGGACGGCACCCTGGCCCGGCACCTGTCCGAGGGCGTCGACCGGTTCGCCGGCGGGGACCGCACGTTCGTGATCGTGTACCTCGGGCTGCACGGCGTGCTCAAGCTCGGTCTGGTCGCCGCCCTGCTCACCCGCTGGCGCCCCGCCTACCCGCCCGCGGTGGTGGTCCTCGGCGTGTTCGTCGTCTACGAGCTGGTGCACGCCTGGCACACACACTCGATCGTGCTGCCGTTCCTCGCCGCGCTGGACCTCGCGATCATCGTGCTGGTGGTCCGGGAGTACCGGCTGCTCGGGCGGGAGGCGGCCGGCTCAGGTGCCGGCCGCGACCGGTAGCCGCTCCAGGACGGCGCGGGCCGCGGCCCGGCCCGCCCGGTCGGCGCCGATCGTGCTCGCCGAGGGGCCGTAGCCGACCAGGTGCACCCGCGGGTCGGCGACGACGGCGGTGTCCCGCGGCTCGCCCAGCACGATCCCGCCGCCCGGACCGCGCAGCCGCAGCGGCGCGAGGTGCCCGAGCGCGGGGCGCCAGCCGGTCGCCCACAGCAGCACGTCCGCGGACTCGTGGGTGCCGTCGGCCCACTCCACACCGTCCGGCACGACCCGGGCGAACATCGGCCTGCGGACCAGCACCCCGGCCGCGATCCCGGCCCGCACCTCGGGGGTGAGCCCCAGCCCGGTCACGCCGACGACGCTGCGCGGCGGCAGTCCGGCCCGGACCCGTTCCTCGACCCGGGCGACGGCGGCACGGCCCTGCTCGGGCCCGAACGGCGCGCTGTGCCACTCCGGCTCCCGGCGGGTGACCCAGGTCGTCGCGGCGGCGTGCGGGGCGATCTCCAGGAGCAGTTGCACCGCCGTGATCCCGCCCCCCACCACGACGACCCGCTGCCCGGCCAGTGCCTCCGGGCCGGGATAGGCGCGGGCGTGCAGGCTCGTGCCACGGAACGTCGCGAGACCCGGGTAGGCGGGGACGAACGGGCGGGTCCAGGTACCGGTGGCGTTGACCAGATGGTCGGCGACCCAGGTACCCCGGTCGGTCTCGACGGCCAGCGGTCCGCCGGTGCCGGTGGTCGGCGGTCCGCCGGTGCCGGTGGTCGGCGGTCCGCCGGTGCCGGTGGTCGGCGGTCCGCCGGTGCCGGTGGTCGGCGGCCCGCCGGTGTCGATGGTCGGCGGTCCGCCGGTGTCGCACACCCGGTCGACGTGCACCGGGCGGACGACCCGCAGGTCCAGCTCGCGCTCGATCCGCGCGAAGTAGGCGGGTACGGCGTCGCGGGCGGCGAGATCGGGGTCGGCGTCGGGGGCGTCGAAGCCGGAGCGGACCCCGGCGACGTCGTGGATGCCGTTCACCGTGCGCATCCGCAGGGTGGGCCACCGGTGCCGCCACGCCCCGCCGGGACCGTCCTCGCCGTCGAGCACGACGAACCCGGGGCCCGGCTCCAGCCCGCCGCGCCGCAGCCCGGCCGCCGCCGACAGGCCCGCCTGGCCCGCGCCGATCACCACGACCCCGGTCCGCTCCACACCAGGCCCAACGCCCCGGCCGCGCACGGTCATCCCCCGGTGATCGCCGGTCGTGGAGCATCACGCCCACCTCGCGGACGCTGCGTTCCACAACCGGTGATCATGGCTGCGTGGCGGCGCGGACCACGTCGGCGACGTCGGCGTTGGCGCCGCAGACCACCAGGGCGAGCCGGGCGTCCGGGAACCGCTCGACGACCCGGCGGGCGGCCGGGACCAGACAGCCCGCGGCGGGCTCGGCCCAGATCCCGGCGTGCTCGGCGAGGGTGAGCGTGCCGGCGACGGCCTCGGCGTCGTCGACGACGAGGACCTCGTGCACCAGTGCCCGGACGTGGTCGTAGGTCAGCTGCGAGACCGAGGGGGCCGACAGCGTGGTGATCGCGGACGTGATCGTGACCGGGGTCGGGCCGCCGGCCGCCAGCGCCGCGGACATCGACTCGGCGCCGACGGTCTCCACCCCCCACACCCGGGTGCCGGGCAGCAGCGCACGCACCGCGGTGGCGATCCCGGACACGAGCGCCCCGCCGCCGATGGAGACCAGCACGTCGGTCGGCGGCTCGCCGAGCGCCACGGCGTCCCGGGCCAGCTCCAGACCGACCGTGCCCTGGGCGGCGACGATCACCGGGTCGTCGAACGGGTGCACCAGCGTCCGTCCGGCCCGCTGCAGCTCGCCGGCCAGCGCGAACGCGGCCGCGATGTCCGGGGTGAGCCGCACGTCGGCCCCCGCCGCGCGGGCCGCCGTGACCGACCGGGCCGGTGCGTTGCGCGGCATGACGACGACGGCGTCCACCGCCGCGGCGCCCGCCACCTCGGCGACGGCGAGACCGTGGTTCCCGCCCGACACCGCGACGATGCCGGCGGCGCGCTCGGCGTCGGACAGCGACGCCAGCTTGGCCAGCACCCCGCGCGGCTTGAACGACCCGGCCCGCTGCAGGTGCTCCAGCTTCAGCAGCACGGGTGCACCGAGGGCCGCGGACAGGCCGGGGGAGGGGACGGTCGGCGTGCGCACGACGCCCCCGGCGATCCGCTCGGCCGCCGTCTCGATGTCTGCGATGCCCACCTGGTCCGCCACCGCCGCAACGTAACCCCGGCCCGGTGGGCGTGCCCGGTCAGGTCCGCCGGCCGGCCGTCGGGCACCGGGGCCGGGTGGGGTCAGCCCATCGTCCGTGCGCCGTCGATCGCCTCGCGGATGATGTCGGCGTGGCCGGCGTGCTGACTGATCTCGGCGAGCATGTGGATCGTGACCCGCCGCACCGACCAGGACGTGTTCGGCTCGAACCACGGCGCGACCGGCAGGGCGTGCGTCGCGTCCAGGTCCGCGGACCGCAGCACCTCCTCGGTGCGCGCCGCGACCTGCTCGACGCGGGTGCGCAGGTGCTCCAGGGTCTCGTGGTCGGCCAGGACGAACCGGGTGTCCACCCACTCCCCGCCGGAGGCGGACCAGTCGCCGCCGTTCGCGTCGGTCTCGGCGTCCCAGTCGACGGAGTCGTTGTAGACGTCGACCTCGCCGAACGCGGCGGCGCCCTCGACGGCGAACCGGAACCACTGCTCCTCGGTGTCCGCGACGTGCTTGAGCAACGAGGCGATCGTCAGCGCGCTGACCGTGCTGCGGGTGCGCGCCTGCTGCTCGGTCAGCCCGTCGGCGGTCTGCAGCAGGAAGCCACGGTGGCGCTCCAGGGTGGCGACCAGCTCGGCACGCTCGCCGGTCAGGACCTGCTTCTCGTCGGTGGCGTTCATCTCCGGGCCGCCTCTCGGGCTCCGCGGACCGGGTCCGTCCCGGTCCGACGGGAACGACGATAGGACCGATCCAGGACAGATCCGGTCCTCGTCGGGGACTCGTGCGAGGCGTCAGTCCGCGAGGTCGCGCAGGGCCGTCTCCCAGCGCTCACGGCGGGCGTCGTCGTCGAGGTCCCACCAGGGGGTGCCGCGCTCGCCCAGCCCGTGCTTGGCCGCCGAGACCCGGGTCCGGGCGGCGGCGACGCGGTCGTCGTCGCCCGTCCTGCGACCGGCGCCGACCTCGGCGCGTGCCTTCCCGAGGTGCTGCTGCAACGCCGACCGCACGTCGTCCGGGATCGTCGGGTCGGTCGCGCGCCACCGGCGGCCCCGGACGACGATGTACCGGCCGTCCGGGGTCCGCTCGGGGTCGCCCATGCGGTGGGCGTCAGCCGCTGACGGGCACGACGTCCGGCGCACCCAGCCGCGCGGCGTCGGCGGTCGCGTCGTCGGGCATCCGCTGGCTCTCCCGCTCGGCCTCCACCCGCTTGACGTAGTGGTCGACCTCGCGGGCGATCTGCTCGTCGTTCCAGCCCAGCACCGGGGCGACCAGTGTCGCGGTCTCCTCGGCGGCTCCCACACCCCGGTCGAAGGTCTCGATCGAGATCCGGGTGCGGCGGGCGAGGATGTCCTCCAGGTGCCGCGCGCCCTCGTGCGAGGCGCCGTAGACGACCTCGGCCCGCAGGTAGTCCTCCGCGCCGGCGAGCGGCTCGGCGAGCGTCGGGTCGGCGATCAGGAGGTCGAGGACCTCGTCGATCAGCGAGCCGTAGCGGCCGAGCAGGTGCTCGATCCGGACCGGGTGCAGGCCGCTGCGCGCGGCGAGCTGGTGGGTGGAGTTGCGCAGCGCGGTGAACCCCTCGGCGCCGAGCAGCGGGACGTTCTCGGTGCAGGAGGCGGGCACCTTGGCGTCGAGCGAGTGCACGGCCGCGTCGACGGCGTCCTTGGCCATCACCCGGTAAGTCGTGTACTTGCCCCCGGCCACCACGACCAGCCCCGGCACCGGGGTGGCGACGGCGTGCTCGCGGGACAGCTTCGAGGTCGCCTCGGACTCACCGTGCAGCAGCGGGCGCAGCCCGGCGTAGACGCCCTCGACGTCCTCGTGGGTGAGCGGCTGCTCCAGCACCTCGTTGACGTGGGCGAGCAGGTACTCGATGTCGGCCGCGCTCGCCGCCGGGTGCGCCTTGTCCAGGTCCCAGTCGGTGTCGGTGGTCCCGATGATCCAGTGCCGGCCCCACGGGATGACGAACAGCACCGACTTCTCGGTGCGCAGGATCAGGCCGGCGTCGCCGCGGATCCGGTCGCGCGGGACCACCAGGTGGATGCCCTTCGAGGCGCGTACCTTGAACTGGCCGCGCTCGCCCGCCAGGCCCTGGGTGTCGTCGGTCCACACCCCGGTGGCGTTGATGACCTCCTTGGCGCGGACGTCGAACCGCTCGCCGGACTCCAGGTCCTGCACGGTCGCGCCGATCACGCGCCCGGAGTCCTTGAGCAGCCCGACGACGCGGGCGCGGGTCGCGACGTGCGCGCCGTAGGCGGCCGCGGTGCGGGCGATCTCCATGGTGTGGCGGGCGTCGTCGACCTGGGCGTCGTAGTACTCCAGCGCGCCCACCAGGGCGTCCTTGCGCAGCGACGGCACGACCTTGCGGGCGCCGCGACGGGTGAGGTGCCGGTGGTGCGGCAGGCCGCGGGCCCGGCCGGACAGCAGCCCGAGCGAGTCGTAGAGCGCGACGCCGGCGCCCGCGTAGAACCGCTCCCACACGTGGTGCTTGAGCGGGTAGACGAACGGCACCGGACGGACGAGGTGCGGTGCGAGGGTCTGGATCAGCAGCCCCCGCTCCTGCAGGGCCTCGGCGACCAGCCGGAAGTCGAGCATCTCCAGGTAGCGCAGGCCGCCGTGGATGAGCTTGGAGGAACGGCTCGACGTGCCGGACGCGAAGTCGCGGGCCTCGACCAGGCCGGTCGTCAGACCGCGGGTGGCCGCGTCGAGCGCGGCGCCGGCGCCGACGACGCCGCCGCCGACGACGAGCACGTCCAGTTCGCGGTCGCCCATCGCCTGCAGCGCCGTGGTACGGGCCTCCGGGGAGAGCGCCACCGATTTCATGATCAGACCTTCCTGAGTGGTTCGTGCTGTCCTGCCGGGGGACTACCCGCTGAACACCCGTCCGACCGCGGGTGTGCCCGGTGTCGCCCCCACGTGTGGTGAGGGCGACACCGGGCGGGTGGTCCTACTCGACGTCGACCCAGTCCAGGGTCCGCTCGACGGCCTTGCGCCACCGGCCGTAGCCCTCGTCGCGCTGCGCGTCCGACCAGGTCGGCTCCCAGCGGCGGGCCTCGTTCCAGTTCTCCCGCAGCTCGTCGGTGTTCTTCCAGAACCCGACGGCCAGGCCGGCCGCGTAGGCCGCGCCGAGCGCCGTGGTCTCGGCGACGACGGGTCGCGAGACGGGAACGCCCAGCACGTCGGCCTGGATCTGCATGCACAGCTCGTTCTGGGTGACGCCGCCGTCGACCTTCAGCACCTCCAGAGTCACCCCGGAGTCCTTCGTCATGGCGTCGCTGACGTCGCGCGACTGGTAGCAGATCGCCTCCAGGGTGGCCCGGGCCAGGTGCGCGTTGGTGTTGAACCGGGACAGCCCGACGATGGCGCCGCGGGCGTCGGAGCGCCAGTACGGCGCGAACAGGCCGGAGAACGCCGGGACGAAGTACACCCCGCCGTTGTCGTCCACCTGGCGGGCCAGCGACTCCGACTGCGAGGCCCCGGAGATGATGCCGAGCTGGTCACGCAGCCACTGCACGGCCGAGCCGGTGACCGCGATGGAGCCCTCCAGCGCGTAGACCGGACGCTCGCCCTCGAACTGGTAGCACATCGTGGTGAGCAGGCCGGACTCCGAGCGGACGAGTTCGGTACCGGTGTTGAGCAGCATGAAGTTGCCGGTGCCGTAGGTGTTCTTGGCCTCGCCGGGGGCGAAGCACACCTGGCCGACGGTCGCGGCCTGCTGGTCGCCCAGGTCGCCGGTGATCGCCACCTCGCCGCCGAGCGGACCGCTCGCCAGGGTCTTCCCGAACGCGGTCGCCGACGACGACGGCTTGATCTCCGGCAGCATCTGCCGCGGGATGCCGAAGAAGCCGAGCAGCTCGTCGTCCCAGTCGAGGGTCTCGAGGTCCATCAGCATGGTGCGGCTGGCGTTGGTCACGTCGGTGACGTGCAGCCCGCCCTGGGTGCCGCCGGTGAGGTTCCAGATGACCCAGGTGTCGGTGTTGCCGAAGACCGCGTCGCCGTTCTCCGCGGCCTCGCGGACGCCGTCGACGTTCTCCAGGATCCACTGGATCTTCCCGCCGGAGAAGTAGGTGGCCGGCGGGAGGCCCGCCTTGCGGCGGATGACGTCGCCCCGGCCGTCGCGGTCGAGCGCGGTCGCGATCCGGTCGGTGCGGGTGTCCTGCCAGACGATCGCGTTGTAGTACGGGCGCCCGGTGCGCCGGTTCCACACGACGGTGGTCTCGCGCTGGTTGGTGATGCCCAGCGCGACCAGGTCGGACGCGGACAGCCCGGTCTTGGTCAGCGCCTGCTGCAGGCAGGTGTTGGTCCGCTCGATGATCTCGATCGGGTCGTGCTCGACCCAGCCGGCCTGCGGCAGGATCTGCTCGTGCTCCAGCTGGTGGCGTCCGACCTCGTTGCCGCCGTGATCGAAGATCATGAAGCGGCTGGAGGTGGTGCCCTGGTCGACGGCGCCGACGAACTCGGCCATTGAGCTCTCCTTCTTGCGGGGATCGGGGCGGGGGTGGTGCGGCAGGACGGCGGTCGGCCGGGTCAGACCCGCCCGACCTCCTGCGGAGCGTCCTCGGCGGGGATGTACCGGTCGATGAGGACCTTGAACAGGCCGCCCCCGACCAGCGCGCCGATCAGCGGGGCCACGATCGGCAGCCACCAGTAGGGCGTGCCGTCGCCGGTCACCCAGGCGGTCTCGTAGCCGGTGACCCAGGAGGCCAGCCGCGGCCCGAAGTCGCGGGCGGGGTTGATCGCGTAGCCGGCGTTCGCGCCCCAGGCCATGCCGATGCCGACGACCAGGATGCCGATCATGAACGGCGCCATGTTGGCCATCGGGCCCTTGTTGCGCGGGTGGACCAACGCGAAGATCACGAACACCAGGATCGCGGTGCCGACGACCTGGTCGAAGAACGCCGTGGTGATGGTGGTCGGCGCGCCCGGCGAGGTCGAGAAGATGCCCTGGGTCTCGGTGAGGCCCGGGTCGACCGAGCGGATGAAGTCGGCGTAGACGAACCGCACGATCAGCGCCGCGACGAACGCGCCGAGGGTCTGGGCGGCGACGAACGGGCCGACCTTGCGCCACGGGAAGCCCTCGTACACGGCGAAGGCCAGTGTGACCGCGGGGTTGAGGTGCGCGCCGGAGATCCGGCCGGCGACGTAGACGCCAAGCATGACGCCGAAGCCCCAGGCCCAGGCGATCGAGTCGTACTGGCCGTTGGCGCCGTCCGGCGTGGTCGTCACCTGTGCGACGACACCGACGCCGAACAGGATGAGGATCATCGTGCCCGCGAACTCGGCGCTCAGCTCGCCGAGCAGCGACGGCGTCCTCTCGGTGGTGGCGGGCGCGGCCGCGGTGTTCTCGGAGCTCGTCATCGAACCCCCTTCTGGGTGAGTCCCCCTCGCGGGACCGGGCGGCCCCGCCGTGTGCGACGGGACGCTAGGAGCGCGCCGGGTGCCGGGCAACGCGAGCCGTTCGACGATGCCGAACGTTGCGGGTCGATCGGCGCATGATCGAGTCCACGCGGCGTCCGTACGGCCTACGATCGCGGCGTGGCACGGGCGATCCAGTCGGTGGAGCGGGCGGCGGCACTGCTGCGGCTGCTCGGCGGTGCGGGGCGCCCGCTGGCGCTCGCCGAGCTGGCCGCGGCGCTGGACCTGCCGCGCCCCACGGCGCACGGGCTGCTCCGCACGCTGCGGGAGGAGGGACTGGTGGCCCAGGAGCCGTCGTCCGGCCGCTACCTGCTGGGCGAGGGGCTGGGGCGCCTGGGCGCCCCGTGGGACCGGCACGACCTGCGCGCGCGGGCGATGAACTGGGCCGACGCGCTGGCGGCGGGCACCGGCTGCGCGGTGTACCTGGGAGTGCCCTCCGCCGACGGTGCCGGGGTCGATCTGGTGCACCACGTGTTCCGGCCGGACGACACGCCGCAGCGGCTGCGGACCAACACCACCCAGCCGTTGCACGCGACGGCGTGGGGGAGGTGCCTGCTGGCGTTCGCCCCGGCGTCGGTGCGCGCGGTGGAGCCGCTGGAGACCTACACGCGCGCCACCGTGACCGACCCGGCGGTGCTGGCCCGGGAGATCACGACGACGCGCCGGCGCGGCTGGGCGGACGACGCGGGCGGCTGGGAGCCGGGTGTCGGGGGCCTCGCGGTCCCGGTGCGCAGCGGGGGCGGGCTGACCGTCGCGGCGCTCGGGATCGGCGCGCCGGTCGAGGAGCTGTTCACCGCCGACGGGCGGGCCCGCCCCGAGCCCGTCGTCGAGCTGGTCGCCGCGGCCGGGGAGATCGCCGACGGGCTGGAGGGGCTGACGTGAGCACCGTGGCGGCGGGGGAGCGGGTGGTCGCCGCCATCGACCAGGGGACGACGTCGACCCGGTGCCTGCTGTTCACCCGCTCGGGCCGGATGGTGGCCGTCGCCCAGCGCGAGCACCGGCAGCACTTCCCGAGCCCGGGCCGCGCCGAGCACGACGCGTCGGAGATCTGGCGTGCGGTGACCCGGGTCGTGCCCGCGGCGCTGCGTCGCGCCGGCCTGGGGCCGCAGAACGTCGTGGCGCTCGGTATCGCGAACCAGCGCGAGACGACGGTCGTCTGGAACCGCCGCACCGGTGTCCCGCTGGCGCGGGCGATCACCTGGCAGGACACCCGGACCACCGACATCGTCGCCGGGCTCGCCGCCGACGCCGACGCCGCCCGCTGGGCGCGGGTGAGCGGGCTCGGTCCGGCGACCTACTTCGCGGGCCCCCGGCTGCAGTGGCTGCTCGACCACGTGCCGGGTGCGCGCGACGGCGCCGAACGCGGCGAGGTCCTGTTCGGGACGATGGAGTCCTGGCTGATCTGGAACCTCACGGGCGGCCCCGACGGCGGCGTGCACGTCACCGACGTCACCAACGCCAGCCGCACGATGCTGATGGACCTGCGCACGCTGGAGTGGTCCGACGCGCTGTGCTCGGCGCTGCGGGTGCCGCGGGCGATGCTGCCGACGATCGTGCCGAACTCCCGGGTGTACGGCCGGTGCACCGGTCTGCTGGACGGGGTCCCGGTCGCCGGGGCGCTCGGCGATCAGCAGGCCGCGCTGGTCGGCCAGACCTGCTTCGCGCCCGGCGAGGCGAAGTGCACCTACGGGACGGGTGCGTTCCTGCTGAAGAACACCGGCTCGCGCATCGCCGGGTCCGAGGCGGGCCTGATCCCGACCGTCGGCTACCTGCTCGGCGACCAGCCGGTCTACGCGCTCGAGGGCTCCATCGCGATGACCGGCTCGCTGGTCCAGTGGTTCCGCGACGCCCTCGGCATGATCGCGACGGCGGCCCGGATCGAGACACTCGCGCTGACCGTCCCGGACAACGGCGG
The DNA here is from genome assembly GCF_020131355.1 of Pseudonocardia sp. ICBG1293. Taxonomy (GTDB): domain Bacteria; phylum Actinomycetota; class Actinomycetes; order Mycobacteriales; family Pseudonocardiaceae; genus Pseudonocardia. The sequence continues at coordinate 75,641 of NZ_JAHLEL010000051.1, forward strand.
CTGCTACGTCGTCCCCGCCTTCTCCGGGCTCTACGCCCCGCACTGGTACCCCGACGCCCGGGGGGTGATCGTCGGCCTGACCTCCTACATCCACCGCGGCCACCTCGCCCGCGCGGTGCTGGAGGCGACCGCGTGGCAGACCCGCGAGGTGCTCGACGCGATGAACGCCGACTCCGGCCTGCCCGTCACCCGGCTGCGGGTCGACGGCGGGATGACGGCGAACCACCTGCTCATGCAGTGCGTCGCCGACGTCCTGGACCTCACGGTGGAACGCCCGCTGGGCTCGGAGGCGGTGTCGCTCGGCGCGGCCTACGCGGCCGGCCTGGCCGTCGGCTACTGGCCGGACCCGGAGGTGCTGCGCCGCAACTGGCACCGCGCCGCCGCCTGGGAGCCGACGATGGATCCCGGCCTGCGCCGCCGCGAGCACGACAACTGGCGCCGTGCGGTACAGCGGAGCACGGGCTGGGCGCGCCCGGACTGAGCCGGCGGACCCGGCCCGGCCCGGCGTGCACGGCTCCCCGCCCGGCGGACGCGGCCCGGCGGACCCGGCCCGGGCGGGCCGCCGGGCACCCGTCAGGGGCCGGCCGCCCGCTGCCGACGTCGTCGGACCCGGTCCCGGTGCTCGCGATCGCGCATCTCCTGGATCCGGCGCACACCGACGTCGAGGACCCGTCCGGCGACCGGCCGGAACCAGTCGACCCACTCCGCAGGGACGCCGGTCACTATCCGCCCGGCGCCGGTGTCGGTCACGTCGGTCCAGAGGATCTCGCGGGCCCGCGCGGTCGCCAGGACGAGCAGCCGGCGTCCGTCGTCGGGATCCGGCTCGCGCTCGACGAGGTCGCGCTCCTCCAGCCGGGCGAGCAGCCGGGTGGTACCGCCGGTGCCGAGCCCGACGGTCTCCGCGACCTCGGCGCCGGTCATGGCCCGCCGGCCCAGCAGAAGCTCCGCGAGCACCGTGTACTCGTGCACCGTCAGCCCGGAGCGCGCGGCGACCGACCGGATCCGGTAGAAGCCGAGCAGCTCCGCCCGGGCGAGCATCGGCGCGAGCGCCTCCGCGGTCTCGGCACGGGCTCGTCGGTCCTCCTCCGCCTGCCTCGCCCGTGTGTCCCGCTCGGCGGTCCCGTTGCCGGCGGTCGCGTTGCCGGCGGTCCTGTTGGCGGCGGTCCTGTTGGCGGCGGCCCCGGTGTCTCCGCCGGATCCCGGCGCCGCTGGGGTGTCGGGACCCGGACGTCCCGGAGTGTCCTCCGGACGGATTCGCTCACCGGGTAAGCGAGTTCCACGCACATCCCCACCCGGCGCCACGGTCGACGCGTCCTCTGCGCCCGGTCGGTCCGACCCGGGACCGGAGCCGGGACCGGAGCCGGAGCCGACGCCCGGAGTGGTCGGTACTCCGCGGTGCGAGGAGTCCGGCGACCCTGTGCCACGAATCCGCTTACCGGGTAAGCGGATTCGTGGAACCGCGGTACCCCGCCGCCCCGGGTCGGGCCCGTCGCCGGCGGCGGTGGTGGTGGTGTGGTCCGTGTCGCGTCGCACGGAGAAGCGGTAGCAGCCCGGGTGGGCCCGCCACGGCGGAACCCACGTGCGTCGTTCGCGATCGTGGCGTCGGATCAGCGGGTGAACGCCCCGGCGTCGGTCAGGTCGGCGGTTCGGGTCTCGTGCAGGCCCCACACGCACAGACCCGACACGGCGGCCAGGCCGGCGATCAGGATCGACACCGGCCAGGACGCGCCGGTCGTGGCGACCAGGCTCGTCGCGAGCAGCGGTGTGATGCCGCCGCCGACGATGCTGGAGGCGTTGTAGCCGATCGAGGCGCCGGTGTAGCGGTAGCGCGTCGCGAACAGCTCCGGCAGGAACGCGCCCATCGGGGCGAACACGCCGGCGAAGGCGATCATCGCGACCGAGAAGCCGATGGCGATGAGGATCCCGTCACCGGTGCCGAGCAGCCAGAACAGCGGGAACGCCCACAGGACCGCCAGGATGCAGGCCCACAGGCAGACCCGGCGTCGTCCGACCCGGTCCGAGAGCACCGCGAGGACCGGGGTCGCCACGCCCATCACCGCGGCGGCGACCATGGCCGCGACCAGCAGCGTCGTGCGGGACAGGCCGAGCTCGGAGGTGCCGTAGGACAGGCTGAACGTGGTGACCGTGTAGAAGATCGTGTGGGTGATGATCATCCCGCCGGTCGCGAGCAGCAGGGACCGGGGCTGGCGGCGCACCACCTCGGCGACCGGCGCCTTCTCCCGTTCCTGCTCGCGCATCGCCTTCTCGAACACCGGGGTCTCGGCGATCCGCAACCGGATGTAGAGCCCGACGACCACCAGGACCGCGCTGGCCAGGAACGGCACCCGCCAGCCCCAGGCGGCGAACTGCGCGTCGGTCAGGGCGGAGGACAGTGCGAGGAACGCACCGCTCGCGACGATGAACCCGACGGCCGGACCGACCTGGGGGAAGCTCGAGTAGAGCCCGCGACGTCCCTCGGGCGCGTGCTCGGTGGCCATCAGCACCGCACCGCCCCACTCGCCGCCGAGCCCGAAGCCCTGCAGGAACCGGCACAGCACCAGCAGTACCGGCGCCGCGATCCCGATCGTCGAGTACGTCGGCAGCAGTCCGATCGCGACGGTGCCGACACCCATGGTCAGCAGCGAGACCACCAGGGTCGCCTTGCGGCCGACCCGGTCGCCGAAGTGTCCGAAGGCGACCGCGCCGACCGGGCGCGCGACGAACCCGACGCCGAAGGTCGCGAACGCCGCGAGCGTGCCGACCAGCGGGTCGAGGTCGGGGAAGAACAGGGTGCCGAAGACCAGGGCCGCGGCGGTGCCGTAGATGTAGAAGTCGTAGAACTCGATCGCGGTGCCGATGAAGCTGGCGACGGCGATGCGTTGCGCCGACATGGTCGGAGCCGCGGTGCCCGCCTCCGACCCCCTCGTGGCGCCGGGTTCGGTCGATGCGTCCGGTTCGGTCACCGGTTCCCCTCCTCACGCGGTATCCGCCGCAACAGCTCCGGTCCGAAGCGGGTCACGTGGGCCCGCGCGGCGGCCTCGGCACGGGCCGGGTCGCCGGAGGTGATGTCGTCGAGCAGCGTCCGGTGGCTGTCCGCGATGTCGCCCAGGTCGTCGTAGAGATCGCGGGAGAGCCGGAAGACGTGGTGCAGCGGTGCCGAGATCGTCTCCCAGGTGTGCAGCAGCCGTCGGCGGCCGCACAGCTCGTGGATCCGGCGGTGCAGCGCGAAGTCGAGCGACACCGCAGCGGCGTTGTCCCGGGCGGCGCACGCGGCCTGCAGTTCCTCCACGATCCGGCCGAGCTCGCGGGCGTGCTGTGTCGAGCGCGCCGTGGCCAGGGCCCGCACGGCCAGCGGCTCGGTCGCGGCGCGCAGGGCGATGATCTCCTCGGTGTCGTCGGCGGTGAGCGTCGCGACCCGGGCGCCACGGCGGGGCAGGAGCACCACCAGGCCCTCGGCGTCGAGTCTGCGCAGCGCGTCGCGGACCGGGCCGCGGCTGATCCCCAGCCGCTCGGCGAGGTCGCGCTCGACCAGCCGGTCGCCGTCGCGCAGCTCCCCGGACAGGATCAGCCCGCGGACCCGGTCGGTGGCGGCGGCACCGAGACCGGGGTGCGCCGCGAGATCGCCACCCCACGCCTCCGGGCTGCTCACCCGGCCTCCAGCTCGGCCCGCAGCCGGTGCGCGACACCCGATGCGGCACCCGGCTCCACGTCGTCGCGCGAGACCGGGGCGCCCGCGGCGACGGCGCGCCGCAGCGTCAGCCCCTCGGCCAGCCCGATCGGCAGCAGACCGCCGGCCCGCGCGGTGGCCGCGGGCCGGACGACGCCGTGCACCGTCGAGCCACCCTCTCCGTCGAGCCGGTCGCCGGGAACCAGGTCGCGCTTCGCGGTGGCGACGACGTCGGCCACCCAGTCCCGGGGCCGCCCGGAGTCCAGCCCACGGGCCCCGGCGGCGCAGACGCTCTGTGCCAGCTCGAGGCCGATCAGGTGGTACGGCCGGTACATCGCGGTGTAGCGGCCGGACGGGTCGGTGCGCAGCCCGTAGTTCGCGAAGCAGCCCGCCACGTAGTCGCTCGGTGCCTCGAGCGTCACATAGACCCCCCACCGCAGGTCGCCGTCGACGGGGCGGCCGTCGCGGTGCAACGACGACACGACCTCGACCGTCCCGGTGCGCTCCAGCACGCCGCCCGCCTCGCGCGGGATGCACACCCGGTGCAGGTCGTCGGTGCCGGCGGGCGGGAAGGCGAGCCCGTCGTCGGGCGGGAGGAGGCCGGTGGCGTTCGCGACGGCGGCCATCTCGATCGCGGACTTCGTGCCGTCGAGGAAGGAGTTGAACATGACCGGGTTGAGCCCGGACGCCCGCGCGGGCTCGGGCGTGAACCCGTAGTGCCCCCACACCGTTTCCGGGGTGGAGCGGTGGAACTCCGGCAGGTACTTGGTGCCCTTCCCGGCGGCGACGACGTCGAAGCCGTTCGTCCGCGCCCAGTCCACCAGCTCGCAGATCAGGCTGGGCTGGTCGCCCGAGGCCATCGTGTAGACCACGCCCCGCCGGGCCGCGCGGGCCGCGAGTACCGGACCGACGAGCACGTCGGCCTCGACGGTCACCATCACGACGTGCTGCCCGGCCTCGATCGCGCCCAGCGCGTGCGCGGCCCCGGCGACGGGGGATCCGGTCGCCTCGACGACGACGTCCACGTCGGCGGCCCCGATCACCGCGTCGGCCGAGGTCGCCACCCGGGCGCCGGTCAGCCCTGCGGTGTCCAGGGCGGTGCGGGCACGCTCCTCGGACAGGTCGACGACGGCGCTGACCCGGAGGTTCGGCACCCGGGCCGCCTGGTGCAGGAACATCGTCGCGAAGGTGCCCGCACCGAGCACGCCGACCCGGACCGGCGCGGAGCGCTGCTGCATCGTCTCGAACAGACCCATCCGGTGCCCTCCGCGCTGCGCCGCCGCGCCACCCCGCTGTGACCGGCCGCTCGCACCGTGCGCCGTGACACGGTCGACTGTCAATGGTTGACCAGAGCGTCGACCACGGACCGGGAACTGCGATGTGGTTACTTGCTCACGATGTGGGTGATCTGTCACGGTGTCGTCCGGCCCGGTCACCGCCGTCCGGGCCGGACGACACCGAGGAGCCGAGACCGATGGGGCCCGAGATCATCGCGATCGCCGTGCTGGTGGTCATGTTCGTGATCGCCACGACGATGCCGGTCAACCTCGGAGCCCTGGGGTTCCTCGCCGCGGCCGGGGTCGGGATCGGACTGCTGGGGCTCAGCCTGGACGACGTCCTCGCGGGCTTCCCCGGGGACCTGTTCCTGCTGCTCGTGGGCCTGACCTACCTGTTCGCCCTGGCGACCGCCAACGGCACCGTCGACCTGCTCGTCCACTGGGCGATGCGGGCGGTCCGCGGGCGGCTGGTGCTCGCCCCGTTCGTCTTCTTCGCGATCTCCTGCGGGCTCTCCGCGCTCGGCGCGCTGTTCGCGGTCGCGATCGTCGCCCCGCTGGCGATGCCGTTCGCCCGCCGCTACGGCATCAACCTGCTGCTCATGGGCATGATGGTGGTGCACGGTGCGCTCGGGGGCGCGTTCTCGCCGATCACCGTCTACGGCGCGTTCGTGAACTCGACGATGGCGACCGTGGGCCTGCCCAGCGACCCGGTCGCGCTGTTCCTGACCCCGCTGGTGGTCAACGTCGTGATCGGTGTCGGGATCTTCCTGGTCCTGGGGGGTCGCTCGCTGCTGGGCCGCACCGTCGACCCCGCCGCGGGCGTCCCCGCCGACCCGGCCGCCCCCGCGACCGACGGCACCGCACCCGGTGGCGCCGCGACCCCCACCGTGACGGGGGGCGCGACGACGGCCACCGCCACCGCGGCTCCGCCCGTCGGGCGGGTCGGTCCGGAGCAGGTGATCACCCTGGCCGGTATCGCGCTGATGGCGGTGGGAGCGGCCGCGTTCGGATGGGACGTCGGCATCGTCGCGCTCGCCGTCGCGGTCGTGCTGCGGCTGGTCGCCCCGCGGCGTCCGGACGTCGTCGGGAAGATCTCCTGGGGCACCGTGCTGCTGATCTGCGGTGTCGTCACCTACGTGGGCGTACTGCTGGAGGCCGGCGCGGTCGACCTGGTCTCGTCGGGGATCAGCGGGATCGGCGCACCGTTGCTGGCGGCCCTGCTGCTCTGCTACGTCGGCGGCGTGCTCTCGGCGTTCGCGTCCTCGGTGGCGATCCTGGGTGTCGCGATCCCGCTGGCCCTGCCCTTCCTGCAGCAGGGCGAGGTCTCGGCGGTCGGGATGGTCGCGGCGCTCGCGGTGGCCGCGACCGTCGTCGACGTCAGCCCGTTCTCCACGAACGGGGCGCTGATCCTGGCCAACGCACCGGCCGACGTCGACCGGGACCGCTTCTACCGGCAGATGCTCGCCTACGCCGGAGTCGTCGTGCTGGTCGGGCCATTCCTGGCGTGGGCGCTGCTCGTGCTGCCCGGGGTGCTCTGAACGGGCTAGCGTCCGGGGTATGAACGACGCCGCCGTGGCCGCCGGGCGCCTCGCCCGTGGGCTCGAACCGCTGCACTCCCAGGTCTACTTCGCCCCGCGGGCCGCGCCGATGGGTGCGGTCGGTCCGTCGGTGGTGGTCGCGACGTTCTACAACTTCTCCCCGCGCCTGGTCGCGAGGTCGATCCCGCGGGCCTGGGAGCTGGTGTCGGTACCGGACCTGCTCGAGGTGCGGTTCGCCGTCGCCGACGCCGCACTGCGCCGCACCCTGGGCGACGAGGCCGTCGGCTCGCCCGAGATGGCCGAGGCCGCCGGGCTGGCCCGGACCGCGGCCGGGGCCGTCACCCCCGACGGGCGCCCGCTCGCCGCCGGCCATCTCGACGTGCCCTGGCCGACCGCGCCGCACCTGGTCCTCTGGCACGCGCTGTCGATCCTGCGCGAGCACCGCGGCGACGGGCACATCGGTCTGCTGGTCGAGGCCGGGCTGTCCGGGCTGGAGGCGCTGGTCACCGCGACCGCGACGGGCACCGGGTTCACCGTGGCCTTCGCCCGCGCCAGCCGCGGCTGGTCGGTCGCCGAGTGGAACGCCGCCGTCGCCGGACTCGCGGACCGCGGCCTGCTGCAGCCGGCCGACACGGCCGGGGACGACGCCGTCGAACCGGTCCTGACCGAGGAGGGCACGGCGCTGCGCACGCGGATCGAGAACGACACCCACCGCCTCGGCGCCGCCCCGTGGTCCGCGCTCGGCGCCGACGGGGTCACGCGGCTCGGGGAGCTGGGCGGGGCGTTCGTCCGGACGGCCCTGGCCAACGGGGCGTTCCCCGCCGAGGGGGTCTTCGCCGCACGTCCGAAGGGCTGATCGCGATCCGCGCCCGGTCCCACGACGGGCGCGGTGTCCCGACTGCCCGATATGGTGCGCTCCGCAACCGACCACCGTGGTCGGGGCGGTGACCTGCGGGAGGGCCTCCGGTGCTCGAGATCAGCGGTCTCGAATGGGCCGTCACGATCGGCGTGATCATCGCGCTGCTCGCGTTCGACCTCGTCCTGGGCTGGCTGCGGCCGCACCGGGTGGGATTCAAGGAGGCCACCGCCTGGTCGGTGTTCTACATCCTGGTCGCGATCGCGTTCGGACTGGTGTTCGCGACGATCCACGGCTGGGACTTCGGAACCCAGTACTTCACGGGTTACATCGTCGAGAAGAGCCTGTCGGTCGACAACCTGTTCGTCTTCGTCGTGATCATGACGACGTTCGCGGTGCCGGAGGAGCACCAGCACAAGGTGCTGACGTTCGGCATCGTGCTCGCCCTGATCATGCGCGCGATCTTCATCGCGGTCGGGGCGACGCTGCTGAACCTGTTCTCGTTCATGTTCCTGGTCTTCGGTCTGCTCCTGTTGTGGACCGCCGTGCAGCTGTACCGGCACAAGGACGAGGACCCCGACATCGAGGACAACATGGTCGTGAAGGGCGCGCGCAGGCTCTTCCCGGTCACCGAGGAGTACGACGGCGGGAAGCTGTTCACCCGGGACAACGGTCGCCGGGTCGCCACCCCGATGTTCATCGTGCTGGTCTCGATCGGCGGCATCGACCTGCTGTTCGCGCTCGACTCGATCCCCGCGGTGTTCGGCGTGACCCAGGAGGCGTTCATCGTCTTCACCGCCAACGCCTTCGCGCTGCTCGGCCTGCGGGCGCTGTTCTTCCTGGTCAAGGGCCTGCTGGACCGCCTGGTCTATCTCTCGACCGGCCTGGCCGTCATCCTGGGCTTCATCGGGGTGAAGCTGGTCCTGCACTGGGCCCACGTCGACATCAACCCGGCCGTCCCGGAGATCCCGACCATGGCCAGCCTGGTCGTGATCCTGGGGATCCTCGCCGTGGTCACCGTCGCGAGCCTGATCAAGACCCGCAACGACCCGTCGATGACCGCTCACGCCGGGTCGCTGCGTGCCCGCAAGGAGCGCTCCGAGCAGCGCGACTGAGCCTGTCCGGCCCGCCCGGCGCTCAGCCGGGCAGGCCGGCCAGGCCCGGCCCGCCGAGCGGGGTGACCTCGATGTAGTCCGGCGGGGCGGTGAGCAGTGCCAGCACCTCGCCCAGGCCGCTCTCGCCGATGTCGCGGCTGAGCGCCGCCTCCGACGACGCGGCGTCGGACCACATCTCGGTGACCCAGACGACGTCGGGCTCGTCGGGGGTGGCGTTCACGACGTAGGCGAGGCAGCCGGGCTGGGCGGCCATGTCGTCGGCGACCCGCAGCAGCGCGCCCGCCAGCTCGGTGCCCTGTCCGTCCAGGGCCACCATCCGCACGTACCGGCCGACCCGCTCGCTCGTGTCCACGGCGGCGACCGTAGACGGCCCGGCCCGGCGCCCCGGGGTCGGGTCGGGTTCAGCCCGCGGGCTCGTCGGTGTCGCCGGGGCCGTCGAAGCGGCGGCGCACCGGCGCGGCCGGGTCCCAGACGGGCCATCCGGGATCCCCGGTGGCCGCGAACCGCAGCCAGGTCGCCCGCATCCGCTCCGACAGCTCCGCCGACGGGTGCTGCCCGGCGAGTCCGGCCGGGCCGGACGCGGAGTCCAGCGTCCCGAACACGTAGGGCAGCTCGGTGGCGTGCGCCGCGCCGAGCCGGCCCCCGCAGGCGTCGGAGCGGTGGGCGAACAGGTAGCCGAACCGGCGTCCGGTGTGCGCGTCGAGCAGCCGCCGGGTCGGCCCGGCGAACACCAGCTCGGTCATGGCGCGGGCGTAGCGCTCGCCGGGGGTCCCGCCGTCGGGCAGCGCGACGTGCGGTGCGACGGCGTCGAGCGCGTCGCGGGCCCGGTCCTCGGTGAGCGCGTCGAGCACCCCGGTCGGGACGAGGTAGAGGTTCATCTCCTCGGCGTTGCTGCCCGCCAGCACGTCGACGTCGGCCGCGGCCCCGGCGCGCAGGGCGTCGAGCGGGTCGGCGGGGAGCAGATCGTCGCCGAGGACCGGGAGGAACCCGGCCAGGCCGAAGCCGGGGTCGCCGCCGTCGGGCTCGCGCAGGTCGCCGCGGCGGCCGGGCAGGTCCACCCGGGCCTGGGCGGCCATCACCTCGTCGACCGGGACGGCGCGCAACGCCCGGGCGGTCGGTGCGACGCCGAGCTCGGCGGCCAGCGCCGCCGCCAGCGGGGCCGCCCGCTCCGGCCCGGACCGGCACATCTGGGCGCCCCCGGACTGCACCACCGCCCGGCGGAACAGCCCGGCCGAGTGCGGCGACGCCAGCAGCAGGCCGATGCTCATCGCGCCCGCCGACTCGCCGGCCACGGTGACCAGGTCCGGGTCCCCGCCGAACGCGGCCGCGTTGCCGCGCACCCACTCCAGGGCCGCCAGCTGGTCGCGCAGCCCGATGTTCGTGACACCGCCGTCGAGCGGCAGGAAACCCTCCGCGCCGAGCCGGTAGTTCGCCGCGACCACCACCGCACCGCCCGCCGCGAGCGCGGTCCCGTCGTAGGCGGGGGCCGAGGCCTCGCCCGCGACGAACGCGCCGCCGTGCAGGAACACCAGCACCGGGAGCCCGCCCGCGCCGGGTCGGGTGTCCACACGTCGACGGTCAGGAAGTCCTCGCCGGGGCGACGCCCGGTGCCGATCACCGGGCTCAGGTCCAGCTCGCCCACGATCGCGCGCGGCGGCTGCGGGGCGTTCGGCCCGGGCGGGCCCGACGCGTCGCGGACGCCCTCCCACACCGGTGCGGGGGCCGGGGCGGCGTAGCGCAGCGGCCCCTCCGGCGGTGCCGCGTAGGGCACGGACCGGAACCGCACGACGCCGCCGGTGCGGGCGCCGCGGACCGGGCCGGAGGTGGTGCCGACGATCTCCTCGGATGCCATGGTCCCGGTCTACTCCGATCCACCCACCCTCATCCAGGACAGGATCCGACCGCGATCGGGGGCACACTGGCCCGGTGATGGGGACATCGGCGCGGTTGCTGCGCCTGCTGGGGCTGCTGCAGGTGCCGCGCGACTGGACGGGCCCGGCCCTGGCCGAGCGCCTCGAGGTCGACGTGCGGACGGTCCGCCGGGACGTCGACAAGCTCCGCACCCTCGGCTACCCGGTCCACTCCACGGCCGGGGTGACCGGTGGCTACCGGCTCGGCGCCGGGGCCGCGCTGCCACCCCTGCTGCTCGACGACGACGAGGCCGTCGCCGTCGCGGTCGGGCTGCGGACCGCGGCGGGGGGATCCGTCGCGGGTATCGAGGAGACCTCGGTCCGGGCCCTGGCCAAGCTGGAGCAGGTCCTGCCGAACCGGCTGCGCCGCCGGGTCGCCGCCCTGGGCACCGCCACCTCCACGCTCGCCGCGCGCGGCCCGACCGTCGACGCCGACGTGCTGTCCGCGCTGGCCGCGGCCTGCCGCGACCACGAGGTCCTGCGGTTCGACTACGTCGCGGGCGACGGGACCGAGAGCCGCCGGGTCGCCGAGCCGGAGGGGCTGGTGCACACCGGCCGTCGCTGGTACCTCGTCGCCTGGGACACCGGCCGCGACGACCGCCGCACCTTCCGGGTGGACCGGATGCGCCCGAAGCTGCCCGCCGGGCCCCGCTTCGCGCCGCGCCCGGAACCGGAGGGCGGGATCGCCGCGTTCGCCCAGCGCGGCATCTCCTCGGGCGCCTACCCGCACCGGGCACGGATCGTGTTCCACGCCCCGGCGGAGCGGATCGCCGAGCACGTCACCCCGGCGTCGGGGATCGTGACCGACCTGGGCGGGGACCGCTGCGAGCTGGCGGCCGGGGCCTGGACGCTGGAGTCGCTGGCCGTGTGGCTGTGCTTCTTCGGGGTCGACTTCGAGGTGGTCGAGCCGGTCGAGCTGGTCGAGCACCTCGACGCGGTCGCCGCCCGCCTCGGCCGGGCCGCGGACCACGCGCGTGCGGGCGGCGCCGGCTGACCCGGTGGCTGCCCCGCCGCTCCGGGGCGGGGTGCCCCCGGAGCAGCCGGCGCGCCGCTCAGAGCAGCGCGCGGACCGCGCCCACGGGCGTGCCGTGGCCGAGCACGTCGGTGCGGGTCACCGCGGTGAGTGCGTCGGACCCGGCGCCGAGGGACTCCAGCACGGCGCGGGCGACGACCGGCAGCGGTCGCGGCGACCCGTCCAGCACGGTGACGGCGAACGCCCGTCCGTCGGGCAGCGCGGCCGCCAGCACGCCCTCGGCGCCGTCCTTGGCGACAAGGCCCGGCACCGCACCCGCGAGCAGGGTGACCGGCCGGTCCGTACCGCCGACCCACCACGGATGGGCGCGGACCGCGGCCCCGCCCCGGCCCTCGGGGGTGTCCGGGGCGGCCGTCGCGAGCGTCGCGAACGCCCGGGCCAGCCCGGCCGGGGTGGTGTCGAACAGCGGTGCCCCGCACCCGTCGACGGTGGTGACACCGACCGGCACCCCGGTCAGCTCCGCGACGGTGTCCCGGACCAGCCGCTGCAGCGGGTGCGCGGGGTCGCGGTAGCCGGCCGTCGGCCAGCCCGCGGCGACACAGGCGGCGAGCATCGCCGCGTGCTTGCCCGAGCAGTTCTGCAGCACCGGCGACGGTGCCGTGCCCGCCGCCCGCGCGAGCGCCGCGGCCTCGACGCCCAGCGGCAGGTCGGGGGTGTTGTCCAGGTCGGCCTCGCCGAGCCCGGCGCCGGCCAGGATCCGCCGCACGCCGTCGACGTGGCCGGGCTCGCCGGAGTGCGATGCGCAGGCCAGCGCGAGCAGCTCGCCGTCGAGGTCCAGCCCGGCCCGCAGCATCGCCACGGTCTGCACCGGCTTGAGCGCCGAGCGCGGCAGGAACGTGGCGTCCGGGTCACCGGAGCCGGTCACGGTGCCGTCGGGGTGGTGCACCGCGACGGTGCCCAGGTGCACCGACTCGACGGTGCCCTCCCGCTCGACGGCGGCCAGCGGCACGGCGGCGTCCAGGACGGTCCTCGCGGTGGATCGGGTGGAGACGGTCACCCCGGCGACGCTACGTCGGCCCGACGACCCGTCCCCGGGCGGGGACCGGGACCGGCGCCGGGCCGCCCGGGCCCGTCAGCTCGCCGAGCGGGTGTCCTGCCCGCCGAGGGCGGTGAACTGCGGGAGCGGGCGCCGGCAGAGGAAGGTGCGGGCGGGCGGCGGGTTGCGCCACTCGGTCGCGGTCTCGACCACCTCGTCGAAGTGGGTGTCGAGCAGGTCGCGCAGCTGCCGCACCCGGTTCGGCAGCGCCATCCAGGTGATGATCATGCTCATGACGCCGCCCGGCACCAGCCGGCGCGCGATCGTGCCCATCACCTGCAGGCGCAGGGTCTGCGGGAACACCGCCCACGGCAGGGTCGAGACGAACGCGTCGACCTCGGTGATGCCGGCGTCGTCGAGGATCCGGTCGAGGTCGGCGACGTCGCCCTGCACGACCTCCAGCCACGGCTTGTGCCGGCGCAGGTGGGCGACCAGCTCGTCGTCGATCTCGATCGCGAGGTAGCGGGCGTGCGGGCCGAGGCGCTCGCGGATCGGCTCGGCGAGCACGCCCGGCCCCGCCCCCAGCTCGACGACGACGCCGTTCGTCCCGCGCGGCACCACCCCGGCGAGCTGGCGGCACAGCCGCCGCCCGGTCAGGAACGGGGTCGCGAGCTGGTCCATCTTCGAGAACGAGCGTTTGAGGAAGACGGCGTGGTCGGGTCGGCCCATGCGCACCATCGTGGCGGCCGCGGGCTCCGCGGTCATGTCGGGGCGACCCGGGTCACTCCGCCGCGCCCGCGACAGGTGTGTGTCCTGCGGTGTCGGTCCTAAGCGCGGCGACGGGGTCTTCCGTACACGCTGGATCCACCGTATACAGAACGCATGGCTTCGGATGACGCGCTGGTCGACGCCCTGCGTCGCGCGATCGTGGAGGGCGTGTACCCGCCCGGCCACCGGCTGGTCCAGGAGGAGCTCGCGGACCGCTACGGCGTGAGCCGCATCCCGCTGCGGGAGGCGCTGCGCACGCTGGTGGGGGAGGGCCTGCTGCGCAGCGAGGCCGGGCGCGGCACCTTCGTCACCGAGCTGGACCTGGCCGAGATCGACGAGATCTACGACCTGCGCCGGATGGTCGAGCCCAGCTTCGCCCCGCACGTCGCGGAACGGGTGTCGCGGCGCGACGTCGCCCGCTTCGACGGGATGGCCGGCGACATGGACCGGGTCACCGACACCGGCGCCGCCGCCTGGTCGCGCACCAACCTCGCGTTCCACCTGGACATGTACCGGCTCGCCGGGCTGCCGCTGCGCTACGAGCTCATCTCCCGGCTCTACCACCGCCTCGAGCCCTACTCCCGGTTCTACGTGCACGGCACCGGCGCCTACGACCGCGTGCAGGACGAGCACCGGGGGATGGTCCAGGCACTGGCCGACGGCGACGCCGACGAGCTCCGCGGTCTCGTGCTCGCCCACATCGACGGCGGCCAGGACGGGCTGCACGCCGCCTGGTCGGCCGACCGTGGCGAACTGTCCGCGTTCTGGGCCGGACGGGACGCGCGATGATCGCGCTGAACACCGACGTCGGGGAGGGGTTCGGCGCCTGGGTGTCCGACGACCGGCCGCTGCTCGACGTCGTCGACGCCGCCAACGTCGCCTGCGGCTTCCACGCCGGCGACCCGGACGTCATGCGCCGCACCTGTGCGGACTGCGCGGCCCGCGGCGTGGCGGTCGGGGCCCACGTCTCCTACCGCGACCTCGCCGGGTTCGGCCGTCGCTTCGTCGACGTCGCCCGCGACACACTGGTCAACGACGTCGTCTACCAGGTCGGCGCGCTCGCGGTGTTCGCCGCGGCGGCCGGCACCCGGGTCGGGTACGTCAAGGCGCACGGCGCGCTCTACCACGCCAGCGGCACCCACCCCGAGCACGCCGACGCGCTCGTCGAGGCCGTCCGGCTCGTCGACCCGGAACTGCCGCTGGTGTGCCTGCCCGGTACCGAGGTGTGGGAGCGCGCGCTCGCGGCCGGTCTCAGCCCGCGCGCCGAGGCGTTCCTCGACCGCGGCTGCACCCCGGCCGGGGGCCTGGTCCCGCGCGGACGGCCCGGCGACCTGGTCCGTGACCCCGCCGAGGCCGCCGCCCGCGCCGTCTCGATCGCCCGCGACGGGACGGTCACCGCCGTCGACGGGACCGTCGTCGCCGTGGGTCCGCCCGGGGGCCCGGTCGCCGCGCTGTGCGTGCACGGCGACACCCCCGGCGCCGAGGCCCTGGCCCGCGCGGCCCGCGACGCCCTGGCCACCGCCGGGATCGGCTGCGGTGCGGCCCCGCTGGCCCCGCTCGCCGGGGCGGCCCGGTGACCGCGCCCGCCGTGCACCGCGCCGGCGACCGGTCCTGGGTCGTGGACTGCCTCCCCGGGACCGTGCGGGCGGTCGCCGACGGCGCCGCGACCGACGGCTGGGACGCCTGGGTGACCGACGTCGTCCCCGCCGCGGCCACCGTGCTGGTCGTCACCCGTCCCGGCACCCGGATGGCCGCGCTGCGCCGCCACCTGCGCACCCTCGCCGCCGGCGCGGACGCCGGCGCGGGCCCGTCCGGCCCGGCGCCGCGCACGGTCGAGGTCGGGGTCCGCTACGACGGCGCCGACCTGCTCGCCGTCGCCGACCGGCTCGGGACCACCCCGGCCGGGGTCGCCCGGGCGCACACCGCCGCGGCCCACCACGTCGGTTTCTTCGGGTTCGCCCCCGGGTTCGCCTACCTCGACGGGCTCCCCGACGGGCTGCGGCTGCCCCGGCTGTCCACCCCGCGGCCCCGGGTCGAGGCCGGGGTCGTCGCGATCGCCGGGAACCAGACCGTGGTCTACCCGGGTGGGACACCCGGTGGCTGGCACCAGATCGGCACCACCACGGCCGTCCTCTGGGACGTCGACGCCACCCCGCCCAACCGGCTCGGGCTCGGCGATCGTGTCCGCTTCGTGGAGGTCCCCGGATGACCGCGCTGCTCGACCCGCCCGCCCGCGCCGTCTCCGTCCCGTCGGCCGCGGATCCCGGCTCCGGCCCGCGGCTGCGGGTGCTCGACGCCCGGCCGGGCGCCAGCGTGCAGGACTCGGGCCGCCCCGGGCTCGCGCACCTCGGCGTTACCGCCTCCGGGCCGGTCGACCGGGCCGCCTTCGCCACCGCGAACCGCCTGGTCGGCAACCGCCCCGGGGAGGCCGCCGTCGAGGTCACCCTGGGCGGTCTGGCGGTGGTCCTCGACGCGCCGCGCTGGGTGGCGGTCACCGGCGCCCCGGTCCCGGTCACCCTCGACGGCCGTCCGGTCGCCGACCCGCGCTGCCTGCGGGTTCCGGCCGGGGCGCAGCTGCGGCTCGGCACGCCGGCGCGCGGGCTGCGCAGCTACCTCGCCGTCGGCGGCGGGATCCGCCCCACCCCCGTGCTCGGCTCCCGCGCCCGGGACTCGCTGACCGGGCTCGGACCGCCCGCCGTCACCCCGGGCGTCGAGCTGCCGCTCGGTCCCGTGCCGGGCGAGCCGCCCGCGGTGCCGGTCGAGCTCGCGGCGCCCCGGCTGCCCGGTCCCGCCACCCGGGTCCGGTTCCACTGGGGTCCGCGCGACGGGGTCCTGGGCCCGGCCGACCGTGCGCTGCTCGGCCGAGCGGTGTGGCGGGTCTCCGGGCACTGCGACCGGGTCGGCATCCGGCTCACCGGCGCCACCCTCGCCGTGGGGGACCGGTCGCTGCCCAGCGAGGGTGTGCCGCTCGGCGCCGTCCAGGTCCCGCCGTCGGGCGAGCCCATCCTGTTCCTCGCCGATCACCCCGTGACCGGCGGCTACCCCGTCGTCGGCGTCGTCGCCGACGCCGACATCGACCTCCTCGGCCAGCTCCGGCCCGGGGACCCCCTGCGTCTGGACGCCGTTCCGTCCGGACGCGACACCGAAGGATGAGAGGTACCCCTGTGTCCGCACCGACCACGGAAACCGCCGCGATCGTCACCTCCGTGCGCCCGCCGTTCCACCTGGCGATCCCGGTGGACGACATCGAGGCGGCCCGCGAGTTCTACGGCACCCTGCTCGGCTTCCCCCGCGGCCGCTCCGCCGAACGCTGGACCGACTGGAACGTCGCGGGCCACCAGGTCGTGACCCATCAGGTCGGCGAGCCGTCGGACACCCCGCGCGCGGGTGTCGCCGGCACCAACCCCGTCGACGGCCACGACGTACCCGTCCCGCATTTCGGTCTCGTCCTGAGCGTGCCCGAGTTCCGCGCACTGGCCGAGCGGCTGACCGCGGCGGGCACTCAGTTCGTCATCGAGCCGTACGTCCGGTTCGAGGGCGAGCCGGGGGAGCAGTGGACGATGTTCTTCCTCGACCCCGCGGGCAACGCGCTCGAGTTCAAGGCGTTCGCCGACCCCGAGCAGCTGTTCGCCGTCTGATCCCCGCACGGTCGCGGCCCGTCCCGGACGGGCCCGCGGCCGGGGTCATCGGCGGGATGCCGCCCGCCGATGACCCGCTGTGCCACCGGTGTCGCCGTACCGCGCGCGCCGGGTCTCTCCACCCATCACACCGCGATCACGCCTGCCCGCAGCAGCGGGACCCCCACCGGGAGACACCCATGACCCTATCAAGCGACGCCCCTACCGGGCGGGCCGACGAGAACCCCGCCACCCCGCCGCCGAGCGCGTCCCGGTCCCGCCGGGCCGCACTCGCGGCGGCGTGCGGGACCGCGGTCGAGTACTACGAGTTCGGCGTCTACGGCTACCTGGCCGTGGTCATCGGACCGCTGTTCTTCCCCAGCGCCGACCCGGTCGCCTCGCTGCTGTCGACACTGGCCGTGTTCGGCAGCGCGTTCCTCATGCGCCCGCTCGGCGGGATCGTCCTCGGCCGGCTCGGCGACCGCCTGGGCCGCAAACCCGTCCTGGTCTTCACCATCACCGGGATGGGCACCGCGACCGCCCTGGTCAGGCTGCTGCCGACCGCGGCCACCGCGGGCCTGCTCGCCCCGGCCCTGCTGGTGCTCGCCCGGCTCGCGCAGGGCTTCTTCGCCGGGGGCGAGGTGCCCGGCTCGGCCACCTACCTGGCCGAGTCCTCCCCGCCGGGGCGGCGTGGCTTCTTCGGGTCGTTCACCCCGGTCGGGGTCGCGCTCGGCGGCGGCACCGCCGCGCTGGTCGCGGGCATCACCTCCACCCTGCTGACGGCCGAGCAGCTGAGCGCGTTCGGCTGGCGGATCCCGTTCCTGCTCGCACTGCCGCTGGTCGTGCTGACCCTGATCGCCCGGCACCGGCTGGAGGACTCCGAGGAGTTCCAGCAGGGCCGCGCGGCCGGTGAGCTGCCCGAGTCCCCGGTCCGTGAGGTGTTCACCCACCACCGGCGCGCACTGGTGACCGTCCTGTTGCTGGCCACCGGGTCGAACGCGGGCTACTGGATCGGCCTGATCTTCATGAACATCTACCTGACCTCGGAGCTGGGCTACCCGACGTCGAGCACGTTCTGGCTGATGGCCGCGATCGGGCTGTTCGTGGCCTGCCTGATGCCGGTCGCCGGCGCGCTGTCGGACCGCTTCGGCCGCAAGAAGCTCATCGTCGCCGGGTTCCTCGGCTACTCCGTGCTGGTCCTCCCGACGATGGCGCTGATGGGCACCGGCGACTTCACCCTCGCCGTCCTCGGCATGTTCCTGCTGGCCCTGCCGATGCCGGTCGTGCAGGCCGTCACCTACCCCACCTACGCCGAGCAGTTCCCCACCCGGGTCCGCTACACCGGCCTCTCGCTCGCCTTCAACGGCGGCACCATCATCGGCGGCGGCCTCACCCCGTTCCTCGCGACCTGGCTGACCTCGGTCACCGGCGACCCGCTCGCGCCGGGCTACCTGCTGATGGTCGCGACGGTCGTCGCCCTGCTCACCCTGCTCACCGTCCGCGAGACCGCCCGCCGGGAGCTGGCCCGATGACCGCCGTCGCCGCACCCGGCACCCCGGCCGAGCTGCGCGCGCTCGCGGCGGCGGGCACCTGGACCGGTCCGACCGCGGGTCTGTTCGGCGGACACCAGCAGGCCAACCTGGTGGTCGTCCCACAGGCGGTGGCGTACGAGTTCCTGCTGTTCTGCGTGCGCAACCCGACGCCGTGCCCGCTGCTGGGCGTCGGGGACACCGGGGACCCGGTCGTCACCGTCGGGGACACCCGGGTCGACGTCCGCACCGACTTCCCGCGCTACCGGACCTGGGACCACGGTGTCCCCGGCCCCGAGCCCACCGACCTGTGCGACCGGTGGCGTGCGGACTCGGTGGCCTTCCTGCTCGGCTGCAGCCACACCTTCGAGGAACCGCTGGAGCGGGCCGGGGTCCCGGTGCGGCGCAACCCGGCCTCGTCCGCACCCGCGGTGTACGTCACGACCCGCCCGACCGTGCCCGCGGGCCGGGTGCACGGACCGCTCGTGGTGAGCATGCGCGCGGTGCCCGCCGCGCTCGTCGCCCGGGCCGCCGAGGTGACCGCCCGCTACCCGACCGGGCACGGGGCACCGGTGCACGCCGGGGACCCGGCCGCGCTCGGGATCACCGACCTGACCCGGCCGGACTTCGGGCCGGAGCCGGTCGTCGAGGACGGTGACGTGCCGGTGTTCTGGGCCTGCGGCGTGACCCCGCAGCTGGCCCTGCCCGGCTGCGGTGCCGAGTACGTGTTCACCCACGCGGCCGGGCACATGGTGGTGCTGGACCACTCCGTCGACGCGGCCGCGACCACGGGCCCGCGCCGATGACGCCGCCGTCCCCCGCTCAGGCCGCGCGGGCGGGGGACGGTGCGGCGGGGAACAGCGCCGCGACCCGGGCCGCGGAGGCGTGCGCCCGGGCGGTTGTCCCCAGCACCCCCAGCACCACGACGGCGACCGTCAGCGGTACCACCACCGCCCACGCCGTCGCGATCCCGGCCGCGGTGCCGGCCGCCGTCGCCACCACGGTCCCGCTGATCGCGACGCCGAACGACTGCCCGGCCTGCCGGCTCGTCGAGGCCACCGCCGCGGCGACGCCGGCCCGCTCGGGCGGCATCCCGTTCACCGCCGTGTTCGTGATCGGTGGGTTGAGCAGCGCGAACCCGCAGCCGAACACCCCGTGCGCGACCAGCACGACCCACAGCGGGGTGGTGGGGGAGAGCTGGGAGAAGGTCAGCGCGACCGCCACCATCGCCGTCCCGCCGAGGACGAGCGGCAGCCGGGCGCCGCGGGCGGCGACCATCCGCCCGGCCAGCGGTGCGACCACGGTCGTCGCGACGGCGGCGGGCAGCAGCGTCAGCCCGGCCTGCAGCGCGCCGAGACCCCGCACGTCCTGGAGGTAGAGCGCGGACAGGAACAGCAGCGAGCCGAACGACGCGAACCCGCAGACCGCGATCAGCGTCGCCGAGGTGAACGGGACGCTCCCGAAGAACCGCAGCTCCACCAGCGGCTCGGGATGGCGGCGCTCCCAGACGAGCAGGCAGACCAGCGCGACGACGGCCAGCACCGCCAGCCCGAGCACCCCCGCCGACGACCAGCCCAGCCGCGGCCCCTCGATCACCGCCGCCACCGTCGACCCGAGCAGCGCCACCACGAGGACCTGGCCCACCGGGTCGGCCCGCCGCGGACGGGCCGCCCGCGACTCCGGGACGAGCCGGGCCGTCAGGACCCACGCCGCCAGCACGACGGGGATGTTGACCCAGAAGATCGACCGCCAGCCGACGGAGTCCACGAGCAGTCCGCCCAGCACCGGGCCGACACCGAGCGAGATGCCGACCATCGCGCCCCACACGCCGATCGCGCGGGCCCGCTCCCGGGCGTCGGTGAACACGTTGGTGATGATCGACATGGCGACCGGGTTCAGCATCGCGCCACCGAGTGCCTGCACGACCCGTGCGCCGATCAGCCAGCCCACGGTCGGGGCCAGGCTGCACAGCAGCGACCCGAGTCCGAACACGACGAGCCCGGTCCGGAACACCCGACGGCGTCCGACCCGGTCCGCCGTCGCGCCCGCGAGCATCAGGAAGCAGGCCAGGACCACCGTGTAGGCGTCGACGGTCCACTGCAGCTCGGTGATCGAGGCGCGCAGGTCGGTGTCCAGCGCGGGGAGCGCCACGTTGATGATCGTGACGTCCATCGAGACGATCAGGATGCTGGTGCACAGCACGGCCAGGATGAGCAGCCGGTGCCGCCGCCCCGCGGGACCGGCCGGTACGGCGACGTCGTTCCCCACGGCATCTCCTTGTTCGGAGCTAACGAACCGGTGTCGACCCTAGCCCGCCGCGTCGCGCCGGGTACGGCGACGGCGACCGGGCTCACCCCGGCGCGGGCCCGGTGGGGAGCGGTCCTGCCCGGTGGGGACGGCGGGGCGGCCGCGGCCCGGGGCCTACAGGTGCGCGGTGTAGAAGCCGGCGAGCCGCTCGACCGCGGCGTCGACGTAGGCGGGCTCGTCGTACATCTCGTAGTGGCCCGCCCCGTCGACCACCATGAGGTCCACGGGGTTCGGGGCCGCCTCCCAGAGCCGCATGCCGGCCTCGTAGGAGCCCGTGGTGCCGATGCGGCCGGCGAGGACGACCTGCAGGGGCTGGGTCATGAGCGGGTCGACCAGGTGGAACGCGTCGTAGCCGAGCAGCAGGGAGTCCCCCCCGCGCGAGGCGGCGGTTCGTCGAGTACTCGCTCCCGCCCCGTCCGGTGCGGTAGTAGCGGATCGCCTCGCGCGTGTCCGGGTCGTCCACCCCGAGCGCGTCGGCCTCCTCGGCGCTGTCGGGGAGCCACTTCTCGCGGACCAGGTCCCTTGCGCGGTTCTCGGCCGCACGGGCCTGCGCCATCGTGTCGAGGGCGGCGGCGGGGCCGTCGGGCTGGAACCCGCGGAACGAGGTGCCCATGTTGCCGGGGACGACCACGCCCACGGCCCTGATGCGGTGGTCGGTGCGGGCGGTGTGGACGGCGTACCCGCCACCGGCGCAGATGCCGAGCACGCCGAGGCGCCGGGGGTCGATCCCGGCCGTGGTGTCGAGCGCGTCGAGCGCGTAGCTGATGTCCTCGCCCCGCCGGTACGGGTCCTCGAGATCGCGCGGCTCACCACCACTGCGGCCCTGATGGGCGGGGTCGACGACGAGCGCGGCGATGCCGCGGTCGGCGAGACGGCGGGCGTAGTTGGCGCCGATCTGTTCCTTGACGCTGCTGCCCGGGGTCGACAGCACCACGGCAGGCACGGGCGTCGACCCGCCGGTGTCGGGAGGCAGGTGGAGGTCGGCGGCGAGCTGGATGGGCCCGCGCGGGATCGTGATGTGCTGCAGCGGCACGGGAGTCCCTCCGTCTAGGGTCGACCGCGGTCGACGTTCGAGATGCAGATGGTTCGACGTCGAACCTGTTCGACATCGTACTGAATGGGAGGTCCCCGTGCCGGTCGACGCCGCGCAGCTGTGGTCGCTGAACCACCGGCTGCTGACCGTCGTGCTGGAGGAGTGCGTCGCCGACCTGGCGGAGTTGGGCCTGGAGCCGAAGGAGTTCTTCGTCCTCGCCGAGGTCGCCACGTCCCCCTACCCGGCCCAGCTCGCCACGACGCTGGTCATCCCGAAGGCGAGCGTGACGGCGTACGTGCGCACCCTGGTCGGTCTCGGCTACCTGCGCCGGGAGATCGACGACGCCGACCTGCGCCGCCACCGGCTCGTCCTGACCGCGGAGGGGGAGGCGGCCCGCGACCGGGCGCTCGCCGCGCTGGCGCGGGAGTTCGAGCGCAGGCTCGCACGGATCCCGCCCCACGACCGGGCCGAGCTGGCGCGGATCCTGCTCGCCCTGCTCGGACCGGCGCCCGGCCACGGGCCCGGCCGCCCGTAGCTCGCCGGTCCCGGCGCACCGGACCGCGTCGCCGCCGTCGCCACGCTGCCGACGCCCGTGCCGGAGGCGGCCGCCGGCGGGCCCCGACCCGCACCCGGGCGTCCCGCCGATCGAGACCTCACCGTCGTACCGCGGTCGGCCGACGTCCGTCCGCGGTGATGAGCACCGACCGCGACCGGGCAGCGGGGCGGGACGACCGGGGCCGTTCCCACACACCGGGCCGTCCCCGATCCTCGTGGCCGACCCGAGGCTTCCGCCCCGGACGTGCCGGACGGTCCGCCCGGTGCCCCTGCGACGGATGACGTAGATCGGGCCGGGGTGGGTGACGCCCGCTCGCCGGGTCGGCATGCTGTCGGCAGGGGCGTGGGCGCGGGAGGAGCACCGATGGTGGAGGCGGGGCCGTTCGTGTCCTGGTCCACGCTCGCGCGCCATGCCCCGGACGGTCTGGCGGTCGTGGATCCGGACGGTCTGTTCCTCCAGCTGAACGACGCTGCGGTCGTCCTGTGCGCCCGCCCCCTCGACGACCTGATCGGGATGCCGGCGCCCTTCGAGCTCTCCCGGAGCCCGCAGGTGGATCCCCTCGCCCTCCTCGACGAGGGCGGGACGGAGCAGGTCTGCCTGTGGGCTCCGGCCGCGGGGGTGCGTCGGGAGTTCGCCTACCGGACGCGACCGCTGCCCGACGACTCCGGGCTCACCGTCGTCACCTTCCGGGACGTGGGCGAGGAGCGCCACCGGCAGCGGCGGGTGACCGCCATCGCCCGCGCCTCGGCGACGCTCGCCTCGGAAGGGTCGATCACCGCCACCCTGGACGCCCTGGCCCGGGAGGTGCTCCAGGCCGATGCGTTGGCCGGGGTACAGATCCTGACCCTGGACCGGTCGGGCGAGGCTCTCCGGATCATGGGCTCGGCCGGCTTCCGGCGCTGGCCGGACTTCTTCGAACGCCTCCTGCAGTGCCGGGAGCGCAGCGCCGGACTGCGGATGCTGGACGCCTTCGAGCAGCGCGAGCCCGTGGTCGTCGCCGACCGCTGGGCGTCCATCCAGGAGGACCCGGCCTGGCAGCCCCTGCACGAGTATCTCGGGGAGCTCGACTGGAACTGGTTCGCCAGCGTCCCGCTCCTGGTCCGGGGTCGCTCGGCGGGCATCCTCAACGCCTTCTTCGCCCCGGGACAGGTCGTCGGCGGTCGCGCGGTCGAGTTCCTCGTCGCGATGGCCGAACAGGCCGCGGTGGCGGTGGACTACGCCTCGCTGCTGCAGAACGAGCGGGAGCTGGCCCGGCGCGGGGAACGCCAGAAGCTGGCGCGTGACCTGCACGACTCCATCGTGCAGCAGGTGTTCTCGATCGGGATGCAGGCCAAGTCGATGGCCGTCCTCGGCGGGCGTGGCGAGACCGTGTCCGCCGACAGTGTGCGTCGTAGCGCCGACGAGGTGGGCCTGCTCGCCCGCACGGTCCTGGCGGACCTCCGGGCGATGGTGCACGAGCTGAGGCCCTCGTCCCCGCCGCAACCGGGGTTGGAGGAGGCGGTCCGGGCCCTCGTGGAGAGCAGCACCAACCGGACCGGGCTGCGCTTCAGTCTCCGGATCCAGCAGGGCCTGGCCAGGGTGCCCCCCGAGATGGCCGAGGACGTCTACCGCATCCTCGCCGAGGCCGTCCACAACGTCGTCAAGCACGCGAAGGCGGGCCGCGTGACGATCCGGATGGGCGTGCGTGACCACACGCTGACGATCACGGTGGCCGACGACGGTCGCGGCATCGGGGCGGGTCGTGTCGGCGACGACGGGCACGGCGGCGACGAGCTGGGCGGCGGTTACGGCCTGACGAGTATGCGCGAGCGCGCGGAACGCTGGGGCGGGACCGTGTGCGTCCGGCCCCGGAAGGCCGGTGGCACCGCGGTGAGCGCTGTCCTGCCCCTGACGCCGGGCGACGAGGAGGGCGTCCCGGCGACGCCCGTGGACCGACGGAACGAGGCCAGGCCATGAATGCTCTCGACGGTACGACCGCGGACCGGCCCGAGGTGGTGACCCGGGTCCGGGTCCTCATAGTCGACGACCACGCCGTGGTGCGGCGGGGGATCCGGGCCTATCTGGAGGTCCTCGACGACCTCGAGGTCGCCGCGGAGGCAGCGGACGGTCAGGAGGCACTCGAGGGTCTGGAGTCGATGGCGGCGCACTCCGAGCTGCCCGACGTGGTCCTGATCGACCTCCTGATGCCCAGGATGGACGGGGTGGTCGCGACCTCGCGGATCACCGAGCGGTTCCCCGGGGTGCGCGTGGTGGTGCTGACCAGCTTCGGCGAGATGGAACGGGTGCACGCCGCGCTCGCGAACGGTGCGTCCGGCTACCTGCTCAAGGACGCGGAGCCGGGCGAGGTGGTCGCCGCGATCCGGGCGGCGGCGAAGGGGGACGTCTTCCTCGACCCGGCCGTCGCACGACAGCTGACCCGGGAGATCGTCGCACCGCCGACCGGCATCAGTGCGCTGACCGGCCGGGAGCGGGACGTGCTCATCCTGGTGGCGCAGGGCCACTCCAACCAGGCGATCGCCGACGAGCTGGTCATCAGCGAGCGGACGGCACGCACCCACGTGAGCAATGTGCTGCGCAAGCTGCAGTTGACCTCGCGGACCCAGGCTGCGCTGATCGCCGTCCGGCAGGGGCTGCTGCCGCCCCAGGCCTGATGCCGTCGCAGGAGGTCCGGCGCCCTCGCCCGATGGCCGGTTCCGGACGGCCCCTGCGACGGGCACGAGGACGCCGGCCCCGGGCGACCGGGGCCGGCGTCCTCGGGAGCGGGGATCAGCCCGTGGCTGCGGTGCGCCACCCTGTCTGGTAGGTCTCGCGGGCCATGGCCGCGTACGGGGCGGGGCTGACGATCGCCCGCACGGCGAACTGCTCGTGCGGCTGCACCGTGGTCTTGCCCGAGCCGCCGTCCGGCTCACCCCAGATCACCGAGACCTCGGCGCCCAGCGGGACGTCCGGGTTGACGGTGGCCAGCGAGAGGGCCTTGCGCTCGTTGGCGCTGTAACCGGTGAACAGCGAGAGGCCGACGGTGTTGCCGTCCGCGTCGGTGACGGCGTCGTAGTTCGAGGAGCCGTAGTTGGCGTTGGGCAGGTCGAAGAACTGGTAACCGGGTCCCTCGGTGACCGGTGAGGCGAGGAGCGTCGCCACGTCCTCGGTGTTCCACTCGAGGGTGACCTTGCGGCGCTGGGTCGCGGGGTCGATGGCCTCCAGCGCGCTGCGGCCGATGAAGTCGTGGTCGAACTTCACGAAGCCGCCGTAGCCGAGCTCCCAGGGGTTGAGGTAGTAGTCCTCGATCCGGTCGGAGACGAAGCTGCCCGCGAGGGCGTTGACCGCCTCGTAGCTGTTCGGGCCGAGCCACTCGCGGTAGGGCCGCAGCTCCTCGCTGGTGTAGACGGCGGGCAGCGGCGAGGGGATCCACCCCGACTCCAGGGTGTTGCACGAGTAGGCGCGTGCCCCGGCGGGCTCGAGGCCGAACTCGCGACCGGCCTCGAGGATGGCGTCGCGGACCTTGTCGTAGGTGCCGTACGGGCCCCAGATCTCCAGGCCGGGCGCGCCGGCCATGCCGTGGCGCAGGGTGCGGATGCGCTCCCCGGCGACGGTCATGTAGCCCATCTTGAAGAACTTCACCTGCTCGACGGGGCCGCCGTTGACCTTCTCGATGACCTCCCAGGCTCGGGGGCCCTGGATCTGGAAGCGCCACACGTCGCGGGTGACCTGCTTGCCGTAGGGCCGCGAGGGTGAGCGGTCGTCGTAGCGGACCTCGACGTCGTAGCCCTCGCCCTGGAACTGCAGCCAGGTCGCCACCGGCGCGCGCCCGACGAAGACGAACTCCTCCTCGGCGAGGCGGAACAGGATGCCGTCGCCGATCACGCCGCCTTCGGGGGAGACCGGCACGAACTGCTTGGCGGAGTCGACCGGGAACGTCGCGGTGGAGTTGACCCCGGTGTCGGTGAAGAGCTTCAGGGCGTCCGGTCCGGCGACCCAGAGGTTGACCATGTGGTGCGACTGGTCGAAGAGCACCGCGGTGTTCTGCCAGGCGGTGACCTCGCGGCGGAAGTTGGTGAACTCGGCCGGCACGACCGGGTAGATGTAGGCACCCAGCCGGGAGTTGCGGAGCAGCTCGACGGTGCTCCCGGACCGGTCCAGCACTTCCTGGAGATTCTTGGCGCTCATCTGCCACCCGTTCTGGTCTCGGTTGTGTTCTGCGCTGACACACGGCCGGACATGGGGGTCGACGGCCATCGTCGCCCACGCTAGGGAGGCCGGAGGGCCCGGCGGCACCGTGGAATGGCGGGAGCCGGACGGCCGGGACGGGCCGGTGCGTCTACGTCATGTGTCCCGGACGGGTCTCGACAAGCGGGCGATGGCCTGCGCGGGTCGCCGTCCTAGCGTCGGAGGGGACCGTAACGGCGCGACTGCGACGCGGGCCCGAGCCAGGGAGCATGACATGACGAGCCAGAGCAGGCCGGACCTGCCGGGGACCTACGTCTTCGACGGGCCGACCAGCCGTCGCGGTCACCGCATGAACACGCTGTTCATGTCACTGGTGAGCAGGACCGCCCGCAGCGAGTTCGTCGCCGACGAGGCCGCGTACTGCGCGCGCTACGCGCTGTCCGACGAGCAGACGACCGCCGTCCTCGAGCGGGACTGGCAGGCGATGCTCGACCTGGGCGGCAGCATCTTCTACGTCTACAAGCTCGCCATGATGGACGGGCTGTCCATGCAGTACCTCGGCGGTGTGTTCACCGGGATGTCCGAGGACGAGTTCAAGGCCGCGATGCTGGCCGGAGGGCGCACCGATGTCTGAGGTGATCTGGGGGCTGGCCACGTCGCACGTCCCGTCGATCGGCGCGGCGATGGACCGCGGGATGACCGACGAGCCGGTGTGGGCACCGCTGTTCGAGGGCTACCGGCCCGCCCGCGAGTGGCTGGCGCAGCACACACCGGACGTGGCGATCCTCGTCTACAACGACCACGCGAACGGCGTGGACCTGGACATCGTGCCGACCTTCGCGATCGGTACCGCCGAGAGCTACGAGGTCGCGGACGAGGGCTTCGGCAGGCGCGCCGTCCCGGACATCGTCGGTGATCCGGACCTGTCGTTCCATCTCCTGCAGAGTCTGGTGGACGACGGCTTCGACATGACCGTCTTCCAGGAGCTGGACGTGGATCACGGCTTCACCGTGCCGCTGTCGGTGTGGACGCCGGAGCCCGGTGACGCCTGGCCCTGTCCGGTCATCCCGATCATGGTCAACGTGATCCGCTACCCGCAGCCCACCGCGGCCCAGTGCCACGCCCTGGGCCGGGTACTCGGGCGGGCGATCGCGAGCTACGACGGCGTCGGCACGGTCGGGATCCTCGGCACCGGTGGCATGTCCCACCAGCTGGCGGGCGCGCGTGCCGGGTTCATCAACCCGACGTTCGACCACATGTTCCTCGAGGCGATCGGGAACGACCCGGAGAAGCTGGCGCAGCTCACCCGCGAGGAGCTGATCCGTGAGGCGGGTTCGGAGGGCATCGAGCTGATCATGTGGCTGGTCATGCGCGGCGCACTGAACGAGCAGGTGCGCACGGTCCACTCCGCCTACCACGTCCCGGCCTCGAACACCGCCGCGGGACTGGCGCTGTTCGACAACCGCGCCTGACCGCCCGTCCGGGGCCGGCCACCAGGAGGAGCCGTGTCGATCGATCTGCCGGACCGTGTCCCCGCGTCCCGTACTGCGTTGCCGCGCACCGACCGGTGCCTGGTGATGGGGGTCCTCAACGTCACCCCGGACTCGTTCTCCGACGGCGGGCTGTACGACCGGACCGCTGCCGCCGTCGCCCACGGCGCGCTGATGTGGGAGTCGGGTGCGGACTACGTCGACGTCGGCGGGGAGTCCACCCGGCCCGGCGCGGAGCGTGTGCCGGTGACCGACGAGCTCCGTCGGGTCGTCCCGGTCGTGGAGCGGCTGGCGGCGGCCGGCGTCGCGGTCAGCATCGACACCACCCGGGCCGCGGTGGCCGAGGCCGCCGTGGCCGCGGGGGCGGTGCTGGTGAACGACGTCAGCGGAGGTCTCGCCGATCCCGCCATGGCCGGGGTCGTCGCCGCGACCGGGGTGCCGTGGGTGCTCAACCATTCCCGCGGCGGCAGCCGGGACATGTACGCGGCGGCGGTCTACCGCGACGTGGTGCGCGAGGTCGCGGACGAGCTCCGGATGCGGGTCGACGACGCCGTCGAGGCCGGTGTGGACCCGGACCGGCTCGTGCTCGACCCGGGGCTGGGGTTCGCCAAGCTCACCGAGCACAACTGGACCCTGCTGGCTCGCCTCGACGAGCTGCAGGAGCTCGGGTTCCCGGTCCTGGTCGGCTCCTCGCGCAAGCGCTTCCTGGCCGAGGTGCTCACCGGCGGGCGCGCCGAGGGCCCGGCACTGCTCCGGGACGCCGCGACGGTCGCGACCACGGTGCTGGCCGCCCGGTCGGGTGCCTGGGCGGTGCGGGTCCACGACGTGGCGGCGTCGGCGGACGCGGTGCGCGTCGTCGGCCGCGCGTCCGCGACGCCCTCACCACGCTGACCGGGCGGTGTCCGGGGCGATCAGCCCCCTGGCGGCGCCCGCCGTCACCACACTGCCGGTGACCAGGACGGCGGCCCGGCCCTCGGGACCGTGGGCGAGCCGTACCGCGACGTCGATCGCGTCGTCGAGACGGGCTTCGACGAGGACCCGGCCCGCGCCCAGCAGCGGTGTGGCCGAGGCCGCCAGCTCGGCCGCGGGCAGCGCCCGGGGTGACTCGTTCTGGCTGACGACGACGGCGGAGGCGACCGGGTCGAGGGCGCGGACCACTCCGTCGACGTCCTTCCCGCGCAGCACGGCGAGCACGACCACCACCCGCTCCACGCCGAGCGCCGCGAGCGACTCGCGCAGGGCGCGCACGGTGGCGGCCATGCCCGCCGGGTTGTGCGAGGCGTCCACGAGCACGGGCGGGGTGTCCCGCAGGTGCTCCAGGCGTCCCGGAGCGCGGACCCGGGACATGCCCCGGTGGGCCTGCGCGGCGGACAGGACTGAGCCCTCGGCGCCGAGGAAGGCGTCGACGGCCGTGAGCGCGACGCGCGCATTCTCCGCCTGGTAGCGCCCGAGCAGGGGGAGGAACAACCCGGGACAGTCCCGGCCGCGGACGGTCAGGTACAGCGTCTGGCCGTCGGGCCGCGCGGTCGGCTCGCCGCGGTGGTGGGAGGCCGTCGCGCCGCGGACCTCCGCGGCCACCGCCCGACATCGATCGCGCAGCACGAGTTCGGCCGCCTCGGGCTGGGCGGCGAGCACGGCGACCGATCCCGGCTTGATGATCCCCGCCTTCTCGCGGGCGATGGAGGCGACGTCCGGGCCGAGGTACTCGGTGTGGTCCAGCGAGATCGGCGTGACGACCGCGACCCGGCCGTCGACGACGTTGGTGGCGTCCCAGCTCCCGCCCATCCCCACCTCGACCACGACCGCGTCGAGCCCGGCACGGGCGAACGCGACGAAGGCCATGGCCGTGACGACCTCGAAGAAGGACAGCCGGACGGGCAGCTCACGGTCCAGCGACTCGACCGCGGGCCGGACGGTCTCGTAGGCGGCGACGAAGCCCTCCTCGGAGATCGGAGCGCCGTCGATGACGATCCGCTCGCGCACGGTCTGCAGATGGGGGCTGGTGGAGCGGCCGGTACGCGGCCCGGTGGCGCGGAGCAGCTCGTCGACCATGCGGGCGGTGCTGGTCTTGCCGTTGGTCCCGGTGATGTGGACGGCGGGGACGGCGTGCTGCGGATCCCCGAGCAGCGCCGTCAGCGCGGCGATGCGGTCGAGGCTCGGGTCGAGGCGGCTCTCCGGCCAACGCGCGTCCAGCGCCTTCTCGATGTCGGCGAACCGAGTCATGCGGAGCTCCCCGTCGGGAGGGGGAGGGAGTGCGCGTCGGGGGCCGGGACCATCCGGGCGGGCCGCCTGCCGCGTAGCGAGCCGACCACCTCGATGCGCTCGGCGCGGTGCAGGTCCGCGGGGCGGAGCACGCGTTCCTGGAGACGGCCGCCTGCCAGCAGCCGGGCGCGTTCGACACCCGGGAGGCAGCCGCTGTCCGGCGGTGGTGTCCACCAGCGGCCGCCGATGCGGAGCGCGAGGTTGGCGGTGCAGGTCCCGGTGAGCTCGCCCCGCTCGTTGACGACCACCACGTCGTCCGCCTCGGGATGGCGGGCCAGCCGCTCGTCGTACGGGGTGCGACGGCTCGTCGTGTGCCGCGACCAGCAGCTCTGCGTGTCGAGCGGTTCCGGGGCGACCGCCAGCCGGACGGGACGACCGAGCGGGGCGGGTGCGGCACCGACGTCGACGCCCAGGGCGCCGTCCCGGTGGCAGCGCAGTCGCACTCGCGCGTCACCGACGCCGTGGACCGCCGCACGGAGGCGGGCACGCGCCGCGGCGGCGTCGAACGGGATGTCGAAGTAGTCGGCCGAGTCGGCCATGCGGCCCAGGTGGCCGTCGAGGTTGCGGAGCCCGCGGGCGGGATCGTGGTGCATCGTCTCCACCAGGTGGAAGTCGAGGTGGCGCGCGTCGAGCACGCGGGCCTTGGCCTGCAGCTCGGCGTACTCGGCCGCCGGCCGGGAGCCCCAGGTGATCCCGCCCCCGGTCCCGTAGCCCAGCCTGCGCTGCTCGCGGTCGAGGACCACCGTGCGGATGGCGACCGAGAACCGGGCCCGGACCGGCGCCGTCGGGGGCCCGACGACGCCGACGGCGCCGCAGTAGACACCCCGCGCCGCGGGTTCGAGCTCGGTGATCAGCTCCATCGTCCGGGCCTTCGGCGCGCCCGTCACCGACCCGCACGGGAACAGGGCCCGGAACGTCTCGACCAACCCGATCTGCGGGCGCAGCTGCGCGGTCACGTCCGAGGTGAGCTGGTGGACGGTCGCGTAGCGCTCGGGAGCGAGCAGCCGGGTCACCCGGACGCTGCCGGGCACCGCGATGCGTCCGAGGTCGTTGCGCACCAGGTCGACGATCATGACGTTCTCGGCGCGCTCCTTGTCGCTCCCGTGGAGGCGGGCGACGGTGGCCTCGTCCTCGGCGGTGGTGCGGCCGCGGTCGGCGGTGCCTTTCATGGGGCGCATGAGGATCCGGTCGCCACGCTGCTCGAAGAAGAGCTCGGGGCTCGCGCTCGCGACGACGAACCGACCCAGGTCCAGATAGGCGTTGTGCGCACCGCGCTGTCCGTGCGCGAGCTCGCGATAGAGCGCCTCGGCGTCCAGCTCGGCGGGCGGGACCGCCCGCAGCCGGGTGGTCAGGCTGCACTGGTACGTCTCGCCCGCCGCGATCCGGTCGCGCACCCGCTCGACGGCGACGCGGTGGTCGGCGGCGTCCCAGTCGGCGGCCCAGCCGAGGGCGGGCACCTCGGGACCGTCGACCGTGAGCGGCGGGACCTGCTCCGGCCGGTCGACGACCCCGAACCAGACCAGCGGAAGGCCGTCGGACGGTGGCGGGACCGTCAGGCCGGGATCGAGCCCCGGCGCGGCCTCGTAGGCGAGGAACCCGAACGCCCACAGGCCGTCGCGGGTCAGGCGGTCCACCTCGTCGAGCACCGGCGCGACCTCGGAGGGCCGGTGGGCGACGAGTACCCGCCGGACTCCGTCGAACCGGGTGCCGGTCCCGGCGACGAGGTCGTCGAACCGTCCCCGGGGTGCCTGGTCGTCGCGCATCGTCGGGTCCTTCCGCCGCAGGTGGGGCACCCGCGATCCTGCCCCGCCTGCGGTCCACCGGGATCGGCGTCCGGTCGGCCGCCGCCAGGCGGTGCGTCGCGCCCCGGGCAGGACATCCGACGTGGTCCCGCCGGGTCTACGTCACTTGTCCCGGTCGACCCGCGACGGCAGGCGATGCCCGGTCCGGTCATCCGCGTGATCCCTGGTGACGGGCTCGTTTCCTAGCGTCGTGGTAGGTCCACACCCCCGGACCGGCGGCGCTGCCCGAGGTGGTCTCGCAGGCGGTGCACCGACCCAGGCCACCCAGGAGAGGTTCACACACGATCATGACTTCCGAGAGTCTTGCGGCGGCCCTCGCCCGCGTCGGGAACCCCGTCGAGCTGCTGCGCAACACCGCGGCCCGCGCGCACACGTTCCCGGTCGCTCCGGAGTTCAGCAACTGGCGTTCCGAGCAGCGGGCGTGGGCCGAGTCGTGCGCGCTGCTCGACCAGTCGCACCACATGACCGACCTGTTCCTCGAGGGTCCCGACGCGCTGAGGCTGCTCAGCGACCTGGCGGTCAACACCTTCGCGAACTTCGGGGTGAACAGGGCCAAACAGTTCGTCGCGGTGAACCCGAGCGGGCAGCTGATCGGCGACGCGATCCTGTTCCACCTGGAGGAGGAGCTGTTCGACCTCGTCGGCCCCCCGATGGTCATCGACTGGGTGCTGTTCCACCTCGAGCGCGGCGACTACGAGGTGACCGCCGAGCGGGACGACAACTCCGCCGTGCGCACCGACGGCCCGCCGCGGTTCTACCGCTACGAGCTGCAGGGCCCCACGGCGGCGGCGGTGCTCGAGCAGGCGACCGGCGCCGCGCTGCCCGACACGAAGTTCTTCCACATGGCCGACTTCACCGTCGCGGGCCACGCCGTGCGCGGTCTGCGTCACGGCATGGCGGGCCAGCCCGGGTTCGAGCTGTTCGGACCGTGGGCCGAGGGCGAGGCCGTCCTGGCCGCGCTGCTCGAGGCCGGCGAGGACCACGGGCTGGTCCGGGCCGGGGCGAAGGCCTACTCGACGGCCAACCTGGAGTCCGGCTGGGTGCCCGCGCCGATCCCGGCGATCTTCGGGGACGACCCGCTGCTCGCGGCCTACCGTGAGTGGCTGCCTGCGTCCGCCGTCGGTGCCATCGGCGGCAGCGTCGACTCCGACGACATCGCCGACTACTACCTGACGCCCTACGACATCGGTTACGACCGCAACGTCAGGTTCGACCACGAGTTCGTCGGCCGCGCAGCCCTCGAGGAGCTGGCGACGAACCCGCCGCGCACCAAGGTCACGCTCGTCTGGGACAGCGACGACGTCACCGCCGCGATCGGCTCGCTGCTCGGCAAGGGGCCCGGCGCCAAGTACCTCGACCTGCCGAAGATCCGCTACGCGCTGCACCAGGAGGACAAGGTCCTGCGCGACGGCGAGCAGATCGGTATCTCGCTGGACTGCGGCTACATCGCCAACGAGCGAGCCATGGTCTCGCTGGCGACCGTGGACAAGGAGCACGCCGAGCCCGGCACCGAGGTCACCGTCGTCTGGGGTGAGGAGCCCAACTCGGCGAAGCCACAGGTCGAGGAGCACACGACCTGGACGATCCGGGCCACCGTCGCACCCGTGCCGTTCGTCCGGTTCGCACGCAACGACTACCGGAGCACGTGATGACCTCGGTGCAGAATGAGCGGACCCCCGCGGCCGGGCGTCCGACGGGCAGACAGGCCCTCGCGCGTGCTCTGCGCGACGCGACCTACGAGATCCTGCCGTTCACGAGCGCCGAGGAGAAGGTACTCGCCCACGTCCCCACCGACGTCGCGCTCACCGTCACCACCACCGAGGCCAAGGGGCTCGGCCCGACGATCGACCTCGCGGTGAAGCTCGGCGAGGCCGGCTACCGGGCCGCTCCGCACCTGGCCGCCCGGCAGGTCAGGGACCGGGCGCACCTCGAGGACCTCGTCGCGCGGCTGCGCGAGGCGGGCGCCGACAGCATCTTCGTCATCGGCGGCGACGCGGCCGAGGCGGGGGAGTACCCCGACGCACTGAGCCTGTTGCAGGCGCTGCAGGAGATCGGCCACCCGTTCTCGACCGTCGGGGTCGGCGGCTACCCCGAAGGGCACGGGAAGATCAGCGACGAGCTGATCGAGGCGGCCCTGAAGGCCAAGGCGCCGCACGCCACGCAGATCATCACCCAGCTGTGTTTCGACGGCGACACCACCGTCGACTGGGCCCGCACGGTCGCCGCCGACGGTGTCGGCCTGCCGATCCGCGTCGGCATCCCCGGCGCCATCAGCAGGCAGAAGCTGATCCGGGTCTCCGCGGGCCTCGGCCTGGGCCAGTCCGCGAAGTTCCTGAGCAAGCAGCAGAACATGCTGTGGCGGTTCTTCCTGCCCGGTGGGTACAGCCCGAACAAGCTCATCGAGCGGCTCACCCCGGCCTTCGCCCGGCCGGACAACAACCTGTCGGGCTTCCACGTCTTCACCTTCAACGACCTGGACAGCACCGAGGCCTGGCGGCAGCGCTGGCTGGCCAAGCTCTCCTGACCCGTCCGCGCCACCCGAGGAGTCCTGCAGCGATGAGTGCCCAGGTGATCGACGGGCGCGCGTGTGCCCGCGCCCTCACACAGAGCCTGGAGGCCGACGTCGACCGCCTCCGCCAGGAGGGTCCTGGCATCGGGCTGGCCACCGTCGTGGTCGGGGACGAGTACAGCTCCGGTGCCTACGAACGGCGCCTGCGCCGGCTGGCCGGCCGGCTCGGCGTGCCCTACACACCGCAGACCCTGCCCGGCGACACCGATCAGGACACCGTCCTGGCCCGTATCGCCGAGCTCAATGCGGACCCGTCGGTGTCCGGCGTCCTGGTCCTGCGCCCGCTGCCGCGACACATCGACGAGGCCGCCGTCTTCCAGGCCATCGATCCGATGAAGGACATCGAGGCGGTCCACCCGGAGAACGCCGGGCTGCTCGCCCTCGGTGTCCCACGGTTCGTGCCCTCCACGGCCGCGTCCTGCTTCCACCTGCTCGACACCTGGCTCGACTCCGTCGGCGAGGACCGCGCCGAGTTCTACCACCGCGCGAACATCGTGGTGGTGGGCCGTTCGAACAACGTGGGCAAACCCGCGATCTCGCTCGGCTACGAGCGCCAGGCCACCGTGCAGTCCGTCGACGAGTGGGCCGACCGCACCACCGGGATCGGCAGGTACACCCGCTGGGCCGACGTCCTGATCGTCGCCGCGGGCAAGGCCGGGCTGATCAGGGCCGAGCACGTCGGGGAGAACGCCGTGGTCATCGACGTCGGCATCAACGCCGCCACCGGACCGGACGGCAGCGTGCACATGGTCGGCGACGTGGACCACGACTCCGTCGCCCCGCGTGTCCGGGCCCTCACCCCGGTGCCGGGCGGGGTCGGTCCGGTCACCGACGTCTGGCTCCTCCGCAACACCGTCACCGCGGCCCGCCTGCTCGCGGGCCAGCCGATCGACCGGGCCCGGCCGTCCCTGCCGACGCCGGCGCGCGTACTCCTGGAGGCATCGTGACCCCGCCCCTGGGCGCCCAGCACGGCGCTCTGCTGCTGTCCTGCCCCGACGCGCCCGGCATCGTGCATGCCGTCACCGGCCTGCTCGCCGAGGAGCGGTGCACCATCGTGCAGAGCGCGCAGTTCGGCAGCGCGACGAGCGGCACCTTCTTCATGCGGGTCGAGTTCGCCCACATCGACGGTTCCCCGCTGGACCTCGACGCCCTGGGCCGCCGCGTCGAGTCGCTGGCCGAGCGGTTCGACATGACCTGGCAGCTCGCCGACGCCGCCCGGCGGCAGCGGGTGGTCATCATGGTCAGCAGGTTCGCGCACTGTCTCAACGACCTGCTGTTCCGCAACTCCATCGGGGAGCTGAACCTCGACGTCGTCGCAGTCGTGTCCAACCACCCCGATCTCGGCCGGATCGCGGACAGCTTCGGGGTGCCCTTCCGTCACATCCCGGTGACCGGGGAGACGAAGGCCGAGGCCGAGGCCGAGCTGGTCAAGCTCGTCCGGAGCGAGGACGTCGATCTCGTCGTCCTCGCCCGCTACATGCAGATCCTCTCCGACGACCTGTGCACGCAGCTCGACGGCAAGGCCATCAACATCCACCACTCGATGCTGCCGAGCTTCAAGGGCGCCAAGCCCTACCACCAGGCCCACGCCCGCGGGGTCAAGTTCATCGGCGCGACCGCCCACTATGTGACCGCGGACCTCGACGAGGGCCCGATCATCGAGCAGGAGCTCATCCGGGTCGACCACTCGCTGAGCCCCGACCAGCTCGCCGCCCGTGGCCGGGAGGCCGAGAGCCGGGCCCTGGCCCGTGCCGTGCGGTGGCACACGGAGAACCGGATCGCCGTCCTCGGCAACCGGACGGTCGTGTTCGGGTGACCGACGACGGAACGCTCGCCGGTACCACGGTCGGCGACTTCCTCGACTCCCTCGCCGCCCGCGTGCCCGCTCCGGGCGGCGGGGCGACGGCGGCGCTGCACGCCGCGCAGGCCGCGGCACTGATCGGCATGGTCGCCCGCTACACGAGTGGCCCGAAGCACACCGACCACGCCGACCTGGTCTCTGGGATCCTCGCCGATGCCGAGGCCACCCGCGCCGCGGCCCTCGCGCTCGCCGACGCCGACGCCACGGCGTTCACCGCGGTCACCGACGCCTACGCCCTGCCCCGCGGCACCGACGAGGAGAAGGCCCGGCGCACCGCGGCGATCGCCGACGCGCTGGTCGGTGCCGCCGGACCGCCCGCGGACGTGATCGGTGCCGCCGGGTCGCTGGTGTCCCTGGCCGAGGTCCTGCTCCCGGTGGCGAACCGCGCCGTGGTCACCGACGTCGCCGCCGCGACCGAGGCGGCCCGGGCCGCCGCCACGACGGCGCGGCTCAACGTCGAGATCAACCTCGGCGGCATCCGCGACGACCGGGTCCGCGCCGAGCTGGTCGGCGTCGCCGAGCGTGTGCCGGAGGTCGTCGGCCGGGCGGCCGCCGTCGAGCAGCGGGTGCGGGCCCTGCTCCGCTGACCGGCCGGCAGCGCGTCGAGGGAGATCCGGTGGGCCGGACGGCCGCGCCGGCGGAACGAGGAGAGCCGACAGCCATGACCGAGATCAGCCGGAGGACGCGGGAGCCGCGTCCGCCCTCCGCCCACGCGCACGGCGCTGCCCGGCCCCGCGGGTCGCGACGCCTCCCGCGATGGAGTGAGATCGCGCCCCTGCTCACCTCGGCCCCGCGCGACCGCGACCCCGTACGGCGCAGGCTCGCGCGGGCACACGACATCGAGGACCTGCGGGAGATGGCGCGCCGCCGCACGCCCCGTTCGGTGTTCGACTACGTGGACGGCGGAGCGGAGACCGAGAGCACCCGACGCCGCAACGCCTCGGCCTTCGACGACGTCGAGTTCCTCCCGCAGGTCCTGCGCGACGTGAGCCGGGTCGATCCGAGCACCACGATCCTGGGCCGCCCCGTGTCGATGCCGTTCGTCTTCGCCCCGACCGGCTTCACCCGCATGGTGCAGCACGAGGGCGAGGCCGCGGTGGCCCGCGTGGCCGAGCGGGAGGGCGTGCCGTACGCGCTGTCGACCATGGGCACGATCTCGCCGGAGGACCTCGCCGCGGCGGCGCCGGGGGCCGACCGGTGGTTCCAGCTCTACGTCTGGCGCGACCGTGCCGCGTCCCGGCGACTGCTGGGGCGTGCCGCGGCCGCCGGCTTCACCACCCTCGTCGTGACGGTCGACGTCGCCGTCCCCGGAGCCCGGCTCCGCGACCTGCGCAGCGGCATGACCATCCCGCCCACCTTGACGCTGCGGACCCTGGCGGGGATCGCCCGCAGGCCGCGGTGGTGGTTCGACGTGGTCACGCACGAACCGCTGCGGTTCGCCGCCCTGGAGGACGTGGGGGGCGGGTTCACCGACGTCGTCAACGGGATCATGGATCCGGGGGTGGACTTCGCGGACCTCGAGTGGATGAGGGAGCACTGGTCCGGCGACATCGTCGTCAAGGGCGTGCTGAACCCCCGGGACGCGCGGACCGTCGTCGACTGCGGGGTCCAGGCGGTCGCGGTCTCCAATCACGGGGGCAGGCAGCTGGACCGTGCCGCGTCGACGCTCGCGGCGCTGCCCGAGGTCCGGGCGGCGGTCGGGACCGACGCCGAGGTCTACCTGGACGGCGGGGTGCGTTCCGGGACCGACCTCGCGGCCGCGCTCGCGCACGGGGCGGACGCCGTCCTGGTGGGACGGCCCTATCTCTACGGGCTGATGGCGGGGGGTGAGCAGGGGGTGGATCGGGTCCACGACCTCTACCGGCAGGGCTTCCTGCGTGCCCTCGCCCTGCTCGGGGTGACGTCCGTGGGCGAGCTGGGACCGCACCTGCTGCGGTGCCCGCCCGCCCACGGACCCCGGGTCACGACGCCGGTCGAGTGACCGTGTGCGGCTCGGTGAAGGCGTACAGACCGTCCTGACCGAGCTCTCGCCCGATCCCGCTCTGCCGGAACCCGCCGAACGGGGCGCGGTCGTCCGCCGCGGTGGCGTTCGCCTGGTTGACCCAGGTGGTCCCGGTCCGCATCCGCCGCGCGACGGCGGCGGCGCGGTCCGGATCGGCGGACCAGACCGAGGAGCACAACCCGGACCATTCCTCGTCCAGACCGGCCAGCAGCGGGTCGAGGTCGTCGTAGGAGAGCACGGGCACGGTCGGCCCGAACTGCTCCTCGCGGACGATCGCGAGCTCCGGATCGGGGTCGACGACCAGCGACGGCCGGAGGAAGTGGCCGGTGCCCACCGCGTCGGACAGGCTGCCGTACTCGCGGACCTCCGCCCCCCGGGCGCGCGCCTCGTCGAGGAGGGCGAGCACACGGTCGCGTCCGGCGGCGGTGTGCACGGGACCGTAGGTGCCGGCCGGGTCGAGGCCCGGCCCGGTCCGCTGCCGGTCCAGCTCCGCGCCCAGGGCCTCGATCACCTCGTCCCGGCGGCGGCGCGGGACGTAGAGCCGCTTGACGGCCATGCAGACCTGGCCCGAGGTCATGAACGTCGCCCCGACCAGGGCGGACACGGTGCGCTCGTCGAGCTCGACGTCGTCGAGCAGGACGGCCGGGTCGTTGCCGCCCAGCTCCAGGGTCACCGCGGCCAGTGACCGCGCCGCCAGCGCCATCACCGCGCGACCGCCCGCGGTGCTGCCGGTGAACACGACGTGCTGCACACGCGGGTCGACGAGCAGCGGCTCGACGGCGGCGTTGGTGCCGGTGACGACGTTCAGCACGCCCGGCGGGAGCCCCTCGGCGAGTGCCCGCACCGTCTGCACCACCGACAGCGGGGTGGTGGGCGGCGGCTTGACCACGACGGTGTTCCCCGCCACCAGCGCGTAGGGCAGGCTCGCGGCCAGGATGGCGAGCGGCCAGTTGAACGGCACGACCACCGTGACCACCCCGACAGGTAGCCGCAGCACCTCGGTGTGGAAGGGCTGGGCGGGCAGGGTCCGGGACGGTTCGAAGGTCGCGGCCAGCGAGGCGGCGTGCCTGCAGCGCATCTCGAACACGGCCAGGTCGGCGAAGGACTCACCGAGGACCTTCCCGTTCTCGGCCGTCAGCACGGGCGCGACGGCCGGGGCCCGCTCGGCGAGCGGGGCGAGCGCCCGGAGCAGGATCTCGGCACGCTCGGCGGTGTCCCGCCGGGACCAGGCCGGGAAGGCCGCGTGGGCGGTGGCGACGGCGTGCTCGGCGTCCTGGGGGGTGGCGGACGCGGCGCGCCCGACGACGCGCTCCGGGGCGGCCGGGTCGTGGACGTCGAAGAACTCCGCGGTGGACAGGTCCTGCCCGCCGATGTGGAGCAGGGCGGTGACCTCGGGGGCCGCCACGTCGGACGTGGTCATGGGGTACCTCCGGTGAGAGGGGATGGGGCCGGACAGCGGATCAGGTGAGGGCGGTGCGGGCGCTCTCCCGCGAGAGGAGGACGGCGAGGAAGCCGGCCGCGCACAGCGCGGTGTAGTAGACGAGGGAGGCGGTGAGCCCTCCGGTCGCGGCGACGAGCGCGGCCGAGACGACCGGCAGCAGACCGCCGCCCAGGACGGTGCCGATCTGGCGGCCGAGGGCGATCCCGGATAGGCGCACCCGGGCGTCGTCGAACTGCTCCGGGTAGAAGCTGCCGGTCACCGCGAGGCTCATGGGCTGCAGTACCGCGCCGGGGATCGCGAGCGCGAGCACGACGAGGGCCGGATCGGCGGTACGCAGCAGGGGGAAGAAGGCCGCCACCACGTAGAGGCAGCCGAGCGCGTAGGCCAGCAGCAGCAGCGGCCGGCGCCCCACCCGGTCGCTCAGCCAGCCGAACAGCGGATTGGTCAGCATCCCCAGGCCGTTGCCGATCACGATCCCCAGCAACGGCAGCGCCGGACTCAACCCGAGGGTGCCCGTCACGTAGGACAGGCCGAAGATCGCCGTGAAGTAGAAGACCGAGGACTCGGCCACCGCGGCGAACAGCACCCGGGCCGTGGCCGCCTTGTGGCTGCGCAGCACGACCAGCAGCGGCATCCGTTCGGCGCCCGCGGCGCCGACGGCCCGGGTGAACAACGGCGACTCCGCCACCCGCACCCGCATGTACAGACCGACGAAGAAGATCACCGCGCTGGCCAGGAAGGGCAGGCGCCAGCCCCACGCGAGCAGGTCCTCCCGCGGCATCAGCCCCACGAGCAGCACCGCGGTGGCGCCGAGGACCGTGCCCCCCGCGGCGCCACTCTGCACGATCGCGGCGAACAACCCGCGGCGGCCACCCGGGGCGCTCTCGGTGGCGAGCAGAGGTCCGGCCGCGGACTCGCCGCCGAGCGCGAGACCCTGGACGAAACGCAGCACGACGAGCACGACCGGGGCGAGGAGCCCGATGGTCGCATACGTCGGCAGCAGCCCCATCGCCGTCGTCGCGGCGCCGGCCAGGGCCATCGTCCAGATCATGATCGGTTTGCGGCCCACCCGGTCACCCAGGTGACCGAACACGATGCCGCCGAGCGGACGGGCGAGGAAACCGACCGCGAACACGCTGAAGGCGGCGATGGTGCCGACCAGCGGGCTGAACTGGGGGAAGAACAGGACGTCGAGCGCTACGGGGGCCAGGAAGCCGTAGACCAGGAAGTCATACCACTCGATGGTGGTGCCGAGGAACGTCGAGGCGAGCATGCGACGCGAGCCCTTCGCGTCCCCGCCTCCCGGTGCGGGGTCGGCGGCGGCTCCGGCCGCGGTGTTCTCCGAGTAGGTGGACATCGTCGTCGTTCCTTCCCGGGGTCAGCGGACGTGTACGTCGAGGAGCACGGGGCCGGACGAGGTCAATGCCCGCCGCAGCGCGTCCGCGAGCTCCGCGGGGCGCCGCACCGTCACGCCGGCGCACCCCATGTCGCGGGCCAGCCCGGCGTAGTCGATGCCGGTCACCGCGGTGCCGACCGGCTTGTCGATCCCGAAGTGGGCGGAGAACCCGTCGAGGGCCGCGTAGCCGCCGTTGTTCACCACGACGAAGGTGACCGGGGTGTTCTCGTGCGCCGCCGACCACAGCGCCTGGATCGCGTACATGCTCGACCCGTCGCCGAGCAGCGCGATCACCCGCTGTCCGGGCCGGGCGAGCGCGACACCGACCGCGGCGGGCATGCCGTGCCCGAGCCCGCCGCTGGCGCAGGTGAAGAAGGTCTCCGGACCGGTGAACGGCAGTCGCTCCTGCATCACCGCCCGGGTGCTCGGCGCCTCCTCGACCACGATCGCGGACTCCGGTCGCTCGTCGGCGAGGGTCTGCAGCAGGAAGGCCTCGGTGAGTTCCGCGGGCGCGGTGAGCCGCGGAGGGCGTGGCCTGCCCGGCGGAGCGGAGCGAGCGGGCGGGGTGCTCGCGGCCCGGACCTCGGCGATCGTGGCGCGGACGCCGCCCACGATCGCCGTCCCCTCCGGCGTCCACGCCGCGGTGTCCGGGTCCTCGACGACCTGGAAGAGGACGCAGCCGGCCGGCAGCAGGGGACCGTGCCCCTCCACGTGGAAGGTGAACACGGGGGCGCCGAGCACCACCACCAGGTCGTGGCCGGCGAGCCGTTCCCGGATCGACTCGCGCGCCGCGGGCAGGAACCCGGCGTACAGGGGGTGGTCCTCCGGGAACCCGCACCGCGGGGACAGCGGTGCGGTCCACACGCGGGCCCGGTGCCGTTCGGCCAGCGCGACCACCTCGGCGAAGGCGTGGTCACGGTCGACCTCGGCGCCCACGACCAGCGCGGGGGAGACCGCCCGGTCGAGCGCGGCGACGAGTCCCGCCACGAGATCGGGGTCCGGTCGCGCCGCCGCGCCGACGGGGCGCGGCCGGGGGTCCGCCCCGGGCTCGGCGGGTGCCTCCC
This sequence comes from Pseudonocardia sp. ICBG1293, assembly GCF_020131355.1. GTDB lineage: Bacteria > Actinomycetota > Actinomycetes > Mycobacteriales > Pseudonocardiaceae > Pseudonocardia. The sequence goes on from NZ_JAHLEL010000051.1 coordinate 117,874, forward strand.
AGTCGTCGACCGGGATCGAGAGGAACACCGGGCCACGCGGTGGCGTCATCGCGACGTGGTAGGCGCGGGCGACCGCCGCGGGGACGTCCTGCGGTCGGGCCGGCTCGCAGCTCCACTTGACGTAGGGGCGCGGCAGCTCGGTCGCCCGCTCGTTCATCAGGAACGGCTCGCCGACCAGCAGCGACCTCGCCTGCTGTCCGGCCGTCACGACCAGCGGCGTGCGGTTGCGCCACGCGGTGAACAGGTTGCCCATCGCGTGGCCCACCCCCGCCGCCGAGTGCAGGTTCACCAGTGCCGCGGTGCCCGAGGCCTGGGCGAAACCGTCGGCCATCCCGACGACGACGGACTCCTGCAGGCCCAGGACGTAGTCGAAGTCGTCGGGGAAGTCCCGGAACATCGGCAGCTCGGTCGAGCCCGGGTTGCCGAAGACCGTCGTCATGCCGCGGGCTCGCAGCTGCGCCACGACGACGTCGCGCACGGTCGTGCTCATGCCCATCCCCCCGTTGCGAGTGCAGAGCGCCGGTCCGATGGCCGGCCGGGCCTGAGGATCCTGGATCGCAGACAGGCAACCAATGCATAGGCCTGCCGAGAGTCATAACCTCTGGGCATGACCTTCGAGGCAGGGCAGCTGCGGGCCTTCCTGGCGGTGGCCGAACACGGGGGCGTCGGGCGGGCGGCCGCCGACCTCGGCCTGACCCAGCCCGCGGTGAGCCGGTCGCTGCGCCGGTTGGAGGTGGCGCTCGGCGCACCGCTGTTCGAGCGGCACAGCACCGGCATGCGCCTGACCGAGTACGGCCGCGCGCTGGCCCCGCGGGCCCGCGCCATCGAGGAGGAGGCCCAGCGTGCCGTGGAGGAGATCCACACCATGCAGGGCCGGGGCCGGGGCACGCTGCGGGTGGGCAGCGTCGGGTCGGTGATCGCCCACCTGGTTCCGCGGGCCGTCGACGCGCTGCTGGTCCGGCACCCGGGGCTGGAGGTCCACATCCTCGAAGGGGTCGAGGACGTGCTGGTCGGGGCGCTGGCGGCCGCCGAGATCGACGTCGCCGTCGGCGGTGAGCTCGACGCGGACGAGCGGATCGCCGTCGTGGGCAGCCTGCGCTGGCAGGACCACGTCACGGTGGTCGCCGCGACCGGGCACCCGCTGCGCGCCGAGCCCGGGGTGGAGCTCGCCGACCTCGTGGACCGGCGCTGGGCGATGCCGCCGGCGCGGACGGCTCCCCGCCGTGCCCTCACCGAGATCTTCCGCCGCGCCGGGCTCGACGAGCCGCGGACCACCGTGACGACCCGGTCGGTGGTCGCGCTGAAGGCGCTCGTGGCCGACGCGGGATTCCTCAGCGTCATGCCCCGCCCGCTCTTCTCCGCCGAGCGCCGGGCCGGGACGATCGAGTCCCTCCACGTCCCGGGGGGGTGTCTCTATGGGTTCGTCAAGCGGCGGCGAGTTCTGGATCGGGGTTGTTGACCGTGGGCGGGTTGTAGGGGCGGCGGTCGCGGAGCATGGCGTAGATGACGTCGGTGCGGCGTCGGGCGAGGCAGATCAGGGCGGCGTTGTGTCGTTTGCCGGCGGCTCGTTTGCGGTCGTAGTAGGCGCGGCTGGCGGGGTCGGCCAGGGCGGCGAATGCGGACAGGAACAGCGCGGATTTCAGGGCGTGGTTGCCGCGCTGGGATCGGGTTTCGCCTTTGATCGAGGTGCCGGAGCGGCGGGTGACTGGGGCGAGGCCGGCGTAAGCGGCGAGGTGCCCGGCGGTGGGGAACCCGGAGCCGTCGCCGACGATGGTGAGGATCTTGATGGCGGTCCTGACCCCGAGTCCGGGCATCGAGGTCAGGACCGGTCCAAGAGGGTGGGCCTCCAGGCGGGCTTCGAGCTCGTCGGCGAGCTGGTCGCGTTCGGTGTGGACCTGGCGCAGCTGCCCGGCGACGCCGGTGATGACACGGGCGAACGCGGCCGTGCCGGGAACGGTCAGGCTCTGGGCGTCGAGCGAGGTCAGGATCTGGGCGGGAAGGGTGCGGGCCAGTCGAGGCGACCGGGCCCGCATCGTCTCGGCGATCCCGTCAGCGCCGAGCTCTCGCAGGGCTTGCGGGGTGGGCGCGGCCGCGAGCAGGTCGAGCACGCCACCGCGGTCCAGGCGTGGCCCGAGCAGGCGTTCCAGGGCGGGATGAACATGCAGCAGGGCGTCGCGCAGCCGGTTCGTCAGCCGGGTGCTCTGCCCAGCCAGGTCATCGTCGTAACCGGCGAGCACAGTGAGTTCGGCGAGGGTCTCGTCGTCGGTGCCGACCCGGCGCAGGGTGTGCGGCATCGTCCGGGCGGCCTCGGCGATCACGTGGGCGTCGCGGGCGTCGGTCTTGGCCTGCCCGGGATGCAGGTCGGCGATGCGGCGCATCGCCAGCCCGGGCAGGTAGGCCACCGTGATCCCCAGATCACGAGCGACGGCGATGGCCAGCGCTCCGATCGAGGCGGGCTGGTCGATGACCATCAGCACCGCGCCGTGCTCGGCCAGCCCGGACAGCACGGTGCGCAGCGCCGATTCGTCGTTGGGCAGGGCCTTGTCGTGCACCCGCTTCCCGTTGGTGTCGACCGCGCAGGCGTGGTGTTCGGACTTGCCCACGTCCAGGCCGCAGAACACCGCGAACCCGGTCGGGTGCTGGTCAGGATCGGGCAACCGCCGCTCCCTTCTCGTCGCGGCAGGCCGACCACGAGCACCCGCGCCGGCAGCCACGTTACGAGCAGACCACACGGGTCAGGTCTCTATCAGCGGTCGTTGGCGCCCTCCGGCCACGGCGACAACACCCCCCAGATCATCGGGCGACAGGGGCAGTCAGTCATACCGCGGCCGGCGGCCTGCAAGCCCTCAGCGGGCTTGATCAAGAAGGTAACGGGGGGGGGACCCGGGCGCGCCGGTTCGGGGTGTTCCGCAGGCGCGGCGGAGCGTTGACGGGTCCCGCCGAGTCCTTCGTGGAGGAGCTGCGGCCGATCATCGTCGCGCTGCGGACCTGAGCGCGTGGCCCGCCGACGGCCTCGGCGGCCCGTTCCCACCGGGCCGGTTCAGGCGGACGCCTCGTCGGGCAGCCGGCGGTCGGGCTCGGGCTCCTCGGCCCGGAGCAGGCGCCGGTTCGCGGACAGGATCGCGACCAGGCTGACCAGGCAGACCCCGGCGAGAAGCACGGAGACCGCGGCCGAGGTGCCGAACTCCGCGAACAGCGCGGTCGCCAGCAGCGGGGTGATGCCGCCGCCGAGGATCGCCGCGATCGTGTAGCTGAGCGACGCGCCGCTGTAGCGCAGGCGGATGGGGAACATCTCGGTGATCAGCGCGGGCTGCGGGCCCGCCATGATCGAGTTGGCGGCCGTGATGCCGATGAGCGCGATCACGACCAGCGGCACGGAGCCGGTGTCGACCAGCCAGAACATCGGGAACGCCCACACCACGCCGACTCCGGCGCCGACGGCGAACGTGGTCTTCCGGCCGAACCGGTCACCCGCGAGCCCGGAGGCGAGCATCATCAGGATCCACGCGACGCTGACCCCGACGAGGGTCCACAGCATCGTGGAGGTGGGCAGTCCGAGCGTGGCGGTGCCGTAGGTGACCATGTACACCGAGACGAGGTAGCCGATGGCCGGTGCGGCGATGGACGCGAGGCTGCCCACCAGGATCTGTCGCGGGCTGCGCCGGAGCACCTCGACCAGCGGCATGCGCGCGACGTCACCGGAGTCGCGCACCTTCTCGAAGTCGGCGCTCTCCTCGATGGCCAGCCGGATGAACAGACCGACGATGATCAGCAGCGCGCTGCTGAGGAAGGCGATCCGCCAGCCCCATGCGGCGAACGCCTCGGCCGACATCAGGCCGGTGAGCAGGAGGAACGCCAGCTGGGAGAGCAGGATGCCGGACGGCAGGCCGAGCTGGGGGAAGCAGCCGTAGAGCGAGCGGCGCTTCGGCGGGGCGTTCTCGACGGCCATCAGCACGGCGCCCGCCCACTCACCGCCGACGCCGGCGCCCTGGACCAGGCGGAGCACGATCAGCAGGATGGGCGCCCAGATCCCGATGGTCTCGTAGGTCGGGACGAGACCGATCAGGGTGGTCGCGACGCCCATCATGAGCAGCGAGACGACCAGCATCGACTTCCGCCCCACCCGGTCGCCGAAGTGTCCCATGACGATGCCGCCGATCGGGCGATGAAGCCGACGGCAAAGGTGCCGAGTGCGGCCAGCGTGCCCGCGGTCTCGGAGAAGCCCGGGAAGAACTGGGTGCGGAAGACCAGCGTCGCGGCGACGCCGTAGATGAAGAAGTCGTACCACTCGATGGTGGTGCCGATGTAGCTGGCGAACGCGACCGTGCCGGGCTTGCGGCCTGCCGCCGCGCCACTCGGCCGGGACGGTGTGTCAGGGGCCATGGAGCTGCTCCTCGTCGAGCGGGACCCGGCCGCTCTCGGACCGGGTGGGAGGGGGCGCGACCCGGGACGGGGCCGCTCGCCGGTTCAGTGCAGGAGGCCGCCGCCGTCGCAGACGAGCGACTGCCCGGTGATCCGCGCGCCGTCGGCCGAGGCCAGGAACGCGACCAGGCCGGCGACGTCCTCCGGTGTGACGAACTCGCGGATGGCCTGCTGGGACATGCTCCGGGCGACGACGTCGTCGTCCGAGTGGGCGCGGGTCCCGGGGGTGGCGACCTGGGCGGGCAGCACGGCGTTGACGCAGATGCGGTGCTCGCCCAGCTCGCGCGCCATGACCCGGGTCATCCCGAGCAGGGCGCCCTTGCTGGCGATGTAGCCGATCTGGCCCGGTGCACCGGTGAAGAACGTCCGGGACGCGACGTTCACGACCCGGCCGCGGTGCGTGCTGTCCCGCAGGTGCGGATGACAGGCCTGCACCATGAGCAGCGGCCCGACGGCGTTGACGTCGTAGAAGCGGTGCAGCTCCTCGGGCGTCGCCGCCAGCAGGCTCGCGCGCCCGGAGAGGAGCCCGGCGTTGTTCACCAGGACGTCGACCCCGCCGAACCGTGCTGCCACCTCGTCGACCGTGCGTGTCACGGCTGACCGGTCGGTGACGTCGCAGGTCCAGTGGGTGACCGATCCCGGCGGGTCGTCCCCGCGCGGCTCCGCGGGACCGGTCGCCAGGTCCAGGGCGGCGACGGTCGCACCGTCGGCGGCCAGCCGCCGCGCCATCGCGCTCCCGAGACCGCCCGCCGCGCCGGTCACGATCGCGACGACGCCGCCGAGCCGGGCGGTCACTCCTTCTTCTCCTGCGGGTGGGTGGCCAGCGCCTCGACGGTGACGTCCATCCACTTCCACATGGGCAGTGAGACCAGTGCGTCGTGCAGGGCGGCGGGGTCCTCGGCCTCGTAGAGGCCGATCGTGGCGTTGCGACCGGGCACCCGCCAGAGCCGCCGGAGGACACCGGCCTCGCGCAGCTCCGTCGCCCGCTCCCGCTCGCCCTGCCTGAGCTGGTCCCGGGTCTCGGCGGGAGTGTCGTTCGGCAGCCGGTTCTCGGTGCGGACCAGGAACTCCATGACGTGTCCTCTCAGCTCGTGGCGATGTCGAGCAGCAGCGCGGCCAGCTCGTCGGGAGCGGTGACCATGGCCTCGTGACCGGTGGCGAGCTGGTACGTCGGCCAGCCACGGACCGCGGCGCGTTCGGCGTGGGCCGCGAAGACCCGCATCCACTCCACGCACTCGATGAACACGGCCGGGACCTGATCGCCCTTGCCGGTCAGCCGGAGCGGCTCGGTGTAGGTGAGCCAGGGGTGCGGGGTGAGCCGAGGGGTGAGCCAATCGATGTCGGCCTGCTCGGTGACGCCGAGCTTGGTCAGTGACCGGGGCGGGACTAGCCAGCCGAACCCGGGTCCCTCGGCGGCCTCGCGCCAGTGCCCGGCCACGGTCGCGGGCTGCAGATCGATGGCCGCCTCCCCGTCGTCTCCGACGAAGGCGTCCAGATAGATCCGGGTGGCCAGGCGCTCCGGGATCCGGTCGGCCACGCCGCTGACGATCTGTCCGGCGTAGCTGTGCCCGACGAGCACGACCTCGCGCAGGTCGTAGGCCTCGATCATCCCGACGACGTCCTGGACGTGGGTCGAGAGCCCGACCTGCGGGGTGAGGGTGTGGGCGCGGTCGGACAGCCCGGTCAGGGTCGGGGTGTGGACGTCGTGGCCCGCGGCGCGCAGGGCCGGGACCACCCGCTCCCACGCCCACCCGCCGTGCCACGCGCCGTGGACCAGGAGGAACGTGCTCACGGGTGCTCCTGCTCGTCGGCGGGGTCGTCGACGTAGCGGACGCCGAGCCGTTCCAGCAGGGGACGCATGCCGTAGACGTCGAGACCCAGCTCGCCCGCGCGGAACCGGCGACGCTTGGCCTCCTCGTTCGCCTCGCGCGCGGCGGCGGCCTCGACGACCGACTCGGCCTCGGACAGCGGGACGCAGAGCACGCCGTCGTCGTCGGCGACGACGACGTCGCCGGGGGCCACCAGCTGCCCGGCCACCACGACCGGCACGTTGACCGATCCCGGGACCGCCTTCGCCGTGCCCTGCGCGTGCACCGCCCGCGACCACACCGGGAAGCCCATCGCCTGCAGGTCGGCGATGTCGCGCACCCCCGCGTCGGTGACCAGGCCGCGCACCCCGCGGTGCAGCAGCTGGGTGGCGAACAGGTCGCCGAACATGCCGTCGGTGGATCGCGAGGTGGTGGCGACCACCAGGACGTCACCCGCCCGGCACTGCTCGATCGACGCGTGGATCATCAGGTTGTCGCCGGGGTGGGACAGGACGGTGACCGCGCGCCCCGCGATCCGGGCCCCGGGGTAGATCGGGCGCAGCTCGGGACCGAGCAGCCCGCGGCGGCCGTGGGCCTCGTGGGCGGTGGCGACACCACTCCTGGCCAGTGCGTCGACGACTTGGGTCGACGGCCCGCGCTTCGTCCGGACGATCACGTGGCCGGTCACAGCAGCACGTCCCCGACGATCGGGAACACCCGCTGGTAGGCCTCGGCCTGCACGATCGACCTGGCGCCGCCGTTCCGGACGGCCTGCACCCCCCGGCGCAGGCCGAGATCGGTGTAGTACTGCACGAGGTGCGACTGCGCTCCCATGCACTCCATGGCCTTGCGCTTGCGGTCGAACACCGGGGTGATGTCCAGCAGCAGGTCGGGGCCGAAGCCACACTGCTCGGGCTGGTGTGGTTCGAACTGCAGCACCTGCGGTGCTCCGATCGGGCTCGTCGAACGGTCGTGGCCCGCGGCCTGCGCGACCTGCCGGGCGAGCAGCGTCGCCTCGTGCGCGGCGTCGTGATCGCGGTTGTACGGGTCGTTCGCGACATGGGTGAGCAGCACCTCGGGCTGCGCCGACCGCATCGCGCCGACGATGCGGTCGAGCCCGGCGTCGTCGATACGCAACGGGTAGTCGCCCAGGTCGAGGAAGGAGATCGCGGCACCGAGGGTTGCGGCGGCCGCCTCGGCCTCCGAGCGCCTGCCCGCCTTCGCCTTCTCCAGGGTCATGCCCTCCTGCCGCCACAGGCCCTGGGACTCCCCGCGCTCGCCGTAGCTCAGACAGACGATGCGCACGTCGTAGCCGCGCTCGGCGTAGAGGGCGAGCGCTCCGCCCGCGCGCCAGACGAAGTCACCGGAGTGGGCACTGACCACCAGTACGGAGGGTCGTTTCTCATCAGCCATCGCTGCAGCCATCGCCTTTCTCGGCCGATCGGGTCGGGCCACCGCGCGTCCACGATGGCGCCGAGCACGACGCTAGGCACGGGCCCGGAACGCGGTAATGCGCGAATGACCGGACCGGTGCGGAGCCTCGGCCGGTGAGCCCTACGTCATTCGTCGTGGTGGCGGCGCGGCGCCGCGGCCCGGTACCCGGAGTGGGCGGCGGTCGCCCCGCCCGCGGCCCTCCTGCTCTTCCACGCAGGGGGCGCGGCCTCCGGCGGATCGAGCCTGGCGGCCTACGCCTACCCGAGCAGGCTGCGGACGCCTTGCACCGGCGTGACGATGGCGCCGGCCTCGGGCGCCGTGGCCGTCGGCCTGTTCTGTCACCCGCTGCCGCAGGAGACCGGCGGTGTGGGCGGCGCCATCCTCGTGACGGCGCTCGTCCCCGCGCTCGTCCCCGCGGCCGGGGCCGTGGTCGCGACCGTGATCCGCTGGGACCCCGAACGGGACGCGCCCCCACCGTCTCCGCGGTCGGAGCCCCCCGGTGACGGGGCACGGGGAGTACGTCATCCGTCCCGACCCGGCACGGCGGCTGCGCCGGGCGTGACCGGTCATTGCTCGGTGGTCGCCGTCGGATGCTCCTTGCAAGCATCGGTGCGGCGCCGGAGTGGGGCGTCGTCGTGCCACCTCAGTGAAGAGGAGCAACATGAGCGAGCCAGCCTCCGCGATGTCCGAGCGCCAGTCCCGACGGGTCGCCTTCGCGACACTCATCGGGACCACGATCGAGCTCTACGACTTCTTCATCTACGCGACCATCGCCTCGCTGGTCTTCTCCCAGGTGTTCTTCGCGCCCGCGGGGGCCGGTGTCGCCCAGCTCCTGTCCTTCGCCACCATCGGCATCAGCTTCGTCTTCCGGCCGCTGGGCGCGTTCCTCGCGGGCCACCTCGGCGATCGCGTCGGCCGACGCACGATGCTGGTCGCGACGCTGGTCCTCATGGGCGGGGCGACCACGGCCATCGGCCTGTTGCCGACGTTCGAGACCGCAGGCGTGCTCGCCCCCGTCCTCCTGCTGCTCCTGCGCATCCTCCAGGGCATCGCCGCAGGTGGCGAATGGGGAGGCGCCGTGCTGATGGCGGTCGAGCACGCACCACGCGGGTGGCGCGGCCGCGCGGGCGCCTTCCCCCAGCTCGGATCGCCGCTCGGCATGATCCTCGCCTCCGGCGTCACGGCCCTGATGACCGGCGTGATCTCGCCCGGCCAGGCCTTCCTCGACTGGGGGTGGCGGATCCCGTTCCTGTTCAGCGTGGTGCTGATCGTGATCGGCTTCGTCGTGCGGCTCTCGGTCGACGAGAGCCCGGTCTTCGCCGAGATGGCCGCGAAGCGGGCCCGCAGCAAGACCCCGGTCGTCGAGCTGTTCCGCAGGCACTGGGCGCTCGTGCTGCTCGCCGCGCTGATCATGGCGGGCAACAACGCCGGGGGCTACGTGACCATGGGCGGCTTCCTCTCGAGCTACACGACCGACCCGGACGGACCCTTCGGGCTCGACCGGACGTCGGTGCTGCTGGCGATCACGGGCGCGGCCGTGGTCTGGGCGTTCACCACGTACGCCGCGGGGGTGCTCGCCGACCGCATCGGCCGCAGGCGGATCAACCTGATCGGCTACGGCTGTCTGATCCTGGCGGTCTTCCCGATGTTCGCCCTGGTGTCGACCGGGAGCGTCTGGCTGCTGTTCGTCGGGGTCTCCCTGTTCACCTTCGGCTCCGGCCTCGCCTTCGGCGGGCAGGCGGCCTGGTACACGGAGCTCTTCCCGGCATCGGTGCGGTATTCGGGTGTCGCCATCTCCTTCGCCATCGGTTCGATCATTGGCGGTGCGTTCGCCCCGCTCATCGCCTCCGCGGTGCTGCAGTCCACCGGGACCCTGTACGCGGTGGCCTTCTACCTCCTGGGCATGTTCGTCCTCGCGACGATCGCATGCGTGCTGCTCCGTGACCGGCCCGACATCGACCTCGGCCCGGACAACCAGGCCGAGCAGGAACGCGGTGCCACGGTGTTCGACCGACGGCCCCTGCAGCCCGCGGACTCTCCCGCGTCGCTCTGATCCCGATCCGCACGACCGGCGGCGGGCTCCCCGTCGTCTCCCGACCAGCGAAGGGCACCGGTGAACCCGTGGCGACCGAATCGACCCGGTCCGAACCCACCGTCGCAGCCGCGGCGGCCGAGATCCTCCGATCCGAGGGCGTGACCTACCTACCCGCCTACCCGCTGAACCCGCTCATCGAGGCCGCGGCGGGCCTGGGGATCCGTCCGGTGATCGTCCGGCAGGAGCGGGTCGGCGTCCACCTGGCGGATGCCATCAGCCGGCTCGGCGACACCGTCGGCGTGACCTGCATGCAGTCCGGGCCGGGCATCGAGAACGCGTTCGGCGCCGTTGCGCAGGCCTACGCCGAGGGCGTCCCGCTCGTCGTCATCCCGGGGGGAGCGCCCCGGGCCGAGGCATGGGTCCCGCCCGCGTTCAACGCGGCGCTGAACTTCCGGCACGTGACGAAGGCGACCGAGCAGGTCACGACGGGCGCCGGGCTCGTCCCCGCGCTGCGCCGCGCGTTCACCCAGGCCCGCAACGGCCGCCCCGGTCCGGTGCTCGTCGAGATCCCGGCGGACGTCTGGGACGAGGCGGCGCCCGGCCTGGAGACCTACACGCCGTCGCGCCGCGCGCGTTCGGCGCCCGACACCGGGTCGGTGGAGGCCGCGGCCCGCGCCCTGGTCGACGCCGACCGGCCGCTGCTCTACGCGGGCCAGGGTGTGCACCGCGCGAAGGCGTGGCGACAGCTGCGCGAGCTCGCGGAACTCCTCGAGGCGCCGGTGACGACCAGCATCGAGGGGAAGAGCGCGTTCCCCGAGACCCACCCGCTCGCCCTGGGCTCGGGCGGGGTCGCCATGCCGCGCGCGGTGTTCGAGCACGTGCGGGACGCGGACGTCGTGTTCGGTGTCGGGGCCAGTTTCTCCTCGACCCCGTTCGGGATCCGGTTCCCCACCGCGGGGAAGAGCTTCGTCCACAACACCGCCGACCCCGGCGACCTGGGCAAGAACATCCCGGCCGAACACGCCCTGCTGGGGGACACCGCGCTCACCCTCGACCTCCTGCTCGAGGCGGTGGCCGACCACCTCGCCCGTCCCCGCGGCCGTGCCGAGGAGGTGGCCGGGCGGATCCGGGCGCAGAACGGGCCGTGGCTCGACGAGTGGCGACCCCTCCTGACCAGTACCGCGACGCCGTTGTCGCCCTACCGCGTGATCTGGGACCTCCTGCACACCGTCGACGTCGAGCGGACCACGATCACCCACGACGCGGGCAGCCCGCGGGACGAGCTGACCCCGTTCTGGCGGTCGGTGGCCCCCCACAGCTATCTGGGCTGGGGGAAGTCCACCCAGCTCGGCTACGGCCTCGGCCTGGCGATGGGCGCCAAGCTCGCGCAGCCCGAGCGGCTGTGCATCAACGTGTGGGGCGCCGCCGCCATCGGCATGACGGGCATGGACCTCGAGACCTGCGCGCGCGCCGGCATCCCGGTCCTGTCGATCCTGTTCAACAACTCCGCCATGGCGATGGAGGACCGGATCATGGCCACCTCCCGTGAGCGCTTCGCCAGCACCGACATCACCGGCGAGTACGCGGAGATGGCGCGGGCCTTCGGCCTGCACGCCGAGCGCGTCGCCACGCCCGCCGAGATCGCGCAAGGCCGTCGCCGCGACCGAGGACGGCACACCGGCGCTCCTGGAGTTCGTCACCACCCGGGAGAAGACCTACTCGACCTTCGACTACGCCACCTACCAGGGCTGAGGGGGAACCGTGCGCGCAGCACAGATGGTCGCTCCGGGACGTCTCGAGACCGTCGAGGTCCCGATCCCGGAGCCCGGGGAGGGCGAGGTCCTCGTCCGTACGCACCGTGCCTCGATCTGTGGAAGCGACCTCCACGTCGTCTTCGACGGCTTCTACGCCGGCGGGTACCCCGCCCCGCCCGGCTTCCCCGGACACGAGGGCGTCGGCGTGGTGGAACGGTCCCGCTCGGCCGATTTCGCCCCCGGCGACGCGGTCCTCGTGGCGCCGGTCCCGCACGCGGCGGGCTGCTTCGCCCAGTGGCAGGTCGTCTCCGAGCGCTCGCTGGTGACCCTGCCCCCGGACGGCGACCTCGACCGGCTGCTGATGGCCCAGCAGCTGGGCACCACGATCTACGCCATGCGCCGGTTCTGGCCCTCGACCATGGGCAGCGGCGAAGGGCGCTCGGTGGCGATCTGCGGCGCCGGGTCGGCCGGGTTGTTCTTCACCCAGCTGGCCCGCCGGGCGGGGTTCAGCTCCGTGCTCATCGCCGACAAGGCGCCGTCGCGGGTGGCGCTCGCGGCCGCATTCACGGTGGACGCCGCAGTGGACGTCGCGCAGACCCCGTTCGAGGACGCCGTCGCCGAGATGACCGGCGGGGTGGGAGCCGACCTGGTCATCGAGGCCGCGGGCTACGACGAGACGCGCATCCAGTGTCTGCGCGCCGTCCGGCCGCAGGGCCGGATCGGGCACTTCGGTTTCCCGGAGCGGCCCAGCGGGCCGACGCCCTGGGACTTCGCGGAGGCCTGGGCCAAGCAACCGTCCATCGAGCACAACCACAGCACCCAGCTCGAGCCGGGCCTCACCGCGTTCCGCGAGGCCGTGGACCTCATCCACTCCGGGGCCGTCGACGTGACCCCGTTCCTCGAGCCGGTCTACCGGCTCGAGGACACCCAGCAGGCGTTCGAGGCGGCCCGCGACCAGCGGGGCGGGAAAGTCACGGTCGACCTCTCCGGCGCGGTCTGACACGGGAGGTCGTCCCGGAGCCGCGGACCGGACACACCGCAGGGGGTAGGACGGTGACGTCCTACCCCCTGCGGATCACGTGGTGCGCCGTCAGGGACTCGAACCCCGAACCCGCTGGTTAAGAGCCAGCTGCTCTGCCAATTGAGCTAACGGCGCATGTGTACTTGTCCGTCGCACAGCTCTGCTGCTGCAGAATCGGCGACCGGGTGAGTGACGGGACTTGAACCCGCGGCCCCCTGGACCACAACCAGGTGCTCTACCAACTGAGCTACACCCACCATCGCGATCTCCCGGGCACTCCCGGAAGCGCTGGAGGAACTATAGACCGGGGCCCCCGGGGCTCCTCAGCCGGGGGTCGTACCGGCCTGCGGGGGCGCCGCGACGTGCGCGACCGCCGCTGCGGCGGCCTGCGCCTGCTCGGTCGTCGGGCCGGGCGGCGCGACGAACAGCGCCTGCCGGTAGTAGGCCAGCTCGCGGATGGACTCGCGGATGTCGGCGAGCGCGCGGTGCGCCAGGCCCTTCTCCGGCTTGGCGTAGAACACCCGCGGGAACCAGCGCCGCGCCAGCTCCTTCACCGAGCTGACGTCGATCATCCGGTAGTGCAGGTAGGCGTCCAGCTCGGTCATGTCCCGTGCGATGAACCCGCGGTCGGTGGCGATCGAGTTGCCGGCCAGCGGCGCGGAGCGGGCGTCCGGGACATGGGTGCGGATGTAGTCGAGCACCATCTTCTCGGCCTGCTCGACGGTGACCGTCGCCCGGCGGACCTCCTCGGTCAGCCCGGAACGGGCGTGCATGTCGCGCACGACCTCGGGCATCGCGTCGAGCTTCGCGTCGTCGCAGGCGATGACGACGTCGACGCCCTCGCCGAGGATGTTCAGGTCGCCGTCGGTGACGAGCGCCGCGATCTCGACCAGGGCATCGGACCCCAGGTCGAGCCCGGTCATCTCGCAGTCGATCCACACCAGCCGGTCGGTCATCGCCACAGACTAGGTGACATCGCCCGGGTGGGCGCGCGCCTGCGCCGTCACCGTCGGGGGAGTGGCCTAGGCTCGGCGCGTGGCTGACGACACACCCGCCCGCACCATCGCCGCCGGTTACGCGACCGAGGGGGCGGCGCTGGAGCTCGGCACCGTCCTCGTGGACGGTGTGTGCGACCCGCAGGCGCCCGTCCGCCTCCCGCTGGCGACGCTGAACCGGCACGGGCTGGTCGCCGGCGCGACCGGCACCGGCAAGACGAAGACGCTGCAGGCGCTGGCCGGGCAGCTCTCCGACGCCGGGGTCCCGGTCCTGCTCGCCGACGTGAAGGGCGACCTGTCCGGGATGGCCCGCCCGGGCGAGCCGGGGGAGAAGATCACCTCCCGCGCCACCGACACCGGCGACGACTGGACCCCGACCGCGTACCCGGTGCAGTTCCTGTCGCTGGGCGACGGCGGGGTCGCCGTCCCGGTCCGGGCCACGCTGACCCAGTTCGGCCCGATCCTGCTCGCGAAGGTGCTGGGCCTCAACGCGACCCAGGAGTCCACGCTCGGGCTGATCTTCCACTGGGCCGACCAGCGCGGCCTGCCGCTGCTCGACACCAAGGACCTGCGCGCGGTCATCACGCACCTCACCTCCGACGAGGGCAAGGCCGATCTCAAGGGGATCGGCGGGGTGTCGTCGTCGACGGCCGGGGTGATCCTGCGCGCGCTGGTCAACCTGGAGGCCCAGGGCGGCGAGGAGTTCTTCGGCGAGCCCGAGTTCGAGCCGGCCGACCTCATGCGCCAGGTCGAGGGCAAGGGCGTCGTCACGCTGCTGGAGCTGGCCGAGCGCGCCGCGAGCCCGGTGCTGTTCTCGACGTTCCTGATGTGGCTGCTCGCCGAGCTGTACGAGGAGCTCCCCGAGGCGGGCGACCTGGACCGGCCCAAGCTGGTGTTCTTCTTCGACGAGGCGCACCTGCTGTTCACCGACGCCTCGAAGGCGTTCCTCGACCGGATCGAGCAGACCGTCAAGCTGATCCGCTCCAAGGGTGTCGGGGTGTTCTTCTGCACCCAGCTGCCCACCGACGTGCCGAACGAGGTGCTGTCCCAGCTGGGCGCGCGGATCCAGCACGCGTTGCGTGCCTTCACCCCGGACGACCAGAAGGCGCTGTCGCGCACGGTGCGGACCTATCCGAAGTCCGAGGTCTACGACCTGGAGTCGGCGCTGACGTCGCTCGGGACGGGCGAGGCGGTCGTCACCGTGCTGTCCGAGCGCGGTGCCCCGACCCCGGTCGCGTGGACCCGGCTGCGGGCTCCGCGCTCGCTGATGGCCGCGCTGCCCGTCGACGAGGTCCGGGCCGAGGCCGCGGCGTCGCCGTTGCAGGCGAAGTACGGGCAGATGGTCGATCGCGAGTCCGCCTACGAGAAGCTGACCGCCGCCATCGCGTCCGGCCCGGGCGGCGAGGCCACGCCGGTCGGGCAGCCCGCACCCGCCCCCGACGCCGGACAGGCGCCGCCTCCGCCACCCCCGCAGGACCAGCCGGGCGGCGGGTTCTTCTCCAAGATCGGCGACTTCCTGCAGTCGCCGACCGGTCGTCAGCTCACCAACACGGTGACCCGCGAGATCACCCGCAGTCTGTTCGGGACCCGCCGGCGTCGCTGACCTGCGGCGGGATCCGGAAGGGCGCGACCGGGTCCGGGGTGACCGCTGCCATCAGCGCGACGGCGTCGGCGGGGTCCAGGTCCAGCACCTGCACCGAGCCGCCGCCCGCGGCGGTGGTCGCCTCCAGCGTCAGCACCCCGGCGCGGCGCTGGAACAGGCTCTGCCGTATCCGCCAGCCGATGACGCCGTCGCGGCGCAGCGCGGTCGTCGTGCGCAGCAGCGACCCGTGCCGGGCGACGAGGTAGTGCTCGTCGAGCCGGTGGCCCAGGGCGCGGTAGCGGTCCAGCGCCAGCGGTACGGCCGCCACGACCAGCGCGACGCCGACCACGACCGGCCACACCGCGGCATCGAACCAGGCCACCACCCCGAGGGCGGCGGCCGGGACGAGCGCGGGGCCGACCGCGCGCACCAGGCGCCGGGTCCGGGCGCGCCGCGGGTGCGCGCGCAGGGGCCCGTCGGTCACCGGGCCGGTCGCGCGGCCAGCCGTCGCGGCGACCGCGTGGGCGTGTGCGCGGCGCACCGGCGGGCCGAGTGCGCCGCTGCCGGAGTCGGCGTCGTCGCCGGCCAGGCCGACGGCCAGCGCCCCGGCCTGGGCGCCGCCGCCCAGGGCCCGCACCAGCAGCGGCTCGGACACCGTGACCCCACGCAGCCGCTGCTCGGACACCGACAGCGAGCGCTTGGTCAGCAGGCCGCGTCGCACCCGCAGCGTGCCGTCGGGCTCGCGGCTGAGCCGGTGGTCCCACCAGCGTTCGACGAACAGCACGATGCTGCCGACGACCATGACCAGCAGCAGCGCACCGACCGCGACGAGCACCGTCGCCCAGACCGGCGCGGTCGACAGCTCCCCGGCGACGGCGTCGGCGCCGGGCAGCGAGCGCGGGTCGAGACCGGTCTCGTTCAGCACGTTCCAGCCCGCGCCGGCCAGCGCGCCGATCGCGGCCAGCGAGCTGACCGTGAGCGGGGCGTAGCGCAGTGAGGACCAGTCGATCCGGTCGAGCTCCTCACCGGCGGGCTCCTCCTGGTCCACCGGGCGGGCCGCGGAGCCGGTCCCGCCGGCATCCCCTCCGTCGATCCCGGCGGGCGCCGTCCCGGTCCCGCCGGGATCGATCCCGGCGGCGGTCGTCGCGGGGGCCGTGGCGGGCCGGGCGAGCAGCTCACGACGCAGCCGTTCGGCCTCGTCGGTGGTGACGGCGTCGAGGTCGAGGCCCGCATCCGACCTGCTCTGCCCGGAGCCGACCTTCACCACCGACAGCCCGACGATCCGGTGCAGCAGCGGCGCGGTCAGGTCGACGGTGCGGATCCGGTCCCGCGGCACCGAGCGACGCTGCCGGATCAGCAGCCCGCTGTGCAGCTCGACGCGCTCGTCGGTGATCCGGTAGCGGGTCGTGCGCCACCGCACGACACCCGCCGCGACGGTGACGACGACCGCGGCCCCCGCGATCCAGACCTGGGTCGAGTTGCCGCTGCCCGCGCCGAACAGGACGAGCACGACCAGCGCCGGGGCCAGGCGCAGCAGCGCGGTGGCCGGGCCGACGAGCAGCATCTGGACCGGCAGCCGTCGCCACTCGACCTCGTCGAGGGTCGTGCCGGTGCCGGTGCCCGCGGCGGGTGCGTCGGGCTCGGTCACGTCGCGTCCCCGCTGTGCCGCCCGGTCGTCTCGGTGAGCCGTCGGGCGAGCTCGGCGGCGGCGTCGGCGTCGAGCCCGGCGATGCGGACCGGGCCACGGGCCGACGCGGTCGTCACGGTCACCGTCGCCAGGCCCAGCGCCTGCTGCAGCGGCCCGTGCTCGGTGTCGACCGTCTGCACCCGGGGGATCGGCGCGATCCGCCACTCCCGGACCAGCCAGCCGGACCGGGTGTAGACGGCGTCCTCGGTCACCTCCCAGCGGTGCAGCCGGTACCGCAGACCGGGCACGACGAGCGTCCCGACCAGCAGCCACAGCACGGTCAGCACCCCGGTCGCGATCAGCAGCCCGTGCCACGGGACCGCGGGCAGCAGGAACCACGCGACGACCTGGCCGACGAGCAGCACGAGCGGGACCGGTACCGCCGAGAGCCGCCACCACCAGATCGCGCGGGGATCCAGCCGGTTCGCGGGCGGGCGCAGCGGGAGCGGCGGCGCGTCGGTCGGGATCCCGGGCCCGGGGTCGCCGGTGCGGGGGCCGGTGGCGGTCATGGCCCCACTCTGCCGAACGGAACGCGCCGGGAGCATCCGCGCGCGCCGTCGAGCACCCCACCGTGGCCGAAAGTGGGGTGCAGCCGAGTGGCACCCCACGTGCGCCGTCGACCGGTGACGGGTACGTGGTGTGCCACTCGGCGGGCGACGACGGTCAGTGGGCCTGCGCGGACAGGTCGTAGACCGTGGTGCCGTCGACGGTCGTCGCGGTGTAGTGCTGCGCGACCCAGGCGGTGATCTCGGCCCCGGTGCCGCCGCGGGCGCCGCCGGGGCCGCCCCGCTCACCGCCGCTGACGAAGTACCGGATGTCGCCGTCCGCGACGTACTGCCGGAACCGGTCCAGGGTGGGGGAGGCGTCGCTGCCGGAGAAGCCGCCGATCGCCATGACCGCGGTGTCCCCGCCCGCGGCGAGCATCATCGACGCCGCGCCCTGGGAACCGATCGTCGCCGCGGCCCAGCGGGCCGGGCCCGCGTCCCGCAGCAGCGCGACGACCTGCGGGCCGGTCCGCTCGGTCCCCGGACCACCGCCGGACATCCCGCCCGGCCCACCCGCACCGGTCCGTCCGGTACCGGGTTGCGCGGCACCGTCCGGGAGACCACCACCGGCGTCCGGCGGGGCGGCACCGGCCGGGCCCCCGGTGTCCCCGGTGTCCCCGGTGCCCTCGGGGCCGGTCGTCCCGGCACCGTCGGCCCGGTCGCGATCGCCCCGCCCGTCGCGGAACCCGCCCGGGCCCTCGGCCCCGGCGACCGCCGGCCCTGCGGTCGGGATGGACCCCTCGTGCGGGGTCGCCACGGTCTGGACCGCGTAGGCCGCGGGTGCGGCCACCCCGCTCAGGACCGCGACACCGACCGCCACGGCGAGCCACCGCCGTCCCCGCGCGGGGGCCAGCAGCGCCGCACCGGACACCACCCCCGCCACCAGCACCACCCAGCGCAGCCAGGGCAGGAACTGCGGCGACCAGCCGAGCAGCACGAACGCCCAGACCGCGGTCCCGGCGGTGGCGACGGCGAGCACCCCGCGGACCCACCCGAGGTCACGGTGTCCGAGCAGTTCGCGGCCGCCGACCGCCACCAGCGCCGCGATCCCCGGCGCCAGCGCCACCGCGTAGTACGGGTGGACGATCCCCTCCATGAACGACAGCACCAGCACCGTCACCAGCGTCCAGCCGCCCCACACGAGCAGCGAGCCGCGGACGGCGTCGGTGCGCGGCGCGCGTCCGCGCAGCACCAGCGCCGCGACGAGCAGCAGCAGCGCCGCCGGGAGCAGCCAGGAGATCTGGGTGCCGAACGACGTCCCGAACATCCGCAGGAACCCGGCCTGACCGCCGAAGCTCGCGCCGCCGGGACCACCCGGGGGCATGCCGCCACCGCCGGGAACACCGCCCGGGAACGCACCACCCGGGAACGCGCCGCCGGGGAACGCACCGGCCGCGGCGTCGCGCACGGTGTCACGGCCCCGGCCGCCCTCGCCGCCGACGATCCGGCCCAGCCCGTTGTAGCCGAAGGCCAGGCCGAGCGGGGTGTTGTCCCCGGACCCGCCGATGTAGGGGCGGGCGTCGACCGGCCACAGGGCGACGGCGAGCAGCCACCAGCCGGCGCCGACGACGATCCCGGCACCGCCGACGAGCAGCTGCCACACCCGTCGCGACGGACGGCCGGGCGCGGCCCACAGCCAGGCCAGGGCCAGACCGGGCAGCACCAGGAACGCCTGCAGCGACTTGGTCAGGAACGCGAACCCCAGCACCAGCCCGACCGCCGCGATCCACCGGGTCCGGCCGTCCTCCAGACCCCGGACCAGCAGGTACGCCGCCAGGACGAGCAGCAGCGTGAGCATCGCGTCGGGGTTGTCGAAGCGGAACATCAGCGCCGCGACGGGCGTGAGCGCCAGCAGCGCCCCGGCCAGCAGCCCGGCGCCGTGCCCGGACACCCGGCGGACCGCGGCGTACAGCAGCCCGACCGCGGCGACGCCCATCAGCGCCTGCGGCACCAGCAGGCTCCAGGACGAGAACCCGACGATCCGTGCGGAGATCTCCATCGGCCACAGCGACGCGGGCGGCTTGTCGACGGTGATCGCGTTCTCCGGGTCGAGGGACCCGAAGAAGAACGCCGTCCAGTCGTTCGCCCCGGCCTGCACCGCGGCGGCGTAGAAGGAATTGGCCCAGCCCGAGGCGGCCAGGTTCCACAGGTAGAGCACGCCCGTCGCGACGAGCAGCGCGACGACCGAGACGGGCCGGGTCCAGCGGCGCGGACCGTCGGACGGGGGCGGAGGAGCGTCGGACCGGGTGGGGAACCGGTCGAGGGTGCTGGTCACGCGGCGGTCGCCTTCTCGAGCGGGGAGGGGGTGGACCGGGTGCGGAACACCCAGGAACGGAACAGGACGAAGCGCAGCACCGTCGCGACCAGGTTGGCCGCGACGATCACCGCGGCCTCGACGGCGAGGTGCGCGCCGGGGGCGAGGGCGCCGAGCACGGCGAGGGCTCCGGTGGTCAGGACGAGGCCGAGCGCGAACACGATGAGGCCCTGGAACTGGTGGGTGACCGCGCGGTCCCGGCCCCGGACGCCGAAGGTGAACCGCCGGTTCAGCGCGGTGTTGGCGACCGCGCAGACCAGCAGCGGACGACGTTCGCCGCGATCGGTCCGAGCGTCCCGCGCAGCGCGAGGAACAGCAGCAGGTTCGCCACCGTCGACGCGACGCCGATCGCGGCGAAGCGGGCCAGCTGGAACGGCATCGCCCGCGGCACCCCGGGGACCTCCGGCGGGGCCAGCGGCGCCCGGCCGAGCTGCGCGCGGACCTCGGCCAGCGGCAGCGCACCCGTCGCCAGCGCCCGGCCGACCCGCCACACGCCCTTCAGGTCCGCGACGGCCGTCGCCACGATGTCCACGCTGGAGTCCGGGTCGTCGACCCAGTCGACGGGCACCTCGTGGATGCGCAGCCCGGAGCGCTCGGCCAGCACCAGCAGCTCGGTGTCGAAGAACCAGCCGGTGTCCTCGACCAGCGGCAGCAGCCGCCGGGCCACGTCGGAGCGGATCGCCTTGAACCCGCACTGGGCGTCGGAGAAGCGGGCCGAGAGCGCGCCGCGCAGGAGCAGGTTGTAGCTGCGGGAGAGGAACTCCCGCTTCGGTCCGCGCACCACCCGTGACCCGCGACCCAGCCGGGTCCCGATCGCCAGGTCGGAGTGCCCGGACACGAGCGGGGCGACCAGCGGGAGCAGCGCGCCGAGGTCGGTGGAGAGGTCGACGTCGCAGTAGGCGAGCACGTCGGCGTCGGAGCCGGACCAGACCTGGCGCAGCGCGCGGCCACGGCCCTTCCGGTCCAGGCGCACCGTGGTGACCTCGGCGATCTCGGCGGCGAGGCGCTGCGCGATCTGCGGGGTGGCGTCGGTGCTGGCGTTGTCGGCGACGGTGATCCGGAACGTGTAGGGGAACCCGGAGGCGAGGAACGCGTGCAGGCGCCGCACCGACGACTCCAGGTCGCGCTCCTCGTCGAAGACGGGGACGACGATGTCGAGCACGGTCCGGTCGCGGTCGGACGGACGCGCTCCGGGGCGTCCCGGGTGGGTGCCGGTTGCGGGGCCGGTGACGACTGTGGTCATGGGGTCGACGATCGGGTCCCGGGCTGTCGTGGCGGTGTGATCGACCTGTGCGTCGGCTGTGAGCCGGGCGTCCGGTCCCCGCGGAGCCGATGAACCGGTGGACGTCCGGTGCTGCGCCGCCGCTCCACCCCGGTCCGTCGATCAGTACCCGGGTGCGGTCCGTCCGTGCTGCGACAGCACTGACGTACTGATCGACGCCACGGCGCCGGGGAGGGCGGGCGTGGGTGCGGGCGCGGCGGTGCGGGGTGGGTGGGCCCGGGGGAGAATCGACGGCGTGCCGATCTCCGCCCCGCTCCCGGCGTCGGTCCCGGCCGGCCCGCGGCTGATGCTCCCCGGGTGGACCCCGGAGGTCGCGGCGGCCGTCGTCGCCGGGACCCGGCGGGACGACTGGTCGTCGGACTTCCCGGCGGAGGGGGACCGGGTGGTCGCACGGCTGCTCGCCCGCGACCCGGCCGGGCCGGGGTGGGGCGAGCTCGGCCACCGGCTGCTCGTCGAACGCGACGGCGGCGCGGTCGTCGGTGGCGCAGGCCTGTTCCCCGCCCCCGACGACGGCCCGTCGGCCGTCGAGCTCGGCTACGGCGTCGTACCGTCCCGGCGCGGCCGGGGCTACGCCGTCGAGGCCGCCCGGGTGCTGCTCGCCCTCGCCCGCGCGGCCGGGGCGTCGCCACTGGTCGCGGGCGTCGAGCCCGGCAACCCCGCCTCGGAGCGGGTGCTGGAGCGGATCGGGATGCGCCCCACCGGGACCCGTGACGGGGTCGTGCGGTTCCGGCTCGACGTAGGGTCGGGCGCGTGATCAGGCTCGTCGCGCTCGACATCGACGGCACCATCGTCCACGGGCGCAGGCCCCCGAGCCCCGCGGTCCTGGACGCGATCGCGCTCGCCGGGTCCCGGGCCCAGGTGATGCTGTGCACCGGACGGACGGTGGTCGGCGTGGCCGGCGCGCTGGACGCGATCGGGCTGCGCGACGGCGTCACCCTGACCTCGAACGGCGCCGTCGAGATGGAGACCGCGAGCCGTCGGGTCCTCGGCATGGAACGGCTCGCCCCCGAGGCCGTGACCGCCGCCGTCGAGGCGATGTCCGGGCTGTTCCCCGGCGCGGTGTTCGCCTGCGAGCACGTCGGTGTCGGACAGCGGGTCAGCGCCCCGTTCCCGGACGGCGTGCTGGCCGGCACCGTCACCGAGGTCGGCCGCGAGGGGCTGCTCGACGAGCCGACGCCCAAGCTCGTCATGTACTGGCCGGACCACGACCCGGCCGAGACCGCGGCCCGCGCGGCCCGGCTGCGGGTGCCCGGCACCGAGCCGACCCTGGACCACGAGCTGCCGTGGGTGACGCTGGTGTCGGCCGGGGTGTCCAAGGCGTCCGGGCTCGCCCGGGTCGCGGCCCGGCTCGGCGTCGACCGGTCCGAGGTCCTCGCCGTCGGCGACGGCGACGGCGACAACGACCGCGCGATGCTGCGCTGGGCGGGCCGGGGGATCGCGATGGGCCAGGCCCCGCCGCAGGTGCACGCCGATGCCGACGAGTCGACCGCGACCGTGGCCGAGGACGGCCTGGCCCGGGCCCTGGAGCGCGTGTTCGGCTAGTGCTCGACGGGGGTGTCCGCGACCAGCGGTGTCGCCGCCTCGAGCGCGGCCCCGCAGGACGGCGGCCGGGGCGGCAGCGAGGTGTCGATGACGACCGGCACCGTCCACCGCCGGCCGTCGCGGGACCGCACGGTCACCTCGCCCGGCCCGTCGACGGCGTCGACCAGCAGCGCGCAGGCGTCGCCGATGCCGGTGTGCTCGCGCACGGCCAGCTCGGCCAGCTGGCGGACCGGGTCCAGCCCGGTGTGCCCGCGGCAGCCCCACGGGTCCACCCCACCGCCGGCCGCGGCCTTCAGGGCGGCGAGCGCGCCGCCGGTGTCGAGGCGGCCGTAGGCGTAGCCGGTGGGCAGCACGAGTGCGGTCGGGGCGAACCGGTGCCCGCCGAGGTGCGTGCACTCCCAGACGTCGGCGCCCTCGGCGGCCAGCTCGCCGGCGAGCGCGCGGCCCCGGACGGCGCAGCAGACGTCGCGCCTGCCGTGTGCGCACACCAGCATCACCGGGTCGAGTACCGGGACGCCCGCGCCCGGGTCCAGGTCGATGCGGGCGAGGTCGTCGGTGCCGCGCACGGTGTGCGTCCACACCCGCGAGTCACCCGGTGCGAGGTCGGCGACGTAGACGGTGCGCTCGCCGTCGGTGTCGCAGCGGCCCTCGCGACCGGGACGGCGGATCAGCAGCAGGGTGACGTCGTCGTCGCGCAGCCGGTCGCACAGCGCGGTGACGGCCGGGTCCGGGTGGTCGGCGACCTTCCGCGGCCACGCGCCGACGTGCTCGACGGCGACGAGGCGCCGCACGTGCGGCGCGGTGCCGGTCAACGGCTCCCCGACGGCCTCGCTCAGCCCGGCGCAGCCCGCGGCCGGCGCTCCGGCGGGGGGACCGCCGAGTGCGCCACGTGCCGCGGTGACCGTCATCGGGCCATCTTAGAGGTCGCGCGGATTGGTTGGTGATCATGGACGTCGTGCAGGTCGGGCGTTCCAGCGGTGTGTGGTCCAGGCCTGCCGAATCAAGCTACGGAGTGTGACGATCGTGTCGGCGAGGTCGAAGAACGCGTCGACGACGATTTCTCGTCGTTCGTAGCAGCGCTGCAGCCGGTTGAAGCTGTTGTGCCAAGCGTTGGTCCGCTCGACGTGCCAGCGGCGGGTGGCCTGGATCGGCGCTTTCTCACCCTTGTGCGCGATCTCGCCGTGCAGGCCTCGTTCGGCCAGCGTGTCGCGGGTCTTGCCGGAGTCATAGCCGGCGTCGAGGTGCACGGTGATGTCGTCGGGCAGCGGGCCGAGAGCATCGAGGCGGTCGAGGGTGGGGCCCAGTAGCGGGGAGTCGTGCCGGTTGGCTCCGGCCAGGACTCGGCCCAGCGGGATGCCGTATCCCTCGACGAGCACCGAACGTTTCATACCCTGTTTGCGCCGGTCCACCGGCGACGGACCGGCGACCTCGCCGCCGCCGGGGGCCTTGGTGATGGCGCCATCGACGGCGATGTCGTGCAGCAGCAGACCGACGATGCGGTCGTAGGCGTCCAGGACGATCCGACGCAGCTGGGCGAAGACCCCGAGCCTGATCCACTCGTCACGACGATCGCGGATGGTGGTCGCCGAGCAGGTGCTGTCAGCGATGCCCTCATACGAGCAGCCGAACCGCAGTACCTGCAGGAGCTTGTCGAACACGATCCGATCCGCGATCCGGCGGCGATGGCAGCCCAGCGGATGGGTGGGATCGAACTCGTCTCGATGAGGCAGCAGCGCGGTGAACTGGTCCCACAACGGCTCGGTCAGCCATGATGGCAGGGTGGGCACGCGGCCTCCAGACGATCACGAAGCGTAGATAACTTCATGATCGGCAGGCCCGTACCCGCCCTCGCCCCCAGACACTCGACCGCGGCCAAGCTGTGACCAATCCGCGCGACCTCTTAGAGGTCATTTCAGAACGAGGTCGACGTGTCTGTTGTAGACGACAAGCGGCTATCTGACCTGCCGTTTGATCTGTCGTCGAGGGGTCAATGGAAACTCGACAAGTCGTTCTGAAACGACCTCTTAGGGAAGGTTTCCCTGACTTCAACCCGGGGTGCCCGGACGGGTCACCCGCGGCCGGGCAGCTCGGCGCGCAGCACCTTCCCGGTCTGGTTGCGGGGCAGCTCGTCGAGGAAGTGGACGTCGCGCGGGGCGGCGAACTTCTCCAGGTCGGACTTCACCCGGCTGCGGATCGCGTCCGCGGTGACGTCGGCACCCGGCTCCAGCACCACCCAGGCGGCGAAGCGCTGGCCGTACTCGTCGTCGTCCACGCCGAGCACGCAGGCCTCCCGTACCCCGTCCATGCCCGAGACGAGGTCCTCCACCGGGCCGGGGTGCAGGTTCTCCCCGCCGGAGACGATCATGTCGTCGGCCCGGCCGGTGAGGAACAGCCGTCCCTGCTCGTCCAGGTGCCCGACGTCGCCGGTCCCGAGCAGCCCGTCGCGCTCCTCCAGGCCGTCCTCGCCGCCGGTGTAGCCCTCGAACGGCAGGTCGTTGCCCACGAAGACCCGGCCGTCGACACCCGCGGCGGCGGGCCGGTCGTCGTCGTCGAGGATGACCAGGGTGGTCCCGGTCGGGGCGCGGCCCGCGGTGCCGGGGGCGTCGCGCAGGTCCTCCGGTCCGGCGATCGAGACCCAGGAGACCTCGGTGGAGCCGTATAGGTTGAACAGGCAGTCGCCGAAGCGGTCCATGAACCGGTTCGCCTGGCCGCCGGGCAGCGCCGACCCGGAGACGGCCACGATGCGCGGGCCCTCGTCGGAGCCCCAGCCCTCGGCCTCGGACTCCAGGACCCGCTGGAGCATCACCGGCACCGCGAACACCGTCGTGCACCGGCGCTCGCGCACGGCGGCGAGGAACCCCTCGGGGGTGAACCTGCGGCGCAGCACGACGGTCGCGCCGTGCAGCGAGGCGAGCAGCAGTCCGGCGTTGCCCCAGGTGTGGAACAGCGGCGCGGCGATGTGGGTCGGCTCGCCCGCACGCAGCGGGATGGCGGACAGGATCGACGCCGCGGGGGCCAGGGTCGAGGGGTGCGGGCGCTTCGCGCCCTTCGGCGTCCCGGTGGTGCCGGAGGTCAGCACGATCTGCTTGGACGGCTCCGGCATGAACGGCAGCTCGCCGGGCCCGCCGCGCCGGACCATCGCCTCGAGGTCGTCGATCGCGCGGTCGCCCGCCGGGCGCGGCCCGTCCGGGTTGTGGGTGAGGACGACCCGCGGCCCGGCCGGGACGATGTCGAGGAAGTCCGGGTCGGCGACCAGGGTGTGCAGCTGCTGCTGCTCCTGCACCCCCCGCATCTGCTCGGCCGAGAGCCCGGTGTTGACCAGCACGACGTCGGCACCGGCCTTGCCGGCGGCCACCATCGCCTCGATCGGGGCGCGGGCGTTGCGGCACAGCACGCCGACCGGTGCGCCGGGCCCGGCGCCCGAGTCCAGCAGCGCCAGCGCGAGGCGGTCGGTGCGCTCCTCCAGCTCGGCGTAGGTGGTGACCCCGTCGTCGTCGACGACCGCGAGCCGGTAGGGATGGCGGGCCGCCCCGACGGCGAACGCCGCGGTGATGCTGTTCCCGTAGCGCACCAGTGCGCGACCCATCCCGTACAGCTTCCCCGGGCCGAGCGGGCGCACGACGCCCGAGCGGGTCAGGGCCACGGCGGCGCGGGCGGTGCCGCTGCCCAGCTCGTAGGCGGCGCGGGCGGTGCCGGAGAGGTTCTGGAGCAGCGGGGAGCCAGCCATGCGGCGCAGTCTGGCAGGGCCACCCGACGCGCCGTCGTGTCCGGTACGGGGATCTGTGTCAGAGGTCACTGTGCCTGTCCGTCATGTTTCGAAGGGTGAGGACGATGTGTCTGTCGGTGACCCACAGGTCGCCGCACTCCACCACACACCGTCGGGGATCCTGATGCGTCTCTACCTGCCCACACGCACGTCCGCTTCCGGCCGCACCCTGGTCCGTGCGGGACGTCCGGCCACGTCGATGCCCGGGGTCGGCGGTCTCGCCGGCGTCTGCCGCTGCGGAGCGGCCCGCCCCGCCGACGCGCGCGGCCTGCCGTGGCGCGACTGCCCGTCCTGTACCCCGCGCCGGGCGCTGAGCGCTCCGGCCTCGTAGGTTCCGTGGCGACGGACGCCGGGTCCGTCGACCGCGGAGGCCACATGAGCACGCCCACCCCCGAGATGCGGCTGCGCGCCCTGGAGCGGGAGGACCTGCCGTTCGTCCACGGGCTGTCGAACGACTCCGGGATCATGTCGTACTGGTTCGAGGAGCCCTACGAGTCGCTCGTCGAGCTGCAGGAGATCTTCGCCCGGCACGTGCACGACAACCGGGAGCGGCGCTTCATCATCGACTGCGCGGGCGAGCGTGCCGGCCTGGTCGAGCTGGTGGAGATCGACTACATCCACCGCAACACCGAGTTCCAGATCATCGTCGCCCCCGCCTTCCAGGGCCGGGGGCTGGCGGCCCGCGCCACCGCCGCGGCGCTCGACCACGCCTTCGGCGTGCTGAACCTGCACAAGGTGTATTTGGTCGTCGACGTCGACAACGCCCGTGCCGTGCGCGCCTACGAGCGCACCGGCTTCGTCGTCGAGGGGGAGCTGCGCGAGGAGTACTTCGCCAGCGGCCGCTACCACGACGCCTACCGGATGGCGGTGCTGCAGCGCGAGCACCTCGGCCGCGTGGTCGGCGGGGCGCCCTGAACCGACCGGACCGGCCGGCAGGGAGGGGGACCCGTCGGCCGGCCCGGCGTGCACCGGTCGCGGGCATGCGACCGGAGTCGAGCGCGTCGACCATGATGACGACGACACCCATGAACACTACCCGCCTGGTGTGTCGCCGTGTCAACGTTTCGCTACGCTGCGACCATGACCTGCAGGAACCGTGTGTGGCTCGGTCCGGACGCGATGTCGCGGTGCGGATCGGCCACGTGATGACATCGTCGGTCCCCGGGTGACGGCCCGTGACCGCCGTCGCCGGGGGGCACGGGGCGGCTGCGGCCCGCCCGTCGTCGCCGTGCGCGCCCGGCTACCCCGAGTAGGATCCGCCCCGATGTCCGGATCGACGACGGCCGGGGACGAGTTCCCGATCGACCAGCTCGCCGCGCGTGCCGGTATGACCGTCCGCAACGTGCGCGCCCACCTGTCCCGCGGGCTGCTGCAGCCGGGGGAGATGCGCGGGCGCACCGCCTGGTACGGCCCGGTCCACCTGGCCCGGCTGGAACTCATCGCCGGTCTGCAGCGACGGGGGTTCTCCCTGGCCGCGATCGGGGTCCTGATCAACCAGACGCCCTCCGGCAGCGCCGAGGAGGCGCTGCGCCTCTACCGCGGGATGCTCGCGCCGTGGCAGCCGGAGGGGCCGGTCGAGCTGGCCGAACAGGAGCTGGCCGAGTGGGCCGGTGCCCGTACCTCCCCGGAGTACGTCGAGCAGCTCGTCGCCTCCGGGCTGGTCGAGCGCACCGGTCCGGGGCGGCTGCGCGTGCTCAACCCGTCGATGGTCCGGTCCGGGGCGCACGCGGTCGCGCTCGGCCTGGCCCCGGAGGCGGTGCAGGCCGTCGGCGACGAGCTGCTCGGCCGCACCCGGGAGATCGCCGAGATCTTCGTCGAGCTGTTCCGCGAGCAGGTCTGGGCCGCGCACGTCGCCGCCGGGCTGCCCCGCAGCGGCGTCGCCGACCTGCGCACGGCGGTCGAGGCACTGCAGCCGGTCGCCACCCAGTCGTTGCTGGGTGCCTTCCGCCAGACGATGCAGGAGGCGATGGACGACTTCATCCGCCGGCTGTCGGTCGACCTCGCACCGGCCGACCCGCCGGTCGACCCCGGGTCCGCGGAGCCGTCACCGGACCGGTAGGTCGACGGTGAACACCGTCCGGCCGGGGACGCTGTCGACCCCGACCGTCCCGTCGTGGGCGGCGACGACCGCGGCCACGATCGCCAGGCCGAGTCCCGTGCTGGGGGTGTCGTTCCCCGCACGGCTGCGCCCCTGGGCGCCGCGGGCGAACCGTTCGAACACCCGGGGTGCGACGTCCGGGGCGATGCCGGGGCCGTCGTCGGCGACCCGTAGCCGGACGCGGCCGGGCGCGGGGCGGTCGAGGGAGACGGTGACCGCCGTACCGGGCGGGGTGTGGGTGCGGGCGTTCGCGAGCAGGTTGGTGACGACCTGGGCGAGCCGGTGGGCGTCGCCGGTGACGGTGACCGGCTCGTCGGGCAGTTCCGGGAGCCAGCGGTGGTCACGGCCTGCGACGTGGGCGTCCCCGACCGCGTCGAGCACCAGCCGGGTCAGGTCGACCTCGGCGCGTTCCAGCGGACGGCCCGCGTCGATCCGGGCGAGCAGCAGCAGGTCCTCGACCAGCGTGGACATGCGCTCGGCCTGCGAGGCGATCCGGGTGAGGGCGTGGGTGGTCCGCTCCGGCACCGGGTCACGCTCGCGGCGGGACAGCTCGGCGTAGCCGCGGATCGCGGTCAGCGGGGTGCGCAGCTCGTGACTCGCATCGGCGACGAAGCGGCGCAGCCTGGTCTCGGACTCCTGGCGGGCGGCGAGTGCACCCTCCACGTTGTCGAGCATGTGGTTGAGCGCGGTCCCGACCTGGCCGACCTCGGTGCGCGGGTCCGGGTCGGGGACGCGGGCGGCGAGGTGGACCTCGCCGCGGTCCAGCGGCAGGTCCCCGACCTGCGCGGCGACGCCCGCCACGCGTTCGAGCGGGCGCAGCTCCCGGCGCACCAGCACCGCGGCGGCGATCCCGGCGAGCACGACCGCGCCGCCGAGCACGACCAGCTCGGTGACCACCAGCCTGCTGACGGTCGCGCCGGCGTTGTCCGGCTGGGCGATCAGGTAGGTCGTCGCCCCCTGGGCCCAGCCGGTCGCGCGGTAGTCCCCGAGCGAGAGCGTGACGTCGTGCGCGGCGGTGTCGGCCGGAACCGCACCGAGGGCGGCCAGGTCGGCCTCGGACACCGTCGCGGTGGTCCCGCCGCGCTGGGCCAGCCGGGCGGTCACGACGCGGCCGTCGACGAACACCGCCCCGATCGAGTTCGCGCCCGGTCCGGGGCCGAGGAACATCCCGCCGGGCCCGCCCGGGCCCGGGCCCTCGGCCGGGGTGCCGCGGGACCCGTCGTCGCGGGTGAGCGGGCCGGGTGCGCGGCCGGTCTGCTGGGCGACGAAGCCCTCCAGCGAGAACGACAGCTCGCGGTCCTGCCGGGTGGACAGGTACCGGTCCAGGGACAGCGTCGTCGCGACGCCGATCGCCACGCACGCCACCGTGAACAGCAGCAGCACCGTCGCGACGAGCCGGGCCCGCAGCGAGCGGACCCGGCCGGAGACGCGGGTGACGACCATCGCGCTCAGTCCGCGCCGGGCCGCAGCACGTAGCCCGCGCCGCGCACGGTGTGGATCATCGGCGGTCGGCCGGCGTCGATCTTCTTGCGCAGGTAGGACACGTACAGCTCGACCACGTTGGACTGGCCGCCGAAGTCGTAGTTCCACACCCGGTCGAGGATCTGGGCCTTGGACAGCACCCGGCGCGGGTTGCGCATGAGGTAGCGCAGCAGCTCGAACTCGGTGGCCGTCAGCTCGACCGGCTCGCCCGCACGGGAGACCTCGTGGGCGTCCTCGTCGAGGACCAGGTCGCCCACCACCAGCTCCGAGCTGCGCGCGGCGGCGGCCATCCCGGCACGGCGCAGCAGGCCGCGCAGCCGCGCCACGAGCTCCTCCAGCGAGAACGGCTTGGTGACGTAGTCGTCGCCGCCCGCGGTCAGCCCGGCGACCCGGTCCTCGACGGCGTCGCGTGCGGTCAGGAACAGGACCGGGACCTCGGGGGTGTCGGCGCGGACCCGGCGCAGGACCTCGAAGCCGTCGACGTCGGGCAGCATCACGTCGAGCACGATCGCGTCCGGCCGGAACTCGCGGGCGTGGCGTACGGCGGCCAGGCCGTCCGCGGCGGTGCGGACCTCCCAGCCCTCGTAGCGCAGGGCCATCGACAGCAGGTCGGCGAGCGTCATCTCGTCGTCGACGACGAGCACGCGGATCGGGCCGCCGTCGGCGCGGCGCAGCGGGTCCGCGTCCCGGTCCATCACCTCGCTCATGTTAGGAGCACACCGCACGGACCTGTGCGACGGCTGTGGGCGGTCTCTCTACCGCGCGCGCCAGTACCCGGTGGCGTAGACCGCGCGCCGGTCGAAACCGCGCTCGCCGAGCAGGTGCGCCCGCAGGTCCTTGACCGCCGCGGACTCCCCGGACAGCCACGCCTGGCCGGGCCCGGCGGGCAGCTCGACCGCCCGCACCGCCGCGACCAGCGGCTCTCCGGCGGGTGCGTCCCCGCGGTGCACCCAGGTGACGGCCGGCCCGCCGGGCAGCGACTGCTCCTCGCCGGCGTCGGCGACCTCGGCGACCACCCGTACCGGCACCCCGGGGGCGGCCTCGGCGAGCGTCTCGCAGACGGTCGCGATGGCCGGCAGCGCGGACTCGTCGCCGATCACGAGGTGGTGCGCGGCCGCCGGGTCCGGCTCCCAGCGCCCGCCGGGCTCGGACACCCCGACCCAGTCCCCGGGTGCGGCCGACACGGCCCAGGCGGCCGCAGGCCCGTGTCCGGTGTGGACGACGAAGTCGACGTCGAGCTCGCCGTGCTCGCCCGCGCCGGGGGCGAACCGGCGCACCGTGTAGGTGCGGATCGCCGGCCTGGCCTCGCCGGCGGGCCAGACCGGGCCGCCGGTCGAGGCGCGTGGCACGGCGGGACGCTCCTGACCCTCGACCGGGAAGAACATCTTGATCCGACGGTCCGGGCCGTGCCCGGGGAACCCGGCCAGCTCCTCGCCGGTCAGGGTCACCCGGACCATGCCGGGGGTGACGCGCTCGGTGCGGGCCACCTGCAGCAGGCGTGGTGCGGTCGTGCTCATGGCCGGGAATTGTCCCGGACGCGCGCTCAGGCCCGGCGGCCGAGGCCCGCCAGGCCGGTCCAGACCAGGTCCATCAGGTACTCGGTGGCCTGCTCGGCGGTGACCGACTCGTCCTGGCCGCGCCAGACCGCGAGCCGCTCGCAGGCCCCGACGATCACCTGCGCCCAGCCGGTCAGCCGGGCCGGCCCGGTACCCGGTACCTGTGCGGCGAGCAGCGCGGCGATGAAGTCGGTCTGCTGGGCGCGGATCTCCTCCAG
Organism: Pseudonocardia sp. ICBG1293; assembly: GCF_020131355.1. Taxonomy (GTDB): domain Bacteria; phylum Actinomycetota; class Actinomycetes; order Mycobacteriales; family Pseudonocardiaceae; genus Pseudonocardia. Next base: position 149,415 of record NZ_JAHLEL010000051.1, read on the forward strand.
CGCGGTGCCGGTGACCCCGGCCTCGGAGCAGAACAGCTGCCAGGCCGGCGCCCGCCGGTCCAGGTAGTGGAAGAACGCGAGCGTGCCGCCCCGCAGCATCGCCTCCGGTGACTCCGCGTCCCCCGCCGCCCGGGCGACGACCTCGAGCAGCTCGGCCCGGGCCCGGGCGATCGCCGCGAGCAGCAGGCCCTCCTTGGAGCCGAAGTGGGTGTAGAGCACCGGCTTGGTGACCCCGACCCGCTCGGCGACTTGCTCCATCGAGACCTCGGCGTAGCCGCGTTCGCCGAAGACCGCGACCGCCGCGTCGACGATCTGGCGCTCGCGCTCCGCCCTGGGCACGCGGCGGCGGGGGCCGGGTACGGTCTGCGCGGTCACGTCGGAGATATTACCCGCAGTAAGTTACTGGCGGTAGGAAGCGAGCGGGAATGGACGTCTACGCCCTGCCGATGACCACCCGGTTCCGCGGGATCACCGTACGGGAGGGACTGCTGCTGGCCGGCCCGGCCGGCTGGGGCGAGTTCTGCCCCTTCCCCGAGTACGACGACCGCGAGTCCGTCGCGTGGCTGGCCGCGGCCCGCGAGGCGGCCGGGGCGGGCTGGCCGGAGCCGGTGCGCGAGCAGGTGCCGGTCAACTGCACCGTGCCCGCCGTCGGCCCCGAGCACGCGCAGCGGATCGTGCGCGCCTCCGGCTGCACCACCGCGAAGGTCAAGGTCGCCGACGCGGGCGCCCCGTTGTCCGAGGACCTCGAGCGCGTCGCCGCCGTCCGTGACGCGCTCGGCCCCGCCGGGCTGGTCCGGGTGGACGCCAACGCCGCGTGGGACGTCGCGACGGCGGTCGCCGCCATCGGCGAGCTCGACCGGGCCGCCGGGGGACTGGAGTACGTCGAGCAGCCGTGCTGGGAGGTCGACGACCTCGCCGCCGTCCGCCGGGCCGTCGACGTGCCGATCGCCGCCGACGAGTCGATCCGCCGGGCCGAGGACCCGATGCGGGTGGTGGCGGCGGGCGCGGCCGACATCGTGGTGCTCAAGGTGTCACCGCTGGGCGGGGTGCGCCGGGCCCTGCGGATCGCCGAGGAGGTCGGGCTGCCGGTCGTCGTGTCCTCGGCGGTCGAGTCGGGCGTCGGGCTCGCCGCCGGGCTCGCGCTGGCCGGGGCGCTGCCGGAGCTGCACCACGCCTGCGGGCTGGCGACGGCGTCGCTGCTGGCCGACGACGTCGTCGACGAGCCGCTGCGTCCGGTGGACGGGCTCCTCCCGGTGCCGCGCCGCGCGCCCGAGCCGGTGCACCGGTCCCGGGTCGCCGCCGCTGCGGACCGGGCCGCGTGGTGGAACGGACGTCACGACCGGGTCGCGGCGCTCCTCGACACCGCGCCGCTCAGTACCGGTTGACCCGCCCGTCGCGGCGCAGCGCCGCGTCGATCGCCCGGGCCGGGCCGGGGACCCGGTACTGGCCCTTCACGAGCTTCCCGGCGCTGGGGACCGCACCCGTCTCCGGCCAGGTCGCCGGGTCCCACAGCGACGAGCGCAGGAACGCCTTCGCGCAGTGCAGGAACAGCTCGTCGATCTCCACGACGATCGCGATCTCGGGCGTCGAGCCCTGCACGGTCAACCGCTCGGCGAAGTCCGGCCGGTGCACGATCCGCGCCCGCCCGTTGATCCGCACGGTGTCGTTCGACCCCGGCACGACGACGATCATGCCGACCCGCGGGTCGTGCAGGATGTTGCGCATCGAGTCCAGCCTGCGGTTGCCCTTGCGGTCGGCGAAGGCGACCGAGTGCTCGTCGAGCACCAGCAGCGAGCCCGCCGGGTCGCCCCGCGGTGAGACGTCCACCCCGTCCGGCCCGGTCGTCGCGAGCAGGAAGAACGGCGACGCGGCCAGGAACTCCGCGGTCACCGGGTCGACCCGGTCGCGGGCCTTGTCCCGGATGAAGTCCGGCACCTCGCCGATGATCTCCCTGAGCCTGGCCTCGTCGGTGACGTCGTCCATGGACCCCCTTTGTTCTTAGGGCACCCTAATACCGAACGCGCCGTGCGGGCGCCCCCCGCCTAGTGTCCCGGGGATGGGCGTGATCGTGATCGGGGCCGGTATCGCCGGGGTGAGCTGTGCCGCGGAGCTGGCCGCGCGCGGCGTCGACGTGACGGTGTACGAGCGGGCCCGCGCGGCCGGGGGCAGGCTTGCGGTCCACCGCCACGAGGGCCGTCCCGCCGACATCGGCGCCGCCTACTTCACCGTCTCCGACGACCGTTTCGCCGCCCGCGTCCGCCGCTGGGCCGACGACGGCCTGGTCCGTGAGTGGACCGACACGCTGGCGGTGTTCGACGGCACCACCCGCGGCGACGACACCCCGGGCCCGGTGCGGTTCGCCGCTCCGGCCGGGCTGCGGTCGCTGGTCACCGCGACCGCGGGCGAGCTGGACCTGCGCACCGGCCGCACCGTCGAGCGGGTCCGGCCCGGCCCGGACGGCCCGACCGTCGACGGTGCGCGCGCCGACGCCGTCGTGCTGGCGATGCCCGACCCGCAGGCCGCGCGGCTGCTGGACCCGGACACGCCCGCGGGCGCCGCGGTCGCCGGGCGGGAGTGGAACCCCGTGCTCGCGCTGACCGCCGGGTTCGCCCGGCGGGACTGGCCGCGGCTGCCCGCGGCGTTCGTCAACGACCACCCGGTCCTCACGCTGGTCGCCGACGACGGCGACCGCCGGGGCGACGACGCCCCGGTGCTCGTCGCGCACTCCACCGGAGACCTCGCCCGCACCCACGACGCCGACCCCGGTGGCGCCGCGCCCGCGATGACCGCGGCCCTGCGCGAGCTGCTGGGCGTCACCGACGAGCCGGGCTGGACGCACGTGCACCGCTGGCGCCTCGCCGCGCCCGCGGGCACCCGGGACGAGACCTTCCACCTCGACGACGACGGCATCGGGCTCGCCGGCGACGGCTGGGGCCGGTCCCGGGTGCAGACGGCGTGGCTGTCCGGGCTGGAGCTGGCCGGGGCGCTCGCGGACCGCCTGGGCCGCTGAACCCCGCACGCACCGCCCCGCACCCCCCGCCCCGCCCCGTCGCCGAGCCTCGACGAGCCCCGGCGGGTCCCGGGGAGGGTGGGTGGTGGCGGGCCCTGGCCGCGTGGGCGTCGGCGACCTACCGTCGGGTCATGTCCGATCGCGTCACTGCTGCCGCCCCCGTCGCCCCGGGACCGGAGGAGCGGCCGTTCGGCGGCTCCACCGCCGCCGTCGAGCTCGAGCCGGGCGGACCGTCCGAGGCCGGGCGGGCGGTCCTCGCCGAGCTGGCCGCGGCGCTCGACGCCGACCGGGTACTCACCGACCCCGACGTCGTGCGTCCCTACGTCCACGACGAGGCCGAGTGGGCCGAGTACGGCACCCCGGTGTGCGTGGTGCGGGCGCGGACCACCGCCGACGTCGCGGCGACGGTGCGGGCCTGCGCCGCGCACCGGGTCCCGGTCGTCGCGCGGGGCGCGGGCACCGGGCTGTCCGGCGGGGCGAACGCCGTGGACGGCTGCGTGCTGCTCAGCCTGGAGCGGATGACCGCGATCCGGGAGATCTCGGCGGGGGAGCGGCTCGCCGTCGTCGAACCGGGTGTGGTCAACGACGACCTGCGCGCCGCCTGTGCCGAGCGGGACCTCTGGTACCCGCCGGACCCGGCGTCCGCGCCCTGGTCGACGATCGGCGGCAACGTCGCCACCAACGCGGGCGGGCTGTGCTGCGTCAAGTACGGCGTCACCCGTGACTACGTGCTCGCACTCGAGGTGGTCACCGCGACCGGTGAGGTCGTGCGGGTGGGTCGGCGCACCGCGAAGGGGGTCGTCGGCTACGACCTCGCCGGGCTGATGGTCGGCTCGGAGGGGACGCTCGGGATCATCACCGAGATCACGGTGAAGCTGCGCCCGGCGCGACCGGCCGCGCCGCGCACCGTCGTCGGGTTCTTCGACTCGCTCGCCGACTGCGGGGCCGCGGTCGCCGCCGTGACCGAGCAGGGACTGCAGCCCGCGGTGTTCGAGCTGGTCGACCGGGAGTGCCTGGCCGCGGTCAACGCGTGGCGCAACGCCGGGCTCCCCGAGGGCGCCGCCGCGCTCCTGCTCGCCCAGACCGACCTGCCCGAGCCCGCCGCGACCGCCGAGGCCGACGCGATCCTGGCCGCGTTCACCGCGCACGGGGCGACCGAGGCGATGGCCGCGACCGACGGGACCGAGTCCGAGGCGCTGTTCGCCGCCCGCCGGATGGCCTACCCGGCGCTGGAGCAGCTCGGGATGGGCATGCTGACCGAGGACGTCTGCGTCCCGCGGCCGCGGATGGCGCAGATGCTCGCCCGGATCGAGGACATCGGCCGGCGCCACGCGGTCCGGATCGCCACGGTCGCGCACGCCGGCGACGGGAACCTGCACCCGCTGATGCTGACCCCGCACGAGGACCCGGACGCCCGCGACCGCACCCGGGCCGCGTTCGACGAGATCATCGCCGCGGCCGTCGAGCTGGGCGGCACGGTCACCGGCGAGCACGGTGTCGGGCTGCTCAAGCGGGACGGGATGGAGCGCGAGCTCGGTCCCGGGGTGCTCGCCCTGCAGCGTGCGGTGAAGGCGGCACTGGACCCGGACGGCATCCTGAACCCCGGCAAGGCTGTCTGAGCCCGACGCGTCGCCCGGATGGCCGCGCGTGATCGTCCGCGTACCGGGGAACCCCGCGGGATGAGTACGACCGACCCGGCCCTGGTCCCCTCCGCACTCGCGCTGACCTACCGGGGGCCCGCGCACACCGGGGCGCCGCGGCTGTCCGGGATCGACGGGGTGCACGAGGTCGTACCGGTGGTCGCGGCGGAGGTCCGGGAGGTCGAGCGCATCGACACCGCCGACCTGCGGCTGTTCTCCGCGGGGATCGAGCTCGTCGTGGAGCACGTGGTGCCCGACCGCGCCTCGGTGGTGGCGCCCGGCGCGGTCTGGGTGCTGCGGCTGCCCGACGCGGGCCCCGACGACGAGCTGCGCGTCCCGCTGCCGGGCAGCGAGGTCGAGGGCGTCGCCGACCGGTCGGTGCCCGACGGCGTCGACGCACTCGTCCGCCGGGTCCGCGGCGAGGCGCCGCTGGTGCCGGTCGGGCGGGTGCACCTCACCCGCACCGTCGGCAGGCTGCGCGACGCGGCCGGGCGGGACCTGGCCACCCTGACCCGCGACCAGGTCGACGTCGCGACCCTGGGTACCGCGGCGACGGTCGAGAGCTGGACCGAGGCCGTCGTCGAGCCGGGGACGGCCGGGACCGCCCTGCTGCAGGAGCTCGACGACGCCCTGCGGACCACCGGCATGGTCCGGGCCCCGCGCGGCGCCCACGCCCGGCTCGCCGCGCTGCTGGCCGAGGCCGCGCCCGCCCGTCCACCCCGGCGGACCGGGCGCCGGGGCAGCGCCGGTGCGCTGCTGCTGCGCTACCTCGGTGAGCAGGTCGACGCCCTCGCCGCCCGCGAGCAGGACCTGCGCGCCGACCGCCCGGACGCGGTGCACCAGATGCGCATCGCCGCCCGCCGGATGCGCAGCGCGCTGCGTACCTACGCCGGGCTCCTGGAGGGGCCGCGGGCCGCGCACGTGGTCTCCGAGCTGCGCTGGCTGGGCCGGGCGCTGGCCGGCGAGCGCGACGCGGAGGTCCAGGAGGAACGGCTGAACGCCCGGCTGGGGGCGCTGGAGCCGGAGCTGCTGCTGGGGCCGGTGCAGGCCGCCGTCACCCGGCACTTCGCCCGCACCCGGGCCGAGACCGGGGCCGCGGTGCTCGACGTCGTCGGCGGGGAGCGCTACGCCGCCCTGCAGGGCGCGCTGCGCAGGCTGCTCGCCGACCCGCCGCTGTCGGCGAGGGCCCGCAGGCCCGCGACGAAGGTCGTGCCCGCGATGGTCGGCCGGACCGCGCGGAAGCTGGAACGGCGGATGGAGCGGGCGCTCGCCGATCTCGAGGCCGGGCACACCGCCCCCGACTCGCTGCACGACGCCCGTAAGACCGGCAAGCAGCTGCGCTACGCCACCGAGGTCGCCCGGCCCAGCGTCGGCCGGGGCGCACGGGCGTTCGCGAAGCGGCTCAAGAAGGTGTCCGACGTGCTCGGCGAACACCAGGACGCCGTCGTCTCCCGGGAGACGCTGCGCAGCCTCGGCGCCCGCGCCGGCGCCGAGGGGGGCAACGGGTTCACCTTCGGGGTGCTGCACGGGCGGGACACCGCGACGATGCTCGACCTGGAGCGCAGGCTGCCCACGGTGTGGGAGACGGCGTGGACGCGGCGCGCCCGCCGGTGGATGCGCCGCTAGCCTGCACCGGGTGAGAGACGCCGTCGCCGACCTGCGCCGGATCGCGTTCCTGCTCGAACGTGCCCAGGAGTCGACCTACCGGGTGCGCGCGTTCCGGACCGCGGCCGCCGCCCTGCGCGGTCGCGACGCGGAGGAGCTGGCCCGGCTGCACGCCTCCGGTGGTCTCACCGACGTCAAGGGCGTCGGCGAGGTGACCGCCCGCTGCGTGGGGGAGTCCGTCGCCGGCGAGGAGCCCGTCTACCTGCGTCGGCTGGAGGACGCCGTCGCCCGCGCCGACGCCACCGGTGTGCCCCTGGCCGAGGCGGCGCTGCGGCTGCGCGAGTCGCTGCGCGGGGACTGCCACAGCCACACCGACGCCTCCGACGGCGGTTCGCCGCTCGCCGAGATGGCCGAGACCGCGATCGGACTGGGCCACGACTACCTGGTCGTCACCGACCACTCGCCGCGCCTGACCGTCGCGAACGGACTGTCCGCGGACCGGCTCCGCCGCCAGGTCGAGCAGATCGCACAGCTGAACGAGAGGATCACCGCGTCCGGGGCGGGCTTCCGCGTGCTCACCGGGATCGAGGTCGACATCCTCGACGACGGGGCACTCGACCAGGCCGAGGACCTGCTCGCCTCGCTCGACGTCGTGGTCGCCAGCGTGCACTCGAAGCTGCGCATGCCGCGCGACGAGATGACCGAGCGGATGCTCACCGCCGTCGCGAACCCGCACGTGGACGTCCTCGGGCACTGCACCGGCCGGATGGTGACCGGTCGCCGCACACGCCCGGAGTCCGAGTTCGACGCGGGGGCCGTGTTCGCCGCCTGCGCCGAGCACGGTGTCGCGGTGGAGATCAACGCCCGCCCCGAACGCCTCGACCCGCCGAAGCGGTTGCTGCGCCTGGCCGTCGAGGCGGGGTGTGAGTTCACCATCGACACCGACGCCCACGCGCCCGGCCAGCTCGACTGGCTCGACCACGGCTGCGCCCGTGCCGTCGCCTGCGGCGTGGACCCGGAGCGGATCCGCAACACCCGCGACCTCGCGGGCCTGCTGCGCCGCTGACCCGCCGCGTCTCCGCGTCTCCGCGCTGCCGCCGATCCGCTGCGCCGGTGAGGGCCGCGCTGCCGGCCCGCTGCGCCGGCGGGCTCCCGGGTGCCCGGCTCAGCGCAGCTCGAAGTCGGCGACGTCGAAGCCGGGGGAGACGACGCAGCTGACCAGGACCGCCCCCGGTCCCGCCGGCTCCGCCCGCTGCCACACCGCGGCCGGCACCTCCTGCTGCGGGCAGGCCGGCCCGAGGCGCAGCCGTGGCCCGGGGACGGGATCCGGCCCGTCACCCCCGAGGACCAGGTCCGCCTCCGGGCCCGAGTGCCGGCACCACAGCTCGGTGGACCGGACACGGTGCCAGCGGCCGGGGGCGTCGAAGAGGTAGAGGATCGCCGTCGCCGAGGGACGCGGACCGTACGGGGTGTCGACGACGACCGGGGAGGTCCAGGTCCGCCGGTACCACCCTCCCTCCGGGTGCGGGGCGAGGTCCAGCGCGACGGCGAGGTCGGGGCGAGCCACGCCGCCACTGTGGCAGGCGGACGCGCGGTCCGTCCCCGGTCCCCACCCCGGGGCGCCCCCGGGGCATCGGCCCCGGGGCGCGTCGCACCCCTGGTGCGGTCGCCGCACCCGTCGCGGCGGGTGCGGGCGCCCCCGCCGGGGTGCGACACCTCCGTCCGCGGGGCGCCCCACGCGGCGACGGGTGCCACACCCGCCGTCGCGCACCGGCCGGTCACCCGACGTCACCGGCGCCCGCAGGAGGCTCACCGTCCGTCCACGAGCGACCGCATCCCACCCATACGCGCGCTCCCCGGACGGGTGGTTCGACTGGTGCTCCTCACCCACCGCACGTGAGATGGGACCGCAGGTGACCGAGTGACGGGAGTGATCCACGGTGCGGACCAGGACCAGGACGACGGTGGCGGTGCTCGCCGCGACGCTCGCGCTGTCGGCGGTCACGACGGCCGGCACGGCGACGGCGACCCCGGCCGACCCCGCCGCACCCCCGGCGTCGTCGCACTGCGCCGAGACCGCGGCGCAGACGCTCGGCTGGGGCGCCCCCACCCGCGAGTCCGGTTTCGACGGCACCACCGTCCCGCCGGACTGGCACCCCTACGGCCCCGAGCCCGGCCACGACAAGAAGGGCACCCGCACCCCGGAGGCGGTCACGGTCGCCGACGGGGCGATGACCATCTCCGCCGACGCCGACGGCAACACCGGTGCCGTCAGCTGGCACCCGGGCCAGCGCTACGGCCGCTGGGAGGCCTGCGTGAAGTCCGACGAGGGTGAGGGCGGGATCAACGCACTGCTGCTGCTCTGGCCGGTGGCCGAGGACTTCCCGGTCGGCGGCGAGGTCGACTGGATGGAGATCACCGACGACTCCCGCCGAAAGACCAACTTCTTCCTCCACTACGGACGCGACAACGACCAGGACCACGGGTCGGTGACGCACGACGCGACGCAGTGGTCGGCCTACGCGCTGGAGTGGACGCCGGAGAAGATCACCGCGTACGTGAACGGGAAGGAGTGGTACTCCAACACCGACACCGACCAGTTCCCGCCGCGCCCGATGAACATGACCATGCAGCTCGACTACTTCGGCAACGCCGGCGGCCCGACCGCCATGCACCTGGACTGGGCCCGGCAGTGGGCGCTGCCGCAGAGCACCGCGGCCACGCTGAGCCTGCCGCCCGGCTCGGCCGCGACCGGCCAGCCCCGCGACTTCCCCGACCGGACGCCGCGCGAGCTGTCGGAGCCCGAGCAGCAGGCCCAGACCGCGATGCTCGCCCGCGATCCGGGCTGAGGCTCAGACCGCGGCGTCGAGCTCCGCGCGGGTGGGCGGGTTCGCGCCGTGCCGCGAGCAGGTGATCGCCGAGGCCGCGACGGCCTCGGTCAGCACGGCCTCCAGTGTCGGCCGGTCGATGCGGTACAGGTCGTCGCGGGCGGTCGCGCCCAGCAGCCCGCGCCGGTGCAGACCGGCGAGCAGCGCGGCGGTGAAACTGTCCCCGGCGCCCACCGTGTCGACGACGTCGACGGTGCGGCCGGGCAGCACCAGGTGCAGCCCCGACGACGTCCCGGCCAGCACCCCCTCCGCGCCGAGGGTGACCACCACGACCGCCGGGCCGAGCTCGAGCCACTCGCCGACGACGTCGCCGGGCTCGCGCCCGGGGTGCAGCCAGCCCAGGTCCTCCTCGCTGACCTTCACCACGTCGGCCACGCCGAGCAGCTCGTGCACGCCGGGCAGGACCTCCTCGGGGGTGCCCATGAGCAGCGGCCGGAAGTTCGGGTCGTAGCTGACCGTCGCGGTGTCCACAGCGGAGGCGAGCAGCTCGCGCAGCGCCTCGTGGCCGGGGGCGGTGGTCAGCGCCAGCGATCCGGAATGGACGGCGAGGACGGGACCGGCGGGACCGTCGTCGAGGGCGCCGTCGAGCTCGTCGTCGGTCCACTGCCAGTCCGCGGTGCCCGCGATCCGGAAGTCGTAGGACGCCTGCCCGTCGGCGGCAAGCTCCACGATCGCCAGTGACGAGGCCTCGTCCGCCTCGACCGAGCGCGACAGGTCGACGCCGTTGTCGGCGAGGTGGGCGCGCAGCCTGCGCCCCAGCAGGTCGTCGGCCAGCCGGGCCAGCATCCGGGCCGGCACGTCGAGGCGGGACAGCCCGACCGCGACGTTGGCGGGGCTGCCACCGGGCGCGAACTCCCAGTACTGCTGTGTCGATGCGCGGTCCGCCTGCGCTTCCCGCTGCGCGGTCACGGGGACGATGTCGACGAGGGCTTCTCCGGCGACGGCGATCACTCCGCGTGGCGGGCGTCCGGCAGCTGTGTCGGGCATGGCCGCACTGTAGTGGTCCGATCCGCGCCCACGGTCGGGTCCGTGACGGGTCACGACCACGTCACGGTGCGTCGACACGCACGTGGTAGGCATGACGGATGCCCCGGAAGATCCCGGTCGTGGTGCTGGCCGGATTCCTCGGAGCCGGCAAGACGACGCTGCTGAACCATCTGCTCGCCGCGGGCGGCGACGCCCGGATCGGCGTGGTCGTCAACGACTTCGGGTCGGTCGGCATCGACGCGATGCGTGTGGCCGGTCAGGCCGGTGACGTCGTCGGACTGGGCAACGGCTGCCTGTGCTGCGAGGTCGGCGAGGGCGGTGTGTCCTCGGTGCTGGAGAAGCTGACCCGGCGCCGCGACGAGATCGACGTCGTGGTCATCGAGGCCAGCGGCATCGCCGAGCCCGGCACACTGGTGCAGCTGGTGCTCGACGCGCTGGGGCAGCACCTGAGCTTCGGCGGGCTGGTCGAGGTCGTCGACGCCGCGGAGTTCGAGACCTCGCGCCGCCGCCACCCGCAGCTCGACAAGCACGTCGGGCTGGCCGACCTCGTCGTCCTCAACAAGATCGACCGGGTGGGGCCGGGGCCGCTGTGGCGGGTCCGGCGGCTGTGCCGGGAGGCGAACCCGCGGGCGCCGATCGTCCCGGTCCGCGACGGCGCGGTGGACCCGGCCCTGCTGTTCGACATCGAGATCGTGCCGGGCCGGCAGCTGATGCTGGGCGAGCGGGTCGACGAACCGCATGAGCACCACCTGCACGCCGGCTACCAGAGCCTGACGTTCCTGTGCGACGAGCCGCTCGACGCCGCCCGCCTGCAGGACCTGCTCGACGCCCGGCCGTCCGGGCTGTACCGGATCAAGGGGTCGGTGCGCTTCGCCGCCGCCCCCGAGCGGGAACGCTGGGACCTGCACACCGTCGGCCGCTACGTCCGGTTCCGCCGGACCCGGTGGGACGCCGGCGAGTCCCGCCGCACCACCCTGGTCCTGATCGGCACCGGCCTGGACTCCGACGCGCTGCGCCGGTCGCTGCAGGCCTGCGTCGCGACCGATTCCGACCGACGCGACCCCGACGCCCTGCTCCCGGTCGCCCGCTACGCGACCTGACGGCCCCGGGGAGGGCTCAGACCGAGGTGAGGTCCGGGCCCGTCGCCGGCTCGGCCAGCTGGGTCAGCGCCTCGGCGGCCCAGGCCTCCCCACCGGCGACGGCGGTCCACAGCAGGACACCGAGGGTGCGGGTCGGGTCGATCCGGCCCGCCTGCCAGGACGGCGTCGCGGCGAGCCGCTCGGCGCGCGCGCAGAGCTGCCGGGAGGCGGGGTCGTCCTCGGTGATGTCCCGGGCGAAGCGGGTGTGCCCGGTGCGGGCGCGGTAGGCCCGGACCGGGTCGGTGACGGCGTGGATGACCGAGAGCACCGCGATCGCCAGCCCGAGCGTGACGGGCAGGCAGACGAGGAACGCCAGCGCCGACCACGACCAGCTGTTGTCACCGACGGTGAGTGCCACGACGGCGGCCGCGACGACGGCGGTGCCGGTCATCGCACCGGCCGGGAGGCGGGTGTAGACGAGGTCGCCCGCGTCGTCGACGACGTAGTCGGTGCCGGCGACCAGCGCCGGGTCGTACACGCGGTATCCGGTACGGGTGCGGACGAGGGTGGGCAGGCGGTCGGCGGGGGCGCCGGCGGCGAAGTCGTTCATGGTCGTGCTCGATCTGTGAGAATGCTGCTGCTCGCGGCCCACCTGATGGCCGTCTCGCCCGGTCAGTCGCCCACGATGCCGGTCGGTGTTACAGATTCACAACGTTCCTCGGCGCGTCCGGTCTGTGATGTTCGCCTCCCCCGCTTGCGAGCAACCCGGAGGGCTCACCCGGGTGGCCAGGCGTCGCCCCACGCGGTGTCACGGGCGTGCCGGAACAGCTCCTGGCGACTGCGCGGGACGGGGGTGTCCCGCAGCGTCCCGTCCGCCCCGCAGACACGTAGCGTCACCAGTCCCTTGCGGGTCTGCGGATGCCGCACCACCCGGCCCGGGGCCCGCCCGGCGCTGCCGTCCTCGTCACGGACGGCGACGACGTAGGAGAACTTCTCGTCCTCGTGACCCAGTGAACCCGCCTTCAGCACCCGGTGCCGCGAGCTGCGTCCGACCCGGACGGCGAAGTGGCACCAGTCGTCGCCGGTCACCGGGCAGGCGCCGTCGTGCGGGCAGGGCGCGGCGACGGTCAGGCCCGCGGCGAGCAGGCGGGTGCGCGCGTCGAGGATGCGGGCGTGCCCGGCCGGCGTCCCCGGCTCGACGAGCACGACCACCCGCGCGGCCCGGGCCGCGGCGTCGACCACGGCGTCGCGCACCGGGACCGGCAGCTCCCCGAGCAGGTAGCAGGCGGTCAGCAGGTCGGTGTCCGGCAGCGCCGGGGCGGTGCCGAGCACCGCGGCCTCCCAGCGCGTCCCGCGCAGCAGCGCCGACGGCGCCCCGCCCGCGAGCCTGCGGCCCAGCGCCCGGGCGGGCGTGGCCGCCTCCAGCACGGTGGCCCGCTGCAGCGACGGCCACACCTGCGCCGCCGCCCACACCGCGGCACCGGTCCCGCCGCCGAGGTCGAGCAGCGACGCCGGCTCCGGCACCCGCGCGGCCGCCCGCTCCAGCACGTCGAGGACCGCCGCGTGCGTGGCGGGCATCCGGTACGCGGCGTAGGCGGCCGCGTCGTCGTCGGTGCGCAGGATCGGCGCGGTCGGCACCGTGCCGCTGCGGTAGTCGCGGATCAGCCGGCCGACGACCGGCGCGAGCCGCGCGGCGGGGACGCGGTCGAGCGCGTCGTCGAGGGCGGCGGCCAGCGCGCCGGACAGGTCGGGGGACAGGTCGGGGACCACCGCCCCATTCCACCAGCCCGGTGCTCAGCCCCGGGCGCCGACCAGCAGCGGGTCGGCCAGCGCGTCGAGCAGCGGGGCCTGCAGCCGCGCCCACGGCGACAGCCCCGACGCCGGGTCGTCGGCGGCGGCGCGGAAGCGCGACCAGCTCCACCAGGCCACGTCCTCGACCTCGTCGGGGCGCGGCTCGGGCTCGCCGGTGATCCGGGCGACGAACACCGGGCAGAGCTCGTTCTCCTCGATCCCGTCCTGCGACGCGCGGTAGCTGAAGTCCGGCAGCACCACCCGCAGCTCGGTCGCGCGGATGCCCAGCTCGTCGGCCAGCCTGCGGTGCACCGCGTCGGCCATGTCCTCACCGGGGGCGGGGTGACCGCAGCAGGTGTTGGTCCAGACCAGTGGGAAGGCCTTCTTGGTCCGGGCCCGCCGGGTCACCAGCAGGCGGCCGGAGTCGTCGACCCCGTAGCAGGAGAACGCCAGGTGTCGCGGGGTGGTCGCACCGTGCACGGTGGCCTTGTCCGCGACGCCGACCGGGTTGCCGTCGTCATCCAGCAGCACGACCTGTTCCATGCCGTCCTGTCTACCGGAGCCCGGCCGTGGAGGCCCGTCGGCCGGCGCCGGCTCACACGCCGGGGGCGGGCGGCCCGGGTTACCGGACGGCCGCGGCTCAGACGCCGGGGCGGGCGGCTCCCCGGCGCCGGACCACACCGGCGAGCGCGGCACCCGGCAGGTGGGCGGCGACGACCGCGAGCGCGGTGGGGGAGACCGTGCCGCGTGCCAGCCCCAGCCCGACCGCGCAGTCGAACACCCGCTGGTGCCGCGCGGCGGCGCCGATCGCGGCGCCCGCGTCGTCGCCGCGCAGCGCGTTGCGGCCGGCCAGGATCCCGGAGGCGACGGCGTCGAAGATCCCCTCGCCGGTCAGCGGGTTCACCTTCGCCGCGGCGTCGCCGGCCAGCAGCACCCGCCCGTCGGGCTGGAAGCGGGGCGCGGTGGACAGCGGCAGGTGGTGCGCGCGCAGCGTCGCCGGGTCGGGTTGCTGGCCGGGCAGCAGCGCGGCGAGCCGCTCCAGCAGCGCCGCACGGTTCCCGGCGCCGCGCTCGTCGAACACGCCGTAGCCCACGTTCGCGCCACCACCCGCGATCGGGAACGACCAGGCGTAGGCCGGGACGGTGCCGCCGGCGTACTCGATCGACAGCGTGCCGGGCTCGGCGGCGACCGGGGCGTACCCGCGGATCGCCACCGCCGTCGACGACGGCGGCACGCCCGGCGCGCCGAGCGCGCGGCGGACCACCGAGTGGGCGCCGTCGGCGCCGATCACGACCCGGGCCGCGATGTCGTCGTCGAGCAGCACCCGGTCGCCGTGCGGGACCAGGGTGCGGACCCGGTGGCGCCGCAGCTCGGCCCCGGCCGCGACGGCCGCCCCGACCAGCGCGGCGTCGAGCTCCAGCCGCGGGACGACCCGGTTCGGCCGGGGAGCGGTGCGGTGCACGACCCGGCCCGCCGCGGTGCGCAGGCGCAGCCGCGGCGCCGCGACGCCGAGCGTCCGGATCCCGGTGGCGCCGAGCTCGTCGAGCAGGTCGAACACCTCGGCCGCGACGCCGTCGCCGCAGGTCTTGTCGCGGGGGAAGGCCGCGGCGTCGAGCAGCAGCACCGACGCCGCCGGGCGCAGCCGCAGCACGTTGAGCGCCGCGGCACAGCCGGCCGGACCGGCACCGACCACGACGACGTCGTAGGTGGACATGGCGTCATTCTCCCTCCCCGCCGGGGGCGGAAACGGTTCGCCACCGCCCGGGAGGCCGTGGTCCACTCGCGCACCGCCACCCCGCCGGCCGGCCGCCCGGCCGCCACCGCGGGTGGGCACGCCCGTCACGTCGGAGAGGACCACGCTGTGACCACCGAGCCGGCTGCCGGCCGCGACGCCGGGCGACTGCCCGCCGGAGCCCTGCTGATCATCGCGCTGCTGGTCGGCTCGGCCTTCGTGATGATCCTGAACGAGACGATCATGAGCGTGGCGTTGCCGGCGCTGATCGCCGACCTGCGGGTCACCCCGGCCACCGCGCAGTGGCTGACCAGCGGTTTCCTGTTGACGATGGCGGTGGTCATCCCGATCACCGGTTACCTGCTGGGGCGGTTCCCGCCGCGCTCGGTGTACCTCGCCTCGATGGGGCTGTTCAGCACCGGCACCCTGCTGTGTGCGATCGCGCCGGCGTTCGGGTTCCTGCTGGCCGGGCGGGTCGTGCAGGCCACCGGCACCGCGGTGATGATCCCGCTGCTCATGACCACGATCCTGCGCCTGGTCCCGGCGAGCCGCCGCGGGCAGACCATGGGCACGATCTCGATCGTCATCGCCGTGGCGCCCGCGGTCGGCCCGACGCTGTCCGGGGTGATCCTGTCCGCGCTGGGCTGGCGCTGGATGTTCTGGATCGTGCTGCCGATCGCCCTGGTCGCCCTCCTCGCGGGGGCGCTCCGGCTGCGGGTGGCCGCGCAGACCACGCGCTCCCCGCTCGACGTCACCTCGGTGCTGATCTCGGCGGTCGCGTTCTCCGGGATCGTCTACGGGCTGTCCGCGATCGGTGAGTCCGCGGCCGGGGGTACGCACGCCGCGGTCCCGCCCTGGGTCCCGCTGGTGCTCGGTGCGGTGGCGCTGGCGGTGTTCGTGCACCGCCAGATCCGGCTGCAGCGCGGCACCGGCACGGCGCCGCTGCTGGACCTGCGCCCGTTCGCGGTCCGCCGGTACTCGCTGTCGCTGGTGCTCGTCGCGACCGGATTCATGTCGCTGTTCGGCGCGATCATCCTGCTGCCGCTCTACATCCAGGAGGTGCTGGGCGACAGCGCGTTCGTCGCCGGGCTGGTGGTACTCCCGGGCGGGCTGGTGATGGGACTGCTGGGCCCGTTCGTCGGCCGGGCCTACGACCGGCTCGGCGCGCGTCCGCTGGTGCTGCCCGGCTCGGTGTTGCTCGCGGTCGTGATGTGGGGGTTCACCACGCTGGGCGCGGACACCCCGATCCTGCTGGTGGTGCTGCTGCACGTGGGCCTGTCCGCGGCGCTGGCGCTGATGTTCACGCCGCTGATGACCGACGCGCTGGGCTCGCTGCCGGGCGAGCTGTACTCGCACGGCAGCGCCATCCTCACCACGCTCCAGCAGGTCGCCGGCGCGGCGGGGACGGCGCTGTTCATCACCGTGATGACGCTGGCCTCGGCCGGCGCCGGGGTCGACGCGGCCGGCGTGCACGCGGCGTTCCTGGTCGCGGCGGTCGTGTCGCTGGTGACGGTGGCCGTCGCGGTCGCGGCGGCCCGCCTGCCCGCCCCCACCGGGGCCGCGCAGGACGCCCCGGCCCGCCGCGGCGCCCCGTGACGTCGCCCGGCACCCCGCGCGCGGGGTGCCGGGGCAGGTGACGGACCGCTCCAGCGGGTGGAGGGGTGCCGGTTCCCGCGACGGGGCGGGTCAGCGGGTGGCCGCGTCCTCGGTGGTCCCCGCGGGTGCGGGGACCTCCGGGCCGGTCAGCCCGTCGCGGGAGGTCTCGCGCAGTGCGAGCACCGACCCGACCGAGACCAGCGCGAGCACCACGATGACCGCCGAGAGCAGCCCGGTGCCGAACCCGGCGGCCTGCAGCGACGCGAACAGCGCCGGGGACAGGCCCGCGCCCATCCCGGAGATCTGGTAGCCCAGTGACGCGCCGGTGTAGCGCGAGCCGGTGGAGAACATCTCGGAGTACAGCGCCGCGGACGGCCCGAACCAGGCCGCGTGCGTCACGCCCTGCCCGACCACCACGGCCAGGGTCAGCAGCACGGCCGAACCGGTGTCGATCATCGGGAAGATCGCGATGCACCACAGTCCGGTGGCCACCGCCCCGCCCAGGACGACCGGTCGTCGTCCGACCCGGTCCGACAGCGCGGAGAACCCGATGATGCCCACGATGGCGACCACGGAGGACAGGGTCAGTGCGTTCAGCACGGTCTGGCGCTCGAACCCGGCACCGACCGAGTAGGAGATGAGGAACGTGGTGAGCGTTCCCTGCGCCACGAACGCCCCGAACCCGACACCGACGGCGAGCAGCAGGTTGCGCGGCCGGGACAGCACCTCCAGCAGCGGCGCGCGGGCGGGCGTCGTCGGCGTCGCGGCGGCCGCGGCGGCGAACACCGGGGTCTCGGTGACCGACAGCCGGACGAACAGGCCGATGCCCAGCAGCACCACGCTCAGCAGGAACGGGATCCGCCAGCCCCAGGTGAGGAACGCGTCCCCGGTCAGCGACGCCGACAGCGCCAGCACCAGCGTCGAGAGCACCATGCCGCTGGGTGCGCCCGCGTTGGTGAAGCTCGCCCACAGCCCGCGTCGCGACGACGCGTGCTCGGCCGACATCAGCACCGCGCCGCCCCACTCGCCGCCCACCGCGATGCCCTGCACGACGCGCAGGACGATCAGCAGCACCGGGGCCAGCGCGCCGACCTGCGCGTAGGTCGGCAGCAGGCCGATCAGGGTGCTCGCCACCCCCATCACGACCATGCTGATCACCAGCATCTTCTTGCGCCCGACGCGGTCCCCGAAGTGGCCGAACACGATGCCGCCGATCGGGCGGGCCAGGTAGCCGGTGGCCAGCGTCCCGAAGGCGGCGACCGTGCCGACCAGCGGGTCGAGGTCGGAGAAGAACACCGCGTTGAACACCACGGCCGACGCCGTCGCGTACAGCAGGAAGTCGTAGTACTCGATCAGGCTGCCGAGATAGCTCGACAGGACGGCGCGCCGGCGTTGGGTCTGGGAGAACCGGGGGTGCGTCATCGCAGCTCCCTGCCATCGGTGGAATGGAAAGCAGCTTTATAGCAAGAACCTTGTGATCAGTGCCGCGGTCGTTAGGATCGCACACGTGACGGATGCGGCGGCGGTACCGACGGGGGCGCGCGGACAGCGGCTGACCTACCTGGTCAAGCGCCTGGAGATGGCCGAACGGGCCCGGATGGAGGAGGCGTTGCGCCCGCTGGGCGTGACGCTGGCCCAGTACACCGCGCTGAGCGTGCTGGAACGCCGTGGCGGGCTGTCCTCGGCCCAGCTCGCACGGCGGCACTTCGTGACCCCCCAGGCGATGCAGCAGCTCGTGGCGGCGATGGAGCGTGACGGCTTCGTCGAGCGCCGCCCGGCCCCGGACAACCGCCGGATCCTGCAGGTCTGGCTCACCCCGCACGGCGACGCGACGCTGGCCGGGTGCCACGGCGCGGCCGGGGTCGTCGAGTGCCGGATGCTCGACGCGCTGGAGCCGGAGCAGGCCGAGGTGTTCGCGGACGCCCTCGACCGCTGTCTCGCCGCGCTGGCCGGTCGCGACCCGATCCCGCCGGACGGCGATGCTTGACCGCATGCCAAGCACCTTGCTATCAAGCTACTTGATATCGAGGAGCGAGGGAGCCCCATGAGTCCGATCACCGGTCCCGGCCTCGGGCTGGGCACCTGGCCCGCCCGCCGGGCGCGGATCAGTCCGCACGCCCCGGCCCTGTCCGACGGGGACCGTGCGGTCGACCACGCCGAGCTGGCCGAGCGTGTCGCCCGGATCGCGGGCGGCCTGGCGGAGCGGGGCATCGGGCCGGGCGACCGGGTCGCCTGGCTCGGGGTGAACGCCGTCGCCACCCTGGAGACGTTCTTCGCCGCGTGGCGGCTCGGCGCGGTCGCGGTCCCGCTGAACCACCGCCTGGCGCCCGCCGAGATCGGCTACATGCTCGACGACTGCGGGGCCGCACTGCTCGTCCACGGCGCCGACGCCGACGACCTCGTCGCCGCGACCGCCCCGTCGGTCCCGGTGGTCCGTGGTGTCGAGGACCTGGCCCGCGGGCCCGCCCGCGACGACGCCGGCGCCGGTCTCGACGACCCGGCGGTGCTGCTCTACACCTCCGGCACCACCGGTCGTCCGAAGGCGGCCGTGCTGACCCACGGCAACCTGACCTGGAACACCGTCAACCAGCTCGCCCACGTCGACGTCTGCTCCGACGAGCGCACGCTGTGCATCTCGCCGCTGTTCCACTGCGTCGGCCTGTCCCAGGTCACGTTGCCCACGCTGTTCAAGGGCGGCAGCGTGGAGCTCGCCGCACGGTTCGACCCGGCGGTGGTCCTGGGCCGGATCGCCGAGGCCCGGATCACCAGCTTCGCCGCGGTCCCGACGATGCTGCAGATGCCGTGCGAGGCACCGTCGTTCGCGGCCACCGACCTGACGTCGCTGCGCACCGTGGTCTACGGCGGCTCCCCGGTGCAGGAGCGGGTGGCCCGGGCGTGGCTGGAGCGCGGGGTCGCGCTGCAGCAGGGCTACGGGATGACCGAGGCCGCCCCCGGCGTGCACATGGCGACCCGCGACGGCACGGGCGCGCACCCCCCGACCTCGGTCGGGGTGCCGCACTTCTTCACCGACGTGGCCGTCGAGCGCGACGGCCGGCTCGTCCCGCTCGACGACGAGCCCGGTGAGCTGCTCGTGTGTGGCCCGCACGTCAGCCCCGGCTACTGGAACCGGCCCGACGAGACCGCGGCGTCGCGTCGCGGGGAGTGGTTCCGCACCGGTGACGTGCTCCGCGCCGGGTCCGACGGCTGGGCGTTCGCCGTCGACCGGGTCAAGGACATGATCATCTCCGGCGGGGAGAACGTGTACCCGGCCGAGGTGGAGGCGGTCGCCGTCACCCACCCCGACATCGCGGACTGTGCCGTCGTCGGGGTGCCCGACGAGCGCTGGGGCGAGGTCGGTGCCGCCTACGTGCAGCTGCGCCCCGGCGCCGCCCTGGACGCCGAGGCCGTGCAGACACTGCTCGCCGGGCGGCTGGCCCGCTACAAGGTCCCGAAGTACGTGCGGTTCGTCGACGAGCTGCCCCGCAACGCGTCCGGCAAGGTCCGGCGCGTCGACCTGCGTACGGCCGCGGCCGGCGCCGAGGAGTTGTCGTGAACCCCGCCGTCGTGCAGTCGCTGCCCGAGTCGCTGACCGTGGAACTGGACGACGAGGTGGCCGTGCTGCGGCTGTCCCGGCCGCGCAAGCGCAACGCGCTGGACGACGCCACCGTGCTCGGCATCGAGGAGTTCTTCGCCCGGCCACCGGAGGGGGTGCGCGCCGTCGTCCTCGACGCCGAGGGCGACCACTTCTGCGCCGGCCTGGACCTGTCCGAGCTCGGCGACCGCGACGTCGTCGCGGCGATGGAGCACTCCCGGATGTGGCACCGCGCGTTCGCCCGGCTCGCCGAGGGGCGCCTGCCGGTGGTCTCGGTGCTCAAGGGGGCCGTCGTCGGCGGCGGACTGGAGCTGGCCTCGGCCACCCATCTGCGGGTCGCCGAGGACTCCACGTTCTACGCGCTGCCCGAGGGCCAGCACGGCCTGTTCGTCGGTGGCGGCGGGTCGGTGCGGGTGCCACGGCTGGTCGGTGTGCACCGGATGACCGACATGATGCTGACCGGCCGCGTCCTCGACGCCGACGAGGGCCACGCCCTGGGCCTGTCGCACTACCGCGCCGGCCCGGGGGAGGGACTGGCGCGCGCCTGCGAACTGGCCCGCACCGTCGCCGGGAACTCCGCGATCACCAACGTCGCGGTGCTCCAGGCGCTGCCGCGGATCGCCGAGGCGTCCCCGGACCACGGCTTCATGATGGAGTCGCTGGTCGCCGCCGTCGCCTCGTCGAGCGCCGAGGCCCAGGAACGGATGCGGGCCTTCCTCGACGGCCGCGGCGGGAAGGTGCGCCGGTGAGCGAGCTGCTGCGTCCCGTCGCCGCCGACGTCCGGGAGACCACCGAGATCGGCCGGTTCGTCACCGCCGTCGAGCGCGAGCACGGCCGGACCCTCGACGACTACCCCGCCCTGCACCGGTGGTCGGTGACCGAGCCCGAGGCGTTCTGGTCCGCGGTCGCGAGCCACCTCGGCGTGCGGTTCGACACCCCGCCCCGGGCGGTGCTCGGGAACCGGGGGATGCCGGGTGCCGAGTGGTTCCCCGGCGCGACCCTGAACTACGCCGGGCACGCCCTGGACGGGCCGGAGGACCAGACCGCCGTCGTCGCGTACTCGCAGACCCGCGAGCGGGTCGAGCTCACCTGGGGCGGGCTGCGCGAGCAGGTCGCCCGGGCCCGGGCCGGTCTGCGCAGGCTCGGTGTCGGGCGCGGCGACCGGGTCGCGGCGTACCTGCCGAACCTACCCGAGACCGTCGTCGCGTTCCTGGCGACCGCGTCGCTCGGCGCGGTCTGGACGAGCTGCGCACCCGAGTTCGGCCCGCGCAGCGTGCTCGACCGGTTCGGCCAGCTCGACCCGGTCGTGCTGCTCACCGTCGGTGGCTACGGCTGGGCCGGGCGCGACGTCGACCGCCGCGACGAGGTCGCCGCGATCCGCGCCGGGCTCCCGTCCGTGCGCCACGTCGTCGCGGTGCCCTACGGGCCGCACGCCGTGCCCGACGCGCTGTCCTGGGACGAGCTGCTGGCCGCCGACCCGGAGCCCGGTGCCGAGCCGGTCCCGTTCGACCACCCGCTGTGCGTGCTGTTCTCCTCCGGCACCACCGGGCTGCCCAAGGCGATCGTGCACGGGCACGGCGGCATCCTGCTCGAGCACCTCAAGAACCACGCCCTGAGCTGGGACCTCGGCCCCGGCGACCGGATCCTCTGGTACTCCACGACCGCCTGGATGATGTGGAACGCGCTGGTCTCCGGGCTGCTGCGGCAGGCGTCGATCGTGCTGATCGACGGCAACCCCGCCCACCCCGACCTCGGGTGGCAGTGGCGCCTCGCCGCGGAGACCGGGGCGACGCTGGTGGGCGCGAGCCCCGGCTTCCTCATGGCCTCGCGCGCGGCGGGCCTGCACCCGGCCGCCGAGCACGACCTGTCCGCGGTCCGCCAGATCGGCGCCGCGGGGAGCCCGCTGCCGCCCGAGGGCTACCGCTGGGTGGCCGAGGAGTTCGGCCCCGACGTCCTGCTCAACGTCGGCAGCGGCGGCACCGACGTCTGTTCGGGCATCGTGCAGGGCAGCCCGTTCCAGCCGGTGTGGTCCGGCGAGATATCGGGACCCTGCCTCGGCGTCGACGCCGCCGCCGTCGACGACGCGGGCCACCCGGTCGTCGGCGAGCTCGGCGAGCTCGTCATCCGGGGCCCGATGCCGTCGATGCCCGTCGGCTTCTGGGGCGACGACGACGGCACCCGCTACCGCGACACCTACTTCGCCACCTGGCCCGGGGTGTGGCGGCACGGCGACTGGGTCCGCTTCTCCGCCGCCGGCTCCGCGGTCGTCGCGGGCCGTTCCGACGACACCCTCAACCGGGGCGGGGTGCGGCTGGGGACGGCCGAGTTCTACCGCGTCGTGGAGGAGCTGCCCGAGGTCGACGACTCGCTCGTGGTGCACCTGGAGGACCCCGCGGGCGGCAACGGCGAGCTGCTGCTGTTCGTGCAGACCGCCGAGGGCGCCGTCCTCGACGACGCCCTCGTCACCCGGATCCGCACCGCGCTGCGCGGCGAGCTCACCCCGCGCCACGTGCCGGACCGGATCGAGGCCGTGCCGGTCGTGCCGCGCAACCGCACGGGCAAGAAGCTGGAGGTCCCCGTGAAACGGATCCTGCTCGGCGCCGCCGTCGACGACGTCGCCTCCCGCGACGTGCTCGCCGACCCCACCGCGCTCGACGCGTTCGTCCGTCCCGCCTCCGGGGCGTCGGCGTGAGCGCGCCCGGCACCGCGGCCGGGGTCGGCACCGTCGCCGTCGTCGGGACGGGGGTGATCGGCGTCGGCTGGACGGCGCTGTTCCTGGCCCACGGGCTGCACGTGCGCGCCTTCGACCCCGCCCCGGACGCGGAGGACCGGCTGCGCGCCGACCTCGCCGCGCTCGGCCCGTTCCCCGGCCACGCGGGCCCGCTGCCGGTGCAGAACCTGGTGTTCGCCACGAGCGCCGGCGCCGCGGCCGGGCCCGCCGGGTTCGTCCAGGAGAACGGCCCCGAGCGCGAGGACCTCAAGCACGCCCTGTTCGCCGAGCTGGACGAGGCCGCGGCCCCGGCGTCGTCCTCGCCTCCAGCTCCTCGGGCCTGCTCCCGACGAGCATCGCCCGCGGCGCCGCCCGTCACCCCGAGCGGGTGCTCGTCGGGCACCCCTTCAACCCGCCGCAGGTCATCCCGCTGGTCGAGGTCGTGCCGGGGGAGCGGACCGCGGAGGCCGCGGTGGACACCGCGACGGCGTTCTACACCGCGCTGGGCAGACGGCCCGTCCGGCTGCGGGCCGAGGTGCCCGGTCACCTGGCCAACCGGCTGCAGGCCGCGTTGTGGCAGGAGGCGTACTCGCTGGTCGAGCGCGGTGTGGCCACGGTCGCCGACGTCGACGCCGCCATCTCCCACGGGCCCGGCCTGCGCTGGGCCGTGCTCGGGCCGTTCGCCAACCAGCACCTGTCCGGAGGCCCCGGCGGCCTCGCGCACATCCTGGAGCACCTCGGTCCGCCCACCGAGCGGTGGTGGCGCGACCTCGGACAGGTCACGCTCACCCCCGAGCTGGCCACGACGCTGGTCGACGGCGTCCGCGACGCGCTGGACGGCCTCGACGGCCCCGAGCTCGCCGCCCGCCGCGACACCGTCCTCGCCGCACTGCTCGAGGCCAAGTCCCGTACCGAGCTCCCCTGACGGAGGTTCCCCGCATGCCCATCGACCCCGCCGCCGTCGACGCGATCGACGTGCACGTCCACGTCGAGCAGGACGGCCACGGCTGTCTCGCTCTCGACCAGGAGCTGCTCGACGCCTCGGCCAAGTACTTCAAGGCCGACCAGGACCGCACCCCGACCATCGACGCGATCGCCGAGCACTACCGGTCGCGGCGGATCGCCGCGGTGGTGTTCACCGTCGACGCGCCGTCGGGAACCGGCCACCCGCCGCTGTCCAGCGAGGAGATCGCCGACGCGGCGGCCGCGCACGACGACATCCTGATCCCGTTCGGCTCGGTCGACCCGCACACCGGCAAGGCCGCGGTCGCCCGTGCCCGGCGGCTGGTCACCGAGCACGGGGTCCGCGGCTTCAAGTTCCATCCCAGCCTGCAGGCGTTCGAGCCGAACGACGTGCGCTTCTACCCGCTCTACGAGGCCATCGCCGAACTCGGCGTGCCCGCGCTGTTCCACACCGGACAGACCGGGATCGGCGCCGGGCTGCCGGGCGGGCGCGGGATCAAGCTGCGGTACTCGAACCCGATGCTGCTCGACGACGTCGCCGCCGACCACCCCGGCCTCACCGTGATCATGGCGCACCCGTCGGTGCCGTGGCAGGACGAGGCGATCTCCATCGCCACCCACAAGTCCAACGTCTACATCGACCTGTCCGGCTGGTCGCCGAAGTACTTCCCCCCGCAGCTGGTGCGGGCGGCGAACACCATGCTGCGCCGCAAGGTGCTGTTCGGGTCGGACTACCCGGTCATCACACCGGACCGCTGGCTCGCCGACCTCGAGACGCAGGAGATCAGGCCCGAGGTCCGTCCGCTGATCCTCAAGGACAACGCCGTGCGGGTGCTCGGCCTGGGGTGATCGGCCCCGGTGAGGGGGCCGGTGCCGCATCCGGTACCGGACCCCTCGGTCGTCGCGACCGGCGCCCGGACCGTCGTGGGGCGCCGGATCCGGCCCGCGACGGCCCCCACCGGACGACCGGATGTCCGGACTCCTTCTCGGGGAGATCATCGGCGGCGACGTCGTCGCAGGTCAGCGGCGTGGAGCGATCCGGTTCCCGACGTCGTTGACACGATCGGGTGATTGATGGTTGCCGTTTCGGGCGGTCTCGTGCGGACCGTCCGGGCTCGCCCGGAGTAGCCCAGGTCACGTTCCGTGCCCCGTTTCGCGCCGAACCGGTCCCGGTCCCATGATGTGGACAGGGCCGGTCGCCGGTTACTCCGAACGGGTCTGCACACTTCCTCCCATGCACCTCGTCCCCCGGTTCGCGGTTCGGCGCCACGTCGATCTGCGCCGCCAGGCGAGCGCGCTCTGTTCCGTCGCCTGACCGCGCCCGGCTCCCGGGGCGCGCCCGCGCTCCGCCGCACGCCGTCCCCGCCACGGGGCCCGCAGCCGC
This sequence comes from Pseudonocardia sp. ICBG1293, assembly GCF_020131355.1. Lineage (GTDB taxonomy): Bacteria > Actinomycetota > Actinomycetes > Mycobacteriales > Pseudonocardiaceae > Pseudonocardia. The sequence continues at coordinate 174,392 of NZ_JAHLEL010000051.1, forward strand.
GGTAGCCACGGGCCCGCCCCAGCGCCCCGAGCTCCTCCTCGACCGCCCGCGCCCCCGCGCGGACCTCCCGCCCCGCCCGCACGGCGGCCCGGGAGGGGGTCGAGGCCCGCCGGAGCACACGTCCGCACCTGCCGCGCCCCCCCCGTCACCGTCCCGCACGGACGGTGCGGCGGCCCGCCGCTGCGCGAACGTCCACATCGGACCGCACCATCCGCTCCCCGTCACGAATGAAGGAGACACGTCGTGCCTCAGCACCGCGCACGGTCCGCGTCCCGGGTCCGGCTGATCGCCGGCGGCGCCGCACTGGCCGGCACCGCCCTGATCGGCCTGTCCGGCGCGGCCCAGGCGGCCACGCCGGACCTGGTCCCCGACCTGGGTCCGATCCTCAGCGCCCCGAACGACGACCAGCCGGACCCGGCGCCGACCGCGCCGCCGGTCGAGTCGTCCTACGAGGCGTTCGACTCCGACCAGCCGATCCAGCAGCTGCGTGACTTCGCCCCCGCGGGCGTCCCCGCCGCCGGTCTGGTCGACGTCGTGTCGAAGGCGCCCAAGCAGATCACCCCGACCTTCCTGTCCGGCGGGGCCGGCGAATGAGCCTGCTCCCGCAGTCCCGCTGGGCACGACGAGGGCTCGTCGCCCTCGCCGGTGCCGCCGTCGTCGCCGGGGTCGTCGCGATCCCGGCGGCGGCCCAGGGAACGATCGACAAGGTCAAGTCCGAGGTCACCGGCGCCGACGGCAAGAACTACTGGGTCGAGAACAACCTCACGCCGGAGGCCCGTCAGCAGTCCGCCGACGGGCCCAAGAAGGAGTACGCGCTCGTCTGGGCCGGTGACGAGAACATCGCCGACACCGCGGTCGCGGACGTGCGCAACCTGCCCGGGTCGCTGCTCGACCCGGTCGACAAGGTCCGCGACGCGGCGCCCGGCCCGGACTTCCTGGCCGTCGTCGACGTCACCGAGGACACCCCGGACTACGGCAAGGTCGTCAACACCGCGACCGTCGGACCGCTGGTGGAGAACGAGCCGCACCACATGCAGTACTCGTGGCGCAAGGGCGACAAGATCTACGCGGGCGGCCTGTACTCCGCGGCCACCTACGTCTTCGACGTCGCGGCGCTGCCGGAGATCAAGCTCTCCGGCATCTCGCTCCCGTCCCAGACGCTGTGCGGCTCGGTCCCCGACGCCTACTGGGTCCTGAAGGACGGCACCGCGTACGGCACCTACATGGGCGGCCCGGTCGCCCCGGGCCCGTGCCGCTACACCAACGGTGAGGTCCGGACCGGCAACGGCTTCGCGGGCGCGCCCGGCTCGGTCGTGCGGTTCGACCAGGAGGGCAAGAACCTGGTCGAGGCCCCGGCCGCGACCGAGACCCCGGAGGACCCGACCCAGTGCCTCAACATGCCGGCACTGGGCAACCCCACCTGCGCCAACCCGCACGGCATCCAGGTCCGCGAGGACCTGAACACCATGGTCACCAGTGACTACGCGGAGCCGCGGTCGATCATCCTCGACCCGGTCAAGAACCCGTCGCCGTACCTGCGTCGGCCGACCGTGCGGACCTGGGACATCTCCGACCTGAACAAGTCGAAGGTCAAGTCGGTGCAGTACCTGCCGACCGGCCCGCGCTCCAACGGTGTCGACCCGCTGCGCAACGAGAACCGCGCCGTCATGGAGACCACGGTCACCAACCGGCCGGAGCACAAGGGCGCCTTCGCCCAGACCATGCAGGGCGGTGCGATCCACTACACGCCGGACATCACCGCCGAGAACCCGGTCTGGAAGGAGGTCTTCGACCTGGCGACCGTCGCCCCGGAGCTGGGCGTCGGTGGCGAGAACGGCGGCCCGAGCGCCAACGGTGGCTGGATCCAGACCAGCGCCGACGACACGACGCTCTACCACGCCACGATCGGTCGCAAGGCCGGCACGCTGGGCCCGGACGACAAGGGCACGGCGGGCGGTGTCTTCTCGCTCGACATCGAGAAGCTGCTGGCCTCGGGCGACGCGCCGCAGTGCTCCATCGACACCATCGAGGAGAGCACCGCCGGTGGTGCCGAGAGCGACTGCCCGACCATCAAGGGCACGGTCGGCATCAACCCGGACCAGACCGGTGCGGGCCCGCACCGGGGCGCGCTGGACAACCTGGAGCGCGGTGACGACGGCTACTACCGGCACACCGACCAGCCCCGGCGCCTCGCGACCGCGAACTACTTCGTGGCCCGCACCGGGCTCGACGGTGACCACCGCCTGTGCATGACCGACATCGCCCCGGACGGCACGCTGAGCCTGGACGAGTCGTTCAAGGACGAGGACACCGGCGAGACCTGCGTCAACTTCAACCGCGAGAGCTGGCCGCACGGCGACTTCGGTAACGCCAAGCCGCACTCGATGCTGTTCGTCGCCGCCGACGAGGACATCAAGGACTGATGTCGGTGCCGACCCTCCTGCTGCCCGTCGGGGCAGCGCTCGTGCCGGCCGGCGGGCTCCTGCCCGCCGGCCCGGCCGGGGACGCCCCCGCCCTGCTCCGTGCAGTGGCGGGGGCCGCCCCGGCGGTCCTCGCCGCAGGACCTCAGGACGGCGTGCCGTTCGCGGACGCGGCCCTGCGCCTGGTCCTGCTCACCGCGCTCGCCGTGGTGGCCGGGTCCGGCCTGGTGCGCGTCCTCGCCGGTGCGCCCGGACGCGCCGAACGGGTCGTCGCGGGAGTCGCGGCGCTCGTCGCCGTCTCCGCCGCGGTTGCCGCGGTGACCCGGTCCGGCGCCGGGCCGACCGGCTGGACCCTGCTGCTCGCGGCGACGGTCGCGGTGCCGGCCCTGCTGGCCACGTCCCGCCCCGTGTTCTCCGTGCTCCCCGCGGCGGTGGTCACGGCACTGCTGGTCCTGCAGCTCGCCGGTACCCCGGGCGCCGGACCGCGGTTCGCGCTCGACGCCGGGTACGCCGTCGCCGGGGCGCTGGCCGCCGGCGCCGCGGTGCACCTGGTCACCACCCGTACCGACGACTCCGCGCGGCCCGCCCGGGTGCGCGTGCTCGGCGTCGCGGCGGGAGCCGTGGGGGCCGTGCTCGCCGTGGTCCGGCTCGTCGTCGCCGGTCCCTTCTCCCTCACCGACCTGCACGGCACCGGCTTCGGCCGGGCCGCGCTGGTGACCGTCGTGGCTCCCGCGGCCGTCGCGGGCCTGCTGCTCGCCGAGACGTGGCTGACCCGCCGCGCCGCCGGCGGGAGCCGGTCCGAGGCCGTGCGTGCCGACGAGGTGCGCGACCGGCTCCGCACGCCGTCCGCGCTGGCCGCGGTCACCGCGGTCGGGGCCGCCACGCTGCTGGCGGCACTGCCCGCGCCGGCTCCCGCTGCCGTCCCCGGACAGGCGCTGGTGCGTGCGGTCGACCTCGGGGCCGGGCCGCTCACGCTGGCGGTGGCCCCGATGCGGCCCGGCCCGAACCTGGTGCAGCTCACCGGCGCCGGGGTCAGCGTGACCGGCCCGGACGCCACCATGCCCGCCGGTCACGCCGCGGAGGGCGCCCCCGCCGGCTACGCCGTGCGGGCCGGCGACCGGGACGTGCCCTTCACCGCGCGCTCGGGCGCCCCGGGCGGCTGGGCACTGGTCGACCTGCCCGAGGGCACGACCTCGATCACCCTCACCGCGGGCGGACTGGCCCGCGCGGTGCCGGTCGACGTCGGCACCGACCGGACCGCGCCCGCCGGCGCGACCGGCGCCGACGGCCCGGAGTGCCTGTCGGCCGCCCTCGGGCGGATCGTGGCCGGGGGCGACCCCGAGCTCGGCCCGTGCCCGTCGGAGACCCTCGACCCGGCCGACGCCCGCGCCCTGCGCGGCACCGTCCGCGCGCTCGCCTCGCAGCAGGCACCGGGCCTGGCGATCGCCGGGGACGTCTCACCGCGCTCCCGCGCCGCCGCCGACGCCGTGCGCGCCGAGGCCGCCGCCGCCGGGCTGCCGGTGCGCTCGGCCCCGGGACCGGACGACGCCCTGGTCGTCCTGTCCGGGTGGCAGCACGCCGCGACCACCGTGCGGGACACCGCCCGCACGGCGCTGACCACGCCGACCGCACTCGGCGGGACCTACCTCGCGCCCTGGTTGCTGACCGGGGGAGTGCTGGGGCAGAGCCCCGGCACCCTGCTGCCGCTGGACTTCGGACCGCAGGAGCAGGTTCCGCAGCGCTACGTCCGGACGCTCGCCGCGGTCGCACCGGGGTCCGCCCCGTCGCTGTCGGGACTGCGTGCCTGGGCCGCGACGACCGGTGATCCCTACACCGACCCGTCGCCCGCCCTGTACGGTGCCGCCCCGGTCAGCGTGCCGATGACCACCGACACCGGCGACGGCGGGCACCACGGTGCTCCGAACGAGGCCGCCTGGTTCCCGGGCGGCGCCGTCGTCCGGATCGGCTCCGCCCTCGACCCCGGCGGCCCCGCCGGACCCACCCCCTGACCACCCCCCACGAGGAGACTCCCGTGTCGATCACGAAGGATCCGCCCGGCCGGTCGCCGGGATCCCTGACCCGCGCGCTGCGCGAGCTTCCCGGAACCGGGCGCACCGCGTTCGGCCCGCAGGACCGCGCGGCCGCCCCGCCGCAGTGGCGGGTCGTCGCCGTCGGCCTGGTCCTGGCCGTGCTGTTCCTGGTCGGGGTGAGCACGGTGGCCCCGGCGACGATGGTCGGCACCGCTGCGCTCGGCCTCGCACTCGGTTTCACCCTGTTCCACTCGCGGTTCGGCTTCACCTCCGGCTGGCGTCAGCTCGTCGCGGTCGGGCAGGGCGCGGCGATCCGCGCGCACATGGTCATGCTGGCGACGGCGTCGGTGCTGTTCGCGGTGATCCTCTCGTCCGGGTTCGCCCTGGCCGGCGAGCCGAAGGGGTTCACGAACCCGATCGGCATCGGGCTCGTCGTCGGTGCCTTCCTGTTCGGCATCGGCATGCAGGTCGGCAGGTCGTGCGCCTCGGGCACGCTGTTCGCCGTCGGCAGCGGGCAGTCCGCCATCGTGCTGACGTTGTTCGGGTTCGTCCTCGGCTCGATGTTCGCGGTGTTCACCCACACCTTCTGGACGCAGACCGTCCCGCAGGGTCCGAGCGTCAACCTGGCCCAGCTGCTGGGCTACCCCGGGGCCGTCGCCCTCACGTTGCTCGTGACGGCCGCGATCACCGCGGTCACCTGGGTGGTCGCCCGCCGCCGCACCCCGCCGCCGGTGGAGCGACCTCCGTCGGCCCGCGGCGTCGCGCGGGTCCTGCGCGGCTCGTGGCCGATGTGGGTCGGCGCGATCGTGCTCGCCGCGCTCAACGCGGCGGTCCTGTTCGTCTCCGCGGCCCCCTGGGGCGTGACCTCGGCCTTCGCGCTGTGGGGCTCGAAGGTGCTGCAGGCGCTCGGGTTCGACATGGCGGGCCTGGCCTACTGGCAGGTCCCGGCGAACGCCCGGTCGCTCGCCGCCCCGGTGCTGGCCGACCGGATCTCGAACCTCGACGTCGGCATCATGATCGGCGCGCTGGTCGCCTCCGCGGTCGGCGGCGCGTTCGTGCTGCACAAGCGGGTCCCGTGGAAGCTCGCGCTCGGCGCGGTCCTCGGCGGCATCGCGATGGGCTACGGCGCGCGCCTCGCGGGCGGCTGCAACATCGGTGCCTACTTCTCCGGCATCGCCTCGTTCAGCCTGCACGGCTGGATCTGGGCCGTCGTCGCACTCGGCGGCACCTGGGTCGGGCTGCGGCTGCGGCCGCTCTTCGGCCTGTCCAACCCCAAACCGGCCGACTCGCTCTGCTGAGCCTGCCGGACGCTCCCCCCACCAGAGAGGTTCACACGATGACCGCACGCACGACCGTCCGCGCGCTGGCCGCTGTCGCCGGCGCCGGGGCGCTGGCCACCCTGGCCGGTGGACTCGCGCACGCCGACGAGGGCCACCACGACAGCCGGCACGGCCACGGCGACGCCTACTACGACGGCTCCGTCTGGCGCTACGACGGCGAGGTGACCCCGAGCGACTCGGCGGACCTCGACGAGTCCGCCGGCGAGGGCGGGGACACCCCGGTGTACCTGCTCTCCGGGGTCCCGGGCGCGCCGCTGCCCGAGGACCTGCTGAAGCCGGTCGACCTGACCGCACCCGCGTTCGGGGTGCTCGACGGCCTGACCTGACCGGTCCCACCCCGGGTGGCTGCGCACAGGGCCGCCCGGGGTGCACCCGGCTCGCACGGGGCAGGCGGGCCGGTGACCGTCCCGTCCGGGATCTCCGGACGGGGCGGTCGTGTGCGCGGTGAGGTGCTCAGCCCTCCTGCAGGACCGCCTGCACGTCGAGGTCGATCCGCAGGGTCCGCCCGACCGCCAGCACACCGGCCAGCACCGACTGGTTCCAGTCGATCGCGAACTCGTCGCGGGAGATCTCGGTCGTGGCGGTGAACGCCGCCCGGGTGCCGCCCCAGAGGTCGGGCCCGGTGCCGCCGTAGGTCATGTGCAGGTCGACCGGGGCCTTGACCCCCTTGAGCGCGAGCATGCCGTGCACCGTCCACCGGGTGGCGTCGACCCGGGTCAGGCCGTCGCCCTCGTAGCCGATGGCCGGGTGGGCGTCGACGTCGAGGAAGTCGGCGGTCCGCAGGTGGGTGTCGCGGTCGGGGTCGTCGGAGTCCACCGAGCCCGCGTCGATCGACACGCTCACCGAGCTGGCCTCGAACGGGTCGGCCACCCGCAGGTCGCCGGAGAACCGGCGCAGCCTGCCGTGGATGCGGCTCATGCCCAGGTGCAGGGCGGTGGCCCGGATACTGGAGTGCTGCGGGTCGATCCGCCACAGGCCGGGAGCGGGCAGTACCGCGCCACCGGCCCGGGCCAGCTCCATGCGGCCGAGGTCGGTGCCGTCCCCGATGAGCGCGACCGACCGCGCGGACGGCTCGTACCCCGCCGCCGCGACGACGACCGTGTGCGGTCCCGGTGCGAGCTCCGCCACCGCGAACCCGCCGTCGGCCCGGCTGGCCGCCCGGCCCCGCTGGACCCCGCCCGCGTCCATCACGGTGACCGTCGCGCCGATCACCGGCCAGCCGTCGGGTGTGCTCAGCCGTCCGTAGAGCTCAGCCACGTCCCTGCTCCGTCCTCGTGGGGCCGCCGATCCGGTCGCCGGTCGGGTCGGGGGCGCCGAAGCGCACCTCGACCGGTGTCGTCGCGCCGCGTGCCACCTGCACCGCGACCACGACCGGGGCCCAGCCGCTCGCCGTCAGCTCGTGGCGGCCGGGCGGCAGGCCGTGCAGCTCGTAGCTCCCGTCCCGCCCGGTGGTGGTCTCGGCGACGGTGCGCCCGTCGCTGTCCCCGATCACGATCCGCGCCCCGGGGACCGGACGACCGTCGCCGCTGCGGGCGACGCCGGCGATCCCGGCCAGGGCCGGGAACCGCAGCTCCACCGGCGGCGCCGCCGGGTCGGCGTCCACCGTGCGGGCCAGCGGCCCGTGCCCCGGCGCGGTCGCGGTGAGGGTGTGCGGACCGGTGCCGGGGGTCTCGGCCAGGAACCGGCCCCCCGGGTCGGTCGGGGTGTGGGCGACGACCTCGCCCGCGGTGTCGATCAGCGTGACGGCGGCGCCCCCGACCGGCCGCCCGACGGCGTCGGTCAGCGTGCCCCGCACGGTGCCGCCGCCGGCGACGGTCACGTCGTGCCGGGCGGGGGAGGCGCCGACGGCGACCAGCCCCGCGTCGGGCCCGGCGCCGTCGGTGCGGGTCACCACCAGGTACGTCCCGCCGGTGCCCAGACCGACGCCGTAGGTGCCGTCCTCGCCGCCGCCGGCGCGCCCGTGCTGGCGGCCGTCGAGGTCGGCGACGGTGACGGTCGCGCCCGGCACGGGGGCACCGGTCCGCCCCCGCACGGTGCCCACGACCGCAGGTCCGTCCCGTTCCGGTGTCACGTCGCGACCTCCCAGTTAGTTGTGCATCGCAACGATAACCCTCCCGGGTGGACCCCGTGTCACCCCCACCGGTGCCGTCGGCCGTGGATCGTGTCGCCGTGCACGCGGGGGCTTGCGTCACGTGTAACCGGTGGTAACGTTACCGGTGGTTACAGCAATGACGTCGTTGTCTGCGAGGAGTCGACATGACCGCCACCGTTCCGGAGCACGGGCTCGAGGCCGGGAACGACCGGCGCCCGGCGGACCAGCACGCCGCCGACCGTCACGACACCGCCGAGCGTCTGCTGCGCTCGTCCGCGGAGATGTCCTTCGACCCGGCGACCCAGGTCGACTGGGACACCCCGCTGGACCGCGACCTCCACGGCATGAGCCCGGAGTGGAGCAGCCTGTTCGGCACCGCCTACTGGGCGGAGCTGACCGAGGAGCAGCGCAAGGAGCTGACCCGCCACGAGTCCGCATCGGTCGCCTCGACCGGCATCTGGTTCGAGATGATCCTGCAGCAGCTGATCCTGCGGGACTTCTACGCCAAGGACCCGACCGACCCGGCCTTCCAGTGGGCACTGACCGAGATCGCCGACGAGTGCCGCCACTCGATCATGTTCGCCCGCGGCTCGGCCAAGCTCGGCGCCCCGGCCTACATCCCGAAGAAGCGCGTCGTCGCGCTGGGGCGGCTCTGTGCTGCCGTCTACTCCGGGGAAGCCGCCTACGCTTCCATCCTCGTCGCCGAGGAGGTTCTCGACGTGATGCAGCGGGACTGGATGCGCGACGAGCGCGTCGTCCCGTTCGTGCGGACGATCAACAACATCCACGTGGTCGAGGAGTCGCGGCACATGAAGTTCGCCCGCGAGGAGACGCGTGACCGTCTCCGCGGGGCGGGCCCGGTGCGCCGCCGGGTCCAGGCGCTGTTCGTGGCGCTGGCCGCCTACGAGATCGTCACCGCGATGTGGAACGAGGAGCTGTACGAGAACGCGGGCCTCGACCGCAGGCGCGCGCTGCACGAGGCGCGCAACAACGAGCACCACAAGGCGATGCTGCGGTCCTCCTGCGCCGGGCTGATGGAGTTCCTGTCCTCCTGCGGCCTGCTCACGAAGCCTGCGCTGTACTTCTACCGCCGCGCGAACCTGATCTGACCCGGAGCCGGCCGTGCCCTTCGCGATCACCCAGACCTGCTGCACCGACGCGTCCTGCGTCGCGGCCTGCCCGGTCAACTGCATCCACCCGACGCCCGGTGAGGCGGACTTCGCCACGACCGACATGCTCTACATCGACCCGCGGGCGTGCATCGACTGCGGGGCGTGTGCCGACGCCTGCCCGGTCGACGCGATCTTCCCGGTGGAGAGGCTGAGTGCCTCGCTCGCCGGGTACGCCGAGGTCAACGCGGACTACTACGAGGGCAGGCCGGTCGCCGGGAAGCTGGAGGGCGACTCCCCGCTGTTCCACGAGTGGTACCCGCTGTCGTTCACGCGGTCGCTGCCCGCGGACATGGCGCCGCTCGACGTCGCCGTCGTCGGGACCGGGCCCGCGGGGATGTACGCCGCGCAGGACCTGCTGCTGCACACCTCGTCGACGGTCACGCTCTACGACCGGCTCGACGTCGCGGGCGGGCTGGTCCGGTTCGGGGTAGCGCCCGACCACCCGTCGACGAAGGGGGTCGGGGAGTCCTTCGCCCGGTTCCACGCGCACCCGCGGGTGCGGATGCGGCTGGGCACCGAGATCGGCCGCGACGTGTCGGTCGAGGAGCTGGCCGCCCGGCACGACGCCGTGGTCTGGGCCGTCGGCGCGCCCGCGCCGCGGGACCTGGGCCTGCCGGGGGAGGGGTTGCCCGGCAGCATCGCCGCCGACACCGTCGTGGGTTGGTACAACGGCCATCCCGACGTGCCGCGCGACGCCGTCGACACGTCGGTGGAGCGGGTCGTCGTGGTCGGTACCGGCAACGTCGCGATCGACGTCGCCCGGGTGCTCACCGCCCCGGCCGCCGACCTGGAGGGCACGCCGATCGACCCCGCCGCGCTCGCGGCGCTGCGTGCCGGTGCGGTCACCGACGTCGTGCTGCTCGCCCGTCGCGGCCCGGAGGCGGTCGCCGCGACCGCCCCGGAGCTGCGCGAGCTCCTCGGTCGCAGCACGGTCGAGGTGGTCGTGGACGACCACGACCCGCGGATCGCCGAGTCCCTCGACGGTCCCGCCGCGTCCCCGGCGCACGCGCTGCTCCGCGGCGCCCGCCGGGAGAAGATCGACTGGTCGGTGCCCGCCGAGCGGCCGCGGGTGGTGTTCCGGTTCCACTCGGCGCCCGAGGGCGTCGACGGCAGCACCCGGGCCGAGGGGGTGCACACCGCCGACGGCACGCTGATCGCGGCCGGTCTGGTCGTGCGTGCGGTCGGGCACCGCGGCCGCCCGGTCGCCGGTCTGCCCTTCGACGACGAGCGCGGCGTCGTCCCGCACGACGCCGGGCGGGTCGAGGGCCGTCCCGGCCACTACGTCGTCGGCTGGATCAAGCGCGGCCCGTCCGGCGGGATCGGGACGAACCGCACCTGCGCGGCCGAGACGGTCGGATCCCTGCTCGACGACGCCGTCGCCGGTCGGCTCCCGTCGCGCCGACCGCGTTCGCGCCTGGGCACGCTCACCCGGCGCCTCCGCCGGGGCTGACCCCCCACCTCGCCGTCGATCAGTACCTCAGCGCCGTCCAGGCGCCGGACGACGACGCTCGGGTACTGATCGACAAGCCGGGTGGGCGCGGGCTGCCGGGCGGCCGGGGGCGGCCGTCCCGGGTCAGCGGCTCAGGTCCAGCAGGGACAGGGCGCCGCGCAGCACGTCGTCGATCCGGGCGAGCGGGACGGTGCGCCGCCACCCGTCGAGCCGGCCGCGCACCACGATCCGGTCGGGGGCGAGGTCGAGGCCGTGCAGCCGCAGCGCCGCGGGCAGCCCGGGCAGCTCGACCCGGCCCGAGCGGACGGCGGCCAGCGGGCTGCGGTCGACCATCGCCCGCACGGAGCGACGGGTGTCGGCCGAGCGCGGCGGGCCCATCCACCGCCCGGCGAGGGTCAGCCCACTGACCTTCCAGGACAGGGTGTGCCCGTCCACCGACACCGCGAGGTCGGCGGCCCCGAGCGCGGGACGGCGACGGAGCCGGGCCCGGGCCACGCCATCGGGGTCGACACCCACCTCGACCTGGGGGACGTGCTCCCGCAGCCGCCCGGCGACCCACGCCGGGTCGAGCTCGGCCTCGATCTCCACCGGGCCGGACACCAGCTCCGGGGCGAGGCCGGCGCGCAGCCGCACGTCGGCGGCGGTCACGCTGAGCCCGCGCAGCGCCAGACCGGGCCGCACGACCTCGCGCGCGGCCAGGGTGACCCGGTCGAACCGTCCCGTCGTCAGTGCCCGGACCCCGAGCCCGGACGACGCGACGGCGGTCGGCACCAGCCGGACCTCCGCTCCGCGGGACCGCAGCGTCGTCGGTCGTCCGACGTAGCGCAGCCGTGCCGCCTCCAGCAGCGCGCGCAGGAGCAGTGCCGACCCCGGCGCGGTGCCCGCGTCCAGCAGGGCCGTCGTCGCCCGGGCCCCGGCCGGCGTCTCGACTGCCATGACGCTGCGGGCTCCCTCGGACGGTGGGCACGGACGGGTCGAGCGTCGCAGGCCCGGCGGCGTCCCGCCCGTCGCGGGCCGGGGTGTGCGACGACCCGCACGGCGGCGTCGGCCGGTGGCGCGACGGCGGTCGCCCGGGCCCGGTGCACCGGCGCCGCCACCGTCCACGGCGGCCCGGCGGTGCCCGGTCCCGCGCCGTCGGGCGCACCGGACCGGGGCGCCAGGCGCGTCTCCTCCGTCGTTGTCCCGCAAGGCCATCCGGGTGAGGGACCTGGCCGGACCGGACGCGCCGTCACCGCCGGGAGGGCCTCGTCGGGGCGTTGACACCACCCCGGCCGGGTGATCGGGGGCCCGCGGTATGGACAAGTGCACCGGTGCTGACGGCACCGTCTGTCATGACAGTGATGCGTTCTCCGGTCCCGGAGACCGATGTGATCGCCGGGCGCTACATCCTCGCGACCCACATCGGCATCGGGTCGACCGCGACGGTCTACCGGGCGTGGGACCCGCACGAGGACCGCGCGGTCGCCGTCAAGCTGTTCCTCGACCGCTGCGACACCGGCGGGGTGGACCGGCAGTGCCGTGAGCTGCGGGCCATGGCCCACCTGGACCACCGGAACCTGGTGCGGCTGCTGGGCGTGGACCGTGGTCGTCCGTTCCTGGTGTGCGAGCTCGTCGAGGGGGAGACCCTGGCCGCACGGCTGGCCCGCGGAGCGCTGTCCGCCGCACAGGTCGCCGGGATCGGCGCCGACATCGCGTCCGGGCTCGCGCATCTGCACGCCCGTGGGGTGGTGCACCGCGACGTCAAGCCCGCCAACATCCTGCTCTGCGCCGAGACCGGCCGGGCGCGTCTCACCGACTTCGGCATCGCCCGCGTGCTGGCCCACTCGGTGCTGACCCGGACCGACGCGGTCCTCGGCACCGCGGCCTACCTCGCTCCCGAGCAGGTCGCCGGCGAGGCCGTCACCCCCGCCGCCGACGTCTACGCACTGGGCCTGGTGCTGATCGAGGCGCTCACCGGGGAGCGGGAGTACCCGGGCACCACCGTGGAGTCCGCCGTCGCCCGGCTGCACCGGTCCCCGCGTGTCCCGGACGGACTGCCGGTCCGGTTGCGCCGCATGCTGTCCGGCATGACCTCCCGGCAGCCGGGCGGGCGGGCGACCGCGGCCGGGTCCGCGGACCGCCTCGGGGCCCACCGCCCCGGAACCCACCGGTGACGGGCGCGGGGCCGGCCCACGCCCGCGGCCCCGTCCGCCGCCACGCCGCGGGGGACGGCCCGTCCGGGGGCACGGGCGACGCCGGCCCGTGCGCGCGGCGGCCGCCGCGGCACCGATGGTGGACCGCGCCGGTGTCCGACAGGCTGCACGGATGCAGGGAGAACTGGCGTTCATCGGGGTCCCGACCAGCGCGGGCGCCCACCACGCGGGCCAGGACCGGGCGCCGGCGGTGTTGCGGGAGCGTGGCCTGCTGAGCCGGCTGCGCTCCGCCGGGGTGCCGGTCACCGACTCCGGTGACGTGGCGGGCGAGGTGTGGTCGCCGGACGCCGTCGGCGCGGCGGCACGCAACATCGCCGCGGTGGTGCGGGTGGCCCGCCGGGTGGCCGACGCCGTCGAGCGGGAGAGCCGGGCGGGCCGGGTGCCGCTGGTGGTGGGCGGGGACTGCACGATCACCCCGGGTGTCGTGGCGGGCCTGCAACGGGTCAACGACGACGTCCGGCTGGCCTACGTCGACGGGGACGCCGACCTGTCGTCGCCGGAACGGACCCGCAGCGGGGTGCTGGACGCGACCGGGGTCGCGCACCTGCTCGGGATCGCCGACACCGAGCTGGCCCGGATCGGTGCGCGGCATCCGCTGCTCGCTGCGCACCAGCTGACGCTGCTCGGCTACGACGCCACCGACCGCGACAGCTACGACGCCGCCGCCCTCGCCGCCCGTCCGGAGCTGGTCCACGCCGACGACCGTCGGCTGCGCGAGGATCCCGACGGGTGCACGGCCCGGGCGCTGGCGGCCCTGCGGGACCGGGGCGGTCGGGACGCCGCGGTGGTGGTGCACTTCGACATCGACGCCGTCGACTCGCGCGACCTCCCCCTGGCGAACTTCCCGCACTACGGGACCGGCGTGCCGGCGGAGACCGCCCGACGGGTGCTGCGGGGTCTGCTGGCCGCGCCGGGCGTCGCCGCGGTGGTGCTGACCGAGGTGAACCCGACGCACGATCCGGACGGGGCGCTGCTCGACCGCTACGTCGAGCTGGTGGTCGGAGCGCTCGCCGGACGGGCCTGACCCGCCGGGCCCGCGGTGGACCTGACCCGCTGGAGCGGGGCTCGCGGGTGTTCGCGGTGGAGCCGCTGCCGTCGGTGCCGGCAGCGTCCTGGTGTGGATGGTTCCGTGGCCCGGCCTCGACGACGTGGGACGCGCGGGCGCCGCGGCGGTACGGGTCCCGGCCGGTGACGCCTCGCGTCCGGGTGGCCGGCGCGGTGGTGACCGGGCGGGGCACACCGGACGACCGTCGAGGCCGGGACAACCGATCCGGTCGTGACCGGCCACGCGCTCACGACCGGTGCCGGCGGGTCCGGGCGCCCAGCCCGGCGTCGGGACGTGTCGCGGGCCCGAACCGTCCGGTCGCGACGAGCACGACGACCACGGCCAGCGGCACGATCCAGCCGCTCCAGCCGAGGACGGTCGCCCGGGTGGTGTCCACGGGCGCGCCGGCCGCGGCGAACAGCAGGTACGACCCGGCCGTCGCGTTGAACGCCGAGTGCGCGACGGCCGCGGGCCACACGGAGCCGGAGCGCAGCCGCAGCCAGCCGAAGACCGCGCCGACCACGGTGCACATCCCGACCATCGAGAGCACGCCCAGCCAGCCGGGTGCGTGCGGGTAGTTGTACCCGAGCAGGACGACCGGGGCGTGCCAGACTCCCCAGGCGACACCGGAGATCAGGATCGCCGGCACCGCGCCCAGCGGCACGAGCTTCGGCAACAGCCAGCCCCGCCAGCCGATCTCCTCGCCCAGCGCGGGCAGGACACCGACGACCGCGGCCACCGGGACGACGGCGAGCTGCGCGAGGACGATCGGGCCGACCGACTCGGGAACCCGGTCGGGGCCGAGCTGGGCCGCCAGCGTCTCCCGGAAGCCGGACAGGCCGGTGAGGTCGGCCGGGTAGACCCCGAACAGCGCGCCGACCGGGAGCGCGACGAGTACCAGCGCCATGGCCACGGCGATCCCGGCGGCGACGTACCCGACCAGCCTGCCCAGCGGTCGCAACGGCCACAGCCCGAGTGCCCGCGCCCGGTGGGCCGGCCGCTCCACGAGGAACACGACGACGACGGCGGCGATGGCCGGTGTCGCCATCATGGCCAGCGCGGTGGGCGTGAACGCGGGGTCGGCGAGCCCACCGCCGAGCCACAACGGGAGCGCGACCAGCCAGGCGAGCCCGAACGCCAGGACGAGGAACACGGCCACCGACGCCAGGTCCGCCCGGGGTATCCGGCCGCCGGGCCCGGTGGTCGAGCGGTCCGCTCCGAGGGCGGGCGCGGTCACGACTCGTCCACAGGAAGGATGAACAGACCCGCGATGCTGCGGTCGTCGCGGTAGGAGATGCGGGCGGTGTAGTCGCTGGCCTCCATCGACAGCCGGGTGTCGGTGACCGTCACGTCGCCGGCCCGGGAGACCTCCGGCTCGCCGTGCGCCTCGAAGGCGCCGGACCGGCCGACGACCTGTGCCCAGGCGGCGGCCAGGGCATCCTCGGACAGGCCGTCGCGCATGGCCGGGTCGAACTGCGCGGTGATCCGGGACCAGCGTCCGGCGGCCAGATCCTCGACGGTGGTCGTGGCCAGGTCCGTGGCGCCGGGCAGCGGGGTGGTGTTCATGGGTTCTCCCGTTCGGGGGTCGATGGGTCGTCCGTAGCGCTGGAAGGCCGCCTGCCGGCTCACACCGAGCGCGTCGCCGATGACCTGCCAGGTCGCGCCCGCCTCCCGGGCCTCCTGTACGACGGCCCGCACCACGTCGTCGGCGGCCGAGCGGACGGCCAGGGCCCGCTCCACCGCGCCGGCGTGATCCGCGTCGGCCGAGAGCACTCGTGCGGCGAGGAGTGCGTCGGCGCGACCGTGCAGGGCCCGGACGGCGTCTGTCAACTTCAACTTCACGATGTCAACGTTAAATTGACAGACACGTGCCCGTCAACCAGGCTTGCCGGGGAGCCGGCTGCGGATGTGCGCACCGCGGTGCGTAGCCCGGGTTGACCCGGCCGCAACGGCATGGCGTGCACTACGCCCGTCGGATCGAGAACGGAGCTGATGCCGGTATGGACGAACGTCGACCCGTACGCCGAGCCACGGTGTGGCTCGCGGGGCTGGCGGCGGTGGCGCTGATCGCCGTCGTGGTGCCCGCCGCGGTCGCCGAGGCGCGGACCCCCGAGGGAGGTCAGGACCGGCACGGCAGCTACTCCAGCCCCGAGGGCCGGGTGGACTACCAGGTCCACCTGCCGCCGTCCTGGCGGGCGGACCGGCCGATGCCGGTGGTCGTGGCCGTGCACGGCTGCGGGATGACCGGATCCGGCCTGAACTCGATGCGGGCGATGACCCGCTTCGACGACCTGGCCGACCGCGAGGGCTTCCTCGTCGTCTACCCGACCCAGTCGATCCTGCGGAACGTGCAGATGTGCTGGAACTCGTTGTCGCCGGAGCACCAGCAGCGGGGCCGCGGCGAGCCCGAGCTGCTGGCCGGCGCGATCCGGCAGGTCGTCGAGCTCTACGGGGCGGACCCGGCCCGCGTGCACGTGGCCGGGGCATCCTCCGGCGCGGGCACGGCCGTCATCCTCGGGGTCACCTACCCCGACCTGGTCGCGACCGTGACCTCGGTGGCGGGCGGGGAGTACCGGTTCCACCGGTTCGCGGAGGACCCCGCTGTGACCCCGGTCGACACGGCGCGGCTCGCGCTGGCGGAGATGGGCCCGCGGGCCCGGCAGGTCCCGCTGCTCGTCGTCCAGGGCGATCAGGACGAGGTCGTCCGGCCGTTCATGGCCGAACGCCTGGTGTCCCAGTGGCTGGCTCTCGGTGCGCTCGTCGCCACCGGCCGGCCCGACGTCGACACCACGCCCGACGCCGTCGACCGCGTCGAGCCCGCCGACGGCTACCCGTACACCCGCACCGGCTACCGCGTCCCCGGCCAGGCGACGATCGACTCCTACCTGGTGGAGGGCATGGGGCACTCCTGGTCGGGGCCCCGGTCCGACGGCCTGTTCGCCGACCGGGCCGGGCCCGACCTGTCGGAGTCGGTGTGGGAGTTCGCCGAGACCCGACCGCTGGGCTGAGACCGGGGACACCGGCCCGTCGTCGCGCGGGTCGGCGCGGACCCGACCTCGCCCCGCGGCCGCCCTGCCGTGCGGGCCGACGGGCCGACGGGCCACGGCGGCGGCGACGCGGCACGCCGTCACGTTCGGTCCGGGCCCTCCGGTGGTGTCATCGGGGTGAGTCCCCGACCCGGTGCCCCCGGCAGGGATCGAGCCCGCGGCCGGGGTGTGTGAGGCCCGGGCGGGTCGGTCGACCTGGTGACCGGTGGGAGTCCGCCGACGGCGGCGTGGGACCCGCGGATCGCGGGGAGCCCGGGCGTCTCCTCGACTCCGCGGCAGTGCGAGGTGTGTTCGGCCCGAGGGCGACCCCCGGTCGTACCCGGCGGGGCGGGGGACGTCACCAGATGCGGACCTCGTACACGCGCACGTTGCCGGCGAAGTTGATGTGCAGACCCCGGTCCAGGGTCTTCGTGTAGTACCGGCCGTTGACCTCGAAGTTGATCGTCGTCCGGTTGTTCCCGGCAGAGGCCCGGTAGACACCGCCGATGTTCACCCCGGTCGTGCCGCTGTTGGCGAAGCACCTGCCCGTGCCGGCTCCGTTGCCGTGATCGATGTCGAGCTTGACGGTCTGGCTGGTGCACGAGACCTGGTTGATGGCGAAAGCGGGGGCGGCCGGGACCACGACGAGCAGGCCGAGGGCCGCTGCGGCCGCGAGGACGAAGCTCCTGATACGCATGGTCCAGACTGTCGTTCACCGGCATCCGGTCGACTACGGCGATCGCGCTGGTCTGCCCTTCTGTGCGGACGAACGGACCGGACCGCGCCCGGTGCCGGGACGACACCGTGGTCGGGGAGCGGCATAGGGCGACCGGCCCGACATCACCGCGGGATCGGGGTGGGGGTGGCCTCACCGGACAGGGACCGCTGCTCGTGGGTGGCGTCCTGACGATGCCGGTCGGTCGCGCGCCGAGCGTGTCCTGGGCCGGGAGCCGCAGGATCCGGCCGGCCGCAGGCCGCCGACCAGGACGTCTCCCTGTCGTGCACGACCCACGGGACCGACGCCGCCGCGGCTCTGGAGGTGTTCCGCCCGAACCACAACGTGGGGCTGATCGTGAGGCGGTCGGAGCAGCGACGCGCTGAGCTGTGGAAAGTGTGCCCCCGGCAGGACTCGAACCTGCGACCTAGAGGTCGCGCGGATTGGTCACAGCTTGGCCGCGGTCGAGTGTCTGGGGGCGAGGGCGGGTACGGGCCTGCCGATCATGAAGTTATCTACGCTTCGTGATCGTCTGGAGGCCGCGTGCCCACCCTGCCATCATGGCTGACCGAGCCGTTGTGGGACCAGTTCACCGCGCTGCTGCCTCATCGAGACGAGTTCGATCCCACCCATCCGCTGGGCTGCCATCGCCGCCGGATCGCGGATCGGATCGTGTTCGACAAGCTCCTGCAGGTACTGCGGTTCGGCTGCTCGTATGAGGGCATCGCTGACAGCACCTGCTCGGCGACCACCATCCGCGATCGTCGTGACGAGTGGATCAGGCTCGGGGTCTTCGCCCAGCTGCGTCGGATCGTCCTGGACGCCTACGACCGCATCGTCGGTCTGCTGCTGCACGACATCGCCGTCGATGGCGCCATCACCAAGGCCCCCGGCGGCGGCGAGGTCGCCGGTCCGTCGCCGGTGGACCGGCGCAAACAGGGTATGAAACGTTCGGTGCTCGTCGAGGGATACGGCATCCCGCTGGGCCGAGTCCTGGCCGGAGCCAACCGGCACGACTCCCCGCTACTGGGCCCCACCCTCGACCGCCTCGATGCTCTCGGCCCGCTGCCCGACGACATCACCGTGCACCTCGACGCCGGCTATGACTCCGGCAAGACCCGCGACACGCTGGCCGAACGAGGCCTGCACGGCGAGATCGCGCACAAGGGTGAGAAAGCGCCGATCCAGGCCACCCGCCGCTGGCACGTCGAGCGGACCAACGCTTGGCACAACAGCTTCAACCGGCTGCAGCGCTGCTACGAACGACGAGAAATCGTCGTCGACGCGTTCTTCGACCTCGCCGACACGATCGTCACACTCCGTAGCTTGATTCGGCAGGCCTGGACCACACACCGCTGGAACGCCCGACCTGCACGACGTCCATGATCACCAACCAATCCGCGCGACCTCCTAGTGTCGCGTAAACGATGTTCTTTGACCGGGTCGGCAGTGGTTGAGTAGGTGGTCTGCGGGTTTGGTCCAGATGAACGGGTGGCAGCGTTCGTTCCAGCCGTCGATGAACCGGCCGATCGCGCCGATCAGTTCTCTGACGCTGCCGAAGCTGCCACGGCGAATGGCCTGGCGGGTGATGACCCCGAAAAAGACCTCGACCATGTTCAGCCACGATCCCGAGGTCGGGGTGAAGTGCAGGGTGATCCGCGGGTTGCGGGCCAGCCAGGCCTTCACTGCGGGGTGCTTGTGGGTCGCGTAGTTGTCCACCACCAGGTGCAGCTTGCGCCGCGGGTAGGCCTTCGCGACCTGCTTGAGGAACCGCAGGAACTCCTGATGGCGATGCCGCGGCAGGCACGCCTGCTCGACCCGCCCGGTCGCGACCTCTAACGCCGCGAACAGCGTGGTGGTGCCGTGACGGACGTAGTCATGCGTCCGTTTCTCCGGGATACCGGGCATGATCGGCAGGATCGGCGCTGTCCGGTCCAGGGCCTGGACCTGGGATTTCTCGTCGACGCAGAGCACGACGGCCTTGTCCGGCGGGTTCAGATACAACCCGACGATGTCGCGGACCTTGGCTTCGAGCTCGGGATCGGTGGAGAACTTGAACGTCTCGGACTTCCACGGCTGCAGCCCCCACCGCCGCCAAATCTTGCCGATCCACACGTGGGAGATCCCGAGCTCGGCACCGAGCAGCCGTGACGACCAGTGCGTGACTCCGAGCCGCTCAGGCGGCGGTTCCAGCGTGGCGAGCACGACCGCGACCTCGTCGATCACCGGCGGCCGGCCCGCCTTGGGCCGGTCGGCCAGCCCGGCGATCCCCTCAGCGGCGTAACGCTTCTTCCACCCGATCACCGTCGCCTTCGACGCCCCGACCAGTGTGACGATGTCCTTGACCGCCACCCCGTCCGCGGCCAGCAACACGATCCTGCCCCGTCGGGCCAGTCCCGCCGAAACCGACGAGGAACGCAGCCAGGACTCCAGCACCTCGCGGTCGGCGGCCGGAACGTCCACGGTCACAGTCAACGGCACAGCTCATGATCCCGTAAACCAGCCCGTGAGTAAAGTAACCTAGTTACCGCAACACTAGGTCGATACAACGCTGAATACTGTTATTCCTTGATTGTCCTTGTCTCATCCGGCGGGTCATGAGTTGGCGGGCGTGCGCGCGCCGGCCGCCGGGCCGGAGGCAGGAGGCGGACGGCAGCGACGCCGCCCGTCCGGCCCGCCAGGGCCGGCTTGAAGACGTAAAGAAAGTCCTCACCGACCGAGCGGGTGGAGTTGTCGGGTTCCGCTTGATGGGTGACACGCTGGCTCCAGATGAGGGGTAACGCTCCGCTCCTGGTCTCTGCTGTGCACGACGGTCGTCGTGCGAGAGGGGCCAGGACTGATGCTCGTGGAGTTGAGCGTCGTGGAGCAGCGCTATCACGCGGTGATGGAAGTCCTCTCGGCCCGCGCACCGGTGGTCGAGGTCGCCGCCCGCTACGGGGTCTCGCGCAAGACGGTGCACGCCTGGGTGCGCCGCTACCGCGAGGAGGGCCTGGCCGGGCTGGCCGATCGTTCCCATCGTCCGCACCGCCATCCCTGGCAGCTCGACGAGCAGGTCGAGGCCCTGATCTGCGAGATGCGCCGTAACCATCCCCGATGGGGCCCACGCCGGTTGGGCCACGAACTCGCCCGCACCGGCCTGACCCCGCCGTCACGGTCGTCGATCTACCGGACCCTGGTGCGCAACAACCTGATCGTCCCCACATCGCGGCGCCGGGCACGGGGCGACTACCAGCGCTGGGAACGACCTGAGCCGATGCAGCTCTGGCAGCTCGACATCATGGGCTCGGTCTGGATCACCGACCCCACCGCGCAAGGTGGGGCCCGGGAGGTCAAGCTCGTCACCGGTATCGACGACCACTCCCGCTTCGCCGTGATCGCCACCGTGGTCGAACGCGCCACCTCCCGCGCGGTCTGCCGCGCGTTCTGCGACGCCATGACCCGCTACGGGCCACCGGAACAGGTCCTGACCGACAACGGACGCCAGTTCACCGGCCGCTTCGCCCGACCCCGCCGGGTCGAGGTGCTCTTCGACCGGATCTGCCGCCGCAACGGCATCGACCACCTACTGACCAAGGTCCGGTCCCCGACCACTACCGGCAAGATCGAACGCTGGCATCACAGCATCCAAGCCGAACTACTCGACGACCACGGCCCGTTCGACTCCCTCGACGCCGCCCAATCCGCGATCGAGCACTGGGTCCACGACTACAACCACCACCGCCCCCACCAGGCCCGGGCCATGACCAGCCCGGCCACCCACTTCCCCACGGCCCAGCAGCGCCCGGACCCAGCACCCCGGATCTGGAGCCCGCCCGAGCTCACCGGCCTGCCCGAACCCGACGACCACGACCCGTTCCCGGACGACCTATCCGAGACCCCCGCCCCAGTCCCACCCACCGAACAGCCCGCCCCCGTCACCGTCCCGGTCCCGTCACCGCCGCCGGCCCATCCCGTTCCCACGGCCGCAGTCGAGATCGAACGCGTCGTCCCGACCTCGGGCAACCTCGGAGTCTGCGGTCAGCAGTTCTGGCTGGGCACAGCCCTGACCGGGCGGATCGCCACCCTCTGGATCGACACCACCACCGTCCATCTCAGCTTCGACGGCGTCCACCGCAAGACCGTGCCCTCCCGGATGACCACCACCCACCTGGCCCGCCTGCGCGCCGAGGGCGCCCGCACAGCCGGACCGGCCCCAGTCCTGCCCGCCGCCGACCGCGCACATCCCGGCCCGCTGCAGATCCACCGCACCGCGAACTACACCGGAGGAGTCTCGGTCGCCGGGACCCACCTCAACGTCGGCGCCCAACACGCCGGCCGCCGCGTCACCATCCACCTCGAAGACGGCCTGGCCCACGTGATCGTCGACGGCGTCCGCACCCGCACCACCACCCTGGAACTCACCCCGGCCCAGCGACGCAAACTCCGCGGCGCTCATGCCGCCGGCCCACTACCCGCCCCTGACGACCGCCCCGCCCGCACCCAACGCCGGGTCTCCTCCCAGGGCGCCACCCAGGTCATCAACCAGCGCGTCCTGGTCGGCCAGCGCTACGCCGGACAGCTCGTCACCATCGAGATCGGCGAGACCACCCTGACCGTCTACGACGAACACGCACACCACGTCATCACCCAGATCCCCCGCACCAGCACCCGGCCCCTGACCCGCTTCAAGGCCTACGGTGTCCGAGACCGAACAACTGGCTAGGAGCAGTTACCGATCATCTGAAGCCAACCCGTCCCGCATCATCTGAACCCAGACACCGAGCGGGTGGAGTCTGGTCGGCTACGGCTAATGGTCCGGGCAAGCGTCCGGACGGCCTCCTAGGCTCGGAGATGTGATGGTCCTCGATGCGGCTCGCTCGGTGGCTGAACGCCACCTCGCCGAGGCATTGCCGCGTCGCTGGAACCACGTCCAGGGCGTGGCCACACGCGCTGAGGTCATCGGCCCACATCTCGACGGCGGCCCGGTCCTCGTCGCCGCCTGCTGGCTGCACGACGTCGGCTACGCCCCGAACCTCGGTGCGACACGGTTCCACCCGCTCGACGGTGCCCGTGCACTCCGCGACTGGGGTGCGGACGACCTGATGTGCGGCCTGGTCGCATTCCACTCCGCTGCGGCCCACGAGGCTGACGTCCTGGGCCTGCTCGATGAGCTGCACGCATTCGACGATCCACGCGGCCTGGTGCGCGATCTGCTCTGGTACCTCGACATGACCACGAGCCCGGACGGCGAGCGCGTCTCGTTCGACGACCGCATGGCCGAGGTGCAGGAGCGCTATCCCGCAGACCACTACGTGAGCCGCGCTCTCGACGGCAGCATGGCCGACCGCCGTGGCGCCGTAGACCGCGCAGAGGCGTGGCTGTCGTCCGTGGGCCTGGCTGGTCAGGTGTAGTACGGGTCCCGCCGGCTGAATCCGTGCTCGATGCGCAGCCGGATCGAGGGGTGGACGTCGATGCCGTCCAGCGCGGCCCGCTCGACCCACAGCACTTCTGAGGACTCATCGCTCGTCCGCGGTTCCCCGCCTACCGGCCGGGCGCGGAAGCAGATGGAGAACTCTTGTCGGACCTCGCCGTCGCTGTAGGCCATGACGTGGTCGGGGTTGCTGTAGATCCCGACCAGGCTGGTGACCTCGATGCGGATGCCGGTCTCTTCGTCGGTCTCGCGGACCGCGGTCTCGGTCATGGTCTCGCCGAGCTCGTGGCGTCCGCCGGGGAGTGCGTAGAGGTTGTTGTCGGTGCGGCGGATCATCAGTAGCCGGTCGCGCTCGTCGGTGACGAACGCGCTCACGGCGATGACGATGCTGGTCGCCTTTGGGGCGTCGGGGTCGTGGAAGTGGTCGGTCCGGGCCACGCCGGTCACCAACGCGCTGGGGTCGAGGTGCTCCACACGTCGACGAAACTACGCGCATAGGTGTCGAACAGGTCCCCGGCGCCGAGCTTGCGCAGATGTAGCGCCGGGGCGTGGGCGCCGGGGACCCCGTAGACGTGGGTGTTGATGATGGCCTGGTCGTCGAACCGGAAGATCGAGTTGTAGAGCGTGGTCGTGTGGAACCGGAACTCGACGCCGGGGGTGTCCAGTAGCGGCCGGTACGCGGCCAGTCCGTAGCGGATCCGCGCGGCCAGCGTCCCGGTCCCGAGGTGTTCTTCCTGGCTGCGGAGCTCGACGGCGTCGCTGTTGGGGTCGCCGAAGTTGATCCGAACGGTCACTCCGGCGCCGGCCTTCTCGGCCACGGTGCGGATGAAGTCCGGGCGCTCGATGAGGAACTGGCCGGCGTGGACCAGGATGTCGATCCGGTCGGTCGCCGCGGCGAGCAGCTCGTCCCACAGCTCTGCGGGGACCGCGCCGCGGTGCGGGTAGGCGGCGACGATCTCCGAGGCCGCGATCTTCGCCTGACGCTCGGGCGGTACCGCTGCGGGCCACAGGTAGGACTCGCTCTGCCCGACCAGCGCGGACAGCGCGGCCCGGTGCCGGGCGTACGGGGTGCGGCCCTGGGTGGCCCACCGCTCGACGGTCTTGGCGTCCACGCCGATCTGCTCGGCGGCCGTCGCGGGCGTGAGGCCGGCGCTCATCAGTGCGTCGCGCAGTCGCTCGTTCGCCATCGCCGTACCCCTCCGTGGACACGAGCTGGGACGTCTTGATTCTAGCTGAGACGTCCTGAGATGTCCCTCTGTGTGGTCGGGCCGTCCCGGTGATTTCCGGAGTCTTGGACCTGCCCCGCTACGAGGGCCATCCCGATTCAGTCCCTGGAGGACGGTCATGGCAACGATCAAGGTCGACACCACCGGCACCCGCTACACCGTGGGCGCGGCTCCGCGTCCGAAGAACGACATGGACGGCCGTCAGCGCACGGACCGCCAGACCGGGACGCCGCTGTTCACCACGCAGCTGGTCAAGGTCGACGCCGAGGGCGCGGAGATCCTGACCATCACCACCCCGGGCGCCCCGCAGGTCGAGCAGGGCGCGGAGGTGCGCCCGGTGGGGCTGATCGCGATCCCGTGGCAGCAGGGCCAGCGGGCCGGTGTGGCGTTCAAAGCCGACCGGATCGAGCCCGCGCACGCGCAGGCGTCCAAGGCCTCCTGACCGCCCGTCTGGTCGGTGGTGCGGGTCGGGGCTGTCTTCCCCAGAGCCCCGCCCCGCACCTCGACGCTCCGCCGCTGTTCGCGCTCCCCGCCTCGTCGCTCGCCCCGCGTCCGGAAGGCCCTGTCATGGCTCGCAACGCCGCTCCTGCCCGCACCTTCGGTGCCGGGAAGTCCCGTGTGGACTCCTTCGAGATCATCTCCGCCCCGCCCGCCAACCCCGCCGTCCGCGTCGCCGCCCTGCTGCTGCGGCTGCGCGCGGAGCTGTTCGTCCTCGCCGTCGGGGTGTGGGCGTGGGTGGCGCTGGGCCCGGACCACATCCGCGACGAGGCCGGCCGATTCGTCGCCGTCCCGGGTACCGGCTTCGACACCACGACGCGGGTCGCCCTGTTCGTCGCGGTCGGGCTGGTGCTGGCGGGGCTGCCGTGGACGCGGCGGTTCCTGTTCCACCGCGCCCAGGCCGTGCTCACCCGCCACCGGGTCCGTCAGGTCCTGGTCGAGTGCCGGGTCCTGAACTCCCGCTCCCGGGCGTGCCCGTTGACGGTGTGGGCGCGGCCGACGCGGGTCGGTGAGGTCGTGTGGGTGATACTGCGGGCTGGGATCGCTCCGCACGCCGTCGCGGACCAGGCCGAGGAGCTGGCGTCGGCGTGCTTCGCCCGTGAGGCGCGGGTGGTCGTGTGGCCGCGGTTCACCAACGTCGTGCGGGTCGAGATCATCCGCCGCGACCCGCTGGCACCGAACTTGATCCGCTCGGACCTGTTCCGCTACGCCTCCGGCGACATCCACGACCCGGGCTGGCCCACTCACGACGGCCCCAACTCCGACGTCCGGGCCCCGCGCCCGGAGCCGTCCCGCCCGGCGCTGCCCGCGGCCCCGCAGCCCGCGTTCGACGGCCCGTCCGACAACGGGCGTGGTGGGGACTGGTCGGACTATGTATGAGCACCCGCCCACACAGCCCCTACCGCTGATCACCGATGACGAGAACGCGCCTGGACGGCTCGTGCGCCCGCTGCTGGTCCTGCGCCGCTGGGCCGATGAGTACCGTGCCCACCGCCGCGAGCGCCGCACCGACGCCGGTCCGTCGATCTGGGAGCCGATCCACCTCGGCACCGGCGAGGACGGCCGTGCGGTCCGGGTCCCGCTGATCTACCGCAACATGCTCCTGGCCGGTGAGCCCGGCGCGGGGAAGTCGGTGGGGCTGAACAACATCGTCGCCCACGCCGCGCTCGCCACGGACTGCCGCCTGTGGTTGTTCGACGGCAAGATCGTCGAACTCGGCCTGTGGCGCTCGTGCGCGGACCGGTTCGTCGCCAACAGCCTCGACGACGCCATCGCCGCTCTGCTGGACCTGCAGTCGGAGATGGATCAGCGCTACGCCGTCCTCGACGACGAACGGCGCCGCAAGATCGCCCCCGCCGACGGCGTCCCGCCGATCGTGGTCGTCCTCGACGAACTGGCCTACTTCTCCGCCACCGTCGGGACCAAGCGCGAGCAGGAAGCCTTCTCCGTGCTCGTGCGTGACCTGGTGGCCCGGGGCCGTGCGGCGGGGATCATTGTCGTTGCGGCCACGCAGCGGCCCAGCTCGGACATCATCCCGACGTCGTTGCGGGATCTGTTCGGGTATCGGTGGGCGTTCCGCTGCACCACCGACGCGTCGTCGGACATCGTGCTCGGGCACGGCTGGGCGGCCCGCGGTCACTCCGCGGCGAGCGTGGCTCCGGAGACCAAGGGCATCGGGTTCCTGCTCGCTGAGGGCGGTGTCCCGCGCCGGATCAAGGCTGCGCACCTGTCCGACGAGCAGGTCTACGCCCTGGCCGAGCGCGCCGCCATGCGCCGCCTCGCCGCCGGCATCGCCGAACAAACCGAGGACCAGGGCCTCGACGACGTCACCGGCGGTGCGGCATGACCACTCGACCGACGACTGATGATTTGGTGGCCGCGGGGCTCCGCCGCGAATCCGAGGCCTGCCGTGCCGCCTTCGCCCGCTATCAGCGCGGCGCGATCACCCCGGTGCAGTGGCGAACTGCGCGTGCGGACTCCTATGCCCGGGAGGCCCGGTGGTGGGGTGTCCTGGTCCGCGTCGCGGCCCGGGACCACTCGATCCCGACGATCTACATCTCGGCTGTCGCCACCGCTCAGGGCGCAGCGCTGACCGAGGACGCTCACTGGGCCGACTCGGCCGGCTCCTACACCCGCACCACCGCTGCGACTGCTCCGGCCCGGTTGGCGTGATGAGCACCGGCTACGGCTCCGCGACCGTCGACAGCCTCGCGGCCCGACGCCTGTCCCGCCTGGCCGGATCCACTCCCGCCGCCGAGCTGGTCACCGC
Organism: Pseudonocardia sp. ICBG1293; assembly: GCF_020131355.1. Classification (GTDB taxonomy): domain Bacteria; phylum Actinomycetota; class Actinomycetes; order Mycobacteriales; family Pseudonocardiaceae; genus Pseudonocardia. The sequence continues at coordinate 201,277 of NZ_JAHLEL010000051.1, forward strand.
CGCAGGACGGCGCGAGGACTTCGCCGGCTGGCTGCGCCACGTCACACCGGCCGCGGGATGCGCCCACCCGATCCGGCTGTCCGGCACCGTATTCCGCGTCGAACAGGCCACCGGCCGCATCACCAGCGAACGCCACACCGCGCAGATGCCCGACGGCCTGATCTACACCGCCTGCGGCAACCGCCGCGCCTCCGTCTGCCCCTCCTGCGCCGAGACCTATCGCGCCGACACCTTCCAGCTCGTCACCGCCGGCCTCGTCGGCGGCAAAGGCACCCCCGCCACCGTCGCCGCGCACCCGTGCGTGTTCCTGACCGTCACCGCACCCTCGTTCGGTCCGGTTCACACCCACCGCACCGACCGCAAAGGCCGGCCACTTCCGTGCCGTCCCCGCCGCGACGACACGTCCTGTGAGCACGGGACCGGGCACGCCTGCTGGGAACGCCACACAGAAGACGACCCGCGCGTGGGCCAGCCGTTGTGTCTGGACTGCTACGACCACCCGCACCAGGCGGTGTGGAACCTGCACGTCGGCGAACTCTGGCGCCGCACGATGATCGCCGCCACCCGCAACCTGCGCCAGCTCGAGAAACTCACCGGCCACAAGCTCCGCCTGTCCTACACCAAGGTGGCGGAGTTCCAGGCCCGCGGCGCCGTGCACCTGCACGCCCTGGTTCGGCTCGACGGCCGCGACCCCGACCCGGCCCTGTCCCACCTGACCCTGTCGCCCCCGCCCGGGATCTCCGCCGCGCAGGTCGCCCTGCTGCTGCGCTCCGCGGTCACCGAGACCTCGTTCACCACCGCCCCGCACCCCTACCGGCCCCACGGGTGGCCGATCGGCTGGGGTGAGCAGGTCGACCCGCGCCCGGTCCGGCTCGCCGCCCGCGACCTCGACGACGCTGCGGAGATCACCACGACCGCCGTCGCGGCATACCTGGCGAAGTACGCGACGAAGGCGACCGAGACCGCCGGGCATCTGTCGGCGCGGCTGCGGCCGGACACGGTGCGCTCCTACACCGACCACACCACCCACTCCGGGCGTCAGATCGACGCCTGCTGGCGGCTCGGACAACGCCCCGTCGGCTGGGACCCCGAGGAGTGGTCGACGTCCTGGGGGCGGCTGTGGCGGTGGGCCCACATGCTCGGCTTCGCCGGCCACTTCTCCACCCGCTCCCGCCGGTACTCCACCACCCTCACCGCGCTGCGGCAGGCACGCCGGGACTGGCAACGCGACCACGCCAACCCCCGCCCCGCCGCCAACAAGGTCGAGCGTCTGGACGACGGGGAGGACACCACCGAGGTCGTCATCTCCGCGCTGCACTTCGCCGGGATCGGCTGGCACACCACCGCCGACGCCCTACTGGCCAACACTGCTGCCGCCCAGGCACGGGCCAGGAGGCGCACCGCACGCGAGGAGCTGTGGACGACCGGATGACAACGGAGGTGAGAAGCATGGAGATCAAGCAGCGGCTGTGGTCGGTGCAGGACGTCGCCGACTACCTGGGCGTCCCGGTGGCGACGCTCTACGACTGGCGGTGCAAGGGCTACGGCCCGAAGGCCAAGAAGGTCGGTCGGTACCTGCGGTACGAGGCGGAGGCGGTGCGGCGGTGGTTCGCCGACCTGGAGGACGGGGCTGCGTGATGGCTCGTCCACCACTGCCGATCGGCACCTACGGGAAGATCCTGACGACCAGGCTCGGGCCCGGCCGGTTCCGGTCCTGGGCCAACTACCGCGACTACGACGGGATCACCCGCCGCGTTCAGCGGTACGCCGCGACCGGGCCCGCGTCCGTGAAGAAGCTCAAGGAGGCACTGCGGGACCGGAGCCGCTTCGCCCTGGACGGCGAGATCACCGGGGACACGCGTGTCCGGGTCGTGGCGGAGATGTGGCTCCGCGATCTGGACGACTCGGACCGGGCGCTGCGTACGAAGATCAGTTACCGCGACGCGTGGCGACGGTCCCTCGAACCGGCGGTGGGTGAGCTGCGGTTGAGCGACCTGCGGGTGTCGAGCGTCGACCGGGTCATCCGTGAGGTGCGAGCTCGGCAGGGGAGCGGATCGGCCCACCACGCCAAGGTGGTGCTGTCCGGCATCGCGAGCATGGCCGTCCGCCACGACGCGATCGACTCGAACCCGGTCCGCGAGCTGACACCCGCGCGCCGGAAGTCGACGGCGGAGAAGGTCGCGCTCACCGAGGACGGCGTGACCCGGCTGGTCGCGTTCCTGGGCAGCTCCGACGACGCGCGGAGGTACGACCTCGTCGACATGGTGACCGTGCTGTCCGGGCTCGGCTGCCGGATCGGGGAGCTGCTGGCGCTGGACTGGCCGCGTGTCGACGACGTCGCCAACACCCTCGCGATCGAGGGCACGGTGATCCGTGTGCCGGGGGAGGGGCTCGTGGTGCAGCCGCACACCAAGTCCCGCGCGAGCATGCGGACGATCCAGCCGCCGGCCTGGCTGATGAACACCCTGCGCCGCCGACACGAGGAGTCCCACGGGCCGTGGGTGTTCCCCTCGACGGCGGGCACCCTTCGGGACCCGGACAACACGCGCAAGCAGTTGCGCCAGGTCCTCGCCGGTACCGAGTGGGAGGGCCTGCACCCGCACGCGTTCCGCCGGCTGGTCGCGACCCGGCTCGACGCGGTCGGGCTATCGGCTCGCGACATCGCGGACTACCTGGGCCACGAGAAGGTGTCCATGACGCAGGACGTCTACATGTCCCGGCGGGTGGCCGGAGCCGCCGCGTCCGCCGCCCTGGACGGCTTCGGCTCGCCCGGTAAACGGTAGGTATTCGGTAGGTCGATCATGGACCGATCACCCGCCTGACCAGCTGACCTGGTCGTATGTGCCCCCGGCAGGACTCGAACCTGCGACCTAGAGATTAGAAGGCTCTTGCTCTATCCAGCTGAGCTACGAGGGCCGGTCGCTCCGGACCTCGTCCGGCGCGCTCCCCACCGTAGCGAGTGGGGCAAGCGATCACGGCTGCGGCACCGCCGTCGGGAACCACCCGATCCGGCCCGTGTGCAGGGCGGAGCGCCATCCGACCGGTTGAAGCACACGCCGAACGGGCCTCGCCTGCGACGCCGGGGAACCGTGACGTCCATACTGTCCCCATGGTGCTGGGACTGCGATCCGCGCTCGGGTCGGATGTGGGCCGTCGCCGGACGTCGAACCAGGACTCCGGAGCGACGACCGGCCGACTGCTGATCGTGGCCGACGGGATGGGTGGTCACGCCCATGGCGAGGTCGCCAGTGCGACGACGGTGTCGGTGTTCACCGAGCTGGAGGCCCGCCTCCCGCAGGACCTCACCGACATCGACCTCGCCGCCGAGCTCACCGAGGCGCTCAACGACGCCACCGACCGGTTGGCCCGCCGCGCCGCCGACGAGCCGGAGATGCGGGGGATGGGCACGACCGTCGTCTCCCTGCTGCTCGCCGGCGACCAGCTGGTGCTCGCGCACATCGGTGACTCGCGCATCTACCTGCTGCGGGACGGCGAGCTGAGCCGGCTCACCCACGACCACACGATGGTGCAGCAGCTCGTCGACCAGGGGCAGATCACGCTCGAGGAGGCGGCGCACCACCCGCGGCGCTCCGTGCTGATGCGTGCACTGAGCACCGACCACGCGCCGGACCCGGACCTCGACCGCGTCGACATCCTCGCCGGGGACCGCTACCTGCTCTGCTCGGACGGCGTCACCGCGGTACTCGACGACGAGGCGCTGCACCGCGAGCTGGCCTCCGGCGCCGAGCCGGACGAGGTGGTCACCCAGCTGATCGCGCTCGCCAACGACGGTGGGGGGCCCGACAACATCACCGCCATCGTCGCCGACGTCGTGGAGACCGAGGACGCCCACGGCCCGGCCCAGGATCTCCGGATCGCGGGGGCCGTCGCCGAGATCGCCACCGCGGACTGACCGTCAACGGCGGGCCACGACCCGGCGCAGCCGCACCGTCCGGACCGCCCGACGGTGCGCCGCGAGGTCCGCGCGGGCCCGCTCCGGCAGATCGGGCGGGTAGACGCCGGCCGCGCACAGGTCCTCCACCCCGTCCGTCGGTGCCGATCCGTCGAGGGTGAAGTCGAGACGGTCGTCGGCGAGGACGGCGAAGTCCGCGGCTGCCGCGAGCCACTCGGGATGTTCGACGGCCGACCGGTGCCGCCACGCGTCGCGAACCGCCGTCCGCAGTGCTCCGCCCCGCCAGCCGAACGACCGCGGAGCCGGTACCAGGACCGAGATCAGCCCGTGCGGGGCGAGGACGCGCCGGAGTTCGGCGAACAGACCGTCGATGTCCCGTAGGTGGGGGAGCAGCATCGGGACGGCGACCCGGTCCACCGACCGGGCCCGCAGGGGAAGTGCCCCCGGCGACGCCGCGACGCACAGGGGGCCGGCGGATCCCGCCTCCACCACGACCCGGCCGGCGACGACGGTCGCGCGGACCCGGCCCGTCGCACCGGGGGTACGGCACCAGGCCGCCGCGGTGAGCTCCGCACCGGCCCGCAGCCGGTGCAGGACGGGTGGGAGGACGTCTCCGTCGGGGTGCACGCGCCGAGTCTCGCGTGCCGACAGCCGACCTCCACGTGCACCACGACGAACGGCCCCCCGCGGACGACGATCGTGACCACCCACCCGGACCGGTCTGCCGTGGCGACCGCGATCCCCGCGTCGACCGCTCGTCGGTCCGTGGACCCGCGACGGACGGTCGAAAAAAATCTTGAGATAGAGCGTCCGGCAGTAGAGGTGGCCGTGTGTCGGTGTTGGTAGAGACACGGACCTGCAAGTGATCATGGGATTGCTGATGTCCTGATGGTCGCCTGGAGGGTCCGTGCCTCTATTGCCAGAATCGCTGATCGACCCCCTCTGGGTCGAGTTCGCTGCCCTGATCGAGGCAGAGCGGCGCCCGGAGTTCGACCCGGCCCATCCGTGGGGATGTCACCGCCGCCGTATCCCCGACCGCCTGGTGTTCGAGCACGTGCTCGCGGCGTTGGTGCACGGCAGCGGCTACGAACGCATTGCCACCCCCGGCTGCTCGGACCGCACGATCCGCCGCCGTCTCGCCCAGTGGGCCGCCGCTGGCGTCGGGGAGCAGGTCCTTCGGGCCGCGCTGGCCGGCTATGACTAGATGATCGGTCTCGACCTCGACGATCTGTCTGCCGACGGAGCGATCACCAAGGCTCCCTGCGGTGGCGAGGTCGCCGGCTGTAACCCGGTCGACCGGGGCAAACAGGGCACCAAACGCTCCGTGGTCTGCGACGGTGCGGGGATCCCGCTGCACCTGATCAGCGCCCGCGCCAATGACCACGACTCGCCGTTGCTGAAACCGACCCTGATCGGGATCTACGACATGATCGGGCCGCTGCCCGAGCGACCGTGCCTGCACCTGGACCGGGGCTATGACTCAGGCAAGACCCGCGATCTGCTCGAACGACTCGGGTTCGACGCACAGATCGCCACCAAGGGCCGGCCCGCCCCGATCCAGGTCGGTAAGCGGTGGCCGGTCGAGCGCACCCATTCCTGGATGAACGGCTACGGCAAGCTGCGCCGGTTCACCGATCGCCGGAAGATCATCGTCGAGTTCTACCTCAACCTCGCCGCCGCGCTCACCGTGATCCGCCGGCTGATCAACCGTGCCCGCAGCCGCTACCGCTGGACAACCCGACCCACGACCCGTCGACTCCGATAACCATCAATCGCCGGACGCTCATAGGTGGGCGAGCAGGCGGGCGCAGGACGAACGACGGATGGACCCCCCGGTTCCGAGCCCCGATCCGGGCTTCCCCTTGCGCGATCGTCGCTGGTCAACCAGTATTCGTGGTGAGCTCGTCAGGGCGACCGTTCGTCGCTCGACAGGGTCGGGTTCGACCGTGGTCCTGCGCGGCCTCGAGACAGGTTTCCGCAGGTCAGTGCGTGTTTTCGACCCCGGTTTGACGAGCCCGAATGCCATGCCGTAACTTTCTTCCTGTCAGCGAGTGAGCCGGACAGAACGGGTCCCGGAGGGGTTCGGTCAACAGGCCCCGCTGGCGATGACCCCCGGTGGTTTGCCGAGTTTCTCGGTGTGATTGTCTTGGTGGGTCGAGATGATCCGTCTTCAGGATCCTGCTCCTTGTGTGGGGGTGGGTGAGTGCGGTGCGGGGGTCTTTTGAGAACTCAACAGTGTGTCGAGCTATTTTTATTCGGTTTGGCGTTTTGTGCCAAATTGTGGTTGCAGCATTCGACCCCGTCGGGTGTTGTGGCCAGTTGTTTGTTTGTCAGGGTTTTGTTGGAGAGTTTGATCCTGGCTCAGGACGAACGCTGGCGGCGTGCTTAGAGGTCATTTCAGAACGAGGTCGACGTGTCTGTTGTAGACGACAAGCGGCTATCTGACCTGCCGTTTGATCTGTCGTCGAGGGGTCAATGGAAACTCGACAAGTCGTTCTGAAACGACCTCTTAACACATGCAAGTCGAGCGGTAAGGCCCTTTCGGGGGTACACGAGCGGCGAACGGGTGAGTAACACGTGGGTGACCTGCCCTCCACTCTGGGATAAGCCCGGGAAACTGGGTCTAATACCGGATAGGACCATTGATCGCATGGTTGGTGGTGGAAAGTTTTTTCGGTGGGGGATGGGCCTGCGGCCTATCAGCTTGTTGGTGGGGTGATGGCCTACCAAGGCGGTGACGGGTAGCCGGCCTGAGAGGGCGACCGGCCACACTGGGACTGAGACACGGCCCAGACTCCTACGGGAGGCAGCAGTGGGGAATATTGCGCAATGGGCGGAAGCCTGACGCAGCGACGCCGCGTGGGGGATGACGGCCTTCGGGTTGTAAACCTCTTTCGCCAGGGACGAAGAGCAATTGACGGTACCTGGAGAAGAAGCACCGGCCAACTACGTGCCAGCAGCCGCGGTAACACGTAGGGTGCGAGCGTTGTCCGGAATTATTGGGCGTAAAGAGCTCGTAGGCGGTGTGTCGCGTCGGCCGTGAAAACTTGGGGCTTAACTCTGAGCGTGCGGTCGATACGGGCATCACTTGAGTTCGGCAGAGGAGACTGGAATTCCTGGTGTAGCGGTGAAATGCGCAGATATCAGGAGGAACACCGGTGGCGAAGGCGGGTCTCTGGGCCGATACTGACGCTGAGGAGCGAAAGCGTGGGGAGCGAACAGGATTAGATACCCTGGTAGTCCACGCCGTAAACGTTGGGCGCTAGGTGTGGGGACCATTCCACGGTTTCTGTGCCGCAGCTAACGCATTAAGCGCCCCGCCTGGGGAGTACGGCCGCAAGGCTAAAACTCAAAGGAATTGACGGGGGCCCGCACAAGCGGCGGAGCATGTGGATTAATTCGATGCAACGCGAAGAACCTTACCTGGGTTTGACGTGCACCAGACATCCCTAGAGATAGGGCTTCCCTTGTGGTTGGTGTGCAGGTGGTGCATGGCTGTCGTCAGCTCGTGTCGTGAGATGTTGGGTTAAGAGGTCGTTTCAGAACGACTTGTCGAGTTTCCATTGACCCCTCGACGACAGATCAAACGGCAGGTCAGATAGCCGCTTGTCGTCTACAACAGACACGTCGACCTCGTTCTGAAATGACCTCTTAGAGCGTCCGGCGATTGATGGTTATCGGAGTCGACGGGTCGTGGGTCGGGTTGTCCAGCGGTAGCGGCTGCGGGCATGGTTGATCAGCCGGCGGATCACGGTGAGCGCGGCGGCGAGGTTGAGGTAGAACTCGACGATGATCTTCCGGCGATCGGTGAACCGGCGCAGCTTGCCGTAGCCGTTCATCCAGGAATGGGTGCGCTCGACCGGCCACCGCTTACCGACCTGGATCGGGGCGGGCCGGCCCTTGGTGGCGATCTGTGCGTCGAACCCGAGTCGTTCGAGCAGATCGCGGGTCTTGCCTGAGTCATAGCCCCGGTCCAGGTGCAGGCACGGTCGCTCGGGCAGCGGCCCGATCATGTCGTAGATCCCGATCAGGGTCGGTTTCAGCAACGGCGAGTCGTGGTCATTGGCGCGGGCGCTGATCAGGTGCAGCGGGATCCCCGCACCGTCGCAGACCACGGAGCGTTTGGTGCCCTGTTTGCCCCGGTCGACCGGGTTACAGCCGGCGACCTCGCCACCGCAGGGAGCCTTGGTGATCGCTCCGTCGGCAGACAGATCGTCGAGGTCGAGACCGATCATCTAGTCATAGCCGGCCAGCGCGGCCCGAAGGACCTGCTCCCCGACGCCGGCGGCGGCCCACTGGGCGAGACGGCGGCGGATCGTGCGGTCCGAGCAGCCGGGGGTGGCAATGCGTTCGTAGCCGCTGCCGTGCACCAACGCCGCGAGCACGTGCTCGAACACCAGGCGGTCGGGGATACGGCGGCGGTGACATCCCCACGGATGGGCCGGGTCGAACTCCGGGCGCCGCTCTGCCTCGATCAGGGCAGCGAACTCGACCCAGAGGGGGTCGATCAGCGATTCTGGCAATAGAGGCACGGACCCTCCAGGCGACCATCAGGACATCAGCAATCCCATGATCACTTGCAGGTCCGTGTCTCTACCAACACCGACACACGGCCACCTCTACTGCCGGACGCTCTAAAAACACAGGTCCGTGCGAAGTCGCAAGACGATGTATACGGACTGACGCCTGCCCGGTGCTGGAACGTTAAGAGGACCTGTTAGCTCCTTCGGGGGCGAAGCGGAGAATTTAAGCGCCAGTAAACGGCGGTGGTAACTATAACCATCCTAAGGTAGCGAAATTCCTTGTCGGGTAAGTTCCGACCTGCACGAATGGCGTAACGACTTGGGCGCTGTCTCGACCACAGACTCGGCGAAATTGCACTACGAGTAAAGATGCTCGTTACGCGCGGCAGGACGGAAAGACCCCGGGACCTTTACTATAGCTTGGTATTGATGCTCGGTTCGGCTTGTGTAGGATAGGTGGGAGACTGTGAAATCATCACGCCAGTGGTGGTGGAGTCGTTGTTAAAATACCACTCTGGTCGAATTGGGTGTCTTAACCTCGGGCCATGATCTGGTTCAGGGACAGTGCCTGGTGGGTAGTTTAACTGGGGCGGTTGCCTCCCAAAGAGTAACGGAGGTGCCCAAAGGTTCCCTCAGCCTGGTTGGCAATCAGGTGTTGAGTGTAAGTGCACAAGGGAGCTTGACTGTGAGACTGACGGGTCGAGCAGGGACGAAAGTCGGGACTAGTGATCCGGCACCACCTTGTGGAAGGGGTGTCGCTCAACGGATAAAAGGTACCCCGGGATAACAGGCTGATCTTGCCCAAGAGTCCATATCGACGGCATGGTTTGGCACCTCGATGTCGGCTCGTCGCATCCTGGGGCTGGAGTAGGTCCCAAGGGTTGGGCTGTTCGCCCATTAAAGCGGTACGCGAGCTGGGTTTAGAACGTCGTGAGACAGTTCGGTCCCTATCCGCCGCGCGCGTTGGAGACTTGAGGAAGGCTGTCCCTAGTACGAGAGGACCGGGACGGACGAACCTCTGGTGTGCCAGTTGTCCCGCCAGGGGCACGGCTGGTTGGCTATGTTCGGGAGGGATAACCGCTGAAGGCATCTAAGCGGGAAGCCTGTTCCAAGATGAGGTCTCCCACCACCTTTGAGTGGGTAAGGCCCCCAGGAGATGACTGGGTTGATAGGCCGGAGATGGAAGCCTTGTGAGGGGTGGAGTTGACCGGTACTAATAGGCCGAGGGCTTGCCACAACGAGTTGTTCGCATCCACTGTGTGACCCTGAGCTCACGTAACCATTCAGGTCGGTGCTGCGTGGGGCGGTGGCCAGGGGGTTTCCGGTGATGGCGTCGCGGAGTGCGGTGAGGATGTCGTCGCCGTGTTTGGTGACGGTGGAGATGTAGCCGCGGATCCGTAGCCACGCCTTCGCGGTGGTCTCCGAGCGGTGGCAGCCGCTGATCTTGAGCTGGGTCTTGGTCGGTCGGACGTCGCGTTCGGCCTGGTTGTTGGTGAACGGCACGGCGAGGTCGCGCGCGAACAGCAGCACCTGGTCGTCACGGTCGCGCAGGCGTTCGAGCAGGTTACGGGTCTTGGATTGTCGGCGCCCGGGCACGCGGCGGTGCTCGGCGAGCCCGACCAGCAGCGCGTGGCGCCACGAGTCGAGCAGGGGGTCGACGATCTCGGCTGGGATCGCCGACAGGTGCTGCTCGCGGGCCTGGTGGGCGGCGGTGTTGAGCCCGTGCAGGGCGCGTAGTGCCTGCTCTGGCCAGTCCTGGTCGGGGTGCGTCTCGCCGGCGGCGACCAGCTCGCGGGCCAGGTGCGCCCCGCACAGGGCGTGCCGGGCCTGCGGGTAGGCGTCATAGACCGACAGCGCGTCGTGCACGACGGTTCCGCTGAACGCGGGCAGCACATCGAACTCGGCCACAGCGGCGCGTCCGCGGGAGGGGTGCAGGTGATAGGCGGTCAACTTCTCGGTGCCCGCGACGTGCAGCCACCACCGGGCCCCGTTGATGTTGCTGCTGGTCTCGTCGACGTGGATCACGTGCGCGAGCACGATCAGAGATTTGATCAGCTTCTCGACGTCGACCAGCAGCTCGGCCACGGTGGTCAGCACCGAGCTGATCCAGCCGGTCGACGGGCGCGCCCCGGTCACGTCGGCGATCAACTGAGCGGTGCGGGCGACCGGGACGTGCTGGAACACCAGCAGGTACACCGCCAGCGCACGCAGGTTCGGCCCGTAGACCGCCGCCGCGCCCACCCCGGCCGGAGCGGCCGCGGTCGTCGTCGCGCCACAGCCGCACCGCTTCTGGTGCAGCCGGTGCTCGACCACGACCGGGCGGATGGTCGGGATGTCGTGGACCTGGCGACGCACCATCCCGGCCACGTTCGCACCGGATAGTTCGGTGCCGCAGCCGATGCAGGCATCCGGGACGTGATCGACGACCTCGTCCGGGGCCACTGGTCTGGAACAACGCCGATCCGCCCGCACCGGGCTGTTTGCCGGGCTTGCGGCCGCTGCGCCGCCTGGCCATCCTCGACGGCGAGGCCGTGGGCGCGTCCGCCGAGGGAGGCTGCGAGGAGTTGCCCGAGTTGCGACCCAGTCGGCGCTTGAGCTCGGCGACCTCGCCCCGCAACTCCTCGATCGTGCGGGCCTGCGCCTCGATCAGCGCGAGGAGCTCCTCGCGCGACGGCTGCTGCGACCCGGACACCGCACATGATCAGCACACCGCCGACCTCGGGTCACGCACCGACACACCGGTAGATCATCGAGCCAGGACCTGAATGGTTACGAGCTCACAACCCTGTGCGGGTTGTGTGTTCGTTGGTCCCCCACCCTTTTTTGTGGTGGGGTTTGTTGAATAGTGTTGTCGGTGGTCATTGCGGTAGGGAAACGCCCGGTCCCATTCCGAACCCGGTAGCTAAGAGGTCGTTTCAGAACGACTTGTCGAGTTTCCATTGACCCCTCGACGACAGATCAAACGGCAGGTCAGATAGCCGCTTGTCGTCTACAACAGACACGTCGACCTCGTTCTGAAATGACCTCTAAGCCTTCCTGCGCCGATGGTACTGCACTCGCCAGGGTGTGGGAGAGTAGGTCGTCGCCGACATTCAATGTGGGTGGGAGATGTCCCGGACCTGATGGTCCGGGGCATTTCTCGTTTCTGGTGTTCTGGTGGTGTGGCCGTGTCCGCCCAGCGACGGGTCCGAGCCGAGCCGGACGTCGACTCAGGCCGCGGGCTGTGCGGAGGTCAGCGGCGGTACCGGTCCCGCGGTGATGTCGGTGCCGGACACCGGTGCCGGTCCGGCGGACGTGGCACAGGGGTCGCGCGACCTCGCAGTCTGTGGGATGGCGACGGCCAGGAACGTGTGCGACATCGACCCACTGCGACGACGCCGGATACGGGTGCGCCACCGATGAAGCCCCGATGGCAGAAACACGGTCGCGGCCCTGCCCGGTCGCACCCGGCCGGCGCGGAATGCGCAGATCGGCGTCGACACGACGCCGAGCCGGCATCCACGACAGAACGCCGCCCACGACAGAGCACCGCCCACGACAGAGGACCGCGCATCCCGACGGCTGAGCGCGTCCCGTCCGCAGACGGTCGAGCGTCGCCCTGTCGCAGCCCGTGGCGGGCCGGCCCCCCGCAGACCGACCGCCTACCTGTCCACCGCTCTGAGAGCTGACCATGGTGTCCTCGGCCATCCACGGGACGGAGACGTCGGCGACCACGTCGTGACCGTGGTGCCGTACCTCCCCTGGGCGGCACCACGACGCGACGGACCGGACACGACGTCGCACCGGGGCTGCGGTGTCCTGCCGGCTCCGCCGTCCCGGACGGTGGCGGTGTCCCCACCAGGCAGTACCGGGTGTGACTTCCGCGCCGGCAGGACGCGTGACCGAGTGGCGGCGGTGCCCGCGCCTCGTCGCCGTCGCCGGGGCCGCCGCACGCCGCTGCAGGGCGCCGGGGCAGGTGGCGTGGAGGCAAGCCGCACCGCCCGAAGCCCGCCGACGCCCGCCGACGTCTGACCTGAGTTGCACAGGTTTAGTGCCCCGGCGCGGTGATGGTGGGGAGCCGGTCGAGAATGGCACGCGCGCCGCTGGTGATCTGCGGGGCGGCGGTGATCGGGTGACCGCCGACGTCGACTCGGACGGTTCGTAGTGGGCGCAGGGCTGTGACCAGCTTCTTGATGGTCACGCCTGCCGCGTCCTGGAGGTGTCGGGAGACCGCGAGGGCGGCGAAGACGACGGTGAGGTGGGCTTCGATGGCGTCGCGTTCGCGGTGGAAGATCGGTCGGGCTCGCAGGTCGGACTTGGCCATGCGGAAGCTGGCCTCGACCTGCCACAGGTCGTGGTAGGCGGCCACGACCTTGTGCCCGTCCATGGTGGACTCGGCCAGGTTGGTGACGTAGCCCTTCAACCCGGCGAGCTGGCGGGCGCGTTCGACCAGGCCCCAGTCGACCTCGGTGCCGGTGGAGGCGATGCGGACGAAGCGGTCCTTCTTCAACGGCCGGGTGCCGGCGGCGACCTTCTCCGCGCGGTCGACCATGGCGTTGATCGCCCGGTCATCGTGTTTGTGGCGGGCGAAGCGGTACTGGTAGACGACCCGCCGGCTCCGTTTCGCCTTCCCTGTCCCCATGTCGCGGCGCGACTCCAGGACCTGGCCGTCGTCGAAGGCGTTGCCGTGACGCTCGACGTGCGCGGCCAGATCGTAGGGCGCCTTGCTGATCCTCGACCCCACGATGAAGGAGAACCCGTTGTCCTCCAACGCGTTCAGGTTCGACGCGGACAGCATTCCGGCATCGGCGACGACCACCATGTCCTTCACGTCGTGCCGTTTGCGGAAGTCCTCCAGAACGGGTAGCAGAGTGGTCGTCTCGGCCTTGTTGCCCTCGAAGCAGCGGACCTCGAGCGGGAACCCGGACGGGTCGACGAGCAGCCCGACCTGGATCTGCGGGTCGACCCGGCGTTCCTTGCTCATCCCTACCTTGCGCAGCGTGTCCTCGTGCTCGACCTCGAAATGCAGCGTGGTCACGTCATAGAGCACCAGCGACGCCGCCCCCACCCGCGAGGCCACGGTGCAGGCGGCGGCCAGGACGGCCCGGTAGTCCTTGTCGCTGCAGCGGCGCAGCGCCGCGGTGAAGGTGTTGCGATGCGGCGCGACCACCCCGAGTTCATCGAGGACCCCGACCGCGGCAGAGGTGCTGGTGGGCTCCACGATCCTGGCGAGCACGAGCGCCCGGAACACCTCGTCGGCGAGCTGGTCGAACCCCAACCGGCGGTAGGCATCGCACAGGACGTTCCACAGGACCTCGCTCGCCGACCCGGTCACGACCGCGCCCGCCGCGCCCCCGGTGGCAGGGGCGTCGAGGTCGAGGGCCTGCTGACCTGCATGGATGCGATCCCGCGCTGAGGCGATCAGCACTGCGAGCTCGGCGTCATCATGAGCGGAACCGACGTGGGCGACGATCCGCCGGACCCCGTGGCGCTTCTCCACGATCTGCACCGCCGTCGCCCCGGACGCCGTCTTCACCTTCCGGACGAACACCACCCGAGACTACCGATTAGTGCCCCAGATCCCGACCCCACAGCCCGCTGACCAGCAACGACACCTCACAACCCCCGACTACCTGTGCAACTCAGGTCTGACCGCGGAGCACACCGGGTCGACACGCGTCGGCGCTCATCCGGTTCGGGACGGTCACCCGTCCCCAATGACGACGGTTGTCCACAGACAGCTCGACGGTCCCGTCAGCGGGGCCCGCGCGGGCCAAGCTCGGAGGGACACCACAGCCGAGAGCTCCGGAGGATCCGATGAGCGACAACACCGCCACCATCGTCGGGAACCTGACCCGTACCCCCGTTCTGCGCTACACCGCGAACAACATCCCGGTCACCGACCTGACCGTCGCGGTCAACCACCGCCGGAAGGACCCGGTGACCGACCAGTGGCGCGACATCACGTGCACCTACTACACGGTGACGTGCTGGCGGGCCCTGGCCGAGCACGCGGTGCGGACGTTCGAGAAGGGACACCGTGTGATCGTCATCGGCCGCGTCTACGTCGAGGAGTGGACCGGTCGGGAGGGCGACGTGCGGCAGAGCGTCCGGATCGAACCGTCCAGCGTCGGGCTCGACATCCGTTTCTCCCCGGCGGCCGTGGCTCCGCGGCCGGCTGCCCCGCCGGCCCACGAGAGCGAGGACGCCACCCACCGTTGGGGCGCCCCGCCCACCGGATCCCCGGAGGACGACGGGTACGGCGACGAGGCTCCCGACGAGGCCGAGAGTGCCGAGCTCGACGCACTGTCGCGGTTGACGACCGCACCGGCTTCGAGCGGCTGAGCGGGCCCGATCTACCATCGCATGGTGGCGGATCTGATTTACACGATGCGGAACGTGCGTAAGGCGCACGGCGACAAGGTCATCCTGGAGAACGCGTCGATCAGCTTCCTGCCGGGGGCGAAGATCGGCGTCGTCGGCCCGAACGGCGCCGGGAAGTCGACCGTCCTCAAGATCATGGCAGGGTTGGAGAACGCGAACAACGGCGACGCCTTCCTCAAGCCCGGGGCGACGGTCGGCATCCTCCAGCAGGAGCCCCCGCTGAACGAGGAGAAGACCGTCCTCGGCAACGTCGAGGAGGGCCTCGGCGATGTCAAGGTCAAGCTCGACCGGTACAACGCGATCGCCGAGGAGATGGCGACCAACTACACCGACGAGCTGATGGAGGAGATGGGCCAGCTCCAGGAGGAGCTCGACCACGCCGACGCGTGGGAGATCGACTCCCAGCTGGAGCAGGCGATGGACGCACTGCGGTGCCCGCCCGGCGACGCCGAGGTCAGCCACCTCTCCGGTGGTGAGCGCCGGCGCGTGGCGCTGTGCAAGCTGCTGCTGTCCCAGCCCGACCTGCTCCTGCTCGACGAGCCCACGAACCACCTCGACGCCGAGAGCGTGCTCTGGCTCGAGCAGTTCCTCGCGAACTACCCGGGTGCCGTTCTCGCGGTCACCCACGACCGGTACTTCCTCGACAACGTCGCCGGCTGGATCCTCGAGCTCGACCGGGGACGCACCTTCCCCTACGAGGGCAACTACTCCACCTACCTGGAGAAGAAGGCCGAGCGGCTCGCCGTCCAGGGCAAGAAGGACGCGAAGCTCCAGAAGCGCCTGAAGGAGGAGCTGGCGTGGGTCCGCTCCAACCCGAAGGCCCGCCAGGCGAAGAGCCGTTCGCGGCTCGACCGCTACGAGGAGATGGCGACCGAGGCCGAGCGGCACCGGAAGCTCGACTTCGAGGAGATCCAGATCCCGCCGGGCCCGCGTCTGGGCAGCCAGGTCGTGGAGGTCTCGCATCTCGACAAGGGGTTCGACGGCCGCCAGCTGATCAAGGATCTCTCGTTCACGCTGCCCCGCAACGGCATCGTCGGCGTGATCGGCCCGAACGGTGTCGGTAAGACGACGTTGTTCAAGACGATCGTCGGCCTGGAGCACCCGGACTCCGGGGACGTCAGGATCGGTGACACGGTCAAGCTCTCCTACGTCGACCAGAACCGCGGCGGCATCGACCCGAAGAAGACCGTCTTCGAGGTGGTCTCCGACGGTCTGGACTACATCCAGGTCGGCAACACCGAGATGCCGTCCCGGGCGTACGTCGCCGCCTTCGGCTTCGAGGGCCCGGACCAGCAGAAGCCGGCCGGGGTCCTGTCCGGCGGTGAGCGCAACCGTCTGAACCTGGCGCTCACGCTCAAGCAGGGCGGCAACCTGATCCTGCTCGACGAGCCCACGAACGACCTGGACGTCGAGACCCTCGGCTCGCTGGAGAACGCGCTCGAGCAGTTCCCCGGTTGCGCCGTGGTCATCTCCCACGACCGTTGGTTCCTCGACCGGACCTGCACCCACATCCTGGCGTGGGAGGGCACGGACGAGAACCCGGCGTCGTGGTTCTGGTTCGAGGGCAACTTCGAGGCCTACGAGAAGAACAAGGTCGAGCGGCTGGGCGCGGAGGCGGCGCGACCGCACCGGGTCACCCACCGTAAGCTCACCCGCGACTGATCACCGCCCGGTCCGGACCTCCCTCCGATCGGGCCGGTCCCCGGCAACGGGCGACCGGTCTGTGGGAGGTCCGGACGGTGGTGTCGCTCACGGGAGGCGATGTGACGTTCGACCTGGGAGGTCGGGCCGCGAGCGCGACGACGGCCGAACTGCGCACGGCGGCGGCCCTGCGGTGGCAGCGGCCACTGCTCACCGCGGAGCTGGCCGAACAGTCGTGCGCGCGAGCCGTCGCTGACGGTGACGACCTGCGCTGGGTGCAGGCCGCGGGCTGGCTGCTCGACGGTCACGCCGCCGGGGGGGACGCGCGAGATGTCGCCACCGCCGTCATCGCCGGGATGTCGGGGCAGGTCACCCCGGGAGCCGAGCCGATCCCTGTTCCCGCTCGCACGCCGGGAACCGAGGTGCTCACCCGCCCCGAGGGCGCTCGCCTGCGGGTCGAGCTGGCCGGGGTCGCCCAGGCGGACGGCGAGCTCGACGCGGCCCGGGCGCTGGTCCTCGGACTGCCCGACGACGCCCCGGGGGAGGATCCGGGCCTGCTGCGTCTCGACCGGCTCGCGGTCGAGGTGCGGTGTGCACTCGCCGGCGCCTCCGCCGTGGAGCTCGAGCGTCTGCGGAGCGATGTCGAGGCGTGCGGGGCAGGCTTCGGTGGCGAGCCCGCGGCCTACGCGGACCTCGTCGTCGGCTCGGTGCACAGGGCACGGCGCGAACACGAGGCCGCCGTGGACCGGGCACTGCGTGGCCTGGCCCAGCTCGGCTGGACGCCGGAACGACCCGGGGCCCGACCGTTGTCGGCCCACCTCGCCGTGGCGCTGCTCAGCCAGTGGATCACTGCGCTGCTCGATTCCGGTCGCGTACCCGCGGACGCGGTCGCCGCGGCGGCGGTGCAGCGCGACGCCGGGGACGCCGGTCGCCAGGGTGTGCTGCTCCGCCTGACCCTCGCCCGGGTGCAGGCGGGCCGCGCGGACCACGCCGCCCGCGCCCTGGTCGAGGCGGCCGACGGAGCCGAGCACGCAGGGGTCCCCGCGTTGGTCGCTGCCTGCCGCACCGCCCAGTCCGAGCTGTACGAGGGCTCGGGCCGGTACCGCGAGGCACTCGAGGCGATGCGAGCGGCGATGGACGCCGACCAGGTCGACCGCGATCGCGGGACCCGTTTCCGCGCGGCGGTGGCCACGCTGCTGCCGCTCGCGGCCGTCCGCGTAGCCGGACGGCCGACGCCCTTCCCACGGAGCGGCGGTGCGGCAGCTGCGCGCGAGCCCGATGGGGACGGCACCCCCGGGGCCGGGAACAGACGCACCGCGTCGACCGGGGGCACCCGCTCGCCCGGGGCACGAGCGCACCGGTCCGTCGCGCGCGGAATCGAGGACGGGCGACGTCCCGGCTCCCTGACCGGCAGCGACCGCTCCACCGAGGGCGGCCGGTCGAACAACGGCCCAGCGGGCGACGGCTCAGCGGGCGACGGCTCAGCGGACCACGGCTCAGCGGACGGCGTCGCTTCGGACAGCGGCTCGGCGGACCGCGGTTCGGCGAACGACCTGTTCGGGGTCGGCGGATTCCCGGTGCGCTGGACCCCGCCGGACAGTCTGCTGCACGGCCCCGGCACGAACGGTGCCCCGGCAGGGGGCCCGCCGTCCGACGTCCGCACCACGGACCCGTCCGAGCTCGTGCACCGGAACGGTCACCACCCGGGTGACCCGGGCACCGCGCCGGACCCCACAGGCGTCCCGGGGACCAGCGGCGCACCGGGCGCGACCGGTGGACCCGAGGCCGACGGTTCCGCCGACCGGTCGTCCGACGCCCGGGTGTCCGGGCGGGAACGGGCCGCGGGCATCGATCCGGCCGACCCGCTGGGTGTGTCGGGGCTCGTACCGGGCGGGGAGACTGCAGCGACGACACCCCGGGACCCGTCGTGTACCGGGCCGTCCTGGACACCCGACATCGCCGGCGGCTCACCGCTCGCCGACGCCCTCCTCGCCGAATGGCGCACTCCCGAGCAGCCGCCGCCCGTCGAAGACATCAGCAGTCCTCGCCCCGCCGACGCCACACCGAAAAACGGCGTGCGCCGCGTCGCGGCCCACCGCTCCGGCGACCGTCCCGGTGCGATCCCGACGGCTCGGCCCGGTTCGCCCGGCACCACCGGCGGCGCCCCGGACGGGGTCGCCGGCCCGGATGCCGTCGATGTCCCCGACCGCCCGGCGGCGGCGCCCTCCCCGGCCGAGGAGACCGGGAACGGCCCGGTCGCCGCACCGCTCGCACAGACTCCCCCGACGGGCCCGCCCGGTCCCACCGAGCGGTCGATCGTCGTCGACCTCGTCGACGCGGACCTGGAGGCCGTCACCGGCACCGCGGCCGTCGGCGCCCTGCACGATGTCGCCACCCGGGCCCGCCGGCTGGTGCCGCCGCCCGGGACCACACGTCGCGACCAGGACACGGTGCGGGTGACCCTGCCTCACGTCGACCACGTCACCGTCCTGCTCTGGGCGCGGTCGCTCGCCACGCACCTCGGCGGACGGGTACGCCGCGGTGGGCTGCCGGCGGGGACGTCGTTGCGGATGCAGGCCGTCGGACCGCACGGGGTCGAGGGCGAGGAGATCGTCACCGAGCTAACCGGCCCGGACACGGTGCCGCCCCTGCCCGACACCTCCGCGGAGCAGACCGGGGACGGGCCGGTGCCCCCCGTCGCGGAGCCGGTCGCGGGGCCGGCGCTCGCCACGCCGCTGGACCTGTCCGACGGGCGTGCCGCCCGGGGCGGGCGACGCCGGACGACCGGCGACGCGACGTCGTCGCTGTCGGCCGTCGGCATCACCGTGCGCCCGGGGAGCGGAGGGCGACGGCGGTCCGAGGGCACGCCTCGGAACTCCACCACCCCGGACACCGTCGTACCCGGTCCCGGAGCGCGGGATCCCGGCGCGCACGGCTCCTCGGCCCAGGTCGCCGCCACCCGGGACGCCGCCACCCGGGACACGGTCGTACCCGGCCCCGGCTCGCAGGACCCCGAACCGCACGCCTCCACGCCGCGGGCCGCGGCCGATCGGGACCGCAGCGGGCCCGCCCCGTCCGGCCCCGTCCCACCCGGTCTGGACGCGGTGCAGGCCGGGAACGATCCCGCGCCCGTGGGACACGCTTCGGAACCGGATCCGCTGGACACCCGGTTCGCACTGCCTGCGGAGCCCGACCGGCGTCTCGCCGATGCCGTGCGGGCCCATCTCGACCTGCCCGGGCCCGACGGCGACGCCTCGCGGCAGGACGGTCCGTCCCGCGAGCGGGCCGGGCTCCCGGTGCGGTGGTCCGAGGTCGACGCGGCGGCGGAGGAGTCCGCGCTGCCGCGTCGCCGTGGCCGTGGTGCCGGCCCGTCGTCGGACCACCTCCGGGCGGTGCCCGGCGGGTGGCCCGCCGTCGAGGGGACCGCCCCCGCCCCGGCCGGCGAGGACGTCGGCGCGCCCGGTCGGGCCGAGGGTGACAGCGTGGCCGCGGCGACCTGGACGGTGCGTACGGGGCCCGAGCCGGCCACCGCGCCCGCCCTGTCCGCCCCGGGACCCGACGACGGACCCACGAACGGATCCGGTGCCGCTCACGCCGCGCCGGCCGACGTGACCACCGCCCCGACACGACCGGACGTCACAGCAGGGGCGCCGGCCGAGGCCCGCCCGCCCGCGACCCGACGCGACCCCGCGGACCGGACGGTCCCCTCGCCCGCACCCACCGCGGCGGCCGGACCGGCCGCGGCGGACGTGTCGGCGTCGGGCCCTGCTCCGGAGCCGGGGGCGGACGGCTCGACGCTCGGTGGCCGGGGTTCCGAGCAGCCGGTGCCCGGCACCCCGCCGGTCGGGGACGCGGCGGTCGAGCAGCCGACAGCCGGGGAGGATGCCGCCGGGAGAACGACCGTCGGGAACGCGGCCGCTGCCCAGCCGGGAACGGTGTCGTCCCCGGCGGACGGCGCTCCGGAGGACCCGGACGACCCGCCCCCCTCCGACCCCGCGGGCATCCCCGCGGACATGGGGCTCGCGGACCTCCTCGCCGGTGCCCTCGCGGCGTACCGCGAGATCTGACCGGACGTCGGTGAGGGACAACCCGCGCGTCGTGGGGCGGTGTCCCGGTCGGCCGGTGGCGCCGGAGCAGCGGGATAGGGTGACGGCGTCAACACACGCGCGGGGCCGGAGTGGATCGTGAGCAGCGGGACGACGGGGCAGACCGGGAACATGACGAGCACCGACGGGCCGGGCGGTGATCTCCGACCCGGGAGTGACGCCGTCGCGGACCTCGTCCGTCTGTACGCCCGGCACACCCCCGCCACCGACGCGCCCGCGGGCGCCGAGCCGCCCGGCCCGGCGACCGTCGTCGACACCCACCTCGCACTCGGCGCCCACCGTGAACCCGGTCGCGCCGCCGTCCGGGTGGCCTCCGCCGGCGGCGACGCCGTGACGGTCGACATCGTCACCGACGACATGCCCTACATCGTCGAGTCTACGCTCGCCGGGATCGGCCGCGCGGGTGGGACCACGCGACGCGTCGTCCACCCGATCCTGGTCGTGCACCGTTCCGCCGACGGCACCCTCACCGGCATCGACACCGGCGCCGACCCGACCGACCCGCCCGAGGGGGCCGCGGTCGAGTCGTGGATGCACGTCGACGTCGTGTCCGCGGGCGATCTCGACCCCGACGCGCTGCACGCCGAGCTCGAGCACACCCTCGCCGCGGTCCGGCAGGTCGTCGACGACACCGCCGCGATGACCCTGCGGGCCCGCGCCCTGGCCGACGACCTCTCCGGCGCCGGTGCCGCCACGGCCGCCGACACCGACGAGGGCGACGTGTACCCGGCGGAGGTCGCGGACCTGCTGCGCTGGCTCGTCGACGACCACTTCGTGTTCGTCGGCTACCGCCACTACTCCCGGCGCACCGACGGCGAGGGCGACCGGGACGGCCGCCTGCGGCCCGACACCGACACCGGCCTCGGGGTGCTGCGACCGGACGACGCGGGCGCGAACGTGTTCCTCCCCGAGGAGACCGGCGCCGCCGACCCGGCGGGTCTGCTGCTGTTCACCAGGGCCAGCGAGCGCAGCCGCGTGCTGCGCGCCGTGCACCCGTACTACGTCGGGGTCCGCACCCGTGACGCCGACGGGACCGTCACCGGCGAGCACCGTTTCCTCGGGATGCTGACCGTCCCGGCCCGGCACGAGTCGGTCCTGGACATCCCGGTCGTCGCCCGCCGGATCCGCGGCGCCATCCGGCGCGCGGGCTTCCCCGCCGACTCCTACTCCGGGCAGCAGATGCTCGAGGTGTTCTCCCAGCTGCCCCGCGCGGAGCTGTTCACCTCCTCCGAGGAGCGGCTGCACGACACCGCCGTCGGCGTCCTGGAGGCGGGCGCCCGCCGTGCCGTGCGGCTGTTCGTCCACGCCGACCCGTACCGCCGGTTCCTGTCCTGCCTGGTCTACCTGCCGCGCGACCGGTACACGACCGCGACCCGGCTGAGGATCACCGACATCCTGCGCACCCGGCTCGGCGGCACCGACGTCAGCTACACCGCCCAGGTCGGCGACGTCGAGCTGGCACTGCTGCACCTGACGATCACCACCGACCCCGCCGCCGAGCCGGTCGCGGTGGACCTGGCCGAGCTCCAGGACCACGTCGCCGAGGCCACCCGGACCTGGGACGACCTCCTCGTCGCCGCCCTCGGCGACGCCGGACCCGCCGCCCGCCCGATGCTCGGCGGCGTCCCCGAGTCCTACAAGGCCACGGTCACCCCGCTGCGGGCCGTCGAGGACCTGCGCCGGCTGATGACGCTCGGCGAGAAGGGCGCCGACGCGTTCGACCTGCGCCTGTACCGCAGCATCGACGGCGACATCCGGTTCGCGCTCTACGTCGGCGACGACCCGGTCACCCTCACCGGCGTGCTGCCGCTGCTCCAGCAGCTCGACGTGGAGGTCGTCGACGAGCGGCCCTACGAGTTCCGGCGTCCCGACGGCCGCCGCTGCTGGCTCTACGACTTCGGGCTCCGGCCCCCGCAGCCGGCCGGCGCGCCCGCCGTCCCGACGGTCACCGTCGAGGACGCCGGGCGTCGCTTCGAGGAGGCGTTCGCCGCCGCCTGGCGGGGTGACGCCGAGTCCGACCGGTTCTCCGCGCTCGTCCTGCGGGCCGGCCTGCACTGGCGGGAGGCCGCCGTCCTGCGGGCCTACAGCCGCTACACCCGTCAGCTCGGCGGGCTGTTCACCCTGCAGTACACCGCCGATGTCCTGGTCGGGCACCCGCAGGTCGCGCAGGGGCTGATCACCCTGTTCCGGGCCCGGTTCGACCCGGCCACGACCGACCCCGACGAGCGCGAGGCCGCCCACCGCCGGGCCCCGGAGAACGTCACCACGCTGATCGACCAGGTCTCCGGGCTCGACGCCGACCGCATCCTCCGGGGCCTGCTCTCGGTCATCGAGGCGACGCTGCGGACCAACTGGTTCCGCAACCGCCCGTTCTTCTCCTTCAAGCTGGACCCGTCCGCCGTACCGGACATGCCGCTGCCCCGTCCGCGGTTCGAGATCTTCGTGTACTCGCCCGCGGTCGAGGGCGTGCACCTGCGGTTCGGCCCGGTCGCCCGCGGCGGCCTGCGCTTCTCCGACCGCCAGCAGGACTACCGCACCGAGGTCCTGGGCCTGGTGAAGGCCCAGGCGGTGAAGAACGCCGTCATCGTCCCCGTGGGCGCGAAGGGCGGGTTCGTCGTGCGCCGCCCCGGACCGGCGCCCGAGCACGTCCGCGACTGCTACCGGACCTTCATCTCCGGGCTGCTCGACATCACCGACAACCTCCTGACCCACGCCGACGGCGCGACCGAGACGCTCCCGCCCACCGACGTGGTCCGCCACGACGGCGACGACTCCTACCTCGTCGTCGCCGCGGACAAGGGCACGGCCACGTTCTCCGACCTGGCCAACTCCGTCGCCGAGTCCTACGGCTTCTGGCTGGGCGACGCGTTCGCCTCCGGCGGCTCGGTCGGCTACGACCACAAGGCCATGGGCATCACCGCCCGCGGCGCGTGGGAGTCGGTCAAGCGGCACTTCCGCGAGCTGGGGGTCGACACCCAGCGCGAGGAGTTCACCGTCGTCGGCGTCGGCGACATGTCCGGCGACGTGTTCGGCAACGGGATGCTGTTGTCGGAGCACATCCGGCTCGTCGCCGCATTCGACCACCGGCACGTGTTCGTCGACCCGACCCCGGACGCCGCGACCTCCTACGCCGAGCGTCGCAGGCTCTTCGAGCTGCCCCGCAGCTACTGGGCCGACTACGACACCTCGTTGATCAGCGCCGGGGGCGGGGTGTGGCCGCGCACGGCGAAGTCGGTGCCGGTCGGACCGGAGATCCGCGCCGCGCTGGGTCTGGCCGACACGGTCACCGCGATGTCGCCGCCGGAGCTGATCCACGCGATCCTGCTCGCCCCCGCGGACCTGCTGTGGAACGGCGGGATCGGCACCTACGTCAAGGCGTCCGGCGAGACCGACACCGAGGTCGGGGACAAGGCCAACGACGCCATCCGGGTCGACGGTCGCGCCCTGCGCGTGCGGGTCGTGGGCGAGGGCGGCAACCTCGGGCTCACCCAGCGTGGCCGGATCGAGTTCGCCCGCCACGGCGGACCCGACGGCTCCGGCGGGCGGATCAACACCGACGCCATCGACAACTCCGCGGGCGTCGACTGCTCCGACCACGAGGTCAACATCAAGATCCTGTTGGACCGCCCGGTCACGGACGGTTCCCTGGACCGCGACGCCCGCAACGAGCTGCTCGCGTCGATGACCGACGAGGTGTCCGCGCTCGTGCTCGCCGACAACGTCGCGCAGAACGAGGTGCTCGGCGTCGCGCGCGCACACGCCCCCGGCATGGTCGGCGTGCACGCCCGGATGGTCACCGACCTCGCCGGGCGGGCCGGGCTCGACCGTGCCCTGGAGGTGCTGCCCGACGACGCCGGGTTCGCCCGCCTCGCCGCCGACGGGCTCGGCCTCACCGGCCCCGAGCTGGCGACGCTGCTCGCCCACACCAAGCTCGACCTCACCCACCGGCTGCTGCAGACCGACCTGCCCGACCTGCCCGCGTTCGCCCCGACGTTGCCCGGCTACTTCCCGCACCCGCTGCGGGAACGCTTCGACCACGCCGTGCGCAACCACCCGCTGCGCCGCGAGATCATCGGGACCTCGCTGGTCAACGACATGGTCGACGGCGCAGGGATCAGCTACGCGTTCCGGCTCGGCGAGGAGATCTCCGCCGGCCCCGACGACGTCGTGCGGGCCTGGACCGTCACCACCCGGGTGTTCGAGCTGCCGGCGCTCTGGGAGGCGGTCCGCTCGGCCGGGGTCCCCGTCGCGGTCGCCGACGCGGTCGTCCTCGAGTCGCGGCGGCTGTTGGACCGGGTCTCGCGCTGGTTCCTCACGAACCGGCCGCAGCCCCTCGCCGTGGGCGCCGAGGTCAACCGGTTCGCCGGACCGATCGCGGAGCTGCGGGCGCGCCTGCCCGAGCTGCTCCAGGGGCGCGAGCTCGACGCCGTGCAGGCCCGTGCCGCGGAGCTGCGCGACTGCGGGGTCCCGGCGGAGATGGTGGAGTCGGCCGCGCTGTCGCTCTACGCCTACGGCCTGCTCGACGTCGTCGAGCTCGTCGAGCTCTCCGACCGTGAGGCCGAGCCGCGCCCCGGCACCGAGGTCGCCCGGCTGTACTACGCCCTGTCCGAGCACCTCGGCGTCGACCAGGCGCTGACCGCGGTGTCCCGGCTGGACCGCGGGGACCGGTGGCATGCACTGGCCCGCCTGGCGCTGCGCGACGACCTCTACGGGTCGCTGCGCTCGATCACCCTCGACGCGCTGCGCGAGACCCCGCCCGGCACCGGTGTCGACGACGCGATCGCCGCGTGGGAGCAGGCGAACGCCTCGAAGCTCTCCCGGGCCCGCAGTGCGCTGGAGGAGATCGGGGCGTCGGCGTCGCTGGACCTGGCGACGCTGTCGGTGATCTCCCGTCAGCTGCGCGGACTGGCCCGGTAGGGGTGCCGACCGTGTCCCCGTTCGTCGCCGAGGTCCCGCTGCGCTGGACCGACCAGGACGCCTACCGGCACGTCAACCACGCCCGGATCGTCACGCTGATCGAGGAGGCCCGCGTCGCGCTGGCCTTCACCGCCGCCGGCCGGGAGGGCCTCACCGGGTTCTCCTCGGGACTGCTCGTGGCCGCGCTGCACGTGGAGTACCGGCGCCAGCTGCCGTGGCGGCCGGAGCCGCTGCGCTGCGCGATCACCGTGCGGGAGCTGCGGGCGGCGTCGTTCGTGCTCGACTACGCCCTGCACGACGGTCCGGCCGCGGGCGACCCGGTCGCGGTCACCGCGTGGACCCGGATGGCCCTCTACGACCTGGGGGCCGGACGGGTCCGCCGGCTGACCGCCGACGAGCGCGACTTCCTGGCCCGCCACCGGGGAGACGCGTCGTGACCCTGCGGCTGGCCGACGCGACCGAACGCGACGACCTGGGTGCCTTCACCGCCCGGGTCGCCCGGCTCGACCAGGGCGCCGCCGTGCGGCTCACCGCGGGGGTGGGCCGGGTCACCGCCTGGGCCCGCACGCCGTTCGACGTACTCGTGACCCGGTCCGTGGCGGGGGAGCTCGATCCGGCGGTGGCGGTCACGGCCCAGGCGTCGACGCTGCTGACGGCGCTGGCCGTCGACCGGTCCGCGGCGGTCGACCCCGGTCCGCCCGCACCGTGGCTCGACGAGCTCCCGCCCGACGACGGCTGGTCGCGGGTCGACGACGTCCCCGCCGCGGAGCTCCACGAGCTGGCCGACCGGGGCCTGGCCCTGGCCCGGGAGCACGCCGGCCCGATGGGGCCGCCGGCCTCGCTGCTCGACCAGACCGTGCTGACCGTCTCCCCGCCGGACGCGGGCCGGCCGGTGACCGTCCCGATGCGGGTGTTGTTCGCGATGTCGGGGATGGGCTTCCTCGGCTCGGCGCCGCAGGAGACCGACGGCCCGCGGGTGCGGGTGTCGGCGTCGGGGTCGTGGATGCGTCTCGACGCCCGGTTCGGGGCGGTGGTGAAACGGCGGGTGGTGTCGTTGCCGCTGTCGGTGGCCCGCTGACCCTCCTCGTACGGGAGAGGTCGGCTCAGCTCAGGTCCAGGACGCTGACCGCGCCGTCGCCGGTGACCCAGCCGGTGCGACCGTCGGGGGCGACGGCGACCGCGGTCGGGTCCGGGTCGACGTCGGTGGTGCCGGAGACCTGCCAGGTCCCGGTGTCGACGGTCACCAGACCCTGCCGGGTCGCGACGTAGAGGTGACGGCCGTCCGGGGCGAAGGCCATGCCGGTGGCACCGCCGTCGACCTGCACGGTCGCGATCTCGCGGCCGTCGGCGGGGTCCAGGACGGCCACGGTGCCCGACTCCGGCCCACCGACCGCGACCACGGTCTGCGGGACCGACGCGGGGCTGACGGCGAGGGACTCGGCACCACCACGCACCGGGAAGCTGCCGAGCACGGTGAGGCTGTCCGGATCGAGCACGGTGAGCTGGTCGGCTCCCCGCGTGGCCAGGTAGACACGGTCGCCCGCGTCGTTCGTGGCGCTCGCGTACGGGTCGCGCGACACCGGCACGGTCGGGTGACGGTGCCGACGCCCGGGTCGAGTTCCTGCACGGTGCCGTCCGCGCGGGACGGCACGTAGAGGAACCGCCCGTCGGAGGACACCGCGGCCGCGGCTGGGTCCCCGCCGACGGCGGCGGTGGACACGACCGTCCGCCCCGGTACGTCGACGACGGCGATCTGCCCGCCGTCCCGGCCGTCGGTGCTGACGTAGGCACGCGTGCCGTCCGGCGAGGTCACCACCCCCTGTGGTGCGCCCGCGAGCTCGATCTCCCCGACCACGGCGTCGGAGGCGGTGTCGAGGACCGCGAGCCGGTTCGTGTCGCGCACGGCCACCAGTGCGGTCGCGCCGTCCGGGGCGGTCGCGACGGCGAGCGGGGCGCCGCCGACGGACACGGTCGCCCGCACCGCCGGCTGCCCCAGGCTCGTCGCGGCCGCGACCGCCTCCGGACGCGGCCCCGTGCCCGGACCGGCCGAGACGGCCGGCGGGGGCTCGCTCGCGCCGGTGTCGGGCCGCCCGGGCGACAGCATCGCCCACAACGTCAGCGCGCCGAGCAGCACGATCGCCAGGGCGATCGCGAGTCCGGCGGCGGACGGGCTGCGCCTGCCGTTGCGCGGCCTGGCCGACATGATCGCCTCGCGGCGCGGTGTGACCGGGGTGTCCCCGGTCGCCGCCGCGTGCGCGGCGGCCGCCGCGGCGGCGGGCTGGACCGCGGTGCCCGGACCGGTGTCGCTGACCGTCCCGTCCCGGCCGGACGCGGCACGGGCGGCGGCCACCGAGACGGCCCCGACCGAGGCCGCCGCGGCGGCGTGGCGGCTGGTGGTCCCGGCGTCCGGCCCGTCCGGCTCCGCCGGGCCGCTCGTGCCGTCCGGGTTCCCGGGGACGGGGGTTAGGCCCTGCAGCGTCGCCGGTTCGCCGTCGGCCCCCACGGCCTGCAGGACCACGGTGGTCTCGGTGCCGGCCGGGGCGTCCGGCGCCGGGACCTGTGGGCTGTCCGGCCGGGGTGCGGGCCGTCCGGGCGGCCCGCCGGGCCCCCGGAACCGGGCGCCGGGGTCACGGGGATCCGGGCGGGGCCCGCCCGCCACGGGGAACGCGCCGGTGGCGGGTGGGCCGGACCCGTTCGACGGTGCGGCCCACCGCCGGGGCGCCCGCCCGCACCGGTCCGCCGGGGCGGTCCGTCGGGTGGCGCGCCGGGTGCCGGGTCCGCCGGGCGGGAACGCGCCGGTGCCCGGTCCGCCGGGCCGATCGGCCGGACGGGGGGCGGAGGCGGGGAACGTCCCGGTCCGGCCCGGACCGGCGAACGCCCCGGAGTGCCGGGGGGCGGTCCTCGTCCGGGGCCCCGGACGACCGGTGCTGCGCGGCCCGGCCGTCGCGGACGTCGCGTCGAGCGACGGCGTCGCGTCGCCCACTGCCGGGACGGTCGCCCGTCCCGGACCGAGCCGTCCCAGGGCGAGGTGTCCCGGGCTCCCGGGGAACCCGGCCGCGCGGCGGGGACCGGGGACCGGCTCCTCGGCGGCGGATCCCGGGCCGGCGCCGGGGACCGACGTCCCCGGACTCCGTGCCGTCCTGCTCACGCGTGACGGGAGAGCCGGCCGAGGTACCGGGATCGGAGCCGCGGACCTCGTCGGCGCGGCCCGGGAGCCGCCCGAAGCCGCTGCTGCCCGGGTCGCCGCCGGTTGGTCGCGAACAGGTCGTTGCCCGACAGTCCGGCCATCGCGGGACCGGACGGCGACCCACCCATCGCGGGCCGGGGTGCCGGACGCCGGTCCGGGCCCGAGGGGGCGGCGGGCCTGCGGCCGGGCATCGTCGGGCGGTTCCCCGACGGTGGGGTCGCGGGCCGCGACGGCGGCTGTCCGGTCCGGTCGTCGGAGGTGTCCGCACGCGGGTGGTAGTGCCCGATCAGCGCGCCGGGCGGGAGGATGTCGGTCTCGGGGCCGTCGGCGCCGGAACGCGCCGGGCGCGGCGGCCACCGCTTGGTCGTGCGCTGCTCCGCGGGTGTCCGGGGCGTCGGTGCCGGGCGTCCGTGCCCCCGGCGTCCGTGGTGTCCCTGGTGTCCCTGGTGTCCCGGCCCGCCGACGGGGCGCCGTCCGGCTCCGGTGCGGCACCGGCGTCGTCGGCGGGGCGTCCGTCGTCGGTGGGACGGGCGGTTGTCGTGGGACGGGCGGTGTCGCCCGAGCGGTCGTGGGGTCGGCGCGATCGGCGGGACGACGGTGGGCGCGGGTGCGGTCACCGGGGCACCGTCCGGGCCGGGGCCCGCGTCGGTGCGACGACCGCCCTCCGCCGGCGTGGCGGCGGGGTCCGGCCGGCCCCGCATCGGGGACGGGCCGGGCCGCCGGGGCGGCGGCGTCGGCCGGGTCGGACCGGGGCGCCGGCGGGTCGTCCTGCGCGGGGCCCGGCCGGGGCGGCGCCGGGACGGGGCCCGCCGCGGGCGGTGTCATCCCGTCCGGTGTCGAGCCCTCCGGCGTCGTTCCGCCCGGGGTGTCCGGCGCGAACGACGGGGGGAGCGAACCGGTCCGCCGGGGTGTGCGGGGGGTCGAGACCGTCGTCGGCGGGCTCGCGGGCAGCGGCCCGACGCCGAGCGGGTCGTCCCCGAGGTCACCGAGGTCGGCGTAGTCGCCCGGATCGGACGGCGGCTCGTCGTCGGCGGGTGCGGCGGCGGGCCGCGGTCCCGGGGTCGGACGGGCGCCGGGCGCGGGGCCCCGTTCCCGGGACACCAGTTCGGTGAACCCGGTCGGGGTGGGGTCGGATCGCGCCGGGCGCCGTCGTCCTCGGACGGAGCCCCCGGTTCCGGGGCGTCGTCCCCCGAACCCGACCGCATGACCAGGTCGACCAGGGAGCCGGGGACCACGGGTACGCGGCCGGTCCGGATCGCCTCGCCGAGCCCGTCCGGGTCCGGTTCCGGCGGGCCGTCGGCACGCCGGGGGGAGCGGTCGTCGGGGCCCGGGTGACCGGGCGCCGACGTCATGCGTTCTGCGGCGGTCGGGTGCACATAACGATTCGATTATCGCGAGCGTCGCCCCGGGCCCGGACCCGGGTCGCCCCCCGGCCGGTCCGGGTCGTCCCACCTGCGACGTCCGTCCTGGTCCGGGCCTGGTCACGGCCCGTTCCGAGATCACCGAACGGGAGGACCCGATCGAGGTGAGCGAGATCGGCGGGATGCGGCCGACGGTGGTGCCGTCCGGGTCCTCCTCGGCCGGGCGACGCCCGGGACCGAGGACCAGCGAGCGGTGACGGGCGCCTCCACGTCGTCGGCGGGACCGTCGTCGGAGGAGCGGGAGCCGGCGGGCTCCACCGACGGCCGGCCGCCCAGCTCCGACACCGAGGCCAGGGCGTCCTCGTCCGGGGACGGCCGGGTCGACGAGACCGGCGGGTCGACGGGCGCGGGCCGAACAGGGCGTCGTCGAGGGCGGCCGAGACCGGCTCGCGGTCCAGCTCCTCGGCGAGGCTGCGCTGCACCCGGGTCAGCTCGCCCCGTACCTCGTCGCGCAGTGCGGCGAGCCGCTCGACGTCGCGCACGACGGTCGACCGGCGCTCCCCGGCCCCCTGCTCGGCGTCGCGCAGCAGCGCGTCGGCCTCGGCGCGGGCCGCGGACAGCGTCTGCTCGGCGTCGGCGCGGGCGTCGGCGAGGATCCGCTCGCGCTCGGTGTGGACGCCGGAGAGCCGGTCGGACACGGTGCGCTCCCGCTCGGCGAAGGTCGCGCTCGCGGCGCTCGGCGTCGTGCTCGCGCTCGTCGAGGGTGCTGCTGCGCGAGGTGAACTCGCGGTCCAGGGTGGTGGCGCGGCCGAGCAGCGCCTCCTCGGTGCGGGCGCGGCGGTCCTCGGCCTCGCGGCGGGCCCGCTCGACGATCTCGGCCGCCTCGTCGCCGGCGCGTTCGCGCAGCTCCGCGGCCTCCTGCTCGGCGGCCTGCAGGACCCGCTCGACCCGGCGTCCGAACCCGGCGTCGTCGGCACGACGCTCGTCGCCGGCCCGGGGGGCGGGGTCGCCCTCGAGCTGTTCCTGCAACCGCCGGATCTGGGCGCGGGCCGCGGACAGGGACTGCTCGGCGGCGTCGGCGCGGCGGATCTCGTCGTGGATGCGGTGGTCGAGCTCGGCCAGCCGGGTGTCGACCTCACCGCGGTCGTAGCCGCGCAGCACACACGGTGAACCAGGAGCCGTCCTCGCCGTCGTGACGGTCGCGGTCGGAGTGGACCCCGGTGTCGCCACCGCGGTGCGTGTGCCGCGACGACCCGTTGACCGGCTCGTGCCGGTGCGGACCGGACGGCGACGGAGAGACGCTCACGATGAACCCCCAAGACGGGTGACGTCGAGCCGCCCGACGTGCCGGGGCGGCGACCGTCCAACGAGACGGACGCATTCGGTCACGTTCAGCGGTAGATCGACCCGGAAAGCGTCCGAACGCCACTCGAATGGCCGCCAGACGGACGGAGCAACCGTAACTCTCCGTGGTAGTAGCCCTACCCGGGTCAGAACTCGGAGTTCTGCATGCTCACCGCGGCGTACTGCAGGTAGTTCCACAGCTGCTCGCGGTGCTCCGGGGAGAGGCCCTCCTCGTCGACGGCGATCCGCATGCAGCGCAGCCAGGCGTCGCGCTCGATGGGGCCGATCTTGAACGGCACGTGTCGCATCCGCAGCCGGGGGTGACCGCGCTGGTCGGAGTAGGTGCGTGGGCCGCCCCAGTACTGCTCCAGGAACAGCCGCAGGCGGTCCTCGGCCGGCCCGAGGTCCTCCTCGGGGTACAGCGGCCGCAACACCTCGTCCCGGGCGACCTCCTCGTAGAACCGGTGGACGATCCGGTGGAAGACCGGGGCGCCACCCACCTCGGCGTAGAAGTTCTGCGGTGCACTCACGTCGACCAGTCTCCCAGGAACCGTCAGTTCTGCTTCTGCGCCTGCCCGTCGCGGGCGGGACCGGGGAAGACCATCGGACGGGGGATGCCGTGGTCGTCGAACGCGTCGGTGATCGCGCCGTTGAGCGCACGCTGCACCGCCCACTGTCTGCCCGGGCTGACCCGCACGGTGATCCGCAGGGTGACGCCCTCCGGGCCGATCTTGTCGACGCCGAGCACCTCGGGGGCCTCCAGCACGTCCCCGGCGATGTCGTCCTGCGCGGCGCGTCCGGTCGCGGTGCTCCCGGCCAGCTCCGTGGCCTCCTCGACGTCGGCGTGGTGGGCGATCGGGAGGTCGACCACGGCGACCGCGTAGCCCTGGCTCATGTTGCCCACGCGCAGGATCTCACCGTTGCGGACGTACCAGACGGTGCCCTTGATGTCGCGGATCGTGGTGATCCGCAGGCCGACCGCCTCGACGGTGCCGACGGCCTCCCCGACGTCGACGACGTCGCCGACCCCGTACTGGTCCTCCAGCAGCATGAACATGCCGGACAGGAAGTCGCGCACCAGGTTCTGCGCACCGAAGCCGATGGCCAGCCCGATCACCCCGGCGCCGGCGAGCAGCGGGCCGAGCGGGTAGCCGAGCTCGTTCATCACCATCATCACCGCGACGAGCAGCACCACCGCGGAGACGATCGAGCGCAGTACCGAGCCGATCGTGCGCGCCCGCTGCGCCCGCCGCTGGGTGCCCGGGTCGGCGGCCGGCGCGACCGGCCCGCCGCCCGGGCGCAACCGCCGGGCCCGGCCCACCAGCGCGGTGAACCGGCCGTTGGTCGCGCCGTCGACCATCCGCCCGATCGCACGGTGCGCCAGCCAGCGGAACAGCACCGCGACCACGACGATGACGGTGATCGCGACCGTCCTGCCGACGAGGGCGTCCGCGTGCTGGGCCAGGAAGTCGTTGCTGGTCCAGCGGTAGAGCGTCGCGCACCACGAGCCGGCGTCCTGCACGCAGTCCGGCATCAGCGTCGCGTCCTGCAGGGGCAGGCCGGGCAGCACACGGGGGGTCACGAGTCCTCCTCGGGGGCGGTGAGGGCTGCGTCGGAGCCCCCGAGGCTACGTCACCCTCCGGTGTGACAGCCGTCGCGCACGTGGTCCGGAACGGGCCGGTCCCCCTGCAGGTCAGGGGTGGTTTCCGGGGGCCCGGCCACGGTTCGCAGCGGCACCACGCCCGCCCAGGCGAGCCCGGCGGCGATGTCGGCGTCGTCGTCCGACGGCGGCCCGGTGCGGCTCTTCACGCTGGCCTCGGTCAGGTCCAGGGCGAACACCGCGGTGGCGGCCAGCTCCCGGCGGTCCGGGCGGCGGGCGTGGTCCCACGCCCCCGGGGTGAGGTGCTCGACGATCACCCGCAGCGCGTGCCGGCGCCGTTCGTCGCCGGTCACCCGGCGGGCCTCGCCGTGGATCACGGCGCTGCGGTAGTTCATCGAGAAGTGCATGAGCGCGCGGGCGTGCACGATGCCGTCGAGGTGGGTCACGGTCACGCAGCAGGGCAGCGTGTCCCCGGCCAGGTACCGCGCACCGGACGAGCCGTGCAGGTAGAGCGTGTCGCCGTCGCGCCCGTAGGCGGTCGGGAGCACGACGGGCGCGCCGTCGCGGACGACGCCGAGATGGGCGACGAGGCCCTCGTCGAGCACCGCGTGCAGCGCGGACCGGTCCACGGCCGCCCGGTCGCGCTTGCGGCCGAGCGTGCTGCGGGGGGTGGGGGAGAGTGTCACCGCCCGAGGATGACGGGCGCAGTGGCATCCTGGAACGGCCAATTCCCGTCGTGAACGGAATGCCACCGTGCAGGAGCTCCCGATCGACCTCGACCGCGCCGGGGGTACCCCGCTGGCGGTCCAGCTCGCCGACGCCCTGCGGGCCGCCGCCGCCGGCGGGGCGCTGCGACCCGGGGACCGGCTGCCCTCGACCCGCGGCCTCGCCGCGACGCTGCGGGTGAGCCGGACGGTCACCGCCGCCGCCTACGACCAGCTGCTCGCCGAGGGCTGGGTCACCGGCCGGGTCGGGGCGGGCACCTTCGTGACCGCGGTCCCCGGTCCCGCCCCCGCCGACCCGCCGGTGCCCGCAGGCCCCCCGCCGCAGGCCGTGCCGTCGGTGCTGGACCCGGGGCGTCCGTGCGTGGCCGCGCTGGACCGTGCGATGTGGCGCCGCGCCTGGCGGGCCGC
Source organism: Pseudonocardia sp. ICBG1293 (assembly GCF_020131355.1). Lineage (GTDB taxonomy): Bacteria > Actinomycetota > Actinomycetes > Mycobacteriales > Pseudonocardiaceae > Pseudonocardia. Next base: position 235,365 of record NZ_JAHLEL010000051.1, read on the forward strand.
CGCCGACACCCACCCGGACGACCGGCCGCGGGCCGACGGGCTGAGCTCCTTCCACGAGGCCGTCACCGGGCACCTGCTGCGCCACCGCGGCCTCATCCCGCCGCCGGGGACCGTGCTGACCACCGCCGGGACCTCCGCCGCCGTCGCCGAGCTGGCCCGGCTGCTGCCCGCGGGAGCGACCGTCGCCGTCGAGGACCCCGGCTACCCGCGGGCGGTCAGCGCGCTGCGGGCGGCGGGGCTGCGGGTCGTCGGTGTGCCCGTCGACGACGACGGTCTGGTCGTCGACGCCGTCCCGCGCGGCTGCGCGGCGGTCTACAGCACACCCGCACACCAGTTCCCGACCGCGGTGCGGCTCTCCGCGGCCCGCCGGGTCGCCCTGGTCGAGCGCGCCCGGGCCGAGGACTTCCTGGTCATCGAGGACGACTACGACGGCGAGCTGCGCTACGACGTCGCCCCGCTGCCCCTGCTGGCCGCGCTCGCACCCGGCCACGTCGTGCACCTGGGCCCGGCAAGCAAGATCCTCAGCCCGACGCTCGGGGTCGGCTGGGCGGTCGCGCCACCCGCCGTCGTCGACGCGTGGCGGGACCTGCGCGCCCGGACGGGCACCCGGCCGTCGCCCGCGGGGCAGCTGGTCCTCACCGCACTGGCCGCGCACGGCGACCTCTCCCGGCACCTGCGGCGGCTGCGTCGCGAGCTGCGGGAACGCCGGACCCTGGTCCTGGCCGCGGCACGCGGTGCGGGCTGGGCCGTGCAGGGGGACCCGGCCGGGGCGCACCTGGTGCTGCACCCGCCCGCGGGCGAGCGGGCCGCCGTCGCCGCGGCGGCCGGGCGCGGGGTCGCCGTGCGCGGGCTGGCCGACTACCACCGGGGCGGTCCCCGCACGTCCGGCCTGGTCGTCGGGTACGCCGCCGGGACACGGGCCGACCTGACCGCCGCGCTGGCGGCGCTGGTGGGGTGAGCCGCCCGGGCCCCGCCCCGGCGGACCGGCGGACGCCCGGCTGCGTGACCCCGCGGAGCCGCCGCCTACCCTCGGGCCCCATGAGTGCCGACCGGGTGAAGGTCGCCGTCGTCTTCGGCGGCCGCAGTTCCGAGCACGCGATCTCCTGCGTGTCCGCCGGCAGCGTGCTGACCCACCTCGACCCGCAGCGGTTCGAGGTGGTCCCGGTCGGGATCACCCCGGACGGCGCCTGGGTGGTCGGCCCGTCCGACCCCGCGGAGCTCGCGATCTCCGGTCGCGAGCTGCCCGAGGTCGACGGCACCGCCGAGTCGCTGGCGCTGCCCGGTGAGCCGGGTCGCGGCCTGGTGCGCCTGGACGCGCGGGAGGCGTTGACCGCGGTCGACGTCGTCTTCCCGATCCTGCACGGCGCGTTCGGCGAGGACGGCACGATCCAGGGCCTGCTCGAGATGGCGGGGCTGCCCTACGTCGGCGCGGGCGTGCTGGCCTCCGCGGTCGGCATGGACAAGGAGTTCGCCAAGAAGCTGCTGCGGGCCGAGGGCCTGGACGTCGCCGACGGCGTCGTGCTCCGCCCCGGGACCGACATCGGGTTCGCCGACCGCGACCGGCTCGGGCTGCCGCTGTTCGTCAAGCCCGCCCGCGCCGGGTCCTCGATGGGCGTCACCCGGGTCACCGACCCGGCCGCACTCGACGCGGCCGTCGCCGAGGCCCGTCGGCACGACCCCAAGGTGCTCGTCGAGGCGGCCGTGCCCGGCCGCGAGATCGAGTGCGCGGTGCTGGAGTTCCCCGACGGCAGCGTCCGGGCCAGCCTGCCCGCCGAGCTGCGCTACTCGAGCGAGTTCTACGACTTCGAGTCCAAGTACCTCGACACCTCCGAGCTGCAGATCCCGGCCAAGCTGGACGACGAGATCACCGAGTCGCTGCGCTGGAAGGCGATCACCGCGTTCCGCGCGCTGGACGTGCAGGGCCTGGCCCGGGTCGACTTCTTCGTCACCGACGACGGCGACATCACCGTCAACGAGGTCAACACGATGCCCGGCTTCACCCCGAGCTCGGCGTTCCCGAAGATGTGGGCGGTCACCGGGCTCGACTACCCCGAGCTGCTCAGCACCATGATCGACACCGCACTGGCCCGGGGGACGGGGCTGCGCTAGCTACCGGACCCGCACCGGCTGCGGGGGCAGGGTGGCGACGACCGCGTCGGACACGGCCTGGAGCGGGCCGGGGCCGGTCTCCGCGGCGGCGGACAGCTCGAGGTACACCCCCCGGTCGACGACGGCGTACGTGGTCGCGAGCGCGCCCTGCGGGGTCGCCAGCGGCAGCCAGCTCACCCCGTTGACGACGATCAGCGGTGAGGTGGGCCCCAGCTCGGCCGGGCGTTCGGTGCCGCAGCGCAGCACCACCGGCTCCGGCTCGGCGACCCAGGCCCGCGTCCCGGGGACCGGTGGGTCGACCTCGCGCGGTGCGAGGTCGCCGGTGTCACCGGGCATCGGTGTCGGGAGCGCGCGCAGCACCGCGTCGCACGACGCCGACGTCGCCTGCGGGGCGGCCTGCGCGGGCAGCTCCAGGGGGCCGGTGTCCGGCCCCGTCGTGAGGCGGGCCCAGACCGCGAGCCCGGCCACCACGAGGGCGAGCAGCAGGGGCAGCGCGATCGCCACCACGACCGGTGGTGACACGCGTGCCCCTGCCACGTTCCGCCCGTCTCAGCTCAGCTTGACCACGGGGCAGGTGAGCGTCCGGGTGATCCCGTTGACGTTCTGCACCCGCGCCACGACCAGCCGGCCGAGCTCGTCGACATCGTCCGCCTCGGCGCGCACGATCACGTCGTACGGGCCGGTGACGTCCTCGGCCGAGACGACGCCCGGCAGACCCCCGATCTCGGAGGCGACGGAGGCGGCCTTGCCGACCTCGGTCTGGACGAGGATGTATGCCTGCACCACGGCGTGCCCCTTTCCGGTACGTGCCGCCCTGCCGGATGGTTGGCGGCAGGAATGTCGGACGCAGAACCTACCGGAGGCAGCCCCCGTGACCCCATCCGCGAGCACGCCCGAGGGCGGTTCCGAGACCGGTGTCTCACTCCGGGAGGTCGGTGAGTTCGCCCTGATCGACCGGGTCACCACGGACCGTGTCCAGCCGGCTACGACCGAGCTCGGTCCCGGGGACGACTCGGCCGTCGTCACCGCGGCCGACGGACGGGTCGTCGCCTGCACCGACGTGCTCGTCGAGGGCGTGCACTTCCGGCTCGACTGGTCGAGCCCCGAGCAGGTCGGACGCAAGGCCGCGGCGGCGAACCTGGCCGACATCGCCGCGATGGGGGCGGTGCCGACCTCGCTGCTGGTGGGGCTGGCCGGCCCCTCGTCGACGCCGGCGGCCCAGCTCGAGCAGCTCGCCGACGGGCTGTGGGCCGAGGCCCGCTCGACCGGCGCCGGGCTCGTCGGCGGCGACCTGACCTCGGCGCCGGTGATCGTCGTCTCGGTGACGGCGCTGGGGGACCTGCAGGGCAGGGCGCCGGTGCTGCGCTCGGGGGCCCGGGCGGGGGACCGGATCGCGGTCTGCGGACGGCTGGGCTGGTCGGCGGCGGGGCTGGCCGTGCTCGGACGCGGGTTCCGCTCCCCGGCCGCCCTGGTCGACGCCCACCGGGTGCCGGAACCGCCCTACTCCGCCGGCCCGCGGGCCGCCGACGCCGGTGCCACGTCCATGATCGACGTCTCGGACGGGCTGCTGGCCGACCTGGCGCACGTCGCACGGGCCTCCGGGGTGGCGCTGCGGCTGCGGTCGCGGGCGTTCACGGTGGCCCCGCGGATGGCGGAGATCGCGTCCGCACTGGGGCTGGACCCGCTGCGCTGGGTCCTGACCGGCGGCGAGGACCACGCGCTGGTGGCGACCTTCCCCGGTGCGGCGCCCCTGCCCGAGGGCTGGACCGAGGTCGGGACGGTCGAGGCCCCCGACCCGGAGGGCCCCGGGGTGACCGTCGACGGCCGCACCTACGACGGCGACGCCGGCTGGGTGCACTTCGCGCGCTACTAGGACGGCGCGCGGTCGGTCGGGCCGGGCCGGTCGGGCCGGGCGGGCCCGGGGGTCAGGCGCTGCGACGCCAGAACAGCAGCACCCTGCGCAGCCGGCTGCGCAGGGTCGGGTGGCCGGGCACCGAGCGCTGCGGGGCCGGGAACTGCCGGAACTCGGCAGGCGGCGGGGTCAGGTGGGCGGCGGGGAGGGTCGGCGGGTCCATCGCGACCAGCGTCTGCGGGAAGTGGCGGGGGTCGGGCGACGGGCTGGTCTCGGGGTGCACGGTCGTCTCCTCCACGGCCGGTCCATCGCTCAGGGTGGTCGGATCGTTACCGATCGCCTGCATCTCCGGCCTCCTCACGGTCTCACTGGCGGGGCGCATCGCCTGTTCCCGTACCCGCCGGGGCCGGGTCCACCCGCGCGAGTCGCATCCGGGACGGCCACGACGGGGACCCGGACGGGGAGCGCGGGGCGGCGGTGCCTGCGTGCCCACGATACCGACGTGACGTCGTGCGACGGCGTGTGCGGTGACTCACCCGGCGGGCCGTCGGGGGCCCGTCCGCTCGCTACGGTGAGTGCGTCACCGGTGGAGACGAGTGGACGGGGTGCGTGTGTCGGGGCTGGCGGCGGTGGTCGCGTGGACCGCGCTGGCGGGAGGGATCGCCGCCGGTGTGCTGCTCGTGCTCGCCCACCGGCGGCTGGAGCGCCTGGAGCGGGAGCACACCGCCCGCAAGTGGGACATCGTCGCGCTGCGTGCCGAGCTGCGGGCGCTGCACCGGCATCCGGACGGGCCGGCGGACCCCCGGTCCGGTCCGGCCGTGTCCGACCTCGACGTGACCGCCCCCGAGCCCGTCGCGCCCGAGCCCGTCGTCCCGGCGCTCTCCGACCCGGCGCCCACCGGTCCCGTGGGCGGGGGTACGGCCCCGACCCCCGGGACGGCCGACCGCGCCCGGACGGCCGGCGCGACGGCATGGCGCCGGGCGCACCGCCGGCCGACGGGGCGCACCCGGCGACGCCCGTCCTGAACGGCGCCCTGCTGCTCGGCACCCCCGCCCGGACGGGGCCGGCCGTCGTCAGGCGGCGGCCCGGGTGGAGGACAGCTCGGCCGCCACGTCGAGCGCCGACCGGCCCTCGGGGTTCAGGTCGACCACGACGAGGTCGGTCGCACCCGCCTCGCCGTACCGGGCGAGGACCCGCGCCAGGTGCTCCTCCGAGCCGGCCACCACGGTCTCCTCGGGCCCGCGGAGCCCCCCGCGGTCCAGCAGTGCCCGGTAGCTGGGCAGCGTCCCGACGGGGGCGAAGTCCCGCGCGACCGACTCCAGCACCCGGTCGGGGTCGGCGGTCACGCCCACCACCACGGTGACCACGACCCGGGCGGTGTCCGGCAGCGCGGGCCGCAGGTGGTCGCGCACGAGCTCGGGCCGCACCCAGGTCACGACGGTGCCGTCGGTCAGCTCCCCGGCGATCTCCAGCATCCGGGGGCCGAGGGCCGACAGCAGCACCCGCGGCGCCGGCACCGGTCGCGGCAACGAGAGCTGCGTGTCGACCTCGAGGAACCGGCCCCGGTGGGTCACCCGCTCCCCGCGCAGCAGCGGGACCAGCACCTCCAGGTACTCCCGGGTCCGGGCGGCGGGCGCGTCGAACGGCAGCCCCAGCTCACCGGAGAGGTAGGGGGCGTGGCCCGGGCCCACCCCGAGCGTCAGCCGGCCGTCGAGGGCCGCCTGCGTGGTCAGCGCCTGGGTGGCGAGCGCGACGGGATGCCGGGGACCGGTCAGGGTGACCGCGGTGCCGAGCTCGGCGGGGCCGGTGCCCGGCTCCGCCGCGGCGAGCAGGGTCAACGGGTCCCAGCTGCCGGGCATCTGGTTCGTCCAGACCGCGTCGAGGCCCCGGCGGCCCGCGTCGAGCACGGTGTCCCGGACGGCGGCGGGGCCGTCGGCGGCGAGGTTCAGGGTTCCGATCCGCATGGTCACCAGTGCAGCCGCGCCGGGCCCGGGGAACCAGGCCGGAACAACCCGCACAGCGATCGGCGTTCGTTATCGACAGAGGTCGGGGAGGGCACGGGATGGAACTGCGCGGGTTGCGGTACTTCGTGACGGTGGCCGAGGAGCTGCACTTCGGCCGCGCGGCCGAGCGGTTGCACATCGTGCAGCCCGCGGTGAGCCAGCAGGTGGCCCGGCTCGAACGCGAACTCGGGACCCGGCTGCTGGACCGGTCCTCGCGCCACGTCCGGCTCACCCCCGCCGGGCACCGGGTGCTCGCCGCCGCGCGGGAGGCCCTGGCGGCGGCGGAGCGGGTGCACGCCGCGGTGGACGCGCCGGCGACCCGGGTCCGCATCGGCACGGCTCCCGGGCTGACCGGCCGTCTGGAGCTGGGGCTGCGCCGGTTGCAGGAGTGCTCCCCGGACCTGGAGATCCAGCTGTTCGACCTGCCCGTGCCGGAACGCCTGGCGGCGGTGGGCGACGGACGCCTCGATCTCGCGGTGGCCCGCGGCGAACCGGTGGGCCCCGGCCTGGTCGTGCACCGGGCGTGGGACGAGCAGCTGAGTGCGGTGGTGTCCGACCGGAACCCGCTGGCCCGCCGGTCCTCGGTACGGCTGTCGACGCTCGCCGGGTCCGGGCCGTTCCGCCCGCCGTGCCGCGACACCGACCCGCCCTGGCACGCCGCCCTCGCCGGCATCGTCGCCCCGGCCGGCGCCCGGGTGGGGCGGCCGGTCGGGGTGGGGGAGGCCGTCGTCGCGGAGATGGGGGCCGACCGGACCGGATGGACGCTGCTGCCCGCGGGGTGGGCCGCGGCGTCCGGGGCGTCGCGGGTGCGCGAGATCCCGCTCGACCCACCGGTGACGGTCACCGGGTCGGTGGTCGCGCCCTCGTCGACGACCGCGGCCTGTCTCGCCGCGGTCGTCGACGCGTTCCGCGACGCCGACCTCACCGGCCTGGCGTCGGCCTGACCGGCGACCGGCTCAGCGCCGGGGCACCGCCGCCCCGCGGATGCTCGCGTCGAGCAGCTGGACCGGGTGCAGCAGCGGGACGTCGGCGAAGGTCTCGTTCGGCAGGTACTTCCCGATCTGCAGCAGACAGCCCGGGTTCGCGGTGACCACGACGTCGGGCTTCGCCTCCCGGATCTTCTCCGCCTTGCGCACACCCAGGTCGGCCGCGGCGTCCGGCTTGACCATGTTGTAGATGCCCGCCGAGCCGCAGCACAGCGAGGCCTCGGCGATGTCGACGAGCTCCAGCTCGGGGATGGTCCGCAGGACATCCCGGGGCTGGCTGCGCACCCCCTGGGCGTGCCCGAGGTGGCACGCGTCGTGGTAGGCGACCCGGCCGGAGACCGGGGTGCGCGGGGCGCGGGGGCCGCCGTCGTCGTCCCGGGAGTACAGGTCGGCGAGGACCTCGTGGACGTCGCGGCCGCGCGCCGAGAAGCGCTTCGCGCGCTCGGCCCAGTCCGGGTCGTCGGCGAGCAGGTGGCCGTAGTCCTTCATCGACGAGCCGCAGCCCGCGACGTTGGTGACGACCGCGTCGACGTCCAGGGTCTCGAACCGGGCGATGGTGCGCCGGGCCCGGTCCAGCGCGGACTCCTCCCGCCCGGCGTGCACCTCCAGGGCTCCGCAGCACTGCTGGTCGCGGGGGACGAGCACGTCGCAGCCCTCGGCGGCGAGCACCCGCACGGTGGCCTCGTTGACCCGGTGGAAGAACACGTCCTGCACGCAGCCGGTGAGCAGCGCGACCCGGGCCCGGCGGACGCCGACGGCGGGGGTGTGCACCGGAAGCCGCGCGAACGCCTCGCGCACCGACACCGGGGGCAGCAGCGACTCCATCGCCGCGAGCTGGCCGGGCAGCTTCTCGGCGAGTCTCCGGATCGCCGGGACCCGGCGCAGCTGCTGGTAGAGCGCGCCGGGCAGGGCGGCGGCGCGCAGTCGTCGCTTGTAGGGGAACAGCGAGAAGATCGCGTCGCGGAACAGCTTGTCCGACGCGGTGCGCGGCACGTTGCGCTCGATCTGCGGGCGCACCGACTCCAGCAGCTTGTCGTACTGCACCCCGGACGGGCAGGCGGTCACGCACGCCATGCAGCCCAGGCAGTTGTCGATGTGCTCGGTGAACGGCCCGTCGAGGGTGATGTCGCCCTTCTCGGCCAGGTCCATCAGCAGGATCCGGCCGCGCGGGGAGTCCATCTCCTCGCCCCACAGCACGTAGGTGGGACAGGTGGGCAGACAGAAGCCGCAGTGGACGCAGTCGTCGAGCAGCTCGCGCTGCGGCGGGTGCACGTCGTCGAACGCGCTCGGCCCCTGCTGGGGGATCTTGGTCTCGGCCGCGCCGGTCGGGGTGCCTGCGGGCTCGTGGGTGCTCGTCATGCCTGCCTCACATCCAGGGGGCGAAGCGACCGGCGGCGAACCGGGCCTCGGGGTCGAGCTGGTTCTTGATCGCCTTCAGCAGGGCCAGCGCGGACGGCGCGGGGCCCCACGCCGGGGCGTCGAGGGCCTCGGCGCGGTCGCGCAGCACGCTCGTGCCGCCGATCGCGGCGACGGCGTCGTGCACCTCCGCGACGGCCGCACCCGGCACGGTGACGGTCGCGACGCCGGTCGCGAGCCCGGCCGTCACGGCGGTGGCGGGCAGCTGCTCCACCAGCGGCGCCAGCCGGGTCGGGGCGCACCCGATCCGGACGACGGCGCCGTCGAGCGCGGGGCCGTCGGCGTCGTCCCGGGCGTGCGGGCCGTCGGCCAGCGCCGCGTGGTCGTCCCAGGCCTCGGGGCCCGCCTCGTGGGCGTCGGCGCCGAGCAGCTCGCGCAGCCGTTCCACCCGTGCGGGCAGGGTCGAGGTCCCGCCCTCGAGGCGCACCAGCAGGCGCCCCGGGTCGCCGGAGACCCACTCGACCGCGATCGGCTCCAGCGGGCTCGCCATGAGCTCCAGCACCCGTGCCGCGGCCTCGCCCACCGGTCCGTCGACCTGCACGCAGGCGACCGCCTTCGGGACCGGGTGCAGCCGCAGGACGACCTCGACCAGCGGGCCGAAGGCGCCGTAGGAGCCGTGCGCCAGCTTGGCCATGTCGTAGCCGGCGACGTTCTTGATGACGTGTCCACCCGAGCGGACCATGGTGCCGTCGGCGAGTACCGAGGTGGTGCCGATGACGAGGTCCCGCAGACCGCCCCAGACCAGGGCGGACGGGCCGGCGTCGGCGGTGGCCAGCAGTCCGCCGACGGTGGCGCCGCGGGCGACCCGGGCCGCGTCGAACGCCAGACGCTGGCCGTGCTCGGCCAGCTGTTCCTGCAGCGCACGGACCGGGGTCCCGGCGTGCACCGAGACGGTCATGTCCCCGGGGTTGTGGTGGATCACCCCGGACAGGGCGGAGAGGTCGAGCGTCGCCGTGACGTCGTCCGCGCGCCCGGCCCAGCCGGACGCGGTGCCGGCGCCGGTGACCGCGAGGCGGCCGGGGGTGTCCAGGACGGCGTCCCGGACCTCCTTCGCCGAGGTGGGGCGCAGCGTGGTGGGAGCAGCGCGTGTCATGTCGTCGGGCCCTTCCGGGTCTCGTACGGGTCGGTCGGACAGGTCGGCCGGACGGGTCACAGCCGTTCGATCAGGCCCGCCTCCTCCAGCGGGTGCGGGCGGTAGCGCCCCGGCTTCTCGCCGCACAGCCGCGGGGTGGGCAGGAGCTTGCCGGGGTTGCAGATGTGGTCGGGGTCGAACCCGTCGCGGACGCGACGCATGACGGCCAGGTCGTCCTCGCCGAACATCCGGGGCATCGAGCAGGCCTTGTCGGTGCCGATGCCGTGCTCGCCCGACAGCGAGCCGCCCATCTCGACGCACAGCTCCGCGATCCGCGCCGACAGGTGCTCGGCGTGCTCGGTCTGGCCCTCCGCGGCGGAGAACAGGACCAGCGGGTGCAGGTTGCCGTCGCCCGCGTGGAACACGTTCGCGACGCGCAGCCCGGCCTCGGCGCCCATCTCGTCGATCCGTTCGAGGACCTCGGCGAGCCGGGTCCGGGGGACCACGCCGTCCTGGACGATGTAGTCCGGCGAGATCCGGCCGACCGCGGCGAACGCGGCCTTGCGGCCGCGCCAGATGTTCGCCCGCTCCTCCGGCGATCCCGCGATGTGCAGCCGGGTGCAGCCGTGCCGGTCGCAGATCTCCTTGACCAGCGCGAACTGCTCCTCGCACTCCTCGACGGTGCCGTCGAGCTCGACGACGAGTGCGGCCGGGGTGTCGAGGGAGTAGCCCGCGCCGGTGGCGCCCTCGGCGGCCTCGATGGCCAGTGCGTCCATCATCTCGACCGCGGCGGGCACGATCCCGGCCGCGACGATGTCGGAGACGACCCGGCCGCCCGCCGACACCGACGGGAAGTCCGCCAGCAGCGTGCGCATGACCTCGGGGGTGCGCAGCAGCCGCACGGTCACCTTCGTGACGATCCCGAGGGTGCCCTCCGACCCGAGGAACACCCCGCGCAGGTCGGGCCCGGGCTGCTCCATCGAGTCCGACCCGAGGGTGACGACCTCGCCGTCGGGGAGCACGACCTCCATCGACAGCACGTGGTTGGTGGTGAACCCGTACTTGAGGCAGTGCGCGCCGCCGGAGTTCTCCGCGACGTTGCCGCCGATCGTGCACACCTGCTGGCTGGAGGGGTCCGGGGCGTAGTAGAGCCCGTGCGGCGACGCGGCCGCGGTGATCTCGAGGTTCGTGACGCCGGGTTCCAGCACCGCACGCCGGTTCTCCGGGTCGACCTCGAGCACCCGGTTGAGCCGGTTCAGCCCGATGACGACGCCCTCGGCCACCGGCAGCGCGCCGCCGGACAGGCCGGTGCCGGCGCCGCGTGCGACGAACGGGATCCGGTGCCGGGCGCAGATCCGGACGCAGCCCGCGACGTCCTCGGCGGTGCGGGGCAGCAGGACCAGCTCGGGGACGACCCGGCTGCCGGTCAGGCCGTCGCACTCGTAGGTGCGGGTGCGGACCGGGTCGTCGAGCACGTCCGCGGCGCCCAGGAGGGCGACGAACTCGTCGTGGATCGAGCGGGCCAGAGGCATCGCTGCACTCCCTTGCTGCGCGTGGCGGGGCTCACGGGAGGGTACGTCGACACGGTGACGCCACGCCTGTTCGACGTCACGGGCAGGGCTCGTGTCACTTCCGTGATGCGGAAAAGATAATCCACTGGTAGAAATACGACCAGTCCTGACATCCACACGGAGAGGGTGGTCACAGATGGCCGACACCGCCGGCCTGCAGGTCGACGAGCACCTGAGGTCCTTCGTCGAGGGCGAGCTCCTGTCCGACGTCGACCTCACGGCCGACGACTTCTGGGCGACCCTGGCCCGGCTGCAGGAGCGCTTCGCCCCGAGGATCGCCGAGGCCCTCGCGCGTCGTGACGAGATCCAGGCGCGCATCGACGAGTGGCACGGCGAGCACGGAGCCGGCTCGGTGGAGGAGTACGAGAATTTCCTCACCGACCTCGGCTACCTGCTCCCGGAGCAGTCCCCGACGATCAGCGTGGACCGGGTCGACCCGGAGATCGCCGAGGTCCCCGGCCCGCAGCTGGTCGTGCCCTCCACGGTGCCCCGCTACGCGCTCAACGCCGCCAACGCGCGCTGGGGGTCGCTGTTCGACGCCTTCTACGGCACCGACGCGCTCCCGCAGGACGGTGAGCTCGCGAAGGGCTACGACGAGCGCCGCGGCGCACAGGTGATCACCGCCGCCGACGAGCTGCTCGACGAGCTGTTCCCGCTGGCCACCGGTAGCCACGCCGACGTCTCCGCCTACCGGGCGGGCACCGAGGGCGTCGTCGCCGACACCACCGCGCACGGCACCGTCGGGCTCGCCGACCCCGCGCAGTTCGCCGGGTTCCGCCCGGTCGACGGTGACGGTCGCGGCGCCGTGCTGCTCACCCGCAACGGGCTGCACCTGGAGATCACGATCGACCCGACGACGCAGGTCGGGCGCCAGCACCACGCCGACGTCGCCGACGTCGTCCTGGAGTCCGCCGTCACCACGATCGTCGACCTCGAGGACTCGGTAGCGACGGTGGACGGCGAGGACAAGACGCTCGCCTACCGGACCTGGCTCGGGCTGCTGCGCGGCGATCTGACCTCGGAGTTCACCAAGGGCGGGAAGACGGTCACCCGGCGGGTGAACCCCGACCGCGAGTACACCGCGCCCGACGGCTCCGCCCGCACCCTGCCCGGGCGCTCGCTCATGCTGGTCCGCAACTGCGGCCACCACATGACCACGAACGCCGTGCGCACCGCCGACGGCGGCGAGGTCGCCGAGGGCGTCCTCGACGCGCTGGTCTCCGCCGGCGCCGGGCTCTACGACCTGCAGGGGAAGGGCCCGCACACCAACTCCCGCGCGGGCAGCGTCTACATCGTCAAGCCGAAGCAGCACGGGCCGGAGGAGGTCGCGCTCACCGTCGAGCTCTTCGGCGCGGTCGAGGAGGCCCTCGGGCTGACCCCGAACACGCTCAAGATCGGCATCATGGACGAGGAGAAGCGGACCAGCGTCAACCTCTCCGCCTGCATCGCCGAGGCCGCGAACCGGGTCATCTTCGTCAACACCGGCTTCCTCGACCGCACCGGCGACGAGATCCACACCTGCTTCGCCGCGGGGCCGGTGCTGCCCAAGGGCGACATGAAGTCGACGACGTGGCTGACGACCTACGAGGACCGCAACGTCGACGTCGCGCTCGCCGCCGGGTTCGCGCACACCGCGCAGGTCGGCAAGGGGATGTGGGCCAAGCCCGCCGCGATGGCCGAGATGATCGAGCAGAAGATCGGCCACCCGAAGGCCGGTGCGAACTGCGCCTGGGTGCCCTCGCCCACCGCCGCGACCCTGCACGCCCTGCACTACCTGCGCGTCGACGTGCACGCGGTGCAGGACGAGATCGCGTCCCGCACCACCGCCGACCGGCGCAGGCTGCTGGAGGTGCCGGTGACCGACGCGGCCTCGCTCCCGGCCGACGCCGTGACCCACGAGCTGGAGACCAACGCCCAGTCGATCCTCGGGTACGTGGTGCGCTGGGTCGGGATGGGCATCGGCTGCTCCACCGTGCCCGACCTGGAGGGCGTGGGGCTGATGGAGGACCGCGCCACCCTGCGGATCTCCGCGCAGCTGGTCGCGAACTGGCTCCGGCACGGCATCGTCGACGAGCAGGGGGTGCGCGACACCTTCGCCCGGATGGCGGCCGTGGTGGACGAGCAGAACGCCGGTGAGGACGGCTATCCCGCGATGGCCAAGGACCTGGAGTCCAGCGAGTCGTTCCAGGCCGCCCTGGAGCTGGTGTTCAGCGGCGCGACCGAGCCGAATGGCTACACCGAGCGCACGCTCACCCGCTGGCGCCAGCGGGCCAAGTCCGCGGCCTGAGGCCGCACCACCACCACCGTCGACGACGACGCCCCCGGGACGCGTTCCCGGGGGCGTTCGTCGTGGCCAGGAGGGAACCGATCGTGAAGCCGTGGATGCGGCCCGCGCTGGTGCTGTTCGGTGTCGGGTACGGCGCCAACCAGTTCAGCCCGCTGATGGTCATGTACCGCGAGCAGGGCCACTACTCGGCCACCGTGGTCGCCGCGTTCTTCGGCGTCTACGTGCTCGGTCTCGCCCCGGGCCTGCTCGTCGGCGGACCGGCGTCGGACCGCTGGGGCCGCAGGCGGGTGCTGCTGCCCGCCACGGCCGCGTCGATCCCGGCCAGCGCGGTCATCGCGCTCGGCGCGTTCTCCGAGGGGCTGCTCTACGCGGGCCGGCTGCTGTTCGGCCTGTGCATCGGCGTCGCGATGGCGGTGGCGACGACGTGGGTCAAGGAGCTGTCCGGGGAGGGCGAGGGTGCCCGGCGCGCCGCGCTCGCGCTCACCGCGGGCTTTGGCCTGGGGCCGCTGGTCGGCGGGCTGCTCGCGCAGTTCGCGCCGCTGCCGATGGAGCTGCCCTACCTGGTCCACATCGTGCTGATGGTCCCGGTCACCTGGTGGCTCGTGGCGGCCCCGGAGACGGTGGTGCCGGGCCGCTCCCGGTCCTGGCTGCGTGACCTGCGGGTGCCCGCTGCCGTGCACCCCCGCTTCCGGTGGCTGGTACTGCCCGCCGCACCCTGGGTGTTCGGCGCCGCCGCGTTGTCGTTCGCGGTGCAGCCGACCGCACTCGGCGACGTCGTCGGTGGCTACGGGCTGCTCGTCGCGACCCTGCTGACCGCCGTCACCCTGGGCTGCGGGTTCCTCGCCCAGTCCGCGGCCCGGGTGATCGACGCCCGCTCGCCGCTCGCCGCCACCCGGATCGGGCTCGCACTCGTCGTGGTCGGGACGGTGGTGGCCGCGGCGGGCGCCGCGGGCCGCTCCGTCCCGGTGGCGTTCGGCGCGGCCGCGCTGCTCGGCGCCGGCTACGGCTTCGTGCTGCTCTCCGGGCTGCAGGAGGTCCAGCGGATCGCCGCGCCGGAGCACCTGGCCGGGCTCACCGCGGTGTTCTACTCGCTGACCTACGCCGGTTTCCTGCTGCCGATGCTGCTGTCCGCCCTGACCGGGGTCGCGGGGTACCCGGTCCTGCTGCTCGTCGTCGCCGGGGTGCAGGCGCTCTGCCTGGTCCTGGTGTGGGCCGGAGCGCACCGGGTGGACCGGGCGCCGCGGGAGCGGACCGCGGTGGTCTGACCCCCGGTCACGGCCCGGCCGGCCGCGGTCCGCGCGCTGATCCGCTCGGCGCGCGTGTCCGGGCCCGCGCGGGCGACGGATCACCGCGCGCGGTGCGGATCGTGCCGCTCGGTCGCGCCGTCGCGCCCGGCCGGGGATCGACCCGATGTCCACCCCGGGACGGAGGCGGGTGCCGGCCCGCGCTCGTACCGTCGGGCGGGTGACCACCACCACCGGTCCCGACGCCACGGACCTGCCGCGCCTCCCGTTCCCGCGCCACGACGTCCTCGAGCTCCCACCGCTGTTCGCCCGGCTGCGGGAGCGGTCCCCGATCACCCCGGTCCGGACCCCGGCCGGCGACGTCGCGTGGCTGGTCACCGGCTACGACGAGGCCCGCGCCCTGTTCGCCGACGACCGGCTCGGCCGCAGCCATCCCGAGCCGGAGCGGGCCGCGCGCATCTCCGACTCGATGATCTTCGGCGGACCCAGCGGCGAGTCGCCGGAGACCGAGCGGAGCAACCACACCGTCATGCGCAAGCTGCTCGCGCCCGCGTTCTCGGCGCGGCGGATGCGCAGGCTCTCCGGCCACGTCGCCGAGCTGGTGCACAGCCGGCTCGACGTCGTCGAGGCCGCCGGCCCCGGCTGCGACCTGCACGAGCTGTTCTCCTTCCCGCTGCCGGTCCTGGTCATCTGCGAGCTGCTCGGCGTCCCCTTCGCCGACCGTGAGGAGTTCCGTCGCTGGTCCGGCGAGCTCGGGCTGCTCCACGACCGGCCCCGTGCCGAGGCCGCCGCGCAGGCGCTGTTCGCCTACGTCCGCGGCCTGATCGACCGCAAGGACGACGAGCCGGGGGAGGACGTGCTGTCCGACTTCGCCGCGCTCGGCTCGGCGCCCGAGCAGCGCGACCGGCTCGCCGCGCTCGGCGCCGGCCTGCTGTTCGCCGGGCACGAGACGACGGTCGGGCGGATCGACACCGGCACCGTCCTGCTGCTGGACCGCCCGGGGGAGTGGGCGGCACTGGTGGCGGACCCGGAGCGGTCCGCGGGCGCGGTGGAGGAGGTCCTGCGGCTGGCCGTGCCCAGCGGGGGCAACGGCGGCATCCCGCGCTACGCGCACGCCGACATCGACATCGCCGGGGTGCACATCCCGGAGGGGGACGCGATCCTGCTCGCCCCGGGGGCGGCGAACCGGGACCCACGGCACTTCGACGCGGCCGCGGACTTCGATCCCGACCGGAAGCCGACCCACCTCGCGTTCGGGCACGGGCCGTACTTCTGCGTGGGCGCGAGCCTGGCCCGGGTCGAGCTGACCGAGGTGTTCCGGGCGCTGCCCGCCCGGTTCCCGTCGCTGCGCCTCGCGGTGGACCGCACCGAGCTGGAGCTGCGCTCGGACGTCCTCACCGGAGGGCTGCGTGCGCTGCCGGTCACCTGGGACCGATCATGAGGGGGTGGGGGAGCTCGAGCTGCGGGTGTCGGCGATCGACCATCCGGACGTCACACCGCTGATGCAGCGGCTGCAGGCGTTCTACGGCGAGGTCTACGGCGACGGTGACGTCACACCCGTCGTCCCGGCCGACTTCCGCGCCCCGTCCGGGTTGTTCCTGGTCGGCTACGAGGACGGCGTCCCCGTCGCGACCGGGGCGTGGCGCGCCGTCGACGCCGACCCGGCCGACCCGGGGCTCCGCGACGGCGACGCCGAGCTGAAGCGGATGTACGTCGAGCCGGCCGCACGCGGGCGGGGACACGCCCGGGCGGTGCTGACCGCGCTGGAGCGCTCGGCGGCCGCCGCCGGGCGTCGCCGCATGATCCTCGAGACGGGCGATCCCCAGTACGCTGCGATCGCGCTGTACGAGAGCAGCGGATACCGTCGGACCAGCAACTTCGGTGTGTACCGGAACGATCCCCGCTCCCGGTGCTTCGCCGTCCCGCTCCGGGCGTGAGCCTCGGTACGGTCACGGGCGGAACGTCCGGTTCGGCCGATAGGATGAGTCCGGCGTCGTCGCCGCGTCCCTTCCGGTGATCGTGCGGCGGCCTCTTCCGGCGCTCCCCGGGTCCGGCCGTGACGTGAGCGGAACCGCTGGTCCGAACGACCCCGTGACTCCAGGAGGTGTCGGTGCTCGCCGTCGTGGCCGCCCATCTCGTCCTGGCGCTGTGCCTGCCCGCGCTCGCCCGGTACCACCGGCGGCTGGCGTTCGGTGCCGGCGCCGCCCTGCTCGCCGTGACCCTCGTGTGGGCGATGACGCAGGCCCCGGCCGCGCTCTCCGGCGGGGTGACCGACCGCATCGAGTGGGCACCCGAGCTGGGACTGACGCTGAGCCTGCGGATGGACGCGCTCGCGATCGCGATGATCGTGCTCGTCTCCGGCGTCGGAGCGCTGATCATGATCTACGCGGCCTGGTACTTCGGGCCGCGCTCCACCGACGCGGCCCGCTCCGCGGCGCTGCTGGTCGCCTTCGCCGGGATGATGCTCGGCCTGGTCCTGGCCGACGACCTGCTGACCCTGTACGTGTTCTGGGAGCTGACGTCGCTGACGTCGTTCCTGCTCGTCGGACAGGGCGGCCAGTACCGGGAGAACCGGCGGGCCGCGGTCCAGGCGCTGGTCGTCACCGTGTTCGGCGGGCTGGCGATGCTGCTCGGGATCGTGCTGCTCGGCCAGCTCGCCGGCACCTACTCCATCCCGGAGATCACCGCTGCCGCGACCTCCGGCACGCTGGCCCCCGACAGCCCGCTCGGGCTCTCGGTGGCGCTCGTGCTGATCCTGCTGGGCGCGCTGACCAAGTCCGCGCAGCTGCCGTTCCACCCGTGGCTGCCCTACGCGATGGCCGCGCCGACGCCGATCTCGGCGTACCTGCACGCGGCGTCGATGGTGAAGGCCGGCGTCGTGCTCGTCGCGCGGCTCGGACCCGCCTTCTCGGTGCACCCGGTCTGGTGGGCTCCGGTGATGGTGCTCGGCCTGGCGACGATGGTGCTGGGCGGCTGGCGGGCGATGCGCCAGACCGACCTCAAGCGGCTGCTGGCCTTCGGCACCGTCTCCCAGCTCGGGTTCCTCATGGTGCTGTTCGGGTCCGGTTCGCGGGTCGCCGGTCTCGCGGGCATCGCGATGCTGCTGGCGCACGGACTGTTCAAGGCACCGCTGTTCATGGTCGTCGGGGCGATCGACAAGGCGTGCGGTACCCGTGACCTGCGCGAGCTGTGCGGGCTCGGGCGCCGCCGTCGCGGGCTCGCCGTGATCGCCACGCTCGCCGGGCTGTCGATGGCCGGTCTCCCGCCGATGCTCGGGTTCGTCGGCAAGGAGGCCGCGTTCGAGGCGTTCGTGCTCGAGGGCGGTGTCCGCGGCTGGATCACGGCGATCGGCCTGGTCGCGGGCTCCCTGCTCACCGTCGCCTACACCGCGCGGTTCCTCTGGGGCGCGTTCGCGACCAAGGGCAGCCACCCCACCGGCGGCGACCCGGTCCCGCTCGGCCTGTCCGGGCCCGCCTGGCTGTGCGCGCTCACCGGGATCGCGGCCGGGTTCGCCGCGCCGCTGGTCCAGCAGCTCGCCGCCTCCTACGCCGCGTCGCTGCCCCCGCTCGGCGACGCCTACGCGGCCCGCTACGAGCTGGCGCTCTGGCACACCCCCGGGCTGCCGCTGCTGTTCACCGGGATCGCGGTGGTCGGCGGGCTCCTCCTGCACCGCTACGGGCAGTCCCTGACCGGGCACCTCTCGGTGCCGCACGTGTCCGCCCAGCGGGGGTACGAGGCCGTCGTGACGGGGCTGGAGCGGTCGGCGATCACGGTGACCGGCCGGCTCCAGATCGGGTCGCTGCCGGTCTACCTCGGCTGCATCCTCGCGACGCTGATCGCGCTGCCCGGCCCGGTCATCGCCGTCACCGGCACGTACCCGACCGACCAGGCGCCCTACCACTCGATCATGCAGGTCCCGGTCGGTCTGATGGTGATCGTCGCGGCGATCGCGCTCTGCCTGGCGCACCGCCGGTTCACCGCGGTGCTGCTGGTCGGCGCGGTCGGCTACGGCATCGGCGGGCTGTTCGTCATCGACGGCGCCCCCGACCTGGCGCTCGCCCAGTTCCTGGTCGAGACGCTCACCCTGGTCGCGTTCGTCTTCGTGCTGCGCCGGCTGCCCGCCCACTTCGACGAGCCGGACACCGAGCGCCGCGTCCGTGCCCCCAAGGCCGCGGTCGCCGCGGTCGGTGGCGTGCTCGTCGCCGGGATGGCCGTGGTGCTGTCCGGGGCCCGCACGCTGCCGCCCGCCACCACCGGGCCGTTCATCGCGGGGGCTCCGGAGGCCGGCGCGACCAACCTGATCAGCGCGATCCTGGTGGACTTCCGCGCACTCGACACGGTCGGGGAGATCACCGTGCTGCTGATCTGCGCGGCCGGTACCGCGAGCCTGGTGCTCGCGACCCGCTACGACAAGAAGAAGGGCGGCACGGTCGTGCGCAGCGGCTCGGGATCGCCGAAGCACGAGATGGAGGTGCTCGGATGACGGCCTCGCAGGAGAAGCCGGCGTCCCCGGCCGGCGACGCCGAGAGCTGGGCCCGGATGGACCAGCCCAGCGGGCGGTGGATGCTCACCGGTACCTGCCCGGACGTCCGCGAACGGACCCTGGTCCTGGAGGCCGCGGCCCGGCTGCTGTTCCCCGTGGTGCTCGTGTTCTCGGTGTTCCTGCTGCTGGAGGGGCACTACGGCCCGGGCGGCGGGTTCTCCGGCGGCCTGGTCGCCGGGCTCGCGTTCGTGCTGCGCCACATCGCGGGCGGCGACGACAACCTGGGCTCCCGGTTCCGGATCCGCCCGCCGGTGCTGGTGGGCACCGGCCTGATCGTCGCGGTGCTCACCGCGCTGGCCCCGGTGACCTGGGGCGACCCGGTGCTCGCCTCGGTCAAGTGGACGGTCACCTTCGGCCCGTTCGGCTACCTCGACATCGTCAGCAGCCTGCTGCTCGACGTCGGCGTCTACCTGCTGATCATCGGCGTGGTGCTCGACCTGCTGCGCTCGCTCGGCTCCGGCATCGCCCGTGACGCCCGCGAGGCCGGCGAGGACGTCCCGGGCGGAGGTGGCCGCGGGTGAACACCACGATCAACCTGAGCATGGCGATCGTGCTCGCGGTGCTGTACTCGGTGGGCTTCTACCTGCTGATGCAGCGGTCGCTGATGCGCATCCTGATCGGCATCGTGGTGCTCGGGCACGGCGCGAACCTGCTGCTGCAGGTCTCCGGCGGTCCGCCCGGGCGGGCCCCGATCCTCGACGCCGTGCTGCCCGAGCAGATCGCCGACCCGCTGCCGCAGGCACTGGCACTGACCGCCATCGTCATCACCTTCGCCCTCACCACGCTGCTGCTGGCGCTGGGCTACCGCTCCTGGACCCTCGTCGGGCACGACGAGGTGCAGGACGACGTGGAGGACCGCCGTATCGCCGACCGGCAGAAGCCCAAGGGCGCGATGGAGGAGGGCACCGCGGACGAGACCGAGGCCGAGCCCGAGGACACCGCCGACTCCCACGAGCTCGAGGAGGGCCGCAGGTGACCCCGCTCCAGGCCCTCGTCACGCTGCCGGTGCTGCTGCCCATGCTGGGCGCCGCGACCAGCGTCGTCGTCAGCCGCCGTGCCTCGGCCCAGCGGGTCATCGGTGTGGTGACCCTGGCCCTGGTCTGCGTCGTCGGCGCGGTGCTCCTGGTCGCCGCGGACACCTACGGTCCGGTCGTCGCCGAGCTGGGTGGCTGGCCCGCCCCGATGGGCATCGTCCTGGTCGCCGACCGGATGTCGGCGCTGCTGCTGCTCATCTCCTCGGTGGTGACCCTCGCGGTCCTGGTCTACGCGATCGACCAGCGGATCTCCGACTACGGCCGGGAGACCGCCAGCACCACCTTCCACCCGATCTTCCTGCTGCTGTCGACGGGGGTGTCGCTGGCCTACCTGACCGGTGACCTGTTCACCCTGTTCGTCGCCTTCGAGATCATGCTGGCCTCGAGCTACGTGCTCATCACCCGGCGGACCTCGGCGTCGCGGATCCGGTCCGGCATGACCTACGTGATCGTGTCGCTCACCTCGTCGCTGCTGTTCCTGACCGCGGTCGGCCTGGTCTACGCCGCGACCGGCACGGTCAACCTGGCCGACCTCGCCGGGCGGATGGGCGCGCTGCCGGAGGGTCTGCGCGCGGTGCTCGCCTTGGTGCTGATCGTGGTGTTCGGCATCAAGGCGGCGATCGTCCCGCTGCACTTCTGGCTGCCCGACAGCTACCCGAACGCGCCCGCGCCGGTCACCGCCCTGTTCGCGGGACTGCTCACCAAGGTCGGCATCTACGCGCTGCTGCGGACCCAGACCCTGGTCTTCCCGCAGGACACCCCCTCGACGCTGCTGCTGGTGATCGCCGCGGTGACGATGGTGGTCGGCGCGCTCGGCGCCGTCGCGCAGGACGACCTGAACCGTCTGCTGTCGTTCCTGCTGGTCAGCCACATCGGGTTCATGGTGTTCGGGCTGGCCCTGCACACCCCCGACGGCATCGCCGGGACCGGGCTCTACGTGGTCCACCACATCACGGTGCAGGCGACGCTGTTCCTGGTCAGCGGTCTGATCACCCGGCGGACCGGGACGGTGTCGATCTCCCAGATGGGCGGGCTGGCCCAACAGGCCCCGCACCTGGCGGTGCTGTTCGCGATCCCCGCGATCACCCTGGCCGGGCTGCCCCCGACCTCGGGGTTCGTCGCGAAGCTGGCGCTGCTGCAGGCGGGCGCGGGGGCGGGCCTCGCCGGGGAGCTGGTCGCCGCCGTCGTCGTGCTGGCGAGCCTGCTGACCCTCTACGCCGTCGCCCGGGTCTGGGTGCGGGTGTTCTGGGGTGCGCCGAAGGAACCCCTCGCCGACGACGACCCGAACGACGAGCTGGTCGTCGGGACCGCCCGCAGCGCCCGCGGCATGTACGTCGGCGCGTCCGCGCTGGTCGCGGTCAGCGTCGCGATCGCGTTGTTCGCCGGTCCGCTGTCCGGGGTGACCGCCCGGGCCGGGGTGGACCTGCACGACCGGACCGGCTACACCGGCGCCGTCCTCGGCCCGGGTGCCGACCCCGGCAGCGACGGCACGATCAGCGCCAGCGGGCGGCCCGGCGACGTCGACGGGAGCCCGACCGTGCGGACCGCGGCCGGCGACGACACGGAGGTGACCTCGTGAGCGAGCAGACCCCGAGCCGCGGCGGCGCGGGCACGGCCGACGGTCCGGAGCCGCAGGGCCGCCCCGACGGCGACGACCGCGAGGACGGCGTGCTGGCCTCCCCGGAGGCCCGCCGGGAGGCGGAGATGGGCGCGGCCGAGGTCGGCGACCCGCCCGAGCCCGACCACGCCCCCACCCCCGCCCGGGTGCCCCCGCCGGTGCCGGACACCGTCGCCGAGCCGATGGGCGGGTCCGCCCGCGGCGGGAGCGTGCGCCGTCGGGTCCCGCAGGTGCTCGCACTGGCCCTGGTGTGGGTGCTGCTGTGGGGGAGCGTCTCACCGGCCGCGATCGTGGGCGGGGTGCTGGTCGGGGCCGCGGTCACGGCGATCTTCCCGCTGCCGCTGATGCCCGAGCGGCTCCCCTTCCGCCCCTGGAAGCTGCTCCGGCTGCTGGGGTTCCTGGCCTCGGACCTGGTCGTGTCCGGCGTCCGGGTCAGCATGGTGACGCTGCGGCACGGGCCGCGCGCCCGGTCCGGCATCGTCGGGCTGCCGCTGTGCACCGGCTCGGACCGGACCGCGACGACGATCGTCGCGGCGTGCGCGTTGTCCCCGGGCAGCTTCACGCTCCAGATCGACCGGGCCCGGCACCGCTGGTACGTCTACGCGCTCGGCCTGCACCGGCCCGGCGCCGTGGAACGGCTCCGCCGGGACATGATGCGGCTGCAGATGCGGGTGATCGACGCCGTGGGCAGCCAGGAGGACCGGGACCGCTGCGCCGCCGCCGTCACCGCGGTCGCGGCCGAGGACTCGGACGCGGGGAGGAACGACCGGTGACCGTCGTCCACACGCTGGTACTGATCATGCTGACCGCCGCGGCGGCACTGACGATGTGGCGGCTGCTGAAGGGCCCCACCACGCTGGACCGCATCGCGGCGCTGGACGTGTTCGTCGTGCTGATCGTGGCCGCGGCCGCCGTGTACGCGGCGATCTACTCCGACGGGTCGAACATCCCGCTGCTGGCCGCGGTCGCGCTGATCGCACTGGTCGGCTCGGCGACGGCGGCCCGCCTGGTCGAACGATGGGAGCGGCACCGCTGATGGGCGTGCTCGACGTGCTCGACGTGGTCTCCGCCGCGCTGATGCTCGCCGGTGGGCTGTCCTGCCTGCTCGGCGCGCTCGGGCTGGTCCGGCTGCCGGACCTGCCCGCCCGGCTGCAGGCCACCACCAAGCCGCAGACCCTGGGGCTGCTGCTGATCCTGCTGGGCGTCGCGGTGAACCTGGAGTTCGAGAGCTCCTCGACGCTGATCCTGGTCGTGCTGTTCCAGGTGCTGACGGCGCCGGTCATCTCGCAGGTGGTCGGGCGGTCGGCCTACCGCAGCGGCGCGATCGACCGGAGCGCACTCGTCGTCGACGACCTGGGGGAGGACATCGACGCCGACGCCCGTGCCCGCGAGGTGCGGACCGTTCAGCCGTCCTCGCCGGAGCCGGGCGCGTCCTCGCGCAGCGTGGACGGGGTCGAGGGGGCCCCGGAGCGGTAGGCGGCGTGCCCGATCGCGAAGCTCGCGATCGGGATCGTGAACAGCTGCAGCGCCACGGCGACGCCGAGCGTGAGCAGCACCCCGGGCTCGGGCACCAGGACCGCGACGCCGACGAGGATCGCGACGATCCCGAGCCCGGCGGCCTTGGTCACGGCGTTCGTGCGGTTGTAGACGTCGGGCAGGCGCACCATGCCGACCGCGCCGGCGGCGACGAGCAGCACCCCGGCACCGAGCACGACCCCGCCGATCGCGTTCTGCACCGGTCCGCCGACGAGCACGCTCACCGCTTCGCCCCCTTCTCCGCCCAGATCAGCCGGGCCACGGCGACCGTGGTGAGGAACCCGACCAGGGTCGCGACGACGACGAGGTCCAGCATCGCGGTGGAGCCCAGCCGCACCGCGAGCAGCGCGACCAGCCCGACGACGACCGCGAAGCCGTAGTCGACGGCCAGCCCGCGGTCGGCGTCGGTGGGCCCGGCCAGTACCCGCCCGACGGCGACCAGCAGGCCGAGCGCCAGGACGACGATCCCGGCGTCCAGCAGCAGGATGCTCACGAGGTCTCCTCCGGATCGAGGTCGACGACGCCCGGGGCGGGGCGACGCAGGAACGCCAGCAACCTGTCCTCCATCTCGTGCACGCTCGCGCGCAGCTGTTCGGGATCGGCGGCGTGCATGCCGTGCACGAGCAGCTCCGGGCTGCGCGAGCCGGTGGTGAGGTTCAGGGCGAGTGTGCCGGGCGTCAGGCTCAGCAGGCTCATGATCGACGCGATCTCGACCATGCTCCGCGACCGCAGCCGGACCCGGACGACCGCCGGGTCGATCCCGTGCCCGGGGGTGAGGACCTCGCGGAGCACGACGGCGTTGGCGTGGAAGAACTCGCCGGTGAACCACAGCAGGAACCCCACCGCGGCGCGGGCGCGCCCGCCGCGGCCGGGTGCACGTCGACGGGTCGTCACGGCGTGCCCACCGCCCCGACGTAGGCGGCGGTGTCGGCGAGACCCTGTCCGGCGACCGTCGAGAGCGCCAGCAGCGGCTCCGCCCACAGCCCGAGCAGCAGCGACAGCGACCCCAGCGCCAGCGCCGGGACCACCGCACGGACCGGGACCCGCAGCGCGACCACGGTGCCCGCGCCGGCCCCGGGGTCCGGTTCCGGGGCGTCGCCGCCCCAGAAGGCGCCGTTCCAGATCTTCAGCATGGACAGCAGCGTGACCACGCTGACCCCGACCGCGACGAGCGCGGCGGTGACCATCCCGGCCTCGACCGCCCCGACGACCAGCGCCAGCTTCGCGACGAACCCGGACAGCGGCGGGATCCCGGCCAGGCTCAGCGCCGACAGCGCGAACGCGACCGCGGTCGCCGGGTTGCGGGCGGCGAGCCCGCCCAGCCGGGACAGCGTGTCGGTGCCGACGTACTGCTCGACGGCGCCGGCCACCATCAGCAGGGCCGCCTTGACCAGCACGTACTGCACCAGGAAGTAGATCGCGGCGGCCAGCCCGGCCGGGGTGGAGATCGCCAGGCCGAGCACGATGTAGCCGATCTGGCTGACCATGTGGAAGGTCGAGATCTGACGCATGCCGCCCGCACCGACCGCGCCGAGCACCCCGACGACCATGGTCAGCAGCGCCGCGACCAGGACGACGGGCAGGAAGCGCGGGTCGCCGTCGTAGACGACGGAGTAGACGCGGAACAGCGCGTACACGCCGACCTTGGTCAGCAGGCCCGAGAACAGCACGGTGACCGCGGCCGGGGCGGCGGTGTAGGCCCGCGGCAGCCAGTTGTGCAGCGGCACCAGCGCGGCCTTCACCGACAGCGCCAGCAGGATCACCGCGGTCGCCGCCGCCAGCGCCGGGTCGGTCACCGCGCGCCCGGCGAGGTCGCCGAGCTGCACGGTCCCGGCGACGCCGTAGACGAGGCCGAGCCCGGCCAGGAACACGGTCGAGGCCAGCAGGTTCACCGTCAGGTACAGCCGCGACGCCGCGATCCGCTCCGGGCCCCGCCCGGTCGCGATGAGCACGTAGCTGGGGACCAGCATGACCTCGATGAACACGAACAGGCTGAACAGGTCCGCGGTGAGGTAGGCGCCGTGCACCCCGGCGAGCAGCAGCAGCGACTGCGGCAGGAACGCGCGGTCGGTGTCGGATCCGGTGACCGCGGCGAACGCCAGACAGGCGATCCCCAGCACCCCGGTGACGGTCAGCATGATCGTGCCGAACGCGTCGGCGGCCAGCGGGATCGCGATGCCCGCGGGCCAGTTCCCGAGCCGTTGCACGATCACCGCGCCGTCCGCGGTGGCGGCCAGCAGGCCCGCGGACACCGCCGTCGACGCGGCGAGCGCGGTGAACGCGACGATCCGCCGCGCCGTCATCGGCAGCAGGAACGGCCCGCCCCCGCCCGGCGGGCGCGCGGTGAGCAGGACCAGCAGGCCCGCCGCGGCGAGCGGGACCAGGATCGGCGCGACGACGAGCGCCTCGAGGCGGTCACCGGGGGTCCCCGCCCTCGTCCTCGTCGCCGGCCTTGAGCAGGGCCAGCAGGTACACCGTGATCGCGAAGGCGATCACGATCGCGGTCAGCACGAACGCCTGCGGCAGCGGGTCGGCCATCTGCGCCCGGTCCTGCTGCCCCAGCAGCGCGGGCTCGCGGGTCGCCATCCCGCCCGCGGAGATGATCAGGACGTTCACCCCGTGCCCGAGCAGCACAAACCCCAGCACCGTGCGCAGCAGCTCGCGCTGCAGGACCAGGTAGACCCCGCCGGCGACCAGCACGGCGACCACGACCGCGGCCGTCACCCGGAGCTCCCCAGCAGGGAGCCGGTACGGGCGCGCCCGCCGATCCGGTCGGTCGCGGCCACGATCAGCCCCACCACCATCAGATAGATCCCCAGGTCGAACACGAACGACGACAGCAGCACACCGCCGGGCAGGTACACCGGCGTCAGGAACGGCAGCCCCAGCGGGTACACCGCGATCCCGGTGAGCAGGCTGAGCAGCAGCCCGGACCCGACCAGCGGCTCGGGGCGCAGGCGCAGCGCCCACGCGTCGCCGCGGTGGGACAGCCGCAGGAACACGATCGCGACGCCCCCGACCAGCGAGGAGATGAACCCCCCGCCGGGCTCGTCGTGGCCGCGCCAGAGCAGGAACAGCGACATCAGGAGCATCAGCGGGGCCAGCACCCGGCTCGCCACCCGCATGACGATCGTGTCGGCCGGGCCGTCGGTGGCGACGCGCTGCCGCGGGCTCCCCTCGGCTCCGGCCTCGCCGCGCCGGATCAGCACGAGCAGCCCCAGCGCCGCGGCCCCGACCACGACCGCCTCCCCGAAGGTGTCCATGCCGCGGAAGTCGACCAGGATCGTGTTGACCACGTTCGTCCCGCCGGTGGCGGCCTCCGCGGTGTCCAGCAGGTACCCGCCGACCGGCGACGGCCCGCGGCGCCCGGTCAGGACGTAGGTCGCCGCCCCCAGCGACAGACCGGCCGCCACCGCCGCGACCGCGGCCGGCGCGCGGCGCCACCGGGCCGGGCGGCGCAGCCGGACCCCACGGCCGCGCAGCACCAGCACCGCGACGACGGTGGTCAGCACCTCCACCAGCAGCAGGGTCATCGCGACGTCCGGCGCGCCGGCCAGCAGCAGCCACAACGCCGTCGCCAGACCGCCGAAGCCGGTCAGCGCCAGCGCCGCGGTCACCGAGCGGGTCGTCACGGCCCCGGCGACCGCGGCCGCCACGAGCACCACGACCACCCAGTCCAGCGGCCGGCTGACCGGCGCGGGGAACGGCGTGAGCGAGGGCAGGGCGACCCCGGCGGCGACGGCGAGCACCGGCAGCGCCAGCACCGGGCGGGCCAGGACGGCGGCGGGGGAGGGGTCGGTGTCGGGCCGTCCCACCCGGGTACCGAGGGCGAGCAGCCCGGCCCGGACCCGGTCGAAGGCCGCGGCACCGTCGGGCACCGGGAGCCGCTCCAGGGCCCGGTCGACCCGGTCGCGCCAGTGGAACAACGCGTAGCCGGCGGCGATGGTGAGCACCGACAGGACCAGGGCGGTCCCGAACCCGGGCCACAGCACGAACGTGACCGGCTCCGAGCCCGGGTCGAGGTCGCGGGCCGCGCGGTCGGTCAGCGGGTTCAGCACCCGGACCGCGGGTCCGAGCACCAGCCCGAGCAGTGCGGCGACGGCGGCCGGGGCGAGGAACGCCCGGGACGGCTCGTACAGGCCGGGCTGGCTGAGCCTGCCGCCGAACGCGCCGTGCACGATCCGTGCGGAGTAGGCGAAGGTCAGCGCCGACGCCACGACCGCGACGGCCGCGGCGACCGGACCGGCGCCCGGGGCGAAGTCGGCCTCCAGGAAACCCTCGTAGAGGTTCTCCTTGGACACGAACCCCAGCAGCGGCGGGACGCCCGCCATCGACAGCGCGGCGACCCCGGTCAGTGCCGCGGTGACCGGCATGACCTTCCGCAGGCCGCCCAGCTCACGCACGTCGCGGCTGCCCGCCTCCTTGTCGATGATGCCGACCAGCATGAACAGGGTGGCCTTGAACAGGGCGTGCGCGAAGGTGTGCAGCACCGCCGCGGACAGCGCGTACGAGGTGCCGACGCCGATCGCCGCGGTGAGCAGGCCCAGCTGGCTGACGGTGGAGTGGGCGAGCATCGCCTTGAGGTCGTGCTCGCGCAGCGCCAGCACCGCCCCGACGACGGCCGTCGCCAGCCCGAGCGGCACCAGCACCGCCGACCAGGCCACCGACGGCACGTAGATCGGGGTGAACCGCATCAGCAGGTAGATGCCGGCCTTGACCATCGTCGCGGCGTGCAGGTACGCGCTGATCGGGGTCATCGCGACCATCGCGCCGGGCAGCCAGAAGGTGAACGGCAGCTGCGCGGACTTCGTCGCCGCGGCCAGGATCAGCAGCGCCCCCGCGGGCAGGGCCAGGGGATCGGCCAGCACCGCACCCGGGTCGGCGAGGACCACGTCGAGGCTGGTGCTCCCGGCTGCGACACCGATCATGACCACCGCGCCCAGCAGGGCGAACCCGCCCATCGCCGTCACGACGAGTGCGCGACCCGCGGGCAGCGCCGCCGCCGGCCCGGCCGTGTTGATCAGCAGGAAGGACAGGACGGTGGTGAGCTCCCAGAACACGTAGAGCAGCACCAGGTCGTTCGCGGTGACCAGCCCGATCATGGCGGCGGCGAACCCGGCGAGCAGACCGTAGACCGTGCCGATCGGGTAGGAGGACTCCAGGTAGCGCGGGCAGTAGGCCATCACCAGCGCGCCCACGCCCAGCACGATCGTCACGAACAGCAGCGACAGGCCGTCCATCCGCAGGCCGAAGGAGATGCCCAGCGAGGGCATCCAGGACACGCCCGCGGTGAGGACCTCCCCGCGGACGACGTCACCCGCGGCGGTGTTCGCGTAGACGGCCAGCGCGGCGAGGCCCACGGCCAGCGGGTAGCCCGCGTCGCGTCCGAGCAGCCGGGCGAGCACCGGGGCGAGCAGCGCCAGCGCGACCGCTCCGCCCAGGGTGACCAGGGGGATCACCGGGCAGCGCCTCCGTCCAGGGGGCCGGGGGTGCCGCGCACCCTGATCATGACTCGGGAGCTTCTACCCGTTCGACGGGGTTTCCACACCGCCGGTTCCGGTCACTCCGATCGGTTGCGCCGCGCACGTTCCCGCGGGTGGGTGGGCCCCCGGCGTGGCGGCCCGCGAGCGCTTCGTACCCTCCCGGTGTGCCTCTGTACGCGCTCGGTGACGCCGAACCGGACATCCATCCGACCGCCTACGTCCATCCGGACGCCGTCGTGATCGGCAACGTGACGCTGGGCCCGGAGTCCACCGTCTGGCCGACCGCGGTGCTGCGTGGCGACGACGGCCGGATCGAGGTGGGTGCCCGCAGCAGCATCCAGGACGGGTCGATCATCCACACGACCCTGGAGCGGCCGACGGTCATCGGGGACGAGGTCACCGTCGGGCACAACGTGCACATCGAGGCGGCCACCATCGGCGACCGGGCGCTGATCTCGTCCGGCTCGGTGGTGCTGAACGGCTCGACGATCGGCGAGGGCGCGATCGTCGCCGCCGGCGCGGTCGTGTCCCCGAAGGCCGACGTGCCGGCGTACCGGATGGCGCTGGGGGTGCCCGCCCGCGTCCGCGACGGCTACGAGGTGCCCGCCGACCGCTGGCGGTACGCCGTGGAGTCCTACGTCGACCGGGGCCGCCGCTTCGCCTCCCAGCTGCGCCGGCTGGAGGGCTGATGGCCAAGCCGCTGCACGAGGTCGTCGAGGCCGGGTGGGCCCAGGCCCTGGAACCGGTCGCCGAGACGATCACCGCGATGGGCGAGTTCCTGCGCGCCGAGATCGCCGCGGGCCGCCGCTACCTGCCCGCCGGGGCGAACGTGCTGCGCGCGTTCCAGCAGCCCTTCGACGAGGTCAGGGTGCTGCTCGTCGGGCAGGACCCGTACCCGACCCCGGGGCACGCCGTCGGGCTGTCGTTCTCCGTCGCCCCCGAGACCCGCCCCCTGCCGCGCTCGCTGCAGAACATCTTCCGCGAGTACGCCGAGGACCTCGGCCACCCCGCGCCCACCTCGGGCGACCTGACCCCGTGGACCGAGCAGGGTGTGCTGCTGCTCAACCGGTGCCTGACCGTCGCGCCGGGAGAGCCCGCCTCGCACCGCAACAAGGGCTGGGAGGAGGTCACCGAGCAGGCCATCCGCGCCCTGGTGGCCCGCGAC
Organism: Pseudonocardia sp. ICBG1293; assembly: GCF_020131355.1. Taxonomy (GTDB): domain Bacteria; phylum Actinomycetota; class Actinomycetes; order Mycobacteriales; family Pseudonocardiaceae; genus Pseudonocardia. The sequence goes on from NZ_JAHLEL010000051.1 coordinate 265,284, forward strand.
GCCGAGCCGATGGTCGCGATCCTCTGGGGCCGCGACGCCCGCAACCTCGCGCCGCTGCTGGAGGACGTGCCGACGATCGAGTCGGCGCACCCGTCGCCGATGTCGGCGGACCGCGGCTTCTTCGGGTCGCGACCGTTCAGCCGGGCCAACGACCTGCTGGAGGAGATCGGCGGGGAACCCGTCGACTGGAAGCTGCCCTAGGCTGGACCGGGTGGACGACCCGGGGGACATGCGCATATCGGACGCCGACCGTGAGGCGGCGGCCCGCCGCCTGCACGACGCCCTCGGCGAGGGCCGCATCACGCTGACCGAGCTCGAGGAACGGCTCGACGCCGTCTACGCCGCGCGCGTCGCCCGGGACCTGCAGCCGCCGCTGGCGGACCTGCCCGGCGGGCTGCCGCCGTCGGTGACCGCGCTCGCGCCCACCCCGGCCCGCCCGCCCGCGCGCTCGGAGCGGGTGCACCTGCGGACCGGTGCGGGGACGATCAAGCGCACCGGCGACTGGCAGGTGCCCGCGGCCCTGCACCTGTCGTCGTCGATGGGGACGATCCACCTCGACCTGTCCGAGGTCCGGTCGCTGCCGCCGCGGATCGACATCGAGGTCGCGCTCGGGATGGGCGAGATCGTGCTGGTGCTGCCCGAGGGCGGCACCGCCGACGTCGACGGCACCAAGGCGTCCTGGGGCGAGGTGAAGACCCGGGTGCCCGCGACCCCCGGAGCCGCCGGGCCGCACCTCGTGGTGCACGGCAGGGTCGGCATGGGATCGGTCACCGTTCGCGGGGCACGCCGCAGCTGGTGGCGGTCCCTGGTCGGGTGAACCGGCCCCGGGAACGACGAAGGCCCGGTCCTCGGGGGACCGGGCCTCGATCGTGGTTCGGGTCTCGCGCACTCAGAGGTCATTTCAGAACGAGGTCGACGTGTCTGTTGTAGACGACAAGCGGCTATCTGACCTGCCGTTTGATCTGTCGTCGAGGGGTCAATGGAAACTCGACAAGTCGTTCTGAAACGACCTCTCAGACGCGGGTCACCTTGCCCGCCTTCAGGCAGGAGGTGCAGGCGTTGATCCGACGGCGGTTGCCGCCGTTGATCGCGGCGCGCACCGTCTGGATGTTGGGGTTCCAGCGGCGGTGGGTGCGGCGGTGCGAGTGCGAGACGGACATGCCGAAGCCCGGACCCTTGCCACAGACGTCGCAGACGGCAGCCACGTCGGACACTCCTCGGGTTGACGAACAGATTCACGAACGGATTCCCGGCACGGACGTGCCGGGGTTCGGCCTTCAAGTCTAGCCACGCCCGTGTCGTGACCGGCGCGCGGGGCCGTCCGGCGGCACCGGGGGCGCCCCCGCACCTAGGGCGCGTCTCCTAACCCGGCTGGTCGGGCCTGCGCGATGATCAGTAGGTGTCGCGCCGTGCCGTCCTGACCGATGCCCAGTGGGACCGACTCGAGCCGTTACTGCCCTCGTCGGACGGGATGCCAGGGCGCCCGTTCGCCGATCACCGCAGAGTGATCGAGGGGATCATCTACCGGTTCCGCTGCGGGCTGGCCTGGCGTGATGTCCCGGTCGAGTTCGGGCTGTGGCAGACCCTATGGAAACGCCACCGCCGCTACTGCGGTGACGGCACCTGGGACCAGGTTCTCGCAGCTCTGCTCGCCGATGCCGACTCCGCCGGTCTCGTGGACTGGGCCGTGTCGGTCGACTCGACGATCATCCGCGCTCACCAACACGCCGCGACCCTGCAGCGGGACACAGGGGGCCGGATCGAACTACAAGAATCTGCTGATCGAGCCGCCCGATCACGCGTTGGGCCGCTCCCGCGGAGGGCTCGGCACGAAGATCCACCAGCTCGTTGACGGACACGGCCGCCCGCTGGTCGTACTGGTCGGCCCTGGCCAGGCCGGTGACGCCCCGATGTTCGCGCACCTGATGTCACATCTGAGCGTCGGACGGGTCGGTCCGGGCCGACCGCGGACCCGGCCCGAGCGGGTCCGCGCAGATAAGAGCGTCCGGCAGTAGAGGTGGCCGTGTGTCGGTGTTGGTAGAGACACGGACCTGCAAGTGATCATGGGATTGCTGATGTCCTGATGGTCGCCTGGAGAGTCCGTGCCTCTACCTGCAACGACACCCCCACGACCTCATTTGCCGGGCGCTCTAAGGCCTACTCCTCACGCGCCATCCGCGCCCACCTGCGCGGACGACGGATCGTCGCGGTCATCCCGGAGCCGGCTGACCAGCAGGGACACCGGAAACGACGCGGCACACGCGGCGGTCGACCACCGGCGTTCGACCGGGTCGACTACCGCGGCCGCAACGTCGTCGAACGCGGGTTCTGCGAGGTCAAGCAGTGGCGCGGCCTCGCGACCCGCTACGACAAACTCGCCCTGACCTTCCGCGGCGGAGTTGCACTGAAGGCCATCGTCACCTGGTTGCGCACTTTAGGAGACACGCCCTAGTGTGGGGCCCGTGGCCTCGCCGTTCGACCCCGCGCTGCTGCGCCGCTGGATCGACGCCGCCGCCGAGCGGCTCACCGCCGGGCGGGCCGAGATCGACCGGATCAACGTCTTCCCGGTCGCCGACCACGACACCGGGTCGAACCTGCTGCTGACCGCCCGTGCGGCGGCCTCGGCCCCGCTCGACGGGGGCGTGCCCGTCGCCGATCCCGTCGCCGAGGACGTCCGGCCGGTGCGGGCCGCGGCGGCGCTGGCCGCGGCCGCGGTGCGCGGTGCGCGCGGGAACTCGGGCCTGATCCTGTCCCAGCTGTTCCGTGGGCTGGCCGAGGAGCTGGCGGCCGCGGCCGCACGACGCCCGAACACCCCGGCCGGCGAGCTGCTCGCCGGGGCGCTGCGACGGGCTGCGGGGCTGGCGGCCGTCGCGGTGTCCGCGCCGCGCCCGGGGACCGCGCTGACCGTGCTGGACGCCGCCGCGGCGGCCGTGGCGGCGCGGGTGGCGGCCGGGGCGGCGACCGGGCCGTCGGCGTCGGGCCCGGCGCTCGCCCGGGTCGCAGGCCTGCCCGGGCACGCCGACCCCGACGGCGGGGGTCCCGACACGACCGGTGCGCTCGCCGAGGCCGCCCGGGTGGCCGCGGACGCGGCGCGGGCCGCACTGGCCCGGGCCACCGGGCGCCCGCCGGAGCTGGTGCGGGCCGGGGTCGTCGACGCGGGCGGGCTCGGCCTGGTCGTGGTGCTGGACGCGCTGGTCGCCGCGGCGGGCGGTGATCCGGGCCCGCCGCCGTCGTCGCAGGTGGGGACGCCCGGTCCGGCCTCGGCGGTCACCGCCGACGGCGAGCTCGTGCCGTGGGTGCCCCAGCCGGTCTACGAGGTCACCTACTGGCTGCCCGGACCCGACCCGGCCGCGCTGGAGACGCTGCGCGCCCGGCTCGCCGGTCTCGGGGACTCGGTCGGTCTCGCCGGGGACGGCGGCGGCGGGGTGATGGTGCACGTGCACACCACCGAGGCCGGGCCCGCGGTCGAGGCGGGGCTGGCGGTGGTCCGCCCGTCGGGGATCCGGATCGAGGCGCTGCCGCCGGCGCCGCCGACCCGCGACCGCGCCGTCCTGCTGATGATCGAGAGCAGCGGGGCCGGGGCGCTGGCCCGGGCCGCGGGCGGGAACGTGCTGGTCGCCGACCCCGACCCGACCGTCGACGAGGTGCTGGCCGCGATCCGCGCGACCTGCGCCGAGCACGTCGTCGTGCTGCCGTGCGCGACGCACCGGCGCACGGTCGGTGAGACCGCGGCGCAGCGGGTGCGGTTCGAGGGCATCGACGTCGTGGTGGTCCCGGCGAGCTCGGTGCTCCAGGGCCTGGCCGCCCTGGCGGTGCACGACCCCGCGCGGCGCGCCCCGGACGACGTCGTCGCGATGGCCGAGGCCGCGGCCGCCACCCGGACCGGCGGGCTGGCCGTCGCCGAGGCCGAGGCGCTCACCTGGGCCGGTCCCTGCCGTCCGGGGGAGATCCTCGGGATCTCCGACGGCGAGGTCGTGCTGATCGCCCCGGACCTCGCTGTCGGTGCCCTGTGGTTGGCTCATCGCATGCTCACTCCGGGTGGGGAGCTGGTGACCGTGCTGCTCGGCTCGGCCGCCCCCGACGATCTCGGGGAGCGGCTCGCCGAGGACCTGCGCCGCACCCACCCGGAGGTCGACGTGGTGGTGCACCGGGGGGAGCAGGGCGACTACCCGCTGGTGCTGGGAGTGGAGTAGATGGACGACGGGTTCGACCTGGACAGCCGGCTCGACGGGCCGCTCGGGCGCAAGGCGGCGGACGCGCTGGCCCCGCTCGGGCTGGAGACCGTCGGGGACCTGCTGCGGCACTACCCGCGGCGCTACGTCGACCGCGGCCGGCTCACCGAGATCGCCGGGCTGGTGGCGGGTGAGCACGTCACCGTCGTCGCGGCGGTGGCGCGCGCCGAGCTGCGCGAGATGCGCAACCGGCGGGGGAAGATGCTCAAGGCCGTCATCCGGGACGAGAAGGGCGGCGAGCTCGACGCCACCTTCTTCAACGGCTGGAAGCTGCAGGGCTTCATCAAGCAGGGCGTCGTCGGGGTGTTCTCCGGCAAGGTCGGGGTGTTCAACAACCGGCTGCAGCTGACCCACCCGCAGTTCGAGGAGATCGAGGAGAGCGACTCGCTGCGGCCGTTCCTGTCGGTCTACCCGGCGAACGCCAAGGTGACCTCGCAGGCCATCGCCCGGTCGGTGCGCCAGGTGCTGGAGCAGATCGACGACCCGACCGACCCGCTGCCCGGGTCGCTGCGCGAGCGGGAGAAGCTGCCGGAGCTGGGGCGGGCGCTGCGGCGCATCCACGTGCCCGAGACCGAGGCCGACCTGTTCGCCGCGCGCCACCGCCTGGTGTGGGACGAGGCGCTCGGCGTCCAGCTCGCGCTCGCGCTCCGGCGGGAGGCCGCCGTCGCCCGGCCGGCCCCGGTGTGCCCGCGCCGCGACGACGGTCTGCTCGCCGCGTTCGACGCGGACCTGCCGTTCCCGCTGACCGAGGGCCAGCAGGAGGTCGGCGAGCAGATCGCCGCCGACCTCGCCCGCGAGCACCCGATGAACCGCCTCGTGCAGGGCGACGTCGGCGCGGGCAAGACGATCGTCGCGCTGCGGGCGATGCTGCAGGCCGTCGACGCGGGCACCCAGGCCGCGATGCTGGCCCCCACCGAGGTCCTCGCGGCCCAGCACGCCCGTTCGCTGCGCGCGATGCTCGGCGCGCTCGGCCGTGGCGGTGAGCTCGGCGCGGGGGAGAACGCGACCGCGGTGACGCTGCTGACCGGGTCGATGGGGGCGAAGGCCAAGCGGCAGGCACTGCTCGACGCGCAGTCCGGCGCCGCAGGGATCGTCGTCGGGACCCACGCGCTGATCCAGGACACCGTCGGGTTCGCCGAGCTGGGGCTGGTCGTGGTCGACGAGCAGCACCGCTTCGGGGTGGAGCAGCGCGACGCGTTGCGCGCCCGTGGCGAGAAGGCCCCGCACATGCTGGTGATGACCGCGACGCCGATCCCGCGCACGGTGGCCATGACCGTCTACGGCGACCTGGCCGTGTCCGAGCTGAAGGGGCTGCCGAAGGGCCGCTCCCCGGTCGCGACGACCGTCGTGCCCCTGGCCGAGCACCCGTCGTGGATCGAGCGGGTGTGGCAGCGGATCCGCGAGGAGGTCGAGGCGGGCCACCAGTGCTACGTCGTGTGCCCCCGGGTCGGGGGGACGGAGAAGGAGGACGCCGACGAGCCCCCGCCGGACGACGACGGTGGCGAGGAGCGGCGTGCCCCGCTCGCGGTGCTCGACATCGCCCCGTTGATCGAGGAGAAACTGGCCGGGCTGCGGGTCGGGATCCTGCACGGCAAGCTCCCGCCGGAGGAGAAGGACACCGTCATGCGGGCCTTCGAACGCGCCGAGCTGGACGTGCTGGTCGCGACCACGGTGATCGAGGTCGGTGTCGACGTGCCGAACGCGACCGGGATCGTGCTGCTCGACGCGGACCGGTTCGGCCTGTCCCAGCTGCACCAGCTGCGCGGCCGGGTCGGGCGGGGCAGCGCACCGGGGCTCTGCCTGCTGGTCACCGACATGCCCGCGGCGACCGCCGCCCGCGAGCGGCTCGACGCGATCGCCGGGACCACCGACGGTTTCGAGCTGGCCCGGCTCGACCTGGAGCTGCGCCGCGAGGGCGACGTGCTGGGCACCGGCCAGTCCGGCTCGCGCTCCGGCCTCAAGCTGCTCTCGCTGCTGCGCCACGGCGAGGTGATCGAGAAGGCGCAGGTCTACGCGCGGCACCTCGTCGCCGAGGATCCGGGGCTGGCCGGGCACCCGGGTCTGCGTGACCTGGTCGCCCAGACCCTGGGCGACGAGGAGCGCGCCGCCTACCTCGACAAGTCCTGACCGGACGGGCTCAGGTCCCCGGGAGCTCCCCGCGGGCCCGGGCGTCCAGCTCGGCGCGGGCGGCCCGCGGCAGGTGCACGACCCCGGCCCGGTCGAGCCGGTCCAGCTCGGTGCGGGCGCGGGCGTAGGCGGCGAGCCGCTCCGGCTCGGAGTCCGAGTCCCGCGCGGTGGTCAGCAGCTTCACCACGCGTTCGACGGTCCGGCGCTCCTCCGGGTCGAGCCCGGAGAGCCGGATCCGGTCGGCGGCCTCCCTCGCGGCCCGCCAGGCGCGGCGCGCGGCGTCGACGGCGCGGACGTAGCCGTCGCCGTGGGGCCCACCGGGGTGTCCAGTGCCTGCGCCGCGGCGAACGCGTCGACGAACCGTCCGGTCGCGGGGACCGTCGTGTCCGACAGTGCCGGGCGGCGCAGCACCTCGAGCGGGTCGGCCTCGTGTGCGGCGAACTCGCCGCGGACGCGCTGGAAGTCCGCCCGGGCGCGGCGCCACTCCTGCTCGGCGGCCACCGCGGACGCGGTCAGCGGGGGGGTCCCGGCGCGGCACCTCGGGCCGGGCCGGGGCGGGCCGCTCCGGACGCTCGGCACGCAGCCGCCGGTAGGCGCCCAGGACGGCCATCGTCAGGAGCGCGATCGTCAGGATCTGGATCACCAGTGCCGCCACGACCACCACCGTTCCCGCACGGCGCACCCGGCCGCCCGCCCGCTCGTGGGCGGGCGCCGGGCCCGGCGCACCTCCCGGCACACGGTGGCGCCGGTGCCGTCCCGCCCGCCGGGTGCCCGGTGTGTCATGTCCCCTTGCTACCCGATGCGCCACCGTTGCCGCCCGGTGCGCGTCCACGGTGCCGCCGGACGGTGGCGCGACGGTCACCCGGCCGGACCAGCGACGGCCGCGGCGAGCGGACCGTCCACGTGCCCCACGACGCGGCCGGGCGCACGGCGCCGGTGTTCCGCTCCGTGGTCGTCCGGTGGTCGGGACCACGTCCCACGTGCCACGATCACGCGTCCGGTCCACGGGAGCCCCGTGCGACCCGGGCGTCGTCGGCGACCGTGATGAGGGAGAACGATGTTCCGCAAGGTGCTGGTGGCCAACCGGGGCGAGATCGCCATCCGGGCGTTCCGGGCCGCGTTCGAGCTGGGTGTCTCGACGGTGGCGGTGTTCCCGTACGAGGACCGCAACTCGCTGCACCGCGCCAAGGCCGACGAGTCCTACCAGATCGGTGAGCCGGGCCACCCGGTCCGCGCCTACCTCTCGGTGGACGAGGTCATCAGGGCGGCGAAGAAGGCCGGTGCCGACGCGGTCTACCCCGGCTACGGCTTCATGTCGGAGAACCCCGACCTGGCCCGCGCCTGCGCCGAGGAGGGCATCACCTTCGTCGGGCCGCCCACCGAGGTCCTGCACCTGACCGGCAACAAGTTCCGCGCCGTGGCGGCCGCCCGCGAGGCGGGTGTGCCGGTGCTGGAGTCCTCGGAGCCCTCCGACGACGTCGAGGAGCTGCTCGCCGCGGCGGAGGACATCGACTTCCCGATCTTCGTCAAGGCCGTCGCCGGCGGTGGCGGGCGCGGGATGCGCCGGGTCACCGAGCCCGGCGACCTGCGCGACGCGATCGAGGCCGCGAGCCGGGAGGCGGAGTCCGCGTTCGGCGACGGCACCGTGTTCCTGGAGCAGGCCGTCGTCAACCCGCGCCACATCGAGGTCCAGATCCTGGCCGACGCCGACGGCAACGTCGTGCACCTGTTCGAGCGCGACTGCTCGGTGCAGCGCCGTCACCAGAAGGTCGTCGAGATCGCCCCGGCACCGAACCTGGACCCCGAGCTGCGGGACCGGATCTGCGCCGACGCGGTGAACTTCGCGAGGACGATCGGCTACGTCAACGCGGGCACCGTCGAGTTCCTGCTCGACGAGCGCGGCAAGCACCACTTCATCGAGATGAACCCGCGCATCCAGGTCGAGCACACCGTCACCGAGCAGGTCACCGACCGCGACCTGGTGATCGCCCAGCTGCGGATCGCGTCCGGCATGACGCTGCCGGAGCTGAACCTCACCCAGGACGAGATCACACTGACCGGTGCGGCGATGCAGACCCGCATCACCACCGAGGACCCGGCCAACGAGTTCCGCCCCGACGTCGGCACCCTGTCGGTCTACCGCTCCCCGGGCGGTCCCGGCGTGCGCCTGGTCGGCGGCACCGTGCACGTCGGCGCCGAGGTCTCCGCGCACTTCGACTCGATGCTGGTCAAGCTGACCTGCCACGGCCACGACTTCGCCAACGCCGCCCGGCGGGCCCGCCGCGCGCTGGCCGAGTTCCGGATCCGCGGCGTGGCGACGAACCTGCCGTTCCTTGCCGCCGTGCTGGAGGACGAGGACTTCAAGCAGGGCCGGGTGACCACCAGCTTCATCGAGGAGCGCCCGCACCTGCTCAAGGCCCGCCCGTCGGCCGACCGCGGCTCGCGCATCCTGCAGTACCTGGGCGAGGTCACGGTCAACAAGCCGAACGGCGACCGGCCGCTGGTCGTGGAGCCGGTCGACAAGCTGCCCGCCGGCGTCGACCTGGAGACGCCCGCCCCGGACGGATCCGCGCAGCTGCTGCGCGAGCTCGGGCCCGAGGGCTTCGCGCGGCGGCTGCGGGAGCAGACCGCCGTCGCCGTCACCGACACGACGTTCCGCGACGCCCACCAGTCGCTGCTGGCGACCCGGATCCGGACCCGGGACCTGCTCGCGGTCGCACCGTACGTGGCCCGCACCATGCCCGAGCTGCTGTCGCTGGAGTGCTGGGGCGGGGCGACCTACGACGTCGCGCTGCGCTTCCTCGCCGAGGACCCGTGGGACCGGCTCGCCGCGCTCAAGTCCGCGGCGCCGAACATCTGCACCCAGATGCTGCTGCGCGGGCGCAACACCGTCGGTTACACGCCGTACCCGACGGAGGTGACCGACGCCTTCGTCCAGGAGGCGGCGGACACCGGCATGGACATCTTCCGGATCTTCGACGCCCTCAACGACGTCTCCCAGATGCGCCCGGCGATCGACGCCGTCCGCAGCACCGGCACGGCGCTGGCCGAGGTCGCGCTCTGCTACACCGCGGACCTGTCCGACCCGGGGGAGAAGCTCTACACCCTCGACTACTACCTGCGTCTGGCCGAGGAGATCGTCGACGCGGGCGCGCACGTGCTGGCGATCAAGGACATGGCGGGCCTGCTGCGCCCGCCCGCGGCACGGACGCTGGTCACGGCGCTGCGCGAGCGCTTCGACCTGCGGTGCACCTGCACACCCACGACACCGCGGGCGGGCAGCTCGCGACCCTGGTCGCGGCGATCGACGCCGGGGTCGACGCCGTCGACGGGGCGGTCGCCTCGATGGCCGGCACCACCAGCCAGCCGTCGCTGTCGGCGCTGGTCGCGGCCACCGACCACACCGACCGCGCGACCGGGCTGAGCCTGGCCGCGGTCGGGGACATGGAGCCGTACTGGGAGGCGGTGCGCAAGGTCTACGCGCCGTTCGAGTCCGGGCTCGCGTCGCCGACCGGGCGGGTCTACCACCACGAGATCCCCGGCGGGCAGCTGTCGAACCTGCGCCAGCAGGCGATCGCGCTCGGCCTGGGCGACCGGTTCGAGCTGATCGAGGACTGCTACGCCGCCGCGGACCGGATGCTCGGCCGGCTGGTGAAGGTGACGCCGTCGTCGAAGGTCGTCGGCGACCTGGCCCTGCACCTGGTCGGGGCCGGGGTGGAGCCCGCGGACTTCGAGAAGGACCCGGCGGGCTTCGACATCCCGGACTCGGTGATCGGGTTCCTGCGCGGTGAGCTGGGCTCGCCGCCCGCGGGCTGGCCGGAGCCGTTCCGGACCCGCGCGCTGGAGGGACGCAGCCCCGAGGCGGAGAAGGCGGAGCTGTCCATCGAGGACCGCCGCGGGCTGCGGGACGAGCGCCGCCGCACGCTGAACCGGCTGCTGTTCCCCGGCCCGACCAAGGACTTCGACACCCACCGCGAGCAGTACGGCAACACCGCGGTGCTGTCGTCGAAGGACTTCTTCTACGGGCTGGAGGAGGACCTCGAGCACACCGTCGACCTCGAGCCCGGTGTCACCCTGATCATCGAGCTGGAGGCCGTCTCCGAGCCCGACGAGCGCGGCTACCGCACCCTGCTGACCACCCTGAACGGCCAGCTGCGCCCGGTGTCGGTGCGCGACGAGTCGGTCGCCACCGAGGTGAAGGCCGCGGAGAAGGCGGACAAGGGCAACGACGCGCACGTCGCCGCCCCGTTCGCCGGTGTCGTGACGTTGCAGGTCGCCGAGGGCGACACCGTCGACGACGGCCAGACCGTCGCCACCATCGAGGCCATGAAGATGGAGGCGTCGATCACCGCGCACCGGGCCGGAACCGTCGCGCGGCTCGCGATCGGCACGGTCACCCAGGTCGAGGGCGGGGACCTGCTGGTCGAGCTGGACTGAGCCGCACGGCACGATGGGGCCATGACCAGGCTGATCGCGGGCACGGCGGGCGGACGGCGCCTGGACGTGCCGCCGTCCGGCACCCGTCCGACGTCGGACCGGGTCCGGGAGGCGCTGTTCTCCGCGCTGGACCACGACCCGGGCCTGCGCGGCGCCGCCGTGCTCGACGTCTGTGCCGGCTCCGGCGCGCTGGGCCTGGAGGCACTGTCCCGCGGCGCCGCGGAGGCCGTGTTCGTCGAGTCCGACAAGCGCGCGGCCGGGGTGCTGCGCCGCAACCTGGCCGCGGTCGGGCTCGGCGGGTCGGTCGTCGCCGGGCGGGCGGGCACGGTGCTGGCCGGGCCCGCGCCACGGGCCTTCGACGTCGTGCTGGTCGACCCGCCCTACGCGGTGCCCGACGCCGAGGTCGCCGGCTGGCTGGGCGCCGCCGCGGCGCACGGATGGCTCGCGCCCGGCGCCGAGGTCGTGGTCGAGCGGGCGAGGTCGTCCGGGGAGTTCGCCTGGCCCGCCGGGTTCACCGCGGGCCGGTCGCGCCGCTACGGCGACACCGTCCTGCACCACGGCTCGCCCACCGGGTGAGCCGGGCCGGGCCGCCGGGTCAGGCCGCCGGGCCGAGGAGCCGGTCGGGTGCCAGGTCGGGCACCGTCCGGTGCGCCCCGGCGGCGGTCAGCTCCGCGGGCCGGGCCGTCGTCCCGACCCCGACGATCCCGCCGACCCCGGCCGCGACCAGCGCGGACACCCCGGCCGGGGAGTCCTCGAACGCGACGCAGGAACCCGGGGCGACCCCGAGGCGGCGGCACGCGGCGAGGTAGCCCTCCGGGTCCGGCTTGCCGCGCACCACGTCCTCGGCGGTGACGACGAGCTCGATCAGCTCCGCGGCACCGAGCACGTCGCCCAGCACCCGGTGGGCCCAGCCGCGGCGGGCGCTGGTCACGACGGCGAGCCGGTGCCCGCGCGCGGCCAGCGCGTGCAGCAGCGCGGGTGCGCCGGGGACGACCTCGACCTCGTCGGCGAGGTCCGCGCCGTGCCCGGCCAGCCGCTCGGCGAGCTCGTCGGGGTCCGCGGCGCGCCACGGCCCGTCGACCTCGCGCAGGGCGTCGGTCGCACGACGGCCCATGAAGCGCTGCCGGTAGGTCTCGTCGTCGACCTCGGCGCCCCACTCGGCGAAGAACAGGGCCCAGGTCCGGCGGTGCACGTGCTCGCTGCGCACGAGGGTGCCGTCCAGGTCGAACACGACCGGGGCGCCGTCGGGCACGGTGGGGCTCACAGGCGGAACAGCTCGTCGCCGGCGCGGACGGTGTGCCCGGTGCCGGCGTCCACCGATCCTGCGGGGGAGTCCAGCACGACGACCGGGCAGGTCGCGGCCAGCCCGGCCGTACGCACGGCGGTGAGGTCGACGGTCAGTACGGGGGTGCCCGGCTCGACCGTGTCGCCCTTCGCGACGTGCACGGTGAACCCGGCCCCGCCGAGCGAGACCGTGTCGATCCCGACGTGCACCAGGACGCCGGGTCCGCCCTCGGGGGCGACGACGAACGCGTGCGGGTGCAGCGCCGCGACGGTCCCGCCGACCGGGGCCAGCACCGTCGCCTCGGTGGCGTCCGCGGGCGGCTCGACGGCGGTCCCCCCGCCGAGCAGCTCGTCGCGGAAGACCTGGTCGGGTACCCCCGCCGGTCCGACCACGGTGCCGTCGACGGGTGCGAGCACGGGTGTCGGCTCCGATGTCACAGCAGGTCCCGGACGTCGTCGCAGAGGTTCTCCGCCTCCGGGCCGATCACCACCTGCACGACGGTCCCGGACCGGACCACCCCGTGCGCGCCGGCGGCCTTCAGCGCCGCGTCGTCGACCAGGCCGGGGTCGCCGACCTCGGTCCGCAGCCGGGTGATGCACGCCTCGATGTCGGTGATGTTCGCGGGCCCGCCCAGCCCCGCCACGATGTCGTCGGCCCTGCTCATAGGAGGTCTCCATCTGGTCGCTACTGGTCATGACCAGTGTCTTGACAGGGCGCCGTCCGGCCCGCACCCTCACTGGTTATAACCAGACCGTACCGGCTGACGCGAGGGCTCCACAACGCCCGCCGTACCGGCCCCGGTCGCCGATACGAGACGAGGAGTGCACGCCCATGAGCACCTCCACAGCGGAACCGGTACGACGACGGGCCGGGCTGGCCGGCCTGCAGCGTCTCGGCCGGAGCCTGATGCTCCCGATCGCCGTCCTGCCCGCGGCCGGTCTGCTGCTGCGCCTGGGCCAGGACGACCTGCTCGGCGGGGTCGAGGCGCTGAAGCAGCCCGCGGCCGTGCTGGCCGCGGCGGGCGGCGCCCTGTTCGACCACCTGCCGATGATCTTCGCGATCGGTATCGCGATCGGCTGGGCACGCCGCTCCGACGGCTCCACCGTGCTGGCTGCCCTCGTCGGCTACCTGGTCATGGACGGGGTGTTCACCGCGCTGTCCCCGGTGCTGCTGCCCGGGGTGCTCGACTCCGAGGGCGAGCAGGCCACGATCGACTTCGGGGTGCTGGGCGGCATCGTCGCGGGCCTCGTCGCGGCACTGCTGTGGCAGCGCTTCCACCGCACGACGCTGCCGACCTTCCTCGGCTTCTTCAACGGCCGCCGGCTCGTCCCGATCCTCACCGCCGTGTCGATGATGGTGATCGCGTCGGCGATGAGCCTGGTCTACCCGGTGTTCAACGCCGGGCTGACCGGGCTCGGCACCGCGGTCGGGGAGAACGCCGTCGTCGGCGGCGGGATCTTCGGTGTGGTGAACCGGCTGCTGCTGCCGGTCGGCCTGCACCACATCGTCAACTCGGTCGTCTGGTTCCTCATCGGCGACTTCGAGGGCGCTCGCGGTGACCTCAACCGGTTCTTCGCCGGTGACCCGACCGCCGGGGCGTTCATGACCGGCTTCTTCCCGATCATGATGTTCGCGCTGCCGGCGGCCGCCCTGGCGATCTGGCACGAGGCCCGACCGGAGAAGCGCAAGCTCGTCGGCGGGATCATGGTCTCGGTCGCGCTCACCTCGTTCGTCACCGGCATCACCGAGCCGCTGGAGTACGCCTTCGTCTACGTGGCCTGGCCGCTCTACCTGATCCACGCGGTGCTCACCGGCACCTCGCTGGCGCTGGTGAACGCGCTCGACATCCACAGCGGGTTCGCCTTCTCCGCCGGGGCCATCGACTACGTCCTCAACTTCGGCCAGGCGACCCGGCCGCTGTGGCTGATCCCGATCGGGCTGGCCTACGCCGTCGTCTACTACGTGCTGTTCCGCTTCGTGATCCGCCGCTGGAACCTGCGTACCCCCGGCCGGGAGGACGACGAGACCACCGGCACCGAGACCACACCGGCCGCCGTCACCGCCGCGACCACCGGGACCACCGGGACCACCGACGCCGCAGGGCGGACCGACCGGTGACCGTCCCCGAGGAGTAGGAGAGCACCGTGCACACCCGCACCGCCGTCGTCGCCTCCCGGGTGGGGCTGCACGCCCGCCCGGCCGCGCTGTTCGCCCGCGCCGCGGGCGCCACCGGGCTGCCCGTCACCGTCGCGACCGCCGAGAAGGGCCCGGTCGACGCGCGCAGCGTCCTGGCGCTCATGACCCTCGGCGTCGTCTTCGGCGACGAGGTCGTCCTGCGGGCGGGCGGGGACGACGCCCCGGCCGCGCTGGACGGTCTCGTGGCCCTGCTCGAGACGGACCACGACGCGTGAGGGTCCCCGACCCGGCCCGGGAGGTGCCCGGTGCGTGACCGTGTGCTGCGCGGCACCGTCGTCACCGACGGCAGGCTGCTCCCGGACTCGGTGGTCACGGTCGCGGGGGACCGGATCGTCGCGGTCGTCCCGGCCGCGGCCCACGACGGGCCGCTCCCGCCGGCGTCGTCGTCGTTGCTGCTGCCCGGGCTGGTGGACGTGCACGACCACGGCGGCGCCGGGCACGGGTTCCCGGACGCGACGGCGGCCGGGGCCGCGGCCGCCGTCGCCCACCACCGGGCCCACGGCACGACGACGACGGTCGCCTCGCTGGTCTCCGCCCCGCCCGCGGTGCTGGCGGAGCGGATCGCGACGCTGCGCCCGCTCGTCGTCGCCGGGGACCTGGCCGGGATCCACCTGGAGGGCCCGTTCCTGGCGGCCGCGCGGTGCGGTGCGCACGACCCGGACGCGATCGTCCCGGGGGACCCCGCGCTGCTCGACGAGCTGCTGACCAAGGCCGACGGCGCCGTCGCGTCGGTGACCTACGCGCCGGAGACCGCGCACGCCGCGGACCTGCTCGCGGTGCTCGCGACCCACGGGGTGCTGCCGAGCATCGGCCACACCGACGCCGACGCCCGCACCACCACGACCGGGATCGCACGGGCGGGGGGCGTGCCGATGAGCGCGACCCACCTGTTCAACGCGATGCCGCCGGTGCACCACCGCGCGCCCGGACCGGCCGCGGCGTGCCTGGCCGCGGCCGCCCGCGGCGAGCTCGTCGTGGAGCTCGTCGCCGACGGCGTGCACCTGGCACCGGACACCGTCGCCGCGGTGTTCGACCTCGTCGGACCGGACCGGGTCGCGCTGGTCACCGACGCGATGGCCGCGGCGGGGATGCCCGACGGCCGCTACCACCTGGGCACGATGCAGGTCCGGGTCGACGACGGCGTGGCCCGGCTCGCGGCCGGGACCGGCGGACCGCCCGGTGCCATCGCGGGCGGCACGGCCTGCCTGGTCGACGTCGTGCGGGAGACGGTGCGCGACGCGGGGGTGCGGCTGCAGGACGCGGTCCTCGCCGCGACCCGCACCCCGGCCCGGCTCCTGGGGCTCGACGGTGAGGTCGGGTCGCTGACCCCGGGGCACCGCGCGGACGTGCTCGTCACCGACGCGGACCTGCGGCCGCAGCAGGTGCTGCGCGCCGGCCTGCCCGTCACCGGTGGGGGTGCCTGATGGAGATCGTGGTCCTCGACGACCCGCGGGCCTGCGGGCGGGCGGTGGCCGACGCCGTCGCCGAGGCACTGGCCCGGGACACCGGCCCCCCGGTGACCCTCGGGCTCGCCACCGGCAGCTCCCCGCTGCCCGCCTACACCGAGCTGGTCCGCCGTCACCGCGACGAGGGGCTGTCCTTCGCCGGGGCACGCGCCTTCCTGCTCGACGAGTACCTGGGCCTGCCCGCGGGGCACCCGCAGTCCTACCGCGAGGTCATCCGCCGCGAGCTCACCGACCATCTCGACATCGACCCGGCGGCCGTGCACGCCCCGGACGGCACCCGCGCCGACCCGGAGGCGGCCGCCGCCGACTACGAACGGCTGCTCGCCGCATCCGGCCCGGTGGACCTGCAGATCCTCGGCATCGGCGGCAACGGGCACATCGGGTTCAACGAGCCCGGCTCGCCGTTCGGCTCGCGCACCCGGGTCACCACCCTGACCGCGCGGACCCGTGCCGACAACGCCCGCTTCTTCACCCGTCCCGCGGACGTGCCGCACCGCGTCCTCACCCAGGGGCTGGCCACGATCACCGGCGCCCGGCGGATCGTGCTGGTGGCGACGGGGGAGAGCAAGCGCGCGGCCGTCGCGGCGACGGTGGCCGGGCCGGTCACCACGGCGGTGCCCGCGACCGTGCTGCGCGACCACCCGCACTGCACGCTGGTGCTCGACCGGGCGGCCGCCGGACCGGACCGGGCCGGGCTCGTCGCGGCCGGGCAGGTCGGCACACCGGGACGGGGGCGGTAGTGGCTACGGTGGACAGCACCATGAACGGCGAGGTCCGGATCGGCGACGGGGTCGTCCCCAAGCACGAGCAGCTCCGCACCCTGCTCGCGGAGACGATCGCTCGGGACTTCGCGCCGGGCGACCCCTTCCCCAGCGAGCGCAGGCTCTGCTCCGACCACGGGGTCAGCCGGGTGACGGTGCGGGCCGCCGTCGGCGAGCTGGAGCGTGACGGGCTGCTGACCCGGGTCCGTGGCAAGGGCACCTACGTCGCCGCCCGCACCGCGCGCTCCCGGCTGCACCTCGCGTCCTTCCACGACGACATGCGCCGGCTCGGGCTGACCCCGACCACCGTCGTCCTGGAGGTCGCCCGCACCACCGGACCGCCGGAGGCCGTGCGCGCGCTCGGCCAGGGGCCCGACGGCCGGTGCTGGCACCTGCGGCGGCTGCGCGTCGCCGACGGGGTGCCGATGTCGATCGACGACGCCTGGTACGACGCCGAGCGGGTCCCCGACCTCGACGCCCACGACCTCAGCGGGTCGGTCTACGGGATCCTGCAGGAGCACTACCGGCTCCCGATCGACCGCGCCGAGCAGACCGTCGCCGCCCGCCAGGCCGACGAGGCGTCGGCGGTCCTGCTCGGGATCCCCGCCGGGCACCCGATCCTGGTGTTCGACCGGACCGCCAGCTCCGGCGACCGGCCGGTCGAGTACACCGTCTCCCGCTACCGCGGCGACCGCTACGAGCTGCACATGTCGCTCGACCGGAGCTGGGCCTGACCGGTGATCACCGGCTGATAGGTTCCGGCCATGCCCGAGGTCCGTCGCGCCGTCTGTCCCGGTTCCTACGACCCGCCGACGGTCGGGCACCTCGACGTCATCACCCGCGCCGCGGCGCTGTTCGCCGAGGTGTACGTCGCCATCCTGGTGAACCCCCGCAAGGAGGGGCTGTTCGCGGTCGAGGAGCGCGTCGAGATGCTCACCGGGATCACCGCGGACCTGCCCGGCGTGCGGGTGGAGTCGTTCCGGGGACTGGTCGTCGACTACTGCCGCGAGCGTGGCGCGCAGGCGATGGTCAAGGGCCTGCGCGGGGCGACGGACTACGACTACGAGCTCCCGATGGCGCACATGAACCGCCACCTGTCCGGTGTGGAGACGCTGTTCCTGCCCGGTGCGCCGGACCAGGTCTACGTGTCCAGCTCGCTGGTCAAGGAGGTCGCCCGCGGCGGAGGGGACGTCACCGCGTTCCTCCCGCCAAGCGTGCACGCCCGGCTGCGGGAGCGGCTCGCCTGACACGCGGGAGCGGCGCCGAATAACGGGTCCGGGCCCGCGACGGTGAGAGGATCCGTCGCGTGTACCGGGTCTTCGAGTCGCTGGACGCGCTGGTGACGATCGTCGAGGAGGCGCGCAGCGTCCCGATGACGTCGAACTGCGTCGTCCCGCGCGGTGACGTGCTGGAGCTCCTCGACGACGTCCGCGAGGCGATCCCGGGCGAGATGGACGACGCCCAGGACGTGCTCGACCGGCGCGACGCGGTCGTCTCGGAGGCCGAGCGCGAGGCGGAGGAGACCCGGAGCGCGGCGAACTCCGAGGCCGAGGAGACGCTGCAGAACGCGCGGACCGAGGCCGAGCGGCTCGTCGCCGAGGCGCAGGAGGAGGCCGGACGCACCCTGGCCGAGGCTCGCCACGAGGCGGAGCGTGCGGTGGCCGAGGGACGTCGTCAGTACGCCGAGGTCACCGACCGGGCCCGGGACGAGGCCGAGCGGATGAGCCACGCCGGCCGGGCCGCGCACGACCGGCTCATCGCCGACGGTCAGAACGAGCAGACCCGGCTGGTGTCCCAGACCGAGGTCGTCCGCTCCGCCCACGCCGAGGCCGGCCGGATCGTCGACGGCGCGCACGCCGAGGCCGATCGGCTGCGCCGGGAGTGCGACGACTACGTCGACACCACGCTGGGCGAGCTGGAGACCACCCTGAACAACGCGCTCGGCGTCGTCGGGCGCGGTCGGAGCCAGATCTGGCGCGGCCAGTACGGCCCGAACTACGGCGGCGGGCGGCCGCCGGAGCCGGGCCGGACCGGTACCGGGATGGACCTGATCGACTGACGGTCGCGCGGCCCGGGGGCCCGGCGGGGCGTGGCTCGGCCGAGGTGCACCCGGCTGCGGAGCCGCAGTACCGGACCCGACAGCGCCACGATCGACATCCTCACGACCCACCCTGCCGCAGCACAGCAGGGTGTCCAGCAGCGGTACGACGTGGACGGCGACCGCGCCCCGTGGACCGTCGGGACCGGAGCGCCGCGGTCCCGGGTCGCCGGGAGATACAGGAGCGGAGCCCTCGGTCCCCGTCCGATGATCGGTCAGTCCGGTCCACGGTAGGTGTGTCCGGTCGGTGTCCTGGTGACCACGGTGCCGTCGGGTGCGCGGAAGACGCGCCAGCCGGGGTGTTCGCGGACGTGGTTGTGGAACTCGCACACGGCGCGGCCGTTGTCGAGTTCGGTGCGTCCGCCGTCGGCGTGGCGGTGGATGTGGTCGAGGTGGCGGGCGGGTGCGTCGCAGTAGGGCTCGGTGCACCGGTTCTCCGCACGGGCTCTGACGAGTGTGGCGAGCAGTCCGGTGAAGGCGCGTCGTCGGGAGTCGCCGCCGATGACCAGGCCCTGGTCGGTGAGCAGTCTGCGCAGGGACTTCGTCCCCTCTGGGGTGGCGAGCAGGTCGGCGGGCACGGGTCCGAGGCCGGGGATCTCGGCGGGCAGCGGGGAGGTCGGGTCGAGTAGGGCCTGGGTCGGGACGGTGACCTGGACCTCCAGGTTCACTGCGGTCGCGGTGGCCTGGCCGGTGGCGCGTTCGACGAGGGTGTCGGCGAGGACCTGGCCGCGGGTGCGGGTCAGTGGCTGTGGGTCGACCTGGATCTCGACGAAGGCCTTCTGCAGTGCGGCCAGGCAGGCGGCGCCCTGTTCGACCGGGACGTAGGCGGTCAGATAGCTCATCGCGTCCGGCGCCGGGCGCAGTGTCACTCGGCGTGCGGCTCTGGCGGTGTGGACGCGGGCGCGGAAGCGCTCCGGGGCGATCTCGGCGACCAGGCGCCGGGTCGTCGCGCGTAGCCGGCCGATGCCGTACCGGGTGAGGTCACCGGCGGCGGCGAGCCGGGCGTCGACCTGCGCCCGCTGGGCTGTGTCGAGATCGCGGCACTCGACGGCGATCGCTGTGATCTTGGCGGCGCTGAGCTGCCCGGCTTCATGGAGGCGCCGGACGTCGTCGAGTCCGGCGTGCAGGTCGCGGGCGTCGGCCACCCGGGTGCGGGCTTCGGTGGTGGAGATCCGGCAGGCCAGTTGGATCTGGGCGACGACGCTGCGGTGGATCTCGTCGACATCGGTCCGGTCGTCGAGGCGCCGGTTCTCGACGTGGGCCCGGGTGAAGGCCCGGATCCGGTCCGCCTGAAGGGCGGCCAGGGAGGCCTGGAGGGTCTCGATCTCCTGGATCTGGTCGACCAGCTCGGCTTCGGACGACGTGGAGGTGTCGGCGGCGAGGGCGTGGTCGAGGTGGAACCGGATCAGGGTGAGGTCACCGGAGGGGAACCCGTCGCCGGGCACGCCGGTGGCGTGGGCGGGTGGTTCCTGGGTGGCGGTCACACCGTCGAGAATAGTCGAATAAATGTTCGAGTACCAGTTTCCGTTTGCTATTGCGAATTCGTGAGCTGGGAGAACGTCGTTGCGAGGGAGGAGCCGCGGTGCGCTGCTCCGGCCCCGCGCGCACGGTGGCCCAATGACCGTGAGCCGGTGCAGCCGCCGTCCCGTCAGCCCTGCCGCGCCGCCCACTCCGCGACCCGGCGCCCGCTCTCCTCCGGCGACAGGTCCTCCACCCGGGTCATCACCGCCCATCGCACCCCGTAGGGATCGACGACCGAGCCGAACCGGTCCCCGGAGACGAACGTCGAGACCGGCTCGCGCACCGTCGACCCGGCCTCGACCAGCGTCGCGACGGCCGCGTCCACATCGGGCACGTACACCGCGAGCGACAGCGACACCGGGTGGTCGCCCCCCGGGGCGGCGACGAGGCCGTGGTCGGGCATCGCGTCGGACACGGTGAACCGGCCGGCCGCCAGCTCCAGCTCGGCGTGCCCGACCATCCCGCCCATCTCGGTGACCGAGAGCACCCGGGCCCCGAGGGCGGCGCAGTAGAGTTCGATCGCCGCGCGGGCGGGCGAGGCCACCAGGTGCGGGGTGAGCGAGGTGACCCCGTGGGGGCGGCCGTCGGTGGTGTGGGTGCCGGTGACGCTGGTCGTGAGCTCCATGCGTCGAGCCTGCCCGCCCCGTCCCCGGACGGATTGAACATTGCCGACAGGGGGTGTGGGTGATGACCGTCGAGTCGCGCGGGCACCTGAACCCGGGCGCCCCCGAGGTCGTGCTCGAGCGGGTGCCGATCGGGCTCGACGACCTCGTGCGGTGGGTGTGGACCGCCCGCTGGGACGTGCCGCCGGGGCGCCCGGTGCGCCAGCGTGTGCTGCAGTACCCGGCGTTCAACCTCGTCACCGACCCGGCCACCGCGACGCTGCACGGGCCGCGGACCGGCGTCGACGTCCGGGAGCTGGCCGGGCGGTCCTGGGTGGTCGGCGTCCTGCTCCGGCCCGGTGCGACCCCGCTGTTCACGACCACCGCACCGGCCGCGTTGCGCGGTGCCGCCGAGGAGGTCCACGGCGCGCCGGTGGCGGTCCTGGGGGCGGCGATGGCGGGCGGCGACCCGGCCGCGACCGTGCGGGACTGGCTCGCACCGCTGACGGACCGGGTCACCGACGCCGGACGCCTGGTCAACCGGGCCTGCGCGCTGGCCGAGTCCCGCACCGACGTCCGGCGTGCCGACCAGCTCGCCGAGCTCGTCGGCGTCGCGCCACGGACCCTGGAACGGCTGGTCCGCGCCCACATCGGGCTGACCCCGCTGTGGCTGATCGAGTGCCGTCGCCTGCAGCACGCCGCCGCCGTCCTGCGGACCGAGCCGGACACCGCGCTGGCCGCGCTGGCCGCCGACCTCGGGTACGCCGACCAGGCCCACTTCACGCGTCGCTACCGGGCGGTGCTCGGCGAGACGCCCGGTGCGACGCGACAGGCGGCCCGCACCGCCGGGTGATCGCGGGTGCCGGTGCGGCACAGGGGCTTCACCGGGCGCGGTTGCTGTGGTCGGATACGCCGGACGCAGGAACCCAGGTCACCCGCCGTACTACTCTCCGCGCATGGCACGCCGGCCCGAACCCGACCCGACGACCTGGTGGGCACGGTACGGGCACCGGCTGGAAGGACCTCCTGTGACGAACCCGGCGCAGCCCCCGGCCGATGCCCCGACCCCGCGACCCGGGGCCCGGCGGGAGGGGCCCGGGGCCGGCCCGGCGGACCTGCGGGAGGACGCCGTGCTGCGGCCGCGGCCCGAGCGGCCCCGCACCGGATGGCGGCGGGTCCTCCACGACGTCACCGGCGGCCGGGTGAACCCCGGCCCGAGCGAGGCCGAGGAGCTCCGCTCGGGACTGCTGGCCCGGGTCCGGGCGCCGCTGGCCGGCGCGCACCGGGTGGCGGTCATGTCGGTGAAGGGCGGCGTCGGGAAGACCACGGTCGCGGCCTGCCTGGGGCAGGCGCTGGCCGAGCACCGCGGCGACCGGGCCGTCGTCCTCGACGCCAACCCCGACGCCGGCACCCTGGCCGACCGCCTCACCGGCGACTCCCGGATCACCGTCCGCGAGATGCTCGACGACCTGGAGTCGGTCGGTACCTGGACCGACGTGTCCCGCTACACCAGTCTCGCCGGGCGCCTGCAGGTGCTGGCCTCCGAGCAGGACCCCGCCTCCGGCGAGGCGTTCTCCCGCGAGGAGTACGAGCGCGTCGTCGCCCTGCTGGGCCGCTTCTTCAACATCATCATCACCGACTCGGGCACCGGTCTGGTGCACTCCACGATGCAGGGCACCCTCGCGTGCGCCGACTCGGTGGTCGTCGTCGGCGCCCCGACCGTCGACGGCGCGGGCCGGGCCAGCAAGACGCTGGACTGGATGGCCGCGCACGGCCACGGCGACCTCGTCCGCGACGCGGTGGTCGTGCTGTCCTGTGACCGGCGCAGCGCCGAGGTCGACGCCGCCCGGATCCGCGAGCACTTCGCCCAGCGGGTGCGCGGGGTCGTCGAGGTCCCGCACGACCCGCACCTGGCCACCGGCGGGCGGATCGACCCCGCTCGGCTGCGCCCCGCGACCGCGGCCGCGTTCCTGGAGCTGGGAGCCCTCGTCGCCGACGCGTTCGACGTGCGACGACGCGGCTGAGCGGGCCGCGTACGCTGGTCGGCGAGATGAACACCGCGCGCAGCCAGAACCGTCCCGACGACAACCCCTGGGTCCTCTCCACCCGTGAGCTGGCCCGCCGCCCCGGTACCCAGCGCACCGTGGCCCGTACGGTCCCCGCGCCGTCGGGCGACGCCGAGATCGGCCTGACCGGGGTGATCACCGTCCCCGGCGGGTCCGACGTCGAGCTCGACGTGTCCCTGGAGTCGGTCACCGAGGGCGTGTACGTCTCCGGCACCGCCGACGCCCGGCTGACGGGGGAGTGCTCACGCTGCCTGGAGCCGCTCGGGGAGGACGTGCAGGTCCGGATCGGTGAGCTGTTCGCCTACCCGGACTCGGTCACCGAGGAGACCACCGACGCCGACGAGATCCCGCGGCTGGTCGACGAGCGCATCGACCTGACCCAGACCGTGCGCGACGCGATCGTCACCGAGCTGCCGATGGCGCCGCTGTGCCGCGAGGACTGCCCCGGTCTGTGCGTCGAGTGCGGCGAGAGGTGGGCCGATCTCCCGTCGGATCACGGGCATGAGACACTGGATCCTCGTTGGGCGGCGCTCCGTGAGCGCCTGCCCTCCACCGATTGAGCGGCGGCTCCCCGTGAGCCCGCTGCCCGGTGGGAAGACCTGATCGTCCGAAGTACCGAGGAGTGTCATCATGGCCGTTCCCAAGCGCCGGATGTCGCGGTCGAACACGCGTGCGCGCCGGTCGCAGTGGAAGGCCACTGCGCCGACCCTGGTCGCCTGCTCGAACCGCGCCTGCCGTGAGCCGAAGCTGCAGCACATCGCGTGCCCGACCTGTGGGCAGTACGACGGCCGTCAGGTCACCAGCCCGGCCTGATCGCAGCAGTGGGCGACAAGAGCGTGACCGGTCCGGCGACGGACCGGTCACCTCTGCTGTCCGCACTTGGTGTGGACCTGGACGAGGCGCTGCTCACGCTGGCGCTCACCCACCGGTCCTACGCCTACGAGCACGGCGGGCTGCCGACCAACGAGCGCCTGGAGTTCCTGGGCGACTCGGTCCTGTCCATCGTGATCACCGAGCGGCTCTACCGGGACCACCCGGACCTGCCCGAGGGTCAGCTGGCGAAGCTGCGCGCGAGCGTGGTCAACATGCACGCGCTCGCCACCGTCGCGGTCGCGCTGCCGACGCCCGGAGACGGTCCGCACGGCCTCGGGGCGTACCTGTACCTGGGGCGCGGTGAGGAGCTGACCGGTGGCCGGTCGAAGGCCAGCATCCTGGCCGACGCCACCGAGGCGCTGCTCGGCGCGGTGTACCTCGCGCACGGCCTCGAGCCGTCCCGTGAGCTCATCCACCGGCTGTTCGCGGACCTGCTGCACAGCGCCCCGCTGCTCGGCGCGGGCCTGGACTGGAAGACCAGCCTGCAGGAGCTCACCGCCGCCGGCGGGCACGGCGTGCCCGAGTACCGGATCGACGAGGAGGGCCCGGACCACCTGAAGGTGTTCACCGCGACGGCCGTCGTCGGGGGTCGTGACCTCGGCACCGGCGCGGGGCGCACCAAGAAGGAGGCCGAGCAGAAGGCGGCCGAGATCGCCTGGCGCGCGCTGTCCGACGAGAGCGCCGGCTCCGGGCGATAGCCGTCGATGCCGGAACTGCCCGAGGTCGAGGTCGTCCGCCGCGGCCTCGCCGACCACGTGCTGGACCGGCGCATCGCCGGCGTCGAGGTACTGCACCCGCGCGCGGTACGCCGGCACCCGACCGGTTCCGGTGACTTCACCGGCCGGCTGACCGGGCGCACCCTCTCCGCGGCGGCCCGGCGCGGCAAGTACCTGTGGCTGGAGCTCGACACCGCGGGCGAGGGCGACGACGCGCTGCTCGCGCACCTGGGCATGTCCGGCCAGATGCTCGTCGAGGCCCCGGACGCGCCGCAGGAGAAGCACCTGCGGGTCCGCGTCCGGTTCGACGACGACGGGCCCGAGCTGCGTTTCGTCGACCAGCGGACCTTCGGCGGGCTGTCGGTGCACCCGCTCGCCGCGGCCGCGGGCGGTGGGCTCGTCCCCGAGCCGGTCGCGCACATCGCGCGGGACCCGATGGACCCGGCCTTCTCGGCCGACGACGCCGTCGCCGCGCTGCGCCGGCGCCGGACCGAGGTCAAGCGGGCCCTGCTCGACCAGACCGTCGTGTCCGGGATCGGCAACATCTACGCCGACGAGGCGCTCTGGCGGGCCCGGCTGCACGGCACCCGGCCCACCGAGAAGCTCACCCGGGCCCAGGGCCACGCCGTCCTCGACGCCGCGACGACCGTGATGCACGAGGCCCTCGCCCAGGGCGGCACCTCCTTCGACGCGCTCTACGTCAACGTCAACGGCGCCTCGGGTTACTTCGACCGGTCGCTGAACGTCTACGGCCGGGCGGACCGGGCGTGCCGCCGCTGCGGCACCCCGATCCGCCGGGACGCGTTCATGAACCGCTCGTCGTTCACCTGCCCGCGGTGCCAGCCGGCGCCGCGACCCCGGCGCTGACCGGCGCGGGAGCTCACGAGCAGTCGCGGCGCAGCAGGTCCTCTGGGCTGTCGCGCCGCAGCAGCGGCAGCGCCGCCCCCGCCGCGACGGCGACCACCGGGGGCCGCGGGACCTGGTTGTAGGTCGAGGCCATCGAGGCGTGGTACGCGCCGGACACCGGCACGGCCAGCAGGTCCCCGGGGGCGATGTCGGCGGGCAGCCGGACCCCCTCGGCGACGACGTCGGAGGACTCGCAGTGCCGCCCCGCGACGCGGACCGTCTCCAGCGGCGCCCGGGTGGCGCGTCCGACGAGCCGGACCGGGTAGCGGGCGCCGTAGAGGGCCGGGCGCGGGTCGTCGCTCATGCCGCCGTCGACGAGCACGGTGGTGGTGCCGTCGCCGCAGCGCTGCACCGCACCGACCCGGTAGAGGGTCACCCCGGCCCGGGCGACGACCGCGCGGCCCGGCTCGACCAGCAGCCGCGGCTCGTCGAGCCCGTGCGCCGCGCAGCTCCGCGCGAGGGTGCCCCGCAGGGCCCGGCCGAAGGTCGCCGGGTCCAGGCAGGGCTCGCCCTCGGCGTACCCGACCGCGTGCCCGCCGCCGAGGTCCAGCTCGGCGACGGTGATCCCGTACCGCGCGCGCAGCGCCGCGATCACGCCCACCATCCGGACCGCGGCCCGCTCGTAGCGCGCCACCGACGGCACCTGCGACCCGAGGTGGCAGTGCAGGCCGACGAGCTCTAGCTCGGGACGGGCCAGCACCCGCCCCGCGACCTCGCACGCCTCGGCGGGCGGCATCCCGAACCACGACGACGCGGTGCCGGTCGTGAGCCCCGGGTGGGTGCCGGCGTCGACGTCGGGGCTGATACGCAGCAGCACCTTCTGCCGGTGCGGGGCCAGCGCGGCGATCCGGTCGACCTCCGCCGCCGAGTCCAGCACGATCCGCCCGACGCCCGCGGCGAACGCGGCCTTGAGGTCCTCGTCGGTCTTGACGGTGCCGTGCAGCACGATCCGGTCGCCGGGCAGCCCCGCGGCCGCGGCCACCGCGACCTCGCCGCCGGAGCAGGCGTCGACCGAGCAGCCCTCGTCGGCCACCAGGCGGGCCATCCCGCGGCAGAGGAAGGCCTTGCCGGCGTAGACGATCTCGGCGTCGGGCAGCGCGGCCCGGTAGGCGCGGCAGCGGGCGCGGACGTCGGCGGTGTCGAGCACCTGCACCGGGGTGCCGAAACGGGCGGCGAGCCCGGCGAGGTCGACCCCACCGACCTGCAGGGCGCCGTCGGAGGTCGTGCGGGTCGTGACCGGCCACAGGCCCGGCTCGAGACGGGCGGCGAGCGTGGGACGCAGGGAGGGGAGGAGGTCGGCGAGGGTCACCGGGATGACTCCTTGGTGGCGGGCGCCCGGTGCGGGCGCCGTGCCCCTCCGTTGTCGCCCCGCGGGCCCGCCGTCGTCCGCCGTCGCTACGCCGTCCTGACGCCGTCCGGCCCAGCGCTGGCGGCCCGTTGACACGCGACCGGGTGCAGTGGTGCGCCCTCCACCCCGCCGGCGCCCGGGCCGTACCCGCAGGGTGTCCGCACGACCGACCCGACGACCGGTCGCTGCGTGACCGAGCCGCCACCGCCGCTGGTCGTGACGATCCCGCAGACCACCGCGGCCCCGGCACCGGTGACCCCTGCACCGCCGACGCCGGGTGCCGGCGCCCGGCCCTCAGAGCCAGTCGTTGTGCTTGAACGCCAGGTACAGCCCCAGCCCGAGCAGCAGCATCAGCCCGATCGCCATCGGGTAGCCCAGCGCCCAGTGCAGCTCGGGCATCTCGTCGAAGTTCATGCCGTAGATGCCGGCGATCAGGGTCGGGGCGAAGAGGATCGCCGCCCACGACGACACCCGCTTCATCTGCTCGTTCTGCGCGAAGCCGGCCTCGGTCAGCCGGGTCATCTCCTCGTTCTGCCGCTGCGCGACCAGGGTGGAGTTGACCGTCAGGATGTTGCCCAGCAGGTCGCGGAACCCCTCGACACGCTCCCGCACCCGGGTGGCGTGGTCGATCACGTCGCGCATCGCCCGGCGCAGCTCCAGGTCCGGGGCGTCGCCGGACTTGGCGAACCGGGCCCGCAGCTCGACGAAGATCTCCTGCAGCGGCTCGACGGCCCGCTGGAACGCGATGACCTGCCGCGTGAGCTGGTAGATGCGCCGCGAGACGTGCGGATCACCGCGGAAGACCTGGACCTCGATCTCGTCGATGTCGTCCTGCAGTCCCTCGAGGACGGGCACGTAGTCGTCGACGACCCGGTCCAGGACCGCGTACAACACCGCCATCGGGCCGTGCGAGAGCAGCTCCGGGTCGCTCTCCAGCCGGTCGCGGACCTCGCCGAGCTGCGGCTCGGCGGCGTGCCGGACGGTGATGACGAAGTCCGGCCCGAGGAACAGGTGCACCTCGCCGATCTCGACGACCTCGTCGGAGTCGACGTAGCGGGCCGGGCGCAGCACCACGAACTCGGTGCTCCCGTAGCGCTCCAGCTTGGGCCGCTGGTGGGCGTTGACGGTGTCCTCGATCGCCAGTGCGTGCAGCCCGAACTCCGCCGCGACCTGGTGGATCTCGTCGGTCCCCGGCCGCAGCATGCCGATCCAGCAGAACGCCGGCGCGGAGTCACCGTGGTCGGCACGGCACCCCTGCCACGCCTCGACCGCACCGTCGACGGAGTCCGGCGCCGCCGCCTGCTTGCCGTCGACGTAGACCGCGTTGTCGATCACCGACATGCACAGACCTCCCGCCGGACCACCCCGGGCGGGTGCCCGGGCCGTCACCGAGCAGGGTAACCAGCGCTGTGGCGCGCAACCGTCGTGTGCGGACACCGCCGGCGCACGCGCGCGAGCGTGCACCCCCGGTGGGGCACCGGCCGGGCCCCTGACGCGCTGTTGGCGACGTCACGCGCGTGCGTTGACGGGGCCCTGAGGTCGTCCACCCGTCCGGTGGACGTGACGACCACCACCGGGCGTCAAGAACCCGTCAACGCGCGGCCCGGTGGGCGTCAATCCGGCGTCATCGCGGCCGTCGCGGACCCCGGTGCGGCGCACGATCCCCGCAGCCCGCCGGACATGCCGGCGGGCGGGCACGACCGAGGAGAGTCCCGTGGCCGACCTGGCCTGCATCGCGTTGCTGGTGGCGTCCTTCGCCGTCCTCGCACTCACCCTGCGCGGGATGGAGAAGCTGTGATCGCGACCGTCGTCGAGAACGCGGCCGGGGGCCTGCTCGCCCTGGGGCTGCTGGTGTACCTGGTCATCGCGTTGCTCCGCCCGGAGCGGTTCTGATGGCCGGGCTCGCGCAGGCGGCGGCGCTGGTGGCGCTGCTCGCCGTGACCTGGAAACCGCTGGGCGACTGGATGGCGCGGGTCTACACCGACACCCGGCACTGGCGGATCGAGCGGCTCGTCCACCGGATCTGCCGGATCGACGCCACGTCCACGCAGCGCTGGACGACCTACGCCGCGGGCGTGCTGGGCTTCTCGTTCGTCTCGATCGTGCTGCTCTACCTGATGCAGCGCCTGCAGTGGCTGCTGCCGCTGGGGTTCGGCCGCGGCACCGACGGCGCCGACAGCGTCTCGCCCGCGATGGCGTTCAACACCGCGGTCTCGTTCGTGACCAACACCAACTGGCAGTCCTACGTGCCGGAGAAGGTGCTCGGCCACACCGTGCAGATGGTCGGGCTGACCGTGCAGAACGTCGTGTCCGCCGCGGTCGGCATGGCCGTCGCGGTCGCCCTGGTCCGTGGCCCACGGGCAGGGGGCGCAGGAGGACGGCCGGATCGGCAACTTCTGGGTCGACCTCGTCCGCGGTGTCACCCGCATCCTGCTGCCGATGGCCGCGGTCGCCGCGGTGGTGCTCGTCGCGACCGGCGTCGTCCAGTCGCTGCGCGCGGGCGTCGACGTCACCACCGTCGACGGCAGCAGCCACACCCTGGCCCTCGCCCCGGCCGCGTCGCAGGAGGCGGTCAAGGAGCTCGGCACCAACGGCGGCGGCATCCTCAACGCGAACTCCGCGCACCCGTTCGAGAACCCGAGCCCGCTGTCGAACCTGCTCGAGATCTTCCTGTTGCTGGTCGTCCCGGTGGCGCTGACCCGCACCTTCGGCGTACTGACCGGCCGGGTGCGCCAGGGCGCGGTGCTGCTGTCGGTGATGGCCGGACTGTGGGCGCTGTTCCTCGCCGCGACCTGGCTCGCCGAGCTGCACCCCAACGGGCCCGCCGCGCTCGCCGCGGGCGGTGCGACGGAGGGCAAGGAGGTGCGCTTCGGCATCCCCGGCTCCGCGCTGTTCGTGGTGTCGACGACCGGCACGTCGACCGGCGCGGTCAACGCCGCCCACGACAGCCTCACCGGCGCGGGCGGCGGCGTCGCGCTGCTGAACATGCTGCTCGGCGAGGTCGCACCCGGCGGCGTCGGCTCCGGGCTCTACGGCCTGCTCGTGCTCGCGGTCATCGCGGTGTTCCTGGCCGGGCTGATGGTCGGGCGCACGCCGGAGTACCTGGGCAAGAAGCTCGGCCGGCGCGAGATCACCTACGCCGCGGTGTCGATCCTGGTGATGCCGGCGTTCGTGCTGATCGGGGCGGGCCTGGCGATCGCCCTGCCGGGCACCGCGGACGCGCTCGGCAACAGCGGGGCGCACGGCTTCTCCGAGGTCCTCTACGCCTGGGCGTCCGCCGCCAACAACAACGGCTCCGCCTTCGGCGGGCTCACCGCCACCGGCGACCTCTTCCAGATCGGGCTGGCACTGGCGATGCTTTTCGGGCGCTTCGTCCCGATGCTGGCCGTGCTCGCGCTGGCCGGCTCGCTGGCCCGTCAGCGCCGGGTCCCGGCGGGTGCCGGGACCCTGCCCACCGACGGGCCGCTGTTCGCCGGCCTGGTCGGCGGCACCGTGCTGCTGGTCTCCGCGCTGACCTTCTTCCCGGCGCTCGCGCTCGGCCCGATCGCCGAGGCCCTGTCGTGACCGCCACCCACCACCGTGCCGAGCCGGAGGAACCCGTGTCCGTGACGACCGAGCCGCAGGCGGCGCCGCCGACCGCGGCGCCCGTCGCCGCCGGGGCGTTCGCGCCCGGCCGGCTGCTGGCCGCCCTGCCCGAGGCGCTGCGCAAGCTCGACCCGCGCGTGCAGGCCCGCAACCCGGTCATGTTCGTCGTCTGGGTCGGGTCGGTGCTGGTCACCGTCCTCGCCGTCGCCGACCCGAGCGTGTTCGCGCTCCTCGTCGCGGTGTGGCTGTGGTTCACCGTGCTGTTCGCCAACCTCGCCGAGGCCGTCGCCGAGGGCCGGGGCAAGGCCCAGGCCGCATCGTTGCGCGCCACCCAGCGCGACACCGTCGCCCGCCGCCTGCGGGGCACCGACCCGGCCGACCCGTCCGCGGCCGAGGAGCAGGTCCCCGGCGCCACGCTGACGCTCGGCGACCTGGTCGTCGTCGAGGCGGGGGAGACGATCCCCGGCGACGGCGACGTCGTCCACGGCATCGCCTCGGTCGACGAGTCCGCCATCACCGGCGAGTCCGCACCGGTCATCCGGGAGGCGGGCGGTGACCGCTGCGCCGTCACCGGCGGCACCACCGTGCTGTCGGACCGGATCGTCGTGCGGATCACGACGAGGCCGGGGGAGTCCTTCGTCGACCGGATGATCGCCCTGGTCGAGGGCGCCGCCCGGCAGAAGACCCCGAACGAGATCGCGCTGACCATCCTGCTCTCGGCGCTGACGATCATCTTCCTGCTCGCCGTCGTCGCGATCGCGCCGATGAGCGCCTACGCCGGCACCCAGGTGCCGCTGCTGGTGCTCACCGCGCTGCTGGTCTGCCTCATCCCGACCACCATCGGCGCGCTGCTGTCCGCGATCGGCATCGCCGGGATGGACCGGCTGGTGCTGCGCAACGTGCTGGCCACCTCCGGGCGCGCCGTCGAGGCCGCGGGCGACGTCGACACCCTGCTGCTGGACAAGACCGGCACCATCACCTTCGGCAACCGGCGCGCCACCGCGCTGCACCCGGTCGGGGGCACCGACCTCGACGAGCTGGCGCGGTCGGCGCGGCTGTCCAGCCTCGCCGACCAGACCCCCGAGGGACGCAGCATCGTCGAGCTCTGCGCCGCCGAGCACGGCCTGCCCCCCGAGGCCGACGCGACCGAGGCCGTCGCCGAGTTCGTCCCCTTCACCGCCCAGACCCGGATGTCCGGTATCGACCTCCCCGGTGGCGTCGTCCGCAAGGGCGCCGCGGCCGCGGTCCTCGACTGGGCCCACG
The DNA here is from genome assembly GCF_020131355.1 of Pseudonocardia sp. ICBG1293. GTDB lineage: Bacteria > Actinomycetota > Actinomycetes > Mycobacteriales > Pseudonocardiaceae > Pseudonocardia. Next base: position 296,766 of record NZ_JAHLEL010000051.1, read on the forward strand.
CGGGCGACCGCGCCGAGGTGGACCGGCTGGTGGAGACCGTCTCCGACGCCGGCGGCACCCCGCTGGTCGTCGCCAGGGCCTCCGGGCCGACCGGCACCGACGGGCGGGTGCTCGGCGTCATCGAGCTGTCCGACGTCGTCAAGCCCGGCATGGCCGAGCGGTTCGCCGAGCTGCGCGCGATGGGCATCCGCACCGTCATGGTCACCGGCGACAACCCGCGCACTGCCGCCGCGATCGCCGCGCAGGCCGGTGTGGACGACCACCTCGCCGAGGCCACCCCCGAGGACAAGCTCGCCTACATCCGCCGCGAGCAGGAGGGGGGCCGGCTGGTCGCGATGACCGGTGACGGCACCAACGACGCGCCCGCGCTGGCCCAGGCCGACGTCGGCGTCGCCATGAACACCGGCACCTCCGCCGCGAAGGAGGCCGGGAACATGGTCGACCTGGACTCCGACCCGACCAAGCTCATCGAGATCGTCGAGATCGGCAAGCAACTGCTCATCACCCGCGGCGCGCTGACGACGTTCTCCGTCGCCAACGACCTCGCGAAGTACTTCGCGATCCTGCCGGCGATGTTCGTCGCGCTGTACCCGTCGCTCGGACTGCTCAACGTGACGGGCCTGGCGACGCCGGAGTCGGCGATCCTGTCCGCGGTGATCTTCAACGCGCTGGTCATCGTCGCGCTGATCCCGCTGGCGCTGCGCGGGGTGCGGTACCGGCCGTCGTCGGCGGCCTCGTTGCTGCGGCGCAACCTGCTGATCTACGGCCTCGGCGGGGTCGTCACCCCGTTCGTCGGGATCTTCCTGATCGACCTGCTCGTCCGCTTCGTCCCGGGGATCTGATGCTCACCACCCTGCGCCGCCAGACCGCGACCGGTCTGCGCGTGCTCCTCGTCCTGACGGTGCTCTGCGGCATCGTGTACCCGCTCGCGATCTGGGGGGTGGCCCGGATCCCCGGGCTGTCCACCGCCGCGGAGGGCTCGGTGCTGCCGGGCGGGACCGGCTCGTCGCTCATCGGGATCGACCCGGTCGCGGCCGACCCGGCGGCCGACCCGTACTTCCACACCCGCCCCTCGGCGACCGCGGAGGCCGACCTGGGTCTCGGCCCGGCCGACACCACGACGTCCGGCGCCTCGAACAAGGGCGGCTTCGACTCCGGGCTGGCGGAGACGGTGCAGCAGCGCCGCGCCGCGATCGCCGCCCGCGAGTCCGTCGCACCCGCCGCCGTCCCGCCGGACGCGGTGACCGCGTCCGCGTCCGGGCTCGACCCCGACATCAGTCCGGCCTACGCCGCACTGCAGGCACCCCGGGTCGCCCGGGTCACCGGGCTGCCGCTCGACCGGGTGGAGCAGCTCGTCGCCGGGGCGACCAGCGGCCGCACCCTGGGCTTCCTGGGCGAGCCACGGGTGAACGTCACCGAACTCAACCTGTCCGTGCGGGACGCGCGGTAGTGGGGCGGGACCACAATGGCCGGGTGAGGGGAGAACTGCGCATCCACCTCGGCGCCGCACCGGGGGTCGGGAAGACCTTCGCCATGCTCGGCGAGGCCCACCGGCGGGTCGGGCGCGGCGCGGACGTGGTCGTCGGGGTGGTCGAGACCCACGGGCGCGAGCGCACCGCGGGCCTGCTGGAGGGCCTGGAGGTGGTGCCGCGGCGCACCGTCCGGCACGGCGGCACCGAGCTGCACGAGATGGACCTCGCCGCGGTGCTGGCCCGGCGTCCCCAGGTCGTGCTGGTCGACGAGCTGGCCCACACCAACGCCCCGGGCTCGCGCCACGCCCGGCGCTGGCAGGACGTCGAGGAGCTGCTCGACGCCGGCATCGACGTCATCTCCACCGTGAACGTGCAGCACCTGGAGTCCCTCGGCGACGTCGTCGAGACGATCACCGGCGCCCGCCAGCACGAGACCGTCCCCGACGAGGTGGTGCGCCGCGCCGAGCAGATCGAGATCGTCGACATCACCCCCGAGGCCCTGCGCCGGCGCCTCGCGCACGGCAACGTCTACCCGCCCGAACGCGTCGACGCGGCGCTCGCGCACTACTTCCGGGTGCCGAACCTGGTCGCGCTGCGGGAGCTCGCACTGCTGTGGATCGCCGACGAGGTCGACGTCGCGCTGCGCCGCTACCGCACCGAGCAGCAGGTCTCCGACGTGTGGGAGACCCGCGAGCGGGTCGTCGTCGCCCTCACCGGCGGCCGGGAGTCCGAGACGGTGCTGCGGCGGGCGGCACGGATCGCCAAGCGCTCCGGCGGCGCGGACCTGATGGCCGTGCACGTGCTGCGCGGCGACGGCCTGGCCCCCGGCCGCGCCGGGGCACCGGTCGTCGCCGCGGACCGGGTGCGGCGGATGGCCGAGGGCGTCGGTGCGAGCGTCCACACCGTCGTCGGGGAGTCGGTCGACGACGCGCTGCTCGACTTCGCCCGCGGCGTCAACGCCACCCAGCTGGTGCTGGGCACGTCCCGACGCTCCCGGCTGGCCCGGGTGTTCGACCCCGGGATCGGCGCGCGGGTGGTGCAGGAGTCCGGACCGATCGACGTGCACATGGTCACCCACTCCGCCGCCGGGCGGGCCCTGCGGCTGCCACGGCTGCGCAGCGGGCTCACCCCGGGGCGGCAGGCCCTCGGCTGGACGGCCGCGGTGCTCGGCCCGGCCGCGGCGACCGTGCTCGGGATCGCGCTGACCGACTGGGTGGACCTGTCCACCGACGTCGTCCTCTACTTCCTCGCGACCGTGCTCGCCGCCCTGGCCGGCGGGCTCGGCCCCGCGTTGCTCGCGGCGCTGCTCGGCGGGCTGCTGCTGAACTTCTTCCTGTCCCCGCCGCTGTACTCCCTCGCGATCGCCACTCCCGGCAACGTGATCACCGTCGCCGCGATGCTGCTGGTCGGGGTGCTGGTGGCGCTGGTCGTCGACCGGGCCGCGCGGCGCGCGGAGCAGGCGGCGCGGGCCCGGGCGGAGGCGGCGCTGCTGGCGTCGTTCGCGCGGACCGTGCTGACCCGGTCCGACCCGCTGCCGCGGCTGCTGGACCGGGTCCGCGAGACCTGGGCGCTGCGCTCGGTGGCGCTGCTCGAACAGGGCGAGGACCGGGTGTGGCGACGGGTGGCGTGCACCGGCGCCGCCGGGGCCTGCGACCGGCCGGAGCGGGCCGACGTGGACGTCGTGGTCGCACCCGGACTGCACCTGGTCGGCACCGGCCGCGCGCTGCCCGCGGCCGACCGCAGGCTGCTGGAGGTCGTCGGCGGACAGGCGCTGCTCGCGCTGCGCGGGCAGCGCGCGGAGGCCGGTGCGGCCGACGCCGAGCGCCGCGCGGCCGCCAACGAGACCCGCGGCGCGCTGCTCTCGGCGGTCGGGCACGACCTGCGCAGCCCGCTCACCTCGATCAAGGCCGCCGCGGGCAGCCTGCGCGACGAGCACCTCCCGCTCGGCCCGGACGACCGGGCCGAGCTGCTGGCCACCGTGGAGGAGTCGGCGGACCGGCTCACCGGTCTGGTGGACAACCTGCTCGACTCCTCGCGGCTCGCCGCGGGCGCGGTGACCCCGCTGCTCGCCCCGGTCGGCTACGACGAGGTCGCCGCCACCGCGCTGCTCGGGCTGGAGGGCGCCGACCGGGTCCGCGTGGAGATCGGCGAGGACCTGCCCGACGTGCTCGCCGACGCCGGCCTGCTCGACCGGGTGCTCGCCAACGTCGTGGACAACGCGCTGCGGCACGGCGGTACCGAGGTGGTCCTGCGCGCCAGCGCCTACTCCGACCGGGTCGAGCTGCGTGTCGTCGACCGGGGGCGCGGTGTCGCCCCGCGCGAGCGCGATGCGCTGTTCGCCGCGTTCCAGCGCCTCGGCGACCGCGACGCGACGTCCGGCCTGGGGCTGGGGCTGTCGGTGGCGCAGGGGCTGACCGTGGTGATGGGCGGGGAGCTGACCGCGGAGGACACCCCGGGCGGTGGGCTCACCGTCGTCGTGTCGCTGCCCGCCGCGCCGGTGGGGGTGACCCGGTGAACGGGGGTGGGAACGGCGTACGGGTGCTCGTCGTCGACGACGACCCGCAGATCCTGCGCGCGCTGCGGATCAACCTCACCGCGCACGGCTACACGGTGCTGGTCGCCGCCGACGGTGCGGCCGCACTGCGGGCGGCCGCGGACGGGCACCCCGACGTCGTCGTGCTCGACCTGGGGCTGTCCGACCTGGACGGCACCGAGGTCGTCGAGGGGCTGCGCGGCTGGAGCCCGGTACCGGTGATCGTGCTGTCGGCGCGCACCGACTCCGGCGACAAGGTCCGGGCGCTGGACGCCGGCGCCGACGACTACGTCACGAAGCCGTTCGGGATGGCCGAGCTGCTGGCCCGGCTGCGGGCCGCGGTGCGCCGCGCCGCGGTGTCGTCCGTCGACGGCGAGGCCGTGGTGAGCACCGCGGACTTCACCGTCGACCTCGCGGCGAAGACGGTCGTGCGCGCCGACGGCGCCGAGGTGCACCTGACCCCGACCGAGTGGGGGATCCTGGAGCTGCTGGTGCGCCACCGCGGCAAGCTGGTGGAGCAGCGGCGGCTGCTGCGGGAGGTGTGGGGCCCGCAGTACGGCACCGAGACCCACTACCTGCGGGTCTACCTCGCCCAGCTGCGCCGCAAGCTGGAGCCGGTGCCGTCGCGGCCGAAGTACTTGATCACCGAGGCGGGGATGGGGTACCGGTTCGACGGCTGAGGCGGCGCGCCCCTCAGCGGCCGAAGTCCTGGGTCCAGTACCCGTCGGCGAGACCGACGCCGATCGTCGTCAGCGAGCAGTTCAGGATGTTCCTGCGGTGTCCGGGGGAGTCCATCCAGTCCGCCACCACGGTGGCGGCGTCCGGCTGGCCCATCGCGATGTTCTCCGCGCCGGGGGACCCGTAGCCGGCGGCGGTGATCCGGTCGGCGAAGTCGCGCCCGTCGCGGCTGTCGTGGGCGAAGTAGCCCTGGGCGGCCATGTCCTCGCTGTGTCCCTGGGCGGCGGCGCTGATCCGCGGGTCGGCCCGCAGCGCACCGCAGCCGGCGGCGGCCCGCTCGGCGTTGGTCAGCTCCACGACGCGGGCGAGCTCGCCGGACAGCCCGGCCACGACACCCCTCGCCGACGGGACCGTGGGGCGGGCCGCGGGGGCCTGCCCGGCGGTGCGGCCGGTGGCGGGCTCGGCGGTGGCGGCCGCAGCGGTGGCCGCCTGGTGCGCGGAGAGCGCGTCGAGCGCGGTCCGGGCGGAGGAGCCCGGGTCGGCCGGGGCCGCGGCGAGCGCACCGCGGACGAGCGCGGCGCCGTCGACCGGGGCGCCGTCACCGCCCGGGGCCGGGGCCGTCGTCGCGTGGGCGGCGCCGACCGCCCGGAGCGGCCGGGTGTCCGAGACCGGCCCGCCGGGGCGTTCGGCGTCGGGCGAGCCCGCTGCGGTGAGCGCCGGTGCGGCGAGCGGGGCGGTCATGGCCAGCACGGCGCCGGCCCCCACCCCGCCGAGCACGGCGCTCGCGGCGCGCGGTGTGCGTCGTCGGGTCACGGTCGGGTAACGTACCAGTACTGTGAGTGGCAACACAGATTCGACCGTTCGGCTGATCGCATGGGTCCAGGGGGAGGTGCAGGGGGTCGGTTTCCGCTGGTGGACCCGGTCACGGGGCCTCGAGCTCGGCCTCGTCGGACAGGCCCGCAACCTCTCCGACGGTCGGGTGGCGGTGACCGCGGAGGGTGACCGCGGGGCCTGCGAGCGGTTGCTCGAGCTGCTCCGCGGTGACGGGACGCCGGGCCGGGTCACCGCGGTGTCGGAGCAGTGGGCTGAGCCGTCCGGCGCATTCGCGGGATTCGTCGAGGCCTGAACGCTCAGTTCAGCCGCTCCCGGGGGTCCACCCCTCGACCCACACCACCCGGGAGGCCGCGATGCCCGTCCAGATGAACCCGTACCTGCACTTCGACTCCCGCGCCCGCGAGGCGATGGAGTTCTACCGCTCCGTGCTCGGCGGCGAGCTGCAGGTCATGACCTTCGGCGACATGGGGGCCGAGGGCCCCGTCCCGCCGCCGGACGGCGTGATGCACGCCTACCTCGGCACCCCCGACGGCTTCGCCCTGATGGCGTCCGACGGGGACCCGCAGCGGCCGACCGGCGCCCCGTCGGGCATCTCGGTCAGCCTGTCCGGGGACGACCCGGAGAAGCTGCGCGGCTTCTTCGCCGGGCTCGCCGATGGCGGCGTGGTCGACGTCCCGATGGAGAAGCAGGCGTGGGGCGACGAGTTCGGTCAGCTCACCGACCGCTTCGGCGTCCGCTGGCTGGTCAACGCCTCGGCGCCCACCCCCTGAGGTGTCCGGGCGGGCCGCCGGGCGCGGCGGCCCGCCCCGCTACCCTGTGGACCCCCGCGCCCCTGGAGAGCCCCGCCCGTGCACCTGAAGACGCTGACGATGAAGGGCTTCAAGTCCTTCGCCTCGGCCACCACGCTGCGCCTGGAGCCCGGGATCACCTGCGTCGTCGGGCCGAACGGCTCGGGCAAGTCGAACGTCGTCGACGCGATCAGCTGGGTGCTCGGCGAGCAGGGGGCCAAGGCACTGCGCGGCGGCAAGATGGAGGACGTGATCTTCGCCGGGACGTCCGGCCGGGCGGCGCTGGGCCGCGCGGAGGTCACCCTCACGATCGACAACTCCGACGGAGCCCTGCCGAACGACTACTCCGAGGTCTCGGTGACCCGGCGGATGTTCCGCGACGGCGCCGGTGAGTACGAGATCAACGGTTCGCGCGCGCGGCTGCTGGACGTGCAGGAGCTGCTGAGCGACTCGGGCATCGGCCGCGAGATGCACGTCATCGTCGGGCAGGGCCAGCTCGACGGGGTGCTGCAGTCCAAGCCGGAGGACCGCCGCTCCTACATCGAGGAGGCCGCCGGGGTCCTCAAGCACCGCAAGCGCAAGGAGAAGGCGCTGCGCAAGCTCGACGCGATGCAGGCCAACCTCACCCGGCTCACCGACCTCACCGCCGAGCTGCGCCGCCAGCTGAAGCCGCTGGGACGGCAGGCCGAGATCGCGCGCCGCGCGCAGGCCGTGCAGACCGAGCTGCGCGACGCCCGGCTGCGCCTGGCCGCCGACGACTACGTGACGCTGTCCGAGGAGACCCACCGCGAGGAGGCCTCGCAGGAGCAGGCCCGGCGCCGCCGCGCCGAGGTCGAGGAGCAGCTCGACGTCGCCCGCGGGCGCCAGGGCGAGCTGGAGGCCGCACTCGCCGCGGACGCGCCGCGGCTGCAGGTCGCCCAGGACACCTGGTACCAGCTGTCCGCGCTGGCCGAGCGGCTGCGCGGCACCGTGCGCCTCGCCGAGGAACGCGTCCGCCACCTCACCTCCTCGGTCGAGTCCGGGCGCACCCCCGGCCGCGACCCGGACGAGACCGAGGCCGAGGCCGACGCGGTCGCCGAGCAGGAGGAGGAGCTGGTCGCCGCGGTCGCCGAGGCCCGCCGCCGGCTCGACGAGGTCGTCACCGAGAAGGCCGAGCGCGAGCGGACCCTCGCCGCCGCCGAGCGCGAGCACCTCGCGGCCGTGCGCGCCGTCGCCGACCGCCGCGCCGGGATCGCCACCCTCGCCGGGAAGGCCGACGCGCTGCGCTCCGGCGTCGCCGCGACCGCCGAGGAGATCGAGCGGTTGTCCGAGGCGCTGACCGAGGCGACCGCGCGCACCGGCGAGGCCGAGGCGGAGCTGGAGTCCGCGCGGGAGTCCCTCGGCGTCTCCGGCGACGAGGCCGACACCGAGGCGCTCGCCGCCCGGGTCGAGCAGGCCGAGGCGGCGCACCGCAGCGCCGCCGAACGGGTCGCCGAGCTGGTCGCCGCCGAGCGCGACGCCGAGCAGCGCCGGGCGCACTGGCGGGCCCGGGTCGACGCCCTGCAGGTCGGCCTGGTCCGCCGGGACGGCACCGGGGCCCTGCTGGCCTCCGGCGACGGCGGGGTACTGGGTGCCGTCGCCGAGCTCGTCGAGGTCGAGCCGTCCGGGCGTGCGGCGGTCGCCGCCGCGCTCGGGGAGGTCGCCGAGGGGGTCGCGGTGGACTCGGTCGGGTCCGCGGCACAGGCCCTGCGGTCGCTGCGCACCGGCGACGCGGGCCGGGCCGCCCTGCTCGTGGGCGCCGCCGGGAACGGATCCGGCTCGGAGCGGGTGCCGCTCCCGGTGCCCCACGACGCCCCGCCCGCCGGGCGGTGGGCCGCCGCGCTGGTCACCGCCCCGCCCGCGCTCGCGGGCGCGTTGGGGGAGCTGCTGGCCGGGGTGGTCGTCGTCGAGGACCTCGACGAGGCGGCCACCGCCGTCGGCGCCCGGCCCGGGCTGACCGCGGCGACGGCCGAGGGGGACCTGCTGACCGCGCACACCGCCCGCGGCGGCACCGGCGCCGGGGAGGGGGCGCTGCAGCTGCAGGCCGCCGTCGACGACGCGGTCACCGCCCGCGACGCCGTGGACGCCGAGCTGGAGTCGCTGCGCCCCACGACCGAGGGTGCCCGCGCCGAGGAGACCGCCCGCGGGGCCGACCTGACCGCGGCCCGGGCCGCGGTCGCCGACGCCGAGCGGCGCCGTTCGGCCGGGGCGGCCCAGCTCGGACGGCTGGAGCAGGTCGTCACCTCCGCCCGCGCCGAGGCCCAGCGGCTGCGCGAGCGTCGCGACACCGTGGAGCAGCGGCGCTCGGACTCGCTGATCGAGCTGGAGGCCGCCGAGCACCAGCTCTCGCTCGCCTCGGACGCCCCGGTCGACGACGAGCCCGACACCGAGCTGCGTGACGAGGCCGCCGAGCGCGTGGAGGAGGTCCGCTCCGAGGAGGTCGAGTGCCGTCTCGCGCTGCGCACCGCGGAGGAGCGCGCCCGCGCCATCGCCGGGCGTGCCGAGACCCTGCGCCGCCAGGCCCACGGCGAGCGGGTCGCCCGCTCCCGCGCCGCCGCCGCGGCCGCCGAACGGGAACGGGCCTCCGAGGTCGCCCGGCTCGTCGTCGACGCCGGGTACGTCGCCGCCGAGCGCATCGAGCGGTCCCTGGCCGCCGCGGCCGCCGAGCGCGACGAGGTCCAGGCCGCCCGCGCCGAGCGCGAACGCGCGCACACCGAGGCCCGCGACACCACCACGGCGCTGACCGCGCTGCTGGAGAAGCTGACCGACGCCGTGCACCTCGACGAGATGGTGCGCCAGCAGACCCGGATGCGCCTGGAGCAGCTGACCGAGAAGATCCTCGGCGACCACGGCATCGGCGTCGACGACCTCGTCGCCGAGTACGGGCCCGACGTCCCGGTCCCGCCCTCGGCCGCCGAGACCGCCGAGTACGAGGCCGCCCGCGAGCGCGGCGAGCAGGTCTCGGCGCCGCCGCCGGGCCCGTTCGACCGGCCCACCCAGGAACGCCGCCTCAAGCGGGCCGAGAAGGACCTGTCGCTGCTCGGCAAGGTCAACCCGCTCGCGCTGGAGGAGTTCGCGGCGCTGGAGGAGCGCTACAGGTTCCTGTCCACCCAGCTCGAGGACCTCAAGAACACCCGGCGCGACCTGCTCACCGTCGTCCGCGAGGTCGACGACAAGATCCTCGAGGTCTTCACCACCGCCTACCACGACGTCGCCGCCGAGTTCGAGACCGTGTTCGCGACGCTGTTCCCCGGCGGCGACGGCCGGCTGGTGCTGACCGACCCCGACGACATGCTCACCACCGGCATCGAGGTCGAGGCCCGCCCGCCGGGCAAGAAGGTCAAGCGGCTGTCCCTGCTGTCCGGCGGTGAGCGCTCGCTGACCGCGATGGCGCTGCTCGTCGCGATCTTCCGGGCCCGGCCCTCGCCGTTCTACGTCCTGGACGAGATCGAGGCCGCCCTGGACGACGTCAACCTGCGCCGGCTCATCTCGCTGATGGAGGAGCTGCGCACGACCAGCCAGCTCATCGTCATCACCCACCAGAAGCCGACGATGGAGGTCGCCGACGCCCTCTACGGCGTCTCCATGCGCGGCGACGGCATCACCCAGGTCATCTCCCAGCGGCTGCGTCCGGTCTCCTAGCCACAGGCGGCCGGGCTGGCCGGCGCGCGTCGCCCGGCCCGGGGGTACCGGTCGCGGAACGGCCCCCGACGCGACCGGCGGGAGCGCGAGCGGGCGTGGCAGGGTTGCACGGGTGACCACGCAGACCATCTGGATCGTCGTCGCGGTCGTCGTGGCCGTGCTGCTGATCGCCGTCGTCGCCGGGCTGGTGATCGCCCGCCGGCGGCGGATCAGCCTGCGCGAGGACGACCGGCAACGCGAGCTCGAGACCGACGGGACCGACAGGGAGCCGCCGAAGCGGGGCGGCAGCTACCAGGCCGGTGGCGGATTCGACTTCACCTCGGGCCCGGCCGGGACCCCGGAGCGGCCCCGCCCCGACGAGGGCGCCGCACCCGTTCCGGGCGCACCGGCCGGGGCGCCGCCGGCCGAGGAGGCGCCCACCGCCGACGAGGTCCGGACCCCACCCGGCGGTACGCCGGTCGTCGACGGCGCCACCGAGGCGCGTACCCCGCCCGGTGGCCTCCCGGTCAGCACCGCGCCGCCGGTCCCCTCGACGGCGCCGCCCAGCAGCGCCACCGTCCCGACCGAGCAGACGGGGACCGTCACCGGCACCCCCGGCGACGGCCGCGTCATCGACACCGCCGAGGCCAGCAAGGACCCGGCGACCCGCCAGCTGCGCCGCCCCGAGGCCGGCACCGGGGCCACGGCGCCCCCCGCGGCGGGGGCGACCACCGAACGTATCCCGGCACCCCCCGCGGCGGACGCGCCCACCGAGCAGGTCGCCCCCGGCGCCCCCACCGAGGAGATCGCTCCCGCCGAGGGACGGATCGGCCGCCTGCGCGGCAGGCTGTCCCGCTCGCGCTCCGGGCTCGGCCAGAGCCTGCTGGGGCTGCTCGGTGCCGGCGACCTCGACGAGGACTCCTGGGAGGACGTCGAGGCCACCCTGCTGCAGGCCGACCTGGGCCCCGAGACGACGGCCGAGATCGTCGGGAAGCTGCGCGAGCAGATCGCGACCCGTGGCGTGCGCACCCCCGATGCGGCCCGCGCCGCCCTGCGCGACGTGCTCGTGGAGGCCCTCGGTACCGGTCAGGACCGTTCCGTGCACGCGCTGCCGCACGACGGGCGCCCCGCGGTGCTGCTGGTCGTCGGCGTCAACGGCACCGGCAAGACCACCACCACCGGGAAGCTGGCCCGGGTGCTGGTCGCGGGCGGGCACCGGGTGACCCTGGGTGCGGCCGACACCTTCCGCGCCGCCGCCGCCGAGCAGCTCGTGACCTGGGGCGAGCGATCCGGGGCGGGTGTGGTCCGCGGGCCCGAGGGCGCCGACCCGGCCTCGGTCGCCTTCGACGCCGTCAAGCGGGGCACCGACGACGGGGTCGACGCGGTCCTGCTCGACACCGCGGGCCGGCTGCACACCAAGACCGGCCTGATGGACGAGCTCGGCAAGGTGAAGCGGGTCGTCGAGAAGCAGGCCCGGGTCGACGAGGTGCTGCTCGTCCTGGACGCCACCACCGGGCAGAACGGGCTGACCCAGGCCCGGGTGTTCGGCGAGGTCGTCGACGTCACCGGGGTGGTGCTCACCAAGCTCGACGGCACCGCCAAGGGCGGCATCGTGTTCCGCGTCCAGCGCGAGCTGGGGGTGCCGGTCAAGCTCGTCGGGCTCGGTGAGGGCCCGGACGACCTGGCCCCGTTCGAGCCCACCGCCTTCGTCGAGGCACTGCTCGACTGACGCCCGGGCGGGCCGCCGCCCGGCGGCGGCCCGCGCCGTGCGCCACATCACGAACCGGACCAATCGGATGACCTTCGGTTCCCCGGATCCGGTTCGGTAACGCAACCGTCATCTGTCCGGCCGCCCTGTTAACCGTCAGGAAACGGACAGGCGTCGAATGCGAAACACGGGCTCACCATTCTTCCTCCCCAGTCAGCCAGATGGACGGACACAGGAGGAACAGTGCCTGCAGAGGCCCTCAACGGCGGCGACACCGCCTGGATCTTGGCGAGCGCCGCGCTCGTACTGCTCATGACACCGGGGGTCGCGCTGTTCTACGGCGGCCAGGCCCGGTCCAAGAGCGTGCTCAACATGATGATGATGTGCTTCAGCTCGCTGGGCCTCGTCGGCGTGCTCTGGATCCTCTTCGGCTACTCGATGACCTTCGGCCCGGATCTGGGCGGCGGCCTGCTGGGCGACCCGTTCGCCTACTTCGGCCTCACCGCGATCCTGGCCAACGACCAGGCCGCGGAGTCGCTGCCGCAGCTGGCGTTCGTCAGCTTCCAGGCGATGTTCGCGATCCTGACCGTCGCGCTGATCGCCGGTGCCGCCGCGGACCGCATGAAGTTCGGCGCCTGGATGCTCTTCGCGGGCCTGTGGGCCACCCTGGTCTACTTCCCGATCGCGCACTGGGTGTTCGACCTGGAGCAGGGCTGGATCGCCACCTCGCTGGGCGCGCTGGACTTCGCGGGTGGTACCGCGGTCCACATCAACGCCGGTGTCGCCGCGCTCGTGCTCTGCATCGTCCTCGGCAAGCGCCGCGGCTGGCCGCGTGAGGCCATGCGTCCGCACAACCTGACCATGGTCATGCTCGGTGCGGGTCTGCTGTGGTTCGGCTGGTTCGGGTTCAACGCCGGTTCCTCCGGTGCCGCCGACTGGGCCGCCGCCTACGCCTTCACCAACACGATCGCCGCCACCGCGGCCGCCATCCTCGGCTGGCTGATCATCGAGAAGATCCGCTACGGCAAGGCCACCTCGCTCGGCGCCGCCTCCGGCATCGTCGCGGGTCTGGTCGCGATCACCCCGGCCTGTGCCTCGGTCTCGCCGCTGGGCGCGCTCGCCATCGGTGTCATCGCCGGTGCGCTGTCGGCCTACGCGGTCGGCTGGAAGTACAAGCTCGGCTACGACGACTCGTTCGACGTCGTCGGCGTCCACCTGGTCGCCGGCCTCTGGGGCACCCTGGCGATCGGCTTCTTCGCCACCGACATCGCCCCCGACGAGACCAACGGCCTGTTCTACGGCGGCGGCGTGAGCCAGCTCGGCATCCAGGCCGTCGCGGCGCTCGCCACGATCGTCTACTGCGCGGTCGTCACCACGATCATCGCCTTCATCGTCAAGTTCACCCTCGGCCTGCGTGTCGAGGACGAGGCCGAGCAGGCCGGCATCGACGAGGCCGAGCACGCCGAGACCGGCTACGAGTTCTCCGGCCTGCGCGGCGGCAGCGGCCTCGGCTCCTCGCCGAAGCCCGCCACCGAGGCGAAGGCCACCCCCGTCGCGAAGCAGGAGGCCTGATCCATGAAGCTCGTGACCGCCATCGTCAAGCCGTTCGTCCTGGAGGACGTCAAGGGCGCGCTGGAGCAGATCGGCGTCCTCGGCCTGACCATCAGCGAGGTCCAGGGCTACGGCCGCCAGAAGGGCCACACCGAGGTCTACCGGGGCGCGGAGTACTCGGTCGACTTCGTGCCGAAGGTCCGCGTCGAGGTCGTCGTCGACGACGCGCTGCTGGACAAGGTCGTCGACGCGGTCGTCGAGGCCGCCCGCACCGGCAAGATCGGTGACGGCAAGGTCTGGGTGACCCCGGTCGAGACCGTGGTCCGCGTCCGCACCGGGGAACGCGGCGCCGACGCCATCTGACCCGTGCACCACCGCCGACGGCCCGTCGTGCTCCCGACCGGAGCACGGCGGGCCGTCCGGCGTCCGCACCACAAACGGACAACAGGGCAGGTATCGGAGCTCACGAGGCTCCGGACCCGGAAGAACAGAAAGCGGGTGGCGCGGGGCGATGACGGTCCTCGGGTCGGGCGAAGCGCGGACCTGGTCAAGGCGAAATCGGTCCTCCTGGAATCCAACGGCCGGCACCACCACGGCCCGGAGGCGTTACGGGCCGCTCTGGTCGACCTGCACGACTTCTGGCTCTCCTCCCGGTGCACGGCACTCGGGATCGGCGGCGAGGGCGGCGGCACGGCACTGGCGGCCGTCGGCGCCCTCGGCCGGCGTGAGCTCTGCCCCTGGTCCGACCTGGACCTGGTGCTCCTGCACGACGGACGGACCGACGTCGACGGCCTCGCCGAGAAGCTCTGGTACCCGCTCTGGGACGCCGGGATCGGCCTGGACCACTCCGTGCGCACCCCCGGACAGGCCGTCCAGGTCGCGGCCACCGACCTGCGGGCGGCCCTCGGGCTGCTGGAGCTGCGGCACGTCGCCGGGGACGCGGCCCTGACCGGCAAGGTCCGCGACGCCGTCCGCGCGGCCTGGCGGGCCGGGATGCGCAGCCGGTTCGACGAGATCGTCGACACGACCACCGAGCGGTGGCGGCGCAACGGCGACGTCGCCCACCGCATCGAGCCGGACCTGAAGAACGGCCACGGCGGCCTGCGGGACGTCCAGCTGCTCGACGCCCTGGCCACCGCCCAGCTCGTCGACCGTCCGGGACCCGACGTCGCCGCCGCCCGCACCCTGCTCCTCGACGTGCGCACCGAGCTGCACCGGCTCTCCGGCCGGGCCCGTGACGTCCTGCGTGCCCAGGAGGCCGACGACATCGCCACGACCCTCGACGTCGGGGACCGGTTCGACCTCGCCCGCGCCCTGTCCGGGGCGGCGCGCGCGGTCGCCTTCGCGACCGAGGTCGGGCTGCGTCAGGCCCGCAACGCGCTGCCGCGTCGAGGACTCGCCGCGCTCCGCCGCCCGCCGGTGCGCCGGCCGCTGGACTCCGGTGTCGTCGAGCACGCCGGCGAGGTCGGGCTCGCCCGTGACGCCTCGGCGACGAAGGACCCCGCCCTGGTCCTGCGGGTCGCCGCCACCGCGGCCCGCACCGGGCTGCCGATCTCCGCGGGCACGCTGTCCCGGCTCGCCGACACCGCGCCCGAGCTGCGCGCCCCGTGGCCGCGGACCGCCCTGGCCGAGCTGCTCGCGCTGCTCGGGACGGGCAAGGCGGCCGTCGCCGTCGTCGAGTCGCTGGACCGCACCGGGCTGTGGGGCCGGCTGTTCCCCGAGTGGGGCGCGGTGCGCGACCTGCCGCCGCGGGACCGCACGCACGTCTGGACCGTCGACCGCCACCTCGTCGAGGTCTGCGCCGAGGCGGCCCGCCTCACCACCCGGGTGGCGCGGCCGGACCTGCTGCTGGTCGGCGCTCTGCTGCACGACATCGGCAAGGGCCGCGGGGGCGACCACTCGGTGGTGGGGGAGTCGCTGGTCCGGCAGATCGGCGAGCGGCTCGGCCTGCGCGAGGGGGACCTGGTGCTGCTCGCGGCGATGGTGCGCCACCACCTGCTGCTGCCGCACACCGCCACCCGCCGCGACCCGGACGACCCGGCGACGGTGTCGCGGGTGCTGGACACGCTGCGCGAGGCCGTCGCACCGGGCGGCCGGGGCGACGTCGACGTCGCGGTGCTCCTGGAGCTGCTCGACGCGCTGGCCGAGGCCGACTCGCTCGGCACCGGACCGGGGGTGTGGAGCCCGTGGCGGCGGACCCTCATCCAGGGCCTGGCCGGGCGGTGCCTGTCCGCGCTCGACGGCCGCCCGTTCGTCGAGCCCGGCCCGCCGGACCCGGCCCACCGGGAGATGGTCGACGCGGTCACGGCGGCGGGCGAGCCGCAGGTCCGCTTCGTCGGCGAGGACGGCGTCTCCACCGTCACCGTCGCGCTGCCCGACGGGCGCGGCGTGCTGTCGGCGGTCGCGGGGGTGCTGGCCCTGCACTCGTTGCAGGTGCACACCGCGGGGGTGACCGTGACCGACGGGGTCGCGGTCGAGACCTTCGCCGTCACCCCGCGGTTCGGCGGGCTGCCCGACCCGGCGCTGGTCCGCTCGGACCTGGTGCGGGTGCGAGCCGGGTCGCTGGACCTCGCCGAGGCGCTGGCCCGCAAGGAACGCGACTACGCACCGTCGACGCCGGAGGTGGAGCGCACCGCCCCGCCCCGGGTGCTGTGGTTCGACGACGAGGCCACCGGCGCGGTCGTGCTGGAGCTGCGCGGCACCGACCGGATCGGGCTGCTGCACCACGTCACCGCCGCGCTCGAACGGACCGGTGTCGACCTCGTCTGGGCCCGGGTCGAGACCCTGGGGTCCTCGGTCGTCGACTCGTTCGGCATCGGCGGTTCCCCGGACCGGGCCGCCCGCGCCGCGATCGAGTCCGCGGTCCTCACCGTGGCCGCCGGACGGGGGGAGGCCCGGGCGGGCACGTGAGGCAGGTCGTGTCGTCTTGCAACGGCGCCCATCCGGAGACGATCATGCTCGTCGCCGGTGCGGGCCCGCCCGGTGCAGTGTGCGACGAGGAGTGTCGACGTGGACACCGGGAACACCGCCTACCTGCTCGGCAGCGCCGCCCTGGTCATGCTCATGACCCCGGGGCTGGCGCTGTTCTACGGCGGCATGGTCCGCGCCAAGAGCGTGCTCAACATGATGATGATGAGCATCGTCTGTCTCGGCGTGATCGGGCTGGTCTGGGTCGTGTTCGGGTTCTCGCTGGCCTTCGGTGACTCGCACGGCGGGCTGATCGGCGGGTTCGAGCTGGCCGGGATCAGCGACCCGTCCCTGCTGGTCGGCGACGTGCCGGTGCAGGCGTTCGCGATGTTCCAGCTGATGTTCGCGGTGATCACCGGGGCCCTGGTGTCGGGTGCCGTCGCCGACCGGGCCCGGTTCCGGGCCTGGACACTGTTCGTGACCGTCTGGGTGGTCGTGGTCTACGTCCCGCTGGCGCACTGGACCTTCGCCGTCGACGGCGCGGTGTCCGCACGCGGTGGGTGGCTGGTGAACACGATCGGCACCCTGGACTTCGCCGGTGGCGCCGCGGTCGAGGTGAACTCCGGGGCGTCCGCGCTGGCGCTGGCCCTGGTGCTCGGCGCCCGCCGCGGCTGGCCGCGCGAGCCGATGCGCCCGCACAACCTGCCGCTGGTGCTGCTCGGCGCGGGGCTGCTGTGGTTCGGCTGGTTCGGGTTCAACGCCGGGTCCGCGCTCGCCGCCGGGGCCACCGCCGCGAACGCCTTCGTCACGACGATGACGGCCGCGTCCGCCGCGGTGGTCGCCTGGCTCGTCCTGGAGGACCGGCTCGACGGGCGCCCCACCAGCCTCGGGGCCGCCTCGGCCGCCGTCGCCGGGCTGGTCGCGATCACGCCGGCCTGCGGGTTCGTCGACACCTGGGGCGCGCTGGCGATCGGCGTGCTCGCCGGGCTGCTGTGCCAGCTGGCGATCCGGCTGAAGTACCGGTTCGGTTACGACGACTCGCTCGACGTGGTCGCGATCCACGGGATCGGTGGGGTGATCGGCATGCTGATGCTCGGTCTCGTCGCGACCGATGCGGTCAACCCGGCGGGCGCCGACGGCCTGCTGTACGGCGGCGGCCCCGCCCAGCTCGGCGGGCAGGCCCTCGCGGTGCTGGTCGCGGCGACGTGGGCGTTCGGGATGACGGCTCTGATCGCCTGGGGAGTCTCGCGGACGGTCGGCTTCCGCGCCACGCCCGACGACGAGCACGGCGGGATCGACGAGGCCGGGCACGCCGAGACCGCGTACGAGTTCAGCACGATGCGCACGGCGGGCCGCGGGCCGGCCGGGCGGACCACCGAGGAGGGGGACCGATGAAGCTGGTGACCGCGATCGTCAAGCCGTTCGTCCTGGGCGAGGTCAAGGACGCGCTCTCCGAGCTCGGGGTACTGGGGCTGACGACCTCGGAGGTCCAGGGCTTCGGACGCCAGAAGGGGCACACCGAGGTCTACCGGGGCGCGGAGTACTCGGTCGACTTCGTGCCGAAGGTGAAGGTGGAGGTCCTCGTCGACGACGAGCGGGCCGGCCGGGTCGTGCAGGCCGTCGTCGACGCCGCGCACACCGGCCGGATCGGCGACGGCAAGGTCTGGGGCGTCCCGGTGGAGACCGTGGTCCGCGTCCGCACCGGCGAGCGCGGCACCGACGCCCTGTAGCCCTGCGGCCGACCGGGTGATCATCACCGGCCCCGCCGCCCCGGCCCACCCGGCGCCCGCCCCACCCGCACCGGGGCGTTGATCAGCACGTTCGCGCCCCGCGCAGGGCGGGAACGTGCGTCCCGCGGCCCGGCGGGCCGGGCCGGGGACGGTCCGCGGCGGGCCGGACACACCGGGTGATCGGAACGATCCGGGCGACCGGACCGTTTCACCACACATGACCACCGCCCGTGCCGTGCCGACCGGCGCCGCCCCGCCGACCCGCGACACCGAGCCCCGCCCCGCCGTCCCCGACGGCACCGCCGCACCCGGCGCCTCGCCGCACGTCGGCCCGGACGACGGTGCCCCGTCCGGCGACGGTCCGGCCGCGCCGATCGTCGTCGTGCTGCCGGGGCGGTCGCTGCTGCTGGTCGCGGGCATCCCGGGGGCGGGCAAGTCGACCCTGCTCGCCGGGCTCGACGCGCCGGCGGGCACCCGGGTCCTCGACTCGGGGGCCGCCCGCGCCGTGCTCGCCCGCCTGCTCCCGGACGCGACGCCGTACCCGGCGTACCGGTGGCTGACCCACCTGACCCACCGCGCGTCGGTGGTCACGGTGGCCCTCGGCCCCGCGGACACCGTGGTGGTGCACCTTCCCGCGACCTCGCCGCGGATGCGGGCGGCGGTGCGTGCGCTGGCCGTGCTCGGCCGCCGCGCGCCGCACCTGCTGTGGCTCGACACCACCCCTGACCAGGCGCTCGAGGGCCAGCACGCCCGCGGACGAGTGGTGCGGGCGCGCCCGTTCGCGGCGCACGCGGCCCGCGCCCGCGCCACCGCCGAGGCCCTGGCCACGGGCGGCGAGACCGGGTGGACCTCGGTCCGGCGCACCGATCGTTCCGGTGCCCGTGGGGGGCTGGCGCTGGCCAAGTAGGCTGGTAAGGGTGTTCGACTCCCTCTCCGAGCGGCTCGGATCCACGCTGCGCGACCTGCGCGGCAAGGGCCGGCTCTCCGACGCCGACATCGACGCCACCGCGCGCGAGATCCGGATCGCGCTGCTGGAGGCGGACGTCGCCCTGCCGGTGGTGCGCGGGTTCATCACGCGCATCAAGGACCGGGCCAAGGGCGCGGAGGTCTCCCAGGCCCTGAACCCGGCCCAGCAGGTCGTCAAGATCGTGAACGAGGAACTCGTCGCGATCCTCGGCGGCGAGACGCGGCGGCTGCACCTGGCCAAGGAACCGCCGACCGTCATCATGCTGGCCGGACTGCAGGGTGCCGGTAAGACGACCCTGGCGGGCAAGCTCGCACGCTGGCTCAAGGGGCAGGGGCACACCCCGCTGCTCGTGGCCTGTGACCTGCAGCGGCCCAACGCGGTGAACCAGCTGCAGATCGTCGGCGATCGCGCCGGCGTCCCGACCTGGGCACCGCACCCCGGTGCCACCGGGTCCGGCGAGCTCCCCGAGGGGCCCGGCGACCCGGTCGGCGTCGCCCGCGACGGCATCGCCCACGCCCGGGACAAGCAGTACGACGTGGTCGTCGTCGACACCGCGGGACGCCTGGGCGTGGACGAGGAGCTGATGCGCCAGGCCTCCGACATCCGGGACGCGGTGCAGCCCGACGAGGTCCTGTTCGTCGTCGACGCGATGATCGGTCAGGACGCGGTGGCCACGGCCGAGGCGTTCCGCGACGGCGTCGGCTTCACCGGGGTCGTGCTCACCAAGCTCGACGGCGACGCCCGCGGTGGTGCGGCGCTGAGCGTCCGCGAGGTCACCGGGCAGCCGATCCTCTTCGCCTCCAACGGCGAGAAGCTCGAGGACTTCGACGTCTTCCACCCCGACCGGATGTCCTCCCGCATCCTCGGGATGGGCGACCTGCTCACCCTGATCGAGCAGGCCGAGCAGGTCTTCGACGCCGAGCAGGCCGCGGCCGCCGCCGCCAAGATCAGCTCCGGCGAGCTGTCCCTGGAGGACTTCCTCCAGCAGATGCTGCAGCTGCGCAAGATGGGGCCGATCGGCAACATCCTGAACATGCTCCCGGGGATGAACTCGGGGCAGGCGAAGGCCGCGCTCGAGCAGGTCGACGACCGCCAGATCGACCGCCTGCAGGCCATCATCCGCGGTATGACCCCCGCCGAGCGGGAGGACCCGAAGATCATCAACGCGTCGCGCAGGCAGCGCATCGCGAACGGGTCCGGCGTCTCCGTCTCCGACGTGAACGACCTGGTCAACCGCTTCTTCGAGGCCCGCAAGATGATGAAGCAGATGGCCGGGCAGTTCGGCTTCGGTGGGGGCGGGCGCAGCGCGACCAAGAAGGTCCCGAAGAACCCGCGCAAGGCCAGGCAGGCCAAGAAGGGCCGGCGCAGCGGCAACCCCGCGAACCGCGCCGCCTCCGGTGCGCCGGACCTGTCGAACCTGCCACCGGGCCTGCAGCAGCTCCCGCCGGGTCTGGGCAACCTCGACCAGCTCCCGCCCGGGTTCGACCCGTCGAAGCTGAACTTCGGGAAGAAGAAGTAGCCTCCGGCGCATGTCTGATCTTCCGGCCGCAGGGTGGCGGCTCCGCGGGACGGTGCTCGGCCCGGACGGCGCCACCGGCACGACCCTGTACGTCGACGGTTCCGGGCGGGTCAGCCCGGAGCCGCTGCCGGGTGCGGAGGACCTGGTCACCGACGGCTGGATCGTCCCCGGCCTGGTCGACGCGCACTGCCACGTCGGCCTCGGTCCGGACGGTCCGGTCACCGACCTCGAGGAGTGCGCGGCCCAGGCACGCACCGACCGCGACGCGGGCACCCTGCTGCTGCGTGACTGCGGTTCCCCGGTCGACACCTCGCCCCTGCAGGCCCGCGACGACCTGCCGGAGATCATCCGCGCGGGTCGGCACGTCGCGCGGCCCAAGCGCTACATCCCCGGGCTGGCCGCCGAGCTCGACGACCCGCGTCTGCTCGTCGACGAGGTGCGTGCCCAGGCGGCACGGGGCGACGGCTGGGTGAAGCTGGTGGGGGACTGGATCGACCGCGCCGCGGGCCCGGACGACGCCGACCTCGAACCGCTGTGGCCCGACGACGTGCTCGCCGAGGCGATCGCCGCCGCGCACGAGGCGGGCGCCCGGGTCACCGCGCACGTGTTCGGCACCGCCGCGCTGCCCGGGCTGGTCCGTGCGGGGATCGACTGCATCGAGCACGGCACCGGCCTGACCGACGACCTGATCGCCGAGATGGCCGCCCGCGGCACCGCGCTCGTCCCGACCCTGATCAACGTCGAGACCTTCCCCGGCATCGCCGAGAAGGCCGTGAAGTACCCCCGCTACGCCGGGCACATGCGGGACCTGCACGCCCACGCCTGGGAGACCGTCGGCCGCGCGATCGAGGCCGGCGTGCCCGTCTACGCGGGAACCGACGCCGGCGGTGGCATCCGGCACGGCCGGATCGCCGACGAGATCGCCGAGCTCGCCCGCGCCGGGCACCCCGACCCGATCGGGGCCGCCTCCTGGGCGGCGCGGGCCTGGCTGGGGCGTCCTGCCGGCCCCACGCCGGGCGTCCTGGCCGACCTGGTCGTGTACGACCGTGACCCGCGGGCGGATCTCGGCGTGCTGCGGGCCCCGTCGGTGGTCCTGGTCCGCGGACGTCGGGTATCAACGGGGGCATGAGCAGTTCGCCCGGTTCGCCACCGGGGCCGCCCGGGGCCTCCGCCGACGACCCGGCCGGCTCCACCCCGTCCCCCGCCGCCGCCCCGCCGCCCGCCGGGTGGCCGGGCGGGCCCCCGCCGTACGGGCCCGGTCCCCACGGCCCGGCTCCCCACGGCCCGGGTCCCTACGCCCCGGGTCCCTACGCCCCGGGTCCCTACGGCCCCGGTCCCCACGGCCCGGCGTCCGCGCCGCACGGTCCGCCGCCCCGGCGCGGGCTGTTCGGCATCGAGCCCTCGCCGCCCCCGCCGCGCCCGTTCCGGGGGCTGTTGGCCTTCCTCGTCGTCGAGGTCGTGTTCCTCGGGTCGTCGTTCCTGCTGGCGCTGGGGCTGGGCGAGGTGAACTCCGCACAGGAGGTCCTGCTCGCGATCGTCGTCCCGACGATCCTGGCCGCGCTGACCTGCGTGGTCTGGACCCGGGTGTTCGGCAGTGGCCCGGCCGCCGACCTGGGCCTGAGGTTCCGCTGGGAGGACGTCGGCATCGGGCTGCTGATCGGCGTCGCGGGACTGTTCGTGACGATCCCGGCCGCGCTGGCCTACCTCTACCTGGTCGGCCCGGACCTGACGACCTCGGTCGGTGTCGCCTTCGAGGGCATCCGCACGACGTGGCCGGTGGCGCTGGCCGTGATGGTCGGCGTGGTGGTGGTGGCGCCGGTCTGCGAGGAGATCGTCTACCGCGGGCTGCTGTGGAACGCCGTCGCGTACTGGATCGGCAACCGCTGGGTGGTGTTCGTGCTCACCACGGCGGTGTTCGCACTGGCCCACCTGGAGTTCCTGCGTGCGCCGCTGCTGTTCGTCGTCGCGCTCCCGCTGGGGATCGCACGGCTGCTGACCGGCCGTGTGACCGCCGGGATCGTGGCCCACGCGGTCAACAACTTCCTGCCCGGGCTGGCCCTGGCCCTCATGCTGGTCGGGGCCTTTCCCACGGTCTGAACGACGTCTGGCAGAATGGCCGATCGGGTCCGTGGCCGGCCCTCTACCTGCCACGGCCGACACCTACGAGTGAGCGAGCCCGTAACCCCACGCGAGGCCGGCTGACTCATCGCAGCACGAATCGACATTCGCGAGGAGCACCACAGCGTGGCCGTCAAGATCAAGCTGATGCGTCTGGGCAAGATCCGTCAGCCGTACTACCGCGTCGTCGTCGCGGACTCCCGTACGCGCCGCAACGGCCGGGCCATCGAGACGATCGGCAAGTACCACCCGAAGAACGAGCCGAGCCTGATCGAGATCGACTCGGACCGTGCGCAGTACTGGCTGGGTGTCGGCGCGCAGCCGACCGAGTCGGTGCAGAACCTGCTCGAAGTCACCGGCGACTGGCAGAAGTTCAAGGGTCTGCCGGGCACCGAGGGCACCCTGAAGCCGCAGGTCGAGAAGGTCGACAAGCTGGCCCGCTTCAACGAGGCGCTGGCTGCGGCCAACGAGGAGCCGACCACCGCGGCCACCACCCCGAAGAAGAAGGGTGGCGACCGGGTCGGCAAGACCGCTGACGCCGCCCCGGCCGAGGCCGCGACGAAGAGCGACGACGTCGCCGACGCGACCAAGGACGCCGCCGAGCCGGCCGCCGAGTCGACCCAGTCGTGACGCTCATGGCGGATGCGCTCGAGCACCTCGTGCGCGGCATCGTCGACCACCCCGACGACGTCCGGGTGGACCTGGTCACCGGGCGTCGCGGTCGGATCCTCGAGGTCCGGGTGCACCCCGACGACCTCGGGAAGGTGATCGGCCGGGGTGGCCGCACCGCCACCGCCCTGCGCAACGTCATCGGTGGTGTGGGCGGTCGCGGCGTGCGCGTCGACGTCGTCGACACCGACCGGTGACGAGCTCCGCACCCGACGACGCCGGCCAGGTCCTGGTCGGCGTCGTCGTGCGTGTGCACGGTCTGCGGGGGGAGGTCGTCGTCGAACCCCGCACCGACGCCCCGGCCGACCGGTTCGCACCCGGAGCGGTCCTGCAGGGCCACCGGCCCCGCGCCGCGGGCCCCGGGTCGCTCACCGTCACCGGTGCGCGCGCCCACTCGGGCCGCTGGCTCGTGCTCTTCGAGGGTGTCGCCGACCGCGACGCCGCCGAGGCCCTGCGCGGGGTGCAGCTCCGGCTGCCGACCTCGGCGCTCGCCGAGCCGGAGGACCCCGAGGAGTTCCACGTCCACCAGCTGACCGGCCTGCGGGCCGAGCTGGCCGACGGGACCACGGCGGGCACCGTCACCGACGTCGTGCACGGACCCGGCGGTTCCCTGCTGGTCGTCACCCGGCCCGCCGGACACGAGGCGCTCGTCCCGTTCGTCGAGGCGATCGTGCCCACCGTCGACCTGGCGGGTGGGCGCGTGGTGCTCGACCCGCCCGACGGACTGCTCGACCCGCAGGACTGATCGCGGCCCGGCGCCCTCCCGTGGTGCCGGGCCGTTCTCGTGGCGTCGTTGTCAACTCAGGTTGACATGGCGGCGGTGTCAACCTGAGTTGACACCATGAGCGATGCGACGGCGGCGGCCGCGGCGGCGTCCAGCACGGACCCGGCCGTGGGGCTGCGGGCGGTGGTGGCACTGCGCGAGCTGCAGGACTCCCTGGAGGAGCTGCAGGTCACCAACGCCCGCGACCAGGGATGGTCCTGGCAGCAGATCGCCGACGCACTGCGGATCAGTCGGCAGGCGGTGCACAAGAAGTACCGCCGGCTCGGCCTGTAGAGGGGAGACGCACGTGTTCGAACGGTTCACCGACGAGGCCCGCCGGGTCGTCGTCCTGGCCCAGGAGATCGCACGGACGAGGCGCGCGGAGCGGATCGGGCCGGAGCACCTGCTGCTCGGGGTCCTGCGCTGCACCGGTTCGCCGGGGGAGGAGCTCCTCTCCACGGCCGGGGTCGACGCCCACACCGTCACCGCGGAGCTCGACCGGGCGGACGGTGCGCCCGGTCGCGGCGCCGACGCCCTCGCCACCCTGGGCATCGACCTCGACGCCGTCCGGAACGCGGTGGAGGCGGGCTTCGGGCCCGGCGCGCTGGACCGTCCGCGGCGCGGACGGTGGCGGGCCGGGCACATCCCGTTCGAACGGTCCTCGAAGAAGGCCCTCGAGCTGGCGCTACGCGAGGCGATCCGGCTCGGGGACCGGTTCATCGGGACCGAGCACGTCCTGCTCGGTCTGCTGCACCCGGACACCGCGGCCTCGCAGGTGCTCGACCGGCGCGGGGTGACCCTGCACGACACCCGGCGGGCCGTGGAGCGGCGGCGGTCCCGACGGGCGGGCTGAGTCGTCCGCGGTCGCCGGGGTCCGGTCGTCGGCGTTCAGTCGTCGGCGCGGTCCGGGTCGTCCGGGTCCTCCGTCGGGTCCACCCGGGTCTCCGCCGAGCGCACGCCGTCGGTCTCCGACAGCGCCGCGGCCAGGCCGTTGAGGTCGCCGCGTCCGTCCAGGCGCAGCGTGAGGGCCGCGACGCGCGCGCCGTCGCCGGCCACGGAGCCGCGGTGCACGGCGACCCCCGCGACCGAGAACCCGGCCGCGGTGCAGCGCTCCAGGACCCCGCGCAGGACGCCGTAGCCGTCGTCGTAGCGGATCCGCAGCACCGGCGGTCGCCGCCGGCGCCGGCGCACGACCCGCGCCACCGGTTGCAGGCCCCGGGTGACCAGGAAGTGCGCCGCGGTCGCGAGGACGGCCAGCGGGGCCAGGCCCGCGCCGCACGCCGTCCCGACCGCGGCGGCCAGCCAGATCGTGGCCGCGGTGGTGAGCCCACGCACCACGTCCTGCCGGACGAAGATCAGCCCGGCGCCGATGAACCCGATCCCGGACACGATCTGTGCCGCGATCCGGGACGGGTCGAGCGCGACGTGCGCGGTCCCCAGCAGGTCGGCGAAGCCGTACTTGGAGATGACCATGAACACCGCCGCGCCGACGCCGACCAGGACGTGGGTGCGCAGTCCGGCGCTCTTCGCCCCGGCCTCGCGCTCCAGGCCGATCGCCGTCGTCAGCAGCAGGGCCAGCAGTACCGGCGGCAGCAGGCTCCACTGCGCCGTCGTGGACCAGAGCGGCTCGGCCCAGGACTCCGACATCGCGCGACCTCCTTCTGCCCGGGCGCACGGGCGCCTGCGACGATCCGCGCCGTGCGGATCGACGTCGTGACCATCTTCCCGTCCTACCTGCAACCGTTGCGCGAGGCACTGCTGGGGCGGGCGATCGACCGCGGGCTGCTCGAGGTCGCCGTGCACGACCTGCGGGACTGGACCCACGACGTGCACCAGGCCGTCGACGACTCCCCGTACGGCGGCGGCCCGGGCATGGTCATGCGGCCCCAGGTATGGGGCGAGGCCCTCGACGACGTGCTGGCCACCCCCGACCTGCCCGCCCGGCTGGTCGTCCCGACGCCGGCCGGACGCCCCTTCACCCAGGCCACGGCGCACACCTGGGCCACCGAGGAGCGTCTGGTCTTCGCCTGCGGCCGCTACGAGGGCATCGACGAGCGCGTGCTCCTCGACGCCCGCGCCCGCGGCGTCACCGTCGACGAGGTCTCGATCGGGGACTACGTGCTGGTCGGCGGGGAGGTCGCGGTGCTCGTGATGGTCGAGGCCGTCGCCCGGCTGCTGCCAGGGGTGCTGGGCAACCCGCGCTCGGCCGCCGAGGACTCCTTCTCCGACGGGCTGCTCGAGGGGCCCTCCTACACCCGTCCGGAGGTGTGGCGGGGTCTGGCCGTGCCGGAGGTGCTGCGCGGCGGCAACCACGCCGCGATCGCGCGCTGGCGACGCGACCGGGCCCTGGAACGGACCCGGGACCGGCGCCCGGACCTCCTCGACGCGCTCGGACCGGACGCCCTGGACGCCGCCGACCGCGCCGTGCTGGCCGCCGGGCGCCCCGACGACGACGGCACCGGGCCCACCGGCTGACCGTTCCCGCCGGTGGATGCCCCGGTCCGGTACCGCGCAGCCGCCCGGCGACCCGCTCCGCCGTCGCCCGGCGGGCGTCCACCGGCGTCCGACGGTGCCCGGTCCGTCCGGTACGAGCGGGCCGTCGAGCCGCTCCGGCCGTCCTCGGACCACCGGGTGTCCGGGGCGATCTGCCCGTCTGGCACTATGGACGGGTTGCCAGCGCCGCGTGTGGTGCCCGGTGACGGTCCCGCGTGCCCCCGGGTCCCACCGGCGGCACCGGCCGTACCGAGCCCGCCACGTGAGGAGCGTCGCCGCCGTACGGCACGACCGCCCCGTGGCCCGGGCGCGATCCCGGATCGAACCGGGACCGGCACCGCACGACCCGCACGAACGACACACGAGGACGGACCGTCGACATGAACACCCTGGACGCACTGGACGCGGAGACCCTGCGCTCCGACATCCCGAACTTCCGGCCCGGGGACACCCTCAAGGTGCACGTGAAGGTCATCGAGGGCAGCCGCACCCGTACCCAGATCTTCCAGGGCGTCGTCATCCGCCGCCACGGTGCGGGTGCCCGTGAGACCTTCACCGTCCGCAAGATCTCGTTCGGCGTCGGCGTCGAGCGCACCTTCCCGGTGCACACGCCGAACATCGAGAAGATCGAGGTCGCCACCCGTGGTGACGTCCGCCGGGCGAAGCTGTACTACCTCCGCGACCTCCGCGGCAAGGCCGCGAAGATCAAGGAGCGCCGGGAGACCACCGCGTCCTGACCGTCACCCTCTCGTGACGGACCGGTGACGTAATCTCGACGCGTGGCCTTCCCCGAGCTCCCCGACGACCGCCGGGCCCGCCCCCGGCGGTATCGCGGCAGCGATGTCCCCGAGCGCCCCGGTCGGCGGCGGGCCCCCGAGGACCCGTCGCCCACCGGCGGTGAACCGGGTGGCGACGAGCAGCAGTGGCTGCTCGGGACGGCGCTGCAGTACGGGGCGCCGGTCCGGGACGGTTCCGTCGACGGTGAGCCCGAAGGCGCGCCGCGCGGAGTCCGTACCCGGCACGTGGGTCCGGAGGAGGGCGCCGAGGAGGCCCCTCCCCGTGGCCGCCGGTACCGCAACGGTTTCGACGAGCTCGCCGGTGGACGTCCGGGGCGGCACGGAGCCGGGGCACCGGCTCCGGAGGACCGCCCCTCCCCGGCCCCCGAGGGCCCGGACTCGCTGCGCGCCCGCTACGCGGCGCGGTTGAACCGGCCGGAAGGGTCCGAGCCCGGCCCGGTGCCGAACGGCAGGCCCTGGCCGCCGCCCGGCCGCCGCCCGGAGCAGAACCCGGAGCCCCGGCACCCCGCACCACCGCCGGCGCGCCCCGAGGGCACCGGTCGCCACGGTGCCCGTCCGGTCCGCGACCGCTTCGCGCCCGACGTCGGCTCCGACCACCGGGCCGCCGGCCTCGATCCGGACGCGGGCCCGCCCGCCGGGTTCGGGCCGGTAGGCGCCCCGTCCTCCCGGGCGCCCCGGCGCAACGGCCGGCCCGGCGGCGACGCACCGTACGGCCGCACCGGCCGCACCCCTGTGGACCCCGCAGGCCCCGGGCCCCGCGGCCCCGGCCCGCGCAGCAACGGCCGCGGCGCCGACGGCGCCGCACCGGACGGTCGTGCGCCCGACGAGTACGGCCGTCCCGACCCGCGCGCTCCCGGGGCGGGCCGGCCGCCGGCCCGTGGCCCGTCCGCCGAGTACACCGGTCGTTCCCTCGCCCAGCCCCGCCCCGACGGCGGCGGCCCCGGCCGTCCGGACGGCACCGCCGCGTTCGCCGGGCCCGACCGCGCCGTCCCGCGTGCCGGTCGTCGCCCCGCCGGACCGCCGCTCGACGGGCTCGTGCCCGAGAGCGCCCCGACGGCCCGCCGCCCCGCTCCGCCCGACGCCGACGGCGCCCCGGCCCCGCGTCGCCGGTCTTCGCCGGACGCCGACCCGCGGCGCACCCGCGCGGCCGCCGGTCCGGCCGGCGACGACCTCGACGCCGACGCCGGGACCACGGCTCTGCCGTACCCCGGTCCCGACGCACCGCCGCGGCCCCCGCGCGCCCGCCGTCCGGCGGCTGCTCCTGCGGAGCCGGTGGAGGACCCCGACGACGTCCCCGGCGACCCGGAGGACGGCCCCGGCGAGCCGGACCGTGCCACCCCGGGCCGCGCCGCCCGGCGCAGCGGGCCCGTCGGCATCGGAGGCCGGATCGCCGCCCTCACCGGGCGCGGCTCGTCCGCGGCCGCCACGGACGACGAGAAGCCGAAGACCGCCTTCTGGAAGGAGATCCTGCTCCTGGCCGGGGTCGCCATCCTGCTCACGGTCCTCATTCAGACCTTCCTCGCGAAGGTCTACGTCATCCCGTCCGGCTCGATGGAGACCACGCTGCACGGCTGCACGGGCTGCAACAACGACCGGGTGCTCGTCGACAAGGTCACCTACAACTTCACCGACATCACCCCGGGCGACATCGTGGTCTTCCGTGGTACCGACGGCTGGGCCAGCGAGACCTACAGCGGCGAGGGCAGCGAGAACCCGCTGCTCAAGGGTCTGCAGTCGCTCGGCTCGCTGGTCGGCATCGCCCCGCCGGACGAGAAGGACTTCGTCAAGCGGGTCATCGCGGTCGGTGGCCAGACGGTGTCCTGCTGCGACGCGCTCAACCAGGTCGTCGTGGACGGGCAGCCGCTGGAGGAGCCCTACATCTACTACCTGCCCGAGGCGGGTCCGGCGCGGCAGATCCCGTTCGGTCCGATCACGGTCCCCGAGGGGCAGTACTGGATGATGGGCGACTCGCGGAACAACTCCGCGGACTCCCGGGCGGCCGGGCACGGCCCGATCCCCGAGGCCAACGTCATCGGCAAGGTCCGGCTGATCGTGCTGCCGTTCGACCGGTTCGGCTGGGTCAGCGCGGTCGACCCGCAGACCACGGCCGACGCCGCAGGGCTCCCGGGTCCGCCCGGCGGGCTGCCGCTGGCCCTGGGCATCCTGGGGACGCTCCCCCTCGCGGCAGGCCGTCGGCGTGCCCTGCTCGCCCGCGCCGAGGCCGAGCGGTTCCTGCCCACGACGCGCCCCCCGCACGGGTGGCGCCGGACATCCTGACCGGGAGCACCGTGCCGGTTCCCCCCACCCGCGCCCGTTCCGCCGGACGGCCGCGCGCCCGCCGACGGCCCGTACGGGCCCTGCCCGACGGGCTGCGTCCGCCCCGTGCGGTCGTCCGCGACGGCGGCACCTGGACGCTGCAGACCGTCCTGCAGCGGCACGGTCTCGGGCCGGTCGCGGGCGTCGACGAGGCGGGCCGCGGTGCCAGCGCCGGACCGCTGGTCGTCGCCGCGGCGGTGCTGCGGCCCGCGGACGCGAGGGCCCTCGACGGGTTGACCGACTCCAAGCTGCTGACCCCGGCCGCCCGCGACCACTGGTACGACCGCATCCGGGTGCGGGCACTGGACCACGCCGTCGTCGTGATCCCGGCGGCCGAGGTCGACCGCCGCGGGGTGCACGTGGCCAACATCGAGGGCATGCGCCGCGCGGTGGCCGCGCTGACCACGGTCCGGCCCGGGTACGTCCTGACCGACGGGTTCCCGGTCCGCGGCTTCGGACGACCCGCCCTCGCGGTACCGAAGGGGGACCGGGTGGCGGCCTGCATCGCGGCCGCGTCGGTGCTGGCCAAGGTCACGCGCGATCGCATCATGACCGCACTCGACGCCGAGCACGACCGCTACGGCTTCGCCGTGCACAAGGGCTACAGCACCCCCGACCACGAGACGGCGCTGCGCCGGCACGGGCCCTGCCCGGAGCACCGGTTCTCCTTCGCGAACGTCGCCGCGGTGGCCGGGCGCGAGGTCCCGACGGCGCTGGTCCACAATGGGGCGCTCCCCGAGCAGGACGTCGACCCCGGAGACCCGGAGGACGTGGTCGGGGCGTGGGAGTCGTTGGAGATCGTCACAGGAGGAGCGGGCCGGTGAGCGCCGAGGATCTCGAGAAGTACGAGACCGAGATGGAGCTCACGCTCTACAAGGAGTACCGCGACATCGTCGCCCAGTTCTCCTACGTCGTGGAGACGGAGCGTCGGTTCTACCTGGCCAACTCCGTCGACGTCGCCCCCCGCAACGCCGACGGCGAGGTCTACTTCGAGGTCCGCATGTCCGACGCGTGGGTGTGGGACATGTACCGGCCTGCGCGGTTCGTCAAGAACGTCCGGGTGGTGACGTTCAAGGACGTCAACATCGAGGAGCTCGACACCCCGGACCTGCGCCTCCCCGACGACGACCAGTTCCCCGGCTGAGCGCGTAGCAGACCCCACCGACGGTCCTCCCCGCCCTGCGGCGCGGCCGCCGGTGCCCGTCCACAACCGGCGGGACCGTCCACAGCCGGACGATCCACCCCGGCGGCGTGCCCGCCCGGCCGGATCGTGGACCCATGGCAGCGAAGGACGAGCTCGGCCGTCGCGGTGAGGACACCGCCGCCGAGTACCTCGAACGGGCCCACGGATGGTCGTGCTCAGCCGCAACTGGCGGTGCTCGCACGGCGAGATCGACATCGTCGCGGTCGATCCCCAGCGACGTCTGGTGTTCTGCGAGGTCAAGACCCGTTCCGGGCTCCGCTACGGCGAGCCCGCCGAGGCGGTGACCCCGCGCAAGACACGCCGGATCCGGTTGCTGGCGAAGGCGTTCATGGCCGCCCACCGGGTGAACTGGGTCGAGATCCGGTTCGACGTGGTGGCCGTCCTGATGCGGCCCGGCAGCCCGGCCACGCTCACCCACTACCCGGCGGCGTTCTGATGCGGCCCCCGGCGCGCATCTGGTCGGTGGCGTTGCACGGCGTCGACGGCGTCCCCGTCGAGATCGAGGCGGTCATCGGCGGCGGGATGCCCGGCGTGCACCTGGTCGGCCTGCCCGACGCCGCCCTCAACGAGGCGAAGGACCGCGTGCGGTCCGCGATCGTGCACTCCGGCCGCACCTGGCCCAACGAGCGGATCGTGCTGGCCCTCTCCCCGGCGACCCTGCGCAAGACCGGCAGCCGCTTCGACCTCGCCCTGGCCCTCGGGGTCCTGGTCGCCGCGGACGCGGTGCCACCCGACCGGCTGCGCGGCACCGCGCTGCTCGGCGAGCTCGCCCTCGACGGCAGGCTCCGCCCGGTACCGGGAGTGCTGCCCTGTCTGCTCGCCGCCCGCGACGCCGGCATGGTCCGCGCCGTCGTGCCGCGGGCGGCGCTCGCCGAGGCGGCGCTGGTGGACGGGATCGAGGCGTTCGGCGCCGACCGCCTCGGTGACGTCCTGGACTGGGCGGCGGGCAACCGGCTGCTGCACCGGCACGACGGCGGCCGGCAGGCCGCCCCGGTCGTCCCGGCACCCGAGCTGGCCGACGTGCTCGGCCAGCACGACGCCCGGCGTGCCCTGGAGATCGCTGCCGCGGGCGTGCACCACCTGCTGCTGGTCGGTCCGCCCGGCACCGGCAAGACCATGCTGGCCCAACGGGTGGTGGGACTGCTGCCCGAGCTCGACCGCGCCGAGGCACTGCAGCTGGCCGCGATCCGCTCGGTGGCGGGCCGACTCGGCGACACCGGCGTGCTCAGCACGTCCGCGCCCTTCGTCGCACCGCACCACTCGGCGTCGACCGCGGCGCTGCTGGGCGGGGGCAGCGGTGTCGCCCGGCCCGGCGCGGTGTCGCTGGCCCACCGCGGGGTGCTCTTCCTCGACGAGTGCCCGCACTGGCCCGCCTCGGTCCTCGACGGGCTGCGCACCCCGCTGGAGGAGGGCGAGGTCCGCCTCTCCCGCGCCGACGGCACGGTGCGCTACCCGGCCCGGTTCCAGCTCGTGCTCGCGGCGAACCCCTGCCCGTGCGCGCCGCCGATCGACCGCGACTGCACCTGCCGGCCCGATGTCCGCCGTCGCTACATGTCACGGCTGTCCGGCCCCCTGCTCGACCGGGTCGACCTCCGGGTCGCGATGGAGCCGGTGACCGCGCTGCGGGCGAGCGAGAAGCAGGGCGAGGACACCGCGACCGTCCGGCGACGGGTGCTCGACGCCCGCGCCGCGGCAGCCGAGCGGTGGTCCGAGCACGGGTGGCGGTGCAACGCCGAGGTGCCCGGTCCAGCCCTGCGGACCCGCTTCCCGCTGCCCGCGCGCGTGATCGCACCCCTGGAGGCCCGGCTGCGGGCCGGGGACCTCAGCGCCCGCGGCGCGGACCGGGCCCTGCGGGTCGCCTGGACGCTCAGCGACCTGGCCGGGGCCGAACGGCCCGACCGCGGCCTGGTCGACGCGGCACTGTACTTCCGTGAGCGGGGTGCGGCATGAGCGTCCCGGTCCCGGCCGCCCGGCCGGGCGCCGACGCCGCGGTGTCCGAGGAGGTGCTGCGCGCCCGCGCCTACCTTCTGCGCTGCGTCGAGCCCCCGAACCGGCACCTCGTCGCGCTGGTCGACCGGTACGGGCCGGTCGAGGCGGCCGACCGGCTGCGCCGCGGCGCCGTCCCCGACGCGCTGCTGGGCGCCGCCGCGGCCCGGCGGGGCACCGACCGGTCCGAGACCGACCTGGAGGCCGCCGCGGGTTCCGGGGCCCGGCTGCTCGTCCCGGAGGATCCGGGGTGGCCGTCGTGGCCGTTCCGGTCGTTCGCGGAGGCCCCGCGGGCAGACCTCGCGCCCCCGATCGCGCTGTGGGCCCGCGGCCCCGGGGACGTCGCGACGCTCGCCGAACGGTCGGTCACCGTCGTCGGCTCGCGCGCGGCCACCCCGTACGGGCTGAACGTGGCCGCGGACTTCTCGGCGACGCTCGCCCGCCGCGGCGTCGCGATCCTCTCCGGCGCGGCGTTCGGGATCGACGCGGCCGCGCACCGCGGGGCGCTCGCCGTCGACGGCGCGACCGTCGCGGTGCTGGCCTGCGGTCCGGACCGCGTGTACCCGGCCGCCCACACCGGGCTGCTCGAACGGGTCGCCGCGACCGGGCTGGTGCTGACCGAGTACCCGCCCGGGACGATCCCCGGGCGGCTCCGGTTCCTGGTCCGCAACCGGCTGCTGGCCGCCCTCGGCGTCGGGACCCTCGTCGTCGAGGCGGGGGCCCGCAGCGGGACGAGACGGACCGCCGCCGACGCGCCCGCGCTCGGACGATCGCTGATGGCGGTGCCCGGCCCGGTGACGTCGGGGATGTCGGTCGGCTGCCACGAGCTGGTCCGTTCGCACCAGGCTGGCCTCGTTGGGCGCCCCGAGGACGTCCTGGAGGTGGTGGGCCGGCTGGGTGTGGACCTCGCCCCGCCCCCGCAGGGGGAGGCTCGCCCGACCGACGGGCTCGACCCACGGGTGCTCGCGGTCCACGACGCGCTGCCCGCCAGGGCCGCCTGGTCGCCCGGGCGGATCGGCGAGGCCGCCGGCGTCGGCCCCGACCAGCTGCGTGCGGCCCTGACCGAGCTGGAGGCCCGCGGTCTCGCCGAGTACCACCAGGGACTGTGGCAGCGCCCGGCGCGCCGGGCGGGTCCTTGACCGGGGCGCCGTGGCGGCGGACCGTCCGGTCATGGCACGCACAGAGTCCTCCGGTCCTGCGGCCACCGAGCCGACCCCGGACCGCGCCGGGGGCACTCCCGCGGGCCCAGTCGGCGCCCGTGCGGCCGGTGACGGGGCCGTCGCGGGGGACGACCTCGCACCGGACGTCGCCGCGGCGGTCGAGGAGTTCACCGGGCACCTGCGCCACGAGCGCAATCGCTCGCCGCACACCGTTCGCGGCTACCGTTCGGACCTGACCGACCTGCTCCGTGGTCTTCCCGGCCTCGCCGCGCTCGACCTCGACCATCTGCGGCGCCGGCTCGGCGCGACCCACTCCGCCGGCGCCGGACGGGCCACCGTCGCCCGTCGCACCGCCGCGGCCAGGACGTTCTGCGGCTGGGCGGTACGCACCGGCCGGCTCGACCACGACCCGGCCGCCCGGCTCGGGTCGCCGCGTGCGGGCACCGTGCTGCCGGAGGTCCCGGCCGTGGCGGAGACGGCCGCCGTCCTGGCCGCGGTCACCGCGGGCGCGGCGGAGGACTCCCCGGAGGCCCTGCGCGACCTGCTGGTGCTCGAGCTGCTCTACGCCACCGGGATCCGGGTCGCGGAGCTGTGCGGGCTGGACACCGGGTCGGTCGACGAGTCCGCCCGTACCCTGCGGGTCCGGGGCAAGGGCGACCGCGAACGCACCGTGGTCTTCGGTGTCCCGGCTGCGCGGGCGCTGCGCCGCTGGCTCGACGACGGCCGGCCTGCGCTGGTGACCCCGTCCTCGCCGCCCGCGCTGCTGCTGGGCGTGCGCGGCGGGCGGCTGGACCCGCGCGTCGCGCGGACCGTCGTGCACCGTGCGATCCGGGCGGTGCCGGGTGTCCCGGACGTCGGACCACACGGTCTGCGGCACGCCGCGGCGACCCATCTGCTGGAGGGCGGAGCCGACCTTCGTTACGTACAGGAGTTGCTCGGTCACGCTACGCTGTCGACGACACAGCTCTACACGCATGTGACCGTCGACCGGCTGAAGGTGGTTCATGACCAGGCGCACCCTCGGGCGTGAGACGTCCCCCGCGACGTCTCTCCGTCCCGACGCCTTCCCCGTCGCCCTGGCCACGGCCCTCGACCGGGTGGCCGCGGGGGGCGACCCGCCGCGCCCGGCGGTCCTCGGCCCGGTCGGCGAACCACCCGGGCACGTGCGCCACGACCTCCCCGGGGGCCCGACCGGAGGGCCGGACGCGGGTGCGGCCCCGACGCGCATCGCGCTCGTCCCGTCGACGGGCCGGCCGGCGCGCGACACGCCCGGCGGTACCCGGGGTCACCTGATCGAGACCGTCGAGCCGGCGGCGGTACCGCTGTGGCGGGAGTTCCTCGCGACCCGTGCCCCCGGCGCCCGGCGCCGGCTGGTGGAGCACCACGCCCCGCTGGTACGCGGAGTGGGGGCGAAGCTCGCCGTCCGGCTGCCGTCGTCGATCGAGCTCGCCGACCTGCTGCAGTCCGGAACGTTCGGGCTGATGGAGGTGATCGACCGCTTCGACCCCGCTCGTGGCATCCGCTTCGAGGCCTACGCCGCCCAGCGGGTCCGGGGCGCCATGCTCGACGAGCTGCGGGCCCAGGACTGGGTGCCCCGCACCGTGCGGGCGCGCAGTCGCGAGGTCGAACGGGCCCGCGAGGCGGTGCAGTTCCGCGCGGGGCGTCCCGCGACCGACGGTGAGCTCGCCGCCGAGCTGGGGGTCGCGGTGCGCGACCTGCGTCAGGCCCGCAGGCCGATGTACCTGGTCAGCGCCGAGGACCTCGGCGCGGGCGGACCGTCCGGCTCGCCGCTGGCGACCCTCCCGGCGGACGACTCGGTGGATCCGGTGACCGCGGCCGTACGGCGGGAGACCGGTGCGGAGCTGCGCGCTGCGATTGGCAGGCTGGGGGAGCGGGATCGCCTGGTCCTGGGCCTCTACTACGTCGAGAACCGGACCCTGGCCGAGATCGGCGCCGTCCTGGGGGTCACCGAGTCCCGGGTCTGCCAGCTGCACGCCCGGGTGATCACCCGGCTGCGGGTGTCGTTGCAGCCGGCACTGGCGGGCTGACCCCCGGGGCGGGCCCCGCGGGCTCCGGTGCCCCTGCCCAGGGCAGCAGCCGCACCCGGGGCGGACGCAGCAGCACCAGCGGGTCCAGGTGGTCGAGCCGTTCCCGACGCACCCCCCAGTGCAGGCAGGCCTCGGTCGGACACCCTGCGTGCCCGGGTTCGAGGGACCCCACCGGGTCACCCCCGGCGAGCCGGGCCCCGGCGACGACCGCGGCGGTGACCGGCTCGTAGGTGCTGCGCAGCCCGTCCGGGTGGTCGACCGAGACGACCCCGCGCCCGGCGACCGCCCCGGCGAAGACCACCACCCCCTCCCGCGCGACGAGCACGGCCTGGCCGGGCACCCCCGCGAGGTCGGCGCCGCGGTGCCCGCGGCCGTAGCGGAACGCGGGTTTGCGGAACACCGCCGTCACCGCGGGCGGAGGGAGCAGCGGCCAGGAGTAGTCCGCCCCCGGTGCCGGAATCCCCGCACCGGGCGGGCGCGGTGGCACCGGCGCCGGGCGTGCCGCCTCCGGCGACCCGGGCGCAGCCGGGCCCGGTCCGGGCGGGGCGGCATCGGGCGGGGCGGCATCGGGCAGGGCGGCATCGGGCAGGGCGGCATCGGGCAGGGCAGCGCCGGGCGGGACGGCGCCGGGCCCGGGAGAGCCGGGCCCCGCAGGCGACGGAGGCCCCCGGACCGGCTCGACGTCCGCAGCTCCCGGCGGTTCGCGGACCGGCTCGGCGACCGCGGCCCCCGGCGGCAGCAACGCCGTCCCGGTGACGACCACGGCGAGCAGCACCGCCACCACCCGCGCCCCGACCCGCCACCCCGGGCGGGGTGTGCGACGCGGGGTGCGGGTCGGCGGAGCGGGCCGGGCGGTGGGGGACACCCGTCCAGCCTGCGGCGACGGCCGCTCGTCGCGGGGGCGCGCCGTGCTCCTGTGGACGTACCGGCCGGTTGTGGACCACCGTCGCGGGAACCGGGCTCCGCCGCGATCGGCCGCCGGACCCCGGCATACACTGGTCCGCGCACCACGTCCGTCGTGGTGACTTCGCGCGCCCGCTCGCCCGTCGCGCCGTTCCCCCAGGGTACGGCGTCGGGAGCGGAGGCCGGGCGGTCCTGCCATCCGACGTCGCACGCACGTGCGACCCGGGGAGCGGGTCCGGCTCCGCCGCGGGCGCCAGGGTGGTCCGCCGACCGGTGGGCCCACGAACCGCCTGCGCGGCATCCGCCGCGCCCGACCGAGAGGTGAACGCAGGCCATGGCCGTCGTCACCATGAAGCAGCTGCTCGACAGCGGCGTGCACTTCGGGCACCAGACCCGTCGCTGGAACCCGAAGATGAAGCGCTACATCCTCACCGAGCGCAACGGCATCTACATCATCGACCTGCAGCAGACGCTGTCGTACATCGACCGCGCCTACGAGTTCGTGCGCGAGACCGTCGCGCACGGTGGGACGATCATGTTCGTCGGCACCAAGAAGCAGGCCCAGGAGGCCATCGCCGAAGAGGCGGCCCGGGTCAACATGCCGTACGTGAACCAGCGCTGGCTGGGTGGCATGCTCACCAACTTCCAGACCGTCCACCGTCGCCTGCAGCGCCTCAAGGAGCTCGAGGCGATGGAGCAGAACGGTGGCTTCGAGGGCCGCTCCAAGCGCGAGATCCTCACGCTGACCCGCGAGAAGGACAAGCTCGAGAAGACCCTCGGCGGTATTCGCGACATGTCCAAGGTCCCGTCCGCCGTCTGGATCGTGGACACCAAGAAGGAGCACATCGCCGTCGGCGAGGCCCGGAAGCTCAAGATCCCGGTCGTCTCCATCCTGGACACCAACTGCGACCCGGACGAGGTCGACTTCCCGATCCCGGGCAACGACGACGCGATCCGCTCGGCCGCGCTGCTGACCAAGGTCATCGCCAAGGCCGCCGCCGACGGACTGGTCTCCCGTGGCCAGCGCCGGGGCGAGGGTGGCGAGGCCGCCACCGAGCAGCCGCTCCCGGAGTGGGAGCAGGACGTCCTGGCGGGCAACGAGGTCGGCTCCGACGGTGCCAGCCTCTCCGCCGCCGGCGGCGACGGTGCGGCGGTCGCGACCGCCCCCGCGTCCACCAGCAACGGCACCCAGAACTGAGTGCGCGCACCCGGCGGGCCCGCACACCGCGGGCCCGCCGGGTGCGACCCGGTGACCCCCTTCCCGTCACGACCCAGAGGACGAGAGACACCCGATGGCGAACTACACCGCCGCCGACGTCAAGCGGCTCCGTGAGCTCACCGGCTCCGGGATGATGGACTGCAAGAAGGCGCTCGAGGAGTCCGACGGCGACTTCGACAAGGCCGTCGAGCTGCTCCGCATCAAGGGCGCGAAGGACGTCGGCAAGCGCGCCGAGCGCGCCACCGCCAACGGCCTGGTCGTCGCCGACGGCGGCACCCTGGTCGAGCTGGACTGCGAGACCGACTTCGTCGCCAAGTCCGACGACTTCATCGCGCTGGCCGAGAAGATCCTGGCCGCCGCGGTCGCCGAGAAGCCGGCCGACCTCGACGCGCTGCGCGAGACCAAGCTCGAGGACGGCACCGTGGGCGAGGCCGTGCAGGCCCTGTCCGCCCGCATCGGCGAGAAGTTCGAGCTGAAGCGCTACGCCCGGGTCGACGGCCAGGCCGCCGTCTACCTGCACAAGCGCGCCACCGACCTGCCCCCGCAGATCGGCGTCCTGCTGGCCTACGAGGGCGGCGACGCTGAGGCCGCCCGCGGTCTCGCGATGCAGGTCGCGGCGGCCCGGCCGGAGTACCTGACCCGCGAGCAGGTCCCCGCCGAGATCGTCGAGAACGAGAAGAAGATCGCGGAGGCGACCGCCCGCGAGGAGGGCAAGCCCGAGCAGGTCCTGCCCCGCATCGTCGAGGGCCGGGTCAACGGCTACTACAAGGACGTCGTGCTCCTCGAGCAGGCCTCCGTCGTGGACCCGAAGAAGTCGGTCAAGGCCGTCGCCGACGAGGCCGGTCTGACCATCAACGACTTCGTCCGTTTCGAGGTCGGCCAGAACTGATCCTCCCGCCGTCGCCCGGGTGGTGCTCCGCGCACCGCCCGGGCGGCGGGTGAGAGGATCGTGACAGCCAGCGAGAACGACCAGGCGGGGGATGCAACCGTGATCGAGGAAACCCTCTTCGACGTCGAGGAGAAGATGGAGAAGGCTGTCACGGTCGCCCGTGACGATCTGGCGTCGGTGCGGACCGGCCGGGCCACTCCGAACATGTTCTCCCGCATCGTCGTGGACTACTACGGCGCGTGGACCCCGCTGAACCAGCTCGCCTCGGTGTCGATCCCCGAGGCGCGGATGGCGGTCATCAAGCCCTACGACGCCAGCCAGCTCAAGCAGCTCGAGAAGGCGATCGCCGACTCGGACCTGGGCGTCAACCCGTCCAACGACGGGCAGATCATCCGCGTGATCATCCCGCAGCTCTCCGAGGAGCGGCGCCGCGACATGGTCAAGGTCGCCCGGGGCAAGGGTGAGGACGCGCGGGTCGTGCTCCGCGGCCTGCGCCGCAAGGCGATGGACGAGCTGCACCGCATCCAGCGGGACGGCGAGGCGGGCGAGGACGAGGTCGCCCGCGCGGAGAAGGAGCTGCAGGGCGTCACGGACCGCTACGTCGGGCAGATCGACGAGCTGGTCAAGAACAAGGAATCCGAGCTCCTCGAGGTCTGAGCCCGGTGCCCTCCTCCTCCTCCTCCGACGCCGTCGTCCCCGTGACCTCCGACCTGCCCGGTGACGGGCCGGCCGGTGTGTCACCGACCCCCGACGTGCCGAAACCCGTCCGGGGGCAGAAGGGCTACAAGCGCTCCCGGCTGGGGCGCAACCTCGTCGCGGCGATCGCCGTCGGCGTCGGGCTCGGCGTCGTCATCCTGCTGAGCCTGCTGATCCAGCGCCAGGGCTTCGTCCTGGTGCTCGCCTGCGTCACCGCGATCGGCACCTGGGAGCTCGCGGGAGCGCTGCGCCGCGGCGCCGACATCCGGGTCTCGACGCCGGTGCTCCTGGTGGGCGGCCAGGCCGTCGTGTGGCTGTCCTGGCCGTTCGGCCTGCACGGGGCCGCGATCGCGCTCGCCGCGACGGTGCTGGGCTGCCTGCTGTGGCGGATGCGGACCGGTGCGGCGCACTTCGTCCGCGACATCAGCGCGTCGCTGTTCGTCGCGGTCTACGTCCCGCTGCTGGTGGCCTTCGCCGTACAGCTGACCGTCGCACCGGACGGCGTGGGCCGGGTCCTGACCTTCCTGCTCTGTGTGGTGGCCTCCGACGTCGGCGGGTACGCGGCCGGCGTCGTCGCGGGCCGGCATCCGATGGCCCCCACGATCAGCCCCAAGAAGTCCTGGGAGGGCTTCGGGGGGTCGCTCGTCGCCGGTATGGTCGCCGGCGCGCTCTGCCTCGGGCTGCTGCTCGACGCGCCCTGGTACTGGGGCCTGCTGGTCGGGCTGCTGCTCGTCGCGACGGCGACGCTGGGCGACCTGGTCGAGTCCCTGGTCAAGCGGGACATCGGCGTCAAGGACATGGGGAACCTGCTGCCCGGGCACGGCGGTCTGATGGACCGCCTGGACTCGCTCCTGCCGACCGCCTTCGTCGCCTGGGCGATCCTCGGGATCGTCGTCCCGCTCGCGTGAGACGCGGCTACGCCGGGTTCGGCGGGCAGCCGAAGCCCGGCCCGGCGATCCCCAGCCCCAACATCTGGAACTGGCCGGAGGTCTACGAGACCGAGAACCGCGCCCAGGACGCCGACGGCGAGCTGTGGGACGCGCTCCGGGCGGAGACGGGGGGCTGGGAGGGCGCCGACGTCCTCGACGTCGGCTGCGGTGACGGCTTCCACCTGCCGCGCTTCGCCGAACGGGCGGCGACCGTCACCGGCGTCGAGCCGCACCCACCGCTGGTCGAGCGGGCGCGGCGGCGGGTGGCGGACGACGACCGCATCGTCGTGCACACCGCCGGTGCCGAACGGCTCCCGCTGCCCGACGCCTGCATGGACCTGGTCCACGCGCGCACCGCGTACTTCTTCGGGCCCGGCTGCGAGCCGGGGATCGCCGAGGCGATGCGGGTGCTGCGCCCGGGTGGGGTGCTCGCCGTCGTCGACCTGGACTTCACGGTGCGGCCGTACGGGACGTGGCTGCGCGCCGACCTGCCGCGCTACGACCCGCCCGCGGTCGACCGGTTCTTCGCCGCGCACGGCTTCGCGCTCCGCCGGGTGCTGTCGACCTGGCGGTTCGAGCGCCGCGCGGACCTCGAGGAGGTCCTGCGCATCGAGTTCTCCGCCCGCACCGCACGCCGGGCGATCGACGACGTCGCCGACCGGACCGTGCGCGTGGGCTACCGGCTGCACACCCGGCGCCGCGTCGACGGGCTCGTGCTGCCGTCCTGAGCCGCGGCGCCGGGTGCGGTCTCAGGCCAGGGTGATCGAGCCGTCCGCGACGGTGACCTGCCGCGGGTCGAGCGGCCGCTGGGCCGGCCCGTCGACGACGGCGCCGTCGAGGGAGAACCGGCTGTTGTGGCACGGGCAGACGATCTGCCCGTCGGTGATCTGGCTGACGGCGCAGCCCTGGTGGGGGCAGATCGCGGACAGGCCGGTGAACGTGCCCTGCTGCGGCTGGGTGACGACGACCTGCGCGTCGGCGAAGATGGCGCCGCCACCGACCGGCACCTCCGAGGTCGGGCCGAGGACGGTGCCCGGGGAGCCCTGCGGGGCGTCCCCGGTCTGGGCCTGGCCGCCGTTGTCGGTGGTGGTCGAGCCGCCGCCACCGCAGGCGGCGACGGCGCCGATCGCGGCGACACCCGCGCCGGCGATCATGGTGCGGCGGCCGAGGGTGGGCCCGCCGGAGCGCGGGGCGGGCTCGGCGGAGGACGTGGTGGGGAGGGTCATGGCTCTCCTCGGGGAAGCCGGGCGAGGACCCGGCGGTGTGGTGGTGGCGGCCCGGGATCGGGGACCCGGGCACGTGACGAGCTTCCCATGATGTCCGGTTCGGGGTATGGCGGGTGTGTCGTCGCGGCACA
Source organism: Pseudonocardia sp. ICBG1293 (assembly GCF_020131355.1). Lineage (GTDB taxonomy): Bacteria > Actinomycetota > Actinomycetes > Mycobacteriales > Pseudonocardiaceae > Pseudonocardia. The sequence goes on from NZ_JAHLEL010000051.1 coordinate 338,639, forward strand.
CCCGGGACGCCTCCCGGGCGGCCCTCGCTACCGTGGGCGCATGCCGTACACGATGCGCCAGCCCTCGCTGGGCGTTCCCGTGCCGAGTCTGGAGATCGTCCTGGGCCTGCTGGCCTGGGTGGTCGGCGCGGGCGGTCTGGGGAACGGGTTCGCCACCGTCCTCGTCGCGCTCGGCATCTTCCTGACCGCGTACCTGTGGATCGTGCGCCGGCGCAACGCCGCGATGGCGGTGACCCTGCACCCCGAGCGCAAGCGGCGGATGCAGCGGCTGGTCCTGATCGGGGTCGCCGGCGTCGTGCTGCTGCCGTCGCTGTCGTCGCTGGTCGGCTACGGCGGGCTGGCCACCGCGCTGTCGGCCGCCCTGGTCGGTGTGCTGCTGATCCAGGCGTCCACCGTGCTGGAGGAGCGCAGCCTCGTCGCGACCGGCGGGCTGGTGCTGCTGATCGCCGCGTTCGGTGCGTTCCTGGCCCTGACCCACCAGGGGCAGGGGACCGGGTCGGCGGTGCCGGTGACCGGGCTCTGCGCGGGGATCGTGCTGTGGGTGGCGGCGGCGCGCCGGCTCGGGATCCTGGAGGACCTGTCCCGGCGCTTCAACGTGCGCATCCCCGGGATCCGCTGACCCGCAGCCGGGCTGGCACACTGGTGGTGCCATGTCCAGTCTCCCGCTCGTCTTCGACGCACCCCGCCGCGGTACTCCGCCCCGCCATCTCGCCGACCTCGACCCGGCCGACCGCGCCGCCGTCGCGACGGAGCTCGGCGTGCCGCGCTTCCGGCTCGACCAGCTGGCCCGCCACTGGTTCGGTCGTCTCACCGACGACCTCGACTCCATGAGCGACCTCGGCGGCGACGTGCGGGAGAAGCTGCGCCCGCTGCTCCCGCCGCTGGTCACCCCGTTGACGGAGAAGGCGTGCGACGGCGGCGCGACCCGCAAGACGCTGTGGCGCGGCCACGACGGCGTGCTCGCCGAGAGCGTCCTGATGCGCTACCCGGACCGGGCGACGGTCTGCATCTCCAGCCAGGCGGGCTGCGGTATGGCGTGCCCGTTCTGCGCCACCGGTCAGGGCGGTCTGCAGCGCAACCTGTCGACCGCCGAGATCGTCGACCAGGTCCGTCGCGCCGCCGCCCAGGCACGGGACGGTGTGCTGGACGAGCCGACCCGGCTGTCGAACGTCGTGTTCATGGGGATGGGCGAGCCGCTCGCGAACTACAAGCGGGTCGTCGCCGCCGTCCGCCGGATCACCGAGCCGGCGCCGGACGGGCTGGGCATCTCCGCGCGCGGGGTCACCGTGTCCACCGTGGGACTGGTCCCGGCGATCGACCGGCTCCGCGAGGAGGGCATCCCGGTCACCCTGGCGATCTCGCTGCACTGCCCGGACGACGAGCTGCGCGACACCCTCGTCCCGGTCAACAACCGGTGGAAGGTGTCCGAGGTCCTCGACGCCGGCCGCCGCTACGCCACCACGACCGGCCGCCGCGTCTCCATCGAGTACGCGTTGATCCGCGACGTGAACGACCAGCCGTGGCGCGCCGACATGCTGGCGAAGGTGTTGCGGCAGCACATCGGGACCTCCCGGGTGCACGTCAACCTCATCCCGCTGAACCCGACGCCGGGCAGCGAGTGGGACGCCTCGCCGAAGCCCGTCGAGGAGGAGTTCGTCCGCCGGGTCCGCGCGGCCGGGGTGGCCTGCACCGTCCGCGACACCCGCGGTCAGGAGATCGACGCGGCCTGCGGCCAGCTCGCCGCCTCGCACCCGGGCTGACCCGCCCGGCGACGCCCCGCGCCGCCGGGCGGACCCGCTCAGAGCCGGTCGCCGGTCTCCGGGTGGAACAGGTGCAGCCCCTCGGTGGACGGGGTCAGCGCCACCCGGTCGCCCCGTCGTGCCCCGGTGCGCCCCGCGGTGCGCACGACGACGGCGTCGTCGCGCGGTCCGGTCAGCGACGCCGTCGCCGACAGGTCACCGGAGGACTCGGCCAGGGTGCCGTAGAGGTAGGCGTCGGACCCGAGCTCCTCGACGACGTCGACCCGGGCCGGGATGCCCTCGCCGCCGTCGGCGGAGACCGTCCACTGCTCGGGGCGGATGCCGAGGGTCACCTCGGTGAGCTGGTGCGCCCCGATGGTCGACCGGACGTCCTGGGGGAGGGCGACCTCCCGCCCGGCGAGCGTCACCCCGCGCTCGGTCACCCGTGCGGTGAACAGGTTCATCGCGGGGGAGCCGATGAACCCGGCGACGAACGCGTTCTGCGGCCGGTCGTAGAGGTCGGCGGGGGTGGCGAACTGCTGCAGCTTCCCGTCGGCGAGCAGCGCGACCCGGTCGCCCATCGTCATGGCCTCGACCTGGTCGTGGGTGACGTAGACGGTGGTCACGCCGAGGCGCCGCTGCAGCGCGGCGATCTCGGTGCGGGTCTGCACCCGCATCTTCGCGTCGAGGTTCGACAGCGGCTCGTCCATCAGGAAGACCCGCGGCTCGCGCACGATCGCCCGGCCCATCGCGACGCGCTGGCGCTGACCGCCGGACAGGGCGCGCGGCTTGCGGTCGAGGTAGTCGGTCAGGCCGAGGATCTCCGCGGCCTCCTTGACCTTGACCGCACGCTCGGCCTTCTCGATCCCGGCCATCTTCAGGGGGAACGCCATGTTCTCCCCGACGGTCTTGTTCGGGTAGAGGGCGTAGTTCTGGAACACCATGGCGATGTCGCGGTCCCGGGAGGCGACGCCGACCATGTTCTCGCCGTCGATCCGGATCGAACCGCCGTCGATCTCCTCGAGACCCGCGAGCATCCGCAGCGCCGTCGACTTGCCCGACCCGGACGGCCCGACGAGCACGACGAACTCGCCGTCCTCGATCGTCAGGTCGAGCCGGTCGACCGCCGGCTTGGCTCCGGGGGTGTAGATCCGAGATGCCTGGTCGAACACCACGTCAGCCACGGCGGGCTCCCATCCTGGTCACGAACACGATCACTTGACGGCCCCGAACGACAGGCCCTGGACCAGCTTGTTCTGGGCGATCCACCCGGCGATGACGACGGGCAGCGCGGCCACGGTGGCCGCGGCGCAGAGGCTGGCGAAGTACAGGCCCTCCGAGGTGATGAACCCGACGAGGTAGACGGGGACGGTCGCGGCCCGCGAGGCGGTCAGGTTCACCGCGAAGAAGAACTCGTTCCAGGCGAAGATCATGCAGATCAGCGCCGTCGCGGCCATGCCGGGCGAGATGATCGGCAGCACGACCTCGCGCAGCGAGCGCCACAGCGACGCCCCGTCCATGCTCGCGGCCTCCAGGAGCTCCTTGGGGACCTCCAGGAAGAACGAGCGCATCATCCACACTGCGATCGGCAGGTTCATCGCGGTGTAGAGGACGACGAGGGTCCAGATGTTGTCCAGCGCCCCCAGGTAGTTGACGACGACGTAGATCGGCACGATCGCCGCGACGACCGGCAGCATCTTGGTGGAGATGAAGAAGAACAGCACGTCCTGGGTCTTCTTCACCGGCCGCAGCGAGAGCGCGAACGCGGCCGGGGTGCCGAGCAGGAGCACCAGGACCGTCGAGGCGACCGTCGCGAACAGCGAGTTGAGCAGGTAGGGCCCGACGCCGCCGCCGAAGACCTCGGCGAAGTTGTCGAACGTGGGGACGAAGAACACCGTCGGCGGGATGGTGACGGCCTGCGCCTCGGTCTTGAAGGCGGTCATCACCATCCACAGCACCGGGAAGAAGAACCCGAGCCCGACGATCCAGGCGAGCACGCTGAGCAGCGGCCCGGCCCCGCGGGAGGCCTTCCGCGGCCTCGTCGCGGGGGTGGAGGTCCGTTCGGCGACTGCGGTCATCACGCCTCCTCGGCGGCGGAGAAGCTGCGGAAGATCAGGCGCAGGGCCAGGGTGGCGACGACGATCGTCGCGACCACGGTGACCACGCCCATCGCGGCGGACTCGCCGATGTCGAAGCCCAGGAAGGCCCGCTGGTAGATGTAGAACGGCAGGTTCGCCGAGGCCGTACCCGGCCCGCCCTGGGTCATCATGTAGATCGTGTCGAAGGTGTTGACCAGGTAGATCGCGCCGAGCACGACCCCCAGCTCGATGAACCGCTGCAGGTGCGGCAGCGTCACCTCCCGGAAGACCGCGAACCCGGTCGCCCCGTCCATCCGGGCGGCCTCGAGGACCTCCGGCGGCTGGGAGCCGAGCCCGGCCAGGATCAGCAGCATCATGAACGGCGTCCACTGCCACACCAGCGCGATGATCACGGCCGCCCGGGGGAAGGTGGACACCCAGTCGGTCTGACCGGCGCCGAACGGGCCGAGGACGAAGTTCACCAGGCCGTAGGTCGGATCGAACAGCACCGCCTTCCACAGCAGCGCGCCCGCCACCGGGGTGATCAGGAACGGCGTGATGATCAGCGTCCGGACCACGCCGCGGCCGACGAACGCGCGGTTGAGCAGCAGCGCGATCAGCAGGCCGAGGACCATCGCGATGGCGACGGCGCCCAGGGTCAGCAGGATCGAGTTGAGCGCGACGCCGCGGAACTGCGAGTCGGTGAAGACCGTCGCGTAGTTCTCCAGCCCGACGAAGCGCTGGCTGCCGGGGCGCACCAGGTTCCAGGACTGCAGCGAGTACCAGATCGTCACCAGGAACGGCAGCTGCGTGACGATGATCGTGAAGATCAGCGCGGGCAGCAGCGGGGTCCGGCGGATCCAGCCGTCCCGCCGCTCGGCGGCGGGCGAGGTCTGCCGCTCCGGTGCCGCCTGTGGTGGTGCCTCCGTCGTCGTCACCGGTCGCCCCCGCTCTGCTGGTAGGACTCGCCGACGGTCTCGGCGTACTGCTGGGCCTGCTCGAGGGCCTCGTCGGCGGTCTGCTGCCCGGCGATGGCCGCGGAGATCTGCTGGCTCACCCGGGTCCCGAGATCCTGGAACTCCGGGATCCCGACGAACTGCAGCCCGGTGTAGGGGACGGGGTCACGGGTCGGCCGGTCCTGGTTGGCGGCGTTGATCGCCGCGATGGTCTGCGGCGCGTAGGCCTGCGAGGCGGCGACGTACTCGGGGATCTCGTAGGTCGACTGGCGGGCGCCGGGCGGGACGGAGGTCCAGCCGAGCTCCTCGCCGACCATCTGCTGGTACGGCTTCGACGTCATCCAGGACAGGAACTTCCAGGTCGCCTCGACCTGCTCGGGTCCCTTGTCCGCCGTGGTGCGGGGGATGGCCAGCGCCCACGAGTACAGCCAGCCCGAGGACAGCCCGTCGACGCCGGTCGGTGCCGGGGCGTAGCCGACCTTCCCGACGACGTTGGACTCGTCCGGGTTCTCCAGCAGGCCGGCGGCGACGGTGGCGTCGAACCACATCGCGGTGTTGCCCTGGCTGAACTGGTTGCCGCACTCGGAGAAGCCGGAGCCCGCGGCGCCGGCCTGGCCGTCGCGGCGGACCAGGTCGACGTAGAAGTTGACGGCCTTGCGCACCTCGGGCGAGGTCAGCTGCGCGTTCCAGTCCTGGTCGAACCACCGGCCGCCATAGGAGTTGATCATCGCGTCGACCGGGGCCATGACCTCGCCCCAGCCGGGCTTGCCGCGCAGGCAGATGCCGCCACGGCCCTGCTCGCGGTCGGTGAGCCGGTCGGCGAACTGGGCCACCTGGTCCCACGTCGGCGTCGCGGGCATGGTCAGCCCGGCCTGCTCGAAGAGGTCCTTGCGGTACATCAGGAACGCCGACTCGCCGTAGAACGGCACCGAGTACATGTGTCCGTCCGGGCCTGAGAGCGCGCCGCGGATGGTCGGGGTGAAGTCGTCCCGGTCGTAGCCGGGGGTGGCGTCCATCAGCGGGTCGAGGTCGACCAGCCAGCCGTTGCGGGCCCACTGCGGGGTCTCGTAGTTGGAGATCATCACCGCGTCGAACTCGTCGCCGCCGGTGGCCACCGACGCGGTGATCTTCGCGCGGGCCTCGTTCTCGGACAGGCTCACGAAGCGCACGGTGATGCCGGGGTTCTCGGCCTCGAACCGTGGGCTCAGCTCGATCGCGTCCTCCATCTGCGGGTTGGACACGATCGCGATCGTCACGATCCGCGTACCCTCCGGCAGACCGAACGTGCCGGCCCCGGCACAGCCGGTGAGGGCGAGTCCGATGACCGCCAGCAGCGCGGTGAGGACGGCGGGACGCGACCTGGTTCTCGGGCGCACGGGCACTCTCCTCGTCGTCGAGGGCTCCGGCGGGTGTACAACGGTGGATCCGGGACACGTCCGTCCGGTATGAACCGGTGCACGGTATGCGTGGAGCAACCGCTTGCGCAACCGGTTGCCTGTAGCCTGTCGCCAACCCGTGACCCGCGTCGGAGGTGTGTGATCGCGACCATGGCCGAGGTCGCCCGGCTTGCCGGGGTGTCCACCGCGACCGTGTCCCACGTCCTCAACGGCACCCGGCCCGTCCGGGACGCCACCCGCGAGCAGGTGCTCGCCGCGATGGCCCAGGTGCACTACACACCCAACGCCGCGGCCCGCTCGCTCGCCACCGCCCGCACCCGCACCCTCGGGCTCGCCCTGTCGGCGATCTCCAACCCGTATCTGGGCGAGCTGCTGTATGCGGTGGAGGACGAGTCCGCGGCGGCCGGGCACACCCTGCTGCTGGCCGACCCGCACGACGACCCGGGCTACGAGGCGACGGCCGTCGCGCAGCTCCGCAGCCGGGTCGACGGCGTGCTGTTCGCCCCCTCGGGCAACTCCACCGCGACCCTGGAGGCACTGGCCGCGCAGGGCGTGCCGACGGTGCTGGTCGACCGGATGCTCGACGGCGAGCTCGACGAGGTCGGCTCGGAGAACGTGGAACCCGCCGCGGGGCTGGTGACCCACCTCGCCGCGGCCGGGCACGACCGGATCGGCTTCGTGCTCGGTCTGCCCGGGCTCTCGACGACCACCGAGCGGCTGGAGGGCTACCGGCTCGGGATGCGCCGGGCCGGGCTCCCGCCCGGGCCGGTGGTGGAGGGTCGTTCGGAGAGCGAGCCCGCCCGCGTCGCGGTGCGGGACCTGCTGGCCTCGTCCGACCGCCCGGCCGCGCTGGTCACGGGTAACAACGCGATGACGATCGGTGCGGTCCAGGCGGCGCACGACCTGGGCCTGAGCATCCCCGGGGACCTGGCGCTGGCCGCGTTCGACGACTTCCCGTGGGCCGACGCCTTCAGCCCGCGCCTGACCGTCGTCGCGCAGCCCTTCGCCGAGATCGGGCGCGAGGCGGTACGGCTGCTGCTGCGCCGCATGGCCGAGCCCGAGGCGGAGCGGCACTCGTTGCGGCTGCCGACGACCTTCGTGCACCGGGAGTCCTGCGGCTGCCGAGCGTGATCCTCCTCCGTGGAGCGTGCGACGCCTCGTGGGGTGCGCCGGGCTCCGCGCCGACGGACCCGGATCCCGTCCGGTGGTGTGCGCCGCGCGTGTGCGGGCACGGTCACCCCCACCACCGGGAACGCGGTGGTGGGCACCGACATCCGGTGCAGGAACGCCGCTGCGGGCCCGTCGAGGACGGCGCCCGGCCCGGCCCACGACGCAGCAGCCACCACCCGTCCCCATGCGGTGGGCCGGTCGGGAGAACCCGCCGTCCTGGCCGCGCAGCACCGTGTCCAGGTCCATGCGGCGCACCCTGGCCGGGGACGCCGCGCGCCACGGGCGAACGCGCGGGAGCCGTTCGCGGTCGTGATCCCTCTCCGTGGAGTCCGGGGTCCCCCCCCGGGGGGCGGTGCCGGTTCCGCGGAGAAGGATCATCCGCGTCCGGCGAGCACCTCGGCGAGATCGAAGTCGACGGGGCGCTCCAGCTGCGCGTAGGTGCAGGAGGTGGGGTCGCGGTCCGGGCGCCACCGCACGAACTGGGTGGTGTGGCGGAACCGTGCGCCCTCCATGTAGTCGTAGTGGACCTCGACCACCCGTTCCGGGCGCAGCGGGACGAAGGACAGGTCCTTGCCCGCGTTCCACCGGCTCGTCTCGGACTTGCGCGGGGTGCGTTCACCCTCCTCCTGCCTGGCCCAGGCCCAGGGGTGGTCGTCGAACCCGGTGACCAGCGGCTGCAGCTCGGTCATGAGCTCGCGGCGTCGCGCCATCGGGAACGCCCCGACGACCCCGACCGACACCAGCACCCCCCGGGTGTCGTACAGCCCCAGCAGCAGCGACCCGACGGCGTCCGGCCCGGACTTGTGCACCCGGTACCCGGCGACGACGCAGTCCGCGGTCCGCTCGTGCTTGACCTTGGTCATGACGCGCTTGTCGGGCTGGTAGGTCCCGGCCGGGTCCTTCGCGATGAGCCCGTCGAGCCCGGCCCCCTCGAACTTCTCGAACCAGCGCCGCGCGGTGTCGGTGTCGCCGGTGATCGGGGTGAGGTGCACCGGCGGGGAGACGCCGGCGAACGCCTCCTCCAGCAGCGCGCGCCGCTCGGCGAACGGGCGCGCGGTGAGGTCGTCGTCGCCGAGGGCGAGCAGGTCGAACGCCACGAACGAGGCCGGGGTCTCGGTCGACAGCAGCGTGACCCGGCTGGCCGCGGGATGGATCCGTTGCTGGAGCGCCTCGAAGTCCAGCGCGTTCCCGGAGGCGACGACGATCTCGCCGTCGACCACGGCCCGGGGCGGGAAGTGCGCCTTCACCGCCGCGACGACCTCGGGGAAGTAGCGGGTCATCGGCTTCTCGTTGCGGGAGCCGATCTCGACCTCGTCGCCGTCGCGGAAGACGATCGAGCGGAAGCCGTCCCACTTGGGCTCATAGAGCCTGCCCTCCGGGACGGACGGGGCGGGTCTGGCCAGCATCGGCTTCACCGGGGGCATCACGGGCAGGTCCACGGCGGGGAGTCTCCTCTCGGGGCGCGGGCGGGGCATCCCGGCTCGCCCGTCCGTGGGCAGACCGGCCCCGCACCCGGAACACATCGGTGTCCTGGCCGCGGGCCCGGCGCCGCTCGTGGTCGGATGACCGGTGTGCCCCGCCTGCCCGACCGTGACGCCCTCGAACGCGCCCGGGACGCCACGATCGACGACGTCCTGCCCGGCCCGGAGGACCCGCCGCTGCGGGTGTTGTTCTGCGGCATCAACCCGGGCCTGGTGTCGGCGGCGACCGGGCACCACTTCGCCCGCCCCGGCAACCGGTTCTGGCCGGTCCTCCACGAGTCCGGGTTCACCCCGCGGCTGCTGAGGCCCGCCGAGCAGGGCGAGCTCGCCCGACTGGGCCTCGGCATCACCAACATGGCCCCCCGGGCCACCGCCCGCGCCGACGAGCTGACCGACGCCGAGCTGGTCGCGGGCGGACAGCGGCTGCGGACCCTGGTCACGGAGCGGGAGCCGCGGTGGCTGGCGGTCGTCGGGATCGGGGCCTACCGGACCGCGTTCGGGCGCCGCGACGCGGCGGTGGGGGAGCAAGAGGAGCGCCTGGGCACGACCGGCGTCTGGGTCCTGCCGAACCCCTCGGGTCTCAACGCACACTGGTCGCGCCCGGCGATGGCGGCCGAGTTCGCGCGGCTGCGGGTCCGTGCCCCCGGGATCCACGGCCGATGAGCCGCCGGCGTCCGTGCGGGGCCCGTCGTCCCCGGGCGTCGAGCCTAGGGCGTGTCTCCTAAAGTGCGCAACCAGGTGACGATGGCCTTCAGTGCAACTCCGCCGCGGTAGGTCAGGGCGAGTTTGTCGTAGCGGGTCGCGAGGCCGCGCCACTGCTTGACCTCGCAGAACCCGCGTTCGACGACGTTGCGGCCGCGGTAGTCGACCCGGTCGAACGCCGGTGGTCGACCGCCGCGTGTGCCGCGTCGTTTCCGGTGTCCCTGCTGGTCAGCCGGCTCCGGGATGACCGCGACGATCCGTCGTCCGCGCAGGTGGGCGCGGATGGCGCGTGAGGAGTAGGCCTTATCTGCGCGGACCCGCTCGGGCCGGGTCCGCGGTCGGCCCGGACCGACCCGTCCGACGCTCAGATGTGACATCAGGTGCGCGAACATCGGGGCGTCACCGGCCTGGCCAGGGCCGACCAGTACGACCAGCGGGCGGCCGTGTCCGTCAACGAGCTGGTGGATCTTCGTGCCGAGCCCTCCGCGGGAGCGGCCCAAGGCGTGATCGGGCGGCTCGATCAGCAGATTCTTGTAGTTCGATCCGGCCCCCTGTGTCCCGCTTCAGGGTCGCGGCGTGTTGGTGAGCGCGGATGATCGTCGAGTCGACCGACACGGCCCAGTCCACGAGACCGGCGGAGTCGGCATCGGCGAGCAGAGCTGCGAGAACCTGGTCCCAGGTGCCGTCACCGCAGTAGCGGCGGTGGCGTTTCCATAGGGTCTGCCACGGCCCGAACTCGACCGGGACATCACGCCAGGCCAGCCCGCAGCGGAACCGGTAGATGATCCCCTCGATCACTCTGCGGTGATCGGCGAACGGGCGCCCTGGCATCCCGTCCGACGAGGGCAGTAACGGCTCGAGTCGGTCCCACTGGGCATCGGTCAGGACGGCACGGCGCGACACCTACTGATCATCGCGCAGGCCCGACCAGCCGGGTTAGGAGACGCGCCCTAGCGGCCGTCCCCGTCGAGATCGGGCAGATCGGGGGTCTCGTCGCCGTCGCGCTCGTCGCGAGCGGCCCACTCCAGCAGCGGCTCGATGCCGAACACGGCCTCGTCGATGCCGGCGTGCAGGTCGCCCAGCTCGGCGTAGCGGGCCGGGACGGTGGCGATCGTGAAGTCCCGCGGGTCGCAGTCGTCGATCTCGTCCCAGGTCACCGGGGCCGACACACGTGCGTCCGGGGTGCCGCGCACGGAGTAGGCGCAGGCGATCGTGTGGTCGCGGGCGTTCTGGTTGTAGTCGACGAACACCGTGGTCGGGTCCCGATCCTTGCGCCACCAGGTCAGGTCGACGCGGTCGCAGCGGCGCCCCACCTCGCGGGCGAAGGCGTGCGCGGCGCGACGGACGTCGGCGAACCCGTGGTCGGGTGGGATGCGCACGTAGACGTGCAGACCGGACCCGCCGGAGGTCTTGGGGAACCCGGTCGCACCGAGTTCGTCCAGCACCTCGTGCACGACGCCCGCGACCCGGCGGACGTCGGCCCAGGAGGACCCGGGCATCGGGTCGAGGTCGATGCGCCACTCGTCGGGGGACTCGACGTCGGCGGCGCGGGAGTTCCACGGGTGGAACTCCACGGTCGACATCTGCACCGCCCACACGACGTCGGCCGGGTGGGCGACGCACAGCTCGTCGGCGGTCCGGTTGTAGCGGGGGAAGGTCACGCGGACGGTGCGCACCCAGTCGGGGGCGCCGCGCGGCAGCCGCTTCTGGTGCACCTTCTCGCCGGTGACACCGGTCGGGAAGCGGTGCAGCATGCACGGCCGGTCGCGCAACGCGCGGACGACGCCGTCGCCGACGGCGGTGTAGTACGCGGCGAGGTCCCGCTTGGTCTCCCCCCGCTCCGGGAAGTAGACGCGGTCGGGGCTGGACAGCCGCACGACGCGGTCACCGATCGTCAGCTCGACCGGCTCACCCGCATCGCGCGCGGCCATCGCAGGTGCTCAGAGCCGGCGCCGCCGGCGGTACACCGGGTACACGACCGCGCCGATCAGGCAGACCGCGGCGGGGACGGCGGAGAACAGGAACTCGGTCCAGCTGGTCGGGTGGCCGATCGTGAACAGCAGCAGCGCGACGCCGGTGAGGGCGGCCGCGATCGGCAGGCCCTTCGGGAAGTTCTGGTGCCAGCCCCAGTCCACCGACGGCTCGTCCGCCGGGTCGACGCCGGACCTGATCGCGACCTCGCGCGTCCTGCTGGGGACTGCGTTGCTCGCCACTGCCTTGCTGGCCACTGCGGTTCCTCCTGGTCCGGCTCCGTGCGGGGTCATCGTCGCACAGCTCGCGGGGCGAGGATGATGTGCCGTGATGAAGTCACTCGTCGTGTTGGGCAGCACCGGGTCGATCGGCACCCAGGCCCTGGACGTGATCACCCGCGCCGGCGGGTTCACGGTCTCCGGGCTGGCCGCGGGCGGATCGGACGTGGACCTGCTGGTGTCCCAGGTCCGCACGCACCGCGTCGGGCGGGTCGCGGTCGCGTCCACCGAGGCGGCGGCGCGGCTGCGGGAGGAGCTGCCGGGGGTCGAGGTGCTCGACGGCCCGGGTGCTGCGACCGAGCTGGTCACGGCCTGCGGCGCCGACATCGTCCTCAACGGCATCACCGGTTCCCGGGGCCTGGGTCCCACCCTGGCCGCGCTCGCCACCGGCGCCCGGCTCGCGCTGGCGAACAAGGAGTCGCTGGTCGCGGGGGGCCCGCTGGTGGCGGCGGCCGCACCGGGGCAGATCGTGCCCGTGGACTCCGAGCACTCCGCGCTCGCCCAGTGCCTGCGCGGCGGGCGCGAGGCCGAGGTCGACCGGCTGGTCCTCACCGCATCGGGCGGACCGTTCCGCGGGCGGTCCCGGGCCTCGCTGCGGGACGTGACCGTGGAGCAGGCGCTGAAGCACCCGACCTGGGACATGGGCCCGGTCATCACGATCAACTCGGCGACGCTGGTCAACAAGGGCCTCGAGGTGATCGAGGCGCACCTGCTGTTCGGGGTGCCCTACGACCGGATCGACGTGACCGTGCACCCGCAGTCGATCGTGCACTCGATGGTCACCTTCACCGACGGCTCGACGATCGCCCAGGCCTCGCCGCCGGACATGCGGCTGCCGATCGCGCTGGCGCTCGGCTGGCCGGACCGCATCGCCGGTGCCTCGGCGCCGTGCCGCTGGGACACCGCGCAGAGCTGGACCTTCGAGCCCCTCGACGACGACGCGTTCCCCGGCGTCCGGCTGGCCCGCGCCGCCGGTACGGCGGGCGGCTGCCTGCCCGCCGTGCTCAACGCGGCCAACGAGGAGCTGGTCGAGGCCTTCGTGGCCGGGGCGATCGGCTACACCGACGTGACCGACCTGCTCGGCGAGGTGCTGGAGGCGGCCGACGCCTGGACGGGTGACCCGGCTACCGTGGCGGACGTGCTGGCGGCGGAGGACTGGGCCCGTGCCCACGCGAGGGAGAAGGCGGCGTCGTGACCGTGTTCTGGACGATCGTCGGGATCGCGATCTTCTTCGTCGGGCTGCTGCTGTCGATCGCCTGGCACGAGCTCGGGCACTTCGCCACCGCCCGCTGGTTCGGCATCAAGGTGCCGGAGTTCATGGTCGGGTTCGGGCGCACCGTCTGGTCGGTGCGCCGCGGCGAGACCGAGTACGGCATCAAGGCCATCCCGCTCGGCGGCTACGTCCGCATGATCGGGATGCTCCCGCCCGCGAAGGGCGGGACGCTGGGGCGCAGCCGCCGCACCGGCCCGTTCCAGGGGCTGATGGACGACGCCAGGGCGCAGTCGCAGATGGACGTGCGGCCCGAGGACGTGGACCGGCAGTTCTGGACGCGGTCGCCGTGGAAGCGGATCGTTGTCATGTTCGCCGGGCCGTTCATGAACCTGGTCCTGGCGGTCGCCCTGTTCTTCGTGACCCTGATGGGCGTCGGGATGCCCGCGGCGACGACCCAGGTCGCCGCCCTCGAGGAGTGCGTGCTCCCGGCCGTCGCCGTCCAGGGCCAGGCGCCGCCGGACCGCTGCCCGGCCGGCGCGCCGCAGGCGCCCGCGCTGGCCGGCGGGGTGCTGCCCGACGACCGGATCGTCGCGGTGCGGGGACAGGCGTTCGACGCCGAGGACGGCACCGGGGTGCAGGACGCGATCCGCGCCTCCTCCGGCCCGACCCCGATCGTGGTCGAGCGGGCGGGCCGCGAGGTCCCGCTGACGGTCGACATCATCCCGAACACCGTGTCGGCCCGGGATCTCGACGACCCGTCCGCCACGGTCACCGCGGGCTACATGGGCGTCATGCTCAACACCAGCTACCAGTCGCTGACCGCGGGGGAGACGCTCGGGCAGATCGGGAACGGGATCGCCCGCACGGCGGAGGCCGTCGTCGCGATCCCGTCCCGCATCCCGGCCCTGTTCGGCGCGGCGTTCCTCGGTGAGGAGCGGGGTGAGGACAGCCCGATGGGGGTCGTCGGCGTCTCCCGGATCGGTGGCGAGATCCTCGCCCAGCAGGACGTGCCGTGGCAGCAGGACGTGTCGCTGTTCCTCAACATGCTCGCCGCGGTGAACCTCTCGCTGTTCCTGCTCAACCTGCTCCCCGTCCCGCCGCTGGACGGTGGCCAGATCGTCCCGGCGATCTGGGAGGCGATCAAACGCAACACCGCCAAGCTGTTCGGGCGCCCGGACCCCGGGCCGGTGGACGCGGCCAAGCTGCTCCCGGTCGCGTACGTGTTCGTGCTCGTCTTCCTGGGCTTCTCGGTCATGGTCGCGATCGCCGACATCGTCAACCCGGTGCGGCTGTTCGGGTGAGCGCCGCACCCGAGGGCGTACGCCCGCTGGCGGTCTTCGACATCGACGGTGTCCTGGCCGACGTCTCGCACCGGCTGCACTACCTCGACGTCCACCGCTGGGAGCGGTTCTTCGCCACCGCCGACGCCGACCCCCTCCTCGACGAGGGCGCCGAGCGGCTGCGTGCGGCGCAGGAGGAGTTCGACGTCGTGTACCTGACCGGTCGCCCGGAGCGGAACCGCAGGCTGACCGAGACCTGGCTGCGCAGCTTCGGCCTGCCGACCGGGCCGCTGTTCATGCGCCCCGACGACGACCACCGCCCCGCCCGCTACGTCAAGCGCGAGGTGCTGCGGCTGCTCGCCCGGGAGCGCGAGATCGCGATGATCCTCGACGACGACCCGGCCGTCGTCCGGGTGCTGGAGGCCGACGGGTGGCCGGTCGAGCTCGCGACCTGGCTGCCGCACTCGTCGACGCTGCAGGACGCACAGGAGAAGCACGGGCGTACGTAGCATTACCCCGGAGGTTCCCGCAGGCCAGATCGATCCCGGTCACCGGACACGATGTCGTTCGGGCGTGTGATCGTGGTCTGCGCCGCAACGGTGCCCGCGCGGTCGACCGGACGCGATCCTCGGCGGACTTCGTCCCGCCCGACCACGGGCGCCTCTTCCTCGGAGGCTCCGCGACGAACGTGAGCAGCCGAGGTGCACGCTAGTCGGGTCGCACGGCCGCAGCGGTGGCGCTTCCGAGTCGTGTGGGTTGCCAGTCGTTGTACGTCGGCGAGAAGTCCACCAATCCCAGAGTTCTCAGTCTCTCCAAGGCACGGTCGACGCCTGCTTCGACCGATCCCGCGAGTCCGACGAGCTCGTCCACCGTCTCGCTCGCGAGCATGTCGATGAGTTGTCCGCTGGACTCGGGTGACATCGTGAGGAGATCCAGGATCTCCGACTCCGGCCCGGTCAGCGTGGAGGTCATCCGGCAACGGTATCCGGCGACGGTGCGTTCCTCCGGCATCGAAGGTCGGGAGTTCTGTCCTTCCGTGCCGGAGTGCGACCGTCCATCGATCGGGATCGGGTGTCGCCAGGTCGGTCCCGCCGGGAGCGTCGTGTTCCGGCCGTCCTCCTGGAGCCGGCCCGGCGCGGGCAGGGGACTCGATCGGGACGGAAGCGGCGTGTCGGATCGTCCCGACGGCGTGCGTCGGCTCACCGGGAGCAGCAGCCGGCGGGCGCCGGTGGGATAGTGGAGGTCGTGAGCGTCTCCCTGGGTATGCCGTCCGCGCCCGCGCCGACCCTGGCCCCGCGCCGGAGGACCCGGCAGCTGCAGGTCGGCCCGGTCGGTGTCGGTTCCGACCACCCGATCTCCGTCCAGTCCATGACGACGACCCTGACCTCCGACGTCAACGCGACCCTGCAGCAGATCGCCGAGCTGACCGCGGCCGGATGCGACATCGTGCGGGTCGCGTGCCCGTCGGCGGACGACGCCGAGGCCCTGCCCGCGATCGCGCGGAAGTCGCAGATCCCGGTGATCGCCGACATCCACTTCCAGCCGAAGTACGTGTTCGCCGCGATCGAGGCCGGCTGCGCCGCGGTACGGGTGAACCCGGGCAACATCCGCAAGTTCGACGACCAGGTCAAGGAGATCGCGCAGGCCGCGAAGGACCACGGCACGCCGATCCGGATCGGGGTCAACGCGGGCTCGCTGGACAAGCGCCTGATGGAGAAGTACGGCAAGGCCACGCCCGAGGCGCTCGCCGAGTCGGCCATGTGGGAGGCGGGCCTGTTCGCCGAGCACGACTTCCACGACATCAAGATCTCGGTCAAGCACAACGACCCGGTGGTCATGGTGCGCGCCTACGAGCTGCTGGCCGAGCAGTGCGACTACCCGCTGCACCTGGGCGTCACCGAGGCCGGGCCCGCGTTCCAGGGCACGATCAAGTCCGCGGTCGCGTTCGGCGCGCTGCTGCGCCAGGGGATCGGCGACACCATCCGCGTCTCGCTGTCCGCACCGCCGGTCGAGGAGATCAAGGTCGGCCAGCAGATCCTGGAGTCGCTCAACCTGCGCCCGCGCAAGCTGGAGATCGTGTCCTGCCCGTCGTGCGGGCGGGCCCAGGTCGACGTCTACACCCTCGCCGACGAGGTCACCGCCGGGCTGACCGGCATGGAGGTCCCGCTGCGGGTGGCCGTCATGGGCTGTGTCGTCAACGGGCCCGGTGAGGCCCGCGAGGCCGATCTCGGCGTCGCCTCCGGCAACGGCAAGGGCCAGATCTTCGTGAAGGGCGAGGTCATCAAGACCGTTCCCGAGCACAAGATCGTGGAGACGCTCATCGAGGAGGCCATGCGGATCGCCGAGAAGATGGGCGAGAGCGCGGACGGTGCCACGGGCGAACCGCAGGTGACCGTCGGCTGAGCGAGTGCCGGTACCGGACGGGCGTCGGCGTGGCATCATGAACCCGTGCTGAGGGTGGCCGGGGCACGGCTTCTCGACGATCGTCACCGCTCCGGGGTGCACGACGTGCTCGACGCCGACCCGGTCGCCGCGTGCATGGTCGCCTCGCGTATCGAGGCGGTCGGCCTCGACCCGTGGCGGCTGGGCGGTGAGCTGTGGTCCCACGGGGCCCCGGCGGACGGCCTGTGCTTCTCCGGGGCCAACCTGGTCCCACTGCGCGGGGGCCGGGTGGCGCTGCGCGCGTTCGCCGACCGGGCACGCCGGGCCGGGCGTGTCTGCTCGTCGCTGGTGGGGCGGGCGGAGCTCGTCCTCCCGCTCTGGGAGGAGCTCGCACCGGGCTGGGGCCCGGCCCGCGAGGTCCGGTCCGACCAGCCGCTGATGACCCTCGAACGGCCCCCGATGATCGCGCCCGACGCCCGGGTGCGTCCGGTCCGCATCTCCGAGCTCGACCGGTACCTGCCTGCCGCCGTCGCGATGTTCACCGAGGAGGTCGGCGTCGACCCCCGGGAGGGCGACGTCGGGGCGGGCTACCGCGCCCGGGTCGCCGAGCTGATCACCTCCGGGCGGGCGTTCGCCCGGTTCCAGGACGGCGAGGTCGTGTTCAAGGCCGAGATCGGTGCGCTGTCGCGCACGGTCGGGCAGATCCAGGGGGTCTGGGTGAACCCGGCCTGGCGCGGGCACGGTCTCGGCACGGCCGGGACGGCGGCGGTCGCTGTCGCCCTCGCGGGGATGGGCCGGCGGGCCAGCCTGTACGTCAACGCGTTCAACGCCCCGGCCAGGGCCGCCTACCAGCGGGTCGGGTTCGTGCAGGTCGCCCGGTTCGCGACCGTCCTGTTCTAGCTGTGATGTCCAGGCAGGTTGGTCAGGCGGTTGATCGGCGGTAGGCCGTTGGTTGCGCTGTGGGGCCGGTGGTGATTGTAGAAGTGCAGCCAGCCGGGGAGCGCGTCTCGACGAGCGGTTTCGCAGGGGTGGAAGCGGGCGTAGGCCCACCCGTCGGCGAGGGTGCGGTGGAAACGTTCGATCTTGCCGTTGGTCTGAGGCCGGTAGGGCCGGGTTCGTTTGTGGGTGATGCCCAGTTCGCTGCAGGTGTCACGCCAGGCGTGTGAGCGGTAGCAGCTGCCGTTGTCGGACAGGACCCGTTCGACGGTCACGCCGCGGGCGTTGAGCCAGTCCACGGCTCGTCGGAGCACACCGGTGGCGGTGTCGGCTTTCTCGTCGCTGTGGATCTCGGCGTAGGCGACGCGGGAGTGGTCGTCGATGACGGTGTGGACGAACGCTCTGCCGGGTGCACGGCTTGTAGTCGGTTCCCTTGGGCAGTCCGGGAGTGGACCGCTTGTTCAGGGCGCCTTGTCGGCGTCCGACGTAGCGGTGTCCGCCTCCGTCGGGGATGTTGCCGAACTTGGTGACGTCGACGTGGATCAGCGAACCGGGGTAGGGGTGTTCGTAGCGGCGTAGGGGCTCGCCGGTGACCCGGTCGATGTGGGAGAGCCTGTTGATCCGGCAGCGGCGCAGGACCGCGTGCACGGTCGAGGCGGCGAGAGTGAGTCGGCCGCCGATCTGTACTGGTCCGAGTCGGTGGCGCCATCGCAGTCGCACGATCTGCTTCACCAGCGTGGGCGGGGTCTTGGCCGGCATCGACCGTGGTCGGGAGCTGCGGTCGACCATTCCGGGCGGGCCCTCGGCGCGGTAGCGGTCAGCCCACTTTCGGGCGGTGCGAGGGGCGACCATGAACATTCTGGCCGCTGTGGAGCAGGTCCAGTCCTGGTCGACGATCAGACGGGCCAGCCGTAGTCGGGCACGCGGAGTCAGCGCAGCGTTAGCGTGGGTCACGAGGGCCTCCGGTTGGTGAAGCGGTTCCTAGACAGCTCCACTTCACAACCGGGGGTCCTCGCCTGTCTGCGCGACAGGCCGTCATCAGCTCAACCCGGAACAACGTCCCTGGACATCACATCTAGCCCCGTACGGGTACCCCGGCTTGACCGTGCCGTAGCGGCACGGTGTGGACTCGGCGCCTGTCGCGGGCATCCGCCCCGGCGCCACCGCACGGGGGAGGCCCGTCGTGTCCCGTTCCCGCTCCGCAGCGCCCGTCACCACGGGGAGTCCGTCACGTCCCGGGTGGCCGGAGATGGTCGTCGGACTGGTCGTGCTGGCCGCGGTGGCCTACGGCGGTGGGCCGCTGGTGCTGCGGACCCTCGACCTCGGTCCGCTCGCGGGGGGCCTGTTCCTCGCGGCCCTGTCGGGGATCGCGGGCATCGCCGGGTTCGCCGCGGCCGTCGCCGTCCGGCGGCGCCCGCTGCCGGAGTTCGGCGTGCGGGCGACGACCGTGCGCTGGTTGCTGCTCGGCGCGGCCGGGGCGATCCTGGCGTTCGTCGTCAGCAGGCTGCTGGCGATCGGGATGGTCCTGGTCGGGATCGAGCCGGAGAACATCCAGGGCGCCTACGCCGACGCGGGAAGCGGCGGGGCGTGGTCGGTGGCGTTGTCCCTGCTGTTCCTCGCGGTGCTGACCCCGCTGGGGGAGGAGCTGCTGTTCCGCGGTGTGGTCACCTCGGGGCTGCTGCGTTACGGGGCGGTCGTCGGCGTGGTGGGCAGCGCCCTGGTGTTCGCGCTCGCGCACGGGCTGAACGCGGTGTTCGTGACCGCGCTGGTCGTCGGTCTGGTCGCGGGGGAGCTGCGGCGGCGCAGCGGCTCGGTCTGGCCCGGGGTGATCACGCACGTGGTGCACAACGCGATCGCCCAGGTCGTGGCGCTGGCGTTCGCCGGGGTGCTGTGAACGACGGAGGCGTACCAGGCCCCTGATAGCGTCGGTCTGTGCACGACGAGGACGTCCCGCTCTGGGAGCTCGTCCGGACGGCCCACGTCGTCGCCCGGGGCTTCCACCGGGTGTTCGCCCGTGCGGGTCTGACCGCGACCGGCTTCGGGGTGCTCGCCGAGCTCGCCGACCGCGACCGGGCCGGCGGACCGCCGCCGTCGCAGGCCGAGCTCGCCCGGGTCGTGCTGCTGCGCCCGCAGAGCGTCGGGGAGCTGGTCACCGACCTCGTCGCACGCGGTCTCGTCCGCCGCGACGGACCCGGGGGCCGCGGACGCCGCGCCGGCCTGGAACTCACCGACGAGGGCCGCGCCGCACTGGAGCGGGCCTGGCCGCTGGTGCGCGAGTTCACCGCACCGGGGGCGATCGGCCTCGACGCCGGCCGGGCCGCCGAGCTGACCGCGATGCTGCGCACCGTGCGGGAGACCGTGGCGTCCGCGGAGGAGTGACCGGCGCCCGGACACCCGGGCCACACACCGGGGGCGGCATACTCGTCGATCGTGATCGCCTCCCTGCGGAAGCGCCCGCTGGTTCTGGCCGCGGCCGTCGTCGTGCTCGTCGCGGCGGGTGTCGCGGCGGCGCTGCTGCGTCCCTGGGGAGGTGCCGGGACCACCGCCGAGCGGTACGTCACCGCCTGGGCCGCCGGGGACGCGCCGGGCGCCGCCGTGTACGCCACCGACCCCGCGACGGCGGGTGACTACCTGCAGCGGGCCCGCGACGACCTCGCGCCGGCCGCCATGACCGCACGGGTCACCGGCACGCGCACCGACGGCGACCGGGCCGTGTCGACGGTCGAGGTGGCCTGGGACCTCGGACAGGGCCGCACCTGGAACTACCCCCTCGAGCTGCCGCTCGTCGCGGCCGACGACACCCCGGGCAACGACACCGGATGGGCGGTGGACTTCTCGCCCGCCGCGTTCGCACCGGGGCTCTCCGACGGGCAGCGGCCGGTCACCCGCACCGTGACCGCCGCACCCGCGCCCGTCCTCGACGCCGGCGGGGCCACGCTGCTCGCGCCCACCCCGGTCGTCACGGTGACCCTCGACACGGCGCAGGTCGGGCAGGCCGCGGGCGGTCTCGGCTCCGCGCTGGGCACCATCGACCCCGCGATCACGGCGTCGAGCATCACCGCGGGCGCGAACGCGGTGCCGGCCGGGCAGGCCTACACCGTCGTCGTCCTGCGCGAGCCCGACTACCAGCGGGTCCGCGACCGGATCTACGACCTGCCCGGCGTCCGGTTCGTCTCCGCGACCCGGCTGCTGCCGCCCGACCAGGGGTTCGCGGGGCAGCTGATGCAGGGTGCCCGGGCGGACATCGAGCGGGCCGCCGGTGGGACACCCGGCTGGACGGTCGACGTCGTCGGGGCCCGCGGGGAGACCGTCCGCTCGGTGGCCGGGCAGCCCGCCGGGCCGGGCAGGCCGGTCACCCTGGAGCTGGACCGCACGGTCCAGGACGCGGCGCAGGCCGCCGTCGACGCCGACACCCGGCAGGCCATGATCGTGGCCGTGCGGCCCTCGACCGGGGCGGTGCTCGCCGTCGCACAGAACTCCGCCGCCGACCGCGACGGCGCGCTGGCCCTGACCGGCCGCTACCCGCCCGGCTCCACCTTCAAGATCGTCACCGCGTACGGGGCGATGCCGGCGGAGAACCTCACCCCGCAGTCGCCGGTCGACTGCCCCGGCACCACCGTCATCGACGGCCGCACCATCCCCAACGAGGACTCGTTCGTCCTCGGCACCGTGCCGCTGACCGAGGCGTTCGCGCAGTCCTGCAACACCACCTTCTCCCGGCTCGCCCTGGGGCTGCCCGCGGGCGGTCTCCCGGAGGCGGGGAAGGCGCTCGGCTTCGGTGCGGACTGGAGGATCCCCGGGATGACGACGATCACCGGTACCGTCTCGCCCGCCGCCGACGACCTGCAGCGGGCCAGCGACGGCTTCGGGCAGGGCGACGTCCTCGCCTCGCCGTTCGGGATGGCGCTGGTGTCGGCGACGGTCGCGCACGGCGCGCCCGTCACGCCGTCGCTGATCCGGGGGACGACGACCGAGGCGGTGGTCGCGCCGGGCACCCCGGACCGCGCGGTGCTCGACCAGCTGCGGCCGATGATGCGCGCCGTCGTCACGTCCGGGACGGCGCGGGCCGCGGCCGGGCAGGGCGAGGTGTACGGCAAGACCGGCACCGCCGAGTACGCCGGACCCGACGGCGGCAACCGCTCGCACGGCTGGTTCACCGGCTACCGCGGTGACCTGGCCTTCGCCACGCTCATCGTCGACGGCGGCTCCTCGGGGCCCGCGGTGCAGATGACGGCACGCTTCCTGGCGGACGTCCCGCGCTGAGCGCCCGCCACGGCCGCCGTGACCCCGGACGGGCCACCGACCGGCCACGGACCGGACACCGGCGCCGCCCGGACCGTGCTCCGGGTGCCGGTCGGACGCCGGGCGCCGGGGGGCACCGCCCGGTGGCGGTCGGACGGGAGCGCGCCGGGGGTCCTACCCTGGTCGTCGTGCACCCCAGCCGGATCCCCGCCCTGGCGTTCGCGGCCGACCTCGTCGCGGTCGTGGTGTTCGCCGCCGTCGGAAGGCTCAGCCACGCCGAGGCCGGCAGCGTGGCGGGTCTGCTCGGCACCGCGCTGCCGTTCGCGCTGGGTGCCGCGGCGGCCTGGGCGACGCCGTGGGTGCGGTCGGCGCCGGCGTCGCTGCGGGCCGGGGCGGTCGTGCTCGTCGGGGCGGTGGTCGTCGGGTGCCTGCTGCGGCTCGGGTTCCTGGGACGGCTGCCGCTGTCGTTCGCCGTCGTCACGGCGATCTCGCTCGCGGTGCTGCTGCTGGGCTGGCGCGGGATCTCGGCCGCCGTCGCGCGGATGCGGGCCCCGCGCACCCCGACCCGCTGAGGGCGCCGGACGTACGATGGGGGCCATGTCGACCCGCACGCTGCTCGTCCCCGGTACGCCGACCCCAAGCCGCGAGGTGCCGTCGCACATCCCGCGTCCGGAGTACGTCGGCAAGCCGGCCCCGGCACGCAGCCGCCGCGGCGACATCCAGACGCCCGAGACCATCGAGCTGATGCGCCACGCGGGGAAGGTCGCCGCGCAGGCACTGGCGCTCGCCGGGGAGACCGTCCGCCCGGGCATCACCACCGACGAGATCGACCGCGTGGTCCACGAGTTCCTGGTCGACCACGACGCCTACCCCTCGACGCTGGGCTACCGCGGCTTCCCCAAGTCCTGCTGCACCAGCCTCAACGAGGTCATCTGCCACGGGATCCCGGACACCACTGTGATCGACGACGGCGACGTGCTCAACGTCGACGTCACCGCCTTCGTCGGCGGGGTGCACGGCGACACCAACGCCACCTTCCTCGCCGGCGAGGTGTCGGAGGAGGCCCGGTTGCTCGTCGAGCGCACCCGCGAGGCCACGATGCGCTCCATCAAGGCCGTCCGCCCCGGGCGCGAGCTGAACGTCGTCGGCCGGGTCATCGAGTCCTACGCCAAGCGGTTCGGCTACGGCGTGGTCCGCGACTTCACCGGCCACGGCATCGCCCACGAGTTCCACTCGGGCCTGGTCGTCCTGCACTACGACCAGCCCGACGTGCACACCGTCCTCGAGCCGGGGATGACCTTCACCATCGAGCCGATGATCACCCTCGGCGGGATCGACTACGACACCTGGGACGACGACTGGACCGTCGTCACCAAGGACAAGTCGTGGGTCGCGCAGTTCGAGCACACCGTCGTCGTGACCGACGACGGCGCGGAGATCCTGACCCTGCCCTGAGATCCGGGCCCCGGCACGGACGACCGGGACCGCCGTGCCGGAGCCGGACCGTGGCCGGTCAGGCCGCGGTGCGCTCGCGGAGCAGGGCCAGGGCCTCGTCGGCGTGCTTGTTCATGTCGGTCTCGGACCCGATCTCGGCGAGGATCCGGCGGTCCGGGCCGATGACGAAGGTCTTGCGCCGGGTGTGGAAGTTGCCCGGCAGCCAGGCCCGGTAGGCGCCGAAGGACTTCGCGACGGTGTGGTCGGCGTCCGACAGCAGCGGGAAGCCGAAACCGTTCGTGGTGGCGAACATGTTCTGCTTGTCCGGCCGGTCCGAGGAGATCCCGACCGGCTGGGCGCCGACCTCGGCGAACTCCCCGGCCAGATCGCGGAAGTGGCAGGCCTCGGCGGTGCAGCCACCGGTCATCGCGGCCGGGTAGAAGAACAGGACGACCGGCCCGGCGGCCAGCAGGTCGGACAGCCGGCGTGGCGCGCCTGCCTCGTCGGACAGCTCGAAGTCGGTGGCGGTGTCGCCGACGGCCATGATGTCTCCTCGGTGCGGGTAACGGTCTCGGCCGGGTGTTCGCCCCGGACGCTCGTGCGGTTCGATCATCGCCGACCGGCTCACCGCGGCTGCGGTGACCTCGGGGGCAGCGGGAGGAACCCGCTGGTGCGGCGGACGTAGTCGGCGTAGCCGGGACGCCGGTCGGAGATGTCGCGTTCCAGCAGCGCCGCACCGGTGCCCTTCACCAGGTTCACCGTGATCACGGCGACCCCGACCAGGCCGATCAGCCCGGCCGGGTGGTGCAGCGCGAGGATGCCCAGCCCCCACCAGACGCAGGCATCGCCGAAGTAGTTGGGGTGCCGGGTGAACCGCCACAGGCCCCGGTCCATCACCTCGCCGCGGTTCGCGGGGTCGGCGGTGAACCGGGCCAGCTGGGCGTCCCCGACGGACTCGAAGACGAACCCGACCGCCCAGACGAGCACACCGAGCACGGTGACGGCGACCAGCCATCCCGCCGCCGCGGTGCCGTACTGGGCCACCTGCACGGGCAGCGAGACGACCCACATCACCGCGCCCTGGGTGAGGTAGACGCGGCGGCCGATGGAGCCGCGCTCGCGCAGGTCGACGTAGCGCCGGTCCTCGGGCTTCCCGTGGTTGCGCCGGGCGATGTGGCGGGCCAGCCGTCCGCCCCACACCGCGACGAGCACGACCACCAGGGCCCGCCGCCAGCTGTCGCCCGCCGGGTCGAGCACCGTCGCGGTCACCGCGGTGACGAGTGCGACCCACACGAACCCGAGCCCCCAGACGACGTCGACGCCGTCGTGCCGGCCGCGCCGCACCCCGATCGCGAAGGCCAGGGCCATGAGGACGGCGACGGCGACGGCGGTGACGCCGAGGTTGACGGCCCACGCCGCCCAGGGGTACGGGTTCACGCGATCATGCTGTCGCGGCGGGGGCCTGCGCGCCCGCCGGAGCCGTGCCGACGGCCGGGTCGATACCCAGGATCCCGGTACGGCTGCGCGGGAGGCCGGAGGCGCCGTCGGCACCGGGGCGCACGGTGAGGATCTGGTGCACACCCATCCGGTTCTCCTCGAACGCGAGCGCCGCACCCGCCAGGTACAGCAGCCAGATCCGCCACTGCTCCTCGCCGATCATGCGGACCGCGGTGTCGCGGTGGGTCTGCAGCGTCTCCAGCCAGGGCCGGACCGTCCACACGTAGTGCTCGCGCAGCGAGTGCACGTCCACGACCTCGTGCCCGGCCTGCTCCAGGAACCCGAGGGTCTCGCCGAGCGGGCGCATGTACATGTCCGGTGCGACGTAGGCCTCCATGAACGCGCCGCCGCCGGGTGCGGTGTTCGACCCGACCGAGCCGCGCGACATCTGCTGCAGCAGCAGACGGCCGTGCGGGCGCAGCATCCGGTGCAGCTGTGCGGCGTAGACGCCGTAGTTCTCCTGCCCCACGTGCTCGCCCATCTCGATGGACGAGACGGCGTCGAACGGCTGGTCGTCGATCTCGCGGTAGTCCTGCAGCCGGATCTCCACCCGCTCGGACAGCCCCGCCCGGCGGACCCGCTCGACGCCGTAGTCACGCTGCTGCGCGGACAGGGTCACGCCGGTGGCGTGCACCCCGTAGTGCTCGGCGGCGTGCACCAGCAGCGAGGCCCACCCGCAGCCGACGTCGAGCAGCCGCATCCCCGGCGCCAGGCCGAGCTTGCGGCAGATCAGGTCCAGCTTGTCGCGCTGGGCGTCGACCAGTCCGTAGTCGGGCCCCGCGTCGCGGGTCCAGTAGCCGCACGAGTACGCCATCTGCGGGTCGAGCAGGAAGGCGTAGAACTCGTTGGACAGGTCGTAGTGGTGGCTGATGGCGTCGCGGTCGCGGCGACGGCTGTGCCGCCGCCCGCCCAGGCGCGCCTCCGACGCCGGCGGCCGGGGCGGGGTGCCGACGGCGCCGAGCCGGGCCGCGGTGCCCAGTGCCCCCAGCTTCTGGCGCAGGTCGAGCCGCACGGCACCGGTGCCCGGCCGGGCGAGCGCCCAGAACCGGGACAGGCCGTCGGCGATGTCGCCGTCGAAGGACAGATCGCCGGAGACGAACGCCCGGGCCAGGCCCAGCTCGCCCGGCGCCCAGAGCAGCCTGCGCAGCGCCCGCCGCCGGTGGACGATCACCGTCGGCGGGGTCGGGTCGTCCGGGGTACCGGACAGGCCGGCCTCGCTGCCGTCCCAGGCGCGCAGCCGCACCGGGAGCGGGGCACCGAGGACGTCCTCCAGGAGCGCGGTGAGGCGCTCCGCGGGGGTGGTGGTCATGGGAGCCTCTCTCAGAACGACGGGCGGCGCTGCAGCGAGAACTGGAAGACGTCGAGGTACCCGACGCGGAACCCGGCCTCGCAGTAGCCGAGGTAGAACTCCCACATCCGTCGGAACGTCTCGTCGAAGCCGAGCGCCTCGACCTCGTCCCAGCGGTCGAGGAACCGGGTGCGCCAGTGGCCCAGGGTGCGGGCGTAGTCGAAGCCGAGGCTGCGCCGATCGGCGACGTGCAGCCCGCCGGTGTGGTCGGCGAGGTTCTGCTCGATGGCCTCCACCGACGGGATGATCCCGCCGGGGAAGACGTACTTGTGGATCCAGGTGTAGTCGTTGCGGGCCACCATCATCCGGTCGTGCGGCATGGTGATGGACTGCAGGCCGACCCGGCCGCCCGGCTTGAGCAGCCGGTCCAGCGCGGCGAAGTAGGTCGGCCAGTACGCGACGCCGACGGCCTCGATCATCTCGACCGACACGACGGCGTCGTAGGACCCCTGCGCCTCGCGGTAGTCGCGCAGCAGGACCTGCACCCGGTCGGCCACGCCCGCCTCGGCGAGCCGTGCCTCGGCGAGCGTCTTCTGCTCCTGCGAGATCGTCAGCGTGGTGACCCGGGCGCCACGCTGGGCGGCCCGCGTCGCGAGCCCGCCCCAGCCGGTGCCGATCTCCAGCACGTGCATCCCGGCCTCGACGCCCGCTATGTCCAGGATGCCGTCGATCTTGCGTTCCTGGGCGAGGACGAGGTCGTCGGAGCCGTCGGCGAACCAGCCCGCCGAGTACGACATGGTGTCGTCGAGGAACAGCGAGAACAGGTCGTTGGACAGGTCGTAGTGCCGGTGGATGTTCTCCCGCGACCCCTCGACCGAGTTGACCTCGGCGGTGGGCTGGCGGGCCTCGGCGAACCGACGGCCCAGCCGCTGCAGCGCCGGCGGGATCAGGGTCGACAACCGGGACGCGAACGGCGTCAGCAGACCGGGCAGGTCGGTGGTCGTCCAGTCGCCCACCATGTAGGACTCGCCGAAACCGATCTTGGAGTCGGCGCCGAGGCGGTGGAAGAACGCCGCCGGCCGCTCGATCCGCATCACCGGTGAGGACGGGCCGCCGGACCCGATGCGCTCCCCGCCGGGGAACACCACACGGACCGGCAGCGACCGGACGGCGTTGCGGAACAGGGACTCCGCGATCCGGGCCTTGGCCGGCGCGACGGGCGGCGTCGCCAGCCCGGGCCAGACACCCTCGTTGGGACGGGGGACGGCGTGGGTACGGGGCCGGGAGCCGCGGGTCCCGCCGGTCACCGGCACGGCGATCCCGTCGTGCTGCATCGTCATCGCGTGAGCCCTTCCTGGTGCTGATCCTGTGTGGAGTGTTCGTCGGGCAGGCCCGCGCGGTTCTGTGGTGGACGGGCCGGTTTCGGCACGACCGGCAGCTTCGTCCACAGGGCGATGCCGTGCCGCCGGATCAGCGCCGCGGTCCGCTGGGTGACCAGCGGCCTGCGCAGCACCGTGCGTGCGACCTGGCGGGTGGTCGCCGGTCTGCGCACCCCGGCGAGGGTCGCGACGAACGCGGGCGCCCCGTCCTGGTGCAGGGTGATCGCGATGCCGAGCCGGTCACCGGGCTCGGGCAGGCGCATCGTGTAGTGGCCGTCGACGGTGAGGAACGGCGAGACGTAGAATTCCTTCTCGACGCTCGCCCGGCCCGAGGAGTCGGGGCGGAGCAGGTAGCAGTGCCGTTCGCCGTAGGTGTTGTGCACCTCCGCGATCACGCAGGCGAGCGTGCCGTCGGCGCGGTGGCACCAGAACACCGAGATCGGGTTGAACACGTAGCCGAGCACCCGGGCGTGGGCGAGCATCAGCACCCGGCCTCCGGCCAGGTCGACCCCGTGCGCGGACAGGTACGCGTCGACGTTCTCCCGGATGCCGCGGTCCGGGTCGCCGAGGTGGTCGCGCGACTCGAAGCGGGCGAACGGGCGCAGCCAGAACGGCCGCCGCGGCAGCGCGTCGAGGTCGACGAGCCAGTAGTAGATCGGGTGCGAGAACGTCGTCTCGAGGTCGCGCCGGCGGGCGTGCCGGACCTCGGCGTCGTAGAGCGCCGGGGTGCTCACCAGCCGACCCCGAGCGCGCGGGCCGCGCGGACGCCCGAGGCACAGCCGTCCTCGTGGAAGCCCCAGCTGTGGTAGGCGCCGGCGTAGGCGGTGACCGGGGTGTTCAGCTCCGGCAGGCGACGCTGCGCGGCGACCGACCCGGGCGTGTACACCGGGTGCTCGTAGGTCATCCGCGCGACGACGGCGTCGGGGTCGATCCGCCCGGTGCCGTTCAGGGTGACCACCCAGTCGTCGGGGTCGGTGAGCCGCATCAGCCGGTTCATGTCGTAGCTGACCAGCACCGGTGCCGCGGTGCCGTCGGTCCCGCCCGTGCCGTCCGCGCAGGCGGGCTTGAGGTAGTTCCAGGAGGCGCGGGCACCACGTCGGCGCGGCAGCAGGGACGTGTCGTGGTGCAGCCAGGTCTCGTTGCGCGAGTAGGTGAAGGGCCCCAGCACGGCGCGCTCGTCGGCGGTGGCGCCGTCGCCGAGGACCGCCAGCGCCTGGTCGGGATGCGTGGCGAGCACGACGCGGTCGAACGCGGCGACGGTGTCGGCGTCGTCGCGGACCTCGACCCCCGCGGCCGTGCGCAGCACCGAGCGCACCGGTGTCGCGGTGCGCACCGCGGGCAGCTGCTTGACCACGCGCTCCACGTAGGACCGCGACCCGCCGGTGACGGTGCGCCACTGCGGCGAGCCCCCGATCCCGAGCATGCCGTGGTGGTCGAGGAAGGTGAACAGGTAGCGCGCCGGGTAGTCCAGCGAGAGCGCCGCGCCCGCGGACCACACGCAGGACACGACCGGGATCATGAAGTGCTGCACGAAGTAGCGGGAGTAGCCGCCGATCGCGAGGAACGCGCCGAGCGTGGTGAGATCCGGCGCCGCCGCCCGATCCTCGTAGGCGAGGACCCGGCGCGCGTGCCGGTGGAACCGCACGACCTCGCCGAGCATCCGCAGGTAGGCGGGCCGGGCCAGGTTCGACGCCTGGGGGAACAGCCCGCCCAGCTTGCGGGCGCCGGCGTACTCCAGCCCACAGCCGTCGCAGCGCACCGACATGGACATGTCCGAGTCCTGGGTGGACACCCCCAGCTCGCCGAACAGGCGCAGCAGGTTCGGGTAGGTGCGGTCGTTGTGCACGATGAAGCCGGAGTCGACGTGGGTGGTCCCGCCGTCCGACGAGGCCAGCTCGTGGGTGTGGGCGTGCCCGCCGGGGCGTGCGTCGGCCTCGTAGAGCGTCACGTCGTGGCTGCGGGACAGCAGGTAGGCGGCCGTCAGTCCGGACACCCCGCTGCCGACGACGGCGACGGTCGGACGTGCCTGCGGTGCACTCACCTGTCAACTCCTTCGAGGGCGACCCGCAGCCCGTCCGGGGCGGGTTCCGCCATGGCGTTCGAGATGAGCGGGTCGCGGGGTTCGACCCCGAGCTCGCCGAGTGCGAAACGTCGCACCAGGGAGGTCCAGTCGCCGGCGCGGCGGAGCATGGCGTGGCCGTCGCCGTGCACGTCGAAGCGGGCGACCCGGTCGGTCACCGAGCGGGCGCGCAGGGCGTAGGCGTAGGACGCGGCGGGGTCGGTCATCCGCTCCCGGTCGCCGTGCGCGATGAGCACCGAGCGCCCGGCGAGCTGGTCGACGGGGTCGGAGCCCTCCAGCCAGGGTGCGAGACCGCACACCGCGACGACACCGGGTGCGCCGGCCGCGCGCAGCACCGCGCGGGCCCCCATCGAGTGCCCGACGAGCACGACCGGGCGCCCCGGGTAGCGGTGGGCGAGCTCGCCGACGGCCCACTCGGCGTCGCGGAAGGCGTCCATGGCCGGGCCGTTCCAGCCCCGTACCCGGTAGCGCAGCAGGTGCACCGCGACGCCCGAGCCCAGCTCGGTCCGGTGGCCACGTCCGCCCCGTTCCAGGGAGTGGGCGAACGGCAGCATCCGCAACAGCGCCAGCCCGCGTCGCGCAGGGGCCGTGGAGTGGGACTTCCCCCCGTGGGCGACCAGCACCACGCCGGCCGGATCGGGATGGCGGTCTCCGGCGTCGTCGAGCCACGGAGTCGGATCGGGCACGGGGCGCCTCGCAGGGGACGGGGTGCACGAGGCACCGGAACGGTCTCGGCGCGTGTTCGTCCGGCGGGCCGGTGGCGGCCGGTCGGTGGGACCGTCCTCACATCGGGTCGGCCCGGACACGGTCCGCGACCGGTGCGGACGGATCGACCCTAGATCGGGGCGCGGGTATCTCGCTCGTCGAGACATGATGACGCGCAACGGTAGCCCGGACGGGTGAGGTGCGTGTCACCCCCGAGGTGCGCGGGCAGGGTGGGTAGGACCACGGACACACCCGGGGGCGGCAGGGGCGAAGATGGGGGTGCGCCCGGCACCGGGCGCCACGGACGGACGGGCGGGGAGAGGACGACGACGATGGGTGTGCCACCGGAGCTGACGGTGTGGCAGAAGGTCGTGGCGACGGTGCGGCGCCGCCGCCGGGGGTCGGGGTTCTGGTTCGGTCTCGCGATCGCGGTCATCTGGCCGTTTGTCGTCTTCGGCACCCGGCTGGGCTGGCGCGGCGCGGAGCACCTGCCGCGCACCGGCGGGGCGTTGCTGGTCGGCAACCACGTCTCGTTCTCCGACCCGATCTTCGACATCGCCTTCGGCACCGCCCACGGCCGGATCCCGCGGTTCCTGGCCAAGGGCGAGCTGTGGTCGGTACCGGTGGTGAAGTGGGTGCTCGGGCACGGTGGGCACATCCCGGTGTACCGGTCGTCGAAGCGGGCGGCGGAGTCGTTCACCGGCTCGATCGACGCCCTGGAGCGCGGGGAGATCGTCGCGATCTACCCGGAGGGCACCTACACCCGCGACCCGGAGCACTGGCCGATGAAGCCGAAGAACGGCGTCGCCCGGATCGCGCTGCGCTCCGGCGCCCCGGTGATCCCGATGGCGAACTGGGGCACCCAGGACTTCCTGCCCGCCGACGGGAAGCCGACGCCGTTCCCGCGCAAGCGGGTCACGGTCGCGCTCGGCCCGCCGGTGGACCTCTCGGAGTTTGCCGGGAAGCCGCTCACGAAGACCACCCTCGACGCGGCCACCGCGAAGATCATGGACGCGGTGACCGGACTGCTCGAGGAGCTGCGCGAGGAGACCCGCCCGGCGACGACGTACGACCCGGAGGCGCGGCCGCGTCCGGAGGCGCCCGGCGAGCCGCTCGACCCGGCCGAGCGCGCCGCCGGCTGAGCCTCAGATCTCCAGGCCGAGCAGGGCGTTCTCGACGACCTCGGGCAGCGCCGGGTGGATCCAGTACTGCCCGGTCGCGATCTCGGTGACGGTCTGGCCGAACACCATGGCCTGGATCAGCTGCTGGACCAGCGTCGACGCCTGCGGCCCGAGCAGGTGCGCGCCCAGCAGCCGTCCGGTGCCCTTCTCCGCGACCAGCTTGCAGATCCCGGTGCGGTCCTCCATCGCCCAGCCGTAGGCGACGTCGCCGACGTTCTGCACCTTCACCGCGATGTCGAACCCGGCGTCGCGGGCCTCGGTCTCGGTCATCCCGACCGAGGCGATCTGCGGCTCGGTGAACACCGCGGCCGGGACGAAGTCGTGGTTGGTGGCGCGCAGGTCGTCCGGGTGGGCCAGGTTGTGCCCGACGATCTTGGCCTCGTGGTTGGCCACGTGCTTGAGCTGGTGCGGGGAGCTGACGTCGCCGAGTGCCCACACGCCCTGGGCGGAGACGCTGCGCTGGTACTCGTCGACGGCGACGCGGCCGTCGGCGTGCACCGTCACCCCGCCCCGGTCCAGGTCCATCCGGTCGCCGTTGGGCATCCGGCCGGTGGCGACGAGCAGGGTGTCGGCGACGACCGTCGACCCGTCGTCGAGGGTGATCCGCACCTCCCCGGGGCCGCCGCTGCCGTCCCCGGACAGCGCGGTGACCTGGTGGCCCAGCCGGCAGTCCCAGCGGGCGGCGGCGATCTCGGTGAACCGGTCGGCGAGCGTGTCGTCGAGGTGGCGCAGGAGCTTGGGCCCGCGCGCGATCACGGTGACCTCGGCGCCCAGCGCGGAGAACACGTGCGCGAACTCCGAGGCGATGTAGCCGCCGCCGAGGATCGCGAGCCGGCGCGGGACGTCGTCGATGCGCATCACGGTGTCGGAGGTCTCGAACGCCACGCCGGCGTCCGCGACCAGCGGCGGGATGCTCGGCCGCGATCCGGCCGCGATGACGATCCGGTCGGCGCTGACGGTGTCGGTGCCCGAGCCGTCGGTGCGCTCGACACCCAGCTCGCGCTCGCCGGTGAAGCGGGCGTGCCCGAAGTACACGGTGACGTTCGGGCTGCGGTCGACCCGGTAGGAGCGCCCGCCGTCGGAGATCGGGTCGATCCGCCCGAACACCCGGTCCCGGATGTCGGTCCAGCGGACCTTGTCGACGGTGCCGTCGACGCCGTAGGTGTGCGCGTGCCGGATGGTCTCGGCGACGTCCGCGGCGTAGACGTACATCTTGGTCGGGATGCACCCGACGTTCAGGCAGGTCCCGCCGAACACCCCGTGCTCGACGAACGCCACGTCGAGGCCGGCGAAGCGCTCGTCGACGAAGGTGTTTCCGGAACCGGTGCCGATGACGACCAGATCATGGTGGGCCACGTCGCGAGGCTAACCGCTTCCGCGGCCTCGCGACGCTCTGGTACCCCTCTGCAGATGACCGTTCCCACACCGGCCCCGGCGACGAACCTGACCCTGCACCGCGCCTGGGCCGCCGACCTCGACCCGGCCACCCTGTACGCGCTGCTCGCGCTGCGCACCGAGATCTTCGTCGTCGAGCAGGAGTGCCCGTACCAGGAGCTCGACGGGCGTGACCTCGAGCCGCGCACCCGGCACCACTGGCTGGCCGACGGCGGCACGGTGGTGGCCACCCTGCGCCTGCTGGCCGACCCCGGCGGGGTGCTGCGGATCGGCCGGGTGTGCACCCGCGCCGACGCGCGCGGGCGCGGCCTGGGGCACCGGCTGATGACCTCGGCGCTCGCCGAGGTCGGCGACCGCCCCTGTGTGCTGGACGCCCAGGAGGTCCAGGAGGCGTTCTACGCCCGGCACGGCTTCGTGCCGGCGGGGGAGCGGTTCGTCGAGGACGGGATCCCGCACGTCCCGATGGAGCGGCGCCGTCCCTGAGCCGGGCTCAGCCCGCCGCGCGCTTGCGCACGTCCGTGGGGAACTGCCCGGCGTCGATGCAGGCCTGCGACCAGCGGTCCAGGTCGGCGACGACGGCGTCGAGGTCGTCGCCCAGCGCGGCGACCAGGTCGTCCTGGGAGGCGTCGGTGGCGGTCTCGAGCCGGTCGCGGAACCGGCGGCCGTCGTCGGTGAGGGCGGCGTCGGGCCCGGCGGAGGTGGTCAGGCCCTCCTCGGCGAGCCTGCGGGCGCCCGCGTCGGCCATCTCCTGCGGCCAGGCGCGGGTGCCGGAGTACTCGCCGAGCGGGTAGCCGACCCACAGCTCGGCGAGGATGCCCATCCGCACCGGGTCCAGCCCAGCGGCGACCGACGCGGCCACGTGACCGTCGCCGCGGTGCTCGCGCACCAGGTCGGCGGCCCGCCACAGCCGCCCGGCCGGGTCCGACGGGCGGGGCCGGGCGCGCAGTGCGGAGAACAGCGGCCTGCCCGCACCGGACACCGCGTCGACGGCGCGCTCCAGGATCGCGGCGACCTCGGCGACGCGGCCCGCACCGGTCTCGTCGCCGAGGACCGCGCGCAGGCTCGCGGCGGTCTCGGCGTCGCGCAGCTGCTGCAGCTCCTCGACGTCGATCAGGCGCAGCGCCTGCTCCCAGGTCGAGCCGACGAAGCCGGGCTCGAACACGGCGAAGGCGGCGGCCACGAGCGCCCCGGGTGCCCGGCCGCCGAACGGGCCGCCGCGGCCGCCGACGTAGGCGGTGAAGAAGTCCAGGCCGCGGGCCCCGACGGCGTCGCCGACCCGGGTGGACCAGACGTCGTGCATCGCGACCGGCTCGAGTGCGTCGCGCAGCCGGCGGGCCGGCGCGCCACCGGTCACCGCGCCCGGCACCTCGATGCCCTCCGGCGCGGCGGCGAAGAAGATCCGGACGGCTTCGGCGTGGTCCACGTGCGCTCCTCGCGGGGTCGGCGGCGCTGCCGGTCCGACCGTAGGTCCTCGGCCGGTGACGCACGACCGGGCGACGGCGCCGGTCCCGCGCGTCGCCGTCGTCGGGGGGCCGGGTGCGCGATACTCCCGCGTGCCCCCGGGAGCGGGCGCACGACCGGACAGCGGCGGGAGAGGAAGGCGGAACGGATGAGCGAGGACCGACGGGGCGGCGACTCCCCGGCCTGGGGCCGGGTCGGACCGGAGGACCCGACGGCGGACCCGGCGACCCATCCGGCACTGCACACACCGGACCCCACCGCCGAGCAGCCGACGGTGGCGGTGCCGGTCGGCGACGGCGGCCCGGACTCCGAGGCCACCACCGAGAAGCGTGCGATCCCGCACACCCGCACCGGCGGGCTGTGGGCCGCGCTGATCCTCTCGGCGGTCGTGCTGATCTTCCTGCTGGTGTTCATCCTGCAGAACACCGAACCGGTCGCGATCAACTTCCTGTGGCTGACCGGGACGCTGCCCACCGGGGTGGCGCTGCTGTTCGCCGCGATCGCCGGGATCCTGCTGGTCGCCGTGCCCGGGACGGGCCGGATCCTGCAGCTGCGCCGGCAGGCGCGGCGGGGCTGACCCCCGCGGGTCGCGACCGGAGCGCCGGCCGCGACCCCGGGGAGGTCAGCGCCGGCGGCGCGGCCGGTCGGAGCGTGCGGCCCCACCCGCGGCCGGACGGCGGCGGGGCGCCTGCTTCGGGGGCTTGGCCACGATGATCGGCTCGCCGGACGGCTCCCGCGCCCCGGTCACGCGGACCAGGTCGGGGTGGCCCGGGCGGACCGTCGAGACCTCGGCGGAGACCCCGGCCTGGCGGGTCAGCAGATCCACCTCGGAGCGCTGCTCGGGCATCGCCAGGGTGACCACGACGCCGTCCTCCCCGGCGCGGGCGGTGCGCCCGGCGCGGTGCAGGTAGGCCTTGGGGTCGGCGGGCGGGTCGACGTGCACGACGAGCCCGACGTCGTCGATGTGGATGCCGCGGGCCGCGACGTCGGTCGCGACCAGCACCGGGACCGCTCCGGAGCGGAAGTCGTCGAGCGCGCGGTTGCGCTGGCTCTGCGAGCGGCCGCCGTGCAGCGGCCCGGCGGCGACGCCCTCGCGGCGCAGCACGCGCACCATCCGGTCGGCGCCGTGCTTGGTGCGCACGAACAGGATCGTGCGGCCCTCCCGGGCGGCGATCTCGGCGACGACGCGGGACCGGTCGTCGCGGTCGACGACGAGGACGTGGTGCTCCATCGTCGCGACGCTGCCGGGCGGCGGGGCGACCGAGCGGGTCACCGGGTCGGTGAGGTGGCGCCGGACCAGGGTGTCGACGTCGCCGTCGAGGGTCGCGGAGAACAGCAGGCGCTGCCCGTCGCCGGGTGTGCGGTCGAGGATCGCGCGGACCTGGGGCAGGAACCCCATGTCGGCCATGCGGTCGGCCTCGTCCAGCGCGGTGACGGTCACCTCGGAGAGGTCGCAGGTGCCCTGCTGGAGGTGGTCGGACAGCCGGCCCGGCGTGGCGACCAGCAGATCGACCCCGCGCCGCAGCTCGGCGACCTGCTTGTTCATCGACATGCCGCCGACGACGTCGGTCACCCGCAGGTCGACGGCCCTGGCCAGCGGCTTCAGGACCTCGACGACCTGGGTCGCGAGCTCCCGGGTCGGGACCAGGACCAGACCACGCGGCGCGGTGGGCCGGGAACGCTCACCGGTCAGGCGGGCCAGCAGCGCGAGCCCGAAGGCGAGGGTCTTGCCCGACCCGGTCTGGCCGCGCCCCAGCAGGTCGCGTCCGGCGAGGGTGTCGGGCAGCGTGGCCGCCTGCACCGGGAACGGGGCGGTGAAGCCCTGCTCGGCCAGGGCCTTGGTCAGGCGCTCGGGCAGGCCCAGCTCGGCGAACGACGGCATGCCGCTCTCCGGCTCGACCCACTGCGGCTCCGGCTCCGCCTTCGGGGCGGTGACGGCGGCCGGGGCCGGACGGGCCGCGGAGCCGCCGCCGCGGCGGCCGCGGCGGCCTGCCGGACGGTCCCCGCCGCGCTGCGCGGATCGGGCCGGACCGCGGTCGACCCGGCTCCCGTCCTGCAGGTGTTCGCGGCGCTCGGCGCGGTTGCCACCACCGTCGCCGCGGGGGCCACCGGACCGTTCGCCGCGGGCGGGGCCACCGGTGCGGGCGCCCCGGGCCGGACGCGGGGCGTCGCGGCGGTCCTCGTCGCGGGCCGGGCGGTCGCGGCGGTCGTCGCCGCGGGTGTCGCCACGGCGGTCGTCGCGCCGGGCCGAGGCACGCGGTGCGCCGTCCGAGGACGGGCCGGACGGGCGGGTGGCGCGCCGGCGCGCGGGACGGTCGGACGTCCCGGCGTCGGACGACGGTGGGCGGAACTGTGGCCTGGTCACGACAGGTCTCCTCGAGAACGTGGCACGTCCTGCGGAGACCTCGGGGGAGGTGTGCTCGGCCGACGGGCCCGGGCGCGGCGGTGCGTCGTCGCGGTGCGCGCTCCGTGATGGAAGGGCTCGGCCCGGCGGCAGACCGGCCGGGCGCTCGTCGATCGACACTACGCCCCGCCCGGGGGCGGGGTGGCGGCGGGACCGGCGGGCGCCCGGCCGGTTCAGCCGAGCCGGGACCGTTCGCGCAGCTCGGAGAGCAGGTGGGCGGGGGCGGCCGGGTCCAGCCCTCTGCCGACGAACCACTCGCCGATGCGGCGCACGTCACGGTCCAGGAACTCCGGCCCCTGCGGGTTCCCGACGACGTCGACCACCTGCGGCAGGTCGATCAGCACCGCCCGGCCACCGTGGACGAGCACGTTGTAGGCCGACAGGTCACCGTGCGCCCACCCGAGGTCGGCGAGCACCCCGAGCGCGTCCGCGAGGTCCGACCAGAGCGCGGCGAGCCCGTCGGGGTCCGGGCGCAGCGCGGCGAGCCGGGGTGCGGCGCGGCCGTCGGGTGAACCCACGAACTCGAGCAGGATCTCGGTCCCCTCGACCGACACCGGGTAGGGCACCGGTGCACCCGCCCCGTACAGCCGGGCGAGCGCGGCGAACTCGGCTGCCGCCCACTGCCCGTCGAGCAGGTCGCGGCCCAGCGCGGTGCGCTGCGCCATCGCCCGCATCTCGCGGGAGCGCCGGACGCGGCGCCCCTCGAGGTAGCCGGCGTCGCGGTGGAACATGCGGTGGGTGGGGTCGCGGTAGCGCTTGGCCGCGAGCAGGACCCCGGCACGGCCGGGCAGGCCGCGTTCGAGGAGATGCACGTCGGCCTCCTTGCCGGTCTTGAGCACACCGCGTTCGTGGTCGACGGCGCCGGTCTCGGTGACGAGCCAGCCGGGACGTGGGTGCGGGCCCCGGGACCCGGCGGGCAGCCCGGGCCAGGTGGACCAGCGGTCACCACCGCCGGGGACCTCGGCGGTGTCGGGGTCGTGCCCGGCGCGGCCGTCCAGTGCGGACACATCGGCGTCGGCGCGGCCGGGACGGCGGTGGGGTGCGTCGTCGTCGGCCCTGTGGCGGCGACGGCGGACGGGTTCGGGACGGTCGGAGGAGTACACGTGCGGCTCCGGAGGCGGCGAGGGTGCCGCGCGGAGCCGGTCCTCAG
The DNA here is from genome assembly GCF_020131355.1 of Pseudonocardia sp. ICBG1293. Taxonomy (GTDB): domain Bacteria; phylum Actinomycetota; class Actinomycetes; order Mycobacteriales; family Pseudonocardiaceae; genus Pseudonocardia. Next base: position 376,438 of record NZ_JAHLEL010000051.1, read on the forward strand.
GGACCGGGGGTGCCGCGCGACGGGGACGGTGCGGACGGGCACGCGCTGCGCGCCCGGGCGTGCGGAACGGCCATCGGTACGCACCTCCCCGTCCGTGCCACGCGGTCTCCCGCGCCACCGGTCCCTCCGGCCGGTGGTGACCCTGCCCGGCGCCGCCCCGGACCGCCACCGGTTTTCCGCCGCGGGCCACCGCCGCGGACGCCGGGTCAGCCGAACGCGCTCAGCGCACCGAGCCCGAGCGCGGCGAACAGTCCCGCCCACACGACGACGGCCACGACCTGCCAGAGCACGACCTGACGCCGGTCCAGACCCGCCGCGACCATGCCGAACGCGGTCAGCGAGATCGCCATCAGGGTGGGGGCGATCAGCGACGCGACCGGGACGCCGTAGCGGTCCACCCGCGCGATCACCTTCCGCCTCCGCTCCGACGCGGGCCGCGGGTCGCGCCGCCCCAGCCCGTCCCGGGCCCGGTCACCCAGCCGCACCGCGACCACCAGCGCCAGGACGTTGCCGGCGATCGCCCCGGCCGCGGCGAGCAGCACCGGCATGCCGGCCACCGTCCCGACCAGCGTGCCGGTGTAGGACTCCAGGAACGGCACCACGCCGATGGCGAACACCGCCAGGAACTGCCAGACCGGGTGCAGGGCGTCGACCCACAGGTTCAGCTGCTCGACCATGCCCGGATCATGCCCGATGTCCGTTCCGTCGCGCGGACCTCAGGCGGGGACGACGAGGTCCAGGTGCTCGCCGTCGCGCTCCACGACGTGTCCCGCCCGCCGTGCGATCCGGGCCACCGCACCCGCGTCGGCGGGCTCGGCCCGCGAGGTCGCGAGCAGCCGCGCCAGACCGCCCTTGTGCGACTTGTTGTGGTGGCTGACCACCGCACGCGACCCGTCCGGCCGCTCGGCGAGCACGTTCACGGTGACCGCGCCGGGCACCGCCCCGAGCGCGGCGTACCCGCCCGAGCGCAGGTCCACCACGAGCTCGCCGGCGGCGATGCGGGCCAGCAGCGGGTCCAGGGCGGGCCGCCAGCGCGCCGCGAGGGTGCCCGAGCCGGGCAGCTTCGAGCCGGCCGACAGGCGGTAGGGCGGGATCGGGTCGTCGGCGGCGAGCAGCCCGAACAGCGCCGAGCAGACCGCGAGCCGGGACCGGGCCCGGTCCCGGGTGGCCCGGGTGAACGACGCGGCGTCGAGGGCGTCGTAGAGGACCCCGGTGTAGCGGTCCAGCGCGGGCAGCGTCGGGTTCGTGCGCACCGCCGCGTTGCGCTCGATCTCGGCGTCCTGTCGCTCGGAGACACCGAGCGCGGCGCGGGCGGCGGGCCGGTCGGCCGCCAGCGCGACGAGCTCGTCGCACAGCTGTCCCCGGACGGGGCCCAGGTCCGCGTCGTGGGACAGCGCTGCGAGGTCGAGCGGCGGGCCGTCCCCACCGTCGCGCTTGGTCTCCGAGGGCGGCAGCAGCACGAGCACGGCGAGCAGCGTAGTGATCACCTGTGTGAGCCGTTGCCCCTGCCGGGGCAGCGCACTAGGTTCGCCGGTGTGACCTGCCTCGTGGCGCGTATCCACGTCGACTGCATGCGGATCACGAGCGCGGCCTGTCGCCCCTGTCGCTGACCCGCGTTCGTCCCGGGCCCACGCACGCCCGCGTCCGCCCTCGCGCACCACAGCCATCCGCCGTCGCGTCCACCGACCCGGGCCACGGGCCCGCCTCGGCAGCTCCGCGGACCGGCGGTCGACCCTCCGGAGGAGACCCACCGTGACCGACCCCGACACCACCGCCAACTGGTCGTTCGAGACCAAGCAGGTGCACGCCGGCGCCGCACCCGACCCGACCACGAACGCGCGGGCGACGCCGATCTACCAGACCACGTCCTACGTCTTCCGCGACACCGACCACGCCGCGAACCTGTTCGGGCTCGCCGAGTTCGGCAACATCTACACGCGGATCATGAACCCCACCCAGGACGTGCTGGAGCAGCGCGTCGCCGCCCTGGAGGGCGGGGCCGCGGCCCTGGCCGTCGCGTCCGGGCAGGCCGCGCAGGCGCTGGCGATCCAGAACATCGCCGAGGCCGGGGACCACATCGTCTCCAGCGCCTCGCTCTACGGCGGCACCTACAACCAGTTCCACTACACGTTCCCGAAGCTGGGCATCGAGGTCACCTTCGTCGACGACCCGGACGACCTGGAGGAGTGGAAGGCCGCGATCCGGCCGAACACCAAGGCCCTCTACGGCGAGACGCTGGGCAACCCGCGCGGCAACATCCTCGACATCGCCGCCGTCGCCGGCGTCGCGCACTCCGCGGGGGTCCCGCTGATCGTCGACAACACCGTCCCGACGCCGTACCTGGTGCGCCCGATCGAGCACGGCGCCGACATCGTCGTCGAGTCGCTCACCAAGTTCCTGGGCGGCCACGGCACCTCGGTCGGCGGCATCATCGTCGACTCCGGGACGTTCGACTGGGTGGCGAACAAGGAGAAGTTCCCCGGCCTGACCAGCCCGGACCCGAGCTACCACGGCGCGGTGTTCACCGACGCCGTCGGACCGATCGCCTACATCATCAAGGCCCGCGTGCAGCTGCTGCGCGACCTCGGCCCGGCGATCTCCCCGCAGAACGCGTTCCTCATCCTGCAGGGCATCGAGACGCTGTCGCTGCGCATCGACCGGCACAACCAGAACGCGCAGGCGCTGGCCGAGTGGCTGGAGGCCCGTGACGAGGTGGAGAAGGTCCACTACGCGGGCCTGCCGTCGAGCCCGTGGCACGAGCTGCAGAAGAAGTACCTGCCCAAGGGCGGCGGCGCGATCGTCGCGTTCGAGCTGCAGGGCGGCATCGAGGCGGGCAAGAAGTTCGTGAACGCCCTGGAGCTGCACAGCCACCTCGCCAACATCGGTGACGTGCGCAGCCTGGTCATCCACCCGGCCTCGACCACGCACAGCCAGCTGTCGGCCGAGGAGCAGATCGCGTCCGGGGTCACCCCGGGCCTGGTCCGGCTCTCGGTGGGGCTGGAGGGCATCGAGGACCTCAAGGCCGACCTGGACGCCGGTTTCCGCGCCGCGAAGGGCGCCTGAGCGCGTATCTGATTACCTGGTGTCCGTGAACGACATCGAGCCCCCTCCCGCCAGCGGTGCCTGGCGGGAGGGGGACGACCCCGGCCGACGCCACTTCCTCGACCTGCCCGCGCCGCTGAAGCTGGCGGCCGGCGGGGAGCTCCCCGGCGTGCGCCTGGCCTACGAGACGTGGGGCGAGCTCGCCCCGGACGGCTCCAACGCCGTCCTGGTGCTGCACGCCCTGACCGGTGACGCCCACCTGCAGGGCCCGGCAGGCCCCGGACACCCGACGCCGGGCTGGTGGCCCGGGCTGATCGAGCCGGGTGGCCCGCTGGACCCGGCGCGCTGGTTCGTCGTCGCCCCGAACGCGGTCGGCGGCTGCCAGGGCAGCACCGGGCCCGCGTCGCGGGCCCCGGACGGCCGGACCTGGGGCAGCCGGTTCCCGACGGTCACCGTGCGGGACACCGTCGTCGCCGAGCAGTACCTCGCCGACGCGCTCGGGATCGACGCGTTCGCCTGCGTGATCGGCGGGTCGATGGGGTCCATGCGCTCGCTGGAGTGGGCGGCGACCGAACCGGACCGGGTACGGCGGCTGTTCCTGCTGGCCGGGCCCGCGGCGTCGACGGCGGACCAGATCGGCTGGGCGAGCCCGCAGATCCAGGCCATCACCGGTGACCCGCACTGGCACGGCGGCGACTACCACGACACACCGGAGGGGCCGTGGCGCGGACTCGGCGTCGCCCGCCGGATCGCGCACCTGTCCTACCGCTCCGGCTTCGAGCTGGCGACCCGCTTCGGCCGGGACCCGCAGCCGGGCGAGGACCCGCTGGACGGCGGCCGCTACGCCGTGGAGTCCTACCTGGACCACCACGCGGACAAGCTCGTGCACCGCTTCGACGCCGCGTCCTACGTGCGCCTGACCCAGGCGATGAACCACCACGACGTCGGCCGTGACCGCGGCGGGGTGCCCGCGGCGCTGTCCCGGGTGAGCGCCCGCACCTACGTCGCCGGCGTCACCTCCGACCGGCTCTACCCGCTCGCCGACCAGCAGGAGCTGGCCGACCGCATCCCGCGCGCCGACCCGCTCAGGGTGATCGACTCCCCGTACGGCCACGACGGGTTCCTGGTGGAGACCCCGACGGTCGCGAGGATGCTCGGCGAGCTGCTGGACGAGGCGGTCTGAGCCGCCCGGGGCGGGGTGCCCACGGGAACGCACCCGTGCACCCCGCCCGGCGCGGTGGTCGGGTCAGCCCAGGTTCTCGCCGTAGACGCGCTGCACCCGCATCGTCATCAGCACCCGCCGGTCGCGGACCATGACCTCGCGGTACTCGTCCCAGTCCGGGTGCTCCCCGGCCGCGGCCCGGTACCAGTCGACCAGCGCCTGCACGGCCGGTCCGTCGGGCGAGTCGTCGGGACCGACGAGCTCGACCGGGCCCTCCGCCGTCGCCCAGGACCGGCCGTCGGCACTCTCCACCGACAGCGCCGCGCGCGGGTCGCGGCGCAGGTTCGCCGTCTTCGCCCGGCCCTCGGTCATCGACACCTGCACCGTGCCCGCCGCGCGGTCGTAGTGCGGGGTCACCGGCGACAGCTGGGGCATGCCGCTGCGCTTGATCGTCGCGAGCACGCCCTGGCGTGCGGCGGCGAGCAGCTCGTGCTGTTCGTCTCCCATGCCCCGAGTCTGCCCGCTCCGGAACCGGGATGAGGGGCTCCGGGGTCCCTCGCTACCCTTCTGCAGGTGTTGACCCGGATGTCGTCGCTGTTCCTGCGCACCCTGCGTGAGGACCCGGCCGACGCGGAGGTGCCCAGCCACAAGCTGCTGGTCCGCGCCGGCTACGTCCGTCGCGTGGCCCCGGGCGTGTACTCCTGGCTGCCGCTCGGCCTCAGGGTGCTCCGCCGCATCGAGGCCGTGGTGCGCGAGGAGATGGACGCCATGGGCGCCCAGGAGATCCAGTTCCCGGCGCTGCTGCCGCGCGAGCCCTATGAGGCGACGAACCGGTGGACCGAGTACGGCCCCAACCTGTTCCGCCTGAAGGACCGCAAGGGCGGTGACTACCTGCTCGGGCCCACCCACGAGGAGCTGTTCACCCTCACGGTCAAGGGCGAGTACTCGTCGTACAAGGACTACCCGGTCATCCTCTACCAGATCCAGAACAAGTACCGCGACGAGGAGCGTCCCCGCGCGGGCATCCTGCGCGGGCGCGAGTTCCTGATGAAGGACTCCTACTCCTTCGACCTCACCGACGAGGGACTGTCGGAGTCCTACCGCAAGCACCGCGACGCCTACGTCACGATCTTCGACCGGCTCGGGCTGCGCTACGTGATCGTGTCCGCGACCTCGGGTGCGATGGGCGGCTCGGCGTCGGAGGAGTTCCTCGCCGAGTCCGAGACCGGCGAGGACACCTTCGTCCGCGGACCCGGCGGCTACGCGGCCAACGTCGAGGCCGTCACCACGCCCGCGCCGGCCGCGGTCCCGCTCGAGGGGCTCCCCGCCGCGCAGGTGCACCACACACCGGACACCCCGACCATCGAGTCGCTGGTGGCCTTCCTCAACGCGAACACCGGGCGCACCGTCACCGCGGCCGACACGCTGAAGAACGTGCTGGTCAAGACCCGCCGGCCCGGCGCGAGCGAGTGGGAGCTGCTGGGGATCGGCGTCCCCGGCGACCGCGAGGTCGACATGAAGCGCCTCGAGGCGTCGCTCGAGCCCGCCGAGGTGGCGCTGCTCGACGAGGCCGACTTCGCCCGCAACGCCTTCCTGGTGAAGGGCTACATCGGGCCGGGCGCGCTGGCCGCGAACGGCGTCCGCTACCTGGTGGACCCGCGGATCGTGACCGGCACCGCCTGGGTGACCGGCGCGGACAAGGCCGACCACCACGTCGTCGACCTCGTCGCGGGCCGCGACTTCACCCCGGACGGCACGATCGAGGCCGCCGAGGTCCGCGCCGGGGACCCGTCCCCGGACGGCAGCGGCGTGCTGGAGGCCGCCCGCGGCATCGAGATCGGGCACATCTTCCAGCTCGGCCGCAAGTACGCCGACGCCTTCTCCCTCGACGCGCTCGGCCCGGACTCCCGTCCGGTCCGGATCACGATGGGCTCCTACGGCATCGGCGTCTCCCGTCTGGTCGCCGCCATCGCCGAGCAGTCCCACGACGGCTCCGGCCTGGTGTGGCCGCGGGCGGTGGCACCGTTCGACGTGCACGTCGTCGTCGCGGGCAAGTCCGCGGAGCTGCTGGAGGGCGGCGAGGCCGTCGCCGCCGAGCTGGAGGCGAGGGGCCTGTCGGTCGTGCTCGACGACCGCAAGGCGAGTCCCGGCGTGAAGTTCGCCGACGCCGAGCTGATCGGCGTGCCGACGATCGTCGTCGTCGGGCGCGGGCTGGCCGACGGGAAGCTGGAGCTCAAGGACCGGGCCACCGGGGAGCGCAGCGAGATCGACCGCGCCGGTGCCGCGGAGCTCGTCGCGGGGATCGTCCGGGGGGCCTGACCCCCCGCTCCACGCCGCCACCACCCCGCGCCGCCGCGACCCCGCGTCACCACCCCGCGTCCGCACGAACGGGCCCTTCGTACGAACCTTTCGTACGAAGGGCCCGTTCGTGCGAACCAGGCGGGGGTCAGCCGGGGCGGACCGCGGAGGCGGCGAGGTCGGTGAGGGCGGAGCGGGGCACCGCGTCGCCGGGACCGCCGCCCACGTCGGCGGCGACGACCAGCATCGCGACGCCGACCGAGCCGTCGCGGGCCTGGGTGCGGGGGACCGCCAGCACGCCGACCGAGCCGTCGGTCGCCCGGCACCCGGCTGCACCCGCGGCGGTGCCGTCGGTGCGCACGGTGGCCTCCACCCAGGTCCCCGGCTCGCCCTCACCGGGGCGTGGCCCCGGCGGCCCGACCGCCACCTGCGGGGCGGACCCGGCGTAGGCGGACTCCCCGGCGCCCCGGTCGAAGGCCTGGGCGGCCTGCTCGACCGTCGTCCCGGCCGGGACGGCGACGAGTGCGGCGGCGGCGACCCCGCGCGGCGGGGCGCCGACGGGGCAGTCGCCCGCGGCGAACGGTGGCGCCTCGGCGAGCCGGGCGAACGGCACCCCGAACACGTCGAGGGCGGGTGCACCGCCGGCGACCGTCCACCCCGGCGGTGCCGTGACGGCGAACGCCGCCGGCTCGACGGGGGCCGGAGCGGGCGCCGGGGCCGGGGGGCCGCTCGTCGTCGCGGGATCCGGGCGGATGCCGCCGAGCCCGGCCGCCGCACCGGCCACGACCAGCACCACGACGGCCGCGGCCAGTGCGGGACGCAGCCGCCGCCCGGGGGTGGGGCCGCCCGGCTGCGAGGGTGTCGCCCGTGCCGGGCGGTCGGTCGTCGTCGTCCGGCCGGAGGTCACCGGCGCAGCGTACGGCGGTGTCGCACGGCCCCGGAGCGGGGCTACGGCGGGCGGCGGACCCCGGTCGCCCGGCGGTCCGGAGCGCGCCGGGGCTCAGCCCGGCAGCAGCGTGAGCCGGACCGACCGCGTCGGGTTGTCCACGTTGGTGTCGACGAGGCAGACCGACTGCCAGGTCCCCAGGGCGGGACGCCCGTCGATCACCGGCACCGTGGTCGACGGCGGCACGAACGCGGGCAGCACGTGGTCGCGCCCGTGCCCGGAGCTGCCGTGCCGGTGCCGCCACCGGTCGTCGGCGGGCAGCAGCTCGCGCAGCTGCTCGAGCAGGTCGGAGTCGCTGCCCGCGCCGGTCTCGATGACCGCGATCCCGGCCGTCGCGTGCGGCACGAAGACGTGGAGCAGGCCGTCGCCGGCGCCGCAGTCGGACAGGAAGCGTTCGATCCGGTGCGTCAGGTCCACGACGGTCTCCTCGGAACCGGTCCGGATCTCGATCAGCTCGCTGTGCACGCCGTCGACAGTAGGACGCTCGCTAGGGTCGGGCAGCGTGGACGCAACGGTCTCCTTCGCCGGGTGGGCACTGCCACACCGGCCCGGCTACCTCAACACCGCGAGCATCGGCATCCCGCCGCGACGGGCGTCGGAGGTGGTCGCCGACGTCGTGGCGCGCTGGGCCGTGGGCGCGGCCTCGCCGAAGGACTTCGACGACGACGTCGAGGCGGCCCGCGCGGGGTTCGCCGCGATCACCGGGGTGCCGGTCGCCGACGTCGCGCAGGGCGCCACGACGTCCGGGCTCATCGGTCCCCTCGCCGCGTCGGTGCCCGACGGCACCCGGGTGCTCGTCGCCCGCGGGGAGTTCTCCTCGGTGACCCGGCCGTTCGCGGCGCAGGCCCACCGCGGGGTGCGGGTCACCGAGGTCCCACTCGCCGGGCTGGCGGGCCACGCCGCCGACCACGAGCTGGTCGCGGTGTCGGTGGTGCAGTCCGCCGACGGCGCGATCGCCGACGTCGACGCGCTGCTCGCCGCCCGCGCCCGTACCGGCGTGCGGCTGCTGTTCGACGTCACCCAGGCCGCCGGCTGGCTCCCGCTGCGCCTGCACGACGCCGACGCCGTGGTCGGAGCCGGCTACAAGTGGCTGCTCGCGCCGCGGGGGGCCGCGTGGCTGGCCCGTCGTCCGTCCTGGGTGGACGGGCCACCCGCCGGGGCGCGGTGGCCGGAACCGGTCCCGCACGGCGCGGGCTGGTACGGCACCCGGGACCGGTGGGGCGCCGGGCTCTACACCCCGGACCCGCCCGTCCTGCCCGGGCCGGCGGGCGGCGAGGAGGCGCCGGTCTGGTTCGCCCACGCCGGCGCCGCGGTGACGGTGCCGTGGCTCGCCTCACTGGACGCCGACGAGGTGCGCGCGCACTGTGCCGGCCTCGCCGACGACCTGCGCGAGCGGCTCGGGATGCCGCCCGCCGGGTCGGCGATCGTGTCGGTGCGCACCCCGGGGGCGGCCGACCGGCTGGCCGCGGCCGGGATCACCGCCGCCGTGCGCGACGGTGCCGCCCGGCTGTCGTTCCACCTGTCGACCACCCCCGACGACGTCGAGAGGGCCGCCGCGGCGCTCCGCTGAACGACGGCGCCGGGACGGGGACGGTCCTCAGCCGCGACCGGGGAACACCGGGACGACCGGGGAGCGTTCGGTCACCCCGCGCCAGTAGGCCAGGCGGCCGGTGCACTCCACCATCGCCTTCAGTCCGGCCTCGCGCAGCGGGACCGACGAGGACCGTTCGGTCACCGACCGCCAGGCCGCGATCGCGTCGGTCTCGGCCGAGACGAGCAGTGCCCCCGCCGACACCCCGTCGACGACGGGCTGCGGCGCCGCGTACGCCGGCTGCGCCGACACCGGCCGCTGCCCGACGTCGGACAGGGTCTGGGTGATCTGGCCGCGCAGGGTGGTGTGGGCCTCGATGTCCCCGCGCGCCCGGCCCGCCCACTCCGGGGGGACGAACGCCAGCGCCATCTTGTACGCCCACAGCGCCGCGTGCTCGCAGGCCAGAGCGCGCTGCAGCGCCTCGACGGTGACCTGGGGGACCTGCGGCTCGTCGGACTCCTGCCGCGGCCGCGGACCCACGCTCATGCCGGTGCCCCGGTCAGCACCGCCGCGTAGGTGGCGCAGCAGGCGGCGACCTCGGCGACCAGACCCACCTGCAGCGCGGAGGCGCGGGGGACCACCTCGCCCGCGCTGCGGGCCGACCCGGCGACGGCGTCGCGCACCGCGGCGAGGTCGCCCGAGGGCGGTGTCGCGGGCGCGGCGACCTGGCCCGGCGTGCGCCCGCCCGCCTGGTCGAGCGCGGCGGCGTGCTCCATCCGGGCCGCACGCAGCGGCTCCAGGCGGCCCGCGAGCGACGGGTCGCCGGTCACCGCGGCGACGATCAGCGCGGCGTCGGACCGGGCGGCGTCGGCGAGCGCGAGCAGGGCGTCGGAGGCGTCCTCGGTGCGCGTCGTGGCGGCGGAGCAGCCCGCCAGCGGCACCATCGCGGCCACCGCGGCCGCGGTGGCCAGCACCCGGCGCCGGGACGGGCGGACCCCGGCGGGACCGGTCGGGGCCGGGCCGGCCGGCGGCGACGGGACCGCCGACGGCGGCGGCCCGGTCGGTGACACCCGGGACGGCACCCGGGACGGCACGGCTGACTCGCGGTCCTTCACGTCGGGTCATGCTGCCAGCACGCACCGGGCCGCCCGGCACCGACCGTGTCCGCCCGGGTCGCGGACGACCGCCCGCCGACGCGCCACCGACCGGCGGCCCGCCGGGCGGACGCGCTAGGCTCGTCAGCCGTCCCCGCCGTCATCGGCACGTCCGGTCCCGGCCGGACGCGGCGCGGTGTGCGGCGCCGCCGTCGTCCGCCGTACGCAAGCGTCCGACGCGCCCGCCCACCGGCGGTCGCTGCTCCACCGACGTCGCCCAGCCGAACCCCTGCCGACCGGTCGCCACCCCGGCAGGCACCCCCACACGAGGAGAGTCACCCGATGCGCAGTCCGGACCCCGCACAGCTGGCCGACCAGCTGCGCGGCGTGCTCGAGCCGGTGGTCCACGGGGCCGGGCTGGAGATCGACGCCGTGGAGGTCCGCACCGCCGGGCGCCGGCACTCGGTCAAGCTGGTCGTCGACCTGCCCGAGTCCTCGCCCGCGACCGGCATCGACCTCGACGTCATCGCCCGGCTCAGCCGTGCCGCGGCCGCCGAGCTCGACCCGCACGAGCACCTCATCGAGGGCTCGTACACGCTCGAGGTGACCTCGCCCGGCATCGACCGGCCGCTGACCGAGCCCCGGCACTGGCGACGGGCCTACCTGCGGCTGGCGCGCATCACGCTGGACGACGGCACCGTCCTCGACGCGCGGATCGGCCGGCTCGACGGTGACACGGTCGCGGTCGCCGTGCCCGGGCGGAAGGCACCGGAGCGGCGCGAGATCCCGCTCGCCCGGGTCCACCACGCCCAGGTGCAGGTCGAGTTCAAGCCGGCCCCGCCCGCGGAGACCGCGCTGCTGGACCCGGACGCGCTGTCCGGCAGCACCGACGGGGCCGACGGGGCCCCCACGAACCACGACGGCGGCGCCGTCGAGACCGTCCGCGACGAGGAGACCCGGTGAACGTCGACATCCCCGCGCTGCGCGCGATCGAGCGGGACAAGGAGATCCCGTTCGAGACGGTGCTCTCGGCCATCGAGACGGCCCTGCTCACCGCCTACCGGCACACCGACGGCCACCACCCCGACGCCCGGGTCGACATCGACCGCCGGAGCGGGGTGGTGCGGGTGATGGCCCGCGACGCGTCCGACACGGCCGAGGACGGCACCCCCGGCCCGGAGTTCGACGACACCCCCGAGGGCTTCGGCCGGATCGCGGCGACCACCGCCCGCCAGGTCATCCTGCAGCGGCTGCGCGACGCCGAGCACGAGCGCACCTACGGCGAGTTCTCCACCAAGGAGGGCGAGGTCGTCGCGGGCATCGTGCAGCGCGACGCGCGCGCCAACGCCCGCGGCGTCGTCGTGGTGGAGCTCTCCGGCGGGACCGAGGCCGTGCTGCCGGCCGCCGAGCAGGTGCCGGGCGAGGTCTACAAGCACGGCGACCGGATCCGCTGCTTCGTCATCGGCGTGAACCGCGGCCCGCGGGGCACCTCGATCACGCTCTCCCGGACCCACCCGAACCTGGTGCGCAAGCTGTTCGCCCTCGAGGTCCCCGAGCTCGTCGACGGCTCCGTCGAGATCGTCTCGGTGGCCCGCGAGGCCGGGTTCCGCTCCAAGATCGCGGTCCGCTCGACCCGCTCCGGGCTCAACGCCAAGGGGGCGTGCATCGGCCCGATGGGCGCCCGGGTGCGCGGCGTGATGGGCGAGCTGGCCGGCGAGAAGATCGACATCATCGACTGGTCGGAGGACCCGGCCGAGTTCGTCGGCAACGCGCTCTCGCCGTCGAAGGTGGTCTCGGTGACCGTGCTCGACGAGCGCGCCCGGATCGCCCGGGTGGTGGTGCCGGACTTCCAGCTGTCGCTGGCCATCGGCAAGGAGGGGCAGAACGCCCGCCTGGCCGCCCGGCTCACCGGCTGGAAGATCGACATCCGCAGCGACGCCGACCCGCGCGATCCGGTCACCCCCGACGGCGGGCCGGTCGACCCGGCGGGGGAGCCGTCCTGACCGACGGAGATCGACAGCGCGGGTCGGGCGAGGGAATGCCCGACGATCGCCCTGCGCTACACTCGTCATCGGCCCGTGGTCGCGGACCGTCGCCCACGCACACCCGGTCGGTACCGATCCGGACCTGTGTGGGGTGCCGGACCCGGGAACGGGCCGACGTACTGTTGCGGGTGGTCGTGGAGAACGGATGTTGCGTCCCGGATCCGCGCCGCCGCCTCCCCGGACGGGGTGCCTGGTTGCACCTCTCGACGGGGTGCCTGGACAGGGCCGAGCGACGCTCGGCGTTCGCCCGGGCGTTACGCGTCCGTTCGGCACCGGACGTCACCGCCGTCAGGCGGTGGCTGGAGGGGCCGCGCGACCCGCTGGGGCCCGGGAACCTCTCGGACCCGTCATCGGAAGAAAGCAAGGTCGACCAGTCATGAGCCAGCAGTGAAGATCGCACCATGAACGTGCTTCGACACTAGGTTCGAGGTCGAGCGGGATGCTGCCGCCCGGCCTCCGGTCAGGATGAGGAGAGCAGTGGCAGGCAAGGCCCGCGTACACGAGCTCGCGAAAGAGCTCGGGATCAGCAGTAAGCAGGTCCTCAGCAAGTTGCAGGACCTCGGGGAGTACGTGAAGTCCCCCTCCTCCACCGTGGAGGCACCCGTCGTGCGCAAGCTGCGCGACGCGATGGCCTCCGGTGGAGGCCCCGCCGGCGGTCAGCGCCGCGGTTCCGGTGCGCCCGGCGGCGGTCGTCCGCGCGCCGGTGGCTCCGGCGCCCCGTCGCCGTCGCGCCCGACCCCGGGTCCGGCCCCCAAGCCCGGCCCGCGTCCGGGGCCGCCGGCCCCGGCGGCGCCCACCCCGGGCGCCCCGTCGCAGCCCGCGGCGCGCACCGACGCCCCGAAGCCGGGGCCGGCCGCGCCGAAGCCCGGCCCGCAGGCCCCGTCGGCTCCGGCCGTCGAGACCCCCGCGGCCGCCGCCGGCGCCCCGGCCGCGCCGAAGCCCGGCTCCGCCGCGCCCAAGCCCGGCCCGGCGGCTCCGAAGCCCGGTCCGGCCGCGCCGAAGCCCGCTCCGACACCGCGTCCCGGCCAGGGACAGGGTGGTCAGGGACAGGGCGGCCAGGGTGGTGGCGCACCGCGTCCCGCCGGTCAGCCCGGCGAGCGGGGCCCGCGTCCGGGTCCGCGACAGCCGCGCGTCGGCAACAACCCGTTCGGTGTCGGTCAGGGCTCGCCCAAGCCGGGCCCGCGTCCCGGTCCGCCGCAGCCCCAGCAGGGCGGTGGCGGCCAGCAGGGCGGCGGCCGTCCCGAGGCGCCGGCCGCGCGTGCCGGTGAGGCCCCGCCGCGTCCGCCCCGTCCGGGCGGCGCTCCGGGTGCGGGCGGTCCCCGCCCGAACCCGGGCAACATGCCCCCGCGGCCGAACCCGGGCATGATGCCCGCGCGTCCGGCTGCCGGTCGTCCCGGCGCCGGTGCCGGTGGCCGCGGTGGTCCCGGTGGCGGCCGTGGTGGCCCCGGCGGTGGCCGTGGTGGTCCCGGTGGCGGTCGTCCCGGTGGTGGCGGCGGTTTCCGTCCCGGTGGCGGCGGCCCCGGTGGTCCGCCCCCGGCCGGTGGTTTCCGTGGTCGTCCCGGTGGCGGCGGTCGTCCCGGTGGTCGCGGCGGTGCCGCGGGTGCCTTCGGCCGTCCCGGCGGACCGGCCCGCAGGGGTCGCAAGTCGAAGCGGCAGAAGCGCCAGGAGTACGACGCCATGGCCGCGCCCTCGGTGGGCGGTGTCCGCCTGCCCAAGGGCAACGGCGAGACGGTCCGCCTGCCGCGCGGCGCGTCGCTGACCGACTTCGCCGAGAAGATCAACGCCAACCCGGCCTCGCTGGTGCAGGTGTTGTTCCACCTCGGTGAGATGGTCACGGCCACCGCGTCGGTCTCGGACGAGGTCCTCGAGCTGCTCGGTCAGGAGATGAACTACCGCGTGCAGGTCGTCTCCCCCGAGGAGGAGGACCGTGCGCTGCTCGAGTCGTTCGACATCGAGTTCGGCGACCCGGGCGACGAGGACGCGCTCGAGGCCCGTCCGCCGGTCGTGACCGTCATGGGTCACGTCGACCACGGTAAGACGCGACTGCTGGACACGGTCCGCAAGGCGAACGTCCGCGAGGGCGAGGCCGGCGGCATCACCCAGCACATCGGCGCCTACCAGGTCGCGGCCGAGCTCGAGGGCGAGGAGCGGCTCATCACGTTCATCGACACCCCGGGTCACGAGGCGTTCACCGCCATGCGTGCCCGTGGTGCGAAGTCCACCGACATCGCGGTGATCGTGGTGGCGGCGGACGACGGCGTGATGCCGCAGACCGTCGAGTCGATCAACCACGCCCAGGCGGCCGGTCTGCCGATCGTCGTGGCGGTCAACAAGATCGACGTCGAGGGTGCGAACCCGCAGAAGATCCGCCAGCAGCTCACCGAGTACAACCTGGTGGCCGAGGAGTACGGCGGCGACACCATGTTCGTCGACATCTCCGCGAAGCAGGGCACGAACATCGAGGCCCTGCTCGAGGCGATCCTGCTGACCGCGGACGCGGCCCTCGACCTGCGGGCGAACCCCGAGATGGAGGCGCAGGGCGTCACCATCGAGGGTCACCTCGACCGCGGTCGCGGCCCGGTGGCCACGGTGCTGGTCCAGCGCGGGACGCTCCGGGTCGGCGACTCGGTCGTGGCCGGCGACGCCTCCGGGCGCGTCCGGCGCATGGTCGACGAGCACGGCCAGGACGTCACCGAGGCGCTCCCGTCGCGTCCGGTGCAGGTCATCGGTCTGACCTCGGTGCCGGGTGCGGGCGACACGTTCCTCGTCGTGGACGAGGACCGGGTCGCGCGTCAGATCGCCGACCGGCGGCGTGCCCGCGAGCGGAACGCCGAGCTGGCGTCCCGTCGCAAGCGCGTCAGCCTGGAGGACCTGGACGCCGCGCTGAAGGAGACCAACACCCTCAACCTGATCATCAAGGGTGACAACTCGGGCACCGTCGAGGCGCTCGAGGAAGCCCTGATGAAGCTGGACGTGGGTGAGGAGGTCGAGCTGCGGGTCATCCACCGCGGCGTCGGCGGTATCACCGAGGGCGACATCAACCTCGCCATCGCGGACAACGTCATCGTCATGGGCTTCAACGTCCGTGCCGAGGGCAAGGCCACGGAGCTGGCCAACCGCGAGGGCGTCGAGATCCGCTACTACTCGGTGATCTACCAGGCGATCGACGAGATCGAGGCGGCCCTGAAGGGCATGCTCAAGCCGGAGTACGAGGAGGTCGAGCTGGGCCGCGCGGAGGTCCGCGAGGTCTTCAAGTCCTCGAAGTTCGGCACGATCGCCGGTTGCCTGGTGATGAGCGGGGAGATCCGCCGGAACGCCCGGGCGCGCCTGCTGCGCGACTCGAAGGTGATCCACGAGAACCTCCCGGTCTCGTCGCTGCGCCGGTTCAAGGACGACGTGGTCGAGGTCCGCGCGGGCTTCGAGTGCGGTCTGACCCTCGGCACCTACGGCGACATCAAGGTCGACGACGTCATCGAGACGTTCGAGATGCGGGAGAAGCCGCGCGACTAGCGGTGTGACGAACGCGCTCCGACGGGGCGGCCGGTCACCGGCCGCCCCGTCGGCGTCAGCGGAGGTGTGTGTGTACGTCGGCTCGCTGCAGTGCGACGTGCTGCTCGGCGACGTCCGGTCGCTCAAGCAGAAGCGCTCGCTGGTCCGGCCGCTGCTGGCCGAGCTGCGCCGGTTCGAGGTGGCGGCGGCCGAGGCGGGCCACCAGGACCTGCACCGGCGCGCGCTGATCGGTGTGAGCTGCGTGGCCGCCGACGCCGGACACGTCCGGGTCCTGCTGGAACGGTGCGAGCGGCTCGTCGCCGCCCGCCCCGAGCTGGAGCTGTTGTCGGCCAGGATCCGGTTGTTCGGCCCGGACGACGACTGAGCCCGGACGACCGGGCCCCGGACGACCGTTCCCGGCCGACGGGGACGACACGGGCGGCGGCCCCGTCCCCGTGGCCCGGGGGACGACCACCGCGGAACGGACGCGGCACGACCCCGCGACCCGTGCCTAGACTCGGGCTCGCACGACCCGCTGGAAGGAGCAGGACATGGTCGACCAGGCCCGCGCGCGCAAGCTCGCGAAGCGGATCTCCCAGATCGTCGCGGAGGCCCTCGAACACGAGGTGAAGGACCCGCGACTGGCGATGGTGACGATCACCGACACCCGTGTCACCGGTGACCTGCGCGAGGCGACCGTGTTCTACACGGTCATGGGTGCCTCGTTGGAGGAGGAGCCGGACCTCGCGGGGGCCGCCGCCGCGCTGCAGAGCGCGAGCGGGGTGCTCCGCAGCCGGGTGGGACAGCAGACCGGGGTGCGGCACACGCCGAGCCTCGCGTTCGTGCTGGACGCCGTCCCCGACACGGCCCGCCGGATGGAGGAGCTGCTGGCCCGCACCCGTGCCTCCGACGAGGAGGTGGCGCGGCTCGCCGCGTCGGCGTCCCCGGCGGGCGATGCCGACCCGTACAAGGCCCCGCGGGAGACCGAAGCGGAGTGAGCACCGGCCCGCAGGACGAGGTTCCCGGCCCCGGCCCGGTCGATCCGGCCGGGGCTGCGGCGGTGCTGCGCCGGGCCCGTGACGTGCTCGTGGTCGGGCACGTGCGGCCCGACGCCGACGCGGCCGGCAGCGCCCTGGCCCTGGCCACCGCGCTGCACCGGGCGGGTACCCCGGTCTCCGTGTCGTTCGGCGGACCGGACCCGGTGCCCGACGGTCTGGTCGACGCCCTGGACCCGGAGGGGCTGGTCGTCGCGTCGCGGGACGCGCCGCGGGCGCCGGACCTGCTGGTCTGCTGCGACATCTCCTCGGCAGCGCGACTGGGCGACCTGGAGCCGGTGCTGGACACCGCCGGGTCGTCGCTGGCGGTGGACCACCACGCGTCGTTCGTGGCGTTCACCGACCGGTACCTCGTCGACCCGGGCGCCCCGGCCACGGTGACCCTCGTCCGGGCGGTGCTCGCCGAGCTGGGCACCCCGCTGGACGCGGTCCTGGCCCGGTCCCTGTTCGCGGGGCTCTACACCGACACCGGCGGTTTCCGGCGCGGTGGTGCCGACGCCCTGCGGCTGGGTGCCGAACTGGTCGAGGCCGGTGTCGAACCGTCCCCGCTGCTGCGCGACATCGGCGGCCCGGTGCCGTTCGCGTGGCTGGCCGCGCAGGCCACGGTGCTGGCCGGGGCGCACCGCGAGCCGGGTGCCGCCGCCGGGGCGGATCTGGTGTGGGCGGCCGTCGACGTCGCGACCGCGACCCGGTTCCGGGACCGTACGGTCGCCCTGGTCGGGCCCCTGCAGGCCGCGGCAGGGGGCGGGGTGGCCGCGCTGCTGAGCGAGACGGCCCCCGGCGAGTGGTCGGTGTCGTTGCGGGGCGACGGCTCCCCGGACCTGTCCCGGGTGGCGACGGCCCTCGGTGGCGGCGGGCACGCCGGTGCCGCCGGGTTCGAACGTGCCGGCACCCGCGACGGTCTCCTGGAGCTGCTGCGCGCCGAGCTGGCCCGCTGACGGTGCCCGGTTGACCCGGTTCATCCGGGGTACACGGCCGCGACACCCCGACCGGGTACACCTCGGGGCGGTCCGGTGGCACGGCGTCGGGGCACGTAGCGTGTCCCGCGAGACCAGGAGGTGTGCGGTGCGATCCGAGCCCGCTGCGGCCCGTGGGGGCGACGACAGTCACGGCAACGAGCCCAGCGGATGGCCGGAGTTCCTCCGTGCCTGGCTCCGCAACCCCGCGCAGGTGGGTGCGGTGTGGCCCAGCTCGCCGCGGCTGTCGGCGAAGCTGGCCCGTATCGCCCCGGGGCACGGGACACCCGTCGTGGTGGAGCTGGGGCCGGGCACCGGTGCCGTCACCACCCAGGTCGCCAGGCGGCTGCCGCCGGAGGGCCGGCACCTCGCCGTCGAGCTCGATCCCCGGATGGCCCGCTACCTGCAGGACCGCCACCCCGGCGTCGAGGTCGTGAACGGCGACGCCCGCAAGCTGGGTGCGCTGCTCGACGAGCGCGGCATCACCTCGGTCGACGCGGTGATCTCCGGGCTGCCCTGGTCGCTGTTCGACCGCGCGATGCAGCAGGAGATCCTGGACCAGGTCGTCGGGGCGGTGGGCGAGACCGGTGCGTTCGCGACGTTCGCCTACTCCCACACCCTGCCGATGCCCTCGGCGCGGCGGTTCAGGGCATCGCTGCACGACACGTTCGACGAGGTCGTGATGACCCGCACGGTGTGGCGAAACCTGCCGCCCGCCTTCTGCTTCCTCTGCCGCCGACCCCGGCGGTGAGCCGGTCCGCCCCTCCCGCGGGCGGGCCCCGCGACATCCTCCGGCTCGCGCTGCCCGCGTTGCCGGTGCTGGCGGCCGAGCCGCTGTTCCTGCTGGTGGACACGGCCGTCGTCGGCAGGCTGGGTGGGCTGCAGCTGGCCTCGCTCGCCGTCGCCGCCGTGCTGTTCGCGCAGGTGACGACGCAGCTGACCTTCCTGTCCTACGGGACGACGGCGCGCGCGGCCCGGTTCTACGGCGCGGGCAGGCGCTCGGCGGCGGTGACCGAGGGCGTGCAGGCGACCTGGCTGGCCCTGGCGGTCGGGCTGGGTGTCGTCGCGGTCGGACAGCTCGCCGCGGCACCGCTGGCCGGCCTGCTCGCCGGGGACCCGGTGATCGCGCAGGGGGCGGTGTCCTGGCTGCGGATCGCGTTGCTGGGGGCCCCGCTGGTGCTGGTCACGCTGGCCGGCAACGGCTGGATGCGCGGGGTGCAGGACACCCGGCGGCCGATGTGGATCGTCATCGGCGGGAACCTGGTGTCGGCGCTGCTGTGCCCGCTGCTCGTGCACGGCACCGGGGACTGGGCGGGCTGGGGCCTGGAGGGCTCGGCCGTCGCGAACGTCGCGGGGCAGGCCCTGGCGGCGTCGTGGTTCCTGCGGGCGCTGGTGGTGGAGCGCCGCCGTGCACCCGCCGACGACCCGGTCCGCTTCGCCCCGGACACCGCGGTGCTGCGTGCCCAGGCGACCATGGGCCGCGACCTGATCGTGCGGTCGCTGGGGTTCCAGGCGTGCTTCCTGTCCGCGACGGCCGTCGCCGCCCGGTTCGGGTCCGAGTCCGTCGCCGCGCACCAGATCGTGCTGCAGCTGTGGGTGTTCCAGTCCCTGGTGCTGGACGCGGTCGCGATCGCCGCGCAGTCCCTGGTCGGTGCCGCCCTCGGCGGCGCCGACGGGGAGCGCGACGCGGACGGTACCCGCGACGACACCGGTCCGGCGCGGGCGCTGGCCGCCCGGGTCACCCGCTACGGCCTGGTCCTCGGCTGCGGGTTCGGGGTGCTGTTCGCCGCGCTCTACCCGGTGCTGCCGCCGGTGTTCACCCGGGACGCGGCCGTGCTCGCGGCGGTGCCCGCCGCCTGGTGGTTCTTCACCGCGCTGCAGCCGATCGCCGGGGTGGTGTTCGCCCTCGACGGTGTGCTGCTCGGCGCGGGCGACGCGGCCTTCCTGCGCACCACGACGCTGCTGGCCGCGCTCGGCGGGTTCCTGCCGATGATCTGGCTGTCGCTGCTGTTCGGGTGGGGGCTGGCCGGGATCTGGACCGGGCTGGCCGCGTTCATGGTGGTGCGGCTGGTCGCGGTGGGGTTGCGGGCCCGGTCGGGACGCTGGGCGGTCCCGGGGGAGGTCCGGGCCTGACGTTCGCGGATGCGAACGCCACCGGCCTCGTCCCGGCGGGAAACGGCCTGGTCACGGTGCGGGCCGAGCGGGTGGCGGTCGGAGGACTCCGCGATCGGTCGTGGCCGTTCGCTGCTCCCGGTAGGACATCGGGCATGACGACAGAGCCGACGAACAGCACCCTCCGACGGACCGCTCGGCGGACTCTCGTCGTGATCGCGCTGGCGCTGGCACTGGTCGGGGGAGTGTTCGGGGGGCCGGTGGCGTCGGCTGCCGAGTCCCCGAGCGCACCCCCGGCCGTCCGTGAGATCCAGGGCGCGTGCGGGACGCTCATGGCAGCCGGCACGAGCGCCGTCTCGTTGTTCAAGGAGGTGGCCGCGCGCGGTGCGGGGTGGGTCTCGCTGGTGATCTCGCTCGGGTGCCTCACCCAGGACGGGATGGACTACTCGGACGCCTACAACCTGACCCCGGAAGGCCGTGCCTCCATCCAGCTCATGAGGGACCGGTACAGCGGATGGTCGGTGAGCGACTGGATGACCGCCGCCGGATGCACGGTGCGCGAACGCCGTCCCGCGATCGCGGATTCCGTCGACCCGGCCCGGTCCCACTGGGATTGCAGCAGCAGCCCTCACCGCTATGCGGACTGAGTGGCTCCTCGACCGCCCTGCCCGGGCCTCGTGTGCCGTGCACGGGCCGCGTCCGGCCGCGGTCGACACGGATCGGTCGGACTACCGGCCGTTCGTCGTCGGTGCCACCGGGGCGTCCGTCGTGGCGGTGTCGGGGATCGGCAGTCGCACGGTGAACAGGGCGCCGCTCCCGTCGCCGCGGGTCCCGACCGTCACCGACCCGCCCAGCCGACGGGAGATCCGGTCGACCAGCGCCAGCCCGATACCGCGGGGACGGCTGCCGGGGGTCGCGCGGGTGCTGAACCCGAAGGTGAACAGCTCGCGGGCGGTGTCGGGTGGAACCCCCGGGCCGCTGTCGGCGACCTCGAGGAGCAGCTCGCTGCCGTCCGCGGTGGTGCGCAGTACGACCGCGACGGACCGTTCGCCGGAGCGGCCGGCGACCACCTCGATCGCGTTGTCGACGAGGTTCCCGGCCAGCGACACGAGGTCGTCCGCGGCGAACGGCAGGCGTGGCCCGGGCAGCACGTCGGGATCGCAGTCGTCGGTCACGGTGAGGGTGACGTCCTGCTCCGAGGCCTGCCACGCCTTGTCGGCGAGCAGCGCGGCGAGCACCGGGTCGTAGACCTCGGCGACGATGCGGGCCCCCGGGCCGCGGGTGCGGTCCAGGGCGGCGGTTCCGGCCGCGGCGGCGTCGGCGGTGTCACCGAGCTCGATCAGGGTCAGCACGGTCTGCAGCCGGTTGCCGAACTCGTGGGCCTGCCCGGACAGCGCAGCGACGGTGTCACGGGCCTCGTCGCGCTCGCGCAGCACCCCGGCGAGCTCGGTGCGGTCGCGCAGGGTGAAGACCCGGGTCCCGGGGCCCGCGGCCGGTCCGGCGTGGCGGCTGTTGACCAGCAGCACCCGCTCGCCCGCCAGTGCCGGGCGGTCGTGGAGGTCCTCCCGCAGCCCGCTGCCGAGCACCGCGGCCACCGCCGGGTCGATGCCGAGCGCGGAGACCGGGCGTCCGGGCAGCGCGGGGTCCCCGGCGTCGACGGAGTGGACGGGCAGCCCGAGCAGCCGCCGCGCCTCGGCGTTGACGACGACGAGGCGTCCGTCGCCGTCGACGACCAGCAGCCCCTCGCCGACGGCGTGCAGCACCGCCTCGTGATGGGTGTAGGCGGCGGTGATGTCCTCGGGCTCCAGCCCCAGGGTCTGGCGGCGCAGGCGCCGGGCCAGCACCACGGCCAGCCCCGAACCGATGAGCACCGCGACCACCGCGGCGACCGCGATGCCCGGCAGTGAACGCAGCGCCAGGTCGCTGATCCGGGTCTGCAGCACCCCGACGGAGACGACCGCGGCGATCCGCCCGTCGACCAGGACCGGGGTGACCGTGCGGACCGAGGGCCCCAGGGTGCCGGTGTAGACCTCGGTGGAGGTCCGCCCGGCCAACGCCGGGACGATGTTGCCCTGGTAGGGCAGGCCGATCTCGTCCGGGTTGTAGTGGCTGTAGCGGATGCCCTGCGGGGACATCACGACGATGAAGCCGGTGTTCGTGGCCCGCCGGACCCGTTCGGCGAGGGGCTGCAGGCGGGCCGAGAGGGTGGCGACCCCGCCGCCGTCGCGGACGGCGTCGACGACCTCGGGCTCCGAGGCGAGCGACAGCGCGATGGCGGCGGTGAGCCGGCCCGCGGCGTCGTGCTCCAGCCGGCTCGCGCCGTATCCGCCGAGGGCTGCGAGCCTGCCGACGGTCAGCAGCACGGTGACGACCTGCAGCAGGAACAGCTGCCGGACCAGCCGCGACCGGCGCAGCGGTGGGGCGGAACGGAAGGACCGACGCACCGGCTCAGCCTGCCACCGCGGGGGCGGGCCGGGAACTCTGCCGGCAGTGCCCGGCCGGACCCGGGGCGGACGCCCGGGGCGCCGACCACGCGGGCCCGGCGCGACGACGGCCCCGCCGGCGGTGGAGCCGCCGGGCGGGGCCGTGGTCATCGAGGAGGGCGGGACGCCGGGATCAGGATCCGGCGCCGACCGTCGGCCGGCTGCCCGTGTCGGTGGCGTCGGTACGGTCCGCCGCAGCGGGGACGTCGAGGCCGGAACCGTGCTCGGCCTCCATGGCCGCGTCGACGAGCGTCGGGTCGTCGAGCACTGCCGCCAGCCGCTCGCGGTCCAGCTCGCCGTTCCAGCGGGCGATGGCCAGCGTGGCCACGACGTTGCCGATGCAGTTGGTGAGAGCGCGTCCCTCGGACATCACACGGTCGATGCCGATGATCACCGCGATGCCGATGGCGATCGCCTCGGCGGTGAAGAACTCGCCACCGAAGGCCTGCAGCGAGGCGGACAGGGTGACCAGTCCGGCGCCGGTGATTCCCGCAGCGCCCTTCGAGGTCAGGACCATGAGCAGCGCGAGGCCGATCTGCAGTCCGATCGGGAGGGTCTCCCCGCCTGCCTGGGCGATGAACAGCGCGCCCAGGGTCAGGTAGATGCAGGTGCCGTCGAGGTTGAACGAGTAGCCGGTCGGGATCACCATGCCGACGGTCTGCTTGGAGGCCCCCGCCGCCTCGAGCTTGGTGAGCAGCCGGGGGAGAACCGACTCCGAGGAGGAGGTCCCGAGGATGATCAGCAGCTCGTCCTTGACGAGCCGGACCACCTTGAAGACGTTGAACCCGGCGACCGCGGACACACCGCCGAGGACGACGACGACGAAGAACAGGCAGGTTCCCCAGAACACGGCCATGAGCTGGAGCAGGTTGGTCAGCGACGACGCACCGAACGCGGCCACCGTGTACGCCATGCCGCCGAAGGCGGCGATCGGGGCCGCCCACATGATCAGCTTGATGATGCCGAAGATGACCTTGGCGATCGTGTCGATGGAGCCGACCACCCGCTCCCGCAGTGCGGGGGTCATCGCGGACACCGCGCAGGCCGTCAGGACGGCGAGAACCAGGACCCGCAGGATCTCGTTGTCGACGAACGGCCCGAAGAAGCTCGTCGGGAGGACGTCGTCGAGCAGGAAGCCCACGAGGCCTTCCTGGCCGGAGGCCGAGCCGGTGTCGATGTTCTCCTGCGCCCTGGCCAGGTCGGCGGCCGACGGAGTCCCGGTGAAGCCCGCGCCCGGCGCGAAGATGTTCGCTGCGAGCAGCCCGATGGTCAGGGCGACGGCGGTGGCGGCGAGGAAGTAGCTGAGCGCGCGGACCGCGAGTCCACCTGCCCGCGCCAGGTTGCCGATCGAGGCGATGCCGACGACGACCGTGCAGAAGATGACCGGAGCGACGATGACCTTGATCATCTGGATGAAGCCGTCGGCGAGCCACTTCGTGCTCCTGCCGATGTCGGGGGCGAGCCACCCGACGAGGGCCCCGCCGACGATCCCGATGATGACCCAGAACCAGAGCTGGGTGTAGACCCTCTTCCTGCGCCGGGTGGGGGTGGTGGACCCCGCCCCGGACGAGCCGTCTGCGTTGGCGACCTCGGCCATGTCCGTCCTCCTCGACGTGTTCGGTGCGGAAACGATGGGGCCAGGGCGTGTCGCGGGGCAACCGCGGGGGTGCCGGGCTTGAGGAACCTTTGAGGAAACGTGACTAGGGTGGGCGCGTGCGGGTGCTGCTGGTCGAGGACGACGCGGTCCTCGGTGACGCCCTGCGTCGCAGCCTCGTCCGCGAGGGTTACCCGACCGACCTCGTGACCAGCGGGTCCGCCGCGATCGCCGCCGTGGCCGAGCGGGAGCCGGACGTGGTGCTGCTCGACATGGGGCTGCCCGACCGCGACGGCATCGGCGTCTGCCGCGAGATCCGGGAGCGGTCCCGCGTCCCGATCCTGGCCATCACCGGCCGCGGCGACGTCGCGGCACGGGTGCAGGGGCTGCGCTCGGGCGCCGACGACTACCTCGTGAAGCCGGTCTCCACCGAGGAGCTGGTGGCCCGGATCGAGGCCGTCCTGCGGCGGGCGACCGGCGCCGCGGTGGCCGCGACGGTGGCCGTCGGCGACGTCGTCGTCGACCTGGACCGGCGCGCGGTGACCGCGGGCGGCGCCGAGGTCGCGCTGACCCGCAAGGAGTTCGACCTGCTCGCCGCGCTGGCCCGCCGGGAGGGCGCGGTGCTGCCACGCACCGAGCTGCTGGAGCAGGTGTGGGGGATCGCCGACGCCTCCGCGGCGCGGACCCTGGAGGCGCACGTGGCGTCGCTGCGCGCGAAGCTGGGCTCCGCGAGGTGGTCGTGACGGTCCGTGGGGTCGGCTACCGGCTCGCCCGTTAGCGTCGCGCGCGTGCCGAAGACCCCGCCCCCGCCGCCCGGCCTCGTGATCGTCGACAAGGACCGCGGCCCGACCAGCCACGACGTCGTCGGGAAGCTCCGCCGGATCATGGGTACCCGCAAGGTCGGCCACGCCGGCACCCTGGACCCGATGGCGACCGGGGTGCTGGTCGTCGGGATCGAGCGGGCGACCAAGCTGCTCGGCCACCTCTCGCTGGACACGAAGGCCTACACCGCCACCGTGCGCCTCGGCCAGGGCACCGACACCGACGACGCCGAGGGCACGCCGGTCGGCGAGCCGGTCCCGGTCGAGGCCGACGAGACCGCCCTCCGGGCCGCGATGGCCGCGCTGACCGGGGAGATCATGCAGGTCCCCAGCGCGGTGTCCGCGGTGAAGATCGACGGCAAGCGCGCCTACCAGCGGGTCCGCGACGGCGAGACCGTCGAGATCCCCGCCCGCCCGGTCACCGTGTCGGCCTTCGCGCTGCGCGCGGTGCGCCGTGACGGCCCGTGGTGCGACCTGGACGTCGCCGTCGACTGCTCCTCGGGCACCTACGTCCGTGCGCTGGCCCGTGACCTCGGCGCCGCGCTGGGCTCGGCCGGTCACCTGACCGCGCTGCGGCGCACCCGGGTCGGGCCGTTCGTCCTGGAGCACGCGCGCACCGTCGAGCAGCTCGCCGAGGAACCCGGGCTGTCGCTGGACCTCGCCGCGGCCGTCGCGACGGCGTTCCCGCGGGTCGACCTCGACGACGACGCCGCCGCCGACGTGCGGTTCGGCAGGTCGCTGCCCGCGGCGGGGATCGAGGGCACCTACGGCGTGTTCGCCCCGGACGGCGCCGCGCTGGCCCTGATGGCCGACCGCGGCCGGGACGCGCGTCCGGTCGTCGTGCTCGCCCCGGCGGGCTGACGGCCCCGGCCTGCCGTGGTCGCCCGCTGCGCGGGATCCCACCCGGTTCGCCTAGGCTCGCGGCCGTGCAGCGGTGGCGTGGTCTGGAGGCGGTTCCGCCCGGCTGGGGCCGGTGCGTCGTCACCGTCGGCGTGTTCGACGGGGTGCACCGGGGACACCGGCAGCTGATCGCCAGGGCGGTCGACCGTGCCCACGAACGTGGGCTGCCCGCCGTCGTCGTGACGTTCGACCCGCACCCGGCGGAGCTGATCCGGCCCGGCACCCACCCGGCCCGGCTGTCCACGCTCGACCGGCGCGCGGAGCTGGTGGGCGAGGCGGGGGCGGACGTCTTCTGCGTCATCCCGTTCACCGAGGCGCTGTCCCGGATGGCGCCCGCCGGGTTCGCCCACGAGGTGCTGGTGGACCGGCTGCACGCGGCCGTCGTCGTGGTGGGCAGCAACTTCACCTTCGGCCACCGGGCCGAGGGCGACGTCGGCACGCTGGCCGAGCTGGGCCGTCGTTTCGGGTTCGCCTGCGAGGCCCTCGACCTGGTCTCCGACCACGACGTGACGTTCTCCTCGACCTACATCCGGTCCTGCATCGACGCCGGCGCGGTCCGCGACGCCGCGCACGCGCTGGGCCGCTGGCACCGGGTGGACGGCGTGATCGTGCACGGCCACAAGCGCGGTCGTGACCTGGGCTACCCGACGGCGAACGTCGCGAGCCCGCCGCACACCGCGATCCCCGCCGACGGTGTCTACGCGGGCTGGTTCCGCATCGGCGACCGTCGCCTGATGGGTGCGATCTCGGTCGGCACCAACCCGACGTTCTCCGGGCGGGTGCGCACCGTGGAGGTCTACGTCCTCGACGTCGACGAGAACTTCTACGGCCACGAGGTCGGTGTCGAGTTCGTCGAGCGGCTGCGGGGCCAGGAGCACTACGACGGCCTCGACGCCCTGGTCGCGCAGATGGGGCGCGACGTGGACACGTGCCGCGCGATCCTCACCGAGGCCGGTGACGCGACCGGGCCCGACGGGCTGCCGGGTTAGGGCGTGTCTCCTAATACTCCAGCCGCACTTCGTTAGCTGAGCTGTCTTCGTCGTCGATAGTGGCTTTCGCGGGCTCGGTGTTGGTGGCGACGTCGCCAGGTCGACCAGGCCCAGCACGGCGCCTGGGTGGGAATGTGGATCAGAGGTGCCAGGAGACGTCGGATCTCGGCGAGGGTGAGCGGGATGAGCCCGTGATCAGGTCTTTTGGGGCGATCGCCGCGGTGACCGAGAGGTAGGCGTGGGCGAGAATAGCCAGGGTGACGTGGCGGTACCAGGCGTCGTAACGCCGCACTTGATAGTGGTCGAGCCCGACCTCGTTCTTCGCGGTCTGGAAGCACTCCTCGATCGCCCACCGCGTGCCGGCGACGCGGATGAGATCGTCGTCGGTGGTGCCGGGCGGGCCGGCGCACAGGTAGTAGGCCAGATCGGGCTCCTCGCCGGCGGAGAGCTGTGTGTCGGTGAGGATCTGACGTCGGACCAGTAGCCATCGGCCCCATCCGGCCGGGGCGTTCTCGGGCGGATACAGCGAGGCCACGGCCCAGTCGTAGAAGCGTTCTCCCTTCACACCCGGACCGGCTGAGCGGCGCTTCCACGCCCGTCCGGGAGCGCGGGCGACCAGGTCGTCGGCCCGTCGTGAGCCGCTGATCTGACAGATGTCGGCGTCCAGGGACAACGGGACGGACTGGCTGCGCGGAACCGCGACGACGTAGCCGATCCGGCGCTGCTCGCACCAGGTGCGGAACTTGTAGTCCTGCCCGTATGCCTCGTCCGCGGTCACCCATCCTGCGGGAACCCCGGCATCGAGGGCACGGCCGAGCATTTCCTTGGCCAGCGTGGCCTTGGTGGCGAACTCGATCTCCTCAGGCACCGCCGCGGCTCGGCAGCGTTCCCGATCACCGGTCCAGGACTTGGGCAGGTAGAGCTCGCGGTCGATCAACGTCCGGCCCTTGCTCGTGGCATAGGCACAGAAGACTCCGAGCTGGCAGTTCTCCACCCGCCCGGCAGTGCCCGAGTACTGGCGCTGCACCCCCGCCGACTTCGTCCCCTTCTTCAGGAACCCGGTCTCATCGACGATCAGCACCCCACCGGACTCGCCGAGGTGCTCGACGACGTAATCCCGCAGGTCATCACGGACACCGTCGACATCCCAGGTCGCGGAGTTGAGCAGCCGCTGCATCCCATCCGGAGTCGTGTCACCGGCGACCTCGGCCAGCGTCCACCCGTTCTTCCCCGCCAACGGCGCCAACAACCCCCGCACATACGCCCGCGCCCGACGCCGCGGTTCCGTCCGGAAGAACCGGCCCGCCACCAGCCCGAACAGCCCATCCAGGCCACCGGCCCACGCCTCGAGATCCTCCTCCACCTGCACAAGATCGAAGCTTAGCGCACATCAACATCACAAACTGCGGCTGGAGTACTAAGAGGTCATTTCAGAACGAGGTCGACGTGTCTGTTGTAGACGACAAGCGGCTATCTGACCTGCCGTTTGATCTGTCGTCGAGGGGTCAATGGAAACTCGACAAGTCGTTCTGAAACGACCTCTAAAGTGCGCAACCAGGTGACGATGGCCTTCAGTGCAACTCCGCCGCGGTAGGTCAGGGCGAGTTTGTCGTAGCGGGTCGCGAGGCCGCGCCACTGCTTGACCTCGCAGAACCCGCGTTCGACGACGTTGCGGCCGCGGTAGTCGACCCGGTCGAACGCCGGTGGTCGGCCGCCGCGTGTGCCGCGTCGTTTCCGGTGTCCCTGCTGGTCAGCCGGCTCCGGGATGACCGCGACGATCCGTCGTCTGCGCAGGTGGGCGCGGATGGCGCGTGAGGAGTAGGCCTTAGAGGTCGCGCGGATTGGTTGGTGATCATGGACGTCGTGCAGGTCGGGCGTTCCAGCGGTGTGTGGTCCAGGCCTGCCGAATCAAGCTACGGAGTGTGACGATCGTGTCGGCGAGGTCGAAGAACGCGTCGACGACGATTTCTCGTCGTTCGTAGCAGCGCTGCAGCCGGTTGAAGCTGTTGTGCCAAGCGTTGGTCCGCTCGACGTGCCAGCGGCGGGTGGCCTGGATCGGCGCTTTCTCACCCTTGTGCGCGATCTCGCCGTGCAGGCCTCGTTCGGCCAGCGTGTCGCGGGTCTTGCCGGAGTCATAGCCGGCGTCGAGGTGCACGGTGATGTCGTCGGGCAGCGGGCCGAGAGCATCGAGGCGGTCGAGGGTGGGGCCCAGTAGCGGGGAGTCGTGCCGGTTGGCTCCGGCCAGGACTCGGCCCAGCGGGATGCCGTATCCCTCGACGAGCACCGAACGTTTCATACCCTGTTTGCGCCGGTCCACCGGCGACGGACCGGCGACCTCGCCGCCGCCGGGGGCCTTGGTGATGGCGCCATCGACGGCGATGTCGTGCAGCAGCAGACCGACGATGCGGTCGTAGGCGTCCAGGACGATCCGACGCAGCTGGGCGAAGACCCCGAGCCTGATCCACTCGTCACGACGATCGCGGATGGTGGTCGCCGAGCAGGTGCTGTCAGCGATGCCCTCATACGAGCAGCCGAACCGCAGTACCTGCAGGAGCTTGTCGAACACGATCCGATCCGCGATCCGGCGGCGATGGCAGCCCAGCGGATGGGTGGGATCGAACTCGTCTCGATGAGGCAGCAGCGCGGTGAACTGGTCCCACAACGGCTCGGTCAGCCATGATGGCAGGGTGGGCACGCGGCCTCCAGACGATCACGAAGCGTAGATAACTTCATGATCGGCAGGCCCGTACCCGCCCTCGCCCCCAGACACTCGACCGCGGCCAAGCTGTGACCAATCCGCGCGACCTCTTAGACGTCGTTTCAGAAGTGGTGGGCCCGGTTCTGCCGGTGACGGCGGGGCTGGCAGCATCGGCTGATGGTCGCGCCTCGTGTGTCTGAGAAGACGAAGATTTTCGAGTTGGAGATCGTCCTGACCGAGGTGGTGCCGGCGGTCCGGCGTCGGGTGCAGGTGCCGGGCGAGGTCGACTTGGCGGTGTTACACGAGGTGGTGCAGTCAGTGATGGGCTGGACGAACTCTCATCTGCACGAGTTCGAGATCGTCGGGCGCCGCTACGGGATCCCAGACCCGGACTGGCCCGGACAGGATGTCGCCGACGAGACGAAAGAGAAGCTGTTTCGGCTGGTCAAGGCTGGTGACCGGTTCGGTTACGTCTACGTCTACGACTTCGGTGACAACTGGGCCCACGAGATCACCGTCGAGGCGGTCGCGGCCGTCGAGCCGGGAGTGTGCTATCCGCGATGCGTCGCCGGGCAGGGGGCGTGCCCGCCCGAGGACGTCGGCGGGATCGGGGGGTATGAGGACTTCCAGGCCGTGCTCGCCGACCCTGACCATCCCGACCGCGCCGAGCGCCTGGAGTGGGCGGGCGGGCCGTTCGACCCGCACCGCTTCGACCCTGACGAGGCCGACCGGGCCTTGGAGTGGCTGGCCTGGCGGCCGCTGGCCCCGACCTCGTAGGCGAGTGCCTCAGCGAGGGCTGGGTCGACCATCACTTCGGCTTCGGCTTCGGCTTGGTGAGGCGGCGGTGGCAGATCAGGGCGCAGGCCAGCGATAACAGCGCGGTGATCGTGGATTCGGCGCGGTCGTAGCGCAGCGCGAGGCGGCGGAAGTCCAGCAGCCAGGACATGGTGCGCTCGACGACCCAGCGGACCCGCCCGAGCCGGGTGGAGTCCTCGATCCCGCGCCGGGCGATCCGCACCCCGATCCCACGCCCACTCAGGTAGCGGCGGCAGCGGGGATAGTCGTAGCCCTTGTCGGCGTGCACCTTGTCCGGCCGACGTCGCGGACGCCCCGGCTGTCCCGCCCGTTCGCGGACGCCGGGGTTGGTGTCCAGCAGCGGGGCGAGCATCCGACTGTCGTGGGTGTTCGCCCCGGTGACCAGCGCATGCAGCGGGAGCCCGCCTCGGTCGCAGAGCACGTGGTACTTGCTGCCCGCCTTCCCGCGATCGGTCGGCGAGGGCCCGGTGGCCTCGCCGCGGCGCTTGGCCCGCACGCTCACGCTGTCCACCGCCGCCCGCGACCAGTCCAGCAGGCCCTGCTGGGCGAGGCGGTCGAGCATCACCCGGTGCAGCTGGGCCCAGACCCCGGCCTGCTGCCACTGCCGTAGCCGCCGCCAGCAGGTCACTCCGGACCCACAGCCGAGCTCGGCGGGCAGCGCGTTCCAGCTGATCCCGGTCTTGAGCACGAACACGATCCCGGCCAGAGCGGCCCGATCCGGCACCCGCGGACGGCCTGTCCGTCCCCGCTTGTGCTTGCGCGGCTTGGGCAGCAGCGGCTCCACCAGCGCCCACAGCTCGTCGCTCACCAATCGCTCGACACAAGATCGCCGCGCCACGACCGGACATGATCAGCTACCAGCGCCGATCCACACAGGACCGACACGCCGACTTCTGAAACGACCTCTTATCTGCGCGGACCCGCTCGGGTCGGGTCCGCGGTCGGCCCGGACCGACCCGTCCGACGCGCAGATGTGACATCAGGTGCGCGAACATCGGGGCGTCACCGGCCTGTCCAGGGCCGACCAGTACGACCAGCGGGCGGCCGTGTCCGTCAACGAGCTGGTGGATCTTCGTGCCGAGCCCTCCGCGGGAGCGGCCCAAGGCGTGATCGGGCGGCTCGATCAGCAGATTCTTGTAGTTCGATCCGGCCCCCTGTGTCCCGCTGCAGGGTCGCGGCGTGTTGGTGAGCGCGGATGATCGTCGAGTCGACCGACACGGCCCAGTCCACGAGACCGGCGGAGTCGGCATCGGCGAGCAGAGCTGCGAGAACGTGGTCCCAGGTGCCGTCACCGCAGTAGCGGCGGTGGCGTTTCCATAGGGTCTGCCACGGCCCGAACTCGACCGGGACATCACGCCAGGCCAGCCCGCAGCGGAACCGGTAGATGATCCCCTCGATCACTCTGCGGTGATCGGCGAACGGGCGCCCTGGCATCCCGTCCGACGAGGGCAGTAACGGCTCGAGTCGGTCCCACTGGGCATCGGTCAGGACGGCACGGCGCGACACCTACTGATCATCGCGCAGGCCCGACCAGCCGGGTTAGGAGACGCGCCCTAGTGCTCCAGCCGCAGTTTGTGATGTTGATGTGCGCTAAGCTTCGATCTTGTGCAGGTGGAGGAGGATCTCGAGGCGTGGGCCGGTGGCCTGGATGGGCTGTTCGGGCTGGTGGCGGGCCGGTTCTTCCGGACGGAACCGCGGCGTCGGGCGCGGGCGTATGTGCGGGGGTTGTTGGCGCCGTTGGCGGGGAAGAACGGGTGGACGCTGGCCGAGGTCGCCGGTGACACGACTCCGGATGGGATGCAGCGGCTGCTCAACTCCGCGACCTGGGATGTCGACGGTGTCCGTGATGACCTGCGGGATTACGTCGTCGAGCACCTCGGCGAGTCCGGTGGGGTGCTGATCGTCGATGAGACCGGGTTCCTGAAGAAGGGGACGAAGTCGGCGGGGGTGCAGCGCCAGTACTCGGGCACTGCCGGGCGGGTGGAGAACTGCCAGCTCGGAGTCTTCTGTGCCTATGCCACGAGCAAGGGCCGGACGTTGATCGACCGCGAGCTCTACCTGCCCAAGTCCTGGACCGGTGATCGGGAACGCTGCCGAGCCGCGGCGGTGCCTGAGGAGATCGAGTTCGCCACCAAGGCCACGCTGGCCAAGGAAATGCTCGGCCGTGCCCTCGATGCCGGGGTTCCCGCAGGATGGGTGACCGCGGACGAGGCATACGGGCAGGACTACAAGTTCCGCACCTGGTGCGAGCAGCGCCGGATCGGCTACGTCGTCGCGGTTCCGCGCAGCCAGTCCGTCCCGTTGTCCCTGGACGCCGACATCTGTCAGATCAGCGGCTCACGACGGGCCGACGACCTGGTCGCCCGCGCTCCCGGACGGGCGTGGAAGCGCCGCTCAGCCGGTCCGGGTGTGAAGGGAGAACGCTTCTACGACTGGGCCGTGGCCTCGCTGTATCCGCCCGAGAACGCCCCGGCCGGATGGGGCCGATGGCTACTGGTCCGACGTCAGATCCTCACCGACACACAGCTCTCCGCCGGCGAGGAGCCCGATCTGGCCTACTACCTGTGCGCCGGCCCGCCCGGCACCACCGACGACGATCTCATCCGCGTCGCCGGCCCGCGGTGGGCGATCGAGGAGTGCTTCCAGACCGCGAAGAACGAGGTCGGGCTCGACCACTATCAAGTGCGGCGTTACGACGCCTGGTACCGCCACGTCACCCTGGCTATTCTCGCCCACGCCTACCTCTCGGTCACCGCGGCGATCGCCCCAAAAGACCTGATCACGGGCTCATCCCGCTCACCCTCGCCGAGATCCGACGTCTCCTGGCACCTCTGATCCACATTCCCACCCAGGCGCCGTGCTGGGCCTGGTCGACCTGGCGACGTCGCCACCAACACCGAGCCCGCGAAAGCCACTATCGACGACGAAGACAGCTCAGCTAACGAAGTGCGGCTGGAGTACTAGGTGAAAACCCCCTGCCGGGGCCGAACGGCCACGCGGACGTCCCGTGGTCGCCCAGGGTGGCCGGTATGGACGACCCCCGCACCGCGGACCCGGTGGCGCAGGAGATCGCGCGCAACCGCGAGCGTCAGAGCGCGATCTACGGCGAGCCCCTCGACGAGCGCATCCGCCGGCTCACGACCGGTCTGGGCATCACCCAGGCCCGCCTCGCCGCCGCGATCGGGCTGAGCCCCGCGATGCTGTCCCAGCTGGCGGGCGGGCGCCGGGTCAAGATCGGTGACCCGGCGGTGCTGGGCCGGATGACCGCGCTGGACCGTCGGCTGGCGCGCGGCCCGCTGCCCGACGCCGACCGCGACGCCCTGCTGGCCCGGGTCCGGCAGGACCCGTCGCCGTGCGGACCGACCGGCGGGTGTCGCTGCGCCGAGCAGGGCCCCGCCCCGGGGCCGCCGGTGCCGCGGCCGCGGCGGGCCCCGGTCGAGCCGACCGCGGAGGACGCGCTGCGCGGGGTGAGCGCCCCG
The DNA here is from genome assembly GCF_020131355.1 of Pseudonocardia sp. ICBG1293. GTDB lineage: Bacteria > Actinomycetota > Actinomycetes > Mycobacteriales > Pseudonocardiaceae > Pseudonocardia. Next base: position 409,948 of record NZ_JAHLEL010000051.1, read on the forward strand.
GCCCGGCTCGTCGCCGCGGCGGCCGAGCTGTCGCCGTCGTTCCCGGAGATCGCCGAGGTGCTGCGCCGGGCCGCCGCCGGGCGCCGTTGAGGCCGGGGCCGGCCCGGCCGGGACCCGCCCCGGCGGGTGCGGACGCGGCCGGCCACGACACCGCCCCCGCCGCCGGTGCCGGTGCACGGCCGGGAGCCGCCACACCGGGGCCCCGGGTCCCGATGTGCGCCAGGGCCACCGGCCCCGGGCCGGGTGGCGCGGGTCGGCGGCGGCCGCCGTACCGGTCGCTGGTACCGTTTCACACCGGGTCCGGCTGCAGTCCGTGGCGGCCGAGACCGACTTCCTGCCGTCCCCCCGGTTCGTCCGGCTTCGTAGGGATCGGCACGGCCCCACGGACCGTCTCAAGGATGAAGGAGTTGAGCAATGGCACTGACCACCGCCGATAAGAAGAGCACGCTCGAGAAGTACGGCACCCACGCCACCGACACCGGGTCCCCCGAGGCCCAGGTCGCGCTGCTGACCCAGCGCATCGTCGGGCTGACCGAGCACCTGAAGCAGCACAAGCACGACCACCACAGCCGGCGCGGCCTGCTGCTGCTGGTCGGTCGTCGTCGCCGGCTGCTCAAGTACCTGCGCGAGGTCGACGTCGCTCGCTACCGCGCGCTGATCGAGAAGCTGGGTCTGCGCCGCTGACCCGCCCGGGGCGACCCGGCACCGGATCCCGGTGCCGGGTCGTTCCGTAGTACGGAACGACCGTACCGAGCGACACAACTGAACAGAGCCCGCCAATCGGGGTGACCGGAGATCTGCCGGTCCTCGGTAGTGGCCCCCGGAGCGCGACGCGCGGCCGGGGGCTTCGATCGAAGACCGGCCCAGCAGGGGATCGAGCCGGCGCCGCGGTGGTGGGGTAGACGAAGACCACTCCCAACGACGAGGAGAACACCCCCGTATGACTGACGTCATCTCCGAGGACGGCGTGCACGAGAGCACCGCCGTCATCGACAACGACACCTACGGCACCCGCACCGTCCGGTTCGAGACCGGACGGCTCGCCCGCCAGGCCGCCGGGTCCGTCGTCGCGTACCTCGACGACGAGACCATGCTGCTGTCCGCCACGACCGCGTCGAAGCGGCCGAAGGACCAGTTCGACTTCTTCCCGCTGACGGTGGACGTCGAGGAGCGGATGTACGCCGCGGGTCGGATCCCCGGCTCGTTCTTCCGCCGCGAGGGCCGTCCGGGCACCGACGCGATCCTGACCTGCCGCCTCATCGACCGTCCGCTGCGCCCGTCCTTCGTGGACGGCCTGCGCAACGAGATCCAGGTCGTCGTGACGGTCATGTCGCTCGACCCGAAGGACCCCTACGACGTCGTGGCGATCAACGCCGCGTCGGCGTCCACCCAGCTCGCCGGCCTGCCGTTCTCCGGCCCGGTCGGCGGCGTCCGCGTCGCGCTCATCGCGAACGAGGCGGGCACCGACACCCAGTGGGTCGCCTTCCCGACCCACGACCAGCTCGAGCGCGCCGCGTTCGACATGGTCGTCGCGGGCCGCATCGTCGGTGACGACGTCGCGATCATGATGGTCGAGGCCGAGGCCACCGAGAACACCATCGACCTCGTCGCCGGTGGCGCCAGCGCCCCGACCGAGGGTGTCGTCGCGGACGGGCTGGAGGCGGCCAAGCCGTTCATCCGCAGCCTGTGCGTCGCCCAGCAGCAGCTGGCCGACGTCGCGGCCAAGCCGACCGCCGACTACCCGGTGTTCCCGGCCTACCAGCCGGACGCCTTCGAGGCCGTCTCCGAGGCCGTCGAGCAGGAGCTCGCGCAGGCGCTGACCATCGCCGGCAAGCAGGAGCGCGAGACCCGGACCGACGAGATCAAGGCGTCGGTGCTGGACAAGCTCGGCGAGCGCTTCGTCGGTCGCGAGTCCGAGCTCGGCAACGCGTTCCGCTCGCTGAACAAGAAGCTGGTCCGCCGCCGCATCCTGACCGACCAGGTCCGGATCGACGGCCGCGGCCTGACCGACATCCGGCCGCTGTCGGCCGAGGTCGAGGTCGTCCCGCGGGCGCACGGCTCGGCGCTGTTCGAGCGCGGCGAGACCCAGATCATGGGTGTCACCACGCTGAACATGCTGCGCATGGAGCAGCAGATCGACCAGCTGGGGCCGGAGACGCGCAAGCGCTACCTGCACCACTACAACTTCCCGCCGTACTCGACCGGTGAGACCGGCCGCGTCGGCTCGCCCAAGCGCCGCGAGATCGGCCACGGCGCGCTCGCCGAGCGGGCCCTGATCCCGGTCCTGCCGTCCCGCGACGAGTTCCCGTACGCGATCCGGCAGGTCTCCGAGGCCCTCGGCTCGAACGGCTCGACCTCGATGGGCTCGGTCTGCGCGTCCACGATGTCGCTGCTCAACGCCGGTGTGCCGCTCAAGGCGCCGGTCGCGGGCATCGCGATGGGCCTGGTGTCCGACGAGGTCGACGGCCAGACGCGCTACGTCGCGCTGACCGACATCCTGGGCGCCGAGGACGCGTTCGGCGACATGGACTTCAAGGTCGCCGGCACCAAGGAGTTCGTCACGGCGCTGCAGCTGGACACCAAGCTGGACGGCATCCCGTCCGAGGTGCTCGCCGCCGCGCTGAACCAGGCCAAGGACGCCCGCCTGACCATCCTCGAGGTGATCGGCGAGGCCATCGACGGCCCGGACGAGATGAGCCGGTACGCGCCGCGGGTGACCGCGGTGAAGGTCCCGGTCGACAAGATCGGCGAGGTCATCGGGCCGAAGGGCAAGATGATCAACTCGATCACCGAGAAGACCGGCGCCGACATCTCGATCGAGGACGACGGCACCATCTACGTCGGTGCGAACGACGGCCCCTCCGCGGAGGAGGCGATCGGCATGATCAACGCGATCGCCAACCCGCAGCTGCCGAAGGTCGGCGAGCGGTTCCTGGGCACGGTGGTCAAGGCCGCCGCGTTCGGTGCCTTCGTCTCGCTGGTCCCCGGCAAGGACGGCCTGGTCCACATCTCGAAGCTCGGCAACGGGAAGCGGATCAGCAAGGTCGAGGACGTCGTCAAGGTCGGCGACAAGCTGCGCGTCGAGGTCACCGACATCGACAACCGCGGCAAGATCTCGCTGATCCCGGTCGTGGAGGAGTCCGCCTCGGCGGACGTCACCGACGCCCCGGCCGTCGAGGGTGCCGTCGACGCCGAGGCCCCGGCCGAGGCCGCCAACCCGAGCTGATCCGTTGGCATCGGAGAACGACCACGCTGCGGCGGCCCGGGACTCGTCCCGGGCCGCCGCCCGCGTGTCCCCGCTGTCCGCCGGTGACCCCGGTGACACCGTCCGCCGCAGCGACCTGCCCGGCGGGGTGCGGCTGGTCACCGAGGCGGTGCCCGGCGTCCGCTCGGTGGCGCTCGGGATCTGGATCGGGATCGGCTCGGTCGACGAGACCCCCGAGCAGGCCGGCTCCGCGCACTTCCTGGAACACCTGCTCTTCAAGGGCACCCGCCGGCGCACCGCCGCGGGTATCGCCGAGGAGATGGACGCCGTCGGCGGTGAGCTGAACGCGTTCACCGCCAAGGAGCACACCTGCTACTACGCCCACGTCCTCGACACCGACGTGGCGCTCGCGGTGGACGTGCTCGCCGACGTCGTGACCGACGCCGAGCTGGCGCACACCGACGTCGAGCTGGAACGGGGCGTCGTGCTCGAGGAGATCTCGATGCGCGACGACGACCCGGCGGACCTGCTCGGCGACCTGTTCGACGAGACCCTGTTCGGGGACCATCCCCTCGGGCGCCCGGTGATCGGCTCCGAGGAGTCGATCCGGGCGATGAGCCGCGACACCCTGCACGCGTTCTGGCGCGGGGAGTACACGGCGCCACGGATGGTGGTCGCCGCGGCGGGGAACCTCGAGCACGACCGGGTCTCCGACCTGGTGGCCGCCGCGCTGGACCGCGCGGCGCAGGGCCATCGCGGTGCCCGTCCGGTGCCGCCGCGCACCGCCACCGGCGCCCGTCCCGTGCGGACCGGTGCGCTCGGCCTGCTCGACGACGAGTCCGAGCAGGCGCACGTGATGCTCGGCGTCCCCACCGCGGGCCGCGCCGGCCGTGGCCTGCCGGTGCTCGCCGTCCTCAACTCCGCCCTGGGCGGGGGCCTGTCCTCAAGGCTGTTCCAGCAGGTCCGCGAGCAGCGCGGGCTGGCCTACCAGGTCTACTCCTCGACCGTCCGCTACGCCGACGCCGGCGCCATGTCGGTGTACGCCGGGTGCGCCCCCGAGCGGCTCGGTGAGGTCGTCGCGGTGGTGCGCGACGTGCTCGGCGAGGTCGCGGCCGACGGGCTGACCGAGGCCGAGGTCGTGCGCGCGCAGGGCGCCCTGCGCGGGGGACTGGTGCTCGGCTGTGAGGACACCGCGTCGCGGATGAACCGCCTCGGTCGCGCCGAGCTGGACCACGGTCGGCAGCGCTCGCTCGCCGACAGCCTGGCCCGCATCGACGCCGTCACCCCGGCCGAGGTCGCGGCACTGGCCGCGGAGCTGCTGGCCCAGCCGCTCACGGCCGCCGTCGTGGGTCCCTACGGGGACACCGACGACCTCCCCGCCGCCCTGCGCGACCTGGCCTGACCCCGCACGTCCTCCGTGGCCCTCCCGGCCGCCTCTCTGCGCACGAACGGGCCCCTCGTACGAACCTTTCGTACGAGGGGCCCGTTCGTGCGCAAGGGGAGGCGGAGCCCCGTCCCCGGTGCGGGTCCGGGGGCCCCGCCGGTGCCGGGCGGGGTCGGTCAGGAGCCGTTCTGCCAGCCGAGGGTCTCGGGCAGCGGCGGGAACGCGAACAGCGCCGAGCCCCAGTTCGCGAGCCCGGGCTTGGTCGCCCAGATCGACGGGCCGGAGTAGACCGGCAGCACGCCGTAGGTGGCGAGGGCCTTCTTCTCCGCCGCGGCGGCCGCGGCGTACTGCTCGTCGGCGGTGGGCAGGGTGTTGACCTTGCGCAGCTCGGCGTCGAGCTCCGGGGTGCCGGTTCCGGAGCTGTTCAGCGTCGAGTTCGAGCAGTACTGCTGGCAGATGTAGGCCACGCCGTACGGGTCGGAGGACTTGAACCCCAGGAAGACCATGTCGAACTCCTTGTTCGCCAGGACCTTCGAGAAGTCGGTCGACGGGACGACGCGGACCTGCAGGTCGACGCCGATGTTCTTCAGCATCGCCACCATGGCGCCGGACGAGGCGCGCTTGGTCGGGGTGTCGCCGGTCTGCACGTAGGTGAAGGTCAGCTTCTGCCCCTCCTTGGTACGTACGCCGTCCGGGCCCGCCACCCAGCCGGCGGCGTCGAGCCCCTGCTTCGCGGCCTCGGGGTCGAGGGTCACCGCGCTCGCGAGGTTGTCCTGGTAGCCCTGCTGGTAGGGCTGCAGGGTCAGCGAACCACCCAGGTCCTCGGTGTAGTCCAGCCCCTGGAAGGCGATCTTGGCGAGCTGTGCGCGGTCGATGGTGTCGAACACGGCCTTGCGGACCGCCGGGTCCTTGAGGATCGGCGTGGTGCTGTTCAGCATGAGCAGGTAGTTCGCCGGGGTGCCGGAGATGCGGATGTCGGCGTTCGGGACCGTGCGGGCCTGGGCGAGGAAGTCGGCGGACTCCGCCTCGGTCGCGTCGATCTGGCCGTTGCGGAAAGCGTTGATCTTGGCCTGCTGCTCCATCTGGACCAGGGTGATGCGGTCGAGCTTGCCCTTCTTGCCCCACCATTTCGGGTTGCGCTCGAAGGCGATGGTGGAGGTCTGCTTGTCGTAGCTCGCCACGGTGTACGGTCCCGCGCCCCACTCGGGGTGCGGGTTGTTCAGGTAGCCCTTGTTGAACACGTCCGGGGCGGAGGCCTTCGGGTGCAGGAGCTGGTTGAACAGGCTCTGCCACCACGGGTTGGGACCGTTGAAGGTGACGACGGCCTGCTTGTCGTCGGCGCCGCGGGTCACCGAGGTGATCCGGTCGTAGCCGTCGGTGGAGTTCGGGATGAAGGCGGTGTCCGTGCCGTTGTCGGCCTTCCAGGTGGCCTCGAACGCCCGCCAGTCGATCGGCGTGCCGTCGTTGAACACGGCCTTCGGGTTGATCGTGTACGTGACGGTCGTCTTCCCCGCGTTGTCGACGGCGTCCGCCTTCGTCACGTAGTCCGGGTTGATGACCGGGTCCCCGGTGGGGGTGAACGTGATGACCAACGGGTTGTAGAACCCCCAGGCGAGGCGGGTGTCGGTCGTCATGTCGCCCTGGAAGATGTTGAACTGCGGGTTCAGGTCGGAACGGAAGGGCAGCGTGACCTCCCCGCCGTCCTTGACGTTCTCGTAGGGCTGCTCGTTGTACGACGGCGTCGTCGACAGGGACTCGCCGGTCTGCGCGGGCCCGCCGGAACCACCTCCGCCACAGCCCGCGAGCACCAGGGCCAGCGCCGCGACGGCGGCGGTGATCGCCCCGTGTCGGATGGGTCTGCGCATGTCTCTCCTTCGTTCGGTTCCCCTGGGTCGGGCTGGGAGGGGGTCAGCGGAAGTGGCAGGCGTTGCGGTGGTCGGAGTCGGCGTCGCTGGCGCCGTCCTTGACCGTCAGCACCGGGGTCTCGCCGGCGCAGCGGGACCGCTCGTGCTCGGACAGGGTCCGGGCCAGCGGGCAGCGGCCCAGGAACGCACAGCCGGGCCGGTCGTCGGTCGGGCTGGGCAGGTCCCCGGAGAGCACGACCCGTTGCCGGGTCCGTTCCACCTGCGGGTCCGGCACCGGGATCGCCGACAGCAGCGCCTGGGTGTAGGGGTGCTGCGGGTTGCCGAACACGTCCGGCACGGCGCCGGACTCCACGATCCGCCCCAGGTACATGACGGCGACCCGGTCCGCGACGTGCCGCACGACCGACAGGTCGTGGGCGACGAACAGGTAGCTCAGGCCCAGCTCGTGCTGCAGCTCGGTGAGCAGGTTCAGCACCCCCGCCTGCACCGAGACGTCGAGGGCCGACACGGGTTCGTCGAGCACCAGCAGCGACGGGTTCGTCGCCAGGGCGCGGGCGATCCCGATGCGCTGGCGCTGCCCGCCGGAGAACGCGGCCGGGAAGCGGTCGACGTGGCCGGGTTCCAGACCCACCAGCGCCATCAGCTCGTCGACCCGGGCACCGATCCGGTGCCGGTCCGACCAGCCGGCCGCGCGCAACGGCTCGCCGAGGATGTCCCCGACGGTCATGCGCGGGTCGAGCGCGCCCATCGGGTCCTGGAACACGATCTGGATCTCGCGGCGCAGCGCGGCGACGTCGCCGCGGCCGCGCAGCGTCGCGACGTCGGTGCCGGCGACCTCGACCGTCCCACCCTCCGGCGGGAGCAGGTTCATGATCTCCAGCAGGGTCGTCGTCTTGCCGCAGCCGGACTCGCCGACCAGGCCGAGGGTCTCCCCGCGGCGGATGTCGAGGTCGACGTCGGCGACGGCGTGCACCGTCCCGACGCGGCGCCGGACCAGTGAGCCCTTCATCAGCGGGAAGGTCTTGCGCAGGTGGCTCACCGACAGCACCGCGGGACGCTCCGCACGGTCGGCGGCGCGGTCGCCGGCGACGGGCAGGTCGGGGACGGCGAACACGGGCTCGCCGTCGATCGCACCGTCGACGACCTCACCGGTCCGCACGCAGGCGGCGGCGTGGTCGTCCCGGCCGGGGACCGGTACCAGCGGGGGCTCGGCGGTGGTGCAGGCGTCGACGGCGACCGGGCAGCGCGGCGCGAACGGGCAGCCGGGCGGCAGGTCGGTCGGCGCGGGCGGGCTGCCGGGCACCGGGACGAGCGGGCGCCGCTCGACGCTGTCGACGCGGGGGACCGCGCCGAGCAGGCCGATCGTGTACGGCATCCGTGGCGCGGCGAACAGCTCGTCCACCGGGGCGGTCTCGACCGGGCGGCCCGCGTACATGACGAGCACGTCGTCGGCGACGCCCGCGACCACGCCCAGGTCGTGGGTGATCATGACGACGGCGGCGCCGGTCTCGTCGCGCGCGACCTTCAGCACGTCCAGGATCTGCGCCTGCACCGTGACGTCCAGGGCGGTCGTCGGCTCGTCGGCGATGATCACCGACGGGTCGTTCGCGATCGCCATCGCGATCATCACGCGCTGGCGCATGCCACCGGAGAACTCGTGCGGGAAGGCGCGCACGCGTCGCCGGGGGTCGGGGATGCCGACCAGGTCGAGCAGCTCCACCGCCCGTTCGCGGGCCTTCGCCCGGCCGATGTCGCGGTGGATCTGCATGGCCTCGACGAGCTGGTCGCCGACGGTGAAGATCGGCGTCAGGGAGGACAGCGGGTCCTGGAAGACCATCCCGATGTCGTCGCCGCGGATCCCGGACAGGGCCTCGTCGGACAGGCCGACCAGCTCGCGCCCGGCCAGGGTGATCGAGCCCGTCACCGACGCCGTCTCGGGCAGCAGGCCCATCACGGCCAGCGAGGTCACCGACTTGCCGGAGCCGGACTCCCCGACGATCCCCAGCGTGCGCCCGGGCAGCAGGTCGAAGCCGACGCCGCGGACGGCCTCGACCCGACCGGCCTCGGACGGGAACGCGACGGTCAGGTCACGCACGGACAGTACGGGGGTGCTCATGCCCTGCCTCCGGCCCGGGACGTGGGATCGAGGGCGTCGCGCAGGCCGTCGCCGACGAACGCGAGCGACGCGGTCAGCAGTACCAGCAGCACCGACGGCACGATGAAGATCCACGGCGCGGTCGCCATGGAGGACCCGCCGTCGGCGAGCATCGTGCCCAGCGAGACGTCGGGGATCTGCACGCCGAACCCGATGAACGACAGCGCGGTCTCGCTCTGCACGGTGCTCGCCACGTTCAGGGTGAAGGTCACGATGAGCAGCGAGCCGATGTTCGGGATGAGGTGGCGGAAGACGATCCCCGGGCCGGACACGCCCATGAAGCGCGCGGCCGAGACGTACTCGCGCTCGCGCAGCGTGGTCGCGACCGTCCAGACCACCCGGGCGGTCGTCATCCAGCCCAGCAGGGTCAGCGCGACGATCAGGATCCGGTAGTCGCCCGACCCCCACTGCGAGGCCAGCGCCAGGATCAGGAACGACGGCACCACCATCAGGAAGTGGACGACGGTCAGCAGCGCGCGCTCACCGCGCCGGGCCCAGGTGCGCCCGCCGCCCAGGTAGGCCGCGCCCGCCCCCACCACCGCGGCGATCAGGGTGGTCAGCAGCGAGACGGTGACGGCGATGGTCAGCGAGCGCTGCAGACCGTGCACGGCCTGGGCGTAGACGTCGTTGCCGCCTGCGGTGGTACCTAGCGGGTGGTCCGGCGACGGCGCCGCGGTCAGCGCCGCGAAGTCGACCTCGGTGTGGTCGTAGGGGGAGAGGTACCCGCCGACCAGGGAGAACAGCACCAGCAGGCCGAAGACGACCAGCCCGGCCACCGCGGGCCGGTTGCGGCGGTAGCGGCGCCAGACCAGGGCGGCGCGGGCGCCCCGGCGCCGCCGGGGCGCTGCGGACCCGGGGTCGCCATCGGCGCCGTCGCCCACGGTGGGCGCGAGCTCGGGCATGTCCAGGCTCATGTCAGCTCACCCGCACCCTCGGGTCGAGGGCGACGACGGCGACGTCGGCGAGCATCGCGCCGACCGCCGTCGTGACCGCGCCGAACGCCGCCGTGGCCACGACGCCGTGGATGTCGTTGGTCGCGATGGTGCGGATGAAGTAGTCGCCCATGCCCTGCCAGGCGAAGGTCTTCTCGGTGATCACCGCGCCGGTGAACAGCGCCGGGATCGCGAACGCGACCTGGGTGGCGACCGGGATCATCGAGCTGCGCAGCCCGTGGCGGCGGATGGCCTGCCTGCGGGTCAGCCCCTTGGCCCGGGCGGTGCGCACGTAGTCGGAGTTGACCACGTCGAGCAGCATCGAGCGCTGCAGCAGGTGGTAGCCGGCGTAGGAGATGAGCAGCAGCGAGACCGTCGGCAGCACCAGGTGCTGGGCCCGGTCGAGGAGCAGCGGCCAGAAGCCGGTGACCCCCGGTGACTCGGACCCCGCGACGTAGAACAGCGTCCCGCCGACGCCCTGGTTGATCGCGATGGCGACGAACACGACCGCCAGCGCCGCCACCGCCGACGGGATGTTCAGGGTGAACACCGAGGTCAGCTGGGCGGTGCGGTCGCCGAGCCGGTACTGGCGCTGGGCCGAGTAGACCCCGAGGGCCACGCCGATCACGATCGAGAGCAGCAGGGAGAAGAACACCAGCTGCCCGGACACCACGACCCGGAAGGCCACCTGTGCGTTCACCGGGTCGCCGATCGGGCTGGTGCCCCAGTCCCAGCGGGTCACGATCCCGGTGACCCAGATCCACCACCGCTCCAGGACCGGGACGTTCGAGTCCAGGTTGTACTGGCCCAGCGAGCGCGCGATCTCCGCGTCGGTGCGCGGCGGCCGCAGCTGCAGGTAGTTGACCCGGGGGTCCAGGAACGAGTTGGCCAGGAAGTAGACCAGGTTGGTCGCGACGACGATCATCGCGAGCCACCCTGCGCCCCTGCGCAGGAGGTACCGGAGCACGCTGCTCTTCTCTCGTCGACCGCGGCGCGGGGTGGTGACCGTCGGACGCGGGTGGTGGGCCGGCCGCAGGTGAGCGACCGTCACTGTTTCGGGTGACAACGAGGTTGGCACGCGGGTACCAGAAATCGGTAGACCGGGTTCACAGCGTTTACCCATTCGTGACGATGACAGCCGGTCGGTGTCGCGGCGTGGTCCGCGGGAGGGGGGAGCCCTGCTGGCAGGCTGGACGCCATGACCGCCCTCGCCGTCGTCGCAGGCCTGATGATGCTCGTCGGACTGGCCGGGATCGTCCTGCCGGTGCTGCCGGGTCCGCTGCTGATCGTCGGCGGGGTGGCGGTCTGGGCCGTCCCGCGCGGGGACGCGGTCGGCTGGTGGGTGCTGGGCATCGCCGTGCTCGTCACCGTCGCCGGTCAGGTCGCGAAGTACCTGCTCCCCGGGCGACGGCTCGCGGCCTCCGGGGTGCCGACGCGCACCCTGCTCGCCGGGCTCGCGCTCGGCGTCGTCGGGTTCTTCGTGGTGCCGGTCGTCGGGCTGTTCCTGGGCTTCGTGCTCGGTGTGTGGCTGGCCGAGCTGGCGCGCCTGCCCGACGCCGCGACCGCCTGGCGGTCGGCGCGCGAGGCACTCGTCGCCGTCGGCTGGAGCATCCTGATCGAGCTGGCCGCGGGGCTGGTCACGGTCGCGGTGTGGATCGGCGGTCTCGTCGTCGGCTGAGCCCCGGCCGCGCCCCCGACCGGAGGTCACGGGGCCGCGCACCCCGCCGGTGCCGGATCCGTGGCCGCACCGGGCCGCGCCCTAGATGTGATGTCCAGGCAGGTTGGTCAGGCGGTTGATCGGCGGTAGGCCGTTGGTTGCGCTGTGGGGCCGGTGGTGATTGTAGAAGTGCAGCCAGCCGGGGAGCGCGTCTCGACGAGCGGTTTCGCAGGGGTGGAAGCGGGCGTAGGCCCACCCGTCGGCGAGGGTGCGGTGGAAACGTTCGATCTTGCCGTTGGTCTGAGGCCGGTAGGGCCGGGTTCGTTTGTGGGTGATGCCCAGTTCGCTGCAGGTGTCACGCCAGGCGTGTGAGCGGTAGCAGCTGCCGTTGTCGGACAGGACCCGTTCGACGGTCACGCCGCGGGCGTTGAGCCAGTCCACGGCTCGTCGGAGCACACCGGTGGCGGTGTCGGCTTTCTCGTCGCTGTGGATCTCGGCGTAGGCGACGCGGGAGTGGTCGTCGATGACGGTGTGGACGAACGCTCTGCCGGGTGCACGGCTTGTAGTCGGTTCCCTTGGGCAGTCCGGGAGTGGACCGCTTGTTCAGGGCGCCTTGTCGGCGTCCGACGTAGCGGTGTCCGCCTCCGTCGGGGATGTTGCCGAACTTGGTGACGTCGACGTGGATCAGCGAACCGGGGTAGGGGTGTTCGTAGCGGCGTAGGGGCTCGCCGGTGACCCGGTCGATGTGGGAGAGCCTGTTGATCCGGCAGCGGCGCAGGACCGCGTGCACGGTCGAGGCGGCGAGAGTGAGTCGGCCGCCGATCTGTACTGGTCCGAGTCGGTGGCGCCATCGCAGTCGCACGATCTGCTTCACCAGCGTGGGCGGGGTCTTGGCCGGCATCGACCGTGGTCGGGAGCTGCGGTCGACCATTCCGGGCGGGCCCTCGGCGCGGTAGCGGTCAGCCCACTTTCGGGCGGTGCGAGGGGCGACCATGAACATTCTGGCCGCTGTGGAGCAGGTCCAGTCCTGGTCGACGATCAGACGGGCCAGCCGTAGTCGGGCACGCGGAGTCAGCGCAGCGTTAGCGTGGGTCACGAGGGCCTCCGGTTGGTGAAGCGGTTCCTAGACAGCTCCACTTCACAACCGGGGGTCCTCGCCTGTCTGCGCGACAGGCCGTCATCAGCTCAACCCGGAACAACGTCCCTGGACATCACACCTAGACTGCCCGGCGGTCCAGGACGTCGAGGTGCGCGAGGTGTACGGGTGAGCGGGACGATCAAGGTTGCGGTCCTCGGGGCGAAGGGCCGGATGGGGTCGGAGGTGTGCCGGGCGGTCGAGGCCGCCGAGGACACCGAGCTGGTCGCCGCGCTGGACACCGGCGACGACCTGTCGGCCCTCGACGGCGCCGACGTCGCGGTCGACTTCACCCACCCGGGCGCCGCGCTCGGCAACATCCGGGAGTGCCTCGCCCGCGGGGTCGCCCCGGTCGTCGGGACCAGCGGATTCGACGCCGCGAAGTTCGACGAGGTCCGTGCGCTGCTCGACGAGCGCGGCTCCGGCAGCGTGCTCGTCGCCCCGAACTTCGGGGTCGGCGCCGTGCTGATGATGCACTTCGCGGCGCAGGCCGCCCGCTTCTTCGACTCCGCCGAGATCGTCGAGCTGCACCACGCCGGCAAGGTCGACGCCCCCTCCGGGACCGCGGCCCGGACCGCCTCGGTGATCGGTGAGGCCCGGCGCCGGGCCGGGCTCGGCGCGGTGCCCGACGCCACCACCGACGACCCGCACGGTGCCCGCGGCGCGGTCGTGGACGGCGTCCACGTGCACGCGGTCCGGATGCCGGGGCTGATCGCGCACCAGGAGGTCGTCCTGGGCACCGACGGGGAGGTGCTCACACTGCGCCACGACTCGATGAACCGGACCAGCTTCATGCCGGGAGTGCTGCTCGCGGTGCGCGCCGTGCGCGACCGCCCGGGTCTGACGATCGGCCTGGAGCCGCTCCTCGGGCTCGGCTGAGTCGCTCAGCCGACCAGGCGCAGGTCCAGCGTCCCGGCGTGGCGGACCTCGCGCAGCGTCGAGGACCCGGTGTCCAGGGTGCGCACCGCGCCGTCGGGCGCCCAGCCCGCGCGGTCGTAGAACCGGCGTGACGCCGTGTCGGCCTCGGCCACCCAGGCCCGTCCGGTGTCCGAACCGGACTCGCGCAGCGCGGCCGCGGCGGCGGCGAGCAGGCGTCCGCCGTGCCCGCGCCTGCCCCAGCGCGGCTCCACGAGCAGCGTGCTGACCTCGGCGATCGCCATGCCGTCGGCGCCGGCGTAGCGGGCGGCGGCGGCGAACCCGACGATCTCGTCGCCCTCGACCGCGACGAACAGGTGGAACCCGTCCCCGGCGTGCACGGCGTCGCCCCAGTGCGAGCGCGCGGCGTCCGAGGTCAGCCCCGCGAACGCCTCCTCGGGCAGCAGCCCGGCGTAGGCGGTGCGCCAGGTGCGGTCCTGGATCGCCATGATCGCGCCGACGTCGTCGTCGGTGGCGGGGCGGACGGTCGCGGTGGCCATGGGTCATGCCTACCGTGCGCCCCGGCCGGTCGCGTCACCGCCCGGTGCGGACGGCGCGGCGCGGTGTCCTGTCGGTGCCTCGTGGCAGCATCCCGCCCGTGCGCACGATCTCCGCCGACGTCGCCCGTCGGACCTTCCTCGCGGCCCAGGGCTTCACCGACCCACGCCCGTCCGGGCCGGTCACCCGCCGTCACCTCGGTAGGGTGCTGGACCGGGTGAAGCTGCTCCAGCTCGACTCGGTCAACATCGCGGTGCGCGCGCACTACATGCCGCTGTTCAGCAGGCTCGGTGACTACCCCACCGCCCTCCTCGACGACGCGGCCTGGTCGCCGAGCGCACGGCGACCGCGGCTGCTGGCGGAGACCTGGGCACACGAGGCGAGCCTGGTCCCGGTCCAGGACATGCCGCTGCTCTCGCACGAGGCGCTGCCGCGGCGCTGGTGGAAGCACTACGGCCCGCTGCTGGAGAAGCACCCGGCCCTGGCTGGGGACATCCTCGACGTGGTGGCGGAGTCCGGGCCGCTGGGCGCCGGCGCGATCGAGAAGGCGCTCGCCCCGCACGGGCGGGCCGGTGAGGTGCGCCCGCGCCCGCCGGGTGCCACCTGGTGGGAGCGGTCGGAGGTCAAGCGGGTCTGTGAGTACCTGTTCGCCGTCGGCGAGCTGGCGGTCGGCACGCGGGTGCACTTCGAGCGCCGCTACGACCTGCCCGCGCGGGTGCTGCCGCCGGAGATCCTCGCGTTGCCCGCCCCCGACCCGGCCGACGCGGCGCGCGAGCTCGTCGCGCGGTCCGCGTCCGCGCTCGGGGTCGGCACCGAGACCGACCTGCGCGACTACTACCGGCTGGGCCCGGAGCGCACCCGTACGGCGATCGCCGAGCTCGTCGACGCGGGGGCGCTGGAGCCGGTCGCGGTGCGCGGCTGGGACCGTCCGGCCTACCGGGACCCCGCGGCCCGGGTCCCGCGCACGGTGGCCGGGCGGGCGCTGCTGTGCCCGTTCGACCCGCTGGTGTGGGAACGCGACCGGACCGAGCGGATCTTCGGGTTCCGCTACCGGATCGAGATCTACGTGCCCGAGCCGAAACGCGAGTACGGCTACTACGTCTTCCCGTTCCTGCTCGACGGGGAGCTCGTCGGCCGGGTCGATCTGAAGGCCGACCGGGCGGCCGGGGTGCTGCGGGTGCCCGGGGCGTTCGCCGAGCCCGGTGTCGCCGCCGCGCGTGGGCGGATCGCGGCCGAGCTGGCCGCGGAGCTCGCGACGATGGCGGGCTGGCTGGGTCTCGACGGTGTCGCGGTGGGGGAGCGCGGGGACCTCGCCACCGAGCTCCGGGCCGAGGTCGCCGCCGCCTGAGTGCTCAGGCGGGGTTGAGCCGGAAGACCGCGATGGTGTCCAGGTGCGTCGCGACCTGCTCCGCCGAGGCGTCGGCCGGCACCGGGAAGGCCGCCAGGGCCCACGGCACGTCCAGCGCCCGCAGGTAGCCGACCACGACCGCGGCGGCCTCGGCGCGGCCGGGCTCGACGGCGCGGCGCGGCGCGTCACCCCCGGCGGAGCGGACCGTGCAGGCGGGGGCCGCCCGCAGGTTGCGCACCCAGTCCCGTCCGCCGGTGGGGGAGACCAGGTACTCGGCGCCCCCGTGCCCGACCACGCCGATCGGCGTGTCACGCGGCTCCCCGCTGCGTCGTCCGCGGGTACGCAGCACGCGCAGGGCGTAGCCGCCGTCCGGGACGGGCGTGGCGGGCATCTGCAGCACCCGGGCGGTCATCGAGGCGTTGGTCGCGGCGATCTCGGCATGGTCCACGCCGGCGAGCGTACGCCGATACCGCGCCTGTCGAACATCTCGACAAGCGAGGTACCGACGACGGTCTCAGACCGCGGCGGCGGAGGCCCGGGTCACGAGGACGTCGCCGCTGCCGGTGCGCCCGGACAGCCGCACCGCCGGCGCCGTCGGCGGGGTGTCGTGGCGGACGTCGAGCTCGGAGCGGGCGCGGCCGGTCCCGGTCGACAGGTCCAGCTCGGCGGCGACACCGGAGTGCACCCCGACCCGCACCGAGCCCGACCCGGTGCCGAGCCGGACGTCACCGGACACCGCGTCGGCGACGACGACGTCCCCCGACCCCGAACGGACCTCCAGATCCGCGGTCAGCTCACCGACGTGCACGTCACCGCTGCCCGTCCGGATGCGGGACGCACCGCCGAGGGACCCGGCCTCGACGCGGCCGGACCCGGCCCGCAGGTGCGCCCGGCCCGAGCACGAGCCCAGGTCGATCGAGCCCGACCCGGTGGTGACGTCGGCGTCGCCGTGCACCCGGGCCACCCGGGCCGCACCGGACCCGGTCCGCACCGCCGCCCAGGACGCCCGGCCGGTCAGCTCGACCGAGGCCGCGCCGGTGCGCACCGCGGGCCGCGACCCGGCGGGGGCGGAGACGGTCACCAGCAGCGGCACCGCTCCGAGAGTCGGGTCGTCCGGCCCGCGCACCACCAGTCGCCGTGCCGACGCCGACCACTCGACGGTCACCGCGTCGACGGCGTCGGCCGACGGGTCGCCGGTGGCCTCCCACGGGGCGCCCACGATCGGGTCGAACCCGCGCCCGGACCAGCCGGCCCCGGCCCGGGGCGCTCCGGCGCCGCCGGTCATGGAGCTGCCGATCCAGTCCAGCAGTCCGCCGAGGCCGCCGGACCACGGCGCGGCGGCGCGGTCGGCGGTGATCTCCAGGTGCACCTCGTCGGCACCCTCGACCAGGTCGATCCGGACCCGGCCGGCGCCGGTCGTCACCTCGATCTCGGCGGCGCCGGAGCAGTCGAACCGCTCGCTGCGGGCCGGCGTACCGGGTGCGGCCGCGCCGGTGCCACCGGTGCCGTCGTCGCTCGCGGCTGCGGGGTCGGGCGCGGCTGCGGGATCGGGCGCCGTGGCGGCGCCGGCGCCGCTGTCGGTGCCGCCGGGTCGTGCCCGGCCGGTGTCGGCGCCGCTGCCGTCCCCGGTGCCGGTGCGGCCTGCCGGGTCGGAACCCCCGGCTGCGCCGTGCTCGTCGCCGGTGCCGTCGTCCGGGCCGGTCCGCTCGTCGCTCATCCCTGCACCCATCCCCGGAGGCTGCGCCCGTCGCGGGGCGGGCGGCCGGTGCGTCCCTCGGCGCCGGCCAGCGCTCCCTGCACCGCCTGGGACACCCAGGTGTTCAGCGAGACGCCCTGGCTCTGGGCGGCGCGCTCGGCCTGGGCCTTGATCTGCTCGACGATGCGCAGGGTGACCCGGCTGATGTCACCGGCGTCACCGGAGAACGGCGAGCCGCCGGGAGCCGGGCCGCCACCGGCGAACGGGAAGCCCGCGAACGGGGACGACCCCTCCTGTGCCGGAGCCGGGTCCGGGGTGGGGGTGTGCCCGGGCTCCGGGTCGCCCCCGGACACCGACACGCGCACCTCCCGGCCGTGCAGACGGACCTCGACCGAGCGGTCGCCGAGCGCGGCGGTCGCCTCCGAGGTCAGGTCGGACAGGGCGTTCATGATCGCGAGCCGGGCGGCGGGCTCGATCGCGGAGCCGAGCAGGGCCGCCGTGCGACGGGTCTGCTCGTCGCCCGCGGCCGCCGCGGCGGCGAGGTCGTCGCGCAGCTGCGCGACGTACGGCGTGAGGTCCATGACACCACTATGGCGTCACTTCTGATATCACGCCACCCGTTCGTGGCGTCGATGGCGACGTCGCAGCGCACCAGGGGTGCCGCGGCCGCCACCGTGGGTGCGGGCGCGGGGCCCGGCGAGTGCCGGGGACGCCGGTCGTTACCCTCGCGGCATGCCGGAGACCGCGCCGAAGACCGTCCCGCTGACCGTGCAGCTCGTCGCGAAGACCGAGTTCACCCCGCCCGCGGACGTCCCGTGGTCCACCGACGCCGACGGCGGTCAGGCCCTCGCCGAGTTCGCCGGCCGCGCCTGCTACCAGTCGTGGACCAAGCCGAACCCGCGGACCGCGACCAACGCCGGCTACATCGCCCACATCCTCGAGGTCGGGCACCTCTCGGTCCTGGAGCACGGCTCGGTCAGCTTCTACCTGACCGGCATCTCGCGGTCGCTGACCCACGAGCTCATCCGGCACCGGCACTTCTCCTACTCCCAGCTCTCGCAGCGCTACGTCCCCGAGCGCGACGCCGCGATGGTCGAGCCCGACGTCATCGCCCGGGACCCGGAGCTGCACGAGCTGTTCCTGAAGGCCTCGGCGGATGCGCTCGCCTCCTACGAGAAGCTCCTCGAAGGGCTGGAGGCGCGCTTCGCCGACGTGCCGAACGGGACGCTGCGTCGCAAGCAGGCCCGTCAGGCCGCGCGGTCGGTGCTGCCGAACGTCACCGAGACCAAGATCGTCGTCACCGGGAACTACCGCGCGTGGCGGCACTTCATCGCGATGCGCGCCTCCGAGGCGGCCGACGTCGAGATCCGCAACCTCGCCGTCGAGTGCCTGCGCCAGCTGCAGGTCGAGGTCCCGAACGTGTTCGCGGACTTCCAGATCCAGACCCTGGCCGACGGCACCGAGATCGCCTCCAGCCCGCTGGTGGCCGAGGGCTGAGCGGCTCCGGTCCGGCGGTCGCCGCCGCCGGGCGGGCGCCCGGGGCTCAGGCGAGGACCGCGTGCACCCGTCGTCGCAGGTCCGGCAGGTCCCGGACGACGAACCCGCGTCCCTCCTTCTCCAACAGACCCTCCGCCACCAGCTGCGACAGCTCCCGGCTGGTCGTGACCCGGGTGAGGCCCACCAGCAGGCCCAGCTCGTCGACGGCCGGACGGATCGACAGCCGTGCCACCTCGTCGAGGGCGACCTCGCCGTAGGCCTCCACGAGGTGGCCGAGGAGCAGGATGATCCGCTCGCGGGCGGGCAGTCCCTCGATGAGCACGTGCAGCTGCATGACCCGCTGCTTGTAGGCGATCCGGCGGGTGATCTCGAGCAGTAGCTCCGGCTCCTCGCGGGCGGCGTGCAGCAGCGCGTCGCGGGTCACCGAGACGATCTCCGACGGCCGGGTGCAGACCGAGGCGAGGTGCCGCGGCCGTCCGTCGACGCAGGCGGCCTCACCGAGGCTGGCGCCGGACTCGGCGTAGGCCAGGGAGCGCTCGGAGCCGTCGGGGCGGTGCAGGTAGATGCGGACCCGCCCGGAGACCACGAGATGGAACCGTGACGACAGCTCGCCCTGGGTGTAGATGTGCTCGCCGCGGGCGTAGTGGCGGGGACTGCCCAGCCGCGCGATCCGGGAGGTGACCGAGGTCCAGGGCGCGGTGAGGAACGGGGAGACCGGGTGGTCACCGGGCTCGGGGGCGGGCAGCGCGCGGACGGGGCCGTCCGGTCGCCGCGCCGCGCCGCTGCTCATGGCCCCGCCTCCCGGCCGTCACCGATGGTCCGTCCGGACGGTAGCGGGCCGGTGCGCGTGCGGGTAGGCGGAACGGCCCGGACGCCGAGGGGGGCGTCCGGGCCGTGCCGGTCCCGGGGGTGTGCCGGCCGGCGGCTGCCGGCACCGGGTGCGGGGCGGCCCGCCCGGGCGGGCCGCCCCGGCGGCCGGTCAGACGGCCGCGAGCTGGGCGTCCTGCTCGGCGAGGGAGTCGGCGTCGGTCTGCGGCAGGGCCAGCGTGCAGAGCAGGCTGATCAGCGAGACCGCCGAGAGCAGCAGGCCGATGCCGAGGCTGCCCAGCGTCGACGCGGCGAGTGCCGCGGTGAACAGCGGCACCACACCGCCGCCGAACACGCCGGCGAGGTTGTAGGCGATCCCGGCGCCGGTGTAGCGGAAGCGGGTCGGGAACAGCTCCGGCAGCTGGGCACCGATCGGGCCGTAGGCGATGCCGACGACGCCCAGCACCAGCGACAGGCCCAGCCCGAACGACCACACCGTCCCGATGTCGATGATCGGGAACGCGACCAGCCCGGCGGCGACGGAGGCGATGTTGCCGCCGACGACCATCTTCCGTCGCCCGACCCGGTCGGACAGGATCGCCGAGGCGATCGTCGTCAGGGCGAAGACGATGCCGCCGACGATGCCCATGGCCAGCACCGACGGGCGCGGCAGCTGCAGCTGCTGGGTGCCGTAGCTGGTCAGGTAGGTGACACCGATGTAGAAGAAGGCGAACACCGCGGTGGTCGAGCCTGCGCCGAGGAACACCGCGGCCGGCCGGGTGGTGAACACCTCGGTGATCGGGAGCTTCGTCGACACCGGGCCGCTGTTCTTGAAGCCCGCCGTCTCCTCCAGCGCGAGCCGCACGTAGAGCCCGACCGCGACGAGCAGCACCGAGCCGATGAACGGGATCCGCCAGCCCCAGGCCAGGAAGGCCTCGTTGCTCATGGTCAGCGCGGTGACCAGGAAGGTCGCCGACGCCAGCGCGAACGCCACCGACGGGCCGAGCTGCGGGAACAGCGCGTACTTGCCGCGGGCCTTGGTCGGGGCGTTCTCCGCGGTGAGCAGGGTCGCCCCGGCCCACTCGCCACCGACGGCGAGGCCCTGCAGGATGCGCAGCACCACGAGCAGGATCGGGGCCAGGACGCCGATCATGCCGGTGGTGGGCAGCAGGCCGATCGCCAGCGTCGAGAAGCCCATCAGCAGCAGCGTGGTGACCAGCGTGCCCTTGCGGCCGAGCCGGTCGCCGAAGTGACCGAACAGCACCGACCCGAACGGTCGTGCGACGAACGCGACCCCGAAGGTGGCCAGGGCGAGCGCGGTACCGGCCGCCGCTCCGAGCTCGGGGAAGAAGACCTTGTTGAACACCAGGGCCGCAGCGGTGCCGTAGATGAAGAAGTCGTAGAACTCGATGACCGTTCCGGTCATGCTCGCGAGCGCGATCCGGCGCATCGACCGCGGCGGCTGCGTGGGGGCAGCGTTCGTCACGTGTGTTCTCCCCGTCGAGAAGCAGTGGTGGGACGGATCGGAGTATCGGGACACCGGCGGGTGAGATCTGTATCACCGGCTACAGAAGCGCTGCGTTCCGTCAGCCTTCTGTCGACCGTTGGGCGCGCGGTGCGGCCGTGGACGCTCGGCACTACGTTGGGGACGGTGAGCCTCGCCACCGCCGAACGTGCCGCCCTCTGCGCCGAGTTCGAACGCTCCGGACCCGACCGACCGACCCTGTGCGAGGGCTGGAACGCCCGGGACCTGCTCACCCACCTGCTGGTGCGCGAGCGGCAGCCGTGGAACGCCGCGGGGATCGTCGTGCCCGCCCTGTCGGGGATGACCGACAAGGCGATGGACGGCTACGCGTCCGCGGCCTGGCCGAACATGATCGACGACCTGCGCAAGGGGCCGCCCGCCTGGTCGCCGTTCAAGGTCGGCAAGGTCGACGAGGTCGCCAACGGTGCCGAGTTCTTCGTCCACCACGAGGACCTGCGCCGCGGGGAGCCCGGCTGGGAGCCGCGTCCGTCGGACCCGGAGCGCGACGGGCAGCTGTGGAACCTGCTCGCGAACCAGGCCAGGCTGCTGTTCCGGCGCAGCCCGGTCGGCCTGGTCCTGGCCCGTCCGGAGGGAGCGACGCAGGTCGTCGCGACCGGGTTCGGCGTGGTCACGGTGACCGGCGATCCCGCCGAGCTGGTCCTGCACGCCTTCGGCCGGGACGCCGCTCGGGTGGAGGTGACCGGGCTGCCCGCCGACGTGGAGGCCTACCGCGGCGCTCCGTCCGGGATGTGACCGGGAACGGTCGGCCCAGGGCGGTACCGTCACCGGTCATGAGCACCGGTCCCGATCCCGCCCCCGGCGGCCAGCAGCACCCGCCGCGCCGACCGTTCGGCGAGGTGCTGACCGCGATGGTCACGCCGTTCGACTCCGAGGGCGAGCTGGACCTGGCGAAGGCCGAGGAGCTGGCGACCCACCTGGTCGACCTCGGCAACGACGGCCTGGTCGTCAACGGCACCACGGGTGAGGGGCCGACCACCTCCGACACCGAGAAGTCGGAGCTGATCCGCGCCGTCGTGTCCGCGGTGGGGGACCGGGCGACGGTCGTCGCCGGTGCGGGGACCTATGACACCGCACACTCGATCGAGCTGGCCCGCAGCGCGCAGCGGGCCGGGGCGCACGGCCTGCTCGTGGTCACCCCGTACTACTCGCGGCCCCCGCAGGAGGGCCTGCTCGCGCACTTCAGTGCCGTCGCCGACGCCGGTGACCTGCCGGTGATGCTCTACGACATCCCGCCGCGCAGCGTGATCGGGATCGACGTCGAGACCTTCCAGCGCCTGGCGCAGAACCCGCGGATCGTCGCGGTGAAGGACGCCCGCAACGACCTGCGGGTCGGGACCGAGGTGCTGGCGACCACCACGCTGGCCTACTACTCCGGCGACGACCCGGTGAACCTGCCGTGGCTGTCGGTCGGGGCGGTCGGCTTCGTCAGCGTGATCGGCCACGTCGTCGCCGACCGGCTGCGGGCCCTGATCGACGCCTACCACGCCGGCGAGCACGAGCGGGCCCGCGCGCTGCACTACGCGATGCTCCCGGTCATCCGCGGGATGGGCCGGGTCGGCGGTGCGGTGTTCGCCAAGACCGCGCTGCGGCTGCGCGGCATCGACGTCGGCGACACCCGGCTGCCGCTGCCGCCCGCCACCGAGGACCAGGTCGCCGCGATCGCCGGGGACCTCGCCGTCGCCGGGGTGGCGCTGGACCCGCAGGCCCGTCCGAACGCTCCGGTCTACCAGCCCGGCCACGGCGCCCTCGGCGGGCGCACGGCGGCGGACCTGGGTGCCGAGGTGGCCTACCACCGCACGTAGTCCGCCGACCCCGTCGGGTGCGGGCCACCGGAACCCCGGTGGCCGCGGACACCGGAGAACACGCATCAGAAGAACGCGAACCAGAAGCACACGAACCCATGTGAGGCACGAACCCCTGTGAGTCCCCAGCGCAACGACCGACGCAACCGGCCCGGCCGGACGCTCTCCGCGCCGCCGGAGAACATCGAGCGCCCGGAGCTCCCGGACGCCCCGCCGCCCGCCCTCGCGCGGGGTGGCCTGCGCGTCTACGCACTCGGCGGGATCGGCGAGGTCGGTCGCAACATGACCGTCTTCGAGTACGAGGGCCGGCTGCTCGTCGTCGACTGCGGCGTGCTGTTCCCGTCCGACTCCGAGCCGGGCATCGACCTGATCCTGCCCGACTTCCGCACCCTCGAGGGCCGCCTCGACGACATCGACGCGCTCGTGCTGACCCACGGGCACGAGGACCACATCGGTGCCGTGCCGTGGCTGCTGCGCATGCGCCCGGACATCCCCGTCGTCGGGTCCCGGTTCACGCTCGCCCTGGTCGCGGCCAAGTGCAAGGAACACCGCCTGACGCCGCACCTGCAGGAGATCAAGGAGGGCGACCGGGTCTCGCACGGTGGATGGGACTGCGAGTACTTCGCGGTCAACCACTCCATCCCCGACGCCGTCGCCGTCGCCGTCCGCACGCCTGCCGGGCTGCTGCTGCACACCGGTGACATCAAGCTCGACCAGCTCCCGCTCGACGGGCGGCTCACCGACCTGGGCGGGTTCTCCCGGCTGGGTGAGGAGGGCGTCGACCTGTTCCTGGTCGACTCCACCAACGCCGAGGTACCGGGCTTCGTGACGCCCGAGGCCGACATCGGGCCGGTCATCTCCGACCTGGTCCGCCGGGCCCCGTCGCGGATCATCCTGGCCTGCTTCGCCAGCCACGTGCACCGCGTCCAGCAGGTGCTCGACGCCGCGCACGCGCACGGCCGCAAGGTGTGTCTGACCGGGCGCTCGATGGTCCGCAACATGGGCCTGGCCGACGACCACTCGCTGCTGAACATCCCCGACGGGCTGCTCGTCGACATCGACGAGGCGATGCGGCTGCCCGACGAGAAGCTGGTGCTGGTCTCCACCGGGTCGCAGGGCGAGCCGCTCGCCGCGCTGTCCCGGATGGCGCGCGGGGACCACCGCAGCATCACGATCCGCCCGGACGACACGATCATTCTGGCCAGCTCGCTGATCCCGGGCAACGAGACCGCCGTCTTCGGCGTGATCAACGGGCTGACGCGGCTCGGTGCGACCGTGGTGCACCAGGGCAACGCGAAGGTGCACGTCTCCGGGCACGCCCCGGCCGGGGAGCTGCTGTTCCTCTACAACGCGGTGCGCCCGTCGAACGTCATGCCGGTGCACGGGGAGTGGCGCCACCTGCGGGCCAACGCCGCCCTCGCGGTGCGGACCGGGGTGCCGCGGGAGTCGGTGGTCATCGCGGAGAACGGCGTGGTCGTCGACCTGGTCGACGGCCGTGCGGCGATCACCGGCCGGGTCGAGGTCGGTCAGGTCTACGTCGACGGCCTCTCGGTCGGTGACGTCGGCGAGACCACACTCGGTGACCGGATCGCGCTCGGTGAGGGCGGGTTCATCGCCATCAACGTCGCGATCGACCACAAGACCGGGCGGGCGCTGTCGCGTCCGACCCTGTCCGGTCGCGGGTTCTCCGACGACCCGAAGGCGCTCGACGCGGCCCAGTCCCTGGTCGAGGACGAGCTGTCCCGGCTGGAGAACGAGAACGTCACCGACCCGCACCGGATCGCCCAGGGCGTGCGGCGCGTGGTCGGGCGCTGGGTGTCGGACACCTACCGGCGTCGTCCCATGATCGTCCCCACGGTCATCGCGGTCTGAGGGGTGTGGCGGGGTCGGTGACCCCGCCACCGCCGCGTCGGTCCCCGGTTCGATCACCGAACCGGGCTACCGTGTGTGACATGGCAGGACGCACAGGCACGGGCCGGACCACCACGACCGCGGCCGCGGGCCGCGGCTCGGGGCGGTCGGGCTCGCGCGCGTCCACCGCCCGCAAGCGCCCGGCCGCGGGCCGCAGGCCTCCGGCCCGGCGTCAGGGCCCGGACCTGGTGGACCGGGGGATCGACGCGGTCGGCCGGGGCGTGGCGAAGACCGTCCGTGCCTCCGGGCGCGCGGTCGGCCGCACCCGGGAGATCGACCCCGCGCACCGCCGGGACGGCATCGGCTTCGGGATGCTCGTGCTCGCCGTCATCGCCGCCGCCGGGCTGTGGTGGCAGGCGGGCGGCTCGGTCGGCTACTGGTTCACCTTCCTCGTCGAGGCGGTGATGGGGCAGGCGGGCGTCGCGTTGCCGGCGATCCTGCTGGGCGTCGGCATCGTCATGGTCACCACCGAGGGGCACCCCGAGGCGCGACCGCGGATCGTCACCGGGAGCCTGCTGCTCGCGCTCGGCGTGCTGGGTCTGGTGCACCTGGGTGCCGGCGCGCCGGCGGAGCCCGACGCCTGGCGCGGCGCGGGCGGCGCGCTCGGCTTCGTCGCCGGGACCCCGCTCAAGGCCGGACTGAGCCTGTGGACGGCCGTCCCCGTTCTCGTCCTGCTGACGCTGTACTCGGTGCTGCTGGTCACCGGCATCCCGGTGCGCGAGCTGCCGGACCGGTTCCGCAGGCTCACCGGGCAGCTCCCGCCCGAGCAGGACGGCGAGGACGCCTCCGGCACGGACCGTCCGCGCACGGTGGCCGACGCGGTCGCCGAGCGCGAGGGGCAGGCCGAGGACGGCGAACCGGCCCCGCGCAAGCGCCGGCCCGCGCGGCGCAGGCAGGGCGCCGCGGAGGCCGACGCGTTCCGGGTGGAGGAGGGCGAGCACGCCCCGGCCCCGGTGGACCCGTCGCTGCCCGGCGTCCCGGAGGAGGAGGCGCCCGCCGCCGCCCCGGCCGCGGCCGCGCCGCAGGCGACGAAGCCGCGCAAGCCCGTCGTCGAGACACCGCAGGTCGCCGACGAGCCGATCGAGGGCGAGCAGCTCTCGATGGCGATCCGCCAGCCGCAGTCCGACACCGAGTACATCCTGCCGCCGGCGGACACCCTGGAGTCCGGGCCGCCGCCCAAGTCCCGCAGCTCCGCCAACGACGCGATGATCGAGGCGATCTCCGGGGTCCTCGACCAGTTCAACGTCGACGCCCAGGTCACCGGCTTCACCCGCGGCCCGACGGTCACCCGCTACGAGATCGAGCTCGGCCCCGCGGTGAAGGTCGAGAAGATCACCCAGCTGCAGCGCAACCTGGCCTACGCGGTCGCGAACGACAACGTCCGGCTGCTCGCGCCGATCCCCGGCAAGTCCGCGGTCGGCATCGAGGTGCCCAACACCGACCGGGAGATGGTCCGGCTCGGCGACGTCCTGCGCTCGGGCAACGCGCGCAACGAGCAGCACCCGATGGGGATCGGGCTGGGCAAGGACATCGAGGGCCACTACCTCGTCGCGAACCTGGCGAAGATGCCGCACCTGCTGGTGGCGGGCTCCACCGGCTCCGGCAAGTCGAGCTTCGTGAACTCGATGCTGGTGTCGCTGCTGACCCGGGCGACCCCGGACGAGGTCCGGATGATCCTCATCGACCCGAAGATGGTCGAGCTGACGCCCTACGAGGGCATCCCGCACCTGATCACGCCCATCATCACCCAGCCGAAGAAGGCCGCCGCGGCGCTGGCCTGGCTGGTGGAGGAGATGGAGCAGCGCTACCAGGACATGCAGGCCAACCGGGTCCGCCACGTCGACGACTTCAACCGCAAGGTGCGCACGGGGGAGATCACCGCCCCGCCCGGCTCGGAGCGGGTGTACCGCCCCTACCCCTACATCATGTGCATCGTCGACGAGCTCGCCGACCTCATGATGACCGCCCCGCGCGACGTCGAGGACGCGATCGTCCGGATCACCCAGAAGGCACGGGCGGCCGGGATCCACCTGATCCTGGCGACCCAGCGACCGTCGGTCGACGTCGTCACCGGTCTGATCAAGACCAACGTGCCGTCCCGGCTGGCGTTCGCGACGTCGTCGCTGACCGACAGCCGGGTCATCCTCGACCAGCCGGGCGCGGAGAAGCTGATCGGCATGGGCGACGCGCTCTACCTGCCGATGGGCGCCGGCAAGCCGGTCCGCATGCAGGGCGCGTTCGTCGACGACGACGAGATCTCCAAGGTCGTCGCGTTCACCAAGGAGCAGGCCGAGCCCAGCTACACCGAGGGCGTCACCGCGCAGAAGGCCGGTGAGAAGAAGGAGATCGACGCCGACATCGGCGACGACCTCGACCTGCTGCTGCAGGCCACGGAGCTGATCGTCACCTCGCAGTTCGGGTCGACCTCGATGCTGCAGCGCAAGCTGCGCGTCGGGTTCGCGAAGGCGGGCCGGCTGATGGACCTGCTCGAGACCCGCAACATCGTCGGTCCCTCGGAGGGCTCGAAGGCTCGCGACGTCCTGGTCAAGCCGGACGAGCTGGAGGGAGCGCTCGTGCTGATCCGTGGTGGCGGTACCGCCGACGGTGGCGAGATCGGCGACGACGAGTGACACCGCGGGTGACGGTCGCGGGGCGGTGATGATCCCGACACCGTCGGTGATCGACTTTTCGGGCCCACGGGTTAACGGGACGGTCACGTTCGTGCCAGAGTGACGTGGGGTCGCCGACCGGCGACCGCGCGTCGTGCTGCCCGCCATCGCGGGCAGAGGAGGTTCTGGCTGGTGTTCTGGAGGAAGAAGGACCGTCGTCGCCCGGCACGGGCCACCACCGACCGGCACGCGCTCGTCCCGATTCCGCTGACCGGCGGTGTGCTGTCCGGCCAGGTCCGCGACCAGCAGGGCGGCGCTCTCGCCGGGACCGAGGTGTCGGTGATGGACCCCGCCGACCGGCGTGCGGTGCACGTCGAGACCGACCCGTTCGGACGGTTCGCCGCGTCGCTGATGCCCGGCCGGTACCGGGTGCGGGTCGAGGCGGGCGGCTACCAGCAGGTCACCGACGTCGTCGAGGTGTCGTGGGGCGAGCACGCCGACATGGGGCACATCGTCCTCGGCGAGGACCCGGCGCTGCGCCCGCCGCGGCCCGGTGTCTTCGTCGTCGACGGCGACCACAGCTCGGTCCGCTTCGTCGCCCGGCACATCGGGATGTCCAAGGTGTACGGCCGGTTCAACCGGTTCCAGGGTCAGATCCGGATCGCCGAGCCGTTCGAGGAGTCCTCGGTGGACGTCGTGATCGACGCGGCCAGCGTCGACACCAACGTGCCCGCGCGCGACACGCACCTGCGTTCGGCCGACTTCCTCGACGTCGAACGCTTCCCCGAGCTCCGCTTCTCCAGCGTGCGCTTCGTGGCGCACGGCGGGAACCGGTGGACCGTCGACGGTGACCTCACGCTGCACGGCCTCACCAGCGACGTCTCGCTGGACACCACCTTCCTCGGTACCGCCGAGTGGAACGGGGACCGGGTCGGCGCCGTCGCCACGACCCAGCTGCACCGCGAGCACTACACGCTGAACTGGCAGCAGACCATCGCCAAGGGGCTCCCCGTGGTCGGGTCGACGATCCAGATCCAGCTCGACGTGCAGGCGATCCGGCAGTCCTGACCGGAGGGCTCAGTACCGCGGGAGCGTGATCGCCGTCGCGGCGGTCGCGGCCCAGTGCTCGGTGAGACCGGGAGCGGCGGCGTCCGGGGCGGTCAGATCCCGGACCCGCGCGGTGTTGGTCATCGCCAGCTCCTGGTTCGCCTCCACCCAGCCGCGCATCCGGCGCTCGTAGCGGGCCGCCGCCGGTCCGGGGTCGCCGCCGGCCCGGGCGAGCTCCCCGGCCAGCACGTAGGCCCCGACCACGGCCAGCGTGGTGCCCTGGCCGGAGAGCAGGGTCGGGCACCAGGCGGCGTCGCCGAGGAGCACGACCGGTCCGCGCGACCAGGTGGGCAGCCGGACCTGGGTGACCGGGGTGAGGTAGAGGTCGGCGGCGCGGGTCATCCCGTCGAGCAGCGCGGGCAGCCACCAGCCCCCGCCGGCGAAGTGCCGGGCGACCAGCGCGCGCTGGGCGTCGAGGTCGCGGTGGTGGTAGGTCGCGTCCGGGTCGGAGAACCCGAGCACCACGCGGACCTCGGTGTCGTCGTGCGCGGTGTAGAGCCCGGCCATCGCGTCGCTGCGCTGCAGGAACACCTGCCAGCGGCTCAGCCCGAAGGTGTTGGGCAGGGTGAACACGGCGACGTGCTGCCCCAGCGGGACCAGCCGGCCGTCGTCGTCGGGGCCCAGGGCCAGGCGCCGGACGCCCGAGTGCTGACCGTCGGCGCCCACCACGACGTCGTAGTGCTCCTCGGCGCCGGAGGCGAAACGGACCCGGGTGCCCCCGGCGGGATCGGGAGTGAGCGCGGCGACCCGGTCGTCCCAGCGGGTCTCGACGCCGTCGAGCGCTCCGGTGAGCAGGGCCGCCAGGTCGTCGCGGAGGATCTCGACGTCGTCGCCCGCGACCGGCCCTCCGGTGAGCGTCACCTCGGTGCTGCGGAAGACCTCCGTGCCGTCCTCGTCGACCAGCGACATGCCGTCCATCGCGGTGCGCGCCGCCCGCAGTGCGGGGCCGAGACCCATCCGGTCGACGACCTCGCGCGCCGGCCCGCGGACGTCCACGGCCTGCCCCCCGGCCCGGGGCCCGGGTGCCGACTCGACGACGACCGGCCGGAACCCGTGCCGGCGCAGCCACCACGCGAGCGACGTCCCGGCGATGCCGGCCCCGCTGATCAGGATGTCGGTCATGTGCTCCTCCTCGGTACGGTGTACGCGACCATGCTGAGGCTTCGAGCTGCAGCGACGCGTGTGCTGTAGCGGCACAGGTGGTACAGGAGGCGCGCGGTGGACGGCTCACCCACGGACCGGGTCGCGGCCGCGGTGCGCGCCCGCATCGACACCGGGGACCTGGGCCCCGGGGACCGTGCACCGTCGGTGCGGGAGCTGGTGGCCGATCACGGGGTCGCGATGTCCACCGCCGCCCGGGCACTGGGCCGGCTGCGCGAGGAGGGGCTCCTGCGGACCACGCCCCGGGTCGGGTCGGTCGTCGCCGGACGGTCGGAGCCCCCGGCGTCGGACCGGCCACCGGACGCGGCCGGGCTGGTGCGCACCGCCATCGGCATCGCCGACGACGAGGGGCTCGCCGCGCTGTCCATGCGCCGCCTCGCCGGGGCGTTCGGCGTGCCGACGATGTCGCTGTACCGGCTGGTGCGCAGCCGCGACGAGCTGCTGCTGGCGATGATCGAGGCCGTCTTCGCCGAGCTGGTGCTGCCCCCGGCCGGCGGGTCGTGGCGGGACCGGGTGGAGGGGGCGGCGCACGCGCAGTGGCGGGTGCACCGCCGGCATCCGTGGCTGGCCCGGGTGCTGTCGCTGTCCCGGCCGCAGGCGCTCCCGTCGCTGCTGCGCTTCGCCGACTTCGAGCTCGCCGCGCTGGAGGAGGTGGTGGCCGACCCGGTGGAGCGGTTCGACGTGCACCTGGCGCTGACCGCGTTCGTCCGCGGGATGGCGCTGACCCTCGCCGCGGAGCAGGAGGCGCAGGCCGACACCGGGGTGGACGCCGACACCTGGTCCGCGCACGACCCCGGGCTGCGCGCCGCACTGCACCGCCACGGCGGGCCCGCGCTGCGCCGGGTCGGCGACTATCCGTACGACCTGCAGCGGGTCCTCGACACCGGGATCGCCCGGTTCCTCGACGGGATCAGCTGAACCCCTGCTGGCGCCATGCCTCGTAGACGGCGACGGCGGCGGCGTTGGACAGGTTCAGCGAGCGGTTCGACGGTCGCATCGGCAGCGACACCCGGCCCGTCACCCAGTCCGCGTCCACCACCGCCGCCGGTAGCCCGGTCGACTCCCGGCCGAGGAGCAGCACGTCGTCGGGGCGGTAGGCCACGTCGGTGTGGTGCACCGGTGCCCCCGGCACGAACGCGAACACCCGCGCCCGGACGGCGCGGACCCAGCCGGCGAACGCGTCGGTGTCGTCGTGCACGACGACGTCGGCCAGGTCGGCGTAGTCGAGCCCGGCCCGGCGTACCGACCGCTCGTCGAGGGAGAACCCGAGTGGGCGCACCAGGTGCAGCTCGGCGCCGGTGTTGGCGGCCAGCCGGATCGCGTTGCCGGTGTTCGGCGGGATCTCCGGGGTGTGCAGGGCGAGGCGGACCACCCGCTACTCGTACCAGGTGCCGGCGCTCCAGTGGTTGCCGTCCGGGTCGGCGATCTCGAACAGGCGGCTGCCGTAGTCGGCGTCGAACGGCGCGCGGACCACCGCGGCCCCGGCCGCGACGGCACGGGCGAACAGGGCGTCCGGGTCGTCGCAGACGAGGTGGACGGCCGCGCCGCCGGGTGGGCGGCACCCGTCGTGGGTGGGGCCGAGCATCACGCCGCCGGGGGCACCGGTCGACCCGGTGCGCACCAGCTCGGCGTGGACGATCGCGCCGTCGTCGCCGGTGTGGACGGCGCGCTCGGTGAAGTCCAGGGCCGAGGTCAGGAAGGTGACCAGGGCGCGCGGGTCGGGGCTGGACAGGCTGGGCCAGAGGCCGGGCAGATCGCTCATGGGTGCGAGGGTGCCGGGGCGGGGTGCCGCGGTCGTGGACGAATCGGAGCCGCCGGCCGGACCCGTTCGGCGCGCCAGGTCAGCGCGGTCGTCCCCGCGAGATCGCGGAAGTCGCGGGCCAGGTGCTGCTGGTCGGCGTACCCGCAGGTCGCGGCCAGCTCGGCGAGCGGAGGGGCGAGCGGGTGGCGCAGCAGCGTGCAGGCCCGCTCGAACCGGATGACCCGGGCGGCGGTCTTCGTCCCGAGCCCGGTCTCGCGTCGCACCCGCTCGCCGAGGTGCCGCTCGGACCAGCCGACCTCGCCGGCGACGTCGGCGACCCGCGCGGTCCCGCCGGTGCGGACCAGCACCTCCCAGGCACGGACGACCTCCGGTGGCGGGTCCACCGGGCGGCCCCGGGCGTCGGCGAGACGGCAGAGCGCGGCGTCGAGCAGGGCGCAGCGCGCGGCCCAGTCCGGCGCCGCGCGCAGCCGGTCCAGCAGGCCGTCGAGCCCGGGCAGCAGCAGCGCGAGGTCCACGACGTCGCCGGCCAGCTCTCCGGCGGGCAGCCCGAGCAGCGCGCGGGCGCCCCGCCAGGTCATCTCCAGCTGCATCCCGGCCTGCGCGGCCCCGCCCGTGCCGAGGACCGCGGGCGCGGCGTGCAGGCCGGCGGCCGAGGCGGTGAAGCGGCCGGGGCCGCGTCGCGGATCCGGGGCGGCGATCAGGTCCAGCGCGCCGTCCAGCAGGAGCACGACCGTCAGGTGCGCGCTCGACACACCCTGGTGGGTCCCCACCGGGGCCGCCGGGGAGGACCAGCACCAGATCCCCGACACCAGCGGGCGCAGCCGTGCGGAGGGACGCCAGCGCCGGGCCCCGTCGGACATGGCGGCCAGGGTAGCCCCGCCCGGCCGGCCGGGCGGGGCGCGATCCACGGCCGGCCGTGGGGCCGGACCGGATGATCGTGCGTGGGGCGCGGACACGCCCGCGTCGCGGCCCGTTCCGCAGCCGTTCGTCGAACGGTCGACACGGGTCCGCGCGACCGCCCCGGATCCTGAGAGCGGCGGGGCGGCCGATAGGTGAGCGGTTCTCGCACACGGCCGTTCACCGCAACGCGGAGGACCTGTCGCCGTCTCGATCTTAGGGCGTGCGTCGGCCAATCGCTCCGTTCGGCCCAATTCGATTCTTAATCGACGGGCGGCGGACCTGATCTTTCTGTTGATCGAATTCGACGGCAGTGTGCAAGATCGGGGCCGTCACCTCTCCCGGTCCGTATTCGTCGGGGGAGGCAGATCGGTTCACGGTGTGTCACAGTTCCGATTCACGGTGGGGACGCTGGGCGTTCCGGTGTGCTGTCCGGTAATCGCTCGACGGAGAGGGACGGGGTCATGAGCAACGCCTCCAAGATCGGAATGGCCGTGGTCGGCGGCTATGTGCTGGGAAGAACGAAGAAGGCCAAATTGGCGATCATGCTCGGGGGCGCGCTGGCCGGACGGAAGATGAACCTGACGCCGGCCGGAATCGTGTCCCAGGCGTCGAAGGTGGTGGCGGGGTCGCCGGAGCTGACCCGGCTGTCGGACGCGGTCCGCGGACGGCTGTTCGAGGCGGGCAAGCAGGCGGCGGTCTCGGCCGCGGGCAACCGCCTCGAGGCGCTGACGAACTCGCTCGTCGAGCGGGTCGAGAATCTCGGCAAGCCGGTCGAGGAGGTCGCCGGCGCGGCCGGTGACGCCGCGGGCGCGGGCGCGGAGAAGGCCGGTGACGCGGCGGGCGCGGGCGCGGAGAAGGCCGGTGACGCGGCGGGCGCGGCGGTGGAGGGCGCGGGTGCGGCCGCCGGCGCCGGGGGCGACGCGGTCGAGGACGTGACCGACACCGTCGGCGACACGACCGACGCCGTCGGCGATGCCGCGGGCGACACCCCGGTGGTCGGCCGGGCCGCGAGGAGCACGACGCGTGCGGCCGGTTCGGCGTCCCGCGGGGCGGGGCGCGCGGTCGCCGGGGCGACCACCCGGGCGCGGCGTCCCCGGTCCGCCGAAGCGGACACCGAGGATCCGCCGAAGCGGCGGACGGCCCGCTCGTCGGGATCGTCCTCGGGGCGGTCCGGGGCGTCGTCGGGCACCTCGTCGAGGGGTGGTGCGTCCTCGTCCGGGTCGGACGGCGGCGCCGACGACGGCCGCTCGGCCCCCGTCCGGCGGACCGCCCGCTCCTCGTCGGGACGGTCGTCCGGGGCGTCGTCGGGGTCCTCCTCTGGGTCGTCGTCGGGCAAGGGCGGCTCGCGCAACGGCCGTGCGCCGCGTACCGGCGGACGGTCGACCACGAAGTCGGAGGCGCGGGCCGATGGCTGAGGAGGAGAAGGGCGGCGGCACCTCGGTCCTGGACCAGCTGCCCACGGACCGTCTGAAGCAGGCGGGGCAGCTGTTGCTGAAGGCCGCCGCGGACCGCGCGGTGGGCGCCGCGATGAACCAGGTGGAGGGCCTGACCGAGCGGTTGACCGGGGTCGCCGAGAACGGCGGGACCGGCCTGGGCGCCGCGCTCGGTGGCGGTGGCTCGGAGGAGGGGGGCAACCCGGTGACGAACGCGGTCAAGGGCGGTTTCGCCGCCGTCAAGGACAGGGTGAAGGGCGCCGTCGGGCTCGGCGGTGACGACGACTCCGAGGGCGCGGAGGGCTCCGGGGGCGGCGGTGGCTCCGGCGGGGGCCGCGGCAAGTTCAAGTTCATGAACATCGTCGAGCACCTCGACGTCGGAGTGCCGGTGCGGGTCGCCTACGACCAGTGGACGCAGTTCGCCGACTTCTCGACTTTCATGAAGAAGGTGCAGTCGGTCGATCAGGAGTCCGACGAGAAGACCAACTGGAAGGCACAGGTCTTCTGGTCGAAGCGCACCTGGAGCGCGACGATCATCGAGCAGATTCCGGACACCCACATCATCTGGCGTTCACAGGGCGCCAAGGGTTATGCGAACGGATGCGTGTCGTTCCACGAACTCGCGCCCAACCTGACCCGTGTGGTGCTGATCCTGGAGTACTACCCGGTCGGCCTGTTCGAGAAGACCGGCAACATCTGGCGCGCCGTCGGCCGCCGTGCACGGCTGGAGTTCAAGCACTACGGCCGGCACGTGATGGTCGAGAGCCTGCTCAATCGGGAGGACCTGGAGGGCTGGCGCGGGGAGATCCGCGACAGCGAGGTCGTCAAGACCCACGAGGAGGGGCTCGAGGAGGAGCGCGAGGCCGAGTACGACGAATACGACGAGGACGCCGAGTACGACGACGAGTACGACGACGGCGAGTACGACGACGAGGACGCCGACTACGACGACGGCGAGTACGCCGAGCACACCGACGGGGACGACGAGGGGTACGCCGACGAGGAGCTGCCGCCCGAGGACGTGGCGGACGACGCCGACGCCGACCTCGACGACGTCGGGTCCGAGGACCCCGGTCCGGAGGACGACGGGGGCAGGCGCGCCGGGAACCGGCGGCGTCGTACGGCGGGCTCGCGTGCCTGACCCGGCGCCGCACCCACGAACGGAGGGACGGACACCGTGACCGTCAGCCAGCGACAGGGGGGCGGCGGTCGCGTCGACCGTGCCCCGCAGGGCGACCTCGCCCAGGTCATCGACCTGATCCTCGACAAGGGCCTGGTCATCGACATCTTCGTGAAGGTGTCGCTGGTCGGGATCGAGCTGGTCACGATCGATGC
Source organism: Pseudonocardia sp. ICBG1293 (assembly GCF_020131355.1). Lineage (GTDB taxonomy): Bacteria > Actinomycetota > Actinomycetes > Mycobacteriales > Pseudonocardiaceae > Pseudonocardia. Next base: position 444,608 of record NZ_JAHLEL010000051.1, read on the forward strand.
CCGCATCGTCGTCGCCAGCGTGGACACCTATCTCCGCTTCGCCGAGGCCACCAACCGCCTCGACCTGCACCAGAAGGGGGGCAAGGACCTCGGCCAGGTCGTCAGCGGCATCACCGAGGGCGGTTCGAAAGGAGTCTCGAAAGGAGCCACCAAAGGAGTGATCGAGGCGGGCAAGGAGAAGTTCGACGACCTCCGCGGCGAGCGGCGGTCGCGGAAGGAGAAGAGCGGGTGAGCAGCGCGACCTACGTCTACGCCGTCGTCGCCGCCGACATCGACCTGCCCGAGGGGCTGACCCCCGTCGGCGGGGGCGAGGAGGTGGCGGTCATCGACCACGGCAGGCTCGCCGCGGTCGTCAGCGACGTCCCGCGGGACGCGCGCCTGGGCAGCCGCGAGGACCTCCTGGCCCACGAGCGGACCGTGAACACCCTCGCCGGGAGCACCACGGTGCTGCCGATGCGGTTCGGTGGCGTCGTCGACGACGACCGTGCCGTCGTCGACGAGCTCCTGGCCGCGCACCAGGACTACTTCGCCTGGGCCCTGGCCCAGCTCGACGGCTGCCGGCAGTTCGTGCTGCACGGCCGCTACGACCAGGACAGCCTCGTCGCGGGCATCGTCGAGGCCGACCCGGAGATCCAGCGGCTCGGCGAGTCGGTCCGCGGCAAGGACCCGGACGCCACCTACTACGAGCGGATCCGGCTCGGTGAGGCGATCTCCGGGCACGTCGAGCGCATCCGGTCCGAGGACGCGGACTTCGCCGTGGAGCGGCTCGGCCCGTTCGCGGTCGCCACCTCGGTGAAGGAGCCGGCCGCCGAGGACGGCGCGGTGGAGCTGGCGCTGCTGGTGCACCGGGACCGGGTCGGGGACTTCGAGCAGGCCGTCGACGCGCTCGGCGACGAGTGGGACGAGCGGGTGCGGCTGCGTCTGATCGGCCCGGTCGCGCCTTACGACTTCCTGCCCGAACCACCGGAGGCCGAGGACTGATGGGGCTTCTGCGCGGCCTGCTCGGACTGCCGCTCGCCCCGGTGCGCGGCGTGGTCTGGGTGGGGGAGCAGCTGCAGCAGCAGGCGCACGCCCGGCTCTACGACCCGGTGGCGGTGCGCCGGCAGATCGACGAGGTGGAACGGGCCCACGAGGCGGGGGAGATCTCCGAGGCCGACCGCGACGCGCGGCAGGAGGTCCTGCTGGCGCGGCTGACGGGGCGAGCGGGGGGGTGTCTCTATGGGTTCGTCAAGCGGCGGCGAGTTCTGGATCGGGGTTGTTGACCGTGGGCGGGTTGTAGGGGCGGCGGTCGCGGAGCATGGCGTAGATGACGTCGGTGCGGCGTCGGGCGAGGCAGATCAGGGCGGCGTTGTGTCGTTTGCCGGCGGCTCGTTTGCGGTCGTAGTAGGCGCGGCTGGCGGGGTCGGCCAGGGCGGCGAATGCGGACAGGAACAGCGCGGATTTCAGGGCGTGGTTGCCGCGCTGGGATCGGGTTTCGCCTTTGATCGAGGTGCCGGAGCGGCGGGTGACTGGGGCGAGGCCGGCGTAAGCGGCGAGGTGCCCGGCGGTGGGGAACCCGGAGCCGTCGCCGACGATGGTGAGGATCTTGATGGCGGTCCTGACCCCGAGTCCGGGCATCGAGGTCAGGACCGGTCCAAGAGGGTGGGCCTCCAGGCGGGCTTCGAGCTCGTCGGCGAGCTGGTCGCGTTCGGTGTGGACCTGGCGCAGCTGCCCGGCGACGCCGGTGATGACACGGGCGAACGCGGCCGTGCCGGGAACGGTCAGGCTCTGGGCGTCGAGCGAGGTCAGGATCTGGGCGGGAAGGGTGCGGGCCAGTCGAGGCGACCGGGCCCGCATCGTCTCGGCGATCCCGTCAGCGCCGAGCTCTCGCAGGGCTTGCGGGGTGGGCGCGGCCGCGAGCAGGTCGAGCACGCCACCGCGGTCCAGGCGTGGCCCGAGCAGGCGTTCCAGGGCGGGATGAACATGCAGCAGGGCGTCGCGCAGCCGGTTCGTCAGCCGGGTGCTCTGCCCAGCCAGGTCATCGTCGTAACCGGCGAGCACAGTGAGTTCGGCGAGGGTCTCGTCGTCGGTGCCGACCCGGCGCAGGGTGTGCGGCATCGTCCGGGCGGCCTCGGCGATCACGTGGGCGTCGCGGGCGTCGGTCTTGGCCTGCCCGGGATGCAGGTCGGCGATGCGGCGCATCGCCAGCCCGGGCAGGTAGGCCACCGTGATCCCCAGATCACGAGCGACGGCGATGGCCAGCGCTCCGATCGAGGCGGGCTGGTCGATGACCATCAGCACCGCGCCGTGCTCGGCCAGCCCGGACAGCACGGTGCGCAGCGCCGATTCGTCGTTGGGCAGGGCCTTGTCGTGCACCCGCTTCCCGTTGGTGTCGACCGCGCAGGCGTGGTGTTCGGACTTGCCCACGTCCAGGCCGCAGAACACCGCGAACCCGGTCGGGTGCTGGTCAGGATCGGGCAACCGCCGCTCCCTTCTCGTCGCGGCAGGCCGACCACGAGCACCCGCGCCGGCAGCCACGTTACGAGCAGACCACACGGGTCAGGTCTCTATCAGCGGTCGTTGGCGCCCTCCGGCCACGGCGACAACACCCCCCAGATCATCGGGCGACAGGGGCAGTCAGTCATACCGCGGCCGGCGGCCTGCAAGCCCTCAGCGGGCTTGATCAAGAAGGTAACGGGGGCGACCGTGGCTGACCCGCCGGACCGGTCGTCCGGGGGACCGGCGGGTGACCCGCCCCGCCAACGGCGTGCGGGGGAGCCCGCCCGTCGCCGGTCCGGGGAGCCCCGGCCACGACGTCGCCCGGCCGACGCGGACGACCCCGCCCGGTCCCGCCCCCGCGAGGAGGACGACGCCCCGCGCCGCCGGTCGCGGGAGGAGCGCGCCGACCCGGGCCGGCGCCGACCGGCGGGCGAGGAGGGATCGCGGCCGCGGGACGGCGACGATGCGCCGCGTCGCCGCCCGCGCCGGGAGGGTGCCCCCCGGCGGCGGAACGCGGACGGGGAGGCGCCCCGCCGTCCCGCCGCCGACGACGTCGACCCGCGTCCGGCGTCGCGCCCGGAACGTCGCGGCGAGCGGGACGACCGGCCCGGCCGGCGTCGGCCGTCCGGTGACCGGCCGGTGCGCCGGCGGAGCGGCGGGGACGAGCCTGTCCGCCGGCGCCGGACCGAGGCGGGCGACCGGGAACGGCCCGCGCGCCGGGACCGCCCCGCCGACGACGGCGCCGACCGGGCCTCCGGGGTGCGTCCGCGTCGCCGGGAGGCCGCCGCGGACCGGCGGCCGGAGACCCGGCGGCGGGGGACCGACGGGGGTCCGCGTCGTCGGCGCGCCCGCCGGGACGACCCCGACCGCGACGTCCACGACGGCGTGGCGACGGTCGGCGACGGTGTGCCGGAGAACGAGCCCGACGCCGAGCAGTACGACGCCGAGCAGCACGACGCCGAGCAGCACGACGCCGAGCAGCACGACGCCGAGCAGTACGACGCCGAGCAGTACGACGATGCCGACGACTCGACCGAGGACGACTCGACCGGGGACGACTCGACCGAGGACAACTCGACTGAGGACGACTGGACCGAGGACGACCCGGCCGACGAGTACCCCGACGACCGGACGCCGGAGGGCGACGACCCGGAGGAGGACACCGTCGATCCGCACGAGGACCTGGTGGACGAGGACCGGGTGGACGAGGACCGGGTGGACGACGAGCCCGAGCCACGAGCCGACCCGCCCCCGCGCCGCCGGATCGGCGCCCGGGCGGCCGCCCGCGCGGCCGTCGAACAGATCGCGGAGATGACCGGGCGGGCACCGGAGGGGGTCACGTTCGTCCGGAAGCAGGAGGACAGCTGGATGGTCGGGGTCGAGGTCGTCGAGACCGAACGCATCCCCGACTCGTCCGACGTGCTGGCCGTCTACGAGGCCGAGCTCGACGACGAGGCCGAGCTGATGTCGTACCAGCGGGTCCGGCGCTACCCGCGCGGCCGCGGCGACGACGACTGAGGGGGGACCATGAGCGCCGCCGTCCGCTGGAGCGGTTCCGGTGCGCCGCAGCGCCGCACCGAACGCGCTCCCCAGCAGTCGGGCACCGACCTGGCGGACATCCTGGAACGCGTCCTGGACAAGGGCATCGTCATCGCGGGGGACATCCAGGTGAACCTGCTCGACATCGAGCTGCTCACCATCAAGATCCGGCTGGTCGTGGCCTCGGTGGACCGGGCCAAGGAGATGGGCATCGACTGGTGGGAGCGCGACCCGACGCTGTCGGGGGGCCGTGGTGAGCTGTAGGAGGAGAACACCCGGCTGCGCGAGCGGCTCGCACGCCTCGAACGGCTGCTACCGGCCGACGCCGACCCCGGAGCGGACGGCGACGGCACGGATCGTGACGGCACGGATCGTGACGGCACGGACCGCGACGACGGATCCGCCCGGGCCGACGCCCTCGAGAGGTCGATCGACGATGCGGTCGGCGCGGCCGGTGGGACCGACGAGGACCTCGCGCAGAGCCGCGACGAGGAGTTCGACGGGGAGTTCGACGAGGAGCGGGGCCCGGAGGCGGACGACCCCGGAGCGGACGACGGGGCCGACGGGGACGGGGCTCCCGCCCCGCCCCGCCGCCGCTCCGCGGGCCCCCGCCGGCGCGGCACCACCAAGCGGCGTACGACGCGCGGGAGGGACTGATCCGTGGATCTGACCTACGTCTACGCCGTCGGGGACGCAGCCCCGCCCGACCTGACCGGTGTCACCGGCATCGGGGGCCGCCCGGTGCACACCGTGACCGGCGGCGGCGCACTCTGGGCGGCCACCGGCACCGTTCCCGCGCTCGACTTCGGCGAGGACGTCCTGAGCACCCGGCTCGAGGACCTCACCTGGCTCGCGACGACGGCGCGCGAGCACCACGCCGTCGTCGACGCGCTGGGGGCGCGCACCGTCGTCGCGCCGCTCGCCCTGGCGACGGTCTACCGCGACGACGAGCGGGTCCGCGCCGTCCTGGCCGAGCGCTCCCCGGCGTTCTCCGCGGTGCTGGACCGGCTCCGGGGCCGCACCGAGTGGGGCGTGAAGGCCTACGCCGCGGCGGCGGCGGAGCGTCGTGACGGCGGACGGGCGGCGTCCGGTGCCGACTACCTGCGGCGCCGCCGACGCGAGCTCGACCGGGCCGCGGGCGACGACGACGCCGCCCACGCCGCCGCACACGCGTTGCACGAGGCGGCCGCGGGCGCCGCGGTGACGGCGCGGCGGCACCGGCTGCACGCCCCCGCGCTGACCGGGCGCCCGGAGGCGATGGTCCTCAACGGCGCCTATCTGGTCGACGACGCCGACCGCGACTCCTGGCGCGCCGCCGTCGGCGCCGCCGCCTCCGGTGCCGGACTGATCGTCGAGGTCACGGGGCCGTGGGTGCCGTACTCGTTCGTCGCGGACGAGCGGTGAACGCGGGGGAGACCGGCCTCGCCCACCGCGAGGTCGCCCTGGTCGACCTGCTCGACCGGCTGCTCGCCGGTGGGGTGGTGCTCGCCGGCGACGTGACGGTGTCGCTGGCCGGGGTGGACCTGATCCGCATCTCGCTGCGCGCGCTGATCGTCTCGATCGCCCCCGCCGGGCGGCACGCGGGGGAGGAGCCGTCGGATGACGCCTGACCCGCGGCCCGCCGGCCGGATCGACATCGACCGCGACGCCGTCCGCCGCGACCTCATGAAGCTGGTGCTGACCATCGTCGAGCTGTTGCGTCAGCTGATGGAACGCCAGGCGCTGCGACGGGTGGACCAGGGCGACCTGACCGACGACGAGGTCGAGGACCTCGGCACCGCCCTCATGCACCTGGAGGAGGCCATGGACGAGCTGACCGAGGAGTTCGGGCTCACCCCCGCCGACCTCAACCTCGAACTCGGCCCGCTCGGTCCGCTCCTGCCCCGGCACCGCTCGTGACCGCGCCGCCGGGCAGCAGCGCCCGCACCGCCCGCACGTGTGCCTCGAACTCCCGGGTCCGCGACCGCAGCACCCGCCCGCCCAACGGTGTCAGCCGGTACCCCCGGCTGCCGGCCGGGCGGCGCACGAGCCGGTTCCGTTCGAGCCGGTGCAGCGCCCGGTGCACCGACCCCGCGGACAGGGGCACCGCACCGCCGGACCGCTCGTGCACGGCGGCGAGCACCGCGGCCCCGTCACCGGGGGCGGCGTGGACCGCGCGGAGCAGCAGCAGGTCCAGCGTGGGCCGGTCACGTGGACGCATCGAGGGGCCCCTTCCGCTCGTCGGGCCGGCCCGGAGCGTTCCCGCGCCGGGCCGGACGGAAACCGACCCGCACCCGTCACCGAGAGGACCGATCGTCATGGCCGCACCCACGAGGACCCGATGAGCACCGCGACGCAGGAGGTGACCGCGGCCCCGCCGGACCGGGCACCGGCCGCCGGGCAGGCACCGCCGACCCCCGCCGAGCCGATGACCCGGCTGCGCGACGCCGGGGAACGGCTGCTGGCCGCGCTCGTCGACCGGCTCGCCGCGCTCGCCTGCGAGAAGGTGGACCGGCTGGCCGACTCGCTGGAACAGGTGGCGGCCGACGGCGGGCCGGGCCTCGGCGCCGCGCTCGGCGCCGGCCGGGCACTCGCCCGCGGCGACAACCCGGTGTGGGGCGCGGTCAAGGGCGGGTTCGCCGCGCTCGGGACGGCGGCGAAGGTGCTGATCGGGGTGGTGGTGGCGCTGGCCCCGGTGCTGCTGCTGGTGGCGCTGGTCGTCGCGATCGTCGCGGCGCTGGTGTGGGCCGTGGTCGCGGCGGTGCGGGCCGCCGCGGCCTGAGGTCAGAGGGTGAGCAGCATCCGCACGTTGCCCAGGGTGTTCGGCTTGACGTGGGCGAGGTCGAGGAACTCGGCGACGCCGGCGTCGTAGCTGCGCAGCATCGCCGCGAAGACCTCGGCGGACACGGGCGTCCCGTCGATCTCGGCGAACCCGTGCCGGGCGAAGAACTGCTTCTCGAAGGTGAGCACGAACAGCCGCTCCAGCCCGAGCTCGCGGGCGCCGTCGATCAGGGCGGCGACGATCCGGTGCCCGACCCCGCGGCCCAGCACCGACGGGGACACCGCGACCGTGCGGATCTCGCCCAGGTCCTCCCACAGCACGTGCAGCGCACCGCACCCGACGACCGTGCCGTCGACCTCGGCGACGAGGAACTCCGGGACGGCCTCGTAGAGGGTCACGGTCTCCTTGGCCAGCAGGACCGTCCCCGCGTACTCGTCGACCAGCTCGCGGATCCGGCGGACGTCACGGGTGCGGGCACGTCGGACGAGCACGTCGGGGACCGGGGCGGGGACGGGCTCGGGCACGGCAGGAGAGCCTAGACCGGGGCCGTCGGGCCCGGCGTCTACCCTGGTACCCGTGGCTTCCCCCGAGAACGCACCCCGTCGCGCCGCCCTGCTGACGCTGGGCTGCGCGCGCAACGAGGTCGACTCCGAGGAGCTCGCGGGCCGCCTGGCCGGGTCCGGCTGGGAGCTGGTCGACGCCGAGGACGGCAGCCCCGACGTCATCGTCGTCAACACCTGCGGATTCGTCGAGCAGGCCAAGAAGGACTCGATCGACACCGTGCTGGCCGCCTCGGACGTGGCCCGCCCGGCGGGGGCGAAGGTCGTCGCCGTGGGGTGTCTCGCCGAGCGCTACGGCGCCGAGCTGGCCGCCGACCTGCCCGAGGCCGACGCGGTGCTCGGCTTCGACGCCTACCCCGAGCTCGCCGAGCGGCTCGGCGACGTCCTGGGTGGGCACGCTCCCGCCCCGCACGTCCCCACCGACCGCCGCACCCTCCTCCCGATCTCGCCGGTGGAGCGCCCCGCCGCCACCGCGGACGTCTCGGTCCCCGGTCACGACTGGGTGCCCGACATCGCGCGCACCCGCCTGTCCGGCGGGCCGGTCGCGTCGCTGAAGCTCGCCTCGGGCTGCGACCGCCGGTGCGCGTTCTGCGCCATCCCGAGCTTCCGCGGCAGCTTCGTGTCCCGCCCGCCGGCCGACGTGCTCGGCGAGGCCGTCTGGCTCGCCCGGCAGGACGTGCGCGAGCTGGTCCTCGTCAGCGAGAACTCCACCAGCTACGGCAAGGACCTCCCCGGGGGTACCCGCGCGCTGGTCGACCTCCTCCCGCAGCTGGCCGCCGTCGACGGGGTCGAGCGGATCCGCGTCGCCTACCTGCAGCCGGCCGAGCTGCGGCCCGACCTGCTCCGCGTCATCGCCACCACGCCGGGTGTCGCGCCCTACTTCGACCTCTCGTTCCAGCACGCGTCGGCACGGGTGCTGCGCCGGATGCGCCGCTTCGGGTCGCGCACCGACTTCCTCGACCTCTGCGAGCGCATCCGCGCACTCGCGCCGGAGGCCGGGATCCGGTCCAACATCATCGTCGGGTTCCCGGGGGAGACCGAGGAGGACCTCGCCGAGCTGGAGGCCTTCCTGCCCGGGGCCCGGCTCGACGCCGTCGGTGTCTTCGGCTACTCCGACGAGGACGGCACCGAGGCCGAGGGCTACGACGGCCACGTCGACCCGGCGGAGGTGCAGGCCCGCGTCGCGCGGATCTCGGCGCTGGTCGACGAGCTGATGGAACAGCGCGCCGAGGAGCGCGTCGGGACCGAGGTCGTCGTACTGGTGGAGTCCGCGGAGGACGACGAGGACGACTGCACCGGTCGCGCCGCGCACCAGGGCCCCGACGCCGACGGCGAGTGCACCGTCGTCGCCGCGGCGCAGGACGGCCCGGAGCCGGACTCGCTGCGACCGGGCGACCTGGTCCGTTGCCGGGTCGTCGACACCGAGGGCGTCGACCTGCTGGTGGAGGCCCTCGAGCTGCTCGAACCGCGGGTGCCGGCCGGGGCCGTTCCGGCGGCCTCCGCAGCCGGATGAGTTCGCACCCGGCCGGGGGCACCGCCGGAGTCGGCGACCCGCCGCTGCTCAACATCGCCAACGCGCTGACGGTGCTGCGGCTGCTGCTCGTCCCGGTCTTCGTGGTGACGCTGTTCGTCGGCGGCGGCGAGGACGTGGTGTGGCGGCTGGTCGCGTTCGCGGTCTTCGTGGTCGCGGCCGCCACCGACCGGCTCGACGGGCAGCTGGCCCGCAGCCGCGGACTCGTCACCTGGTTCGGCGCGCTCGTCGACCCGATCGCGGACAAGGCGCTGATGGGGGCGGCACTGGTCGGGCTCTCGATCCTGGGCGTGCTGCCCTGGTGGGTGACGGTCGTGATCGTCGTCCGTGAGCTCGGCATCACCGCACTGCGCTTCGTCGTGATCCGCCGGCGCGGCGTCATCCCGGCCAGCCGCGGCGGCAAGGCCAAGACCGTCGCCCAGACGGTGGCGATCGGGGCGTTCCTGCTGCCGCTGCCGCTGCTGCTGGGATCCGACACCGCGGCGACGACCGCGGTGCTCGTCCTCCAGTGGGCGATGATGGCCGTCGCCCTGGTGCTCACCGTCGTGACCGGCGCCGGCTACGTCCGCAAGGCCGTCCGACCACGACCCGCGTGACCTGCGGGGACGATCCGGGGCCGGTTCGGCGTTGAGGTGTTCGCCGTGGGCGGACAGCGTCACGGCGCGGCGGGACCGGGGAAGTCGGTACGGTGAGACATCACCGGATGTCCGGGGAGCAGTCGAGGAGGGCACATGCTGCTGCGGGAAGCGATCGGCAGTGGGCTGCGTGAGGTGCGCACGGCGCGCCGGCGCACGCTGCGCGACATCTCGCGGGCCGCGCGGGTGAGCCTCGGGTACCTCTCGGAGGTCGAGCGCGGGCGCAAGGAGCCCTCGAGCGAGCTGCTCGCGGCGATCTGCGAGGCGCTCGGGGTGTCGGTGCCGGACCTGCTCACCGCGGTCGCCGCCGAGATGACCACGGCGACCTCCGCCGCGGCCGCGCACCGCCGCGACGACGTGCTCGTCCCGATCGGGCAGCGCCACGCCGAGCTCCGCCTGGCCGGACGGCCGGGCTCCACGGTCGCCGCACCGGCGACCTCGGGTGGGCCGGTGGCCTCCGCGGCCTGAGCGCACGGCCCGCCCCCGGCCGGTCGCCCGCGCGGTAGGGTGCGGGCAGACCGGCAGCGATGCCAGGATGGACAGGGCCGGAGGTCCGGCCGACCACGGGGGGAACGCGGGGTCGGTCCGGGGTCCGCACGCCCGCCGTGGTGGCGGGCACGGTCGCGAGCGAACGCAGGCGGAGGACGCGCAGAGATGGCCAACGGATTCACCAAGTTCTTCAGCTATCTGTCGGCCCTGTTCTCGTCGAAGGTCGACGAGCACGCCGACCCGAAGGTGCAGATCCAGCAGGCCATCGAGGATGCCCAGCGCCAGCACCAGCAGCTGTCGCAGCAGGCGGCCGCGGTGATCGGCAACCAGCGTCAGCTGGAGATGAAGCTGAACCGGCAGCTGGGTGAGATCGAGAAGCTGCAGTCGTCGGCGCGCCAGGCGCTCGTGCTGGCCGACCAGGCCCGCTCCCAGGGCGACGAGCAGAAGGCCCAGCAGTACGAGCAGTCGGCGCAGACCTTCGCGACCCAGCTGGTGACCGCTGAGCAGGGCGTCGAGGACCTCAAGACGCTGCACGACCAGTCGATCGGTGCCGCCGCCCAGGCCAAGCAGGCCGTCGAGCGGAACTCGATGATGCTGCAGCAGAAGATCTCCGAGCGCACGAAGCTGCTCAGCCAGCTCGAGCAGGCCAAGATGCAGGAGCAGGCGGCGAAGTCGCTGCAGCAGATGAGCGAGCTGTCCGCACCGCGCAACGCGCCCTCCCTCGACGAGGTCCGCGACAAGATCGAGAAGCGGTACGCGACCGCGCTCGGGTCCGCGGAGCTCGCCCAGAACTCGGTGCAGGGCCGGATGCTGGAGGTCCAGCAGTCGACCACCGACATGGCGGGCATGTCGCGGCTGGAGCAGATCCGGGCGTCGATGTCCGGTGCGCCGATCGCCGGCGGTCAGCAGGCCCCGCAGGTCGGCCAGGGCGACCAGACCCAGCAGCTGCCGTCCTCGCCGGCCCCGGCCCAGCAGCAGAACACCCAGAACCAGCAGCAGCCCGGCACCGCCTGAGCCGCTCCGCCGTTCCGCGCCGTCCGCCGCGGTCCCGATCCCGGGGTCGCGGCGGTGGTGTGTCCGGGGCCGGTCAGTCCGCCCGCAGTGCCCGTTCGATCGCCCGGCGCGCCCGGCCCGCGGCCGTCGTGTCCCGTCGCAGCTGCAGGGCGGCGTTCAGCGCGAGTCCGGCTGCGACGATCTCGAACAGCGCCTGCTCGGTGTCGAATCCCGCGGGTAGCTCCCCGCTCTCGACCGCGACACGCAGGTCCGTGTGCAGCTGGTCCTGCCAGCGCGACCACACTGCAGCCACCGCGTCGCGCACCCGGCCGGGACGTCCGTCGTACTCGGTGAGGGCGGCGGTCATCAGGCACCCGCCCGGCAGCAACGGGTGCTCCAGGTAGTCCACCGAGCCCCGGCACACCGACCGCAGCCGCACGAGCCCCGGCGGGTCCGACCGTGCAGGCTCCACGACGCGGTGCCAGAAGTCGACGAAGGCCTTGTCCAGGGTGGAGAGCTGCAACGCCTCCTTGGTGCCGAAGTGCTTGTGCACCCCGGACTTGCTCATCGTCAGCTCCTCGGCGAGCCGGCCGATCGTGATGCCGTCCAGGCCCTCCACGGAGGCGATCGCGGCAGCCCGGTCCAGGATCCGCCCCCGGGTGCGCTGCGCCTCGGCCGCAGACCGTCGCGGTGACATGCTCCGAGGGTAGCGCACGGTCGTTCGCTATTGTTTGGTGAACGGTCGTACGCCAATATTGGCGTCGACGATCCGACGGAGGGGGACGGGATGCGGTTGCGACGGTTGGGCTGGGCCGGGCTGGAGGTCGGGTCCGGAGGGCGGCGGCTGGTGATCGACCATGTGCGGGACGTCTCGACGATGTTCCCGGGCTGGCGGCCCGGCGCCGGGTTGGTGGCCCCGGACGGCGAGGTCGACGCGGCCCTGGTCACCCACCTGCACCGTGACCACACCGACGCGGGAGCACTGGCCGCGGTGCTGGCCCCGGACGCGCCGGTGTTGCGCCCGGCGCCGGGGTCCGGTGACGATGTGGACACGGCCTTCACCGCCCTCGCCGAGCGGGAGCTGGTCGAGCACCGGTTGCGCACCGAGGTCGTCGAGGAGTGGAGCACCCGCGAGCTCGGGCCGTTCCGGGTCACCGCCGTCCCGGCTGTCGACGGGTTCGGGGACCCGCAGGTCAGCTGGGTGGTGGAGGCCGACGGCCGGCGGATCCTGCACGGTGGGGACACGCTGTTCCACGGTCACTGGTGGCACGTCGCGCGGCGGTCCGGTCCGTTCGACGCGGTGTTCCTCCCGATCAACGGGGTGGTGGTCGACGCGCCGTTGCGGCAGCCGTCGAGCCGCCTGCCCGCCGCGATGGACCCGCGCCAGGCCGCGGAGGCGGCGCGGATCCTGGGCGCCCGGCACCTGGTCCCCATCCACTACGAGCCGGAGCAGGCGGACGAGCTCGACCACTACCGCGAGGTCGAGGACCCGGTCGGCGAGCTCCGCCGGCACGCGGGTGATCGTGTGCGCGTCCTGGCGGTCGGCGCCGGGTGGGACCCGGACCGATGAGCCGCCGCCCGGGTCGGGGACCCGGCGCCGGGCGTCAGCGGGTGCGGGCCACCCCCGGTGGCGGCCGTCCCGGTGCCCCGCGTCGCGGACCGGTGCTGCGGCGCACCGGGCGCGGTGCGGGTCCGGTCTGGCAGCGCGGGCACCAGTAGGTCACCCGGGCCCGGTGGTCGTCGCCCTGGTCGGCGGTCCGGATGCGGGTGCCGCAGCGGCGGCACGGCCGCCCCGGCCGTTCGAACACCCAGTGCGCCTCACCCGCGGCCAGGGAGCCGGTCGTGGTCTGTTCCGGGCGGTCCTTGTTCGACGACAGCAGCCGCCGCGACAGGTCGATCACCCCCGGCAGGTCGGGCACGTCGCGCACCGGCACCCACGGGCTGAGCCCGAGCAGGAAGCAGATGTCGTTGCGGTAGAGGTTGCCGAGCCCGGCCATCACCCGCTGTTCGAGCAGGACCAGACCGAGCGGGTGGTCGGCGCGGGCGGTCATCCGGCGCAGGGCCTCGGCGTCGTGACCGGGTCCCCAGTCCGGATCGAGCAGGTCGGGCCCGAGATGACCGACGAGGGTGTGCTCGTCACCGGTGGGGAGCAGCTCCAGGTCGTGCAGGGCGAACCCGACGGCGACCCGGTCCGCGGTCTCCAGGACCGCGCGTGCCTCGTGCGCGACCCGGCGCCAGCGCATGCCCGGCCGGTACAGGTGCCAGGAGCCGTCCATCCGGAAGTGGCTGTGCAGGCTGCGGCCGTCGTCGAACCGGGTGAACAGGTGCTTGCCGACCGGGACGACACCGGTGACGGTCAGCCCGGCCAGGTCGTGCTCGACCAGACGCGGGTGGCGCAGCTCCCCGCGCAGCAGCTCGTGCCCCGCCAGCGCGCTGTGCAGCCGCTTGCCTGCCAGGTACACGGTGTCTCCCTCGGGCACGACCGCGACGCTACCCGGGCGGGCCCGGTCCGGCCCGGGCTCAGTCGAGGACGAGCGTCCGCATCCGGGGCCACACCTGCGACCACGGATGCGCCATGCCCTCGCCCAGCCAGATGCGGTTGCCGTCCCCGAGGTCGGCGACCGGTCGCAGCGTCACCCCGGTGGGGGCGAGCAGGCCGGGGTCCTTCCCGAGGAGGATCACGACGTCGTGGTCGTCCGGGGGCGGGTCGAAGTAGCCGTAGCTGCGGTTGCCGCTGTACCCGGGTGACAGGCCCAGTGCCGGGTCGGCGGTGTCGACGTAGGCGGCGAAGATGTAGGAGTCGCCCACCACGACCGCACGGTCGCGCCGGTCCGGGGGCAGTCCGTCGTACACCCGGGCGACCTCGCCGACGATCCGGTCCGGCACCGCGGGGTCGGCCGCCGCAGCACCGGCGGACAGCATCGTCGCGGCGAGGGCGACCGACAGCACCCCCGCGGGCCACGCCACCCAGGACCACCGTCGCCGACCGGCCTCGCGCCGCTGCTGGAGCCACACCGCACCGAGCGCGGCGACGGCGCCGTGCAGCCCGCACAGGTAGTAGGCGCGCCCCACGGTCACCGCGAACACGATCCACAGCAGCAGGAAGGTGACCGCCACGAAGCGGTAGGGCCGCAGCCGCGGCGACGTGAACGCCGCGACCGCACCGACCAGCACGAGCACCGAGCCGAGCAGACCCGCCAGCAGCAGCATCGCCACCGCGTTCGGGCCCGGCCCGCCGAACAGGGCCGACTCCTGGGCGACGACCGAGGTCATCCGCAGCTGTGGCCATCCGTGCACGGCCTGCCACACCAGCGTCGGCGACGCGATCAGCGCGCCGACCAGCGCGGCCCACCAGAACGCGGGCCGGCGCAGCATCGCCCGCGGCCCGGCCACCCCGATCGCGAGGACCAGCACCGCGCCCAGCAGGATGACCTGGAACTTCGTCAGCGCGGCCAGGCCCAGGAGCGGTCCCACGGCGAGGAGCAGCCGGTCGTCGCGGACCCGGGTCCAGCGCACCAGCAGCCACAGCAGCAGCGCCCACTGCAGCGGTTCGAGCGAGTACGGCGTCAGGAAGTGCCCGAACAGCGTCACCCACAGGCCGGTGGCCTGGGCGAGCGCGGTGAGTACCTGGGCGCGACGGTCACCGCCCAGCTCCCGGGCGATCAGCGCGGCGACGACGACCGCACCGGCCGTCGCCAGGGACGGCACGATCCGCAGCACCCCGTTCACCCCGGGGGCGACGGCGTCGGCCAGCCCGGCCAGCGCCGGTGCGACCGGGGGCTGGTCGGCCGACCCCCAGTCCAGGTGGTGGCGGCCGATCGCGAGCATCAACGCCTCGTCGAACCAGTACCCGCGGCCGAGCGCGCCCATGACGAGATGGACGACGGCCACCACCCCGGCGACGATCCCCACGGGCAACCACGCCGGCGGTGGGACGACCGCGGGTGCGGCATCGGAGTCCCGGACGGTGGTCGACGACGTCATGTGTCCCCCCCAGCGCGACGACGCGGGCGCCGGCGGACCCGGCCCCGGTGGCCATCACACCCCGGGCGCCCCGCCCGACGCAGCGGGCATCGGGCGGGTGGACGATCGACTTCGGTCTACCGGTGCCCGACCCGGGTCAGCCGCGCGGGGCGCTGCGGGCGATCCGCAGCCCCCACAGCACCAGCGGGACCTGCAGCGGCAGCCGCCCCCAGCCGATCACCCGGTACACCGGTGCCTTGCGGTTCCAGTGCAGCGCCATCGACACGTTGGCCGGGAACACCGCCGCGAACAGCGCGGCCGCGGCGTAGCCCCCGGCGCGCCGGGTCCGCGGGTGCGCGACGGCCGCGGCGACGGCACCCTCGGCGGCCCCGGAGGCGTAGGTCCAGAACCGGGGTCCACCGGGCAGGCTGCGCGGGACGATCGAGTCGAACGGCTCGGGACGCACCACGTGCAGGACGGCGGCGGTGCCGAGCAGCCCCGCGAGCCCGGCGGCGAGGCGCCGGTCGCGGGAGGAGGGGCCGGGGGAGCGACGGATCATGGGCCGATGGTGCCACCCGGCGGCGGGCCGGGCCGGTCCGGTCGCGCGTCCGGCGGTCGGTCAGCCGATCGGCTCGGGCAGACGGTCCACCTCGTAGGCCAGCCCGATCGTGTCGCCGGTGGCCGGGTCGTGCAGCTCGACCCGCCAGGCGTCGGCGAACTGGTCGACCCCGGCCCGCATCGCGACCGTCCCCGAGAGCAGGACGGTGCCGGGGACCAGCCAGCCGCGCTCGCGCAGCAGGTCGACCCAGTAGCCGGGCGGCAGCAGCGCGGCCAGCGTCGCGTCCTGCACGAGCTCCTCGGCGCCGTCGCCGGTGCCGTCGCCGTCGTGGCGGACCCAGGCGCGCAGGGAGATGTCGTCGAGCCGGTCGGCGACCTCGGACAGCCGCCAGGCCCGGCGGCCCAGGACGTCGAGGCCCGCGTTCTTGCTCCACGCGACGCCGTGCACCTCCAGGGCCCGGTCGGTGTGGTCGCACGCCACGGTCAGCAGCGGGTCCGTGACGTCGTCACCGATGACGAGCGCCCATTCCGCCTCCCCGGAGGTCCGGCCGTGCTGGGCGGGGACCCGCCCGGTCTGCGAGGCGAGGTACGGCGAGACCGGGTACAGCGCGGGCACCGTGTCGGGGGCCGGGACACCGAGCTCGGCCAGCTCGGCGACGTGTGCGGCGACCTCCTCCTGGGCACGTCCGGCGTACCCGGCGTTGAAGACCCGGTGCACCTCCACCGAGCGGGTGCTGCCGTCGGGCAGGGCCAGTTCGAGCGTCACGGGGGACCTCCGTCAGATGTGTACGTCGCGTTACCGATGCGCACGAGGGTTGCGCACACACTGTGTATACAGCAAGTATGAGGCTCGTCCCACCGACCGCCTCCGACCCCGGGAGCCTGCGATGACCTCGCCCTCCGCCTCGTCGTCACCTCCGGTCGACCGCCGTGACCTGCGCAAGGCGTTCGTCGCGAGCCTCACCGGCACCTCGCTGGAGTGGTACGACTTCGCCGTCTACTCGGCGGCGGCCGCGCTGGTGTTCCCGGTGCTGTTCTTCCCGGCCGCGGACCCGGTGACCGGCCTGCTGCTCGCGTTCTCCACCTACGCCGTCGGCTACGTCTCGCGTCCGCTGGGCGGTGTGGTGTTCGGCCGGCTCGGCGACGTGATCGGCCGCAAGCAGGTCCTGGTCATCACGCTCGTGCTGATCGGTGTCGCGACGTTCCTCATCGGTCTGCTGCCGACCTACGGCACGATCGGCGTCGCCGCGCCGGTCCTGCTGGTGCTCCTGCGCTTCGCCCAGGGCGTCGGCGTCGGCGGGGAGTGGGGCGGTGCGGTCCTGCTGTCCAGCGAGTTCGGCGAGCCGCGCCGGCGTGGGTTCTGGGCCTCCGCGGCCCAGGTCGGTCCGCCCGCGGGCAACCTGCTGTCCAACGGCGTCCTGGCCCTGCTCACCCTGCTGCTCAGTGACCAGCAGTTCCTGGACTGGGGCTGGCGGCTCGCGTTCCTGCTGTCGGCGGTGCTGGTGGCGTTCGGGCTGTGGATCCGGCTGAAGCTGGAGGACACGCCGGTCTTCCGCGCGATCGCCGAGTCCGGTGACCGTCCGTCGTCGCCGGTGCGCGAGGTGTTCACCGCCGAGCGCCGGCCGCTGCTGGCGGGGATCCTGAGCCGGATCGGGCCGGACGTCAGCTACGCGTTGTTCACCGTCTTCGTGCTCACCTTCGCCACCACCCATCTCGGGTTCTCGCGGTCGGAGGTGCTCGGCGCGATCCTGATCGGCTCGGCGCTGCAGCTGCCCGCGATCCCGCTGGCCGGGGCGCTCACCGACCGGTTCAACCGGCGTCTGGTCTACGGCGTCGCCGCCGTCGGGGGCGCGGTGTGGCCGTTCGTCTTCTTCCCGATGATCGCAGGCGGTTCGTTCGCGCTGCTCGTCGTCGGCATCGTGGTCGGGCTGGCCCTGCACTCGTTCATGTACGGGCCGCAGGCCGCGTTCGTCACCGAGCAGTTCTCGCCGCGGCTGCGCTACACCGGCAGCTCGCTGGCCTACACCATCGCCGGCGTGGTCGGTGGCGCCGTCGCGCCCCTGGCGTTCACCGCGCTGTCCGGCGGGTCGGGCAACTGGGTGCCGGTCGCGGCCTACCTGGCCGTCGCCTGCGTGCTGACGGTCGTCGGGCTGCTCCTCGGCCGCGACCCCGACCACGACGAGGACGAGGCCTACCTCGCCCTCACGCCCTGAGCAGCACGCGCAGGGTCAGCTGCAGGTGCTCGTCGATCGCCTTCGCCGCCACCTCGGGGTCGTCGCCGGCCAGCGCCTCCAGGATCCGGCCGTGCTCGGTGCACACCGCCTGTCGCCGGTCCTCGGTCCGGAACAGGGCGGTGACGCCGATCCGGCGCTGGCGCACCCGCAGCCCGGCGTAGGTCCGTGACAGCAGGGCGTTCCCGGCGGCGTCCACGAGAGTCTGGTGGAAGACCATGTCGAGTTCGATGAACTCGGCCGGGTCCCCACCGGCGCCGGCGAGCCGCCGCTGGTGGTCCAGGGCCGCGTCCATGGCCTCGAACGGGACGCCGTGGGTCACCATCGCGGCGCGCGCGGCATGCTGCTCCAGGACCCCGCGCAGCTCCATCAGCTCGGCGATCTGCCGGCCGGTCAGCGGCGGCACATAGGCGCCGCGACCGGGCAGCATCTCGACCAGGCCGTCGGCCACGAGCAGCAGCAGCGCCTCCCGGACGGGGGTGCGCGACACCCCGATCCGGCCCGCGAGCTCGTTCTCGTTGAGGAACGTGCCCTGCACCCGCGGGTCGACCAGGACGGTCTCGCGCAGGTAGTGCAACGCACGCTCGCGACCGGACTCCCGTGACGTCGGCATACGACACGTATACACCGAACCACCCCAGGAGAACCCATGCGGATCGCCCTCGTCCAGATCGCCGCCGGCACCGACCCGACGGACAATCTCGCCACGGTCGCCGACGGCATCGCCGACGCGGCCTCCCGGGGCGCGCGGCTCGTCGTGTTCCCCGAGGCCACCCAGTGCCGGTTCGGGGTGCCGCTCGGCCCGGTCGCCGAGCCCCTCGACGGCCCGTGGGCGACCCGGGTCCGTGAGCTCGCCGCCGGAGCCGGGGTCACGGTGGTGGCCGGGATGTTCACCCCCACCGACGACGGCCGCGTCCGCAACACCCTGCTCGCCACCGGGCCCGACGTCGAGGAGCACTACGACAAGATCCATCTGTTCGACGCCTTCGGGTTCGCCGAGTCCGACACCGTGGCGCCGGGGGACCGGCCGGTCACGATCGTCGTCGACGGGGTGACGGTCGGTCTCGCGACCTGCTACGACCTGCGGTTCGCCGGTCTGTTCCAGGTCCTCGGCGACGCCGGCGCGCAGGTCGTCGTGGTGCCCGCGTCCTGGGGCGCCGGTCCGGGGAAGGCCGAGCAGTGGGAGCTGCTCGTCCGCGCCCGTGCCCTCGACGCCACCGCGGTCGTGGCGGCCTGCGACCAGGCGGATCCGGACGCGGCCGGCCGACCCGTCCCCGGCGGGGCCCCGACGGGGATCGGGAGGAGCACCGTGGCCGGTCCCACCGGCGCGGTCCTCGCGGCCCTGGACGCCGGACCCGGGACGCTGCTGGTGGACCTCGACCTCGACACGGTGACCGCCGCCCGGGCGGCCGTCCCGGTCCTGGCGAACCGGCGGTACTGACGTCGTCCGCCCGACCCGCTCAGGCCCGCAGCCGCAACCCCTTCGGCGTCACCCGGAACCCGGCCTCGGTGAGCACCTCGGACAGCGCCGAGACCAGCGAGTCCTGCCCGTCGGCGCGCTCCACGGCGAGCGACCCGAGCCAGCCCTCGTGCACCGCTCCCGCCAGGGACTCGGCCCCGGCGCGCAGCTCGTCGCGGTCCTCGGTGAACGACAGCAGCGACTTGCCGCCCCGTTCGACGTAGAGCGCGGGTGCCCCGTCGACCAGCGCCACCAGGGCACCCGCCTTGCGGCCGGGACGGTGCCGGGTCTCGCCGGTGGTCTCCGGCCAGGGCAGGGCCGCACCGTAGGGCTGGGCGGGGTCGGTGGCCGCGAGCACCACCCGGGACAGCTCGCGCCACGCCTCCCTCGGCGCCTGCGGCCGCCGCCCGGCACCGCCGTCGAACTCGCCGTACCGGCCCGCACCGCCGAGCCCGCCGAGGCCGCCGCGCAGGTCGTCGGGCACCCCGGCGTACGGGTCGCCGGTCCCGGGGGAGCCGGACGCGTCACCGACGAGGTCGTCGGGCAGCGGCTCACCGTCCCCGGCGCGGCCGACGGACCCGGCCCGGCCGGTGGGATCGGGCGGGCCGTCGTGCGGGGCGTGGCCGCCGTGCGGGGCGCGGCCGACGGGCGCCGAGGGGCGGCCGGGGTCGTCGAGATCTCCGGGGCCGGGGCCGGGGCCGGGGCCGGACGGGCCGGGACGGTCGGCGGGGTCGGCGGTGACCGCCCCGGGGCCGGCACCGAGGCGGCGCGGACCGGCCTGCGGGGCGGGGGAGGGAGCGCCGAGGGCTCCGGCGAGGGCACGGACCCGGTCGATGGCACCGGGTACCGCGAACTGTGCCGCGCCCAGCCCCTCGACGACGTAGCCACGACGGCACCGCCCGGACTCCTCCATCGCCCGGAGCACCTTGTACACCGCGGCGAACCCGCCGGTGACCCGCTCGGTGCCCAGCGCGCCCCGGGTCAGCACCCCGTGGCGTTCCAGGAAGGCCTCCGCGGTCGCGTGCGCGCGGCGGGTCGGGTCGGGCTCCCGTGGCACGGCCACCGACCAGCGCCCGCCCACCGACGGCGGACCGGTCCGGCTGGGCATCGACGGCCGACCCGCACGCAGCTGGGCGTAGCGCCCGCGGGCCGGCCGACGTGCGGTGCGGTGTGCCCCGCCCTGCCGCCCGGACGCGCCGCGTCGCGAGCCGCCACCGGACAGGCGGGCCCGCAGCGGGCCGAGCGTGTCGTTGGTGAGCGCACCCGCCCAGACCAGGTCCCAGACGGCGGCGACGACGTCGTCGTCGGAGGGGGCGGGTTCCTCCTGCTCCGTCAGCAGCACGCCGGCCCGCGTCGCGAGCTCGCGGAAGAACAGCGCCCCACCCCCGGAGTCCGGTACCGCCCCCGGGTCGGTCAGGCCGGCCGGGTCGGTCAGCCCGAGCGCGGCCAGCACCGCGGTGTGCAGCGGGGTGCCTGCGGTGTCCAGGTCCGGGGCGGGCAGCAGCAGGTCCGCCACGTCGGCCGGGGCGAGCGCCAGCCAGCCGTCCTGCCCGGACAGCGCGCCGCACCCGACCCAGGTGACCTCGCCGGCCGCGGTCAGCTCGTCGAGCAGCGCCGGGGTGTAGCCGGGGAGCCGCGCGGGCAGCACCAGCGACTCGAGCGCGCTCGCCGACAGCGGTGCGCCGGCGAGCTGCTCGACCACGCCCAGGACGTCCTCCGCACCGGGTGCACGCCGCACCCGGCCGCGCCGCTCGGAACCGGACCGGACCTGCACGCCCTGCCACTGCGGCAGGAACCGCCCGAGTGCGCGCTGCTCGACGGGCTCGACCTCGTGCCGCAGCTTCGCCAGGGAGGCGCGGCGCAGCCGGCGCAGCACCTCGGCGTCGCAGTACTCCAGCTCCCCGCCGGACCCCGCCGGCACCGACGCCTGTGGCCGCAGCTCGCCCTTCATCAGCCGGCCGGTGCCGGTCAGCCGCTCCAGCACCCCGGCGACCACGGCCACGCCCAGCCCGAAGCGGCGAGCGAGCTCGGCGGCGGTGAACGGGCCGTGCGTGCGCGCCCAGCGCAGCACGAGGTCCCCGAGCGGATCCGGTACCGGCTCGGTGAACGCCTCCGGCACCCCGACCGGCAGGGCGGTGCCCAGCGCGTCGCGGATGCGCCCGGCGTCCTCGACCGCGATGAACCGCTCCTCACCGGCGATCCGCACCCGCAGCGCCCGGCGGTCGCGTTCCAGCTGCGCCAGCCACGCCGGGTCGACGCCGCGGGCCCGGCCGTCGGCCTCGGACAGGTCTCCGACGAAACGCAGCAGGTCCGCCGCACCCTCCACGTCACGGGCGTGCCGGTCCGGATCGGTGCGCTGCAGCTGTGCCTCGATCTCGGCGAGCATCTCCGGGTCGAGCAGCTCGCGGATCGCCTCGGAGCCGAGCAGCTCCGCGAGCAGCGTCGAGTCCAGCGACAGCGCGGCCGCACGGCGCTCGGCCAGCGGGGCGTCGGCCTCGTAGAGGAACATCCCGACGTAGCCGAACAGCAGGCTGCGCGCGAACGGCGACGGCTGGGCCGTCTCGACCTCGGCGACCTTCACCTTCCGCGCGGCGACGTCACCCATCAGCTCCCGCAGCCCCGGCAGGTCGTAGACGTCCTGCACACACTCCCGCATCGCCTCCAGGGTGATCGGGAACTGCTCGAACTTGCCCGCCACGCTCAGCAGCTGCGCCGACTTCTGGCGCTGCTGCCACAGCGGGCTGCGCCGGCGTGGGTCGCGACGGGGCAGCAGCAGCGCCCGCGCGGCGCACTCCCGGAACCGGGAGGCGTAGAGCGCCGAGTTCCCGAGCTCCGCGACGACGATCTGCTCGATCTCCCCCGGCTCCAGCAACACGTCCTCGGCGCTCGGGACGACCTCGGTGCCGTTGTCGTCGACCGCGTCCGGCAGGCGCAGCACGATCCCGTCGTCGGCTCCCGACGCGCTCACCTCGACCCCGCGGCGCTCCCGCATCCGGGCCGCGATCGCGAGTGCCCACGGCCCGTTGACCTGGGCCCCGAACGGCGAGTGCACGACCAGGCGCCAGTCGCCCAGCTCGTCGCGGAACCGTTCGACCAGGATCGTGCGGTCGCTCGGGACGTGCCGGGTCGCCTCACGCTGTTCGCGCAGGTAGGACAGCAGGTTGTCGCAGGCCCACTCGTCGAGTCCGGCCGCGGCGGCCCGCTCACGGGCGTCGGAGTCGGCGAGGCCGGACATCTCGCGCACGAACGCCCCGACGGCCCGGCCCAGCTCCAGCGGACGCCCGATCGACTCGCCCTTCCAGAACGGCATCCGGGCGGGCACCCCCGGCGCCGGGGTCACGATCACGCGGTCGTGGGTGATGTCCTCGACCCGCCACGACGAGGTCCCCAGCAGGAACGTGTCGCCGACGCGGGACTCGTAGACCATCTCCTCGTCGAGCTCGCCGACCCGCGACCCGGCCCCGTCCGCGCCGCCGGGCGTCATCACGGTGAACAGCCCGCGGTCGGGGATGGTGCCGCCGGAGGTCACCGCGAGGCGCTGCGCGCCGGGACGGCCGCGCAGCTCGTCGGTGACCCGGTCCCAGGTGATCCGGGCACGCAGCTCGCCGAACTCCTCGGAGGGGTAGCGCCCGGCCAGCATGTCCAGCACCGAGTGCAGTGCCGAGTCCGGCAGGGCGGCGAACGGCGCCGCCCTGCGGACCGTCGCGGCCAGGTCCGACAGCGTCCACGGCTCCATCGCGACCATTGCGACGATCTGCTGGGCCAGCACGTCGAGCGGGTTGCGCGGATAGCGCGTCGACTCGATCGACCCGGTCGTCATCCGTTCCGCGACCACGGCGCACGACACCAGATCCCCGCGGTACTTGGGGAACACGACGCCCTCGGACACCGCGCCCACCTGGTGCCCGGCACGCCCGACCCGCTGCAGACCGGACGCGACCGAGGGTGGTGCCTCGACCTGCACGACGAGGTCGACCGCCCCCATGTCGATGCCGAGCTCCAGGCTGGAGGTCGCCACGACGCACGGCAGCACGCCGGACTTCAGCTCCTCCTCGACGAGGGTGCGCTGGTCGCGCGACATCGAACCGTGGTGGGCCTTGGCGACCGTCGGCGCGGCCCCGCCACCCACCCCCGACTGGCCGACCGCCTCGGCCGGGAAAGCGCCCGGGTCGTCGAGGTCCGTGGCCTCCTCCAGGGCGGCGGCCTCCTGCTCGGCGGCGAGCTCGTTGAGCCGGGAGGTGAGCCGCTCGGCGAGCCGGCGGGAGTTGGAGAAGACGATGGTCGAGCGGTGCTCGCGCACCAGACCGAGCAGCCGCTCCTCGACGGCGGGCCAGATCGAGGGCTTGCGCGCGGTGCCGGCGGCCGAGCCCACGACCTCCTCGTCGGTGCTGCCCGGGGCCGGCCGCTCGTCGAGCGCGGCCAGGTCCGGGACCGGGACCTGCACCTCGACCCGGATCGTCTTGGGCACGGCGGGCTGCACGACCTCGACCGGGCGGGTGCCGGACAGGAAGGTGGAGACCTCGTCGACCGGGCGCACGGTGGCCGAGAGGCCGATCCGCTGCGGGGTGGTCTCGGTGATCTCCTCCAGCCGCTCCAGCGACACCGCCAGGTGCGCCCCCCGCTTCGTCCCGGAGACGGCGTGCACCTCGTCGAGGATCACCGTCGTCACCCCGCGCAGGGACTCCCGCGCCGCCGAGGTGAGCAGCAGGAACAGCGACTCGGGGGTGGTCACCAGCACGTCCGGCGGGGTGCGCTGGAACTGGCGCCGCTCGTCGGCCGGGGTGTCGCCGGTGCGCATCCCGACGGTGATGTCGGGGACCGGCTCGTCGAGGCGCTGCGCGGCCTGGCGGATGCCGGTCAGCGGTGAGCGCAGGTTGCGCTGCACGTCGACGGCGAGGGCCTTCAGCGGGGAGACGTAGAGGACCCGGCAACGGTGCTTCGGCTCGGCGGGCGGCGGCGTGGCCGCGAGCCGGTCGAGCGCCCACAGGAACGCCGCCAGGGTCTTGCCGGACCCGGTCGGTGCGACGACCAGCGCGTTGCGCCCGGCCTGCGCCGCCGACCAGGCACCCTCCTGGGCGGCCGTGGGCGCGGCGAAGGCCCCCTCGAACCACTGGCGGGTGGCGGGGGAGAAGCCCTCGAGTGCGGTCACGCCGACCATCATGCGGGTGGGGTCCGACAGTCACCCGTCGGACCGGGCGTGGCCCGCGCTCTCAGCGCGCGGCGTCGGCCCGGGTACGCGGCTAGGGCGTGTCTCCTAAAGTGCGCAACCAGGTGACGATGGCCTTCAGTGCAACTCCGCCGCGGTAGGTCAGGGCGAGTTTGTCGTAGCGGGTCGCGAGGCCGCGCCACTGCTTGACCTCGCAGAACCCGCGTTCGACGACGTTGCGGCCGCGGTAGTCGACCCGGTCGAACGCCGGTGGTCGGCCGCCGCGTGTGCCGCGTCGTTTCCGGTGTCCCTGCTGGTCAGCCGGCTCCGGGATGACCGCGACGATCCGTCGTCTGCGCAGGTGGGCGCGGATGGCGCGTGAGGAGTAGGCCTTATCTGCGCGGACCCGCTCGGGTCGGGTCCGCGGTCGGCCCGGACCGACCCGTCCGACGCTCAGATGTGACATCAGGTGCGCGAACATCGGGGCGTCACCGGCCTGTCCGGGGCCGACGAGTACGACCAGCGGGCGGCCGTGTCCGTCAACGAGCTGGTGGATCTTCGTGCCGAGCCCTCCGCGGGAGCGGCCCAAGGCGTGATCGGGCGGCTCGATCAGCAGATTCTTGTAGTTCGATCCGGCCCCCTGTGTCCCGCTGCAGGGTCGCGGCGTGTTGGTGAGCGCGGATGATCGTCGAGTCGACCGACACGGCCCAGTCCACGAGACCGGCGGAGTCGGCATCGGCGAGCAGAGCTGCGAGAACGTGGTCCCAGGTGCCGTCACCGCAGTAGCGGCGGTGGCGTTTCCATAGGGTCTGCCACGGCCCGAACTCGACCGGGACATCACGCCAGGCCAGCCCGCAGCGGAACCGGTAGATGATCCCCTCGATCACTCTGCGGTGATCGGCGAACGGGCGCCCTGGCATCCCGTCCGACGAGGGCAGTAACGGCTCGAGTCGGTCCCACTGGGCATCGGTCAGGACGGCACGGCGCGACACCTACTGATCATCGCGCAGGCCCGACCAGCCGGGTTAGGAGACGCGCCCTAGATCTCCGCGGTGTCCTCGGCCGGGAACTCGGCGACGACCGCGGCCACGGTCCAGACCATCGAGGCCAGGAAGTCCACGCCGAGCGCGTCGACGTAGTGCGAGGTCTCGCGGGCGTCGGCCGGGTCGACGAGCGGGGCGACGGTGTAGCGGGCCCGCGCCGCGTAGCGCGGGCCCAGGTTCCGCCCGATCCAGTCCAGGGCGCGCTCGGAACGGTCGTCGTCCCCGGCGAGCGCGGTGCGTGCGGCGTCGTACCAGTCGGCCAGCACCAGGAAGGCCAGCGACCAGCCGGGCCGGGTGGCGTCCGCCGGGACGTCCCGGTCGACCGCGGTCAGCCGGCGCACGGCGAACCGGGCCGGATCGGGTCCCGGCGCGGCGAGCGTCTCGCGGACCGCTCCGGCCAGCACGTCGGAGACCATGCGGTAGGCGTTCTGCAGCTCCGCGTCGTCGGTGCCCGTCGGCCTGCGTGTGTTCGGGGTCGTGCCCGCCATCTCCACCGTCCTCCGCTCGTGTCGCCGGCGGCGAGCCTAACGTCCGGGCCGACGGCCGCCGGGTACGGCGGGACCCGTCAGCGACGGCGCTGGTGGATCCACCAGCGCACCAGCACGACCAGCGCGCACAGCAGGGCCAGCAGCGACACGACCTGCCACGCCAGCGGCGACCCGATGCCGGTCGTCGCGAGGACCTCGTCGGCGACGTCGACCGGGACGGTGGCGAGCAGTTCGGACATATCACCCAGGCTACCGGTTCCGGGCCTCCTCGGGCGGGCGCCGCACGGAACGGGTGACCGGTCTACCCTCGCGGGCGTGCGACTGAGCCACTTCCGGGAACTGATGGAGGGCGAGTTCGGGCCGGTGCGGGCGGCGTCGCTGTCCCGTGACCACGTCTTCGCCGACCTCGGCGGCCGGACCGTCGAGCAGGCGATCGAGGCCGGTGTCGACCTGCGCCGGATCTGGCGTGCCGTCTGCGCGGTCTACGAGGTGCCACCCGCACGGCGGTAGTGGTCCGACGGGTGGGCGGGGGACCGCTCGGCTCCCGGGGGCGCCCGGTCGGCGTGTCGCGGTGTCGGATCGAACGCGTGTTCGTCTACGGTTCCGGCAGGACGTGCGGTACCGGTCCTGCGGCGTGCTCACGGACGAGTTGTCCACAGGCGCCGATCCGGGCCCGGAACTGTCAGGGGTACCCCATACCGTTGTGGTGTGCCTCCCCGAAAGCCACCAGCAGGACCCGATCGTCGACCACCAGCGAGGAGTCAAGAGATGTCCGCTCCGGACCGCGGCAAGGCGCTCGAACTCGCCCTCGCCCAGATCGAGAAGAACCACGGCAAGGGCTCGGTGATGCGGCTGGGCGACCAGACCCGCGTCCCGATCAGTGCCATCTCCACGGGCTCCATCGCGCTCGACGTCGCGCTCGGCGTCGGGGGCATCCCGCGTGGCCGCGTCGTCGAGATCTACGGCCCGGAGTCCAGCGGTAAGACGACCGTCGCGCTGCACGCCGTGGCGAGCGCGCAGGCCGCCGGCGGCGTCGCGGCGTTCATCGACGCCGAGCACGCGCTCGACCCGGAGTACGCCAAGGCGCTCGGTGTGGAGACCGACGACCTGCTGGTCTCCCAGCCGGACACCGGTGAGCAGGCGCTGGAGATCGCGGACATGCTGATCCGCTCCGGCGCGCTCGACATCATCGTCATCGACTCGGTGGCCGCACTCGTGCCGCGCGCCGAGATCGAGGGCGAGATGGGCGACAGCCACGTCGGTCTGCAGGCCCGTCTGATGAGCCAGGCGCTGCGGAAGATCACCGGTGCGCTCAGCAACTCCGGCACCACGGCGATCTTCATCAACCAGCTGCGCGAGAAGATCGGCGTGATGTTCGGGTCCCCGGAGACCACGACCGGCGGTAAGGCGCTGAAGTTCTACGCCTCGGTCCGGATGGACATCCGTCGCATCGAGACCCTGAAGGACGGCACCGACATGGTCGGCAGCCGGACGCGGGTCAAGGTCGTCAAGAACAAGGTGGCCCCGCCGTTCAAGCAGGCGGAGTTCGACGTGCTCTACGGCGTCGGTATCTCCAAGGAGGGTTCGCTGATCGACGTGGGCGTCGAGCAGGGGATCATCCGCAAGTCCGGCGCCTGGTACACCTACGAGGGCGACCAGATGGGGCAGGGCAAGGAGAACGCCCGCAAGTTCCTCAAGGAGAACCCGGACGTCGCCGCCGAGGTCGAGAAGCGCATCAAGGAGAAGCTGGGCATCGGCGCCGTCGTCGACGCCGAGGACGCGAGCCCGGTCGAGCCCCTCCCGGCCCCGGTCGACTTCTGAGCGTGACCGGCGAGCACGACGGGTCCGGAGGCACGTCCGGACGGGACGGTGCGGAGCCGACCGGGCCCCGCACCGTCCCGCTCGACGACCTGTTCGGCGTGACCCCGTCGGTCACCGACGACGAGGCCCCGCCACCGGTACGGACCACCGATCCGACCCGCGGTGAGCCGGTGGGGACCGGGGCGGAGCCCCCGTCGGTCCCCGGGTGGGACACCAGCCCCCACCGTGTCTCGTTCGCCACGCTCAGCGGCGCGGCCGGAGCCCCCTCCACGGCCGCGGCGGCGGACCGGCCGGCGGGCACGCCGACCGACGAGTCGACGGGTCCGGGAACGGACGAGGCGGCAGCCCCTGCACCGGTCCGCAGGCTCACCCTCGACGGTCCCGGTCCGGATCCCGTCCAGGACGGGACCGCCGACGACGGCGGGGCCGGGACGGCCCGGCCGCGCGTGGTCTCCTTCGACGAGCTGTCCGGCCGCGGCGCCGCGCGCGGCGGTCCCCGGGGCACCCCCCATGGCGGAGCACGCCGCGACCGCGTCACTCCACGCCGCCGTCCGGCCACCGACGCCGACACGGCCACTCACAGCGGCACGGCCACCGGCAGGGCCACCGACAGGGTCGTGGAGACGGCTGCCGGCGGGCCGGCGGACACCCTGTCCGGCGGCCCGGGGGGCACCGGACGGGGCCCGGGGGGTCCCGGCGGCACGCCCCGGGGCCGTCGTCGGGACGGTGGGCGCGGCGGGGGGCGTCGCCGGGGCGAGGACGCGACCCCGCGCGACGAGACACCCCAGGAGCAGGAGACGCGCGCCCGCGACATCTGCCTGCGCCTGCTCACCGACCGGGCCCGCACGGTCAAGGAGCTGGGCGATGCCCTGCGCCGCAAGGAGATCCCCGACGAGGTCGCCCGTCGCGTCCTCGACCGGTTCGACGAGGTCGGCCTGGTCGACGACGAGGCCTTCGCCGAGCAGTGGGTCCGGTCCCGGCACCGTCACCGCGGTCTCGGCAAGCGGGCGATCGCCTTGGAGCTGCACCGCAAGGGGGTCGACCGGGAGATCGCCGACGAGGCCCTCACCGGCATCGACGACGACTCCGAGCGCGACCGGGCCCGTGAGCTGGTCGTGCGACGGCTGCGGAGCCTGCCCGTCGGGAGCCGCGAGGAGCGGCAGTCCAGCGCCCGCAAGCTGGTCGGCATGCTCGCCCGGAAGGGCTACGGCCCGGGCGTCGCCTACGGCGTGGTCAAGGAGGAGATCGCCGCGGCGGGCGCGGAGGTCGACGAGCTCGGCGAGGCCCCGCCCGAGGACTGACCCGTCCCGGGCGGAGCCGCCCGTCACGGCCGCAGGTACCAGGCGAACCAGTCGCGCATCGTCGGGACGAGGTAGTGGGTCGGCGGCACCTGCTCGGCCGGGAACAGGGCGAACCCCTGCGGGGTGTGCCCGGGCCGGTCGTGGAAGTAGGTACCGCTGACCCAGGCGGGGTTGATGTCCAGCTCCATGCCCCGGACCACACCGGCATCGGCGAGCAGTCTGCCCAGCGTGCACACCGACAGTGCCGGGCCGGCGACGTAGACCTCGGTGCCGTCGGCCGTCACCCCGAAACCGGACCGGTCGACGAACGCGTCCTGGCCGATCGTGCTGCCCCACTCGGCGGTGCCGCCGGTGGCGCACGTCGGGTTGACCGCGCCGTCGTCGACGAGCGGCAGCAGGTTCTGCCGCACGCTCACGACGTCCGGTCCCATCCCGACCTCGGTGCCCCAGGTCCCGACGTCGGCCCGGCCGTCGGTGTGCAGGACCAGACTGGCCTTGCCGGGCAGCAGCGGTGCGACCGTCCGGCCCTCGGCGTAGTAGCCGTTGTGGCTGGGGTCGGACAGCTTGAACCCGCCGTTGAACGCCACCGCCACGCCGTCACCCGGCCGTCCGGCCAGCGACGTCGAGGCGTGCCAGTGACCGGACGGCTCCCCGACGCCCGGGTGCAGGGTGCCGCGCACGAGTGCGGGGTCCATCCGCAGCACCCCGGCGAGATACGAGGTGTGGGTGTCGTCGACCCGCAGCGTCGTCACCTGTACGGCGGGCCGCCCGTGGTCGGCGACGACGGTCTGCCACACACCTTCGCCGGGGAGCGGGGCACCGGCCGCGACCGGGGCGAGCGGCGGCGTCGTCGCCGGATCGGGGAGTGCGCCCGGCGCCCGCGGGATCCCGCCGGCCGGCGCGCCGCCCTCGGACGGCGCCTGCGCGGCGTACTGGACCGCCTCCAGTCCCGTGACCAGCCAGTTCAGTCCGTGGTCACGTGCCCACTCGGCGGTCGCCTCCACCGGTCCGGTCCCGGGTGGTGCCGCCAGGGTCAACGTGCCGACCCCTGCACCCGCCCCGCCGAGCAGCACCCCGAGCAGGCCGAGCACGGTCGCCGCGACCCGGCGCCGCCGCCGGCGCGGTGGGCCCCGGCTGCGGGGTGAGCTCGACGGTGGTCCCGGTGGCGCTCATCGCCGCACCGCCCGGCCACCGCGGCCGCCCCGCCCGCGGGTCGTCTCCGTCCCCGCCGTGCCCGCCGTCCCCGGGGACGCGTCCCCGGGGGGGAGCAGCGTCTCGTCCACCATCGACCGTCGTCCTCCCGTGTCCCGGCGGCGTGACCCGTCGCCCGGACGACCCTGACGGTCGTTGCGCAGAGCAACCCCAGAGGACGCT
Source organism: Pseudonocardia sp. ICBG1293 (assembly GCF_020131355.1). Lineage (GTDB taxonomy): Bacteria > Actinomycetota > Actinomycetes > Mycobacteriales > Pseudonocardiaceae > Pseudonocardia. The sequence goes on from NZ_JAHLEL010000051.1 coordinate 474,978, forward strand.
GAACGATCACTGAGAGTCGACGGACGATGCGCGTCGCACGAAACCGGTTCTGCGCGACGATCGGTGGTGCAAACGCGGTGACTGCGTGCATAAGATGCCCGCCGAGCCGCAGTTCGTGATCGACGAACGGCGGGGGAGGTCGATCCCGGGAGGGTGTTCGTGAGGATCCGAGGACGAGTGGCCTGCGCCGCGGTCGCAGCGACGGCGCTGTTCGCGCTGGCGGGCTGCGGCGGGGGCGACGGCGGCGGCTCCGCCGCCCAGCCGAGCGGCCAGGCGCAGGGTGGCACCCTGACGGTGTTCGCGGCGGCGTCGCTGACGGGCACGTTCGGCGACCTGGAGAAGCGGTTCGAGGCGGCCAATCCGGGCACCGACGTGGTGTTCAACTTCGCCGGTTCCTCGGCCCTGGCCCAGCAGATCAACCAGGGCGCCCCCGCGGACGTGTTCGCCTCGGCCGACCAGAACAACATGACGAAGGTGACCGAGGCGGGCAACGCCCAGGGCGCTCCCGCGGTCTTCGCCACCAACACCCTGCAGATCGCGGTCGCGCCGCAGAACCCGAAGCAGATCGCGTCGCTGCAGGACCTGACGAAGCCGGACCTGCGGACCGTGGTGTGCGCCCCGCAGGTCCCGTGCGGGTCGGCCACGGAGAAGGTGGAGCAGGCGGCGGGCGTCGACATCGCTCCGGTCTCCGAGGAGCAGGACGTCAAGTCGGTGCTGCAGAAGGTCACCACCGGCAACGCCGACGCCGGTCTCGTCTACCGGACCGACGTCACCGCCTCGGGCGGGGCGGCGCAGGGTGTCGACATCCCGCAGGCCTCGCAGGCGGTCAACCAGTACCCGATCGTCGTGCTCAAGAACGCGGGCGACGCCGAGCTCGCGCAGAAGTGGGTGCAGTTCGTCAACGGCGACGAGGGCCGCCAGGTCCTCGGGGCGGCCGGCTTCGGCGCGCCCTGACCACGGATCAGGGCGCGGGGGCCGACACCCGTCCCACGAGCCAGGGGTAGGAGTCCGACAGGGCCCGGGAGAACAGGTCGAAGTCGTGGCCGCCCCCGGGCACGACCACCAGCCGGTTCCCGACACCGGCCCGGGTCGCCGCCGCCGACAACGCGACCGCGGCGGCGGCCGGGTCGGTGTCGGCGTCGCCCACCTCGAACCAGCCCGCGAGGCCGGGGACCCGGTTCGTGGCCAGCAGCGTTGCCGGGTCGTGTGCGGCGAACGCGGTCGGCGACCCGCCGAACAGGCCGGCGACGGTGTCCGCGACGCCTCCGTTCGAGTCCCCGACGCGGGGACCCAGCAGCCCGGCGTAGTCGCCGAACGTCGCGAACACGGTGGGGTGGCGCAGCGCCAGCATCACCGCGCAGCTGCCGCCCTCGGACAACCCGGCCACCGCCCACGACGCCCCCGGCGGCCGTGTCCCGAACAACCTGCTCACCACCCTTGGCACGTCGCGGGTCAGGTAGGTCTCGACCTGCGCGGTCGGGGTGTCGACGCATTCGGAGTCGGCGGTGTAGGACCCGTTGACGTCGGGCATCACCAGGACGGGGGCGACCCCGTGGTGCTGTGCGGCCCAGGCGTCCGCGACGTCGGCGGCGCCCCCGGAGTCCACCCAGTCGGCCGGGCGCCCCGGGGTCCCGTGCAGCAGCACGATGACCGGCAGCTGCGGCCGGGGGCGCTCGTACCAGGCGGGTGGCACCCACACGACCGCGGGCCGGGCCGCGAAGTGCGACGCCCTCCCGGGGATCGGGACCTGCACCACCTGTCCGGTCGCCGGGGCCCTGCGGCTCAGCAGCAGCTGCGCGACGCCGATCCCCGCCGCCGGACCGGTGCCGGCCACGTCGCCGACGGTCCGCAGGTAGTCCAGACCGGCGTTGACCCCGACCAGGGCGTTCGCCAGCAGCACCACCGCGGCCACCCCCGTCGCACCCAGCCGGGCGAGGACCCGCACGGACCGGTGCCGGGACCGTCCGGCCCGTCGGACACCCAGGACGACCGCCACCAGCACCAGCACGCCGGCCAGGACGAACGCCGTGACGAACGGCCAGGTGGTGATCGGGACCGCGTCGATCCCGGTGCTGCCGGCGTCCATGGACCGTTCTCCTCGTGTCGTGCCCGCGAGATCATCCCGCGCCCCGGTGAGGCGGGGGTGAGAACCCGGTGAGGATCTGCTGAGTTCACCGCGCGATCGGGGAACGGCCCGGCGTCGCCTCAGCGCGGCGCGCCGTACCAGCGCCACCGGTCGGGGGCGGGGGCACCGCGCCACGGTGCCCGGCCGGTGTGGTGCAGCAGTGCTCCGGCCGGGTCGTCGTCGGCGTCGACGTCCGGCCACAGGCGGGTCAGCGCATCCCGGCACGGTGCCGGCGGCAGCGTCCACCCCGGGGCGGTGACCCGGGTGATGTCGTGGGTGTGCACCAGGATCTCGACGACTCCCATCGCCGCGAACCCGGACGCGTCGGCGTCGCCGTAGGGGTGCCAGCCGCGCACCCCCGGCGGCGCGGTGCGGACGGCGGCGGCGAGCATCGCCCCGCCGGTCGCGACCACCTGCAGCAGCCCGGCGGTACCGACGCCGTCGGGCACCACGATCTCGAACGGCGGATAGTCGTCGGGCGGGGCGATCGCGACCTGGGCCGCGTAGCCGAACAGGTCGTCCGCGACGTGCACGACGGTGTCCCGGCACGACCAGTCCAGCGGGCCGGCCGCGTCGGACCAGCCGTCGTCCGGTACCGCCTCCAGGGCTCCGGTCATGACCGTCACCGCGTTCTCGACGTCCTCGGCGTGCATCGGTGCACCGTGCCCTGCGGGCGGGCGTCCGGGCCAGCGCATTAGGCTTCCGCGGTGGCCCACGAGGACGAACGCATCGCACTGCTGCTCGACTACGAGAATCTCGCGATCGGCGCCCGCGACGGCCTCGGGGTCGTCCCCTTCGACTTCGGGCCGGTGGCCGACGCGCTCGCCGAACGCGGGCGGGTCGTGGTCCGCCGCGCCTACGCCGACTGGTCGTCGTTCGACGAGGACCGCCGGTTGATGGCCCGGGCCCAGGTGGAGCTCATCGAGATCCCCCAGCGGATCGGCGGCTCGCGCAAGAACGCGGCGGACATCAAGCTCGCCGTCGACGCCATCGAGCTCGCCTACGAGCGTGAGTTCATCACCACCTTCGCCATCGGCACCGGCGACTCCGACTTCACCCCGCTCATGCACAAGCTGCGCGAGCTGGACAAGCGCGTCATCGGGATCGGGGTGCAGTCCTCGACGTCGGCGCTGCTGCCGCCCGCCTGCGACGAGTTCCTGTTCTACGACCGGCTCCCCGGGGTCGAGCCGACCCAGGCGCCCGCGCCGCCGCGTCGCCGCCGGGGGAGCCCCCGGCCGGCCCCGGCGGCGGGCCCGGTGGCGACGCCGGCCCCGGTCGCGGCCCCGGAGCCGGAACCGGCCCCGGTCGTCCCGCCGGACCCGTTCGACGTCACCTTCTCCGACGGCAGCGACGACACCGCCACCACCGGTGCCGAGGAGCGCGACGTCGAGGGGCTCGTCGTCAGCACCCTGGGGGGGCTCGCGCGCCAGGCCGACGGCACCGTGCTGGCCTCCCGGCTCAAGCGGGCGATCCTGCGCAAGGACCCGACCTTCGACGAGGCCGACCACGGCTTCCGGGGCTTCGGCGAGCTGCTGCGCCACCTGCAGGACCGGGGCGCGGTCACGCTGACCACCGGCGCGGCGCAGGGCGACCCGGAGGTGGCGCTGCCCGACGACCCGGACGCCGACCACGACGCGTTCGCACTGCTCGTCGACGTCGTGCGGGAACTCGCCGCGGCCGGCGACCCGCCGCAGCTGTCCGGACTGAAGAACCAGCTCCGCAAGCGCGTGCCGGACTTCTCGGAGAAGCGCTACGGCTTCGGGAGCTTCCTGTCCTTCGCGAAGGCGGCGCGCGCCCGGGACCTCGTCGAGATGGAGTGGAGCGACGAGACCGGCGACTACGTGCTGCGTCCGGTGTCCTGAGCACCGACGGCAGCACCGACGGCAGCGCTGACGACACCGAGACCGGCACCGAGACCGGCACCCGGGAACGGCACCGACGACGATGCCCCCGCCGACGAGGTCGGCGGGGGCATCGTCGTGTGACGGCGGGGACTCAGCGGCCGGTGGCCTTGCGCGTCCCACGCTGGAACAGCTTGCCCGCGCGTGAGGTGACCGCACCGGTCACGCCGAACGCGGTGGCGACCGCCCCGGCGGCGACGCGGCTGGTGAACCGGATCGGGTTCAGCGGCTTGTAGACGCGCAGGGCGAGATCGTCGAGCTGCGACGCGGCGCGCTCGCCGTTCTCGTACAGCCGACGGGCCAGGCGGGCCCCGGTGTCGTCGAGGTCGTCCTCGACACGGGCGCTCACGCGTGCGGCCCGGTCCGCGGTGCGCACCGCGGACTCGGCACCCTGGTCGGCAACGGCCTTGACGGTCGCGGCGGACCGCTCCGCGGACGCCGACACCTCACCGGCGACCTGCTTGCCGGTGCGCTGGGCGTTCCCGGCCAGCTGCTCGCCGGTGGCCTTCGCGGCCTCGGCGGCGGCCTTGCCCGCCTTCTTCGGGTCCTTGCCCTGGTCGTTGACCTTGCGCGCCTCGGCAGCGACCTTGTCGGCGCCCTTCTTGACGGTGTCGCCGGCCTTCGCCGCGCTGTCACCGGTCTCGCCGACCACCTTCTTGGCGGTGGTCCGCGTGTCGGACCCGATCTTGTCCGCGGCCTTGCCCGTCGTCTTCGCGGCCTGGGACGCGGTGTCGCCGGCCGCGGTGGCGGTGGCGCTCGCGGCGGCCCGGGTGGCGGTACCGGTGTCGGCGTCGGAGTCGATGGAGCGGCGCTCGCGCACCGCACCGTCGGTGCCGTACACCACGAGGTTGCCACCGCCGTCGTTGGCGATGATCTCCACCGCCCGGGTGATGGCCTCGGCCTGGGTGCTCGTACGGGCACTCGGGCGCTGGGCGTCTTCCTTCTCGACGGTCCAGCCGTCGTCGACCGGCTTGACGTGGCGGTCGGCCATGGCGGGTTCCTCCCCGTTGCGGGACTGACTCGGGCGAACCGGGGTATCCGGATCGGTCTTCTCCGTCCGGAGATGCCCGATGATCGCCGTGGGTAAACGCTGGTCAGCGCGGGGTGGCGAGAGTCTCGTTCCGGCGCCCGACCGCGATCACGGCCGCCAGGACGCCGAGTACGACGGGGGTGACGACCAGGACCCCGCCGTGCAGGACGAACGCCTGGGCGAGGGCGGCACCGATCATGAGCAGGACGAGGCCCGCGGCGGCCGGTGCGGCGAAGCGCCGGGTGAGGAGCCCGATGCCGCCCGCCAGCTCGAGGAACCCGACGACGTAGCGCAGCCACTGGCCGACCCCGATGCCCTCGAAGATCGCGACGGCGAACGGGTCGCCCCAGAACTTCGGCAGCGCCGAGGCCAGGACGAAGAACAGCCCGAGCAGGATCTGCAGCACCCACAACGCGCGGTGGACGAACGTCCGGCGCCGGGTGGGGGAGGGGACGGCCATGACGACCTCCGTGACACGGCCCCGGCGGCTCCGGGGCACTCACCGACTGGGACCGGCGGGCCCCGGCGATCTCATCGGTCGCGTGGCGACCGGTCGCGGGTGATACACCACCGGGCATCGGGTCCGCGGCACACGCCGCGGTACCCGATGACCCGATGGTGCCCGGCATCGACAGGGGCTCCCGGTTCTGCAGATGCCGGTCACGGGGTTCAACGTCCGACGCGGCGTCGGGTTGTGGGTGCAGTGGCCCCTGTCTCGCCCGCCACCGTGAACGGCGCCGCCACCGCGCCGGGCGGGTCCGGACTGCGCTGTGCGTCCGATGAGGAGCGTTCCGTGACGATCGCCGGTCGGAGGAGGGCGACGGACGGAGTGATCCGGGCCATACTCTGACGATGCGCGACGAGCGGTGGCGGGTCGAGGTCGGTCCGGAGAACGCGGTGTGGCTGGCGACGCGGTGCCGTACCGCGATGCTGGCCCGGGAGTACCGGCCCGTCGACGTCGGCGGCGGTGTCGTCGAGTTCGACCGCCTCGCGCTCGGCGCGATCCGCGAGCTCGGCGAGGAGGAGGACGGCTACATCTCCGACGACGCCGAGGGCGTGCGCATCTGGATCGGCGACGACGCCTACGAGCTCGAACGCCTCGACTGAGCCCCGGGTCGGCCCCGGGACGACGAAGGGCCCGGCCGCGAACGGCCGGGCCCCGTCGTCACGCCGGGTGGATCAGGCGATCTGCCGGTCGGTGGGGTCGATCGGACGCGGGAGCACGGTGCGCCCGGTCAGGTACTCGTCCACCCCGGCGGCCGCGGAGCGACCCTCGGAGATGGCCCACACGATCAGCGACTGGCCGCGGCCGATGTCGCCGGCGACGAACACGCCGTCGACCGAGGACATGTAGCGGTCGTCGCGGGCGACGTTGCCGCGCTCGTCGAGATCGACCTGGAGGTCGTTGAGCAGCGCGCCCTTCTCCGGGCCGACGAAGCCCATCGCGAGCAGCACCAGCTGCGCCGGGAGCTCCTGCTCGGTGCCCTCGACGGGCTCGAAGCCGTTGTCCCCGCGCTTGACCTCGACGATCCGGATGCCGGCGAGCCTGCCGTCGGCGTCCTTCACGAACTCGGTGGTGTTGACCGAGAACAGCCGGTCGCCGCCCTCCTCGTGCGCGGAGGAGACCCGGTAGACCGTCGGGTAGGTCGGCCAGGGCATGCCCTCGGTGCGCTTCTCCGGGGGCGTCGGCATGATCTCCAGCTGGGTCACCGAGCGTGCGCCCTGGCGGTGCGAGGTGCCCAGGCAGTCGGCGCCGGTGTCACCGCCACCGATGATCACGACGTCCTTGCCCTCGGCGGAGATGGGCGGCGCGTCCATGTCGCCCTGCTGCACGTGGTTGGCCCACGGCAGGAACTCCATGGCCTGGTAGACGCCCTCGGCGTCGCGGCCGTCCGCGGGCAGGTCACGCCACGCCGTCGCGCCGCCGGCGAGCACCACCGCGTCGTACTCGGCCCGCAGCTGCTCGACGGTGATGTCGGTGCCGACGTCGACCGAGGCCCGGAAGTGGGTGCCCTCGGCGACCATCTGCTCCAGGCGCCGGTCCAGGCGCGCCTTCTCCATCTTGAACTCGGGGATGCCGTAGCGCAGCAGCCCGCCGATGCGGTCGGCCCGCTCGAACACGACGACGTCGTGCCCGACCCGGGTCAGCTGCTGGGCGGCGGCCAGCCCGGCCGGGCCCGACCCGACGACGGCGACCTTCTTGCCGGTCCTCGCCTCGGGCACCTGCGGGGTGACCCAGCCCTCGTCCCAGGCCTTGTCGACGATCTCGACCTCGACCTGCTTGATGGTGACGGCGTCGTCGTTGATGGCCAGCACGCAGGCGGCCTCGCACGGGGCGGGGCACAGCGTCCCGGTGAACTCCGGGAAGTTGTTCGTCGCGTGCAGCCGCTCGATCGCCTCGCGCCAGTCCTGGCGGTACACCAGGTCGTTCCACTCGGGGATGAGGTTCCCGAGCGGACAGCCCTGGTGACAGAACGGGATGCCGCAGTTCATGCAGCGCCCCGCCTGCGACTCCAGGGTCTGCTTCGGGAAGTCCTCGTAGACCTCGCGCCAGTCCATCAGCCGCAGGTCCACCGGCCGCCGGGTGGGGGTCCGGCGGGGTGTGGTCATGAAGCCCTTGGGGTCACCCATGAGCAGCCTCCATGATCGCCTGGTTGACATCGCGGCCCTCGCGCTCGGCGTTCTCCGTCGCGAGCAGCACGCGCTTGTAGTCCTTGGGCATGACCTTGCCGAACCGCTCGACGGCGGCGTCCCAGTCGGTGAGCAGCGCGTGCGCCACCGCGGAACCGGTCTCGGCGTGGTGCCGTTCGACGAGGTCGTGCACGATCGACCGGTCCTCGTCCGAGAGCGGGTCGAGGTCGACCATCTCCGGGTTGACCCGGTTCCGGTCCGTGTCGAGCAGGTAGGCGACGCCGCCGGACATGCCGGCCGCGAAGTTCCGCCCGGTCCGCCCGAGGACGACGACCCGGCCACCGGTCATGTACTCGCACCCGTGGTCGCCGACACCCTCGACGACGGCCACCGCGCCCGAGTTCCGGACGCAGAACCGCTCACCGACGACACCGCGGATGAACATCTCCCCGGAGGTGGCGCCGTAGCCGATGACGTTGCCGGCGATGACGTTGTCCTCGGCCGCGAACGGCGACGACGGGTCGGGCCGCAGGGTCAGCCGGCCACCGGACAGGCCCTTGCCGAAGTAGTCGTTGGTGTCGCCGACCAGCCGCAGCGTGATGCCCTTGGGCACGAACGCACCGAAGCTCTGCCCGGCCGCGCCGGTGAGCGTGATGTCGATCGTGTCGTCGGGCAGGCCCTTGCCGCCGTGCGCCCGGGTCAGCTCCGACCCGAGCATGGTGCCGACGGTGCGGTTGACGTTGCGCACCGGCAGGTCCAGGCGGACCCGGTCGCCGTTGCGCAGCGCGCCCTCGGCCAGCTGGATCATCGTGTTGTCCAGCGCCTTGTCCAGACCGTGGTCCTGCGCCCGGGTCCGCTTGCGCGGCGCGTCGTCCGGGACGTCGGCGATCCGGAAGATCGGCGAGAGGTCCAGGTGGCGGGACTTCCAGTGCTGGGCGGCGGTGTCGACGTCGAGCACGTCGGCCCGGCCGATCGCCTCGTCGAGCGAGCGGAAGCCCAGCTCGGCGAGGATCTCGCGGACCTCCTGCGCCACGAACTTCATGAAGTTCACGACGTACTCGGCCTTGCCGTTGAACTTCTTGCGCAGCTCCGGGTTCTGCGTCGCGACGCCCACCGGACACGTGTCCAGGTGACAGACGCGCATCATGATGCAGCCCGACACGACCAGCGGGGCGGTCGCGAAGCCGTACTCCTCGGCGCCGAGCAGCGCCGCGATGACGACGTCGCGCCCCGTCTTGAGCTGGCCGTCGGCCTGGACGGTGATCCGGTCGCGCAGCCCGTTGGCCATCAGCGTCTGCTGGGTCTCGGCCAGGCCGAGCTCCCAGGGGCCGCCCGCGTGCTTGATCGAGGACAGCGGCGAGGCGCCGGTGCCGCCGTCGTGGCCCGAGATGAGCACGACGTCGGAGTGCGCCTTGGACACGCCGGCCGCCACGGTCCCGACGCCGACCTGGGACACCAGCTTCACGTGGATGCGGGCCCGCGGGTTGGCGTTCTTCAGGTCGTGGATGAGCTGCTTGATGTCCTCGATCGAGTAGATGTCGTGGTGCGGCGGCGGCGAGATGAGGCCAACGCCCGGCGTCGAGTACCGGGTGGTCGCGATCCACGGGTAGACCTTGCCGCCGGGCAGCTGACCGCCCTCACCGGGCTTGGCGCCCTGGGCGATCTTGATCTGGATGTCGTCGGCGTTGACCAGGTACTCGCTGGTGACGCCGAACCGGCCGGACGCCGCCTGCTTGACCGCGCTGCGGCGCGAGTCCCCGTTCGGGTCCGCGGTGAAGCGGTCCGGGTCCTCGCCGCCCTCACCGGTGTTGGACCGGCCGCCGATGCGGTTCATCGCGATCGCCAGGGTCTCGTGCATCTCCTGGGAGATGGAGCCGTAGGAGATCGCCCCGGTCGCGAACCGGGTCATGATCGACTCGATGGACTCGACCTCGTCGATCGAGACCGGCTCGCGCAGGCCGTCCTTGAACCGGAACAGCCCGCGCAGCGTCATCAGCTTGCGCGCCTGGTCGTCGACGGCCTTCGTGTACTCCTTGAAGACCTCGTAGCGCCCGGCCCGCGTCGAGTGCTGGAGCTTGAAGACGGTCTGCGGGTTGAACAGGTGCAGCTCGCCCTCGCGCCGCCACTGGTACTCGCCGCCGACCGGCAGTGCCCGGTGCGATGCCCGGACGTCGTCGGCGGGGTAGGCGCGCCGGTGGTGGGCCAGGACCTCCTCGGCGAGGACGTCGAAGCCGACGCCGCCGATCCGCGACGCGGTGCCGCGGAAGGCCGAGTCGATGACCTCGGAGCCCAGGCCGACGGCCTCGAAGATCTGCGCGCCGGTGTAGGACGCGACGGTCGAGACACCCATCTTCGACATGGTCTTGCGGACGCCCTTGCCGAGCGCCTTGACCAGGTTCTTCGCCGCCGTGCGGGCGTCGACGCCGGGGACGTCGCCGCGCTCGGCGAGGTCCTCGACCGTGGCCATCGCCAGGTACGGGTTCACCGCGGAGGCCCCGTAGCCGAGCAGCAGCGCGATGTGGTGGACCTCGCGGGCGTCCGCGGACTCCACGACCAGCCCGACCCGGGTGCGCGAGCGCTCCCGGACGAGGTGGTGGTGGACGGTGCCGGTGAGCAGCAGCGACGGGATCGGCGCGTGCTCGGCGTCCACCCCGCGCTGGGACAGCACGATCAGGCGGGCCCCGTTCTCGATCGCGCGGGACACCTCCTGCTTGATCTCGGCCAGCCGCGAGAGCATGCCCTTGCCGCCGTCGCGGGCCGCGAAGGTGCCGCGGACGACGTGCGAGGCGAAGCCGGGGAACTCCCCGTCGTCGTTGATGTGGACGATCTTCGCCAGGTCGTCGTTGGTCAGCACCGGGAACGGCACGACGATGGTCCGGCAGTGCGCCGGCGTCGCGTCGAGCAGGTTCTGCTCCGGCCCGAGCTGGCTGAACAGCGAGGTGACGAGCTCCTCGCGGATCGCGTCCAGCGGCGGGTTGGTGACCTGGGCGAACAGCTGGATGAAGTAGTCGTAGAGCTGGCGCGGGCGCTCGGCGATCGCCGCGATCGGCGCGTCGTTGCCCATCGAGCCGATCGGCTCGGCCCCGGTGACCGCCATCGGGCGGAGCAGGACGTTGAGCTCCTCCTCGGTGTAGCCGAGGGCCTGCTGACGCAGGTTGAGGGTCTCGTGGGTGGGGGTCTCGCGGGTGCGGGTGGGCAGCTCGTCGAGCCGGATCAGGCCGGCGTGCAGCCAGTCGGCGTAGGGCTGCTCGGCGGCGAGCTCGCCCTTGACCTCGTCGTCGTCGACGATCTTGCCGCGCTCGGTGTCGATGAGGAACATGCGGCCCGGCTCGAGGCGGCCCTTGCGGACGACCTTGTCGGGCTCGACGTCCAGCACGCCGACCTCGGAGGCGAGGACGACCAGGCCGTCCTCGGTGACCCAGTAGCGGGCCGGGCGCAGACCGTTGCGGTCCAGGACCGCGCCGATCCGGGTGCCGTCGGTGAACGCCACCAGCGCCGGTCCGTCCCACGGCTCCATCAGCGTGGAGTGGTACTCGTAGAACGCCCGCCGGGCGGGGTCCATCTCGGTGTTGTGCTCCCAGGCCTCCGGGATCATCATCAGCACCGCGTGCGGCAGGCTGCGCCCGGACAGGTGCAGCAGCTCCAGGACCTCGTCGAAGGTGGCCGAGTCCGACGCGTCCGGGGTGACGATCGGGGTCAGCCGCGACAGGTCGCCGGGCAGGTTCGCGGACTCCAGCAGCGACTCGCGCGCCGCCATCCAGTTCCGGTTGCCGCGCAGGGTGTTGATCTCACCGTTGTGCGCCACGTAGCGGAACGGGTGCGCCAGCGGCCACGCCGGGAACGTGTTCGTGGAGAACCGGGAGTGCACGATCGCGAGCGCCGAGGTGACGCGCTCGTCGGTCAGGTCCGGGTAGAACGCGGCGACCTGCGGCTCGGCGAGCATGCCCTTGTAGATGACGGTGCGCGGCGACAGCGAGGGGAAGTAGGTCTCGGTGTCGTGCTCGACCCGCTTGCGGAAGCAGAACGCGCGACGCTCCAGCTCGATGCCGGTGGGCGCGTCCTCCGGGGCGTCCCCGGTCAGCTCGACACCGCCGACGAACAGCTGGCGGAACCCGGGCATCGCGTCCCGGGCGATCGAGCCCAGGTCCGCGGCGTCGGGGTCGGTCGGGAGCTCGCGCCAGCCGAGGACCGTGAGGTTCTCCTCGGCGGCGAGCACGTCGATCCGGTCGATCGCCGCGGCGGCCTCGGTCTCGTCACGCGGCAGCATCGCGATGCCGGTGGCGTAGGCGCCCTCCGCGGGCAGGTCGAAGTCGGTGACCTCGCGGTAGAACGCGTCCGGGACCTGGATCAGGATCCCGGCACCGTCACCGGTGTTGTACTCGGCGCCACGCGCACCGCGGTGCTCCAGGCGCAGCAGGGCCTCGATGGCCTTCTGCACGATGGCGTGGCTGCGCTTGCCGGTGACGTCGGCCAACATGGCCACACCGCAGGCGTCGTGCTCGTGATCGGCGGCGTAGAGCCCACCGGGCGAGGGGCGACGCGTCTGGTCACTGATCGCGGCCAACTGCTCCTCCTGTCGTCTCGGTGCATCTGAAGCCACCCGCATCGGACGACCCGGGACCGGGCAGCTCGCTGCGGTCCGAAAGGTTTCCCAGGATACAGCGCGCAGCCCGGGTGGGACGTGCGACGAGGGCCGTTCAGGTGCACCGTGCCGCCGGGTGGGTGACCGGCGGTCGGAATCTTCCTCCGGGCACACCGAGCGGCCGGGCGCTGACTTCCAGTACCCGGCCATTCCTGCGGCACGGTTCGACCGCACACCCCGGCGAGTGCGGTCTGGCGAGTGCACAGAGTCGCACGTCGCAACCGCGGTGCGCTACCGAGAGCGGCCCACCTGTCCCGTGATGTGGATCGCTGACCATGCGAGCAGGTCAACGTTGCCGTCCCGTGTCCGGACGGTGAGCGAGGCGTGACCATCCGTCGGGAGCGGCCGTCTACTGCATGGGATCGACACCCGCGTCCGGACCGTTACGCACCGCTGCCGGGGGCGGGGGAGACTGGGGGCGATGAACGCGTCGCCGCTCCGCCCCACCGCCGCCGCTCCGCCGCCGTCGTCGTCACCCGAACGGGTGTCCGGCGAGCGGGTCGGTGCCGTTCTCGCCGACGTCGCCGCGATCGGACCCTGGTTCGCGGTGCCGACCCCCGCGGCCGCCGGCTCCGTCCGGTGGGACGCGCTGTACGACCCGCCCGTCCCGGGGCGACCGGACCCGCTCGGCACCCGGATCGACGAGGTCGCCACCGCGCTCGGCGGGGACCGCCGGGTCGGGGCCTCGGTCGCGGTGATGGGGCTCGCGGCGCGGATCGTGTCGATGCCCTTCGCCGCCGTGGCCCTGCACGGTGTGCTCCCGTCGCCGGGCGAGCTGCGCCGCGACCCCGGGGCGGACGACCCGTGGGCGCCCGGCCTGCCCGGTGGAGCGGGCGGCGTCGCCACCCCGGACGTGGCCGACGACCCGGCCGCCGCGGCGGACCTGCTCGCCCGCGCGCTCGCCGACACCCACCTGGAGCCGCTGTACGCCGCCGTCACCGCCCGCGCCGTGGTGTCACCCCGGGTGCTGCGCGGCAACGTCGTGTCCTCGATCGCCGGCGCGGCGCGGGTCATGGAGGCCGTGCGGCGCCCGGACCGCCGCCGCTACCTGGCCCTGCTCGACGCGCTCGCCGACCACCCGGCGCTGCGCGGTCCGCTGCCGTCGGGTGCCACCGGGCGCCTGGTGCGCCTCGACGACGACCCGGACACCGAGTGGGCGTTCCGGCGTCGCTCCTGCTGCCTCTACGTCCGCGCCCCCGGCGGGGGGACCTGCGGCGACTGCGTGCTCGCCGGCCGGGCCTGACCCGGCCGGGGCCCGTCGGCCGCCCGGACGCGCCGGTCAGTCCGGCAGCGCGATGTCGGCGACGGTGACACGCACCCTGGCGGCGAGACCGCACGTGGTCGCGATCTCCTCGGCCACCTCCCGGCGCACCCGCTCGGCCAGCGCGGCGCAGTTCGTCCCGAACCGCACCCCGACCGTCACCCGGATCTCGGCCTCGTGGCCGTGCACCGACGCGACCAGGCCCTGCACCCGCAGCTCCTCGGGCACCGGATCGCGGGGCAGCCAGTCCGCGGCGAGGCCCAGCAGGGTGTGGGCGACGTCGCCCATCAGCACCGCGACCCCCGGGACCCGGCGCACCCGCCGCGCCGCCACCCGCGCGACGGCCAGGTCGGAGACCGACACCGTGGTCGTCCCGCTCATGCCCGCTCCTCCCACAGGTCCTCCACCAGGATGTCCACCCCGGCGATCGGCACGCCGAGCGTGCGGTCCCCGGCCGAGATCATCATCTGCCGGACGCGGGCGGTCACCGAGGCGAGGTCGACGCCGAACCGCGCGGCGACCGTCACCCGGACCCACACCGCCGCCGGGCCGGTCCCGGCGTCGCGCAGCCGCTCGATGCGGCACCGCCGGGCCCGCAGGCCGTCCATCGTGTCGACGACGTGACGCAGCGCCGCCTCCGCGGTCGGCCTGCCCAGCCAGGCGTCCGGTCCGAGCTCCAGCAGCTCGTGCGGACGCAGGTCGGCGACCACCGCTCCCATCACCTGCTCCAGCACCGACGGCGGCGGCCGCAGCGGCTCGGCCGCCATCCGTGCCACCAGCCCACCCAGGTGCTCGGAGTCCGCGCGTGCCCGCAGGCAGTGCGGGCAGGTCAGCTCGTGCTCGTCGAGCACGCCGGCCGCCGCGTGCTCCCAGACGTCGGCGGCGTCCCGGCCGCAGGCCAGCGGCTCGACGCGGCCCGCGTCCGCCCTCTCTACCGCCATGCCCGCATCCTCTCCGCCAGTGCCCCGCGCGCCCGGTGGATCCGGCCGCGGACGGCGGTCTCGCCCGCCCCGGTGATCTGCGAGATCTCGCTGTAGCCCAGCCCCTCCAGCTCCCGCAGCACCCAGGCCGTGCGCTGGTCCTCGGGCAGCGACGCTACGGCCCGGGACAGCGCGGCCATCTCCGCGTCGACCTCGGCGGCCCGTTCCGGGGTGGGGGACCGGTCGTCGGGCGGCGCGCCGGGACCGTCGTCGGCCGGGAGCGGGTCGGTCCGCCGCCGCCGCCGGGCCAGCGCGGTGCAGCGGTGGGTCACGATCCGGTACATCCAGGTGGAGAACGCGGCCTCGCCGCGGAAGGTCCCGATCCGGCGCCAGGCGTCGATCAGCGCGTCCTGCAGCGCGTCCTCGGCGTCGGTGGCGTCGCCGAGGACGCGCACCGCCACCCGGAACAGGGCGTTCTGGTGGCGGCGGGCCAGCTCCTCGAACGCGCCGACGTCGCCGTCCTGGGCCCGGACGACCAGCGTCGCCTCGTCCAGTGCGGCCCGCGACGGCACCCGCGCCGGGTGTGCCGACGGCACGTCGCGACCCGGGGTGTCGGCGGATCGTGAGCCGCTGACCTGCGCATTCGCCATCGGGGCCCCGTGGGGGTGTGGAACGGTGGGGGTGGGGGTAGTCCAGCTCGTCAGCGACGGTAGCGACCGGCTCGCACTCCCGCCCGCCGGACACGCGCTCAGGAAGCAGGTGAGCCCCATGGGTCTCGGAGACAAGATCAGCAACAAGGCCGAGGAGCTGGGTGGCAAGGCCAAGGAGGCCACCGGCAAGGCCACCGACGACAAGGACCTGCAGGCCGAGGGCAAGGCCGACCAGACCACCGGCAACCTGAAGCAGGCCGGCGAGAAGCTCAAGGACACCTTCAAGAGCTGACCCGCGCACGACGACGGCGGCGGCGTCCCGGGACGGGGCGCCGCCGCCGTGTGTCACGGACCCCCGCCGGGCTCTAGGGTCGCGCCCATGTCGGAGCTCGCCGGAGACGCCGGTGCCCCCGGGCCGCAGGCCGTGGCGGACGCCGTCCTCGCCCACCCGTCCGTGCTGCGGCTCGACGGCGGCCCGTTCGGCTCGATCGCGTCGTACCTGCCCGGCCTCCGGGTCCAGGGCGTGCGGCTGGCCGACCCGGTGGAGATCGCGGTCGTCCTCCGGCTGGGCAGGCCCTTCGCCGAGGTCGCCGACGAGGTCGCCGACCGGGTCCGCGCCGTCCTCGGTGACGACACCCTGGCCGTGGACGTGACCGTCGCCGACGTCGGTGCGGCCGACGCCCCGGGCGGGGCCGCCGCACCGTGACCCGCGCCCGGGCCGCCGCGTGGTGACCGGGCTCGCCTAGACTCGCGCGAGCCCCGCCGTCACCGGGCGCGTCCCACGCACCCGGCGGCCGGTGGCACGGGACGCCCGGCGCGAGAGCCGGGGTCGTCCGGCGCCGGCGGGCGGGGCCACCGACCGGGGGCCACGCGAGCCGCGGCCCGTTGCATCACTCGTACCGCCCCAAGGAGTTCCACCGTGAAGAGCACCGTCGAGCACCTCAGCCCGACGCGCGTCCGGATCAACGTCGAGGTGCCGTTCGACGAGCTCAAGCCCGACTTCGACCGCGCGTACAAGAAGATCGCCCAGCAGGTCCGCATCCCCGGCTTCCGCCCGGGCAAGGCGCCGGCCCGCATCCTGGAGGCCCGGATCGGCCGCGGGCCCGTCCTGGACGAGGTCGTGAACGCCGCGATCCCGGTGAAGTACCAGGAGGCGGTGGTGACCTCCGAGGACGTCACGCCGATCGGCCGTCCCGACATCGAGGTCACCGAGATCGCCGACGGCGAGCGCATCGCGTTCACCGCCGAGGTCGACGTCCGCCCGGAGATCACCCTCCCCGACCTCGAGGGCCTGACCGTCGAGGTCGACGAGACCGAGGTGTCCGAGGACGAGGTCACCGAGCAGCTCGACCAGCTGCGCGCCCGGTTCGGCACCCTGGCCGGTGTCGAGCGTCCCGCGCAGACCGGCGACTACGTCCAGATCGACCTCTCCGCCGCCGTCGACGGCCAGGAGATCGAGGAGGCCACCACCACCGGGTTCTCCTACGAGGTCGGCCAGGGCAGTCTCATCGAGGGCATCGACGAGGCCCTCGAGGGCATGTCGGCCGACGAGGAGAAGACCTTCACCTCGAAGCTGGTGGCCGGCGAGCACGCCGACTCCGACGCGGACATCACCGTCAAGGTGACCACCGTCAAGGAGCGCCACCTCCCCGACGCCGACGACGAGTTCGCCCAGCTCGCCTCGGAGTTCGACACCCTCGACGAGCTGACCGAGAACCTGCGCGAGCGTCTGGGCCGGTCCAAGCGGATGGAGCAGGCCGCGCAGGCCCGCGACCGTCTCCTGGACAAGCTCGTCGAGGACACCGAGGTGCCGCTGCCGGAGTCGGTCGTCGCCGCCGAGGTCGAGACCCGTACCCACGACGCGGTGCACGCCTTCGACCACGACGAGGACAAGTTCGCCGAGTTCCTCTCCTCGCAGGACAAGACCCGCGAGCAGTTCGACACCGAGACGCGCGAGGAGGCCGAGAAGGCCGTCCGCTACCGCCTCGTGCTCGACACCCTGGCCGACCGGGAGGAGATCTCGGTCGGGGACCAGGAGCTCACCGAGCGGATCGTCTACCAGGCCCAGCAGTACGGCATGGCCCCGGAGCAGTTCGTCCAGCAGATCCAGCAGGCCGGTCAGCTCGGCGTGATCTACCAGGACGTCCGCCGCTCCAAGGCACTGATCACCGCCGTGCGCTCCGCGACCGTCACCCTGCCGGGTGGCGAGGCCGTCGACCTGTCGGACCTGCTCGGCCCGGACGAGGACGAGACCACCGTCGAGGAGATCCCCGAGACCGATGTGGACGGTGCCGACGACACCGACGACACCGCCGCGACCACTGCGGGGACCACCAGCGACGACGCCTCCGACAAGGCCGACGCGAAGGCCTGACCGGCGCTCGCCGCACGGTCGGGCACGGCAGGCCGTGCGCTGTCGGCGAACAACGGGCGTCGTTCCCTACGCGGGGCATCCGCTCCGCGTAGGGTCGGCCCGGAACCGGTCCCCAGGGGCCGGATGCGGGTTCGCAAGACCCGACACCGGAGAACCGAGAGCGATCCAGAGGAAGACTCCGGGACCCCTCCCACGGCGTCCGCGCCGCGGGGTGGGCCCGACTTCGGAAAGCAGGGTGAAGTGAGCCAGCAGGACACCGGCCCGTCCGCGGGCCGCGGCACCGGGCCGCAGATGCGGTCCGGCATCAGCGCGATGTCGCTGTCCGACTCCGTGTACGACCGCCTGCTCCAGCAGCGCATCATCGTGCTCGGTCAGCAGGTGGACGCGGAGATCTCGAACCGCATCGCGGCGCAGATGCTGCTGCTCGCGGCCGAGGACCCGGACAAGGACATCGAGCTCTACATCAACTCGCCCGGTGGCTCGGTCACCGACGGCATGGCCATCTTCGACACGATGAACCTGATCCCGTGCGACGTGGCGACCACGGCGATGGGCATGGCCGCGTCGATGGGTCAGTTCCTGCTGTCGGCGGGCACCCCGGGCAAGCGCTCGGCGCTGCCGCACGCGCGGATCATGATGCACCAGCCCTCCGCCGGCGTCGGCGGCACGGAGGCCGACATCACCATCCAGGCCGAGCAGTTCCGCCGCACCAAGCGGGAGATGGCGGAGCTGATCGCCCAGCACACCGGCCAGTCGGTGGAGACCATCGAGCGGGACTCCGACCGTGACCGCTGGTTCTCCGCGCCGGAGGCCAAGGACTACGGCTTCGTCGACCACGTCGTGACGCACGCCGGCCGGATCGGCGAGCAGAACGGGAGCGACCAGTGAGCACCTTCGACCCGCGCCACCCGGAGTCGATGACCGACCTGCGCGGCCCCGGCGGCTGGGCGCCGGACCCGGCGCGTTCGCGCTACGTGCTCCCGTCGTACGTGGAGCGCACCAGCTACGGGGTCAAGGAGTCGAACCCCTACAACAAGCTCTTCGAGGAGCGCATCATCTTCCTCGGTGAGCAGATCAACGACACCTCGGCGAACGACACCATGGCGCAGCTGCTGGTGCTCGAGTCGCTCGACCCGGACCGCGAGATCTCGCTGTACATCAACTCCCCGGGCGGGTCGTTCACGTCGCTGATGGCGATCTACGACACGATGCAGTTCATCCGCCCCGACATCCAGACCGTCTGCCTCGGGCAGGCGGCGTCGGCCGCGGCCGTGCTGCTGTGCGCGGGGACCCCGGGTCGCCGCATGGCCGTGGAGAACGCCCGCATCCTGATCCACCAGCCGGCCACCCAGGGCGTGTACGGCCAGGTGTCGGACCTGGAGATCCAGGCGGCCGAGATCTCCCGCATCCGCAAGCGGATGGAGGAGGTCATCGCGCGGCACTCGAACCGTTCGGCGGAGCAGGTGCGCGAGGACATCGACCGGGACAAGATCCTGACGGCCGAGGAGGCCAAGGACTACGGCCTGGTCGACGAGATCGTGCAGAGCCGCAAGCTGTCCGGTACCGCCGGCGGCAAGTGACACCCGGGTCACCGGCGGCCGGCTCCGGCCGCCGGTGACCGCCCGGCGACCCGCCGGGGAACCGGACACCGCTTCCGGTCCCCGTCCGGGCCGCGGGCAGGTACCGTCAACCCGGCACGGGGCGACGGGCGCGACGCGAGAACGCCGGACCAGGACTGGGGATCGACACCTATGGCACGCATCGGCGACGGCGGGGACCTGCTCAAGTGCTCGTTCTGCGGGAAGAGCCAGAAGCAGGTCAAGAAGCTCATCGCCGGCCCCGGCGTCTACATCTGCGACGAGTGCATCGATCTCTGCAACGAGATCATCGAGGAGGAGCTGGCCGAGGCCGGTGAGGTCAAGCTCGACGAGCTGCCCAAGCCCACCGAGATCCACGAGTTCCTCGACCAGTACGTCGTCGGTCAGGCCACCACCAAGCGCACGCTGTCGGTGGCGGTCTACAACCACTACAAGCGCATCCAGGCCGGTGAGCGCAGCCGTGCCGCGGGCGGGGACGCCTCCGACGGCATCGAGATCGCCAAGTCGAACATCCTGATGCTCGGCCCCACCGGGTGCGGCAAGACCTACCTGGCGCAGACGCTGGCCAAGATGCTCAACGTCCCGTTCGCCATCGCCGACGCGACCGCCCTCACCGAGGCCGGCTACGTGGGCGAGGACGTCGAGAACATCCTGCTCAAGCTCATCCAGGCCGCCGACTACGACGTGAAGCGCGCCGAGACCGGCATCATCTACATCGACGAGGTCGACAAGATCGCGCGGAAGTCGGAGAACCCGTCGATCACCCGCGACGTGTCGGGCGAGGGCGTGCAGCAGGCGCTGCTGAAGATCCTCGAGGGCACCACCGCGAGCGTCCCGCCGCAGGGCGGGCGCAAGCACCCGCACCAGGAGTTCATCCAGATCGACACGACGAACGTCCTGTTCATCGTGGCCGGCGCCTTCGCCGGGCTGGAGCGGATCATCGGCGAGCGGGTCGGCCAGTCCGGTATCGGCTTCGG
This sequence comes from Pseudonocardia sp. ICBG1293, assembly GCF_020131355.1. GTDB lineage: Bacteria > Actinomycetota > Actinomycetes > Mycobacteriales > Pseudonocardiaceae > Pseudonocardia. The sequence continues at coordinate 495,087 of NZ_JAHLEL010000051.1, forward strand.
CGCCGACATCCGCTCGAAGAAGGACCTGGACTCCGCGGAGCGCTTCGCCGAGACCCTGCCCGAGGACCTGATCAAGTTCGGCCTGATCCCCGAGTTCATCGGCCGGCTGCCGATCGTGGCCTCGGTGACCTCGCTCGACAAGGACGCCCTGGTCAAGATCCTGACCGAGCCGCGCAACGCCCTGGTGAAGCAGTACCGCAAGCTGTTCGAGATGGACGGCGTGGAGCTGGACTTCGCCGAGGACGCCCTCGACGCGGTCGCCGACCAGGCGATCCTGCGGGGCACCGGTGCCCGTGGCCTGCGGGCGATCATGGAGGAGGTGCTCCTCCCGGTCATGTACGACATCCCCAGCCGCGACGACGTGGCGAAGGTCGTGGTGACGGCGCAGACGGTCAAGGACAACGTCAACCCGACGATCGTCCCGCGTCAGCCGCAGCGCCGGGAGCGGCGCGACCGCTCGGCCTGAGCCGCCGCGAGAACCGTCCGCCGCCGGTCCACCCCGCACGGGGGGACCGGCGTTGTCGTTTCGAGATCCGCTCGGGTTGCTACGCCCTTCCGCACTACTTAGAGGTCGCGCGGATTGGTTGGTGATCATGGACGTCGTGCAGGTCGGGCGTTCCAGCGGTGTGTGGTCCAGGCCTGCCGAATCAAGCTACGGAGTGTGACGATCGTGTCGGCGAGGTCGAAGAACGCGTCGACGACGATTTCTCGTCGTTCGTAGCAGCGCTGCAGCCGGTTGAAGCTGTTGTGCCAAGCGTTGGTCCGCTCGACGTGCCAGCGGCGGGTGGCCTGGATCGGCGCTTTCTCACCCTTGTGCGCGATCTCGCCGTGCAGGCCTCGTTCGGCCAGCGTGTCGCGGGTCTTGCCGGAGTCATAGCCGGCGTCGAGGTGCACGGTGATGTCGTCGGGCAGCGGGCCGAGAGCATCGAGGCGGTCGAGGGTGGGGCCCAGTAGCGGGGAGTCGTGCCGGTTGGCTCCGGCCAGGACTCGGCCCAGCGGGATGCCGTATCCCTCGACGAGCACCGAACGTTTCATACCCTGTTTGCGCCGGTCCACCGGCGACGGACCGGCGACCTCGCCGCCGCCGGGGGCCTTGGTGATGGCGCCATCGACGGCGATGTCGTGCAGCAGCAGACCGACGATGCGGTCGTAGGCGTCCAGGACGATCCGACGCAGCTGGGCGAAGACCCCGAGCCTGATCCACTCGTCACGACGATCGCGGATGGTGGTCGCCGAGCAGGTGCTGTCAGCGATGCCCTCATACGAGCAGCCGAACCGCAGTACCTGCAGGAGCTTGTCGAACACGATCCGATCCGCGATCCGGCGGCGATGGCAGCCCAGCGGATGGGTGGGATCGAACTCGTCTCGATGAGGCAGCAGCGCGGTGAACTGGTCCCACAACGGCTCGGTCAGCCATGATGGCAGGGTGGGCACGCGGCCTCCAGACGATCACGAAGCGTAGATAACTTCATGATCGGCAGGCCCGTACCCGCCCTCGCCCCCAGACACTCGACCGCGGCCAAGCTGTGACCAATCCGCGCGACCTCTTAGCGTTGCTCCGTCAACATACGACGGAGGGGCGACATGTCCGGATTTCTCACGCGGGAGCGTATCGTCGCTCCACCCGGATGGAGCCGTTGGCTCGTCCCACCGGCCGCGCTGTCCATCCATCTGGCGATCGGCCAGGTGTACGCCTGGAGCGTCTTCAAGACCCCGCTGGCGACCGCACTCGACCTGTCGGGTGTCGCGACGGCGCTGCCGTTCACACTGGGCATCATCATGCTGGGCCTGTCCTCGGCGCTGTTCGGCACGAAGGTCGACAGCAACGGCCCGCGCTGGGCGATGGTCGTCGCGTCGAGCTGCTTCGTCGCCGGGTTCCTCATCTCCGGCCTCGGCCTCTACGCCGAGCAGTACTGGCTGGTCGTGCTGGGCTACGGCTTCGTCGGCGGCATCGGGCTGGGCATCGGCTACATCTCGCCGGTCTCGACGCTGATCAAGTGGTTCCCGGACCGTCCGGGTCTGTCCACCGGTCTGGCGATCATGGGCTTCGGTGGCGGCGCGCTCATCGCGACCCCGCTGACGAACTCGCTGCTGTCGGCGTTCGGCGGCTCCGGCGAGGACGCCACCTCGGCGGGCATCGGATCCACGTTCCTGACGATGGGTCTGATCTACCTGGTCTTCATGTCGGTCGGCTGGATCCTCATCCGGGTGCCTGCCGAGGGCTGGACGCCGCCGGGCTGGGACCCGTCGACGGCCAAGAAGAGCGGGATGATCTCGACCGGCAACGTCTCGGCGAACAACGCGATCCGCACGCCGCAGTTCTGGCTGCTGTGGGTCGTGCTGTGCTTCAACGTCACCGCGGGCATCGGCATCCTGGAGCGGGCCTCGCCGATCTTCCAGGACTTCTTCGCCGAGAACGGTGCGACAGCCACCCTCGCCGCCGCGGCGGGCGGGTTCGTCGCGATCCTGTCGCTGGCGAACTCGGCCGGGCGCATCGCCTGGTCGTCGCTGTCGGACGTGCTGGGCCGCAAGAACATGTATCGCATCTACCTCGGCGTCGGTGCGCTGCTGTACCTGCTGATCACGCTGATCCCGAACCAGTCGCGGGCGCTGTTCATCGTCGCCGCGGTGCTGATCCTGTCCTTCTACGGCGCCGGGTTCGCCACCGTGCCCGCGTACCTGCGGGACCTGTTCGGCACCTACCAGGTCGGTGCGATCCACGGCCGTCTGCTGACGGCGTGGTCCACCGCGGGTGTCCTCGGCCCGCTGATCGTCAACGCGATCGCGGACGCGCGGATCGACGCCGGCGTCGAGGGACCCGCCCGGTACACGACGGCGTTCATCATCATGATCGTGCTGCTGGTCATCGCGTTCGTGTGCAACGAGCTGATCAAGCCGGTCGACGGGAAGTTCCACGAGCCCACCGCGGCGGCGGCCGCCCAGGGCTCCACACAGCAGAAGGAGACCGCGTGAGCAGCGTTGCCGAGACCGGTGGGTCCTCGACCTGGGGGCCGGTGCAGTGGATCGGTGCCGTCCTGGCGTGGCTCTGGGTCGGTGTCCCGTTCGCCTACGGCCTGTACGAGCTGGTGCTGAAGATCCCGGCACTGTTCGGCTGAGTCTTCGCCCGCCGTTCACCCGGACGGTCCGGTTCGTCCTCACCCGTCCGGGTTAGAACGGCGGGCGTGGCTGTATCCCGACGCTCCCTGTTCCGCACTGCGGCCGCCGGCGGTCTCGCCGGCGCCGCGGCACTGGCCCTGCCCGGCACCGCACTCGCCGCGCCCGCACTCGTCCGCTCGGGGCGGCCCGTCCTGACCCACGGGGTGCAGGCCGGGGACGTCCGGCCCGGGTCGGGTCTGGTGTGGACACGCGCCGACCGGCCGTCGCGGATGGTCGTGGAGGTCGCGGACTCGCCGGACTTCCGGCGCCCGCTCCGCATCCCCGGTCCGGTCCTCACCCCGGCCACCGACCTCACCGGGAGGCTGCGGGTCCCGGCGGCGCGGGGGCGGGTGCACTACCGCGTCGTCGCGGAGCCGCTCGACGGCGGCCCGGCGAGCGCCCCGCTGACCGGCTCCTTCCGGGCAGTCCCGGGGCGCGGGGAGCCCGTGCGCATCCAGTGGTCCGGCGACGTCGTCGGCCAGGGCTGGGGCATCGACCGTGCCACCGGCGGGATGCGCATCTTCTCCGCGATGGCCGACCGCGACCCCGACCTGTTCCTGCACTCCGGCGACACCGTCTACGCCGACGGCCCGCTCACCGAGAGCGTCACGCTCCCCGACGGCCGGGTGTGGCGCAACGAGATGACCCCGGAGAAGGCGAAGGTCGCCGAGACCCTGACCGAGTTCCGCGGCCAGTTCGCCTACAACCTGCGCGACGACAACCTGCGGCGGTTCGCGGCCTCGGTCGGACAGGTCGTGCAGTGGGACGACCACGAGGTCACGAACAACTGGTACCCGGGGGAGGTCCTCACCGGCGAGGTGGGCGAGCGCTACACCGAGAAGCGGGTGGACGTGCTCGCGGCCCGCGGTTTCCGCGCGTTCCACGAGTGGCAGCCGGTCGACCCGGGCACCGCCGTCGACGGTCGGGTGTACCGCCGGGTGCCGTTCGGCCCGCACGTCGAGGTGTTCGTGCTGGACATGCGCAGCTACCGGAGTGCGAACTCCGCCAACACCGGCCGCGGGGAGCGGATCCTGGGCGAGCGCCAGGCCCGCTGGCTCGTCGACGCGCTGGCGTCGTCCCGGGCGACCTGGAAGATCGTCGCCTCGGACATGCCGATCGGGGTGCTGGTACCCGACGGTGACACCGCCTGGGAGGCCGTCGCCAACGGGGTGCCCGGTCCGCCGAGCGGGCGGGAGTCCGAGATCGCCGGGGTGCTCGCCGGGATCCGCAGACGACGGGTCCGCAACGTCGTCTGGGTGACCGCCGACGTGCACTACACCGCCGCGCACCACTACGCCCCCGAGCGCGCCGCGTTCACCGACTTCGACCCGTTCTGGGAGTTCGTGTCCGGCCCGCTGCACGCCGGGTCCTTCGGTCCGAACCCGCTCGACCCCACCTTCGGACCGCGCGCGGAGTTCGTCCGCGGCCCGTCGAGGCAGGGCGCGAGCCCGCTGGAGGGTTTCCAGCACTTCGGCGAGCTCGACGTCGCCCCCGACGGGACGACGTTGGAGGTCCACCTGCGCGACCAGGCCGGGACGTCCCTCTGGACGACCACGCTCCGCCGGACCTGACGCTCCCCGCCGCGGGCGACGGCCGCGTCCACACTCCCGGTGGGGCGCCCACACCCGGTGCAACGGGTGTGGACGCCGGCCAGGGGGTGTGGCCGTGGGACTGCGACGGGCGGCGGTGGGGTCACGCCGGAGGGGCGGCGTCCGGGTCCGTGGGGCGCCGCTCCGCGACGGTGGGTGCGGGGACGGTGGTCGTCGCGGCCAGGACGGCCGGGGCCGTCGGGACCGCGACCGGGGTGGCCGGTGCCCCGGCCGCGCGGGCACCGCTGTCCGAGGTGGTGTCGGACGTGGTGTCCGGATCCGTGGCGGGCGCGGCGGTGTAGGCGGCGGACAGACGACGGTACGGGCGGCTCGCGAGGGCGCCGAGGGTCAGCACCACACCCAGGGCGCCGCAGACCACGAAGACCAGGGCGATCGCGCGGGCGGTGCCGGTGCCGAACCAGGACCCGATCGCCGCCGCACCGGCACCGCCGTCGCTCATGAACGGCAACCACCACCAGCTCGGTGAACGGCGCCAGCAGGAACGCGGTCAGCGGCGACGCTGCCTGCTCCACGCTCTGCGCGAACCCGAAGACCCTGCCCTGTCGCTCGTAGGGCACGACCCGCTGCAGCACGGTCTGCTCCGCGGCCTCGGCGAACGGCATCAGCAGCATGAACACCGCCATGCCCAGGGTGAGCAGCAGGATCGAGGCCTGCAGCGGGAACAGCATCGTCGAGGCCCAGAGGACGGCGTTGACCAGCAACAGGGTCCGGACGGGGCGGCTCCCCAGCCCGATCCGGGCCACCAGCAGCCCTCCGACGATCACCCCGGCGGACAGCACGCCCCACAGCAGGCCCCACGCCGCGACCGACATCATCGACAGGCCGTAGGGGTCCATCAACGCCATGAACGCCCCGCCGAGCAGGTTGTTCACGCAGGAGAACACGATCAGCGCCGGCAGCCCGGGCACCGACGCGACGAGCCGGACGGTGCCGCGCAGGTCGAGACCGCCCCGGTCGCCCGTCGCGGGACCGGTGGGTGTGTCGGCCGGGCCGGTCGGGGCGGGGAGCTCCGGGACACGGGCGGGGAGCTCCGGGATGCGGACCCGGGACAGGTGCACCAGCGACACGACCAGCACGGCGAGGGCGGCGACGAGCACCGTGCGCATCCCGTCGACGGCGACGAGCAGCCCGGACGCCACCGACGTCACCAGGAAGCTCACCCCGGTCGCGGTGCCGACCAGCCCGTTCGCCCGGTCCCGCACGGCGGCCGGGACGAGCAGGGTGACCAGCGTCGGCAGCGCGATCGTGCGCAGGTTCCCGGCGATGACCCCGAGCATCAGGGCGACCACCAGCGTCCACAGCAGCGGGCTCGTCGGGTCGCGGAACCCCTCGGCCGGCGCGAGCAGCAGCAGGACCAGGCACAGGGCGTAGACCAGCGCGGACACCGCGGCCGAGACCTGCATGACCGCCCGCTTGCCGAACCGGTCGACGACCCCGCCGAACGGGATCCCGGTCAGCGCCGTCGCCACCAGGAAGATCCCGGCGATGATCCCGGTCGCCGCGACCGACCCCGTCTCCAGGAACACCCAGAAGGTCACGGCGAACCACACCGTGAAGTTGACGACCGACACCACCAGGGTGCTCACCAGCAGGTGCGCGAAGACCCGTTGCGTGCCGTGCCGCAGATCCAGCCGAGCCATGGTCCACCGTCCTCTCCCGGGGACGGACCGGCGCCGGCGGCCGAACTCATCGCCCGCCGCGGACGGTGGACGGTGAACCGGGCTTCAGGTCAACCGGTCAGGCCGTCATGTCGAGGTGCGCGACCACCTTCGTCGGGCGGATCCGGACGACGAGCTCGCCGGGGACACCGTTGCGCCGCCCGAACTCCTCGGCCCGGTCGGCACCCATGTACCGGCCGCCGAGCGCGGTCGCGGTGCGCAGCAGCTCGTCGGGGTCGGTGCTGGTCTCGGCGACGCCCTGCACCTGCACGAAGGCGTACGGCGGCTCGGGCAGGTCGGCGGTGAGGACGACGCGCGGGTCGCGCAGGATCGCCCGTCCCTTCGCGGTGTCCGCCCCGGTGTCGAAGACGATCGTGTCGTCCTCGACGAGGAACCAGATCGGCGCGACGAGCGGGCGCCCGTCCTTCGCCGTCCAGCCGAGCATTCCGGTGCGGGTGCCGTGGTTGAGGAACTCGACGACCTCGGGTGTGAGAACGGGCATGCCGACGAGCCTAGGCCGGGGACCGGACGACCACCCGGAGCGCACCGTGTCGGCCCCGGCCCGGGCCGGCGGTGACCACGCCCGGGACACCGGCGGCCGGCGCCGCCGTGGGCTGCCCGACCGCCCCGATGCCCGACCGCCCCGCGGTGCCGCGCCGCCCGCCGCGGGGGAGGGTGGCGGCATGGACGAGCTCACTCCCGGGACCCTCCTCGGCCGCCAGGTCGACGGCGTCACGTGCGGACCGTCGGTGCTGGTGGTGACCGCGGTGCTGGCCGGCTCGGGGTGGCCCGGTGCGGTGGCGGGCCGGTTCGCCGCCGCCCAGCGCACCGCGCACCGGCAGGCCAACCGGCTCTGGCCCCGCGCCCTGGGGACGACGCCGTGGGGGACGCGGGCATGGCTGCGCCGGCACGCGCCCGCCGCGGGGCCGTTCCGGGTGCGCCCGGCGACCCGCGACGCGCTCGCCGCGGTGCCCGCCGCCCCGGGCCCGGTCCCGCTGCTGGTGGGGTCCCGGTGGCTGCCACGGCACTGGGTGCTGGTCCTGGGCGCCGACGAGGACGGCCGGTGGCGCGTCTACGAGCCCGGCTCCGGTCGGGTCCGGGTCCTCGACCTGGTCCTGCTGCGGCGGGGCGATCCGGCGGCCGTCGCAGGGGTGCTGGGATGGCCGCGGCCGTGGGCCCTGCTGCTGCCCGCGGGCCGGGCGTAAACGAGCGGTGATCCGGACGTAACGGACGCGGGCGAGGGTGGGGGCATGGCTCCCCCCGATCCCCGTCCGCTGCTCGCCGCGCTCGGCCGGCGCGACTTCCTCCGCGCGGCCGCCGCCGTCACCGCCGCCGGAGGTCTGGCCGGCTGCGGCGCGTCGGCCGCTCCCGTGACCGCCGCGACGACGCTGCCGGACGGGCCGCTGCAGCCCGGCACGGGCGACATCCCCGGCGACCACTACCTGGGATCCGACCCGGCCGACGTGCGCTGGGGCTACGTCCCGGCGATCGGGGCCGCCCCGGTGCTCACCATGCGGTCCGGGCAGACGGTCACCATCGACACGGTCTCCCACGAGGGCATCCTGGAGGACCAGGGCCGGGACCCGGTCGCGTGGTTCGGGCGCCACGGGGTCGCGGCCGACGGCGTGCTCTCCGACGCCGTCGCGGTCGCCAGGGACTACCGCCGCACCCCGCGCGACTTCGACGCCGACGGTCCGCACGTCATCACCGGCCCGGTGTTCGTCGAGGGCGCGCGCCCCGGCGACGTGCTGAAGGTGGAGACCCTGTCCGCGGTGCCCCGGGTGCCCTACGGCGTCGTCTCCAGCAGGCACGGGAAGGGGGCGCTCGGGCGCACCGCGTCCGGCGCGCCGCCCGCGGGGATCACCCTCGACGAGGTGATGCCGCCCCCGGCCGCCGACGGGCGCGCCACCGGCGACCCCGAGCGCTACGGCAACGTCTCGGTCTTCACCGCCGTCCGCGACGGCGCGGACGGCCCGGAGGCCTACCTGGCGTTCGGCGAGGGCCAGGAGGTGTCGTTCGGGCTGCGCCCGTTCATGGGCACCATGGGGGTGGCCCACGCCGCGGCCGACGCGGAGAACGCCCCGGAGCTGAACTCGATCCCGCCGACCCTGGGCGGTGGCAACATCGACATCCGGCTGCTCGGCCCGGACTCGGCGTTCTACCTGCCGGTCCGCGCGGAGGGGGCACTGTTCCACGTCGGGGACCCGCACCTGGCGATGGGCGACGGGGAGGTCGCGCTGACCGCACTGGAGGGCTCGCTGCGCGCCACGTTCCGGCTCACCGTGTGCCGGCCGGGGGAGGGGACGGCTCCCTCGGTGGCCTTCGGCTACCCGTTCGGCGAGACCCCGGACGCCTGGGTGCCGATCGGGCTCTCCGACCCGGACGGGAGCATCGGCGGCCAGGGGACCGACCTCGACGTCGCGATGCGCCGCGCCGTGGTCAACGCGCTCGACTTCCTGCAGGACGACCGGGGGATGGACCGGGCGACCGCCTACGCCTACCTCTCCGCGGCCGCCGACTTCGCGGTCTCGCAGGTGGTGGACCGGACCGTCGGCGTGCACGGGGTCATCCCGAAGGCGCACTTCCGGTCCTGAGCGCGACGGTCCGGGGGCCGGGAATCGTGTCGGTGTCGACTCGTAGACTTGACATGTGACCGAGACCCTGTCAGCGCGTACGGCCGACCTGCCCGCCAAGTGGACCCCGGGCGAGGTAGAGGGCGACATGTACCGCCGCTGGGTCGACGCCGGGTACTTCCGGGCCGACCCGTCGTCGGGCAAGGACCCGTTCTGCATCGTCATCCCGCCGCCGAACGTCACCGGCAGCCTGCACCTGGGCCACGCGATGGACCACACGCTCATCGACGTGCTGACCCGCCGTGCCCGCATGCAGGGCCGGGACGCGCTGTGGCTGCCCGGCATGGACCACGCCGGGATCGCGACCCAGTCGGTCGTCGAGCGGCGGATGGCGGCCGCGGGCGAGCCGGACCGGCACGCGATCGGCCGTGCGGCCTTCGTGGAGAAGGTCTGGCAGTGGAAGGCCGAGTCCGGCGGCTCGATCCTCGGGCAGATGGAGCGCCTGGGCGACGGCGTCGACTGGTCGCGCGAGCGCTTCACCCTCGACGAGGGCCTGTCCCGCGCGGTCGCCACCGTCTTCAAGAAGATGTTCGACGACGGGCTGATCTACCGGGCCGAGCGCCTGGTCAACTGGTCCCCGGCGCTGCGCTCGGCGATCTCCGACATCGAGGTCGACCACGTCGAGACCGAGGGCGAGCTGGTCTCCATGCGCTACGGCGACGGGGACGCCTCGCTCGTCGTCGCCACCACCCGGGTCGAGACGATGCTGGGCGACACCGCGATCGCGGTCCACCCGGACGACACGCGCTACGCGCACCTGGTCGGCACCGAGGTCGAGATGCCGATCACCGGCCGGCGGATCCCGGTCGTCGCCGACGACTACGTCGACCCCGAGTTCGGCTCCGGCGCCGTCAAGATCACCCCGGCGCACGACCCGAACGACTTCGAGCTGGGCCGCCGGCACGACCTGCCGATGCCGACGATCATGGACGAGGCCGGCACCATCGCCGGGACCGGCACCCGCTTCGACGGCATGGACCGGTTCGAGGCGCGCGTCGCGATCCGCGAGGAGCTGCGCGCCCAGGGCCGGATCGTCGCCGAGAAGCGGCCCTACCTGCACTCGGTCGGGCACGACTCGCGCACCGGGGTCCCGATCGAGCCGCGGCTGAGCCTGCAGTGGTTCGTGAAGGTCGAGCCGCTCGCCCGGTCCGCGGGCGACGCGGTCCGCTCCGGCGAGACCGTCCTGCACCCGAAGGAGCAGGCCAAGCGGTACTTCGACTGGGTCGACAACATGCACGACTGGACGATCAGCCGGCAGCTGTGGTGGGGCCACCGCATCCCGGTCTGGTACGGCCCGGCCGGTGAGGTCGTCTGCGTCGGACCGGACGAGCAGCCGCCCTCGGGCGAGGGCTGGCGCCAGGACCCGGACGTCCTCGACACCTGGTTCTCCTCCGGGCTCTGGCCGTTCTCCACGCTGGGCTGGCCGGACGAGACACCGGACCTGGAGCGCTACTACCCGAACTCGGTCCTGGTCACCGGCTACGACATCCTGTTCTTCTGGGTCGTCCGGATGATGATGTTCGGTACCTACGTGATGGGGAAGGCGCCCTTCCGGGACGTCTACCTGCACGGGCTCATCCGCGACGAGCACGGCAAGAAGATGTCGAAGTCCAAGGGCAACGTCATCGACCCGCTCGCGCTGATCGACTCCTACGGCGCGGACGCCCTGCGGTTCACCATCGCCCGCGGCTCCAACCCGGGCACCGACATGTCGCTGTCGGAGGAGTGGGTCGCCGGGTCGCGCAACTTCACCACGAAGCTGTGGAACATCACCCGGTTCGCGCTGGCCAAGGGCGCCGACGCGGGACTGCCGCTGCCCGCCGAGGCCGACCGCACCGACACCGACCGCTGGATCCTGGGCCGGCTGGCCGAGGTCCGCGAGCAGACCGACGAGCTCCTCGACGGCTACCAGTTCGCCAAGGCGACCGAGGGTCTCTACCACTTCGCGTGGGACGAGCTGGCCGACTGGTACGTCGAGCTGTGCAAGACCCAGCTCGACGACCCGGCCACCGAGCCGGGCACCCGGGCGGTCCTCGGGCACGTCCTCGACGCGCTGCTGCGCATGCTGCACCCGATCGCGCCGTTCGTCACCGAGGCGCTGTGGACGGCGCTGACCGGCGGCGAGACCGTCGTGACCGCGGCCTGGCCGACGGCCGGGGGCACCGGCGCGCCGGTCGACGCGGCCGCCGCGGCCCGGGTCGCCGACGCGCAGAAGGTCATCACCGAGGTCCGCCGGTTCCGCACCGAGCAGGGGCTGCCCGACCGCAAGGCCGTCGCCGCCCGCCTCACCGGCCTCGACACCGCCGGGCTCGCCGCGCACGAGCGGTCGCTGCGCTTCCTCAACCGGCTCGACCCGGCCGGTGACGACTTCGCCGCCTCCGCGAGCCTCGAGATCACGACGTCCGGCGGGCCGGTCACCGTGGAGCTGGACACCTCGGGCGCGATCGACGTCGCCGCCGAGCGCGCCCGGCTCGGTCGGGACCTGGCCGCCGCGGAGAAGGAGCGCGACGCGGCTGACAGGAAGCTGACCAACCCCAAGTTCACCGAGAAGGCCCCGGCCGAGGTCGTCGACGGGATCCGTGCCCGGCACGCGACCGCCGTCGCCGACATCGACCGCATCACCGCGCGGCTCGCCGCGCTCCCGGAGGCCTGATCCCGCCGTGGCGAGGAAGAACGACGAGTACGGCCACGACCTCGGGAACGACTTCACCGAGGAGGACTCGCCGACCTACGGCGGGGACCGGTGGGCCGAGGGCGGCTTCGGCCGCGACGGCGAGGACGACGACCGGGACCCGGGCGACGGGGCGGACCCGGCCGGCGACGCGGACGACAGGCACGACACCGGGGACGACGACACCGGCGACGGCGATCCGGACGACGGGGCCCACGGCGGGGACGGCGTTCCCGACGGCGAGGACCGGTCGGACGCCGCCGCGCGCGCCGGCGACGACGCCCCGGCGGCGGACGCGCAGGAGGCGGTGATCGCGGCCGTCCTGGACGAGATCCGCGGCAGCGGCGACCCCGACGTCGTCCCGGCGCAGTCCACCGTCGCCGGGTACGCCGAGTTCCTCGCCGTCGACGCGGCGCTGGACCGGCGCTGGCCGGAGTCGGTGATGGAGCCGTCCCTGGAGCGCATGCAGGAGCTGTGCGACGCGCTCGGCGACCCGCAGCGCGGGTACCCGGTCGTGCACCTCACCGGCACCAACGGCAAGACCTCCACCTCCCGCATGGTCGACGCGCTGCTCACCGAGGTGGGCCTGCGGACCGGGCGCTACACCAGCCCGCACCTGCAGCGCGCCACCGAACGGATCAACCTGGACAACCACCCGGTCACCCCCGAGCGCTACGTGGCCGCGTACCGCGAGGTCGAGCCGCTGGTCGAGCTGGTCGACGCACGACGCGGTGACGCGCCCGCGCTGAGCAAGTTCGAGGTGCTCACCGCGATGGCCTTCGCGGCGTTCTCCGACGCCCCGGTCGAGGCCGCGGTGATCGAGGTCGGGCTCGGCGGGCGCTGGGACGCCACCAACGTCGCCGACGGCGACGTCGCGGTGGTCCTCCCGGTCGGGCTCGACCACGCCGAGTACCTCGGCGACGACATCACCGACATCGCCCGCGAGAAGGCCGGGATCATCAAGGAGGGCTCGGTCGCCGTCCTCGCCGCCCAGGACAGGAAGGTCGCGGAGATCCTCCTGGAGCGCTGCGCCGAGGTCGGCGCGCAGGTCGCCCGGGAGGGCGCCGAGTTCGGCGTGGTGGAGCGCGAGCTCGCCGTCGGTGGCCAGCGCCTGGAGCTGCAGGGGCTGTCCGGCCGCTACGACGACGTCTTCCTGCCGCTGCACGGCGAGCACCAGGCGTCGAACGCCGCCGTCGCGCTCGCGGCGGCCGAGGCACTGGTCGGCGCCGGGACCGCGCAGCCGCTGGACCCGGACGCGGTCCGCGCCGCGTTCGCCTCGGTCCGCTCGCCGGGCCGGCTCGAACCGGTCGAGGGCGGCCCGGACCGCCCGACCGTGCTGCTCGACGCCGCACACAACCCGGCCGGGGCACAGGCACTGGCCACCGCGCTGGGCGCGGAGTTCCGCTTCACCCGGCTCGTCGGCGTGATCGGGGTACTGCAGGGCAAGGACGCCCGCGGCATCCTGGAGGGGCTGCAGCCCGCGCTGCACGAGGTCGTCGTCACCACCAACTCCTCGCCCCGCGCGATGGACCCCGACGAGCTGGGCGCGCTCGCCGCGGAGGTCTTCGGGTCCGAGCGGGTCAGCGTCGAGCCGTCCCTGGCCGAGGCCCTCGAGCAGGCCCGCGAGATCGCCGAGGAGGCGGGCGGGTCCGGTGTCGGCGTGGTCGTCACCGGCTCGGTCGTGACGGTCGGCGAGGCGCGTGCGCTGTTCGGGAAGGAACCGGAATGAGCCAGGTCCCCGGCGTCCCCGAGGGTGTGCGGCCCCCGCCCACCGACCCGATGAGGGGCGCCCGCGGCGTGTTCGCGGCGACGCTGATCCTGGAGGCGATCGTCGTGCTCCTGGCGCTGCTGGTGCTGCCGCGGTTCGGCACCGGCTCCACCGCGTTGGGCTTCGGCGTGGTCGCCGGCATCGCGGTCGTGATGATCCTGGCGTCCGGGGTGCAGCGGCGGCCCTGGGGGATCGGCGCGGCGCTGGGGCTGCAGGTGGCGCTGCTCGTCGCGGCGCTGGTGTTCCTGCCGTCGCTGGTGGTGATCGCGGCGGTGTTCATCGTCGTCTGGGCGGTGCTGGTGTGGATGCGGCGCGAGGTCGCCCGGCGGATGGCGGCGGGGACGCTGCCGTCCCAGCAGCAGGACTGAGCGCCCGCGCGGTGTCGTCTCCGGTCCCCTCGGAGTCCGGGATCGCCCGGGTGGGCGCGGCGCCGGAGGGCGTCGCGCGCGACCTCCCCGGCGACCGTCGCCGTGCCGACGGGGTCCACCGGCGGCCGTCGGACGGACGGGTGACGGTGGGTGCCGGGACCGCATCGGGTCGTCGCTACCCTGTCGCACGTGACTGAACGCACTCTCGTCCTGGTCAAGCCCGACGGCGTCGCGCGCAAGCTCGTCGGGGAGGTCGTCTCGCGCATCGAGCGCAAGGGCCTCGACCTGGTCGCCCTCGACCTGCGCACGGTGGACCGCGAGCTGGCCGCCCAGCACTACGCCGAGCACGACGACAAGCCCTTCTTCGAGGAGCTGCTCACCTTCATCACCTCGGGCCCGGTCCTGGCCGCGGTCGTCGAGGGTCCCCGCGCCATCGCCGCCTGGCGGCAGATCGCCGGCGGCACCGACCCGGTCGAGAAGGCCACCCCGGGCAGCATCCGGGGCGACCTCGCCCTGGAGACCGGTTCCAACCTGGTGCACGGCTCGGACTCCCCGGAGTCGGCCGACCGGGAGATCAAGCTCTGGTTCCCGAACCTGTGACCCCGGACGTCCCGGCCGTCCGCCGGGTCGTCGACCCCCACCCCGGCGCCGCCGCCGCGCTCGGCGACCTCTGGATCGCCGTCACCGAGGCCGGCGGCGCCGTGGACTTCGTGCCCGGTGCCGACCCGGACCAGATCCGGGCGCTGGCGGTCGAGACCGTCGGTGCGGTGCGGTCCGGCGCGGCCCGGATGCTCGTGCTGGGAGCGGACACCGCCCCGCTGGGCACGATCTTCCTGGTGCCGAACACCGGCATCGCCGCGCACCGCGCCGATGTGGCGCGTCTCATGGTCCGCCCGGACCTGCAGGGGCGCGGCCTCGGGACGCTGCTGCTGGACGCGGCCGTCGCGCACGCCCGGGAGACGGGCCTGGCGATGCTGACCCTCGGCGCCCGCGGCGGCACGCCGCTGCCCGCGTTCTACGCCGCGCGCGGCTTCGTCGAGTACGGCCGGCTGCCCGACGGGGTACGGCTGTCCGCGGAGGACTCGCGCGAGGTCCACCTGTTCTTCCTGCGGCTCGGCTGACCGCGGCCCGCGGGAAGATCGATTCCCCCCGTCGGCCGGATGGCAGACGACGTCCGCGCGGTCCACCATGTGGGCCATGACCGTGCTCACCCCGCGCCCGACGACCGCGGACCTGGTCCGTGGGGTCGTCGTGGCGGTCCTGGCGATCCTGCAGGTGCTCGTCTCGGCGACCGGGGGGTCGGGGGTCGGCGCCGTGGCGCGGGACAACGACACCCCGCTGCTGGCGGCGGGCTGGGCGTTCGCGATCTGGGGCCCGATCTACCTGGGAGTGCTGGTCTACGCCGGGTACGCGCTGCTGCCCGGCCAGCGGGGCCGGGAGGTGCACCGCCGGATCGGCTGGTGGGTCGCGGCGACGGCGGTGCTCAACCCGGTGTGGATCGTCGCGTTCACGAACCGGATGGTCGTCACCGCCGAGGTCGTGCTGGTCCTGCTGGTCGTCGCGCTCGGCGTCGTCTACGGCCGGCTGTCGCGCACGACCGCCGACGGCTGGGCCGAACGGCTGACCACGCGGCTGCCGCTGGGCCTCTACCTGGGCTGGTCCTGCGCCGCGCTGGTGCTCGGGCTGATGGCCGCCGGGGTCGCGGTCGGCCTCCCGAGCGAGGGAGTGCTCCCGCAGGTCGGGGCGATCCTGCTGCTCGTCGTGCTCACCGCCGTCGCGCTGTCGGTGGTCGGGTCGACGGCCGGGTTCGCGGGCTTCGCCGCCGCGCTGTGCTGGGCGCTGCTCGGCATCGTCGCGAACGACCGCCCGATCGCGGTCACCCTCGTGGCACTGGTCGCCGCGGGGACGGTCGCGGTGCAGGCGGTGCGCCGGATCACGCGGTCCGTGCAGCCGGCACGGCTCGCACTCGGCTGAGCCGAAACTCCCGCCGGGACCTGGGGGAGCGCTTGCTACCGTCGCACCCGGCAGGAGCAGCGGTACCAGGGAGGCCCGGCATGATCACCGGAAGCATCGTCGCGATCGTGACCCCGATGCACGACAGCGGCGAGGTCGACCACAGGTCGCTCGGCGAGCTCGTCGAGCGACAGATCGACGCCGGCACGGCGGCGATCGTCTCGGTCGGCACGACCGGTGAGTCCTCGACGCTGTCGGTGCTCGAGCACACCGAGGTCATGCGTCGCACCATCGAGGTCGCGAACGGCCGGGTCCCGGTCATCGCCGGCACCGGTGCCAACTCCACCGACGAGGCGATCCACCTGACCCGCGCGGCGCGGGCGGCGGGCGCCGACGGTGCGCTGCTGGTCACGCCGTACTACAACAAGCCTCCGCAGGAGGGCCTCTACCAGCACTTCAAGCGGGTCGCCGAGACCGTCGACATCCCGCAGTACCTCTACAACGTCCCCGGCCGCACGGCCTGCGACATGCTGCCGTCGACGGTGGCGCGGCTGGCGGAGATCCCGAACATCGTCGGCCTCAAGGAGGCCAAGGGCGACCTCGACCGGGTCCGGGAGCTGGTCGCGCTGGGGCTGGAGGACTTCGCGCTGTACTCCGGCGACGACGGCACCGCCCGGGCGTCGATGCTCGCCGGGTTCCACGGCGACATCTCGGTCACCGCGAACGTCGCCCCGGAGACCATGGCCCGCATGTGCAAGGCCGCCGTCGCCGGCGACGCCGAGACCGCCTCCGCACTCGACGCCGACCTCGCGGGTCTGCACGCGGCGCTGTTCTCCGAGCCGAATCCGATCCCGGCGAAGTGGGCGCTGGCCGAGCTGGGGCTCATGCCCGGCGGGATCCGTCTGCCCCTGGTGCCGTTGGACGAGTGGCACCACGAGGACGTCCGTGCCGCTCTGCGGGCCGCGGGCCTGCTGTCCTGAGCTCCGCGCCCCCCGGGGCGTTGCGCGGGACCCGGCCGGTCCCGCCGGTCGTCAGGAGGACTCGGACCCGTCCCGGCCACCGGCCGGGGCCACGGTCGGTCCCGCGCTCGTGGTCTTCACGTTGCGCACGATGTCGCGGCCGAAGGTGACGTCGACCCGCTCGGCCACGGCCAGCTCCAGGACGGCGATCATGACCTCGCCGGAGATGCGGCGCATCCGCTCGATCGTCTCGTAGACGCGCGGCCACTGGTCGTCGGGACGGCCCTCGGCGTCGAAGGGCTGCCAGATCTCGCCGAGGAACAGGTCGATGTAGAGCTTGGCGACGGCGTCGGCGTGCTTGCGCAGCTGCTCCACGACGTCGAGCGAGCGGGTGATCGGGATGCCGAGGCCGGTCAGCTCGGCGGCGGCGTTCATCAGCCGCGGGCTGATCTCCTCGTAGGTGTCGTCGCCGAGCTCGCGCAGCAGGCCCATCTTGACGCCCCGCTTGGCGATGCCGACGTCGGTGTTCTCGTAGCGCTCGGCGAGCTCCGCGAGGTGCACGATCTGCCGGTCCTCGGGCGCGAACAGCGCGCGGACGGTCCGGATGAACTGCACGACCTGCTCGGTGGAGCCGCCGGTGGTGTCGAGCAGCTTCTTGATCGTATCGAGCTTGACGCCTTCGTCCTGCAGGTCCTGGATCAGCTCCAGACGCGCCGCGTGACCGGGACCGTAGTAGCCGGTACGGGCCCTGACCTGCGGCGGGGGCAGCAGCCCGCGGGACTGGTAGGCGCGGATGTTGCGGACCGTGACGCCGCTGGACCGCGCCAGCTCGTCGATGGTGCGCCAGTCCGCCGGCTCCGGGTCCTCGACCATGACACGGACGATAACAGGCCGACATGTGACACAGAATCTGAGTCGCCCCGCTTGCTATGTGACATCGAACCGTGCACAGTCCATGTCATGTTCCGATCCGCTCCTGGCACGACCTCGCGGCGCCGGGGCCTGCTGGCCGCCGCGAGCGCCCTCACGACGCCGCTGCTGCCCGAGGACTTCCTGAGGCTGGTCGACCCGCTCTGGTCGACGACGTCGCTGCGCGGCCGGGTCGTCGCCCGTCGTCGGGAGACCGGCCGCGCCGTCTCCGTGACCATCGAGCCCGGGCACGCCTGGGCCGGTCACCGCGCGGGTCAGTACCTCGGCGTCGGTGTCGAGGTGGACGGTGTCCGGCTCACCCGCAGCTACTCGCTCACCTCCCCGGAGGACGCCGAGCACCTCACGGTGACCGTGCAGGAGGTCGACGGTGGCGCGGTGTCGCCCACCCTGGTCCGCGACCTGCCGATCGGCACGATCGTCGAGCTGGAGCAGGCCGCCGGCGGGTTCACCCTGCCCGACCCGCTCCCGGAGAAGCTGCTGTTCGTCACCGCGGGCAGCGGGATCACCCCGGTGATGAGCATGCTGCGCACCCTCGACCGCGCCGCGACGATGCCCGACGTGGTGCTGGTGCACGGGGCCCGCACGCCGGAGGACACGATCTTCCGGGCCGAGCTGGCCGGTCTGGCCGCGCGGCACCCGTCGCTGCGGGTCGTGCTGCGCCACAGCGCCGTCTCCGGGCGGCTCGACCCCGCCACGCTCGACGACACCGTCGCCGACCGGGCGGACCGCGCCGTGTACGCCTGCGGCCCCGACGGCCTGCTCGACGCGCTGGAGGAGGCCTGGGAGGGCGTGGTGGCCGAGCGCTTCACCCCGCCGGCCCGCGCCACCGAGGGGACCGGGGGCACCGTCGACCTCGGCGGTGACGACGTCGTCGTCGCGTCCGGCCAGAGCCTCCTCGAGGCCGGGGAGGCGGCCGGGAAGCTCATGCCCAGCGGCTGCCGGATGGGCATCTGCTTCGGCTGCGTGCTGCCGCTGCGCGAGGGCCGGGTGCGCGACCTGCGCACCGGCGAGGCGCACGGCGAGCCCGGCGACCTCGTCCAGACCTGCATCAACTCCGCGTGCGGGCCCGCCCGCATCGACCTTCCCTGATCGTTCCGCTCCGACCGAAGGAGGTTCTCATGACCGCCGTCCTGGAGAACCCCACGCACGCCGAGCCCGGCCCGGAGGTGACCGGCCGCGAGCAGCACCCGCAGCGCCCGGTGCTGGAGCTCGTGCCCTCCTCGCGTCGCGAGGACGTGCAGGCCACGACCGAGCTGACGGCCGAGCAGATCGAGGAGCTCGGCCGCAGGCTCGACGCGATCCGCGACCGCGTCCTCGCCGAGCGCGGCGCGTCCGACGCCGAGTACATCCGCGGCGTCATTCGCAAGCAGCGGGCGCTGGAGATCGGCGGCCGTGCGCTGCTGTTCGCCGGTGTGCTGCCGCCGGCCTGGATCGCCGGCACCGCCATGCTCTCGATCGCCAAGATCCTCGAGAACATGGAGATCGGGCACAACGTCATGCACGGCCAGTGGGACTGGATGCGTGACCCGAAGATCCACTCGTCCACCTGGGAGTGGGACAACGTCTCGTCCTCGGCGGAGTGGAAGCACTCGCACAACTACATGCACCACACCTACACCAACGTCGTCGGCAAGGACCGCGACGTGGGCTACGGGATCCTGCGCCTGTCCGAGGAGCAGCGGTGGACGCCGTACTACCTCGGGAACCCGCTCTACAACTTCCTGCTCAGCCTGTTCTTCGAGTACGGCGTCGCGCTGCACGACCTCGAGGTCGAGAAGGTCGTGGCGGGGCAGAAGCCGCTGAGCCGGGTCTGGCAGCAGGTCAAGGCGATCGGCCGCAAGACCGGGCGCCAGATCCTGAAGGACTACGTCGCGTTCCCCGCGCTGGCCGGGCCGTTCTTCCTGCCGGTGCTCGCGGGCAACGTCACCGCGAACCTGGTGCGCAACGTCTGGTCGCACGCGGTCATCTTCTGCGGGCACTTCCCGACCGGCGCGGTGCAGTTCACCGAAGAGCAGCTGGAGGACGAGAGCCGCGGTGAGTGGTACGTCCGTCAGCTGCTCGGCTCGGCCAACCTCGACGGCGGCCGGTTCTTCCACCTGATGACCGGCCAGCTGTCCTTCCAGATCGAGCACCACCTGTTCCCGGACCTGCCCAGCAACCGCTACGCCGAGATCGCCCCCGAGGTCCGGGAGCTCTGCCGCGAGTACGGGCTGGAGTACACGAGCGGGCCGCTGTGGACGCAGTACATGCAGGTCCTGGGCACGATCAACCGACTGGCCCTGCCGAACGGGAAGCGCTGATAGCTTCCGTCGTGTCCGATCCGTCCGGATCGGCGGAGGGGGAGCGGTCGTGCGGCACCTGGTGGGGATCCTGGTCGGGCTCGTCGGGACGGCGGTGGCGCTCGCCGTCGCCGGTGCGGGGATGGGCATCGCCTCCGAGTCGATGATGCGGATGGACCTCGACCGGGTCCCCGCCGGCTCGGGCCTGCTGTTCGTGGGCGGGCTGCTGCTGGGCGCGGTGGTGCTCGCCGCCCGGCTGTCCCCGGGCGCACCGCTGGCCGGGGCCGTGCTGCTCCTGGGTGGTTCGGCGTGGACGCTGGTCGACCCGCAGTCGTCGTTCGCACTCGGCCGCGGGCTCGGCTACCTGCTGAGCCTGCAGTACGGGATGCTGCTCGCCGGTCTGCTCGCGGTGGCGGCGTTCGTCGTGCCGCGGCGGCGGGCCGAACCCGGCCCGCCGCCGTCGTGGGCACAGGGCCCGTCGTCGGGGCCGGTCGTCCACTGACCGGTCCGGTCCGCCCACCGGCGCGGCGGCACGACGTCGAGGAAGCCGGGCACCTGCGCGATCCGGCCGCCGCCGTCGGTCACGACCACCTCGAACCCGACCACCGGGGCCTCGGCACCGGAGGCGACGACCTCCGGCGGCGCCGCCTGCCGGCGGAACCACGCCCGGTCGTGGTGCCCGTCGACCTCGCCGGGCAGCCGGAACCCGACCCCGGCCGGCTCCTCCCGGACCGTGCCCGGGAACCCGGCGACGCCGTCGTGGCCGGTGCGGGCGGCGAGCGGATCGGGGTGGCGGACCCGCTCAGCCCGCGACCCCCGAGGACAGCGACAGCACCGGCACCGTCCCGTTCAGCACCGAGTCCCCGATCACCTGCTGCTTGTAGACGATCGGGTTGTGCACGGCGAGGGTGCGGGAGTTGCGCCAGTGCCGGTCCAGCGCCCGGTCGACGTCGACCGTGGAGGCGCCCCCCACCTCGAACAGCTCCGAGGTCGCGTCCAGGACCAGCTGCGGCACGGTCGACTGGGCCCGGTACACGTCGAGCTCGGCGGTCGGGCCGTGTCCGGGGTCGGTGAGCGCCCGCTCCAGCGAGGCCGCCGCGGCGTCGACGACGGCGGCGACGGTGAACGCGGCCGCGTCGACCTTCCCGACGACCTGTTGCACCAGCGGGTCGTCCCTGGGCAGGTCGGCGTTGCCGTAGGGCCAGTTGCGGCGCCGGTCGCGGACGTAGGCGGCGGCGTCGTCGGCGGCGCGGCGGGCGATCCCGGCCAGCGCCGCCAGCTGCACCAGCTGCAGGAACGCCTGCCGGACCGGCTGGTGCACGTCGGTCGGCGCGGGCCGCACCTGGGCCGGGTCGACCTCCACCGCGGTGAACCGGGTGGTGCCGCTGGCCGTCAGCTTCTGCCCGAACCCGCGCCAGTCGTCGACCCGCTCGACCCCCGGGTCGGTCGTCTCGACCAGCACGGTCACCCGCTCGCCGTTCTCGTCGAGGGCGACGACGTCGACCAGGTCGGCGTAGAGCGTCCCGGTGCAGTAGAACTTCTCGCCGTCGAGCAGCAGCGTGTCCCCGTCGCGGCGCAGCGTCGTGGTGGCGGAGTTGCGCACCACCCCGCCGCGCTCGGAGATGGCGTTGCCGACCAGGCGTCCGGCCGCGATCTGCTCCACCCGCCCGCGCAGTACCGGGTCGTCCGCGGCACCGGCCGACCACAGCTCGGCGTACAGGAGGTGGGTCCGCAGCGCCTGCGGGACGTTCGAGTCCGCCGCACCCAGCTCGACGAGCAGCCCGAACAGCTGGCGCAGCGAGGCGCCCGCGCCGCCGGCCTCCACCGGGAGCCGGACGGCGCCGAACCCGGCCTCGCGCAGGGCGGCGATCTCCGCCACGGGCAGGCGCCGCTCCAGCTCCCGCTCGACCGCCCCGGCGGCGATCCGGTCGAACAGCGGGCGGAACCGGGCGTGCAGCTCGGCGTCGGTCACGGACACGGGGGTCTCCTGGGAGATCGGGGACGACGCACGTGGGGGTCGGGTCGGGGCCAGCGTAGGTCTCCCGCCCCGTGGCCCGCCGTGACCCGCGCCTCAGCGGGCGTGTGCGCGGGCGGCGGTCCGCACGATCCCCTCGACCAGCCGGGGCCACACCCACCGCGGCAGGTCGTGGCCCATCCCCGGGACCTCCATCAGCTCGGCGCCCGGGACGGCCGCCGCGGTCGCACGGCCCCCGTCGGGCCGGATGATCCGGTCCTCACGCCCGTGCAGCACCAGGGCCGGGCAGGTCAGTGCACGCAGGTCGGCGGTCCGGTCCCGCTCGGCGACGATCGCCGCCAGCTGCCGGCCCGCCCCGCTGCCGTCGCCGGTCTCGCGGGCCTGCGCCCGCCGGAACGTGACGCGCACGTCCTCGTCGTCGGCGGCGGTCCGGTCGTGCGAGCCGATCCGGCGGAACGACCGGACCAGACCCTCGACCGGGTCCGACGGCGGTGGGCGGAGGAACTCGGGGAGCATCCGCGGCGCGGTCCGTCCGGTGCCGTCGCCGGGGCGGCCCATCACCGAGGTCAGCGACCGGACCAGGCCGGGGTGGCGGATCGCGGTCTCCTGGGCGATCGAGGCGCCCAGCGAGGCGCCGACCACGTGCGCCCCGGACGGCGCGACCCGGGCGATCAGCCCGCCGGTGTCGTCGGCCATGTCGGCGAGGGTGTAGACCGGCCGGGCCCGCCGGGTGAGGAACCCCCACGCCGAGATGCCCGGCCCGGACAGCTGCGTCGACCGGCCGACGTCGCGGTTGTCGAACCGCACCACGCGGAACCCGCGGCCGGCCAGCGCGGTGCACAGGTCGTCGCGCCACCAGTCCAGGGACAGGCCCAGCCCCATCACCAGGACCACCACCGGGTCGGCCGGGTCGCCGAAGGACTGGTGGCACAGCCGGACCGCGCCGACGTCGGTGTACTCCTCGGGTTCCACACCCCGCCTTCGGTCGGACACGACCCGCCGGTTCGTCCCGAACGGAGGTGGCTACCCTGGTGCAGCGTGGCACCCACCTCCGTCTTCCCCGCCCTGGAGCCGATCCTGCCCCGCGTCGCCAAGCCGGTGCAGTACGTCGGTGGTGAGGGGAACTCGCAGGTCAAGCCGTGGGACTCCGCGGCCGTCCGCTGGGCACTGCTCTACCCGGACGCCTACGAGGTCGGCCTGCCCAACCAGGGCGTCCAGATCCTGTACGAGGTCCTCAACGAGCGCGCCGACGCGCTGGCCGAGCGCTGCTACGCGGTCTGGCCCGATCTCGAGGCCCTGATGCGCGAGTCGGGGGTGCCGTCGTTCACCGTCGACGCCCACCACGCGATCGGTGACTTCGACGTCCTCGGCGTCTCCTTCTCCACCGAGCTCGGCTACACCAACCTGCTCACCACGCTCGACCTGGCGGGGGTCCCGCTGCACGCCCGGGACCGCGACGGGACCCACCCGGTCGTCGTGGCCGGCGGGCACGCGGCGTTCAACCCGGAGCCGGTCGCGGACTTCGTCGACGTCGCCGCGCTCGGCGACGGCGAGGAGGTCGTCGGGGACATCACCGACGTGGTCCGTGACTGGAAGGGCGAGGGGTGCCCGGGCGGGCGCCGGGAGCTGCTGCTGCGGCTGTCGGCGACGCCCGGCTGCTACGTCCCCTCCCTCTACGACGTGAGCTACCGGCCCGACGGCCACATCGCCGCGGTCACGCCGGTCGACGACCGCGTCCCGGCCACGGTGCAGAAGCGCACCACCATCGAGCTCGACGAGTGGCCCTACCCGAAGAAGCCGCTGGTCCCGCTGGCCGAGACCGTGCACGAGCGGGCCAGCGTCGAGATCTTCCGCGGCTGCACCCGCGGCTGCCGGTTCTGCCAGGCCGGGATGATCACCCGCCCGGTGCGGGAGCGGTCGCTGCAGGGCGTCGGCGAGATGGTCGACGCCGCCGTGCGGGCCTCGGGCTTCGACGAGGTCGGCCTGCTGTCGCTGTCGAGCGCCGACCACTCCGAGATCGCCGAGATCACCAAGGGCCTCGCCGACCGCTACGAGGGCACCAACACCTCGCTGTCGCTGCCCTCCACCCGGGTCGACGCGTTCAACATCGACCTGGCCAACGAGATCTCCCGCAACGGCCGTCGCTCCGGGCTGACCTTCGCCCCCGAGGGCGGGTCCGAGCGGATCCGCCGTGTGATCAACAAGATGGTCTCCGAGGAGGACCTCATCCGGACCTGCGCCGAGGCGTTCTCGCAGGGATGGCGGCAGGTGAAGCTGTACTTCATGTGCGGGCTGCCCACCGAGACCGACGAGGACGTGCTGGAGATCGCCGGGATGGCCTACCGGGTGATCGAGGCCGGGCGGCGGGCCTCGGGCCGCAACGACGTGCGCTGCACCATCTCCATCGGCGGCTTCGTGCCGAAGCCGCACACCCCGTTCCAGTGGGCCGCGCAGTGCCACCCCGAGGTGGTCGACTCCCGGCTGCGCAAGCTGCGCGAGGCGGTCAACGCCGACCGGAAGATCGGCCGCAACATCGGCATGCGCTACCACGACGGCGAGCCCTCGCTGATCGAGGGACTGCTCGCCCGCGGTGACCGCCGGGTCGGCGCCGTCATCGAGCGGGTGTGGCGCGACGGCGGCCGCTTCGACGGGTGGTCCGAGCACTTCTCCTACCGCCGCTGGGTCGACTCCGCGGCGCAGGCGCTGGAGCCGCAGGGGGTGTCGCTGGACTGGTTCACCACCCGCGAGCGCGACGCCGAGGAGGTCCTGCCCTGGGACCACCTGGACTCCGGCCTGGAGCGCGACTGGCTCTGGGAGGACTGGCAGGACGCGCTCGAGGGACGCGAGCAGGACGACTGCCGCTGGACGCCCTGCTTCGACTGCGGGGTGTGCCCGTCCACCGGCACCGACATCGAGGTCGGCCCCAGTGGGACCACGCTGCTGCCGCTGACCGTGGTGAACCCGACGGCCTCGGCCGCCGGACCGCTCGGGGGCACGTCCCCGGGTGACTGAGAACGGACTGTCCTCGATCCCGGACCCGGCCGTCGCCGACGGTTCCTCCTGGGAGTACGGCGGCAGGCACCTGCGGGTCAGGGTCGCCGACGAGCGCGACGTCGCCGAGCTCGCCCGGCTGCGCAGGCTCTGGCTGGAGGAGCGCGCCGGACGCCCGGTCGACGACCCCGGCTTCGCCGAGGCGTTCGCCGCCTGGTGGCGGGTCGAACAGCCGCGCCGGGCGTTCTGGGTGGCCGAGGCGGGCAGCGACCGCGCCGGGTGGACCCCGGTCGGGTCGATCAACGTGCTGGAGACCGTGCAGATGCCCCGGCCCGGGGGCCGGGGGACGCGGACCGGACAGGTCGGCAACGCCTTCGTGCTCGCCGCGTTCACCGAGGCGGGTGTGCCCCGGGTGCTGCTCGCGGCGGTGGTCGCGCACGCCAGGGCCCGCGGGTACCGGCGGCTGATGCTGGCCCCGACCGCGGGCAGCGCCGCGTTCTACCGGCGCGCCGGGTTCCGACCCGCCGGCGACACGCTGCTGGTCCTGGGCGACTGAGGCGGACCGCGGCGGGCTTTCGTGCCCGTCCGGTCGTCTCCGTCCCGCGGTGTCCGGATCGGATACCCAACGGTCACGGGGGTGCCCGGTGCTGCGGCGATGATCGAACTAGGGTCTGGCCGCACCGGGCCCGCGACGGCGTCCGGATCCGGCGTGGGGGGACCACATGGCGACGACGCACGAGCCGACGGGTGACCGTCCGGACTTCTCCCACGAGGAGGAGGGCTACCACAAGAGCCTGGGCAAACGACAGCTCCAGATGATCGCCATCGGGGGTGCGATCGGGACCGGGCTGTTCCTCGGCGCCGGGGGCAGGCTCGCCTCGGCGGGGCCCGCGCTGGCGGTGGTCTACGCGGTCTGCGGCGTGTTCGTGTTCCTGATCCTGCGGGCGCTCGGCGAGCTCGTGCTGCACCGGCCGTCGTCGGGGTCGTTCGTCTCCTACGCCCGTGAGTTCTACGGCGAGAAGGCGGCCTACGTGGCCGGCTGGCTGTACTTCCTCAACTGGGCCTTCACCTCCATCGTCGACGTGACGGCGATCGCGCTCTACATGAAGTTCTGGGGCGCCTTCTCCGCCGCCCCGCAGTGGCTGATCGCCCTGGTCGCGCTGGTCGTGGTGCTGGCGGCGAACCTGGTCTCGGTGAAGCTGTTCGGTGAGCTGGAGTTCTGGTTCGCGCTGGTCAAGGTGATCGCGCTGGTGGCCTTCCTGGTCGTGGGCACCGTCTTCCTCGCGGGGCGGTTCCCGATCCAGGGCGCCGAGACCGGCATCTCCGTGCTGACCGACAACGGCGGCCTGCTGCCCAACGGCCTGCTCGCCGCGGTCGTCATCACCCAGGGCGTGATCTTCGCCTACGCCGCCACCGAGCTCGTCGGCACGGCCGCGGGGGAGACCGAGGACCCGGAGAAGGTGATGCCCCGGGCGATCAACTCCGTGATCGCGCGGATCGCGGTCTTCTACGTCGGCTCGCTGGTGCTGCTCGGCCTGCTCCTGCCCTACACCGCCTACCGCGAGGGCGTCAGCCCGTTCGTCACGTTCTTCGACTCGATCGGGGTGCCCGGGGCCGGCACCGTGATGAACCTGGTCGTGCTGACCGCCGCGCTGTCGAGCCTCAACGCCGGGCTGTACTCGACCGGTCGCATCCTGCGCTCGATGGCGATGAACGGCTCGGCCCCGGGATTCACCGGGCGGATGAACAGGTCGGGGGTGCCCTACGGCGGCATCGGCCTGACCGCGGTGATCACCCTGCTCGGCGTCGGGCTGAACGCGGTCGTGCCCGAGCAGGCCTTCGAGATCGTGCTGAACGTCGCCTCGCTCGGCATCCTCGCCAGCTGGGCCACGATCGTGCTCTGCCAGATCCGGTTCGTGCGGATGACCGAGTCCGGGATCCTCACGCGGCCCTCGTTCCGGCTGCCGGGTTCGCCCTGGACCGGCTACGCGGTGCTGGTCTTCCTGGTCGCGGTGCTGGTGCTGATGGGCTTCGACTACCCGGTCGGCACCTACACGGTGGCCGCCATCCCGGTGCTGGCCGTGCTGCTGACGATCGGCTGGTTCCGCGTGCGCACCCGGGTGCTGGAGGCCGCGCGGGAGCGGATGGGGCACACCGGCCGCTTCCCGGTCCGCGCCGACCGGCCGCACCGCGGCTGACCGGGCCGGGCCCGGTCTCTAGACTCGCCGCCGTGGCACGAGTGAAGGCCGGAGCCGCGGCGAACCCGGCACCCCCGACGGTGCAGCGGGTCCGGCTGCGCTTCGCCAAGCGTGGCCGGCTCCGGTTCCTGTCCCACCGCGACGTGGCCCGCAGCTTCGAACGGGCGGTCCGCCGGGCGGGCGTCCCGGTGTCGCACTCGCACGGCTTCAGCCCGCACCCGCGGTTGTCCTGGGTCGGCGCCGCACCGACCGGTGCGGCCAGCGAGGCCGAGTACGTCGAGATGGGGCTGACCCGTGAGGTCGACCCGGAGCTGGTGCGGGAGGCCATGGACCGGGCGCTGCCCGACGGGCTGGACGTCGTCGCGGCGGCGGTGGCGACGCCACCCGCGCTGGCCGACCGGATCGACGCCGCCCGCTGGCGGCTCGAGGTCCGCGGGCTCGACCCCGCCGCGGTGCGGTCCGCGGTCGAGCGGTTCCGCGCCGAGTCCTCGGTCGTGGTGACCCGGATGACCCCGTCCGGGCGCAAGGAGATCGACGTGCGGGCCGCCGTCGTGAGCCTGTCGGTCGAACCGCTGGTGAACGGTACGCCGGCCGATCACGACCCGTCCGGGGCGGCGGGTTCGCCGGGATCGGTCACCGACTGTGCGATACTGACGGCGGTCGTACGGCTGACGACACCGACCGTCCGACCCGATGACGTACTGGGTGCGCTCACCGTCGTCGCAGACCTGGCGCCACCGGTACCGGTGACGGCCACCCGGTTGGCGCAGGGCCTGCTCGACGACGAGGGCCATCTGGTGGATCCGCTCGGTGCGGTCCCGGCGACCCGGGCCCGGCCGGACGGTTCCTGACACGGACGGCACCTCCCGCCGCCGGTCCGGCGTCGAGCACCATCCCCGAAGACCGGGGAGCGACATCAGATGTGCCGTACCGCGCAACCCGCGCGAGCTGCGGAACGTACGCGCAAGGTCCCTGAGCGGCCGCCTCCGACGTGAGGCGCCCGGGGGCGAAGGAGCTGAATGTCCGTGAACGACGCGCCCGCCGGTAGCACCGGCGGGCTCCCCGAGCTGCCGGAGAAGATGCGGGTCCACGCCCTGGCGAAGCTGCTGGGTTCGGCGAGCCGCGATGTGCTGGCGACCCTCGCCGGTCTGGGCCAGGAGGTCCGCAGCGCCCAGTCCAGCATCACCCGTGCCACGGCCGAACAGGTCGTCGCGGCGCTGCGCCCGGTGACCGGAGGGCCCGACGGGTCCCCCGCGGAGCCGACCCCCACCACGACCGGGTCCGTCGACGCCGCCGACCGCGCCGGGGGGCCGGTCGACCCCGGGACCGCCGGGTCCGCCGCCGACCTCGGCGACGGGGACGGGGACGCGCCCGCCGACACCCCGACGAACCCGTTCGACACCGGCTCCCGGGCCGCCCGGGGCGGAGCCGCCCCGGCCCTGGCGCCGGTGTTCGCCGTCCCGATGTTCCAGGCACCCGCCGCCCCGGGCACCACGCCCGCCGTGTCCGCCCCGGAGGCCACCGAGCCCGCCGGCGACACGGGCGAGCAGCCCGGTGGCGAGGACGGCTCCGACGGCGGCCCCCGCCGCGGCCGCAAGGGCCGACGCCGCAAGGACCGTGACGCCGAGGTCGCGGCGGCCGCGGAGACCCGGGACACCACCACGCAGGCCGCCGAGGACACCGACACCGACGGGGCCGCCGACACCGACGACCGGGGCGAGGGCTCCGACGACGACGGCGACGGCGAGGACGGCAACCGCCGCCGTCGCCGCCGGGGCCGCCGCGGCCGCGGGCGCGGCAAGGGCGGCGAGGACTCCGGCGAGGACGGCGACGACGCCGACGACTCCGCGGACTCCGGCTCCGCGGACTCCGGCTCCTCCGCGGCCGGGTCCGGGGACTCCGGTTCCGCGGACGACTCCGACGACGACGCCGAGGACGACTCCGACGAGCAGTCCTCGGGCGGCTCCCGCCGGCGGCGGCGCCGCCGCCGTCGCGGGGGGTCCGACGTCGAGGACCGCTCCGAGGACGACCCGCCCAACACCGTCACCCGGGTCCGTGAGGCCCGCAGCGCCGCCCGCCAGGACTCCGGGTCGTCCTCGGACGACCAGGTCCAGGGCGTGCGCGGTTCCACCCGGCTCGAGGCCAAGCGCCAGCGCCGCCGGGACGGCCGGGACGCGGGCCGTCGCCGTCCGCCGATCCTGTCCGAGTCGGAGTTCCTGGCCCGGCGCGAGTCGGTCGACCGCCGGATGGTGATCCGCCAGCGGTCCGACCGCACCGAGATCGGCGTGCTCGAGGACGACATCCTCGTCGAGCACTTCATCACCGGCGGCAACTCCGGCAGCTCCATGGTCGGCAACGTCTACCTCGGGCGCGTGCAGAACGTGCTGCCGTCGATGGAGGCCGCCTTCGTCGACATCGGTCGCGGGCGCAACGCCGTGCTCTACGCCGGTGAGGTGGACTGGGACGCCGCGGGCCTCAACGGCAAGGCGCGCAAGATCGAGCAGGCGCTCTCCTCGGGCGACCAGGTGCTGGTGCAGGTCACCAAGGACCCGGTCGGCCACAAGGGTGCCCGGCTGACCACGCAGATCTCCCTCGCCGGCCGCTTCCTGGTCTACGTCCCCTCCGGCGGCGCCGCGGGGATCTCCCGCAAGCTGCCCGACACCGAGCGCAAGCGCCTCAAGGAGATGCTCAAGGAGATCGTCCCGGCGGATGCCGGAGTGATCATCCGGACCGCGTCCGAGGGGGTCTCGCACGAGGCGCTCGAACGCGACGTCCGCCGGCTGCAGGCGCAGTGGGAGGTCGTCAAGGAGAAGGCGAACAAGACCGGCCCGGGCGCGCCCAAGGCGCCGACGCTCCTCTACGAGGAGCCGGACATGCTGGTGAAGGTCGTCCGCGACCAGTTCAACGAGGACTTCTCGGCGCTGGTCGTGTCGGGCGCCGACGCGTGGGACACCGTCTCCGGCTACGTCGGGCACGTCGCCCCCGAGCTCGTCGACCGGATGCACCGGCACACCGGCCCGTCCGACGTCTTCACCGAGTACCGGATCGACGAGCAGCTGCTCAAGGCGCTGGACCGGAAGGTCTGGCTGCCCTCGGGCGGCACGCTGGTGATCGACCGGACCGAGGCGATGACCGTCGTCGACGTCAACACCGGCAAGTTCACCGGTTCCGGCGGCAACCTCGAGGAGACCGTCACCCGCAACAACCTGGAGGCGGCCGAGGAGGTCGTCCGACAGCTGCGGCTGCGTGACATCGGCGGGATCATCGTCGTCGACTTCATCGACATGGTGCTCGAGGCGAACCGGGACCTGGTCCTGCGCCGCCTCACCGAGTGCCTCGCCCGGGACCGCACCCGCCACCAGGTGGCGGAGGTGACCTCCCTCGGTCTGGTCCAGATGACCCGCAAGCGGGTCGGCGGCGGGCTGCTGGAGCACTTCTCCACCACCTGCGAGCACTGCCGCGGACGGGGCGTGATCGTCTCGACCGACACCGGCCCGGACCACCAGCACGGTCGTTCCGGCAACGGCGCGCACCAGGGGAACGGCTCCGGGAACGGCAACGGGTCCGGGAACGGCAACGGCCACGGAGGCGGTTCCGACAACGGCTCCGGGAACGGCGCCGACTCCGACGGCGGGGGCCGCCGCCGTCGCCGCGGCGGGAACGGCAACGGTGGCTCCGGCCGGCGGGACCCGGGCCGTCAGGACGCTGACCGCAACGGCTCGGGCCACCGCAACGGCTCCGACCGTGCCGAGGAGGGGACCGGGCGCGTCGGCGCCGCCGCGGGAGTCGCGGCCGTCGCCGCCGCGGGCAGTACCCCGAGGGGCGACGAGGGCGCGGCCGGCGAGGTCTCCGTGCCGGCCACGGCCGACACCACCGTCACCGACGCCGCACCCGCACCGGCCCCGGCCGACGACGAGACCGTCGTCGCCGAGCCGCGCGGTGAGCTGACCGGGGCCGCGGCCCCGGTGGTCGCCGAGCCGCCCGGGGCCCCGCAGGCCGCGGCACCGGCCCGGGACGTGGCCCCGGAGCCGACGGGGTCGATCCCCGCGGCCCCGGAGCCCGAGGCACCCGCACCGCGCCGCCGCCGGGTCAGCCGCTCCGCCGGCGCCCCGGTCCGCGGCGGCGAGGCGGCGGTCATCACGACCGCCTCGACGCCGGAGGAGGCCGCTCCGCCGGTGGCCACGGGGGGCCCGGCCGACGCGGGGACGACGGCCGCTCCGGCCGTCGCCGCGCAGCCGGAGCCCGCCGCGGCCGTGACCCGACCCCGACGTCCGCGCCGGGCGGCCTCCCGCCCGGCGGGCCCGCCCCAGGACGGAGGGTGACGGCGACCCCGGCGGAGAGCCCTCCGACGGGGTCGCGTAACCTTGACCGACAGAAGCCACGCCTCTGCACACGACAGTGTTCGGCACGGGGGCGGTGGTGTGCGCGCCGGGGACCGGCGCGAGCTGTGAAGCCCGAGCGCACCAGGTGCGCCCCCGATGTTCAGGAGTCGTGCGTCAGCGATGTACGCGATCGTCAAGACCGGCGGCAAGCAGTACAAGGTGGCCGTCGACGACGTGGTCACCGTCGAGAAGCTCGACGGTGAGCCCGGCGCCGAGATCATTCTGCCCGCCGTGCTGCTCGTCGACGGCGACCAGGTGACCACCGACGCCAGCGGCCTCACCTCCGCGGTGACGGCCACCGTCGTCGAGCACACCAAGGGTCCGAAGATCCGGATCCACAAGTTCAAGAACAAGACCGGGTACCACAAGCGTCAGGGGCACCGTCAGCCCCTGACGAAGGTCCAGGTCACCGCGATCGGCAAGTAAGGAGCCCGCGTCATGGCACACAAGAAGGGTGCGTCCAGCTCCCGTAACGGTCGCGACTCCAACGCCCAGTACCTGGGTGTGAAGCGGTTCGGCGGCCAGTCGGTCAAGGCCGGCGAGATCCTCATCCGTCAGCGCGGCACCGCCACCCACCCGGGTGTCAACGTCGGGCGTGGCAAGGACGACACGCTGTTCGCCCTCGCCGCCGGGACCGTCGAGTTCGGTTCCAAGCGCGGTCGCAAGACCGTGAACATCGTGCCGGCCGAGGTCTGAGCGACCCGCCAGCACAGCGACGCCGACGGCGGGTCACCCCGGTAACGGGGGGCCCGCCGTTCGTCGTGTCACCACCCACCGCGGTCCGGCCGCGGTTCGACCACAGAGGAGCACCGTCATGTCCCGGTTCGTGGACCGCGTCGTGCTGCACGCGACCGCGGGGGCCGGGGGCAACGGCTGCGCCTCGGTGCACCGCGAGAAGTTCAAGCCGCTCGGCGGTCCCGACGGTGGCAACGGCGGCCGGGGCGGCTCGGTCGTGCTCGTCGTCGACGCAGGCGTGCACACACTGCTCGACTACCACCACCGTCCCCGCGCGGTCGCCAAGAGCGGCACCCAGGGGCAGGGCGCGTTCAAACAGGGTGCGAACGCCCCGGACCTGGAGCTGCGGGTGCCCGACGGCACCGTCGTGCTCGACGCCGACGGCGAGGTCGTCGCCGACCTCGTCGGCGTCGGCACCCGGTTCGTCGCCGCCGAGGGCGGCCGGGGCGGGCTCGGCAACGCCGCGCTGTCCTCCGCCGCCCGCAAGGCCCCCGGCTTCGCGCTGCTCGGTGAGCCCGGCGACGAGGTCGAGCTGACCCTGGAGCTGCGCAGCCTCGCCGACGTCGGCCTCGTCGGGTTCCCCAGCGCGGGCAAGTCCTCGCTGGTGGCGGCGCTGTCCGCGGCCCGCCCGAAGATCGCCGACTACCCGTTCACCACGCTGGTTCCCCAGCTCGGTGTGGTCAGTGCCGGTGACGACACCTTCACCGTCGCCGACGTCCCCGGGCTCATCCCGGGCGCCGCCGACGGCCGCGGCCTCGGCCTGGAGTTCCTGCGCCACATCGAGCGCTGCTCGGTGCTGGTGCACGTGGTGGACTGCGTGACCTTCGAGACCGAGCGCGACCCGGTGTCCGACATCGAGGCGCTGGAGACCGAGCTGGCGCACTACGCCGAGGCCCTCGGTACCGGCGCGCTGGGGGAGCGGCTCGACCAGCGTCCCCGCCTGGTCGCCCTGAACAAGATCGACGTCCCGGATGCCGCCGAGCTGGTGGACATGGTCCGGGAGGACCTGACCGAGCGGTTCGGCTGGCCGGTCTTCGCGATCTCCACCGCGTCCCGCGCCGGGCTGCGGGAGCTGAGCTTCGCGATGGCCGAGCGGGTCGCCGCGGCCCGCGCCGCCGGCCCGGAGGCCGAGCCGAGCCGGATCGTGCTGCGCCCGCGCGCCGTCGACGACACCGGGTTCACCATCACGCCCGACCCGGAGCTCGACGGCGGGTTCGTCGTGCGCGGCGAGCGTCCCGAGCGGTGGATCCGGCAGACCGCGTTCGAGAACGACGAGGCCGTCGGGTACCTCGCCGACCGGCTGGCCCGGCTCGGTGTGGAGGAGGCGCTGGCCAAGGCCGGTGCCGTCCCCGGCTGCCCGGTCACCATCGGCCAGGTCACCTTCGACTGGGAGCCGTCGACCCCGGCCGGCGTCGCCGCCCTGCTCACCGGGCGTGGCACCGACGTCCGGCTGGAGGGCAACGACCGGGTCGGTGCCGCCGACCGCAAGCGCGCCCGGGGCGCGCGCCGCGCCCACCTGTCCGACGCCGAGCTCGCCGCGGGCGCCCGCTACTCCTCGGACCGTGAGATCGAGGAGTGAGTCCCGCGTGAGCACGCGCGCCGCCCTGGGTGCGGCGAGGCGGATCGTGGTGAAGGTCGGGTCGTCGTCGCTGACGAGCCTGACCGGTGGGCTCGACCCGGCCCGGCTCGACGCCCTGGTCGACGCCCTGATGGCGCGCCGGGCCGCCGGGGCGCAGGTCGTGCTGGTCTCGTCGGGGGCGATCGCGGCCGGGCTCGCGCCGCTGCAGCTGCGCCGACGCCCGCGCGACCTCGCCACCCAGCAGGCCGCCGCGTCGGTCGGGCAGCTGTTGCTCGCCCACGCCTACTCGGCGTCGTTCGCCCGGCACGGGCAGGGCATCGGCCAGGTCCTGCTCACCGCCGACGACATGATCCGGCGCTCGAACTACCGCAACGCCCAGCGCACCCTGGAGCGGCTGCTGCAGCTCGGGTCGCTGCCGGTGGTCAACGAGAACGACACCGTCGCCACGGCCGAGATCCGGGTGGGCGACAACGACCGGCTCGCCGCGCTCGTCGCGCACATCGTCGGCGCCGACGCACTGGTGCTCCTCTCCGACGTCGACGGCCTCTACGACGGCCACCCGCGTGACCCCGGGACGTCGCTGATCGGCGAGGTCGAGGACCCGGCCGAGCTCGCCGGGGTCAGCGTCACCCGTCCCGGCTCGGGGCTGGGCACCGGTGGGATGGCCACCAAGGTCGAGGCGGCGGCGACGGCGTCGGCGGCCGGGATCCCGGTGCTGCTGACCTCCGCCGACCGGGTCGGCGACGCCCTGGCCACGACCGACGACGGCCCGGTGGTCGGCACCGTGTTCCGCGCCGCCGGGACCCGGATGAGCGCCCGCCGGTTCTGGCTGCGGCACGCCGCCGACGTCCGCGGTGCCCTCGACCTCGACGACGGCGCGGTCGAGGCCGTCCGCCGTCGTCGCCGCTCGCTGCTGGCGGCCGGGGTGCACGGCGTGTCCGGCGACTTCGACGCCGGCGACGTCGTCGAGCTGCTGGCACCCGGCGGGCGGGCCATCGCGCGGGGGGTCGTCTCCTACGACGCGACCGAGCTGCCGCACATGATCGGCCGCCGGACCCGCGAGCTGCCGCCCGAGCAGCGGCGCGAACTCGTCCACGCGGACGACCTGGTTCTGCTCTAGACGGAGGCACGGGCACAATGCCCGCATGACGGCCGACCGCGCCCGTTCCGCGCTGGTCGCGTCCCTGGTCCGCGACGGCCGGGTGCGCACCCCCGCGGTCCGTGCGGCACTGGAGACGGTACCGCGCCACCTGTTCCTGCCCGGCCTCGACCCGGCGGAGGCCTACGCCGACGTCGCCGTCCCGATCAAGGTCGACGACGGCGTGACGGTCAGCTCGGTCTCCCAGCCCTCGATGGTCGCGATCATGCTGGAACAGCTCGGGGCCGGCCCGGGACACCGGGTGCTGGAGATCGGTGCGGGTGCGGGCTGGAACGCGGCCCTGCTCGGGCGGCTCGTCGGACCCGACGGGGTCGTGACCACCCTCGACATCGACGACGATCTCGTCGCCGGGGCACGGGCGAACCTGGACGCTGCCGGGTTCGACGGGGTCGAGGTCGTCGCCGGGGACGGCGCGCTCGGACACCCGCCCGCGGCGCCCTACGACCGTATCGAGCTCACGGTCGGCTCCACCGGCGTCCGGCCGGAATGGGTCGCCCAGCTCGCGCCCGGTGGCCGGCTGCTGCTGCCGCTCACGGTGCGCGGCAGCCAGCTGTCGGTGGCGTTCACCCACACCGCACCGGGACGGTTGCGGTCGCGGTCGGTGCGCAGCTGCGCGTTCGTCCGGCTGCGCGGGGCGGGCGCCGACCCCGGGGCCGAGGTCGCCCTGCCGGACGGCCGGTGGCGGGTGCAGCCCGCCTGCGCCTCCGACGACGCCGACGTCCCGGACCCGCGGGCGCTGGCCCGCGCGACCACCGGGGCGGGCACCGACCGGGCCGTGGCCGCGGCGGGCTCGGTCGCGGACCTGTGGGACGGCCTCGGCCTGTGGTGCGCGGTCGCCGACCCGGGCGTGGTGCGGCTGTTCGGCCCGCCGGAGGGCTGGGCCGCCCCGGCCCTGTTCGACCTCGGCGGTGTCCGGGCGACACTGGGCCTGGTCGCGGGCGACGGCTGCGCGCTGCTGCTGGCGGCCCCGGAGGCCACGGTGCGTTCCTGCGGGCCGGACGGCGACCTCGCCGCCGAGCGGCTGGCCGGGCTGGTCGCGGGGTGGGTCGACGCGGGCCGTCCGCACGCGGCGGACCTGCGGGTCGAGGCCGTCGTGCCGTCCCTGGCGGAGGACCCCGCGGACGGTACGGAGGGCGCCACCGGGCCCGGTGGCACCGGCGCGGGGCACGTCGTGGT
The DNA here is from genome assembly GCF_020131355.1 of Pseudonocardia sp. ICBG1293. Classification (GTDB taxonomy): domain Bacteria; phylum Actinomycetota; class Actinomycetes; order Mycobacteriales; family Pseudonocardiaceae; genus Pseudonocardia. The sequence goes on from NZ_JAHLEL010000051.1 coordinate 531,267, forward strand.
GGACGGCGCCGGTACCCGGCTGACCCTGCAGTGGGGCACGGCCGGCTGAGGCACGGGACGCGGCCCGGAGCCGGGCCCGGGGCGACACGCCCCCGCAGCGCTGCCGCGGTGCGGGATCCGTGGCCCGGTGCCCCGGCCCACCCGGCGTCCCCGGGCGCTCCGGCGGCGGGCCCCGGGCGCGCCGCCGGACCGCCCACGTCGCCCGGGTCACGGCGCTCACCGTGACCGGGGCGTCCGCGGCGGAGCGGCGGTCGTGGTCCCCGGCGTCGTCGGGACCGGCACGACTCAGACCTGCTCGACGTCGAAGTTGACCAGGCCGCCCTCGACCTCGGTCACGGTCGCGCGCACGTCGATCGAGTCCTCGCCGGAGGTGACCCGGCAGCCGACGGCCTGCCCGGTGGTCGGAGCGAGGTCGCCGTCGCAGGAGGTGGCGTCGATCGGGACGCCGGCGTTCTGCGCGACGAGCGAGCCCACCGTGTCCTGCAGCAGCGCCCTCGGCACCGGGCGGGGCTCGGTGGTGATGTCGAAGGAGACGGTGTCCCCGTCGACGGCGGTCACGGTGACGACCGCGCCGACCGGCTGGCCACCGGAGTGGAACTCGCAGGTCTGGCTCGCCCCGACGGTCGCGTCGAGGTCGGTGGCGCAGTCGGCCTTCCCGTTGTCGAGGGACACGCCCTGCGCGCCCAGCTTGCTGACGATCTGCTGCTCGACGCTGTCCGCCGGGACGGAGGCGAGGCTGCAGGCCGTGGTGCCGAACAGGACGGTGCTCGTCGCCGCGGCGACCAGGCCGAGCCGGGCGAGGCTGCGCAGGGTGGCGTTCATGGTGTCTCCTCGGGTGGTGGCCCCGGCGGCCCGGGCGGCCGGTGGGGCGAACACCACGAACTCTGCGGTGGGCCACTGGCAGTCCACTTGCAGCGGCCTTGCAGGGTCCTGCACGCGGTCCCGCGGAGCGTTGCTCAGGCGCTCCGGCCCACCGCCCGGGCGGCGACGGTGCCCTCGTCGCCGAGCTCGTCGAGGACCGCGGCGATCGCCTCCCGACCACCCGCGACGCCCTCGGTGAACGCGGCCGCGTACCGCTCCGCCGACCCGCCGAGCCCGGCCCGGACCAGCGCGACGTTGCGCTCGGAGTCCTGCGGGTCCATGTCCTCGGGCCGGTAGCCGACCTCGCCGCCGACCGCGGACACCGCCCCGAGCAGCCGGGCGCCACGCACGCCGTCCCCGGACTGTCCCAGCGCGCCCGCGAGGGCGTGCGTCGCGACCAGCCAGGACGTCACGTCGGGCTCGCCACCGAGGAACCGCACGAGCGACTCCGCCTCGTCCAGCGCGGCCGGGTCGCGACGGTCGAGCAGGGCCTTCACCAGGTGCCAGCGCGAGGACCCGTCGGCGAACCCGTGCCCGGCCCGCCGGGCGACGGACACCGCCGACCGCAGCAGGTCCAGCGCCGTCGCGGTGTCCCCGCCGAGCCGTGCGAGGTGCCCGGCGGCCATCAGCGTCTCGGACTCGCCGGGGCCGTCGCCCGCGGCGCGCGAGACCGCGAGCGCCTCACCGAGCAGGGCCTGGGCGGCCGCCGGGTCGGTCGCCGCCGCGAGGTAGGCGCGGAACGCGAGCCCGCGGGCGACCTTCGTCGGGTGCCGTGCCGGGTCCATCCGCTCCAGCCCGGCCGCGACGTCGGCGGCCGCCCCGGCCGGGTCACCGGCCAGGTAGCGCAGGGGACCGGAGGCGAAGTGCGCCAGCCCGACGGCCTCCGGGTCGGCGTCCGGCCCGGCCGCGGCCAGCGCCGCGGTGACCCACCCGATGCCCTCGGCGACCCGGCCGAAGCGGTACCAGTACCAGCCCAGCACCCCGGCCAGGCGCAGCGCGTCGTCGACCGCGGCGGTACTCCCGTCGGCGAGCGCGGCCCCGAACGCGGCCCGCACGTTCGGCTGCTCGGCGCGGACCCGCCCGAACCAGCGGGCCGCGTCGTGGCCGAGCCAGGCGGCGTCGGCCTCGGTGACGACACCGAGGACCCAGCGCAGGTGCGCGGTGCGGGCCGCCGTACGCGCGGCGTCGTCGAGCAGGGTGTCGCCGAAGGCACGCAGGGACTCCAGCAGCGCGAACCGGCGGGGGCCCGGTGCGCCGGTGTCGACGCCGACCAGGGACTTCGCGACGAGCGTGGCCAGCCCGTCGCGGACCGGCACCCCGGCGACGGCGGCGGCCGCGGCCGCGTCGAACCCGCCGGTGAACACCGACAGCGCCCCGAACAGCCGCCGGTCGGCAGGGCCGAGGTCGTCGACCGACAGCGCGATCGTGTGCTCCAGGCTCCGGTGCCGGGCGGGGGTGCCCCGCCCGGCGCCGACGAGCAGGGAGAACCGGTCGTCGAGGGCGTCGGCGATCTCGCCGACCGACAGGGTGCGGCTGCGCGCCGCCGCCAGCTCGACGGCCAACGGGAGCCCGTCGAGCCGGGCGCAGACCTCGGCGACGCGGGCCCGGTCGCCGCCGACGGGGGCCGCCCCGGGCGCCGCGGCCGACGCGCGGTCCAGGAACAGCTGCTCGGCCGCGGCGGAGGACAGCGGCGCGAGCTCCAGCAGCTGCTCGCCGGGCAGGTCGACGGGCTCGCGGCTGGTCGCGACCACCCGCACACCGGGGCAGGCGGGCAGCAGGGTGCCGAGCAGCTCGGCGACGGCGTCGAGGACGTGCTCGCAGTTGTCGAGCACCAGCAGGCCGGGGGGGCCGGCCAGGGCGGCGGCGAGCTGGTCGGCACCCTGGGCGGTGAGCACCCCGGTGGCCTCGGCGACGACCGGGGCGAGCAGCGCGCCGGGGGTCCCCGGCGCGAGATCGGCGAGCTCGGTCCACCACACCGGCCCGCCCGCGTCGGCGGCGACGGCCAGCGCGACGCGGGTCTTGCCCACCCCGCCGGGGCCGACGACGGTGACGAGCCGGTGGGCGTCGAGGGCCGCGCGCAGCCGGACGAGGTCGTCGTCGCGGCCGAGCAGCGCCGTCGACGGCACCGGCAGCGGCCTGCGGGCGGTCCCGGCGGCGGGCGCCGGGGCGTCGGCGGCGGGGGCCCGGTGCAGCAGCTCCGGGTCGTGGGCGAGCACCGCCCGCTCGGTCGCGGCGAGGCCGGGCCCCGGGTCGACGCCGAGCTCCTCGGCGAGCAGGTCCCGCGCGGTCCGCAGGACCGCGAGGGCGTCGGCCTGGCGCCCGGCGCGGTAGAGCGCGCGGGCCCGCAGCTCCCACGCGCGCTCCCGCAGCGGGTACTCGGCGGTGAGCGCGGCGAGGTCGTCGAGCAGCGCTACGTCCTCGCCGGTGGCGAGCGCGGCGGCGGCCCGGTCCTCGCGGATGCCGACGCGCAGCTCGGTCAGCGCGGCCACCTCGGCGGCCAGGAAGGCGCGGGCGGCGAGGTCGCCGAACGGGGTGCCGTCGCCGGTGGCCAGCGCCAGGTCCAGCACGGACACCGCCTCGTGCGGGCGTCGCTGCGCCAGTGCGGTCGCGCCGCGGGCGGCGAGCTCGCGCATCGCCCACACGTCGACCTGCTCGGGCCGGACGGCCAGGGCGTAGCCGCCGCTGCCGCGGACCAGCACCGTCGCGGCCCCGCGGGCCGAGCGGCCGGGCTCAAGGACACCTCGCAGCCGGGCGACGTAGGTGTGCAGCGCCTGCTTCGCGGCCGGGGCGGGTTCGGAGTCCCAGACGGCGTCGATCAGCAGGTCCTCGGTGGCCGGACGCCCGGCGGCGACGACGAGTGCGGCGAGCAGCGCCCGCGGACGCGGCCCGCCGAGCGCCAGGTCGTCGCCGTCACGGCTCGCCCGCACACCGCCGAGGACCGAGAGCTGCAGCGGGGACGCCTGCGGGGGTACCGCCTCCGCGGGCACGGCAGGACCGGACATGCCCCGACCCTACGAAGATGATCCGGACCTCCGGAATCATCTGCCCTGATGATGCGTGGCCTCTCAGCCGCGCGGCTCCAGGTGGACCAGCGGGATCTCCCGGGTGGTGCTGCGCTGGTAGCCGGCGTAGTTGCGGTACTTCCCGGCGATCTGCGGCCAGAGCGTCGCGCGGTCGGCCGGGTCGGCGATCCGGGCGCGCATGGGCACGCGTGGCCCGCCCTGCACGGCGACCTCGACGTCCGGGTCCGCACGCAGGTTGAGGAACCAGGCGGGGTGGCGGTCGTCGCCGCCCCGGGAGGCGACCACGACGTAGCGCCCGTCGCCGTGGACGGGTGCCGTGAGCAGTACCGTGCGCGGCTCACCGGAGCGCCGGCCGCGGGTGGTCAGCTCGACGACGGGCATGCCTCCGGCGGAGTGGCCGACCTTCCCGCCGGTCAGCCGGATCAGCAGACGGTGGCCCGCGTTCATGGCCTTGAGCGCGAAGTCGGGTGGGTTCACGACCCGAGCCTACCGGCGGGTAGCCGGCTCGTCAGCTCGTCGCGACCCTCTCCAGCGCGGGCCGCAGCCCGTCGAGCAGCCAGCCCACCGACACCACGTTCGGCGCCTGCAGGGCGATGGCCTGGTCCAGCGTCACCGGTGTGTAGGTGCCCTCCCGCACCGCGCGCACCCGGCGCACCAGCTCGTCGCCCTCGAACCTGGTGCGGTCGCCCGGCCCCGCGAAGGTCATCAGGAGCAGGTCGGCCTCCGACAGCCTGCCGATCTCCTCGTAGGACACCCCGACCGTGCCCGGGGCCAGCGCGTCGCTCGCCGGCGCGTCCCGGAACGAGGCCGGCACCTCCAGTCCCAGCGACCGCAGGAACACCGTCGACTGGTTCTGCTCGCCGACCACCATCGGCAGGATCTCCCCGCGCGCCTGCCCGTAGAGGTAGGTCTTCCCGGCGAGCCCGGGCAGCCGGTCACGGGTCTCGGCGATCCGGCGTTCCGCCTCGGCGACCAGCGTCCCGACGGCGTCCTCGCGGCCCAGCGCCCGCCCGATCTGGCGGGCGTCGTCCTGCATGGAGGAGGTGTACAGGCCCTCGGCGTAGGTGACGGTCGGCGCGATCCGCGACAGCGCGTCGTAGCCGGCCCGGTCGGTGATCTGGAACGCCGAGACCCCGAGGACCAGGTCCGGCCGGAACGCCGCGATCTGCTCCAGTGGCAGCGACCCCTCCGGCTCGATCGCGAGCACCTCGGGTGGAAGGGCGTCCAGATAGGGCAGCGCGGGACCGCTGTCGCCGGAGCTGCGAACCGCGCCGACGACCGGTGCGCCGACGGCCTGGGCGACGGCCAGGTCGTTCATGCCCAGCGCGACGACCCGCTGTGGGGGTGCGGGCACCGTCGTCTCGCCGAAGGCGTGCCGGACGGTCACCGGGAACGCGGCCCGTCGGTCGGCGTCGCCGGGGCGGTGCCGGTGCTGCCGGGGGAGGCGGCGCAGCCGGTCAGGACCAGGGTCGCACCGAGCAGCGCCGCGAGCAGCGTGGTTCCACGGGGCCTCATCGTTCTCCTCAGGTAAGGTGAGGCTCACCTTCTATCAGAGAACGGGCACGGCGAGGAAGTCTCACCCGGCGGACGGGACCGCCCCGGCCAGCTCCCTGGCCCGGGCGATCTCGATCTTGCCGGTCGGGGTGCGGGGCAGCTCGTCGACGACCACCACGGTGCGCGGCACCTTGTAGCCGGCCAGTACCGTGCGGACCCGCTCGCGCAGCCGTCCGGGCAGTTCCGGATCCGCGCCGGGGGAGACTACGATCGCGGTCACCCGCTGGCCCCACACCGGGTCGGGGACCCCGACGACCACGCAGTCGGCGACCGCCGGGTCGGCGAGCAGCACGTCCTCGACCTCCTGCGGGTGCACCTTCTCGCCACCGGTGTTGATCACCCCGGCGCCGCGGCCGAGGAACCGGATGACTCCGTCCGGGGTCAGCTCGGCCAGGTCGCCCGGCACGGCGTAGCGCACCCCGTCGACGAACCGGAACGTCGCGGCAGTGCGCTCGGCATCGCCGTGGTAGCCCAGCGGCAGCGGGCCGCGGTAGGCGAGGACCCCGGTCCCGGGCTCGCCGGGGGCGAGCACCCGGCCGTCGTCCGCGATCAGCCGGGTGGCGGGCACCGGTCGGAACTGCGCGGGCAGGTCGTGCACCGAGCGGGTCACCGCGAAGGCGAACGGGCCGCCCTCGCTGGCCGCGATGGCATCGGTGACGGTCAGCGCGGTGCGTTCGTGCAGCGCCTGCTTGAGCCGGTCGCCGAGCGCGGTGCCCGAGCTCAGCACCACGCGCAGCGACGAGAGGTCGTGTGGTGCGCCTGCGCGCTCGGCTCTGGCCAGCTCGTCGACCAGGGGGCGGCGACCGCGTTGCCCGCGACCACGATCGTCTGGACCCGTTCCGCGGCGACGGTCTGCCAGACGTGCGGTGGGTCGAGCCTGCCGGGGCGGGCGAACACCGCCCGGCCGCCGACGAGCAGTGCACCGAGGGTGTTGAACAGTCCGGTGCCGTGCATCAGTGGCACGACCGGCAGGGTGACCGGCGACCGGTCCTCGGCACGGGCGGACACCGCGAGAGCCACGGCGTCGTCGAGGCCCTCGGGCGGGGCGTCCCGGCCCAGCGGGCCGAACACCGCGACCGCGATGCCGTGCAGCAGATCACTCTGGCGCCACACGACGCCCTTCGGCCGTCCGGTGGTCCCGCCGGTGTACATGAACAGCCGGTCCGAGCCCGGTCGCGGGCTGTGCGGGCGGGGCGGGGTGGTGCGGCGGATCGCGGACAGGTCGGCCGCGTCCGGACCGGGGTCGGCGCCAGGCGCGTCACCGTCGCGGACAAGTAGCCGCAGCGAGGGCAGGTGCGCCGCCGCGTGCGCGACGTTCGGGGCGAGCGACCCGCTGAACACGATCGCGGCGGCCCCCGCGTCGTCGAGCAGCGAGGTCAGCTCGGCCGAGGTGTAGCGGTAGTTCGCGTTCACCGGGACCGCGCCGAGTTTGAACGCCGCGAACACCGTCTCCAGGTAGGCCGAGCCGTTGTACAGGTAGCAGGCGACCGTGTCCCCGGCCCCGACTCCCGCGCGGTCGAGTGCGGTCGCGAGTCTCGATGCACGGTCGTCGAACTCGGCGTAGGTCCACCGGGCCCCGGGTTCACTCACGGCCGTCGCGTCCGGGATCCGGGCGGCGAGGGCTTCCCACACGGTACCGAAGGCGACGTCCATACGGACCCAGGCTAGGGAGCCGCCCACCGGGCGGCGATCGGCCGATGACAGTGACCGGGGCGGTCGTCCGACCATGGCGGACCGGGACGGATGACGTAGTCCGGGCCGCTACGCGGACCGGGCTGCCATGCTGGACCTCCGGGCGGCGGCGGAGCCCCGGGACGACCGAGCGGAGGCGCTGCGAGTGGACGCACCGACCGGGTCCCCGACGACCACCCCGGTGACGGTCCTCGTCGCCGACGACCACGCCGTCGTCCGCCGTGGGGTCCGTGCCTACCTGGAGTCCCTCGACGACGTCGAGGTCGTCGGCGAGGCCGGTGACGGGCAGGAGGTGCTGGACCGGCTCGGCGCGATGTCCGTGCACCGGGCGCTGCCCGACGTCGTCCTGATCGACCTGTTGATGCCCCGCCTCGACGGCGCCACGACGACGGCGCTGATCGTCGAGCGCTTCCCGGGCGTGCGGGTCGTCGTGCTGACCAGCTTCGGTGAACGGGAACGGGTGCACGCCGCACTCGGCAGTGGTGCGTCGGGCTACCTGCTGAAGGACGCCGGCCCGGGCGAGGTGGCCGCGGCGGTCCGGGCCGCCGCCCGCGGTGAGGTGCTCCTCGACCCGAGGGTCGCCCGGCAGCTGACCAGGGAGATGGTCTCGCCGGCGAGCGGGCTCGGCGCACTCACCCTCCGCGAGCGGGACGTGCTGATGCTGGTCGCCCAGGGCCGGTCCAACCTGGAGATCGCCGACCAGCTGCTGATCAGCGAGCGGACCGCGCGGAAGCACGTCGGCAACGTGCTGCGCAAACTGCAGCTCACCTCACGCACCCAGGCGGCGCTGGTCGCGGTCCGGGAAGGGCTCGTCCCACCGCGGGGCCGGCCGGCCGGCTACGACGGATGACGTAGCGCGGCCGGGACACCGGACCACCGCCGTCGCCTCGGTGGGTCCCTAGCGTCGGACTCCGGGGCGGAGCACGCCCGCGCCCGGACGAGCGCCCACCGGGCGCCTGATCCGGGTGCCCGCACGAGCGCACCCGGTCCGGGCGTCGCACGGCGGGACGGATGAGGGAGGTACGGATGCTCGACGGCAGGGTCGCCGTGGTGACGGGAGCGGGACGAGGGCTGGGCCGGGCGTACGCCCGGGCGATGGCGGCGTCGGGCGCCGCGGTGGTGGTGAACGACCTCGATGCCGCCGTCGCCCACGAGACGGTCGCGCTGATCACCGACGCCGGTGGGCGCGCGGTCGCCGAACCCGGGGCGGTCGGGACGGCCGAGGTCGCCGACGCGCTGGTCGGACGTGCTGTGGGCGAGTTCGGGCGGCTCGACGCGATGGTCACCAACGCCGGGGCGCTGCGGGACCGGACGCTGCGCAGGACGACCGACGAGGACTTCGACCTCGTCGTCGGCAGCCATCTGCGCGGCACCTTCACCTGCGGCCGGGCGGCGGCCGCCCGGTTCCGCGAACAGGGCGACGGCGGCCGGCTGATCCTGGTCGGGTCACCCGCCGGGCAGCGGGCCAGCTTCGGCCAGAGCGCGTACTCGGCGTCGAAGGGGGCGATCGTCGCGATGATGCGGACCTGGGCGGTGGAACACGCGAAGATCGGCGTCACCGCCAACGCGATCCTGCCGACCGCCCTGACCCGGATGGTCGCGACGATCCCCGGGCTCGGCGAGCTGGTCGAGGCCGTCGGCCGGGACGAGCCGGTGCCGCCGGAGGTGCGGCGCACGGGGCTGGGCACACCGGACGACGCCGCACCGGTCGTCGTGTGGCTGGCGTCGGCGGCGTCCGCGCACGTGACCGGTCAGGCGATCGCCGCGGGTGGTGACCGGATCGCGCTGTGGACCCATCCGGAGGAGGTCGCCGAGCGGTGGCGCGACGGCGGCTGGAGCCCCGAGGCGGTGGCCGCGGAGTTCGCGGACGCGCCGCTGCAGGACTTCACCCAGGCGCTGCCCGCCGCGGCCACCGGTGGCACCCGGTGAGCGCCCCGACGGTCGCGACCGGCCTCGACGGTGTCCGGGCGCTGCCGCGTGGCGAGGTGCTCGGCGAGAGCGGCCCGGTCACGGTGACCCAGCACGACGTCGACCTGTTCGCCGAGGCCACCGGCGACCGCCAATGGATCCATGTCGACCCGCAGCGGGCCGCCGGGACACCGTTCGGTGGCACGATCGCGCACGGCTACCTGACCCTGTCGCTGGTGCCGCGGCTGCTGCCGGACATCCTGCGGCTGGACGGCTTCTCGATGGTCGTGAACTACGGCTGCGAGAAGGTGCGGTTCCCGTCGCCGGTGCCGACCGGGTCGACGCTGCGGGCGACCGCGGTCCTCGACGACGTCACCGAGGTGGCCGGTGGCCTGCAGGTCACGATCACGATGACGATGACCGTCGAGGGCGCCGCCAAACCCGCCTGCGTGGTCACGTTCCTGACCCGGCACCTGGAGTGAGAACGGGGCGGGCGCGCGACGGCGCGCCCGCCCCGGAGCCGGGACCAGGACGTCGCGGTCCGCCGGCCGGACCGGTGGTGGTGTCCGCACGCCGTCCCGCTGTACGGCGGGGCCGCCGACCGCACGCACCGCGACCTGACCGTGCGGCTCGACGGTGGTCGTGCGGACTCCGCCGTACGGACGTCGGGCACCGCGATGCCGAGCGGGGCGCCCGGGTCCACCGCGGCCGGCGACGGCACCCCGGACTCGGTCGTGGTGGACGGTCGACATCGACGGGCCGTCGGCACCCATCGCGTAGTCACTGTCGGGCGACCCGGGGTCGCGCCGGCGGGCCGACGGCCCCGGCGTCGGGCAGCACCGCGGGTGGTGGGTGAGGCACGAACGCCCCGTGGCCGCCACGTCGGCCCGTCGCGCAGGTCCGAACCCCTTTCACCCGGTGAAAGGCGGTCTGGTGGGCCCCGAGGCGGGTTCCTAGCGTGCCCGGGACCCCTCAGTTCCGACGACGGGACCCGCCATGTTCGAGACCATGATCGATCCGACCGGGGCAGCCGATCCGGTCGCCCCGGCGGGTGCGGCGCTCGCGCCACGCCCGGCGGACCTGGCGGGGCTGCGGCTCGGCCTGCTGCTCAACACCAAGCGCAACGCGGCGGAGCTGCTCGACGCCGTCGCGGAGCGGTTCGCACAGCAGTACGGCACGGTGCCCGCCGCCCGGCACGTCAAGCCGCACATCAACGATCCGGTCGCACCGGAGGTCCTCGCCGACCTGGTCGAGCGGTGCGACGTGGTGCTCGTCGGGGTCGGCGACTGCGGATCGTGCAGCGCGTCCGCCGTCACCGACGGCATCGCGCTCGAGGCGGCGGGGGTCCCGGCCGCCGTGCTGGTCAGCGAGGCCTTCCGGACGACCGCGGACGCAATGGCCGGGCTGCGCGGCAGCCCCGGCTACGACTACGCGGTCGTGCCGCACCCGGTCGCCTCGCTCGACGCCGCCGGAGTCGCGGCCCGGGCCGGCGAGGTGCTGCCCGGGCTGGTCCGGCTGCTGCACGCGCGGGTGGGACCGGGCGGCCCGCCCGGGAACGGCGCGGACCACCCCGGGGCGGGTGTCCGGTGAGCGCCGCGACCTCCGTCGATCCGGTGGACATCGCCCGGGCCGCGGTCGAGCACGCCTACGACCAGGGCTGGACCGACGGCCTGCCGGTCGTCCCGGTGACCGCGGCGACCCGCGACGAGTTCCTCGCGGCGACCCCGCGCGATCCGGGCGAGGTGGTCGCGCACGCCGGGAGCCTGGGCCGGGAGTGCACAGTCGAACGGGTCGCGGTGAACGCCGCAATGGCCGGCTGCCGCCCGGAGTACCTGCCCGTCGTGCTGGCCGCGTGGGACGCCCTGATGGCCCAGCGGGTCGTCACCGGCGGCGGCTGGCAGAGCACCAGCGGCCCGGCCCCGCTGGTCGTGGTGAACGGCGACGTGCGGGCCGAGCTGGGGATCAACTCGGCTGGCGGCTCGGTGGGGCCCGGCTTCCGGGCGAACGCGACGATCGCCCGCGCGATCGGGCTGACCGTGCGCAACGTGCTCGGCATCCGCCCGCACGAGCTGGACCAGGCCACCCAGGGGCTGCCCGGCCGGTTCGCGGTGTGCGTGGGCGAGAACGAGGAGCAGAGCCCCTGGGAGCCCCTCTCGGTGGAGCTCGGCGCCGTGCCCGGCGCCGGGTCGGTCTCGGCGATGCTGATCCGGACCTGCGAGTTCGTCGACAACCGGGACTCAACCGACCCGGAGGACCTGCTCCGCGACATCGCGGACACGGTGGCCCGGACCGGCACGGTGGTCGGTGGACGGTCGTCGGCCGGCCTGCTGCTCGGCGTCGAGCACGCCACACTGCTGGCCGACGGCGGGTTCGGCAAGGCCGACGTCGCCGCCTGGATCAGCGAGCACGCCGTGCGGACCGCCGCCGACCTGCGGGCCGCCGGGAAGGGCCGGGTGGCCGGGGACGCGCCGGACGATGCCCCGTTCCCGATGGTGCCCGAGCCGGAGCACCTGCCGATCGTCGTCACCGGCGCCCGCAACGCCGGGATGTCGCTGGTGGTGCGGCCGTTCGGTTTCGGCGGATGGTCGCGCACCACGCACCCGGTTCACGTCGGCGGGGCCGCGGCGTGAACCCGGTATTGGACGTGCGGGACCTTCGTGTCGAGTTCCCGACAGCGGCCGGTGCGCTCGGGGTGGTCGACGGCGTCTCGTTCGACGTCGGGCCGGGTGAGACGGTCGCGCTGGTCGGGGAGTCCGGATCGGGCAAGAGCGTCAGCTCGCTGGCGGTGCTCGGGCTGCTCGGCAGGGGCCGGATCGCGGGCGGGTCGGTGTCGTTCCGGGGCGAGGAGATCGCCGGTGCCGGTCCCGAGCGGTTGCGCCGGCTGCGCGGCGCCGAGATCGCGATGGTGTTCCAGAACCCGATGAGCGCGCTGGACCCGCTGTTCAGCGTCGGGGACCAGGTCGTCGAGGCGATCCGGGTGCACCGGCCGGTCGGCCGGGCGCAGGCCCGGGGACTTGCCGTCGAGCTGCTCCGCGAGGTGGGGCTGCCGGACCCGGAACGCCGGATGCGGTCCTATCCGCACGAGCTGTCGGGCGGTCAGCAACAGCGGGTCGGGGTGGCGATGGCGCTGGCCTGCGATCCGGAGCTGCTGATCGCCGACGAGCCGACGACGGCGTTGGACGTCACGGTCGAGGCGCAGATCCTGGCCCTGATGCGACGGCTGCAACGCGAGCACGGCGCGGCACTGCTGCTCATCACGCACGACATGTCGGTGGTGGCCCGGATGGCCGACCGGGTGGTGGTGATGTACGCGGGCCAGGTCGTCGAGCGGGGCGCCGTCGCCGAGGTGCTGAGCGCGCCCACCCATCCCTACACCCGGGCGCTGATCGGCTCCGTCCCGACCGTCCACACCGGACGAGACGAGCTGCTGACGGTGATCCCGGGGAGCGTGCCGAACCCGGCCGACATGCCCGACGGCTGTCGGTTCCATCCGCGTTGCCCGCAGGCGGTGGAGCGGTGCCGCACCGAGGTGCCACCGGTGGTCCGGACGGGGGAGGGCCGGATCAGCCGGTGCTGGCTGGCCGAGGACGCGGGCCGCGTCCCGGCGCCGACCGGGGCCCCGGGCGGCGGCGCCCGATGACAGGGCTGCCACGTCATCCGTCGCGGCGTGGACCGCGACGCGCACCGCACCCTGCGGCCTGTCTTCTCCCTGGTGGAAGACGGTCTGGTGACCGGCTGGGTGCGATTCCTAGCCTCTCGCAGCACACGGCCGACGGAGTCCGACGGGAGACCCACATGTGTCAGACCACCACCGACCGGACCGGGCGTGTGCCGGTGGGCGTCCCGGCCGGTGCCCGGTGACCGGGCCGGCGCTGTTCGAGGCCCACGACCTGGTGAAGCACTTCCGGAGCCGGCGCGGGGTCGTGCAGGCCGTCAACGGCGTGTCGCTGAGCATCCCGCGCGGCCGCACGGTCGGCCTGGTCGGCGAGTCGGGTTCCGGCAAGTCCACGGTGGCCCGGCTCGCGCTGCGGCTGCTCGAACCGACCTCGGGGACGCTGTCGTTCGACGGCGCCGATCTCGGCGCCGCCTCGGGCGCGACGCTGCGCCGGCTGCGACGCCGGATGCAGATCGTCTTCCAGGACCCGAACGGCTCGCTGAACCCCCGGATGACCGTCCTGCAGGCGGTGGGGGAGCCGCTCGTGGTGCACCGGATGGCCCGTGGGGCCGCGCTCGCCGACCGGGTCGTCGAGCTGCTCGAACGGGTCGGGCTGGGTGCGCGCGACCTGAACCGGTACGCCCACCAGTTCTCCGGCGGTCAGGCCCAGCGGATCGGGATCGCCCGCGCGCTCGCCACCGACCCGGACCTCATCGTGTGCGACGAGGCGGTCTCCGCGCTGGACGTCTCGGTGCAGGCCCAGGTGCTCAACCTGCTCCGCGGCCTGCAGGCCGAGCGCGGGCTGTCCTACCTGTTCATCGCCCACGACCTGAACGTCGTCCGCTACATGTCCGACGAGGTCTGCGTGATGTACCTCGGCGAGATCGTCGAACGCGGGGACGGCGACGCGGTGCTGCGGGACCCGCAGCACCCCTACACCCGGATGCTCGTGTCCGCCGTACCGGACCTGGCCGCGGCCGGACCGGCCCAGGACGTCACGCCGGTCGGCGAGGTGCCCAGCCCGATCGACCCGCCGCCGGGGTGCCGGTTCCACACCCGCTGCCCGCAGGCCGAGGCCGGCTGCCGCGAGGAACGGCCCGCGCTGCGCAGGGTCGTCGCCGACCGGGACGTCGCCTGCCTGCTGGCCGGCGCACGGACCTCAGGGGCGGTGCGACCGTGACGCGCTACGTCCTGCGCAGGCTCGCCTACGGCGGTGTGGTGATGGCGCTGGTGACCGCTCTGGTGTTCGTGCTCGTGCGGCTGGTCCCCGGCGACGCGGTGACGATGCAGCTGGCCGAGTCCGGCGCGAGCCCGGAGCAGGTCGCGGCCCTGCGCGCCGAGTTCGGCCTCGACGTGCCGGTCTGGACGCAGCTGGGGAACTGGCTCGCCGGTGTCGCACGCGGTGATCTCGGCAGGTCGTTCTACGGCGGCGGCGCACCGGTGACCGGGCTGTTCCTGGAACGGGTGCCGGTCACCGTCTCGCTCGGCCTGCTGGCGATGCTGTTCGCGACCGTCGCCGGCATCACCCTGGGCGTGCTGGCCGCAGTCTCCCGCGGCTCCGCGCTGGACGCCGCCGTGCGGAGCTTCGCGGTCGCGTTCCTGTCGGTGCCCAACTTCGTCGTCGCGCTGCTGGCGCTGACCGCGTGCGCGGTCTGGCTCAACTGGTCGCCACCGCTGGCCTACCGGCCGCTGACCGAGGACCCGGTGAACTGGATGCAGCAGATGGCGATCCCGGTGATCGCGCTGGGCACCGCCGGGATGGCGGGGACCGCGCGGATGGCGCGGTCGTCGTTGCTGGAGTCGCTGGGGTCGGACTACGTGCGCACGGTCCGTGCGAAGGGCGCGCGGGAGCGCACCGTCGTCGGCAAGCACGCCGCCCGGAACTCCACCATCGCGGTGCTGACGCTGCTCGGCCTGGAGCTGGCGACGGTGCTCGGTGGCACCGTGATCCTGGAGCAGATGTTCGGGATCCCGGGGACCGGGCAGCTCATCTACTCCGCGGTGCTGGAGCGCGACTACCCGGTGGTCGTCGCCTGCACGATCTTCTACGCGGGGCTGTTCGTGGTGACGATCATCGTGATCGACCTGCTCTACGCGCTGGTCGACCCGCGGATCCGGACCGGGCGGGCACTCTCGTGAGCGCGCCGGCCACCCCCGCGCAGCTGCGCGCCGTCCCCGGCGCCGTCGCCCGGTTCGTCCGCGCCCAGCCCCTCGGCGGCATCGCGCTGACGGTACTGATGCTGTTCGTGCTGGCCGGGCTGCTGGCGCCGCTGGTGGCGCCGTACGACCCGCTGGAACAGTTCCGCCGGGACATCCTCGACGGCCCGTCCGCCCGGTTCCTGCTCGGCACCGACGACCTCGGCCGGGACGTGCTGAGCCGTTCGCTGCACGGCGCCCGGACCTCGTTGCTGATCGGGGTGGTGACCACCGCGGTCAGCCTGGTGCTGGGCACCACGATCGGGGTGGTCTCCGGCTACGCGGGCCGGGGCGTCGACATCGTCCTGCAGCGGGTGATGGACGCCGTCCAGGCAATCCCCGGCATCGTGCTGCTGCTGTTCATCGCGGTGATCCTCGGGCCCTCGGTGCGCAACACGATCATCGCGCTGACCGTGGTGATCACACCGTCGTTCAACCGGATCGCCCGCGGCGAGACGCTGCGGGTGCGCGAGGAGCGCTACGTCGAGGCGGCCCGGGCCACCGGTGCCGGGACCGGCCGGATCCTGACCCGGCACGTCCTGCCGAACATCGTCGCCCCGGTGTTCACCCTGGCCAGCCTGATCTTCGCCGGAGTCGTCATCGCCGAGTCGGCGCTGAGCTTCCTCGGCATCGGCGCGCCGCCGCCGACCCCGTCCTGGGGACTGATGCTCTCCGAGGGCGTCCGGTACGTGGAGCGCGCGCCGTGGCTGATCGTCGTGCCGGCGGTCCTGCTCTCGCTGGCCGTGTTCAGCCTCAACCTGCTCGGCGACGCGCTGCGCGACCACCTGGACCCGCGCCTGCAGCACGCCACCTTCGCCGAGTCCCGGCGGTGGTGGCGGCCCCGCCCGCCGGCCCGCCTCGCCCCCGCCCTCGCCCGGGCGGCGGAGGAGCTCGACGCCACCGACCCCACCGACCGACGACCCGACTAGGAGCGTGCACAGTGGACATCTCACTCGCCGGGAAGGTGGCCCTGGTCACCGGAGCCGGTCCGAACATCGGCGGCGGGATCGGCCTGGCGCTGGCGCGCTACGGCGCGACCGTGGCCTGCAACGACATCGACCCGGACGCGGCGGCCGCCGCCGTCGAGCGGATCGAGCGCAACGGTGGCCGGGCCATCGCGGTCCCCGGTGACGTGACCGACGAGGACCAGGTGGCGGGCTACGTCGACCGGGTCGTCGGCGAGCTGGGCGGGATCGACATCCTGGTCAACAACGCCGCCCTGCTCGGCGGCAAGGGGGTGCTCGACGAGAGCGCCGAGTTCTTCGACCGTGCCGTGCGGGTCGCCGGGCTGGGCAGCTTCCTCAACACCCGGGCGGTCGGGCGGCACATGGCCGAGCGCGGTACCCGTGGCTCGATCGTGCTGGTCTCGTCGTCGAACGGCTGGTCCGGCTCGGCCGGGGTGATCGCCTACGCCTTCCACAAGGGCGGGGTGAACAACTTCGTGCGGGCCGCGGCGATGGACCTCGCCCCCTACGGGATCCGGGTCAACTCCTTCACCCCGACCGCGCCGACCCCGGACAACCCGGCCCTGACCGGACCGGACGGGAAGTCGGTCATGGACCGGCCGCGGAACGGGATCGGCGGCGGCACCGGCGACGAGCCGTGGCGTCGGCCCGCCCGCTGGAGCGGCGACCGGGTGCCCATGGTGCCGATGGGCACCACCGGCACCCCGACCGACATCGGGCACTGCGTGGCCTGGATGTGCTCGGACCAGGCCCGGCTGATCACCGGTCAGGACTTCGTCGTCGACGGCGGGGCCCGGGCGAAGAACTTCGCCTACGTCCCGGCGGCGGCCGGTGACCTCGCCGGACCGGTCCCGCTGGTCGGTCTGGACGTGACCGGCGAGCTCGACCGGGAGACGGTGTGAGACCGGGTCGCGCCGCGGCGCTGCTGCTGGCCGCGGCGCTGGTGCTGTCGTCCTGCGGGGCCGGTGGCGGTGGCGGCAACGACGAGCCGGTCGGGGACCCGCGTCCCGGCGGCTCGCTGGTGTGGCAGCTGCCGGCCGAGGTGTCCACCGACCTGAACCCGCTGGAGAGCTCCGACCCGAGCGCCACCGGGCTGATCTCCGGCTCGGTCTACGGGAAGCTGCTCGACTGGCGCACCGGCCCCGACGTCACGGAGATGGAGCTGGAGGGCGACCTGGCCGAGTCGTGGGAGGTCTCCGAGGACGGTCTGACCTACACCTTCCACCTGCGCCGGGACGTCACCTGGCACGACGTCGAGCCGGTGAACGGCCGGCCCTTCGTCGCCGACGACGTCGTCGCGACGATCACCGCGATGAAGGAGCGCGGCCTGCAGGCCTACATGCTCGAGGCGGTGCGGACCGTGCAGGCGCCGGACGAGCACACCGTCGTCCTGACCCTGGACCGGCCCTTCGCCCCGCTGCTGGAGTACGTGGCCTACCACACCTTCCTGATGGTTCCCCGGGAAGGGATCGAGGGGCGCTACGACCTGGACACGGTGGCGATCGGCACCGGGCCGTTCCTGCTCGCCGAGCACACCCCGGACGTCGAGTGGGTGCTCCGGCGCAATCCCGACTACCACGTTCCCGATCGCCCGTACCTCGACGAGGTCCGGCGACCGGTCATCAACGACACGGCGGCGACCACCGCGGCCCTGCGGAGCGGCCGCCTCGACGTGGGCACCACCAGCGACGTCACCGTGGCGGACGAGTTCCGCGACGGCGACCACACCGTGACCGAGACGCCCGGCGCGCCGGTGAGCTTCTACCTCAACCCGCGCGTGGAGCCGTTCGACGACGTCCGGGTACGCCGCGCGGTGTCCCTCGCGATCGACTGGGAGGGCATGGGGGAGACCGTCCGCGGCTCGTTCAACCTCACCTCCATCCTGCGTCCCGACGTCTCCGACGCAGCACTGTCCGAGGACGAGGTCCGCGAGATCCGCCCGTTCGACCCCGAGCAGGCCCGCCGGCTCCTCGCCGAGGCCGGTCTCCCTGACGGCTTCACGACCACGCTGCTCGTCCAGCGGGTCGACGACGAGGACGTGCGCGAGGCCCAGTGGATGCAGGCCGACCTGGCCGAGGTCGGGATCGACGTCACGATCGAGACCGTCGACCCCGGGACCGGGATCGAACGCCGGCGCACCCACGAGTTCGCCATGACGAAGGCACTCCGGACCGTGCACCTGCCCGACCAGACCTGGCGCGACTTCATGCCCGGCTACATCGAGAACTACGCGCTCGTCGACGACCCGGAACTCGTCGAGGGCTACGCCCGGACCCGGACCACCACCGACGACGCCGAGCGGCGCGAGCTGCACCGCGCCATGCAGAGGCGGATGGAGACCGAGATCGTGCAGGGCCTGTTCCCGATCCAGAAGTTCGACTACACGATCTTCTCCTCGCGGACCCGGGACCTGTTCCCGGTGCCGATCCACCAGGGCCGCCGGCTCGCCGACGTGTGGCTCAGCGACCAGCCTGCGTCGCCGTGAGCGTCGGGGTACACGATCTCGTCGTCGTCGGGTCCGGCCCGGCCGGGTACACCGCGGCGGTCTACGCCGCCCGGGCCCGGCTGGCCCCGCTGGTGTTCGAGGGCTCCAGTCACGGCGGCGCCCTGATGACCACCACCGACGTGGAGAACTACCCCGGCTTCCCCGACGGCGTCGACGGGCCCGGCCTGATGGGGCGGATGCGGGCGCAGGCCGAGCGCTTCGGCGCCGATCTGCGGCCCCGCGACGTCGGGGAGATCCGGCTGGACGGCCCGGTCAAGGAGATCGTGACCGACGGCGAGGTGCACCGGGCCCGTGCGGTGGTGCTCGCGATGGGCGCCGCGCCGCGCTACCTCGGTGTGCCGGGGGAGCAGGAGCTGCTCGGGCGGGGGGTCTCGTCCTGCGCGACCTGCGACGGGTTCTTCTTCCGGGACCGGGACGTCGCCGTCGTCGGTGGCGGGGACTCCGCGATGGAGGAGGCGCACTTTCTCACCCGGTTCGCCCGCAGCGTCACGGTCGTGCACCGCCGGGACACCTTCCGGGCGTCGCGGATCATGCTGGAGCGGGCACGGGCGAATCCCGCGATCCGTTGGGCGACCCGTCGCGAGGTCGTCGCGGTGACCGGCGACGGCGCGGTCGGCGGGCTGCGCCTGCGCGACGTCCGGGACGGCGCGGAGTCCGGGCTGGACGTCGCCGGGGTGTTCGTCGCGATCGGCCACGACCCGCGCAGCGGGCTGGTCGCCGACCGGCTCGACCTGGACCCCGACGGCTACGTCCGCACGCTCGACGGGACCACCCGGACCGCCGTCGACGGGGTGTTCGCCTGCGGTGACCTGGTGGACCGGTACTACCGGCAGGCGGTCACCGCCGCCGGGTCGGGCTGCGCCGCGGCGATCGACGCCGAGCGCTGGCTGGCCGGGGCCCGCGTGGACCGTCCTTCCACGACGTGAAAGCGCCCTCCCGGCACCCGCCGGGAGGGCGGCATCGTGAGGGCACGAGCCGGTGACCCGGCCCACATTCCCTTCCGGGCCCCGGACCTCCGCCGAGGCGGCCGTATCCGTTCCCACACACAGGAGCCGACATGGGCATGACGACCCGAGCCGCGATCTGCCGCACACCGGGGACGCCGTGGGAGATCACCGACGTGGAGCTGGACGACCCGCGCGCCAACGAGGTCCGCATCCGGTTCCACGCCGCGGGGCTCTGCCACTCCGACGACCACATCCAGAAGGGCGACGCGCGGATGCGGATGCCCGTCGTCGGCGGGCACGAGGGCGCCGGGGTGGTCGAGGCGATCGGTCCCGGTGTCACCCGGGTGCAGGTCGGGGACCACGTCGTGTGCTCCTTCATACCGGCCTGCGGCTCCTGCCGGTACTGCTCCACCGCCCGGCAGAACCTGTGCGACGCCGGGAAGAACGCCGCCACCGGTAAGTTCCCGGACGGGACCTTCCGGTTCCACCTCGACGGCGAGGACCTCGGCGGGCTCTGCGTGCTCGGCACGTTCTCCCAGTACGCGGTGGTCTCCGAGTTCTCCTGCATCCCGATCGCCGACGACATCCCGTTCGACGTCGCCTCCCTGGTCGGCTGCGGCGTACCGACCGGCTGGGGCTCGGCGGTGCACGCCGCCGGGGTCCGTGCCGGGCAGACCGTCGTCGTCTACGGCTGCGGCGGGGTCGGGGCCAACGCGGTGCAGGGCGCCCGGCTCGCCGGTGCCCGCAATGTGGTGGTGGTCGACCCGGTGGCGTTCAAGCGCGACATGGCGAAGGTCTTCGGGGCCACCCACACCTTCGCCGACGCGCAGAGCGCGCACGAGTTCGTCGTCGAGACCACCTGGGGCGAGCTCGCCGACCACGCGATCATCACCGTCGGTGTGCTGCACGACGAGGTGATCGCCCGCGCGCTGGCGGTCACCGGGAAGTCCGGCCAGGTCACCGTCACCGCGGTCGGTAACGGCTCGGTCCGGGCGCCGTCCGGGATGCTGATCGGCTACCAGCGCCGGGTGCAGGGCGCGATCTTCGGCGCCTGCAATCCGCTGCACGACGTGCCCCGACTGCTCGACCTCTACCGCTCCGGCGACCTCAAGCTGGACGAGCTGATCACCAGGCGGTACCGCCTGGAGGAGGTCAACCAGGGCTACGCGGACATGGCGGACGGCCGGAACGTCCGCGGCGTGATCGTCCACGAGCACTGAGGCGGCGACGATGACGACCGACACGACGGCCGGCACGGACACCGATACCGGCGCCGGACCGACCGCCGGGGCCACCCACCTGATCGGCGACGCCTGGGTGCCCGCCGCGGACGGCCGCACGATCGACGTGCTCGACCCCTCCACCGGCGAGGTCGTCGGCCGGGTGCCGCGCGGCACCGCCACCGACGTCGACGCCGCCGTCGCGGCCGCCCGGGAGGCGTTCCCGGCCTGGCGCGACACCAGTGCCACCGAGCGCGGGCGGCTGCTGCTGCGCTGGGCCGAGCTGGTCGAGCGGCACGCCGACGAGCTGGACCGGCTGGAGTCCCGTGAGGTGGGGCGGCCGCACTGGGGCCCGCCGCCGATGGCTCGGATGCTCACCTTCCTGGCCGGGCAGGCCGACAAGGTCCAGGGGCTCTCGCTACCCACCCACACCCCGGACGTCCTCGGTCTCACCCTGCGCGAGCCCTACGGCGTCGTCGCCTCGATCATCCCGTGGAACGCCCCGGGCCCGATGTTCGCCAACGACACCGGCGCTGCGATCGCCGCGGGCAACACCGTGGTCGTCAAACCGGCCGAGGACGCCCCGCTGACCCCGCTCGCGCTGGCCCGGCTCGCCCGCGAGGCCGGGATCCCGCCGGGGGTGGTCAACGTCGTCACCGGCTACGGCCACGAGGCCGGCGCCGCCCTTCCCGCGCACCCCGACGTCGCCCGGGTCGGTTTCACCGGCTCCCCGGAGACCGGGTCCGCGGTGATGGCGACCTGCGCACGACGGCTGGTACCGCTGCACCTGGAGCTGGGCGGCAAGTCCCCGCAGGTGGTGTTCCCGGACGCCGACCTGGACCGGGCGATCCCGGCGATCGTCGCGGGCATCACGCTGAACACCGGCCAGATCTGCGCCGCCGGGTCCCGGGTCGTGGTGGACCGGTCGATCCGCGCCGAGGTGGTGGAACGGCTCGCCGCCGAGATGGCGGCGGTCAGCGTCGGCCCCTGGCACGCACGGGCCCGGATGGGGCCGCTGATCAACGCCCGGCAGCGGGACCGGGTGCTCGGCTACGTCCGCGCCGGACGCGAGGAGGGCGCTCGGCTGGTGACCGGCGGCGGCACGCCGCCCGGGAGCGGACTGGACCGCGGGTTCTTCGTCGAACCGATGCTGTTCGACGACGTCGACCCCGGCATGACGATCGCCCGCGAGGAGATCTTCGGCCCGGTGCTGTCGGTGCTCGCGGTGGACGACGAGGCCGAGGCCCTCGACGTCGCGAACGGCACCGACTACGGGCTGGTCGCGTCGGTCTGGACCCGCGACGTCGGCCGTGCCGTGCGGATGTCGCGCGGGCTGGCCGCCGGGCAGGTCGCGGTGAACGCCGCGCTCGGCGCCGGGGTGATCGGCGGGCCGTTCGGCGGCTACCGGCGCAGCGGCTTCGGCCGGACCATGGGCGCCGACGCCGTGCTGGAGCACACCCAGGTGAAGACGGTGTCGATCCGTGGCTGAGCGGACGGCGGGCACCGGGGTGCGGCTGCGGGTGCTCATGGAACCCCGCCACGGCTGCCGCTACGACGAGATCCTCGCCCTCGCCCGGGCGACCGAGGCCGCCGGGTTCGACGCGTTCTTCCGCTCCGACCACCTGATGGGCGTCGACCCGCACGACCGCACGTACCGCCCCACCGACTGCTGGACCACGCTGGGCGGCCTGGCCCGCGACACCGGCCGGATCCGGCTCGGCGCCCTGGTCGGAGCCGCCACGTTCCGCGAGGCCGGCCTGCTCGCGACGATCGTCGCCTCCGTCGACGAGATGAGCGGCGGCCGGGTCGAGCTGGGACTGGGCACCGGCTGGTACGAGCGCGAGCACGCCGCGTTCGGGATCCCGTTCCCGCCGACCCGCGACCGGTTCGACCGGCTGGAGGAGCAGCTGACGATCGTCACCGGCCTGTGGCGGGCCGCCCGGGCCGGCACGTCGTTCTCCCACGACGGCCACCACCACCGGATCGCGGACAACCACACCCCGCCGCACCCGGCGCAGGACCCGTACCCGCCGGTGATAGTCGGCGGGACCGGTCGGCGGCGCACCCCCGCGATCGCCGCCCGCTTCGCCGACGAGTTCAACGGCGCCCTCGGCGGCGACCTGGCCGAGCGCTACGCGGTGTTCGACCGGGCGTGCGAGGCGATCGGCCGGGACCCGGCGACCGCACGCCGGTCCGCGGTACTGCCGGTGGCCTGCGGCGCCGACCCGGCGCAGGTCGCCCGCCGCGGCGCGGTCATCGGGTCCGACCTCATGCGCGACAACGCCGCCATCGGGTCTCCGGACCACGTCACGGACCGGATCGGACGGCTGGCCGAGGCCGGTGCGGACACCGTCTACCTGCACGTCTACGACATCGCCGATCTCGACCACATCGCCCTGATCGGGGCGGAGGTGCTGCCGCACGTCGCGGCACGACCGGAGGGGGCCCCGCAGTGAGCACAGCAGAGACGACGGCCGGACCGTCCACCGCCGACGCCGGTGTCATCACCACCCGGGCGGCGGTGGCCCGCGGCCCGCACACCGGCTGGGAGCTGACCGACCTGCGGCTCGAACCGCCCCGCGCGCACGAGGTGCGGGTCCGGTTCCACGCCGCCGGTCTGTGCCACTCCGACGACCACATCACCGCGGGCGACGCGCCCGTACGGTTCCCGGTCGTCGGCGGCCACGAGGGCGCCGGGATCGTCGAGTCGGTCGGCCCGGACGTGCGCCGGGTCCGCCCCGGCGACCGGATCGTCTGCTCCTACATCCCCGCCTGCGGCGCCTGCCGTCCCTGCTCGACCGGGCACCAGAACATGTGCGTGAAGGGCCTCAACGCGGGCACCGGGATGTTCCTCGACGGGTCGTTCCGGTTCCACCAGGGCACCGGCGACGAGCGCGTGGACTTCGGCGGCTTCTGCACGCTCGGCACGTTCTCGCAGTACGCGGTGGTATCGGAGTGGGCGTGCGTCCCGCTGCCCGAGGACATCCCGTTCGAGATCGGCGCGCTGGTCGGCTGCGGTGTCCCCACCGGCTGGGGCTCCGCGGTGTACGCCGCGGGCGTCCGGGCGGGGGAGACGGTGGTGATCTACGGCGCGGGCGGGGTCGGGTCGAACGCCGTGCAGGGCGCCCGCTACGCCGGCGCGAAGAACGTGGTCGTCGTCGATCCGGTTGCGTTCAAGCGCGAGTCCGCCGAGATGTTCGGGGCGACGCACACCTTCGCCGACGCGGCGAGCGCACACGAGTTCGTCGTCGAGACCACCTGGGGCCAGCTCGCCGACCATGCGATCTGCACCCCCGGCGTCCTCACCCCGGAGATCGTGAACGACGCCGTCGCGGTCGTCGGCAAGGGCGGCAGGGTCACCGTGACCGCGGTCGGGCGGCTCGGGGAGAACACCGTCGACGTGCACGCCGGGATGATGATCAGCTACCAGCGCCAGATCCGTGGCGCGCTGTTCGGCGGCTGCAACCCCCTGTACGACATCCCCCGCCTGCTCGGCCTCTACCGGGCCGGCGACCTCAAGCTCGACGAGCTGATCACCCGCCGGTACCGGCTGGACGAGGTCGACCGGGGCTACGCCGACATGACCGCCGGCCGCACCATCCGCGGCGTGATCGTCCACGACGTCTGACGCCCGCCGCGATCCGAGGAGCCACCGTGTCCCCTGCACCCGTGCCCGGGTTCGTCGCGCCGGCCGACGCCGATGCCGTCACCGACCTGCTGCGGGCCCAGCTCGAGGGCCTGCTCGCCCGCTCGCCGTTCTACGCCGACCTGTTCGCCGAGCACGGGATCGACGCGTCGGCGTTCGGCTCGCTCGCCGACCTGGCCCGGTTCCCCTTCACCGGCAAGCAGATGCTGCGCGACTCCCAGGCGGCGCAGCCGCCGTTGGGCCGGCACGCCGGCGTCGCGATGTCGGAGGTCGTGCGGGTGCACGCCTCCACCGGCACCACCGGACGCCCCAGCTGGGTCGGGGTGACCCGGCGCGACGCGGGCGCCTGGACCGAGCTGGTCGCACGGGCGTTCCGCACCATGGGGGCCACCCGCGACGACGTCGTCCTGCACGGCGCCGGCCTCACCCTGTTCGTCGGCGGCCTCCCGATCCGCGACGCGCTGGAACGTATCGGCAGCACGATGGTCCCGATCGGGACCGGGGCGTCGGAGAAGGCGGTGCTGGCGCTGGAGTCGCTCGGCGTCACGGCGCTGCACTCGACGCCGTCCTACGCCCGCTACCTGGCCGAGTACCTGAGGGCGGCCGGCCGCGACCCGCGCGAGTTCGGGCTGCGCAAGATCTTCGTCGGAGGTGAGCCCGGCGGCGGGGAACCCGCGTTCCGCAGACAGGTCGAGCAGGAGTGGGGCGCCCCGGTCACCGAGGGGCTCGGCAACGCCGACATGGCCCCGGTGCTGTTCGCCGAGCAGCCCGGCAGCGGTGGGATGCGCTTCACCGGTGGTCGGCACGTGGTCGCCGAGCTGATCGACCCGGAGTCCGGGGAGCCGGTGGGCGCCGAACCCGGGGCCGAGGGCGAGCTCGTCTACACCTCGGTGGACCGCGAATGCTGCCCGCTCGTGCGCTTCCGCACCCGGGACCGGGTGGTCGTCACCGGCCGGGCGGCCGACGACGCCCCGCTGATCCGCTGCATCGGTCGGACCGACGACATGCTGATCGTGCTCGGCGTCAACGTCTTCCCGTCCGCGGTGCGCGATCTCGTCGTCGCGCTGCACCCGCGCACCACCGGCGCCGTGCAGATCGTGCTGCCCGAGCACGGCCCGCGGGTCGACCCGCCGCTGCGGATCGAGGCCGAGTGGGGCGAGGCGGCCGGTGACACCGAGCAGCTCGGCAGGGAGATCGAGACCGCGATCCGGACCCGGCTGTCGGTCAGGGCCGCGGTGACGCTCGTGCCGCCCGGCTCGCTGGAACGCGCCGAGATGAAGTCCCGACTGACCCGGCTCGCGGGCTGAACAGGAAGGAGACGAGACGTGACCGAGAGGCCCAACCCCATCCTCGACCCGACAGGCCGGGGCGCCGATCCCTCCCCGGAGCCCGGGGCGGGAGTGCTCGCGCCGCGCCGCCCGGAGCTGACCGGCCTCCGGATCGGGGTCCTGGAGAACACCAAGAAGAACGCCGACCTGCTGCTCACCGAGCTGGCCCGGTTGCTCGTCGACGAGCACGGCGCCGCCGGGGTCACGGTGGCCCGCACCAAACGTCAGTTCGCCGTCCCGGCGCCCGACGAGCTGATCGAGGAGTACGCCCGCGGCTGCGACGTCGTCGTCACCGGGGTCGGTGACTGCGGATCGTGCAGCGCGTCCGCGGTCGCCGACGGGGTGCTGTTCGAGAGGGCGGGGGTGCCTGCCGCGGTGATCTGCAGCGACGCGTTCGCCGCCACCGCCGACACGATGGCCGCGCTGCGCGGCGCCACCGGCTACCGCTACCTGACCACCCCGCACCCGGTCGCGATCCTCGAACCGGACCAGGTCCGGGACCGTGCCGCGCGGCTCGCCGGCGACGTCGCCGCTCTGCTCACCGGGGCGCAGCGGTGACCGCCGGGACCGACCCGGACCCGGATCTCGCCGCCGCCGCGGTCGAGCACTGCTTCGAGCAGGGCTGGACCGACGGGCTGCCGGTGGTGCCTGCGTCGCGCGCGCTGGTCGACGGCTTCCTGGCCACCACCGGTCTGGCCCCGGAGACCGAGATCGGCAGGCTGCCGCAGCTGGACCGGGCGGTCACCGTCGAGCTGGCCGCGATCAACGCGGTGATGGCGGGCTGCCGCCCGGAGTACTTCCCCGTCGTCCTCGCGGCCTGGGCCGCACTGACCGCGGAACGTGCGACCGGTGGCGGGGGCTGGCAGTCGACCAGCGGTCCGGCACCGCTGATCGTGGTCAACGGCCCGGTCCGCGACGCGCTCGGGTTCAACTCCACCGGCGGCGTGTTCGGGCCGGGGTTCCGGCCGAACGCCACCGTCGCCCGGTCGATCGGGCTGATCGTGCGCAACGTCTACGGCGTGCACCCGCACGCCCTGGAGCAGGCCACCCAGGGGCTGCCCGGGCGCTGGCAGATCTGCATCGCCGAGAACGAGGAGGAGAGCCCCTGGGAGCCGCTGTCGGTCGAGGCCGGCGTCGCTCCGGGGGAGTCCGCCGTGTCCGCGACGCTGCTGCGGACCTGCGAGTACGTCGACAACCGGCACACCGGCTCGGCCGAGCAGCTGCTCGCCGACGTCGCCGACACGCTCTCCCGCACCGGGGCCTGGATCTTCCGGCACGCGAGCGCCGGGGTCGTGTTCTGCCCCGAGCACGCCCAGCAGCTCGCCGCCGCCGGGTTCGGCCGTGCCGAGGTGCGGGCCTGGCTGGCGCAGCGGTGCGGCCGCAGCGTCACCGACCTCGCCCGGGCCGGGAAGGACGGCCTGGACGGCCAGGTCCGGTTCGCCGACGGCACCCGCGGCGACGGCTTCGACCCGCTGTTGGCCGGCTCCGGCCGGGAGAACCTGCTGCTGGCCGTCGCCGGGGCACGCAACGCCGGTATCTCGATGGTGGTGCGGCTGTTCTCCGACTGGTCCGGCGCCGCGGTCCCGGTGGCGGGGGTGACCCGGTGACCGGCCCGCTGGAGAACCCGTTCGCGCCCGGGGCCGGCCCGATGGCCGGCCGCGCCGTGCTCGTCACCGGCGCCGGCCAGAACGGCGAGCTCCCCGGTGTCGGCCACGCGACCGCCCGGCTGGTGGCGGCCCAGGGCGCCCGGGTCGCGGTGCTCGACCGGGACGCGGCCGCCGCGGGCCGCACCGTCGAGCGGATCACCGCCGACGGCGGACGGGCCGTCCCGGTCGTCGCCGACGTCACGACCGACCCGGCCTGCGGCGCCGCCGTCGCCCGGGCGGCCGGCCTGCTCGGCGGCCTCGACGGCCTCGTGAACAACGTCGCCGCCGGGGACCGGGCCGGGCTGTTCGACGTCACCCCGGAGCGGTTCGACGAGCTGCTCCGGATCAACCTCACCTCGGCCTGGCAGGTCACCCGGCACGCCGTCCCGCTGCTGCCGCCCGGCTCGTCGATCGTGAACGTGTCCTCGGTCGGGGTCCGGATGCGCGGGCCCGGGATGGTCTACTGCGTCGCCAAGGCGGGGCTGGAGAACCTCACCGAGGGCGCCGCGACGACGCTGGGGCCGCAGGGCATCCGGGTCAACTGCGTGCAGGTCGGCGCGATCTGGGGGTCGTTCGCCGCCGCGAACATGAGCGAGGACCTGCGCGGTGCGCGCCGGGACTCGACCGCGCTGAAGACCGAGGGTACGGCCTGGGACGTGGCCGCCGCGGTGGCGTTCCTGCTCGGTGCGCACGCCCGCTGGATCTCCGGCCACACCCTCGCGGTGGAGGGCGGGCCGCCGCACCGGTTCCCGCCCGGGCCGCCGGTCCGCTCGGTGGCCGGGGCCGACGACGCGCGGTGGTCCGTCGGTGCCGGGACCGCGGGAGCCGCCCCGGGCGACGGAGGTGCCCGGTGAGCGCCCGGGTCGCGCTGGTCACCGGCTGCGGCAAGCCGGACGGCGCCGGCCAGGGGATCGCCCGCCGGCTCGCCGTGGCCGGGTACGCCGTCGTCGTCACCGACCGGGTGCCCGGCGGCGTACCCAACGCCCGGCAGGCGGCGCAGTCCGGGACCGGGACGCATGACGGGCTCACGACGCTGACCGCGGAGCTCACCGCCACCGGGGCCCGGGCCGTCTCCGTGCTCGGTGACATCGGCCGGCCCGAGGACGCCGCCCGCATGGTGGGCACCGCCGTCGACGAGTTCGGCAGGCTCGACGTCCTGGTCAACAACGCCGCCGCACCACAGGGCGCCGACCGGGCCGACATCGGCGAGACCTCGCTGCAGGTGTGGCAGGAGTTGCTGCACACCAACCTGACCGGCACCTTCCTGATGTGCCGGGAGGCGGTGCCGGTGATGCGCGGGCAGCGCTACGGCCGCATCGTCAACATCTCCTCGATGGCCGGGCTGTCCGCGGCCCCGCGCTCGGCCGCCTACTCGGCGTCCAAGGCCGGGGTGGTCGGGCTGACCCGCGCGCTCGCGATGGACGTCGCCGGGTGGGGGATCACGGTCAACGCGATCTGTCCCGGTCTGCTCGCGACCAGCCGGGCGGTGCTCGATCCGACGCTGGACGACGAGGCCGCCGTCGCGGCGGTCGCCGCCCGCGGGCGGTCCATCGCGGTCGGCCGGGCCGGGCGGCCCGACGACGTCGCGGCGGCGGTCGCCTACCTCGCCGCCGACGACGCCGGCTACGTCACCGCCCAGACCCTCGTCCTCGACGGCGGCGGGCTCAGTCCGTTCCCGCTGCCCCGACCCGCCGACCACCCAGGAGACACGCCATGAGCGACCAGGTACGCGCGGCCGTGCAGACCGCACCCGGAACGATCGAGCTGCGCGAGTTCCCGCGCCCGGCGATCGGTGCCGACGACGGGCTGCTGCGGGTCGAGGCGACCGGGATCTGCGGCAGCGACGTCGAGATGTTCCGCGGCCACATGCGGATGGGGACCGGCAGGCCGGTGATCCCCGGGCACGAGCCGCTCGGGATCGTCGAGGAGGTCGGCGAGCGGGCGGCCGCCCGGTGGGGCGTCGAGCCGGGTGACCGGGTCGCCCTCGAGGTCATCGTGCCGTGCCGAGCCTGCCACGACTGCCTCACCGGCCGCTACCAGTCCTGCCGCCACCGCGGGAACGCACACGGCGTGACCGGGACCGACGTCGCGCCGTCGCTGTGGGGCGGCATGGCCGAGCACCTCTACCTGGCCCCGAACGTGGTGCTGCACAAGGTCGACCGGGACCTGCCCGCGGAGCTGGCGGTGATGTTCAACCCGCTCGGCGCCGGTGTCCGGTGGGCGGTGGACCTGGGCGGCGTCGGACTCGGAGACACCGTGCTGGTGCTGGGTGCGGGCCAGCGCGGGATCGCCTCGGTGATCGCCGCCCGTGCGGCCGGGGCCGGGACGATCGTCGTCACCGGCCTGGAGTCCGACGTGCACAAGCTGCAGCTGGCCAGGGAGTTCGGCGCCGACCACACCGTCGTCGTCGACGGGGAGGGAGCCGAGGACCCGGTCGAGACGGTGCTCGACCTGACCGGCGGGGCCGGGGCCGACGTCGTCCTGGAGCTGACCCCGATGGCCGCCGCCCCGCTCACCCAGGCGCTTCGCGCCGCGAAGCACGGCGGCACCGTCGTGCTCGCCGGGCTCAAGGGCAGCCGGGAGAACCCGCTGAACACCGACCTGATCATCAACCGGGCGCTGACCGTGCGCGGTGCCTTCGGCGTCGACGCCCGCGGCTACGCCGAGGCCATCGCGATCATCGAGTCCGGCCGTTTCCCACTGGAGAAGCTGCACACCCACACCTTCGGGCTCGACGACACCGCGCTGGCGCTGCGGACCCTCGGCGGGGACGAGCCCGGCGAGCGCGCGGTGCACGTGTCGGTCCATCCCCACCTGCGCTGAGGAGTCGCCGTGCTGATCGACGCACACGCCCACCTGCTGCCCCACGACTACCCCGACGACGGCCCCGGGTGCTTCCCACGGATGGAGGCGATCGACGGCACCGACGCCCGGCTGCTGGTGTTCGGGTCGGTGCGGTTCACCGCGAAGGCCGCGTTCTTCGACGCCGAACGGCGGATCGAGGCCCAGGACGCGTCCGGTGTGGACGCCGAGGTGATCACCCCGATGCCGCCGCTGCTGCGCTACGACCTCCCGGTCGCCGACGGGCTGTCGCTGGCCCGGCACGTCAACGAGTTCACCGCGACGCTGAGCGCGGCCGGACCGGGCAGGCTCTACGGCTTCGGCATCGTCCCGATGCAGGACCCGGACACCGCGACCGCGGAGCTGAAGCAGATCCGCGACGCCGGCCTGCACGGTGTCGAGATCGCCTCCGGGGTGCTCGGCAGGCCGATCGGGGACGAGCGGTTCCGGCCGTTCTTCGCCGAGGCGGAGCGGCTCGGGCTGCCGGTGTTCGTGCACGCGATGCCCGCCCCGACCGACCAGCTCCCGGCCTCGGCGATGGGCACCCACGTGGTCGGCCTGCAGGGCGCGACCGCCGCCGCGTCGATGGTCACCGGTGGGACCGCGGCCGGGTGCCCGGACCTGCGGCTGTCGTTCAGCCACGCGGCCGGCGGTTTCCCGCTCGTCCTGCCGCGGGCGCAGTACTTCTGGAGCGGCACCTGGAACGAGGAGCCCGCGGTGCCCGAACGCGCGTTCGCGCACGACGACGGCCCGTCCCCGTCCGAGCTCGCCCGGCGCTTCTACTACGACACGACGGTCTTCGACCACCGCGCCCTGCGCTACCTCGTCGACCTGCTCGGGCACGACCGGCTGCTGGCGGGCTCGGACTTCCCGGCGATGCCGCGCGAGGAGCCCTGCGGCCGGACCCTGCGGTCGCTGGACCTGTCCGCGGCCGAGCTGGACGACATCCTGTGGCACAACACCTTCCGCTGGCTCGGGGTCGACCCGCCGGCCTGACCCCGGTACCGCCGCACGCTCGCTCCCCCGGGCCCGGTGCCCGGGGGAGCGGCGTGTGCCGGACGGCTCAGAGGCCGGTGACCGGGCGTGGTCCCAGGGTCCGGGAGATCGCCCGGGACGCCTGCGTCAGCACCCCCGCGAGCTCACGGGTCCGCGCCTCGGTCGCCTCAACGACCACGCTGACGGCCGCGGCGACCCGTCCGCCGGCGTCGGGCACCGGCACCGCGACCACCATGTCGGCGACCGTGATCTGCCCGCGCGCCACCGCCACTCCGGTCTGCCGGATGGAGGCCAGGGTGCGTCGCAGCACGTCCGGGTCGATCACCGTCAACGGGCTGAAGCGTTCCAGCGGCGAGCTGAGCACCTGTTCCTGGAAATCCGGTTCGGCGTGCGCGAGCAGCACCAGACCGGTGCCGGTGGCGTGCATCGGCCAGCGGTCCCCGACCCGGCTGTTCACCGGGTTACGCACACGGGCGCGGATCGCCTCCACGTAGACCACGCCGGTGCCGTCCCGCACACCCAGCTGCACGTTGCCGCGGGTGGCCCGGTGGAGGTCCTCGAGGTGCGGGTAGGCGGCCTCCCGCAGGCCGAGACCGCGCGGTGCCAGCGCCGACAGCTCCAGCAGCCGCAGCCCGACCGAGTAGCGGCCCTCGCCGTCGCGCTCCAGCGCGCCCCAGGCCACCAGCTCGTGCACCAGCCGATGCGCGGTCGACAGGCTGAGCCCGGCACGCCGCGCGATGTCGCTGAGCGTGAGCGACCGGTGCCGGGGTCCGAAGGCGTCGAGCACCGCCAGCATCCGGCCCGCGGCCGTGACCCGCCGGCCGGCATCCGGTTCGTGGGCCCACCCGGGGCCGTGCTCCGCCGTGACCGTCATCGACCGGCCCCCGTGCCCGTCGTACCGCAGGGTTCCACCACGCCCGACCCCCTCGTCCAGCGTCCACGTCGTGCGGCGGCCGGAGCCGGCGCCCGGTCAGTGTTCGCAGGTCACACGCTGCGTCACAAGGGCAGCACGGACGAACGGGTCGGATGGGACAGAGGGCCTACGTCATTCGTCGCGGTCGGGCCGGGGAGGGCACCAAGTTGTCTTCCGCCGGGTGGAAGCGCCCTCCACCGCGACGGTGGGGCTGTCCGACGCTGGTCGACATCACCGTGAGCCCGATCACGTTCCCCGGCTGCCCTCGACCGCCGGTCCCCGGGGCCCACCACCGACCGGACGTCCGCCGCCGCGCGGGCCGGCCGGTCCCGAACCGAACGGGAGTGCCCCGTGAGACGACGGATGCACCTGCCGGCCCTGCTGCTGGCCACGGCCATGGTCGTGGCCGGCTGCGGAGGTGGGACGACCACGAACGCGGGCGGCGCTCCCGCGGAGCCGACCGGTCCGCCCCAGCGGGGCGGTGAGCTGACCGTCCTGGAGGACGGCTCGTTCGCCGGTGGCTGGCCGACCGGTCTGGACCCGGCCACCAACACCACCGGCGGTGCGAACGTGCCGCAGATGAGCGCGATCTACGGCGGGCTGTTCCGGCTCGTCGCCGACGACGACGGCACGAACGCCCGGGTGGAGCCGCACCAGGCAGAGAGCAGCTCGGTCGAGAACGGGGGCCGGACGGTCCGGATCACGCTGCGCGAGGGGCTCCGATTCACCGACGGCACGACGTTCGACGCCGAGGCGGTCGCCGTCAACTTCCGCCGCGCCGTCGACTCACCCTGCACCTGTTCGCCGAACTGGCCGCTGGCCGACGGCGGGATCACCACCGACGGGCCGCGGACCGTCGTCCTGCAGTTCACCCGGCCCTACGCCGCGGTGATCAACGCGATGCCGGTGACGAACGTGAACTGGATCGCCTCGCCCTCCGCGCTCGCGGCGAAGGGCGAGGACGCCTTCGCGATCGAGCCGGTCGGCGCCGGGCCCTTCACCGTGGTGTCCAACCAGCTCAGCTCCGAGCTGGTGCTGGAACGCAACCCGGACTACTTCAAGGAGGGTCTGCCCTACCTGGACCGGCTGACCTTCCAGTCGATCGGCGGCGACCAGCCCGCCTACCAGGCGCTGCTGGCGGGGCAGGCGCAGGCGTACGAGGGACTGACCACGACGCCGCTGTTGGAGCAGGCGCAGTCCCAGGGGCGGCTCGCCGTGACGGTGCAGCCCGCGACGTCGCCCTACGTCGTCCAGCTCAACACCCGGGCCGCGCCGTTCGACGACCCGCGGGCCCGGGAGGCGATCTACGCCGCCACCGACTTCGACGCGATCGGGCAGGGCCTGTTCCGCGGCCGGTACCCGGTCAGCCAGAGCTTCACCGGCCCGGGCGGGCTGTTCCACACCGAGAACACCCCCGGCTACACCGGCCACGACCCGGAGCGGGCGCGGCAGCTCGTCGCGGAGCTCGGCGGGTTGGAGGTCGACCTCGGGACACTCGGTTCCTACGTGGCCGAGCAGGTCATGACCGCGCTGCAGACGCAGTGGCAGGAGGCGGGCATCACCGTCCGGACCGAGACCTACGAGCTGTCCACACTGGTCCAGGAGTTCAACGGCGGTGGCTGGCAGGCGATGCTGCAGACCGCCGGATCGTGGGACCCGGCCGCCGGGGTCGGCGTCAACTTCCGGTTCGACTCGGACAGCCGGTTCTCCGGGGTCGCAGACCCCGAGCTGGACGCACTGTTCGACCAGGCCGCCGCCTCGGTCGATCCCGCGCAGCGTCAGGAGCTCTACGACCGGGCGGGCGGTCTGATCGCCGAGAACCACTACGGCCCGTTCGGTCTCGCCTTCGCTCCGGCCAACCTCGCGGTCCCGGGGGTGTACGGACCGGGCCTGACCAGCCGGATTCCGCCGATCGTCGTCAACACCGGTGTGCACTGGGACGAGGTCTGGCGGGAGTCGTCGCAGTGACCGCGGGCGTACCGGTCCGCGACCGTTCCGCGCGTCTCGCGGCGCTGCGCGGGTCACCGGCACTGCGGATGGTCGGCAAGCGGACGCTGATGGCGGTCCCCATCGTGCTCGGGGCCAGCGTCCTGACCTTCTGGGTGCTCAGCCTGATCCCGGGCGGGGCGGCGCAACAGCTGCTCGGACCGGAGGCGACCGCCGAGCAGCTGTTGCGCTGGAACGGCGGCTCGGGCTCGACCGGTCCGGACCTGTGCGCTACCTGCAGTGGCTCTGCGGCGCCGTGACCGGTGACCTCGGCAACTCGGTGGTCAGCGGCCAGCCGGTCACCCCGGTGCTCGCGGAGCGACTGGCCGTCACCGGGCAGCTGGTGGGGATGGCCTTCGTCCTGTCGCTCGGACTGGCGATCCCGGTCGCGCTGCTGGCGGCCTACCGGCCGAACCGCCTGTTCGACCGGTTCAGCATGCTCGTCAGCATCACCGGGCTGTCGGTGGCGAACTACGTGCTGGCCCTGCTGCTGGTGCTGCTGTTCGCGGTGCGGTTCTCGCTCTTCCCGGCGATCGGCTTCGTACCGCTCTCGGAGAGCGTGACCGGCAACCTGCACTCGCTGGCGCTGCCCGCGGTGGCGATCGCGTTCCCGCTGTTCTGCTTCTACACCCGGTTCCTGCGCGGCGACCTGGTGGACCAGCTGCAGGGCGAGGACTACATCACCACGGCCCGCGCCAAGGGTGTCGGGCCGTGGCGGGTACTGGTGCGGCACGCGTTCCGGAACTCGTCGTTCGGGCTGATCACCGTGGTCGGGCTGAACCTGGGGACGCTCATCGGCGCGACCGTGATCATCGAGCAGATCTTCGCGCTGCCCGGCCTCGGGCAGCTGCTCCTGCAGGCGATCAACACCCGGGACTTCGTGGTGGTGCAGGCCTGCGTCGTCGTGTTCGCGGTGATCGCGGTACTGGCCAACCTGCTCGCCGACCTGCTCTACGCCGTGCTCGACCCGAGGATCCGCTATGGCAGTCGCTGAATCCGTCACCGCCGTCGTCCCCACCGTGCCGCCGGGCCGGCGTGACCTGCTCCGGAGCCCGGCGGTCGTCCTGCCGGGTGGGCTGCTCGCGCTGATCACCGCGGCCTGCTTCGTCGGACCGGTGGTGCTGCCCCTGCCGCCGCCGGTCGGTGGGAGCGTGCTGTCGAGCTACCTCCCGGCGCTCTCCCCGGGGCACCTGCTCGGCACCGACCCGAACGGCAACGACATCCTGTCCCGGGTGCTGCACGGCGGGCGCTCGTCGCTGATCGTCGCGGTGTCGGTGAACCTGCTCGGGCTGCTCGTGGGCGGCACCCTCGGCGCGGTGTCGGGCTTCCTCGGCGGGATCGTCGACACCGTCATCATGCGGGTGCTGGACGTGCTGATCGCGTTCCCGTCGCTGGTACTGACCCTGGCGGTGGCCCAGAGCCTCGGCCCGAGCCGGACCAACACCGTCCTCGCGCTGGCATTCTTCAGCGTGCCGGCGTTCGCCCGGATCGCCAGGGCCGCCACCCTGCGGCTGCGCGAGCAGCCGTTCATGGCCGCGGCCGAGCTGTGCGGGACGCCCGGCCACCGGACGCTGCTGCGACACGTCGCGCCCAACATCGCACCCCAGCTGATCACCTTCGGGATGCTCGGCATGGGCATCGTGATGGTGATCGAGGGAGCGCTGTCGTTCCTCGGGCTCGGCATCCCGCCGCCCGCCCCCAGCTGGGGAAACATGATCGCCCAGGGCCAGCAGAGCCTGTCCGCGACGCCGATGCTGGTCGTCTGGCCGTGCCTGGTGCTCTTCGTGACCGTCCTGACCTTCAACCTGCTCGGCGAGACCCTGCGCGCACGATGGAGCGGCCGATGACCATCTCCGGCACCGACACCGCGCCGGCCGGTACCGATCCGGCGCCGGTCGGAGATCCGCTGCTCGTGGTGCGGGACCTGCGGGTCCGGTTCAGCCGCGAGGGCGTTCCCGTGCACGCGGTCAACGGGCTGTCCTACAGCGTCGCCCCCGGACGGACGCTGGCGGTGATCGGCGAGTCCGGGTCCGGCAAGAGCGTGAGCTCGCGGGCGCTGCTCGGGCTGCTGCCCGGCTCCGCCCGGGTCACCGGCTCGGCGACGTTCGACGGCACCGAACTGATCGGCATGCCGGAGCGCCGGATGCGCAGGCGGCGCGGCTCGGACATCGCCATGGTCTTCCAGGACCCGGCCCGCTCGCTCAACCCGACGATGCGGATCGGCAACCAGATCACCGAGGCCGTCCGGGTGCACGCCGACGTCGACGCCCGGTCGGCGCGGGAGCGTGCCGTCGAGCTGCTGACCATGGTCCGGCTGCCGGCACCGGAGCGGCGCTTCTTCGAGTACCCGCACCAGCTCTCCGGCGGGATGCGGCAGCGGGTCATGATCGCGATCGCGCTGGCCGGGGAGCCCCGGCTGCTGATCGCCGACGAGGCGACGACCGCGCTCGACGTGACCACCCAGGCCCAGATCATGGAGCTGCTGGCCGAACTGCAGCAGCGGCTCGGCACCGCCGTCGTCATGATCAGCCACGACCTCGGGCTGGCCGCCAGCTACGCCGACGACGTGCTGGTCATGTACGCGG
The DNA here is from genome assembly GCF_020131355.1 of Pseudonocardia sp. ICBG1293. Classification (GTDB taxonomy): domain Bacteria; phylum Actinomycetota; class Actinomycetes; order Mycobacteriales; family Pseudonocardiaceae; genus Pseudonocardia. Next base: position 567,735 of record NZ_JAHLEL010000051.1, read on the forward strand.
GCCGGGCCGTCGAGTACGCGCCCGCGCCGACCCTGTTCGGTGCCGTCCGGATGCCGTACACCGCGGCGCTGCTGGGCGCGATCCCGCTGCTCGACCGGCCGTCGCACACCCCGCTGCCGGTGATCGCCGGCCAGCCGCCCGACCTGCGGGCGCTGCCCGAGGGCTGCCCGTTCCGCCCACGGTGCGCCTCGGCCGACGAGCAGTGCCTGACCGAGCCACCACTGACCGAACACGAGCCCGGCCACCGCTGGGCCTGCTGGCATCCCGAACCCGGCCGGGACACCGACTGCGAGGAGGGCCGACGATGACCGTCACCGACCACCGGGGGACCGGATCGCGGACCGCTCCGGTCGCCCCGCTGCTGACCGCCCGCGACGTCGTCCAGGAGTTCCCGGTCCGGGCCGCGGGCGGTGTGAAGGGCGGCGTGGTGCACGCCGTCTCGAACGTGTCGCTGGAGGTCCACCCGGGGGAGACGCTGGGGGTGGTCGGCGAGACCGGTTCCGGTAAGTCCACGCTGGCCCGGTCACTGATCCAGGCGCCGCGGCCGCAGTCGGGCGAGATCGAGTTCCAGGGCGTCGATCTGATGGGCCTGCGGCGGCGGGACCTGGTGCGGGCCCGGCGGTCGCTGCAGATGGTCTACCAGGATCCGTTCGGCTCGCTGAACCCGCGCTGGCGGGTCACCGAGCTGGTCGCCGAGCCGCTGGTCGGCTACCGGGAGGGCACCGTCGCCTCGCGTGCCCGCCGCGTCGACGAGCTGCTGGACATGGTCGGGCTGGATCCGTCGCTGTACGGGCGGCGGCGGCCGCACGAGCTGTCCGGCGGACAGTGCCAGCGGGTCGCGATCGCCCGGGCGATCGCGCTGGACCCGGCGCTGCTCATCTGCGACGAGGCGGTGTCCTCGCTGGACGTGCTGATCCAGGCGCAGGTACTCAACCTGTTCGAACGCCTGCGCTCCGAGCTCGGCCTGTCCTACCTGTTCATCGCGCACGACCTCGCGCTGGTCAAACAGGTCAGCGACCGGGTCGCGGTGATGCACCTCGGGCAGCTCGCCGAGATCGGCCCCGCGACCGCGCTCTACCGCGCGCCCCGGCACCCCTACACCTCGGCGCTGCTCGACTCGATCCCCGGACTGGATCCGGCCACCGGGCGGGTGCGCCGGCCGAAGGCCCCGCCCGGGGAGCCGCCGTCGCCGCTGGACCCGCCCAGCGGCTGCCGCTACCGCACCCGCTGCCCGCGCGCGCAGGCGCGCTGCGCCGAGGAGGAACCGGTGCTCGTCGAACTGGCGCCGGGGCACCGGGCCGCCTGCCACTTCCCGCTCGCCCCACCCGGACGCGCCGCCGACGAAGGGACCCGCACATGACGATCGACCACGCCGCTCTGGACGGACTGCGCGCCGGTCTGGAGGCCGACGACTACGCGATGGAGGTGACCGAGTCCGGCGACCGGCTGCAGGTCCGGATCAGCGCCGGACCGGACGCCTGCGCGGACTGTCTCGTCCCGAAGGACATGATGCGAGCTGTCCTGCACTCGGCCTTGGGCGTCCCCGAGGAGCGGATCGAGATCGGCTACCCCGGCGAAACGCTCGAACCGGGCGGCGAGTGACCGCATGATGGTGCGGTGCACACCGATGTGACGACCGTCCCCGACCGGGACGAGCCGGGAGCGGCCGCGCTCGTCGCGGTGTGTGCGGACGGCCTGGTCCTGCTCGACTCCGACGGCCGGTTCCGTTCGCTGAACCCGGCCGCCCTCCGGCTGCTCGGCCGCCCGGCCGACGAGCTCGTGGGCGTCCGGGCGCCGTTCGTCCCCGCCCCGGTCGGCCCGTCCGGGACGCGGACGGTGCGCTGGACCGGGGCCGACGGGTCGGCCCGCGAGCTCCGGTACCGGGCCGCGCCGGACGGCACCGGCGGCCTGGCCGTGTGGTTCAGCGACGTCACCGACCTGCTGGCCCGGCAGGAGCGGCTGACCGCGATCGTCCGGGCCGCCGCGGGGGTCGCCGAGGCGGGGTCGCTGGCTTGCACGCTGGACGCCATCGCCCGCGAGATCGTCGGCACCGCGCACATCGCGGCCGCCCAGATCCTGGCGGTCGACGACCCGGCGGCCGACCTGCAGGTGCTCGGGATGGCCGGGTTCGGCGCGGCACCCGACTTCGTCCGGCGGCTGCGGGCCTGCCGGGAGGGCGGCGCGGACATCCGGTTCCTGGAGGCGTACGCGCGGGGCGAGGCGGTCGTCGTCCCGCACCGCCGGGCGGCGATCATGGCGGACCCGGCGTGGGAGCCGCTGCACGAGATCATGGACCGGCCGGACTGGGACGGGTTCGTCGCTATGCCGATGGTCGTCCGTGGCACCACCGTCGGCGTGATCAACGCCTACTACGAGCCGGACGAGGCGCCGGACCCGTCCTCGCTGGCGTTCCTCGAGGCGATGGCCGCGCACGCCGCCGTCGCCGTGGACACCGCCCGGCTGGTGGCCCGGTCCCGGTCCGACGCCCGCACGGCAGAGCGCCGCAGGCTGGCCCGGGACCTGCACGACTCGGTGGTGCAGCAGCTGTTCTCGATCCGCATGCAGGTCTCGGCGCTGCAGGGCCGGCTGGACCGCTCCGACCCGGACCCGGCCCGCGTGCTGGGCGCGGCGACCGAGCTGTCCGCGATGTCCGCCGACGCGCTGGACGACCTGCGGCTGCTGGTGCGTGAGATGCACCCGGCCGCACCGCGTGGCGGTGACCTGGTGGAGGCTGTCCGCACACACGCCTCCGAGGTGCAGTCCCGGACGGGCCTGCGGGTGGACGTCGTCGCCCCGGTGGACCCGCGGCTGGGCCCCGGGGCCACCGACGACCTCTACCGGACCGTCCGGGAGGCCCTGCACAATGCCGTCAAGCACGCCGGGGCGGACACGGTGCGGGTGCGGATCGAACGCAGCGGCGGCGACCTGGTGGTCGAGGTCGCCGACGACGGGTCCGGGACCCGGCCCACGGATCCGCCGGCCGGGGTGGCCGGCGGCCTGGGACTGGTGTCGATGCGGGAGCGGGCCGAACGGTGGGGCGGTGCCTGCTCGGCGGGCCCGCGCCCGGACGGCGGTTGGACGGTCCGGACCGTGCTCCCGGTCGCGGGCCTGGACGAGCAGGAGACCTGAGGTGCCCCGTTCCGCCACGGCCGCGCTGGCCAACGTCGATCTGAATCTGCTGGTGATCCTGCGGGAACTGCTGCGCGAGCAGAACGTCACCCGGGCGGCCGAGCGGGTCGGGGTGACCCAGCCCGCGGCGAGCGCCGCGCTCGCCCGGCTGCGCAGGCACTTCGACGACGACCTGCCCGAACGCACCCGCGGCCGCTACGTGCTGTCCCCGCTGGGGCGCCGGCTCGCCCTCCAGGTCGAGCCGCTCTGCCTCGGCCTGGAGCGGTTGTTCGCGCCGGAGGAGCCGTTCCGGCCGGAGGTCTCCGAGCACGAGTTCACGGTGATGACCACCGACTACGTGCTGGCGGCGATGGGCGAGTCGCTGTCGCGCGTGGTGCACGAGGCCGCGCCCGGCGTGCGGCTGCACGTCCCGGTCGTGAAGGGCAGGCTGCCCGGCGACCTGCCGGAGACGCTGCGCACGCTGGACGGGATCATCTCCGCGCCGAAGGCCGAGTTCAAGGTCGACGAGTTGTGCGGCCAGGAGCTGTTCCGGGATCGTTGGGTGTGCGTCGTCGACGCGGAGAACCCGGTGCGGGACCGGATCGAGCTGGCCGACCTCGAACGTCTGCCGTGGGTGGTCCCGAACCAGCCCGACCCGCAGTACCCGGCGAGCTCCCCGCTCGCGCCCCTGCTGGCGATGCTCGGCACCGGGCCGCGGGTGGCGGTGCGGGTCGACAGCTACGCGGCCACCCCGTGGTTCGTCGCCGGGACCGATCGGGTCGCGGTCATGCAGGGTCGGCTCGCTGCTGGCTTCGCCGACCGTCCCGACCTGCGGATCCTTCCCTGCCCGGGGGACCCGCCGCCGATCGTGGAGATCTTCTGGTGGCACCGGCTGCGCTCCGACGACGCCGCGCACACCTGGCTGCGCGCGATGCTGGACACCGCCTCGCGCTCGTTGCGCCCCGGCTAATAGACGCGGTGGATGACCCGCATCCTAACTTCCTCTTTCCGCCCGGGGTGACCTGCGACATAGCGTCGGAAGCATGCGGATCGTGGTGGCCCGGGTGGACGACTTCCCACCCGGCGAACGAAGGATCGTGACCCGTGGACGGCGCTCCATCGGGGTCTTCCGGGTCGGCGACCGGTTCTACGCGCTCAACAACCACTGCCCCCACCTGGGCGGACCGTTGTGCCAGGGCCGCACGCAGGCGTGGGTCCGGTCGAGCACACCCGGACGCTACGAGCGCGACGACGAGCACGCCCTGATCGCCTGCCCCTGGCACGGCTGGGAGTACGACCTGGCCACCGGGCAGTCGTTCCTCGGCCCGGGGGAGCCGCCGGCCCGGAGCTACGAGGTGAGCGTCGAGCCCGCCGACGTGTCCACCGCGGAGCCAGCGCCCGGGGAGCGCAGGCCCGGCCCGTTCGTCGCCGAGACCTTCGACGTGACCGTCGAGCGGTTCGGCTCGGGTGACCACGTCGTCGTCGACACCACGCCGCGGCCCGCCCGCACCGTTCCGAGCCGGGGGGAGAGCCCGTGACCACCGCACCCGAGGCGCCCGCGGCGCCGGCCCGCCGGCGTACCGGCTTCACGATCGTCGACACCGACATCCACCCGGCCTGCCCGCCCGGCGAACTGATGCCGCGCCTGGACCCGGCCGCCCGGCGCCGCTACGAGCTGTTCGGCAGCCGCGTGCCCGCCCCGCCGGACGTCTACCCGCGGGTGCGCAACTCCGGCTACCGGCTGGACGCCTGGCCGGAGGGCGCCTTCCCGGGCAGCGACCTGCAGCTCGTCCGCGACCAGCTGCTCGACGAGTTCGACATCGACCACGGCGTGCTCATCCCGCTGCAGTCGCACAGCTGGGGCGCCGAGACCCCGGAGTTCGCCGCGTCGCTGTGCCGGGCGCTCAACGACTGGGTCGCCGAGTGCTGGCTCGACCACGAGCCGCGGCTGCGATCGTCGATCGCGGTGTCGCTGGAGTCCCCGGAGCTGGCCGCGGCGGAGATCCGCAGGCGCTCGGGCGACCCGCGGTTCTGCCAGGTACTGCTGGCCACCGGCGGCGAGTCCGGGTTCGGCAGGCGCCGGTACTGGCCGATCTACGTGGCCGCCGCCGAGGCCGGGCTGCCGATCGCCGCGCACACCGGCGGGCTGGAGCAGCACCGCGGCGCGGGCTGGCCGTCGTTCTACCTCGAGGAGCACGTCTGGAACGGCAACATGATGGGCGCGCTGGTCACCAGCCTGCTCTGCGAGGGTGTGCTCACCGAGTTCCCCGAGCTGCAGGTCGTCTGTGTGGAGGGCGGGCTGGCCTGGGCGGCGCCGTTGATCTGGTCGCTGGACGACGGGTGGGCGGCGCTGCGGGAGGACGTCCCGCACCTGGACCGGCCGCCGTCGGAGATCCTGCGTGAGCACCTGTGGTTCACCACTCAGCCGATCGAGGAGCCGCGGGACCCGGCGGACCTGGCCACGGTGATCCGGCATCTCGGCCTGGGCGAGCGGATCATGTTCGCCTCGGACTACCCGCACTGGGACTTCGACTCGCCGACGGCGGCGCCCCGGCTGTTCCCGGCCGACCTGCGCGAGCCGATCATGGGATCGAACGCCTGCCGGCTCTACGGCCTGCCCGAGCGGGTGGCGTCGTGAGCGCCCCGGTGGCAGGGGTGGTGGTCGACACCGACGTCCACTGTGTCCCGTCGACACTGTCCGACGTGGTCGCGCACATGGCCCCCTACTGGCGCGACTACACCACCGACGGCGGGGTGTCGCTGTCGCCGACCCAGGGCGGCGCCTATCCGCCCGGCATCGGCCCCGGTGGCCGGCCGCTGTCCGAGGTCGGCGAGCTGGGGGAGCGGGTGCTCTCCCCGTACGGCACGGACCTCGCGATCCTGACCTGCACCAGCACCTTCCAGACCAACCGCAACCCGTACTACGAGGCGGCGCTCTGCCGGGCGCTCAACGACTGGCTCCTGGAACGGTGGCAGGCCCACGATCCGCGGCTGCGGGTGGCGATGGTCGTGCCGACCCTCGACGTCGACGCCGCGGTCGCGGAGATCCACCGGATCGGCGACCGGCCGGAGGTCGTCACCGCACTGCTGCCGGTCCGCAACGACACCCGCTGGGGCACCGTCGGGAACCGGCCGGTGCTGCGTGCCGCCGCGGAGCACGGTCTCGTCGTCACCCTGCACGCGTGGGGGCGTGCAGGGCAGGCGCCGTCGTCGAGCGGGATGACCCACAGCTACCTGGAGGACTACCTGGCCAACGGGAACGTCGTCGCGCAGGGGCAGCTGGTGAGCCTGGTGACCGAGGGCGTGTTCGCCGAGCTCCCCGGACTCCGGGTCACGGTCGCCGAGTGCGGCTCGACATGGCTGCCGACGCTGCTGTGGCGGTTCGACAAGGACTGGAAGGGCGTCTGGCGGGGGGTGCCCTGGGTGGACCGGCCGCCGTCGGAGATCGTCCGTGAGCACGTCCGGTTCACCACGGCGCCGATCCACCTGCCGCCCGACCCGGTGCAGGCCCGGGAGGTGGTCGACCTGCTCGGCCCGGAGCTGCTGATGCACGCCGGTGACCACCCGCACGACCACGGTCCCGGTGCCGACCGGCTCGCGGCCGTGCTGGACGGCGACGAGCTGGCCGCGGTGCGCGGCGGGACGGCCGCCGCGTGGTACCGCCTCGGGTGAGCGGGACCGGGCTGCCGGGGAGCCCGCAGGACGTCCCGACTCCGTCCGGAGGGACCGTGCGGGTCCGGCAGGCGGGGGAGGGCCCGCCGGTGCTGCTGCTGCACGGGTGGCCGCAGACGTCGGTGATGTGGCACCGGGTGGCCCCCGGCCTGCTCGACGGCCGCACCCTGGTGCTGGCGGACCTGCCCGGCTACGGCGACAGCGCCCTCCCGGCGGGCGCCGCCGTCGCGGTGTCGGGGAAGCGGAGGATGGCCGCCGACCTGGTGGCGGTGATGGCCACGCTCGGGCACGAGCGGTTCGCCGTCGTCGGGCACGACCGGGGTGCCCGCTGCGCCTACCGGATGGCGCTGGACCATCCCGGCGCAGTGAGTGCGCTGGCGGTGCTGGACGTCCTCCCGACGGCCGACGTGCTGGCCCGCGCCGACGCCGGGTTCGCCCGGGGGGCGTTCCACTGGTTCCTGCTGTCGCAGCCGCCGGACCTGGCGGAGCGGCTGGTGGCCGCGGAGCCCGACGCGATCCTCGGACGGGGCCTGGCGGAGGTCTGCGACCCGGCGGCGCTCGCCGCGTACGCGTCGGCGTGGGCGCGCCCGGAGGTGGTGCACGGGATGTGCCAGGACTACCGGGCCGGGTTCGACGTCGACGCCGCCGACGACGAGGCCGACCGCGGCCGGCGCACGATCACCGCGCCGACACTCGTCCTGTGGGGGCGCCGCGGTCCGCTCGGGCGGGCGCCGGCAGTGCTGGACGACTGGCGGGTCTGGGCACCGGCCGCGACCGGGCGGGCACTGGACGCCGGGCACCTGCTCGCCGAGGAGGCACCCGACGAGGTACTGGCGGAGCTGGCCGCCTTCCTCCCCACGACCAGCCGGGACCGACTCCATCGATGAACAACCGGGGGAACCCGGGACCGCCACGGATCGCAACGACGCGAGGAGACGTGAGCCATGACCACCACATCCACCAGGAGCGTCCGGGGAGCCCACCGCGTGGGCCGGACCTGCGCCGCGGTACTGGCCGTCTGTGCAGTGCTGGCCGCCTGCGGCGGGAACGACGGGGGCGACGGGGGCGAGCCGGTCACGTTCCTCAACGTGCTGCCCATGGAGAGCCTGTCGTTCGCCCCGGAGATGATCGCCGACACCCGGGGACTGTTCGAGGCGCGCGGGCTGGACGTCACGTTCGAGGCCACCCAGGGCTCCGCTCCGGCGATCCAGACGGTGCTCGCCGGCGGCGCGCAGCTGACCCGGATCGGCGACATCGAGACGATGATCGCCGCCGGTGAACGCAACGCCCCGCTGCTCGCGTTCGGCGAGCCGATCCACACCGGCACCATCCGGATGATCTCCACCGAGTCCGCTCCCGTCACCCGGCCCGAGCAGTTCCGTGGCCGGCTCGTCGGGACCCCGTCGGAGGGCGGCACCAGCTCGATCACCCTGGACCTGGTGGCCGGGTCCGCCGGGGTGCCGCCGGAGGAGGTGTCGCGCCAGGTCGTCGGGCTGAGCCCCGGCGTGTTCGACCTCCTGACCTCGGGCCGGGTCGACTCCTACATCGTGTCGCTGGACACCTCCGTGCTGCTCGACCGCACCCGCCCCGAGACGGTCGTCTACGACCCGAACCAGGACATCGACGCCGGCGCCCAGATGTACGTCACCTCCGCCGCGCAGATGGCCGACCCGCAGACCCGCGACCGGCTGGAGCGCTACGCCTCCGCCGTCGAGGAGGCCATGCAGTTCATCGTCGATGACGAGGCCAACGGCTTCGCCGAGACGATGCGGCTGATCGACTCCGAGTACGAGGTCCCCGCGCTGGGTGATCCGGACGTGGCGAAGGCCGCGCTGGTCGCCTACGTCGACGCCTACACCTCCGGTGACACGTTGTTGGGGATCTCGCCGCAGCGCTGGCAGGCCGCCTATGACGAGATCGTCGGGATCGGTCAGCTTCCGTCCGGCCTCGACCCGGCCGCCTGGCTGGACACGACCCTGACCCCGGCTCCCGCCCGCTGACCCCGGACCACGGCCCGCCGTTCCCCCGGGCCCGTCCGCCGTCCCGGCTGCGGCGTCCGGGCGAGCCGAGCCGGACCGAGCCGAGCGGGGCCGGCCAGGTCCGGTCAGCAGGCGGAGGCGCGGGCGCGGGCCTCGGCGATCTCTGCGTCGGTGAGCAGTGGCAGCCAGGCCGACTCGCGGGCCGAGCCGACCAGGTTCTGCCGCACCCGCATCAGCGCCACCGGCCGCCCGTCGGGCGCGATCCGCAGGTACGGCCGCGGGTCGGCGACGCCGAGCGGGCTCCACCCCCGCAGCAGGACGACGTCGCCGACCGCGATCCGGCTGCGGTGCAGCACCTCGGCCCGGTCACGCTCGGAGTGCTCGGTGAGCGTCCCGCCTCCGGCGAGGACCACCCACGCGGTGCAGCCCAGGTAGAAGCGCCGCTCCCGACGGGGCTCCGTGGCGTGCCGGGTCACCCAGCCGACCTCGGTCGGGGCGAACGGTGATGCGAGGTGCCGGGACTCCGCCAGCCGCGCGAGGCGCTGCGCGACGTCCGAGGTCACCGGGCGGCGTGCCGGTGCGAGGCCGCAGATCCGTCCGTCCGCCGCGACCTCGGCGCTCAGCGCACGGAGGTCGTCGTCGCCGACGGTCCCGGGCACCACGACGAACCGGCGGCCGAACAGCGAGTCGGGAACCGGGTCCGCGGAGGAGCGGCTCATGGGTACTCCCCCCCCGGCGGAACGGCGACGGCGCCGAGCCTAGGAGCGGCTCCCGGCCCAGGGGAGCTGCTGGTGACCCGTTCCGGCTACGTCGTTCGTCGCGGTGGCCGCGTCCTCCGGCGGCCCGAGCACCGCCCGGGAAGGCCCGGCCGGGCGAGGCGCCGGTCGCCGATCACCCGTCGACGGCCAGCACGAGCGGCAGCACCTCCGCGGCCCCGGCCCGGCGCAGCGCCCGGGCGGCGACCGTCATCGTCCAGCCGGAGTCGAGCACGTCGTCGACGAGCAGCACCGGACCGTCCACCCCGGCCAGGTCCGGCACGGAGGCGCCGTCGAGCCCCTCCCACACCGCAGCCAGGCGCTGGGCGGAGTTCTCCGTCGCCGGGGGGCGCTCCCCGACCGGGGACAGGGTGCCGAGCAGCGGCAACCGGCCGATCTCGGCGATCCGCCGGGCTAGGTGGTCGAGCTGGTGCGGACGGGTGCGCGAGGCGAGCCCGACCACCCCCACCGGGCGCTGCTCCCACTCCCATCCGGCGAGCACCCGCACCAGCGCGTCGAGCACGTCGGCCGGGACCGGGTCGTCGCCGCCGGTCACGAGCTCGCGCAGCCGGGTGCCCCACCCGATGTTCGACAGTCGCCCGATCGCCCGGCCGGGTGCGGCCTGCTCGCCGGCGGCGATCCGCCCGGACAGCGGGACCCCGATCTCCTTCATCCCGGACGGCCACATCCTCCGCGGTGCCACCTCGATCCCGGGCCGGGTCAGGCGCTCGGTGGCGGCCTGCTCCCCGTCGGCGGGCACCTCGTCGGACCAGACGGTCCCGGTGCAGGTGTCGCAGCGCCCGCACAGTGTCGGGTCCGGGTCGTCGAGCTGGCGGCGCAGGAACACCAGCCGGCACTCGGTGGTCGCGATGTAGTCCAGCATCGCCTGCTGCTCGGAGCGGCGGGCCTCGTCCACCCGCGCGTGCCGCTCGGTGTCGTAGACCCACTCCCGGCCGGTCGCGACCCAGCCGCCCTTGACCCGTTTCGCCGCACCGTCGGCGTCGAGGACCTTGAGCAGCATCTCCAGCCGGGTCCGCGACAGGTCGACCCGGGTCTCGATCGACGCGGTGGACTGCGGCCGGTCCGACAGCACGGCGAGGGTCTGGCGGACCAGCGGCTCGGGCGGGAACGCCAGCGACGCGAAGTACGCCCAGATGTCGCGGTCCTCGCGGCCGGGCAGCAGCACCACCTCGGCCCGGTCCAGCGCGCGCCCGGCCCGGCCAATCTGCTGGTAGTAGGCCACCGGCGAGGCGGGCGCCCCCAGGTGCACCACGAACCCCAGGTCGGGCTTGTCGAAGCCCATCCCCAGCGCCGACGTCGCGACCAGCGCCTTGACCCGGTTCTCCATCAGGTCGGACTCGGCGGCCAGGCGGTCCTCCGGATCGGTGCGCCCGGAGTAGGAACGCACGGCGACCCCGCGGTCGCGCAGGAACTCCGCGACGTCGTCGGCGGCCTGCACGGTGAGGGTGTAGACGATCCCGGCGCCGGGCATCTCGTCCAGCTTCGCCGCGAGCCAGGCGAGCCGCCGCGCCGGGCTCGGGAGCCGGACCACCGCCAGACGCAGCGACTCGCGGTCCAGCGACCCGCGCAGCACCAGCGTGTCCTGCTGGTCACGGCCCATGCCGAGCTGCTCGGAGACGTCGGTGACGACCCGGTCGTTCGCCGTCGCCGTGGTCGCCAGCACCGGGATCCCCGACGGCAGCTCCGCGATCAGCGTGCGCAGGCGCCGGTAGTCCGGCCGGAAGTCGTGGCCCCAGTCCGACACGCAGTGCGCCTCGTCGACCACCAGCATCCCGGCGCTCGCCGCCAGCTCGGGCAGCACCCGGTCGCGGAAGTCGGGGTTGTTGAGCCGCTCCGGGGACACGAGCAGCACGTCCACGTCGCCGTTCGCGATGTCGGCGTAGACCGCGTCCCACTCGTCGGCGTTCGCCGAGTTCACCGTGACCGCGACGATCCCGGAGCGGATCGCGGCGTCGATCTGGTTGCGCATCAGCGCCAGCAGCGGCGACACGATCACCGTCGGCCCGGCCCCCTGCTCGCGCAGCAGCGCGGTCGCGACGAAGTACACCGCCGACTTGCCCCACCCGGTGCGCTGCACGACCAGAGCCCGGCGGTGCCGGGCGACGAGCGCCTCGATCGCCGTCCACTGGTCCTCGCGCAGCCGGGCCTGCGGGCCGGCCAGCTGCTGCAGGACGGTCTCGGCGCGCTCGCGCAGATCGGTGCTCGATGCGGTGGTCACGAGACCCATGGTGGACCCGACCCCCGACAGCGGACCGACGCGCCCCGTCCCCGTGTGAGCCGGGCCACCCACCCGACGCGGAGCGGGCCGGACGTGCAGGATGATCGCGTGTCGTCCGACAGCCCCGCCCACCGCCCGGTCTTCGGCTCCGTGGCGGACGTGACCGCCCGGCTCGCCGACGCCGGCTACCTGGCCTCGACGGCCGTCGCGACGACGGTGTTCCTGGCGGACCGGCTCGGCAAGCCGCTGCTGGTCGAGGGCCCCGCCGGGGTCGGCAAGACCGAGCTGGCCAAGGCCGTCGCCGCGGCGACGGGATCCGGGCTGGTGCGCCTGCAGTGCTACGAGGGCATCGACGAGGCCCGGGCGCTCTACGAGTGGAACCACGCCAAGCAGCTGCTGCGGATCACCGCGGGGCAGCGCGGGGAGGACGGCGCGGACTGGGACGCCACCCGCGACGACGTGTTCTCCGAGGAGTTCCTGCTCCCGCGACCGCTGCTCACCGCGATCCGGCGCACCGACCCGACCGTGCTGCTCATCGACGAGATCGACAAGGCCGACGTGGAGGTCGAGGGCCTGCTGCTGGAGGTCCTCTCGGACTTCCAGGTCTCCATCCCCGAGCTGGGCACCGTCACCGCGAACCGGCGCCCGTTCGTGCTGCTGACCTCGAACTCGACCCGTGAGCTGTCCGAGGCGCTCAAGCGCCGCTGCCTGTTCCTGCACCTGGACTTCCCGGACGCCGAGCTGGAGCGCCGGATCGTGCTCACCCGCGTCCCGGAGCTGACCGAGCAGCTCACCGACGCGCTCGTGCGCACCGTGCGGGTGCTGCGCGCGATGGAGCTGCGCAAGGCCCCCAGCGTCGCCGAGACGATCGACTGGGGCCGCACCCTGCTCGCGCTCGGCCTCGACACCCTCGACGACGACGCCGTCCGCGCCACCCTCGGCGTCGTGCTGAAGCACCGCTCGGATGCCGACAAGGCGGCCGCCGAATTACGCCTGAACTGAACGGCGGGTGACGCACCGCCGATCGGCTGTCAAGGTATTCGCCCCTATGGAGTGAAGATCGGATCGATCGGGGCACCGGGCGTAACCAGGACGAGCGACGCGAGTTGTTCCGGGTACACGCTCCCCAGCGACCGGAGGCACCCGATGACCGCCCTCCCGGAGCTGCCCCGCACGGCCCGTCGCGTGCTGCGCGCCGGACTGGCCGTCGGTGCCGTGCTCGCGTTCGGGCTCGCCGTCACCGGTACCGCGTCGGCCCAGGACGACACCACGGACGCCTCCGTGCACCCGGGCGTCATGACCCGCACCGGTCCCGACGCGGCCCAGTGCACCGCGAACTTCGTGTTCAGCGACGGGACCGCGACCTTCCTCGGCCAGGCCGCGCACTGCGCGGGCACCGGGAGGTCCACCGAGGTGGACGGCTGCGTGGCCGGGTCGCTCCCGCTGGGCACCCCGGTCGAGGTCGAGGGCGCCACCGCGCCGGGGCGGCTCGTGTACTCCTCCTGGCTGAGCATGCAGGAACGCGGCGGGGCCGACCCGGACACCTGCCGGTTCAACGATTTCGCACTGGTCGAGCTGACCCCGGACGACGCCGCACGGACGAGCCCGTCGGTGCCGTTCTACGGCGGGCCGGCGGGTGTCGCCGGCGACGGCGTCCCGACCGGCGCGACCGTCTACGGCTACGGCAACTCGGCGCTGCGCCAGGGCGTGGCGGCGCTGCGGCCCCGGACCGGCGTCTCGACCGGCACCGGGGGCGGCGGCTGGACGCACACCGTCGTGTCCGTCCCGCCGGGCGTGCCCGGCGACTCCGGGTCGGGCTACCTGACCGCCGACGGCCGCGCGCTCGGCGTGCTCTCGACGCTGAACCTGGCCCCGGCCCCCGGCACCAACGGCATCAGCGACCTGCGGAAGATCCTCGACTACGCCAACGGCCCCGGCGGGTTCGGCGGGTCGCTGCGGCTGGTCGAGGGCGACCGGCCGTTCACCCCGCAGCCGGTGCCGATCGACCCCGCCACCTAGTACTCCAGCCGCAGTTTGTGATGTTGATGTGCGCTAAGCTTCGATCTTGTGCAGGTGGAGGAGGATCTCGAGGCGTGGGCCGGTGGCCTGGATGGGCTGTTCGGGCTGGTGGCGGGCCGGTTCTTCCGGACGGAACCGCGGCGTCGGGCGCGGGCGTATGTGCGGGGGTTGTTGGCGCCGTTGGCGGGGAAGAACGGGTGGACGCTGGCCGAGGTCGCCGGTGACACGACTCCGGATGGGATGCAGCGGCTGCTCAACTCCGCGACCTGGGATGTCGACGGTGTCCGTGATGACCTGCGGGATTACGTCGTCGAGCACCTCGGCGAGTCCGGTGGGGTGCTGATCGTCGATGAGACCGGGTTCCTGAAGAAGGGGACGAAGTCGGCGGGGGTGCAGCGCCAGTACTCGGGCACTGCCGGGCGGGTGGAGAACTGCCAGCTCGGAGTCTTCTGTGCCTATGCCACGAGCAAGGGCCGGACGTTGATCGACCGCGAGCTCTACCTGCCCAAGTCCTGGACCGGTGATCGGGAACGCTGCCGAGCCGCGGCGGTGCCTGAGGAGATCGAGTTCGCCACCAAGGCCACGCTGGCCAAGGAAATGCTCGGCCGTGCCCTCGATGCCGGGGTTCCCGCAGGATGGGTGACCGCGGACGAGGCATACGGGCAGGACTACAAGTTCCGCACCTGGTGCGAGCAGCGCCGGATCGGCTACGTCGTCGCGGTTCCGCGCAGCCAGTCCGTCCCGTTGTCCCTGGACGCCGACATCTGTCAGATCAGCGGCTCACGACGGGCCGACGACCTGGTCGCCCGCGCTCCCGGACGGGCGTGGAAGCGCCGCTCAGCCGGTCCGGGTGTGAAGGGAGAACGCTTCTACGACTGGGCCGTGGCCTCGCTGTATCCGCCCGAGAACGCCCCGGCCGGATGGGGCCGATGGCTACTGGTCCGACGTCAGATCCTCACCGACACACAGCTCTCCGCCGGCGAGGAGCCCGATCTGGCCTACTACCTGTGCGCCGGCCCGCCCGGCACCACCGACGACGATCTCATCCGCGTCGCCGGCCCGCGGTGGGCGATCGAGGAGTGCTTCCAGACCGCGAAGAACGAGGTCGGGCTCGACCACTATCAAGTGCGGCGTTACGACGCCTGGTACCGCCACGTCACCCTGGCTATTCTCGCCCACGCCTACCTCTCGGTCACCGCGGCGATCGCCCCAAAAGACCTGATCACGGGCTCATCCCGCTCACCCTCGCCGAGATCCGACGTCTCCTGGCACCTCTGATCCACATTCCCACCCAGGCGCCGTGCTGGGCCTGGTCGACCTGGCGACGTCGCCACCAACACCGAGCCCGCGAAAGCCACTATCGACGACGAAGACAGCTCAGCTAACGAAGTGCGGCTGGAGTACTAGGCGGGAGGACCCCCGCGGTGTGGGACCGCGGTGCACCCCGGCGCTCCGGTCGTGGCTCGGCGGCTCGACCGGAGCGCCGGTGCGAACGGGCGCACCGGACGTCCGAGCGCTCTCCGGTGCGGGGTGGGCCGAACGCCCCCGCGTCACGCATGATGGTCCGGTGACGACTCCGCCCGCCGCCGCGCTCGCCCCGGAGCACGGCCTGCCCGGGCACCTCGTCGACTTCGTCTCGGCGCTGCGCCGCCACCACGTCGCGGTCGGCCCGGGGGAGACCGTCGACGCGGCGCGGGTCCTGGGTGCCCTCGACCTGCTGCACCGCGACCAGCTGCGGGAGGGCCTGGCCGCGGCGCTGCTGCGCCGCTCCGGGCAACGCGGCACCTTCGACGCGCTGTTCGACCTGTGGTTCCCGCCCGCGCTGGGGGCGGGGTCGTCCGACGTCGACGTACCGCGGATCGACGACGAGTCCGGCGAGGGCACCGGGCCGGTCGACGTGGACGCGCTGCGCGAGATCCTCGCCGACCTGCTCCGCGACGGCGACGAGGAGACCCTGCGCGAGCTGGCCCGCGCCGCCGTCGACGCGATCGGGAACTCCGGTGCCGCCGGCCAGGGCGTCCGCGGGCAGGCGGCCCGGCCCAACTGGTCGGCCTACCAGGCGCTGAACGCGCTCTCCCCGGACACCCTGCTCGCCCGGATCCTCGACGGGCTGCGCGAGGAGGGGGACACCGACTTCGTCTCCGAGGTCCGCCGACGCGAGATCCGCGACCGCATCGCCCGCTTCCGGGACGTCGTCCGCGAGGAGGTCCGCCGCCGCACCGCGGAGCAGCGCGGCCGGGAGCAGATCGCCCGCAGCACCACCCCCACCCAGACCGACCAGGTCGACTTCCTCACCGCGAACGCCACCCAGCTCGCCGACCTGCGCCGCACCGTGCAGCCGCTGGCGCGCCGCCTCGCCTCCCGGCTCTCGGCGCGGCGCAGGCGGTCCCACCGCGGACAGCTCGACCTGCGGCGGACCCTGCGCCGCTCGATGTCCACCGGCGGCGTCCCGATGGACCCGGCGCACCGCGTGCGGCGTCCCGGCCGCCCCGAGCTGGTACTGCTGTGCGACGTGTCCGGGTCCGTCGCCGGGTTCAGCCACTTCACGTTGCTGCTGGTCCAGGCGCTGCGCGAGCAGTTCTCGAAGGTGCGGGTGTTCGCGTTCATCGAGCGCACCGACGAGGTCACCCACCTGTTCGAACCCGGCGCGGAGCTGTCCGGGGTGATGCAGCGGGTGCTGCGCGAGGCCACGCTCACCGCCTTCGACGGGCACTCCGACTACGGCAGCGCGTTCGGCGACTTCCTGGAGCACCACGGTGACGCGCTCACCCCGAGGGCGTCGCTGCTGGTGCTCGGTGACGGCCGCACCAACTACCGCGACCCCAACCTGCGGGCGCTGGCGATGATGGCCGGGCGGGTCCGGCACGCCCACTGGCTCAACCCGGAGCCCGCACGCAGCTGGGGATCGGGGGACTCGGCCGCCGACCGCTACGGCGAGGTGCTCCCGATGCACGAGTGCCGTACCGCCGCCCAGCTCACCGACGTGGTCCAGGCGCTGCTGCCCGTCTGACCCGGCCGGACACGGGGGCTGACACCGGCCGCCCCGTGCGCCAGGATCCTCCCGTGCAGGAGGTCACGGTCCGGGTCCTCGGCCCGCTCCGGGTGACGGTCGACGGCGCGGCGGCCGAGGTCGGCTCCGGCCGCCGCCGCGAGCTGCTGGCCCGGCTCGCCGCGGCCGGTGGTGAGGTCGTCGCCGTCGACACCCTGGTGGAGGACCTGTGGCAGGGCGCCCCGCCCGCGCAGGCGCACGGCGGGCTGCAGGTGCACGTCTCCCGGCTGCGACGGGTGCTCGAACCCGGCAGGTCCCCGCGTGCGGCACCGACGGTGCTGGTCAGCCGCCCGCCCGGCTACGCGTTGGCACTCGGCCCCGACGGGCTCGACGCGCGCGCGTTCACCGACCTGCTGGAACGGGCCGCGACGGCGACGCCGGACCGGGCCGACGCGCTGCTCGGCGCGGCCCTGGCGCTGTGGGAGGGCCCCGCCTACGCCGAGTTCTCCGACGCGGCGTGGGCACGCGCCGAGGCCGAACGCCTCGACGAGCTGCGTCAGGTCGCCCTCGAGCGCCGGGCCCGCGCGCGGCTGCGGCTGGGCCGGGCCGACGCCGTCGTGCCCGACCTGACGGCGCTGGTCGGCGAGCACCCGCTGCGCGAGGACGCGGTCGGGCTGCTGGCGGTCGCGCTCTACCGCACGGCAGACAGGCCGACGCGCTCACCGTCCTCGCCCGCACCCGTCGCCTGCTCGCCGACGAGCTGGGCGTCGACCCCGGCCCGGGGTTGCGGACGATCGAGGCCGACGTGCTCGCCCACCGCGACCCCGGCCGGGACCCGGTCGGCGAGCCCCACCGTGATCCGGGCGGGGACCCCGGCCGTGACCCCGGTGGTCCCGCCGGCCCGTCCGCGGCGGGCGTCGCGGCGCGCACTCCCGGACCGGCGCCGGAGGGGACGTCCCCACCGGCCCCCGGGCTGCTCGGCCGGGCCGCCGAGCTCGACCGGCTGGGCGCCGCCGCGGCGCGGGCGGGCGCGCTCCGGCGCCCAGCTGGTCCTCGTCGCCGCCGACGCCGTGCGGGCAAGTCCACGCTGCTCGCCGCGTTCGCCGCCGCCGCGGCCGCCGACGGCTGGACGGCCGTCACCGGCCGCTGCCCGGAGATCGACGGTGCCCCGCCGGCGTGGGCGTGGCGGGAGATCGTGGACGCACTGATCGCCGCCCACACCCCGCCCGCCGACCTGGTCGAGCGGCTCGCCCCACTGCGTTCCCCGGCCGGGCCTGGCGGCGCCGAGGTCACGTTCTGGCTGGCCCGGGCGGTGGTGGAGCTGCTCGCCGTCGCCGGGCGGGAGCGGCCGCTGCTGCTGGTCCTCGACGACCTGCACCGCGCCGAGTCCGAGACGCTCGCGCTGCTGCGCGCGGTCGTCGCCGGGGCCGCTGAGCTGCCCGTGCTCGTCGCCGCGGGCGTGCGACCGGCCGAGGTGGGCGCCGAGCTCCAGGCCGCGCTCGCCGCGCTGACCGAGCCCACCGCCGACCGGATCGAGCCGGCACCGATGACCGCCGCCGACGTCGCCGGGATGCTGGAACGCCACGGTGACCCGGCCGCCGCGCCCGCGCTGGTCGCCCGCATCACCGAACGGACCGGCGGGAACCCGCTGTTCGTCCGCGAGCTGGCCCGCCTCGTCGCCGCCGAGGGGCCCTCGGCCGCGGCCGACGCCGTCCCGGCCGGGGTGCGCGAGGTCCTGCGCCGGCGGCTCGCCCGGTTGCCCGCGACCACCCGCACCGCGCTGGCCCGGGTGTCGGTGCTCGGCCGGGACCTGGACACCGACGACGCCCTCGACCTCGCCGCCTCCGCCGACGGCGCCGACCCGCTGGACGTGCTGGAACCCGCCGTGCTCGGGGGGATGCTGCTCGAACCCGGGCCCGGACGTCTCCGGTTCTCCCACGACCTGGTCCGCGACACCCTGTACGGGGACATCCCGCAGCTGCGCCGGGCCCGGCTGCACGCCGCGGCCCACGCGATGCTCACCCGCAGGCGGCCGGACGACCCGGTCCCGCTGGCCCACCACGCGCTCGCCGCAGGGTCGGCCGTCGACCCGGACCGTGCGCTGGCCGCGGTCCGTGCCGCCGCCGCGGCGGCGGCCGGCTTCGGCGCCCACCTGGAGGCCGCCCGGTTCTACGGCCGGGCCGTCGAGCTCGCCGGACGAGCCGGGACCGGCGACGACGACGAGCTGGCCCTGCGGTGCGCGCTGGTCGCCGAACTCGCCCGCGGCGGTGACGGCCACACCGCCCTGGCCGAGCGCCGGACCGCCGTCGAGCGAGCGGGAGCCGCCGCGCCGCAGTGGCTCGGGGCCGCCCTGACC
>NZ_JAHLEL010000052.1 GCF_020131355.1 Pseudonocardia sp. ICBG1293
GCGGGCGGAAGCCGATCTCGTCGAAGGCGGCGACGTTGTCCGCCAGGGTGATCCCCTGCTCCGCGCCGGCGACCAGCGCGTAGTAGACCGACTTCGGCAGCCGCCTGCGCGCCCGCCGCTGTGCCTCCGCGACCGTCTCGAACCAGTCCTTCGTGCTCGCCATGCCTGCCCCTTCGCAGTCGGAGGTTGCGCCCGGCCGTCGTCGGTCGCGGCCGGTCCGACACGCCGACGGGTACGAGACGGTCCCACGTGGCGGTTCTCACGGCACGGTAGCGTTTCGGCACCGAGTGCCACAATCACGGCTCGCGGAATCCCGCCCGGAGCCCGTCCGATCGGCGGCGGGGGCGTGACCCTCCGCCCGACCAGCCAGGACGCCGGTCGACCGACCGCGACGACGCCGGACCCGGGACCGGTCCACGACCGGCTGCCACGACCCGTCACGCTCCGCTGTCGGACCCACCCCGACGGCCCACCCCGGATCGGGTACGAGGCGGGGCCGGACCGGCCGTCGGTGACGCTCCGCTGTCTCGATACGGTGTGCCCGCAGTCACCGGTCAGCGGGCGGTGTGCCCGCGGCAAGGAGGAGCCGTGTACAGCCACGCGCGGGGCGGGCACGCTTCGGGCGCGTCGCCCGCCGGTCAGGTCGGCCACGTGCTGCAGCCCGGGTACGGCGCCGCGAGCAACCACCGGCCCATCGGGGTCCCGGGTCAGCTCCGCGCCCCCGAGCCGCCACCACCGGCAGCCGCACCGGCGGGGACGCGGCTCACCGTGCTCGCCGTCGACGACGAGGAGCCGGCCCTGCTGGAGCTGGCGCACCTGCTCGGCGAGGACCCACGGGTCACCACCGTGCTGACCGCGCCGGACGCCACGGAGGCGCTGCGCATCCTGCACGGCTCGCAGGCCGACGCGAGCACCCCGACCGTCGACGTCGTGTTCCTCGACATCCGGATGCCCGGTCTCGACGGCCTGGAGCTCGCCCGGGTGCTGAACGCGATGGCCGACCCGCCGCCGGTGGTGTTCGTGACCGCCCACGACGACCGCGCGGTCGACGCCTACGAGGTCGGTGCCGTCGACTACCTGCTCAAGCCGCTGCGCACGGAGCGGCTCTCCGGCTCGCTGGACCGCACCCTGGCGCTGCGCGCGGCCCGCCGGACCGAGAACGGCCCGCCGCCCCCGCCGCCGCGCCCGGGAGCCGACCCGGGCGGCAGGCCCGACCCCGCGCCGCCCGCCGGGGCGCCCCCCGCCGCGACCGTCGACGACGAGGTCGTGCCGGTGGAGCTGGCGGGCACCACCAAGCTGGTACCGCGCTCCTCGATCCGGTTCGTCGAGGCCCAGGGCGACTACGCCCGGCTGCACACCAACGAGGGCAGCCATCTGGTCCGCATCCCGGTCTCCGTCCTGGAGGACCGGTGGGGCGAGGCCGGGTTCGTGCGGATCCACCGGGCGTACCTGGTGTCGCTGCCGCTGATCACCGAGCTGCGCATGTCCGGCTCGGGGTACGTGGTGCGGCTCGGCAACGGGCCCGGCGCGGTGGAGCTGCCCGTCAGCCGGCGGCACACCGCCGGGCTCAAGCGGATCCTGCGCGGCCGGCCGCCGCGTCCGCAGCGCGGGCCCGAGGACGGCCCGGACGGCCCCGTCCTGCCGCGCTGACCCGGGCGACACACCCGGTCACTGTCCGCACTGCCGTGCACGAGCCTGTCGCCTAGGGCGCGTCTCCTAACCCGGCTGGTCGGGCCTGCGCGATGATCAGTAGGTGTCGCGCCGTGCCGTCCTGACCGATGCCCAGTGGGACCGACTCGAGCCGTTACTGCCCTCGTCGGACGGGATGCCAGGGCGCCCGTTCGCCGATCACCGCAGAGTGATCGAGGGGATCATCTACCGGTTCCGCTGCGGGCTGGCCTGGCGTGATGTCCCGGTCGAGTTCGGGCTGTGGCAGACCCTATGGAAACGCCACCGCCGCTACTGCGGTGACGGCACCTGGGACCAGGTTCTCGCAGCTCTGCTCGCCGATGCCGACTCCGCCGGTCTCGTGGACTGGGCCGTGTCGGTCGACTCGACGATCATCCGCGCTCACCAACACGCCGCGACCCTGCAGCGGGACACAGGGGGCCGGATCGAACTACAAGAATCTGCTGATCGAGCCGCCCGATCACGCCTTGGGCCGCTCCCGCGGAGGGCTCGGCACGAAGATCCACCAGCTCGTTGACGGACACGGCCGCCCGCTGGTCGTACTCGTCGGCCCCGGACAGGCCGGCGACGCCCCGATGTTCGCGCACCTGATGTCACATCTGAGCGTCGGACGGGTCGGTCCGGGCCGACCGCGGACCCGTGTCAACGGATCCTGAAGATTGACCCCCCTGGGGATCGGCAAGTTTGACCCCTCGGTTGGTCTGTCAGTCCCGGTCGGCGCGGTTCTGTTTGGCCAGCAGCTCGCGGCGCTGGCGGGTCCGGTAGGAGTCTCCGGTCAAGGTCAGAACCTCGGCGTGGTGAACCAGACGGTCGATCATGGCTGCGGCGACGACATCGTCGGAGAAGGTCTCGCCCCAGCGTCCGAAGGGCAGGTTCGAGGTGACCATCACAGAGCCCTGCTCGTAGCGGGAGGCAATGAGCTGGAAGAACAGGTTCGCCGCGTCCTGGTCGAAGGGGATGTAGCCGACCTCGTCGATGATGATCAGCTTGTAGCGGCGGATCTTCTTCAGCTCGGCCTCCAGCCGTCCGGCCTGGTGGGCGTCGGTGAGGCGGGTGATCCAGTTGTTCGCGGTGTCGAAGAGCACCGAGTAGCCGGCGTGGGCGGCTTTGACCCCGAGCCCGATCGCGAGATGGGTCTTCCCGAGCCCGGGTGGGCCGAGCAGGATCACGTTCTCAGCCTTGGCCACGAACGTCCCGGTCGCCAAGTGCGCCAGCACATCTCGACGCAGCGAGGGCAGGTGGTCGAGGTTGAAATCCTCGAGAGTCTTCACGGCTGGGAAATGCGCGGTCCGGATCCGCATCGTGGTGCCGGCGGACTCGCGTTCGGCGACCTGGCGTTGCAGGACCGCAGCCAGATACTCCTCGTGCGACCAGGTCTCGTCGCGGGCCTGCTCAGCGAGCTCAGCCCAGCAGCGCCCGATCGTCGGGGTCTTCAGCACCCGGGTCAGGTAGGCCAGCATCGAGGGCAACCCCTCGCTCGGCGCAGTCCCGGTCGTGGTGGCGGTCATGGGTTGCTCGCTTCCGCTGCGGGCGCGGCCGTGGGGTCGGCCGGGCTGGTGGGGGTGAAGTCGACGCCGAACAGGGCGTCGTAGTCGGGCAGGGCCCGGATCGCGACGGCGTGGCCATCGTTGTGGCGGCGCGTCCCGGACTGCTGGGACCGCTGCTGGGCGCGGCGTTGTTCAGCCAGTGCGTGGCGCATGTCGGCGGCGGTGGCGACGTGGGCCGGGTCGGTGATCACCAGGTGGCGGCCCCAGCTGCGGTCGTGGCTGGCGACTCGCTCGTTGCCGCAGAACACCTCGACCGCAGTGGGTGATGCGGCGACCTCGACGAAGCGGCCGATCATCCGCGGATCGACGGAGTAGTCGTTGGCGTCGACGCGCACGTAGTAGTCACGGGCCAGCCGGATCCGGTGGGTCAGACCGACCTGTGGAGCCACCGGCGGCAGGACGATCATCGCCTGGCGGTCGACCTCGAGCAGGTCCACCGGCCGGCCATGGATGGCGCGGACGGTGCGCGTGTTCGCCCTGGTCACCAGCCACTCGGCGAGCTGGTCGTTGAAGTCGGCTGGGGAGGCGAACTCGCGTCCGGGCAGGAACGAGGTCTCGAAGAACCCGTTGTTGCGCTCCACCATGCCCTTGAACTCGGGGTCCTTCGGCGGAGCCAACCGGATCCTCGTGGCCAGAGTTCCGGCGAACCCGGCGGCCGGGGCCGAGACCTTCCCGGTGCCGCCGATCGCCGATTCCCGGTCCCAGACCAGCGTCTTCGGGACACGGCCCAGGGCAGCGATCAGCTGCCACATCCCGGACAGGATGTCACCGCCCTGGCGCGACGGGATCATCGTCGCCGACAGAAACCGGGAGAACGCCAAGGTCAGCACCAGCACCGGCAGGATCCGCGCCTGCCTTGCCGCGACCGGGATCAGGGTCTCGGGGAACCACAGGTCGCACTGGGCGATCTCGCCCGGCTCGTAGACGGTCCGGTCCGACGGATCGATCCCGACGTACTCGGGCCGGATCCGGGCCAACAGCTTCTTCAGCGGCCCCTCGGAGTAAGGCCAGCCGATCTTCTGCGCGATCACCGGCCCCGGCATCCTCGGCCACTGCACCAGCAGCGCCCGTACCTGCGGCTCGTAGGCATCAGCGACCGAGCCCCGCGACACGCGCTCGTACTTCGGTGGCCCCTCCGAGCGCAGCGCCGCCCGCACCGTGTTCCGGGCTACCCCGAGCCGGCGGGCGATTTCCTTGATCGGGACACCCTCGGCCCGATGCAGACGACGGATCTCCGCCCAGTCCTCCACGTTCAGCACCTCC
Organism: Pseudonocardia sp. ICBG1293; assembly: GCF_020131355.1. Taxonomy (GTDB): domain Bacteria; phylum Actinomycetota; class Actinomycetes; order Mycobacteriales; family Pseudonocardiaceae; genus Pseudonocardia. Next base: position 4,500 of record NZ_JAHLEL010000052.1, read on the forward strand.
CCAGCGTTGGGAGGGGTCACGATTCCCGGAACGCCAGGGGGTCAGATTTCAGGATCCGTCGACAACCCGACCCGAGCGGGTCCGCGCAGATAAGAGGTCGTTTCAGAAGTCGGCGTGTCGGTCCTGTGTGGATCGGCGCTGGTAGCTGATCATGTCCGGTCGTGGCGCGGCGATCTTGTGTCGAGCGATTGGTGAGCGACGAGCTGTGGGCGCTGGTGGAGCCGCTGCTGCCCAAGCCGCGCAAGCACAAGCGGGGACGGACAGGCCGTCCGCGGGTGCCGGATCGGGCCGCTCTGGCCGGGATCGTGTTCGTGCTCAAGACCGGGATCAGCTGGAACGCGCTGCCCGCCGAGCTCGGCTGTGGGTCCGGAGTGACCTGCTGGCGGCGGCTACGGCAGTGGCAGCAGGCCGGGGTCTGGGCCCAGCTGCACCGGGTGATGCTCGACCGCCTCGCCCAGCAGGGCCTGCTGGACTGGTCGCGGGCGGCGGTGGACAGCGTGAGCGTGCGGGCCAAGCGCCGCGGCGAGGCCACCGGGCCCTCGCCGACCGATCGCGGGAAGGCGGGCAGCAAGTACCACGTGCTCTGCGACCGAGGCGGGCTCCCGCTGCATGCGCTGGTCACCGGGGCGAACACCCACGACAGTCGGATGCTCGCCCCGCTGCTGGACACCAACCCCGGCGTCCGCGAACGGGCGGGACAGCCGGGGCGTCCGCGACGTCGGCCGGACAAGGTGCACGCCGACAAGGGCTACGACTATCCCCGCTGCCGCCGCTACCTGAGTGGGCGTGGGATCGGGGTGCGGATCGCCCGGCGCGGGATCGAGGACTCCACCCGGCTCGGGCGGGTCCGCTGGGTCGTCGAGCGCACCATGTCCTGGCTGCTGGACTTCCGCCGCCTCGCGCTGCGCTACGACCGCGCCGAATCCACGATCACCGCGCTGTTATCGCTGGCCTGCGCCCTGATCTGCCACCGCCGCCTCACCAAGCCGAAGCCGAAGCCGAAGTGATGGTCGACCCAGCCCTCGCTGAGGCACTCGCCTACGAGGTCGGGGCCAGCGGCCGCCAGGCCAGCCACTCCAAGGCCCGGTCGGCCTCGTCAGGGTCGAAGCGGTGCGGGTCGAACGGCCCGCCCGCCCACTCCAGGCGCTCGGCGCGGTCGGGATGGTCAGGGTCGGCGAGCACGGCCTGGAAGTCCTCATACCCCCCGATCCCGCCGACGTCCTCGGGCGGGCACGCCCCCTGCCCGGCGACGCATCGCGGATAGCACACTCCCGGCTCGACGGCCGCGACCGCCTCGACGGTGATCTCGTGGGCCCAGTTGTCACCGAAGTCGTAGACGTAACCGAACCGGTCACCAGCCTTGACCAGCCGAAACAGCTTCTCTTTCGTCTCGTCGGCGACATCCTGTCCGGGCCAGTCCGGGTCTGGGATCCCGTAGCGGCGCCCGACGATCTCGAACTCGTGCAAATGAGAGTTCGTCCAGCCCATCACTGACTGCACCACCTCGTGTAACACCGCCAAGTCGACCTCGCCCGGCACCTGCACCCGACGCCGGACCGCCGGCACCACCTCGGTCAGGACGATCTCCAACTCGAAAATCTTCGTCTTCTCAGACACACGAGGCGCGACCATCAGCCGATGCTGCCAGCCCCGCCGTCACCGGCAGAACCGGGCCCACCACTTCTGAAACGACGTCTTAGAGGTCGCGCGGATTGGTTGGTGATCATGGACGTCGTGCAGGTCGGGCGTTCCAGCGGTGTGTGGTCCAGGCCTGCCGAATCAAGCTACGGAGTGTGACGATCGTGTCGGCGAGGTCGAAGAACGCGTCGACGACGATTTCTCGTCGTTCGTAGCAGCGCTGCAGCCGGTTGAAGCTGTTGTGCCAAGCGTTGGTCCGCTCGACGTGCCAGCGGCGGGTGGCCTGGATCGGCGCTTTCTCACCCTTGTGCGCGATCTCGCCGTGCAGGCCTCGTTCGGCCAGCGTGTCGCGGGTCTTGCCGGAGTCATAGCCGGCGTCGAGGTGCACGGTGATGTCGTCGGGCAGCGGGCCGAGAGCATCGAGGCGGTCGAGGGTGGGGCCCAGTAGCGGGGAGTCGTGCCGGTTGGCTCCGGCCAGGACTCGGCCCAGCGGGATGCCGTATCCCTCGACGAGCACCGAACGTTTCATACCCTGTTTGCGCCGGTCCACCGGCGACGGACCGGCGACCTCGCCGCCGCCGGGGGCCTTGGTGATGGCGCCATCGACGGCGATGTCGTGCAGCAGCAGACCGACGATGCGGTCGTAGGCGTCCAGGACGATCCGACGCAGCTGGGCGAAGACCCCGAGCCTGATCCACTCGTCACGACGATCGCGGATGGTGGTCGCCGAGCAGGTGCTGTCAGCGATGCCCTCATACGAGCAGCCGAACCGCAGTACCTGCAGGAGCTTGTCGAACACGATCCGATCCGCGATCCGGCGGCGATGGCAGCCCAGCGGATGGGTGGGATCGAACTCGTCTCGATGAGGCAGCAGCGCGGTGAACTGGTCCCACAACGGCTCGGTCAGCCATGATGGCAGGGTGGGCACGCGGCCTCCAGACGATCACGAAGCGTAGATAACTTCATGATCGGCAGGCCCGTACCCGCCCTCGCCCCCAGACACTCGACCGCGGCCAAGCTGTGACCAATCCGCGCGACCTCTTAGAGGTCGCGCGGATTGGTTGGTGATCATGGACGTCGTGCAGGTCGGGCGTTCCAGCGGTGTGTGGTCCAGGCCTGCCGAATCAAGCTACGGAGTGTGACGATCGTGTCGGCGAGGTCGAAGAACGCGTCGACGACGATTTCTCGTCGTTCGTAGCAGCGCTGCAGCCGGTTGAAGCTGTTGTGCCAAGCGTTGGTCCGCTCGACGTGCCAGCGGCGGGTGGCCTGGATCGGCGCTTTCTCACCCTTGTGCGCGATCTCGCCGTGCAGGCCTCGTTCGGCCAGCGTGTCGCGGGTCTTGCCGGAGTCATAGCCGGCGTCGAGGTGCACGGTGATGTCGTCGGGCAGCGGGCCGAGAGCATCGAGGCGGTCGAGGGTGGGGCCCAGTAGCGGGGAGTCGTGCCGGTTGGCTCCGGCCAGGACTCGGCCCAGCGGGATGCCGTATCCCTCGACGAGCACCGAACGTTTCATACCCTGTTTGCGCCGGTCCACCGGCGACGGACCGGCGACCTCGCCGCCGCCGGGGGCCTTGGTGATGGCGCCATCGACGGCGATGTCGTGCAGCAGCAGACCGACGATGCGGTCGTAGGCGTCCAGGACGATCCGACGCAGCTGGGCGAAGACCCCGAGCCTGATCCACTCGTCACGACGATCGCGGATGGTGGTCGCCGAGCAGGTGCTGTCAGCGATGCCCTCATACGAGCAGCCGAACCGCAGTACCTGCAGGAGCTTGTCGAACACGATCCGATCCGCGATCCGGCGGCGATGGCAGCCCAGCGGATGGGTGGGATCGAACTCGTCTCGATGAGGCAGCAGCGCGGTGAACTGGTCCCACAACGGCTCGGTCAGCCATGATGGCAGGGTGGGCACGCGGCCTCCAGACGATCACGAAGCGTAGATAACTTCATGATCGGCAGGCCCGTACCCGCCCTCGCCCCCAGACACTCGACCGCGGCCAAGCTGTGACCAATCCGCGCGACCTCTTAGAGGTCGCGCGGATTGGTTGGTGATCATGGACGTCGTGCAGGTCGGGCGTTCCAGCGGTGTGTGGTCCAGGCCTGCCGAATCAAGCTACGGAGTGTGACGATCGTGTCGGCGAGGTCGAAGAACGCGTCGACGACGATTTCTCGTCGTTCGTAGCAGCGCTGCAGCCGGTTGAAGCTGTTGTGCCAAGCGTTGGTCCGCTCGACGTGCCAGCGGCGGGTGGCCTGGATCGGCGCTTTCTCACCCTTGTGCGCGATCTCGCCGTGCAGGCCTCGTTCGGCCAGCGTGTCGCGGGTCTTGCCGGAGTCATAGCCGGCGTCGAGGTGCACGGTGATGTCGTCGGGCAGCGGGCCGAGAGCATCGAGGCGGTCGAGGGTGGGGCCCAGTAGCGGGGAGTCGTGCCGGTTGGCTCCGGCCAGGACTCGGCCCAGCGGGATGCCGTATCCCTCGACGAGCACCGAACGTTTCATACCCTGTTTGCGCCGGTCCACCGGCGACGGACCGGCGACCTCGCCGCCGCCGGGGGCCTTGGTGATGGCGCCATCGACGGCGATGTCGTGCAGCAGCAGACCGACGATGCGGTCGTAGGCGTCCAGGACGATCCGACGCAGCTGGGCGAAGACCCCGAGCCTGATCCACTCGTCACGACGATCGCGGATGGTGGTCGCCGAGCAGGTGCTGTCAGCGATGCCCTCATACGAGCAGCCGAACCGCAGTACCTGCAGGAGCTTGTCGAACACGATCCGATCCGCGATCCGGCGGCGATGGCAGCCCAGCGGATGGGTGGGATCGAACTCGTCTCGATGAGGCAGCAGCGCGGTGAACTGGTCCCACAACGGCTCGGTCAGCCATGATGGCAGGGTGGGCACGCGGCCTCCAGACGATCACGAAGCGTAGATAACTTCATGATCGGCAGGCCCGTACCCGCCCTCGCCCCCAGACACTCGACCGCGGCCAAGCTGTGACCAATCCGCGCGACCTCTTAGAGGTCATTTCAGAACGAGGTCGACGTGTCTGTTGTAGACGACAAGCGGCTATCTGACCTGCCGTTTGATCTGTCGTCGAGGGGTCAATGGAAACTCGACAAGTCGTTCTGAAACGACCTCTTAGAGCGTCCGGCAGTAGAGGTGGCCGTGTGTCGGTGTTGGTAGAGACACGGACCTGCAAGTGATCATGGGATTGCTGATGTCCTGATGGTCGCCTGGAGGGTCCGTGCCTCTATTGCCAGAATCGCTGATCGACCCCCTCTGGGTCGAGTTCGCTGCCCTGATCGAGGCAGAGCGGCGCCCGGAGTTCGACCCGGCCCATCCGTGGGGCTGTCACCGTCGCCGGATCTCTGATCGGGTCGTGTTCGACCACGTCGTTGCCGCTCTGGTGCACGGTAGTGGCTACGAACGCATCGCCACGCCGGGTTGCTCGGACCGCACCATCCGCCGCCGTCTCGATGACTGGGCCACCGCGGGAGTCAGCGAGGAACTGCTCCGCACCGCGCTGGCCGGTTACGACCAGATACTCGGCCTGGATCTTGACGATCTGGCGGTCGACGGATCGATCACCAAGGCACCAGGCGGAGGCGAGGTGGCCGGCCGCAGCCCTGTCGGCCGCGGCAAGCAGGGCACGAAACGGTCCGTGGCCTGCGATGACCAGGGCATCCCGCTGCACCTGGTCGCGGCGCGAGCCAACGACCATGACTCGCCCCTGCTGGAACCGACCTTGACCGGCATCGTGACGATGATCGGCCCGCTGCCCCGCCACCGCGACGCCCACGGTGGTGATCTGTTCCCGACCGTGCACCTGGACCGCGGCTATGACTCCGGCAAGACCCGTACTCTGCTGCACACCCTGGGCTTCACCGGCGAGATCGCGACCACGGGGGTCCCGGCGCCGATCCAGGCAGGACGACGGTGGCCCATCGAGCGCACGCACTCCTGGATGAACGGCTACGGCAAGCTGCGCCGGTTCACCGATCGCCGGAAGATCATCGTCGAGTTCTACCTCGACCTCGCCGCCGCGCTCACCGTGATCCGCCGGCTGATCAACCGTGCCCGCAGCCGCTACCGCTGGACAACCCGACCCACGACCCGTCGACTCCGATAACCATCAATCGCCGGACGCTCTTAGAGGTCGCGCGGATTGGTTGGTGATCATGGACGTCGTGCAGGTCGGGCGTTCCAGCGGTGTGTGGTCCAGGCCTGCCGAATCAAGCTACGGAGTGTGACGATCGTGTCGGCGAGGTCGAAGAACGCGTCGACGACGATTTCTCGTCGTTCGTAGCAGCGCTGCAGCCGGTTGAAGCTGTTGTGCCAAGCGTTGGTCCGCTCGACGTGCCAGCGGCGGGTGGCCTGGATCGGCGCTTTCTCACCCTTGTGCGCGATCTCGCCGTGCAGGCCTCGTTCGGCCAGCGTGTCGCGGGTCTTGCCGGAGTCATAGCCGGCGTCGAGGTGCACGGTGATGTCGTCGGGCAGCGGGCCGAGAGCATCGAGGCGGTCGAGGGTGGGGCCCAGTAGCGGGGAGTCGTGCCGGTTGGCTCCGGCCAGGACTCGGCCCAGCGGGATGCCGTATCCCTCGACGAGCACCGAACGTTTCATACCCTGTTTGCGCCGGTCCACCGGCGACGGACCGGCGACCTCGCCGCCGCCGGGGGCCTTGGTGATGGCGCCATCGACGGCGATGTCGTGCAGCAGCAGACCGACGATGCGGTCGTAGGCGTCCAGGACGATCCGACGCAGCTGGGCGAAGACCCCGAGCCTGATCCACTCGTCACGACGATCGCGGATGGTGGTCGCCGAGCAGGTGCTGTCAGCGATGCCCTCATACGAGCAGCCGAACCGCAGTACCTGCAGGAGCTTGTCGAACACGATCCGATCCGCGATCCGGCGGCGATGGCAGCCCAGCGGATGGGTGGGATCGAACTCGTCTCGATGAGGCAGCAGCGCGGTGAACTGGTCCCACAACGGCTCGGTCAGCCATGATGGCAGGGTGGGCACGCGGCCTCCAGACGATCACGAAGCGTAGATAACTTCATGATCGGCAGGCCCGTACCCGCCCTCGCCCCCAGACACTCGACCGCGGCCAAGCTGTGACCAATCCGCGCGACCTCTTATCTGCGCGGACCCGCTCGGGTCGGGTCCGCGGTCGGCCCGGACCGACCCGTCCGACGCTCAGATGTGACATCAGGTGCGCGAACATCGGGGCGTCACCGGCCTGGCCAGGGCCGACCAGTACGACCAGCGGGCGGCCGTGTCCGTCAACGAGCTGGTGGATCTCCGTGCCGAGCCCTCCGCGGGAGCGGCCCAAGGCGTGATCGGGCGGCTCGATCAGCAGATTCTTGTAGTTCGATCCGGCCCCCTGTGTCCCGCTGCAGGGTCGCGGCGTGTTGGTGAGCGCGGATGATCGTCGAGTCGACCGACACGGCCCAGTCCACGAGACCGGCGGAGTCGGCATCGGCGAGCAGAGCTGCGAGAACCTGGTCCCAGGTGCCGTCACCGCAGTAGCGGCGGTGGCGTTTCCATAGGGTCTGCCACAGCCCGAACTCGACCGGGACATCACGCCAGGCCAGCCCGCAGCGGAACCGGTAGATGATCCCCTCGATCACTCTGCGGTGATCGGCGAACGGGCGCCCTGGCATCCCGTCCGACGAGGGCAGTAACGGCTCGAGTCGGTCCCACTGGGCATCGGTCAGGACGGCACGGCGCGACACCTACTGATCATCGCGCAGGCCCGACCAGCCGGGTTAGGAGACGCGCCCTAGCCCCCACCCGAAACGGAGACCTCCGATGACGCAGTCCTCTCCACCTCACGTCCCCCGGTACGACTCCGGTCCCCTGTTCGCCGACACCGGGCTCAAGCTCGGGGTCTTCGGACTGAACGTGACCTCGGCGGGCGCGGTCACCGCGAGCCCCAACCGTCACGAGATCGGCTGGGACCAGAACCTCCGCCTCGTCCAGGCCGCCGAGGCCGCAGGCTTCGAGGCGGCGATCCCGTTCTCCCGGTGGCGCGGCTTCGAGGGCCGGACCAACCCCTGGGGAGCCAGCTTCGAGCCCTATGCCTGGGCCGCGGCACTGGCCGCTCGCACCAGCCGGATCGCGATCTTCACGACCTCGCACTGCCTCACCGTCTCCCCGGTGATGGCCGCCAAACAGATCGCCACGATCGACGCGGTCTCGCACGGTCGTGTCGGACTCAACGTCGTCGCGGGCTGGTTCGCCAAGGAGCTGCAGATGTTCGGCGTCGAGACCCTCGACCACGGACGCCCGTTACGGCTACTCGGAGGAGTGGCTCGAAATCCTGCTCCGGCTCTGGCGCGGGGAGCCCCACGACTTCGACCACAGGGGACGGTGGCTCACGGTCGAGGGCGGTTACAGCAGGCCCACACCGCTCCAGCCCCCCACCCACCGCTGATGAACGCCGCCTTCTCCCCACGCGGGCACCAGCTCGCCGCCCGCTACGCCGACGTCGCGTTCGTCTCGGCGTTCGACCCGGCGGGGAGCGGCACGCAAGGTCCGGGAG
>NZ_JAHLEL010000053.1 GCF_020131355.1 Pseudonocardia sp. ICBG1293
GTGGCCTGGATCGGCGCTTTCTCACCCTTGTGCGCGATCTCGCCGTGCAGGCCTCGTTCGGCCAGCGTGTCGCGGGTCTTGCCGGAGTCATAGCCGGCGTCGAGGTGCACGGTGATGTCGTCGGGCAGCGGGCCGAGAGCATCGAGGCGGTCGAGGGTGGGGCCCAGTAGCGGGAGTCGTGCCGGTTGGCTCCGGCCAGGACTCGGCCCAGCGGGATGCCGTATCCCTCGACGAGCACCGAACGTTTCATACCCTGTTTGCGCCGGTCCACCGGCGACGGACCGGCGACCTCGCCGCCGCCGGGGGCCTTGGTGATGGCGCCATCGACGGCGATGTCGTGCAGCAGCAGACCGACGATGCGGTCGTAGGCGTCCAGGACGATCCGACGCAGCTGGGCGAAGACCCCGAGCCTGATCCACTCGTCACGACGATCGCGGATGGTGGTCGCCGAGCAGGTGCTGTCAGCGATGCCCTCATACGAGCAGCCGAACCGCAGTACCTGCAGGAGCTTGTCGAACACGATCCGATCCGCGATCCGGCGGCGATGGCAGCCCAGCGGATGGGTGGGATCGAACTCGTCTCGATGAGGCAGCAGCGCGGTGAACTGGTCCCACAACGGCTCGGTCAGCCATGATGGCAGGGTGGGCACGCGGCCTCCAGACGATCACGAAGCGTAGATAACTTCATGATCGGCAGGCCCGTACCCGCCCTCGCCCCCAGACACTCGACCGCGGCCAAGCTGTGACCAATCCGCGCGACCTCTTAGAGGTCGCGCGGATTGGTTGGTGATCATGGACGTCGTGCAGGTCGGGCGTTCCAGCGGTGTGTGGTCCAGGCCTGCCGAATCAAGCTACGGAGTGTGACGATCGTGTCGGCGAGGTCGAAGAACGCGTCGACGACGATTTCTCGTCGTTCGTAGCAGCGCTGCAGCCGGTTGAAGCTGTTGTGCCAAGCGTTGGTCCGCTCGACGTGCCAGCGGCGGGTGGCCTGGATCGGCGCTTTCTCACCCTTGTGCGCGATCTCGCCGTGCAGGCCTCGTTCGGCCAGCGTGTCGCGGGTCTTGCCGGAGTCATAGCCGGCGTCGAGGTGCACGGTGATGTCGTCGGGCAGCGGGCCGAGAGCATCGAGGCGGTCGAGGGTGGGGCCCAGTAGCGGGGAGTCGTGCCGGTTGGCTCCGGCCAGGACTCGGCCCAGCGGGATGCCGTATCCCTCGACGAGCACCGAACGTTTCATACCCTGTTTGCGCCGGTCCACCGGCGACGGACCGGCGACCTCGCCGCCGCCGGGGGCCTTGGTGATGGCGCCATCGACGGCGATGTCGTGCAGCAGCAGACCGACGATGCGGTCGTAGGCGTCCAGGACGATCCGACGCAGCTGGGCGAAGACCCCGAGCCTGATCCACTCGTCACGACGATCGCGGATGGTGGTCGCCGAGCAGGTGCTGTCAGCGATGCCCTCATACGAGCAGCCGAACCGCAGTACCTGCAGGAGCTTGTCGAACACGATCCGATCCGCGATCCGGCGGCGATGGCAGCCCAGCGGATGGGTGGGATCGAACTCGTCTCGATGAGGCAGCAGCGCGGTGAACTGGTCCCACAACGGCTCGGTCAGCCATGATGGCAGGGTGGGCACGCGGCCTCCAGACGATCACGAAGCGTAGATAACTTCATGATCGGCAGGCCCGTACCCGCCCTCGCCCCCAGACACTCGACCGCGGCCAAGCTGTGACCAATCCGCGCGACCTCTTAGAGGTCATTTCAGAACGAGGTCGACGTGTCTGTTGTAGACGACAAGCGGCTATCTGACCTGCCGTTTGATCTGTCGTCGAGGGGTCAATGGAAACTCGACAAGTCGTTCTGAAACGACCTCTTAGAGCGTCCGGCAGTAGAGGTGGCCGTGTGTCGGTGTTGGTAGAGACACGGACCTGCAAGTGATCATGGGATTGCTGATGTCCTGATGGTCGCCTGGAGGGTCCGTGCCTCTATTGCCAGAATCGCTGATCGACCCCCTCTGGGTCGAGTTCGCTGCCCTGATCGAGGCAGAGCGGCGCCCGGAGTTCGACCCGGCCCATCCGTGGGGCTGTCACCGTCGCCGGATCTCTGATCGGGTCGTGTTCGACCACGTCGTTGCCGCTCTGGTGCACGGTAGTGGCTACGAACGCATCGCCACGCCGGGTTGCTCGGACCGCACCATCCGCCGCCGTCTCGATGACTGGGCCACCGCGGGAGTCAGCGAGGAACTGCTCCGCACCGCGCTGGCCGGTTACGACCAGATACTCGGCCTGGATCTTGACGATCTGGCGGTCGACGGATCGATCACCAAGGCACCAGGCGGAGGCGAGGTGGCCGGCCGCAGCCCTGTCGGCCGCGGCAAGCAGGGCACGAAACGGTCCGTGGCCTGCGATGACCAGGGCATCCCGCTGCACCTGGTCGCGGCGCGAGCCAACGACCATGACTCGCCCCTGCTGGAACCGACCTTGACCGGCATCGTGACGATGATCGGCCCGCTGCCCCGCCACCGCGACGCCCACGGTGGTGATCTGTTCCCGACCGTGCACCTGGACCGCGGCTATGACTCCGGCAAGACCCGTACTCTGCTGCACACCCTGGGCTTCACCGGCGAGATCGCGACCACGGGGGTCCCGGCGCCGATCCAGGCAGGACGACGGTGGCCCATCGAGCGCACGCACTCCTGGATGAACGGCTACGGCAAGCTGCGCCGGTTCACCGATCGCCGGAAGATCATCGTCGAGTTCTACCTCGACCTCGCCGCCGCGCTCACCGTGATCCGCCGGCTGATCAACCGTGCCCGCAGCCGCTACCGCTGGACAACCCGACCCACGACCCGTCGACTCCGATAACCATCAATCGCCGGACGCTCTTAGAGGTCGCGCGGATTGGTTGGTGATCATGGACGTCGTGCAGGTCGGGCGTTCCAGCGGTGTGTGGTCCAGGCCTGCCGAATCAAGCTACGGAGTGTGACGATCGTGTCGGCGAGGTCGAAGAACGCGTCGACGACGATTTCTCGTCGTTCGTAGCAGCGCTGCAGCCGGTTGAAGCTGTTGTGCCAAGCGTTGGTCCGCTCGACGTGCCAGCGGCGGGTGGCCTGGATCGGCGCTTTCTCACCCTTGTGCGCGATCTCGCCGTGCAGGCCTCGTTCGGCCAGCGTGTCGCGGGTCTTGCCGGAGTCATAGCCGGCGTCGAGGTGCACGGTGATGTCGTCGGGCAGCGGGCCGAGAGCATCGAGGCGGTCGAGGGTGGGGCCCAGTAGCGGGGAGTCGTGCCGGTTGGCTCCGGCCAGGACTCGGCCCAGCGGGATGCCGTATCCCTCGACGAGCACCGAACGTTTCATACCCTGTTTGCGCCGGTCCACCGGCGACGGACCGGCGACCTCGCCGCCGCCGGGGGCCTTGGTGATGGCGCCATCGACGGCGATGTCGTGCAGCAGCAGACCGACGATGCGGTCGTAGGCGTCCAGGACGATCCGACGCAGCTGGGCGAAGACCCCGAGCCTGATCCACTCGTCACGACGATCGCGGATGGTGGTCGCCGAGCAGGTGCTGTCAGCGATGCCCTCATACGAGCAGCCGAACCGCAGTACCTGCAGGAGCTTGTCGAACACGATCCGATCCGCGATCCGGCGGCGATGGCAGCCCAGCGGATGGGTGGGATCGAACTCGTCTCGATGAGGCAGCAGCGCGGTGAACTGGTCCCACAACGGCTCGGTCAGCCATGATGGCAGGGTGGGCACGCGGCCTCCAGACGATCACGAAGCGTAGATAACTTCATGATCGGCAGGCCCGTACCCGCCCTCGCCCCCAGACACTCGACCGCGGCCAAGCTGTGACCAATCCGCGCGACCTCTTATCTGCGCGGACCCGCTCGGGTCGGGTCCGCGGTCGGCCCGGACCGACCCGTCCGACGCTCAGATGTGACATCAGGTGCGCGAACATCGGGGCGTCACCGGCCTGGCCAGGGCCGACCAGTACGACCAGCGGGCGGCCGTGTCCGTCAACGAGCTGGTGGATCTCCGTGCCGAGCCCTCCGCGGGAGCGGCCCAAGGCGTGATCGGGCGGCTCGATCAGCAGATTCTTGTAGTTCGATCCGGCCCCCTGTGTCCCGCTGCAGGGTCGCGGCGTGTTGGTGAGCGCGGATGATCGTCGAGTCGACCGACACGGCCCAGTCCACGAGACCGGCGGAGTCGGCATCGGCGAGCAGAGCTGCGAGAACCTGGTCCCAGGTGCCGTCACCGCAGTAGCGGCGGTGGCGTTTCCATAGGGTCTGCCACAGCCCGAACTCGACCGGGACATCACGCCAGGCCAGCCCGCAGCGGAACCGGTAGATGATCCCCTCGATCACTCTGCGGTGATCGGCGAACGGGCGCCCTGGCATCCCGTCCGACGAGGGCAGTAACGGCTCGAGTCGGTCCCACTGGGCATCGGTCAGGACGGCACGGCGCGACACCTACTGATCATCGCGCAGGCCCGACCAGCCGGGTTAGGAGACGCGCCCTAGCCCCCACCCGAAACGGAGACCTCCGATGACGCAGTCCTCTCCACCTCACGTCCCCCGGTACGACTCCGGTCCCCTGTTCGCCGACACCGGGCTCAAGCTCGGGGTCTTCGGACTGAACGTGACCTCGGCGGGCGCGGTCACCGCGAGCCCCAACCGTCACGAGATCGGCTGGGACCAGAACCTCCGCCTCGTCCAGGCCGCCGAGGCCGCAGGCTTCGAGGCGGCGATCCCGTTCTCCCGGTGGCGCGGCTTCGAGGGCCGGACCAACCCCTGGGGAGCCAGCTTCGAGCCCTATGCCTGGGCCGCGGCACTGGCCGCTCGCACCAGCCGGATCGCGATCTTCACGACCTCGCACTGCCTCACCGTCTCCCCGGTGATGGCCGCCAAACAGATCGCCACGATCGACGCGGTCTCGCACGGTCGTGTCGGACTCAACGTCGTCGCGGGCTGGTTCGCCAAGGAGCTGCAGATGTTCGGCGTCGAGACCCTCGACCACGACGCCCGTTACGGCTACTCGGAGGAGTGGCTCGACATCCTGCTCCGGCTCTGGCGCGGGGAGCCCCACGACTTCGACCACAGGGGACGGTGGCTCACGGTCGAGGGCGGTTACAGCAGGCCCACACCGCTCCAGCCCCCCACCCACCGCTGATGAACGCCGCCTTCTCCCCACGCGGGCACCAGCTCGCCGCCCGCTACGCCGACGTCGCGTTCGTCTCGGCGTTCGACCCGGCGGGAGCGGCACGCAAGGTCCGGGAGATCCGTGCACTCGCCGAGGGGTTCGGCCGCGAGCTGTCCGTGTGGGTGGCCGCCTCCGTCGTGTGCGCGGACACCGACCGCGAGGCCGCCCGGCTGATCGAGCGCTACTCCACCGACGACGCCGACGCCGAGGCGGTGGACAACGCCGTGGCGTGGACCATGGGCGGCACCCGGATGCCACCCGCCCAGCGGGAGCAGCTCAACCGGGCCGTCGCGTCCACCATGGCCGGATACCCGCTCGTCGGCAGCCCCGCGACGATCGCCCGGCAGCTGGGCGACCTCTCCGCCGCCGGAGTCGACGGTGTCGCTCTGACCTGGATGAACTACGAACGCGGCCTGCCGCGGTTCATCGCCGACGTACTCCCGGTGCTCGAACGCGACGGCATCCGGCACCCGCTCACCACCAGCGTCTGAGGAGGCGACCATGACTCGCTTCGACGGCAAGGTCGCCGTCGTCACCGGTGCCGCCGGCGACATCGGCAGTCGGCTCTGTCGTGCGCTCGCCGCCGAGAACGCCGAGGTGATCGGTGCGGACGTCGACGAGGCGGCGGGCGCCCGTCTCACCGCCGAGATGCACGCGGCGGGAACCTCCTTCACCTTCCGCCACCTCGATGTCGCCGATCCCCGGTCCGTGGCCGCGTTCGCGCGGACCGTCGGGCGGGTCGACGTCCTCGTCAACGCCGCGGGGGTCCTGAGCTACGCCCCCCTGTCCGAGACCGCGGTCGAGGAGTGGGACCGGGTCCTCGACATCAACGTCCGGGGCGCGTTCCTCGTGACCAAGGAGCTCACCTCCGCGCTGGCCGACGGCGCCACCGTGGTCAACCTGTCCTCCTCCGCCGCGGTACGCGCCGGAGCGGGCTGGTCGGCCTACAGCGCGTCGAAGGCCGCGCTGGTCGCCCTGACCAAGGTCACCGCGGCCGAGCTGGCCCCCCGCTGCCGGGTCAACGCGGTCTGCCCCGGCGCCCTGGACACCCGGATGCCGCACCGTCTGCTCGACGGCCACCCGGCCAAGGAGACGATCCTGCACGGCATGGCGGAGGCCTCGATGCTCAAGCGCCTCGGCGAGGCCGACGAGGTCGTCCCGATCTGCCTGTTCCTCGCGAGCGAGGAGGCCGGTCTCATCACCGGAGCCTCGATCATCGCCGACGGCGGCACGACGGCATGGTGATCGCGACGGAGGCGGCGACGGGCCGGCCCCGATGATAGCGATCTCCGTCGGCGTCCTCGCGCTGGTCATCGCGGTGTCGGCGTGGCGGGCGATCAACCTGGGCGCGCTCGCCCTGGCGGCGACCTGGGTGGTCGGCGTCCTGATCGGCGGGGAGTCCGCGGCCGACGTGCTCGGTTCCTTCCCCTCCGACCTGTTCGTCATGATCGTGGGAGTGACGCTGTTGTTCGGGGTCGCCCGGGCGAACGGCACCGTCGACCGTGTGGTCCAGGGGACCTTCCGCCTGGTCCGGGGCAGGCGGACAGCTCTGCCCGCCTCCTCTCGGCCCTGCTGTGTGCGGTCGGGGCGGCGTCGGGCCCCGTCGCCGTCATCCTGATCCCGGTCGGCATGACGGTGGCCGCGGCACACGGGGTCCGGTCCCTCGTCGTCGCCCTCATGGTCGGCATGGGAGCGACCGCAGGCTCGTTCTCCCCCCTCGGGGTGTTCGGGATCATCGTGCGCCGGATCCAGACCGACAGCGGGCTCCCGGTCGATCCCCTGCTGTTGTTCCTCTCGACGATGGTGATCGGCACCGCCGCCGCGGTGCTGGTCGGAGTGCTCGTCCGCAGTACCGACGACACCTCCCCGACCACGGTGACGGAACCGGCCCCGACGACGCCCGGGGCCACCCGCCCGCCCCGCTCCGCGGTGGTCGCCACGCTCGTCGGGATGGCGGTGCTCGTCGTCGGAGCCATCGGGTTCGGGCTCGACATCGGGTTCCTGGCCCTCACCATCGCGCTCGCGCTGATGCTCGCCCATCCCGACTCGGCCCCGGGGGCGGTACGCGACGTCAGTTGGGGGATCGTCCTGCTCCTCGCCGGGATCGTGACCTACGTCGGCGTCCTGCAGCGCAACGGCACGATCGCCTGGGTGGCCGACACGGTGTCCACGGTGCAGCCGGCGCTGCTCGCCGCCCTCCTGATCTGTGTGATCGGTGCGGTGGTCTCGGCGTTCGCCTCCACCGCAGGGATCCTCACCGCCGTCGTCCCGCTCACTGTCCCCCTCGTGGCCACCGGCGACCTGAGCGCCGTCGGCCTGGTCGCCGCCCTCGCCATCTCCTCCTCCCTGGTGGACGTCTCGCCCTTCTCCACCTGCGGTGCCATCGCCATGGCGAACGCACCGGAGCACGAACGCGAGAGCATCTACCGAGGGCTGCTGGTCTTCGCGGGCGCCGCCGCGGTGGCCGGCCCGGTGGTGAGCTGGGCCGTCCTGGTGGCGACCGGATGGTTCTAGGTCGCGGGCCGGCTCCATCGGGCCGCCCCGCTCGGTCCGCCACGCGTCGACCTCGTCGACCAGAGCCCGCCATGACGGCACGGAACCCGTGCGGCGCAGGGCGATACGTCCGTCCGGCAGCACCCCCGCTGGTCCGCCGGGCGGTGTCGACGGGTGACCCGTTCGCGCGTCCGGCGCACCGGCGGTGCCTGTCGTCGTGTCGCCGACACCGGTTGCCGATCGACACCACGGCTCACCGAGCGGCCACCCTCCGATCGTGCGGGTGCCACCGGGCACACCCGGCCGCGCACCCGCCCGCGGCGCCGGTGGTGCGCCGCGCGCCGCACCACCGACCTGCGGCGATGCACTGTCCTGAAAGGATCCAGAACGCTGTGCGCGAGGGCCCCCGCCCCGCCGGGCCCGGGTGAACGGGACCACTACTGTCCCCGGCAATCGACCTGGAGGTGAGTCGTGGCACTCGCGAACATCCTGTCCGAGATGCCGGATCTGCTGGAGCGGACCCTGGCGGAACACACCCCCGACGCGCAGGGCTTCTGCCGTGAGTGCCGGGACGCGACGGGGGTCAGCGCCACCTGGCCCTGCGTCACCCGCGAGCTGGCCGAGCAGGCCCGCTCGATGTCCTCGGCGGAACCACGGGAGCCCGGTGACCGGCCGGGCGAGGGCACCGTCGCCGGGCGTCGGCGCGCCCGCGACCTGTCCGCCCCGGCCCGGGACCTGCCGCTCCCGGCAGGCAACGGACGGCACCGCTCGATCTGAGCACGATCCCGCTGCCGGTGGCGGTCCGGACGCGCGTCCGGACCGCCACCGGGAACGGGGCGGTGTTCAGGACAGCCGGGCCGGCGCGTCCGGTCGGTGCGTCTCCCGGATCAGCAGCACCGCGACCAGCGAGATCACCGCGACGACGACCATGTAGGCCGCGACCGCCATCGACGTGCCGTAGCCCTGCTGGAGCGCGGCGGCGATCAGCGGCGCGAACCCGCCGCCCAGCACCGCGCCGACGGCGTAGGAGAAGGACGCACCGCTGTAGCGGAAGCGGGCCTCGAACATCTCCGCGAACAGCGCGGACTGCGGGCCGTAGGACAGACCCAACCCCACCGTGAGGACGACGACCGCGACGACCATCGCGGCGAACCCGGTGGTGTCGAGCAGCAGGAAGAACGGCACCGGCCACACCACCAGCAGCACCGAGCCCACCAGGTACACCCGCTTGCGGCCGACCCGGTCGGACCAGACCGCCCCGGCGACGATGCTGACCAGCCAGCTCACCGAACCGATGATCACGACGATGATCATCGTGTTCCGTGGGACCTCCAGCACCTGGGTCCCGTAGGACAGCAGGTAGGCGAGGAAGATGTAGCCGATCGCGTTGTTCGCGACGAAGCTGGCCGAGGCCAGCACCAGCTCGCGCGGGCGGTGCCGGAACACCTCCAGGATCGGGGCACGGCTGCGGCCGCGGTTCTGCCGCAGCAGCGCGAACACCGGGCTCTCCTCGACCCGCAGCCGGATCACCAGCCCGACGACGACCAGCAGGATCGACAGCAGGAACGGGATCCGCCAGCCCCACGCCGCGAACTGCTCGGGGCTGGTCAGGTTGGACACGACGAGGAACACCAGCTGGGCCAGGATCAGCCCGGCGGGCACCCCGATCTGGGGGAACGAGCCGTAGCGGCCGCGTCTGCCGGGCGGGGCGTGCTCGACCGCCATCAACGCCGCGCCGCCCCACTCACCGCCCGCCGACAGCCCCTGCAGCAGACGCAGCACGACGAGCAGCACCGGCGCCGCGACACCGATCTGGCCGTAGGTGGGCAGCAGGCCGACCCCGACGGTCGCCACGCCCATCAGCAGCAGCGAGAGGACGAGCATCTTCTTGCGACCGAGGCGGTCGCCGAAGTGCCCCCACACGATGCCGCCGAGCGGACGCGCGACCAGGCCGACGCCGAGCGTCGCGAACGCCGCCAGCGTGCCCGACGCGGCCGACATCGTGGTGAAGAACTGGCTGTTGAACACCAGGGCCGCGGCCGTGGCGTAGATGAAGAAGTCGTACCACTCGATGGTCGTGCCGATCGCGCTCGTCGCGGCGACCCGGCGCACCTGCCGGGGCGCGGAGCCGGTCGTGTCGGCGGCACTCGTCGGGCCGGCGCCGGGCGCGGCCTGCTGCTCGGTCATGCGTCCTCCCCTGACCCGGGACGGCGGTGTCCCGGACCGCGCTACTTTTGCACCGAACGTCCGGTCGGGGAAGACGTGCGGGGCGACCCGTCCTCGCCATTCGTCGCACGGCCGGGTGCGGTCGTCGCCGCGAACCGTCCACGAAGATCGGACATCGGGGCACATTCGCTACCGTCCGGTCACTGAACACGCGGTCCGGTTCCCCCCGACGGGCCGGGATCCCCGATCCCGACGCTCCCCCGCAGCCCGGCCGGTCCGCGTGCCGGAGGAGAGACCGTCGTGCCCCGACACCGACATCGGGCGCAGGCCGGGCTGCGGCCCGGCCTGCGCCACGTGGCCACCGCGGCCGCCGCCGCGAGCGGCACGCTCGCCGTCGTCACGCCCGTGACCGGGCTCGGCTTCGGCCCGGCCGAGGCCGACCTGCGCCTGGCCGCTCAGGACGTGTCCGACGGCGCCGACCCCGGCGCGTCGCTCGCCGGCGCCGCCGGCAACGGGCCGCGGGACACACCGGTCCTCGGCGCCGAGATCGTCCGCGACGCGGGTCTGCTCGACCCGGCCGCGGACGCGAGCCTCGCCGCGGCGCGCAAGGCCCAGGACCTGGCGCAGGAGGCCGCCGAACAGGCCAGGGCCGCCGCCGAGCTCGCCGCCCGTGGGCTGGGCGACCCGTCGTGCGGGCTCGACCTCGACGACCTGGGCCGGGTCAAGACCTGGGTGTCCGACGCCGCGGAGTTCCTCGGCTGCGCCTACGGGGAGACCGAGCTGATCGGCGTCGCGAACCGGGCGAACGCCTCCGACCACCCGACCGGCCACGCCCTGGACATCATGGTGCGCGGGACGAAGGGCGACCGCATCGCCGACTGCGCGCTGGCCAACGCCGACGAGCTCGGCGTGAAGTACGTGATCTGGGAGCAGCGGATGAACGACGGCTCCGGGTGGTCGACCATGGAGGACCGCGGCGGCGACACCGCGAACCACTACGACCACGTGCACATCTCGTTCGACAAGCGCGCCGGGTCCGGCGACCCCGACCTGGGCCGCTGCGCCTGACCGCCCCGGCCCGCCCGGTCCGTACCGCGGCACGGACCGGGCGGGCCGGGGCTCAGACGCCGATCTTCGCCGGTCGTCCGTCCTTCAGGTGCCGGATCGCGACGACGGCCGGGCGCGGCTGCGCGGCGCCGCCGTCGGGCCAGTGCGAGGCCGGCTGCTCCGGGGAGGCGTCGTCGACGTCGCCGGGGTGCTGCACCGAGACCAGCACGAAGTTCTCGGTGACGACCGGCCCGCAGCACTCCGAACCCACCGGGACGCTGGCGAACAACCGGGTCGAGCCGCGCTGCGGCCCCTCCAGCACCACGCCGTAGAGCCCGTCGTTGATCTCCAGCGCCTGGCTGGAGTCCGTCGAGACCCACAGGTTGCCGTAGGGGTCGAAGGCCACGTTGTCCGGCGAGGTGATCGGGCTGACCTGGGACTTGTCGAACCCGCCGAAGTAGGTCGACGGGTCCTCCGGGTCGCCGCAGACGAGCAGGACGTTCCAGCCGAACGTGGTGGCCGCGGGGTCGTCGCGGGTCTCGGTCAGCTCGATGACGTGTCCGTGCTGGTTCGCGTTGCGCGGGTTCGCCTCGTCCGCGGCGGCCTTGCTCCCGGCCTTGCCGCGGTCGGAGTTGTTGGTGCAGGCGATGTAGACCTTCCCGGTGCGCGGGTTGGCCTCCACGTCCTCGGGGCGGTCCATCTTCGTGGCGCCGACCGTGTCCGCGGCGAGCCGGGTGAACACGAAGACGTCGGCGACGCTCATGCCGTCCACGAACGACCTCGTGGTCGAGGCCAGCGGCGTCCACCGCCCGGAGCCGTCGAACCGGCCGTCCCGGGGGAGCGCCCCGGCGCCGGTGATCTCCGCGGCCGGGCTGTTCCCGGTGAACGTCGCGACGTAGAGCGTGCCCGAGGACAGCAGCGTGGCGTTGTGTTCGCGCGCGGCCCGGCTGTGCCCGCGGCGCATCTGCTTGTCCGACACGAACTTGTAGACGTAGTCGAAGCGCTCGTCGTCGCCCATGTACACGACGGGGCGACCGTCGCGGGTCAGCGCGACGGTCGCGCCCTCGTGCTTGAAACGGCCGAGCGCGGTGTGCTTGACCGGCTTCGAGGCCGGGTCGTGCGGGTCGATCTCGACGATGTAGCCGAACCGGTGGGCCTCGTTCGGCTCCTTCGCGAGGTCCCAGCGCGGGTCCACGCGCTCCCACTTGCGCTCCGAGGCGCCCTCGGAGATGCCGTAGCGCTGCGCGCGCTCGTCGGTCACCGGGCCGGAGGCGAAGTAGCCGTCGAAGTTCTCCTCGCCGGACAGGAAGGTGCCCCACGGGGTGGTCCCCCCGGCGCAGTTGCCGATCATGCCCCGGACGCTGCGACCGGTCGGGTCGGCCGTCGTGCGCAGCACCTCGGCACCGGCGGCCGGGCCGTCGAGCACCATCTCGGTGTCGGCGGTGATGCGCCGGTTCAGCTTCCCGGCGCGGTCGTGGTGCAGCTCGCCGGTGCGCAGGTCCCGGGTCACCTCGACGATGCCGCCGCCGTGCGCGGCCATCCCGATCCGGATCTGCTCGGGGGTGGGGGCGTCCTCGTCGTACCCGCGGAACATCAGCGGCTCGAGCGTGTACTCGTGGTTGGAGTACAGCACATAGCGGCGGCCGGGGCCGTCGATCGGCAGGATGCCGCAGAAGTCGTTGTTGTAGCCGAACTGGCGGGCCTGCGCCGCGGCGGTCTGGTTCTCGAAGTCGAACTCGGGCGCGTCCGGGAACATCGGGTCGCCCCAGCGGATCACGACGTTGCTCGCGTAGTCGGTCGGCACCCGGACCGCGTCGTCGAGGTTGGGTGCGACGGTGTCGTAGTGCAGCCCACGCGGCGGGCGGGCCTGCGCCGGGGCCGCCACGTCGGTGCCGAGCGGGTGGGCCGGGGCGGCCGGCGCGGGCTCGGCGGAGGCGGAACCGGCCAGGGCCACCCCCGCCCCGGCACCCAGGCCGAGCACGGCACCGGCACGCAGCATCCCGCGGCGGTCGAGCACGGTCTGCAGGACGTCACCGAAATAGGTGTTCGACGAGGGGTTGGGCTCCGGCCGGGAGCAGGCGTCGCCGCACCGGTAACGACAGGTGAGTCCCTGGCGTCCGTGGCGCACGCGGTCGAGGAGCGGGAGGGCGCGGCGGGAGCCGGCCTGGGGGGCGTCGCCGGGGCAGCTGTGGGCCACGGTCGTCCTCCTGGGGTCGTGGTGGGATGCGCGGTCCGGTCCGTTCGGGGCCGTCCGTTTCCTCCGCATCCCAGCACCCGCGTCCTCCCGTGGGGTGAGGAGAAGGTGGCCGCCGGGTGAACGCCTCCCCGGACGGGGTGGTCTCGGCCACGCAACGCGACCGGCGCGGCCACCCGACGGGTGACCACGCCGGTGGCGAGGTGCGATGGGGAAGGGCACGGGCCGGGGCGGGCGTACGTCTCGCCCCGGCCCGGCGGGATCAGACGATGCCCTGGCGGGCGGCGGTGTAGACGATCTCGGTGCGGCGACGGACCTCGAGCTTGTCGCGCAGGTTGCGGACGTGGAACTTCACGGTGGCCTCGGAGATCCGCAGCCGGGTCCCGATCTCGCGGTTGGACAGGCCGACGGCGAGCAGCCGCAGCACCTGGTTCTCGCGGTCGGTCAGCAGCGAGGTCTTGCACAGGTCCGGCGTCGGCGACGGCGCCGGGTCGGTGTCGCGCAGCACCTGCAGCGGACCCGCGCTCGCGGTCCCCGGGTCGAACACGCCCTCACCACGCAGGACGGTGCGCAGCGCACGCACGATCTCCGCGGTGTCGGCGCCCTTGCGCAGGTAGCCGTGCACGCCCAGACGGACGGTGCGCATCATCGCGTCGCGGTCGCGACAGCCGGTCAGCACGAGGATCTTCACCCCGCGGCACCGCTCCAGCAGCGCGCGCACCAGGTCGAGGCCGGGCCGCTCGTCGCGGGCGAACTCGATGTCGACGACGATCGCGTCGGGCCGGGTGCGCTCGGCGGTCATCAGGGCGTCCCGCGGGGAGGCGGCCTCACCGGCCGGGGCCAGGTCGGGCTCGGCGGTCAGCAGGGCGCGCAGACCGTGCCGGACGACCGGCTCGGAGTCGACGACGAGTACCCGGGCCGCGCGACGGATCACATCCGCGCCGTCGGCCCCGCGGCCGGCACGCAGATCCGTGGCCTCACGAACGGCTTCGAGCGTCATCGCTGTCCTCCGGTGGGTCTGTGGCGTCGACCGGGCCGCCACCCGGCGACCCGATGGTCCGAACCGTATGGAACGCCACGTTGCCCCCACGTTGCGCGCGCCGCCGGACGTCGCGCCGGCACCCGGTCACGCGGGGGTCGACCTCCCGAGCAGCGGGTATGCTCGCACCTCCCGGGACACGACGCCGGGGACGGAACGGCCCCGCACCGACGCGGGGCATCACGTGGGATCAGGGCACAGGGTGCCCCGGCCGGGGCGGGAGGCGACGTGAGCGGACCCGAGGGCGGGACGTCCCGCGAGGAGCTGGTCGCCGACGCGCATCGCCTGCGCCGCATCTACGACGACGGACTCGGCTCCGGCGGTTCGGCCGGCGCGCCGCGCCCGGTCGTGTCCGACTCGTGGCAGCGCAGCCTGGCCGCGCACGTCGACCCGGAGGGCAGGCTCCCCCCGCTCGTCTACCTCGCCGACGAGCTGAAGGAGGTCCGGACGGGCCATCCGCTGCACGCGGTGATGCCTCTGCTCCGGTCCACGCTGGTGAGCATCGCCGACGAGGCGATGCACGTGATGCTGGTGACCGACGCCGACGGCACCGTGCTGTGGCGCGACGGGGCGCACGGCCTGCTGCACTCCGCCGACGACGTCGGCCTCGTCGAGGGCACCCGCTGGGCCGAGGAGACGATCGGCACCAACGCGATGGGGACCGCGCTGGCCGTCGACGAGCCGGTCCGGATCCACTCCGCCGAGCACCTGGTCCGGACCTACCACGACTGGACCTGCGTCGCGGCCCCCGTGCACGACCCGGACACCGGCGACACCATCGGCGCGATCGACATCTCCGGTCCGCTGCACACCGTCCACCCCGCGCTGGTGCAGCTGGTGACCGCGACCGCGCACCTCGCGGAGAACCAGCTGCGGGTACGGCTGGCCATCGCCGACGAGCGGCTGCGGGTCAAGAACATGCCGCACCTCGCGGCCCTGCGCGGCTCGGAGGGCGCGCTGCTGTCCTCGAGCGGCCGGGTCATCGCCAGCGAGCCCTACGGTCTGTTCCCCGAGCGGATCCGGCTCGACGACGGCGTCGACCGGGTGCAGCTCGGGGACGGCCGGGAGATGGTGGTCGAGCGGTTGTCCGAGGGCTACCTGCTGGTGCCGCCGTCGCGGCGGCGCGGCCGCGTCGTCGCGGCCGCGTCCCCCGCCGCGGCCCGCCCGCTGGAGCTGCGCTTCACCGGGGGCGGCGGCCCGCGCGTCACCCTCGACGGCGAGGAGTTCGCCGCCACCCTGCGCCCGGCGGAGATCCTCACCGCGCTGGCGCTGCACCCCGACGGGCTCTCCGGCGAGCAGCTGACCCTGATGCTCTACGGCGAGGACGGCAACCCCACCACCGTCCGCGGTGAGATCCACCGGCTGCGGTCGTCGCTGGGTGCGGACCTGCTGCTCACCCGCCCCTACCGGCTCGCGACCGGCCCGCAGGCCGACTTCCTGCGGATGCGGGCGGCGCTGCGCGACGGCCGGGTGTCCGACGCCCTCGACTCCTGCCACGGCGAGCTGCTGCCGCGCTCCGACGCCCCCGCGGTGCGCGAGCTGCGCGACGAGCTCGTGGTCGGGCTGCGGCACGCCGTGCTGGCCTGCGACAACGTCGCGCTCCTGCACCGGTTCGTCGTGCACCCGCTGGGCACCGGCGACCTGGAGGCCCACGAGCTGCTGCTGGACCTGCTCGACCGGGACGACCCGCGCCGCGCCGCCGTCGCCGCGCGGGCCGACCACCTGCGGGACTGACCCCGCCCGCGACCCCCGGGCCGGAGGGCGGGGCGGGGCGGGTCAGGGGTGTGTCGCCAACAGGCTGTCGGGCTCCGGCTCCAGCTCGCCGGCGCGCCACAGCGCCGCGTACCGCCCGCCGGCACGCACCAGCTCCGAGTGCGGCCCCTGCTCGACGATGCGCCCACCCGCGAGCACCACGATCCGGTCCGATCGGCGCGCGGTCTGCAACCGGTGCGCGACGACGAACGCCGTCCGCCGCGACGCCACCCGCTCCCCCGCGGCCAGCACGGTGGCCTCGGTCGCCGGGTCCAGCGCCGCCGTCGCCTCGTCGAAGATCAGCACGTCGGGGTCGACCAGCTCGGCCCGGGCGAGCGCGACCAGCTGGCGCTGGCCCGCCGACAGTCCCTGCCCCCGCTCGCCGACCGGGGTGCGGAACCCCTGCGGCAGCGAGCGCACCAGCCCCAGCGCCCCGACCGCGCGGGCAGCGGCCTCGATCCGCTCCGGAGAGGCGTCCGGACGGCCGTAGGCGATGTTGGAGGCGACGTCGCCGGTGAACAGGTGCGCCTCCTGCGGGACCACGCCGAGGCGGGAGCGGTACCCGGCCAGCGGGAAGCGGCGCACGTCGACGCCGTCGACACGGACCTGCCCCTCGCCGGTGTCGTAGAACCGGGCGATCAGCTTGATCAACGTCGACTTCCCGGCGCCGGTCGCACCGACCAGCGCGACGGTCTCCCCCGGCTCGACGTGCAGCGACACGTCGTCCAGGGCGGGGGCGTCCACCCCCGGATAGCGGAAGGTCACGTGGTCCAGCTCGACCTCGCCGCGCAGCCGCGACGGCACCGGCGCCGGCCGCTGCGGCTCGTCCGGGACCGAGGTGGGCGTGCGCAGCAGCTCCGAGATCCGGTTCAGCCCGACCCGGGCCTGCTGGTAGCCGTCGAACACCTGCGACAGCTGCTGCACCGGGCCGAAGAACAGCGTGAGGTACAGCAGGAACGCCGTCAGCACACCCGGGGTGATCTCCCCGCCGACGATGCGGGTACCGCCGACGAACAGCACGACCGCGGTGGCGATGTCGGACAGCAGGGCCACGAACGGGAAGTAGGTGGCGATGTAGCGCTGGGCGCGCAGCCGCGACCGGCGGTAGGCGTCGGAGCGCTCCCCGAAGCGGTCGTAGCTCAGCTCCTCGCGGACGTAGGCCTGCGCGATGCGCACCCCGGAGACGTTCTCCTGCAGGTCGGCGTTGACCACGCTGACCCGCTCCCGGGCCTCGGCGTAGGCGCGGGAGGAGAACCGCCGGAACACCACGGTGCCGACCACGAGCAGCGGCAGCAGCCAGCCCAGCGCGTACAGCGCGAGCGGGGGGTCGGTGAGCACCAGCGCCGTCGCGACCCCACCGATCGTCAGGAGGCTGACGACGGCCTGCGCGAGCCCGGTCTGCAGGAACGTCGACAGCGCGTCGACGTCGGTGGTCATCCGGGTCATGATCCGGCCGGACAGCTCGCGCTCGTAGAAGTCGAGCCCGAGCCGCTGCAGGTGCGCGTAGCTGCGCAACCGCAACAGGTACAGCAGGCTCTCCCCGGCGCGTGCGGTGACCAGCGTCTGGAACCCGACGACCGCCGCGTCCAGCACGACGATCAGCAGGCCCGCCAGCGCCGCGAGGACCAGGACCCGGGTGGCGCCGTCGGTGATGCCGTCGTCGACGGCGATCCGGGCGATGCTGGGCAGGGCCAGGGTCGCCAGAGCGTCCGCGGCCATCAGCGCCACGCCGAGCACCAGCAGCCTGCGCACCGGCCGCAGCAGCGAGGACAGCCGGAAGCCGGGGTCCGGGGCGGTCGGGTCGTCGTCACCGCGCAGCTGCGGCGTCTCCCTCACCGGGGGCAGCTTCTCGACGGCCTCCAGCAGCTCGGGGGTGGCGCTGATCCCGCCGGCCCAGCCCGCCGCGCCGCCACCCCCGTCACGGGTCAGCGCCCGGTCCGGGTCCTCGACCGGGCCGACCCGGGGCCACAGCGCCGGGGTCGCGGTGTCCGGGACGGGCGGGCCGGGCACCGGAGCACCGTCGGTGTCCGCGGGCGGGGCGGGGGCGCCACGACCGCCGCCGAGCTCGTCGGCGGGGCCGGTGGCCAGCAGCTCCCGGAACAGCGCGCACCGGCCGCGCAGCTCGTCCTCGGTGCCGGTGTCGACGACGCGCCCCTCGTCCAGCACCGCGATCCGGTCGGCCAGCGCCAGTGTCGAGCGCCGGTGGGCCACCAGCAGGGTGGTCCGCTCGGCGGTCAGCTCGTGCAGCGTCTCGTGGATCGCGGCCTCGGTGGCGGTGTCGACCGCGGACGTCGCGTCGTCGAGGACGAGCACCCGGGGCCGGGTCAGCATCGCCCGGGCCAGCGCGATGCGCTGCCGCTGACCACCGGACAGGGTCAGGCCGCGCTCGCCGACCTCGGTGTCGTAGCCGTCGGGCAGGTCCTCGACGAACGAGGCCACCTGGGCTGCCTCCGCCGCCGCGCGGATCTCGTCCTCCCCGGCGTCGGGACGGCCGTAGGCGATGTTGTTGCGGATCGTGTCGGAGAACAGGAACGCCTCCTCGAACACCACCCCCAGCTCGGCGCGCAGGTCGTGCAGGCGCAGGTCGCGCAGGTCCACCCCGCCGATCGCGAGGCGCCCGGCCTGCGGGTCGTAGAAGCGGGGCAGCAACAGCGCGACCGTCGACTTCCCCGATCCGGGCGGGCCGACCAGGGCGAGGGTCTCGCCCGGCTCGACGCGCAGGGACAGCCCGTCGAGCACCGGGTCGGGAGCGGCGTCGCCGTCCGGGCCGGAGCCCGCGGGCTCGTAGCCGAACCGGACGGCGTCCAGCTCGACGGTCAGCGGGCCCTCGGGCAGCGCGGCCGGCCGCTCCGGGTCGACGATCCCCGGTGCGGCGTCGACGATCTCGAAGACGCGCTCGGCCCCGGCCCGGGTCAGCTGCGCGGTGACCACGAGGGCGCCGATCAGCCGGGCGGGCCCGACGAGCATCCCGACGTAGGTCGTGAACGCCAGGAACGTCCCGAGGTCGATGGTGCCCCGGGCCGCCATCCACCCACCGACGCCGATGACCGCGACCTGCCCGAGCCCGGGCAGGGCCAGCAGCATCGGGTTGAGCCGCGCGGTCAGCCCGGCGGCCCGCAGCCGCTCGCCGTAGAGCCGGCGGGCGCGGCCCTCCAGCGTCGCCGTCTCGCGGGCCTCCTGCCCGAAGCCCTTCACCACGCGCACGCCGGTGACGGTCTCCTCGACCTGCTGCGCGATCTCGGCGGCCCGCTGCTGCGCGGACCAGGTGGCCGGGAACAGCCGGCGCCGGATGCTGTTGGTGGCCAGGAACGCCAGCGGCAGCATGACCAGCGCGACCACCGTGAGCAGCGGCGACAGGTACAGCATCGCGGCGATCGCGACGACGACCAGCACCACGGTGCCCGCCGACAGCGGGACCATGGACAGGAAGCCCTGCACCAGCTGCAGGTCGGAGATGGCCCGCGAGGCGACCTGCCCGGTGCGCAGCCGGTCCTGGCGGACCCCGTCCATCCGCTGGACCGCTGCGAACACCGCGCGCCGCAGGTCGTGCTGCACGTTCAGCGCCATCTTGCCGCCGAGGTAGCGACGCACGAACGCGCCGACGAACTTCAGCACGCCGAGCACCAGCAGCCCGGCGACGACGGGGGCGAGCACGCCGGTGTCCCCGCCGATCGCGCCGTTGACACCCTCGCGGATCAGCAGTGGGCCGACGGCCTCCAGCCCGACGCCGAGCATCGACGCGACGAGCGCGCCGACCGTGACGGGGCGGTGCCGCAGGCAGGCCGCGACCAGCCTGCGGATCCAGCCGGGGCGTGCGGAGGGGTGGGGAGAGGGCACGTGATCAGGCTATGCCCGCCCCCCGACAACCGGCCCGGCGACGCCACCCGGCGCGGGCCGCCGGGCCGCACCGTCGATCAGTGCATGAGCGCTGCCGGAAGCCGGGCGGACAACGCTCATGCACTGATCGACGAGGTACCCAGCAGCGCTCACGGCGGGAGGCGGCTCAGGTGATGTCCCGCCGCGCCCCGACGACGGCGGCCAGCGCGATGCCCGCCGCCGTCCAGACCGCCAGGACCAGCAGGCCGACCCAGCCGGGGGGCGGCGCGCTCACCCCGGCCAGGAACTCCAGCACGAACTGCGACTGCGCCCCCAGACCGGCCGAGCTCACCACCGGCTCCCAGACGGCGAGGTCACCCGCGTTGCCGGGCAGGAAGGGGGTCAGCCGGGCGAACACCGACGGGTCCCCGAGCGAGGAGCCGTCGCCCGCGCGCAGCGCGCCGGCGATCAGGTTCTCCCCGATCAGCAGGTAGCCGACGGTCAGTGCGATGGCCCCGGCCTGGTTGGTGATCAGGGTCCCGACGGCGACGCCGAGCACCCCCCACAAGGCGCACACCAGGATGCCGATCGCGCCCAGCCCGGCGATCTGCCCCGGGTCGGGCAGCTGCTGGCCACCGAGCGTGGCCCCGCCGAGCAGGGGGCCGAGCACGACCAGGACGAGCCCGTACAACCCGGCGACGACGGCCGCGATCAGCGCCTTGGCACCGAGCACCTGGCCGCGGGACCCGGTCAGGTAGGCCAGCGTGACCGTGCGGTGCCGGAAGTCCCCGGTGCCCAGCAGGGTCCCGAAGGCCGCACCGACGATCGCGGTCATCGTGAGCGCGGACGCCAGCCCCGCGAGCATCAGGATCGACGAGGTGTCGGTGGCCTGCGGCACCAGCAGCTGCAGGATGCTGCCGAGCAGGCTCATGCCCAGCGCGATCAGCAGCACCGGGACGAACAGCAGCCACCACACCCGGGTGGACAGGGTCTTGCGGACCTCCGCGGTCAGCACCGCGCGGAAGCGGTCGAGGCTCACGGTCGCCATCAGCGCTGCTCCTCCCCGGCGAGCAGGCGCAGGAACATCTGTTCCAGCCCGGCCCGCTCCTCGCTCATCCCGTACACGGCGACGCCCGCGGCGAGCGCCAGGTCCCCGACCCGGACCGCGTCCGCCCCGCCGACGGCGAGCACACCCTCGTCGACGCGGTCGATCTCGGTGATGCCGTCCGTGGCGAGCGCCTCGGCCAGCCGGGCCGGGTCCGCGGCGCGCACGAGCACACGCGAGCCGTGCCCGGCGCGCAGCTCGGCGACGGTGCCGTCGAAGCGGCAGGCGCCGCGGTCGATGACGACGAGGCGCTGCGCGGTCAGTTCCATCTCCGCCAGCTGGTGGGACGAGACGAGCACGCTGCGCCCGGAGGCGGCGAAGGCCTGCAGGAACGACCGCAGCCAGGCGATGCCGTCGGGATCCAGGCCGTTGCCCGGCTCGTCGAGCACCAGGATGTGCGGGTCCCCGAGCAGCGCCACGGCCAGGGCCAGGCGCTGGTTCATGCCCAGCGAGAACCCGCCCGCCGAGCGGTCCGCGGCGGCCGCCAGGCCGACCAGGGTGAGCACCTCGTCGACCCGGGTGTCGGGGACGCCGATGGCCGCGGCCGCGGCACGCAGGTGCGCGCGGGCGGTCCGCCGCGGGTGCACGCCCTGCACCTCCAGCACCGCACCGACGACGCGGCCGGGCGAGGGCAGCGCGGTGAACCCGACGCCGTCGACGAGCGCCCGCCCGGTGCTGGGAACGACCAGGCCCAGGATCATCCGCAGCGTCGTCGTCTTGCCCGATCCGTTGGGGCCGAGGAACCCGGTCACCGAGCCGGGCTCGACGGTGAACGACAGGTCGTGCACGGCCTCGACCGGACCGAACTTCTTGCCCAGCCCCTCGACGACGATCCGTCCGCTCCCGGCCGCCGTCGGGGTCTGTGTGGACGCGGTGTCCTGCACTCCGGCCTCCGTCCGTCGCGCGTCGTGCCCCGGGTTCGCGCCGGGGCCTCACTCGCGCCGCAATCCTCGCCCAGACCGGGGACCCGGCAGGAGGCGGGCCCCGCACCACGGCGCGGGACGGGGCCCGGGAGCCGCCGGCGGGCCACGCCCGGCCGGTGTGACCGGGACCGTCAGGCGGTGGCGCGGATCGCCGCCTCGACCGCCGCGGCCAGTGTGTCCAGGTACGCGTCGTCGCACGCGTCCTGCGTGACGAGCACCCGGAACAGCAGCGGCGCGATCAGCAGGTCGACCGCGAGATCGACGTCCACCGACGCGGGCAGCTCCCCGCGTCCGACCGCCGCCCGCAGCATCTGCACCCCGACCTCCCGCCGCGGACCGGTCACGTCCTCCTGGAGCACCTCGACCAGCGCCGGGGTGTGGCGGAGCTCGGCGAACAACGTCGGGGCCACCGCCGCCACCACGGGCGCGGCCACCTGGTCGCGCAGCCGCCCGAGCAGCTCCCGCAGGTCGCTGCGGAACGCGCCGGTCGACGGGACGGGGGGCACCGTGTCGGCGACGGCCTGGCGGACCAGGTCGGCCAGCATCTCCTGCTTCGAGGGCCAGCGGCGGTAGAGCGCGGCCTTGCCCACACCCGCACGCCGGGCGACGGCCTCCATCGACAGGCGGGCGTACCCGGATGCGGCCAGCTCGGCGAACGCCGCGGACACGATCGCCTCGGTGACGCGGGGGCGCAGGACCGCTCCGCCGCTGGTGGCTCGTCGGACCGTCACTCCGCCACCCTAGCCGCCGACGGAACGCTTGCGTTCCGTCCCGCGCCGACCTACCGTCGCCTAAAACGGAACGAGTCCGTATCGTTCCACTGGATGCCTGGAGGAACACCGTGCCCACCCCCACCGGCGACCGGGTCCGCCTGCTGACCGCGAGCCTCGAGGCCTTCCACCGGGCCGACGTCGACACGTTCATGGCGATGTACCACGACGACGCCGTGCACGAGTTCCCGTTCGCCCCGGCCGGGATGCCCACACGCGTCGAGGGACGCGAGGCCATCGAGGCCTGGATGCGCACCGTGCCCGATCTCCTGACCCTCGACGGCGGCATGCACGACCTGCGGATCCACGAGGGCTCCGACACCCTGACCGCCGAGTGGTCCTCGACCGGCCACTTCTCCGACGGCACCCCGGCCGCGATCTCCTACGTCGCCGTCGTCACCTTCGACGACGACCTCGTGACGCGCTACCGCGACTACATCAACCCCCTCGACCTGCGACCCGCCTTCCCCGCCCACGCCTGACGCCGCGGGCATCCCGGGCCCCGACGGGCCGGACCCGGGCCGGGCCCGTCCGCTCCGATCGGCCCTGGCGGAAGGCCGACGAAACGGACTTGAATGGCGTGCGTCACACGCTCAGTGCCGAGCCCCCGAGGAGCCGCCCCGTGATCGACCCGACCGCCACCGTCTCGTCCCTGCTCCGTACCCACGCCGCCGGCCGTCCGGACGACGAGGCCCTGCGCTTCGGTGAGGTCCGCCGGACCTGGGCCGAGCTCGACGAGCGGGTCCGCAGGCTCGCCGCCGCCCTGCGCGCCGCGGGGATCGGACCGGGTGACCGCGTCGCCGTGCTGGACCTCAACCACCCGTCGTGCCTGGAGCTGTCGCTGGCCTGCGCCTGGATCGGTGCCGCCAACGCGGTGGTGAACTTCCGGCTCGCGCCGCCGGAGATCCGCTACGTCGTCGAGGACTCCCGGGCCCGGCTGCTGCTGGTCGGGCCGGAGTTCGCCGGGGCCGTCGACGCGCTGCGCGACTCCCTCACGACCGTCGAGCGGGTCCTGTCGACCGACGGGTACGAGGGCTTCCTCGCCGCGCACGAGCCCGACACCCACCCCTACGACGCCGGCCCGGACGACTGCTTCGTGCAGCTCTACACCTCGGGCACCACCGGCTTCCCCAAGGGCGCGATGCTCACCCACGGCGCGATGCTGGCGCACGCGGCGCACGTCGCCGCGGACTTCGGGCTGACCCCGACCGACGTCGTGCAGGTCGCGATGCCGCTGTTCCACGTCGGCGGGACCAGCTACGCGTTCCTCGCACTCGCACAGGGCGCACGGATCGTGATGGCGCGCACGCCCGACCCGGCCGCTCTGCTGGACATGGTCGCCGCCGAGGGCATCACGCACACGTTCTGGGTGCCCGCGCTGATGGGCGCGATGACCCAGGTCCCGGGCGCCGCCGAGCGCGACTTCTCCTCGCTGCGGGCGATCTCCTACGGCGCCTCGCCGATGCCGCTGCCGGTGCTGCGGGCGTCGCTGGCACTGTTCGGGCCGAAGCTGCACCAGGTCTACGGGATGACCGAGGCCTGCGGGGTGGTCAGCTCGCTCGGGCCCGAGGACCACGCCGACCCCGCCGTCGCGCACCGGCTGGTCTCGGCCGGCACGCCCCTGTCCGGGGTGGAGATCGAGATCCGCGACCCCGCGACCGGGGAGCAGCTCGGGACCGGCGAGCCGGGCGAGGTGTGGGTGCGCACCGACCAGCTCATGAGCGGCTACTGGGGCAGGCCCGAGGCGACGGAGGCGACCATCACCCCGGACGGCTGGCTGCGCTCCGGCGACGGCGGCCACCTCGACGCCGACGGCTACCTCTACGTCACCGACCGGATCAAGGACATGATCGTCTCGGGGGGCGAGAACGTGTACCCGGCCGAGATCGAGCGGGTACTGGCCGAGCACCCGAGCGTCGGCGACGTCGCCGTGATCGGGGTGCCCGACGACCGCTGGGGCGAGGTGCCCAAGGCCTGCGTGGTGCCCGCGCCCGGCGCGACCGTCGACCCCGACGAGCTGCTGGCCCACGCCAGGGCCCACCTCGCGTCGTTCAAGTGCCCGAAGACCGTCGACATCCTGCCGGAGCTCCCCCGGAACCCGACCGGCAAGATCCTCAAGAAGGATCTCCGGGCCCCGTTCTGGGCGGGCCGGGAGCGCAGCACCGTCTGACGTGACGCCGGTCTCATACTGAGACACGCCGAAACTTGACCGATTCCAGAAAAGCGGGCAGTCTCGCCGCCGTGTCGAACGCATCGGACTACGAGGGCATGCTGCGCGCGGCGTCGCTGCGCGTGACGCGTCCTCGCCTGGCCGTGCTGCAGGCGGTCCACTCCCACCAGCACGCGGACACGGAGTCGATCATCCGTGTCGTGCGGGAGGACCTCGGGGAGGTGTCGCACCAGGCCGTCTACGACGTCCTGCGTGCGCTGCACTCCTCCGGGCTGGTCCGCAGGATCCAGCCCACCGGTTCCGTCGCGCGGTACGAGGCGCGGGTCGGCGACAACCACCACCACGTGGTGTGCCGGTCCTGTGGCGCCATCGCCGACGTCGACTGCACCGTCGGCGCCGCACCCTGTCTCACCGCCTCCGACGACAGCGGCTTCGTGATCGACGAGGCCGAGGTCGTGTACTGGGGCCGGTGCCCCGACTGCTCATCCACTGATCCCGAGAGGATGTCCCGTGTCTGACGAGCACCCCACCGTCGAGAGCGAGATGAACCGCGAGCAGGACGGCGGTTGCCCCGTCGCCGCCGGCCGCATCGCGCACCCCACCGAAGGTGGCGGCAACCAGAGCTGGTGGCCCAACCAGCTCAACCTGAAGATCCTCCGCAAGCACGCTCCCGCTGCGGACCCGATGGACGACGGCTTCGACTACGCCGCCGAGTTCGCGACCGTCGACCTCGACGAGCTCGCCCGCGACGTCGACGCCGTCATCACCACCTCGCAGGACTGGTGGCCCGCCGACCACGGCAGCTACGCCGGGTTCTTCATCCGGATGGCCTGGCACTCCGCCGGTACCTACCGGACCTACGACGGGCGCGGTGGCGCGGGCGCCGGCATGCAGCGGTTCGCCCCGCTGAACAGCTGGCCCGACAACGGCAACCTGGACAAGGCCCGCCGGTTGCTCTGGCCGGTCAAGCAGAAGTGGGGCCGCAAGGTCTCCTGGGCCGACCTGATGGTCTTCGCGGGCAACCGCGCGCACGAAATCTCCGGCTTCCCGATGTTCGGCTTCGCCGGCGGCCGTGCCGACGTGTGGGAGCCCGACGAGGACGTCTACTGGGGCTCGGAGAACGTCTGGCTGGGCAACGAGGCGCGCTACGGCGGCAGCAAGGACTTCGCGCACCGCGAGCTGGAGAAGCCGCTCGGCGCGTCCCACATGGGTCTGATCTACGTCAACCCGGAGGGCCCGGACGCCAGCGGTGACCCGGTGGCCGCCGCCCGCGACATCCGCGAGACCTTCGGCCGGATGGCGATGAACGACGAGGAGACCGCGGCGCTGATCGTCGGCGGCCACACCCTCGGCAAGACCCACGGTGCCGCCAACCCCGACGAGAACGGCAACGTCGGCCCCGAGCCGGA
This sequence comes from Pseudonocardia sp. ICBG1293, assembly GCF_020131355.1. Classification (GTDB taxonomy): domain Bacteria; phylum Actinomycetota; class Actinomycetes; order Mycobacteriales; family Pseudonocardiaceae; genus Pseudonocardia. The sequence goes on from NZ_JAHLEL010000053.1 coordinate 26,078, forward strand.
GGCCGCCGACATCACCGAGCAGGGCCTGGGCTGGAAGCAGAACTTCCGGTCCGGCAAGGGCCGTGACGCCATCACCTCCGGGCTCGAGGTCATCTGGACCCGCACCCCGAACCGGTGGAGCCACGACTACCTGAAGCACCTCTACGCCTACGAGTGGGAGCTGACCGAGTCCCCGGCCGGTGCCAGGCAGTTCATCGCCAAGGACGCCCCGGAGATCATCCCCGACCCGGAGCCCGGCTACCCGAACCGCAAGCCGACGATGCTGGTCACCGACGTCGCGCTGCGCGTCGACCCGTCCTACGGCGAGATCACCCACCGCTGGCTGGACAACCCGTCCGAGTTCGAGGACACCTACCGTCGCGCCTGGTACAAGCTGACCCACCGCGACATGGGCCCGAAGGAGCGCTACATCGGCGCCTGGGTGCCGCAGGAGGAGCTCCTGTGGCAGGACCCGGTCCCGGCCGTGGACCACGAGCTCGTCTCCGCCGACGACGTCGCGTCGATCAAGGCGAAGGTGCTGGAGTCCGGCCTGTCGGTCAGCGACCTGGTCAAGACCGCCTGGGCCGCGGCCTCGTCGTTCCGCCAGTCCGACAAGCGCGGTGGTGCCAACGGCGGCCGCATCCGGCTGGAGCCGCAGCTGCAGTGGGAGGTCAACGACCCCGACACGCTGCGCACCGTGGTCTCGACGCTGGAGTCGATCCAGTCCGACGTCAACGGCTCGCTCACCGGCGGCAAGAAGATCTCCTTTGCCGACCTGGTCGTGCTGGCCGGTGCCGCCGCGGTGGAGAAGGCCGCCAAGGACGCCGGGCACGACATCACCGTGCCGTTCGTCCCGGGCCGGACCGACGCCACCCAGGAGAAGACCGACGTCGAGTCGTTCTCCTACCTGGAGCCCACCGCCGACGGCTTCCGCAACTACCGCGGCAAGGGCCACACCCTGCCCGGCGAGTTCCTGCTCGTCGACCGGGCGAACCTGCTCGGCGTCTCCGCCCCGGAGATGACCGTGCTGGTCGGCGGCCTGCGTGTGCTGGGTGCCAACACCGGCGGGTCGACGGCCGGCGTGTTCACCGACAAGGTCGGCACCCTGTCCAACGACTTCTTCACCAACCTGCTGGGCCCCGACGTCCAGTGGCGTTCGGTCGCCGGTGACGACGACTCCTTCGAGGCCGTCGACGCCTCCGGGAACGTGAAGTGGACCGGCACCCGTGCCGACCTGGTCTTCGGGTCGAACTCCGAGCTGCGTGCCGTCGCCGAGGTGTACGCCTCCGACGACGCCGAGGAGAAGTTCGTCCGCGACTTCGTCGCCGCCTGGGACAAGGTCATGATGGCCGACCGCTACGACGTCTGATCGTCGCGTAGCAGCACGACACGACGCCCGGGCCGGGTCACCGGCCCGGGCGTCGTCGTGTCCGGGCCCCGCGCCGGGCACCCCCGTCGAGATACAGCTGGGGGCTGCGGCGCGCGCCCCCGCACGGACCCTGCGCTGCATCTCGACGCATTCCGGGACACCGAGATGCAGCTCAGCGGGCTGAGGAGATCCACAACTCCCGCTGAGCTGCATCTCGGCGGGTCGGCGCCGGCGGTACCGGTCGACGGGCGCCCGTGGCCGGGCGTCAGTGCTGCAGCAGCCGTGGGGCCCAGGTCCCGGCGCGCGGGCGGGCGGCCCACCACAGGCGCGCGTAGACGGCGTGCAGGCGCCCCGGGCAGCCGCGGGCCAGGCGGTGCGCCGCGGACTCGCGGTGCAGGTCCGCCATCCGCGCCCGCGCGAGGTGGGCCCAGTGGTCCTCGATCACGGCGCGTCTCCTGGCGGCTCGGGCGGGGTGATCTCACCGGGCGGGCGCGGGAGCCACGTCCCGAAGAAGAACTCGACCGGACGCGCCCCCGGGGGACGGGTGGACGGGTCGTCCCGGCGCTCCCGGAACCGGCGCGAGACGGCGATCAGCTCGGCGTTCAGCTCCGCGAGCTCCGCGGCGGTCATCCAGGTGGAACCCGCGGAGAATCCGGCGCCCTCCCGCCACTCGGGCGCCTCGGCCCCGGCCCGCCGGAACCACCGCTTCATCTTGTCGGCGACCCGGTCGACGTAGACCTCCGACAGTGTCTCGGCGGCCATGGCGGTCTCCGGCTCCATGTCGTCCTCGACACCCCAGGACTGGCCGTAGCGGACGAGCTTCCAGGGCTTCTCCCGTCCGCGACCGCCCTCGGCCTGTTCGACGAAGCCGTACTTGGCGAGGATCCCCAGGTGGTAGGCGCAGCTGGCGACACTCTCCCCGGTGAGCTCGGCACACCGGGTCGCGGTCGCGGTCCGCTCGAGACCGACCACCTCCAGCAGCTCCACCCGCAGCGGATGGGCCAGCGCACGCAGCCGCGCGGGGTCGGTGAGGGTGTAGGGCTCCTTCGGCACGCGAGTCAACGTACCTTTATCAAGATACCTTGAGCAAGGAGTCTCGACATGCAGGGACCAGTCCGACCCGAGCGGGTCGGGATGCGGCCGAGGCCGCCCGGCGCACGGGCGCACGGGCCCGAGCTGCAGCGCGGCATCCGCCATCGAGAGGCAGCTCAGCGGGAGTTGTCGATCTCCACAGCCCGCTGAGCTGCATCTCGGCGACCGGCGAGCCGGGCGGCGCGCCGGAACGGCGGAGCGCCGGCGCGGCGGCGCGGCGGCGCGGCGGCGCGGCGGCGCGGCGGCGCGGCGGCGCGGCGGTGCGGCGGTGCGGCGGTGCGGCGGTGCGGCGGTGCGGCGGTGCGGCGGTGCGGCGGTGCGGCGGTGCGGCGGTGCACGGTACGGGGTGGGGGGCCGGCGGGACCCAGGAGACCCTGGAGGTGCACGGCGGGTCACCCCAGCCCGTCGAGCACCTCCGCGAGCCCCGCGGGCTCGGACAGCATCGGCCAGTGCCCCGTCGGCAGCGCCACGAATCTCCACTCCGGACCGTCCATCTCCGCGAACCCCGGCACTCCCGCCTCGATCAGCTCGCGGACGTCGGCGGGGGTGAAGCTGCAGGCCACGACGGTCTTCGGCAGCGAGGGGTCGACCGTCCCGCGCGGGGCGCCGGTGAGTACCACCCCGGCCGGCTCGGCCACCGAGCGGGCGCGGACGTCGTCGAACACGGCGTCGGGGATGCCCGCGGTACTGCTGCCGGCCGCGTCGAGCTCGGCGCGGGACGGCATCGGGAGCGCGCCGTGTGCAGCGAGAGTCGCCCGGGTCACGGCCTGCGCGTCGGGCGCGGAGAAGTCGATCTGCGCGACGCCGTCGGGCGGCGGGCCGGTGTCGACGAACACCAGGTGCGCGAGCCGGTCCCGGGCCTGCTCGGCCACCGCCGCGCAGACCGGTCCCGCGCCGCTGTGGCCGACGAGCACCACCGGCTCGCCGGCGTCCCCCAGCGCGGCGAGGATCTCGTCGACGCGGGTCCGGGCGGTGGCGGCGGGGTCGTGGCCGAGATCGAGCGCGGTCACGTCGTGCCCGCGGGAGCGCAGGTCGTCCGCGACCGCGCTCCAGGCCGACGCGTCGATCCAGAACCCGGGAACCAGGAGGTAGCTCGTCATGCGCCGAGCCTGACGACGGACGAGGACAGGTCCGGTCCTCGGTGCTACTTCTGCTGCTGCTGGGCCTTCAGCCGGGCGGCCTCGCGCTGGCTCTCGGCGCGGGTGGCCCGCTCACGGGCCAGCCACTCGGGCTCCTCGGACTTGATCGAGGCGATCTGCTCGGTGGTGAGCGGCTCGGTGATCCCCGCTCGGGCCAGCCCCGAGATGGACACCCCGAGCCGGTCCGCGACGACCGGGCGCGGGTGCGGCCCGGTGGTGCGCAGCGTGCGCAGCCACTCCGGCGGGTCGGCCTGCAGGGCGACGAGCTCGTCGCGCGAGACGACCCCCTCGCGGAAGTCGGCGGGGGTGGCCTCGAGGAGCACGCCGAGCTTCTTCGCCGCGGTCGCGGGCTTCATCGTCTGGGCGGACCTCTGGCGCGTCATGCCACCAGGCTAGGCGGCTAGCCTCGAGCGGTGACCGCCACGTCCTTCCACCTCGGCTACGTCCCGGGTGTCACGCCCGGCAAGTGGACCCGGATGTGGGCCGAGCGCCGCCCCGGGGTCCCGCTGGAGCTGCACACGGTGAGCCCGGCCGAGGCGGCGGACCTGGTCCGCGCGGGCACGGTGGACGCCGCGGTCACCCGGCTGCCGATCGACCGGACCGGCCTGCACGCGATCCCGCTCTACACCGAGACGACGGTGGTCGTCGTGCCGAAGGAGCACGTGGTGACCGCGGCGGACGAGCTGACCGTCGCCGACCTCGCGGACGAGATCGTCCTGCGCCCCGGGGACGACACCCTGGACTGGGCCGGGGGGCCACCCGGCCGGGCCGCGGAGCACATCCCGCCGACGACGGCCGAGGCGGTCGAGATCGTCGCGGCGGGGGTCGGGCTGCTGGTCGTCCCGCAGTCGCTGGCCCGGCTGCACCACCGCCGGGACCTCACCTACCGGCCCCTGGTCGACGCCCCGGGCTCGGGCGTGGCACTGACCTGGCCGGACGCGGAGAACAGCGACCTGATGGAGGAGTTCATCGGGATCGTGCGCGGCCGCTCGGCGCACAGCACGCGGACCCGGCGCAGCGCACCCCCGGCCGCGCCCGCACCCCGTCCCGCGTCGGGCGCGGGACGACGACGCCCCACGCGGCGCCGCCGCTAGTGTTGCGGTAACTAGGTTACTTTACTCACGGGCTGGTTTACGGGATCATGAGCTGTGCCGTTGACTGTGACCGTGGACGTTCCGGCCGCCGACCGCGAGGTGCTGGAGTCCTGGCTGCGTTCCTCGTCGGTTTCGGCGGGACTGGCCCGACGGGGCAGGATCGTGTTGCTGGCCGCGGACGGGGTGGCGGTCAAGGACATCGTCACACTGGTCGGGGCGTCGAAGGCGACGGTGATCGGGTGGAAGAAGCGTTACGCCGCTGAGGGGATCGCCGGGCTGGCCGACCGGCCCAAGGCGGGCCGGCCGCCGGTGATCGACGAGGTCGCGGTCGTGCTCGCCACGCTGGAACCGCCGCCTGAGCGGCTCGGAGTCACGCACTGGTCGTCACGGCTGCTCGGTGCCGAGCTCGGGATCTCCCACGTGTGGATCGGCAAGATTTGGCGGCGGTGGGGGCTGCAGCCGTGGAAGTCCGAGACGTTCAAGTTCTCCACCGATCCCGAGCTCGAAGCCAAGGTCCGCGACATCGTCGGGTTGTATCTGAACCCGCCGGACAAGGCCGTCGTGCTCTGCGTCGACGAGAAATCCCAGGTCCAGGCCCTGGACCGGACAGCGCCGATCCTGCCGATCATGCCCGGTATCCCGGAGAAACGGACGCATGACTACGTCCGTCACGGCACCACCACGCTGTTCGCGGCGTTAGAGGTCGCGACCGGGCGGGTCGAGCAGGCGGGCCTGCCGCGGCATCGCCATCAGGAGTTCCTGCGGTTCCTCAAGCAGGTCGCGAAGGCCTACCCGCGGCGCAAGCTGCACCTGGTGGTGGACAACTACGCGACCCACAAGCACCCCGCAGTGAAGGCCTGGCTGGCCCGCAACCCGCGGATCACCCTGCACTTCACCCCGACCTCGGGATCGTGGCTGAACATGGTCGAGGTCTTTTTCGGGGTCATCACCCGCCAGGCCATTCGCCACGGCAGCTTCGGCAGCTTCGGCAGCGTCAGAGAACTGATCGGCGCGATCGGCCGGTTCATCGACGGCTGGAACGAACGCTGCCACCCGTTCATCTGGACCAAACCCGCAGACCACCTACTCAACCACTGCCGACCCGGTCAAAGAACATCGTTTACGCGACACTAGGTCCCGGACACGACGACGCCCCCGGTGCACGGGGCACCGGGGGCGTCGGACGTATGACGCGGGCGGATCAGGCCGCGGCGGGCTCCGGCTTCTTCGAGAGCTTCTCGAGGCGGCGCGTGGTGGGCCAGCGGACCGCGGTCGCCCAGCCGAGCTTCTCGAAGCCCCGGATGACGACGGCCGAGATGTCGACCTGGCCCTTCTTCACGCCGTGCCGGGCGCAGGTCGGGTCGGCGTGGTGCAGGTTGTGCCAGGACTCGCCGAAGGACAGGACCGCCAGCCACCAGACGTTGGCGGACTTGTCGCGGGAGGCGAAGGGGCGCTCACCCCAGATGTGGCAGATCGAGTTGATCGACCAGGTGACGTGGTGCAGCACCGCGACGCGGACCAGACCGGCCCAGAAGAACGCGGTGAACGCGCCCCACCAGGACATCGTGACGAGGCCGCCGATGAGCGCCGGGCCCGCCAGGCTGAAGACGACGATCAGCGGGAACGCCTTCTCGACGCGCATGATGTCGCGGTCGGCGAGCAGGTCCGGGGCGAACCGCTTCATGTTGGTGAGGTCGCGGTTGAAGATCCAGCCCAGGTGCGAGTGCCAGAAGCCCTTGACCAGCGCCTTCGCGCCGGTGCCGTAGAGCCACGGCGAGTGCGGGTCGCCCTCCTTGTCGGAGAACGCGTGGTGGCGGCGGTGGTCGCCGACCCAGTCGAGCACGCTGCCCTGCAGCGAGATGCTGCCCGCGATCGCCAGGGCGATCCGCAGCGGACGGTTGGCCTTGAACGAGCCGTGGGTGAAGTAGCGGTGGAAACCGACGGTCACACCCAGGCCGCTGACGGCGTAGAAGACGACGAACAGCGCGACGTCGACCCATCCGAGACCCCAGCCCCACGCCAGCGGGACGGCGGCGAACAGCGCGAGCGTCGGGAGGACGACGAACAGTCCGACCAGGAACATCGCGCCGGGCGGGCGCTGCCCGTCGATGATCGGCGCGGGCGTCCGCTTCTCGGACGTGCTGCGGGGAGGTGCGGCCTCGAGCGTCATGCGTCCACTGTCGCGGCGACCGTACCCCGCCGACAGTGCGGCTAACCCCCCTGTTGCGATTCGGGTTCCACCCCCGGTCCGGACTTGACCCGCGAGTAACTTGTGAGTACTGAACGGGGAGTGAAGCTCTCCACCGTCCTCCCCTACGGCGACGACCCGATCCGCAACGCGGACGCCGTCACCGACATGGAACGCGCCGGTCTCGACGTCGTCTGGGCCGCCGAGGCGTACTCGTTCGACGCCGTCTCCCTGCTCGGCTACCTCGCCGCACGCACCGAGCGGCTCGAGATCGGGTCGGCGATCCTGCCGATCTACTCGCGCACGCCGACCCTGACCGCGATGACCGCGGCCGGCCTCGACGCCCTGTCCGACGGCCGGTTCAACCTCGGCCTCGGCGCATCGGGGCCGCAGGTCATCGAAGGCTTCCACGGTGTGCCCTACGACAAGCCCGTCGGGCGCACGCGCGAGATCATCGAGATCTGCCGCAGGGTCTGGAAGCGGGAGGAGAAGCTCACCAACGACGGGCTGTACCCGATCCCGCTGCCCGGTGGCACCGGCCTCGGCAAGCCGCTGAAGATCATCAACCACCCGAAGCGCGCCGACATCCCGGTCTGGGTGGCCGCGCTGGGCGAGAAGAACCTGGAGATGACCGCGGAGCTGGCGAACGGCTGGCTGCCCCACGTCGTGCTGCCGGAGAAGATCCAGGAGGTCTTCGGATCCGCGCTGGAGGCCGGCTACGCCAAGCGCGCACCCGAGCTGGGCCCGCTGCAGATCACCGGCGGCGGGATCGTCGCGCTCGAGGAGGAGTTCTTCGAGCCGGCCCGCCAGGCCGCCCGCGGCCTCTACGCGCTCTACATCGGCGGCATGGGCGCGCGCGGCAAGAACTTCTACAACACCGTGTTCGCCAAGCAGGGCTACGCCGACGAGGCGAGGACCGTGCAGGACCTCTACCTGGACGGGAAGAAGGAGGAGGCGATGGCCGCCCTCCCCGACGACTTCATCGACAAGGTCACCCTGATCGGTCCCGAGGGCCACGTCCGCGAGCGCATCGCGGCCCTGCGGGAGAACGGGATCACGCACCTGCACGTGAACCCGATGACCCACGACGTGAACCACACGTTCGAGAAGCTGAAGTCCTGGATGTCCTAGATCCCGGCTTGCCGGGCCCGCGCGGGCGTGCTCATCTGGGTGACATGGTCGACAGCGCTGTTGGTCAGGACGTCGCCCCGGAGGAGTTCGACGCGGTCGTGGTCGGAGCCGGGTTCGCCGGGCTCTACATGCTGCACCGCCTGCGCGGGCTCGGGATGTCCGCCGTCGTGCTGGAACGCGCCGACGGCGTCGGCGGGACCTGGTACTGGAACCGCTACCCGGGCGCGCGGTGCGACTCGGAGAGCTACTACTACTACTACTCCTTCGACACCGCGCTGGAGCAGGAGTGGACCTGGACCGAGCGCTACCCGCGCCAGCCGGAGATCAGGGCCTACCTCGACCACGTCGCCGACCGGTTCGGCCTGCGCCGCGACATCCGGCTCTCGACCACCGTCACCGGCGCCCGCGCCGACGCCGACGGGCGCGGCTGGACCGTGACCGTGCGCGACGGCGCCGACCTGCACTGCCGCTTCCTGGTCACCGCCCTCGGCTGCCTGTCCGCGGCGAACGTGCCGGACCTGCCGGGGCTGGACGACTTCGCCGGGCGCTGGTTCCACACCGGCAGCTGGCCGCGCGAGGGCGTCGACGTCGCCGGGCGGCGGGTCGGCGTGGTCGGCACCGGGTCGACCGGGATCCAGGCGATCCCGGTGCTGGCCGAGCAGGCCGCGCACCTGACCGTCTTCCAGCGGACCCCCAACTACTCGGTGCCGGCCCGCAACGCACCGCTGGGCGAGGACGAGTCGCGCGCCCACAAGGCCGACTACCGCCGCATCCGCGAGGTCCAGGCCGGGTCCACCAACGGGCACCCGTTCGTGGTCGGCGACCGCTCCGCGCTCGACGACCCGCGCGAGGAGCGCGAACGCGTCTACCGGGCCGCCTGGGAGCGCGGCGGCCTGCGGTTCCGCGCGACCTACCGGGACCTGCTGGCCGACGAGGCGGCCAACGCCACCGCGTCGGACTTCATCCGGGACCGGATCCGGGAGGTCGTCCGGAACCCGGCCACCGCCGCGGCGCTGCTCCCCCACGACCACGGCTTCGCCACCAAACGCCCACCGATCGACACCGGCCACTTCGAGACCTACAACCGCGACGACGTGACGCTCGTCGACGTCCGGTCCGACCCGGTCGAGGCGGTCGAGCCGGGCGGGCTGCGGCTGCGGTCCGGGGCCCGTCACGAGCTCGACGACCTGGTGTTCGCCACCGGCTTCGACGCGCTGACCGGGCCGTTGCTGCGCCTGGACCCGGTCGGCCCGGACGGCACCGCGCTGAGCGGGGCCTGGCGCGAGGGCCCCCGGACCTACCTGGGACTGGCGGTCTCCGGCTTCCCGAACCTGTTCACCGTCACCGGGCCGTTCAGCCCGTCGGTGCTGACGAACATGCCGACCTCGATCGAGCAGCACGTCGACTGGATCGCCGACTGCCTGTCCCACCTGCGCGCGGCCGGCCTCGACCGGGTCGAGGCCGACCCGGTCGCCGAGCGGGACTGGGGCGAGCACAACCGGGCCGCCGCGGACGCCACGCTGCTGCCGGGGGCCGCCTCGTCCTGGTACCTGGGTGCGAACGTGCCGGGCAAGCCGAGCGTGTTCATGCCCTACGCCGGCGGGTTCGCCCGCTACGCCGCGACCTGCGCCGACGTCGCCCGCGACGGCTACCGGGGGTTCCGGCTCTCCGACCGCGACGCGGCCGCGTGAGCACCACACCGCCACCCGACGAGGGGACCTGCGGGCTGCGCCGTTCGGCCCAGTACCGGGGGGTCGCGTCACGGCCCGTGGGCGGGGCGTAGAGAATGTGTGACGTCATCCACGGTTCACGGCGTCCCGGGCACCCCCCGCCGGGGCACCCGCGACAGGACTCGCGACATGACGAGGAGCCCGACTTGCTGGAGCTCGCCATCCGGACCTCCGACGAGCCGATCTCCCCCGGTCAGTACCGGCACACGGCCACGCACGCCTGGTGGATGGGCACCTGCTTCGCCCGCGACGAGCTCTGCGTCCACTACAGCGAGCACCTGCTCCAGCAGTGGACCCCGCTCGACCCGGCCCAGGACTGGCTGCTCGACCGTGAGCTGACCGGCCGCGTGCACTGGCTGTCCGGCGACGGCGCGGCCGCGATCGACGAGGGCTTCGACATCGCCGACCAGTGGCCCACCGGCCGCTTCCGCGCCCCGCACGGTGACTTCTACGCCGCGCTCCACGGCCACCCGCCCGCCGCGAAGGTCGGGTCGTGGGCCAATCCGACCGAGGCGTTCCTCGCGGGCCTGCCCCGTGACCCGGCGGCGATGCTGGACCGCCTGATCGCCGACAGCCCGCCCGGCCGCGGCTACACCGGACCGTTCCCCAGCGCCGTCGACGCGCTGCGCACCTGCCGGGTGCCCGCCGAGCTGCGGGCGGTCCTGTACGCCGCGCTGCGGCGGATGCCCGCCGTCTCCCTCGGCGAGACCGACAACCTCGACGGCGAACGGCACCCCACCCTGGTCCACGACGACGGGCCGGTCCGCACCGAGCTGATGATCTCCCCCGTCGACGGGCAGTACGCCGGCGAGCGCGACACCGTCCGCCGTCCGGCCCGGGTCGGGCCGCCGGTCGGGACGGTCGTCGCCGAGACGACGACGCAGACCGCGGTGGTCGACGTCCTCGGCTCCCCGCCCGGCTTCTGAATCGTGCCGCTCGCCGTCCGCGAGCGATCGATCACGAAACGATCACGAAGTGGGACCCGGCACACTGCCCCGTCTCGCGTCGGGGGGACTAACCTGGTAGCCGGTCGCGACAAATCGAGCAGCTATCAAGGCGGTTGACGCAGAGTGTCATCGAGCAGTACCTCCCATCCGGCGAGTGACTTCGGCCCGAACGAGTGGCTCGTCGAGGAGATGTACCAGCGCTTCCAGGAGGACCCGTCGGCCGTGGACCCGGCCTGGCACGAGTTCTTCGCCGACTACGGCAAGGACGGTGAGCAGACCTCCTCGTCCGTCGAGCCCGAGGAGTCCGGCGACACCGCCTCCGGCAACGGGTCCGCACCGGCAGCGTCCTCGGGTGGGGTCACCCGCGGCGCCGGCACCGAGGACGACCGCGGCAGCGGGAGCGGCACGGAGACCGGCGCGGCCGGCTCCGGCGACGCCCCGGCCCAGAAGGCCGTGACGAACGGCGGGAAGGCCGGGGGCAAGGGCACCGCCACCTCGCGCGACGTGCCGCCGCCGGTCACCCCGAAGGCCGAGCCGCCGCCCGCCGAGGAGCGTCTGCGCACCGCGAGCGCACCGGCCCCGGCGGCGTCGTCGAACGGGACGCCGGCCAAGCCCGCCGCGGGCAGCGGCTCCAAGGCCGCGAAGCCGGCGCAGGACGGGGGTGGCGCGACCACCACCCCGCTGCGCGGTGCCGCGAACGCCATCGCCAAGAACATGACGTCGTCGCTCACGCTGCCGACCGCGACCAGCGTCCGTGCGGTCCCGGCCAAGCTGCTGGCCGACAACCGCATCGTCATCAACAACCACCTCAAGCGGACCCGCGGCGGGAAGCTGTCGTTCACGCACCTGATCGGCTACGCGCTGGTGCGGGCCCTGGCCAACTTCCCGAACATGAACCGGCACTTCGCCGAGACCGACGGCAAGGCCTCGGTCGCGACGCCGGAGCACGTGAACCTGGGCCTGGCCATGGACATGGCGGGCAAGGACGGCAGCCGCACGCTGATCGTCGTGTCGATCAAGGGCTGCGAGAACCTGTCGTTCGCCCAGTTCTGGCAGTCCTACGAGGGCATGGTCCGCAAGGCGCGCGAGGGCAAGCTGACCGCCGAGGACTTCTCCGGCACCACGATCAGCCTCACCAACCCGGGCACGCTGGGCACCAACCACTCGGTGCCGCGGCTGACCGTGGGCCAGGGCGCGATCGTCGGCGTCGGCGCGATGAAGTACCCGGCCGCCTTCCAGGGCGCCTCCGAGGAGCGCCTCGTCGAGCTCGGCATCTCCAAGATCATCACGCTGACCTCGACCTACGACCACCGGATCATCCAGGGCGCCGAGTCCGGCGACTTCCTGCGGCGGATCCACCAGCTGCTGCTGGGCGAGGACGGCTTCTACGACGACGTCTTCGCCTCGCTGCGGGTGCCGTACGAGCCGGTCCGCTGGGTGCAGGACTTCCCCGAGGGCGAGGTCGACAAGACCGCCCGCGTGCTGGAGCTGATCGAGTCCTACCGGACCCGTGGCCATCTGATGGCCGACACGGACCCGCTGAACTACCGCCAGCGCCGGCACCCGGACCTCGACGTGCTCAGCCACGGCCTGACCCTGTGGGACCTCGACCGCGACTTCGCGGTCGGCGGGTTCGGCGGGCAGAGCCACATGAAGCTGCGCGACGTGCTCGGCCTGCTGCGCAACTCCTACTGCCGCACCATCGGCACCGAGTACATGCACATCGCCGACCCCGAGCAGCGCAAGTGGCTCGAGGAGCGCATCGAGGTCTCGCACGTCAAGCCGGACTCCTCGGAGCAGAAGTACATCCTGTCCCGGCTGAACGCGGCCGAGGCGTTCGAGACCTTCCTGCAGACCAAGTACGTCGGGCAGAAGCGGTTCTCGCTGGAGGGCGGCGAGACCGTCATCCCGCTGCTCGACGCCGTGCTGGACAAGGCCGCCGAGCGCGAGCTCGACGAGGTCGTCATCGGCATGCCGCACCGTGGCCGGCTCAACGTGCTGGCCAACATCGTCGGCAAGCCGATCAGCCAGATCTTCCGCGAGTTCGAGGGCAACCTCGACCCGGGCCAGGCGCACGGCTCCGGCGACGTGAAGTACCACCTCGGCGCCGAGGGCAAGTACTTCCGGATGTTCGGCGACGGCGAGACCGCCGTCTCGCTGACCGCGAACCCGTCGCACCTGGAGGCCGTGGACCCGGTGCTGGAGGGCATCGTCCGCGCCAAGCAGGACCTGCTCGACAAGGGCGACGGCGGCTTCACCGTGCTGCCGGTGCTCATGCACGGCGACGCGGCGTTCGCCGGCCAGGGTGTCGTCGCCGAGACGCTGAACCTCGCGCTGCTGCGCGGGTACCGCACCGGCGGCACCGTGCACGTCGTCGTCAACAACCAGGTCGGGTTCACCACCGCGCCGGAGCACTCGCGCTCCTCGCAGTACTGCACCGACGTCGCGAAGATGATCGGCGCGCCGGTCTTCCACGTGAACGGCGACGACCCGGAGGCCTGCGTCTGGGTCGCCAAGCTGGCCGTGGAGTACCGCCAGCGCTGGAACAACGACGTCGTGATCGACATGATCTGCTACCGGCGCCGGGGCCACAACGAGGGCGACGACCCCTCGATGACCCAGCCGTCGATGTACGACATCATCGACGCCAAGCGCAGCGTCCGGAAGATCTACACCGAGTCGCTGATCGGCCGTGGTGACATCACCATGGAGGAGGCCGAGCAGGCGCTCAAGGACTTCTCCAACCAGCTCGAGCACGTCTTCAACGAGGTGCGCGAGCTCGAGAAGACCCCGCCGGTGATCTCGCCGTCGATCGAGTCCGAGCAGCTGGTCCCGTCCGACCTCGACACCTCGGTCCCGCTCGAGGTCGTCCATCGGATCGGCGACGTGCACGCCCACCTCCCCGAGGGGTTCGCCGTGCACAAGCGGGTCGAGCCCGTGCTGCGCAAGCGCGAGAAGATGTCGCGCGAGGGCGACGTGGACTGGGCGTTCGCCGAGCTGCTCGCCCTGGGGTCGCTGGCGATGGACGGCTGGCTGGTCCGGCTGTCCGGGCAGGACTCGCGTCGCGGCACCTTCGTGCAGCGGCACTCGGTCCTGATCGACCGGCACACCGGCGCCGAGTACTTCCCGCTGCGCAACCTGGCCGAGGGGCAGGGCCGGTTCCTGCCCTACGACTCGGCGCTGTCGGAGTTCGCCGCGGTCGGCTTCGAGTACGGCTACTCGGTCGCCAACCCGGACGCGCTCGTCCTCTGGGAGGGCCAGTTCGGCGACTTCGTCAACGGCGCCCAGTCGATCATCGACGAGTTCATCTCCTCCGGTGAGGCCAAGTGGGGGCAGCTCTCCGACGTCGCGCTGCTGCTGCCGCACGGCCTCGAGGGGCAGGGCCCCGACCACAGCTCCGGGCGCATCGAGCGCTTCCTGCAGCTGTGCGCCGAGGGCTCGATGACCGTCGCGCTGCCCTCGGACCCGGCCAACTACTTCCACCTGCTCCGCCAGCACACCCTCGACGGGGTGCGCAGGCCGCTGGTGGTGTTCACGCCGAAGTGGATGCTGCGCGCCAAGCAGGTCGTCAGCCCGCTGTCGGACTTCACCGAGGGCCGGTTCCGCCCGGTCATCGACGACCCGGAGCACGCCGGCAAGGGCGAGCGCGTGTCCGGCGTGAAGCGGGTGCTGTTCTGCTCCGGCAAGATCTACTGGGAGCTGGCCGCGGCCCGCGACAAGCGCCGCAAGAACGGCGACACCGGCGTGGACGAGGCCGCGCTGGTGCGCGTCGAGCGGCTCTACCCGATGCCGGTCGAGGAGATCGCCGCCGTCCTCGAGCGCTACCCCGAGGCCGCCGGTGACGTCCGCTGGGTTCAGGAGGAGCCGGCCAACCAGGGTTCGTGGCCGTACTACGGCCTCGAGCTGCCGCAGAAGCTCCCGCAGCTGCAGGGCAGCTTCACCCGGGTGTCGCGGCGGCGGATGGCCGCCCCGGCCGCCGGCTCGTCGAAGGTGCACGAGGTCGAACAGGCGGAGCTGATCGACAAGGCGTTCGCCGGGTAACGGACCGACCACGACGACGGCCGGGCGGGGACTCCCCGCCCGGCCGTCGTCGTCGGGGGGTCAGCGGCCGCGCACCGCGCCGAGCACGACGGCCGCGCCGGTCAGTGCGGGCACCGCCCACTCGACGGCCCGGATCCGGCGCGCCAGGGCCGGGTCCGGCGCCGCCGGAGCCTCCCCGGCGGGGGCCGACGCACCGGCACGCCGGCCCAGGACACCCGCGTAGGCGGTCGCGGCGAGCGCGGCGCCGGTGAGCGCGGCGCGGGAGACCGCGGCGGTGGCGGCGGCGGGCTCACGCCGGGCACGGGCCACGTCCCGCGCCAGCAGGCCCGCGCCGCCCAGCAGGTGGGTGGCCGTCGCGGCGCTGCCGACCCGGTCCCACCGGCCCCAGCCTGCTCCGGCGAGCCGCTCGCGCTCGGCGGGGTCCCCGACGGCGTCGAGCGCGCCGTTCAGTCCGGTGACGCCCATCAGCGACCCGCCGAACCACGCGGCCAGACCGACGTCGTGCAGGGTGCGGGCGAGGGGCTCGGTGCGGGGCATCGGTACTCCGGGGCGTCGGGGGCGGGGGCCACGGGTGCGGCCGCACCGGACGCTAGTGCGCCCGCCCGGCGCGACACCCGCGGGCCGGGCGGAACCGCGCGGACGCACGGCGGCCGGGCCCCCCTCCCGGTGCCCGGCCGCCGCGCAGCGCAGCGTGTCAGCCCGCCAGGCGGTGCACCCAGGCCCCGACCTGCCCGACCGGCCGCTGCTGCTCGCCCTGCTGGGCGGCCAGCACGACCAGAACGCCGGTCAGGGCCGGGACGACCCACTGCACGATCCTCAGCCGGCGCTGCGCCTCGGCCGTGGCGGCCGGGGTCTCCGGCGCCGGCGTCACCCCGCCCCGCGCCGGGTGCCCCACGCCGGCCGCGGTCCGCCTGCCGAGCACCCCCGCGTAGGCCGTGGTGGCCAGCGCGGCCCCGGTGACCACCGACTTCAGCGCGACGACCGGCTTCACCCCGGGCTCGTTGCGCACCCGGTCGGCGTTCGCGCGCAGCAGCCCGGCCCCGCCGATGAGGTGGGCCCCGATCGCGACCGCGTTCACCGGGGCCCAGCCGGCGTTCGCGACGCGCAGCCGCTCGGTCGGCTCCCGGACGTCGTCGGCGGCCCCGTTCACCCCGACCGCTCCCATCAACGCGCCACCGAACCAGGCGGCGAGGCCCGCGTCGTGCAGCGTGCGGACGAGGGTGTTCGTGCGTGCCATGGAGATCCTCTGTTCGCGGTGCCACCGCCGGCGGGCGGTGACGGCGCGGCTAGGGCGTGTCTCCTAAAGTGCGCAACCAGGTGACGATGGCCTTCAGTGCAACTCCGCCGCGGTAGGTCAGGGCGAGTTTGTCGTAGCGGGTCGCGAGGCCGCGCCACTGCTTGACCTCGCAGAACCCGCGTTCGACGACGTTGCGGCCGCGGTAGTCGACCCGGTCGAACGCCGGTGGTCGGCCGCCGCGTGTGCCGCGTCGTTTCCGGTGTCCCTGCTGGTCAGCCGGCTCCGGGATGACCGCGACGATCCGTCGTCTGCGCAGGTGGGCGCGGATGGCGCGTGAGGAGTAGGCCTTATCTGCGCGGACCCGCTCGGGTCGGGTCCGCGGTCGGCCCGGACCGACCCGTCCGACGCTCAGATGTGACATCAGGTGCGCGAACATCGGGGCGTCACCGGCCTGTCCAGGGCCGACCAGTACGACCAGCGGGCGGCCGTGTCCGTCAACGAGCTGGTGGATCTCCGTGCCGAGCCCTCCGCGGGAGCGGCCCAACGCGTGATCGGGCGGCTCGATCAGCAGATTCTTGTAGTTCGATCCGGCCCCCTGTGTCCCGCTGCAGGGTCGCGGCGTGTTGGTGAGCGCGGATGATCGTCGAGTCGACCGACACGGCCCAGTCCACGAGACCGGCGGAGTCGGCATCGGCGAGCAGAGCTGCGAGAACCTGGTCCCAGGTGCCGTCACCGCAGTAGCGGCGGTGGCGTTTCCATAGGGTCTGCCACAGCCCGAACTCGACCGGGACATCACGCCAGGCCCGCCCGCAGCGGAACCGGTAGATGATCCCCTCGATCACTCTGCGGTGATCGGCGAACGGGCGCCCTGGCATCCCGTCCGACGAGGGCAGTAACGGCTCGAGTCGGTCCCACTGGGCATCGGTCAGGACGGCACGGCGCGACACCTACTGATCATCGCGCAGGCCCGACCAGCCGGGTTAGGAGACGCGCCCTACCCGTGCCGCCACCGCGGAAATGACCTCACCGGCGGACGGCCGAGCGGTAGGCCAGCCGCCGCAGCAGGGTCTCGGCGGGCCCCCGGACACCGGCCAGGTCGAGCCGGTACGCGACGACGACGGTGAGCAGCCACACCCCGACCGCGACCAGTGACGCCGACCAGCTCGAGAGGTGCGCGCCCAGCCCGAGGCCCCAGGCGGCGAGCAGCGGCACGAACAGCAGCGACTGCGCCAGGTAGCCGCTCAGCGACCGGCGGCCGAGCGCGACCAGGGCCCGGACCGGCAGCGGCGGCACCGGACGGGTACCGAGCCGGTGCGCGACGAGGCCGAACACCGCGACGTAGCCGAGGGCCGCGAAGATCCCGGTGGCGATGTGCAGACCGGCGAACGCGCCCGGGTCCGGCAGGACGACGACGCCGACGTGCACGAGCGCCTGGGCGAGCCCCGCCGACCAGCCGACGGCGATGCCCACGACGGCGGTGCGGCGGAGCAGGGGCAGGTACCGGCCCGGCTCCTCCAGGACACGGTGCCGCGCGGCGAGCATCCCGAGCAGCACCGCGGCGGGCATCACCAGTGTCAGGAACGCTCCGGGGAGCGCCGCGACCCACAGTGCGAGCCGCGTCGGCAGGGTGGCGAGCCAGCCCGGCGTGGACAGGGCCACCTGCTGCGCGACGGCCGTGGGCGTGCCGGCGCCGGTGAACTGCGCGAGCACGCCGGTCACCGCGGGGACGACCACGGCCAGACCGACCAGCACACCGGCCCCGATCCGCAGGGTGCGGTCGCTGCGGTGCAGGAACAGCGGCACCAGCACCAGGCCGAGGACACCGTAGGTGCCGAGGATGTCGCCCTGCCACAGCAGTGCCGCGTGCAGCAGGCCGAACGCGAGCATCCACCAGTGCCGGGTGCGCAGCAGCCGACGCGCCTGCGCACGGGTGCCGCCGCCGGCGATGCGGCGGGCGTAGAGCTGCCCGATGCCGTAGGCGAACAGGAACCCGAACAGCGTCCAGGCCCGGCCGTCGACGGCGGTGATGGTCACGATCTGGGCGGTCCGGTCGGCGGGCCCGCCGGCCGCGGCGTGCAGCAGCGTGGCCCCCAGCTCCGAGGTGTAGGCGAACCAGGGGGCGTGGGCCAGTGCGATCAGCAGCAGCATCGCACCCCGGGCGAGGTCGGGGGCGAGCGCACGGTCGCGCACCGGGGTGGGCGCGACGGTCGCTGCGGGCGGCGCGGTGGACATGGGCGTCTCCTCACGAGGCGGTGGGAGCCCCATCGGAAACGATGCCGTCGCGTCCGGGTCAAGCAGTGCCCGCCGTATCCTCGCCGGCATGTACTTCACCGACCGCGGCATCGAGGAGC
This sequence comes from Pseudonocardia sp. ICBG1293, assembly GCF_020131355.1. Taxonomy (GTDB): domain Bacteria; phylum Actinomycetota; class Actinomycetes; order Mycobacteriales; family Pseudonocardiaceae; genus Pseudonocardia. The sequence goes on from NZ_JAHLEL010000053.1 coordinate 44,376, forward strand.
TCGTCGACCGGCGCGGCGAGGAGCAGGTCAGCGTCGAGTGGCTGGCCGACCGGCTCCGCGCCTTCGTCGACGCGAACCCCCAGTTCGAGACGGCCGTCGAGCGGCTGTCGAGCTTCCTCGCCCGGGACGACGCCGACGACGAGTGACGCCGTGACCACAACGACCACAGGGCACGCAGCGACCACTACGAGGGCTGTGTCCGCAAGCGGGACCGGGGCACCGGTCCGGACCTAGCGTCGCTCCTCGACACATCCGTCGAGGAGGAGCACCGATGCTCATCGTTCTCGGGTCCGCGATGATCGCGGTCTTCATGTACCTGATCCTGTCGAAGCGGCTCGCGCCGACCCTGGCGCTGGTGCTCGTCCCGCTGACCTTCGCCCTGGTGGTGACCGGCACCGGACTGTCCGAACCGGGTGAGGACGGCGTCGTCGACTCCATCTCCTCGGCGTTCTCCGACTTCGCGCCGACGGCCGTGCTGCTGTTCTTCGCGATCATCTTCTTCGGCACGATGATCGACGTCGGCCTGTTCGACCCGCTGATCCGTTTCGTGCTCCGCACGGTGAACAACGACCCGGTCCGCCTGGTCGTGCTGACCGCGGTGCTCGCCGGTGTCGTCTCCCTCGACGGCGACGGCTCGACGACCTTCATCATCACGGTGTCCGCGCTGCTGCCGATCTACCTGCGGCTCGGGCTCAGCCCGGTGGTGCTGACCGTCGTCGCCAACCTCGCGAACGGCGTGCTCAACATCCTGCCCTGGGGCGGCCCGACGATCCGCGCCGCGACGGTCCTGAACGTGTCGCCCTCGGAGCTGTTCAACCCGATGGTCCCGGGCATGGCCGCCGGCATCGCCACGGTGCTGCTGCTGGCCTGGCAGCTCGGCCGTTCCGAGCGCAAGCGCCTGCTCGCCTCCGGCCGCACCCTGTCGGTCGTCGCCGACGAGATGGTGGCGGTGCGCGAACCCGCCCTGGTCGGCGGGGGCACCGGCTCCGACGGCACACACGGTGCCGACCGCCCGGCGTCGGGCTCCGCCGGGGGCGCCTCCGACGCCGCCGACGACCTCGGGGGCACGCTGGACCCGAACCGCCCGACCCTGCGGCCGAAGCTGATCTGGTTCAACCTCGGGCTCACCGTCGCCCTGCTGGTGCTGCTGGGCATGGACGTCCTGCCGCTGTCGCTGGTGTTCGTCGCGGCCGCCGCGGTCGCCCTGGTCGTGAACTTCCCGAAGCCCGAGGACCAGCTCAGGGCGGTGACCTCGCACGCCACCTCGATCGTCGGCGTCGTCTCCATGGTGTTCGCCGCCGCGGTCCTGGTCGGGGTGCTGTCGGGCACCGGCATGGTGACGGCGATGGCGAACGGCATCGTCTCCGCCGTGCCGCCGTCGGTCGGCTCCTGGTTCGCGGTGATCACCGGTGTGCTGAGCATGCCGCTGACGTTCTTCCTCACCAACGACGCGTTCTACTTCGGCATCCTCCCGATCCTGACCGAGGCCGCGGGCCACTACGGCATCGCCCCGGTGGAGATGGCCCGCGCCTCGATCATCGGCCAGCCGGTGCACATGACCAGCCCGCTGGTCCCGGCGCTGCTGCTGCTCGTCTCGCTGGCGAAGGTCAACCTGGCCGACCACCACCGCAGGGTCATCTGGCGGGCCGCGGTCTGCTCGCTGGTCATGCTGGGAGTGGCGCTGCTGCTGGGCGTCGTCTCGCTGGGCTGACCGCCCGCCCACGATCCGGTGCCGCGCACGCGGTACGCCGGGGAGGGGCGGACGGCGACCACCGGCCCCGGACCCCCGGCCCCACCGTCGAGATGCAGCTCAGGGTTGCCCGTCACCCGCGTGGCCGGCCCGGGCTGCATCTCGGCGTGTCCGGCCCGTGCGGCGCGGGCGTGGGACGCGTACGGGGCGGGGTCAGTCGTCGTCGCGGCGCAGGCGGAACAGCCGCCGGTCGCCCGAGGAGCGCAGCTCGCGCAGGGCCTCGTCGGCGGCCTCCTCCAGCGCGGCGTGCTCGTCGGGGTCGGCGCGCAGGTCGGGTCGCGGCCGGGGACGCCCCGGCTCCTCGGCCGACCACATCAGCTGCAACGCCGCCTCCCAGCGCAGCTCGAACATGCCGCGGGCCAGGGTGAGCCGGTCCGCGGCGTCGCGCAGCTCCCGCTCGGTGCCGCGCAGCTCGCGGCGCAGCTCCTCGGCCCGACGGGCGTCGCGTTCCCGCAGGTCGACGACGGCGCCGGCGAGCTCGGACACGACCGCGCGGTACCGTTCCACGGCACTCACGACCCACCCGGCAGTACCCGCACCGCGGCCGGCGGCGACGGGGTTCACGACCCGCCTCCGGCGTCGGTCAGGATGACCAGCTGCGGACGGCCGTGCCGGGCACGGTCGAGGAACAGCGCCCGCCCCGGCGTCGGCGTCCAGTCCAGCGGCTGCCCACCCAGCAGCGCCACCAGGTCGGTGCCCTGCACACCCGTCGCCACCCAGACGCCCAGGTCGTCGATCGCGGCCCCCGGCGGCGCCAGCAGCGTCTTGAGCCGCTGCGCGCCCTGCCACCAGCCCAGCACGTGCACCCCGACGCCCGGCCCGTGACGCAGCAGTGCCCGCAGGTCCTCGGTCCCGGTGCGGTCCAGCATCGACTCCGCGGCGTCGGCGCCGAACACCACGACCAGCAACGGCGCATGCCCCCCACCGCCCGTCGCGGCCCGGGCGCGGACGGTCGCCGCCAGCTCGGCCACGCGGGCGGCGAACCCGTCGGCGGAGACCTTCTCCACCGTGCCGGGCAGGTCGGGAGCCAGCGCGCCGGCGGCGGCCGCCGCGTCCGGGGCCAGTGGCACGAGCACGACCTGCGCCCCGGCCTGGTCGGGCAGCGACGCGGCCACCGACCGGACGGCCGAGCACAGCAGCGGGACCGCGACGCGGGCGTCGGGTCCGATCACCCCGAGGTTGCGCCCCGGCGCGTCGGACAGCTCGGCGGCCGCCGGGCTGCCGTGGACGTCGACGAACTGCCCGACCAGCGCGCGGGGCACGCCGTCGGCGGGCAGCCGGGCGGCCAGCACGTCGTGGGAGGGGGCACGGGCACCGTCGAAGACGACCGGCTCCGGGGTGTCCGGGAAGTCCGCGAACGCCGTCACCTGGACGTCACGGACCACCGGGCCACCCGCCTCGGGCAGCCGGACCACGTGGTTGCCGTGCGCGACCCCCGAGTCGTGGTTGACGACCGCGTGCCAGCGCGGGAGCGCCAGTGCCGCCTCGTTGTCCTGGGCCAGGATCCGCCGCGCGCGGGGCAGCGCGACCCGCAGCACGAACTGCTCGAAGATCGCCGAACGGCCCCACAGCGCGTCGATGCCGGAGACGTCCTGGCTGGCCAGCACGAGGTGCACGCCCTGGGACCGGCCGCGTCGGGCGACGTCCTCCAGCAGCGCGGTCGCCTCGGCGCTCACCGCGTCGCGGCCGGTGAACAGGAACTGGAACTCGTCGATGACCGCGACGATCCGTGGCAGCCGCAGGTCCGGACGCTCCACCCGGAGCTCGGCCAGCTTGGTCGCGCCGTGCCGGCGGGCGGCCTCGGCGCGGCTGCGCATGACCTCGGACAGGTGGCGCAGCAGCGCGAGCCCGAACTCCCGGTCGGTGTTGATGTTGACGCCGATCAGCCGGGCCTGCGGCAGCCGGTCGGCGCGGTGCCCGTCGGGGTCGGGGGCGAACGGGGTGAACGACACCCCCTCCTTGAAGTCGAGCAGGTACAGCTCGACCTCGTCGGGGCCGTAGTGCGCGGCGAGACCGGCGATCCAGGCCAGCAGCAGGTTCGTCTTGCCCGATCCGCTGGGGCCGCCGACGAGCGCGTGCGGGGAGTGGTCGTCGAGGCTCAGCTCGGCGGGGATGCCGTCCTCGTGCCCGACCACGACCTTCAGACCGTCGTGCGAGCGGCCCTCACCCCGCCGGCGGGGCAGCATGTCCTTGAACGCGCCCAGCCGCCCACGCCACTGCTCGTGCCCGGCGGCGATCGCCTCGCACACCGCGGTGACGTCGTCGGCGGGCACCGGCGGGTCCGGTTCGACGAGCACGTGCGGCCCGGTGACCGAGGTGCGCACCGGGACCGGCAGCCGGTCGTCGGTGGGGTCGACGCCCGGTGGGTCCCCGAAGTCGACGGTCTCCACCGGGCGCGGCAGCGCGGCCGGCACGTCGAGCAGCACCAGCTGCACCCCGGCCGCGACCCCGCCCCGCGCGACCCGCTGCAGCTGCCTCAGCTCGGCCTCGGGCAGCTCGCGACCGTTCCCGACGAGCACCGCCACCAGCCACGCCTCGGGCCGCTCCCCCGTGCGGTCGGCGAGCTCGCGCAGCGAGGTCGCCCCCTCGGCGAGGACCCGGGTCTGCACCCGGCGGATCCGGTCGGACAGCTGTTCCAGCAGCCGTCCCAGCCGGGTCGGGTCGTGCACGGTCAGCAGCCCGGTCCGGGTCAGCGGGTACAGGCCGGGCAGCGCCCCGGCGAGCTGGCCGACGTCCCAGACGTGCACGTTCACCACACCGGGCCGGAAGTGCCGCACGGTGCGCAGGACCAGCTGCTCGACCATCGCCTCGGCCCGGTCACGGGAGCGTGGCGTCGACACAACCTGCAGGTGCGCACCGTCGAGCAGCGGGACCGCGACCCGGAACGGGGCGCCGCCCTCCACCGAGCCGGTGCCGAGCACCCACATCTCCGGGACCGGACCGGTCGGTTCCACCGCGCCGGGGACCGGCTTCCAGTCGGCCGGGTCGTCCCCGGCCGCGCCGGGGGTGGCGTCGGCGACGATCTCCGACAGCGTCTGCGGCGAGTCGCCCTGCCACCGGTCGAACACGTGCGCCCGGTCCTCGGCGACCCGGGCGAGCACCCCGGAGAGCCGCGGGTTGTCGAGCACCCGGGTCAGCCCCGGATCGCGCCGCGCGGCGTCGTGCCCGGTCTCGCGCAGCCACAGCTCCGCCATGACCTCGGCGTGCCGCGCGGCGGCCCGGTCCCGGCGGCCCTCGGCCGCACCGAGCGCGCGCGACGCCGCCCGGTGGAACTCGTCGAACGCGGACCGGATCCGCTCGCGGCGGTTCGGACGACGGGCCATCAGGGGCGGGCGGGCGCGGTCAGAGCCGCGAGGCGACGTCGTCGGCGGACTGCATGGCGATGTGCAGCGCCTGCTCGACCTCGTCGATCTTCTCCGACGCGGCGGCGAAGCGGGCCCGGGCGTCGTCGGCGTCGTTCTGGGCGGTGCCGTAGATGTTCTGGGAGAACGCGGCGCCGGCCTCCTCGATGGCCTGCCGGGCGTGCCGCAGCGCGCCGAGGCTCTCGGTGGCCTGCTGGTTGGCCCGCCCGATCCCGGCCCGGATCTCGTCGATGTTCGCCATGCCCACCCTCCGTGCGTGCGCGTGCGGCGACCGTGACCGGCCGACGCCGCGGCCAATCTATCGGCCGGTCCCGGTACCCGTTCATGGTGCGCCGGGGGGACACCGGCTGCAACGGCGGGTACCCCCTCCACCGCGGTCCGTCGCCGCCGTCGGGGTCCGATACGTCCGTTCGTGACCCTTCCGCGCTGGAATGCGCCGCGCTGCTCGCCTAGCGTGCTCGGCGCACCCCCGCGATCCCCCCACGACGCCGTGATCGGAGACTGTGACGATGGCCTCCCCCGGTCCGCAGACGGACTTCCTCGAACCTCCCACCGGCGCGCGGAAGATCCGCTCCATCGGGCCGGGCCTGCTGGCCGCGGCGACCGGGGTCGGCGCCGGCGACCTCGTCGCGACGATGGTGGCCGGCGCGTCGTTCGGGACCGTGCTGCTGTGGGCCGCCGTCGTCGGCACCCTGGTCAAGCTCGCGCTCGGGGAGGCCGTCGGCCGGTGGCACCTGGGGTCCGGCGCCACCATGCTCGACGGCTGGCGACGGCTGGGCTACTGGGCCACCGGCTTCTTCGGCGTCTACATCGTGGTGTGGGGCTTCGTCTACGGCGCCACCGCGATGTCGGCGGTGGGGCTGCCCCTCAACGCGCTGTTCGGCGGGCTGCCGGTCGGCGGGTGGGCGGCGATCGCCGGCGTCGTCGGGCTGGTACTGGTCTGGGTGCAGCGCTACCACGCCTTCGAGAAGTTCATGACCGTGCTCGTACTGATCAAGTTCGCGACGGTGGTGTTCGTCGCGATCCTGGTCGGACCGGACCTGCCCGCGCTCGCGAACGGGCTCGTCCCCCGGCTGCCCGAGGGATCCACGGTCTACGTGCTGGGCCTCATCGGCGGCGTCGGCGGCACGATCACGATGGCCGCCTACGGCTACTGGCTGTTCGCGAAGGGCTGGAAGGGCCCGAGATGGCTGTCGATGATGCGGCTGGACAACGCCACCGGCTACATCATGACCGGCATCTTCGTGATCTCGATGCTCGTCGTCGGGTCCACGATCCTGCTCGGGGAGAACCTCACCGAGTCCGACAGCGGGCTGCTCACCCTCGCCGACCGGCTCGGCGCCCTCTACGGCGATCCGGTGCGGATCCTGTTCCTCGTCGGCTTCCTGTCGGTCACCTTCACCTCGTTGCTGGGCGTGTGGAACGGCGTCTCGCTGCTGTTCACCGACTGGGTGCGGGCGATCCGGCTGCCGCACGGCGCGAAGGCCGCGATCGGGCCGGACGTCGAGAACGCCGTCGTCGCCGGGGAGGAGCGCACCGCCGTCGAGGGCGGGAGCGCCGGTGGCACGGCCGCGGACCCCGCACCCGGGGACGAGCGCGGCGACGGGCCCGGGCGGCCCGGCGCCTACGAGGCGGCACGCGCCGAGCGATCGCTGCCCTTCCGCGGCTACCTGCTGTGGCTGACGTTCCCCCCGATGGCGCTGCTGCTGATCGGGCGGCCATTCGCGCTGACCCTGGTCTACGGCGTCCTGGGATCGTTCTTCATGCCGTTCCTGGCGGTCACGCTGCTCCTGCTGCTCAACACCCGGATGGTCGCCCCCGAGGCACGCTCGCGGTGGCTGTCCAACGCGATCCTGGGGATCTCCTCGGTGCTGTTCGCGGTCCTGCTGGTCACCGACGTGTACTCGCGCCTGACCTGACCCGCGCCCGGAGGCCCGCCCCACGCCTCCTCCTCCCCTTCTCCTCGCACGAACGGGCCCCTCGTACGAACCTTTCGTACGAGGGGCCCGTTCGTGCGCAGCCGGGGGTCAGGTCACGTCGAGCGGGTCGCCGACGCGCAGGGTGCCGGTGCGCTCGACCCGGGCGTACAGGCCCGCGCAGGGCAGGACGCCGAAGCCCTCGACCTCGACCCGGTTGCGGTCGGCCGGACCGCGCAGGGCGTGCGGGGCCCGGGGCAGGTCCCCGTGCTCCAGCGTCGGCACCGAGCAGCGCGGGGTCGGCAGGGTCGGGACGAGCACGACCTCGCCCAGGGTGAGCCGCCTGCCGAGCCAGGTGTTCTCCACGAACGGCTCGGTGCCCGGCGGTGTCGCGACCACGACGTTGGGCCGGTAGCGCAGCGCCTCGACACCGAGGGCGTCCAGTGTGGCGGTGGTGATCAGGTGCACCGGCGAGTGGTCGACGAACCGTCCGCCGGGTGCGCCCTGGGCGATCTCCAGGATCGGCGCGTCGACCTCGGCGTCCAGGCCGTGCTCCAGCACGTCCTCCGGGTCCGGCCGCTCGACGACGGCGCCGTCGGCCCGCTGCTGCGCGACGACCACGGGTCTGCCCAGCAGCTCGGCCAGCGGCGCCGCGGCCTGCCCGGCGTCGAGGGTGCGGCCGTCGGGCAGGGTGACCCGCACGTCGTCGCCGACGCCGGCGGAGGCACACGTCAGCAGCCGGCGCCAGTGCCGGGGCTGCTTGGCCGTCGCGACCCGGCCGGTGTCCGGGTCGGTGAGGGCGAGCGCCCGGTCGCCGACGACGCCGTGGGCGTCGAGCACCAGGTCGGCGAGGTCCTCGCCCAGCATCGACTTCACCGGGTAGCGGTGCAGGGACGCGACCTCGCCGACCATCAGAGCAGGCCCTGCGCGGTCAGCCAGTTCTTCGCCACGGTCTCGACCGACGGCTTGTCCGGCGCGGCCGCGGCCTCGTTCAGCCCCAGCAGCTCCTGGGTGGTCAGCTTCGCCGACACCGCGTTGAGGACCTCGGAGACCTGCGGGGTCGCCTTCTCCTTGTTGATCAGCGGGACGACGTTCTGCGCGGCGAAGTTGTTGTCCGGGTCGGTGAGGACCACGAAGTCGTTCTCCGGGATCGCCGCATCGGTGGTGAACAGGTCCGCGGCCTGGACGTCGCCGTTCTTCAGGGCGGCGACGGTCAGCGGACCGCCGGCGTCGAGCGAGCGGTAGGACTGGAACGAGCAGTTGTAGGTCTTCTGCAGGCCCGGGATGCCGTCGGGCCGGGTCTGGAACTCCGGCGGTCCGCCGAACACGAGCTCGCCGCAGCGCGGCGCGAGGTCGGCGATGGAGGTCGCGTTCAGCCGCTGCGCGGTCTCCCGGGTGACGACGACGGCGTCCTTGTCCTCGGCCTCGGCCCGGTCCAGGACGGTCAGCGTCGGGGCGGCGGTGTTCAGCGTGGACTGCAGCGCGGTGTAGACCTCGTCCGGCTCGGTCTGCGCGGCGTTCTTGTCCAGGTACTGCAGCAACGTGCCGCTGTAGTCCGGGATGAGGTCGATCGAGCCGTCCTTGAGGGCGGGCACGTAGGCCTCGCGGGACCCGATCGGCGGCCGGGTCTCGACGGTGACGCCCTTGGCCTGCAGCGCCTGGGCGAACACCGAGGACAGGATCTGGCTCTCGGTGAAGTTCGCGGCGCCGACGACGACGGTGTCCTGGTCGCCCGAGCCGGACTGCCCGCCCCCGGCGAGGGGGTCGGAACCCCCGCCGCAGGCGGTCAGCGCGAACGCGGCGGTCACCGTCGCGGCGACGGCGGTCAGCAGACGGGTGCGTCTCATGGTGGGTGTCCTCCCGGGGACGTGCGGGGTGGGTCAGGCCGCTTCGCGGACGGGTTCGGTACGGGTGGGCACCGCGCGCAGCCGGCGCGGTGCGGACCGGCCGGCGGCCTGCAGGCCGGGCGACACGATCAGCTTCTGCAGCCCGCCCAGGATCAGGTCGGCGAGGATCGCGAGCACCGCGACCAGGATCGATCCGCCGATCATCATGCCGAAGTCGCGCTGGCCGAGACCGTCGATGATGAACCGGCCGAGCCCGCCGAGGGAGACGTAGGCGGCGATCGTGGCGGTGGCGATGACCTGCAGGGTCGCGCTGCGCAGCCCGCCGATGATCAGCGGCAGCGCGTTGGGGAGCTCGACCTTCCACAGCACCTCGGGCCCGCGCATGCCCATCCCGGTGGCGGCGTCGACGACGGCCGGGTCGACGTTGCGGATGCCCGCGTAGGTGCCGGCCAGCACCGCGGGCACCGCCAGCACGATCAGGGTGATGATCGGGCCGACCAGCGACAGCCCGGTCAGCGTCGCCAGCAGCACGAGCAGGCCGGGGGTGGGCAGCGCACGCAGCCCGTTGGCGAGCCCGACGACGACGAACCCGCCGCGGCCGGTGTGGCCGATCCAGGCGCCCAGCGGCACCGCGATCACCACCGCGACCAGCAGGGTCAGTGCGGTGTAGCCGAGGTGCTCGGCGAGCCGGGCGAGGATGCCGGTCGGCCCCGCCCAGTTCGCGCCGTCGAACAGCCAGCCGAAGTACGTCATGCCCCCGCCTTCCCGGTACGGGCCCGCTGCCAGGGGGTGAGCAGCTTGCCGGCGAGCAGCAGGGCCGAGTCGACGACGAGCGCCAGCAGCAGCACCAGCACGATCCCCGCGACGATCTGGGCGTCGTTGCTGCGGTTGAAGCCCTCGGTGAACAGCAGGCCCAGTCCGCCGAAGCCGATCACCGCACCCACCGTGACCAGGCTGATCGTGGACACCGCGGCCACCCGCAGTCCGGCGACGATGACCGGCACGGCCAGCGGCAGCTCGACGCCCACGAACCGGCGCAGCGGGGTGTACCCCATCGCGTTCGCGGCGTCGACGACGTTGCCGGGCACCGCGGACAGCGCGTCGGACACGGTGCGCACGAGCAGCGCGACGGTGTAGACCGTCAGCGCGACCACGACGTTCACCGGGTCGAGGATCTGGGTGCCGAGCAGCGGCGGCATGAACACGAACAGCGCCAGCGACGGGACGGTGTAGAGCAGCCCGGCGGCGTTGGTCATGACGGTGCGCAGGGTGCCGTTGCGGTTGGCGACCCACCCCAGCGGGATCGCGAACACCAGCCCGAGCAGCACCGGGATCAGGGCGTACACGACGTGCTCGGCGAGCGCGTCGAGCACGGAGTCGAGGTTGGCGAGCACCCAGGTCACGGCGGCCTCAGGCGGCGTTGTGCGAGTCGCGGGCGGCGGGCAGTGCCTCGAGCACCGAGTCGGCGGTGACCGAGCCGGCGACCCGGCCCTCGGCGTCGACGGCGACACCCTGCCCGGACGGCGAGGACAGCGCCGCGTCCAGCGCGCCGCGCAGCGAGCCCGACTCCACCGCGTAGAGCGACCCGCCCGGGACGACGGCCTCCTCGGTGACCCGGCCCTCGCCTGCCTCGACCCAGCCCAGCGGGCGGGCGGAGCCGTCGACGACGACCGCCCAGCCGTCGTCGGGCAGCGGGTCGCCGACCGAGAGCATCGGCAGCGACCCCAGCGGGATGGTGTCCGAGGACAGGAAGCCCAGGCCGCGGTAGCCGCGGTCGCGTCCGACGAAGTTGTCGACGAAGCCGTCGACCGGGCGGGAGAGCAGCACACCCGGCTCGTCGTACTGGGCGAGCGTGCCGCCGACCCGGAACACCGCGACCTTGTCGCCGAGCTTGATGGCCTCGTCGATGTCGTGGGTGACGAACACGATGGTCTTGCCGAGCTCGGACTGCAGCCGCAGCAGCTCCTCCTGCAGGCTCTCCCGCACGATCGGGTCGACCGCGGAGAACGGCTCGTCCATGAGCAGGACGGGCGGGTCGGCGGCGAGCGCGCGGGCCACGCCGACGCGCTGCTGCTGGCCGCCGGACAGCTGCGCCGGGTACCGCTTGGCCATCGAGGTGTCGAGGCCGACGATCTCCATCAGCTCCATCGCCCGGTCCCGCGCGGCCTTCTTGCTGCTCCCGACGAGCATCGGCACGGTCGCGATGTTGTCGACGATCGTGCGGTGCGGGAACAGACCGGCCTGCTGGATGACGTAGCCGATGCCCCGGCGCAGCTCGGCCGGGTCGGCGGACAGCACGTCGCGCCCGTCGACGCGGAGCTCGCCGCCGGTCGGCTCGATCATCCTGTTGATCATGCGGAGGGAGGTCGTCTTGCCGCAGCCGGACGGACCCACGAAGACCGTGATCCGCCCCTGCTCGGCGACGAGGTCGAGCTCGTCGACCGCGACCGTCCCGTCCGGGAAGCGCTTCGTGACGCCCCGGAACTCGATCATCGGCGGTTCCCCCTGCCGTCGCGCGGGACCCCTGCTCCCCGCTTGGTCGCAGCACACTAACCCGGTCGTGCGCGACGGGCGAGCGCTCGACACCGGGTCCTCACGACCCCGTCCCGCTTGACCTGCAGTCCGGTTCAGCACCCAGGCTGCGGGCATGACCCCGACCACTGCCCTGGGCCCGCTCGGCGTCGCCACCGGACCCGCTCCCGCCGACGCCGTGGCCCTCACCGACGCCGGTGCCCGCACCCTGTGGCTCGCCGGCGGCGCGATCGACCGGCTCGACCGGCTGACCACGTTGCTCGACGGCACCCGGGACGCGGTGGTGGTCCCGGGGATCGTGCCGACCGGGGTCTTCCCGGCGCAGGCCGTCGCCGCGGTGCACGCCGACGCCGCGCGCCGTCACCCCGGTCGCTACCTGACCGGGCTCGGCGCGGCGCAGCAGCCGCGGGCGCTGGACGCGCTGCACCGCCACCTCGACGAGCTCGACGCGCTCGGGCTGCCCGCGTCGCAGCGGCTGCTGGCCGCGCTCGGACCACGCAAGCTCGACCTCGCCCGTACCCGCTGCGCCGGGGCGGTGACGCTGCTGGTCACCCCGGAGCACACCGCCCGGGCGCGGGCGGCGCTCGGTCGGGACCGGCTGCTCGCGGTGATGCTGCCGACCGTGCTCGGCACCGACCGGACCGGGCTGCGCGAGCTGGCCGGGTTCCTCCTCGACGTGCCCGGCTATCGCGCCACCGTCCGGGGGCTGGGGTTCACCGACGCCGAGATCGACGCCCGCGCCGACCGGCTGCTCGACGCGGTCTCGGCCCGGGGCGACCGCGACGACGTCGCCGCGCGGGTGGCCGAGCACCGGGCCGCGGGCGCCGACCACGTGGTGCTCAGCCCGGTCGGGGACCCCGGATCCGGTGCCGCGCTGCTGCGCGCGCTCGGATAGGCGCTCCGGGGCCGGTCCGTTCTGCCGTGCGGCCGGTGCGCCGCGGCGCAACAGTGGTGCCATGCCGAAGGAGCCCACGCGTCTGCCGCGTCCCGAGCTGGACCTCGACCCGGACCACCCGCACGTCGCGGACTGGTTCCACTACGCCGACCTGCTCACCGACGCCGAGCGCGCCGACCTGCGCCGGGTGCGGGAGTTCCTGCGCGCCGAGGTCGCACCCGTCGTGCTGGAGGCCTGGGACCGCGCCGAGTTCCCGATGCAGCTGGTGAAGGGCTTCGCGGGTCTGGACCTGGCGGGGGCGGGCTATGCCGACCCGCCGGCGTCGCGGCTGTTCCTGGGGTTCCTGCACGCGGAGATCTCGCGGGTCGACCCGTCGGTCAACAGCTTCTACGGAGTCCACACGGGCCTGGCGATGGGCTCGATCCACGCCGGCGGCACACCCGAGCAGCGGGAGCGCTGGCTGCCCGCGATGGCCCGGATGGACTCCATCGGCGCGTTCGGGCTGACCGAGCCGCACGGCGGGTCCGACGTGGCAGGCGGGATGGAGACCACCGCCACCCGGGACGGGTCCGGGCCCGACGCGGAGTGGGTGCTCGACGGCGAGAAGCGCTGGATCGGCAACGCCACCTTCGCCGACCTGATCATCGTGTGGGCGCGGGACACCGACCCGGACGCCGGCGGCGCGGTGCGCGGCTTCGTGGTGCCGTCGCCGTCGGAGGGCATGACGATCACGAAGATCGAGGGCAAGCAGTCGCTGCGGATCGTGCAGAACGCCGACATCCTGCTCGACCGGGTGCGGGTGCCGGAGTCGCACCGGCTCAGCGGCGGCTCGGGCACCTTCCGCGACGCCGGCCTGGTCCTGCAGCGCACCCGGGCCAACGCCGCCTGGGGCGCGGTCGGGGTGCAGATGGCGGCCTACGAGCTGGCGCTGTCCTACGCCGCGCAGCGCGAGCAGTTCGGCCGCCCGATCGGCGGGTTCCAGCTGATGCAGGACCTGCTGGTGCGGATGCTCGGCAACGTGAGCGCCTCGCTGGGGATGGCGGTCCGCAACGCCCAGCTGCTCGACGAGGGCCGGGGCTCGGACGCGCACTCGTCGCTGGTGAAGGAGTTCTGCGCGACCCGGATGCGCGAGACCGTCGCGCTCGGGCGCCAGCTCGTCGGCGGCAACGGCGTCGTGCTGGAGAACCGGATCGCCAAGTACTTCGCCGACGCCGAGGCGATGTTCTCCTTCGAGGGCACCCGGGAGATGAACACCCTGATCGTCGGGAAGGCGATCACGGGGCAGAGCGCGTTCGTCCGCTGAGCGCCCGGGAGGGCTCCCGGGCCCCGGGGGCCATCCTGGGGCACCGACGAGGAGGGGGACGCCGTGCCCGACGCCCGGTCCGACGGTGCCCTGCGGCGCCGGCTCCGCCCCTGGTTCCGGCTGCTCCTCGTCGGCGTCGGTGCGCTGGTGCTGTCGTTCGCCGCCCGCCGGTACGGGGCCGGCACCGGCCGCGGGCCCGTCGTGGCGCTGTTGTCCGACGGTGGGCTGCTGCTGGTGGGGGTCGGCCTGCTGGGCCTGCTCGGAGCGGCCGTGTTCACCGCCGTGCTGTACGTCCTGGAACGGCGGGACCGGTGATCCTCACCAGACGCCAGGGGTCCCGCCCGGCGGGGTGGCGCTCGTCGCCGGGGTGGGCAGACCGCCGCCGCGCAGCACGCGGTGCAGGTCGTCGGGGCGCAGCGACCGGGCGAACAGCCAGCCCTGGAACGCGTTGACCCCGAGCCCGCGCAGCACGTGGAACTGCTCGGCGGTCTCGACGCCCTCGGCGACGGTCGCGCGGCCCATCGCGCGGGCGACCTCGACGACGGCCCGGGCCAGCGCGAAGTCGGCCGGGTCGGTGCCGACGCCGGTCACGAACGCGCGGTCGACCTTCACGGTCTGGGCCGGGAGCTCCTTGAGCCGGGCCAGCGACGAGTAGCCGGTGCCGAAGTCGTCCACGGCGAAGCGGACGCCGCGGCGCACCAGCTCGCTCATCGCGTCCAGCGCGGGGCGCGGCAGCGCCACCAGACTGGTCTCGACGAGCTCCAGGACCAGCTGGTCCCAGGGCAGTCCGGCGCCCTCGACGATGGCGGTGACGTCGGCCAGGAACGACGGGTCGGCCGGCAGCAGCCCGGCCAGGTTCACCGCGACCGCGACCGCCTGCCCGTTGCGGGGCCAGGTCGCGGCCTCGGTGGTGGCGGTGCGCAGCACCCACAGGTCCAGGTCGCGCTGCAGGCCGCCCCGCTGGGCGACCGGCAGGAACTCACCGGGCGACACCTCGCCGTGCACGGGGTGCGACCAGCGCAGCAGCGCCTCGGCCGACAGCACGGTGCCGTCCGGCGCGACGACGGGCTGGTACTCCAGGCGCAGCGCGTCGCCCTCGATCGCGGCCCGCAGCTCGGCCTCGAGCTCCAGCTGACGCCGCGCCGGGACGACGGCACCGCGGTCGGCGACGGCGACCGTGCCGCGTCCACGCTGCTTGGCCTCGCGCACCGCGACCTCGGCCGAGCGCAGCAGGTCGTCACCACGCGGGCCCCGGTCGCCGGGCTGCGGACCGGCCAGCGCGGCGTCCCGCCCGGCGACACCGACCGACGCGGTCAGTGTGATCGGCCTGCCGGCCACGGTGACGTCGCCGCGCAGCAGCTCGGCGACGACGACGGCGAGTGCCTGCGGACCGCCGACCTCGTCGACGTCGGCGCAGACGACCGCGAACTCGTCGGCCGAGAGCCGCCCGGCCGTGCAGTGGTGGGGCAGCTCGCGCTGCAGCCGCCCGGCCAGCTCGACGAGCAGGGTGTCGCCCGCGTCGTGGCCGAGCCCCGTGTTGACCCTGGCGAAGTCGTCGACGTCACCGCAGACCACGGCGACCCGGGCCGCGTCCGGTCCGGCCAGCAGCCGGTCGGCGGGCTCCAGCAGCCCGGCCCGGTTGGGCAGGCGCGTCAGCGGGTCGACGGTGTCGGCCTCGCGCAGCACGTCGGCGGCGCGGCGGCGCTCCCCCACGTCGGTGACGACGAGCAGCCAGAACGGCCGGCCGCCGTCGGAGGGGGCGGCGTTGACCACGACCTCGCAGTCGATCCGGGTGCCATCGGCCCGCAGCAGCGGGAGCGACTCGATCCGGTAGGTCGGCTCCGGGTGCGACGGGTCGCGCAGCCAGTCCGGCAGCCCTCCGCGCCGGTCGGACTGGGGCTCGGCGGACAGGCTGCGCGCCGGGACGCCGCGCAGCGTCTCCAGGTCGGCGTCGAGCAGCTGGCACAGCGCCGGGTTGGCGTCGACGATCCGGCCGCGGCCGTCGAGCATCGCGACACCGGTGGTGATGGTGGCGACGAGGTCGGCGAAGCGCTGCCCGGAACGCTGGGCGCGGGACTCGGCCCGGCGCCGGTCCGAGACGTCCTGCACGGTCCCGATCAGGCGCAGCGGGGCGCCGCCGGGGGTGCGGTCGATGCGGGTGCGGCAGGACAGCACCGCCCCGCCCTCGGGACGGATCTCGGAGCTGTGCGCGGTGGTGGGCTCCGGCGCGGCGTCCGGGCCGCGGCGCAGCATCCGGCACACCCGCTCGACCTGCTCGCCCTCGATGGGGCCCTCCGGGCCGTCGGGGCGCACGCCGAGCGCGCGGTAGAGCTCGACGAGCCCCTCGCTGCGGGTCAGCGTCCCGGCCTGCAGGTCGAAGGTCCAGGTGCCGGAGCGGGTGGCGCGCTCGAGGTCGAGCGCGGGAGCCTCGTCCGACGGCGCGGGCGCGGCGTCGGGGAACGGGGTGAGCAGCACGACGGTGCGGTCGCCGGGCTGGTTCCAGCGGACGACCTTGACCCGGGCCAGGCGGCGGTCGGCGCGGACCAGGCGGGCGTCGGAGTCCGGTCCGACGAGCAGCTGCGGGAGCTTCATGCCGGTCGGGTCGGCGGAACCGGCGAGGCGGCGGAGTGCGGCGTTGGTGTGCACCACTACTCCCCCGGCGTCGCAGACCAGGGCGGGCGAGGGCGGGAGCTGCACCGCGGAGTGGTCGGCGGGGTCGGCGTCGGCGGCGCCGGGCCGGGGCATCCCGGCGGCGGGGGCCGCGGGCCCCGGGCCGGGGACCGACGGTCGCGGCGCGGCGGGCAGGCGGGGGGCCCGGCCGAACGGCGGCTCGCCGAAGCCGGCACCGGCGACCCCCGCGTCCGGCGCGGCGAGGTCGAGCGCCTCCGCCGGGTCGAGGTGCGGCTCGTCCACGGTCCCCGGCCGGGCCCGGCCCGCCGGGGTGCCGCCGGGACCCGCGAAGGCCCGGGCGAGGTCACCGGCCAGGCCGGCGTCCCGGTCCCGGCGGGCACCCGGTGCCTGCTCCGCCCGTCCGCCGACCGGTTCCCCGGCCGACCCATCCGGACGGTGTCCCGCCCGCGATCCCTGCTCCGACACGCCCGCCTCCGTTCCGTTCGGCAGCTCCGTCGGGAACAACGAGCCACCGTCCCGGGCGATCCGGCCGGGTAGACCGATCGAGCCACCCGACACAGCGAGTGACGGGACCGTTCGGCCCAATACCGTTGCTACGCCTGTCACTCACTGGTGGTGACAGGTGGTCGCCGGAGGGTGAAGGGTGTGGCGCGCTCGGCGAGCGGCGGCGGTCGAGCCGACCGTGCGTGTTCGACCGCTCACAGCGCGCCGTACCGTTCGGCGCAGACCCCGATTGCACACGTTTCGTAACCGGGGTTATGGACGGCCGTCAGCCCGCGGTCACACCGGCGTCGCCGGCGGCCCGGGCCACCGCCGCCGCCACGGCGGGCGCCACCCTGGGGTCGAACGGACCGGGCACGATCTTCTGCGGGGACAGCTCGTCGGCGACGACGTCGGCGATCGCCCGTGCCGCCGCGACCTTCATGTCGTCGGTGATGCGGCGGGCGTGCGCGTCCAGGGCCCCGCGGAAGATCCCGGGGAAGGCCAGCACGTTGTTGATCTGGTTCGGGAAGTCGCTGCGCCCGGTCGCGACGATCGCGGCGTGCCGGGCCGCGATGTCGGGGTGCACCTCGGGATCGGGGTTCGACAGCGCGAAGACCATGCACTCCGGGGCCATCGTGGCCAGGAGCTCCTCGGGCAGCGTGGCGCTGGACAGCCCGACGAAGACGTCCGCACCCGCCAGGGCCTCGGCGATCCCCCCGTTACCTTCTTGATCAAGCCCGCTGAGGGCTTGCAGGCCGCCGGCCGCGGTATGACTGACTGCCCCTGTCGCCCGATGATCTGGGGGGTGTTGTCGCCGTGGCCGGAGGGCGCCAACGACCGCTGATAGAGACCTGACCCGTGTGGTCTGCTCGTAACGTGGCTGCCGGCGCGGGTGCTCGTGGTCGGCCTGCCGCGACGAGAAGGGAGCGGCGGTTGCCCGATCCTGACCAGCACCCGACCGGGTTCGCGGTGTTCTGCGGCCTGGACGTGGGCAAGTCCGAACACCACGCCTGCGCGGTCGACACCAACGGGAAGCGGGTGCACGACAAGGCCCTGCCCAACGACGAATCGGCGCTGCGCACCGTGCTGTCCGGGCTGGCCGAGCACGGCGCGGTGCTGATGGTCATCGACCAGCCCGCCTCGATCGGAGCGCTGGCCATCGCCGTCGCTCGTGATCTGGGGATCACGGTGGCCTACCTGCCCGGGCTGGCGATGCGCCGCATCGCCGACCTGCATCCCGGGCAGGCCAAGACCGACGCCCGCGACGCCCACGTGATCGCCGAGGCCGCCCGGACGATGCCGCACACCCTGCGCCGGGTCGGCACCGACGACGAGACCCTCGCCGAACTCACTGTGCTCGCCGGTTACGACGATGACCTGGCTGGGCAGAGCACCCGGCTGACGAACCGGCTGCGCGACGCCCTGCTGCATGTTCATCCCGCCCTGGAACGCCTGCTCGGGCCACGCCTGGACCGCGGTGGCGTGCTCGACCTGCTCGCGGCCGCGCCCACCCCGCAAGCCCTGCGAGAGCTCGGCGCTGACGGGATCGCCGAGACGATGCGGGCCCGGTCGCCTCGACTGGCCCGCACCCTTCCCGCCCAGATCCTGACCTCGCTCGACGCCCAGAGCCTGACCGTTCCCGGCACGGCCGCGTTCGCCCGTGTCATCACCGGCGTCGCCGGGCAGCTGCGCCAGGTCCACACCGAACGCGACCAGCTCGCCGACGAGCTCGAAGCCCGCCTGGAGGCCCACCCTCTTGGACCGGTCCTGACCTCGATGCCCGGACTCGGGGTCAGGACCGCCATCAAGATCCTCACCATCGTCGGCGACGGCTCCGGGTTCCCCACCGCCGGGCACCTCGCCGCTTACGCCGGCCTCGCCCCAGTCACCCGCCGCTCCGGCACCTCGATCAAAGGCGAAACCCGATCCCAGCGCGGCAACCACGCCCTGAAATCCGCGCTGTTCCTGTCCGCATTCGCCGCCCTGGCCGACCCCGCCAGCCGCGCCTACTACGACCGCAAACGAGCCGCCGGCAAACGACACAACGCCGCCCTGATCTGCCTCGCCCGACGCCGCACCGACGTCATCTACGCCATGCTCCGCGACCGCCGCCCCTACAACCCGCCCACGGTCAACAACCCCGATCCAGAACTCGCCGCCGCTTGACGAACCCATAGAGACACCCCCCCGGTGACCCCGCGCGGGTTGGTGACGGCGGCGAGTGCGGCCTTCTCCCCGCCGCGGCCGGCGTCGACGACCCCGCGCGAGTCCAGCAGCACGACGTCCGAGGCCCCCGCGGTCAGCAGGATCCGGGCGCAGGCGATGCCGGCCGCACCCGCACCGGAGATGACGATGCGCAGGTCCGCCAGCGACCGGTCCTGCACCCGGCAGGCGCCGTCCAGGGCCGCGAGCAGCACCACGGCGGTGCCGTGCTGGTCGTCGTGCATGACCGGGCAGTCCAGGGCCTCGACCAGACGGCGCTCCAGCTCGAAGCAGCGCGGCGCGGCGACGTCCTCGAGGTTGACCGCGCCGAAGGTCGGCCGCAGCCGGACCAGGGTCTCCACGATCTCCTCGACGTCGGTGGTGTCGAGGACCAGCGGGATCGAGTCGAGCCCGGCGAAGGACTTGAACAGCGCCGACTTGCCCTCCATCACCGGCAGCGACGCGCGCGGGCCGATGTCGCCGAGGCCGAGCACCGCGGTGCCGTCGCTGACGACGGCGACCAGCCGGTGCGCCCAGGTGTAGCGGGCGGCGAGCGAGGTGTCGTCGGCGATCGCGCGGCAGACGTCCGCGACGCCGGGGGTGTAGGCGATCGACAGGTCGCGCTCGTCGGCGAGCGGCGCGGTGAGCCCGGTCGCGAGCTTGCCGCCCTCGTGTGCGCCGAACACCTCGTGCCGGTCGGGGGCGGAACGCGCGGTCGGGTCCTGGGCGAGCGTCATGGGAAGACTCCACGGGTGGTGCGGTACGAGAGCGGCGCACGGACGCGCCTGCCGTTGCACCGGGCGTCGCGGGTTGACGTCGACCTGCTCGCGGTGCCGGACGGCCATCCCGCGCGCCGCGCCGGGATAGGGGCGCCGCGCCGGGACGAGCTGTCGGATCTGTCGCCGAGTCTAACCGGGTGGACGCCGGGAACCGGTCACCCGGCGCGTCCGGAGTGGCCACCCGCACATGACGGGCGTACGGATCACCGCACGCCCGTCCCAGGAGCCGTGTGCCGGGTCAGCGCAGCGGGGCCGGGGTGAGGTCGGGCAGCGGGAGCGGGAGCAGCGAGGGGCCGGTCGGCAGCTCGGTCAGCGGCAGCACCCCGGGACTGAACGGGACCCGCCCGGGGACGACCTCCAGCGCGCCGACCTCGCCGTAGCGCTCGGCGTAGGCCAGCGCGCGGGCGATGTCGGTGACCCCGTTGGTGTTGGTCGGCAGCATCAGGCTCGACAGCAGCCCGAAGGCGCGGCCGCGGGCGTCGAGGTAGCCCGAGCCCGAGTCACCCGGGACCCCCGGCGGGGTGGTGAGCACGACGTGCGTGCGCGGCCCCTCGGGCTGCCCCAGGCTCAGCCCCTGCTTGTACGGCGTGGCCACGAGCTGGTTGGGCTGGAAGCTGTAGACCTTCTCCCCCTGCTCGGTCCCGTCGGTGTCGAGCCCGGTCGGCCCGCCGAAGCCGGGGACCGTCGGGTCGGCGACCGCCGCCGCGGCCGGACTCAGCTCGATCAGCGAGAGGTCGTTGTAGAGGCACAGCTGCGGGTCGGTCTCGCCGCGGTCCTGCATGACCGCCCAGGAGTTGTAGGCGACCCGGCCGGTGTAGTTCCGCCCGTCGCGGCCGCGGATGCCGACCTCGATGCCCTCGGGCATCACCGGCTCGCGGCAGCCGTCCACCGAGGACATGGCGTCCTCGCCCGCCATGCAGTGCGCGGCCGCGCCCAGGTAGAGCGCACCGGAGGGGGCGCTCTGGTGCTCGGCCCCCCGCCCGCCGGGCTCGTCCCGCCTGCCGTCCTGCCCGGCGGCGGGGGTGTAGAGGAAGTTCGCGGTGCAGAGCTCGGCGCCACCGGTGACCGGGGTCGCGACCTGCACGCCCGGCCCGATCGCACCCGCCTGCGCCTGCGGGTCGGGCTGTGCCGCCACCGCGGTGCCCGCGGCGACGGGCGCGGTGAGCGCCGCGGTGAGCGCCAGGCCCGCCGCGGCGGCGATCCCGGCGATGCGTCGCCGTGCGGGGCGGCGGGAGAACTGCGACGACATGACGCTCCTCGGCTCGTGGTCCGCCACGGATCTCACCCGACCCGGCCACGCTGCGGGTACGGCGCGCCCGGCGGACTCCCCGGTCGGGGACGGATCCGACCCGACCGGGCGACGTGATCACCGCGAGCGTCCCGGAGCGTCCGCGACTAGCGTCGCCGCCCGTGAGCACCAACGCCGATCCGGACGGACGGATCCTCCTGCTGCGCCACGGCGAGACCGAGTGGTCGCGCACCGGGAAGCACACCGGCCGCACCGACGTCCCGCTGACCGACGAGGGCCGCGACGCCGCCCGCCGGGTGCGCGACGCGCTGGCCCTGGTCCGCCACGACGCCCCGCCCGCCCGGGTGCTGTGCTCCCCGCGCACGCGCGCGAGGGACACCGCCGAGCTGGCCGGGCTGCGGGTGGACGCGGTCGACGACCGGCTCGCCGAGTGGGACTACGGCGACAACGAGGGCTGGACCACGCCGCAGATCCGCGGGTCCCTACCCGGCTGGACGATCTGGGACGGCCCGTGGCCCGGCGGCGAGACCCCCGACGACGTCGCGGCGCGGGCCGACGCCGTGCTGGGCGACGCACGGGCCCTGCTCGACCACGGCGACGTCGTCCTGGTGGGGCACGGCCACTTCTCCCGGGTGCTGACGGCCCGCTGGATCGGGTTGCCCGCGAGTGGTGGGGTGCACTTCCGTGTGGACCCGGCCGGGGTCAGCGTGCTGGGGTTCGAACGCGGGGTGCCCCGCCTCGACCACGTCAACCAGCGACCCACCCCCGCGGAGGACCGGTGAGCGTCCGCACGGCCACCCCCGACGACGTCCCGGTGATGGTCCGGCTCGTGCACGAGCTGGCCGACTACGAGAAGGCCGCGCACGAGTGCGGTCTGACCGAGGACCAGCTACGGGCCGCGCTGTTCGGCCCGGACCCGTCGGCCGGGGCGTTCGTGGCCGTCGACGACGACGGCACGGTCGTCGGCACGGCCATCTGGTTCCGCACGTTCTCCACCTGGGAGGGCGTCGCCGGGATCCACCTGGAGGACCTCTACGTCCGGCCCGGGGCCCGCGGCGGCGGGCACGGTGCGGCGCTGCTGGCCGCGTTGGCCGCGGAGGTCACCCGGCGCGGCTGGGCCCGCCTGGAGTGGGACGTCCTGGACTGGAACACCCCGGCGATCGGTTTCTACGACGCGATCGGGGCCGCACCCCACGACGGCTGGACGACCTACCGGCTCACCGGCGACCGGCTGACCGCGCTGGCCGGGCGGGACACCGCGGGCCGCTAGTCGTCGGGGTACTCGTCGCCCATCGACCAGCGCCGGGCCTGTTCGCTGATCAGCATCAGGAACGTGAACAGCACGAACAGCCCGCAGACGATGCCCCACAGCAGCTGACGGCTGGGGCCCAGGGCGTAGTAGATGGCCGGGAACAGCAGCAGCTGCACGACGATCGCCGGGGTGCGGCAGCCGTGCACCCCGCGGACCAGGCCGTACCCCACGCCCGCCACGGCGGCCGCCAGGACCACGAAGATGCCCGCCTCGGCCAGCCCGTAGTAGAGCCGGGCTCCCCCGGCCTCCAGGGCGCGCACGCCCAGCACGACCGCGAGGACCGCACCGACGGCTCCCTCGGCAGCGACGAGCACACCGGCCACCCGCACGTTCTCCGGCGGTCGTTCCCGCGTCGCGGGGCGGTCGTCGCGGTCATCGGCCACCCGCCGAGGATAGGACGCCCGCCACGGGGGGCGCCGCCGGGCGGCCGACGGACCGGCCGGTGCGCGGTCGATACAGTCGGCCCGTGCGCGCGATGCTCGTGGTCAACCCTCAGGCCACGTCCACCACCGCCGCCGGCCGGGACGTGCTCACCAAGGCCCTGGCCAGCGAGCTGAAGCTCGACGTCCTGCAGACCCGCTACCGGGGCCACGCGGCGGAGGCGACCGCGGCGGCCGTGGCGGACGGCGTCGAGCTCGTCGTCGCGCTCGGGGGCGACGGCACGGTGAACGAGGTCGTGAACGGGCTGCTGGCCGCACAGACCGGCTCGGGCAGCGGCGCCCCGCGGCCGGACCCGGACGCCACGGCGATGCTGGCGGTGGTCCCCGGCGGCTCGGCGAACGTGTTCGCCCGTGCCCTGGACATGCCGCGCGACCCGGTCGAGGCGACCGGGCACGTGCTCACCGCGCTGGCGCAGCGGCGACGGCGGCTGGTCGGCCTCGGCTGGGCCGACGACCGCTGGTTCACCTTCAACGCCGGGATGGGCTGGGACGCCGAGGTGGTGGCCGCCGTAGAGCGCGCCCGCGCGCAGGGGCACGAGGCCAGCCCCGGTCGCTACGCGCTGACCGCGATCGCCCAGTACCTCGCACAGCTGCGCCGGCCGCCGTCGATGACGGTGGAGCTGCCGGACGCGGCCCCGCTGCCCGGGGTGCGGCTGGCGTTCGTCTCCAACACCGACCCGTGGACCTTCCTGTCCGGCCGCGCGGTACGGACCAACCCCCGCTCCTCGTTCGGCAGCGGGCTGGGCCTGTTCGCGCTCACCGGGCTGGGACCGCGGACGATCGCCTCGACGCTGCGCCAGATCCTGTCCGCGGACGGCGACCCGCACGGGCGGCACATCGTGCGCCACGACGCCGTCGGCCGGGTGCGGATCAGCTCGGACCAGCCCCTCGCCCTGCAGCTCGACGGCGACCACCTCGGAATGCGCACCGATGTGGAATTCCTCAGCGTGCCCGGAGCGTTACGCGTCGTCGTGTGAGACGGACGGTTCGTCGCGCCCCGTGCGGGCGCTCACACACGCCGGAGTGAGCAACCCCGCCATTCACCGATGTGAGCGGACCGTCGGTCCCGTTGGGGCTTACACCAGGCCAAACCGGTGATCCAAGGTGGTCCCTACGCAAGCGAGGCCACGAGCAACGCCGCTCGTGGAGGTTCCGTCCCACCGGGCCGACCCCCTCCTGTGAGGGGTGTCCGGGTCGACACCGTTTTCGGGTGGCCGATTCCGAGTGGGACAGGGACACTGGATCGTGGAACCGGCCCAGGGCGGCTCGAAGTCCCGGGCACTGGTCTGTCTGCGTGCGTTCCCTATGAGGGTGCTCACGCATCTGCGAGCAGTTTCCCATTGAGGACCGCGGCAGCTCGTGAAAGTATTCACAAGCTGCGAAACATGCACGTAACACCAAGCGCACAGACGATCGGCGCGACCCCGATCGCGCACCAGAGGAGAAAGTGATCATGGACTGGCGTCACGACGCGATCTGCCGCGACGAGGACCCGGAGCTGTTCTTCCCGGTCGGCACCAGCGGCCCTGCCCTGATGCAGATCGCGGAGGCCAAGAGCGTGTGCCGGCGTTGCCCGGTCACCGAGTCGTGCCTGCAGTGGGCACTCGAGTCCGGCCAGGACGCGGGTGTCTGGGGCGGCATGAGCGAGGACGAGCGGCGCGCCCTGAAGCGGCGCAGCACTCGTCCGCGCGCTCGCACCGCGTAGACAGCCCGGGCACGAGCCCGGACCGCTGCGACAGCGGGAACCGTCGCAGTAGATCTGTGCAGTACTCGAAGCGGTACTCGAGAGAACTGAAGAAGTAGCTCCCCGACCTCGGGCCCGTAGCCGGACGCCACCGGCCACGGGCCCGAGGTGCGTTCGGGGTGATCTGCCACCCCGGCGTGAGGGTCGACCACGGTGCCGGCGCGACCACGGCACCGGGATCAACGGTCACGCGACGAGCGTATCCGGTGCCCTCCGGCCCCCCGTCCACGCCCCGGGTCACCGGGAGTGACCGGGACCGGTCACCCGCCGCACCGCAGCAACCGCCCGGGGACGACGGGGGCCCGAGCCGTTGCCTCGCGGGCCCCCTCGCCCGTTGCTCCCGGAGCCGCTCCCGCGGCCGGTGGGGCGACGCGAGCTGCCCCACGGGCCCGGGTGGGGTCAGGATCCGCCGAGCGGTACCCGGACCACGGCGACCGTGCCACCGCCGTCCCGGGCCCGCACGTCGATGGTGGCCTCCAGCTCCGAGGTCAGCAGGGTCCGCACGATCTGCAGCCCCAGCCCCTTGGACTTCTCGAAGTCGAAGTCGGCGGGCATGCCGTGGCCGTCGTCGGCCACCGACACCTCCAGCCGGCTCGCCGAGCGCACCGGGCTGACGACCACCTCCCCCGCCGTGCCGGGGTCGTAGGCGTGCGCCAGCGCGTTGTGGGTCAGCTCGGCCAGGACCAGCACCAGCGGGGTGGCCTTCGCCGCGGGCAACGCCCCGAACCCGGGGTCGACGCGCACCCGGGAGCGGGACTCGGTCGTCGCCCCGTCGCGGATCGCGGGCAGCACCTTGGGCAGCAGCTCGTCGAGCTCCACGACCTCGGCGACGGAGTAGGCCAGCGCCTCGTGGACCAGTGCGATCGAGGTGACCCGGCGGACCGACTCCTCCAGTGCCCGGCCGGCCTCCGGGTTCTCACTGCGCCGGGCCTGCATCCGCAGCAGGGCCGCGACCGTCTGCAGGTTGTTCTTCACCCGGTGGTGGATCTCCCGGATGGTGGCGTCCTTGCTCATCAGCGCCGCGTCCCGGCGACGCAGGTCGGTCACGTCGCGGACCAGCACGAGGGCCCCCGCCGCGTCGCCGCGGGGGCGCAGCGGCAGCGCGCGCACGAGCATCGTCGCCCGGCGGCCCTTGATCTCCATCCGGGTGGACGGGGCGCCGTCGAGGGCCTCGTTGATCCGGCCGGCGACGTCCTTCGCGTCGAACGGGTCCAGCACGAGGGCCTTGGTGACCGTCGCGAGGTCGGCGCCTGCGACGTCGCTGGCGTGCCCCATGCGGTGGTAGGCCGAGAGCGCGTTCGGGCTCGCGTAGGCGACGTTGCCGTGCACGTCCAGACGCACCAGACCGTCCCCGGCCCGCGGGCTGCCCTCGGCCGACCCGGGCGGACCGGACTGCGGCGGGAACGTCCCGTCGACGATCATCTGGCACAGGTCCGACGCACTGCCCAGGTAGGCGATCTCCAGCGGCGACGGCACCCGGGGCGTCGACAGGTTCGTGTCCCGCGACAGCACCGCCACGGTGCGCCCCTTGAACCGGACCGGGATGGTCTCCCGGCGGACCGGCACCTCCAGGTGCCAGCGCGGGTCGTCGTCGCGGCAGATCCGGCCCTCCAGCACCGCCCGGCGCAGCTGCCCGACCTCCACCGGCACGGCCCGGCGGCCGACGACGTCGTCCGGGTGGGCGGTCGGTGCGGTGGTCGGCCGGGCCTGGGCGACGCACAGGAACTGCGCGGTCGCCGCCCGGGAGGCTCCGCCCGTCCCCGTGTGGAGGTCGTCCAGCGGCACCCACAGCAGGAAGTCGGCGAAGGACATGTCGGCCAACAACTGCCACTCACCGACCACGCGCTGGAGGTGATCGGCGGTCTCGCCGTCCATCGTCGTGTGCTCGGCGAGCAGCTCGCTCAGCGTGGTCACGATCGCCCATCCCACCACATGCGAGAATCGTGCGTACGAAGCTCCCGCGGCAACGCCGCGGAACCGTGACCCGGACGGGAAGGAGGGTCGAGATGTCCAAGCGTGCACGCAAGCGCCGTGACCGCGCCAAGAAGGGCGCCAACCACGGCAAGAAGCCGAACTGCTGAGCTCGGCGACACCGACGCGAGAGGGCGGGCACCCCGGTGGGGTACCCGCCCTCTCGCGTACGCCGGTCGCTCAGCTGCCGGAGCGGTACTCCGTGCGCTGGTGGGACACCGAGACGCTGGTGCCCTCGGGACCGCTCTCGACGGTCACCTGGGCCTGTTCCAGCACCGCGGAACGGATCTGCGACCGCAGCCGGTCCTTGAGAGCGGCCGGGGCCGCCTCACCGCCGCACTTGCGGGCCAGCAGTGCCTTGAGCTTCTCGTCGATGCCGTACTCGGCCAGGCACGGGCCGCACTCGTCGAGGTGCTGCTGGAGCAGGCGGCGCCGCTCCTGGTCGCACTCGTGGTCGAGGAACAGCCACACCTCCGCCAGCACCTCGCTGCATCCGGTGTTCGCGGGCGGGTCCTGGATCATGGGGTTGCGCTCGAGCGGTGCGCCCGAGCCCTCGGCGGCGCTCACGATGCCGTCACCTCCCGGTCCCCTGTCCCGTTGGCGGCGCCATCGCGGACGAAGCCGCGCTCGCGGGCGACGTCGGTCAGCATGTCGCGCAGCTGACGCCTGCCCCGGTGCAGCCGCGACATCACGGTGCCGATCGGGGTGCCCATGATCTCGGCGATCTCCTTGTAGGCGAACCCCTCGACGTCGGCGAGGTAGACCGCCATGCGGAAGTCCTCGGGCAGACCCTGCAGGGCCTCCTTGACGTCGCTGTCGGGCAGCGCGTCGAGGGCCTCCACCTCGGCCGAGCGCAGGCCGGTCGAGCTGTGCTCACCGGCCTGGGCCAGCTGGTAGTCGGTGATCTCGTCGGTCGGCGACTGCAGGGGCTGACGCTGCCGCTTGCGGTACCCGTTGATGTAGGTGTTGGTCAGGATCCGGTACAGCCACGCCTTGAGGTTGGTGCCGCGGCGGAACGACCCGAACGCCGAGTACGCCTTCAGGAAGGTCTCCTGCACCAGGTCCTCGGCGTCGGCCGGGTTCCGGGTCATGCGCAGCGCCGCGCCGTAGAGCTGGTCGAGCAGCGGCATCGCGTCGCGCTCGAAGCGGGCCGTGCGGTCGGAGACGCTCTCGTCGTCGGGCGCGCGGTTGCCGTCGGCGTCGGCCACACCGAC
This sequence comes from Pseudonocardia sp. ICBG1293, assembly GCF_020131355.1. Classification (GTDB taxonomy): domain Bacteria; phylum Actinomycetota; class Actinomycetes; order Mycobacteriales; family Pseudonocardiaceae; genus Pseudonocardia. The sequence goes on from NZ_JAHLEL010000053.1 coordinate 72,006, forward strand.
CCGGGCGGCGAGCTCCGCGGGATCGGTCCCTGCCGCATCCGTCCCCGGCTGGTCCGGCTGATCCGGCTGTACTGACAAAGGTTCCCTCTCCAGTGACACGAGTCGCGCACCGGTGCGGGTCACCGGCACGGCGGACGCGTCGGAGGGTACGCGCCCCGGCCGCTCCCGGCCGTCCGGCGGCGCGGCCCCGGGCCTCTCCATCACTGATGTCGTCACGTACGGAACAACGGTGCGCCACCGGAGGGCATTCCCGTAGGTTCCCGTCGGCACCCGGGGCACGGCCCCGGGGACGGGTACGGGAGGACGACCATGGCGGGCAGGGGCACCCCGGCGACGGCGCTGCTGGCGAAGCGCGGCGTGGCGCACGAGCTGCACACCTACACCCACCACGACGGGGCGGGCTACGGCGAGGAGGCCGCCGCCGTCATGGGGCAGGACCCGCGACGGGTGTTCAAGACCCTCGTCGCGCTCGTCGACGGGACCATGACCGTCGGCGTCGTACCGGTGTCGGCCCAGCTGGACCTCAAGGCGCTGGCCGCCGCCGCGGGCGGGAAGAAGGCCGTCATGGCCGACGTCGCCGACGCCGAGCGGACCACCGGCTACGTGGCGGGCGGCATCTCCCCGCTGGGCCAGCGCAAGCGGCTGCCGACCGTGCTGGACGCCTCGGCGCAGGACCACCCGACGGTGTTCTGCTCCGGCGGACGACGGGGTCTGGAGATCGAGCTCGCCCCGGCGGACCTGGTGGCGCTCACCGGCGCCGTCGTCGCACCCATTGCGACCGGCTGACGGTCGGGATCCCACGGACGGGGCCGGCTCGGGCCCCGCCCCAGTAGGGTCGATCACCGACGGCAGCCGAGCACCGTCGGCACGGACCGGGACGAGCGGCGGGGAGCAGACGTGGACCGACCGGCATGGGCGCCCGACGAGGTGGACATGACCAGCCCGAGCGTCGCCCGGGTCTACGACTACTACCTGGGCGGGTCGCACAACTTCGAGGCCGACCGGGCCTTCGCCGACCGGGTCCTGGAGGCCCTGCCCGAGATGGCGGCGGTCGCGCAGGCCAACCGGGCGTTCCTGCGCCGGGTCGTGCACCGGCTCTGCGAACACGGGATCCGCCAGTTCCTCGACCTCGGGTCGGGCATCCCGACGGTGGGCAACGTGCACGAGGTCGCGGCGACGGCCTGCGACGACGCGCGGGTGCTCTACGTCGACAACGACCCGATCGCCGTCGCGCACAGCCGCGCGCTGCTCGACGGCGACCCGTCGACGGCCGTCCTCGCCGCCGACCTGACCGACGCGCGACGTGTCCTCGACGACCCGCTGACCCGCAGCCACCTCGACCTGTCCCGGCCGGTGGCCGTGCTGCTGGTGTCCGTGCTGCACTTCGTGCCGGACGAGGCGGACCCGGCCGGGATCATCGCCGCCTACGCGGGCGCGACCGGTCCCGGGAGCCACGTCGTCGTCAGCCACGCGAGTGACGAGGGCGGCCTCTCCGGTGCGAGCCGGGCCCAGAACCTCTACAACAGGGACAGGTCCCCGAACCGGATGCGGATGCGCGACACCGAGGAGGTCGCGGCACTGTTGAGCGACCTGGAGCTCGTCGAGCCCGGTGTCGTGCGGATCCCGCTCTGGCGCCCGGAGTCCCCGGTGGGACCCGAGGCGCAGCGCTACCCCGGGCTCGCCGCCGTCGCCCGTCACGCCGGATGGCCCGGCATCTGACAGTGGGAGGGAGGGCCGTCGTGGCGAAACCCGTCCCCTTCCCGCCCGGTGGGCGGGAGCCGGGACCGGCGGTGCTGGCCGACGCCTGGGTACGCGCCATCGAGGCCCGCGGCTTCGTCTCCGCCGCCCGCGCCGACCTCCACGCGGTGCTCTCCGGAGCGGCCTGGTGGTTCACCGCCGTCGTCGACGGGCGGAGGAGGCGATGGCCGAGGAGGTCGGCGCCGAGCTGGTCGCCGCCCACCTCACCGACCCGGCCGCCCTGCGCTGCTCGATCGACGTGCTGTCCGCGCACTTCGCCGGGACCGTCGGCGACCCGGCCGGGCTGCGTCGCTGGACCACCGCGGTCGGGGCACTGTCGACCGGCTACGCGCGGACGCTGCGCGACCGCACCCGGCTGGAGCAGGAACGGATCAGCTCCGCCGCGTTCGACGCACGCGCCGCCGCCGAGGACGCCCGCTGGCGGTCCGAGGCCCGCTACCGGGTGGTCTTCGAGAGCGCGGTGCTCGGCATCAGCGTCGCCGACATCGAGGGCCGCATCCTGGAGGCCAACCGCACGCTGACCACGATCCTCGGCTACGGGCCGGGCGATCTCGTCGGCCGCTCGGTGTTCGAGTTCATCCATCCCGAGGACACCCCGGAGATGTGGCCGCAGATCGAGGCCATGCTCGCCGGGCGGGTCGGGCACGTCCGCATGGAGAAGTCCTACTTCCGGGCCGACGGCGACCAGGTGTGGACCGAGCTGACCGTGTCGCTGGTCCGTTCCCCCGACGGGGAGCCCCGCTACCTCGTCGCGATGGTCTCCGACGTCACCGAGCGGCGCCGCCTGCAGTCGCGCCTGCGCCACCAGGCCGAGCACGACCCGCTCACCGGGCTGCCGAACCGGGCGCTGTTCTTCGCCCGGCTCGAGTCCGCGCTCGCCGGCCCGTACGGGTCACCGGCCCCGGTGGGGGTCTGCTACCTCGACCTGGACGGCTTCAAGGCCGTCAACGACACCCTCGGCCACGACGCGGGGGACCAGCTCCTGCGGACCGTCGCGCACCGCCTCGACGCCGAGCTCCGCCCGGCCGGGCACACCGTCGCCCGGATGGGCGGCGACGAGTTCGTGGTGCTCGTGGAGCGGTGCACCGGCGTCGACCAGCTGACCGCGGTCGCCGACCGGGCACTGGCGGTGGTGCGGCGGCCGGTCCGGGTGCGCGGCCGCGACGTCGTGGTGTCGGCCAGCATCGGGATCGTCGCCCTCCCGTTCCGCGACCCGGCGGGCGCCGCCACCGGCGCGGACGTGGCCGAACCCGCGGGCGCGGCCACGCTCATGCAGGCCGCGGACACCACGATGTACTGGGCCAAGCGCGACGGCCGGGACCGCATCGCGGTGTTCGACCCGGCCCGGCACGCGAACGACGTGCACCTGTTCGAACTGGCCGGCCGGATGCCGGGCGCGCTGGACCGCGGTGAGTTCCACCTGGAGTTCCAGCCGCTGGTGGCGCTCGACGACGGCGCCGTCGTCGGGGTGGAGGCGCTGGCACGCTGGCGCACCGCGGACGGCGAGCGGCTCGGCCCCGACGTGTTCATCCCGCTGGCCGAGCAGACCGGTCTGATCGTGCCGCTCGGCCTGCACCTGCTGGAACAGGCCTGCACCGCCGCCCGCTCCTGGGTGGACACGGGTGCCGACCCGGGGCTGGTGCTCAGCGTGAACGTGGCGGGCCAGCAGCTGCGCAGGCCCGACGCCGTCACCCGGATCGTCGACGTGCTGGAGCGGACCGGGTGGCCGGCGTCGTCGCTGCAGCTGGAGCTCACCGAGAGCGACCTCATGTCGGCCACCGGGCGCCCGGTCGAGGCGCTGGAGGAGCTGTCGAGGCTCGGGGTGCGCATCGCCATCGACGACTTCGGCACCGGCTACTCGAACCTGGTCTACCTGCACCGGCTGCCGGTGGACGTGCTCAAGCTGGCCGGGTCGTTCGTCACCGGGCGGGGCGGCCCCTGTCCCGGTGAGGAGGACCCCGACGACCAGGGCCCGGTGGACGTCGACAGCCCGGTCATCCTCTCGGCGATGATCGAGCTCGCCCACACGCTGGGGCTGACCGTCGTCGCGGAGTCGGTGGAGACCGGCTGGCAGGCGCGCCGGCTGTACGACCTGGGCTGCGACATCGGCCAGGGCTGGCACCTCGGGTCACCGCGGCCCGCGGCCGAGCTGGCCGAGCTGCTGCGGGCCGGGCCGGGTGCCCGTTAGACGGTGCCGAGCCACTGCCCTACGGTCGCGCCGAGCACGTCGTGCTGCTTCTTCAGCCCGTGGTCGCCGTCGAGCAGCACCACCCGCCGGCCGGGCCCCTCGGCCGGCACGCCGAACCGGTCGCTGCGACCCTGCACCACGAGCACCGGCACCCCGGCCCCGTCGAGCTCGGGGGCCCGGGTCCGCTCCGGGCGGCCCGGGGGGTGCAGCGGGAAGGCCAGGCACAGCACCGCGGTCGCCCCGGCCGTCGTCGCCGTGCGGCACGCGACGCGGGCTCCGGAGCTGCGGCCGCCGACGACCAGCGGGCCGTCGTGGCCGGGCCGCACCGCCGCGACGACGGCGAGCCACGCCTCGTCGAGGTGCCCGGCCGGGGCGGGCGCCCGCCGGCCCGCGACCCGGTAGGGCTGCTCGACCAGCCCGACGTCGAACCCGGCGGCGGTGCCCGCAGCGGTGGCGGTGACCAGGTCGGGGGCGTCGATGCCGCCACCCGCGCCGTGCCCGAGCAGCAGCCCGCGCGGGGTGCCCGCCCGGTGCAGGGTCACCCGGGCCGGGCCGCGCGGGGTGTCGACCTCGCGGGCCGAGGTCACGACAGCAGGTCGAGCTGGATCGGCTCGGTGACCTGGTCGTCGGGGAGCCGGTCGAGCAGCTCGGGCGCGTTGTTGCGGACGTTGTTGACCTGTGACGACACCGGCCGGATGTCCAGGGTCGAGACGAGCTCCGGCGACGGCGGGACCAGCAGCCGGGCGACCCCCTCGTCGCCGGTGCCGCGGTCCGGGTCGAGCCAGTCCGACCAGTCGTCGGGGCGCAGCACCAACGGCATCCGGTCGTGCACCTGGGCCAGCGGGCCGACCGCCTCGGTGGTGAGCACGCAGGCGGTGACGAGCCCGTCGGGGTACTTCTCGGTCAGCTCGTCGCCCTTCGGGCGCCAGAACTCCCAGATGCCCGCCATCGCCATCGTGGCGCCGTCGGCGTAGTGGGTGAAGTAGGGCTGCTTGGTCGGCTTGCCCGTCCCGCCCCGGGACGTCGGGACGGCGTCGTGGCGCTGCCACTCGTACCAGCCGTCCATCGGGAACAGGCAGCGCCGCGACGCGGCCGCGCGCCGGAACGCGGGCTTCTCGGTGATCGTCTCGGACCGGGCGTTCACCATCCGCGCGCCCGCCGAGGGGTCCTTCGCCCAGAACGGCACGAGCCCCCACCGCACGGTGCGCAGCGACCGCTCGGTGGTGTCCCGGTCGGGCTCGCCGCTCCCGTCACGGGGGTGGCGTTCGACCACCACGGTGATGTCCTTGGTCGGCGCCACGTTGTAGTCCGGACGCTGCGAGGACTCCTGCGTCGCGTCGACCGCGTGGAACTCGTCGGCCAGGTCCGCGGGGGCCTTGGTGGAGGCGTAACGGCCGCACATGCATCCCATCCTCCCACGTGGGGAAGGATGGAGGCGTGAGCAACTGGACCGCCCCCACGCCCGGGTCGCCGGTGACCGGCACCGTCACCGTCCCCGGGTCGAAGTCGGTGACCAACCGCGCGCTGCTGCTCGCCGGCCTGTCCGGCGGCGACGTCCGGGTCGACGGCGCACCGCCCACCCGCGACACCGCCCTGATGACCGGCGCCCTGGCCTCGCTCGGTGTCCCGGTCGCCGCCGAGGGCGACACCGTGCGGATCGGTGCGCACGGCGGGCTGCGCGGGGGCACGGCGGCGTTCCCGGCCGAGGTCGACTGCGGGCTCGCCGGCACGGTGATGCGGTTCGTCCCGCCGGCCGCGGCGACCGCGACGGGTGCGGTCCGGTTCGACGGCGATCCGCGGGCCCGCGAGCGCCCGATGGGCACCGTGCTGGGCGCGCTGCGCGACCTCGGGGCGACGGTGTCCGGAGAGGCGCTGCCCTTCGTCCTCGACGGGGGCCCCGTCCGGGGCGGTGCGGTGACGATCGACGCGTCGGCGTCGTCGCAGTTCGTGTCCGGGCTGCTGCTGTCCGGGTCGCTGTTCGAGCGCGGCGTGACCGTGGTCCACGACGGGGAGCCGCTGCCGTCGCTGCCGCACATCGCGATGACGGTGGAGATGCTGCGCGCCGCCGGGGTGGTCGTCGACGACGGCGAGCCGAACCGCTGGCGGGTCGAGCCCGGCCCGGTCGCCGCGCGGGACTGGTCGGTCGAGCCGGACCTGTCGAACGCCTCGGTGTTCCTCGCCGCGGCCGTCGTGACCGGCGGGCGGGTCACCGTGCGCGGCTGGCCGGACAGGACCACCCAGCCCGGCGTCGACGTCCTGCCGGTGCTGGAGCAGTTCGGCGCCACGGTCACCCACACCGCCGACGGCCTCACCGTGGCCGGGCCGGACCGGCTCGCCGGTGTCGACGTCGACCTGCACGACGCGGGCGAGCTCGCCCCCACCGTCGCCGCGGTCGCCGCGCTGGCCTCGGGTACCTCGCGGCTGCGCGGGATCGGGCACCTGCGGGGTCACGAGACCGACCGGCTCGCCGCGCTCGCCACCGAGATCACCGCGCTCGGCGGCGCCGTCACCGAGACCGAGGACGGCCTGGTCATCGAACCGAAGCCGCTCACCGGACGGTCGGACCGGCCGTGGGGCGCCTACGCCGACCACCGGATGGCGACCGCGGGCGCGATCATCGGGCTGGTCGTGCCGGGCGTCGAGATCGACGACGTGGCCAGCACCGACAAGACCATCCCGGACTTCCCCGGGCGGTGGGCGGCGCTGGTCGGGAACTGACATGCCCCGCGACATCAGCAGGCTCGACGAGTCCGACGTCCGTGTCCGGCCCGGGCGGCGCGGCAGCCGTCCGCGCAGCAAGCGCCGGCCCGCCCACGCCGACGCGACCCGGGCGATGGTCACCGCCGTCGACCGGGGCCGCTGGACCTGCGCGGTCGACGCCGATCCCGGCCTCCCCCAGGTCGTGGCCATGCGGGCCCGCGAGCTGGGGCGCACACCGGTCGTCGTCGGCGACCGGGTGGACCTCGTCGGGGACCTGTCCGGCGAGCCGGACACCCTGGCCCGGATCGTGCGGGTCGCCGAGCGCGACACCGTGCTCCGCCGCACCGCCGACGACACCGACCCCTACGAGCGGATCGTCGTCGCGAACGCGCAGCGGCTGATCGTGGTCACCGCCGTCGCCGACCCGGTGCCCCGCAGCGGGTTCGTCGACCGGTGCCTGGTCGCGGCCTTCGCCGGCGGCCTGCAGCCGGTGCTGTGCCTCACCAAGTCCGACCTCGCCGACCCCGAGCCGTTCGCCGCGCAGTACCGCGAGCTCGGGGTGCCGGTGCTGGTGACCGGGCGTTCGGAGTCCGGACCGCCGTCCGGGCTCGACGCGCTGCGCGCGGAGCTGTCCGGGCGGCTGTGCGCGCTGGTCGGGCACTCCGGCGTCGGAAAGTCCACCCTGGTCAACGCGATCGTCCCGGCCGCGACCCAGGCCATCGGGCGGGTCTCGGGTGTCGGGAAGGGGCGGCACACGACCACCGCGGCGCTGGCGTTCCCGCACGCCGACGGCTGGGTCGTCGACACCCCGGGGGTGCGCTCGTTCGGGCTCGCGCACGTCGGCGCGGACGACGTCGTCGCCGCGTTCGGCGACCTCGCCGACGCGATCGAGAACTGCCCGCGCGGCTGCGGGCACCTCGGGCCGCCCGCCGACCCGGAGTGCGCACTGGACGACCTGGTCGCCTCCGGTGCCCTCGGAGGAGGCAGACTCGGGGCGCTGCGCCGTGTGCTGGTGGCGCTGGCGGGCGACAGGTTCTGACCACCACGACGACGGCCGGGGAGCGGGTAGTGCCGGGACGGCGTGCGACGACGCTGCTGCTGTGCGCGGCGGTGCTGGTGCCCGGGCTGTCCGGCTGCGCCTGGTCCGGCTCCTTCGGCGACACCCCCGGGCCTGCCGCCACCGCACCGGCGGCGCTGCCCAAGTACTACGACCCGGCCCCCCTGGTCACCGACGTCCGGGCGCGCACCCGGCTCGACGGCGGCTCGACGCTGTCGGTCGCGGGCACCCTGACCCGGGACGGCACCCCGGTCCCGGTGACCGGGGACGGTGCCCTGCGGGTCGACCAGGCCGGGGACGCGCCCGCGGTGCGGCTGCTGCTGCGCTCCGGGCCGTCGGGCACGGTCGCCCGCAGCACCGAGGTCATCCGGGTCGGCGGCCGCACCTGGCTGCGCCCCGGCGACGGCGGCTGGGGCGAGGCCGGGCGGGTACCGCTGCCCCCGGACCAGACGACCCACGCGACGCTCGCCGCGAACGTCGCCGCCGGCGTCGACCCGCTGGGGTCGGTGGCCCGCTACCCGGACGCGGTGCTCGTCGCCGACGCCGCCGACGACGCCGTCGACGGCACCCCGGCCGTGCACTACACGCTGGTCGTGGACCTGGTGCGGGCCGTCGCGAGCGAGACCGACCCGCCCCGCCGCGCCGCGCTGCAGGCCCAGCAGCAGGCCGGGCTGACCCGGCTGAGCGCCGAGATCTGGGTCGATGCCGAGCGCAGGCCGCTGCGCACCCGGGTCCGCCAGCAGATGCCCGACGGAGCCGCCCTGGACGTGCTGGTCCGCTACGACGGCTGGGGTGCCCCGATCACGATCGAGCCGCCGGTCCGCGGCTGAGCGTCACCGCCGGAACGCGAGGTCCAGACCGTCGACGGGCCAGGTGCAGCGGTAGAGCCGCCCCCGTCCGGACGAGGTGACCCACGCGTCGCGCGAGCCCGCACCGGCGAAGCAGATGTTGGTGACGTGCGGGTCGTGCTCGGGCGGCGCGACGGTGCCGAGCAGCTCCCCCGCCGGGGACAGCACGCTGACCTCGCCGGTCACCAGGGTGGCGACGCAGACGTTCCCGTCACCGTCGACGGCGAGCGAGTCGAGGTTGCGGTACCCGGCGAAGCCGTGCAGCAGCCGGGCGCCGCCGGGACCGGACGGGCCGGGCAGCTCCGGCGGCGTGCCGAGCTCGCCGGGGCCGGTGACCGCCCAGCACCAGACCCGGCCGGTGGCGGTCTCGGCGACGTAGAGCCGTGACCCGTCCGGGGACAGACCGACGCCGTTCGGGGTCATCAGCGGGTGCACGACCTCGGTGCGGGCCGAGCCGTCCGGGCGCGCGTGGTGGAGACCGCCGAGGTCGAGCTCCCGGGGGCGGCGCTTGCCGAGGTCGGTGAACCAGAACGTCCCGTCGGCGGCGAAGACGATGTCGTTCGGGCCCCGCAGACCGTCGTACAGCACGGAGGACTCCCCGGTCCCGGGGTCGACACGCAGGATCGCGCCGCCGCGGTAGTCCTCGGGCTGGTCACCGGGGAACACGGTGCCGTCGGGCCGGGTGTGCCAGGTGAACCCGCCGTTGTCGCAGACGTAGACCGCGCCGTCCGGGCCGATCGCGGCGCCGTTCGGCCCCCCGCCGGTCCCGGCGACGGTGACGTGGGTGCCGTCGGGCAGTACCCGGGTGAGCCGCCCGGCCGCGATCTCGACGACGAGCACCGACCCGTCGGACAGCGCGACCGGCCCCTCCGGGAACGCGAGCCCGCGGGTCACCTCGTGCAGCTGCGGCGCGACGAACGCCATACCGGCCTCCGATCCGGGTTACGGTCCGGTGCATGAGCGAGCGTGTCCGGACCACCGTGGACGACGGCGTCGCCGAGGTGCGGCTGACCCGCCCGGAGCGCCGCAACGCCCTCGACGTCGCCCAGTTCACCGCGATCGTGCACGCCGCCCACGCCCTGCGCGAGCGCACGGACGTCCGCGCCGTGGTGCTGTCGGCCGAGGGCCCGGATTTCTGTGCCGGGCTCGACCGGGACATGTTCCGCGCGATGGGCGCCGGCGAGCGGCTCTCCGCCACCGCGGAGCTGCCCGCGGTCCCCGACGGCTCGCCCGCCCACGCGACCGGCCAGCGCGCCGCGTACGCCTGGACCGAGCTCCCGGTGCCGGTGATCGCCGCCGTGCAGGGGCACGCGCTCGGCGGCGGTCTGCAGATCGCCCTGGGTACGGACCTGCGGATCGTCGCGCCGGACGCGACATTGTCGGTGCTGGAGATCGTGTGGGGGCTGGTCCCCGACATGGGTGGCACGCTGCTGCTGCCGGACCTGGTGGGACGCGACGTCGCCAGGGACCTGACGTTCACCGGGCGCACGGTGTCCGGCACCGAGGCCGGCGCGCTGGGGCTGGCGACCCGGACCGCCGAGGACCCGCGGGCCGCCGCGCTGGCCACCGCGCGCGAGATCGCCGCCCGCAGCCCGCACGCCGTCCGTGCGGCCAAGCGGCTGCTCGCGGCGACCCGGCCGCCCGCCGATCAGCTCGCCGCCGAGCAGGCCGAGATCGGCGCGCTCATCGCGAGCCCGAACCAGCGGGAGGCCGTCGCGGCGCGGCTGGAGCGACGGGCCCCGGTGTTCGACGACCCGGCCTGACGCCCCGGACCGTGCCGGGGTGTCCGGCACAGCCGCCCGGGGGTCGCGCGCCTCAGCCCAGCTCGACGAGGAACGGCAGCTCGGTGCCGTCGTACCAGGCCAGCTCGTGGTCCTCGGCCTCGCCGACGAGGAACTCGGCGTCCATGTCGCCCAGGTCCGCCTTGTCGACCGCGCCCGCGGCCTCGCGGACCGCGTGCTCGGCCTCGGGCAGGTCCACGTGCACGGCCGCGATCTTCGAGACCGGCACCGGGCCCGTCACCCGCACCGCGCCGTCGTCCAGGTCGGGGCGCAGGGTGACGTCGTCGGTGTCGGCGGACACCACGACCCGGCGGGCGGGGGTGTCGTCCTCGCCCAGCCCGAACTCGACCGCCAGCAGCCGCAGCGACGCCCGCGCCGCCTCGTTCATCGCGGCGTACTCGAGCTCCTCGTCGTCGCCCGCGGTGTAGGACTCGCGCAGCTTCGGGGTGAGCGCGAACGCGGTACCGCCCAGCGGCTCGAAGTTCCCGGTCTTCACGGTGCGGGCCAGCATCGGCCAGGTCGCGGGGAGGTAGATCCTCAACGGTCCTCTCCTCTGACGGGGCTCACCCCGTCTGTCGCAGTGTCTCGAGCAGCTCCTCGAGCGACTCGCCCACCATCCCGGCGAGCACGTCCAGGTCGCCCATGGCGTCCCTGTCCCCGTTCAGCCCGTAGTAGATACCACCGTCGTAGCTGGTCAGACCGATGGAGACGGCCTGCCCCTTCGCCAGCGGGACCACCGGGAACATCTCCAGCATCCGCGCCCCGGCCGCGTAGAGGGGGAACTGCGGGCCGGGGACGTTGGTCACGACCAGGTTGAAGAAGTGCCGCGCCATCCCGTTCGCGGCGCGGGCCCCGACGGCGTGCAGGGTCGGCGGGGCGAACCCGCCGATCCGGACCAGGGTGTCGGCGCCGACGGCGTCACCGGTGTCGGTGTGCTCGCGCATCTGGTGGGTGACCTGGTGCAGGCGCACCAGCGGGCTCGGCTCGCCGACCGGCAGGTCCACCAGGAACGACGCGACCCGGTTCCCGAGCGACCCACCGGTCGCCGAGCTCGGCACGTCGCCCTCGCCGCGCACCGACAACGGGACCAGTGCCCGCACCGCCGACGAGCCGGCGACCGGCTCGCCGCGCGACATCAGCCAGGTCCGCAGGGCACCCGCGATGACGGCGAGCACCACGTCGTTGACGTCGCAGCCGTAGGCGGCGCGGACCGCGCGGTAGTCCTCCAGGTCGGTGCGGGCCATCGCGAACCGGCGCTGGGTGGAGATCTCGGCGTTCAGCGGCAGCCCGGGCGCCCGGCGGCCCGCGGTGCGCGCCATGGTCAGCACCTTGCCCGCGGCGCCCGCGAGCTTGCCGACGGTGGCCAGCGCGTCGCCCGCGGCGACCCGGACGTTGTCCACGATCTCGGTGGGGCGCGTCACGGCCTCGGAGATCGCGTCGAGGACCAGCTGGCCGTCGGTCGGCTCCGGGCGCGGCATCCACAGCTCGTCCGGGGTGGCCCGCGGCTCGGCGGAGACGTCCAGGATGACCTGGCCGATGTCGATCGCGGAGATGCCGTCGACCATCGCCTGGTGGGTCTTGGTGAGGATGGCGACCCGGCCGGCGCCACCGTCCCCGGCGGGGGCGAGGCCCTCGATGAGGTACATCTCCCACAGCGGGCGGGTGTGGTCCAGCGGGCGGGACATCAGCCGCCCGACCAGGTCGGTCAGCTGGTCCTCGCTGCCCGGACGGGGTAGCGCGGAGCGGCGCACGTGGTAGGCGATGTCGAACTCGGGGTCGTCGACCCACACCGGACGGGCGAGGTTGGCCGGGACGTGGCGCACCTTCTGCCGGTAGCGCGGCACCAGGGCGATGCGCTGCTCGATCAGCTCGACGAGGCGGTCGTAGTCGAAGCCGTCGCCCGCGCGGTCGAACACGGCGACCCCGCCGACGTGCATCGGTGTGGTCGCCTCCTCCAGGTACAGGAAGGACGCGTCGAGTGCGGAGAGCCGGGACGGCATGGTCGCGATCCTACGTGCGACGCTTCCGTGCGTGAGCGACGCACGTGCGGTCTCCCCGAAGGACCGGTTCATCACCGTCTACGGCCGCAAACCGGTCCTGGAGGCGCTGGCCGACCCCGGCCTGGAGGTCGACAAGGTCGTGCTCGCCGACTCGGTGCGCGGCGGGGGCGAACGCGAGATCACCGCGGCCGCCCGTGACCGCGGTGTGCCGGTGCAGCGCGCGACCGCGCAGCGGGTGAAGGTGCTCGCCGGCAACGGCCGCCACGACCAGGGCGTGCTGGCCGACGTCGTCGCGCCGCGGATGTCGCCGCTGGAGCACTTCCTGTCCGACCTGGGCAGCCGCCGTCCGGGGTCGGTGCTGGTGCTCGACGCCGTCACCAACCCGTCGAACGTGGGGATGATCCTGCGCAGCGCGACCGCCGCCGGGCTCGACGGTGTGCTGCTGCCCCGGCGGGGGGTGCCCGCCATCGACCCGCTGGTGATCAAGGCCTCGGCCGGGGTCGCGTTCGCCGCGCCGGTGCTGCGCTGCGCCACGGCCGCCGAGGGGGTCGACCTCATGCACGCGGCCGGGTTCGGCGTGTTCGGCCTCGACGCCGGCGGCGACTCGCTGCTGGAGGCGGAGCTGCCCGCCCGGGTCGCGCTGGTGCTGGGCAACGAGACCGACGGGCTGAGCGAGGACGTCCGGGCCCGCCTCGACGGGATCCTGTCGCTGCCGATGTTCGGCGGTGTCGAGTCGCTCAACGTCGCCTCCGCCGGGGCGGTCGCCGCCTACGAGCTGCTGCGACGGCGCTGACCCGCCTACCCTCGGACGGATGGTGCGCCGTCGCATTCCCCGCCCGTCCGAGCTCGCGCCGCTGCTGCGGCCCGCCCCGTTCACGCTGGACCGCACGGCGGCCGCGCTCGCCCGCGCCTCGAGCATCGGGGACCTGCGCCTGCTGGCGCGACGGCGGGCCCCGCGGGCGGTGTTCGACTACACCGACGGGGCCGCCGAGGACGAGGTGAGCCTGCGCCGGGCCCGTGAGGTGTGGGCGTCGGTGGAGTTCACCCCGACCGTGCTCACCGACGTGTCCCGGGTGGACACCGGCAGCGACGTCCTCGGCGGCCGCTCGTCGCTGCCGTTCGCGCTGGCCCCCACCGGTTTCACGCGGATGATGCACACCGAGGGCGAGCGCGCGGTCGCCGCGGTCGCCGCCCGGGCCGGGATCCCCTACGCACTCTCGACGATGGGCTCGACGACGATCGAGGGCGTCGCCGAGGCCGGTCGTGGCGGGCGGCACTGGTTCCAGCTCTACCTGTGGCGCGACCGCTCGGTCGCCCACGAGCTCGTCTCCCGGGCGCGCGAGTCCGGCTACGACACCCTGATGCTCACCGTGGACACGCCGGTCGGCGGCAACCGGCGCCGCGACGTCCGCAACGGCCTGTCCATCCCGCCCGCGCTGTCGCTGCGGACCGTCGTCGACGGGGCCCGGCACCCGCGCTGGTGGTTCGACCTGCTCACCACCGAGCCGCTGACGTTCGAGTCGCTCGCCGCGGGCGGCGGGAGCCCCTACGAGGTGATCAACCGGGTCTTCGACCCGAAGCTGACCCTCGACGACGTGGCCTGGCTGCGCGCGGAATGGCCCGGGAAGCTCGTGGTCAAGGGCGTCCAGTCGGTCACCGACGCCCGCCGGGTCGCCGACGCGGGCGCCGACGGTGTGCTGCTGTCCAACCACGGCGGTCGCCAGCTCGACCGCGCCCCGGTCCCGGCGGAGCTCGTCGAGCCGGTCGTGCAGGAGCTCGGTGACGACGCCGAGGTCCTGGTGGACACCGGGATCACCCACGGCGGCGACGTCGTCGCGGCGGTCGCGCTCGGCGCCCGCGCCGCGCTGGTGGGCCGCGCCTACCTGTACGGGCTGATGGCCGGCGGGGAGGCCGGGGTGGCGCGCGCGGTGGAGATCCTGCGGGCCGAGGTGGAACGCACGATGCAGCTGCTCGGCGTCACCCGGGTGGACGACCTCCGCCCGGAGCACGCCCGGCTCCGCTCGTCGACCGGCGGCCATCATCACCCGAACGAGCGACGACCCGACACTGCGCCCCGGCGCTGACGGCGCCACGATGGGCCCATGGGTTTCCTGGACAAGGCCAAGGAACTGCTCGGCCAGCACGACGACAAGGTCGACCAGGCGCTGAACAAGGCCGGTGACGCGGCGAAGCAGAAGTACGCCGGTCACGACGGCCAGATCGACGCCGCGACGAAGTTCGCCCGGGAGCGGACCGGCACCGGTGACTCCACCGCGCCGGCGCCCGGTCAGCCGGGTCCGGACGGGCAGGCGCCGCCGCCGCCCGCGCCGGGCGAGGCCCCGCCGCCGCCCCCGCAGCAGTAGGAGTACGACCAGGCACCACCGGCCCGGATCTCCCGGGCCGCCCACGAGGCGCCGTCCGCACGCAGCGGGCGGCGCCTCCGCACGTCACGGGCCGCGCGGGCCCGGCTCCCGCGCCGGCACCCCGAGCAGCACCTCCAGCTCGGCGAGCGTCGGCCCGGCGACGGTGTGGTGCACCCCGACCGCGCCCGCCGCGGCCGCGCCGCGCACGCAGGCCCCGAGGTCGTCGACGACCACGCAGTCCGCTGCGGGCAGCCCCAGCTCCGCCGCCGCGGCGGCGAAGGCGTCCGGGCTGGGCTTGCGGGCACCGCGTACCGCACCGAGCAGCACCGTCCCGAACGCCGCGGCGACGTCGTCGGGCACCGCGTGCGCACCGGAGAACAGCGCGGTGCGCACGCCCGCGGCCGCGGCGCGGCGGGCGTAGCCGAGCAGCAGCGCACCGTCGGCCGGGTCGTCGAGGACGCCGCCGTAGTCGACGATGAGGCCGCGCAGGGTCCGGGATCCGGTCACCGCAGCGACGCTATCGGCTCAGTCCAGTGCCCGGCGCAGGAATCCGCGGATCCCGAGCAGCGTGAACAGCACGATCGCCGCGACCGGGACGAGCACGCACACCCACAACGGGATGTGCGGGACCTGCGGCACCAGCGAGGCGCGGATCCCCTCGCTGACGTAGGTCAGCGGGTTGACCGCCGACAGCACCTGGAACCAGCGCAGGTCGGCCAGCGTGAGCCACGGGTACTGCACGGAGCCGGTGAACAGCAACGGCGTGAAGATCACCGCGAACAGGATGTTGATCCGCCGCGGCGGTACCGCGGTGCCGATGGTGAGTCCCATCGCCGCCCCGAGCAGGCTCCCGAGCACCACCATCAGCAGCGCGGGCGCGAGCCCCTCGGCCGGCCACCGGATGTCGATCATCAGGACGCCGATCGGCACCATCAGCAGGCTGGCGAGCAGGCCGCGCAGCCCCGCGAAGACGATCTTCTCGACGGCGACGGCCCACACCGGCATCGGCGCGAGCAGCCGGTCGTCGATCTCCCGGGTCCAGGACAGCTCGAACACCAGCGGGAGCGTGACCGCCTGCAGGGCGCCGAACACCGCGTTCAGCGCGATCAGGCCGGGCAGCATGATCTGGCCGTACTCGGGTGCGACGAACCCGCCCCGGCCGAGGACCACGACGAACACCAGCAGGAAGAAGAACGGCTGCACCAGCGTCTGGACGAGGAACGACGGCAGCTCCCGGCCGGTGACGAACAGGTCCCGGCGCAGCACGGCCAGGAAGGCGCGCCCGGTCATCGCAGGTCCCTGCCCGTCAGGTCGATGAACACGTCCTCCAGCGTCGCCTGCCCCAGGCTGACGTCGCGCACGGTGGCACCGTGCCGCCCGAGCAGCTCGACCGCCGGAGCCAGCAGTGTCGCGGGCTCCGTCGTGACCGAGAGCCGGAACGCCGACGCGGTGCCGTTCCCGTCCGGACCGCGTCCCGGCGGGGTCTCGGCGCGGGCGACCCCGCCCAGCCCGGCCAGTGCCGCCCGCAGCGCCTCGGCGGCGCCGGGCCCGTGGTCGGCGACGATCTCGACGGTCGCGCTGCCGGGCAGCGACCGGACCAGGGCGTCCGGGGTGTCCAGTGCCAGCAGCGTCCCGTGGTCGACGATGCCGATCCGGTCCGACAGCTTGTGCGCCTCGTCCATGTCGTGGGTGGTCAGCACGACGGTCACACCCTCGTCGCGCAGCCCGCGGATCTGGTCGTGGACGAACAGCCTGGCCTGCGGGTCCAGGCCGGTGGAGGGCTCGTCGAGGAACAGCACCTCGGGCCGGTGCATCAGCCCGCGCGCGATCATCACGCGCTGGGCCTGGCCGCCGGACAGGTCGTCGGCGACGGCCTTCGCCTTGTCGGTCAGACCCATCCGCTCCAGCAGCTCGTCGGCGCGGCGGTTCCGCTCGGCCCGGCCGACACCGTGGTAGGCGGCGTGGAAGACCAGGTTGTCGCGGACGCCGAGGGACCGGTCCAGGTTCTGGCGCTGCGGGACGACGGCGAGCTTCGCGCAGACGGCGACGGCGTCGGTGCGCACGTCGAGCCCGGCCACCCGGGCGGTGCCCGAGGTCGGCACCACACGGGTGGTGAGCACGCCCACGGTCGTGGTCTTCCCGGCGCCGTTGGGCCCGAGCAGCCCGAACACCTCGCCCTCGGCCACCGTGAACGACAGCCCGTCCACCGCGTTGCCGGTCGCCTTCGGGTACCGCTTCACCAGGTCGACCACCTCGACCGCGGTCCGTCCCATCGTCCTCCCCCGCCCGTCATCGCTCGTGGGACCGATCCTGCTCCAGGTCGACGATCACCGCGAGCAGATAGCCGCGGACCGCGTCGTCGAGCCCCGGCGGTGGTTCCCGGAGCCACGGTCCGCGCCCGTCCGGGCGGGCGGCACGCCACCGGGCCCGTCCGGCGTCGGTGAGCCCGACGAGCCGGACCCTGCGGTCGGCGCGGTCGCCGCGGCGGGTCACCAGTCCCGCCGTCTCCAGCGCGTCGACGACCGGGGTCAGGCTGGTCGGGGCGACCCGGACCCGGGCGGCCAGCTCACGCTGGGCCAGCCGGCCGCGCCGGGCGAGCACGTCCAGGACGGCGAACCCGGTGACGCCGAGGCCGTGGCCGCCGGTGCGCCGGCGGCGCTCGGCGAGCACCGCGGAGCCGGCCCGGACGACGAGGTCGGCCAGCGACTCCGCCGGGTCCTCCGCGGGGTCGGGGGCAGGGACGAGGCGTGCCGGGGTGAGGTCGATCGGCCCCGGTGGGTGGGGTGCGGGCATCGCGGGAGGGTAGGACGGGCGCGGGACCGGCGGGGGCGGTCGGACGGGACCGGTCGCGTTCGCGAACACCGGCGACCACCGGTCTCGCGGCCGGACGCCACCGCCGCGGGGGGCGATGCCGGTCTCCCCCTGCTCGGTGGGGCCGGATCCTGCAGAGCCGGGACGGTGTGCAGCCGGACCATGTGCAGCCGGACCATGTGCAGCCGGACGGTGCGGAACCGGACGGTGCGGTCTCGGATCCGGGCCGGTCACCGTCGCGGCGGTGAGACGCACCACAGGCTGGAGCCGTGACCACGACGACCACCGACACCGCTCCGGGAGCCGGCTCCGGCGGGTGGACCGACGACGCCCCGCACACCGCGCCGGCGGCTTCCCCCCGACCGGCTCGGCAGGGCCGGACCCCTCCGGTGCCGGCCACCGGCGGCCCTCCCCGGCCCGCGTCGTCGCACGGTGCCGCGCCGCAGCACACCGGGGGCGGTGCCGCGGCGGCACCCGGCGCCCCGGTCCCGTCGGCGGGAAGCGGATCCGTCGCCGTCGCCGGGGCCGTCGGCACGGACCCACCCCCTGGTCCGACGACGCTGTGGGCACGCACCCCCGACGACGTGCCCGACCTGCTCGCGCCCGGGGTCGTCGTCGTGCTGCCGGGCGGGTTCCGCCTGTCCTCCGGGGCCGCCCCCGCGCCACGCGGGCCGGTGCCCGCCGGACCGGCGCCGACGGTGCCCGAGGACGTCTCCCCGGCCGAGGTCGCACGGGTCCGGGCACCGGCCGCGGAGATCGTCCGGCTGCTGACCGAGGTGCTGGCCGGGCGCCGTCCCCCGGACGGGGTCGCCGCCGTGACCACCCCGGCGGTGCGGCGCTACCTGTCCGCCACCCGGTTCGTGCTCTCGACCGGTCCGCGCGGCCGGGCAGGACCCGGCGGGCGGGTGGCCGCACCCGGCTGCGGGGGTCCGACCGCCAGGGCCGGCACGGGCAGCAGGGGCGGCACGGCCGGCAGGGCCGGCACGGGCGGCACGGGCGGCACGGGCGGCACGGGCGGCACCGTCGTGCGTCGGGCTCCGCGGGTGCACGTCGGGCTACCGCGGCCGGATGCGGCGGAGGTCTGCGCGACCGTCACCGTCGCCGGCCGAGCCCGTGCCCTCGCACTGCGGCTGGACCGCACACCGGGCGGCCGGTGGATCACCACCGCCGCCCGGCTCGTGTGAGGTCGCCCGGCTCAGCGCCGCCGGCGGGCCTTCTCCGCCCGCCGCCGCTCGGCGCGGTTGACACCGTCGTCGCCGTTCGGGGAGGCCCCGTTGCCGCGGGCCGGCACCTGGTGGCGACCGGTGCGCCCGGCGCCCGGGGTGCCCTCGCCGCGACGCGCGACCCCGCCGTCCTCACCCGGGCCGCTGTACTGCAGGTTCTGCGGCGGGCTGGTGCGGAACAGGTTCGGCAGGACGACCGTGGACTCGGCGGGGTCCTCGGCCGGGACCCGCCGCACGACCGGGATCTCGGTCGTCTCCGGCTCGGCCTCCTGGACGGGGGCGGCCGGCTGCTGCACCTGGACGACGACGTTGAACAGGTGCCCGATCGTCTCCTCCTTGATGCCCTCGAGCATCGCGGCGAACATGTCGAAGCCCTCGCGCTGGTACTCGATCACCGGGTCGCGCTGGGCCATCGCCCGCAGCCCGATGCCCTCCTTGAGGTAGTCCATCTCGTAGAGGTGCTCGCGCCACTTGCGGTCGATGACCTGCATCAGGACCTGGCGCTCGAGCTCGCGCATGCCGCCCTGCGGGCCGATGAGCGCGTCGATCTCGGCCTCGCGCCGGGCGTAGGCCGCCTCGGCGTCGGCGAGGATCACCCGCTCGAGCTCCTCGGCGGAGAGGTCGTCCACGTCCTCGACGACGGTGCGCCAGTCGAGCGTGATCGGGTACAGACCCTTGACCGCCGTCCAGAGCTTCTCCAGGTCCCAGTCCTCGGAGTAGCCCTCGGCGGTGGCCCCGACGACGTAGGCGTGGATCACGTCCTCGAGCATGTTGCGGGTCTGGCGCTGCACGTCCTCGCCGTCGAGGACCCGGCGACGCTCGTCGTAGATGACCTTGCGCTGCTGGTTGAGGACCTCGTCGTACTTGAGGACGTTCTTGCGGATCTCGAAGTTCTGCTGCTCGACCTGGGTCTGCGCGCTGCGGATCGCGCGGGTGACCATCCCCGCCTCGATCGGCACGTCGTCCGGCAGGTTGAACCGGTTCATGATCGATTCGACGACCTGGCCGTTGAACCGGCGCATCAGCTCGTCACCCAGGGACAGGTAGAAGCGCGACTCGCCCGGGTCGCCCTGACGGCCGGACCGGCCGCGCAGCTGGTTGTCGATGCGGCGCGACTCGTGGCGCTCGGTGCCGAGCACGTAGAGCCCGCCTGCGGCGCGGACCTCGTCGGCCTCGGCCTTCACCTGCTTGCGCATGCGGTCGAGCACGGCGTCCCACGCGGCCTCGTACTGCTCGCGGGTCTCGACCGGGTCCAGGCCCTGGCTGCGCAGCTCGAGGTCGGCGAGGAACTCGGGGTTGCCGCCGAGCATGATGTCGGTACCGCGACCGGCCATGTTCGTGGCGACGGTGACGGCGCCCGCGTGCCCGGCCTGGGCGATGATCTGCGCCTCGCGCGCGTGGTTCTTGGCGTTGAGGACCTCGTGCGGCACGCCGCGGCGCAACAGCAGCTTCGCCAGGTACTCGGACTTCTCGACACTCGTCGTGCCGATCAGGACCGGCTGGCCCTTCTCGTGCTTCTCGGCGATGTCGTCGGCGACCGCCTCGAACTTCGCGGGCTCGGTCTTGTAGATCAGGTCGGCCTGGTCGGCACGCACCCGCGGCCGGTTCGGCGGGATCGAGACGACCGACATCTTGTAGATCTCGTGGAGCTCGGCGGCCTCGGTCTGGGCCGTACCGGTCATGCCGGCGAGTTTGTCGTAGAGCCGGAAGAAGTTCTGCAGCGTGATCGTCGCCAGGGTCTGGTTCTCCGGCTTGATCTCGACGCCTTCCTTGGCCTCGATCGCCTGGTGCATGCCCTCGTTGTAGCGACGGCCGGACAGCACGCGGCCGGTGAACTCGTCGACGATCAGGACCTCACCGTCGTTGACGATGTAGTCCTTGTCCTTCTTGAACAGCTCCTTGGCCTTGACCGCGTTGTTGAGGTAGCCGACCAGCGGGGTGTTCGCGGACTCGTAGAGGTTGTCGATGCCGAGCTGGTCCTCGATCAGCGCGACACCCTCCTCGGTGATGCCGACGGTGCGCTTGCGCTCGTCGACCTCGTAGTGGATGTCCTTGGACAGCATCGGCGCGAGCCGCGCGAACTCCTGGTACCAGCGGGCGCTCTGCTCGGCCGGGCCGGAGATGATCAGCGGGGTGCGGGCCTCGTCGATGAGGATCGAGTCCGCCTCGTCGACGATGGCGAAGTTGTGCCCGCGCTGGACCATGTCGGCGGTGTTCCACGCCATGTTGTCGCGCAGGTAGTCGAAGCCGAACTCGTTGTTCGTGCCGTAGGTGACGTCGCAGGCGTACTGCTCGCGGCGCTGCGCCGGGGTCATCTCCGACAGGATCACGCCGACGGTGAGCCCCAGCCAGCGGTGGATGCGGCCCATGGTCTCGGAGTCGCGCTTGGCGAGGTAGTCGTTCGTGGTGACGACGTGCACGCCGTCACCGGGCAGCGCGTTGAGGTAGACCGCCAGCGTCGAGGTCAGGGTCTTGCCCTCACCGGTGCCCATCTCGGACACGTTGCCCATGTGCAGGGAGCCGGCGCCCATCAGCTGCACGGTGAACGGTCGCTGGCCCAGCGTGCGCTGCGCGGCCTCGCGGACCGTGGCGAAGGCCTCGGGCAGCAGGTCGTCGAGGGACTCGCCGGCGGCGTGGCGACGACGGAACTCGTCGGTCTTGGCGCGCAGCTGCGTGTCGGTGAGGCCCTCGAACTCGGGCTCCAGTCCGTCGATGTGCGCGGCGATCTTCGCGAGCCGCTTCACCAGCTTGGTCTCGCCGGCCCGGAGGAGTCGACTCAGGAAGGGCACTGCCGACCTCATTCACGTCGCGGTCAGGACACGGGGCCTGCCACCACGGTCTCCGCGCCGCGACCCCGTGCCACGGGCGGCACCGCCACGGCACCGGCGCCGCACGGCGGGCCGACCCCGTCGTCCATGGTACGGGCACCGGCGACGACGGTCCGCGCCGCGGCGGGGAGGCGACCCCCGCCGCGGTGCGGGCACCGTCGGGCGCGGGCGGTCAGCCGTCGAGCCGGATCACGCCGTAGTCGTAGCCGCGGCGGCGGTAGACGACCGAGGCGCGGCCGGTCTCGCTGCAGGAGAACATGTAGAAGTCGTGGCCGACGAGCTCCATCCGGGACAGCGCCTCGTCGACGCTCATCGGCGTGGCCGGGTGGGACTTCTCGCGGACGATGCGGCCGGGCCGGTACTCGGCCTCCCACTGCTCCTCGAGGCGGGCCAGCTCGTCGTCGGTCAGGGACTCGTCGTGGCCGCGCGGTGCGGGGATGGTGTCGGTGACGGGCGGGGCATGCTCCATCAGCGCGACGGCCGAGGCCTCGGCGGCGGCGCGCGAGGCGGCGACGCGGTCGCGCCGGCTGGGCTTGCGGCGGTCGTGGGAGCGACGGAGCCGTTCGGCGAGCTTGCCGACGGCCGTGTCGAGCGCGGCGTAGAAGTCGGCGGCGGAGGCCTCGGCCCTGGCGACGGCTCCGCAGCCGCCCCGCCCGGTGATCTCGACGCGCTGGCAGGACTTCTGCTGACGGCGGTTCGGCTCGTGGAAGAGCTCCACCTCCATTCCGACGATCTTGTGGTCGTGGCGCTCCAGGCGGCTGAGCTTGTCCTGGACCAGGCCACGGAAGTGCTCCGGCACCTCGACGTTCCGGCCGGTGACGACGATCTCCACTCGAACATCCCTCGCTTCAGTCGTGCTGAACCCGGGACCCGACGACGGCCCCGGGGGGTGGGCTCGCGGTCGTTCCTCCTGATGTGGTAGCGGTCGGAGTTCAGCCGACGTTATCGGGAAATCCGCCTCCGTGACAGGTCGTTCGCCGACCCGTCGGGAGGACACCCCGGTGCCGTCGGACGCGGTGGGCGACGACCCCGCGGCACCCGGGTGACCCACACCCCGGCGGCGGCGCACTCACCTCCGGATCGCCCCGGACGCGCCCACTGTGGACGCCGCCCCACCCCCCGCAGGCAGGCCCACCTGTGTGACCGGAATCACATTGCACCGCGGTGCGGAGCCCTCCGGGCGGAGGCGTCGGCCAGCACCACGGCCCCGACCGCGGGCACCCCGGCTCCGGCGAGCACCGCTGCGCAGGCACGCAGCGTCGCCCCGGAGGTCACGACGTCGTCCACCAGCAGCACCGCCTCCCCCGGTGCCGCCGGGGCCGGCGCGCGGCCGTGCGCCGGGTACAGCGCCGAGGCCAGGTTCGCCGCCCGCCCGGCGCCGTCGAGCCCGACCGAGTCCCGGGCACGGCGGTGCAGGGCCAGGGCCGGGTCGGTGCGGGCCGGGAGCCCGGCCGCGGTGAGCAGCGGTGCCAGCGCCCGGCACAGCCGCACCATGTGGTCGCCCCCGCGCACCCGGGCCGCCGACGGCCGGGACGGAGCGGGCACCAGACGCACCGCGACCGGGTCCGGCGCGCCGTCGGACCGCCGGGTGAACACCACCGCCACCGGGTCGACGAGCAGGCCCGCCAGGTCCGGGGCCAGGTCGCGCCGGCCGCGCTCCTTGTAGGCCAGCACGGCGCGGCGCAGCGGCCCGCGGTAGCGCCCGGCCGCCGCCACCCGCCCGACACCGGGCACCCGGACCGGCAGCGGGCCCGCGGTGTCCTGTGCGCAGGCCGGGCACCAGCCCCCGCCTCCGGGCGGCCCGGCACCGCAGCCACCGCAGGTCCGGGGCAGGAGCAGGTCCAGCAGGGCGGCGGCCGGGGACAGGGCGCGGGTGGCGGTCACGGCACCGATCCTCGCCCCGCGCACCGCCGACGACGGCCCGGCCGAGCCCGCACGGCGCCGGTTGTCCACAACCACCACGGGTTGTCCACAGGTCGAGGCGAGCCGGTCCGGCGGGTCCGTCCCGGTCGGGTCAGCCCGGGTAGAAGGGCTGCGCCGCGGCGCCGGTCCCGCCCGCCTGCTGCCACGCGTCGAACTCGCCGCCGGAGTAGCTCCACAGGCCGGTCCGGTCGGTCACGTACAGCGGGCGGCCCTCCGCCGCCGCCAGTGCGCCCAGCGGCGCGGTCAGGTTCGTCCCGGGGATCTGGTCCAGCCGGAGCCCGTCGGTGCTCACCTCCGACATGGGCCGGTCGGAGTCCGAGGCGACCACGATCCGGTCCGCGGAGTGCCAGTCGATCGACACCACGTCGTCGAGGTCACCGGGACGCAGGCGGCGCAGCGGCCCGACGGCGACCTCACCGTCCTCGAGCGGGACGATCGGCCCGACCAGCAGCGCACCGTCGGCGACGACGGCGATCCGGCCACCCTCGCGGGCCAGCGCGATGTCCCCGATCCGGCCCAGCGGTGCCAGCCTGCCCGCGTCCACCGCGCCCTCGGCCGGCGGCCCGGACGCCGGGACGAGGACCCGGCGCACCCTGCCGTTCACGACCGCCCAGATCTCGTCACCGGCCCCGTTCCAGCTCAGCGAGCGGACGTCGGCGCCGGACACCGGGGTCGCGGTCAGCTCGCCGCCGAGCGGCCCGGTGAGCAGCCGCAGGGTGCCCGTCGACTCCCGGGACACGACGGCGATCCGCCCGCTGCGCGCCGACGCGGCGGCCTCGGTGACGTCGAACGAACCGTTGCCGGCCTGCCCGGCGACCGGTGTGCTCCCACCGGCGGCGGCGAGCTGGCGGACCCGGCCACCGTCGACGACGTAGGGGAACGCGGGCGCCCGGCCGGGGCCGGCGACGAGGTCGGCCTGGTCCGCCGCCGCGAGCGTCGGCCGGTCGGGGACCAGCGGCGCCCCCTCGACCCGCAGCTCCACCCGCGGCACCCCCACCCCGCCCAGGGTCTGCGCGACCTGCGCGGCGAGCAGCTCCCGGTCCCGCGCGGACAGCCCCGACACCCCGGTGAGGTCGACGGCTGCCGTGCCCGCGGCCGGGTCGGTGGTGGCCGAACGGACCCGCGCGGTCGCCGGGAACATCGTCACCGCGGCGCCGGCCAGACCGGTGGACGGGCCGCGCAGCAGCACGTCGACCGCGTCCATCGCGAGGTCGCCCGGGCGCCCGCTGCGGATGTAGTGCCCGTCGGGCAGCAGCATCCGGCGGACCGGATCGACGAACCAGGCCTGCAGCTCGCGGTAGTGCGACCGGAAGTCCGACAGCCGCACCATCACCCCGGGCGGCGGCCGGTCGATGCGCCAGTGCTCACCCTCCCGGACGACCCCGACGTCGACCTCGACCCGCTGCGGCGAGGACTCGAACGCTCCCCCCGGTCCGACCGTGCCGAGCCGCGAGCCCCGCACCCGCACCGTCATCCGGTCCGGGCCCGGTGAGCCGTTCTCCGGCGACACGACGGTGTCGAACCGCTCGTCCAGCACCGTGAGCGACGCCGTGTCGTCCCAGTCCGACGCCGAGGCCGACAGGTAGCGGCGGGCCTGCGCGTGCCGGTCGTCGGGCGAGCCCGACCGGTAGACGAACCCGCGGACCAGGCCGAGCGGCTCGTCGTCCTCGATCGGGCCGCTCAGGTCCTGCTCGGCCGCACGCTCACCCTGGCGCAGCACCTGGACGTCGGACTGCTGGGGCACGGTCGCGCACCCGGCGACCACCGCCACCGCGACCGTCACGGCCAGCGCCGCCAGCCCGCGCCGGGCCGTCACCGGTCGCCGCCGGGGTCGATGATGGCGCGCTCGGCGGGCTGCATCGGCGCGTGCTCCTCGTGCCGCAGCCGCCACGGGTCCTCCTCGCGCAGCTCACGACCGATGCCCTGCGGCGGGGTCGGCACCGAGCTGCCGTTGCGGCGGTCGCCGACGGCCGCGGCCGGTGGGCCGAGCGGCAGCGGCGAGGCGGAGATGTGCCCGCCGACCTCGCGGGGCAGGGTCAGCCGGAACGCCGAGCCGTTGCCCGGCTCGCCCCAGGCCTGCAGCCAGCCCCCGTGCAGCCGGGCGTCCTCGATGCTGATCGACAGCCCGAGCCCGGTGCCACCGCTGCGCCGGGCCCGCGACTCCTCGGCCCGCCAGAACCGGTTGAACACCAGGTCGGCCTCGCCGGGCCGCAGGCCCACCCCGTGGTCCCGCACGACGACGGCCACCGCCGTGCCGTCGCCGGCCACCGTCACCTCGACCGGGCGGCCCTCTCCGTGGTCGATCGCGTTCGCGACCAGGTTGCGCACGATGCGCTCCACCCGGCGCGGGTCGGCCTCGATCAGCTCCCCCGACGGCAGGTCCAGGACGAGGTCGGTGCCGGCGTCGGCGGCGATGCCGCGCACCGCATCGGTCGCCCGCCGCACCACCGCGGACAGGTCGACGCGCTCGGCACCCAGCTCGGCGACGCCGGCGTCGAGCCGGGAGATCTCCAGCAGGTCCGCGAGCAGCTCCTCGAACCGGTCCAGCTCGGTGACGAGCAGCTCCGAGCTGCGGCGCAGGGCCGGGAGCAGCTCGTCGCGGGAGGCGTAGAGGACGTCGGCAGCCATCCGGACGGTGGTCAGCGGCGTGCGCAGCTCGTGGCTGACGTCGGAGGTGAACCGGCGCTGCAGCGCCCCGAACTCCTCGAGCTGGGCGATCTGCGCGGCGAGGCCGGCGGCCATCTCGTTGTAGGACTCGGCGAGCCGGGCGACCTCGTCCTCGCCGCGGACCGCCATCCGCTCGTCGAGGTGCCCGCCCGCGAAGCGTTCGGCGACGTCGGCGGCGTGCCGGATCGGGCGCACGACCTGCCGGGTGACGAGGCTGGCGATCCCGGCCAGCAGCACCAGCAGCACCAGGCCGCCGACGATCAGCGTGCTCTGCACGAGCCCGAGCGTCAGCTGCTCGCCGTTGAGCGGGAACAGCAGGTAGAACTGCAGCTCCCGGCCCGCGGTGGCGATCTTCTGCCCGATGACCAGCTGCGGGACGCCGTCGACGGGCGTGTACTGGCGGTTGAGGCTGTCCAGCGACCCGCGGGCGGTGATGTCCTTCTGGCGCGCGGTGATCTGCCCGACGTCGCCCGCGGACACCTCGGGTCCGTTCGCCGATCCGGTGGTCAGCGCGGCGCTGAACTCCCCCGCCGTCCCCGCCCGCCCGGGGCCGGTGGTGTCGGTCAGCCGCTCCAGGGCGCTGTCGAGCGTCTCCTGCACGCCCTCCCGGTCCGGGTCGACGTTCGCCAGCTGCCCCTCCAGGACCTGCCGGTTCGCGTCCGACTGGGAGATCGCGGCGTCGAGCTTGCTCTGCAGCAGCCGTTCGGCGATCTCGCTCTGCAGCACCAGCCCGAGCACCAGCACGACCGCCGAGGACAGCGCCAGCGTCGAGGTGACCACCCGTAGCTGCAGCGACCGCCGCCAGGCCGCGGCGATGAGCACGCCCAGCTCGTGCGCCTGTACCCGCAGCGGGCCCAGCACACGGGCGACGCGGCGGGCCCCCGGCAGCCGGGCCAGCCGGGTCCGGAGTCCGCGGGGCCTGCTCACCACGGCCGGTGCACCGCCCGGGGCGCGCCGGTCACGGGGGACCGGCCTTGTACCCCACCCCGCGGACGGTCAGGACCACCTCGGGGCGCTCGGGGTCGCGCTCGACCTTCGACCGGAGACGCTGCACGTGCACGTTCACCAGGCGGGTGTCCGCGGCGTGCCGGTAGCCCCACACCTGCTCGAGCAGGACCTCGCGGGTGAACACCTGGCGCGGCTTGCGGGCCAGCGCGACGAGCAGGTCGAACTCCAGCGGGGTCAGCGCGATCGGCCTGCCCTCCCGGGTGACCTGGTGCGCGGGCACGTCGATGTCGATCTCGCCGATGGACAGCTGCTCGGCGGGCTCGGCGTCGTTGCGGCGGACCCGGGCCCGGATCCGCGCGACCAGCTCCTTGGGCTTGAACGGCTTCACCACGTAGTCGTCGGCACCGGACTCCAGCCCGAGCACGACGTCGACGGTGTCGCTCTTGGCCGTCAGCATGACGATCGGGACGCCGGACTCCGCCCGGATCGCCCGGCACACGTCGATGCCGTTCATGCCGGGCAGCATCAGGTCGAGCAGCACCACGTCCGGCTGGGTGTCCCGGACGGCGGGCAGTGCCCGCGTGCCGTCGGACACGACCGCGGTCTCGAACCCCTCGCCCCGCAGCACGATGGTGAGCATCTCGGCCAGGGCCGGGTCGTCGTCGACCACCAGTACGCGCGACTTCATGGGCCCACTATCCCAGTCCTCGGGTCAGGTCCCGCGCAGCAGGGCGGGAACCAGCGCCGACGGGGCCACGGCGGGGTCGTCGAGCACCGTCCACGGGCTCAGCCAGGACCGCGCCGCGAGCTCCCGGTAGGCGGCGTCGGTGCGGGCCTGCAGGCCGTCGTCGCTCTCGTAGGCGTCGCGGGCGCGGCCCGGATCGGTGGCCTCCCGCGACCGCGCACGCTCGGCGGCGACCTCGGGGGGCGGGGCGAGCAGCAGCTGGTGGTCGGGCACCGGGATGCCGAACCGGTCGATCTCCAGCGCGCGGACCCAGCCGACGACCCCGCCGTCGGTGTCCTGCCCGAGCCGGGCCGCGCTGTAGGCCGCGTTGGAGGCGACGTAGCGGTCGACCAGCACGACGTCGTGGGTGTCCAGCGCGGCGCGCAGCCCGTGGGCTGCGGCGCGGCGGTCGAGCGCGAACAGCACCGCCATCGCGTGCACCGACGAGGCGAGGTCGCCCATCCGTCCGTACAGCGCGTCGCGGGCCAGCTCGGCGTGCACGTCGTCGTCGTAGCGGGGGAAGGCGAACGTCGTCACGGTCGCGCCGTGCCCGCCCAGCTCGGCGACGAGCTCCGTGGTGAACGTGTGCTTGCCCGCACCGTCCAGTCCCTCGACGACCACCAGTCTCCCCACGGCGGTCGAGCGTAGGGGTCAGGCGCCGAGGGCGGAGACCGTGGGCCAGCTCGTGGCGAACCCCGGGTGCAGGGCCAG
The DNA here is from genome assembly GCF_020131355.1 of Pseudonocardia sp. ICBG1293. GTDB lineage: Bacteria > Actinomycetota > Actinomycetes > Mycobacteriales > Pseudonocardiaceae > Pseudonocardia. Next base: position 100,536 of record NZ_JAHLEL010000053.1, read on the forward strand.
CTCGCCGAAGCGGTCGGTGCGCACCCAGCGCAGCTCGGTGCTCTCGGCGCCACGGACCCGGACCGGTTCCGCGGTCGCGGTCCGCACGACGACGGTGGTGTAGCTCCAGCCGCCGTGGTCGTCGACGAACTCCTCCACCGGCTCCAGCCCGTCCACCGCGAGCGTGCTCTCCTCCGCCGCCTCGCGCAGTGCCGCCTGCGCCGCGGACTCCCCGCGGTCCCGGGCACCGCCGGGGATCCCCAGGTGCCCCCGTGGTGGCTCCAGGACGCCCGGTGCTGCAGCAGCACCCGGTCGACACCGGCCGGGTCGGCGTCGTCGCGGTGGCGCACCAGCAGTCCGGCGGCACCGAACAGGCCCCAGTGCCGGTGCCCCTGTGCGCAGTGCACCCAGCCGTCACCGGATCCCACGTCGATCATCACCCTCGACGGTAGCCCCCGGACACGCCGACGGCGCGCCGGCCCGTGCGGGGCCGACGCGCCGTCGGTGGTGGATCCCGGTGCGCCGGGCGCGATCCGGGGGTTCGCTCAGTAGCGGTAGTGCTCGGGCTTGTACGGCCCCTCGACGTCCACGCCGATGTACTCCGCCTGGTCCTTGGTGAGCTTGGTCAGCTCCCCACCGAGGGCCTGCACGTGGATCCGCGCGACCTTCTCGTCCAGGTGCTTCGGCAGCCGGTAGACGTCCTTGTTGTACTCCTCGTGCTTGGTGAACAGCTCGATCTGGGCGATCACCTGGTTCGAGAAGCTGTTGGACATCACGAACGACGGGTGGCCGGTCGCGTTACCCAGGTTCATCAGCCGACCCTCGGACAGCACGATCACCGAGTGCCCGTCCGGGAAGATCCACTCGTCGACCTGGGGCTTGATGTTGATCTTCTTGATGCCCTCGACGCGGGACAGGCCCGCCATGTCGATCTCGTTGTCGAAGTGACCGACGTTGGCGACGATCGCCTGGTGCTTGGCCCGCTTCAGCAGGTCGACCGTCAGGATGTCCTTGTTGCCGGTCGCCGTGACGATGATGTCGACCTGCTCGATGACCTGGTCCAGGGTCGCGACCTGGTGGCCCTCCAGCAGCGCCTGCAGCGCGCAGATCGGGTCGACCTCGGCGACGATGACGCGCGCGCCCTGGCCCGCCAGTGCCTCGACCGAGCCCTTGCCGGTGTCGCCGTAGGCGGCCACGACGGCCACCTTGCCGCCGAGCAGCACGTCGGTGGCCCGGTTCAGGCCGTCGACCAGCGAGTGGCGGATGCCGTACTTGTTGTCGAACTTCGACTTGGTGACCGAGTCGTTGACGTTGATCGCCGGGAAGAGCAGCTCGCCGCGCTCGGCCAGCTGGTACAGCCGGTTGACGCCGGTGGTGGTCTCCTCGGTGACGCCGCGGATGTCGGAGTTGATCGTCGTCCAGCGCTGCGGGTCCTCGGCGAGGCTGCGGCGCAGGGTGTCGAACACGACCCGCTCCTCGTCGGAGACGGACAGGTCGTCGTCGTCGAAGCTCGGCACGACGCCGGTCTTCTCGAACTCGACGCCCTTGTGCACGAGCAGGGTGGCGTCACCGCCGTCGTCGAGGATCATGTTCGGGCCGACGACGTTGCCGTCGGCGTCGCGGAACTTGAACAGCTGCTCGGTGCACCACCAGTAGTCCTCGAGCGACTCGCCCTTCCAGGCGAAGACCGGGACGCCCTGCGGGTCCTCGGCGGTGCCGTGCGGGCCCACGACGGTCGCGGCGGCCGCGTAGTCCTGAGTGGAGAAGATGTTGCAGGACACCCAGCGGACGTCGGCGCCGAGCGCGACGAGGGTCTCGATGAGGACCGCGGTCTGGGTGGTCATGTGCAGCGAGCCGGCGATCCGCGCGCCGGTCAGCGGCTTGGACTCCCCGTACTCACGTCGCAGGTCGATCAGGCCCGGCATCTCGTTCTCGGCGAGCCGGATGTCCTTGCGGCCGTACTCCGCCTCGGAGATGTCGGCGATCGCGAAGTCCAGGCCGCCGGCGTGCTGCAGCTTCGGGTGATCGGTCATGGGGTGGGTGCGCCTCCTCAGGCGGTCGAGTCGTACTCGTCGGCACGACGGGTGCGGTCCGGGCAGGAGGAGGAACGGCGTGCACGGGTCACGGCGCCCTCCCTCCTGGTCGGAGACAGGCGCCCTTTCTCGTCCGTGCCGGCCGGGCCCGAGCGTGGCGGCCGGAACGGCCGCTGCAGCGCCTCTCGGCGCCCGGCGATGTCGCACCCTCCATGGTTCCGAGCCGCCGCGGGGGTGTCAACTCGTGCGTGATCAGCCCGTCAGGTGCTCGACGAGCAGGGCACCCGCCGCGACCTCCCGGCCGTGCGCGGCCAGCAGCCCGGCCGGGGCCAGCACGGACTCGCTGTCCACCCGCACCTCCGCCCGGGCCAGCAGCGGGGCCAGCACGGTGTCGTGGCGCACGGTGCGGGCCGCCGCGGCGAGCCCGGCGGCGTCGCGCTGACGGAACACGCCCCCGGTGAGCACGACGAGACCGATCTCACCCGCGTCGCCGGGAGCGTCCGGGCCCGCTCCGGGCTGCGCGGGGTCGGTGAGCAGCCCGGTGTGACGCAGGTGCCTGCGCAACGCGACCACCGCGGCGATCGCGGCGAGCCTGCGGTCCTCGGCGGCCGCGCCGCGGTCGGCGGGCACGGTGGCCCGCGACTCCTGCAGGGTGCTGACCGCCGGACCGAGCAGATCGGCCTCGACCGGGTCGACGACGCCCTCGGTCTGGGCCTCGACGAGTACGCCGACGGCGCCGTCGCGCACCCCGAGGTCGCCCTCCACCGTGGCGGCCGTCCGGGCCGTACCTGGCCCGCTGCGGTGCACGTCGGTGGTCGCCGACCCGACGTCGACGACGAGCACCCCGGTCCCGGTCAGCCGGGCCAGCACCCCGGCCCCGTCACCGACCGCGGCGTGCGTGCCGGAGTGCACCAGCGCGCCGAACCGGCCGGTGCCCGCCCCGAGGACGTGCCGGGAGTACAGCGCGGCGACCGCGTCCCGCGCCGGTCCGGCGACGATCCGGCCCGGCCGCGGGGTGACGTTGGGACAGGTCGTGACGGCGCGGCCGCCGGCCAGCAGCAGGCCGAGCGCGTCGGCGCGGGCGTCGTCGTCCACCGCGAGCAGCACCGGCCAGTGCCCGCGGGTGCGGGCCAGCCTGCCCGCGTTGTGCAGCAGCACCGACGGGTCGCCCCCGTCGGCGCCACCGAGCAGAAGCACCGCCCCGGGCCGGCGGCTGGACAGCTCCAGCACCGCGTCGGGCTCGAGCGGACCGGGATGCACCCCGACCACCCGGGCGCCCGCGGAGCGGCAGACCCGGTGCCCGGCCTCGGTCGCGGTCAGGGTCTCGGCCCCGACCACCGACAGCCGCAGCGCCCCGCCCGCCGACGAGCAGGCCAGCACCCGCGGCGCACCACGACCACCCCGGCCCGCGGCGGCCGCCGCGGCGACGGCGGCGTCGACGCCGGTCAGCACGTCGGGGGTGGTGGGGTGCTCGGCGAACCCGGCGGGGGTCCCGTCGGGCAGCACCAGCACCGCCTTGGTCCAGCAGGACCCCACATCGAGGCAGACCGCGGGTGCGTGCGGGTCGTCCGGGGACGCTGCGGTCATGGACGGCGAGCGTACTGCGGCCAGGTCGTCACAGACAGTGTCGGCGGCAGATCCGTTGCACCCCGGACCTGTCCGAAGGGGGTGATCACGGCCGGCTCCGCCGGTGGGTCGGTCGGCGTCGTCGCCACCCGCCCGCATGATCATCAGTACCTGAGCGCTGCCCGGCCCGGCTGCCACAGCGCTCAGGTACTGATCGACCGCTGCTCCTCGCTCTGGGCGGGGGGGCCGGGGACGCGGATCCAGGGTGTCGTCCGGCAGGAACGGGACCCGTCACGTGCGCGGGAGGCCCGGGCGGCGCTCCTGCGGCGCGGTCACGCCGATCGGGGCCCTGCCGTCGTGGCCGGGACGACCGGTGCCGTCCTCCGACACGGAACGGCGGCGCACCCGGACCGGGTGCGCCGCCGTCGTGGGGGGGTCAGTCGGAGGACGTGGCCTGGGCGGGCAGGTCACCGCTCTCGCGTCGGCCGAGGATCGAGTTCTTCCGCGAGTAGGCGAAGTACACGACCACGCCGATGACCATCCAGATGATGAACCGCAGCCAGGTCTCGACCGACAGGTTCAGCATCAGCCAGACGCAGGCGAGCACGGCCAGGATCGGCACCAGCGGAACCAGCGGGGTGCGGAAGCCGCGCGGCAGGTCGGGCCGGGTCCGGCGCAGGATCACCACGCCGATCGAGACCAGCACGAACGCGAACAGCGTGCCGATGTTGACCATCTGCTCGAGGTCCTGGGCCGGGAAGAACGTCGCGACCAGGGCGATCACGACGCCGATCAGCCAGGTGGCGCGGCCCGGGGTGCCGAAGCGGTTGGTCTTCGCCAGCGCGGTCGGCAGCAGCCCGTCGCGCGACATCGCGAAGATGACGCGGATCTGGCCGAGCATCAGCACCATGACGACCGTGGTGAGACCGAGGAGCGCACCGATGGCGATGATCGTCGCCGCCCAGTTGATGCCGAGCGAGGCGAACGCCGTCGCCAGGGTGGCGCGGGTGCCGTCGGGCTGGGTGGCCAGGTCGGTGTAGGGCACCATCCCGGTGATCACCAGCGCGACGGCGACGTAGAGCACGGTGACGATCGCGAGCGAGCCGAGGATGCCGCGCGGCAGCGCCTTGGACGGGTTCTTGGTCTCCTCCGCGGTCGTGGCCACGGCGTCGAAGCCGATGAAGGCGAAGAAGACGATCGCGGCGGCGGCGAACACGCCGTAGACACCGAAGACGCTCGACGAGGCGACACCGAAGAACGACAGCAGCGACTGCTGGATGCCGGTACCGGTGTCGACGCTGCCGGGCGTGGGCTCCGGGACGAACGGGGTGTAGTTCGCCGCGTTGATGAAGAACGCGCCCAGGATGATCACGAACAGCACGATCGCGACCTTGATCGTGGTGATCACCAGGCTGACCCGGCTGGACAGCTTCGTGCCGCGGTAGAGCAGGAACGCCAGGACCACGACGAGCAGCAGCGCGCCCCAGTCGAAGGAGAAGAAGCTCCCCAGCTCGAACGAGGTCGACACCTCGATGCCGAGCAGGCCGAGGGTCTGGGCCAGATACTCCGACCAGCCCTTCGACACGTACGCGGAGCCGACCGCGAACTCCAGCACCAGGTCCCAGCCGATGATCCAGGCGACGAACTCGCCCAGGGTGGCGTAGGAGAACGTGTAGGCGCTGCCGGCGACCGGCACGGTCGAGGCGAACTCCGCGTAGCAGAGCGCGGCCAGACCGCAGGCCACCGCGGCCAGCACGAACGAGAGCGACACCGCAGGTCCCGCGATGTTGCCCGCCGTGCTGGCGGCGAGGGTGAAGATGCCGGCGCCGATGACCACCGCGACCCCGAAGACGATCAGGTCGATCGTCCCGAGGTCCTTCTTCAGCCGGGTGTCCGGTTCGTCGGTGTCCCGGATGGATTGCTCGACCGTCTTGGTGCGGAACATGCCGCCACCACGGCTCGTGACCGTCATGGGCGGTGAAGCTACGACCTCGGTGCGGCCTGCGTCACGTCTCCGTGCACAGATTTAGGGTCACGATGATGTTGCGCAACGAATTGTCCGTTTCGTCACGCACGCAGGCCACGTCCGTCAGACGGTGCCGTGCGGCAGCCCGTGCGCCTGAGCGACCTCGTGCGACAGCAGCGTCCCGGCGTGGGTCGACAGCCCCGCGGCGAGGTGCGGGTCGGCCTCGGTCGCGGCCCGCCAGCCCTGGTCGGCCAGACGCAGCACGTGCGGCAGCGTGGCGTTGGTGAGCGCACGGGTGGAGGTGTGCGGCACCGCGCCCGGCATGTTCGCGACGCAGTAGAAGACCGTGTCGTGCACCCGGTAGGTCGGGTCGGCGTGGGTGGTCGGCCGCGAGTCCTCGAAGCATCCGCCCTGGTCGATCGCGATGTCGACGAGCACGGCGCCGGGCCGCATCCGGGAGACCAGCTCGTTCGACACCAGGGTGGGCGCCTTGGCCCCGGGCAGCAGGACCGCACCGATCACGAGATCGGCGCCGGTCACCGCCTCGCGCACGGACAGGGCGGTGGAGTACTGGGTGCGCACGGCACCGGAGTACTGCTCGTCGATCGCGCGCAGCTTGTCCACGTCGACGTCGAGCACGGTGAGCTTCGCCCGCATGCCGGCGGCGATGGCGATGGCGTTCGCCCCCGCGACCCCGGCTCCGAGCACCACGACGTCGGCCCCCGGCGCCCCCGGGACGCCGCCCAGCAGCATGCCGCGCCCACCTGCGGAGCGCATGAGGTGGTAGCCGCCCGCCTGCGGGGCGAGCCGGCCCGCGACCTCGCTCATCGGGGCGAGCAGCGGCAGCCGGCCGCGGGAGTCGGTGACGGTCTCGTAGGCGATCGAGGTCGTCCCCGCCGACAAGAGCGCGTCGGTGCAGGGCCGCGACGCGGCCAGGTGCAGGTAGGTGAACAGCGTCAGGTCGGGCCGGAGGAAGCCGTACTCGGACTCGATGGGCTCCTTCACCTTGAGCAGCAGCTCGGCCGACCCCCACACCTCGGCGGTGTCGGAGACGATGTGCGCCCCGGCCTCCTTGAAGTCGGCGTCGGAGATCGCGGACCCGGCGCCGGCATCGTGCTCGACGACGACCTCGTGCCCCCGTCCGACGAGCTCGTGCACCCCGGCGGGCGTGAGCGCCACCCGGAACTCGTTGTCCTTGGTCTCCTTCAGCACTGCGACGCGCATGTCCTTCTCCTCCGCTCGGGGCCCTGTCCTGCACCAATGGTGAAGAAACATCGATAAGCTGCCAACCGGACTGAACAAGATTCTCAGGGGGCGCACATGAACGATGATTCTTCGCCGCCGGCGCGGAGACGGCCACCGCCGTCGAACCCTGTTCGGCTCGACGGGGTCGACCGCGCACTGCTGCGCCAGCTGGAGCGGGATGCCCGGACGCCGAACAACTCACTCGCGGCGGGGGCGGGGATCGCCCCGTCGACGTGCCTCGGCCGGGTCCGGGCGCTGCGCGAGCGCGGGGTGATCCGCGGCTACCACGCCGACGTCGACCCGGCGGCGACCGGCCATCCCCTGCAGGCCATGATCTCGGTCCGCCTGCAGTCCGACGCCCGCGACCGGCTCGCCGAGTTCGTGACCCGGGTGTCGCGCCGCCCCGAGGTGCGCGACGTGTACTTCCTCGCCGGCGAGGACGACTACATGATCCGGGTCGCGACCGCCGACACCGTCGCGCTGCGCGACCTGGTCGGCACGCTCAACGCCTGGACCGAGGTCGCGGGCACCCGGACGTCGTTGATCTTCGAGCACCACCGGGCCCCGGACACCTACTGAGCCGGGTCGTACCCGTGGCGGAGCAGGGCGAACGCGGCGTCGAGGTGCTCGCGGGCCCGGCCCGCCTGTTCGCGCAGCAGCGGCGGGATCCCGACGACGACGTGGGCCAGCACCCGGTCCGCGGGTGACGGCTCGTCCCGTCCCGCGTCCGCCGCGAGCGCCGCCGCCAGCGCGGCCTCGTGTCTCGCCCACATCCGGCGTGCGTGGTCGCGCAGGCTCGGCGCCGCGTCGGTCAGCTCCCGGAACCGTTCCAGTTCCGCCTCCGACGGCCGTCGCCCGGCGGGCGGACCGTCGACCCGCCCGAGCAGCCAGGCGTGCAGCCCGTCGACGACGTCGGTGCCCGGCGCGCGGTCGCGCACCGCGGCCACCAGCTCGGACTCCTGCTCGGAGTCCTCGTCGAACAGCAACGCCTCCTTGCTGCCGAAGTGCTTGAACAGCGTGGTGACCGAGACGTCCGCGGCCTCGGCGACCTCGGCGACGGTCACCTCGTCGAAGCCACGCTCGAGGAACAGCCGCAGCGCGGCGTCCGCGATGCCCTGACGGGTGGCGGCCTTCTTGCGTTCGCGACGTCCCGGTGTGGTCACGACGACAGGTTAGCGCAGTCACTCATGAAGTGAACTCACTACACTTTTCTATCGACTTCACCTAAAGTCGTGGTCGACCCACCCGCACTCCCCACTCCGGAGGCCACCATGACCACCCCACCGCACGTCCTCGTCACCGGCGCCGGACCCGGCGGCCTGACCCTCGCCCGCGTCCTGCAGCGCCACGGCATCGACGTCACCGTGCTCGAACGCGAGGCCGACATCACCACCCGCGACCAGGGCGGCACCCTGGACATGCAGCGCGACAGCGGCCAGGTGGCGCTGACCGCCGCCGGGCTGCTGGAGGAGTTCCTGGGCGTGTCCCGGCCCGAGGGGCAGGACATGCGGATGCTCGCCCCGGACGGCTCGGTCCTGCTCGACGAGCGGGCCGCCCCCGGCGAGCTGTTCAACCCCGAGATCGACCGCGGCGACCTGCGCGCGCTGCTGCTCGGGTCGCTGGCCCCCGGCACCGTGCGCTGGGGCACGCGGCTGGACCGGGTCGAGCACCGCGACGACGGCAGGCTCGACGCCGTGCTCGCCGGACCGCCCGGGGGCAGCGGCTCCGGCACACAGGAACGGGTCACGGCCGACCTCGTCGTCGGGGCGGACGGGGCGCGCTCGCGGGTGCGGCCGCTGCTGTCGGCGGCGACACCCTCCTACACCGGGGTGACCTTCGTCGAGCTGCGGGTCACGCCCGCGTCGTTCCCGGGCCTGGAGGCGCTCGTCGGACGCGGGGGGATGACCACCCGCACCCCCGGCCGGGCCCTGTTCTGTCAACGGCTCGGCGACGGCTCGGCCCGTGTCTACGCCGGGTTCCGCCGTCCGCCCGGCTGGGCCGCCGAGCACGGCCTCACCACCACCGCCGGAGTGCTCGACGACCCGGCCGCGGCCCGCGCCGTGCTGCTCACCGCGTTCGCGGGCTTCGCCCCCGAGCTGCGGGAGCTGATCGTCCGGTCCGACGACCGGATCGTCGAGCGGCCGCTGGAGATGCTGCCCGTCGGGCACCGCTGGGAGCCGGTCCCGGGGGTCACGCTCATCGGCGACGCGGCGCACCTGATGTCGCCGTTCTCCGGGCAGGGCGCGAACTCGGCCATGCTCGACGCCGCCGACCTGGCCCGGGAGGTCGCGGCGACCCCGCAGGACCTCACCGGTGCGGTCGCCCGCTACGAGGCGACGATGTTCCCGCGCGCGGAGGTCAACGCGGCCGGGGCGGCGCAGGGGCTGGAGCGCTTCTTCTCCGCGGAGGCGGCCGCCGACCCGGTCGCGGTGTTCGCCGAGGTGATGGCCGAGGTCGGCGCGGCCGGAGCGCACGGCGACGCCGGGGGGACCGCCCCCGCCACGGCCCACCGGACCGCGTGAGCCGGAGCGCGGCGGGCCACAGCACGGCGGGCCACAGCACGGCGGGCCACAGCACGGCGGGCTACAGCGCGTCGCCGGACAGGAAGACGGTGGCCCCGTCCTCGCCGGTGGTCAGCACGGCGCCGCTGTCGGCCGCGGAGAGGAACACGGCCCGGCCGCGGGGCAGCTCACAGGTGACGCCGCCGGCGTCGACCGCGGCGTCGCCGTCGACGCACAGCAGGATGCGGGCGCCGGCGCCGGGCACGTCGAGCTTGTCCCGGCCGTCGGTGACCGCCCGGCGCAGCAGGAACTCCTCCACCGGCACGTCGTAGCGGTGCCAGCCGTCGGCGTCGGGATCGGGGACCGGGATGCGGACCGGCGGCGGCGGGGCGGTGAAGTCGAGGACCCGCAGCAGCTCGGGCACGTCCACGTGCTTGGGCGTCAGGCCGCCGCGCAGCACGTTGTCGGAGTTGGCCATCACCTCGATGCCGGCCCCGGACAGGTACGCGTGCAGGTTCCCGGCCGGCAGGTACAGCGCCTCACCGGGGGCCAGGGTGATCCGGTTGAGCAGCAGCGCGGCGAGCACGCCCGCATCGTCGGGGTAACGCTCGGACAGGTCGAGCGTGGTCCTGGCCTCACCGGTCCACTCCGGGGCGGTGCCGCGCGCCAGCAGCCGGACGGCGCCGTCCTGCAGGGCGGGCACGAGCCCGTCGAGCACCGACTGGGGCAGGGTGATCCAGGTGGTGAACAGCGCGCGCAGCCCGTCGGGGCAGGGCTGGCCGGCGAGCAGCTCGGTGTAGGCGGCGAGCTCGGGCACGTCCAGGGCGCGCAGCAGCTCGAGTGTGCGGGTCGGCTCACGGAACCCGACGAGCGCGACGAACTCGGTCAGCGCGCAGATCAGCTCCGGCTTGTGGTGCGCGTCGCGGTAGTTGCGGTCCGGCGCGTCCACCGCGATCCCGGCGGCGTTCTCCCGCTCCCATCCCTCGCGGGCCTGTTCCAGGCTGGGGTGGGCCTGCAGGCTCAACGGCTCCTCGGCCGCCAGGACCTTCAGCAGGAACGGCAGCCGCCCCTCCCAGCGGTCCCGGCCCGGGCCCAGCGCGGCGACCGGGTCGGCGGCGATCAGCTCGTGCAGCGGGCGGGTGCCCCCGGCGACCGTCGACGGGGCGGCCGGGTGCGCACCCAGCCACAGCTCCGCCTGCGGGTGCGGCGACGGGACGGGCTCGCCGAGCAGCTCGGCGATGACCGTCCGCGACCCCCAGGCGTAGGTGCGGATCGGGTTCTCCAGCAGTTCCACGGGTCTCCCGGTGTCAGGTGCGCGGGGTCAGGTGATCAGGGTGGCGCCGGTCGCCAGGCCGAGGTACACGGCGGCGATGTCGGCGCGGAGGGCCAGCACGCCGGCCCGCAGCAGCGCCGCGTCGCGAGTTCCGCGCGGGATCTCGTCGGCCGGGTGCGCCAGGTCGGCGTTCGGCCACTCCCGGCCGAGCACCCGGCGGCTCACCGCCTGCGGGTCCTCCTCCCCCGTGCCGAGCAGCACCAGCCGGGGTGGCGGCGCGTCGCCACCGGGGGCCGGGTCGTCGAACGGGTCGTGGAAGATGTCGCCCCCGCCGCGCTCGGACAGGTCGACGGCCACGCGCAGCCCGGCCAGGGTGCCCGCCTGGGCGAGCGCGTCGGCGTGCGCGACGACGCCCGCGTGGGTGGCCAGGGCCAGCGCGCCGTGCCGGGCCACCGCGGCGGCGGCCGGGTCGACGCCCCACAGCAGCGGCGTGCGCTCGGCCAGCCGCAGCGCGAGCGCCTTGGCCGGGTTCACGAACGGCTCGTGGGCGGGCTGACAACGCTCGGCCTCGGCGTCGAGCGCGGCGGCCAGCGCCTCGAGCCGGGCCGGGACCTCCTCGCTGCGCATCCCCGGCAGCAGGTCGAGCTCGGCCACGGCGACCAGCGCGACCGTCAGCGCCTGGGCGAACCCGAGCCCCTCGGGCAGCGGGATCCGCGGCTCGACCAGCCGGGCGCGCCCGGCGCCGGCCTGGGCGACCGGCCCGGAGTCCGGCGCGGACAGCACGACCTCGGCCCCGCGGTGCACCGCGACGGCGACCGACTCGGCCAGCTCGGGGTCGGTGGGGTCCGTGGAGTGCGCGACGACGACGTCCAGCGGCCCGATCCAGCCCGGCATCCGCTCGGCGGTCACCACCGGCACCGGACAGCGGTCCCCGAGCAGGGCCGTCACGAGGTCGGCCACCGCCCCGGAGACACCGGGTCTGCGCAGCAGCACCAGCGCCCGCGGACGGTGCCCGCGCAGCCGGTCCAGTCCGGCCTGGCCCGCGGTGTACACCGCGGACCGGACCTGCGCGCCCGCGGTGGCGGCCGCACGCAGGACACCGGTGGTGTCCCGCGCCGCCAGCTCCTCGGGATCGGCCAGCAGCGTGTCGTCGAGCACCCCGTTCACCCGTCGTCCCGTCCGTCCCCCGCCGGCCCGGTACCGGGCAGCGCCTCGTCGAGGAGCAGCACCGGGATCCCGTCGGTCACCGGGAACGCCCGACCGCACACCGTGCAGGTCAGCCGGTCCTCACCCGGGTCAAGGGCCGCGTGCGCGTCGCACGGGCACGCCAGGATCTCCAGCAGCTGGGGGTCGAGCTGTAGGGCCACGGTTCTCCTCGTCATCAGGTCGCGCTCTCGATGCTGCCACCCGGCACCGACACCGCGCGGCAGCCGACCGGGTACGGACGCCATCACCGCAGGTGTGCGGGGCCGCGGGATCAGGCGCGCACGACCGCCAGCACCTCGTCCACCAGGGCCCGGACGGCCGCCTCGTCGGCCGCCTCGACGTTGAGCCGCAGCAGCGGCTCGGTGTTCGAGGCCCGCAGGTTGAACCAGGAGCCGTCGGGCAGCGACACGGTCAGACCGTCGAGCCGGTCCAGCTCGACGCCGTCGCGCGGGCCGAAGAGCGCCTCGATCGCGGCGACCCGCCCGGCCTGGTCGGCGACCGTCGAGTTGATCTCCCCGGAGGCCGCGTAGCGGTCGTAGCCCGCCATCAGCCCGGACACCGTCGCACCGTCGGCGGCCGCCCGGTGCTCGCCGAGCGCCGCCAGCAGGTGCAGCGCCGCGAGCATGCCGGAGTCGGCCTTCCAGAAGTCGCGGAAGTAGTAGTGCGCGGAGTGCTCACCGCCGAACACCGCGCCGGTCTCGGCCATCGTCTGCTTGATGAACGAGTGCCCCACCCGGGTGCGGACCGCCCGGCCCCCGTGCTCGGCGACCAGCTCCGGGACCGCCCGCGAGGTGATCAGGTTGTGGATCACGGCGACGTCGGACTCCCCCGCCGCGTGCGCCCGGGCGAGCTCGCGGGCGGCGACCAGTCCGGTGATCGCGCTGGGGCTCACCGCCTCGCCGCGCTCGTCCACGGCGAAGCAGCGGTCGGCGTCGCCGTCGAAGGCCAGCCCCAGGTCCGCGCCCTCGGCGAGGACCCGCTTCTGCAGGTCGACCAGGTTCGCCGGGTCCAGGGGGTTCGCCTCGTGGTTCGGGAAGGTCCCGTCGAGCTCGAAGTACAGCGGGACGACGCGCACGTCCAGCCCGTCGAACACGGTCGGCACGGTGTGCCCGCCCATCCCGTTCCCGGCGTCGACGACGACGGTCAGCTCCGGGGAGGCGTCCAGCGAGGACAGGTCGACCAGACTCCGCAGGTAGCCCGCGTAGCCCTCGAGCATGTCCTCGGTGCGCACCACGCCGGGGGACCCGGCCGAGGGGACGCCGGTGTCGAGGAAGCGGCCCGCCTCGTCCCGGATCGTGGCCAGGCCGGAGGTCTGGCCGACCGGGACGGCACCGGCGCGACACAGCTTGATGCCGTTGTAGGCGGCCGGGTTGTGGCTGGCCGTGAACATCGCGCCGGGCAGGTCCAGGGTGCCGGAGGCGTAGTAGAGCATGTCGGTGCTCGCCAGCCCGATGTCGACGACGTCGAGGCCCTGCGCGGTCACCCCGTCCGCGAACGCCGCCGCCAGCGGGGGCGAGCTGTCGCGCATGTCCCGCCCGACGACCACCGCCGACGGCGCCGGGTCGTCGCCGGCCACGAGGCGCGCCGTCGCCGCGCCGAGTGCGCGCGCGGTGGGCTCGTCCAGTTGGTCGCCGACGACACCGCGGATGTCGTAGGCCTTCACGATCGCCGAGAGGTCGGGCACGACGCACGACCCTAGCGCAACCGTGTCACCCGTCCGCGCAGGTCTCCTCACCCGAGGGGGCGGCTCAGCCGTCCTCGGGCTTCGGGAGCACCCGCAGGTGCCCGCGCCGGCCGGTGCCGCCGGGCCGCGCCACCACCTCGACCGGCCGGTCCACCCGGCCCGCCTCGCGGACGGCGTCGGCGAGCGCGGTGAGGTCCTCGCCGCTGTGCTGGGGCTGGGCGAACTCGCCCTCGAACCGGACGACCTCCCACCCGCGGGGGGCCGTGAGGTTGTGCGCGTGCCCGGTGCAGAGGTCGTAGGAGTGCGGCTCGGCCTGTGTGGCGAGCGGGCCCACGACGGCCGTGGAGTCGGCGTAGACGTAGGTGAGCGTGGCGACGGCGAGCTCGGTGCAGCCCGTCCGTGAACATCTCCGCACACTCAACACGCCGCCGACGATAGCCCGTCGCCGCCCCGTCGCCGCAGAGCGACGCGCACCCCGCTCGGCGGACGGTCCGCCCGCCGCGGTCGCGGGTCACCCCCGGGTGGGGCGCCGGGGTCCTAGAATGCCCTGGTGCCCACCGCTCGTCCCGAGAACGACCGCCGGTCGCCGCGCAGCCCGCGCCGGCGGGACCGCCGAGGACGCGGCCTGCGCGGCCTGATGTACCCGGTGTCGACGCCGGCCTTCCGCACCCGCGCCGAACGCTTCGACGCCAAGGTGCTGGAGGCGCTCGAACCGATCGAGGCGCGCTGGGGCCCCGAGCTGGTCGACCTCGACCTCGCCGTCGACGACGTGCCGTCGGTCGACCGCACCTCGCCCGACGAGATCGTGTGGGGCACCGGGGTGCTGGCCGACGGCGGCGTCCCGCTGGCGCACCTCGTCCCGGCCGGGGTGGACTCGGCCGGGATGCCGACCCGGGCGCGGATCGTGCTGTACCGCCGTCCGCTCGAGGCCCGCGCGCGCAACGGCGAGGACCTGGCCGACCTCGTGCACGAGGTGCTCGTCGAGCAGGTCGCGGAGTACCTCAACATCGAGCCCGACGCCGTCGACGGCGGTTGAGCACCCGGGGCACGACGGGTGCCCACCGAAGGCTGCCCCTTGACGGGTGCCCACCGACGACGACGGGCCGGTCACCGTGACGGCGACCGGCCCTCGTGTTCGTGTACCCCCCGCGGCTCGGACCGGGGCGGCCTCCGTGCTGCGCTCAGACGGCGGCGCGGCGGAGGCGACGACGCTCCCGCTCGCTCAGCCCGCCCCAGATGCCGAAGCGCTCGTCCTGGGCCAGCGCGTACTCCAGGCACTCGGCCCGGACCTCGCAGCCGGAGCAGATGCGCTTGGCCTCACGGGTGGAGCCGCCCTTCTCGGGGAAGAACGCCTCCGGGTCCGTCTGCGCGCACAGGGCACGCTCCTGCCAGTCCGGCACCTCCTCGGCGGCGCCGTCCTCCAGCAGGCCCCTCAGGTCCAGGATCTGGGCGACCTGGTCGTAGTCAGCCATCTCCTGGCCGGGCCGTTCGACCGGCCCCGCCGGCTCGGCCTCCACCGGCCGGAGCATCCGCATGAACCCCTCGACGTCGTCCACTCGCCCACCTCCCCGCAACGCACTGGCGAATGACACCGCTGTAAGTACAGCGCTGAGACTCGCTCTGTGCAAGCCGGCTCTGCCGATCGAGTGAAGGGTCGCGCGCACGCGTTTCGTCCGGCATGGAGTATGGGTATGTGCCGTCCCTGACCCGCCGTATCAGTCCCTGGTTCCTGTTGATCCTCGGCGTCACCGCCCTCGGTGGAGGCCTCGCCGCCGCCGCGGTTCCCACCCGATCGGAGGCGCTGGCCACCCTCGGGGTGTTCGTCCTGGTGCTCGGCGGCTGGGTGGTGTCGCTGTGCCTGCACGAGTACGGGCACGCCATCACGGCCTACCGTGGCGGGGACACCTCGGTCGCGGCGAAGGGCTACCTGACCCTCGACGTGCGGCGCTACACCGACCCCGGCCTGTCCCTGGTCCTGCCGCTGATCATCCTGCTGATCGGCGGTCTGCCGCTGCCCGGCGGCGCGGTGTGGATCAACCAGTGGGCGCTGCGGTCGCGCGCCCGGCGCAGCGCGGTCTCGCTCGCCGGCCCCGCGGCGAACCTCCTCCTCGGCATCGTGCTGATCATCACGGTCGCCGTGTTCCCGGGGATGCCGTTGCCGGTGGCGGCCGGGCTGTCGGCTCTCGCCTACTTCCAGGTGATCGCGTTCGTGCTGAACATGCTCCCCGTACCCGGCCTCGACGGATGGGGCGCACTGGAGCCGTACCTGTCCGAGCCGGCCCGGCGGCTCGGGGAGCGGGTCCGGCCCTGGGCGCCGCTCGTGCTGCTCGCCCTGCTGCTGTTCGTGCCCGGGGTGAGCGCGCTGTTCTTCACCGCCACCCAGCTGCTGTTCGGCGCGGCCGGCGGGAACCAGGAGCTGTTCGCACTGGGCTACGACACGATGTTCTTCTGGCGGAACCTCTGAGTCCGGCGCACCGCTCCACGGTGCGCGCGTGGAACGGCAGGGCGCAGGTCAGTGGACGGCGGCGACCATCGTGGCGACGGTGTCGTCGTCGGCGGGCAGCGCGTCCACCGGCCACCACCGCAGGTCCAGCGACTCGTCGCTGATCCGCGGCGTCGCCCCCGCGGGGGCGCGCACCAGGTAGCGCACGTCCAGGTGCCGGGTCGGGACCCCGAGCGAGCAGGTGACGGGGTGGACGTCGACGTGCAGCGGGTGCTGCCCGATCTCCAGGCCGTCGATCCCCGACTCCTCGGTCGCCTCGCGCAGCGCCGCCGCGCGCAACGAGCCGTCACCGGGCTCGCAGTGCCCGCCCAGCTGGATCCAGCGGCCGACCCGCGGGTGCAGGGTCAGCAGCGTGTGCTCTCCGGCGGCGTCGAGCAGCAGCGCCGACGCGGTGAGGTGGCCGGGCACGCAGGAGCGGTCGCAGGCGTCGTCCGGGCGTGCGGCGAGGAAGGCCAGCAGCGCCTCCCGCAGGGCCCGCTGGCCCGTCCCCACCGGCTCCCAGGCGCGGAGCTCGTCCGCGGCCACCGGTGCCGCTACCACGCCGCCGCCCCCGGGCCGGGCCGCGTGCCCGGCGCTCCCGGGCGACCGGGCCCGACCGGCCCGGCGCTCGGGCGGGTCACCGCTCGACCAGGGCGTCGCCGGGGTCACGCGGGGTGCGGGGCACGATCGGCTCGACCGGGACACCGACGGCGACGGCGCCCAGCGCCGCCCAGTCGTCCGGCAGGTCCAGGACCCGTCGGGCGACGTCCGCGGCGAAGATCGTCGACCCGACCCAGCAGGACGCCAGTCCCTCCGCGGCCAGCGCGACCAGCAACGACTGCACCGCCGCGCCGCCGGCGACGGTGAACATGTCCCGCTCGGCGGCGTCGCGCACCGGGTCGGGGTAGGCGTGCATCCCCGCGGTGGCCCGGAACGCCAGGACCAGCTCCGGGGCGCGGCGCAGCAGGTCACCGCGGGCGAGTCGGCGCTCCACCTCGTCGGCCGGACGTCCGTCGGCGACCAGGTCGGCGCGCCAGCGCTCGCGCAGCGCGTCGAGCACCGCGGTGCGCCGCGCCGCGTCGCGCAGCCACACGAACCGGAACGGGGTGCTGTGGTGCGGCGCGGGCGCGGTCAGCGCGACGCCCACGGCGCGGCGCACCGCGTCGGGGTCGACCGGCTCCTCGGCGAAGTCCCGGGTGCTGCGGCGCAGCAGGACCGCCTCGCTCCGCCCGCGGGCGATCGCCTCCTCGGTCCCCAGCCAGAACAGGTCCTCGGAGATCGGGCGGACCAGGTCACGGGCCGTCGAGCCGTCGTCGGGCAGGACCGCGCCGCGCACCACCGCGACCGGCATCCCGCCGAGCTTGCCCTTCACCAGGTCCGCGGCCGCGGCGATCTCGTCGGCGACGGCGATCTCGGTGACCACCAGGTCGTTGCCCTGGCCGTCGACGGCGCCGGCGTAGCCGTGCAGGACCGGCAGCCCGGCGGAGCCGATCGCGACGTCGGTCTGGCCGACCCGCCAGCTGCGTCCCAGGGTGTCGGTGACCACGACGCCGACCTCGACACCGAGCCGCTCCCGCAGCCCGGCACGCAGCCCGGCCGCGCTGGCGTCGGGGTCGGCGGGCAGCAGGGCGAGCTCGTCGCGGCGGACGTTGGACCCGTCGATGCCCGCGGCCGCCTGCACGATCCCGAGCTTCCCGGTCACGATCAGCGTCCGGCCCCTCCGGGCCACCACCCGCTCGGTCTCCTGGTCGACCAGACGGCGACGGAGCGCGTCGCGCTCCTGTTCGTCGGCGGGGGCGGGCACCAGCCTGCCCTCGACCTTGGAGAACACCTTGCTCGTGACCACCACGACGTCGCCGTCGCGCAGCCAGCTCAGCCGCTGCGCCAGGGCCGCGGTGAGGTCGTCCCCGGGACGGAACTCCGGCAGCCCGGGGACCGGGAGGATCTCCAGCTTCTGCGCCGCGTGGTCCGGGACGCGCTCAGACACCGACGCCCGCCAGCTCGAACGCGGCGCGGGCCATGTCGGCGGTCGCATCGTGGTCGGTCATCAGCAGCGGTACCTCGCGCACGGTCGCGCCGGGCACGGTCGCCGCGTCGCCGGTGTGCACCAGGTAGCCGTCGAGCAGGCCCCCCTCGCCGCGGCCGCCGTAGTGCCTGCCGACACCCTCGGCGCTGGTCTCGACGCCGATCGCGGTCAGGCAGGCGTCGGCCATCCCCCGCACCGGCGCCCCGCCGACGATCGGGGACAGCCCCACGACCTTCGCGGGCGTCGCCGCGAGGGCCTGGGCCATCCCGGGGACCGAGACGATCGTGCCGATCGACACCACCGGGTTGGACGGGGCGACGAGCACCACGTCGGCGCCGGCGATCGCGGCCCGGGCGTCGGGCAGGATCGCGGCCTGGTCGGCGCCCACCGAGGCGAACCGGTACGCCTTCGGGGCGGCCCGGTGCCGGATCCACCACTCCTGGAAGTGGATCGCGACCTGCGGGGTCTCCTCGACCGCGGCCGGGTCCGGGTTGTCGATCACGACGTGGGTCTCGACGCGGTCGTCGGAGGCGGGCAGCAGCCGCACCCCGGGCTGCCAGCGGTGGCACAGCGCCTCGGTGACCTGGGAGAGCGGGTAGCCGGCGCGCAGCATCCGGGTGCGGACGAGGTGGGTGGCGACGTCGCGGTCGCCGAGCCCGAACCAGCTCGCCTCGGCGCCGTAGGCCTCCAGCTCGGCCTTGACCGACCACCTCTCGTCCGAGCGGCCCCAGCCCTTCTCGACGTCGATGCCGCCGCCGAGGGTGTACATGACGGTGTCGAGGTCCGGACAGACCCGCAGCCCGTGCAGCCAGATGTCGTCGCCGACGTTGACCACGGCGGTGACCTCGTGCGCGGACCCGCCCGACCCCACGGGGGGCAGTCCGAGCGCGTGCTTCACGCCTTGCAGGAAGCGGGCTCCGCCGACGCCGCCGACCAGAACGGTGACCTTCACACGGCGACCCTACGTCGGTCAGAGCGAGCGGTAGTCGCGCGGGGAGAAGCGGGGCCCGAACCGGGGACGCCGGAACCCGGACGCCTCGATGTAGCGGACCGCGCGCTGGCGCTGCGGCGCGTAGGGGGCGAGCACCTCCAGCATCCCGGCGTCGTCGAGGTCGTGGCCCAGCAGCGCCCAGCCGACGGTGTTGGGCACGTGGAAGTCGCCGAAGCTGACCGCGTCCGGGTCGCCCCAGGCGCGCTGGGCGATCTCCGCGGCCGTCCACACCCCGATCCCGCGGACCCGGCGCAGCAGCACCCGGCCCTGCTCCCCGCCCAGCTCGGCGGCCCGTTCCAGCCGGTGGGCGACGACGGCGGCGTGCAGGATCGCCGTCCGCCGGGCGTGGTCGACCCCGGCCCGGTGCCACTCCCACTCGGGCACCGCCCGGATCTGCTCGGGCGTCGGGGGGACCCGCATGCCGGCGGGCACCACCCCGGCCGGCCCCGGCGCCGGCTCCCCGAAGCGCCACGCGAGCTCGCGGAACGAGCGGTGCGCCTCGGTGCCGGTGACCTTCTGCTCCAGCACGGCGGGCAGCAGCGCGTCCCACACCCGGCCGGTGGCCCCCAGCCGCAGCCCGGGCCGGCGCCGGTGCGCGTCGGCGACGAGCGGGTGGTGCGCCACGAACGCCGACGGGTCGTCGTCGGCCCCCAGCAGCGACGGCAGCCGGTCGACCTCCCAGGGCGCGCCGGGGCCCCAGCCGGTCGCCCGCACGGTGCCGTCGGCGCGACGGCGGAGCGCGACGGTCGCGGGACCGGCAGGCGTCGTCGACACCCGCCAGATCACCGCCCCGTCGACCGCGGTGCGCCAGGTGGGGTCACCGCGCCCGCGGCGCAGCGGGGCCAGCACGCCGTACAGGTCGAGCGGGAACGGCGGCCGCCATTCCCGGTCCACCACCACGGCGACCGCGTCCACGCCCCCGATGGTCACACGTCGGGGGAGAACCGGACCCCGTGGGGCGGCAGCGTGACGTCCGGCCACACCCGCATGTCGTGGCGCAGCTCGCAGTGCGCACCGATCACGGCCCGGTCGCCGACCACGGTGTCCCGGATGCTCGCCCCCTCCTCGACGACGGCACCCGCTCCGACCACGGAGTTCTCCACCACGGCGCCGGCCTGCACCACCGCGCCGTCGAACAGCATGGAGCCCTCGACCCGGGCCCCGGAGCCGATCCGGGCCCCGCGGCCGACGGTGGTCCCGCCGAACACGAACGCGTCGGAGGCCACCTCGGCCCCCTCCAGCACCATCGACTCGCCGGTCGGGCCGGGCAGCGCCGCCGACGGCGCGACCCCGCGGACCAGGTCCGCCGAACCGTGCACCAGGTCGCCGGGGGTGCCCATGTCGCGCCAGTAGGCGACGTCGACGTGCCCCTGCACGTGCGCCCCGGAGGCGAGCAGGTCGGGGAACGTCTCGCGCTCCACCGACACCGGCCTGCCCTCGGGGATGGTGTCGATGACCTCGCGGCGGAAGACGTAGCAACCGGCGTTGATCTGGTCGGTCGGCGGGTCCTCGGTCTTCTCCAGGAACTCCAGCACCCGGCCGGTCGGGTCGGTGGGGACGCAGCCGAAGGCCCGCGGGTTCTGCACCCGCACCAGGTGCAGCGTGACGTCGGCACCGGTGCTGCGGTGGGTGTCGGCGACCGCGGTCAGGTCGGTGCCCGCCAGCACGTCACCGTTGAAGATCATGATGTGCTCGGCCGAGAGCTTGCCCGCCACGTTGCGGATGCCCCCGCCCGTGCCCAGCGGCTCGGTCTCGGTCACGTAGGTGAGGTCCAGCCCCAGCGACGCGCCGTCGCCGAAGTGCTCCTCGAAGGTCTCGGCCAGATAGCTCGTGCCCAGCACCACCCGCCGGATGCCCGCCTCGCGGATCCGCGACAGCAGGTGCGACAGGAACGGCACCCCCGCCGTCGGCAGCATCGGCTTGGGCGCCGACAGGGTCAGTGGCCGTAGCCGGGTGCCCTTGCCCCCGACCAGAACGACCGCCTCGACGTCCTGCAACGCAGGTTCCCCCTCAGGTTCTTCTTCTCGTAAGCGCTCAGCCGGTCCGCCGCAGCAGACCCGAACGCACGGCCAGGCCGGTACGCAGGGCGGCACGCAGCGGTGCGTGCACCGGACCGCGGTGGCGGTCGGCCAGGTACCGGTAGGCGCTGCGGTGGTGCTCGGCGAGCATGCGTGCCGACACCTCCGCCTTACCCGTGGACGCTCCGCCCACGTGGACGACATCGGCGCCGGGGACGTACACGTTTCGCCACCCGGCGAGCCCCAGCCGCTCGCCCAGGTCGACGTCCTCGAAGTACATGAAGTAGCGCGGGTCGAAACCGTCGACGGAGTCGAACGCGGTGCGCCGCAGGAGCAGGCACGATCCGGACAGCCAGCCGGCCGCGCGCTCGGTGAGGTCCTCGCGGCTGCGGCGGTAGGCCGCCGTCCACGGGTTGTCCGGCCACACCGGGCCGAGCGCGGCGTGCCCGGCCCCCGCGACCAGCGACGGCACCGCGCGCGCCGACGGGTACACCGCGCCGGAGGGCTCGCGGATCAGCGGGCCCAGCGACCCCGCGCGGGGGTGGCGGCCACCGGCGTCGAGCAGGGTGTCCAGCGAGCCGGGGCCCCACTCGAGGTCCGGGTTGGCGACCACCACCCAGCCGTAGCGGCCGGGCAGCGAGGCGACCCCGCGGTTCGCCGCGGCGCCGTAGCCGACGTTCTCCCCGATCGGCAGGAACGTGACGTGGTCGCGCTCGCGGGCCGCACGCTCCGGCGCGCCGTCGACGGAGCCGTTGTCGGCCAGTACGACCGGCACGTCGGTACGGGTGGTCGCGGCGCGCAGCGAGTCCAGGAAGGTGTCCAGCAGGGCGCCCGGCGAGTACGTCACCGTGACCACGGCGACCTCGTCGCCGTAGGACCGTACGTCGTCGCCCACGTGCCCTCCCCCGTCCTTTTCGTCCACCCCGCGCATGACCCGAAACCTAGTCAGCGGCCGGCGTTCCCCGCCCGGCGGCACCGCCCGGCAGAGCCCGTTCGCGCCCGCGAAGATCACAGACCGTCACCGGGAACGGTAGCGCGACACCCCGACACCAACCGCGGAAGGCCCTCCGAGCAGCGACGACGCGCCGCGCGCCGACGTCACCCTCAAGTCCCCGCCCCCTACGACGACCGGGCGAGCGACCCGACACGCAGGCCCGTACGACCCACGATGCGGGCCCGGATGCTGCACCCTGGTCCCCGACCGGGGTGTCCGGTCCCAGAGACGCACGGGCCGCGCCCGGGTTCACCGGGCTCCCCCGTCCGGGTGAGACGGCGCGGCACGGACCGGACGGACCCGAGGGGAGCGAGCATGGGCGAGGGCTACCGGGACCGCTCCCGCCCGTCGGCCGCCGAGCGCGCCGCCGCCCGGCGGGCCGACCGTTCCGCCGCACCGGACGGCTGGTCCCGCTCGCCCCGCGTCCGCCCCGCCGGCGGCGCCGCGCGGGGCAGGCCCGCGGGACCGGCGGGCTGGAGCCGGGCCGCGACGGCGTCCGGCCCCGAGGAGCATCCGCCGTACCCGGCGCGCGGTCGGCGCACCGGCGGGCGACCGGCCCAGGGGCAGGGGGTACTGGCCCGGCTGCGCATCGCCGTCGCCGTGCTGTCGGCGCTGACGGTGCTGCTCACCGGTGCCGTGTGGACCCTCTACCGCGACGTCACCGGCGGCATCACCACGACGAACCTGCTGTTCGGCGGCTCGGCCGGCGGCGACCAGAACATCCTGCTGGTCGGGGTGGACAGCCGCACCGACGCCCAGGGCAACCCGCTGCCCGCCGACGTCCTGGCCCAGCTGCGCAGCGGCGCCGAGTCCGGTGTCCTCAACTCCGACACCATCATCGTCGTGCACCTGCCCGCCGACGGCGGCAGCGCGACGGCGTTCTCGATCCCGCGCGACTCCGAGGTGTCGATCCCCGGGATCGGCCGCAACAAGATCAACGCGGCCTACCCGCAGACGAAGGCGCTGACCTCGACCCGGCTGGTCGCCGAGGGCGTCACCGACCCGCGGCGGATCGACCAGGACTCCTCCCAGGCCGGCCGGCAGGCGCTGATCGACACCGTGCAGGACCTCACCGGGCTGGCCATCGACCACTTCGCCGAGGTCAACCTGCTCGGCTTCTACAACCTCACCAACGCCGTCGGCGGCGTCGACGTCTGCCTGAAGGACCCGGCGCGCGACACCTTCTCCGGTGCCGACTTCCCCGCGGGACCGCAGACGATCTCCGGGGCCGACGCGCTCGCGTTCGTCCGCCAGCGGCACGGGCTGGCCGGCGGGGACCTGTCCCGGATCAACCGCCAGCAGGTGTTCCTCGCCGCGGTCGCCAACAAGGTCCTCTCCTCCGGCACGCTCACCGACCCGACCAAGCTCGGCGCGCTGGTCGAGGTGATCCAGCAGTCCGTCGTCATCGACAGCGGCTGGGACCTGCTCGGCTTCGCCCGCGAGGCGTCGTCGATCGCGGCCGGGAGGATGGACTTCCTGACCATCCCCACCGGCGGCCCGGAGACCACCGGCGGCAAGGATGTGCTGGTCGTCGACCCCGGCGAGGTCCGCGACTTCGTCTCCCGGCACACCGAGCCCGAACCCGAGGAGTCCGCCGCGCCCTCCACGGAGGCGGCACCGCCGGTCGTGGCCGACGTGGCGAACGGGTCCGGCGTGACCGGGCTGGCCGCTCAGGTCGCCGACACCCTGGGCTGCAACGGGTTCACCCCCGGCGAGGTCGGCAACGCCCCGGACCGCACCACCTCGGTGGTCCGCTACAGCCAGGCCGACGGCGACGCCGCCGCCCGCCGGGTCGCCGAGGCCCTCGGCGGGGTCGGCGTCGAGCAGTCCGACGCCGTCGCCCAGGGCCGGGTGCAGGTCCTGCTCGGGACCGACCGCGCCGACGGCGGCCGGTCGACCTCCGCCGCGGCCGCGCCCGCCGCCGCCCCGGCGCCGTCGATCACCGCGGGCGGGGTCCCCTGCATCGACTGACCCCGGTACCGGCCGACTAGCGTCGGCGGCGATGGACACCGTCTTCGGCTCCGGCCTGTTCCTCACCGACGCGCTGCTCGGCCCGGCGCTGGGCGCCGCCGCGCCGCGCCCACTGGTCACCCACTACGACGACGCGACCGGCGAACGCACCGAGCTGTCCGGCACGACCACCGCGAACTGGACCGCGAAGGCGGCGAACCTGCTGCGTGACGAGGTCGACGTCGAGCCGGGCACCCGGGTCGCGGCACTGCTGCCGGCGCACTGGCAGACCGTCGCGGCGCTGCTCGCCGCGTGGTCCTGCGGCGCGGAGCTGGTCGCCGACCCGGCGGGCGCGGACGTCGTGCTCGCCGACGGGGCGCGGCTCGACGTGGCGCTGGCGGCCGGGGCGGGCACCGTCGTCGCGTTCTCGCTGGACTTCTTCGGCCGGGGCCTCCCCGGGCTGCCCGGCGGGGTGGTCGACTTCGCGACCGAGGTGCGGGTGCACGGCGACGAGTTCGTCCCGTGGGATCCGGTCGACGGCGTGGCGCCGGCCTGGGACGGCGCGACCGGCGAGCAGGTGCTGGCCGCCGCCCGGGAGCGGGCGGACGCCCTCGGCATCACCGCGGGGGCCCGGGTGCTGTCGACGACCGGCTGGGACAGCGCCGACGGCCTGCGGGACGGGCTGCTCGCCGTCCTCGTCGCGGGGGCGTCGCTGGTCCAGACGGTGAACCCGGCCGCCGACCCGGCGACCCTGGAGCGCCGCGCGGAGTCCGAGCGGGCCACCCTGCGTCTGGGGTGAGCGGCGGGGCCGGCCGGAGGTCATGACACCCTGGTCGACCGTGACCCCCTCTGTGAGCGCCCGGGACGTCGACGACGCGGCGGCCCGGCTCCGCGCCGTCATCGGCCCGACCCCGCTGCAGCTCAACCCCCGCCTGTCCGACGCGCTCGGCGGCGAGGTCTGGGTCAAGCGCGAGGACCTCCAGCCGGTCCGCTCGTACAAGATCCGCGGTGCCTACAACCTCATCGCACAGCTGCCCGAGACCGACCGCCTCGCGGGCGTGGTCTGCGCCAGTGCCGGCAACCACGCCCAGGGCGTGGCGTTCGCCTGCCAGCGGCTCGGCGTGACCGGCCGGGTCTACCTGCCGGGCACGACGCCGCGCCAGAAGCGGGACCGGGTCGCGCGCCTGGGCCGCGACGCCGTCGAGGTGCGGGTGGTCGGCAACACCTACGACGAGGCCGCCGCCGCCGCCCGCGCGGACGCCGAGTCCACCGGTGCCACCCAGGTCCCCGCCTTCGACGACCCCCGCACCGTCGCCGGCCAGGGCACCATCGCCCGCGAGATCCTCTCTCAGCTGGCCGACCCGCCGGACGTGCTCGTCGTGCCGGTCGGCGGCGGCGGGCTGCTCGCCGGGGCCATCACCTACCTGCGCGAGCACGCGCCGTCGACCCGGATCGTCGGCGTCGAGCCCGCCGGGGCGGCGAGCATGGCGGCCGCGGTGGCCGCGGGCGAGCCGGTCGAGCTGGGCTCGCTGGACCCGTTCGTCGACGGCGCCGCCGTGCGCAGGGTCGGCGCCGCCACGTTCGACGTGGTGCGCGACGCCGGCGTGGAGCTGCTCGCGGTCCCCGAGGGCCGGATCTGCGTGGAGATGCTCGCGCTCTACCAGTCCGACGGGATCATCGCCGAGCCCGCGGGCGCACTGTCCCCCGCGGCGCTGGACCGGCTCGACATCCCCCGCGACGCCACGACGGTCTGCCTGCTGTCGGGGGGCAACAACGACGTCTCCCGCTACGCCGACATCGTCGAGCGTGCCCTGGTCTTCGAGGGGCGCAAGCACTACTTCCTCGTCGAGTTCCCGCAGGAGCCGGGGGCACTGCGCCGGTTCCTCGACGACGTGCTCGGCCCGGACGACGACATCACCCTGTTCGAGTACACCAAGCGCTCCAACCGGGAGACCGGCCCGGCGCTGGTCGGGATCGAGCTCGGGTCGCCGGACGACCTGCCCGCGCTGCTCAAGCGGATGGCCGAGGCGCCGCCGCACATCGAGCCGATCCCGCCGGACAGCCCGCTGTTCGGTTTCATCCTCTAGATGTGATGTCCAGGCAGGTTGGTCAGGCGGTTGATCGGCGGTAGGCCGTTGGTTGCGCTGTGGGGCCGGTGGTGATTGTAGAAGTGCAGCCAGCCGGGGAGCGCGTCTCGACGAGCGGTTTCGCAGGGGTGGAAGCGGGCGTAGGCCCACCCGTCGGCGAGGGTGCGGTGGAAACGTTCGATCTTGCCGTTGGTCTGAGGCCGGTAGGGCCGGGTTCGTTTGTGGGTGATGCCCAGTTCGCTGCAGGTGTCACGCCAGGCGTGTGAGCGGTAGCAGCTGCCGTTGTCGGACAGGACCCGTTCGACGGTCACGCCGCGGGCGTTGAGCCAGTCCACGGCTCGTCGGAGCACACCGGTGGCGGTGTCGGCTTTCTCGTCGCTGTGGATCTCGGCGTAGGCGACGCGGGAGTGGTCGTCGATGACGGTGTGGACGAACGCTCTGCCGGGTGCACGGCTTGTAGTCGGTTCCCTTGGGCAGTCCGGGAGTGGACCGCTTGTTCAGGGCGCCTTGTCGGCGTCCGACGTAGCGGTGTCCGCCTCCGTCGGGGATGTTGCCGAACTTGGTGACGTCGACGTGGATCAGCGAACCGGGGTAGGGGTGTTCGTAGCGGCGTAGGGGCTCGCCGGTGACCCGGTCGATGTGGGAGAGCCTGTTGATCCGGCAGCGGCGCAGGACCGCGTGCACGGTCGAGGCGGCGAGAGTGAGTCGGCCGCCGATCTGTACTGGTCCGAGTCGGTGGCGCCATCGCAGTCGCACGATCTGCTTCACCAGCGTGGGCGGGGTCTTGGCCGGCATCGACCGTGGTCGGGAGCTGCGGTCGACCATTCCGGGCGGGCCCTCGGCGCGGTAGCGGTCAGCCCACTTTCGGGCGGTGCGAGGGGCGACCATGAACATTCTGGCCGCTGTGGAGCAGGTCCAGTCCTGGTCGACGATCAGACGGGCCAGCCGTAGTCGGGCACGCGGAGTCAGCGCAGCGTTAGCGTGGGTCACGAGGGCCTCCGGTTGGTGAAGCGGTTCCTAGACAGCTCCACTTCACAACCGGGGGTCCTCGCCTGTCTGCGCGACAGGCCGTCATCAGCTCAACCCGGAACAACGTCCCTGGACATCACACCTAGTACTCCAGCCGCACTTCGTTAGCTGAGCTGTCTTCGTCGTCGATAGTGGCTTTCGCGGGCTCGGTGTTGGTGGCGACGTCGCCAGGTCGACCAGGCCCAGCACGGCGCCTGGGTGGGAATGTGGATCAGAGGTGCCAGGAGACGTCGGATCTCGGCGAGGGTGAGCGGGATGAGCCCGTGATCAGGTCTTTTGGGGCGATCGCCGCGGTGACCGAGAGGTAGGCGTGGGCGAGAATAGCCAGGGTGACGTGGCGGTACCAGGCGTCGTAACGCCGCACTTGATAGTGGTCGAGCCCGACCTCGTTCTTCGCGGTCTGGAAGCACTCCTCGATCGCCCACCGCGTGCCGGCGACGCGGATGAGATCGTCGTCGGTGGTGCCGGGCGGGCCGGCGCACAGGTAGTAGGCCAGATCGGGCTCCTCGCCGGCGGAGAGCTGTGTGTCGGTGAGGATCTGACGTCGGACCAGTAGCCATCGGCCCCATCCGGCCGGGGCGTTCTCGGGCGGATACAGCGAGGCCACGGCCCAGTCGTAGAAGCGTTCTCCCTTCACACCCGGACCGGCTGAGCGGCGCTTCCACGCCCGTCCGGGAGCGCGGGCGACCAGGTCGTCGGCCCGTCGTGAGCCGCTGATCTGACAGATGTCGGCGTCCAGGGACAACGGGACGGACTGGCTGCGCGGAACCGCGACGACGTAGCCGATCCGGCGCTGCTCGCACCAGGTGCGGAACTTGTAGTCCTGCCCGTATGCCTCGTCCGCGGTCACCCATCCTGCGGGAACCCCGGCATCGAGGGCACGGCCGAGCATTTCCTTGGCCAGCGTGGCCTTGGTGGCGAACTCGATCTCCTCAGGCACCGCCGCGGCTCGGCAGCGTTCCCGATCACCGGTCCAGGACTTGGGCAGGTAGAGCTCGCGGTCGATCAACGTCCGGCCCTTGCTCGTGGCATAGGCACAGAAGACTCCGAGCTGGCAGTTCTCCACCCGCCCGGCAGTGCCCGAGTACTGGCGCTGCACCCCCGCCGACTTCGTCCCCTTCTTCAGGAACCCGGTCTCATCGACGATCAGCACCCCACCGGACTCGCCGAGGTGCTCGACGACGTAATCCCGCAGGTCATCACGGACACCGTCGACATCCCAGGTCGCGGAGTTGAGCAGCCGCTGCATCCCATCCGGAGTCGTGTCACCGGCGACCTCGGCCAGCGTCCACCCGTTCTTCCCCGCCAACGGCGCCAACAACCCCCGCACATACGCCCGCGCCCGACGCCGCGGTTCCGTCCGGAAGAACCGGCCCGCCACCAGCCCGAACAGCCCATCCAGGCCACCGGCCCACGCCTCGAGATCCTCCTCCACCTGCACAAGATCGAAGCTTAGCGCACATCAACATCACAAACTGCGGCTGGAGTACTAAGAGCGCCCGGCAATTGATGGTTATCGGAGTCGACGGGTCGTGGGTCGGGTTGTCCAGCGGTAGCGGCTGCGGGCACGGTTGATCAGCCGGCGGATCACGGTGAGCGCGGCGGCGAGGTCGAGGTAGAACTCGACGATGATCTTCCGGCGATCGGTGAACCGGCGCAGCTTGCCGTAGCCGTTCATCCAGGAGTGCGTGCGCTCGATGGGCCACCGTCGTCCTGCCTGGATCGGAGCCGGGACCCCCGTGGTCGCGATCTCGCCGGTGAAGCCCAGGGTGTGCAGCAGAGTACGGGTCTTGCCGGAGTCATAGCCGCGGTCCAGGTGCACGGTCGGGAACAGATCACCACCGTGGGCGTCGCGGTGGCGGGGCAGCGGGCCGATCATCGTCACGATGCCGGTCAAGGTCGGTTCCAGCAGGGGCGAGTCATGGTCGTTGGCTCGCGCCGCGACCAGGTGCAGCGGGATGCCCTGGTCATCGCAGGCCACGGACCGTTTCGTGCCCTGCTTGCCGCGGCCGACAGGGCTGCGGCCGGCCACCTCGCCTCCGCCTGGTGCCTTGGTGATCGATCCGTCGACCGCCAGATCGTCAAGATCCAGGCCGAGTATCTGGTCGTAACCGGCCAGCGCGGTGCGGAGCAGTTCCTCGCTGACTCCCGCGGTGGCCCAGTCATCGAGACGGCGGCGGATGGTGCGGTCCGAGCAACCCGGCGTGGCGATGCGTTCGTAGCCACTACCGTGCACCAGAGCGGCAACGACGTGGTCGAACACGACCCGATCAGAGATCCGGCGACGGTGACAGCCCCACGGATGGGTCGGGTCGAACTCGGGCCGGTCAGACCCGATCAGAGCGGCGAACTCGCCCCACAAGGGCTCGATCAGAGATGCTGGCAGCAGAGGCACGGACTCTCCACACGATCATCAGGACATCAGCAATCCCATGATCACTTGCAGGTCCGTGTCTCTACCAACACCGACACACGGCCACCTCTACTGCCGGACGCTCTAAGAGGTCGTTTCAGAACGACTTGTCGAGTTTCCATTGACCCCTCGACGACAGATCAAACGGCAGGTCAGATAGCCGCTTGTCGTCTACAACAGACACGTCGACCTCGTTCTGAAATGACCTCTAAGAGCGCCCGGCGATTGATGGTTATCGGAGTCGACGGGTCGTGGGTCGGGTTGTCCAGCGGTAGCGGCTGCGGGCACGGTTGATCAGCCGGCGGATCACGGTGAGCGCGGCGGCGAGGTCGAGGTAGAACTCGACGATGATCTTCCGGCGATCGGTGAACCGGCGCAGCTTGCCGTAGCCGTTCATCCAGGAATGGGTGCGCTCGACCGGCCACCGCTTACCGACCTGGATCGGGGCGGGCCGGCCCTTGGTGGCGATCTGTGCGTCGAACCCGAGTCGTTCGAGCAGATCGCGGGTCTTGCCTGAGTCATAGCCCCGGTCCAGGTGCAGGCACGGTCGCTCGGGCAGCGGCCCGATCATGTCGTAGATCCCGATCAGGGTCGGTTTCAGCAACGGCGAGTCGTGGTCATTGGCGCGGGCGCTGATCAGGTGCAGCGGGATCCCCGCACCGTCGCAGACCACGGAGCGTTTGGTGCCCTGTTTGCCCCGGTCGACCGGGTTACAGCCGGCGACCTCGCCACCGCAGGGAGCCTTGGTGATCGCTCCGTCGGCAGACAGATCGTCGAGGTCGAGACCGATCATCTGGTCATAGCCGGCCAGCGCGGCCCGAAGGACCTGCTCCCCGACGCCGGCGGCGGCCCACTGGGCGAGACGGCGGCGGATCGTGCGGTCCGAGCAGCCGGGGGTGGCGATGCGTTCGTAGCCGCTGCCGTGCACCAACGCCGCGAGCACGTGCTCGAACACCAGGCGGTCGGGGATACGGCGGCGGTGACATCCCCACGGATGGGCCGGGTCGAACTCCGGGCGCCGCTCTGCCTCGATCAGGGCAGCGAACTCGACCCAGAGGGGGTCGATCAGCGATTCTGGCAATAGAGGCACGGACCCTCCAGGCGACCATCAGGACATCAGCAATCCCATGATCACTTGCAGGTCCGTGTCTCTACCAACACCGACACACGGCCACCTCTACTGCCGGACGCTCTAAGGCCTACTCCTCACGCGCCATCCGCGCCCACCTGCGCAGACGACGGATCGTCGCGGTCATCCCGGAGCCGGCTGACCAGCAGGGACACCGGAAACGACGCGGCACACGCGGCGGCCGACCACCGGCGTTCGACCGGGTCGACTACCGCGGCCGCAACGTCGTCGAACGCGGGTTCTGCGAGGTCAAGCAGTGGCGCGGCCTCGCGACCCGCTACGACAAACTCGCCCTGACCTACCGCGGCGGAGTTGCACTGAAGGCCATCGTCACCTGGTTGCGCACTTTAGAGGTCGTTTCAGAACGACTTGTCGAGTTTCCATTGACCCCTCGACGACAGATCAAACGGCAGGTCAGATAGCCGCTTGTCGTCTACAACAGACACGTCGACCTCGTTCTGAAATGACCTCTTAGGAGACACGCCCTAGACGCCGACCGCAACACGACGGCAACGCGGGTCGCCTACCGTCGGCGACCGTGCCCGAGATGATGTTCGACGTCCGCTGGCCGGACGGCACCGAGGTCAGCTACTACTCGCCGTCGCTGGTGGTGACCGAGCACCTGGGCACCGGCGTCACCTACCCGGTGGCCGAGTTCGTCGCACTCAGCCGCACCTGCATGGAGATCGCCGACTCCCGGGTCCGCGCGAAGTACGGCTTCGGCTGCGCCCAGTCGGCGCGCACGATCGCGCTCATCGACGCCGCGGCCGGGCGGTTCGCCCCGACCGACGAGGTGCGGGTGGAGGGCTTCCGGCGCTGAGCAGCACGGCGCCGCGGCTCCGGTGGGGCGGCGTCATGCGGCCGCCGGGCGGCGGCGCAGCACCAGGTGCAGCGCCACCCCGGTCAGCAGTCCCCAGAACGCCCCGCCGACCCCGGCGACAGTGACCCCGGCCGCGGACACCAGGAACGCGGCCGCGGCGGGCACCCGGGCGACCGCCGGGTCCGGCGCCCCGGCGGGGACGGCGAGCGCCCCGGCCAGCGCCGCCCCGAACGTCCCGAGCAGGGCCAGTCCCGCGACCGACTGCACGACCCCGGGCGGGGCGGCGGCGACCAGGGCGGCCAGCGTCGTCGCGAGCGGGGCGAGCAGCAGGCAGGTGACCCCGTTGGCCTGGGAGGCGATCCAGCGCCGCGCCGGGTCCGGGTGCGCCTCGGGCGAGGCGGGCAGTGCCGCGGTGATCGCGGCCAGGTTGATCGCGTGCGCTCCGGCCGGGGCACCGAGCACCGTCCCGGCACCGGTCAGCACCATCGCGTGCCGCCAGGGCACGGTGTAACCGGCCGCGGCGAGCACGGCGACACCGGGCACGTTCTGCGAGGCCATCGTGACCACCCACAGCGGCAGCGCGACCCCGACCAGCGCCGCGACCGAGAGCCCCGGGGTGGTCAGGACGATCTCCGGCGTCCGCAGCCAGGACCAGCCGTCGGCGAGCGCGACGACGATCAGCAGCGCCAGCCCGAACGCGGCCGGGGAGGCCCAGCGCGGTGCGAACCGCGACAGGACCACCCACAGCACCACGATCGGCGCCACCAGCAGCGGCCGGTCGACCAGTGCCCGCACCGGGGCCAGGCACAGCGGCAGCAGCACCCCGGCCAGCATCGCCTGCGCGATCGGTGCCGGGATGGCGCCGACGAGCCTCCCGAGCGGACGCACCAGACCGGTCGCGACGATCAGCAGCCCGGCGACGAGGAACGCCCCGACCACGGCGGGCCAGCCGCCCGCGACCGCCCCGGAGGACGCCAGCAGCGCGGCACCGGGAGTGGACCAGGCGACCGTCAGGGGGCGCCGGAACCGGCGGCTCAGCCACACCGTGGCGGCGCCCTGCAGCGCGGTGAGCACCACCAGCCCGGACGCGGCCTGTGCCGGGTCGGCCCCGGCCGCCGTCAGTCCCGCGAGGACGACGGTGAACGAGCTCGTCACCCCGATCACCGCGGCGACGGCGCCGACCGAGGCGGGTTGCACCCAGGAACGATCCACCGGGACACCCTAACGGCATCGTTCTGTAAACAGAACACACCGCCGACGGGCCGGCCGGGGCGCGAGCGGTCCGGTGACCAGGATGTTCTGCAGCCGATACACGGGACGCCGCCGCCGGGACCAAAGATGACCGAACCGTTTCGTCCGGAAAACAGGCGGTGACGTCCGGCCCGCCGATCTTGGAACGGCCCCCCCGCGGCGCCCCATCCTGCGTGGGTCGCCGCACCCGTCGGGCGCGGCTCTACCGGAAGGCCCGTCTCATGAAGCTGCCCGTCGCTCTGGCCCTGGTGATCGGCGTCGCCGGGGCGGTGATCGCGTACCTCTACCTCGGCCCGCTCTCCGGTCTCGGCCTGTTCGTGCCGGCCACGTTCCTGGGTGCCGCGACCTTCTTCGCGGCGGGCGGTGACCGGCCTGCCCTGGTCAGCGCCCTGGCCACGAACGTCTGGGGGATCATCACCGGCACCGTCATGCTGATCCTGGCCGGGCTCACCACCCAGCCCGCACTGCTCGGCCTGATCATCGGCGGGATGACCGCGGTGTTCATCCTCGGTGCGCTCGTGCCGCAGCTCGGGTTCGTGCCCGGGTCGGTCGTCGGGTTCGCCACCACGGCGGCGTTCGGCCTGCTCAGCGGCGCCTCCGGCACGGACTTCTCGCTGCCCACCGGACCGTTCACGGTGATGCTGCTCTCGTTCGTGGTCGGCTCGGTCGTGCTGGGCTACGGCTGCAGCCTGATCGTCGGCCGGCTGACCGCCCGCACCGCGGCACCCGCCGCGGCCTGACCCGGCGGCGGTGCCCGGTGCGGCTGGTCACCACCGGTGAGGCCGCCGCCCGGCTGGCCCTGAGCCCGCGGGCGCTGCACCGCTGGGCCAGGGCCGGTCTGGTGACACCGGCCTTCCGCGAACCGGACGGGCGTGACCTGTGGGACGTGGAGGACCTGCGGGACCAGGTCACGGCGCTCCCGGCCCGCTTCTCGGCGGCCACCGCGGTGCGCGACCCGGGGACACCCGTCCCCCGCCCCGGCCCGGACGCACCGGCCGGGTGACCCGCGGTCCCCGCCGCGGCGTCCACCGGCCCCGCCGGCCGGGCTACAGTCGGCCGGTGGACGCCGGGGCGCTGCGGACGACCGTCGGCGAACGGTTGCGGACGGCACGGACCGCACACGGCCTGTCGGTCGGGGTGCTCGCGGAGCGGGCCGGTATCGGCAAGGGCTCGCTGTCCGAGATCGAGAACGGCGGCCGCAACCCCACCCTGTCCACCCTCTACGCGCTCGCCGACGCCCTGGGCGTCCCGCTCTCCCGGCTGCTCGCGGAGCACCCCGGGGCCGAGGCAGGCGGTCCCGGCATCACCGCCCGCCTGCTGGAGACGACCACCGACGAGCTCGGCACCGTCGAGGTCTACGCCCTGACCCTCACCCCGGAGGCGGTCCACACCTCCCCCGGGCACGGGCCGGGCGTCGTCGAGCACCTGCTGGTCACCCGCGGCGCGGTCCGGGCGGGTCGCGGCGGGCACGAGGCCCACCTCGGCACCGGGGAGGCGACCCGCTGGCACGCCGACGGGGAGCACACCTACACCGCCCTCGACGGGGCACCGGCCGCGGCCGTCCTCGTCATCCGCACCCCGGCTCCGGGTCTGCGGGACCGCACCACCCCGCCGACGTCGTGATCACCAGTACCTCAGCGTGGCGCACGCGGCCCCGGACCGCGCTCAGGTACTGATCGTCAGGCCGCCGCGTCCCACCAGCCGAGGATGCGGGTGCCGTACAGGGTCAGCCAGGGCGACGGCTCCCCCGGCGGCACGTCGACCTCGAACCACATCTCCCCCGGGTCGCGGACACCCTGGACCCAGCGCCCGTCCGGACGTCGCGCGGCGCGCAGGGCCGCGACGGCGTCGGCCAGCCGCGGGTCGGGCCGGGCCCGGTCGAGTGCGGCCGCGCGGCGGAAGTACTCGGTGCCGCGCAGCACGTCGTGCCGCCAGCGCAGCGGGTACGCCAGCTCGGCCGGGTCCCGTTCCAGGGCGACCGGCTCCCCGGTCGAGAGCCGGTGGAGCAGCCCGCGGGTCAGCAGGTACTCCTCGCCCGACCGGCGGGCGGCCCGCGTCGCGGGGGTGCCCCCGGTGGCCTGTTCGTGGGCGAGCAGCCCGCCCAGGGCGTTGAGGGTCGAGTGGAACGACGACCGCTGCGCACCGTCCACCCAGAAGCAGTTCCAGCCGCCGTCGGCGAGCCGGTGCTCGGGGAACCAGGCGGCCAGGGCGTCCATGTCCCGTCCGAGCCAGAGACCGTTGGCCACGGTGGCCGCGTTGATGCAGGCGTCGACCTCGCCGCCCCAGTAGGGCAGATCGTCGTACTCCCAGCGGCACGACTCGAGCCTCTCCGACGTGTCCGCCAGCACCGACGGGTCCAGGCCCCACTCGCGCAGCGCGGTCAGCGACCAGGTCGTCGCCGTCCACGGCTGCCCCTCGACGTCGGATCCGCCCGCCGGGAAGTAGGCGCCGCCCGCCCAGGTGCCCTCGGGGTCCTGGTGGGCGAGCAGGCGCGCACCCAGGCCCTCCGTCGCCACCCGCGCCCGGGTGGCCTCCCAGACCTCGGGAGGCGCACCCGTCAGGTCGCGCTCGACCTGCCAGCGCAACGCCGGGTCGGTGTCGAGCAGCCAGTCGATCAGCCTGCGGTCCGCGACGGCCCCGTCCATGGGGCGTCAGGGTGTCACTTCAGCAGGCTGCGCGCCATCACCATGCGCTGGATCTGGTTGGTGCCCTCGTAGATCTGGGTGATCTTCGCGTCGCGCATCATGCGCTCGGCCGGGAAGTCGCGGGTGTAGCCCGCGCCGCCGAGCAGCTGGACGGCGTCGGTGGTCACCTGCATCGCGGTGTCGGAGGCGAAGCACTTGGCGGCCGAGGAGATGAAGCCCAGGTCGGGCTCGCCCCGCTCGGCGCGCGAGGCGACGACGTAGCAGAGCTGGCGGGCGGCCTCGACCTTCATCGCCATGTCGGCGAGCATGAACTGCAGACCCTGGAACTCGGCCAGGTGCTTGCCGAACTGCTTGCGCTCCTTCATGTACTGCGTCGCGACGTCGAGTGCCCCCTGGGCGATGCCGACGGCCTGCGAGCCGATGGTCGGCCGCGTGTGGTCCAGGGTGCGCAGCGCGGTCTTGAAGCCGGTGCCCTCGGCGCCGATGATCCGGTCGGCCGGAATGCGGGCGTCCTCGAAGTGGATCTCGCGGGTGGGCGAACCGTGGATGCCGAGCTTGCGCTCCTTGGTGCCGACGACGAAGCCCGGGTCGTCCTTGTGGACGACGAACGCCGAGATCCCGTTGGCCTTCTTCTCCGGGTCCGTGACCGCCATGACCGTGTACCAGGTCGACTCGCCGGCGTTGGTGATCCAGCACTTGGTGCCGTTGAGGACCCACTCGTCGCCGTCGCGGCGGGCGCGGGTCTTCATCGACGCGGCGTCCGAGCCCGCCTCGCGCTCGGACAGCGCGTAGCTGACCATCGCCTCGCCGGCCGCGACCGAGGGCAGGACCTGCTTCTTGAGCTCGTCCGAGGCGGACAGCAGGATCGGGGTGAGCCCGAGGCCGTTCACCCCGGGGATCAGCGACGACGACGCGCAGACCCGCGCGACCTCCTCGATCACGATGCACCCGGCGAGCTCGTCGGCACCCTGGCCGCCGTACTCCTCGGGGATGATCACGGCCTGGAACCCGGCCTTGACCAGCGCGTCGCGGGCCTCGGCGGGGTAGCGACCCTGCTCGTCCACCTCGGCGGCGTACGGGGCGATCTCCTTCTCCGCCAGGTCCCGGACCGCCTCGCGGAGGGCCTCGTGCTCGTCGCTGAGCCGGTAGCTGTCGAAGTCGCTGTTCATACCGACCATGCTAACGGCACTCCGTGCCACATGTCACGGGACCTTGCTACCCTCCGTGCCATGACGACCAGCACGCGGCGCGGGCGTTCCCCGGAGGGGCGGGCCGAGGTGCGGCGGGACCTGGTCGCCGCGGCGGCGCGGCTGTTCACCGAGCGCGGGTACGGCGACACCACCGTCGACGACATCGCGGCCGCCGCGGGCGTCGGGCGCCGAACGTTCTTCCGCTACTTCCGCGGCAAGGAGGACGCTCTGCCCCCCGACCACGAGCGCGGACTGTCGCGGATCGGCGAGGTCTTCGCCGGCGCGCACCCCGACGAGCCGCTGCCGTCGCTGGCACTGCGTGCCGCGGAGACGGTGTTCGAGCTCTACACCGAGGACCCCGAGGTGGCCCGGCTGCGCTTCGCCCTGGTCGGCTCGGTGCCCGCGCTGCGCGACCGCGAGGCCGCGTCGGTGCACCACTACCGCCGGCTGTTCACCCGCGAGCTCACCGCCCGGCTCGGGGACCGCCCCGACGGGGAGCTGCGGGCCGCGGTGACGGCGGCGGCGCTGGTCGCCGCGCACAACCAGGCGCTGCGCCGGTGGCTGGTCGAGGGCGCCCGCGACGCCGACCTGCCCGGTGCCGTCGACCACTTCCGCCGGGTGGCGACGATGCTGCCGCTGGAGGAGGCGACCGAGCCCGCCGCCGCGCCCGACCTGGAGGACGTCACCCGGCGCCTGGAGCGTGCGGCCCGGAGCCTGGAGCGGG
Source organism: Pseudonocardia sp. ICBG1293 (assembly GCF_020131355.1). Lineage (GTDB taxonomy): Bacteria > Actinomycetota > Actinomycetes > Mycobacteriales > Pseudonocardiaceae > Pseudonocardia. The sequence continues at coordinate 137,738 of NZ_JAHLEL010000053.1, forward strand.
GGTCGACGCGGCACACGGGCCGATCCCGGCCCGGACATGCGTGATCCCCGGGCCGCACCGGGGTGCGTCGACCGAACCGGACAAGGCTCGGACCCGGGGATCACGGGTGACCGTCGGGAACTCGCCGGCACCACACCGGCTTCCACGACCGCCTCTCCGACGGGTTCTCCCCGCCGGAGCAGAACGTGGTGCTAGCTGACGGCCACCTCACGTGTCCTGCTGTAGCTCATCTGCTGGACCACCTCCTCTCCCGTGTACCGACACCGTACGCACGGGATCGAGCGGCGCGCCACCGGAAATCGCGGTCCGGTCCTCAGCCCTCGCGGGCGGCCACGCGCAGCGCCGCGTCCTTGTCCAGGACGCTGCGCTCGAGGTCGGCCTGGAACTCCACCATGGCCTGCCGGAGCCGCTCGTCGCCGGCGCCGAGGATGCGCACCGCGAGCAGCCCGGCGTTGCGGGCGTTGCCGACCGCGACGGTCGCCACCGGCACCCCGGCGGGCATCTGCACGATCGACAGCAGCGAGTCCAGGCCGTCGAGGTACTTCAGCGGCACCGGCACGCCGATCACCGGCAGCGGCGTCGCGGCGGCGACCATGCCGGGCAGGTGTGCCGCGCCGCCGGCACCGGCGACGATCGCCTGCAGCCCGCGGTCGGCCGCCGACGCGGCGTAGTCGAGCATCCGCTGCGGGGTCCGGTGGGCGGAGTAGACGCCGACCTCCCACGGCACGCCGAACTCGTCGAGCGCGGCGCCCGCGGCGCCCATCACCGGCCAGTCCGAGTCGCTGCCCATGATCACGCCCACGCGCGGGGAGCCGGTCTGCGTCATCGGGGTCCTTCCGGGGAGTGCGGGGAGCGGGGATCGCCGGTGTGGGCGGACCAGCCGTCCGCCCAGGTGGCGGTGGCCAGCCAGCCCGCGGCGAGCTCGGCGCGGGCGCGCACGTCGGCCTCGTCGCGGCCCAGGACCGTCACGTGGCCGATCTTGCGGGCCGGACGCCCGTCCTTGGCGTAGAGGTGCACCTTCGCCTCCGGGAAACGCGCGAAGCAGTGGTGCAGCCGCTCGTCCATGCCCATCGCGGGTTCCTGCGCCGCGCCGAGCACGTTCGCCATCACCGCGACCGGTGCGACCGGCGCGGTGGACCCGAGCGGGTAGTCCAGCACCGCGCGCAGGTGCTGCTCGAACTGCGAGGTGACCGAGCCCTCGATGGTCCAGTGCCCGGAGTTGTGCGGGCGCATCGCCAGCTCGTTGACCACGACCTCGCCGGGCGCGGTCTCGAACAGCTCGACCGTCATCAGCCCGACCACCCCGAGCTCGGCCGCGATCCGCAGGGCCAGCTCCTGGATCCGGGCGGCGTGGTCCGGGTCGAGCCCCGGGGCGGGCGAGGTGACCCGGGCGCACTGGCCGTCGACCTGGAGGGTCTCGACGACCGGCCAGGCCGCGGCCTGCCCGTACGGCGACCGGGCGACGCTCGCGGCCAGCTCCCGGGTCATCGGCACCGCGGACTCGACGAGCAACGGCGTCCCGGCCGCGAGCAGGTCGGAGACCAGGGCGGGGTCGGCGGCGCGCAGGAACCAGACACCGCGACCGTCGTAACCGCCGCGGGTGGCCTTGAGCACCACCGGCCAGCCGTGCTCCTCTCCGAACGCGGCGACGTCCTCGGCGGACGCCACCTCGGCGAAGGCGGGCACCGGCAGGCCCATGTCCGACAGCCGCCGGCGCATCACCAGCTTGTCCTGCGCGTGCACCAGCGCCGAGGGCGGCGGCCGCAGCGGCACACCGGCCTCGGCGAGCGGGACCAGCACCTCCTGCGGGACGCCTTCGTGGTCGAACGTGACGGCCGAGCAGCCCGTCGCGAGCTCCCGCAGCGCGGCGGCGTCGTCGGGGTCGCCGAGCACGACGTCCGGCGTCACCCGGGCCGCAGGGTCGCCCGGCGACGCGGCGAGCACCCGCAGGGTCTGCCCCAGCGCCACGGCGGCCTGGGCGGTCATCCGGGCCAGCTGGCCGCCGCCGACCATGCCGACGACGGGCAAGGCGGCGTTCAGCGCGTCAACCCTCTCCACGAGACCGGGAGCCTAATCTGGCACGATCGAGCCCGTGACGGTGGTGGAGGCGACGCTCGCCAGGATCCCCCAGCCGTACCGCGACAAGGCGATCAAACACCGCGAGCTGATCAAGTTTCTGATGGTCGGTGGCAGCACCTGGGTCATCGACACGGTGGTGTTCCTGGTGCTGAAGGCCACGGTGCTGGCCGACAAGCCGGTGACCGCCAAGGTCATTGCGGTGCTGGTGGCGACGATGGTGTCGTACGTGCTGAACCGCGAGTGGTCCTTCCGGACCCGCGGCGGGCGTGAGCGGCACCACGAGGCCCTGCTGTTCTTCGTCATCAGCGGGATCGGTGTCGCGGTGTACTCGGCGCCGCTGTGGGTCTCGCGCTACGTGTTCGAGCTGCAGGTGCCGTTCGTCACGCTGGTCGCCCAGGAGTCCGCCGACTTCGTGGCCGGGCAGATCGTGGGCACCCTGGTCGGGATGGCGTTCCGATGGTGGGCGTTCCGCCGGTTCGTGTGGCCCGACCAGTTCGTGCGCCGCCAGCCGCCGCCCCCGCCGCCCGTCCCGGCCCCCCAGGACTGAGCCGCTAGCGGGGCCCGTTGCGGTCGGGCACCGGGGCCGCGGCCGCGACGTCGTCGGTGCGGGCGGCCGGCAGGTAGAGCCGGAACACCGGCGGCCGGGCGCGGGAGAGCTCCAGCCGGCCGCCGTCGGCCTCGACCAGCGTCCGGGCCAGCGCGAGACCCAGCCCGGTCGAGGACTGCGCGGAGATGCCCCGGTCGAACACGTGCGGCACCAGGTCCTCCGGCACCCCGGGCCCGGTGTCGGAGACCTCGACCAGCAGCGCGTTCTCCCCGGTGCGGGCCGAGATCGTGACCGGGCCGTCGCCGTGCTGCAGGGCGTTGTCCACCAGCACCCCGATCGCCTCGCGCAGCCGGGCCGCGGTGACCCGGGCGAGGAGCCCCTCGGGCACCCGCACCCGCAGCGCCCGCCCGGCCGCGGTGAGCGGGCCGCGCCACTCCCGTTCGGCGTCGGCGACGGCCTCGGCCAGGTCGACCGGCTCCGCGCCGACCGCCCGGGCCGCACGCGCGGACTCCAGCAGGTCGTCGAGGACGGCGGTGAGCCGCTCGGTCTGCTCCAGCGCCGCGTTGGCCTCCCGGCGGGCGTCCGGGTCCGGGTGGCAGGCCAGCTCGTCGAGGCGCAGCTGCAGCGCGGTGATCCGGCTGCGCAGCTGGTGGGACACGTCCCCGACCAGCGACCGCTCGCGGTGCAGCAGCTGCGACAGCGCCGTCGCCGAGGAGTCCAGGACCTCGGAGACGCGGTCGAGCTCGGCGATGTCGTAGCGGGCCGGGGAGCGGCGGAAGTCGCCGGCGCCCAGACGCGCGGCGCGGGCCGCGAGGTCGCGCAGCGGGTCCGACAGCCGACGCGCGGTGTACACCGCGACCCCGGTCCCGACCGTGACGGAGAACCCGACCAGCAGCACGACGACGGCGACCACCTGGGTCTGCTGCGAGCGCATCACCGACGTCGGCTGGGACAGCTCCATCATCCCGCCGGGGCCGAACGGCAGCGTCTCGGTCACCGGGTCCTCGACCCGGTCCACGCCGTACACGATGGGCTCGGCGTCCGGCGGCACGACCACGAGCCGGGAGTTCGGCGGGATGGCCGCCTCCACCAGCCGCCGCGACGGTGCGCCGGTGCCGTACTCCTCGACGGTCTCGGTGACCTGTTCGAGGCGCTGGGTCAGCTCGGCGCGGGTGAAGTCCTCGACCAGCTGCCAGGTCGCCAGCGCGAGCGGGCCGCCCAGGAACAGCGCGGTCAGCGCCACCGTCAGCAGGGTGGAGATCAGGATCCGGCGGCGCACGGCGACCTCAGTCCGAGTTGTACCGGAAACCGACACCGCGGACGGTGGCGATCCGCTTCTCGCCGCCGATCTTGCGGCGCAGCCACGACATGTGCATGTCCAGCGTCTTCGACGACTTCATGTCCGCGTCGCCCCAGACCGCGTGCAGGATCTCCTCGCGGGTCACGACCTGCCCGGCGTGGATCATCAGCACCCGCAGCAGCTCGAACTCCTTGTTGGCCAGGGAGATCTCGTCGCCGTCGAGCAGGACGCGGCGGCCGGACAGCTCCATCCGCAGCCCGCCCACCTCGACGACGTCCTGGGTGCGCCGGCGCAGCAGCGCCCGGACCCGTGCCAGCAGCTCGGCCAGCCGGAACGGCTTGGACACGTAGTCGTCGGCACCGGCGTCGAGCCCCACGACGAAGTCGACCTCGTCGGTGCGCGCGGTCAGCATCAGCACCGGCAGGTCGGGCAGGGTCGTGCGGACCCGGCGGCACACCTCCAGGCCGTCCATGCCGGGCAGCCCCAGGTCGAGCACGAGCAGGTCCACCTGGGCGCCGGTCACCCGGTCGACGGCACCGACGCCGTCGGCGACGACCTCGACGTCGTACCCCTCGCGCTGCAGCGCCCGCGACAGCGGCTCGGCGATGGCCGCGTCGTCCTCGGCCAGAACCACGGTGGTCATTTCACCGAGCATAGGGCTCCGGGCCCCGGACACGGCGGCGGTGCGAGCTGGCATGCTCGCCCAACGTGAAGCCCGAGCGATGCGTGCCCGCCGACCCCGGTGATCTGGATCTCGCCCTGCGCCTGGCGGACCTCGCCGACGCGATCACCCTGCCCCGGTTCCGGGCGGCCGACCTGCGGGTGGAGCGCAAGCCCGACCGCACCCCGGTGACCGACGCCGACACCGCGGCGGAGGACGCGATCCGGGCCGCGCTGGGCCACGAGCGCCCCGGCGACGCGATCCTCGGTGAGGAGCGGGGCGGGTCCACCGACCTCGCGAGCGGCCGCGGCTGGGTGATCGACCCGATCGACGGTACGAAGAACTTCTCCCGCGGCGGCCCCGCGTGGGCGACGCTGATCGCACTCGTCGTCGACGGGGTGCCCGCCGTGGGTGTGGTGAGCGCGCCGGCGCTGCAGCGGCGCTGGTGGGGGTCGGCCGGGGCGGGCGCCTGGGCGCGCGACCTGCCGACCGGGACCCCGAGGCGGATCGCGGTGTCCGGGGTGGCCGACGTCGCCGACGCCTACGTGTCCACCACGAACACCGACACCTTCCGCAGCGAGCCGTCCCCGGTCTCGCGCGAGGGCTGGATCGGGCTGACCGAGGCCTGCTGGGAGTCCCGCGCGTTCGGCGACTTCTGGCAGCACGTGCTGGTCGCCGAGGGCGTCATCGACGTCGCGGTGGAGCCCGCCGCGAACCCGTGGGACCTCGCCGCGCCGGCCGCCGTCGTCGCCGAGGCCGGCGGGCGGCTGACCGACCTCGCCGGGAACCCGACCTGGTCCGGCAGACACGGCCTGACCAGCAACGGGCTGCTGCACGACGCCACCCTGGAGGTGCTGCGTGGCTGAGACCGCCGCCGAGGTCTTCTTCGACGACCTCGCCCCGGGCACCGTCGTCGACCTCGGCACGACCGTGGTCGACCGCGAGGAGATGCTGGCGTTCTCCGCCCGCTTCGACCCGCAGCCCTTCCACCTCGACGACGCCGCGGGCGAGCGGGTCTTCGGCGGGCTGGCCGCCTCGGGCTGGTTCACCGCGGCGCTGTGGATGCGCGCCTACGTCGACGGGCTGCTGTCCCGCGCGGCGGCGCTGGGCTCACCGGGCGGCGACGAGATCGCCTGGCCCGCGCCGGTGTTCGCCGGCGACGAGCTGCACGCACGGATGGAGGTGCTCGACGCCCGGGTGTCGCGCAGCCGGCCGTCGATGGGGCTGATCACGCTGCGCGGCACGATGACCCGCACCGGCGACGGCGCGGTCGTCTACCGGTCCCGGTTCACCGGCATGTTCGCCCTCAGGCCGGTTCCGCCAGCGCCGTGACGACCCGCGAGGGCGACGGCCGCCCCAGGTGCCCGGCCATCCACACGCTGGTGTCGACCAGCTTCGCCAGGTCGACACCGTGGTCGACGCCGAGCCCGTCGAGCATCCACACCAGGTCCTCGGTCGCGAGGTTGCCGGTCGCGGACCCCGCGTAGGGGCACCCGCCCAGCCCGCCCGCGCTGGCGTCGACGGTGGTGACGCCGTACCTCAGCGCGGCGAGGGTGTTGGACAGCGCCTGGCCGTAGGTGTCGTGGAAGTGCACGGCGAGCCGGTCGGTCCCGACCCCGCGGGCGACGCAGGCGTCGAGCACCGCGCCGACGTGCGCCGGGGTGGCGACGCCGATCGTGTCGCCCAGGGAGAGCTGGTCGCAGCCCATCTCCATCAGCCGGGCCCCGACGGCAGCGGCCTGGTCCGGGTCCACGCCGCCCTCCCAGGGGTCGCCGAAGACCATCGACACGTACGCGCGCACCCGCAGCCCCTCACGCACCGCGCGGGTGACCGTGGGCTCGAACATCGCGAACTGCTCGTCGAGGGTGCGGTTGAGGTTGCGCTTCGCGAAGGTCTCGGTGGCCGAGGCGAACACCGCCACGTGGTCGCAGCCCGCCTCGATCGCCCGGTCCAGCCCGCGCTCGTTCGGGGTGAGGACGGGGTAGTCGAGGCCGGCGCGGCGGTCGAGCACGGCGAGCAGGTCGGCGGCGTCGGCGAGCTGGGGCACCCATCTCGGGTGCACGAAGCTGGTCGCCTCCAGCGTGCGCAGTCCCGCGTCGGCGAGGCGGTCGAGGAACTCGGCCTTCGCCGCGACCGGGACGACGGTCTTCTCGTTCTGCAGCCCGTCGCGCGGGCCGACCTCGTAGATCTCGACGCGCCCGGGGAGCGCGGGATCGCGCACCGTCGTGGGAAGACCGTTGCTCACAGGGGCGCCCTCTCTCGCTGCGGTGCGGATGCCCCCATCCTGCCCCGCACGGCCGCGTCGGCGTGCCCACGGCGGGCCGTGTGCTCGCTCTCCTTCTCGTGGCTGCGGCGCCGCTCGGCGAGCAGGCCGATCTCCCGGTGCAGCCGGGCCTGCACCTGTTCGACGGCCGGGACGTCGGTGAACCGCAGCCGTTCCCCCGCGACGTCGAGCAGCAGCGTGCCGCAGCCGAACAGCCGGTCCCCGGCACCGGCGCGGACCCGGACCGAGTCGATCCGGTCGATCGGCACGTCGAGACCGTCGCGGACGAGCAGCCCCTCCCGGATGAGGAACCGCCGGTCGGTGACGACGAACCGGGTGGCACGCCAGCGAGCGATCGGGAGCAGCGTGAAGCGCACCGCGAGGACCGCGGCGAGGCCCCCGAGCGCGAGCCAGGCCCACGGCGCCCACGGCTGCAGCCGGACGACGGCGGCCCCGAACCCGGCGACCGCGCTCACCCCGACGAGCACCGCGGCCGGGCGCAGGCACAGCCGCCAGTGCGGGTGCCCGAGCAGCACGACGTGCTCGCCCTCGTCCAGGACCCGGTCGAGGGCCCGGTCCGGAGCGCTGTCGGGGAACGCCATGTGCCCACGGTAGGGCGCCGCGCGGCGCCCGCCCACCCGACGCGCGGGCGCTGCGTCGCAGGTCAGCGCAGTGGGTGACTCAGGTCTGGTCGGCCGCGCGCAGATGGACGATGTCGCCGGCCGCCACCGCGACGCGGGCCCCGTCGTCCGGATGGACCAGCAGGCGTCCCTGCGGGTCGACGTCCTCGGCCGTCCCGACGAGGTGGTCCCCGGCCGGGCGTTCCACCCGGACCCGGGAGCCGAGGCTGGCGCAGGCCGACCGGTAGTCACGGCGCAGACCGCAGGCGTCGGCGTCGCCGTGGACCTCGCGCCACTGCGCCTCGCGCCGGTACAGGTGCCCCAGCAGCACGACCGCGGTCTCGGCGCGGCTCGCGGTGAACGCGTGCGCGGCCAGCGAGGTCGCGCCCCACGGCAGGTCGGTGGCCGGCGTGGAGATGTTCAGGCCGATGCCCAGCACGATGCCCGGCCCGCCGCCGGACACCGCGGTCATCTCGGCGAGGATCCCCGCCGCCTTGCCGCGGGTCGATCCGACGAGCAGGTCGTTGGGCCACTTGAGGGCGACCGGCAGGTCCGGGGCGAGCTCGGCGATCGCGTCGGCGAGCGCCACCCCGGCGAGCATCGGCAACCAGCCCAGCCGGTCGGCGGGCACCCCCTCGGGGCGCCAGAGCACCGACAGCGTCAGCGCCGCCCCGGGCCGGGAGATCCAGGTGCGGTCGAGGCGTCCGCGGCCGCGCACCTGGTCCTCGGCGATCAGCACCGAGCGGTCCGGCGCACCGCGCCCGGCCTCGGCCAGCAGGTCGGCGTTGGTGGATCCGGTGGAGGCGACGACCTCGAGCGCCGTCCAGCCCCCGGCGGGACGGAGCACGGCCGTCCGCAGGGCGTACGGGTCCAGCGGAGCCCCGTCACCGTGATTCGTCCCGGTCGTCATCACCGCGCACCGTAACGGCACCGCGACGCACCGGGGACCGCGGAGGGTGCACGGATCGGTAACGGTCGCCGTCGCGGCCACCCGGTCGGCTGCGTCGCACGTCACCCCCGGACCGAACCTACTTGCGGGTTAAGCTCCGACCCCATGAGCGCCGCAACGGAGCCGATGGCGACCCCGGACAGTGGTGGGGCAGAGCCGGACATCCACACCACGGCGGGCAAGCTCGCCGATCTCTACCAGCGTTTCGAGGACGCGGTCCACGCCGGTTCGGCGTCCGCGGTCGAGAAGCAGCACGCGAAGGGGCGCCAGACCGCCCGTGAGCGGATCGACCAGCTGCTCGACCCGGGCTCGTTCGTCGAGCTGGACTCACTGACCCGGCACCGGTCCACGAACTTCGGGATGGACGCCAAGCGCCCGTTCGGCGACGGCGTCGTGACCGGTACCGGCACCATCGACGGCCGCCCGGTCGCGGTGTTCTCCCAGGACGCGACCGTCTTCGGCGGCGCGCTGGGCGAGGTCTACGGCGAGAAGATCGTCAAGGTCATGGACGTGGCCGCGAAGATCGGCTGCCCGGTCGTCGGCATCAACGACGGCGGCGGCGCGCGCATCCAGGAGGGCGTGGTCGCGCTCGGCCTCTACGGCGAGATCTTCACGCGCAACGTGTCGAGCTCCGGCGTGATCCCGCAGATCTCGCTGATCATGGGCCCGTGCGCGGGCGGCGCCGTCTACTCCCCCGCGATCACCGACTTCACGGTCATGGTCGACGAGACCAGCCACATGTTCATCACCGGCCCGGACGTCATCAAGACCGTCACCGGTGAGGACGTCGACATGGAGGAGCTCGGCGGCGGCCGGGCCCACAACACCAAGTCCGGTGTGGCCCACTACCTGGCGGGCGACGAGGCCGACGCGCTCGACTACGTCAAGCAGCTGCTGAGCTTCCTGCCGTCGAACAACCTGTCCGAGGCGCCGTCGTTCCCGGCCACCGAGCCCGTCGAGGGGTCGATCGAGGACGGGATCATCGACTCCGACCGCGAGCTCGACACCCTGATCCCGGACTCGGCGAACACCCCGTACGACATCCGTGAGGTCATCAACCGGGTCGTCGACGACGAGGACTTCCTCGAGGTCCAGGAGCTCTGGGCGCCGAACATCGTGATCGGCTACGCCCGCGTCGAGGGCCGCAGCGTCGGCATCGTGGCGAACCAGCCGACCCAGTTCGCCGGCTGCCTGGACATCGACGCCTCGGAGAAGGCCGCCCGCTTCGTGCGGACCTGCGACGCGTTCAACATCCCGGTGCTGACCTTCGTCGACGTGCCGGGCTTCCTGCCGGGCACCGAGCAGGAGTGGAACGGCATCATCCGCCGCGGCGCCAAGCTGATCTACGCCTACGCCGAGGCGACCGTCCCGAAGGTCACCGTCATCACCCGCAAGGCCTACGGCGGCGCCTACGACGTCATGGGCTCCAAGCACCTCGGCGCCGACGTCAACATCGCCTGGCCGACCGCGCAGATCGCGGTCACCGGCGCGCAGGGCGCGGTGTCGATCCTCTACCGCAAGGAGCTCAAGGGCCTGGAGGGCGACGAGCTCGCCGCCAAGCGGGCGGAGCTGCAGCAGGACTACGAGGACACCCTCTGCAACCCCTACATCGCCGCCGACCGGGGCTACATCGACGCGGTCGTGCCGCCGTCGCACACCCGCGGCTACGTCGGCCGGGCGCTGCGGATGCTGTCCACCAAGCGGGAGCAGGGCCCGACCCGCAAGCACGGGAACATCCCGCTCTGATGGGCGAGCCGCAGCAGACGCAGGAGTCCACCGAGGGCACCCCGGAGGAGCGCCGCGCGCTGTTCCGGGTCGTCCGGGGCACCCCCGACGACCACGAGCTCGCGGCGCTGGCCGCCGTGGTCGCCGCGGCGGCGAGCACCGGCGGTCCGTCCCCGGCGCCGCGGACGCCGGACCTGTGGTCGCACCCCGCGGCCCGGCTCCGTGCCCCGCTGCACGCCGGCCCGGGCGCCTGGCGCGCCTCCGGCCTCCCGCGCTGACCCCGCACACGGCACCGGCCGACGCCCGGTCCCCGGCACACCACGTGCCCGGGGCCGGGCGTCGTCGCGTCCGGCCCCGGCGCCCCCGCTCCCAGGGGCGACCCACGACGTCGCGCGGCACCCCGTGCGCGGGGCGCTCCGGGGGCCGCACCGGCTCCGGCGGGGGGCGCGGTCCACCCCGGGGTGGAGGGCGCGGCTCCACCCGGGATCGACCCCGGCGCCGACGCGACGACCCGTCCCGTGGAGAGATCGTTCTCCCCATGGACGCCACCTCCCTCGTCATCACGGTCGCGATCGTCGGCCTGGTCCTCTACAAGCAGTTCCGCGGGCAGTTCGTCGGCGGCGCCCGCGACGTGCGGCTCCCCGCCGTCGTGATGGGCATCGGGGTGCTCACGGTGGCCCAGGCCGGGCCGGAGGTCACCGCGGCCGGGCTCGCGCTGCTCGCCGCCGAGCTGGTGCTGGTGGCCGGGCTCGGGGTGCTGCGCGGGTACGCGTTCCGCCTGGGCACCCGCGACGGGTGGGCCTACCGCAGCGGGTCGGCCGCGCTGCTCGTCGCCTGGGTCCTGACCCTCGGCGTGCGGATCGGTGCGGGGGTCGTCGGCGGGGCCGTCGGCGCCGGGCCGCTGCTGTCGACGTCGTCGGCGCTGGTCCTGGGCGGCAGCCTGCTGGTCCAGAGCCTGGTCCTGCGACGGCGGGTGGCCGCGGCCGGCCTGCCCGTCCGGCCGGCCGAGGGCCGTGCCCGGGTCGCGGCCTGACCGTCCCGCCCGCACCGGCAGCTGTGTCAGAGTGAAACGGTGAGCACGCCCGCCGCCCGCACGGCCCGCCGCGTCGAGCCCGACCGGTCGCCGCTGCTCGGGGTACCCCGTCGGCTCGTGTCGCTGCTGTGGCTGCCGATCGTGTTGTTCCTGCTCTTCTGGTCGCCCGCCCAGCAGGTCACCCCGACCTGGCTCTACGCCGGGCTCGTCCCGGCCGTCGCCGGGTGGGTGGTCTTCGCCCTCTACCGCGACATCCCGCCGGTCGCGACGGTCCTGACCGCCGTCGCACTCTCCGGGGGCGGGATCGCCCTGCTGGCCGGGTCCGACGGCTGGACCACCTCGGCGGCGTTCCCGATGATGGCGGTGTTCGTGGCCGCGCTGCGGCTGCCCTACCGGACCGCGCTGTTCGTGGACGTGCCGGTCATCGCGGTCACCACGATCGTCGTCGGGCCCTACCCCTCGCTGTGGGACGCGTTGCTCGTGGCCGCCGCGCTGACGGCGATGGTGCTGTTCGGGATCGGCCGGCGCGACTCCGCCCGCCGGGTCGAGGAACACGAGCAGACGCTCGTCGCCGGGGCCAGGGCCCGCGAGGAGCACGCACGCGCCGAGGCCATCGCCGACCGCGCCCGGGTCGCCCGCGACGTGCACGACGTGCTGGCCCACTCGCTGTCCGCGCTCGCCGTCCAGCTGCAGGGCGCCCGGCTGATGGCGCTGCGCGACGGGGCGGCCCCGGACACGATCGCCCAGATCGAGCGGGCCCAGCGGCTCGCCTCCGACGGGATCACCGAGGCCCGTCGCGCCGTGCGGGCACTGCGCGAGGGGCCGGCCCCGGTCGATGTCGCCGAGGAGCTGCGCGAGCTCGGCCGGGCGCACCCGGACGCCGTCGTCGAGGTGTCCGACGGGCTGCGCTTCGGTGCACGGGAGGGCGAGACGGTCCTGCGCACCGCGCAGGAGGCCCTGTCGAACGCCCGCAAGCACGCCCCCGGCGCCCCGGTGACGCTGCACCTGCGCCGCGCGGGCGGCGACGCCGAGCTGGAGGTCGTCGACGTCGCCGGGACACCACCACCCCCCGGCGACGGTGCGGGCTCCGGCCTGGCCGGGATGGCCGAGCGGGCCGCGCTCGTCGGCGCCGAGCTGCAGACCGGCCCCACCCCCGACGGCTGGCGGGTCCGGCTCCGGCTGCCCGCAGGCTCCCCGGACCACGAGAGGACCACGACGTGAGCGACCTGCGGGTGGTGCTGGCCGACGACCAGCGGATCGTGCGCGACGGCCTCGCCACCGTCCTGGGCCTGCTGGACGGCATCGAGGTCGTCGGTACCGCGTCCGGCGGCGACGAGGCGGTCGCCCGGGTCGCCGAGCTGGCGCCGGACGTGCTGCTCACCGACCTGCTGATGCCCGCGGGCGACGGGGTCTCGGCGACGCGGCGGGTCCGCGACGCGCACCCGGGCACCGCCGTCGTGGTGCTCACCACCTACGTCGACGACGACGCCGTGGTCGACGCGATCGCCGCGGGCGCGTCCGGCTGGCTGTCCAAGGACGCCGACGCCGAGGCCATCGGCCGGGCCCTGCGCTCCGCCGCCGACGGCGTGTCCACCGTCGACGCCGGGGTGCTGTCCCGCCTGGTCACCGCCCGCGCGTCGACGGTCCCCCCGACGCCGGTCGAGACACCCGACGGGCTCACCCCGCGCGAGGTCGAGGTGCTCGGGCTGATCGCGGAGGGGTTGTCCAACACCGAGATCGCACGACGGCTCGTGGTCGGCGAGGCGACGGTGAAGACCCACGTCAACCACCTGTTCGCCAAGACCGGGCTGCGCGACCGCGCCCAGGCCGTCGGCTACGCCTACCGCCACGGCCTCGCCGGCCGCTGACCCGCCCCGCACGGCCGGGCGACGGTCGGCGGGCGCCGTGGCGGCCCGTGCCGTCGCCGGCTCCCGTCGCACGGGTCGCCGCGCACCGCCCCCGGCCGCCACGCACACCCGCCCGCCCGCGGGCGGTCGGCCCGGCGCACCACCGCCACCCACCGCGCCCGCCGCGGCCCACCACGGGCCGCCGCCGCGGGCCGGCGCCACACCCCTCGCCGTGCTGCCACACCCGTTGCAGCGGGTGTGGGAGGCGGCCGGGGGGTGTGGATCCGGCCGGGGGCTCGCGGCTCAGTCGGCGGCCGGAGGCTCGGGGGTGGGAGTGGGCGTGGGGCCGTGTCCGTGGCCGTGTCCGTGGCCGTGGCCCTGTTTCGCGGCCAGGCCGGCGCCGGGCATCGGAGCGGTGCCGCCGATCTGGATGTCACCGGCCCGCAGCGGGGCGTCGTGGTACTTGCCCTCGTGCGCCAGGACCGGGCGCTGGTCCCCGGCGATCTCCGGGTACTTCTCCTCCAGCCGTCGTCGCTGGTCCCAGGTCCGGCGCATCGAGTCGATGTACTCGGAGTTCCCGTTGTAGACCCCGCGCCAGGTCTGGGGCATCTCGTCCTTGGACAGGCCGGGGCTGGCCTGGCCGCCGAGCGCGAACCCGGCGGGGACCTTGCTGGTCGCGCCGTCCCCGCAGAGCGGGCAGGGCGGGGTGGCCGCGTCCGACATGGACGCGAGGTGCTCGAAGCGGGCTCCGCACCCGCAGCGGAAGACGTAGATCGGCATCGTGCCGCCTTCGATCGGGGCGGCCGGTGGCCCCGGAGGACCACCGGCCGCGACGGTCACCAGTTCTCGACGGACTTCGTGAGGATGTCGGCGATGTCGTCCTCGGTCGGGGTCCGCGGGCAGGTCGCGAGCAGCCGCTGCTGCTTCATCGTCCCGGGGACCAGGTCCGGGACGTCGGCCTCGGTGTAGCCGACGCCGCCGATGCCGTTCGGGATGCCGATGTCGCGCATCAGCCGGGTCAGCACCCCCGGCAGCTGCTCGCGCGGGTCGTTCACCCGGTCCGCCCGCGGGTCCATCAGCTCCGCCGCCTTCAGGTGCCGCTCGGGCGCGGAGTCGAAGGAGAACCGGAACGCCTCCGGCGCCGTCAGCGAGACCGACTCCCCGTGCGGCACCATCGCCTCGTCCTGCGGATAGCCCTGCGGCCGGTAGTCCTTGACCATTCCGGCGATCGGGTAGGCGTTGGCGTGCGGGATGTGCACCCCGGAGTTGCCGAAGCCCATCCCGGCGAAGGTCGCGGCCATCATCATGTCCGAGCGGGCCTCGACGTCCTCGGCGCCGCGCTGCACCGCCGTCCGGAACGACTTCGCCAGCAGCGACATCGCCTTCTCGCACCACAGGTCCGACACCGGGTTGGAGCCGCAGTAGGTCACCCGCTCCTCGGGCTTCTTCCGGTCGAAGGTCGTGTAGTAGCGCGCCGTGTAGCTCTCCAGCGCGTGGCAGGTGATGTCCATCCCGGCGGCTGCGGTGACCTGCGGCGGCAGCGTCATCGTCAGCAGCGGGTCGATGACGGCCAGGGTCGGGCGCAGCCGCCAGTGGCTGATCCCGGTCTTGACCTTCATCGACAGGATGTCCAGCACGCACATCGCGGTGGACTCCGAGCCGGTGCCCGCCGTCGTCGGGACCGCGATCAGCGGCTTGAGCTGTCCGGGCGGGACCTTGGCGCCGCCGATCGGCTTGTTGATGTAGTCCATCAGCTCGTCGGGGTGGCTGGTGAGCAGGTTGATCGCCTTGGCGGTGTCGATCGCCGACCCGCCGCCGATCGCGACGAAGCCGTCCCACGGCCCCTGCGCGCGGGCGTACTCGGTCGCCTTGTTCATCGAGTCGTCGGTCGGCTCGACGTGCACGCCGTCGAAGATCTCGGACTCGATGCCGTGGCGGGACAGGTTGTCGGCCAGCCGCTGCGGGGCGCCCAGCGCGTTCACGCCGGGGTCGGTCACGATCAGCACCCGCGACACGTCGTAGGCCGACAGCTCGAAGCCGACCTCGTCGATCGCGCCGGCGCCGAACTTCAGCGGCGGCGCACCCCAGGTGAAGATCGTCTCCTCGGTGAACTCCGGAACCTCGAACGTCATCAGGTGTACGACCCCTCCGGTGCCTTGCGCAGCTGGTGGATCTGCTCGGCGTCGTGGCCGAACACCATCTGCGCGTTCGTCTGCTCCTGGATGCCGCGCAGCTTCTCCACCGAGGAGAACCAGTCCTCCAGGTTGTTCACGATCGCGGCCGGCGCTGCGGGCGGGCCGTAGCTCTCCCCCATGTAGACCGCGTCCGAGGTGAAGATCATCGTCCCGGTGTCGGGGAGGTCGACGCGCATCGACATGCAGCCCGGGGTGTGCCCGGGGGTCTGGATCATGCTGACGCCCGGGAGCAGCTCGACGTCACCGGAGACGATCTCCCAGTCGATGCCCTCGTAGTCGGCCTTGAGGTGGGCACCGTTGAACGGGCCCTCGAAGCCGAGCGCGAACTCCTTCTCCTTGTCCGAGCAGATCATCTTCGCGTTCGTGTTCTTGAACATCTGGGCGTTGCCGGCGTGGTCGAAGTGCAGGTGCGAGAGGACCACGTAGTCGATCTCGTCCAGTCCGACGCCCATCTTGTGCAGCTGCTTGTCCAGGTACTCGTCGTCGGCGACCTGGTCGTAGGGGAAGAACTCCTGCAGACCGGTCGGCGCCCAGCGCGTCTCCCAGTCCGAGGGACAGCTGGTGTCCCACAGGAGCTTCCCCTCGTCGGTCTCGACGAGCACGCAGTGCGTCGGGACCTCGACCCAGTCGACCGGGGAGTCCTTCTCGGAGCGGGGCTTGATGCTGACGCCGGGCTTGAGGAGCAGGAACGGGAGGTTCGCGTGCATCGCCCCGCAGGGGATGACGCTGAGCTTGTTCGCCGTGGCCATGGAGGTTCCCTTCGTCGCTGGAGGGTTCTGGCAGTCGTCGCCGGGCCAGTCTCGGGAAGCCCGGGTCGGGCGTCCATGGTCGTATGCGCCTGTCTTGATCGCCGGACATGGCGCGGACAGACATAGGGTCGGCCGCATGAAGCCGGCTCCGCCGTTCCCCGAACCCGGTCAGGACGCGATCCTGCAGGCGGTCGGGCAGACCGCGCTGGACCTCGCGAACATCGGCGACCGCGAGGTCATGCTCGGCGCGATCCTGCGTCGCACCCGGGCGCTGCTCGGGGCGGACATGGCCTACTTCAGCCTCAACGACCTGCACTCCGGGACGACCTTCATCCAGCTGACCGACGGGGTCCGCACGCCGGAGTACCGCGCGATCCGGATGCCGTTCGGCACCGGCGTGCTCGGGCGGGCCGCGGCGGGCGCGGGGACGGTCGCGACCGCCGACTACCTGGCCGACCGGTCGCTCAACCACCTGTCCGGGATCGACACGATCGTCGGCGGGGAGGGGGTGCGGGCCATCGCGGGCGCCCCGATGCGCCTGGGCGGACGGGTCGTCGGGGCGTTGCTGGTGGCCCACCGCGCCCCGTTACCTTCTTGATCAAGCCCGCTGAGGGCTTGCAGGCCGCCGGCCGCGGTATGACTGACTGCCCCTGTCGCCCGATGATCTGGGGGGTGTTGTCGCCGTGGCCGGAGGGCGCCAACGACCGCTGATAGAGACCTGACCCGTGTGGTCTGCTCGCAACGTGGCTGCCGGCGCGGGTGCTCGTGGTCGGCCTGCCGCGACGAGAAGGGAGCGGCGGTTGCCCGATCCTGACCAGCACCCGACCGGGTTCGCGGTGTTCTGCGGCCTGGACGTGGGCAAGTCCGAACACCACGCCTGCGCGGTCGACACCAACGGGAAGCGGGTGCACGACAAGGCCCTGCCCAACGACGAATCGGCGCTGCGCACCGTGCTGTCCGGGCTGGCCGAGCACGGCGCGGTGCTGATGGTCATCGACCAGCCCGCCTCGATCGGAGCGCTGGCCATCGCCGTCGCTCGTGATCTGGGGATCACGGTGGCCTACCTGCCCGGGCTGGCGATGCGCCGCATCGCCGACCTGCATCCCGGGCAGGCCAAGACCGACGCCCGCGACGCCCACGTGATCGCCGAGGCCGCCCGGACGATGCCGCACACCCTGCGCCGGGTCGGCACCGACGACGAGACCCTCGCCGAACTCACTGTGCTCGCCGGTTACGACGATGACCTGGCTGGGCAGAGCACCCGGCTGACGAACCGGCTGCGCGACGCCCTGCTGCATGTTCATCCCGCCCTGGAACGCCTGCTCGGGCCACGCCTGGACCGCGGTGGCGTGCTCGACCTGCTCGCGGCCGCGCCCACCCCGCAAGCCCTGCGAGAGCTCGGCGCTGACGGGATCGCCGAGACGATGCGGGCCCGGTCGCCTCGACTGGCCCGCACCCTTCCCGCCCAGATCCTGACCTCGCTCGACGCCCAGAGCCTGACCGTTCCCGGCACGGCCGCGTTCGCCCGTGTCATCACCGGCGTCGCCGGGCAGCTGCGCCAGGTCCACACCGAACGCGACCAGCTCGCCGACGAGCTCGAAGCCCGCCTGGAGGCCCACCCTCTTGGACCGGTCCTGACCTCGATGCCCGGACTCGGGGTCAGGACCGCCATCAAGATCCTCACCATCGTCGGCGACGGCTCCGGGTTCCCCACCGCCGGGCACCTCGCCGCTTACGCCGGCCTCGCCCCAGTCACCCGCCGCTCCGGCACCTCGATCAAAGGCGAAACCCGATCCCAGCGCGGCAACCACGCCCTGAAATCCGCGCTGTTCCTGTCCGCATTCGCCGCCCTGGCCGACCCCGCCAGCCGCGCCTACTACGACCGCAAACGAGCCGCCGGCAAACGACACAACGCCGCCCTGATCTGCCTCGCCCGACGCCGCACCGACGTCATCTACGCCATGCTCCGCGACCGCCGCCCCTACAACCCGCCCACGGTCAACAACCCCGATCCAGAACTCGCCGCCGCTTGACGAACCCATAGAGACACCCCCCCCGTTACCTTCTTGATCAAGCCCGCTGAGGGCTTGCAGGCCGCCGGCCGCGGTATGACTGACTGCCCCTGTCGCCCGATGATCTGGGGGGTGTTGTCGCCGTGGCCGGAGGGCGCCAACGACCGCTGATAGAGACCTGACCCGTGTGGTCTGCTCGTAACGTGGCTGCCGGCGCGGGTGCTCGTGGTCGGCCTGCCGCGACGAGAAGGGAGCGGCGGTTGCCCGATCCTGACCAGCACCCGACCGGGTTCGCGGTGTTCTGCGGCCTGGACGTGGGCAAGTCCGAACACCACGCCTGCGCGGTCGACACCAACGGGAAGCGGGTGCACGACAAGGCCCTGCCCAACGACGAATCGGCGCTGCGCACCGTGCTGTCCGGGCTGGCCGAGCACGGCGCGGTGCTGATGGTCATCGACCAGCCCGCCTCGATCGGAGCGCTGGCCATCGCCGTCGCTCGTGATCTGGGGATCACGGTGGCCTACCTGCCCGGGCTGGCGATGCGCCGCATCGCCGACCTGCATCCCGGGCAGGCCAAGACCGACGCCCGCGACGCCCACGTGATCGCCGAGGCCGCCCGGACGATGCCGCACACCCTGCGCCGGGTCGGCACCGACGACGAGACCCTCGCCGAACTCACTGTGCTCGCCGGTTACGACGATGACCTGGCTGGGCAGAGCACCCGGCTGACGAACCGGCTGCGCGACGCCCTGCTGCATGTTCATCCCGCCCTGGAACGCCTGCTCGGGCCACGCCTGGACCGCGGTGGCGTGCTCGACCTGCTCGCGGCCGCGCCCACCCCGCAAGCCCTGCGAGAGCTCGGCGCTGACGGGATCGCCGAGACGATGCGGGCCCGGTCGCCTCGACTGGCCCGCACCCTTCCCGCCCAGATCCTGACCTCGCTCGACGCCCAGAGCCTGACCGTTCCCGGCACGGCCGCGTTCGCCCGTGTCATCACCGGCGTCGCCGGGCAGCTGCGCCAGGTCCACACCGAACGCGACCAGCTCGCCGACGAGCTCGAAGCCCGCCTGGAGGCCCACCCTCTTGGACCGGTCCTGACCTCGATGCCCGGACTCGGGGTCAGGACCGCCATCAAGATCCTCACCATCGTCGGCGACGGCTCCGGGTTCCCCACCGCCGGGCACCTCGCCGCTTACGCCGGCCTCGCCCCAGTCACCCGCCGCTCCGGCACCTCGATCAAAGGCGAAACCCGATCCCAGCGCGGCAACCACGCCCTGAAATCCGCGCTGTTCCTGTCCGCATTCGCCGCCCTGGCCGACCCCGCCAGCCGCGCCTACTACGACCGCAAACGAGCCGCCGGCAAACGACACAACGCCGCCCTGATCTGCCTCGCCCGACGCCGCACCGACGTCATCTACGCCATGCTCCGCGACCGCCGCCCCTACAACCCGCCCACGGTCAACAACCCCGATCCAGAACTCGCCGCCGCTTGACGAACCCATAGAGACACCCCCCCGCACCCTCGGCCCGGCCGCCCGGACCGCGCTGGAACACATGGCCGTGCAGGCCGCCGTCGCGCTGGAGCAGACCCGGCGCGGGGAGGAGATCCGCCGCCTGCGCAGCACCCGCGACGACGGCTCCGACCCCGGCGCGCGGCTGCGCCTGGAGCACCTGCTGCACCTCGACGAGCGGCTGATGGGGGCGATGGCCGGCTCCACCGCCGAGGCCGCCGGGGTGTTCGCCGTGCTCGCCGAGTCGGTCGGGCACCCGCTCTCGCTGCACGACCCGTCCGGCGCGCTGCGCACCGGACGGCGGCTGCTCACCCCCGAGGAGCTGGCGGGGTGGCGGCTCCGCTCGGCGGTCCGCACCTCCCAGCAGGCGGGTGGGGTGGCGATCGCGCACCTGCCCGGCGGCGGCACCTACGCGCTGCTCGCGATCACCACCGCGGGCGAGCACCTGGCGACGCTGGTCATGGAGGGCGCCGACGACGACGCCGTCGCCCGGCTCGCGCACGCCTCGGCATTCATGACGGTCGCGCTGCTGGTCGAGCGCGCACTGGCCCAGGCCGACGAGGCCGCCCAGACCACCCTGGTCGAGGAGCTCGTCGACAGCCGGGTCCCGCCGCGGCCGACGCTGGGCAGCCGGCTCGCGCAGTACGGCGTCTCCCCCGACGCCCCGGCGACCGTGCTGGTCGTCGACGTGGACCCGGCCGGTGCGGTCACCGCGGCGCGGGCGGTGCGGGGACTCGACGGGGCGGGCCGCTGGCTGGTGTCGGTGCACGACGGGCACGTGTGCGTGATCGCCGCCGGGCCGACCGGACCCGGCTGCGCGGGACCCGCTGCGGCCCCCCTCGTCGCCGACGGCCTCGCCGCGGCCGGGACACCGGCACTCGTCGGGACCGCGCACAGCCCGTCGGGCGGACCGTCGGACCTGCGCCGCGCCCACACCGAGGCCGCCGAGATCGCCGCCGCCGCACGGGCGCTCGGCCGCACCACCGGGCACGCCGACTTCGCCTCGCTCGGCGCGGTCGGCGCGGTGATCCGGGACCGGACCGGCACCACGTCGCGGGAGATCGTCGGGCGGCACCTCGGCCCGGTCCTCGACTACGACCGGCGCCGGCGCACCCGGCTGGCCGAGACGCTGTGGCACTGGTTCGCCGCGGGCGAGCTGCTCGCCCCGGCCGCCGACGCGCTGTCGGTGCACCCGAACACCGTGCGCCAGCGCCTGGAACGGGTCGACGACCTGCTCGGGCCGGACTGGCGCACCCCCGAGGGCCGCTTCCACCTGCACCTGGCGCTGCGTCTGCACCGCGTCACCGGACCGGACCGCGGCGCCGACCCGGCGGCGGACCCCGGTGCCGTGGTGGCGGGCCGGTAGCGTCTCCCGGCGTGCGCCTGGTCCTCGCCTCCGCCTCGCCCGCCCGCCTGTCGGTCCTGCGCGCCGCGGGGGCCGACCCCGCGGTGGAGGTCTCCGACGTCGACGAGGACGCCCTGCTCGCCGCGCACCCCGACGCCGACCCCGCGGCCGCGGTGACGCTGCTGGCCGCGGCCAAGGCCGCCGCCGTCGCCGCCCGGCTGACCGGCGACTGCCTGGTCGTGGGGTGCGACTCGATGCTGCTCGTCGACGGCGAGCTGGTCGGCAAGCCGCACGACCCGGAGCCGGCGCGGCGTCGCTGGAAGGCCATGGCCGGGCGCACCGGGGAGCTGCTGACCGGGCACGCCGTGCTGCGGCTGGCCGACGGCGCGGTGGTGCAGGAGGCCGAGGGACACGCCGGGACCGGGGTGCGCTTCGCCGAGCCGACCGACGCCGAGCTGGACGCCTACCTCGCCACCGGCGAGCCGCTGCGGGTCGCGGGTGCGTTCACTCTCGACGGTCTGGGCGGCTGGTTCGTCGAGGGCATCGACGGCGACCCGTCCAACGTGATCGGGATCAGCCTGCCGCTGCTGCGCCGCCTGCTGGGTGGCGTGGGGGTGTCGGTGGTGGATCTGTGGACGCCACGACGCTGACCGCCGTGTAGGTGTCGGGGCGCGCGGTTACCCTGCGGCCATGACTGTCGGACACGACCCCGACCCGAAGCTCGCCGAGTACGCGCACCCCGAGCGCCTGGTCACCACGGCCTGGCTGGCCGAGCACCTCACCGACCCCGGCCTCGTCGTCGTGGAGTCCGACGAGGACGTGCTGCTCTACGAGACCGGGCACATCCCCGGCGCGGTGAAGGTCGACTGGCACACCGAGCTGAACGACCCCGTCACCCGTGACTACGTCGACGGCACCCGCTTCGCCGAGATCATGTCCGAGCGCGCCATCGGCCGGGACACCACGATCGTCGTCTACGGCGACCGGAACAACTGGTGGGCCGCCTACGCGCTGTGGGTGTTCTCCCTGTTCGGCCACCCCGACGTGCGCCTGCTCGACGGCGGCCGCGGCAAGTGGGTCGCCGAGGGCCGCGAGATGGTCACCGACGCGCCCGCCCCGCAGCGGGCCGACTACCCGGTCGTGGAGCGCGACGACTCGGGCATCCGCGCGTTCAAGGACGACGTGCTCGCCCACCTGGGCAAGCCGCTGGTCGACGTGCGGTCCCCGCAGGAGTACACCGGCGAGAAGCTGCACATGCCGGACTACCCGCAGGAGGGCGCGGTCCGCGGTGGGCACATCCCGGGCGCCGCGAGCGGCCCGTGGGCCCGCGCCGCCGCCGAGGACGGCTCGTTCCGGAGCCGGGCCGAGCTGTCCGCGATCTACGAGCAGGAGCAGGGGCTGTCGGCCACCGACGACGTCGTCGCCTACTGCCGGATCGGCGAGCGCTCCAGCCACACCTGGTTCGTGCTGACCCACCGGCTGGGCTTCGGCTCGGTCCGCAACTACGACGGCAGCTGGACCGAGTGGGGCAACGCCGTGCGCGTGCCGATCGTGCAGGGCGAGGAGCGCGGGTCGGCGTGAGCGAGGACCTTCCTCCCGACCTCGCCGAGCTGGTCGACGACTTCGCCGCGGTCGGTCCGAAGGACCGCCTCCAACTGCTGCTGGAGCTGTCCCAGGAGCTGCCCGACCTGCCGGAGCGCTACGCCGACACCGCGGACACGATGGAGCAGGTCCACGAGTGCCAGTCGCCGCTGTTCCTCGCCGTCGAGGTGGAGGACGGCGGCGAGCGGCCGGTGCACTTGTTCTTCTCCGCCCCGAAGGAGGCGCCGACCACCCGCGGGTTCGCCTCGATCATGGTGACCGGGCTCGACGGGCAGCCCGCCGCGACGGTGCTGGCGGTGCCGGACGACTTCTACACCGACCTCGGCCTGGCCGAGGCCGTCAGCCCGCTGCGGCTGCGCGGCATCGCGGCGATGCTGGCGCGGATCAAGAACCAGGTGCGGGCCGCGACCGCCTGAGCCCGCACACCCACTCCCGCGACAGCCGGGGTCACCGACGGTGACCCCGGCTGTCGTCGTCCGCGCTCCTTCCTCAAGTCCACCTCAAATCGGTGACACGGCCGGGGTGAGCGGGCGCACACTGCTTCGAACGACGAAGTGTCGCTCACCGCAGGGGGTGGTGGAGATGGGCACGAACCTCACCGGGGACACCTGGGGCATCCCGGGTCAGACCTTCCTGGTCCTCTACCTCGTCGCACTGGTCCTGGTCTGCGGGATCGTGCTGCGCCGGCGCCGGACGATCGCGCGGGGTGACCCGCGCGGGGCGCGCACCCTCGACAGCAGGCCCGAGGACGTCGCCTACCTCAACGGCGGCCCCGAGCTGGCCGTGTACGCGGCCCTGTCGGCCATGCACGTCGACGGCAGCCTGGTCACCTCCGGCCGCACGACCGGCCAGGTACGGGCGGGGCGGATCCCCGGGCACGGCGCGTCCGCGCTGCAGCGGGCGATCCACCGCTGTGCGCAGCGCCTGACCCCCGGCCGGATGCTGGTCACCCACGAGCCGGTCCGCACCGAGCTGGCCCGCGTCGCCCAGCGGCTGGAGACCGCGGGGCTGCTGCTGTCCCCCGCCGACCGGGCCCGCTACCGGGCGACCGCCTGGCCGCCCGCGCTGCTCGCCCTCGCCGGGGCGGTCCGGGTCGCGGCCGGGCTGGGCGGGGGCCGGCCGGTCGGCGTCCTGGTCCTGCTCGTCGCCGCCACCGCCGGGGTCACCACGGTGCTCGCGGTGCGGGTGCCCGCACGGACCCGGGCCGGGGACGCGGCGCTCGCCGTCGTCCGGTCCCGTCACGACGCGCTGTCACCGTCGATGCGCCCGGACTGGACGGCCGCCGGGCCGGCCGCGGCCGCGCTATCGGTCGGGGCCTTCGGGGTCGGCGCGATGCTCGCGGCCGAGCCGGCCTTCGCCGAGGAGCTCGCCGCGCACAAGCTCGCCACCCTCGGCGGGGCGCCCACCGCGACCGGGGCCGGCTCCTCCGACGGCGGCGTCGGCGGCTGGTCCGGCGGCGACGGCGGCGGGAGCAGCGGCGGTGGGGGCTGCGGCGGGGGCGGCGGCTGCGGCGGCTGAACCCGCACGAGGGGGGACCAGATCCGCCGTCCCCGCAGCTGCACCATGGGGGGTGTGAAGCTGCGGGGACGGTGCGCACGGGGAGGTGGCGAGGTGGACGGCGTCCCGGGCGGGACCGGGGTCGGGTGGCGCAGCGGTATCGCCGCGGTCCTCGACGACATCGACGGTCTCGGCTTCCACGAGGTCGTGGCCGAGTCGCTGCGCCCGGACGCGGTGCCGGCGTCACTGCTGCGCAGGCCGGTGGTCGTGCACGGGGTGCGGCTCTCGCCCGGCTCGCCGGGACCCCTCGACCCGCGGCGGGTCGCCCACCTCGCGGCGTGCGCCGCGGCGACGGGTGCGGCGCTGGTCAGCGAGCACATCGCCTTCACCCGTGCCGGCGGGGTCGACGCCGGGCACCTGCTGCCCCTGCCGCGGACCCGTGCGGCGCTCGACGTGCTCGCCGCGCACGTCGTGGCGACGCGCGCGGAGCTGGGCGTGCCGCTGGCGATGGAACCGATCGCGGCGCTGTTCGACTGGCCCGACGACGAGTTCGGCGAGGCCGAGTTCCTGCACCGGCTGCACGACCGGACCGGAGCGCCGCTGCTGCTCGACGTCGCGAACGTCCACGTGAACGCCCGCAACCGGGGACGCGACCCGCGGGCGGACGTGGACGCGCTGCTCGCCGGGCTGCCGCCCGGGGCGGTGGCCTACTGCCACGTCGCCGGGCACGCCACCGACGCGGCGGGGCTGCTGCACGACACCCACACCGACCCCGTCCCGGACGCGGTGCTGGCACTGCTGACCCACACCGTGGCGCAGCTGCCGATGCCGCCCCCGGTGATGCTCGAGCGCGACGGCCGCTACCCGCCTGCGGCCCGGCTGCGGGCGGAGCTGGACGCCGTCGCGGCCGCCGCCGGGCACCCGGCCCCCTGCGGGGCGGGCGCGGCGTGAGCGACCCCGCAGGACAGCGGCCCGGGCCGGTGCCACCGGACGGTGGGGACGGGAGCGGGCTCGCGCGCCGGCAGGCCGAGCTGGTCGCCGCGCTCGTCGCGGGCGGGGCGGACCCGCCGGGGTTCGACGCGGGGCGCCTGGCGGCGGCCCGGGCGGCGCTGCGACGCAAGCGGGCCGGTCTGGTCGCCGCGCAGTGGCCGCTGCTCGCCGCGGACGCCGGGGCGGACTGGCAGGCCCGCTTCGACGCCCGCTTCGACGGCGTCGCCCCCTACGGCGCCCAGCGGGAGGGCTGGGACCTGGCCCGGGAGCTCGCGGCCGCCGGAGGGCTCGGGCCCGGCGCACGGCGCGAGCTGGCCGCACGTGAGGCGGCGCTGCACTACGACGGAGCGACCGCACCGCGGCCCCGCAACCGGGTCGCACGGTGGTGGCGCCGGTCACGACTGGAACGATCACGACCGGGGTCGCGGGGCACGGACGGGTGAGGGCGTTGCCATCACCACATTCCCCACCGGTAATTTCCCGGTCCGCGGCTCCTACACTCCCCGGTAACCCTGCGCCGGAGCATCGGGCCGGCGCCGTGACCGGAGGAGTTCGACCGTGCCCGCACTGCGCAAAGTGCTCGTCGCCAACCGGGGAGAGATCGCCGTCCGCGTGATCCGAGCAGCGAAGGACGCGGGCCTGGAGAGCGTCGCCGTCTACGCCGACCCGGATCGGGACGCCATGTTCGTCCGGCTCGCCGACGAGGCCTTCGCGCTGGGTGGCTCCACCGCCGCGGAGTCCTACCTCGACATCGAGAAGATCATCGGAGCCGCGAAGCAGGCCGGCGCGGACGCGATCCACCCCGGCTACGGGTTCCTGTCGGAGAACGCCGACTTCGCCCAGGCCGTCATCGACGCCGACATCACCTGGATCGGCCCGTCACCGCAGTCGATCCGCGACCTCGGCGACAAGGTCACCGCGCGGCACATCGCGCTCAAGGCCGGCGCCCCGCTGGTCCCCGGCACCAAGGACCCGGTGCAGAACGCCGACGAGGTCATCGCCTTCGCCGACGAGCACGGTCTGCCGGTCGCGATCAAGGCCGCCTTCGGTGGCGGTGGCCGCGGGATGAAGGTCGCCCGCGAGCGGTCCGAGATCGCCGAGCTGTACGAGTCCGCGGTCCGCGAGGCCACCGCCGCGTTCGGCCGGGGCGAGTGCTTCGTCGAGCGCTACCTGGACAAGCCGCGTCACGTCGAGACCCAGGTGCTGGCCGACCAGCACGGCAACGTGGTGGTCGTCGGCACCCGTGACTGCTCGCTGCAGCGCCGGTTCCAGAAGCTCGTCGAGGAGGCGCCCGCGCCGTTCCTGTCCGAGGAGCAGAAGCAGACCCTGTACGACGCGTCGAAGGCGATCTGCACGGAGGCCGGCTACTACGGCGCCGGCACCGTCGAGTTCCTGATCGGCCAGGACGGCATGATCACCTTCCTCGAGGTGAACACCCGCCTGCAGGTCGAGCACCCGGTCTCGGAGGAGACCACCGGGATCGACCTGGTCCGGCAGATGTTCCGGATCGCCGAGGGCCAGGAGCTGGACTTCGACGGCGACCCGGAGCCGCGCGGGCACGCCATCGAGTTCCGCATCAACGGCGAGGACGCCGGGCGCAACTTCCTCCCGGCGCCGGGCACCGTCGAGCGGATCTGGTACCCGGCCGGTCCGGGCGTGCGGATGGACGCGGGCGTCGAGGACGGCTCGGTCATCGGCGGCCAGTTCGACTCGCTGCTGGCGAAGCTGATCGTGTGGGGCGCCGACCGTCAGCAGGCGCTGGAGCGCTCGCGCCGGGCACTCGCGGAGTTCACCGTCGAGGGCATGGCGACCGTGCTGGACTTCCACCGGCTCGTCGTCGCCGACCCGGCGTATGCGGCGGACACCCTGGAGGACTTCACCGTCCACACCCGCTGGATCGAGACCGAGTGGGACAACACCGTCGCCCCGTTCGAGGGCGGCGCGGGTGCCGACGAGGAGTCCGGCGAGCGACAGACCGTGGTGGTCGAGGTCGGCGGGCGACGCCTGGAGGTCTCCCTGCCCGGTGACCTCGCCCTGGGCGGCGGCAACGGCGGCGGCGCGGCCAAGGCGGCGCCGCGCAAGCGCGGCGGCAAGGGCGGTGGCGGGGCGAAGGCCTCCGGCGACGCCGTCACCGCTCCCATGCAGGGCACGATCATCAAGGTCGCGGTCTCCGAGGGCGACACCGTCGAGGTGGGTGACCTGATCGTCGTCCTGGAGGCGATGAAGATGGAGAACCCGGTCACCGCGACCAAGGCGGGCACCGTGACCGGGCTGGACGCCGAGCAGGGCTCCTCGGTCACCCAGGGCACCGTGATCTGCGAGATCAAGGACTGAGCGCGCTGGACCCCGTCGAGATCAACGCCGGGGCCTGGTACCTGCGCGGACCACGCCACGACGGCCGGGTGGACGACCGCCCGGCCGTCGCGGCGTCCTGCCGGGACCCGGAGATCCGGCGCTGGCGCAACCGGCCCGACCCGGCGGCCCCGGACTTCGACGCGCAGGTGGGCGCACACGTCGCGGACCGGATCGACGGCTGGGCCCGCGGCACCCGCTGTGCCTGGGCCGTCGCCGAGCCGACGACCGGCGAGATGCACGGTGAGGTCACCCTGGAGCACCTCGACCTCGCCCACGGCACCGCCGAGCTGCGCTGCTGGACGCTGCCCGGCGCCCGCGGGCGCGGCCTGGCCCGCACCGCGGCGGGGGCGGTCGTCCGCTTCGCGTTCGGCGGGCTCGGGCTGCACCGCGTGACCTGGTGCCACGCCGAGCCGAACCGGGCCTCCGCCGCCGTCGCCGCGGCACTCGGTTTCGCGCCGGAGGGCCGGCTGCGGGAGGCGTGGACGGTCGACGGCGAGCGGGTCGACGTCGTCGTGCTGGGTCGGTTGGCGAGCGACGGCGCAGGGCGTCCCGACCGTTGACCGGCGCGCCCGGCCGCTCTAGCGTCTCCGGCGTGTCGCGCACGCCGTCCGGCGCCCGCGGCCTGCACCGAGCAGCACCCACGACAACTCCACAGCCGACCCGTGTGCCCGATCCACGGGGCCCGGAACTACCGCCACGCGGAGTACCGCGCCGCGGATCCGCTCACCACGCAGGCCCTGCCGCGCCGTGAGCCGTCCCAGTACGACCGAGACGTCACAGGATCCGTCATGCCCCCAGAGTTCGACATCGCGCCGACGACGTTCCACGTCACGACGCACGTCCACACCGACGGCCCGATCCCGGGCCCGCACTCTCTGCTCACCCTGACCTCCTCCGCGTACGGCGCGGGCGGGGTCCTGATCGGCACCTTCACCGCCAACCTCCGGGAGCTCCCGGGGGCCACCCTGCACCCGACCGCGCTGGCGACCGGGCGCACCCGGGCGGAGGACTGGCTCCTGACCCGGCGGGCCTCGCGCCCACCGGGGCAGGTGGCGAACGAGTACGCCTCCTGGGTCACCGACCTGGGCGGGCGCGCGTTGTTCGCCACCGATCCGGAGGAACCGGACCACCTGTTCGTCTACTGGTACCTGCAGCGCTTCGCAGGCCGGTGGCCGTTCGCGGGGACCGTTCCCGCCCACGGGGGGACGCCCCGGTCCTGGGCCCCACCGCCGTGCCCGCTCCGCGGGTGCGCCCCGGCTGGGGTCCCGGAGCCGTCCGAGGTGGCGGCGGCCTGACCGCGACGCACACCCCCGTCCGCGCCGGTGGCCACCGGCGCGGACGGGGGTGTCGTCGTGTGCGGGCTTCGCGATCGCGACCGTTCCCCGCCGAAACCCCGTGGCGGGGCACGGTGCGGGCCTAGCGTGCGGCCGTCCGTGATCCGCCCGTCCGCACCGGAGGCCGACGTGCCCGACATCCACCCGGACCTGCGTGTCGACCCGGCGGCCCCGGCCGGGGCGGCGGAGGCGCTCGACCGGGCCGCCGCCCGGCTGGCCGGCGCGCTGCGCACCCTCGACGCCGACGCCCGCCGGGTCGAACCGTGGCTGGGCGACCCCGCCAGCGCCGGCGCCGCCGCCCGCTACGCCGTCCACGCCGCGGACGGCCCGGACGCCGCGATCGGCCGGCTGCGCGCGCTGCACGCCGAGCTGCTGCGGGCCCGCGACGCCGCTGCCGCGACCGGGCGGGCCTACACCCGGGCCGAGGCGTCCGCCACCGACGCCCTGCACGGGGGCGCCCGGTGACCGGGCCGCGCTGGGCGGGCCTGAGCCACGCCGAGATCGTCGCGATGGTGGCGGCCGGACCGGGGCCGTCGGCGTCGGCCGGTGCGGAGCGGGCCTGGCGCGACACCGCCGCCGCCCTGACCGAGGTCCACCGCGAGCTGTCCGGTCAGGCCCGCGGCCTGCCCGGGGCCTGGTCCGGCAGCGCCGCGGACGGTGTCACGGTGGCACTCGGGTCACTGGGCGGCTGGGTCGCCTCGGCCGCCGTCGACGCGGGTCGTACCGCCGACGCACTCGCCACCCAGGCCGGGCTCGCCGCGGACCTCCGGGCCCGGATGCCTGCCGCCGCGAGCCCGGCACCACCGGAGACCTCACCCGCCGGACCGGCCCTGCTCGACGACTGGGCGGCCGCCGACCTCGCCGCGGGCAACTCGGCCGGCCGGGCCGCGGAGCTGATGGTCCGCTACGACGACGACACCCGCGCCGGCGGCGCCCCGTGGACCGGCTGGAGCCCGTCCCCGGACGTGACCCGCGAGGTGGCCCGCGACGACGGCGCCCCACCCGGCTCCCCGGCCGTCGCTGCCCCGCCGCCCGGCCCCGGTGGCGACGCGGCCCCGGTCCCGCCGGACGACGCCCCGCCGGGGACCACGGTGCTCGCCGGGATCGGCCCCGGCGGCCTCGTGGCCGCGGTGCTGACCGGCAACGGCCGGGCCGGGGTGCCGGGAGCGCGACCGGTCGACGTCGGCGGGCCGGCCTCGCGACCGGACACCGGGACCGGCTCCGCGGGCGAGACCTCCCGCGGCGGCACCGGCGCAGCCACCGGGCCCGGTGCGCCGGCCGGCACCGCGGCCGCACCGGCGTCCCCCGCGGGCGAGGCCCGCGCCCCGGGCGGCGACGGCGGCGACGGCACCCCGGACGCAGCCGGTCCCCGCGGCGGCGGCGCGGACCCCGCCGGGAGCGGCACCGGGGTGAGCGCGGCCGTGCTCGCGGGTGGGGCACTCGGCGGGGCCGGGATCCTGGTCGGTGCCACCGTCCGGCGGGACCGGCGCGCCCGGGACCTCGGGGGGACACCCCCGTTACCTTCTTGATCAAGCCCGCTGAGGGCTTGCAGGCCGCCGGCCGCGGTATGACTGACTGCCCCTGTCGCCCGATGATCTGGGGGGTGTTGTCGCCGTGGCCGGAGGGCGCCAACGACCGCTGATAGAGACCTGACCCGTGTGGTCTGCTCGTAACGTGGCTGCCGGCGCGGGTGCTCGTGGTCGGCCTGCCGCGACGAGAAGGGAGCGGCGGTTGCCCGATCCTGACCAGCACCCGACCGGGTTCGCGGTGTTCTGCGGCCTGGACGTGGGCAAGTCCGAACACCACGCCTGCGCGGTCGACACCAACGGGAAGCGGGTGCACGACAAGGCCCTGCCCAACGACGAATCGGCGCTGCGCACCGTGCTGTCCGGGCTGGCCGAGCACGGCGCGGTGCTGATGGTCATCGACCAGCCCGCCTCGATCGGAGCGCTGGCCATCGCCGTCGCTCGTGATCTGGGGATCACGGTGGCCTACCTGCCCGGGCTGGCGATGCGCCGCATCGCCGACCTGCATCCCGGGCAGGCCAAGACCGACGCCCGCGACGCCCACGTGATCGCCGAGGCCGCCCGGACGATGCCGCACACCCTGCGCCGGGTCGGCACCGACGACGAGACCCTCGCCGAACTCACTGTGCTCGCCGGTTACGACGATGACCTGGCTGGGCAGAGCACCCGGCTGACGAACCGGCTGCGCGACGCCCTGCTGCATGTTCATCCCGCCCTGGAACGCCTGCTCGGGCCACGCCTGGACCGCGGTGGCGTGCTCGACCTGCTCGCGGCCGCGCCCACCCCGCAAGCCCTGCGAGAGCTCGGCGCTGACGGGATCGCCGAGACGATGCGGGCCCGGTCGCCTCGACTGGCCCGCACCCTTCCCGCCCAGATCCTGACCTCGCTCGACGCCCAGAGCCTGACCGTTCCCGGCACGGCCGCGTTCGCCCGTGTCATCACCGGCGTCGCCGGGCAGCTGCGCCAGGTCCACACCGAACGCGACCAGCTCGCCGACGAGCTCGAAGCCCGCCTGGAGGCCCACCCTCTTGGACCGGTCCTGACCTCGATGCCCGGACTCGGGGTCAGGACCGCCATCAAGATCCTCACCATCGTCGGCGACGGCTCCGGGTTCCCCACCGCCGGGCACCTCGCCGCTTACGCCGGCCTCGCCCCAGTCACCCGCCGCTCCGGCACCTCGATCAAAGGCGAAACCCGATCCCAGCGCGGCAACCACGCCCTGAAATCCGCGCTGTTCCTGTCCGCATTCGCCGCCCTGGCCGACCCCGCCAGCCGCGCCTACTACGACCGCAAACGAGCCGCCGGCAAACGACACAACGCCGCCCTGATCTGCCTCGCCCGACGCCGCACCGACGTCATCTACGCCATGCTCCGCGACCGCCGCCCCTACAACCCGCCCACGGTCAACAACCCCGATCCAGAACTCGCCGCCGCTTGACGAACCCATAGAGACACCCCCCCCCGGCGACCGCCCCCGGCCCGGACGCCCGACGGCAGGCGACAACCGGTGCCCGTCGCACCCGGCAGGACCCGGCGGCGCCCACGGCGACCCGCCGGACACACCGGCGAGCGGGGCCGAGCACCGC
Organism: Pseudonocardia sp. ICBG1293; assembly: GCF_020131355.1. GTDB lineage: Bacteria > Actinomycetota > Actinomycetes > Mycobacteriales > Pseudonocardiaceae > Pseudonocardia. The sequence goes on from NZ_JAHLEL010000053.1 coordinate 169,464, forward strand.
CCGCCCTCCGGCGACGCGACGACCAGTGGCACCCGTGCCCCCAGCGGCACCCCGGCCCCGGCCGCCGTGGACGGTGGGTCGCCGACGACGCACGACGTACCGGACGGGGCCACGACACCCCGCGAACCGGTTCCCGGACCCGCCGCACCCGGGCCGACCGGCGACGAGCCCACCGGCACCGAGCCCACCGGCACCGAGCCCACCGGCACCGAGCCCACCGGCACCGAGCCCACCGGCACCGAGCCCACCGGCACCGAGCCCACCGGCACCGAGCCCACCGGCACCGAGCCCACCGGCACCGAGCCCACCGGCACCGAGCCCACCGGCACCGAGCCCACCGGCGACGAGCCCACCGGCGACGGCACCGCGCCGCACCGTCCCGCCGCCGAGGGCCCCGACGGCCCCCGGGATCCGGCCCACCTCGCCGTCACCACCGGCGACGTGGCCGTCCCCGCCGCCGAGGGCACGGCACCCCACGGCGCACCCACGCCCGGCAGACACACCCCACCGGCGGCCGCGCCGGTCGAGCACGCCGTCGCCCCGGCCGGGACGGCGGTGGGTGGGGCGGGACCGGTCCCGGCCGGCCCACCGGTGGGCGCGGCGGCCGTCGCCGCGCCCGCCGACCCGAGGCCCCCCGCCTGGCGACTCGTCGCCGGCGGCCACACCGACCCCGACCCACCGGAGCAGCCCGATGCCCGACCCGACCCGGGCGTCCTGCGCCCCGACACCCGCTGGCGGGGCCGTGGCTGAGCCCGCGCCCTGGACCCCGTCGACGTCGTTCGTGCTCACCGGGGCCGAGTTCGACGTCGTCTGGGAGCACCTCGGGCTGGGCGCCACCCCGGTGGCCCTGCGGCTGCCCTCCCCCGGGCGCACCCTGCAGGAACGCCGCCGGGTCGTGACGGCCGGCGTGGCGGGGCTGCGCGCACGCGGTCTCGCCGGCCCGGCCGGACCCGACCCCGCACTCGTCCGGCTGCTGGTCCTGCTCGCCCGTCCCGACCGGCACCTGGAGGTCCGCGGCCGGTTCGGCGACGGCCCGCTGCGCGCGGTCACCGCCGAGCGCGACGGCGACGGCGTCCTCGCCGTCCACACCGGCGGCACCGTCACCGTGACCGCGGCGGGCTCACCGGAGTTCGCCGCGGTGTCGGCCCTGCCGCGGCGCGCACCGGGCCCCGGGCCCGCCCTGCGGCTGCCCACCGCCGAGCTGGCCCGTCTGCTCGAGGGGGGATCGGCCGCGGACGCCGGCGCCGAGGGCGAGGACCCACAGTGGGCCCGGCCGGCGTGGCTGGTGGCCGGGCCCGCGCACCGTGCGCAGATCTGTGCCGTCCGGCACGACCGATGGGGCAGCCCGGCGCGGCTCCCCGGGTACGTCACCGTCGTCGACACGCCGCGGGGGCGCTACCGGCTGACCCGCGGGACCGGCGCGCACGGCGGACCCGAGTGGTCCACCCTCGCCCCCGCGGGCGACGGCGAGCTGCGCGACCGGCTCGCGGAGCTGTTCAGTCCAGGTCGGAGTGCTGCATGAGCTGGCGGCCCGCCTCGGTGATCGACCCGGACAGCGACGGGTACACCGAGAAGGTGTGCGCCAGGTCGTCCACGCCGAGCCCGTTCTGGACCGCCATCGCGATCGGCAGGATCAGCTCGCTCGCGACCGGGGCGACCACGACACCCCCGATGACCACGCCGGACGCCGGGCGGCAGAACAGCTTCACGAAACCGCGGCGCAGCCCGCGCATCTTGGCGCGCGGGTTGGTCGACAGCGGCAGCATCACGGTCCGGGCCGGGACCTCGCCGGAGTCGATCGCGTTCTGGCTGATCCCCACGGTCGCGATCTCGGGGCGGGTGAACACGTTGGCCGCCACGGTCCGCAGCCGGATCGGGGAGACACCCTCGCCGAGCGCGTGCCACATCGCGATCCGGCCCTGCATCGCCGCGACCGAGGCGAGCATCAGCACACCGGTGCAGTCACCGGCCGCGTAGACACCCGGCTCGGAGGTGCGGGAGACCTTGTCGACCGGGACGAACCCGCCGCGGTCGGTCTCGATACCGATCTTCTCCAGACCGAGGTCGGCGGTGTTCGGGATCGACCCGACCGTCATCAGGGCGTGCGACCCCTCGACGACGCGGCCGTCGGACAACGTGACGCGGACGCCGTCACCGGTGTTCTCCACGGAGTCGGCGCGGGCGTGGGCGAGGATCTCGACACCGCGCTCGGCAAAGACCTCCTCGAGCACGGCGGCGGCGTCGGCGTCCTCGTGCGGCAGGACCCGGTCACGGCTGGAGACCAGGCTGACCCGGCAGCCGAGCTCGACGTAGGCGGAGCAGAACTCCGCGCCGGTCACGCCGGACCCGATCACTACCAGGTGCTCGGGCAGCTCGTCGAGGTCGTAGAGCTGGCGCCAGTCGAGGATCCGGTCGCCGTCCGGACGGGCGGAGTCGAGCACCCGCGGGGTGGCGCCGGTGGCGACGAGGACGACGTCGGCGACCAGGTCCTCGACGGTCCCGTCGGTGTGGGTGGCGGTCACCTCGTGTGCGGCGCGGGCCGCGGCGGGCCCGGCGAACTGCGCGGTGCCGGCGATGATCCGGACGCCCTCGTTCTCCAGCCGGGCCCGCACGTCGGCGGACTGGGCGAGCGCGAGGGACTTGACCCGCTCGTTGACGGCGGGCAGGTCGACCGCGGAGTTGCCGCGGTCCACCAGCACCCCGAGGTCCTCGGCGCGGTGCAGGTCGACCCGGACGGCCGCCGAGGAGATGAAGGTCTTCGAGGGGACACAGTCGTAGACGACGCAGGCGCCGCCCATCCCGTCCCGCTCGACGACGGTCACCTCGCTGCCGTGCTGTGCCGCGACGAGCGCGGCCTCGTACCCGGCCGGTCCGCCGCCCATGATGACGATGCGGGTCACGGGAGATCCCCCTGGAGAAGTCGGTGGTGGTGGACCGGCAGGCGGTCCCGCCCGCCGGCGTCGACGGGGCTCACAGTACGCGTGTCCCATCGTTCCGACCGGGCGGGTCGAGGCCCCGCCGGGCTCCCCACTACCCTGCACGCGTGCCGCTGTATGCCGCGTACGGGTCGAACATGGACCCCGAGCAGATGAAGGAGCGTGCCCCGCACTCGCCGATGGCCGGGACCGGGTGGCTCCAGGGCTGGCGGCTGACGTTCGGCGGTGAGGACTACACCTGGGAGGGCGCGCTCTCCACCGTGGTGGAGGAGCCGGGCTCGCAGGTGTTCGTCGTGCTCTACGACGTCCCCGAGCACGACGAACGTCAGCTCGACCGCTGGGAGGGCGGCGAGCTCGGCATGCACAAGAAGCTCCGGCTGCGCGTCGCGACGCTCGACGGCAGCGTCCTGGCCTGGATCTACGTGCTCAACGCCTACGAGGGCGGCGACCCGTCGGCCCGCTACCTGGGCGTGATCGCCGACGCCGCGGAGACCGCGGGCGCCCCGGACGACTACGTCAACGAGCTGCGCAGCAGGCCCAGCCGCAAGTCCTCCCCCGGCAACCAGTCCTGACCGACCGTACCGGCTGACGACGACGGCCCGGCCCCGCGCGAGCGGGGACCGGGCCGACGTCGTGCACCGCGGGAGACGGTGGGTCAGGAGGCCGCCTGCGCCAGCGCGGACAGCGCGGCCTGCACCAGCACCCGCGTCCCGAACGGCAGGGCCCGCTCGTCGAGGTCGAAGGTCGGCTGGTGGATGTCGCGCTGCTTGCCGGTGCCCGACCACACCCCGAGCCGGGCCATGGCGCCCGCCGAGTGCTCCAGGTACCAGGCGAAGTCCTCGCCACCGGAGGACTGCTCGGTGGACGCGTCGGCGCTCTCCCCGCCGACGGTCACCGCGGCGTCGCGCAGCATGCCGGTGGACACCTCGTCGTTGACGACGGGCGGGACGCCGCGGACGTGGTCGAGCACGTAGCCGACACCGGTCGGGGCCAGCACGGACGCGACGAGCGCGCGCAGCTTCTCCTCGAGCTCGGTCCAGGTGGCGTGGTCGGCCGTGCGCAGGGTGCCGCGCAGCAGCCCGGACTGCGGGATCGCGTTCGCCGCGTCCCCGGCGTGCACCGCACCCCAGGTCAGGACGGTGCCCGAACGCGGGTCGACGTGGCGGGTCAGCAGCAGCGGCACCTGGGTGGCCAGCAGACCCAGGGCCTGCACCAGGTCGGCGGTCAGGTGCGGCCGGGAGGTGTGCCCGCCCGGGGAGGTCAGGCGCACCTCGATCAGGTCGCAGGCGGAGGTGATCGGGCCGACCCGGGTACCGAGCCGTCCGACCTCCAGGCGCGGGTCGCAGTGCAGCGCGAAGATCCGCTGCACGTCCTGCATCACACCCTGCTCGACGGCGTCGAGCGCGCCGCCCGGCTGCACCTCCTCGGCCGGCTGGAACACCAGCCGCACCCGGCCGGGCAGCGCCGGCGCGGACTGCAGGGCCAGCGCCGCCCCCAGCAGCATCGCGGTGTGCGCGTCGTGCCCGCAGGCGTGCATCGCGCCGGGCACCTCGGAGGCGAAGGCCAGCCCGGTCTGCTCCTGCAGCGGCAGCGCGTCCATGTCCGCGCGCAGCGCGACCAGCGGCTCGCCGTGCCCCACCTCGCAGACGACGCCCGTACCACCGCGCAGCGTGCGCGGCTCCAGCCCCGCCCGCAGCAGGGTCTCCGCGACCCGCGCGGTCGTGAGGTGCTCGCGACGGGCCAGCTCGGGCTGGGCGTGGATCGCCCGGCGCCAGCCGACGATCTCGCCCCGGTGCGCCAGCATCCACGACTCCAGCCAGGCCGGACCCGTGCCGGCGCCGAGGTCGTCGACCGGGAAATCGGCGATCTCCGGGAGCTCGGTGCGGGTCTGCAGCGCAGTCACCTTGTCCTCCTCGTACTGGCCCTCGGCGGGGACGGCCCGCGTGTCCGCGGTCGACACGGACGGCGTTCGGTCGTCTCCCACCACCCATGATGGTACTCACCCGTCCGGCGGTGTTCCAGTCGAAATCGTCCGTTCACGCCTCGGCGCGGCAAGGGGTCGGCGGGGTGCTGCCAGCGGGTTCACCGCTCCAGGTGAACGGCCGCGCGCGACCGCTCCTCCCGTCGGCGAGCGGCCGTCCTCGCCGCTCACCGGCGGTTCGGGGGTCCGCCCCGGGGAACCGCGACCACGGCGACACCGGGTCGCGCCCGGACCGTGACCGTCCGCGCGCCCGGCCCGCCGGGGCGGCCGCCCGGCGTGCCGGGGCGCCCCGCTCGCTCACTCACAGTGAACGCCGGCGACCGTCGGTCACGACCACGGCCGGGAACGGTGTGCGGGGGCGGGCCGCGCGGGCACGATGGAACAATCGGCGGCGTGTCCGTTCCCGAGGGCAAGGTCCAGCGCCGACAGGTCGCCGGGCGGTACCGCGTCGACGGTCCGCTCGGGAGCGGCGCGATGGGCACCGTCTGGTCGGGTTTCGACGAGGTCCTGCACCGCCGTGTTGCGCTCAAGGAGCTCAAGATCCCCGACGGCATCCCGGCCGGGGAGAAGCTGGAGCTGCGGGAGCGCATCATGCGGGAGGCCCGCGCGCTGGCCGGGCTGTCCCACCCCAACGTCGTGACCGTGTTCGACGTGCTCGACTCCGGTGGGGACGAGCCGCTGGTGGTCATGGAGCTGGTGCCGTCGAAGAACCTGGCGGCGGCGATCACCGAGCTGGGCAGGCTCGACGCCGCCCAGGCCGGCGTCGTCGGGCACGGCACCGCGGCGGCGCTGCGGGCGGCGCACCGGGCCGGCATCACCCACCGCGACGTGAAGCCCGGCAATGTCCTGATCTCCGACGACGGCCGGATCAAGCTCACCGACTTCGGGATCGCCCGCAACGAGTCCGACGCACCGATGACCTCCGCGGGCCTGGTCCTGGGCTCGCCCGCCTACATCGCCCCCGAGGTCGCCGCCGGTCAGCCGGTCACCCCCGCCGCGGACCTGTGGGGTCTCGGCGCGACGCTGTGGGCCGCCGTCGAGGGCCGCCCGCCCTACGACGTCGACGGCGACCCGGTCCGCACCATCACCGAGGTCGTCGACGGCCCCGTCCCCACGCCCACGGTCACCGGCCCCGTCGCCGACGTCATCGTCGGGCTGATGGTCAAGGAACCGTCCGGGCGGATGCCGCTCGACGAGGTCCGGGCCCGGCTGCGTCCGCTGCTCGCCGACCCGGACGACCCGATCTTCCCCGGTTCGCCGGACGTGCCGACCGTGATGGCGCGGGTGCCCGCGCCGACCGGGGCGGCCCCGGCACCGCCGCCGCGGGTCGCCGCACCGCCCCCGCCCGGCCCGGTCGGCCCCACCGGCACCGGCACCTACGGCCGCGTCCCGGTCGCCGAGCCCGTGCCCGCACCGGCGCCGCCGCCCGCCGGGCCGCCACGCCCGCGGCGGGCCCGGCCGTCGTCGCGGGGGGCCGCGCCCGCCCGGGCCGCGGCGACCGGCCCGGCCACCGTGCTGGGCGCGGTCCCGCTCGTGCTCGGCGGTGCCCTGCTCGTGCTGCTCGGCGCCCTCGCCGGGTTCGCCGGGGTGCGCGCCCTGGCAGGCCAGGAGCCGCTGTCGACGGTCACCGTGGCCACCGACCGCTCGCTGCGCACCACCTACCCGGACCCGCTCGGCTTCACCGTCCCGGTCCCCGACGGCTGGACGCAGTTCCGCTCGCCGGCCCCCGACGGGTCGGTCGTCGTCCGCTTCGTCAGCCCGGACGGCCGTCAGGAGCTGTCGGTCCGGGCGGCGACCTCGGTGCAGGCCGTGACCGACGCCCTCACCCCGGAGGCGCTGGGCGTCGGGCCGGTCGAGGCCGGGCCGGTCGAGCAGCTGCCCGACGGCTCCAGCCAGGTCGCGCTGACCACCGGCAGCGGCGCCGCGCAGCGCAGCACGCTGATGCGCATCCTGCCCGGCCGCGACCAGCTGGGCGGGGTCTGGGTGCTGCAGCTGACCTCCCCCGCGGGCCGCGCCGAGGAGGCCGTCGCGGGACTGTTCGACGCCGTCGCCTCGGGCTTCCGCGCCACCCCGGGCTGAGCAGGCCACGACGCCGCCCCCTAGGCTGACGCGCATGGCCGACACCGCCGATCCCACCGCTCGCGCCCACGCCGCCGCCGTCGAGCTCGCGCGCCGCACCGGCACCGACAGCCACGACGTGGCGGTGGTCCTGGGCTCGGGCTGGCGGCCGGCCGCCGACGTCCTCGGCACGCCCGACAGCGAGGTCCCGATGGCCGAGCTGCCCGGTTTCGTCGCACCGTCCGCGGTCGGGCACGGCGGCACCGCGCGCTCGCTGCGCATCGGCGACACCCGGGTGCTGGTGCTGCTGGGCCGCACCCACCTCTACGAGGGCCACGGGATGGACCCGGTGGTCCACGGCGTCCGGACCGCCGCGGCGGCCGGGGTGCGCACGGTCGTGCTGACCAACGCCGCGGGCGGCATCACCGAGGGCCTGTCGGTCGGGCAGCCGGTGCTGATCTCCGACCACCTCAACCTCCTGGCGCGCTCGCCGCTGCAGGGCGCGCACTTCGTCGACCTCACCGACGCCTACTCCCCGCGGCTGCGCGCCGCCGCCCGCGAGCTGGACCCCTCGCTGGTCGAGGGGGTCTACGCCGGGCTGCCCGGCCCGCACTTCGAGACCCCGGCCGAGATCCGCATGCTGCGCACGCTGGGCGCGGACCTGGTGGGCATGTCCACCGTCGCCGAGACGATCGCCGCCCGCGCCGCCGGGCTGGAGGTCGCCGGGATCTCGCTGGTCACCAACCTGGCCGCGGGCCTGTCCGGGCAGCCGCTGCACCACCAGGAGGTCCTCGACGCCGGCGCCGCCGCGGCGACCCGGATGGGCTCGCTGCTGCGCGACCTCGTCGGCCGCGTCTGATGGTGCTCCCGGGGCCGCTGCGCGACACGGCGCTGCGCTGGATCGCCGACGACCCCGACCCGGGGACCCGGACCGAGCTGCAGCGCGTGCTGGCCACCGCGATGGCCGGTGGTCCGGCTGCCGCGGCGGCCACCGACGAGCTGGCCGACCGGCTGTCCGGGCCGCTGCGCTTCGGGACCGCGGGCCTGCGCGGGCCGGTGCGGGCCGGGCCGTCAGGCATGAACGTCGCCGTCGTGACCAGGGCGACCGCCGGGCTGGCCGCCCACCTGGCCCGGACCACCGGCACCGGCCGGGTCGTCGTCGGCCGCGACGCCCGCCACGGGTCCGCCGCGTTCGCCGAGGCCACCGCCCGCGTGCTGACCGGCGCCGGGTTCGCCGTGACCCTGCTGGACGGCCCCGTCCCCACCCCGTTGGTCGCCTTCGCCGTGCGGCACCTCGGGGCCGTCGCCGGGATCGCCGTCACCGCCTCGCACAACCCGCCCGCCGACAACGGCTACAAGGTCTACCTGTCCGACGGCGCGCAGCTCGTGGGACCCGACGACGCCGCCATCGAGGCCGCGATCACCGCCGCGCCCGCCGCGGTGTCGGTCCCGCTCGGACCGCTGCCGGACCCGGTCGATGTCACCGGCGCCTACCTGGACCGGGTCGCGACGCTGTCGACGCACACCGGGGCTCCCGCGCCGCGGATCGCGCTGACCCCGATGCACGGGGTCGGCGGCGCGACCGCGGTCGCCGCGCTGGCCCGGGCCGGGGTGCACGACGTCGCCGTCGTCGCGAGCCAGGCCGTGCCCGACCCCGACTTCCCGACCGTCGCCTTCCCGAACCCGGAGGAGCCCGGCGCCACCGACGCGCTGCTCGCGCTGGCCACCCGGTCCGGTGCCGACCTCGCGGTCGCGCTGGACCCGGACGCCGACCGGTGCGCGCTCGGCGTCGAGTTCCCCGACGGGTGGCGGATGCTGTCCGGCGACGAGACCGGTGTGCTGCTCGGCGACCACCTCCTGCGGACCACCACGGCGGCGGACCCGCTGGTCGCCACGACCGTCGTGTCCTCGTCGATGCTCGCCCGGGTCGCCCGGGCCCGCGGTGCCCGGTCCGCCGAGACCCTCACCGGGTTCAAGTGGATCGTGCGGGCCGGCGACGGGCTCGTCTTCGGGTACGAGGAGGCGATCGGGCTCTGCGTCGACCCCGACGGCGTCCGGGACAAGGACGGCATCTCCGCCGCGGTCGTCGCCGCCGACCTGGTGCGCGGGCTCCGCGCGGCCGGGTCCTCGGTGCCGCGGCGCCTCGACGAGCTGGCCGCCGAGTTCGGCGTGCACGTCACCCGGGGCGTGTCGATCCGGATGGCGCCCGCCGAGCGCGACGCCGCCGTGGCGCGGCTGCGCGACGCGCCACCGGCCGGCTGGGAGACCGACCGTCCCGCCCCCGACGTGCTGCGGCTGCGCCGTGCCGGCACCCGCGTGGTCGTCCGGCCGTCGGGGACCGAGCCGAAGCTCAAGGCCTACCTGGAGGTCGTGGAGGCCCCCGCCGGCGACATGACCGCGGTGCCGGGGGCGCGGACCGTGGCCGCGGACCGCCTGGAGGCCCTGCGCGCCGAGGTCGACGGGATGCTCGCCGGATGAGCGCGCGCCTGCTCCTCGTCCACCACACCCCGTCCCCCGCGACCGCGGAGCTGCTCGCCGAGGTCCGCGCGGGTGCGGCCGACCCGGACATCACCGGGGTCGAGGTCGTCGCCCGCGCCGCCCTGGCCGCGACGGCGAGCGACCTGCTCGCCGCCGACGCCGTCGTCCTCGGGACGCCCGCGAACATCGGCTACATGTCCGGCGCGCTCAAGCACTTCCTCGACCAGGTCTTCTACGTGTGCGCCGACGACACCCGCGGGCTGCCCTACGGGCTGTGGGTGCACGGCGGCTCCGACACCTCCGGCGCCGCCCGTTCGGTGCGCACGGTCGCGGAGGCGATGGGCTGGACCGCGGCGGCCGCGCCGGTCGAGGTCACGGGGGCTCCGGACGCCGCCGCCCGCGCCGCCTGTCGCGAGCTGGGCGCGGTCGTGGCCGCGACCGTCATGCCACAGGACTGAGCGCTACCGGCGCCCGGTGGCGGGCCGTACCCCGAGGTGGGCCTCGATCCGGTCTGCCCACACCGTGGCGATCGTGCGGTACGCACCCGGCCCGGCGTGCAGTCCGTCCGCGGTCCGCCCGGCGGGGAACAGGGTCGAGGTGTCGACGTACTCCACCGAGTGCCCGGCCGCCCGGTGTGCCGCGGCGACCCGGGGCAGGTAGTCGGCCAGCCGCGCCCGCTCGGCCCGCTGCTTCGGCAGCGGCGCCCACACCCCGGCCATGATCACGTGGGTGTGCGGCGCGGCGGCGAACACGCGGTCGAGCAACCGGTCGAGGCTCGCCGCCGTCGCCCGTGCGCCGGCGCCCTGCAGCAGGTCGTTGGTGCCGGCGTGCAGCAGCACGACGTCCGGCTGTGCGGCCAGCACCCAGCCGCCCGCCATCGGCACCATCCGGGCCGCGGTCCAGCCCGACCGTCCCTCGTGGTCGGTGTCGGGCAGCGTGTCCGGCCCGGAGCTGCGGGAGCCGACGTAGTCGATGTGCACGCCGTCGGCGGCCAGCCGCTGCCACAGCGGGAGGCGGTAGCCGGCCGTCGCCGGGCTCCCCACGCCCACCGTGGACGACGCGCCGAGCGGCATCACCCGGACCACCCCCGGGTCGTCGACGGCGGGCACCGCCGTGTCCTCCGGCTGGTCGGCCGCGGCCAGCCCGCTGAGCCCGGCCACCGTGACCACCCCGGCCAGGATCACGCCGAGGATGCGCCGGGAGACGGTCACGGCGTGCTCAGACCGCGCCGAGCTGCCGGTCCCCGGCGGCGCCGAGGCCGGGGACGATGAACGCGGAGTCGTTGAGCCGCTCGTCGATGCTGGCGGTCACCATGCGGACCGGCAGGCCGGACGCGCGCAGCCGTTCCACGCCCTCCGGCGCGGACAGCGCACACAGGACGGTGACGTCGTCGGCGCCGCGCCGGGTCAGCAGCTCGACGGTGTGCACCATCGAGCCGCCGGTGGCCAGCATCGGGTCCAGGACGAACACCGGCCGCCCGACGAGGCTGTCGGGCAGCGACTCCATGTAGGGCACCGGCTGGTGGGTCGTCTCGTCCCGGGCCATGCCGACGAAGCCCATCTGCGAGTCCGGGATCAGGTTCAGCGCGGCCTCGGCCATCCCCAGCCCGGCCCGCAGCACCGGGACGAGCACCGGCGGGATCGCGAGCCGGTGGCCGACCGTGCGCGAGACCGGGGTGTGGATCCGCTCCTCGGCCAGCGGGGCCGAGCGGGTCGCCTCGTAGACCAGCATCAGGGTGAGCTCGCGCAACGCCGCCCGGAAGGTGGCGTTGTCGGTGCGGGCGTCCCGCATGGTGCTGAGCCGGGCCCGCGCGAGCGGGTGGTCGACGACGATCGTGTCCACGGGGGAACAGCCTACGGCGGCCGGGCCGCGCGGAGATCCCCCGTGAGGTGGCCCCCGGCCCACCGATCCGGTGCCGTCACCGCGCCGGGCGGCGGGACCCCCTGCGGGGACGCGCCGCGTGTCCTGCGACGATGCGGTCCCGTGACCGGACGGACACCGGGACGTCACCCGCGGACGTTGACACGGATGCGTGTCACGGTTCACGAAGCGTGAGAAGCACGCGCTCACCGACGAGTGACCCCGGCGCCGCCCGGAGGCACCTCCTCGTCCTCCCGGGTGAGGCCTCCGACACGCTCGCAGACCTTGCGTGACAGCGGATCCCCGACCGGATTTGTGATCACCAACGGTGCCCGGTCGGACACGACCGGTTCCCCGGATCGCGTGATCGACCGCGTGGAGTGCCACGAACAGCACTCGCGGTCGCCGATTTCGCGATTCACCTGACCCGAACGGGTGGTATGGCCGAAACGGTGTCACATCGAGGGCGCCACCGACGCTGTACTAGACGACAAGGAGGTGATCCGATGCCGGAGAACACGACTTCCGAGGAGCAGACGTTGATCGCTGCTGCGGAAAAGCTCACGCAGTGCGACGGATACGTTGTTCTGGCGGTGGACCCGCAGACCGGGGAGGTGGACGCGCACGGCCCGTTCGACGGGATGACGGCGACCATCAAGGCCGACCAGCTGCGACGCGACTTCGACCGGGGTGGGCTCGAGGACGTGTCCATCGGAGTGGTCCGACTGCACTCCCAGGCCTGACCCCGCACGACCATGATCCGCCGGGCCGGCGACACCCGAGGTGGTGGGACCGGCCGGCGGAACGACGCGACGATAGGCTCGCCCCGTGGCAAGCGACATCGTCCCGATCCGACTCGCTCTCACCCGGGGCGACGTGGTCACCCTGTGGGCTCCCCCGTGGCGCGAGGACGGCGAGGAGTGGGAGGCCTTCCTCGGCGACGACGAGCACGTGTTCGTCTTCGACGAGGTGGCCGGGCTCGCCGCGTTCGTGCGGACCGCACCCGAGCACGACCTGACCGACCATCCCGCGTGGTCGGCGGTCCCCGGGCTCGCGGTCGCCGAATTGACCCCCGACGACGCCCACCGGTACGACCTGGTCGGCCTGCCGGAGCTGGCCGCCGCCGACCCCGACGCGGTCACCGTGCAGGAGCTGCACGAGACCGTCTCCATCGTCCGGTCGCTGGCCGACGTCTGCGACCTCACCGACGTGGTCGACGCGCTCGACGGTGAGCCCGTGTTCGCGCTGCTGCGCGAGGGCGAGCAGGCCTTCACCGGGCGCGACGGCGCGAAGCGCTGGGCCGCGCTGTCCGAGGCGGTCACGACGCACTGGGACGGCATCGTCGACACCGTCGACGGGCTCGTCGCGACCCCCGGGACCGACGCCGGGGCGCTGGACAAGGCCCGCGCCGAGGAGCAGGAGCTCCGTGACCGGCTCGCCGCGCAGCCCCTCGACGACGACGAGGCCCTCGAGGCCGCCGCGCTCGCCGCGGGCACCGAGGACTCCGGCACCGACGAGGAGGAGCCCACCGGCTTCTGGACCGAGGTCGGCATCGACCCGATCCGCATCGAGGTCGGCGACCGCTCGGTGGTCAGCCTGCGCTGCTACCTCGACGACAAGCCCGTCTTCCTCGGCTCCGACGGACGGATCGACGTGTTCGGCTCCGAGCGCGCGATGTTCCGGGCGCTGGCCGACCGGGAGCACCCCGCCGTCGCCGGGACCGACCTGACCGCGGCCGTCACCTTCGACGAGGTCCTCGACCGGGCCGCCGTCGGCGAGCTCGACGGCGGCGTCGAGGACATGAACACCTACGTGCTGACCGGGATCGGCCCGGACCTCGCCGAGGGCGTGCTCGATCTGGACCCGGTCCAGCTCGACCTGGCCTCGGAGCTGCTGACCGACGTCGGCGAGTGGGCCGGTGACCCCGAGCCCGCCGAGGCGCTCGCCGAGTCCAACAGCCTGGGCTGGCTCGTGTCGTTCGTCGTGCGGCCGGATCCCACGCGGATGGCGCCCAGCCCGCCGTTCACCCAGGAGGCACAGTCCTGGGGCGAGCTCGTCGCCGGGCTCGAGGCCCGGCTCCGCGAGCACTAGGCGCCGGCCGCCAGCGCGTCGTAGCCGGGCTTGACGACGTCCTCGATCAGGGCCAGACGCTCGTCGAAGCCGATGAACGCCGACTTCATCGCGTTCACGGTGAACCAGCGCAGTGTGTCCCAGCCGTAGCCGAAGGTCTCCGCCAGGTCGTACATCTCGCTGGTCATGGTGCAGCCGGACATCAGCCGGTTGTCGGTGTTGACCGTGACCCGGAACCGCAGCTCGGTGAGCAGCCCGATGGGGTGCTCGGCCAGCGACGGCGCGGCGCCGGTGTGCACGTTCGAGGTCGGGCACATCTCCAGCGGGATGCGGCTGTCGCGGACCCAGGCGGCGAGCCGGCCCAGGTGCGGGCCGTCGTCGGTGACGGTGATGTCGTCGACGATCCGGACGCCGTGCCCGAGCCGGTCGGCGCCGCACCACTGCACGGCCTCCCAGATCGACGGCAGCCCGAACGCCTCGCCGGCGTGGATGGTGACGTGCGCGTTCTGCTGGCGGACGTACTCGAACGCGTCGAGGTGGCGGGTGGGCGGGAAGCCCTTCTCCGCGCCCGCGATGTCGAAGCCGACCACGCCGGCGTCGCGGTGGCGCACCGACAGCTCGGCGATCTCGCGGGACCGGGCGGCGTGCCGCATCGCGGTGAGCAGGGTGCCGATCCGGATGGTGTGCCCGGCCGCCGCGGCACGGGCGGTGCCCAGCCGGAACCCCTCCAGGACCGCGTCGACGACGGCGTCGAGGTCGAGGCCGCCCTCGACGTGCAGCTCGGGGGCGAAGCGCACCTCGGCGTAGACCACGCCGTCGGCGGCCAGGTCCTCGGCGGCCTCGGCGGCGACCCTGGTCAGCGCATCACGGGTCTGCAGCACGGCGACGGTGTGTCCGAAGGTCTCGAGGTAGCGGACCAGCGAGCCGGAGTGGGCGGCGCCGAGGAACCAGGCGGCGAGCTCGCCGGGGTCGGTGGTGGGGAGCTTGTCGTAGCCGTACTCGCGGGCCAGCTCGACGACGGTCCCGACCCGCAGGCCGCCGTCGAGGTGGTCGTGCAGCAGCACCTTGGGCGCGCGGCGGACGGAGTCGGGGGTGACCGGGGCGGGATCGGTGGGGTCTGCCACCCGGGCACGGTACCGAGCGGCGTGGCGCGCGACGAGCGACGCGCGGACCTGCCATGATCAACCCGATCCGGGTGCGGAGACATGCCCCGGACGGCTCAATGCAACACCGTCCGTCGACCCTCGAACGGCGGTCGCTACCCTCTGGGCACTCCCCACTTGGCTCAGAGGAAGCGCAGCAGGTGCCATGAGCGACACTTCGAACCTCTCGTTCGACCGGATGCGCGGCATGCTCATGCGAGCGGCCGAGATCCGTGACAGCGAACAGCAGCAGATCTTCGACTCCCTCGACGAGATCCACGCCCGGCTGGCGGCCCTCGACGCCATCGGCACCGTGCGCAAGAAGCTCACCGAGCTCCCCGACCGGACCGAGCTGAACGTCCTGGCCGAGCGCCTCGACGAGACCGTGTCCAAGCTCGACAACACCGAGATCGTGCTCGGCGCGATCACCCGGGCCATCGAGTCCCTCCCGGACAAGCTGGCCAAGCCGATCGCCCAGCTCGACGGGCGGCTCGACGGCATGGGCGGGCGCCTCGAGGGCGTCTCGGGCCGGATGGACGGCCTCGACGACCGCCTGGGCGGCCTGCACAAGCGCCTCGACGACCTCGACAACCGCCTCGACCGGCACGAGATGCGGCTCGACGCGATGCCGAACGCCGTCGCCTCCCCGATCAAGGAGCGCGTCGACGGCGTCGAGCGCCAGGTGCGCGAGCAGCTCGACGCGGCCGTCCACTCGTTCGAGGAGACCGGCGAGGGCCTGCGCAACCTGCTGGGCGACACCTCGGTGGGCCTGCACCGCCGCCTGGAGGACCTGGCCCAGCGCCCGGCCGTCGACCCCACCCCGGCCTTCGACGCCCTCACCGAGCGGCTGGAGGCCCTCTCCGCCCGGCTGGAGGAGGTCGGCACGCGCCTCGACTCGGTCGAGACCGGCCTGGACGGCAAGCTGACCGACCTGGACGGGTCGGTCAAGGAGCGGGTGGGCAAGCTCGGCGGGTCCCTGAAGGACCGTCTGGGCGAGCTCGACGGCTCGGTCACCGACCGGCTGTCCTCGCTGTCGGAGGCCGTGGACGGCCGGTTCGACGCCCTCACCGAGAGCGTCGACGGGAAGCTGGACAAGCTCACCACCGACGTCGACGGCCGCCTCGACACCCTCACCGGGGAGGTCGACACCCGTCTCGAGAAGCTCGCCGGCGACGTCGACAAGCTCTCGACGGGCGTCGACGACCGGCTCTCCGGCCTCGACACCGTGCTGCGCGACCGGCCGGACACCGGGTCGGTCACCGACCTGGTCACCAAGGCCAACGCCGAGTCCGAGCGCCGCAACGCCAGCCAGCTCGACGAGGCGATGGCCACCTTCGCGGAGCTGATCATGGGCCGGGGTGGGCAGTACGCCCAGCAGGCCCCGCCGCCCCCGCCCCGTCCGGCCCAGCGCCGCGGACGGGCGAAGGTCGCGGTGAAGAGCCAGAACGGCGCCTCCGCCGCCGACCTCGTCGGCGACGACCCGGACGACTGAGCCTCCGCGCACGACCAGCACACCGACGCCGCGCCCCACACCAGGGCGCGGCGTCGCTGCATCCGCCCCCGACCTCCCCACCCCCGGTCCGCCCGGCCCCGGTTCCGGCCCGCCGGGCCCCGGTTCGCACGAACGGGCCGCCCGGCCCCCCGGCCGCCCGGCCCACGGGTTCGCACGAACGGGCCGTTCGTACGAAAGGTTCGTACGAACGGCCCGTTCGTGCGACCCCCCCCGGAGCGGGCGCGGGGCGGGGCGTGCGGGGCGGGCACACCGGATGCCTGGACCGACGCCCGGAGCGTGCCGCCCGGGGACACGCCGGCGGGGATGCGCGGGCACACGTGCCCGGGATCGAGGTGCGCGGGGAGGTGGGTACCCCGGGGTCCCGGGAGATGTCAGCGGCGGGCGAAGCGCCGGAAGACCGCGTCGAGCTCGCGGACTCTCAGCAGGCGCATCGCGACCACGGCCAGCGGCAGCGCCACCAGCGTCCCGACGAGCAGCAGGGTCCAGGCGCGGGCGACGTCGGGCCAACCCAGGAGAACGGGTTCCAGGAGCCGGGTGAGCGCCCACCCGATCGCGGCCGCGGTCGCGGACGCCGCGGTCGTCTTGCCCAGACAGGTGAGGACCTCCCCGGTCCGGATCCGCCCGAGACGGCGGCGCAGCAACCACTGGCCCAGCACCGCGCCGCCCACGAACGACAGCGAGTTCGCCGCGGCAAGCCCCAGCACGACCTGCTCGGGCGGGAGCAGCAGCGGGCACGCGAGGAGCAACGGGATCTTCACCCCGACCATCCCGACCTGGATCAGCGTCGGGGTCCGCGAGTCGGTCATCGCGTAGAAGACCCGCATCTGCAGCATCGTCACCGCGTAGGGCAGCAGCCCGAACGCCGAGCACGCCACGGTCGCACCGAGGCGCGCCGCGCCCTCCCCGCTGCCCGCGCCGACCGAGAACAGCGCCGTGCCCAGTGCTCCGCCGAACGCCGTCATGACGGCGGCGATCGGGATCAGCCCGACCGTCGACAGCCGGGCCCCGAGCGAGAGGTCGGTGACGACCTGGTCGACGTCGCCCCGCGCCGCGGCCCGGCTCATCCGCGGCATCAGCGCGGTCAGCAGCGACACCCCGAGCACCCCGTACGGGACCTGGAGGAGCAACCACGCGTTCATGTACGTCGCGACCGAGCCCTCGGAGGCCGTGGCGGCGACCCGGGTGGTGACGATGTAGCCGGCCTGGCCGACGAGGACGTAGGCCACGATCCACAGCGCCATCCCGCCGGCCAGCGACAGCCGCGGGTCCCAGCCCCACACCGGGCGGTAGCGGAACCCGATGCGGCGCATGAACGGGATCAGCACCAGCGCCTGGACGACGATGCCGAGCGTCGTGCCGATCCCCAGGACCAGCAGCTTGGGGTCACCCATGCGCACCGGGTCGACCGAGATCTCCCCCGGCACCAGCACGTAGACGACCAGCACCCCGAGCAGGACGACGTTGTTCAGCACCGGCGCCCAGGCGAACGGCCCGAACACCTGCTTCGAGTTGAGGACCGCGCCGAGCAGCGCGCCGATCCCGTAGAAGAAGATCTGCGGCAGGAGCAGCCAGGCGAACGCCGTGGCCAGCGCCGGGTTGGCCTGGCCGGTGTCACCCGAGCCGAGGTAGAGCCGGGTGAGCAGCGGGGCGGCGGCCATCGCGAGCAACGTCGCCACCAGCAACGCGGCCCCGACCACCGTCAGCAGCCGCCGGGTGAAGCGCTCGCCGCCGTCGGCGTCCTCGGCCTGGGCACGGACCAGCACCGGGATCATCACGCTGGTCAGCACGCCACCGAGCAGCAGCTCGTAGACGATGTTCGGCAGCGTGTTGGAGACAGTGTAGGAGTCGTTGACGACCGCGAAGCCCAGCACCGCGACCAGCGCGAGGTTCCGGACGAACCCGGTGAGCCTGCTGACCAGGCTGGCGATCGCGATCATGCCGGAGGAGCGGACCAGCGACCCGGTGCGCTCGGTGCCGCCGGACGGCGACGCCTCCGTCCCCGACGCGCCGTCGTCGCCGGACCCGGCACCGTCCGACCGCGCACCGTCCGAGCGGGCACCGTCCGAGCGGGCACCGTCCGAGCGGGCACCGTCCGAGCGGGCACCGTCCGAGCGGGCACCGTCCGAGCGGGCACCGTCCGAGCGGGCACCGTCCGAGCGGGCACCGTCCGAGCGGGCGTCGTCCGGGCCGGACGCGGCCCCGGACGGCGCCCCGACGGGCCCCGCCGGCGTCGACGGGTCGGCCACGGGGCCCAGCGGCGTCGTGGGCTCCCCGGGATCGGGGACCCGGCCACCGGAGCCCAGCGGGCGGGTCACCTCGCCCGCCCCCTCCGGCGGCGTCCGCGGGGACCGCCGGGGGGCGGCACCCATCACCGGTCGGGGGTACGGCTGGTGCCGCACCGCCGCGGGGTGGGGCGCCCGCTCCGCCGCTCGTCGGTCCTCACGCATCGTGGTCCATCGTGCCGGATCGGAATCGTCGTCCCGACCCCCGCCCGGTCGTCGTGGCGACGGCGTCCGGCGGACGCACGGGGCCCGCGGCACGGCGCACCGTGGGCCGTGACGCCCGGTGGGCACCCGGGCTCCCCGGTTGCGCCGACCGAGTGGTCCACGTTCGTGGCGGTGACATCCGGCTTCGCCGCACCGGGCGCGGGTATCGGAGCGGATACCACGAGCAGCGAGGGGCGCACCATGACACCGACAGGACCTGCAGGGGGCGACCCGAGCGGCATCGGCGTCGCCCGGGACGAGGGGGCGGCCGTCGGTCGGGCCGCGGTCGACGCCGGGGCACACGTCGCGGGCGCCGCGACCGACGAGGTCCGCCAGGTCGCCCGCGAGACCGGGCGGCAGGCCCGGGACCTGCTCGACGAGGCCCGTCACGCGCTGGGCGAGCAGGCCGGGTCCACCCAGCGCCGGGCCGCGGGCGGCGTCCGGGGCCTGGCCGACGAACTGCGCCGGCTCAGCGGCGACGACGCCGAGGGACCGGTCGCCGACCTGGCGCGGGACGCTGCCGGGCGCGCCGAGCGGCTCGCGGGCTGGCTGGAGGAACGGGAGCCCGGCGACGTCGTCGACCAGGTGCGGGGCGTCGCCCGGCGGCATCCGGGCACGTTCCTGGCGGGCGCGGTGGACGCCGGGGTGCTGGTGGGCCGGCTGACCCGCGGTGCGGTCGACCGGGAGCGGACCCCGCGCCCGGATCCGACGGGCGGGCACGACGTGCCGCCGTCGCGCCCGGTGCGGTCCCCCGCGGAGCACCCGGGGGCGCCGACCCCGGTGGCGGCACCCACCACGGTGGCCGCGCCGGCCCCGGTGGCCGCGCCGGGGACTCCGTGGTCCGCTCCGGCCGCCCAGCGCGGTGAGGACCCGGGGGCGCACCGGGCGCCCGGGTCCTCACCGGACGACCGGCCCGCACCGGCCCCGGCCGCCCCGTTCGCCGACGGGTTGCTGCCCGCACCGCCACCACCCGCACACGCGCCCCGGCCGGGGGCGACGACCGTCGGCGAGTACGTCGACGAGCTGGGCCGCCGCGGCGACCCGCGCATCGACGAGGACCCGCGGTGAGCCGGCCGGGCAGCCCGCCGCCTGCCGAGACCCCCGGTCACCGGCCGCCTGCCCCCGCGCCCGGTCCCGACCGGGGCTCCCGCCCCGCGCCGGAGACGGCCGGTGCGGACCCGTCGCTCGGCGACCTCATGGGCCGGGTGTCGCGTGACCTGTCCACCCTGGTGCGCCAGGAGCTCTCCCTCGCGCAGGCCGAGCTCCGCCACGAGGCCCGTCGCGCCGGTGCGACCGCGGTCGGTTTCGGGACCGCGGGGTACGCCACCTCGATGGTGCTGCTGTTCCTGTCGGTGGCCCTGTGGGCCGGGCTGTCGAACGTGATGGACGGCGGCTGGGCGGGCCTGCTCGTGGCGCTGGTGTGGGCGGTGGTCGCCGCGGCCGCCTACGCGGCCGGGCGCAGCAGCCTGCGCCGGACCCACCCGACACCCACCCGGACCGTCGACACGCTCAGCAGGCTTCCCGATGCCCTCCGCGGCCGGTGAGGAGACCCCGATGACCAGCCCCCACACACCCCCCGAGCCCACCGGCACGGCGCCCGACGACCCGGACGCCATCCGCCGCGACATCGAGCACACCCAGCGCCGGCTCAGCGGCGACGTCGACGCCCTGACCGACCGGGTCGCCCCGAGCCGCATCGTCGGTCGACGTGTCGACCGGGTGCGGGACCGGGTCGGCAGTTGGCGCGACGCCGTCATGGGCGGAGACGACCGCCCCGCCGGAGCCGCCGCCCAGCGGGCGGCCGACCGGGCGGGCGACGTCGCACACGCCGTGTCCGACCGCGCCTCGCAGGCCGCGGCCACCGTCGCCGACACCGCCCGCGAGGCGCCACGGACGGCCCGGCGGCAGACCCGCGGCAACCCGCTCGCGGCCGGGCTGATCGCCTTCGGCGCGGGCTGGCTGGTGTCCTCGCTGCTCCCGGCGAGCGCCCGCGAGTAGGAGCTGGCCGCCCGGGCGACGGACCGGGCCGCCGAGGTGGGCCGACCGCTGGCCCACCGGGCCGCGGAGACCGCGCACGAGCTGCACGACGCGCTGCGCGAGCCCGCGGAGCAGGCCGTCCGGTCGGTCCGCGGGACCGCGGAGGAGGCCGCCGCGAGCGTGCAGGACGAGGGCCGGTCCGCGGCCCTCGACGTGCAGGGCCGGGCGCAGGACGCGGGCCGGACCCTGCAGGAGGAGGTCCGGGAGCGCTGACCGCCCGCGTGGCGGGACCGGCGCGGCCGGTCCCGCCACGCCGCACCGCTCCCGTCGGCGCCGGGCCGGACGTCGCTCAGGCGCCCCGACGGACGTCGAGGACCAGATCCCGCCGGGCGGGCGGATCGGCGGTGATCAGCAGGGCCGCCCCGGCGAGCAGCCGCCGCGCCGCGGGCAGCCGGTCGGCGTCGTCGGTGTGCAGCTCGGCCAGCGGCGTCCCGGCGCGGACCTCGTCGCCCGGGTCGACCAGCAGCCGCACCCCGGCCCCTGCCTGCACCGGGTCCTCCTTGCGGGCGCGGCCGGCGCCGAGCTTCCAGGCCGCGGTGCCGACGGCGAGCGCGTCGGCACCGGCGAAGACCCCGGACCGCTCGGCGACGACCGTCTCGACGTGCGCGGCCACCGGCAGCGGTGCGGTCGGGTCCCCGCCCTGCGCGGCGATCATCCGCTCCCACACCCCGTGGGCGGCACCGGAGGCGAGGACCGCGGCCGGGTCGGCGTCGGGCAGACCGGCCAGCGCGAGCATCTCGGTGGCCAGCGCGACGGTCAGCTCGACCAGGTCGGCCGGTCCCCCGCCGCGCAGCACCTCGACCGACTCGGCGACCTCCAGGGCGTTGCCGACGCAGCGGCCCAGCGGGCGGGACATGTCGGTGAGCAGCGCGGTGGTCGGCAGGCCGTGGGCGGCACCGATCGCCGTCATCGCGTCGGCGAGCTCCCCGGCGCGCGGGCGGGTCTTCATGAACGCACCGGACCCGACCTTCACGTCGAGGACCAGTCCGCCGGTGCCCTCGGCGAGCTTCTTGCTCATGATCGAGCTGGCGATCAGCGGGACGGACTCCACCGTGCCCGTGACGTCGCGCAGCGCGTAGAGCCGCCGGTCGGCGGGGGCGAGCGTCGGCGTCGTCGCACAGACGACCGCGCCGACCTCGCGCAGCTGCGCGGTGATCTCCGCGGTGGTCAGCGAGGCACGCCAGCCGGGGATGGCCTCCAGCTTGTCCAGGGTGCCCCCGGTGTGGCCCAGCCCGCGGCCGGACAGCTGCGGCACCGCCGCCCCGCAGGCGGCGACGAGCGGCGCCAGCGGCAGCGTGATCTTGTCCCCGACGCCGCCGGTGGAGTGCTTGTCGACCAGCGGACGGCCGACGTCGCCGAAGTCCAGGACCTCACCGGAGTCGATCATCGCCTGGGTCCAGTGCGCGATCTCGGTCGGCTCCATGCCGTTGAGCAGGATGGCCATGGCCAGCGCCGCCATCTGCTCGTCGGCGACCTCGCCCCGGGTGTAGGCGTCGACCACCCAGTCGATCTGGGCCCTCGACAGCGTGCGGCAGTCGCGCTTGGCCGCGATGACCTCGACCGCGGAGAAGCTCACGGCAGGTCCTCCGGGCCGAAGGCGTCGGGCAGCACCTCGGTGAACGGCAGCACCCCGCGCGGGGTGTCGCAGAGCAGCGCGGCGCCGCCGAACTCGTGGAGCACCTGGCGGCAGCGGCCGCACGGCATGAGCAGCTCGCCGTCGCCGGAGCGGCAGGCGACCGCGAGCAGCCGCCCGCCGCCGGAGACGCGCAGCTGCCCGGCCAGTGTCACCTCGGCACAGACCCCCAGGCCGTAGGAGGCGTTCTCGACGTTGCAGCCGGTGACGACCCGCCCGTCGTCGACGAGCGCCGCCGCGCCGACGTGCAGCCGGGAGTACGGCGCGTAGGCCCAGTGCGCGGCCTGCACCGCCGCCGCCCGCAGCGCGTCCCAGTCCGGGACGGGGGCGTCGGGGCGCATCATGTCCCGGCCGGCACCCGAAGGCCCCCCGCCCGCCATCTAGCGTCCCTCCCCGCGCCGGTAGGGCTCGCCGAGCCGGGCCGGTGGTCGTAGTCGTTGGGACGCCGCGGCGAGCACGATCAGCGTGACCAGCTGCGGGGCGTAGGAGGCGAACTCGCTGGGCACGGTGTCTACCGACCAGTAGATCGCGTACACCGCGAGCCCCGCGACCAGCGCGACGGCCGCCGAGGTCCACATCCGGCGGATCGCCCACAGCACCGCGACGACGACCGCGACCAGCGTCGCGCCGTAGAGCAGCGCGTGCACGGCCTCGCCGCCGGCCCGCAGCTGCAGGCCGTCGACGTAGCCGAACAGCGCCGAGCCGACGAGCAGCCCGGCCGGACGCCAGTTCCCGAAGATCATCGCAGCGAGGCCGATGTACCCGCGGCCGCCGACCTGGTTCTCCAGGTAGCCGAGCTGGCCGGGGTTGAGCACCAGCGCCGCGCCGCCGAGACCGGCGAGCGCACCGGAGATCGTGACCGCGACGTACTTGTGCAGCACGACGTTCACCCCGAGCGACTCGGCCGCGACCGGCGACTCGCCCGCGCTGCGCAGCCGCAGCCCGAACGCCGTCCGCCACAGGATCCAGTAGCTCAGCGGGACCAGCGCGACCCCGATGACGAGGATCGGCGTCAGCCCGGTGACCAGACCGGACAGCAGCCCGGCGAGGTCGGAGACGAAGACCCGCTGCTGGGACTCCAGGGCCGTGAGGCCCTCGGACACCCCGGGGACCGAGTACTCGGTGAACCCCTCCAGCCGCGGGGACTGGCGCGGGTTCTGGGAGACCGGGGTGAACACCAGCGTCGCCAGGTACTTCGTCAGCCCGGTGCCGAGCAGGGTGATCGCGACGCCGGAGACGATGTGGTTGACGTTGAACGTCACCGTCGCGACGGCGTGCAGCAACCCACCGAGCGCGCCGAACACGAGCCCGCCGAGCATCGCCGCCCACGGACCCCACTGGTAACCGGCCCAGGCCGCACCCCAGGTGCCGAGCACCATCATGCCCTCGAGGCCGATGTTGATGATCCCGGCGCGCTCGGCCCAGAGGCCGCCCAGGCCGGCGAGCAGGATCGGCAGTCCGAGCCGGACCGCGGCGGACGCGGTGCCGCCGGAGGTCAGCTGGGTCTGGCCGGTCAGCGTCACCGTGATCGCCAGGACGGCGACGAGCGCGGCCGCGATCAGCGCCGACCGGGCCCAGCCGGGCAGGGTCCGCGCACGTTCTCCGACCGCGGTCACGACGACACCTCCGCGGGTTGCGGTGCGGGGGCCGCGGCGGCCACCCGCCGTTGCTCGGCCCGGCGCTCGACCCGGCGGACGACCTCGTAGGCGACGACCACCGACAGCACGATCAGACCCTGCATGATCAGCACGATCTCCCGCGGGATGCCGACGACGTCGAGCGCCACCGCGGACTTGTCCAGGAACGCCCACAACAACGCACCGAGCGCGATGCCGACGGGGTGGTTGCGGCCCAGCAGTGCGATCGCGATGCCGGTGAAGCCGTAGCCCTGCGGCGAGGACAGCGTGTAGGCGTGGTCGCGCCCGAGCAGCTCGGGCAGCCCGACCAGTCCCGCGACCGCCCCGGACAGCAGCAGCGCGACGACGATCGTGCGCCGCGCGTTCACCCCGCCGGTCGCGGCGGCCGTCGCCGACTCGCCGGAGGCGCGCAGCTCGAAGCCGAACCGGGTGCGTCCGAGCAGGAACCAGTAGCCGACGCCCAGCGCGGCGGCGACGAACACCATCCCGAAGATCGCGCCGTTGCCGACCGGGATACCGGGGAACCAGCCCGACTCCGGGATCGGCGGGGTGGTGATGTTGTTTCCGCGCAGCTCACCGAAGGTCTCGGCGCGGATCAGGTAGGCGATCAGCCCGGTGGCGATCGCGTTCAGCATGATCGTCGAGATGACCTCGGAGACGCCGCGGTAGGCCTTGAGCAGCGCCGGGATCGCGACCCAGGCCGCCCCGGTCAGCAGGGCCACCACCATGATCAGCACGGTGTGCAGGACCGGCGGCAGCGCGACTGTCCCACCGACGATCGCCGCGACGCAGGCGGCCACCCGGAACTGGCCCTCGACGCCGAGGTTGAACAGCCGCATCTGGAAGCCGATCGCGACGGCCAGCGCGGCGAGGTAGTAGACCGACGCCGAGTTCACCGTGTCCACGACGACCGTGCCCGACCCGACCTGGGAGAGGATCGTCGTGATCGCGGTCCAGGGCGACGCCCCGCTGATCACCAGCGCGATCCCGCACAGCAGGGCGGCGACCGCGATCGCCAGGACGGGCGCGACGACGGCGCCCCGCAACCGGCTCACGTGGTGGCTCCGGTCATCTTGGTCCCCAGCTCGGTGGGCGTCACCGTAGCGGGATCGGCGGTGCCGACCAGCCGCCCGCCGGAGATGACGGCGAGGGTGTCGGACAGGCCGATCAGCTCGTCGAGGTCGGCCGAGACCAGCAGCACCGCGAGCCCGGCGGCCCGGGCGCGGCGCAGCTCGGCCCAGATCCCGGCCTGCGCGCCGACGTCGACGCCACGGGTCGGGTGGGCCGCGATCAGCAGCACCGGGTCACCGGACAGCTCCCGCCCGACGACGAGTTTCTGCTGGTTGCCGCCGGACAGCGCGGCGGCCATGACGTCGATGCCGGGGGTGCGCACGTCGAAGTCACGCACGATCCGCTCGGTGTCGGTACGCGCGGCCGCGGTGTCCAGCAGCCCGCGCCGGGCGATCGGCGCCCGGGACTGGAAGCCGAGGACGCGGTTGGCCCACAGCGGCTGCTCGCCGAGCAGCGCGTGCCGGGACCGGTCCTCGGGGACGTAGCCGATACCGGCCTCACGGCGGCCCATCGTGGAGGTCGCCGAGATGTCGGTGCCGTTCAGCAGCACCCGGCCGCGGGCGTGTCGGCGCATCCCCATGACCGTCTCGACGAGCTCGGTCTGGCCGTTGCCCTCGACGCCGGCGATCCCCAGCACCTCACCCGCGTGCACGACGAGGTCGACGCCGTCCAGCAGGTCGCGGCCGCCGTCGGGGCTGGGCAGCCCGAGGCCCTCGACGCGCAGCACCTCCCGCTCGGTCACGGTGGACTCGCGGGTCTCCGGCGACGGCAGCTCGGACCCGACCATCATCTCGGCCAGCTCGCGGTTGGTGACGGTCCGCGGGTCCGCGGTCCCGACCGTGCGGCCGCGGCGGATCACGGTGATCCGGTCGGCGACGGCACGGACCTCGCCGAGCTTGTGCGAGATGAACAGGAACGTGTAGCCGTCGGCCTGCATCGCGGCGATCGTCGCGAACAGCTCGTCGACCTCCTGCGGGACCAGCACCGCGGTCGGCTCGTCGAGGATCACCGTGCGGGCACCGCGGTAGAGCACCTTGAGGATCTCGATGCGCTGCCGGTCGGCGACGACGAGGTGCTCGACGAGGACGTCCTGCCGGGCGGCCAGCCCGACGGTCGCGGACAGCTCGGTGATCCGCGCGCGGGCCGCCCTCCCGATGCCGTGCAGACGTTCGGCGCCGAGCAGGACGTTCTCCGCGACGGTCAGGTTGTCGGCCAGCATGAAGTGCTGGTGGACCATCCCGATCCCCGCCGCGATCGCGTCCGCGGGGCTGCGGAAGTGGGTGTCCGTGCCGTCGACGACGATCGTGCCCTCGTCGGGTGTCTGCATCCCGTAGAGGATCTTCATCAGGGTCGACTTGCCGGCCCCGTTCTCGCCGCAGAGGGCGTGGACCTCGCCGTGGGTGACGGTGAGGTCCACGCCGTCGTTCGCGACGACGCCGGGGAACCGCTTGGTGATCCCGCGCAGTACGACCGCGTGGCGCTCGTCGGTCACTTGGTGGACGCGACGTCGATCTGTCCGGCGATGATCGCGGCCTTGTACGCCTCGAGCTGCGGGACGATGTCGTCGACCTGACCACCGGAGGTGGAGTAGCCGACGCCGTTGTTGGTCAGGTCGAACCGCGCCGGGAGCTGCGCGACGGTGTTGCCCGCGACCGCGTTGATGTAGTCGTAGACGGCCACGTCCACCCGCTTGATCATCGAGGTCATGATCGTGTCCCGGACCTGGGTCAGCTGCGGCGAGTTGTACTGGTCGGAGTCGACGCCGATGGCCTTGCGCTGTGCGGTCTGCGCCGCGGCGAAGACACCCTGGTTCGACTGGCCCGCCGCGGCGAAGGCGATGTCGGCGCCGCCGTCGTACTGGCCGGACGCGATCTCGGTGGCGCGGGTGGCGTCGTTGAAGCCGGTGAAGTCACCCGCCGGGGAGATGTAGGCCGACTCGACGTCGATGCTCGGTGCGACGGCCTTCGCGCCCTGCTCGTAGCCGGCGTCGAACTTCTGGATCAGCGGGTTGTCGACGCCGCCGATGAACCCGACCTTGCAGGTCGTGGTCTTCAGCGCGGCCGCGGCACCGACCAGGAACGAGCCCTGCTCCTCGGCGAACACCAGCGGCTTGACGTTGGGCAGCTCGACCGTGTCGTCGTCGACGATGGCGAACTGGACGTCCGGGAACTCGGTCGCGACGGCCTGCACACCGGTGGCGTAGTTGAAGCCGACCGCGATGATCGGGTTGAACCCGCCCTGCGCGAGCTGGCGCAGCCGGTTGGTGCCGGCGTCCTCGCTCTCGCCCGCCTGGGCGGTCACCTCGCGCGTGTTGGCCTTCTCCAGCCCCAGCTCGGCGACGGCGCGGTCGAGACCCGCGGCGGCCGCGTCGTTGAACGAGGCGTCGCCCCGGCCGCCGATGTCGTAGGCGAGCCCGACCCTGAGCCGGCTCGCGTCCGCCTTCGGGGCCTCCGGCGCCGGCTGGGCCGACGCGGCCGGGACCGACGGCGGCGCGACGCGCTCGCACTCCCCGGCCTGGGCCCCACCGCCCCCGCCGGTGTCGCGGGCGCAGCCCGCGAGCGTGAGTGCCGCCGCGGCCACGAGCGCGATCGCGGTCGCGTACCGGCCCCTGCCTCCGATGCGCTGGTTGATCCGCACGAGGTGACCTCCCCCTCCGGCGCCACCGGTCGGCGGCGCGTGTCCGGACGGGACGGTAACCGCTGGACATCGGTTTGGGCAGAACTCGAAACACGGCCGTGACGCGGAATCGTCGAGCGGTTGACGGACGGTACCGTCCGGGCACCCGGACGATCTTGTACCGGGACAGGGTGGCAGTCGCCGGAGGAGGATCGATGGATCGCGCGGAACGGACGGTGCAGGCGCCACCGGAGCGGGTGTGGGAGCTGGTCTCCGACATCACCCGGGCCGGTGAGTGGAGCCCGGAGGCGACCGGTGGGCGGTGGCGCGGTGGTGCGACCGGCCCCGCCGTGGGTGCGCGGTTCACCGGCGGCAACCGGCACGGCCGGATCCGCTGGGCGACCCGCTGCCGGGTCACCGAGTGCGAGCCGCCCCACCGGTTCACCTTCGTCGTCGACGAGTCGAGGACGGCGTGGGGCTGGGTCCTGGAGCCCACCGCCGACGGTGCGACGACGGTCGTCGCCTGGCGGGAGAAGACCGGCCGGGCCGCGCTCCCGGTGCGGCTGCTGCAGCGCAGCGGGATCCTCGGCCGGGACCGCGAGGGCATGATGCGCGAGGGCCTGGAACGCAGCCTGGACCGGGTCACGGAGATCGTCGAGCGCTGAGGCGTGGGCGGCGGGGCCGGTCGGCGGGCGCGGAGTGTGCCCGGCGGTGCCCCGCCCCGCGTCCCCTCCCGGTGGCCGTGGTCCGGCGTCGCGGCGGGCGGTGCCGGTACCCGGCGGGCCGGTGCCGGCGCGGGACCGGTGGGTCATGCTGCAACGGTGACCGTCTCCCCCGGACGCCGGCGCCCCACCGGGCCGCTCGCGTTCCTCGTGGTGCTGACGCTGCTCGGGCTGCCGGGGACCGCGCTCGCCGGCACCCCCGCCACCAGCGGGCTGCCCGGGGCAGGCCGTCCCGCCCGGCCCGCCCGCGCGCGAGGAGACGGTGCCGGTGGCGCCGCTGCCCGTCCCGTCTCCGCCGGTCGGCGGGCTCGCCGGCTGCGGCGACGCGCACGCGGGCGCCGTACCGCCGCCCCCGGTCGGGGTGGCGTCCTACGTCGTCGCCGACCTGGACTCCGGGGCGGTGCTCGCCGCCCGTGCCCCGCACGCCCGGCAGCGGCCGGCCTCGACGATCAAGCTGTTGCTCGCGCTGGTGGTCGACGAGCGGCTGCCGATGGACCGGGTGGTGGTGGGCACCGCCGAGGACGCGAACGTCGACGGCAGCCGGGCCGGGCTCGGCCCCGGCGGCCGCTACACGGTCGACCAGCTGCTGCACGGGCTGCTGCTGTCCTCGGGCAACGACGCCGCGAACGCCCTGGCCCGCGAGCTCGGCGGGGTCCCCGCGACGCCGGCCGCGATGCGCGACGAGGCCCGCAGGCTCGGCGCCCTCGACACCCGCCCCGCGACGCCGGCGGGCCTCGACGGCCCGGGGATGTCCGCGTCGGCCTACGACCTGGGCCTGCTGCTGCGCGCCGCCCTGGAGCGGCCGCGGATCGCGGCCACGCTGACGACCCGGAACATCGCCTTCCCCGGGTTCGCCGACAAGCCCGGCTTCCTGCTCGGCAACGACGACCGGCTGCTCGGCACCCCCGGCTTCCTCGGCGGGAAGAACGGCTTCACCGATGCCGCCCGGCACACCTTCGTCGGCGCGATGGAGCGTGACGGGCGGCGGCTGGTCGCCGCCGTGGTACGCGGTGAGCAGCGGCCGGTGCGGATGGTCGGCCAGGCCAGGGCCCTGCTGGACTGGGGTTTCGGCGCCCCGGCCACGGGGATCGGGACGCTGGTCGGGCCGGGCACCACCGGCTCCGGCGCGGGCTCGGACACGCCCCCCGGCGCCGCGGCCCCCGGCGCAGCGGCCCCCGCGGGCGGCGCGACGGCCCCCGGGAGCGCGGACGGGAGCGCGGACGGGAGCACCGGTGAGGTGACGACGACCGGCGCCCCGGATGCCGCGGGCGCCCCGCCGGTCCCGGCCGCGGTGCTGGTCGGCGGGGTCGCCGCGCTCGCCGGCGTCGGGGCGCTGGTGGCCGCGCGGCTGCGCCGGCGTCGCTGACCCGGGCACGGATACCGACGGTGCGGACGCCGACGGTGCGGACGCACGGACCCCGGGGCGGCGCGTGCCCCGGGACTCTCCCCCGGCGCACCGTTCGTCGGGTCGACGTTCGTCGCGACCCCGCCCGGGAACCCGCTCCGGCCGGCCCCGCCACCCCATCGCGGGAACGACGAGGGACACCCCTGTCGGCCATTCGCTTACCGGGTAAGCGAATGTCGTCCCCACAGCCCGGGGACGGGCGGCGGCGTCGGCTCCGCTCGGCGCCCCACGGACCGGCAGGCAGCCGCCGCGGGGCCGTGACCCGGTGCACGGCCCCGCAGTGCGACGACCCGACTCACGCCCCCGCGGAGCGCACTGCTCGTCGCACGATCCCGCGGAGCGCGGCCCGCCACACGGTCCCGCGCGTAGCGCCCGGGTCAGCCCCGTCAGCGCCGCCGGCGCCCCAGGGCCCGCAGGCCGAGTGCGCCGCCGATCAGCCCCGCGGTCACCAGGCCCGCCGAGGCCAGCGCGCCCGGACCGTCCCGGACGACGTACTGCGGCCGGATGATCGCCGGGGCCGGGAGGTCACGCGGGCCCTGGTCGTTCTCCTCGGCGCTCGCCGCCCACGCGGTGACGAACAGCAGGAACCGCGAGGTGAAGAAGATGAAGACCAGCAGACCGAGGATCGAGCCGAAGGCGGCGCCCGCCGCCGAGTTCGTGACCGAGCCGAGGTAGAGCACCATCGCCCGCTGCAGGATCGCGAACCCGATCGCACCGATCAGTGCCGCCCTGGCCGCGCTGCGCAGCGACACGGGTTCACGGGGCAGGCGGGCGATCACCCAGAGGAACACCAGCCAGTTGCCGGCCAGCACGAGCAGGAACGAGGCGATGCTCAGCAGCACCCGGGCCCACGTCGCCTCGCCGAGGCCGACGAGGTCGAGCAGGAACCGGCCCGCCGCGCCACCGATCGAGGAGATCGCGAACGACAGCACCAGGGCCAGCCCCAGCCCCAGCAGGGCGAGCAGGTCGAACGCCAGCCGCTTGATCATCGGCGGGGCGTCGTCGCGCTGCCCCCACTGCTCGGTGAGCGCCTCGCGCAGGTTGCTCATCCAGCCGATGCCCGAGTACAGCGCGCCGACCAGACCGATCAGACCGATGGCCCCGGCCCGGTCGATCGCGGTCTGCACGATCCCGCCGAGCAGCTCGCCGATCTGTCCCGGCGCGGCCGACTGGATCGAGGCCTGGAGCGACCCGAGCAGCTCCTCGTTGCCGCGCAGGACGAACCCGGCGGCGGCGAACGCCACCATCAGCAGCGGTACCAGCGCCAGGATCGAGAAGTAGGTGATCGCCGCGGCGTAGTGGTCACCGTGGTTCTCGGTGTAACGCTCCCCGGCCCGGACCAGGTGGTCCAGCCACGGATGCTTCTCCCGCTGGCGGTCGAGGAAGGTGTCGGTCTCCTCCTCGTCGGTCTCCAGCCGGTGCGCGATCGTGGCGGCGCGGTTCTCGGCCATCATTCCCCCGGTTCGGTGGTGCTCCCCGCCCCGGGCGCACGGCTCAGACGGGCGGGAGGAACCCGATCCTCTCGTGAACCGCGGCCAGTGTCGCGCCGGAGACCTCACGCGCCCGGGTGGCACCGCGGGCGAGCACCCGGTCGAGCTCGGCCGGGTCGGCGAGGTAGCCGTTCACCTTCTCCGCGAACGGCTCCGCGAACGCGGCGACGATCTCGCCGAGGTCCTTCTTCAGGTCGCCGTAGCCGCGGCCGGCGTACTCGGCCTCCACCTCGGCGACCTTCCGGTCGGTCATCGCCGCGTTGATCGTCAGCAGGTTGGCGATGCCCGGCTTGTGCTCCGGGTCGAAGCGGATCTCGCGCTCGTTGTCGGTGACCGCCGAGCGGATCTTCTTGGCCGAGGTCCGCGGCGGGTCGAGCAGCTCGACGATCCCGCTCGGCGACGAGGCCGACTTGCTCATCTTCGCCGTCGGGTCCTGCAGGTCGTAGATCTTCGCCGTGGCCTGCGGGATGTGCGGCTCGGGCACCCGGAACGTCTCGCCGAAGCGGTGGTTGAACCGCTGTGCGAGGTTGCGGGTCAGCTCCAGGTGCTGGCGCTGGTCCTCCCCGACCGGGACCCGGTCGGCCTGGTACAGCAGGATGTCCGCGGCCTGCAGGATCGGGTAGGTGAACAGGCCCACCGTCGCGCGGTCGGTGCCCTGCTTGGCGGACTTGTCCTTGAACTGGGTCATCCGGCCCGCCTCGCCGAAACCGGTGATGCACTCCAGGATCCAGGAGAGCCGGGCGTGCTCCGGGACGTGCGACTGCACGAACAGCGTGCAGCGGTCCGGGTCCAGGCCCAGCCCGAGCAGCTGGGCCGCCGCGACCCGGGTGCGCCGGGCGAGCTCCGCCGGGTCGTGCTCCACCGTGATCGCGTGCAGGTCCACCACGCAGTAGAACGCCTCGTGGTCGTCCTGCAGGTCCACCCACTGCCGCAGCGCACCCAGGTAGTTGCCGAGGTGGAACGAGTCGGCCGTGGGCTGGATCCCGGACAGCACGCGGGGACGGTGGGCGTCGTTCATGCCCGCCATGTTTCCCTACCGGCGCTCACCTCGGGCGCACCGGGGACACCGAGTCCCGGGCGAACGGCTGCCCGCACTGCTCACAGTCCAGGCGCACCCGCAGCGGCTCCCCGCACGCCCGGTGGCGGATCGTGAGATCGATCGGGACGCCCTCCTCGGCGCACCACCGGTGGGACCACTCGACCAGGCAGGCGTGGATCGGGAAGCAGGCGCGCCCCTTGTCGGTGAGGCGGTACTCGCCGTCGCCGCTGCGGCTGAGCACCCCGAGCGCGACGAACCGGCGCAGCCGGTCCGACAGCACCTCCGGGGAGATCGCGAGCTCGTGGGCGAAGCCGGTGAACGCCCGGATCCCGATGAGCGCGGCACCGACGACGGTCGCGCCCCACCGGTCACCGATGATCTCCATCGCGCCGGGCAGGAACGACAGCGGGTCCTCGGGAAGGGTGCCGCGGGTGCGCCGCGGGTGCCTGCGGGCCAGCAGCTCCAGCCCCGGTGCGCACGCCGCACGCTCGACCTCGGTGTCCCGCGGACCGACCGCGCTGCCGCAGGCCGCACAGCACACCCGCACCCGGGTGGGGCGCCCGCAGTCGCGGTGCACGATCTCGGGCAGCGGGACCTCCCGCGGCACCCAGCTCTTCTCCCAGTCCCAGGTGCAGATCAGCAGTTTCCAGATGTCCCCGCCGCGCTCGGTGAGGCCGTAGCCGCGGCGTTCACGGCCGCCGTCGACATAGGTGCGGGGCTCCAGCAGACCGGCCTCGACGAGTCCCCGGAGCCGCGCCGACAGTGTCGCGTCGGAGATGTTCAGGGTCTCCCGCCACCCGGCGTACCGGGTCACCCCGAGGAAGGCGCGCTGCAGGATCAGCAGCGTCCAGGTGTCGGCGAGCAGGCCGAGACCGCGCCCCACGGCGCCCAGCTCCTGCGGCCGCACCTGCTCGCCTCCCTTGACCTCGGACTGCTCAAGATCGTACCGTTGTCCTCACTCTGCCGATCGAAGCCGCGCCCGCGTGTGTGACTGTCGGTGGGGTGGGCCGGACGGGGGGTCGGCCCACCGGCCGGGGCGGGCGTCCTGCGGCAGCGCGGTGAGGGGGCTGCGGCAGCCGCGGGGCGTCGTCCCGGTCAGCTCCTCACCCGCCCGCCGGGTCCTCCTCGTGCGGCTCCGGGTCCGCGGGCTGCGGTGCGGCCTCGACGGTCACCACGCCCTTGTCGAGGTCGATCGGGCCCAGCCGCCACTGCTGCCCGCCCTGCGCGGCGTCCGCGTCCTCGTGCATCCGCTTCCGCGGGAACATCTCTCCGAGCACACCCATACCGCCACCGTACGACGGTCGGCGGAGGTGCCGGTCCCGCGCGGCCCGGGGGCGGCGCGGGACCGGCCGGGATCAGGCCGGGGTCAGCGGCAGCATCCGGGGACCGGTGCCCGTCGCCGGGGTGAGCACCCGGGGCTCGCCGCGGTAGGTCGTCGTCCGCTGCCGGACCGGACGCCCGGCGGCCGCGGCGATCGCGGTGAGCTCGGCGACCGAGCGCTCGGAGCCGTTCTCCGAGCCGGCCATCCGGGAGATGGTCTCCTCCATCAGCGTGCCGCCCATGTCGTCGGCTCCCCCGGCCAGGATGTCCGCGGCGAGGTCGTCGCCGAGCTTGACCCAGGAGCACTGGACGTGGTCGATCCGGCCGTGCAGCGCGAGCCGGGCGAACGCGTGCACCGCCCGGTTGTCGCGCTCCGTGGGGCCCGGCCGGGCGATCCCGGCCAGGTAGATCGGGGCGTTGTGGTGCACGAACGGCAGCGGCACGAACTCGGTGAACGACGCGGCACCCGCCTCCAGCGACCTGTCCTGGATCGACGCCAGCGTGCGCAGGTGCCCGAGCCAGTGCCGGGGCTCGTCGACGTGGCCGTACATCATCGTCGAGCTGCTCGGGATGCCCAGCTCGTGCGCGGTGGAGACGACCTCGATCCACTGCGACGCCGGCAGCTTGCCCTTCGTCAGCACCCAGCGGACCTCGTCGTCGAGGATCTCGGCGGCGGTGCCCGGGATCGAGCCGAGCCCGGCGGCCTTCAGCTCGGACAGCCACTCCCGGATCGACACCCCGGCCTTGGCCGCGGCGGAGACGATCTCCATCGGCGAGAACGCGTGCACGTGCATCCCCGGCACGGCCGTGGTGACCGCGCGGACCAGGTCGGCGTAGAACGACACCGGCAGCTGCGGGTCGATGCCGCCCTGCACGCAGACCTCGGTCGCGCCGTCGGCGGCCGCCTCCGCGGCGCGCTGGGCGACCTCGTCGAGCGAGAGCCGGAAGGCGTCGGCGTCGCGCTCGCGCTGGGCGAACGCGCAGAACCGGCAGCCGACGTAGCAGACGTTCGAGAAGTTGATGTTGCGGTTGACCACGTAGGTGACGTCGTCCCCGTTGACCTGCCTGCGCACGTCGTCGGCGAGGTCGAGCAGGGTGCGCAGCGCGGGCCCGTCGGCGGTCAGCACGGCCATCGCCGCGTCGGCGTGCGCCGGGTCGAGCAGCGCCGCCGGGTCGGACGCGGCCAGGTCGAGCCCGGCGCGGACGTCGGAGTCCAGCCGCTCGGGCACCGCCCCGTGTCCGGCGCGCTGGTGCTCCAGCTCGGCGGCCACCTCGTCCCAGTCGCCGTAGACGTCGCCGAAGTCGCTGCGGCGGTCCTCGGTGCGCCCGGTGGTGTCGATCGTGGAGTTCAGATCGGTGCGCCCGGTCGAGGCGAACCCGCCGTCGGGCTCCTGCCACGACCGCCCCTGCACGACGGCGTCGGGCCGGGCGAGCCCGTCCGGCCCGGACAGCGCGGCGACGTGGCCGTGCAGCCGCGCGTCGATCCACGGCGACCCGGCGCGCACGTACTTCGGGTAGGCGGTGAGCCGCTCCTGCAGCGCGAAGCCCTCCGCCTCGGTGATCGCGGCGAGCTCGTCGACGGCGGGCCAGGGCATCTCCGGGGACACGTGGTCCACCGTCACCGGGGAGACACCGCCCCAGTCGTCGATCCCGGCGCGCAGCATGAGCGCCTGCTCGTCACCGACGAGGTTCGGCGGCGCCTGCAGCCGCACCTTCGGCCCCAGCACCAGCCGGGCGACCGCGATGGTGGCGGCCAGGTCCTCCAGGTCGGCGTCCGGGTCGTTCGCCATCGCGGTGTCCGGCTTCGCCCGGAAGTTCTGGACGATCACCTCCTGCACGTGCCCGTGCGCACGGGCCGCGGAGCGGATCGCGAACAGCGACTCGGCCCGCTCGGTGCGGTTCTCGCCGATGCCGATCAGGATGCCGGTGGTGAACGGGACGCCGACGCGGCCGGCGTCGGTCAGCGTGCGCAGCCGGACCGCGGGCTCCTTGTCGGGGCTGCCGAAGTGCGGGCCGCCCTTCTCGAACAGCCGCTGCGAGGTCGTCTCCAGCATCATCCCCATGCTGGCCGCGACCGGCTTGAGCCGGGTCAGCTCCTCCCAGCTCATGACGCCGGGGTTGAGGTGCGGCAGCAGCCCGGTCTCCTCCAGGACCGCGATCGCGCACGCCCGGACGTAGTCGAGGGTGGAGTCGTAGCCCCGCGCCTCGAGCCACTCGCGGGCCTGCGGCCAGCGGTCCTCGGGGCGGTCGCCGAGGGTGAACAGGGCCTCCTTGCAGCCCTGCGCGGCGCCCTGGCGGGCGATCTCGACGACCTCGTCGCGCTCCAGGTACATGTCCTCGAGCTTGTGCGGGACGGTCGCGAAGGTGCAGTAGTGGCAACGGTCGCGACAGAGCCGGGTCAGGGGGATGAAGACGTTGCGGGAGTAGGTGACGACGCCGGGGCGGCCCTCCTCGACCAGCCCCGCGTCGCGGACCCGGCCGGCGTGGCCGAGCAGCTCGTCGAGGTGCTCGCCGCGGGCGGCGAGCAGCACGGCGGCCTCGGTGACGTCGAGGGTCGCTCCGTCCCGGACCCGGCGCAGGGCCCGGCGGAACGCCGAGGTCGTCGGGACGGGTTCGGCGGGTGCGGGGGTCGGGAGACCGACCGGCGGTACGGCCTCGGCCGGGACAGGGGCGGCAGGAGTATCGGCCATGCCACCCACACTAGTGTCGCGTAAACGATGTTCTTTGACCGGGTCGGCAGTGGTTGAGTAGGTGGTCTGCGGGTTTGGTCCAGATGAACGGGTGGCAGCGTTCGTTCCAGCCGTCGATGAACCGGCCGATCGCGCCGATCAGTTCTCTGACGCTGCCGAAGCTGCCACGGCGAATGGCCTGGCGGGTGATGACCCCGAAAAAGACCTCGACCATGTTCAGCCACGATCCCGAGGTCGGGGTGAAGTGCAGGGTGATCCGCGGGTTGCGGGCCAGCCAGGCCTTCACTGCGGGGTGCTTGTGGGTCGCGTAGTTGTCCACCACCAGGTGCAGCTTGCGCCGCGGGTAGGCCTTCGCGACCTGCTTGAGGAACCGCAGGAACTCCTGATGGCGATGCCGCGGCAGGCACGCCTGCTCGACCCGCCCGGTCGCGACCTCTAACGCCGCGAACAGCGTGGTGGTGCCGTGACGGACGTAGTCATGCGTCCGTTTCTCCGGGATACCGGGCATGATCGGCAGGATCGGCGCTGTCCGGTCCAGGGCCTGGACCTGGGATTTCTCGTCGACGCAGAGCACGACGGCCTTGTCCGGCGGGTTCAGATACAACCCGACGATGTCGCGGACCTTGGCTTCGAGCTCGGGATCGGTGGAGAACTTGAACGTCTCGGACTTCCACGGCTGCAGCCCCCACCGCCGCCAAATCTTGCCGATCCACACGTGGGAGATCCCGAGCTCGGCACCGAGCAGCCGTGACGACCAGTGCGTGACTCCGAGCCGCTCAGGCGGCGGTTCCAGCGTGGCGAGCACGACCGCGACCTCGTCGATCACCGGCGGCCGGCCCGCCTTGGGCCGGTCGGCCAGCCCGGCGATCCCCTCAGCGGCGTAACGCTTCTTCCACCCGATCACCGTCGCCTTCGACGCCCCGACCAGTGTGACGATGTCCTTGACCGCCACCCCGTCCGCGGCCAGCAACACGATCCTGCCCCGTCGGGCCAGTCCCGCCGAAACCGACGAGGAACGCAGCCAGGACTCCAGCACCTCGCGGTCGGCGGCCGGAACGTCCACGGTCACAGTCAACGGCACAGCTCATGATCCCGTAAACCAGCCCGTGAGTAAAGTAACCTAGTTACCGCAACACTAGGTTTCACCGATCACCACAGCGACCGTCGGTTTTCCGGCGATGGATCACCGTGGATCCGGGAATACGCTCAGGCCACCTCGGCGGGCGTGCCACCGGTGACGGCGACGAGCTCGTCGAACGTCGTCGGGAACACCGAACGGGCCACCCCGCCCGCCGCCCAGACCCGGTCGAACTCCCCCAGCGCGACGTCGACCAGGGTGCGCAGCGGCGCCGGGTGCCCGACGGGGGCGACCCCGCCGATGACCTGCCCGGTCGCCTCGCGCACGCGCTCCTTCGACGCCCGGCCGACCTGCTGCGCGCCGACCAGTGCGGCGACCTTCCCGGTGTCGACCCGGTGTGCCCCGGAGGTGAGCACGAGCAGCGGGGCGCCGTCGGCGTCGAAGACCAGCGAGTTCGCGATCTGGCCGACCTCCACCTCCAGCGCGGCGGCCGCCGCGGCCGCGGTGGTCACCGCGTCCGGCAGCAGCACCAGGCCCGCGATCGACGAGGGAGCGGCACCGGCGCGGCGCAGCGCCTCCTTCACGGCGGCGACGCGGGGGTGGTCGGCGGGGTGTTCGACGCTGCGGCTCATCGGGCCCATCCTGCCCCCGTCGCGCCGCACGCGCCGCCGCGATTCCTCAGAGGACGGCGAGGACCAGCAGCACGACGACGACCACGGCCAGCACGCCGGCCACACCCAGCAGGATCCAGCGGTTGCGGCCGAGGTCCCCGCCCGGGGACCGGGGCCGGGCGCCGCGTTCGAACAGCTCGGCGGCCCGGTCGTGGGTCGGCCGCTCGGCCGGGTCGTCGGCGGTGAGGCCGTCCAGGACCGTCGCGAGCGCGCCGCCCACCGGCAGGGGCGGGTCCGCCGCCTCACGCAGGACGGCGCCCAGGCACCAGAGGTCCGCGGCCGGGGTGTCGGCGCCCTCGGGCGCGCCGGGCGCACCGTTCCCGCCGGGGCGCGGCCCCACCGCGCGGGCGAGGCCGACGTCGGTGAGCAGGGCACGGCCGTCGGCGGTCACCAGCACCGCGTCGGCGTCGAGGCCGCCGTGGGTGCCGCCGTCGGCGTGCACCGCGCGCAGTGCGGCCAGCACGTCCTGGCCGACGAGCGCGACCTGCCGGGGCGAGGGTGGCGCCGTCCCGACGACCGCGCCCAGCGGCCGCGCGTCCGGGTGCTCGGTGACCAGGTACTCGCGCATGTCGCCGGCCGAGGACCGGTCGGTGACCAGGTCCAGCACCCCGACGACCGACGGGTGGCGCAGCCGGCCGGCGGCCCGCACCTCGGTCAGCAGGCGTTCCCGCACCCCGGCCACCGCGGGCAGCGCGATCTCGGTGACGGCGACGGTGCGGCCGGTGATCCGGTCCTCGGCGCGGTGGGTCGGCCCGAAGCCGCGCCGGTCCAGCTCGTCGAGCAGCAGGTAGCGGCCGCCGACCATCCGGCCGGCGATCACGCGGCCCCCAGCCGGACGACGACGGGGGCGTGGTCGGAGAAGCGCCGGTCGTGCGCGGGCGCCCGGTCCACGACGGCCTCGTGCGCCGCGTCGGCGAGCCCGGGGGTGGTGAGCAGGTGGTCGATCCGCCACCCGGCGTCGTTGTCGAAGGCCCGCCCGCGGTAGCTCCACCACGAGTACGGCCCGTCGACGCCAGGGTGCCGCTCGCGGACCACGTCGCGCCAGCCGTGCTCGAGCAGCTTCGCGAACCACTCCCGCTCGTGCGGCAGGAACCCGGAGCTGCGCCGGTTCCCGCGCCAGTTGCGCAGGTCCAGCTCGGTGGGGGCGATGTTCCAGTCCCCGCCGACGACCATCTGCCGCCCGGTGGCGGCGCACCGGTCGAACGCGGTGCGCAGGTGGTCGCCGAACGCGGCGCAGAACGCGTCCTTGGCGTCCTGCTTCGGGGTGCCCGCCTCGCCCTTGGGCAGGTACAGCGAGGCCACGGTGAGCCCGCCGGGCAGGTCGACCTCCAGGTAGCGCCCGTCGAGGTCGGTGGTGGGATCGCCGAGGCCGATCCGCACCGCCTCGGGCTCCTCGCGACTCAGCACGGCGACGCCGTTGCGGCCCTTCGCCGTCATCGACGGGGCCAGGCGCAGGTGCCAGCCGCCCTGGTCGAGCGCCGAGCGGAAGGCGTCCGGCAGCTCGTCGGGCCGGGCCCGGACCTCCTGCAGGCAGACCGCCCGCGCGTCGGTCGCCGCCAGCCACTCCAGCAGCCCCTTGGTGGCGGCCGCACGGACGCCGTTGACGTTGACCGTGGCGAGCGCGTTCACGCCACCTACTGTGCCGCACCCATGATCACGCTGCGCGACGGGTTCAGCACCGGCTGCCGGAGGTCGCGGCGACGGAGTCGACCGGGACCCACTGGTTCTGCTCGGTGAGCTTGCGGAAGCCGCCGTCGACGATGGTGTCGGCCGCGATCTCGGTCCCGGCCGGCAGCGTGCGCACCGGCGCCGCCGAGTCACCCGGCGCCGAGCGCACCGTCACCGCCTCGCCCTGCACGACGACGCGGCAGCCGGTCGTCTCCAGGTTGCCGGTCACCCCGCCGTAGGCGAGCGCGACCACGGTCAGGCCGACGCCGATGAGCCCGACCAGCGGCCAGCCCCTCAGGATCGACTTCCGGGTGAGCCCGAAGACCTTCGCCACCGTGGTTTCCTCCCGCCGAGCGCCGCCGCCGTCCACGGTAGCCGGTCCGCGGCCACGACCTCGACCGTCGTGGGGTGTCGGACCGGTTACTCCTGCGGGCGTGCGGGGCCGGTCAACAGATAGCGTGTGGCGCAGTCAGCGGGTCGCCGCGCCGGGGACCCCGGCCCGGTCGTCCCGGGCCCGTCCGCCGGCGCCGTCGCGACCCGCTCGCTGGACACGGCAGCACACACGACGAGCCGAGGCAGGCCTGAGGACGCGATGAAGCTCATCTACACCTACACCGACGAGGCGCCGGCGCTGGCGACCCACTCCTTCCTGCCGGTCATCGAGGCCTTCGCGGGCCAGGCCGGGGTGGACGTGGAGACCCGGGACATCTCGCTCGCGGCGCGCATCCTGGCGCAGTTCCCGGACCGGCTCACCGACGCCCAGCGCGTCCCGGACGCCCTGTCGGAGCTGGGTGAGCTGGCGAAGACCCCGGACGCGAACATCATCAAGCTGCCGAACATCTCGGCGTCGATCCCGCAGCTCAAGGCGGCCATCACCGAGCTGCAGGGCGCCGGCTACGACGTCCCGGACTACCCGGAGAACCCGCAGACCGAGCAGGAGAAGGCCGCCCGCGCCGCCTACGACTCGGTCAAGGGCTCCGCGGTCAACCCGGTGCTGCGGGAGGGCAACTCCGACCGGCGCGCGCCGCTGTCGGTGAAGAACTTCGCCCGCAAGCACCCGCACTCGATGGGCGCCTGGAGCCCCGACTCCACCAGCCACGTCGCGACGATGGACGACGGCGACTTCCGCCACTCCGAGACCTCCTTCACCGCCGCCGGTGACGGAGCGGTCCGCATCGAGCACGTCGGGACCGACGGCACCGTCACGGTGCTCAAGGAGAAGGTCGCGCTGCTGGACGGCGAGGTGTTCGACGGCGCCGTCATGCGTCGCGAGGCCTTGCAGGCGTTCCTCGCCGAGCAGGTCGCCGACGCGAAGGCGAAGGGCGTGCTGTTCTCGGTGCACCTCAAGGCCACGATGATGAAGGTCTCGGACCCGATCATCTTCGGGCACGCCGTACGCGCCTACTTCGCCGACGTCTTCGCCGCCCACGGCGACGACCTCGCCTCGGTCGGCGCCGACCCGGACGACGGCCTCGCCTCGGTGCTCACCGCGCTGGAGAAGCTGCCGGCCGACACGCGCGAGGCGATCGAGAAGGCGATCACCGACGCCTACGCCACCGGCCCGGCCCTGGCCCAGGTCGACTCCGCCCGGGGGATCACCAACCTGCACGTGCCGAGCGACGTCATCATCGACGCCTCGATGCCGGCCGCGATCCGCACCTCGGGCCGGATGTGGAACGCAGACGACGCCTTGCAGGACACCAAGTTCGTCATCCCGGACTCGTCCTACGCCCCGCTCTACGACGAGACCGTCAAGCACTGCCAGGCCAACGGCGCCTTCGACCCGACGACGATGGGCACCGTCCCGAACGTCGGCCTGATGGCGCAGAAGGCCGAGGAGTACGGCAGCCACGACAAGACCGTCGAGGTCCCGGCCGCCGGCACCGTCCGCGTCGTCGACGCCGGCTCCGGCGAGGTCCGGCTCTCCCACGAGGTCGCCGAGGGCGACATCTGGCGCGGCTGCCAGACCAAGGACGCCCCGATCCGCAACTGGGTCGGGCTGGCCGTCGAGCGGGCCCGGGCGACCGGCTCCCCCGCCGTGTTCTGGCTGGACTCCTCGCGCGCCCACGACGCGCAGCTGATCGCCAAGGTCGAGACCTACCTCGGTGAGCACGACACCGACGGGCTGACCATCGAGATCCTCCCGGTCGCCGAGGCCACCCGCTACACCCTGGAGCGGGCCCGCAAGGGCGAGGACACCATCTCGGTCACCGGCAACGTGCTGCGCGACTACCTGACCGACCTGTTCCCGATCATGGAGCTGGGCACGTCGGCGAAGATGCTGTCGATCGTCCCGCTGATGAACGGCGGCGGCCTGTTCGAGACCGGTGCCGGCGGGTCCGCGCCGAAGCACGTCCAGCAGCTGCAGAAGGAGAACCACCTGCGGTGGGACTCCCTCGGCGAGTTCCTCGCGCTGGCCGTCTCGCTGGAGATGCTGGCGTCGAAGACCGAGGAGCCGCTGCGGGCCGAGCTGCTCGGCCGGACCCTCGACGAGGCCACCGGCAAGCTGCTGGAGAACGGGAAGTCCCCGTCGCGCAAGGTGGGGGAGCTCGACAACCGCGGGAGCCACTTCTACATCGCGCTGTACTGGGCGCAGGCCCTCGCCGCCCAGACCGAGGACCCCGAGCTCGCCGCGATCTTCGCCCCGCTGGCCGAGAAGCTGGCCGCGGCCGAGGACACGATCGTCGGTGAGCTGAACGCGGTCCAGGGCGACCCCGTCGACCTGGGCGGCTACTACTACGTCGACCGCGCGAAGACCGACACGGTCATGCGGCCGAGCGCCACGTTCAACGAGGCGATCGACTCCTTCGCCGGCCGGTAGTCCCGCACCGCGACGGCCCGTCCTCCCGATCCCGGGTGGGCGGGCCGTCGTCGTGTCAGGCCGAGCTCACGCCCGGGATGCGCCCGGAGCGGAAGGCCTCCACGAACAGCGCACCGTCCGCGCGCACCGTCCGCGCGTAGTCGTGGGCGAACTCCACCACCCATTCCACGAACGCGTCCTCGGCCCCGGCGGTGCGGGCGGCGACCGCCTCCTCGACGCGGAAGTCGACCAGCGCGTGGTCGGCGTCGGCGTCGGCCACGCAGTGGATCTTCGCGGTGGCCCGGCCCAGGTCCACGACGACCGGCGCGATCTCGTCGGGCTCGGTCAGCTCCGACCAGTCCAGGTCGGCCTCGTAGGGCGAGACCTCGGCGACGACGAACCCGACGCCGTCGAGCTCGGTCCAGCCCAGCATCGGGTCGGCGTGCGCCTGCAGCGCCCGCTGCGACAGCGCGGTCCGGTGTCCGTGGTGGCGGAACGCCGCGGTCACCCGCCCGTCGGTGACCACCCGCGAGGGCGCGGCCACGTTGCCCTGCTTCATCGACACGACGATGTCGTTGTCCAGCGCCTGGTTCAGCCCCTCGACCAGCACCGTGTACGTCGGCAGCCCGGCGCTGCCGATGCCCACGCCGGAGCGCCCGGCGACGTCCTTGACGGTGTAGGCGACGCCGCGGTGGCGCCGGGACTCCGGGATCGTGGCCACGTAGGCCTCGAACGCGGTGGTGACCGCGGCCTTCTCGTCGTCGTCGAGGGTGCGGACACCGGGGCCGGCACGCAGGATCCGGTCGAAGCCCTCGGTCTCGGTGACCGCGTCGAGCAGCCCGACCCGGGTCCGGGTGCGCGCGGTCTGCAGGACCTGGTGGACCGGGCCGTCGGTGGTGTCCAGACGCAGCGAGAACGCGTCGTCGTCGCGGTCGGCGAAGTGCCGCACCTGGGCCAGGTAGCTGCGGCAGTAGTCCTCGACGAGCGCCGACAGCGACCGGTCGGACA
The DNA here is from genome assembly GCF_020131355.1 of Pseudonocardia sp. ICBG1293. Lineage (GTDB taxonomy): Bacteria > Actinomycetota > Actinomycetes > Mycobacteriales > Pseudonocardiaceae > Pseudonocardia. The sequence goes on from NZ_JAHLEL010000053.1 coordinate 212,873, forward strand.
GCGCCTTGCGCCAGCCGAGCAGGCACAGACTGGCCGCGAACCGGGTGACGTCCCAGGTCCAGTGGCCGAGATAGGCCTCGTCGAAGTCGTTGACGTCGAAGACGAGCACGCCGTCGCCGTCCATGTAGGTGCCGAAGTTCTCGGCGTGCAGGTCGCCCTGGATCCACACCCGGCTGGTGCGGTCGTCGACCCAGGGGTCCTCGCGACGGGCGACGTCGTCGTAGAACAGGCAGGCGCTGCCCCGGTAGAAGGCGAACGGATCGGCGGCCATCTTGCGGAACTTGGTCCGGAACGCCGACGGGTCGGCCGCCATCAGGTCGTCGACCGCGATGACCAGGGTGTCGACGATGTGGCCGCTGCGGTCGGTCATGGCGGCGATCATGCTCGCGGACGGTGCGCGCGGCGACCCCCGTCCGTGGGGACGCCGCCGCACCCGGCACCGCCGACCGGGTGGCGGCGGGGCCGTCGTTGCGATCAACGGGTGATCAACCGGCTCACCGTGGGCGACATCACGCAACCCGTCCGGAGCAACCCCGGTCCCGTCGCGAACGTACCCACCGGTAGACTCCCGGCAGCGATGATCATTATCACTCCGTCCCGCCGCACCGTGCCGCCCGGCGACCTGCCCGCCCGGCCGGGCCGTTCCGCGCGCGCGACCAGCACCGGCCCCGGGCGACCCGGCAGCAAGCGGCCCGCCGGCCCGCGCAGGCCTCCGACCCGGCGCCCGGCGGGCCCGGAGACGACCGGCGGCTCCCGCAGCCGGGCGCTCAGCTGATCGTCAGCGAGCCCTGGGTGATCGTCAGCGCCAGCAGCAGGACGACGACACCGAACCCGCCGTACACCAGCGCGTCGGCGTAGCGGCCGCGGATCGCGAGCAACCCGACCCGGTCCGGCGGCAGCGCCACCCGCAGGCCCGCGGCGACGAGCATCGCCACCGCCAGCGCCGCCGACCCCTCGCGCCAGTGCTCGGTGACCACCCGCTGCAGGCCGACCAGGGAGATGCCCAGGACGACGAGCAGCGGCCAGTGCGCCCGCAGCCGCGCCCGCAGGCCGTGCCCGGAGCGGGTTGCCACCATCACCGCACCCCGCCGGCCGTCACGCCGGGACGTGCCCGGTCGCGGTGCTCACGCCGACACGCTGCGTTCGCTGGCTTCCACGACGTTGGTCAGCAGCATCCCGCGGGTCATCGGTCCGACGCCGCCCGGCATCGGCGCCAGCAGGCCGGCGACCTCGGCCACCTCGGGCGCCACGTCCCCGACCAGCCCCAGGTCGGTACGCGTGACGCCGACGTCGAGCACCGCGGCACCCGGCTTGATCTGGTCGGCGGTGATGAGCCCGGCCCGCCCCGCCGCCGCGACGACGACGTCGGCCTCTCGCAGGTGCGCCGTCAGGTCCCGGGTGCCGGTGTGGCACAGGGTGACGGTCGCGTTCTCCGAGCGACGGGTCAGCAGCAGCCCCAGCGGGCGCCCGACCGTGACGCCACGACCCACGACGACGACCCGTGCCCCGTCCAGCCCGACGCCGAACCGGCGGCACAGCTCGACGATCCCGCGCGGGGTGCACGGCAGCGGACCCGGCTCGCCCAGCACCAGGCGGCCCAGGTTGGTCGGGTGCAGACCGTCGGCGTCCTTGCCCGGGTCGACCCGCTCCAGTGCGGCACCGGAGTCCAGGCCGTCCGGCAGCGGGAGCTGCACGATGAACCCGGTGCAGGTCGGGTCGGCGTTCAGCTCGTCGATGACGTCCTCGACCTGGGCCTGGCTCGCATCGGCGGGGAGCTCGCGCTGCAGCGAGGTGATCCCGACCTTGGCGCAGTCGCGGTGCTTGCCGCGTACGTAGGCGTGCGAGCCCGGGTCGTCACCGACCAGGACCGTGCCCAGGCCGGGGGTCACCCCGGCGGCGGCCAGCTTCTCGACACGACCCCGCAGGTCGTCGAGCAGCTCCGCCAAGGTCGCCCTGCCGTCCATCACGCGTGCGCTCACCCGGGCATCCTCTCAGGTCCCGCGGGGGCCGGTCGAACCTGACCGAAGGAGGCGTACGTGTCCCGCAGGTAGGGGGCACCGCCCCCGCGACCTGCGACGACGGGCCGGCTGCGTGCGACCGGGGTACAGGTCGGGGTCTGGTCGTACGGAGGGGCGAAAAACGATCTCCGCGAGAGCAGAATCACACCGCCGGTGCACGACCGGTCACGAACTCGACGAGGAGTTTTCCATGAGCGTGGAGAGCGACACCGCGGGGGCGCAGGCCGCTGCTGCCCCGCCCGCCCCGGCCGCGGCCCCGGCGGCCAACCCGGCCCTGATGGGCCTGATCACCTTCCTGCCGTCCGGCATCACGCTGGGCCTGTGGTTCGTGGGCTACCTGGACACCACCGCGCTTCCCGGCGGCATGATCCCGATCGTGACGTTCTCGGCGGGCCTGTTCCTGCTGCTGTCGGCGATGGTCGCGCTGCGCGTCGGGGACAGCGTCACCGCGGCGATCTTCGGTGTCTTCTCCGCGTTCTGGACCAGCTTCGGCGTGCTGCTCATGGCCCTGAACAACGGCTGGATCATCGACGCCGGCACCGGGCAGGCCCTGTCCACCGAACAGGTCGGGTCGATCCAGTCGACCTACCTGCTCTCGTTCACCCTGGTGTTCGTGCTGCTGACCCTGGCCACCCTGCGGCTGCCGCTGATGTTCACGATCGGCTTCGTGCTCGTCGACATCACCTTCGTGCTGGCCTACATCGGCGTGACCGCGGGCAACGCGGGCCTGTTCCCGATCGCCGGGATCACGACGTTCGCGTTCTGCATCGTGTTCGCCTACATCCTGTTCGACGCGTTCGGCCAGACGCTGGGCGGACGTGCGATGTCGATGGGTGGGCCGCTCGTCAAGTCCTGACCCCGTCGCGACCGCCCGCAGGCCCCGCCGGTCCCCGGTGGGGCCTGCGGCGCGCGGTTCTGGTCCGGGGACCTGCCGGTCACGGGGTCGCGGGTCCCCGCGGCCGTGGGGCCCGGCGGGCGTGGACCCGGAGGGGGCGCGGGCGGGACGGTCAGCGGAAGTCCCGGGACGCCACCTTCACCGCGAGCGGCATCCGCTGCAGCCGGTCGGCCAGCAGGTTCAGCACGCCCTCCGGGCTGCGTTCGAGCCTGCCCCGGACCAGCAGCGCCGCGCTGCCCAGCGCCACCGACCGGTAGCGCGCCCACAGCCCCTCCGAGCAGGTCACGTTCAGCATCCCGGACTCGTCCTCGAGGTTCACGAACGTCACCCCGCGCGCCGTCGCGGGTCGCTGGCGGTGGGTGACCAGTCCCCCGACCAGCACCCGGGCCGGAGCGTCCGGGCCGGCGCGACGGCCGACCTCGTCGAGCCGGTCGATCCGGACCGCGCCGAGCGCGTCGAGGTCGGCACGCAGGTGCTGCACCGGGTGGCTGTCCGGGGAGACGCCGGTGGCCCAGACGTCGGAGACGGTCAGCTCCGCCGCGGTCATCCCCGGCAGCGCCGGCGCCTCGAACCCGACGGCGGTCCCCGGCAGGTGCTCGGGTCGCACCCCCGCGACGACCCCCGCCGCCCACAGCGCCTCCCGCCGCTGCACCCCGAAGCAGCCGAACGCACCCGCCGTGGCCAGGGCCTCGGCCTGCGGGCCGGTCAGCCGGACCCGGCGGGCCAGGTCGGGCAGGTCGGCGAACGGGCCCGCCGCCGCGCGCTCGGCGTCGATCGCGGTCGCCAGGTCCTGCCCGACCGTGCGCACCCCCGCCAGACCGAGCCGGACCGCCCAGCCCCCGGTGCTCGGGTCGTCCGGCTCCAGCACGGCGTCGGCCCGGCCGGCGTTGACGTCGGGACGGTGCACCCGCACCCCGTGCCTGCGGGCGTCGGCCACCAGCGACTGCGGCGAGTAGAACCCCATCGGCTGGGCGTTGAGCAGGCCCGCGCAGAACGCCGCCGGGTGGTAGAGCTTGAACCACGCCGAGTAGTAGACGAGCGCGGCGAAGCTGATCGAGTGGCTCTCCGGGAACCCGAAGTTCGCGAAGGCCAGCATCTTGGCGAAGATCCGCTCGGCGAGCTCGCCGGTGATCCCGTTCGCGGCCATCCCGGCGTAGAAGCGCCCGCGCAGCCGTTCCATCCGCTCGGTGGACCGCTTGGAGCCCATCGCCCGGCGCAGCTCGTCGGCCTCCGACGCGGTGAACCCCGCGACGTCGACCGCGATCTGCATCATCTGCTCCTGGAACAGCGGGATGCCCAGCGTCTTGTCCAGCGCGGGTCGCAGCAGGTGGTGGTCGTGCTCCCAGGTCTCCAACCCGTTGCGCCGCCGGATGTAGGGGTGCACCGAGCCACCCTGGATCGGCCCCGGCCGGATCAGCGCCACCTCGACGACGAGGTCGTAGAACTCGCGCGGGCGCAGCCGGGGCAGGGTGGCCATCTGGGCGCGGGACTCCACCTGGAACACCCCGACCGAGTCGGCGCGCGACAGCATCGCGTAGACCTCCGGGTCGGACTCGCCGATCGCGTGCAGCTCGATCCGCTCGCCGGTGACGGTCGCGACCAGGTCCACCATCAGGTGCAGCGCGGTGAGCATGCCCAGGCCGAGCAGGTCGAACTTCACCAGCCCGGCGGCGGCGCAGTCCTCCTTGTCCCACTGCACGACGGTCCGGTCGGCCATCCGCGCCCACTCCACCGGGACGACCTCGGACACCGGCCGGTCACAGATGACCATGCCGCCGGAGTGGATGCCCAGGTGCCGGGGTGCGCCCATCAGCTGCCCGGCCAGGTCCAGCAGCAGCGGCGGCATCTCCTGCGGCAGCTCGCTCGCCTCCAGCGCGTGCCAGCGTTCGACGCGCCGGCTCCAGGCGTCCTGCTGGCCGGGTGAGAACCCGAGCGCGCGGGCGGTGTCGCGGACCGCCGACCGCGGCCGGTAGGTGATGACGTTCGCGACCTGCGCGGCGAACAGCCGCCCGTAGCGGCGGTAGACGTACTGGATCGCCTCCTCGCGGCGGCCGGACTCGATGTCGAGGTCGATGTCGGGGTAGCCGTCGCGGTCCGGGGACAGGAACCGCTCGAACAGCAGCCCGTGCCGGACCGCGTCGACGTTGGTGATCCCCAGCGCGTAGCAGACCGCCGAGTTCGCGGCCGAGCCCCGACCCTGGCAGAAGATGTTCGACCGCCGGCAGAAGTCGACGATGTCGTGGACGATCAGGAAGTAGCCGGGGAAGTTCTTCGCCTCGATGATCTCCAGCTCACGCTGCACGGTGTGCGCCGCGAACGGATTCTCGTCACGGCTGCCATAACGCTCCATCCGGCCGCGTTCGGTCAGGACCCGCAGCCAGGTCGTCTCGGTGTGCCCGGGTGGGACGTCGAACGGCGGCAGGTCCGGCGCCACCAGGTGCAGCTCGAAGGCCAGCTCCCGGCCCAGCTCCGCCGCACGCCGCACCGCACCGGGGTGACGCTCGTCGAACCGCAGGGCCATCTCCCGCCCCGAGCGCAGGTGCGCGGTACCCGCCGCGGGCAGCCAGGGGTCGATCTCGTCGAGGCTGCGCCGGGCCCGCACCGCGGCGACGGTCGCGGCCAGCGGGGCCCGGTCGGGGGTGGCGTAGTGCGCGCCCGTCGTCGCCACCGTCGCGACGCCGGCCCGCTCGGCCAGCACGTCGTTGCGCTCGGTGTCGCCGGGCTCGCCGGACACGGTCAGCTCGACCCGCACGTTCTCCACGCCGAAGCGCGCGACCAGCCGGTCCAGCTCCGCGGCGGCGGCCGCCGGGCCCGACCGCTCCAGGGCGCGGCGCACCGCACCCTTGCGGCAGCCGGTCAGCACGACGACCTTCCCCGCGGTGTCGGCGACGACCTCGTCCGGGTCGTAGACCGGGCGCCCCTTCTCCCCGCCACGCATCTGCGCCGTCGAGATGGTGCGACACAGCGCGCGGTAGCCGTCGGGCCCGCGGGCCAGCAGCAGCAGGTGCTCGCCCTCGGGGTCGGCGACGCCGTTCTGCGGGGCGGTCAGGCCGGTGCTCAGCTCGGCGCCGAACACCGTGCGCATCCCGAGCGCGCGCGCCGCCTCGGCGAACCGCACGACCCCGTACATGCCGTCGTGATCGGTGAGCGCGACCGCCTCCAGACCCAGCTCGGCGCCGCGTTCGACCAGCTCCTCCGGGGAGCTCGCACCGTCGAGGAAGCTGAAGTGCGAGTGGCAGTGCAGCTCGGCGTACGGCACGAGGCCGGGCCCCGCCGGATGGAGCAGGTCCTCGGGCGGCTCGTAGGGACCGCGGTGGGCGGACCAGGCGGGGGCGTCCCCGCCGTCGGCCTCCGGGCCGCCGCGCAGGTTCGCACCGTCGCGCGCGGGACGACCGGACAGCGCGCTCTCCAGCTCCGTCCAGGGGACGTCCGGGTTCTGCCAGCCCACCCGGACAGCGTACTCGAACAAGTGTTCGAACGGGGAGTCGCGGACGGCGTCGCCGTGCGGGCCGGCCGGCTACTCCCCAGCGCCGGTCGGCCCCGCACGGCGGTCCGGGCTCCGGCGCGGCACACCGGCCGCTCCCCAGCGCCGGCCCGCGGGCCACCCGGACGTCTCCCTCCGGTGCCGGCAGGAGGTTCGTGGACCGCCCCGCCGACCTCTCCGAGTCCACCAGCCGAACCTGTGGAACGACTGAGACCCCGGTGTGGATCGACCGAGGATCGCCGCGGACGGGGCCGTACCGTCGTGTTCGTGACGCCGTGTCGTGATCGCCGGTTCACCGCACGGCCACGCCCGATGACGGATGCTGGTCCGACGCCGCGGTGCCCGACCGGTACCGCGCACGCAGGAGGAGCGCCGGGCACCCGGCGCGGACGGGGCCCGGTACCGGGCCGGACGGCAGGGGTGGGCTCCATGGGACGGGCGAGCACGACGGGTGGCCGGCGCCGGCCGCGCCTCGGGAACTGGCTGGTCAGGGTCGCGACGGCCGGGGTGGCCGTCGTCGCGCTGGCGGCCTGCGCGGACGTCCCCGCGGGCCCGGGCACCGCGACGATCGGGAACCCCGGCGGCGGGGGTCAGGGGGCCGCTCAGGGTGACCCCGGCCTGCCGCAGCGGCTCGCGGCCGCGGCCGGTGGCGACGGCGCCTACGCCCACCTGCAGCAGTTCGAGAAGCTCGCCGACGCCAACGACGGCAACCGCGCCGTGGGCACCCCCGGGTACGACGCGGCGGTCGACCTCGTCGCCGGGACGCTGCGCGAGAGCGGGTTCGAGGTGTCGACCCCCTCGTTCGAGGTGCGCACGTTCTCCGCGGGCGACGCCCGGCTGACCGTGGCAGGCGCCCCGGCGCCGACCGAGGTGCTCGGCTTCTCCCCCGCGACCCCGCCCGGTGGGCTGACCGCGCCGCTGTCGCTGCGTCCGCGCACCCCGCAGGACCCGACCCCGGGCTGCGAGGCGGCCGACTACACCGGGATGCCGGCCGGGGCCATCGCCGTCGTCGAGCGTGGGACCTGCGAGTTCGGGCAGAAGTCCCGGCTCGCGGGGGCGGCGGGCGCGGTGGCGGTGATCGTGGTCAACACCGAGGACGCGGCCCTGCCCGCCACCCTCGGGGACACCCCGGGAGTCGTCCCGACCGCGGCGGTGACGCGGAGCGCGGGCGCCGCACTGCGCGACGGACAGCAGGCCTCGCTCGTACTCGACACCACGATCCGGCAGCAGACCTCCCGGAACGTGATCGCCGAGACCACCACCGGCGACCCGGGCCGTGTCGTGGTCGCCGGGGCCCATCTCGACAGCGTCCCCGAGGGGGCGGGCATCAACGACAACGGCAGCGGCAGCGCCGCCCTGCTCGAGATCGCGCAGAAGCTCGGCGGGTCCCCGCCGGTCGGCCAGAAGGTGCGCTTCGCCTGGTGGGGCGCCGAGGAGATCGGCCTGGTCGGCTCGACGAAGTACGTCGAGGGACTGTCGGAGCCCGACCGGGCGCGGATCGCGCTGTACCTGAACTTCGACATGGTCGGCTCGCCGAACCCCGGCTACCTGGTCTACGACGGCGACAACTCCGACGGTCTCGGCGGCGAGGCGGGGCCGCCCGGCTCCGACACCGCCGAGCGCGTCCTGACCGAGGCGCTGGTCGGGGCGGGGGTGAACGGCCCCGAGGGCACGGCGTTCGACGGGCGCTCGGACTACGGCCCCTTCATCGAGGCCGGCATCCCCGCCGGCGGTCTGTTCACCGGCGCCGAGGAGCAGAAGACCCCGGAGCAGGCGCAGAAGTGGGGCGGCACGGCGGGACAGTCCTACGACCCCTGCTACCACACGCCCTGCGACCGGCTGACCAACATCGACCGGACCGCGCTGGACCGGAACGTGACGGCGATGGCGTCGGCGATCGGACGGTTCGCGGTCGACCTCAGCGGCATCCCGCAGCGCTGACCCGCACGTCGCGGGCGCCGGCCCGGCCACGGTGGACCCGGCGACGGGTGACGGCTCAGTCGTACACACCGGTCACCGTCCAGCGTCCGCCGCGGTGCACGAGCAGCAGGGCGGTGCCGTCGGTCAGCACGACCTGCAGCCGCACCGCGGGCCCGGGCCCGTCGGGGGCCCACCAGCGGGTGTGCACCGGCCAGGGCCCGGCCCAACCGGTGACCTCCCGGTCCGGGCCACCGCCCGCGACCCGGTGCGGGACGCCGTCGAGCAGGTCCGGCGCGGCCGGGCACACCTCGGCGCCGTCCGCGGCGAGCAGCCGGACCGGGACCGGGTCCGGGGGCACCGTCGCCGGGGACGGCGCCGGGAGCCTGCCGGGCCAGGTCGCCGGAGGGTCGGCGGGCGGGCGACGGCCGGGGGCACGGCGGGGGTGCACGGTCCCGGCCCGCCCACCGTCCGGGGCCGCAGCGGAGCCGGCGCCTGCGGACCCGGCCGGGGCGGTGGAACCCCCGGCTCCGCGGACCGCGGGCGCCGTCGACACCGGTCCCGCCACCGACCCCGACCCCGACCCCGACCCCGACCCCGACCGGACGGTGCCCGACCCGGCCGCCGTCCCCGGCGCCGCCCCGGGCAGCGCCGCCCCGGGCAGCGCCGTCCCGGGTACGCCGTCGCCCGGGCGGGCCACCGTCAGCCGCCCGGGGACCGGTGCCGCCCCCGCGGGGTCCTCCTGTCCGGCACCCGCGCCTGCCCCCTCGACGCCGTCCGCCGCGGGGGCCGCCGGCCCCGGGCGGGCGGGCACCGCGGTGTCCTCGACGACCCGTTCGTCGCCCCACGGCACCAGCCGCACCCGCTCGCCCGGGTCGCGGCCACCCGTCGGGACCGCGGTGACGACCGCCTCCGGCCCGAGCAACGCCTGCACCCGGACCAGGGCCCGCCCGGCCCGCTCGTCGCTCTCCCCGACATCACCCCACAGACCACGCTGCAGCGCCCCGGCCACCACGGTGTCCTCCGGGGTGAGCCGCAGTGCGACCAACGTCCCGGAGCCCCCGCGCCCGAGCCACGAGTCGAGCTGCCACCGCACCCTGTCGACCGTCCCGGACGGCGTCAGCGGCTCGGCGCACCGCCAGACGCGCAGCAGCTCCTCCCCGCTCTCCGTGCGCGCGTGCACGCCCAGCCGCGTGCAGGCCAGACCGTGCCCGGCGAGCGCGGTGTGCAGCCGGGTCGCGAGACCCCGCGCGGCGAAGGCGGCCGCGTCGACCCGGTCCACCGGCGGGTCCAGCTCGACCGCCGCGGACAGCTCCTCCGGCGGGACCCGGCGCGCGGGCGGACGGGGGTCGAGCCCGCGGGCGAGCCGGTGCGCGACCACCGCGTCGGCGCCGAAGCGCGAGGCCACGTCGGCCGCCGACAACGACGCGAACGCTCCCAGCGACCGCAGCCCCAGCCGGCGCAGCAGGTCCACCAGCGCGGCCCGGTCGACCTCGGGATCCCGGTCCAGCTCGGCGACCTCCAGCGGCGCGAGGAACTCCGCCGACCGCCCCGGCGGCACCCCGCGCCCCCGGCGGGCCGCGAGCTCGGCGGCGAACATCCCGTCCGCGACGCCGATCTGACACTCGGTCCCGGCGTGCAGCGCGACCTGGTCGATCAGCCGCTCCACCGCGGCACGCTCCCCGCCGAACCAGCCGACCGGACCGCGGGCCGGCAGCACCAGCAGCCCCGGCCGCACCACCTCGACGCCGGGGGCGAGCGCCTCCACCGCGGCGGCGACCGGCTCGAACAACCGGGCGTCGCGCCCCGGGTCGGGGGCGAGCACCGCGAGCTCCGGGGCCCTGGCCTGCGCCTCCCGACGGCGTAGCCCCCGGCGGACACCGGCCCGGCGGGCCGTCGCCGAGCAGGCCAGGACCCGGTTGGCGTGCAGGACCGCGGCCGGCCGGTCCGCCGGGACGTGCGCGGCGCGGGCGGCGGCGGTGACCGGCCAGTCCGGGGACCAGACGGCCAGCACCCGCGGGTCGGGCTCCACCCGGCCCGCACCGCCGTCCGCGCCCGGCCCGCCACGCACGGCCGTCCGCCCCGAGCCACCCGTCCCGCCGCCCGTCCCCGTCGTACCGCCCGCATCCGGCGCGTCGGACGTGCTCATCCCGCCACCCGGACCACCGGCCGGGCCACCGGGACCACGCCCCCCGCCGCCGCGGGGACCCCGGGCACCGACGGCACCACGGGGACGGCCGGGGCGGGGACGATCGCACCGCCGGGCCCCGGCAGGAGCACCTCCACCCCCCACCCGGCCGGGCCGATCCCGCGCCCCTCCGCCCGGACCTCGACCCGCCGGGACCGCAGCCGCCCCGTCCCGCGGCCGACGCCCTCCCACCGTGGACGGGTGCAGCGCAGCCGCAGGTCCGCACCCGGCCATCCACCGAGCGCCAGGAGCACCGCACCCCGCTGCCGGGCCCGGGCGGCGAGCCGCTGCCGGTCCCCGGCCCGCAGCCCGGCCCGCTCCGGCCCGGCCACGACGACGAGGTCCAGCCCGTCCAACAAGGCCGCGGTGACCCCGACCAGGTCCGCACCGGGGTCGGGGACCAGCGCCAGCCGGTCCAGCCGCACGCCCGCCTCGGCCGCCGCCGTCGCGCCGAGGCCGGGGCGCCCGACCACACCCGCCCAGGCGCCCTCCGCCGACGCCGCGGCCAGCAGCGCGAACAGCAGCGACGCCGCGCCGGAACCCGCGCCCACCGCCACGGTGGACCCCCGCCGCAGACCGTCGCCGGGCAGCAGACCGGCCAGCGGCCCCGGCACCGGTAGCAGGTCGGCCCCGGCCGCCGGGCGCGCCTCGACCGTCCCCGTGCTGCGGGCCGGGGGCTCCGGCTCCGGGCAGGGCCCCGTGGGCGCCGGCCGGGACCGTTCCAGGCCCGCCCGGGTCTCCGTGCGGTGCAGGACGTGCCGGGCCCGGGCGAGCCGTTCGGCGGCCGAGGCCACCGAGGACCCCGGCCCCCCGGCCGGGCCCCGCGCCCCGGGCAGCGGCTCCCGCCCGCCCCCGGAGACACGTGACCCGGCCCCGATCACCGGCCCGGACCCCTCCGGACCGGTGTCGTCCCCGACGTCGACGCCGGCTCCCCCACCGGCACCGCCGACCACCCGGCCGACCGCCGCCGCTCCCCCGACGACGACCGGCCCCTCGCCCGCACCGACGCGCACCGCAGTACCTCCCCGCCACACACCGCGCCACGGCCGAACGGCCGCGACCACGCCCGGCGCGCCGCGGGGAAGGCGACGCGTGCTCGAACCGATGTTCGAATCATAGGGCCTGTGCCGCCGCTCCGCATCCCCCGGGTGGGGGTGGTGACGACGACGGGAGGACCGTCGCACGCACCCCCGACATTCTCGGCCGGATCACCCTCCGCGCTGCTCCGGACGCCGACGGCCCGGGCCGCGCGAGGCGGTCCCGGGCCGTCGGGGTGGGGCGGTGGGTCAGTGGGCGAAGTGCCGTGTCCCGGTCAGGTACATCGGCACGCCCGCCTTCGCGCAGGCCGCGACGACCTCGTCGTCGCGGACCGAGCCGCCGGGCTGCACGACGGCGGCGACACCGGCGTCGAGCAGCACCTCCAGCCCGTCGGGGAAGGGGAAGAACGCGTCGGAGGCGGCGACCGCGCCGCGGGCCCGGTCACCGGCCCGGGTCACGGCGAGCTTGGCCGCGTCGACCCGGTTGACCTGCCCCATGCCGACACCGACCGCGGCGCCGTCGTGGGCGAGCAGGATCGCGTTGGACTTCACCGCGCGGCAGGCCCGCCAGGCGAACGCGAGGTCGTCGAGAACCTCGGGGGTCACGGCGTCGCCGGTGACGAGCTTCCAGGCGGCCGGGTCGTCGCCGTCGGCGTCGACCAGGTCACGCTGCTGCACCAGCAGCCCGCCGGAGATCGGGCGGAGCTCGGTGCCGGTGCGGGCGGTGCCGTCGGGGATGCGGAGCACGCGGACGTTCTTCTTGCGCTGGAGCACCTCGAGCGCGCCGTCGGCGTAGCCGGGGGCCACGACGACCTCGGTGAAGATCTCGGCGACCTGCTCGGCCAGCGCGACCGAGACCTCACCGTTGACCGCGATGACCCCGCCGAACGCCGACACCGGGTCGGTGGCGTGCGCCTTGCGGTGGGCCTCGGCGACGTCGGTCCCGACCGCGATCCCGCACGGGTTGGCGTGCTTGATCACCGCGACCGTCGGGCGGTCGCCGTGGTCGTGCGCGGCGCGCCATGCGGCGTCGGCGTCGACGTAGTTGTTGTAGGACATCTCCTTGCCGTGCAGCTGCTGCGCGCCGGCGAGACCGGAACCGGTGCCGTCGGTGTAGAGCGCGGCGGACTGGTGCGGGTTCTCGCCGTAGCGCAGCGGGCGCTCGCGGGTCCAGGTGGCGCCGACCCACTCGGCGGACGCGTCGTCGTCGCCCGCGGGGAACTGCTCACCCATCCAGGTCGCGACCGAGACGTCGTAGGCGGCGGTGTGCCGGTAGGCGTCGGCGGCCAGCCGGCGGCGGTCCTCCACGACGAACCCGCCCGCACCGACCTGCTCGAGCACCCAGGGGTAGCGCGAGGGGTCGACGACCACGGCGACGCTCTCGTGGTTCTTGGCCGAGGCCCGCACCATCGCGGGGCCGCCGATGTCGATCTGCTCGACGGCCTCGTCGCGGCTCGCGCCGGACGCGACGGTCTCGCGGAACGGGTACAGGTTCGACACCAGCAGGTCGAACGGCGCGATGTTCAGCTGCTCGAGCTGGGCGAGGTGCTCGGGCTTGCGGGTGTCGGCGAGCAGCCCGGCGTGCACCCGCGGGTGCAGGGTCTTGACCCGGCCGTCGAGGCACTCGGGGAACCCGGTGACCTCCTCGACGGGGGTGACCGGGACGCCGGCGTCGGCGATCCGCTGGGCGGTGGAGCCGGTCGAGACGATCTCCACCCCGGCGGCGTGCAGCCCGGTGGCCAGGTCGAGGAGACCGGCCTTGTCGTAGACGCTGATCAGGGCCCGGCGTACCGGCCTGCGCTCACTCACTGTTCACCTCGTGGGGTTGGGCGGCGGTGGCGAACCGTCGCACGGTCGCGACCAGCAGCCGTCGTTCCTCGGTCTTGATCCGCTCGTGCAGGGAGGTCTCGTCGTCGCCCGGGAGCACGGGGACCTCCGCCTGGGCGAGCACCGGTCCGGTGTCGAGCCCGGCGTCGACCTCGTGCACGGTCGCGCCGGTGACGGGCACCCGGGCGGCCAGCGCGTCCCGGACGGCGTGCGCGCCGGGGAACGCCGGCAGCAGGGCCGGGTGCGTGTTCAGCATCGGGCATCCGAGCGCGTCCAGGAAGGCCGGGGAGACGAGCTTCATGAACCCGGCTCCGACGACCAGATCCGGCCGGTGCGCGAGCACGGCCGCGGCGAGCGCGGTGTTCCAGGCGTCGCGGTCGGCGTGGTCGGCGACCCGCTCGACGAAGGTGGGGACCCCCGCCGCGCGGGCCCGGTCGAGCCCGGTGGCGCCCGCACGGTCGGCCCCCACCGCGACGACGCAATATCCGGCGCCCGCCGTGTCGAGCAGCGCCTGCAGCAGCGTGCCGCTCCCGGAGACGAGGACGACGACCCGCAGCGCCTCGTGCCGCTCCTGCGCGCCCACCGTGTCCCTTCCTCGCCGGTCCGGACCGCTCCACGGCCCCTGGCCAGGGTAGACGCGCCCGCCGACGACGACGCCGCCCGGTGCGGTGGCCCGGGTCACCGCGCCCGCCGGTGAGGCGGGTCGCGGTGGCGGTGGCGGCATGTCGGTCCGGGCCCGCGGCCCGAGCCGGGCCGGGCGGGCAGGCCGGGCCGGGCCGGGCGGGCGAGCCGGGCCGGGCGGGCGAGCGAACCGGGCTGGGCGAGCCGGGCCGGGCGGGCGGGCAGACCGGGCGACCCGGGCGGGTCAGTCGCCCCGGGAGCGGTCGTGGGGGCGGGAGGGGCGGTCGGTCCGGGTGCCGTCGGAGCGGTCGTGCCCGGCCCGGTCATCCCCGGCCCGGTCGCCGACACGGTGGCCGGCGGCGTCGCGGTCGGTGGCGCGGTCGGTGGCGCGGTCGGTGGCGCGGTCCCGCCGACGGGCAGCGGCTCCGCGGTCACCGGCGTCGAGGTCACCGGCGTCGAGGTCGTCGTCGGGGTCGTCGGCGTGGGTGAGGTCCCGGGCGGCCGGGCCGGTGTCGTCGTCGGTTCCGTCGTCGGCGCCGTCGTCGGGGTAGGGGAAGAACTCCTCGTCCCCCGCGACGTCGGCGCGACGGGCGGGTGCCCCGCCGGTGCGCCGGCGCTCGACCAGCTCCGCCACCGTCGACACCCGGCGGCGGTCCCGGGCGGCACGGGCCCGGGAGACCGCGTTCCGCGAGCGGTCGGTGCCGCCCACCGGAACGTGCCGGGCGAGCTCGGTCCCGGCACAGGTCAGCACCGCCGGTATCCCGACCAGCAGCAACGCGGACCCCAGCACCGCCCACGGGTGCAGCGACACCGGGTCGTAGGGCCCGCCCGCCAGCGCACCGCCTGCGAGCGCGGCGGGCACCGCCGCCCCGACCGCGACGACCACGGCGGCGGCCGCCGGTGCCGCGACCCGGTCCACGACCGGCGCGTCCTCGCCGAGCGCCCGGCGGCAGGCGATCCCGCCGAGCACCCCCGCGACGACGGGCAGCAGCACGACCAGCACCGCGGCCGTCGGGACGGTGGTGACGGGCAGCACCGCGGCGGGCGGGAACGGCGGGAGCGGTCCGGGCTCGGCACCGAAGGGACCGGACCGGGCGATCCCGACCGACACCCCCGCGCCCAGCGCCCAGGACAGCGCTCCGAGCAGGGCGTTCGGCAGGTACCCGACGCTCAGCACGAGCACCCCGACGCCCGCCCAGGCACCGGGTGCGATGCGCTCGGCCGTGTCGGCGACCTCCGAGGCGCTCACGAGCAGCCCCGTGGTCAGCACGAGCGCGGCGACCAGCAGCAGGGCGGCGGCCGCGACCCTGGCCCCGGCGAGCGCGGCGCCGGGCCATCCGGACAGGACCCGCTGCCAGGCCGCCGGGGCTCCGCAGGCGTGCACGACACCGATCCCGGCGGCCGTGCCGGCGACCAGCCCGGCCCCGACCATCGCCGCCCACGGTGCGGTGACGGCCATGTCCCGCGGCAGCAGGGCCCCGGCGAGCACGGCGACCGCCGCGGCGGCGCCGGCCTGGGACGCGACGACGGCGCCCGCGTCGTGCCGGACCCGCCCGCCCAGGCGGAGCACCGCCCAGCGGGAGCAGAAGGCCACCAGCGCGACGCCGACCAGCGTCGGCAGCAGCGGCAGCACCCCGAACGGCCGCCCCTCCACGGCGACCGGGATGAGGTGCGCGGCCAGCCACAGCGGGACGGCGGTGGCGAGCGCACCGTCCGCGGTCACCGCGACGCCGCCGGTGCCGGTCAGCAACGCCGCCACCGGGACGAGCATCGTGTACCCGGCGAGGACGGCGCCCATCGTGGCGACGAGCAGGATCCGCAGCCGGTCCAGCCCGGTACCCGACGCCCGGTCGCGGGACGGTGTCCGGGCGGGGCGGCGACGTCCCCGCTCCGCGACGGCGGCCGCGCGCCCACCGCGGGACCGCTCCGGGTCGGACCCGGTGTTCCGGGTCCGGGGGGCCGGGCGACCGCGGGCGGGACGGGGTGGTGCTCACCCGGTCAGCGTCGCAGCGAACGCCCCCGGACCGGGCAGGCACGCCGCGACGTGCCGGGGCCCACGCCCGACGGCAGCGCGGCCGCCGTGACGGGTGTCCGCCGTGGGTCCCGGTTCCGGCGTGCCCGGGTCAGGCGGGGCCCGGGTCAGGGGGCCCGGCTCAGGCGGGGCCGTCGCCGCCGGGTCGGAAGGTGCGGGTCGCCTCGTCGTCGCCGGAGGCCGGGGACGCGGGACGGTCGGTCCGCTCGCCGGAGGCCGGCACCGCGGAGGGACGGGTGGTCCCCGCGTCGTCCGGGGTGCCGGCCGGGTGTGCGCCGGCCGCGGGCGGGGCCTGTCCGGGGTCCGGCGTGCCGGTCACCGCGGCGGCGCGATCGCCGTAGGACACCCCGGAGAACGCACCGCCCGTGCCGGACGGGGCGTGCGGGTCGGCCGGCACGGGCGGCACGGGCGGCGCGGTGTGGCTGCCCACCGCGTGGCGGCCCACGTCGTCGCCGGTCCCGTCCGGTGTCCCGGGCACGCCGGCCGAGCCCGGCTGCCCGGACTGGTGCTGCCCGGCGGGCTGCGGCGTGGGGACCGCACCGGAGGCGCCTCCGTACGGGGCCGCACCCGCCTGGTCCGCGCCGGGCTGCGCCGCACCGTGGGCACCGGGCTGCTCGGCACCGGGGCCGCCGTACCGGCCCGCACCGTGGGGCCCCTGCCCCGCGCCGTACTGACCCGCACCGGGCTGCTCCGCGCCGTACTGACCGGCGCCGTACTGGCCCGCGCCGGACTGGCCGGCTCCGTACTGGCCCGCTCCGTACGGCTGCACCGCCGCGTACTGCGCCGCCCCCGGCTGCCCCGGGGCGTACGGGACGGCGCCGGGCTGGGCGCCGTAGGGGTTCGCGCCGTACTGGCCCTGGCCCTGTGCGTCCGCGCCGTGGGGCGTCGCCCCGGAGGCTGCCCCGTACGGGGCCCCGGCACCGGGCCTGCCCGCGCCGTAGGGCTGCTGCGGCGTCCAGGGCGGCTGCTGCCCGGGCGGGACCTGACCGGGTCCCCAGCCGGGCTGCGCGACGTGCGACGGGCGGGGCGCCCGCGGGGCGGGGGCCGCGACGACGCCGGACAGCAGGAGCTGGGCGTAGAGCAACGCGGCGGCGAGCAGCGCGACCACGAACACGACCCAGCCGAGCGTGCCGCCGACCGCCCCGGTGCCGGTGCCGGCCAGGAGCAGCAGCATCTCAGCGCGCCCGTCGTCGACAGGACCACGCCACCGACCAGGGTGCGCCCGGTACCGGGCAGCAGGGTGAGGGCACCCGCGACGCCGCCGGCGACGACCATCGCGACCGGGAACAGCCCGGTGGTGACGTCGAAGAAGGTCAGGACCAGCGTCAGCAGGGCCAGCACGGCCCCCGCCAGCACGGCGACCCGCACCGTCGGGGCAGGCGTGGCCTGCTCCGGAGCCGGGGCGGCCCCGGGCTCGTTGCTCGACATGACGACCACTCCCGTGTGACGGACGGACTCGCTGCACCGCACGCTAGCCGATGCCCCCGACCCGACCGGGTGAGGCGCTCGGGTGCACACAGCACGACGCGCGGGCACCCGGGAGGAGTTCCCGGGGCCCGCGCGTCGGACGTGCGGAGAGCGTCGCCGATCAGGCGGAGAGGATCTCCTTCATCAGGGCGGCGGTCTCGGACGGCGTCTTGCCGACCTTGACGCCGGCGGCCTCGAGGGCCTCCTTCTTCGCCTGCGCGGTGCCGGCCGAACCGGACACGATCGCGCCGGCGTGGCCCATCGTCTTGCCCTCGGGGGCGGTGAAGCCCGCGACGTAGCCGACGACCGGCTTGGTGACGTTGGCCTTGATGAAGTCCGCGGCGCGCTCCTCGGCGGCGCCACCGATCTCACCGATCATCACGATGGCCTCGGTCTCGGGGTCCGCCTCGAACGCCTCGAGGGCGTCGATGTGGGTGGTGCCGATGACCGGGTCACCGCCGATGCCGATGGCGGTGGAGAAGCCGAACTCCCGCAGCTCGTACATCATCTGGTAGGTCAGCGTGCCGGACTTCGACACCAGGCCGATGCGGCCCGCGCCGGCGATGTTCGCCGGGATGATGCCGGCGTTGGACTTGCCGGGCGAGATGATGCCGGGGCAGTTCGGGCCGATGATCCGGGTCTTGTTGCCGGTGGCGACGGCGTGCGCCCAGAAGTACGCCGAGTCGTGCACCGGGATGCCCTCGGTGATGACCACGGCCAGCGGGATCCCGGCGTCGATGGCCTCGATCACGGCGTCCTTGGCGAACTTCGGCGGGACGAAGATGACCGACACGTCGGCGCCGGTCTCCTTGATCGCCTCCTCCACCGTGCCGAACACCGTGACGTCCTTGTCGCCGATGGTGTGCGTGGTCCCGGCCTTGCGGGCGTTCGCACCACCCACGATGTTCGTCCCGGCGGCGAGCATCTTGGTGGCGTGCTTGGTGCCCTCGCCGCCCGTGATGCCCTGGACGATGACCTTGCTGTTCTCGTTGAGGAAGATCGACATGTCTCAGGCTCCAGCGTTCGCGAGCTCGGCGGCCTTGGCGGCCGCGTCGTCCATCGTGCCCACCACGGTGACGAGCGGGTGGTTCGCGTCGGCGAGGATCTGGCGACCCTCCTCGACGTTGTTGCCGTCCAGGCGCACGACCAGCGGCTTGGTCGCGTCGTCGCCCAGGATCTTGAGGGCCTCGACGATGCCGTTGGCGACCGCGTCGCACGCGGTGATGCCGCCGAAGACGTTGACGAAGACGCTCTTGACCTCGTCGTCGCCCAGGATGACGTCCAGGCCGTCGGCCATGACCTGCGCCGAGGCGCCGCCGCCGATGTCGAGGAAGTTGGCGGGCTTGACCCCGCCGTGTGCCTCACCGGCGTAGGCGACGACGTCGAGGGTGCTCATGACGAGCCCCGCGCCGTTGCCGATGATGCCGACCTGGCCGCCGTCGAGCTTGACGTAGTTGAGGCCCTTGGCCTTGGCCTTCGCCTCGAGCGGGTTCTCGGTGCGCTCGTCGACCAGGTCCGCGTGCTGCGGGTGCCGGAAGTCGGCGTTGGTGTCCAGGGTGACCTTGCCGTCGAGAGCGATCACCTTGTCCTGCGGGTCCCGGACCAGCGGGTTGACCTCGACCAGCGTCGCGTCCTCGGAGACGAAGGTCTCCCAGAGCTTCACGATCACGTCCGCGGTCTCGTCGGCGACGGCGACCGGGATCTTGCCCGCGGCGACGATCTCGTCGGCCTTGGCCTTGTCGACGCCGGCGATCGGGTCGATCGCGATCCGGGCGAGCGCGTCCGGGCGCTCGACGGCCAGCTGCTCGATCTCCATGCCGCCCTCGGCCGAGCACATGGCCAGGAAGGTGCGGTTGGACCGGTCGAGCAGGAAGGAGAAGTAGTACTCCTCGGCGATGTCGCTGGCCTCGGTGACCAGGACCTGGTGCACGGTGTGGCCCTTGATGTCCAGGCCCAGGATGGCCTCGGCCTTCTCCTTGGCCTCGTCGGCGTTCTCGGCCAGCTTCACGCCGCCGGCCTTGCCCCGACCACCGGTCTTGACCTGCGCCTTGACCACGACGGCGGTGCCCAGCTCGGCCGCCGCGGCCGCCGCGTCGGCGGCGTTGTCCACGGTCCGGCCCGGCAGCACCGGGACTCCGTGCGCGGCGAAGAGGTCCTTCGCCTGGTACTCGTAGAGGTCCACTCGGCTCTCCCGCTCCACTTCGCTCTCGCCGCGACCGGCACGTCCCCGGCTCGTTCTCCGGGCGCGCCCCGCACAGGTGGCGGGCGGCAGCGGTCGCGGACGTCGGTGATGCTGCGCCCGGGAGCCTAGCCACGCCGTGCGCACCGGTCCTGACCTGGGCCGGTGACCGCTGTCACCCCGTCGGCCCAGTGCTCGATTCAGATGGACCGTCCGAGTGATCGGGGCCACGCGCCGCCCCGTGGTGCAGCGGAATCCTGTGACCTGACTTACCTTTCGGACATGGCGACGTCGCTACCCGGAGGCGCTCGCCTGCGCGCGATCGCCGACGGGGCGCTGTCGACAGTGACGGCCGCGACGTCCGACCTCGGGCAGGCGGCGGGCTACGCCGCGCGGACGTTCACCTCGCGGGCCGGGCTGCGCGGGCTCGCGCTCGAGGGTGCGTGGCTGGCGGCGCACCTCGCGCTGTACCCGATCGGGCTGGCCGGGGAGACCGTCCGCCCGCAGGGCCACTGGCGCACCGACACCCTCCCCCCGGTCAAGCGGAGCCTGGTCGTCGCCGACCCCACCGCGGCCGGGACGCCGATCCTGCTGGTGCACGGGATCATGGACAACCGCTCGGTGTTCACGGTGTTCGCCCACGAGCTGCGGCGGCGCGGCTTCGGGGTGGTGCACGCCATCAACTACAGCCTGCTCACCGACGACGTCCGCACCGCGGCGCACGAGCTCCGCGGCCACGTCGAGCGCCTGCGCGAGGCCACCGGGTCGGACCGGGTGCACATCGTGGGGCACTCCCTCGGCGGGGTGATCGCCCGCTACTACGTGCAGCGGATGGGCGGCGACGCCGTCGTCGACACCCTGGCGACGCTGGGCAGTCCGCACTCGGGGAGCAACCTGGCCCGGATCGCGCCGCTCCCGCTGTGCCGCCAGCTGTGCCCGGGCTCGGCGATCCTGCGCGAGCTGGACGAGCCCGCCCCCGGCTGCCGGACCCGGTTCCTGGTGGTGTGGTCGCGGATGGACGAGATCATCGTCCCGCAGCGGAACTCCCGGCTGCGCCACCCGGACCTCGACGTACAGGAGCTGGAGCTGGACGACGTCGGCCACCTGGCACTGCCGGTGGACCGGCGCACCGTGCACTTCGTGGCGAGCACGCTGGCCCGCGGCGAGCAGGAGCGTCGCGAGCACGACCGGGTGCGCGACCGGAGGCTGCGGGGATCCCTGCCGCTCGTCGGCCGGCACACCGCCGAGGGCGCCTGAGCCCGGTCGGAGCCGCGGAACGCTCCTGGCCCGGACGGAGGAACGGGGCGCCCCCGTTCACCGCTCCCCGCGCGATCGCCCGACCGGTCGTCGACGAACGACGACCGTCCGCAACCACACAGCGGCCCGCCGTTGCCGCTCGGCGAGGCCCGGGTTAACGTCGCGTCGTCCACGTCACGGACCGGTCACGGTGATCGGTGTCGCCCCGAACGACGCCATCCCCCGACGGAGCCCCCACTCCGACGATCACCGCCGGTCGGCCCGCGGCGCCCTGAACACCAGAAGGGCAGTCTTGTCGCGCCACCGCTCCCCCAGCGGCGCCACGCGACCGGAGGCCCGGCCCGGCACGCTCCCCCCTGTGTCGCCGGCCGGTCACCGGCTCCCGGCGCTCCCGGCTCCCCCGCCGGCGGTCTCGCGTACCCGCATGACCGTCGCCGCGGCGGCCGGCGGTGCCCTCGTCGCGGCAGGCCAGACGGTCGCCGGAGCCCTCGGGGTGCCCGGCTGGGGCGGTGAGGCCTCGGTCGAGGAGTCCTACGCCCGGCTCGCCGCGTCGGCGATGCTGCCGGTGTCCGGCGACACCCGTCCGGCCGACACGACCGCCCCGATGGACACCTCCGCGATCGGTGGTGAGCAGCTCAGCGCGCAGGCCGCATCCCTGCCCGACCTGGACTCCACCTCGAAGGTCGACGTCGCCAACCTGACGAAGGCAGCCCGGATGGGCCGCGAGGCCGCCAAGCTGGAGCGGGCCGTGACGACCGCGATGTCGCACGGCGCCCCGAAGGCGGTCATGTACAACGGGGAGGCCCTGGTCATGCCGACGGCCGGACGGTTCACCTCCGGCTTCGGCGCCCGCTGGGGCGTGCAGCACAAGGGCATCGACCTCGCCGCCCCGATCGGGACCCCGATCTTCGCCCTGACCGACGGCGTCGTGGAGAAGTCCGGCCCCGCCAGCGGCTTCGGGATGTGGGTGGTGCTCAAGCACCCCGACGGCACGAGCACCGTCTACGGCCACATCAACCGGTCGTTCGTCCAGGAGGGCCAGCAGGTCAGGGCAGGCGACGAGATCGCCGAGGTCGGCAACCGCGGCCAGTCCACCGGTCCGCACCTGCACCTGGAGGTGTGGGAGTCCGACGGCACGAAGGTCGACCCGCTGCCGTGGCTGGCCGCACGCGGTCTCGACGTGACCGCCGCGACGGGCTCGCTCGACGCCTGACCGCGGGCACCACTGCCCCGCTCCGCCCGGAAGGTCCAGAATGGCCGGGTGGCGGACGATGCGGCATACCGGGTGGGGGACGGCGAGCGCCGGGCGGTCGACGCCCGGCTGCAGCGCGCGCACGGCGAGGGGCGGCTGTCCCTGCCCGAGTACGAGGAGCGCTCCGCGAAGGCCTGGTCCGCCCGTACCCGCGCCGACCTGGAGCCGCTGACCCGTGACCTGCCGGCCGACACCGCCGGGGCACCCACCACCGCCGTCGAGCGGACACCGTCCGCGGACGCCCCGGCCCCGGCCGGCGAGTTCGCCGCGGCCGCCGGGCGCCGGGCCGGCGGGATCCTCGCGACGGCCGCGCTCGTCGTCGCCGCCGTCTGGGGCGGGTCCCAGGTGCTGCCGGTGACCGACGGCGTCACGGTCTTCGGGTCCCGCACGATCGGGGTCCAGGCCGACACCCCGCGGGTGGGCGGGGTGCTGCTGTTCGGCTCGGTCGAGGTGGTGGTGCCCGACGGCGTCCGGGCGGACGTCTCCGGGTTCACGGTGTTCGGCTCGACGGAGTGTCCGACGGCGTGCGCCACGCCCGGGGACCGGACGGTCGACGTGCACGTCGCCGGGGCGTTCGGGTCGGTGAAGGTCCTGACCCCGGCTGAGGCCGCGACGCAGGACCGCGACGACGACTGAGGTCTACAGCTTCTGCATCGGGACGCCGCCGATCAGCATCAGCCGGACCGTCCCGCCCGAGCCGAAGTCGATCGTGACCGTCGCACGCGGACCGACGCCGTCGGCGGCGACGACCGTGCCCAGGCCGTACTTGTCGTGGTTGACCCGGTCCCCGACGTCGAGGTGCAGCGACTGGTTGTTCAGCGACCGCTCCGGGACCTTCCAGGACCCGCGGTCGGTGGCCTGCGGACGCTTCCCGAACCCGAAGCGCCCCACCGGCGCCGACGGTCGCTGCGCGGCCAGCTGCTCCTCGGTGCGCCGCCAGTCCACCAGCGACGGGGGCACCTCGTCGAGGAACCGCGACGCCGGGTTGGTGCTGGGCTGCCCGAACGCGGACCGCACGATCGCCCGGGACAGGTAGAGCCGCTTCTCGGCGCGGGTGATGCCGACGTAGGCCAGCCGGCGCTCCTCGGCGAGCTCCTTGGGGTCACCCAGGGTGCGCAGGTGCGGGAAGATCCCGTCCTCCCAGCCGGTCAGGAAGACCACCGGGAACTCCAGCCCCTTCGCGGTGTGCAGGGTCATCATCGTGACCACACCCGAGTCGTCGTCGGGGATGGAGTCCGCGTCCGCGACCAGCGCGACCCGCTCCAGGAAGGCGGCCAGCGAGCCGGGCTCCGGGACGCCGTCGGGGGTGTCGTCATAGGTGTCGGCCTCTCCCTCGGGGGCCGCGCCGTCGGGTGCCGCGCCGGATCCGATCGCGCACCCTCCGTCCGTGGCGAGGTCGGCGACCGCGGCGTCGCCCGCGAACTCCCGCGCCACCGTGACGAGCTCGGCGAGGTTGTCCATCCGGGTGCCGTCCTGCGGGTCCTCCGAGGCCTGGAGCTCCTCGAGGTAGCCGGTGCGCGCGTAGACGGCCTCGAGCACCTCGGCGGTGTCGTCGCCGCGCTCGACGAGCTCGCGCAGCTCGTCGAGCATCCGGACGAACCCGGCGATGTTCTTCTGCGAGCGGGTCGCCAGCGCCGGCAGCCGCTGCGGCTCCTCGGCGGCGGCGCGGAGTGCTCGGGCGAACGAGGTGCGCTCGCGCTCGGCGTACTCGGCGACGACCGCCTCGGCCCGGTCCCCGATGCCGCGCTTGGGCACGTTGAGGATCCGGCGCAGGCTGACCGTGTCCTCCGGATTGGACAGCACGCGCAGGTAGGCCAGCGCGTCCCGGATCTCGCGACGCTCGTAGAACCGGACCCCGCCGACGACCTTGTAGGGCAGGCCGACGCGCAGGAACACGTCCTCGAAGACACGGGACTGGTTGTTGGTCCGGTAGAACACCGCGATGTCGGAGTTGCGGTACTCCCCGGTGTCGACGAGCCGGTCGATCTCGCGGGCGACGAACGACGCCTCGTCGTGCTCGTTGTCCGCGACGTAGCCGACGACGCGCTCACCGTCGCCGGAGTCGGACCAGAGGCGCTTGTCGCGCCGCTCGGGGTTGCGGGCGATCACCGCGTTCGCCGCGGACAGGATGGTCTGG
This sequence comes from Pseudonocardia sp. ICBG1293, assembly GCF_020131355.1. Lineage (GTDB taxonomy): Bacteria > Actinomycetota > Actinomycetes > Mycobacteriales > Pseudonocardiaceae > Pseudonocardia. Next base: position 237,184 of record NZ_JAHLEL010000053.1, read on the forward strand.
GTCGAGCGGTAGTTCTGCTCCAGCAGGATCGTCCGCGCGTCCGGGAAGTCCTGCTCGAACTCGATGATGTTGCGGATGTTCGCGCGGCGGAAGGCGTAGATCGACTGGTCCGAGTCCCCGACGACGCACAGCTCGCCGGGGCGGCCGTTCGCCGTGGCCGGGGCGACGAGCTGGCGGACCAGCTCGTACTGCGCGTGGTTGGTGTCCTGGTACTCGTCGACCATCACGTGCCGGAAGCGGCGCCGGTAGTACTCGGCGACGGCCGGCAGCCGGTCCAGCAGCGAGACCGTCTCCATGATCAGGTCGTCGAAGTCGAAGGCGTTGGCCTGGCGCAGCCGCGACTGGTAGACGCCGTAGACCTCGGCGATGCGCCGCTCGTGGTCGGTGGCGGCACGGTCGGCGGCCTCGTCCGGCGAGACCAGCTCGTTCTTCAGGTTGGAGATCTGCGCGGCGAGCGCCCGCGGCGCGAACTTCTTCGGGTCCAGCTCCAGGTCGCGCCCGACGATCCCGACCAGGCGACGGGTGTCGTCGGCGTCGTACACGGAGAAGGCGCTGCGCACCCCCAGGTGCTTGGCCTCGCGCCGCAGGATCCGTACGCACATGGAGTGGAAGGTGGACACCCACATCGGCCCGGAGCGACGCCCGACGAGGGCGTCGACGCGCTCCTTCATCTCCGCGGCGGCCTTGTTGGTGAAGGTGATCGCCATGACCTCGCCGGGGTGCACCCCGCGCTCGGCCAGCAGCCAGCCGATCCGGTGGGTCAGCACACGCGTCTTGCCCGACCCCGCGCCGGCGACGATGAGCAACGGCGAACCCGCATGGGTCACGGCCTCCCGCTGGCGGTCGTTGAGACCCTCCAGCAGTCGGCGGCCCTGGGCCGTCGTCGGCTCGGCAGCGGCGGCGGGGCCCGTCCCGGGGAGTTCGAACAGCGCACTCATCGTGTCGAACACGGTACGCCGGGGGTCCGACGATCCCGCTCCGGCGTCGCCGGGCGGCCTCCCCGGTCCGGGGGAAACGCGCCGGCGCCCCGCGCACGGTGGTCTACACTCGCCGCGTGGCTCACGACGGTCGATTTCGCTACGGGTACCGGACCCCGGTTCCCGCTGCGCCGCCCGTCTGAGCCCAGACGCCACCCGCACGCCCCGGAGTCCGACGGACCCGGGGCGTTCGTACGTCCTCGGTCCCGACGGCCCGTGACCGAGACGAGGAGACCATGACCGTGACCGACCCCGCCGCCCCGCAGCCGAGCTCCGGCACGAGCACCGAGGTGCGCACCGGAGCCGACCCCGAGATCGAGCAGCTGCGCCAGGAGATCGACCGGCTCGACTCCGAGATCCTCGACGCGATCCTGCGCCGCACCGAGGTCTCGAAGCGCATCGGCGCCGCGCGGATGGCCGCGGGCGGGCCGCGCATCGTCTACAGCCGCGAGATGGCGGTGCTGGACCGCTTCGCCGACCTCGGCCCCGAGGGGCGCGAGCTGGCGATGATGCTGCTGCGGCTGGGCCGCGGACGGCTCGGCGGTCGCTGACCCCCGGCGACACGCGGTCACACCCGGTGGGCGCCGCCGAGGTGACGACCGTTCGGCGATTCACGCGCAGTGCACAGGGCGGCACACCCGCAGGGGCCCGACCTGGGACTCCGACCCGGGGGTGGTCGCAGGATGGTTGCCTTGCGGGGCAACGAGCAGGGCGAGCGGTCGGATACGGCCGATGAACGGGAACCACCCGATCGGGTGATCTGCGACGAGCGGAGGGTGATCACTTGGGGATCGAGGGCACTTTCCGGTACATCTTCCCGGGTCGAAATGACTCGAAGGAGGACGTGCGGCCGTGACCGACACACCTGGCCGAGCCCCGCTCCCCGGCGCCCCCGGCGCCACCGGGCGCCGCGACGTGGTGAGCGTCGCCGAACTGCTGGCGCGTCACTCGCGTGCCTCCCACGCCTCCTCCGACGGGACCGGTCCGCTGACCGGGCCGGTGCTGTCCGTCGGTGACCTGCTGCGCCGCGAGGGTCGTCCCCCGGTGGCCGAGGGTGCGTCCGCCGAGGCCGCCTCGGCAGGGGACATCGCCGCCGCCGGCGCCCCGGGCGGCTGGCCGGACATCGACCTCCCGCAGCCCCGCACCGCCGAGGGCGCCGAGGGCTGGGCCGGTCGTCAGGGGTCCGGTCGTCGTCGCGCCGGTGCGGTCGCCGGCGCGCTGCTCGCCGCGGGCTCCGTGCTCGGCGCCGCCCTCTACAACGGCGTCGGCACCGAGAACTCCGACGCGCGTGCCGCCGCCGACGGCCTGTTCCCCGGCTTCGGGCTGCCCACCGCGGGCACCCCGGACACGCTGCCCGCCCAGTACCTCCCGGCCAACGTGGCGCTCAGCTCCCCGCTGCCCGACGTCCCTGCCACCGCCCCCGGTGCCACCGACTGGATGGCCGTCGCCTTCGGTCCCCGGCAGCCGGCGCAGGCGGTCGCCGCGGGCGTCGCCCCGGGTACCGCCACCGGGCCCACGGTCCCCGCGCCGCGTACGCCCGCCACCCCGCCCTCGACCGGCGACCCGGGCACCGGTTCCCCGTCGGTCCCGGCGCCGCGCGGACCCGGCGGGACGGGGTCCCCGCTCGCCCCGATCGTCGCGCCGATCAACAACCCGGACCGGCCGCCCGCGGGCAATCTCCTCGAGCCCGTGACCGGCACCCCGCCGTCGCGCGGCGGGACCAGCACCGGCCCGATCCAGGACGTCACCGAGAACGTCCGCCCGGTCGGCGACGCCGTCGGCGGCGTCGTCGGCGGCGTCGTCGCCCCGGTCGCGCAGGTCGCGGCACCGGTCGGGCGGACCCTCGGCGGTGCCGTGTCCCCCGTGACCGAGGCCGTCCGCCCGGTGACGGACGCGGTCAAGCCCGTCACCCGGCCCCTCACCGACACCCTCGAGCCGGTGACGACGCCGGTGCTCGGCGCGCTGTCGCCGGTCACCGAGCCCGTCCTGAAGGGCACCGAGCCGCTCACCGGCCCGGTCCTGAAGGCCGCCGAGCCGGTCACCGGACTCCTCGACACCTCGGCGAAGAAGGCCACCGGGAACACCGGCTCCTCGTCCTCCGAGGCCACCCAGCCGCTGCAGGCCGTCACCGAGCCCGTGGGCCAGGTGGTCGGCACGGTGACCGAACCGGTCGGGGCCGCCCTGTCCGGCGTGACCGAGCCGGTCGGCGGAGTGCTCGGCGGCGTCACGAAGAGCGCGGGCGGGCTGCTGGGCGGCTGACGCCCGGCACGAGCCTCCTGCGGTACCGACGCTCCCTCCGGCCCGCTCCGGTCGCCGGGGCGACCTACACGAGCCTCCTGTCGGAAGCCCAGCGGGACAGCTCGTGCCGGTTGGACGTCTGCGTCTTGCGCAGCACGCTCGACACGTGGGTCTCCACCGTCTTCACCGAGATGAACAGCTCCTTCGCGATCTCCTTGTAGGCGTAGCCGCGGGCCAGCAGCCGCAGGACGTCGCGCTCCCGCTTGGTCAGCTGGTCGATCTCGGGGTCCACCGGCGGGGCCGCCCCCGGACGGTCGGAGAACGCGTCCAGCACGAACCCGGCCAGCCGCGGCGAGAAGACCGCGTCGCCGGCCCGCACCCGTCGTACGGCGTCGGCCAGGTCCCGGCCGGAGATCGTCTTCGTGACGTAGCCGCGGGCACCGGACCGGATCACCGAGATGACGTCCTCGGCGGCGTCGGACACCGACAGCGCCAGGAACACCGACTCGGTGCCGGCCGCCCGCGCCCGGCGCAGGATCTCCGCGCCCCCGCCACCGGGCATGTGCACGTCGAGCAGCACCACGTCCGGGGCCAGGTGCCCGACGCCGGCGACCGCCTCGTCGACCGAGCCCGCCTCACCGACGACCTCCAGCACGGGGCTGCGTCCGTCGCCGCGGTCCAGCTCGGCGCGCACGCCGGACCGGAACAACGCGTGGTCGTCGACCAGGTAGACCCGGATGCCGGTGCCGTCCGGCCCGGCCGGGGTCCCCGGTGCGTCGGCGGTGGTCATGCCGTCTCCTTCTCCGTCAGCGGCATCGACAGCCGCACCTCCGTACCCTCTCCGGCCCCGGTGCGGATCCGCACCGTGCCGCCGTGGCGACGCATCCGGGCGTGCACCGAGTCCGCGAGACCGTGCCGGTCGTCGGAGACCGTGTCCGGGTCGAACCCGGTACCGCGGTCGCGCACGAACACCTCCGCCGCGCCCGGGCCCTCGTCCGAGGGGGGCTCGACCTCGACGTAGACGTCGACCTCGGAGGTCCCCGAGTGCTTCGCCGCGTTCACCATGGCCTCGCGCGCCGCCAGCACCAGGGCCCGCAGGTCGTCGTCGAGATCGACGTCACCGACCAGCACCGGGCCGACGGCCACCGCGTAGGTGTCCTCCACCTCACCCGCGACACGGGTGATCGCCACCGACAGCAGCGTCTCGACCGCGTCCGGCCCGCCGCTGCCGCCGCGGGCCCGCCCGTCGGGCCCGTAGAGCCACGCGCGCAGCTCCCGTTCCTGTCCGCGGGCCAGCCGTTGCACCTCACGCGGGTCACCGGACTGGCGCTGGATCAGCGCGAGGGTCTGCAGCACCGAGTCGTGCAGGTGCGCGGCGATCTCGGCGCGCTCGGCGGCGACCGCCCGGGCCCGGCGTTCCTCGCCCAGGTCACGCACCAGCCGCACCCACCAGGGGACGGTGAGGACCGCGACGCCGAGCAGCGTCGCGAACGCGGCCAGGACCCCGAACCGCACCTGTCCCAGGTCCAGGTTTCCGAGCAGGAACACCGCCAGCCCGGTCAGGACCAGGGCGGCGCCGAGCAGGGTGCGGGCCAGCGCCGCACGGCCGCCCACCACGCGGCTGCGTGCGTCGCGCGCCCACCGCCGCCGCTGCGCCTCGTCGGCCTCCCGCCACACGACGGCCGCACCGACCGTCGCCAGCCCCAACGGGCCGGCGATCCAGCCCAGCACCGCCGAGCCGGAGGTTGCCGCGACCAGCGACAGCCCCAGCCCGAGCGTCAGCAGACCGGCCGCCTGCAGCCGCTCGGACCGGGTGACGGTCCGCTCGACGCCCGTGGTCTCCTGCCGCACGAACACCCAGAGCAGGCCGTAGGCCAGCACTCCGGCCCAGCCGAGCAGGGTCAGGACGACGAAGGCCGCCCGGATCCACCGGACGTCGACACCGAGGTGGTCGGCCACGCCGCCCGCGACGCCACCCAGCAGACGTCCCGAGCGACGACGGGTCAGCGGGGCGGTGCGTGCTCCGGACCGCGGGGGCGCGGGGCCGCCCGGGCGCGGCGACGCGGGCGGGCCGGCCGGCACGGGCACCGGGCCGACCGGGACGGTCGGTCCCACCGCCCCGGCGGCGTCCCGCGGCTCGACGGCGGCGGGCACGGCGGCGGCGGGCACAGCAGCACCGGGCACAGCAGCACCGGGCACAGCAGCACCGGGCGGTGCCGCGTCGTGCGGCGCCGCGTCGTGCGCCGCGGCCGCCCGCGCGGCGGCGGGAGCGGCCGGTGGCGGGGCCGACACGGTCCCGGCGCGCCCACCGTCGGTGCCGGACCGGGGCGCGGTCGGCCGCGTCGGCGCGTCCGCCGACCACGGTGCGACGCCACCGGTCGAGGAGTCCGAGCTGTTCACGGGTCCATCGTCACACGAGGCGCGCCGGATCCCCTCCGGATCCGGACCGGGGTCGTCTCGGGGTTGTCCCCGAGACGCCGGGCCCGCCCGGACGGCAGGCTCTCCACCATGAACCAGACGCAGCTGCCCGGGCGCGGCAGACCGCCGACCACGTCGTCATCGACGGCCCGGGACACCCTGCGCGACATGTGGGACTCCCGGCCGCTGCGCCCGCGCGACGACCGCAAGCTCGCCGGTGTCTCCGCCGCGATCGCGCGCCGCTACGAGATCGACCCGACGCTGGTGCGGGTCGGGTTCGTCGTCGCGGCGGTCGTCGGTCCCGGCATCCCGCTCTACCTGGCGGGCTGCGCGGTGCTGCCGGACGCCGGCCCGGCCGGCAGCCCGGCCCCGCCGCGCAGCGGGCCGTCCTCCGCGCTGTCGGTCACGCTGCTGGTGCTGGCCGCGCTGCTCGCCGTACCCCTGGTGCTCTCCGCCGACCGCCTGATCCCCGCGGTCGTCACCCTCGCGCTGCTCGTCGCCCTGCACATGACCCGCGGGAACCGGCCCGGCGCCCGGGAGGCGGCCGCGACACCGACACCCGCGGTGCCGTGGGTCGCGGACCCGGCGCAGGCGCCCACCACCGCGCTGGGGACGCCCCCGGCCTGGGACCCGCTCGGCGCCGCACCGTTCGCGTGGGACCTCCCCGAACCGGGCCCGGAGCCGGCTCCGCCCCCGGCACCCCGGTCGAAGCTGACACCGGTCACGCTGGCCGTCTCGCTCGTCGTCGCCGGAATGGTCGGGGTGGTCGCCCTGGCCGCACCGGGCGCGGTACCGGCGTCGGCGGTCCCCGGGGCCGCCCTGGCCGTCGTCGGGATCGGGCTGGTCGTCGGCGCGCTGCGCCGGGCCGGGCGCTGGCTGGTGCCGTTCGCGGTGCTGCTCGCGCTCCTCACGGCCGCCACCATCCCGCTCAACGACGCCGTCGGCCCCGACGGCTGGGCCGTCCGCGGCGGCATCGGGGAGACCCTCGAGGCGCCCGCCACCGTCGCCCAGCTCGCCCCGGAGTACCGGCGCGGCACCGGAGCGGTCCAGCTCGACCTGACCCGCCTCGACCTCGCCGCGACGCCCGGTGCGGACGGGCCCGTCCGCACCCGCGCCGAGGTCGGCGCCGGGTCGGTGGAGATCCGGGTCCCGCGCGACGCCGACCTGCTCGTCCGCAGCTCGGTGGGCACCGGCGACCTGACCGTCGACGGACAGAGCCGCTCCGGGCGCGACGTCGACCTGACCGTGGACGACCCCGGCCCGGACGGACCCGGCGGCCGGGTGCTGGAGCTCGACCTGCGGGCCGAGCTGGGAACCGTGGAGGTCACCCGTGGATAGCTCGCTCGCCCGTCGCGCCGACCCGTTCGCCCTGGTCGCCGGGGTCCTGTCCCTGCTGGTGGCGGTGTGCGGGGTCCTCGGGATCGCCCCCTGGGAGGTCGTCGACCTGCGCTGGATGCTCGCCGGGACCGCCGTTGTGGCGGGGATCGCATTCCTGATGGCGAGTCTGCGTAACTCCCGGGCCACAGCGGACGACTGAACGGTCATCACGGGAGCCGGCGGGCTGGGGAGCACCGCCGGGCCCGCGCCGCCCGCGTGGCAGCGCTGTCCGACGGGGGTCGGACGGCGCGGGCCCGGGCCGGTGGGGGCGGGGCCGGGACATCGGCCCCGCCCCTGCGTGTCAGGCCCCGGTCACTCCCACTCGATGGTGCCCGGGGGCTTGCTCGTCACGTCGACGACGACCCGGTTGACCTCGGACACCTCGTTGGTGATCCGGGTCGAGATCCGCTCGACGACGTCGTAGGGCAGCCGGGTCCAGTCCGCGGTCATCGCGTCCTCGCTGGACACCGGCCGCAGGACGATCGGGTGGCCGTAGGTGCGGCCGTCGCCCTGCACACCGACGCTGCGGACGTCGGCCAGAAGCACCACCGGGCACTGCCAGATCTCGCGGTCCAGACCGGCCGCGGTGAGCTCCTCCCGGGCGATCGCATCCGCGGCGCGCAGGGTCTCCAGCCGGTCGCGGGTGACCTCGCCGATGATGCGGATGCCCAGGCCGGGGCCGGGGAAGGGCTGGCGGCCGACGATGACCTCGGGGAGTCCGAGCTCGGCGCCGACCATCCGGACCTCGTCCTTGAACAGCGCACGCAGCGGCTCGACGAGCGCGAACTCGATGTCGTCGGGCAGGCCGCCGACGTTGTGGTGGCTCTTGATGACCGCGGTGCCGTCGCCGCCCCCGGACTCCACGACGTCCGGGTAGAGGGTGCCCTGGACGAGGAACCCCACGTGGTGGTCGGCCACGACGTCGGCGGTGGCCGACTCGAAGACCCGGATGAACTCCCGGCCGATGATCTTGCGCTTCTGCTCGGGCTCGGTGACCCCGGCCAGCGCGTCGAGGAAGCGGTCGGCGGCCTCGGCGACGTGCAGGGTGGCGCCGGTGGCGGCGACGAAGTCCTTCTCGACCTGCTCGCGTTCCCCGGCCCGCATGAGCCCGTGGTCGACGAACACGCAGGTCAGGCGATCGCCGATGGCGCGCTGGACGAGTGCGGCGGCGACCGCGGAGTCCACCCCGCCGGACAGCCCGCAGAGGGCCCGGCCGTCGCCGACCTGGGCCCGGATCGCCTCGACGGTCTCGTCGATGATCGACGCCGTCGTCCAGGACGGACGGATGCCCGCGACGTCGTGCAGGAACCGGCGCAGCACCTCCTGGCCGTGCGGGGAGTGTCCGACCTCGGGGTGGTACTGCACGCCGGCGAGGCGCCGGTCGGTGTCCTCGAAGGCGGCGACCGCGACCCGGTCGGTGGAGGCGGTGACGGTGAAGCCGGCCGGCGCCGCCGTCACCGAGTCGCCGTGGCTCATCCACACCGGGTGCGTGCGCGGCAGGCCCTCGTGCAGGGTGCCGGGGGTGCCGGTCAGCTCGACCTCGGTGCGGCCGTACTCGCGGGTGCCGTCGTGGGCGACCTCGCCGCCCAGCGCCCGGGCCATCGCCTGGAAGCCGTAGCACATCCCGAACACCGGGATGCCGGCCTCGAACAGCGCCGGGTCGACCGCCGGGGCACCCTCGGCGTACACGCTCGCCGGGCCTCCGGAGAGGATCACCGCGGCGGGCTCGCGGGCCACGATCTCGGCGACGGGCAGGGACGCGGGCACGATCTCGGAGTAGACGTCCGCCTCGCGTACGCGACGGGCGATGAGCTGCGCGTACTGGGCGCCGTAGTCCACGACGAGGACGGTCGGGGTCTGCACACGACCAGGGTAAACGGGCGGCGCAGGTCACCCGCCGTCCGTACCGCCTCGTCGATCCTGATGATCCCGACCGGCCGCGGGCGGACCGGGGTAACGACGGGCACCGGCTGCTCCGATGGGGGGATGACGGCACCGCACGACCTGGAGGCACCCCCCGATGGCCACCACCCCGCCCGGCCGCACGACCGGCACCGGCGGCTCCCCCGCCGGCCCGGCCGTCGACGACGCCCCCACCACGACCGCCGTGCCGTTCGTCCCCGCCCAGCGCCCCGTCCCGGAGAAGGAGACCCGTCCGGCAGCCGGGGCGCTCGGCACCGACGCGCTCGGCGTGGACGCCCTGGGCCTCGGGGCGCTCGGCACCACCGGGCTGCTGGGCGGGACACCGGGCCCGGTCGCCCCGGCCCGGGCACCCGCCGCGTTCCCCGTCCCCGAGCCCGCGCTCGCGGAGCCGGTCCGGGACGCCGCGGGCCCGGTCGTCCCCCGCGCCCGCGCGTTCCGGGCCCGGATCCTGCCGGTGTTCCTCTGCGCCGCCGCCACCGGTACCGCCGCGATCGCCGCCGCCGGGCTGCTCATGACCCCCGCCGCGGTATCGCCGCTGCCGACCCCGACGACCGTGACCGCGTCCGGGGCGACGGTGCCGCAGGGCCCCGCGCAGCCGCCCACGGTCGTCGCGTCGCTGGTCGCCTCCGCCGCCGGGACCGGCATCCACGCCGGGGACCCGGTCGTCGCCATGACCGCGTGGCGCGACAACGGCGGCCTCACCCACCTGACCGCGATCGGCGACGGCTTCACCCGCGTCGCCGACGCCGCGGGTCGTCAGGACGCGGTCGCGCTCGCCGTCGCCTGCGGACGGCTGCAGGCCGCCGTCGATGCCGCACGGGCCCACGACGCCGTGCCCGACGCCGTCGCGCAGAGGTCGTGGGCCGCGCTGCTCGACCACGGCTCCGCCGCCGCCACCGCGGGGACCTCCGGGGCGCTCGCGCTGGACCCGTCGCAGCTGTCGGTCTTCACCACGCAGGCCGACCTGGTGCGCGAGGACCTGACCGCTGTCACCGACCGGGTCCGGACCGTCCTGGCGGGCTGAGCCCGCTCCTCGCGCCGCGACCCCGGCCGGTGTCCCGGCGGTGACGCCGTCGCCGCGGTCAGGCCCCGTCGACCGGTGCGCGGTCCAGGACGTGGATGCCGAAGTCCTCCAGCCGGTCCAGGTGGTCGAAGTCCTCCCGGCCCTCGGCGGGACCGACCCCGAGGAAGTAGTCCTCGCTGCGGGGCGGGCTCACCAGGACGGCGACCCGCCCGACCGGGTCGAGCACCTGGAAGGTGTGGGCCACGCCGCGGGGGCCGTAGACGATGCTGCCCGGGCCGACGTCGTGGGTGCCTGCGGTGTCCAGCGACGTGCCGCCGATCCAGAACCGGAAGGTGCCGGACTCGACGACCCAGATCTCGTCCTCGCGGGTGTGGACGTGCAGCGGGGGCGCGTCCGCCGCCGTGAGCTCCGCGACGTGCAGGTAGAACTGTCCGCCGGTCTGGACCGATCGCAGTGCGACGGCGAGCTCCGTCCCGTAGTAGCGGACGAGTTCGCGTTCACCGGGCCGGGAGATCACCGGGACGCCGTGGGTGGTCGTCGTGTCGTGCTGGGTCATGGTCGAACCCTCCGGTCGGGAGACATCGAGGTCCTCCCCACTGTCGGGTCGCGACGGTCGCGGCGTCCAAGTCCGGATCCGCGTCGCCCGATACGTTCCGGGCATCGGACCGGCCGGGACGGCCGTGGCCCTGGGTAGGGTCCGACCGGTGGCGGACGAGGTGACCCCGGTCGATCTGGACCTGCGGTTGGTGCGGTACTTCCTCTGTCTCGCCGAGCACGGTCACTTCGGCCGCGCGGCGGCGGAGCTCTACCTCGGCCAACCGGCCCTGAGCCGCAGCATCCGCCGGCTCGAGGAACAGCTCGGTGTGGCGCTGTTCCGTCGCACGTCCCGGGGCGCACGGCTCACCGCGGCGGGCGAGGCGTTCCGGCCGTTCGCCCGGGACCTGCACCGGGAGGCGTCCCGCGGGGTGGCCGCCGCACGGGCCGCCGCGCGGCCACGCCGGATCCGGGTCGGCTACACCACCAACCTGGTCGTGACGGCCGCACTGGTGCCGCTGCGCCGCCGCCACCCCGACGCCGAGGTGCAGACCCGGCACCTCGGCTGGGACGAGCCGGTACGGGCGCTGCACGAGGAGCTCGTCGACGTGGTCGTCGCCCGGCTGCCGCTGCCGACCGCCGGGCTGTCGGTGGCGCCCCTCCACCGGGAGGGCCGGGTGCTGATGGTGTCGACACGGCACCGGCTGGCCGGCCGGGCGAGCACGACCTTCGCGGAGATCGCCGACGACCCCGTCCCGGTGTTCCCCGACCCGCTGTGGAACGCGTTCTGGCGGGTCGACCCACGCCCCGGCGGCCGCCCCGCGCCCGGCGGCCCGCTCGTGGAGCGGACCGCGGACAGCAACGAGTGGGTGGCGTCGGGGACGTGCATCTCGTTCATCCCCGCGGGCGCCGTGCCGCACCAGGTACACCCCGGCTGCACGACCGTCGCGATCGACGGGGTGCCGCCCTGCGAGGTGGTCGCCCTCTGGCGGTCCGACGACGACTCCGAGCTCGTGGGCGACTTCGTGACGGCGGCCCGTGCCACCCTGACCGGCACCGGCAGTGCCGCCGCCCGGGAGGCGCACCCGCACAGCGACCCCGGTCCCTGAGCGACCGGTTCCGGACGAGGTGGCGGGACGGGGCTCAGTCCTCGTGCCGCCCACGGGACCGCAGCGGCGGCGGCTGAACCGACCCCAGCAGCGCACGCAGGTCCGCCGCACTCGCCGCGCGACGCCCCAGGTCGACCGCGACCGTCGGCGCGATGTCGCGCAGCCGCCCGAGCAGGGCCGGGTCGGCGAGGTCGTACCGGCCCCCGGCCGTCCCGGTGACGATCGCGTCCGGGCGCAGCGCCCGCACCGCCTGCGGGTCGGGGCTGCGCTCGTCGCCGACGGGCTCGACGCCCTCGAGCGTCCCCGCGCAGCCGACCAGCTGCGCGCCCAGCTCCTGCAGCAGCGCCCCCACCCCGGGGTCGGTCGCCACCACCCGGACGACCGGACCGCGCAGCGGCACCGGCGTCCCGGTCGCGTCGACGAAGGCACGTCCACCGCCCATGGCGGCTCCGGCGGTGGGGCGGCTCATCGGGTTCCTCCCGGCTGACGACGGCGTCGTCGTCGAACCTACCGCTGCGAAACCCGCTCGACCCGCGCCGCGGCGGGGCCTAGCGTGGCCCGCCGTGACCAGCCCGACCGAGACCCGGATCCGCAGCTCCCTGACCAACTGCTCGCAGGGGGAGGCGAAGCGGATGGTCCTGCCCGCGTGGGTCCGTGACCCGGACCCGGACCGGCTCGAGGACGTCCGCGGCTGGCGGGACCCGAAGGCCCCCGACCGCGGGGTGCTGCTCGTCCCGACCGACGACGGACCGGCCGGTGTCGTCCTGCGCGCGACCTCCGGCGGCGCCCGGTCCGCGGCGATGTGCGCGCTGTGTCGGACCACCCACACCGTCGGCGGGGTCGCGCTGTTCGCCGCACCCCGCCGCGGCGCGAAGGGGCGCCAGGGAGACACCGTCGGCACCTACATCTGCGCCGACCTGGCGTGCGCCGAGCACGTCCGGGTCGAGGCGGCGACGGCCGCGCTCCGACCCACCCCCGGCACGACCGTCGACGAGCGGCGGGCCGGGCTGCGGGAGCGGGCCGCGGAGTTCGTCTCCGCCGTCACCGGCTGACCTCCCCGCGCACGGGACCCGGGCCCCTCGCCACGCGCGAGCTCGCAACCCCCTCCACGCACGAACGGGCCCTTCGTACGAAAGGTTCGTACGAAGGGCCCGTTCGTGCGACGGAGGAGGGCTCAGGTCCGCAGGTTCAGCCCGACCCGCTGGAACTCCTTGAGGTCGGAGTAGCCGGTCTTCGCCATCGCCCGGCGCAGCGCTCCGAACAGGTTCGTGGTGCCGTACGGGCTGTCGGTCGGCCCGAACAGCACCTGCTCCAGGGTCCGTCCGGACCGCGCGAGCCCGGTCACCTCCGACCGCGGCAGCGACGGGTGCGCGGCCGAGGAGGTCCAGTAGAGCCCGCCGGCCGGGGACTCCGCGGCCTCGGCGAGCTGCTCGCCGAGCATGACCGCGTCGGCTCCGCAGGCCACGGCACGGGCGATGTCACCGGAGGTGCCGATGCCGCCGTCGGCGATCACGTGCACGTACCGGCCGCCGGTCTCGTCGAGGTAGTCGCGCCGCGCCGCCGCCGCGTCGACGATCGCGGTCGCCATCGGGACGCCGACCCCCAGCACCTCGTCGGTGGTGGTCGAGGTGGACTGCCCGTACCCGACGATCACGCCGGCGGCGCCGGTGCGCATCAGGTGCAGCGCGGTGCGGTAGTCCCCGACCCCGCCGGCGACGACCGGCACGTCCAGGTCGGCGATGAAGTCCTTGAGGTTCAGCGGCTCGCCGTCCGAGACGTGCTCGGCGGAGACGATCGTGCCCTGCACGACGAGGATCTCGACGCCCGCGGCGAGCAGCGCCGGGGTGAGCTCACGGGCGCGCTGCGGGCTGACCCGCGCCGCCACGGTGTGCGAGCTCTCCCGCAGCGGGCGCAGCGCCTCGGTGATGAGGTCGTGCTGGATCGGGGCCTGGTGCAGCTCCTGCAGCAGGGCGACCGCGGAGTCCGGCTCGTCGCCGGTGGCCGCCGCGACGACGCGCTCGAGTGCGCCCTTCGGGTCGGCGTGCCGGGCCCACAGACCCTCCGCGTTCAGCACCCCCAGCCCGCCGAGCTCGCTGATCCGCACCGCCGAGTCCGGCGACACCACCGCGTCGGTGGGGTGGGTCATCAGCGGGATGTCGAAGCGGTAGGCGTCGAGCTGCCAGGCCGTCGAGACGGCCTTCGAGCTGCGGGTCCGCCGCGACGGGACGATCTCGATCTGGTCGAGGTCGTAGGCACGACGGGCCTCCCGGCCCATCCCGATCTCCACGAGGTCACGCACGGGCACCACCCTAAGCGGCGCCACTCAGGGCGGTGCTGCGGCCCCCGTGACGAGCCGGCGGCGCCGACGGACGCTACCGCGCCGCGTAGTTGGGTGCCTCGACGGTCATCGTGATGTCGTGCGGGTGGCTCTCCTTCAGACCGGCCGCGGTGATCCGCACCAGGCGTGCCTGCTGCAGGTCCGGGATGGTCTGCGCACCGACGTAGCCCATGCCCGAGCGCAGCCCGCCGCCGAGCTGGTGCACGACCGAGGACAGCGGCCCGCGGAACGGGATCCGGCCCTCGATGCCCTCGGGGACGAGCTTGTCCTCGCTGAGCACGTCGTCCTGGGCGTAGCGGTCCTTGGAGTACGACCGGCCCGCGGCACCGGCACGGCCCTGCATGGCGCCGAGCGACCCCATCCCCCGGTAGGTCTTGAACTGCTTGCCACCGACGAGCACGACCTCACCGGGCGACTCCGCGGTACCGGCCAGCAGCGAGCCCAGCATGACCGTGGACGCGCCGGCCGCGATGGCCTTGGCGACGTCGCCGGAGTACTGGATGCCGCCGTCGCCGATGACCGGGACGCCGGCCGGGGCGCACGCCCGGGTGGCCTCGTAGATCGCGGTGATCTGCGGGGCGCCGACGCCGGCGACCACCCGGGTGGTGCAGATCGAGCCCGGGCCGACCCCGACCTTGACCGCGTCGGCACCGGCCTCGACGAGTGCCTTCGCACCCTCGTAGGTGGCCACGTTCCCGCCGACGACGTCGACGTGGTCGCCCACCTCGGCGCGCAGCTTGGCGACGGTCTCCAGCACCCGGCGGGAGTGGCCGTGCGCGGTGTCGACCATCAGCACGTCCACACCGGCCTCGACGAGCTGCATCGAGCGGGCGTAGGCGTCGTCGCCGACACCGACCGCGGCGGCGACGACGAGCCGTCCGTCCGGGTCCTTGGTCGCCAGCGGGTACTGCTCGGTCTTGTTGAAGTCCTTGATCGTGATGAGGCCGCGCAGCATGTCGTCGCCGTCGACGATCGGCAGCTTCTCCAGCTTGTGCCGGCGCAGCAGCCCCAGGGCCGCCTCCGCGGTGACGCCGACCTTGGCCGTCACCAGGGGCGCGCGGGTCATGACCTCGGACACGGGCCGGTCGGTGTCGACCTCGTAGCGCATGTCGCGGTTGGTGATGATCCCCACGAGGTGGCCGGTCTCGTCGGTCACCGGCACACCGGAGATCCGGAACTTCGCGCACAGGGCGTCGACGTCGGCCAGGGTCGCGTCGGGACTGCAGGTCACCGGGTCGGTCACCATGCCGGCCTCGGACCGCTTCACGACCTCGGCCTGGGCCGCCTGGGCGTCCGGGGACAGGTTGCGGTGCAGCACGCCGAGACCGCCGGCACGGGCCATCGCGATGGCCATCCGGGACTCGGTCACGGTGTCCATCGGGGACGACACCAGCGGCACCTGGACCCGCACCCGGCGGGTCACCTGGCTGGACGTGTCGGCCGAGCTGGGGATCACGTCCGACTCGGCGGGCAGCAGCAGCACGTCGTCGAAGGTCAGTCCGAGCATCGCGAACTTGTCCGGCAGACCGCCCATCTCGCTCGTCATCTCTCCCGGGCTCCTCTTGCGGTCGAAGCAGTGTTGTCGAGGCGGTGCGGTCGACGCTGACGGCGGGCTCCCGCCGCAGGCAGCCATCGTACGTCCACCACCCCGGGGTGGGCCGGGGCCCGACCCCCCTGCACCGGTAGCGTGTACGCCGTGTCACCAGAGGCGCTGCCACCGGACCCGTTCGCCGGAGACCCGGATGACCCTGCGCTCTCGATGCAGGCCTACGACGACCGTGGTGACGGCCCGTGGCCGGGTTCCGGTGACTCCGATGTCCCCCCGTTGGACGAGACCGACCGCGGCGAGATCCTGGCCGACCTGGCGGACCTGGCCGTGTACCAGGCGCTGCTGGCGGGCCGCGGGGTCCGCGGGATCGTCGTCGACTGCGCGGACTGCGGCGAGCAGCACTTCCACGAGTGGAACCTGCTGCGCGCCAGCCTGCAGCAGCTGCTCGACGAGGGCCGGATGCGACCGCACGAGCCGGCCTTCGACCCGGACCCGGCGCACTACGTCACGTGGGAGTACTGCCGCGGCTACGCCGACGCGACCCTCGCCGACTGAGCGCGGGGCGCCGCACACCGCACACCGACGACGGGCCCCGGAGGAGATCCTCCGGGGCCCGTCGTGCGTCCTGCCCTGCCGGGTCAGTTCGGCGTGCTGCTGACCGCGCCGGTCGTCGTCGAGGACGGCGGGTCGGTCTCGTCCGACGGGTCGCTCTGCCCCTCCCCGGCCGCCGTGGGCCGGGTCGAGGGCGTCGGCGTCGGGGTCGTCGGGTCCGCCTGGCCCTCCGTCGTCGGGGAGGTCTCCGACGGCGACGGCGGGGTCGTCGTGGGCGAGGACTCCCCCGGACCACGCAGCACCGACGGGTCGCCGGGCGTGCGCTCGGGCGAGGTCGAGCTCTCCGGGGAGGTCGGCCGCTCCGACGGACGTGGTTCCCGCGTGGGGGTGTCCTCGTCGCCCTCGGACACCGGCGGCGGCGGGGCCGGGGTCCCGTCGCGCAGCGGTGACCGCGGGTCGGTCGGTGTGCCCGGCGGGGTCTCGGCGACCTTCTGGCTCAGGAAGCGGTTCTGCTGCTCGAAGTCGTCGCGCAGGTCCGGTGCGGTGCGGTCCACCAGCGGACCGAGCGCGGCGAGCTCCTGCTGCGCACCGGCGGTGTCGCCGGCGGCGAGCTTGGCGTTGACCCGCTCGATGCCCTCGCGCAGCGTGGTCGCGGCCTGCACCTGGTCGGCGCGCTCGCTGTAGAGCACCCGGGAGACCCCCCACAGGGCGTCGCCCGGCTGCGCCTCGTGCGCGCTGATCGAGACGACGGCCAGCGCACAGGCCGCGACGGCGGCGGCGGCGATCAGCGGGCGCAGGAAGGAGACCTTCCGCGACGGCGTCGCCGGCTGCAGGATCTGCACGGCCTCGTCCACGTCGACGAGCTGCGGGACCGGGGCGCGGTCGACCTCGTCCTTCCAGGACGAGAGCATCGCGGCCAGGTGGTCGTCGACGTCGTAGCCGCGCCGCCCGGGGCCGGACACGCCGAGCCCGGAGGACAGTGCGTTGATCAGCTCGTCGTCGGCCTGGAGCTCGACGAGGTCGATCGGCCCGTCGTCCTCGAGGCCGTCCAGGTCGTCCCAGGCGTCGGCGCCCGCGGCGTACCGCGGCACGGCCGGCTGCGGGACGGTGCGCCCGTCGAACGGCATCGGGTGGCCCTGGTGGCCGAGCGGGCGGGAGTGGCCGTTGGTGCGGGGCGGGCGGGGCTCGCCGAAGCGGCCACGCGTCACCGGCGCGGGCGGACGCTCCCAGCCCTCACCGGGCGGTGGGGGGGTGCCCGGACCGTGCGGACCCTGGTCACGCATCCCGGACCACCTCCTCACTCATCATCTTCCTCAGCCTGCCCAGCGCCCGGTGCTGGGCGACACGGACGGCTCCCGGTGTGGAGCCGACGGCCGCCGCGGTCTCCTCCGCGGACAGGCCCACGACCACGCGCAACACGATGATCTCCCGATGCTTGTCCGGAAGGACCTCCAGGAGCGCGGACATCTCCTGCGACAGTTCCACCTGCAGGGCCCGGGACTCGGGGCCGTCGGACGACTCGATGCGGTCCGGCACGTCGGCCATCGGCTCGGAGCGGTTCCGGGACGCAGCCCGGTGCGCGTCGATGACCTTGTGGGACGCGATGCCGTAGACGAAGGCGAGGAACGGGCGACCCTGCACCCGATACCCCGGCAACGCCGTGAGCACGGCCACGCAGACCTCCTGGGCGACATCGTCCGCCGAGACGGACCCTCGGTCGGTCCCGAGCCGGGCGCGGCAGTAGCGCACGACGAGGGGCCGAATCATGGCGAGAACGCGCTCGACCGCGGACCGATCGCCGGCCATGGCCGCTTCGATCCACTCGTCGGGAACGTCTCTTGATTCACTCATCGTGGGGAACCGCCCAGGCGTTACGAGCATCCAGCAGCGTCATCCGATCGTGGAGGCAACCCACGTTCTCGCAGGTGGGATCGGCTCGGATCCACCGTATCCGAGTGGGGCTCGCCTGCGGGAGTCGCTCCATGCGGGGTCAGACGATCGTGCACGGTCCCGGGTTGCGCGGTGCCGCACCGCGAACCGCCCACGGGGCGACCACGGTCGGCGAGCGGTTCGTCACCCACCGCAGAACGCGACCACCGGACGGAGTGGAGATCATCGGTGTCCGATCACCGGCGGTGGACCGCCCGGCGCGGGTCGCACCCGGTTCGGCGCGGGACCCGGACGGGTCGCCGTCGGCGCCGTGGGGCGGCGGTGACGGATGTGGAGCCCGGGACGCGAGGGACACGGGGTGACGACTCCCGGCGCCCTGACGACCGTTCGTCGGCCGTGGTCCGATCGGGGGCGGGCGTACCGACGTCCGGCGGATCGGATGGCCGCGGCGGGCACGGCCCCGGCGGGGTCCGGTCGCGGGGAGCACGACCGGCGTCCCGGGCCGGGGCGCCGTACCGGCCCGGGACCGGTCGGGGCGGGAGGGCGGGCGTGACGCCCGGACGGGCGCCGCGGGTCCGCGGCGCCGGAGGAGTTCGGGGGTGCGGACACGGGGTGTCCGGAGCGTGGAGCCGGACCGCGGGGGTCGGTCCGGCTCACGATGCCCACCGCGTGCGGGTGGGGGGTGGAGCGGCCGGTTCGGGGTCGGTCGCTCGCCGGGGTACTCGTGTCGTTCCGGGTGGTGACCCGGTCAGGACACCAGGCCGCGACGGAAGCCGTGGGCCACGGCCTGCGCGCGGTCACGGACGCCGAGCTTGCGGAACAGCCGGCGGGCGTGGGTCTTCACGGTGTCCTCGGACAGGTAGAGCTCGCGGCCGATCTGGCCGTTGCTCTTGCCCTGGCTCATCCCGCGCAGCACCTGGAGCTCCCGCTCGGTGAGCTGGACCCCCGGGTCGGTGGGGACGCGCGGGGTCGGCACCGAGGTGCTGGCCAGGGTGTGTGCCAGCGCGGCGACCAGCTCGGGACGCGAGGCGTCCCAGCGCAGGTAGCCACGTGCCCCACCGGCGATGGCGGCGGCGATGCTGCCGGCGTCGTCCGGGGCTCCGAAGACGATGACGTTGGCCTGCGGGTGGGCGGCCACCAGTCGCCGGGTGGCCTCCACCCCGGTGGGCACAGCACGCTGCGTCCCGACCAGGACGACGTCGACGGACTGGCGGGCGTAGCGGGCGAGGAGCTCGTCCCCGTGGGCGACGCAGTCGATGCGCTGGACCCCCGGGACCGCGGACATGACGCGAGTCAGTCCCTCGCGGACGCTGCGACGATCGTCGCAGATGAGTACCGTCGTCACGACGATTCCTTCCTGCAGCTTCCTGCAGCCGGGTGATGCTTCACCCTCCGAATCGGCGGGTGACACTCTCACCTTGACACGGTCGGGGCGATTTTGTGCCCTCCGTTCGGCGCTCTGACCCACGTGCCTCAGCGTCATGTGGGTGAAGTGTCGCCGAATGGAGTAGTCCATACGGTACATCGTCGGGCGCGGACTCCGGGCACTACTCCCGCAGCAGGTCCCGCCCACTACGGTCACTTCGCGTAGAGAGGACGCTCACCGTGTGCAACACCGCATGTCGGCGACCCTCCGCATCCGCTCGGCGACTGCGCGTATCGAATGGTGACGCTCCGGCGTGTCGCGCTCCGACGACCGGTCCGGAACCGGCGTCCGGCGTCCCCCGATCGGCCCCTGGACGCCCGTGACGCGGGCGATCGGGTACGACATCCGGGCCACCCCCGTCGCACACCGGCACGTCCTGCGGCCCGGCGAGATCGGCCCGGGCCAGCAGGGCGGGGCGGTGCAACGGCAACAGGCCGTGTGCAAGCGCGTCCGCGGCGACCGCGTCGAGCTCCGCGCCGACGGCCGTCCGGTCCGCGCCCGCGACCCCGGCGGCGACCGCCCGGACCAGGCGGCTCTTCAGCACGTGCCGGGCCGAGCCGAGTGCCACGGCGCCCGCGAGGGCCGCGTCGGCGGCGGCGAGCGCCCCGGCCACGTCCCTCGCCACCAGCGCCGTCTCGGCGGCCACCCAGCCGTACCGCACCCGGGTCCGGTGCCCCGGCGGCCCGCACCACGGCTCGGCCCGGCCCAGCAACAGGGCCGCCGTCCCGGCGTCGAGGCGGCCGAGCGCGTCCGCGGCGAGCCCGGTCAGCGCGTCGGCGACGGCCGCGGCGCGGTGCAGGCCCCACGGCCCGGGATCGGCCGGGTGCCCGGCACCGGGCAGCATGAGCCGGAGCGCGTCGCCGTCGAGTGCCGCCGCGGCGCGGTGCCCGCCGAGCTGGCGCAGGTGCGACGCCCGGGTGAGCGTCGCGTGCGCCCGCACCACGACCCCGGCCGCGGGGTCCCGTCGCACGCCGTCGAGCAGCGACGCCGCGGCCGCGTAGTACCCGGAGCCACCCCACGCGACCGCGGCTGCCCACCGCAGCTCCGGGGGTCCACCCGCGCCGGCCGCCGCGGCGACCTCCCCGGCCGCCGCCGTCCCGGCGAGCAGGGCCCGGACCCGCGCTGACGGTGCGTGGCATGCGCCACCCTGTCGGACGTGCACCATCGTTCACCTCGAATCAGGTTTGCGGCCGCCATGGCCAGGGAATCTGAGCGACGTCAGGTTCGATAGCGAAGGCAGGTGACGAACATGGCGGACATCCGGAGGCTTCCCGGCCCGGTCGCCGACATCTACGACTGGCAGATGGAGGGAGCCTGCCGGGGGATGGACAGCGCGTTCTTCTTCCATCCCGAGGGTGAGCGCGGTCCCGCCCGGGCCCGTCGTGAGACCCGAGCCAAGCAGGTCTGTTCCGAGTGCCCGGTGGTGCAGCAGTGCCGCGAGCACGCACTGAAGGTGCACGAGCCCTACGGCATCTGGGGCGGCCTGTCCGAGTCCGAGCGGGACGCGATCATCCGCGGTCCGCGCCGCACGCTCAAGGTCGCCGCCGAGGCGACCGTCCAGCCGGTGGAGATTCCCGTCCACACCGCCTGAGAGAGCCCCGACCGGCGGGGGGCTCCCATCTCCCACCGGACGGTACGTCCTCCACCTGCCCCGCAACGCACCACGGCGGGCGACCCTCGGGTCGCCCGCCGTCGTCGTGCTCGGGGTGGCTCGGTCCCGGGTCCCGGTGTCGGGTCCCGGTCCCGAGCCTCGGTGCCGGGTCTCAGTGCCCGTGACCGTGCCCGTGGCCACCGGCCGGAGCCGGCTCCTCCTTCTCGGGCTTGTCCACCACGGCGCTCTCGGTGGTCAGCACCATGCGCGCGATGGACGCGGCGTTCTCCACGGCCGACCGGGTCACCTTGACCGGGTCGATGACGCCGTCGGCGATCAGGTCGCCGTAGGAGCGGGTGGCCGAGTTGTACCCGGTCCCCCAGCCGCCCTCGGCGACCTTGGACACGACGATCGCGCCCTCGTCGCCACCGTTCTCGGCGATCCAGTACAGCGGCGCCGAGAGCGCCTTGCGGACGATCGCGACACCGGTCGCGGCGTCACCGGTCAGGCCGAGGCCGCCGTCGAGTTCGGCCGCGGCGTGCACCAGCGCGGAGCCGCCGCCGGGGACGATGCCCTCCTCGACCGCCGCACGGGTCGCCGCGACGGCGTCCTCGATGCGGTGCTTGCGCTCCTTGAGCGCGGTCTCGGTGGCGGCACCGGCCTTGATGACCGCGACGCCGCCGGAGAGCTTGGCCAGGCGCTCCTGGAGCTTCTCCTTGTCCCAGTCGGAGTCGGACTCCTCGATCTCGCGCTTGAGCTGCGCGATACGACCCTCGACGTCGGCCTTGGAGCCGGCGCCCTCGACGATCGTGGTGGCGTCCTTGGTGACGACGACGCGGCGCGCGCGACCCAGCAGCTCGAGCCCGGCCTCGTTCAGCTTCAGGCCGACCTCGGGGTTGATGACCTGACCGCCGGTGGCGACCGCGAGGTCGTCCATGAACGCCTTGCGGCGGTCACCGAAGAACGGCGACTTGACCGCGGCGACCTTGACCGTCTTGCGGATCGAGTTGACGACCAGGGTGGACAGCGCCTCGCCCTCGACGTCCTCGGCGATGATCAGCAGCGGCTTGCCCTCGCCGAGCACCTTCTCCAGCAGCGGCAGCAGGTCCTGGATGGACCCGACCTTGTCGCGGTGCAGCAGGATGTACGGGTCGTCGAGCGCCGCCTCCATCGACTCGGAGTCGGTGACGAAGTACGGCGACAGGTAGCCCTTGTCGAACTGCAGACCCTCGGTGATCTCCAGCTCGGTCGAGAGGGTGGAGCCCTCCTCGACGGTGATCACGCCGTCGTTGCCGACGGTGTTGATCGCCTGGGCGATCAGGTCGCCGATCTCCTGCTCGCGCGAGGCGATGGCGCCCACCTGCGCGATGTGGCTCTTCGCGTCGACCGGGGTGGCCTTGGACAGCAGCACCTCGGACACCTTCGCCGAGGCGGCGGCGATGCCCTGGCCCAGCGCGAACGGCGCCGCACCGGCGGCCACGTTGCGCAGGCCCTCCTTGACCAGCGCCTGGGCCAGCACGGTGGCGGTGGTGGTGCCGTCACCCGCGACGTCGTTGGTCTTGGTCGCCACGGTCTTCGCCAGCTGGGCGCCGAGGTTCTCGTACGGGTCCTCGAGGTCGACCTCGCGGGCGATCGTGACGCCGTCGTTGGTGACGGTCGGACCGCCGAACTTCTTGTCGATGACGACGTGACGGCCGCGCGGGCCGAGCGTCACCTTCACCGCGTCGGCGAGCTGGTTCACGCCGCGCTCGAGCGCGCGACGGGTCTCCTCGTCGAAGCTGATCTGCTTCGCCATGTCTTGTTCTCGCTACCTCTCGGGATCTCGCTCTGGTTCTCGGGGGAGAAACGCGACCGCCCCGGCGCGGACCACCGTGGGGTGGACCACCCGGGGCGGTACGTCAGGCGATGCCTCGCGTCAGTTGACGACGGCCAGCACGTCGCGCGCGGAGAGGATCAGGTACTCCTCGCCGTTGTACTTGACCTCGGTGCCACCGTACTTCGAGTAGATGACGACGTCGCCCACGGCCACGTCGAGCGGGACGCGGTTCCCGTTGTCGTCCACCCGGCCCGGGCCGACGGCCAGGACCTTGCCCTCCTGGGGCTTCTCCTTGGCGGTGTCCGGGATGACGATGCCGGAGGCGGTGGTGGTCTCCGCATCGCTGGCCTGGACGACGAGCTTGTCCTCGAGCGGCTTGATGTTCGCCACGACGATGACCTCCCCTTCCTGGGGTGAATCCGGTGTCACGGGTTCTGTAGCGGTGTCACACAGCACGCACGTGGCGATCCCGCCCCGCCGTCGCGGGTGCCGGAGCGGACTCGTCCGCCGCGCGCGTTGGCACTCTATCCATGAGAGTGCCAGAAGCCGAGCGGGGGCTCAACCGTGCCACCGGGGTGTGTCCGGAGTACCCGGTCGTCGCCGGTTGTTCACCCGGGCGCCGCCCGGAGGTCCGGTGTCACTCGATCGGGACCGTTGCACTGCACATCGTGGTCACCTCCCGCCGTTCGCTGCTGCGCGCCGGACTCACCGCCGCCGCCGTCACCGCCACCGCACCGCTGCTCCCCGCGACCGCCGGGTCCGCTCCGGCACCCGCCCGGCCGCCCGGCGACCCGTTCGGGCTGGGCGTCGCCTCCGGCGAGCCCGCACCCACCTCGGTCGTGCTCTGGACCCGGCTGGCGACCGACCCGGTCGCCGAGGACGGTCTGGGCGGGATCGGGAACCGGTCCACCGACGTCGAGTGGGAGCTCGCCGAGGACGAGCGGTTCACCCGCGTGGTACGCCGGGGCCGCGAGCGCACCGGCCCGGACCTGGGCCACAGCGTGCACGTCGAGGTCGGCGGCCTGCGCCCGGGCCGCGACTACCACTACCGTTTCCGCGTCGGCAGCGCCGTCTCCGAGGCGGGCCGCACCCGTACCGCGCCCCCACCCGCCGCGATGACCCCGGTGCACATGGCCTTCACCTCGTGCTCGCAGTTCGAGCACGGCTTCTTCACCGCGTACCGGCGGATGGCCGAGGAGCGCCCGGACGTCCTGCTGCACCTGGGCGACTACGTCTACGAGTACCCGGCGGAGGACTACGTCGCGCCCGGCGGGAACGTGCGCGACCACGCAGGCCCGGAGACGACCACGCTGGCCGGCTACCGGCAGCGCCTGGCCCAGTACCACGCCGACACCGACCTGCAGGCCGCGCACGCCGCCGCGCCGTGGCTGGTGGTGTTCGACGACCACGAGGTCGAGAACAACTGGGCGGGCGACGTCCGGGAGCTGCCGATCGACCCACCCGGCGACTTCACCGCCCGCAGGACCGCCGCGTTCCGCGCGTACTGGGAGAACATGCCGCTGCGCGCCGCCCAGCGCCCGCGCGGTGCGGCCATGCGGCTGTACCGGCGCGTCGGCTACGGCGGACTGGTCACCTTCCACATGCTCGACACCCGCCAGTACCGCGGCGACCAGCCGTGCGGGGACACCTTCCGCAGCGACTGCGCGGAACGGACCGACCCCGCCCGCTCGCTGCCCGGCTCGGCTCAGGAGCGCTGGATCGCCGACGGCTTCGCCCGCTCCCGCGCCCGCTGGGACGTGCTCGGCCAGCAGGTGTTCTTCTCCCAGGTCGACTTCACCCCCGGCGCCGGGCGCGGCTTCAACCCCGACGCCTGGGACGGCTACCCGGGCTCACGCGACCGCGTCGTCGACTCCTGGGTCGCGGCGACCCGGCACGGCCGGGCCCGCAACCTCGTCGTGCTCACCGGCGACGTGCACGCCCACTGGGGCGCCGACGTCAAGCGCCGCTTCGACGACCCGGCCGCGCCGGTCGTCGGCACCGAGCTGGTGTCGAGCTCGATCACCTCCGGCGGCGACGGCTCGGAGGCGCAGGCCGGCTCCGCCGCCGTCCTCGCCGAGAACCCGCACGTGCGCTTCCACAACAACCGCCGCGGCTACGTGAGCACCCGGTTCACCGCGGAGCGGATGGAGGCGGAGTTCCGGGTCGTGCCGTTCGTGCGGCAGCCGGGCGCCCCGGTGCAGACCCGTGGCCGCTTCGTCACCGAGGACCGGCGGCCCGGCCTGCAGCCCGCCTGAGGGGTAGGTTCGGGCACGTGGCTGACCTGGTTCTCGGCGCGAACGTGTTCGGCTGGACGGCAGACAGGGAGACCTCGTTCGCGATCCTCGACGCGTTCGTCGCCGCCGGCGGACGGAAGATCGACACCGCGGACTCCTACACGTGGCGGGCACCGGGCAACTCCGGCGGCGAGTCCGAGACGCTGCTCGGGGAGTGGATGGCCGCCCGCGGCAACCGCGACGCGCTGCACCTCGCCACCAAGGTCGGGGCGCTGCCCGGCCGCGAGGGGCTGTCGGCGGAGAACATCGCGGCCGCGGCCCGGGACTCGCTGCGCCGGCTGCGCACCGACCGGATCGATCTCTACCACGCCCACCGCGACGACGAGGCGACCGCGCAGGAGGAGACCCTCGACGCCTTCGACGCACTGGTCCGCGAGGGCCTGGTCCGCGAGATCGGCGCGTCGAACTTCTCCGCCGAGCGGCTGCGCCCGGCGCTGGAGATCTCCGAACGCGACGGGCTGACCGCGTTCACCGCGATCCAGCCGCACTACAACCTGATGGAGCGCGACGACTTCGAGGCCGCACTCGCCCCGCTCGCCGAGTCCGCGACGCTGGCGGTCTACCCGTACTTCGGTCTGGCGAAGGGCTTCCTGACCGGCAAGTACCGGCCGGACTCCCCCGCACCGGAGGGCCCGCGGGCCGAGGGGGCGGCGGCGTACCTGGACTCGCGCGGCCGGGCGGTGCTGGCCGGGCTGGACGAGATCTCCGCCGGGTACGGGGTGCCGGTCCCGGCCGTCGCGCTGGCGTGGCTGGCCGCCCAGCCCACGGTGACCGCGCCGCTGGCCAGCGCGCGCACCCCCGAGCAGCTGGCCCAGCTGCTGCCGATGCTCACCCTCGAGCTCACCCACGACGAGCTGCGCCTGCTGTCCTACCTGTCCGCCACGTCCTGACGCCCGGCCCGCTCGCGGCGCATCGTGTACGCGTCGGCCATCGAGGGCCGGTAGTAGCGCTTGCGCACCCCGACGACGGTGAACCCGGTGCTCTCGTAGAGCGTGCGCGCCGGCTCGTTGTCCGTGCGCACCTCCAGGAACACCGTCGCCCGCAGCTCGTCGGCGACGGCGAGCAGGCCGTCCAGCAGGGCCCGACCGATGCCGTGGCCCTGCCAGGCCGGGTCGACGCCGATCGTGTGCACCTCCGCCTCGGCCATCGGCAGCCCGGCGACGACGGCCAGCCCGGCGTAGCCGACCAGCTCGTCCCCGGCGCGGGCGGCGAGGTAGAGCTGCCCGGAGGTGACGGCGTCGCGGAACGCCTGGGCGCTCCACGGGTCGTCGCCGGGGAACAGCAGCCGCTCCAGCTCGGCACACCGCGGGGCGTCGGCGCGGTAGAGCGGGCCCAGCGCGACCGTGGCGGTCATGCGGTGACGCGCTTGCGCCCGGTCGGCTCGACGGCGTCCGGGCGGCGCAGGTAGAGCGGCTCGACCGGGGCCGGGGACCGGCCGGCGAGCAGGTCCGCCGCGGCGACGCCGACCAGCCCGTCGACGGTCGGGGCGCCGGGTCCGCCGATCTCGCGGCCGAGCCGCTGCGCGAACGCCGGATCGCCCACCACGGTGCCGATCGCCAGCGCGTCCAGGCGGGCGGCCAGCGCCTCCGGGGCCTCGACGGCCGGGCCGGTCAGCCTGCGGACCGAGTGGGCGTCGGCGGGGTCTGAGGCGTCGTAGGCGGCCCAGTAGACCTCCTTGCGCCGGGCGTCGGTGACGACCAGCAGGTTCCCGCCGGTGTGCAGCCCCCACGCGAGCGCGTCGTGGGTGACGACGCCGTGCACCGGCACGCCGAGGGCGTGCCCGAGCGCGGCGGCCGAGGCGATCCCGACCCGCAGGCCGGTGAACGGGCCCGGCCCGGCGCCGACGACGACCGCGCCGACCTCGCCGAGGCCGTGCCCGGCCTCGGCGCACAGCGCACGCACGGCGGGCATCAGCAGCTCGCCGTGCCGGCGGCCGTCGTGCGCGCGGGCGGCGAGGGTCCGCGGCCCGCCGTCGGGACCGAGATCGACGAGACCGGCGGTGACGACGGTCGTCGCGGTGTCCAGGGCCAGTACCAGCACGACCGCGAGCCTACGGACGCGCCGTGCGGCGCAGCGTCGCGACCCGGGTGTCGTCGTCGCGGCGCTCCAGCGCGATGGTCACCGCGGACCCGGAGAGCCGCTCCGCGACACCGACCCCCCACTCGACGGCGACGACCGCGCGCGCCAGCTCGGTGTCCAGGTCCAGGTCGTCCAGCTCGGCCGCCACGTCCACGCTCCCGTCGGGGCCGCCCAGCCGGTACGCGTCGACGTGCACCAGCGCCGGGCCGTCCCCCGCGGACGGGTGCTCGCGGGCGATCACGAACGTCGGCGAGGCCACCGCGCCGGTCACCCCGAGCCCGCGGGCCAGGCCGCGGACCAGCGCGGTCTTGCCCGCCCCGAGCGGGCCGGCCAGCAGCACGACGTCACCGGCCACCAGCTCGCGCCCGACCGCCTCGCCGAAGGACTCGGTGTCGGCGACGGTCGGCAGCTCCCGGACGACGCCGTCCGCGCCGGGGGCGGGGATCACGGACGGTCCTTCCTGCGGGACCGGCCTGCGCGGGCGGGGGCGCGGCCGCCCCGGCGGACCCGGCCCGCGCTGCGCAGCAGCCCCTGCAGCGCGCCGCCAGCCGCCGCGGCCTGCTCCTCGTCGACCGCGCCGGAGTGCTGCGGCGGACGCTTGGCCCGCAGCTCGCCGCCCGCGGTGCGCTCGGTGGTGCGGGCGATCAGCGCGTCCAGCTCGGCGTCGACGACCTCGGGCTGCTCCAGCATCGGCATGTGCCCGACGCCGGGCAGCCGGACCAGCCGGGCGGTCGGCACCGCCTCGGCGATGACCTCGCTGTGCCGCCACGGGATGATCCGGTCGCCGTCGCCTGCCAGGACGAGCACCTCGCAGCCGGACAGGCCGGGCAGCGCGGCGAGCCGGTCGTGGGTGCCGAGGGTGTCGACGAAGTCGGTGAGCGCACCGACGGCGTTCGAGTCGATCATCGTGTCGACGAGGTCGACCATCCGCGGGTCGACCTGGCGGTCACCGTAGGCGAAGCGCTTGGTGAACACCCAGATGATGTCCCCCAGCGCCCGCCGGCCCGTCTCGACCAGACCGGGCTGCCACGCGGCCAGCCCGCCGAGGGTGCGGATGATCGGGTTGCGCCGGGACAGGAACGTGCCCGGCAGGCCCGAGGACGCCATCTCCCCCGCCGAGGTGGACACCAGTGCCACCCCCGCGACCCGGTCGTGGAACAGCTCCGGGTGCTGCTCGGCCAGCGCCATCACCGTCATGCCGCCCATCGAGTGCGACACCAGCACCAGCGGTCCCTCGGGCGCCAGCGCGCGGATGACGGCGTCGAGGTCGCGACCGAGCTGGTCGATCGTGCAGGACTCGGCGGGTGCCCGCTCGGACCGGCCGTGGCTGCGCTGGTCGTAGAGCACCATCCGCACCGCCGGGCCGGTCAGCCCGGCCAGGTGCGGCCGCTGTTCCTGCCAGGTGCGCCGGTCGAGGGCGAAGCCGTGCACGAGCACGACCGTCAGGGCGGGCTCGGAGCCGTCGGCCGGGGCGACCACCTCGCAGGCGATCCGGACGCCGTCGTCGGCCGTCACCGACATCTCCTCGCCGACGGTGCCCGGCGGCGTCCCGGTGTGCGCGGACATCTCGGTCGCCAGGCTGCGACGGGTGGCGGCGATCTTGCGTCGCTGTGCGGCGACGCCGACCCCGGCCGCGGCTCCCGCCGCGCCGACCACACCGCCCGCGATCCCGGCGACGGTCCATCCCCTGCGGCTCATGCGACTCCCCCGCGCCCGTCGGTGACCGTGCGGCGCACCCGCCCCCGGACACCCGTGACGATCTCGTAGTGGATGGTGCCCAGCTCGTCGGCCCACTCGCGGACGGTCGGTCCGCCGTCCGCCCCGGTGCCGAAGAGCTCGACCGGGTCGCCGATCGCGACCGGCAGCGCCCCCGGCCGCCCGCAGTCGACGACGAACTGGTCCATGCAGACCCGCCCGGCGACCGGCCGGACGGTGCCGCCGACCCGCACGCGCATCCGGCCGCCGTCGTTGAGCCGGCGCGGGACGCCGTCGGCGTAGCCCAGTGGCACCAGGGCGAGGGTGCGCGGCTCGCGGGCGACCCACTCGTGGCCGTAGGACACGCCCTCGCCCGCCTCGACGGTCTTGGTGAGCGCCACCCGGCCGCGCAGCGTCATCGCGGGGCGCAGCGGGCTGTCGGCGGGCCGGGCGATCGGGTCGAGGCCGTAGACGGCGATCCCCGGCCGGACGAGGTCCAGGTGCAGGTCGGGGCGGGTCATCAGGCCCGCGGAGTTGCACAGGTGCAGCTGCGGGGTGAACCCGCGGTCGCGGACGAGCGCGGCGGCGGCGTGCAGCCGGGCGGCCTGGCTGTCGACGGCGGGCTGGCCCGGCTCGTCGGCGGCGGCCAGGTGCGACCACACCGCCGCGACCTCGCAGGTGCCGTCGGCGACACCGTCCGCGACGTCGTCGAGCAGGTCGGGCCACTGTCCGGGCGGGCAGCCGTTGCGCGACAGGCCGGTGTCGGCCTTGAGGTGCAGCCGGACCGGGCGGCCCGCGGCGCGGGCCCCGGCCAGCACCGCGGCGAGGTGCTCGCGGCCCGACACCGACAGCTCCACCCCCGCGGCGACGGCGGCGGCGAAGTTCTCGTCGGGCAGGTGCAGCCAGGACAGCAGCGGCGCGTCGACGCCCTCGGCACGCAGCGCGAGCGCCTCGTCCAGGGTGGCGACGCCGAGACGGGTCGCCCCGGCCGACAGCGCCGCCCGGGCGACCGCGGCGGCGCCGTGGCCGTAGCCGTCGGCCTTGACCACGACCATCGTCTCCGCGCCGGACGCGAGACCGGACAGGTACCGGGTGTTGTGCCGAACGGCGTCGAGGTCGACCACCGCTTCGGCCGCCGGTGCGGCCGGTCCGGGCCGGGGCCGCGGGCCGGGAGCGGGTTCGGTCGTCGGTAACACGGCCCCGATCATCGCATCCCGTCCCGGCGCCCCCGGTCCCTCGACCCGGCTCAGTCGGTACCGGCCTCCATCGCGGCGCGGTCGAGGGACTCCTCTGCCTGCTCGGCGTCGGGGTCCGACGGCGTCGCGGTGATCTCCGCCGCACGCCCGGCCTCGACCTCGCCGACGAAGGTGCCGAACTCGCCGCCCAGCATCCCGGTGGCCGAGTACTGCTCCAGCTTCGCGCGGGAGTCGGCCAGGTCCAGGTTCCGCAGGGTGAGCTGGCCGATCCGGTCACCCGGGGTGAACGGGGCGTCCTCGACGCGCTCCATCGACAGCCGGTCCTCGGCGTAGGCCAGGGCGGGGCCGCGGGTGTCGAGCACCGACCAGTCGTTGCCGCGGCGCAGCCGCAGGGTGACCGACCCGGTGACCGCGTTGCCGACCCAGCGGGTCAGGGACTCGCGCAGCATCAGCGACTGCGGCTCCAGCCAGCGGCCCTCGTAGAGCAGCCGGCCGAGGCGACGGCCCTGCTCCTCGTAGGCCGACAGCGAGTCGTGGTTGTGGATCGCCGACACCAGCCGCTCGTAGGTGACGAACAGCAGCGCCATCGCCGGGGCCTCGTAGATGCCGCGGCTCTTGGCCTCGATGATCCGGTTCTCGATCTGGTCGGTCATGCCCAGGCCGTGCCGGCCGCCGATCCGGTTGGCCTCGGCGACCAGCGCGACCGGGTCGTCGTAGCGGACACCGTTGATCGCGACGGGGCGTCCGGCCTCCCACTCGACGGTGACGTCCTCGGTGTCGACGGTGACCGCCGGGTCCCAGAACCGCACACCCATGATCGGCTCGACGATCTCGATCGAGGTGTCGAGGTGCTCGAGGCGCTTGGCCTCGTGGGTGGCGCCCCAGATGTTCGCGTCGGTCGAGTACGCCTTCTCCGCGGAGTCCCGGTAGGGCAGCTCGCGCTCGCCGAGCCAGGCGCTCATCTCCGCGCGGCCGCCGAGCTGGTCGACGAACGCCTCGTCCAGCCACGGCTTGTAGATGCGCAGCGCGGGGTTGGCGAGCAGGCCGTAGCGGTAGAACCGCTCGATGTCGTTGCCCTTGAAGGTGGACCCGTCGCCCCAGATCGAGACGCCGTCGTCGGCCATGGCGCGGACCAGCAGCGTGCCGGTGACCGCGCGGCCGATCGGTGTGGTGTTGAAGTAGGGCATCCCGCCGGCGCGGATGTGGAACGCGCCGCAGGCGATCGCGGCGATGCCCTCGTCGACCAGCGCGCGGCGGCAGTCGACGACGCGGGCGGCCTCGGCGCCGTACTCCAGCGCGCGCTCGCGGACGGCCACGAGGTCGGGCTCGTCGGGCTGCCCCAGGTCGGCGGTGTAGGCGTAGGGCACCGCGCCGTTCTCGCGCATCCACGCGACCGCGACGGAGGTGTCGAGGCCACCGGAGAAGGCGATGCCGACGCGCTCGCCGACGGGGAGGCTGGTCAGGATCTTCGGCACGCGCGGAACGCTAACAACCCGCTGCCGGTGCCGCCGACGCCGCCGCCCGGACCGCCCGCAGCGCGACCGGGATCGCCGCCTGCATGGCCGACGCCGGGGCCGGCACCGGTGGCAGCCCGTGCTCGCGGGCGGCCTCGGTCGCGGCGCGGGCGTGCACCAGCGTGGCGCAGCCCGCCGCCCACCACGGGTCGAGCCCGGCGGCCAGCAGGGCTCCGATCATGCCGGTGAGCACGTCGCCGGAGCCCGCGGTCGCGGCCCAGGAGTCCGCGGCCGGGTCGACCAGCACCCGTCCGTCCGGGGCGGCGACGACGGTCGCGTTCCCCTTGAGCAGCACCGTCACCCCGAGGTCGGCGGCGGCCCGGCGGGCGGCGCCGATCCGGTCGGCGCCGACCTCGCCCGCGACCCGGGCGAACTCCCCCGCGTGCGGGGTGAGCACGACGGGCTCGCCGTGGATCCGCATCCGCAGGTGCGCGTGCTGCGCGAGCAGGGTGATCGCGTCGGCGTCGAGGCAGAGCGGCACCTCCCGGCCCAGTGCCTCCTCCAGCACGGCCAGACCCTGCCCGCCGGTGCCCAGCCCCGGCCCGACCGCCCAGGCCTGGGTGCGGCCCGCGTCGGTGATGTCGCCGGTGGCGACGATCTCCGGCCAGTGCCTGCGGACCTCGTCGGCGGCGGACCCGGCGAAGCGCACCATCCCGGAGGTCGCCAGGGCCGCGGCGCCCGCGGCGAGGACGGCGGCGCCCGGGTAGGTGGCCGACCCGGCCGCGATCCCGACGACGCCCTGGCTGTACTTGTCGTCGTCCGGCCCCGGGACGGGCCACCGGTCGCCGACGTCGGCGTCGGACAGCACCCGGGCGTGCGGCTCGACCCCCTCCAGGAAGGGCCCGAGCCCGAAGTCCACCAGCCGCACCGGCCCGCACAGCGGCGCGGCGAGGGCGTGCACCGGTTTGCGGGTGCCGAAGGTGACCGTCAGCGCGGCGCGCACGTGCGGCCCGTCGGTCGCCCCGGTGTCGCCGTCGACCCCCGAGGGCAGGTCGCAGGCCACGATCGGCACGCCGGCCCCGTCGGCGGCGGCGACCAGCTCCGGCGCCGGGTCGCGCAGCGCACCGCGCCCGGAGATCCCGACGATCCCGTCCACGACGACGTCGGCGCCGGCCACCAGCGCCCGCGCCGCGTCGAGCCCGCCGGCACCGGCGGCGACCGGGGTCCCCGCCCCGGTGCCCCCGGGGTCGGCGGCCGGGGCGGAGGGGGTCAGGGCCAGTACCCGCCCGCGGGCCCGGCGCAGCGCGGCCAGACCCTCCGGGTGCGCGCGGTCCGGGGCCAGCAGCACCGCGGTGACGTGCGCGCCCCGGCGGCGCAGCCCGGCGCCGGCCCACAGCGCGTCGCCGCCGTTGTCACCCGCCCCGACGAGCAGCACCACCCGGCGGCCGTAGGTGGAGCCGAGGAACTCGCCGACGTGGTGGGCGAGCCCGGCCGCGGCCCGGCGCATCAGCACCCCGTCGCCGACGGTGCGCATCATGGCCGCCTCGGCCGCCCGTACCTGGTCCGCGGTGTGGAGCGCGTGCATGGCCGCGAGACTAGCGCCGGGCGCCCGTGACCGACGGTCGTGGAGCGGGGCGCCCGCGTCGCGAGCGCTCCGCTCCCCGAGCGGTGATCACTCGACGGTGACCGACTTCGCCAGGTTGCGGGGCTTGTCGACGTCGTAGCCGCGGGCCCGGGCGATCTCGGCCGCGATGACCTGCAGCGGGATCGTGGCGACCAGCGGCTGCAGCAGCGTCGGTACCGCGGGCAGCTCGAAGAGGTGGTCGGCGAAGGGCCGCACCGTCTCGTCGCCGGCCTCGGCGAGCACCACGGTGCGGGCACCGCGCGCCTTGATCTCCTGGATGTTGGACAGCAGCTTGGAGTGCAGCACCGCGCGCCCCTTCGGCGACGGCATCACCACCACGACCGGCAGCCCGTCCTCGATCAGCGCGATCGGGCCGTGCTTGAGCTCGCCGGCGGCGAACGCCTCGGCGTGCATGTAGGCGAGCTCCTTGAGCTTGAGCGCACCCTCCAGGGCCACCGGGTAGCCGACGTGACGCCCCAGGAACAGCACCGCCTTCGACGGCGCCAGCTCCTGCCCGAGCGCGCGCGCCTCGCCGAGGGACTCCAGCACCTCGGCGACGGCGGCCGGGATCGCCTCCAGCGCCTCGTACTCGCGGACGACCTCGTCCGGGTACTTGGTGCCGCGGGCCTGGGCCAGGGCCAGACCGACCAGGTAGTTCGCCGCGACCTGCGCGGTGAACGTCTTGGTCGCGGCGACGCCGATCTCCGGGCCGGCGTGGGTGTAGATGACCGCGTCGGACTCGCGCGGGATCTGCGCCCCGTTGGTGTTGCAGATGGCCAGCACCCGGGCCTTCTGCTCCTTGGCGTGGCGCAGCGCCTCCAGGGTGTCGGCGGTCTCGCCGGACTGGGAGATCGCGACCACCAGCGTGGAGCGGTCCAGCACCGGGTCGCGGTAGCGGAACTCGCTGGCCAGCTCGATCTCGACGGGGATCCGGGTCCAGTGCTCGATCGCGTACTTGGCCAGCAGCCCCGAGTGGTAGGCGGTGCCGCAGGCCACGACGAACACCTTGTCGACGTCGCGCAGGTCCTGGTCGGTCAGGCGCTGCTCGTCGAGGACGATCCGGCCGTCGACGAGGTGCCCGCGCAGGGTGTCGGCGATCGCGGTCGGCTGCTCCTCGATCTCCTTGAGCATGAAGTAGTCGTGGCCGCCCTTCTCGGCGGCGGCGAGGTCCCAGGTCACCTCGAACGGGTTGACCCCGACCGGCTCCCCGTGGAAGTCGGTGACGTCGTAGCCGTCGCGGGTGATCGTCACGACCTGGTCCTGCCCCAGCTCGACCGCGTCACGGGTGAACTCGATGAACGCCGCGACGTCGGAGGCCAGGAAGGTCTCGCCGTCGCCGATGCCGAGAACCAGCGGGGAGTTGCGGCGGGCCGCCACGATCCGGTCCGGCTCGTCGGCGTGCGTCACGACGAGGGTGAACGCGCCCTCCAGCCGGCGCGCGACGGCCCGCACCGATGCCGGGAGGTCGCCGGCGGTGTCGCCGTGCGCGTGGGCGAGCGCGACCAGGTGCGCGGCGGTCTCGGTGTCGGTGTCGGACTCCGCCCAGATGCCCTGGGCCTCGAGCTCGGCGCGCAGCTCCACGAAGTTCTCGATGATGCCGTTGTGGACGACGGCCACCCGGCCGTCGCTGCTGCGGTGCGGGTGGGCGTTGCGGTCGGTGGGCGGGCCGTGTGTGGCCCAGCGGGTGTGCCCGATGCCCGAGGTCCCGGTGAAGTGGTCCCGGCCGATCTCGTCGAGCCGGGCCTCCAGGTTGGCCAGGGCGCCCGCCTTGCGTTCGACCAGCAGCTCACCGTCGTGGGGCAGCGCGACGCCGGCGGAGTCGTAACCGCGGTACTCCAGCCGTCGCAGGCCGCCCAGGACGACGTCGAGTGCGGACCGATGACCGACGTAACCGACGATGCCACACATACCGGGGAGCGTATCGACGCCCGGTCGGCGGCCTCCCGGCGACGGGTGCGACCGGCGCCACGCCGGTGGTCCGTGCGAGGCGGGCAGGCGGTGACCTGCACCGGTACCGTGCCGTCCGTGGCCCGGACCAGCGTGACCCGCCCCCCGTCGATGAAGGGGGCCAAGGACGCCCTCGGTGTGCTGTCGCGTCCGGGTCCGAACCCGGTCAAGCACGGCGACCTGGGCCTGATCGGGCTGCCGGGCATCGTCTACACCCCCGCGGAGGGCTACCAGCTGCCCGCGGTGGTCCTCGGACACGCGTGGCTGCAGCCCGTGCACCGCTACCACGAGCTGCTGCGCCACCTCGCGACCTGGGGGTTCGTCGCCGCGGCGCCGGACACCCAGCGTGGTCCGGTGCCCAGCGTCGCCCGGTTCGCCTCGGACCTGAACACCGTCCTGGACGTGTGCGTCGGCGTCCGCCTGGGCGACGGCCACGTCTCCGTCGACGCGCGCAAGACCGCCCTGGTCGGGCACGGCACCGGCGGCGGCGCCGCCGTCCTCGCCGCGGCCCGCCGCGAGCGCCTCGGCGCGCTGGTCACCCTCGCGGCCTCGGAGGTCAAGCCGTCGGCGATCGAGGCGGCCCCCGCCGTGGGTGTCCCCACGCTGCACCTGGCCGCGTCGCTGGACTCGCTGGCCCCGATGGAGGGACACGCGCAGCGCATCGCCGCCGCCGGGCACGAGGCCGGCGGCGACGTGACGCTGCGCGAGATCGAGAAGGCCGGTCACCTCGGGTTCTGCGAGGGCAGGCACTGGACGAGCCTCCTGCTGCAGAACCGCCCGCAGCACCGCACCCGGAAGATCGCCCGCGCGCTGGTGACCGCGTTCCTCATGCAGGAGCTGCAGGGCGAGAAGCGGGTGTCCTCGCTGACCTCGGGGAACGTGCCCGGGGCGCCGCTGGTGGACCTCACCCCGGAGCCCCAGGACGAGCAGGAGCAGCAGTCGTCGTCGGGGCTGCTGGGCATCAACGGCTGATCCGGGCACGGCCGCACCGCCCGGCGCGGCGAGCCGCGGTCCGCGCGGTGATCCCCCGCCCGCGCGGTGATCCTCCGCTCGCGCGGTGATCCTCCGCCCGCACTGTGATCCGTTCTCCGCGTGTGTCCGGACGCGCGCGGACCGCGGATCACCGCGCGGACGCGGGCCGTGCCGGCGGGGTCAGGGAGCCAGCCAGACCTTCCGGTCGGCGGCGGTGACGGCGTCGAACGCGGCGGCGGCCCGGTCGAGTCCGAACGGCTCGGGCTCCATCAGCCCCACCAGGGCCTCGGCGACGGCGGGGAGGTCCGCGAGCGCCGAGGCGAAGTCGTCCGGGTGGTCGTAGATCAGCGATCCGGTGACCGTGACCTGCCGCTGCACCAGGTCGTGGGTGTTCACCGGGGAGGGGCCGTCGTGCCGGCCGATGAGCAGCAGCGTCCCGGCCCGGTCGACGGCGCCGGTCGACGTCGACCAGGCGGCGGGCGCGCCGGAGGTCTCGAACACCGTGCCGAACACCTCCCCGGGGACGAGTTCCTCGGCTCCGAGCTCCCGGGCACGGCGCCGTCGCCCGGTGATCGCGGCGGTGAACGTGTCGACCCACGTGGGCGTGGCCTCGCGCGAGGAGCTGACCGGGCGCCATCTCCCGCGGCTGCTGCAGGCCGCGGCGGAGATCGAGGCGGACCTGGTGACCCCGGACCTCTGACACGCCGGCCCGGGACACCCGGCTCACCGGACGGGCGGGTCCACGGGTGCGGGCGCCAGGGGACCACGACGGTCGCCCACGCGCGTCCCGGTCAGCCCGGGCAGGCGCATACCGGTGCCGTCCGGCCGCACCGGGTCGTCGCCGCCGGGACCGGTCCCGCCGGGCCGTGCCGAGCCGGGGCACTCCGCGGTGTCCCGGTGCGTCGCCACCGGTCCGGCGGGTACGGCGTCCTCGGCGCGGGCCGCGTCCCGGGCGGCCTCGTCGGCCAGCCGGTGCACCTCGCGGCCGACGAGGTCGAGCCGGGCGGCCACCGCCTCCCCGGCCGGGTCGTCCCACGCGTCGGCGACGGCGGCGCGGATCCCCGCCAGCAGTCCGGCGGTGTCGTCGAGCCGGTCCACCAGCGCACGCAGGGCCCCGGCGTGGTCCGCGACAGCGTCGCCCGTCCCGTCGATCAGCACGGTGGCTCCCCGTCGACGGCGGGACCGTGCCGATCGGCGCCGCGGAGCGCCGCGGCCGCGCCGGCGTCGGCGGTCCTCGCCGCGGTCGCGGCGCGCCGGGCCGCGTCGGCCAGCACCGTCAGCTCGTCCACGACCCGCCGCAGCCGGACCGCACGGGCCCCGTCACCGTCCCCGGTCGCCGGGGCGCCGGTCAGCCCGGCCGCCAGGTCGTCCAGCCCACGGGCCACACGCTCCAGCCCGTCGGGGTCCCGCCGCACGTCCGGTCGCATCGTCCCAGCGTGCGGGCCGTCCCGGGCGGGCGGGCCCGGACCCGCGAACCGGTTCGCGATCGCGAACGGTCGCCGCGACGACCCCCGGGAACGACGTCGGGGCCGCCACCCCCGCAGGGATGGCGGCCCCGGTCCGCGCGAACGATCAGCGTGCGGCGGCGACGATGTCGGCCAGCCGGCCCGCGACGGCGTCGGCCTCGCCCTCGGTGGGCGCCTCGACCATCACCCGCACGAGCTGCTCGGTACCCGAGGGGCGCAGCAGCACCCGCCCGGTCTCGCCCAGCTCGGCCTCGGCCTTCGCGACGGCCTCGGCCACGTCGGAGGACGCGGCGACCGCATCCTTGTCGGCGACGGGCACGTTGCGCAGGACCTGCGGCAGCACGGTGACCACCGAGGCCAGCTCGGCCAGCGGGGTACCGGTCTGCGCCACCCGCGCCATGAGCCGCAGGGCCGTCAGGAGGCCGTCGCCGGTGGTGGCGTGGCCCGGCAGCACCACGTGCCCGGACTGCTCACCGCCCAGGGTGAACCCGCCCTCGCGCAGCCGCTCCAGCACGTAGCGGTCACCGACCCTGGTCGTGTCCAGGCCGATCCCGGCCTCGCGCATGGCGAGGTGCAGACCCAGGTTGCTCATCACCGTGGCGACCAGGGTGTCGTGGGCGAGCTCGCCGGCGTCGCGCATGGCGAGCGCCAGCACGGCCATGATCCGGTCACCGTCGACGACGGCGCCGGTCTCGTCCACCGCCAGGCAGCGGTCGGCGTCGCCGTCGTGGGCGATGCCGAGGTCGGCGCCGTGCTCGCGCACCGCGGACCGCAGCGGGTCCAGGTGGGTCGAGCCGACACCGTCGTTGATGTTGAGACCGTCCGGCTCGGCGTGCAGCGCGATGACGTCCGCGCCCGCCTGCCGGTAGGCCTCCGGCGCGGCCAGCGCCGCGGCGCCGTGCGCGCAGTCGACGACCACGCGCAGCCCGGTCAGCGAACCGGGCGTGGCGGACAGCAGGTGCTCGACGTAGACGTCGGTGGCGTCCGGGGCGTCCCAGACCCTGCCGATGTCCGCACCGGTCGGACGGGCGCCGAGGCCCTCGGCGAACTGCCGCTCGATCGCGTCCTCGACGTCGTCGGGCAGCTTGTGGCCGCCCGCGGCGAAGAGCTTGATGCCGTTGTCGGGCATCGGGTTGTGCGAGGCGGAGATCATCACGCCGAGATCGGCACCGGTCTGGGCGACCAGGTGCGCGACGCCCGGGGTCGGCAGCACGCCGACCCGGATCGCGTCCGCACCGGCCGAGGTGAGCCCGGCGACGACCGCGGCCTCGAGCATCTCGCCGCTCGCGCGCGGATCGCGCCCGACGACCGCGAGGGGCCGGCGGCCGGAGCCGTCCGAGAGCGTGCGGGCGGCCGAGGCACAGACGCCAACGGCGAACTCCGGAGTGAGGAGTTCGCCGTTGGCCAGGCCCCGGACGCCGTCGGTTCCGAAGAGACGAGGCATCCGGTGTGCGATCAGCGCTTGGAGTACTGGGGCGCCTTGCGGGCCTTCTTGAGGCCGTACTTCTTGCGCTCGACGGCGCGGGCGTCCCGGGTCAGCCAGCCGGCCTTCTTCAGCGGCGGGCGGTCCTCGGAGTCCAGCTCGACCAGCGCACGGGCGATGGCCAGGCGCAGCGCGCCGGCCTGGCCCGCGGTGCCGCCACCCTTGAGGTTGGCGAAGATGTCGAAGCGCTCGGTCTTCTCGACGAGGACCAGCGGCTCCTTGACGATCTGCTGGTGCAGCTTGTTCGGGAAGTACACCTCGAGCGGCTTGCCGTTCAGGGTGAACCCACCGGTGCCCGGCAGCAGCCGCACGCGGACGACGGCCTCCTTGCGGCGGCCGACGGTCTGGACCGGGCGGTCGCCCAGCACGGGGGCCTCGGCGGCGAACTCGTCGGCGTCGAAGTCGGCGGCGTCACCGATGGTGTAGTCGACGTCGGCGACCTCGGTCTCGGCGACCTCGGTGGCCTCGGCCTCGGTCGCCTCGGCGGCCGCACCCTCGGTCTCGACCGCGTCGACGACCTCGTCGGGTCCGTTCTCGGGGCTGGTCACGGGCTGTCCCTCTTCGTTGCTCGGGGTGGTCACTGGGTGACCTGCTTGATCTCGAACGGCTGCGGCTTCTGGGCCTCGTGCGGGTGCGCCGGGCCGGCGTAGACCTTCAGCTTCTTGGCCATGGCGCGGCCGAGACGGTTCTTCGGCAGCATGCCCTTGATCGCCTTCTCGACGAGGCGGTCGGGCTGGCTGTCGATCATCTCGCCGACGGAGCGCTGGCGGAGGCCACCCGGGAAGCCGGAGTGGCGGTAGACGAACTTGTCGGTGCGCTTGTTGCCCGACACCGAGATCTTCTCCGCGTTCACGATGACCACGAAGTCGCCGTTGTCGACGTGCGGGGCGTAGGTCGGCTTGTGCTTCCCGCGCAGCAGCGTGGCGGCGTGGGTGGCGAGCCGACCGAGGCGCACGTCCTCGGCGTCGATCACGTGCCAGGCGTGCTGGATGTCGCCGGGCTTGGGGCTGTACGTGGGCACGGATCTACCTCGTCGTCGTTCTCGGCTGGTGGGCCGTCCGCACGGGTTCCGGCCCACTCTCTAGTCTCTGGTTCCTCAGCGTGCTGCTGGTGGACGCCGGAGGGACGCTCGATCCCGCCGCTGTCGCCGGAGGACGGCGCCCGCGGGTCTCCACCGCTGCACAACGAGAGCCAAGCGTACCCGCCGGTCCCGGGGGCGGACGCAGGGGGTCGTCCGGCCCCGGACCGGGGGTCAGGCGAACCGGGCCCGGTTCGCCTGCTCGGTGGCCCGGTAGTTCTGGCCGGCCTGGCCGACCAGCCTCCCGATGGCGCCCAGGGTGGTGGTCAGCTCGGCGGCCGAGGTGTCCCACTTCTGCTGCGACGCCCGGTAGGTGGTCGCCGCGTCGCC
Source organism: Pseudonocardia sp. ICBG1293 (assembly GCF_020131355.1). Taxonomy (GTDB): domain Bacteria; phylum Actinomycetota; class Actinomycetes; order Mycobacteriales; family Pseudonocardiaceae; genus Pseudonocardia. The sequence goes on from NZ_JAHLEL010000053.1 coordinate 277,564, forward strand.
GGTCCAGGCCGCGACCATCGGTGCCAGGTGGCGCCGGAGGTCCTCGAGCTGGGAGTTGATGCGCGCGGTCGTGGCGACGGTGTCGGCCGACGCCTGGTCGAGCGCGCTGAACGTGACCTTGATCTCGGATCCCACGGTGTCGCTCCCCCTCACCCGAGCACCGACGTGATGGCGGTGCGGTTCTGGTCCTCCTGCTGCTGGTACGTCGTCGCCGTGCCGCCGAGCTGCTCCCCGATCGCGCCCAGCGCCTCGTTCAGCCGACGCGCCTCGGTGTCCCACTTGGCCATGAGCTGGGCGAACGCGGTCGCCGCGGTGCCCGACCACTGGCCCTGCAGCGGTCCCAGCTGGCTGCGCAACCGGCCGAGCTCGCCGTTGACGGCGTCGCTCACCGCCCGCACCCGGTCCGCCGCGCGGACCATCTCCTCGGTCGTCGTGCCGAACCCGTCGGCCATGAGCCCACCTCGTCCCCGTCTCGGTGCCCGGACGGCCGCGTGCGCGGCGTCCGGGCCCGGGGACGCGGTGCCCCCGGCCCGCGCACAGTGACAGGGCGGCCCGGTCCACCACGGCCGATCGGCCGGGATCGTTCGCGACCGGGAACGCGCCGGGTACGACCCACCCGGTGCCGCGCACCGCACCCGGTGCAGCGACGCCACGACCTCGGCGCAGGCCGGGGCGACCGGGGCGGCGACGGCCCGGCGGCACCCGGAGACGAGCTGGTCGGCACCGTCGAACACCACGTGCCAGTCGACGACGGTCCCGTCACCCGGTTCCTCGCTCCAGCGCAGGACCGCGCGCCCGCCGACGGTCGCGGGCACCGGACCCGCCCCGCCGACCAGCGCGGCGAGCTCGCGGCGGGCCCGGTCGGGCTCGCGCCCGGCGTCGTAACCGAGGGGGCTGCGTTCCAGCACGAGCAGGTCCGCCCCGTCCGGGCCGCCGACGGGGGTCAGCAGCACCCGTCGACGCTGCGGGTCGCCACCGGTGTGCTCCCAGCCCGCCGGGAGCGTGGCGGCGTAGCCGTACTGGACGACCGTGCTCCCGTCCGGTGCGGCCGGGCGGGAGACACCGCCGAACAGCAGCCCGGTGGCGAGCAGCACCGCACCCAGCACGGCGACGACCGGGAGCACCGTCCGGGCGCGGTCCGGGCGGTCGGCGGGTGGCCCGGCGGGGTCGGGTGCGCCGGGCCACGGCGGGACCGGCCCGGGTGGTCCGGCGACCGGTCCGGCCCCGGGCCCGGGGGCCGCCGGGGCGAGCGGCGCGGCCCCCGGCACGGCGGCCCCCGGCACGGCGGTCCCCAGCACGGCGGCCCCGACGACCGCGGCCGTCTCCGGCCCCCGGGACCCGCCACCGGCCGGCCGCGTCCCGGCGACGCGCACCGGGCACGGGAGCCGGTACCCGGCCGGAGCACCGGGCCCCGCGGGCCCCCGGGTGCCCGCGGTCCCGCACCGCTGCGGGAGCGGGCCCGGTGTCCGGGCGACGACGACCAGCTCCGTCCCGGTCGCCCGGACGAGCGCGGCGAGGTCCGCGCCCGGCTCCCCGACCCGTTCGGGCACGCCGTCGCGCACGAGCGTCACGTCGTCGTCGTCGACGACCAGCACCGGTCCGTCGGGCAGCTCCGGTTCCGCCGCGAGCACCGCGACCGCGGACGGGACCACCAGCACCCGCGGGCGCCCCGGGAAGGGACCGCCCGCCGTCGTCCCGACCCGGACGACGACGCCGGGCGGGTCGTCGACGAAGAAGTCCGCGACGGCCGTCGCCGGGGGTGTGCCGGGTGGGGCGGCGGCGAGCAGGCGCAGCCCGTCCCCGTCGGCGGCGGCGAGCAGCACCGCGTGGCGGCGGTCGTGGACGGCGACCGCGAGGGTGCTCACCCCGGCTCGGTCCAGGCCAGCTGCACCCGTCGCGCCCCGGCCCGCCGGTCGACGAGCACCCCGCGCCCCGGCGGCATCGGCCCGGGACGGACCTTCTCCAGCAACGCACCCTCGTCGGGGCTTCCGGAGCCGACCAGCCCGGGGGCGCCGAGCTCGCGCAGCCGTCCGAGGACCGGGTCGAACAGGGCCCGTCCCGCGCCGCCGGTCCGCCGCGCGAGGACGACGTGCAGCCCGACGTCGCGGGCCTGCGGCAGGTACTCGGCGAGCGCGAGCAGCGGGTGCGGGCCGGTCGACCCGGCGGCGGGGACGACGAGGTCGTAGTCGTCGACCAGCAGCCACACGTCCGGGCCGGTCCACCACGACCGTTCCCGCAGCTGGGCCGGGGTGACGTCCGGGCCGGGCAGCCGCCGTCCCAGGGAGCCCGCGACCTCGGCGCAGACCTCGGCGGTGGCCTGCGCGGTCGAGGCGTGCGCGAGCAGGTGGTCCTGCGGGATCCCGCCGAGCAGCGTCCGCCGGTGGTCGACGACGACGATCCGCGCCTGGTCGGGCGTCCACCGCGCGGCGATACCGTGGGCGAGGGTCCGGAGCAGGGTGGTCTTGCCACCGCCGGAGTCGGCGAAGCACAGCAGGTGCGGCTCGTCCGGGTCCAGCTCGACGGCGCCGAGCCGGTCCTCGTCGATGCTGAGCGCGGGCCCCCGGCCCGGACCGGGCGGGAGCTCGGCGACCTCGATCCGGTCGGGCAGCAGCCGCACCGGGCCGACCGGGGGGCCGTCCCACGCGTCGGCGATCTCCCGGGCCGGGTCGGCGCCGGGGGTCAGGCAGGGTGCGGCCAGGACCGTGGCCTCGCCGTCGGCGGACAGGCCGTGCCCAGGCAGCGGGGGCACCGCGGCGGCCCGGCGCCGGTCCACCTCGGAGTCCGACGGGTCGCCCAGACGCAGCTCGACCCGGCTGCCGAGCTGGTCCTTGAGCGCCGGACGGATCTCGGCCCAGCGGGCCGCGGAGAGCGCGAGGTGCACGCCGTAGGCCAGCCCGCGGGCGGCGAGCGCGGTCAGCTTCTCGTCCAGGTCCTCGAAGCCGGCCCGCAGGGCCGCGTAGCCGTCCACGACCAGCAGCAGGTCCGTGGCGGCCACCTCGTCGAGGTCGCCGGCGGCACGGCGGGACCGGAACTCCTCGATCCCGGTGACGCCGTGCGCGGCGAACAGCCGTTCGCGCTCGTCGACGGCGGCGACGGTCTCGGCCACCACCCGTCGCACCAGGTCGCCGGACCGGCGGTCGGCGACGGTCCCGACGTGCGGCAGCGCGGCCAGCGGCGCGAGCGTGCCGCCGCCGAGGTCGAGCACGTGCACGCCCAGCTCGGTCGGTGTGTGGGTGAGCGCGAGCGCGGTGACGACGGTCCGCAGGGCGGTCGACTTGCCCGACCGCGGCCCGCCGACGACGGCGAGGTGCCCGGCCGCGCCGGACAGGTCCAGCACCAGCGGGTCACGTCGCTGGGCGTACGGCCGGTCGATGAGCCCGATCGGCGCGGCGAGCCGCCCGACCGGTCCCGGCGCGCACCACCCGCGTCCGGCACGCAGCAGCGGTTCTCCGAGCACCACCGGCAGCGGAGGGGGCTCCGCCAGCGGGGGCAGCCACACCCGGTGCGCACGCGGACCGGGCCCGGACACCGCGTCGGCGATCCGTTCGCCCACGGTGCCGGTGGGGGCGGGTCCGGGGTCCGGGGCCGGGAGCCGGGCGGACGCGGGCAGCGCGACCGGACCCGCGCGGAACGGCAGCGCGACCCGCGGTGCCCCGGGTGCGTGGCGGCTGGTGACGCGCGGGGTGTCCGGGCCGGAGACGTAGGCGGCGCGGAAGCGGACCAGCTCGTCGGTGCCCGCGGACAGGTACGCGGCGCCGGGCGCCGGCGGGAGCAGGTGGGCGTCGGGCACGCCCAGCACCGCGCGGGACTCCGCGGCGGAGAACGTCCGCAGCGCGATCCGGTAGGACAGGTGCGACTCCAGGCCGCGCAGCCGCCCCTCCTCCAGCCGCTGCGAGGCGAGCAGCAGGTGGATGCCGAGCGAGCGGCCGAGCCGTCCCACGGTCACCATCAGGTCGATCATCTCCGGCCGCTGGGCGAGCAGCTCGGAGAACTCGTCGACCACGACCAGCAGCGACGGCAGTGCCGCGAGCGGCGCCCCGCCCCGGCGGAGCGCGTCGTGCTCGGCCAGCGACGACAGGTTCCCCGCGGCGCGCAGCACCTCCTGGCGGCGGGTGATCTCGCCGGCCAGCGCGTCGGCCATCCGGTCGACCAGGGTCAGCTCCTCGGCCAGGTTGGTGATCACCGCGGAGGTGTGCGGGAGGCCGGCGAGCCCGAGGAACGTCGCGCCGCCCTTGAAGTCGACGAGCACGAGGTTGAGCTCCTCGGCGGTGTGCGTCGCGACCAGCCCGAGGACGAGCGTGCGCAGCAGCTCGCTCTTCCCGGACCCGGTCGCACCGATGCACAGGCCGTGCGGCCCGGCGCCGCCCTGCGCGGACTCCTTGAGGTCGAGCAGCACCGCCCGGCCCGCGGTGTCGGTGCCGAGCGGGACGCGCAGCCGCTCCCCCGCCGCGCGCCGCGACCGCAGCGCCGCGATCCCGGCCGGGTCCGTCCCGGACAGTCCGAGCAGCGACGGCAGCCCGGTCGACCGGGTGTCCACACCGGACACCACGACGTCGGGACCGCCGTCCGGGCGGTAGCGCGCGAGCCGCCGCGCCAGCGCCAGCGCCTCGGCGACGACGAGCCCGTCGGGGACGCCGACCTCCCGCCCACCGGGCCCGCCGCGACGCAGCGTGCGGACGCCGTCCGGCCCGGTCCCCGCGGCCAGGCGCAGCACCGACGCCGCGGGCCTGCGCCCGCCTGCGGGACCCAGCCGCCGCACGGTGACGCCGGGCAGACCGGCCCACGCACCGGGGGTGTCGGCCCGCCCCGTCGAGCACGACGAGCAGGTGCTGCTGGGCCGCGGACGGCTCGTCGACCCACCACCGCCGCACCCGGTCCGGGTCGTCGGTGATCATCCGGACGGGCCCGACGGCGTCGCGGAGCCGTGGGTGCGCCACGTGCGGCAGCCACTTCGCCCACTCCCAGCGCGCGGCAGCACCCCCCGGCGCGACGACGGCGAGACGCGCGTCGTCGGGCCCGTGCCAGGTCACGTACTGGGCGACCAGGGCCCTGGCGAGATCGAGCACCGGAGCGGCGTCGGGGTCGGGTTCGAGCCAGATCGTCGCCGAGGCGCGGGTGTCCACGGCAACCGGCAGGTCGTCCACGGTGGACCAGCGGCGCAGGAACCGGCGCAACGCCAGCGCGGACAGCGGCTCCAGTGTCTCCATCGGACCGGTGTGCGGGGCGGTGAGCCGGGTGGCGAGCAGCTGGGTGCCGCGCCCGGCGCGCAGCCGGCCGAAGTCGTCGTCGCCCGGGCGGCGCTCCCACAGCCGGTCCGCGGCGAGCACGTCCGGCCAGGCGGCCGGGTCGGGGTGGACGGTCTCCAGGGCGTGCCGCTGCTCGTCCGCGACCGCACGGGCGCGGTGGCCCAGCACGTCGAGGTAGCGCAGGTAGTCGCGGCGGTCCTCGTCCATCGTCGCGGTGCGCGCACCGGCACCGCGGCCGCCCCCGGCCAGCATGCCCAACGCGGACAGCGCGAACATCCCGCCGAACAGCCAGGTGCTCGTGTCCCCCCGGCCGAGCACGACGAACAGCAGCGCCCCGCCGACCATCGCCAGCGGCAGCAGCCGCGCCACGAGGCCGCCGGGGACCGGACGCTCCGGTTCCGGTGGTGGTTCGAGCACGAGCTCGCCGCCGGGCAGCTCGGGCACCGAGCGCCGCGGACGCCGCATCCCGACCGTTCCCGCCATCGCCGCGCCTCCCGTTCACGCTTCTCCCGAACGCCCACGGCGGCACCGGGGCCGTCGGATACTCGCAGCCGCCCCGGGCCCGCCGGGGCCGTTCGGAGAGATCTGTCAGGGAGCCGCTCGTGACCTCCGTCCTGCCCGCACCGTCCGCGACCGGCCCCGACGACGCGACGTCCGGTGCCGCCCCCGGACCGTTGCCCGGCCGCTGGACCCGGGTCGGGGTGCACACCCCGCGCGGGCGCCTCGACGTGGCCCTGCCCGCCGACGTCGCCGTCGCCGAGCTGGTCCCGATGGTGCGCGAGCTGCTGGGCCGCGCCGCCACCGACACCCCTCGGGCCTGGCGGTTCACCGGCCCGGCGGGCGGTCCGCTCCCGGCCGACGCCACCCTCGACGAGCTCGGCGTGCGCGAGGGCGAGCTGCTGCACCTGGGCCCACCGCGGCCGACACCCGCGCCACCGGTCCTCGACGACGCCGCCGAGACCGTCGCCGGTGTGGTGCGCGGGGCGGCCGACGCCTCCCCGCGGTGCGCTGGTCCGGCGCGGCGGCCGCGGTGACGGCGACCGCCGCCGCGGGCGCGATCCTGTCCACCGTGGACGGACCGTGGCGGCCGTGGGCGGGTGCGCTGGCCGCCGCCGGTGCCGCCGGTGCGCTGCTGGTCGCCCACCGGGCCCGCCACGACGACCGGCTCACGACCGGCGCCGCACTCTGCGCGGTCCCCGCCGCGGCGACGGCCGGACTCACCGCGCTGCCGGCACCCCCCGGGGCGGGGGCGCTGCTGCTCGCCGCGGCCGGTGCCGGGCTGGCCGCGGCGGCGGGCCAGGCCGTCGCGCGCGCGGCGTCCCCGGTCCTGCTGGCCGTCGCGCTGGCCGCGTCCGGGGCGGCGGCCGCGGCGCTGGCCCGGCTCCTGCTGGAGGCCCCGGTGACGGCGGTCGCCGCCGGTCTCGCCGCCCCCGCGCTGGCCGCCGGGACCCTGCTGCCCCGGCTGGCGCTGCGCCTGGCCGGCGTCCCGGCCCCGGCCGTCCCGACCGACGCCGGGTCCGTCGCGGGCGCCGAGCGGGTGCTGCCCGGCGCGGAGCTCACCGCCCGGGCCGGTCTGGCCCGGGGCCTGTACGCCGGGACGCTGGCCGGCACCGCCGTCACGGCCGCCGGGGCCGCCGCCGTCGCCGCGACCGGGGGCTGGACCGGCGGGCTGCTGCTGGTGGTGACGGCGGCGGTGCTGCTCCTGCGGGCCCGCGCCCTCGTCGAGCCCGCGGCGGCCCGGATCCTGGCCGGCGCCGCGGTCGTCGCCGTCGCCGTCGCCGCCGTCCCGGCCGCGCTCGCCCTCGACCCCGCGCCGCGCCTGGCCGTCGCGGCCGGGCTGCTGCTCGCGGTCGGCGCGGGTGCCGCGGCGGCCCGCGCGACGCCGTCACCGCCCGCCCGCCGGGCGCTCGACGTGTGCGAGCTGGTCCTCACCGCCGCCGCGGTGCCCGCCGCGCTGGCCGCGATGGGCCTGTTCGCCCTGGTCCGCACCCTGTGACCGGCCCGGCCCGGCGGGCGGTGCCGTTGCTGGCGGCGTCCCTGCTCGCGCTCCCCCTCCCCACCGCGCCCCCGTCCCCCGCACCCACCGCCGTGACCCCCGCCGCGGCCTGCGGCGTCCACACCCCCTGTGGGGTCGCCACACCCCCGCACCGGGTGTGGCAGCAGGCGAAGGGGTGTGGACGCGGCCGGTCGTCGCGGCGGCCGAGCCCGGGCCGCCGGGGCCCGCCGACGGGTTGCGGCAGACCGCGGCGTGCACCCCGCCCGGCGACGACGGTCCGGGCGCCGCCCGCGGCGCGGTCCCGCAGCCGCCGCCGGGGCTCGCCACCGGTGCGGGCCAGCTGGTCGCCGTCGTCGACACCGGGGTCGCGCCGATGCCCCGGCTGGCCGGGCGGCTGAGCGGCGGTGGGGACTACCTCACCGGCGACGACGGCCTCACCGACTGCGACGGCCACGGCTCCGACGTCGCGTTGCTCCTCGCCGGAGCCGCCGACCCCGTCACCGGGCTCGGGGCGGGCATCGCCCCGGGCGCCCGCATCCTGTCGCTGCGCCAGTCCTCGGGACGCTTCGCCGTGCGCGGTCCCGACGGCGCCGAGCGGCCCGCCGGGGAGATCCGGACGCTCGCCGCGGCCATCGACCGGGCCGTCGCGCTCGGCGCGAGCGTGGTCAACGTGTCCGAGGTGGTGTGCGTGCCGTCCGCGCTCGTCGACGCCGCGGGGGCCGCGCTGCGCGAGGCCGTGGACGGTGCCGAGCGGGCCGGGGTGCTCGTCGTCGCCGCGGCCGGGAACGTCGACGGGAGCGGGACCTGCACCGGCGACCCCGACCTGCGGCCGCTGCCCGCGTCCTACGACACGGTCGTCGCGGTCGGCGCGGTCGACGGCGACGACGTCCCCGGCGACTTCTCCGTCCCGGGGCCGTGGGTCGACCTCGCCGCGCCCGGGCAGGACCTGCCCCGGCCGTCCGGGCCGGCCGGTGCGGTGGTCCGCGGCACCTCGTACTCGGCACCGCTCGTCGCCGGGACCGCGGCGCTGCTGCGGGAACGGTTCCCGATGCTCACCCCGCGCCAGGTCGCCGACCGGCTGCGCGCCACCGCCCGACCCACCGCGGGCGACGGCCGGACCGGCCACGGCGTCCTCGACCCCGAGGCCGCGCTGACCGCCGAGCCGCTGCTCCTGGTCCCGGACGAGCCCGGCGGCCGCGCCGGCGTACCCGGGGCCGGGCGGGCACCGCTGCCCCTCGCCCCGGCCACACCTCCGGACCTCCCGGTGGTGGCCGGGGTCGGCGCGGTCGCCGCGGCCGGCGGGGCCCTCGTCGCGGCGCTGGCGGGACTCCGCCGCCGGGCCCGCCGGTCCTGAGCCACGACGAGGTCGATCCGGGCCGGCACCGGGTGTCGCCGGTGCCCTGCCGGACGGTCAGCGCGGCAGGTCAGCCACCTCCCGCGCGGCGGCCACGCCCAGCACCCCGGCCCGCGGCAGCAGTCGCACCATCTCCGCCGGTGCGGCCCCGGCCGCCGTGATCCCCAGTGCCCGCACGGTGTCGGCGAGCAGCCAGCGCGTCCCGCCGTCGCCGTCGCCGGTGTCCGCCGACCCGGTCCGCAGCGGTCCCGGCCCGGTCCCCGGCAGCACCACGGCGTCCAGGGCGGGCCCGGAGTCGTCGGCACCGGCGAGGCGCACCCGCACCGCGCCGGGCACGACCGGCTCCTCGGCCCCCGTGACGAGTTCGCGCCGCCCCTCGCGCCAGGTCGCGCACAGCGCCGGCGGCACCTCGGCGACCTCGGCCCGGGCGACGGGCCAGGCCTCGGCACCGGGCACCTGTGTCTGCGGTACGTCGTCGACCCGGCCCGGCGGCAGCGTCGCCGGCTCGGCCTGCCCGGTCCGGGAACGGACGGCGTCGGCGAGGGTGACCGGGATCCGGGCGAGCCCGCCGTCGGCCACCAGGAAGTAGGTCGCCCCGGCACCGAGCGACTGGCTGCGTACGACGTCCCCGTTCCGTCCCAGCCCCGCGACGGGTGTCGGCTCGGGCGTGGGGACCCGCAGCGGCGCGCCCTCCGGGACCGCGGAGAGCAGCCCGTCGCCGACCCGGCGGACGGGCGCGCCGAGCAGGCCGAGCCCGTCGAGGGCGTCGCGGTCGGCCGGGTCGAGCCGGTGCCGCGCACCGTCGTGGACGAGGTAGGTGGCGCCGCCCTCGGCGGTCAGCAGGACAGCCGGTCGGGGGCCGGCCGGGACGGGGCCCAGCGAGCCGGCCAGCACGGTCGTGGTCCCGGTGCCGGGCCCCTCGCCACGGGTGTCGCAGACCGCCCACGCGGGCGGGACGGGGACCCCGTCGAGCAGGACCCCGACGGTCCCGGGGACGGCGGCGGGCGCGGTGCGCGGGGCGGCGGCCAGCGCGTCGTCGGGCACCGGGACCGGGACGGCGGCCGCCCCGTCGTCGCGTCCGTGCGCGGCGAGGACCAGCCGGCCGGCGACCGGGTCGGGCACCGGCACCAGCAGCGCGGCCGAGGCGGGGTCGCGGACCACGGCGTAGAGCACGCCGCTGCGCTGCCCCTGCACCAGCGCCCGGGAGCGCCAGTCGGTGGCCGGGTCGACCCGGGCCAGCAACGCGGCCACGCCGAGCGCGAGCAGCCCGACGAGCACCCCGGCGAACACCGCGCGGCGCTGCGAGCGGATCTGCTCGTGCAGCGGTACCGGGTCGGCCCGCACCAGCGCCGCCTCCATCCGCCGCACACCGAACCGGTGGGCGTCGACCTGGTCGCGGGTGGCCGGGGCGCGCTGCACGCGCGCGGGGGCGGGATCGGTGCGCACCGCCCGGACGGTAGGAGCGCCGCGGCCGGGGCGGGGGCGGTCCGCGGACGCTGCGTAGAACTACCCCACCTGACCGATCGGCCCGGTTCGTTGCCATCGTCACGCTGTTGCCCATAACGTGCCGTTGCGTGATCACCCTCCGGAACATCGTCGTCCCGTTGGTGGCCGTCGCCGTCGTGGCCGGCTGCTCGGCGCCCACCGCCGCCCCGGGGGAGGCCGCCCCGGCCGGGGACGGCACCACCATGACCCTCGCCGACGGCTACGAGCCCGACGACCTCAACCCGCTGCTCGGGTACGGGACGGAGGGCGCGAGCAAGTTCTACGACGGTCTCTACGCCCGCGACGCGCAGCGCGCCCTGGTCCCGGCGCTCGCGTCCGGCCCCGCGGCCCCGTCGCCGGACCGGACGTCCTGGACGGTGCCGCTGCGCCCCGGCGTCACCTTCCACGACGGGTCGGCCTTCGGGCCCGAGGACGTCGTGGCCACCTACGCCGCGGTCCTCGACCCGGCCCGCGCCGCGACGATCCGCTCCGGCGTCCCGATGCTCGCCGGGGTCGAGGCCGTCGGCGCCGACGCCGTCCGGTTCCGGCTGTCCTACCCCTACGGCGCGTTCCCGGACCGGCTGACCTCGGGGATCCTGCCGTCGGAGGTCCTCGACGACGGTGGGCCCGTCTCCGACCTGCCGGTGAACACCCGGGCCGTGGGCACCGGCCCGTACCGGCTCGCCGAGTGGCGGCGCGGCGACACGATGGTCATGGAGGCCCACACCGGGTACTGGGGTGGTGCGCCCACCGTGGACCGGGTCACGATCGTGTTCGCTACCGACGACAACACCCGCGCCCAGCGCACCGCCGCCGGTGAGTTCGACGGGACCGTGCTCCCCCCGGCGCTGGCCCGCGCCGTCGCACAGCAGAGCGGGCTGGCGCTGCGCGAGCACGCCAGCGCCGACTACCGCACGGTCGCGCTGCCGTTCGCGAACCCGGTCACCGCGGACCCGGCGATCCGCGCGGCGCTGAACCGGTCGGTGAACCGCCAGGGCATGATCGACGCGTTCCTCGCGGGCCAGGGCGAACCGGCCCACCACCCGATCCCGGGCGTGCTGCCCGAGCAGGTCGAGCCCGCGGCGACGTTCGCCTTCGACCCCGCGGAGGCGGGCCGGATCCTGGACCGGGCGGGCTGGACCGCCGGACCCGACGGCGTCCGGACCCGCGCCGGGCAGGCCGCCCGGTTCACCCTGATGTACCCGGCCACCGACACCGTCCGCCGCGACCTCGCCCAGGCGTTCGCCTCCGACGTGCGCGCCGCCGGGATCGACGTCCGGCTGGAGGGGCTCGGCTGGGAGGCCATCGAGCCGCGGATGGGCGCCGACGCGCTGGTGCTCGGCGGCGGCGACCCGTTCGACCCCGGGTTCAAGGCCTGGCAGCTGCTGCACTCCTCGAACGCCGCCGACGGGTTCAACAACCCCGGCTCCTACCGCAACGCCGCGGTCGACGCGGCCCTGGACACCGCGCTGCGGGCACCCGACGAGGCCACCCGCACCGCGGCCGTCCGGGAGTTCCAGCGGGCCTACGTCGCCGATCCCGGCATGGTGTTCCTGGCCTTCCTCGGCCACAGCTACGTCACCCGCGACGCCTGGGACGGCTACACCCCCGTCGTCGAGCCGCACACCCACGGCACCACCTGGGGCCCGTGGTGGAACCTCCAGGACTGGACGCCCCGCTCGTGACGGCCGCACTCGCCGGCCGGCACCGCGGCCGTGCGGTGGCCCGGCTGGCCGGGCTGCGGCTGCTGCTCGGCGTCCCGACGGTGCTGCTGGTCGCGGTCGGGGTGTTCCTGCTGGCCGCGGCGTCGCCGTTCCGGCCGGTGTACCAGTACTTCGGGGTCGGGATCTTCTCCGCGAGCGACGCCGACATCGCCGCCACCGAACGCGCGCTCGGCCTCGACGGCACCGTGGGCGAGCAGCTGCTGCGCTGGCTGGGCGGGCTGCTCGGCGGGGACCTCGGGCAGAGCCTGTCGATGCGCCAGCCGGTCGCCCAGGTCGTCGCCGAGCGGCTGCCGTGGACGCTGCTGCTGGTCACCCTGGCCCTGCTGGTGTCGCTGGTGCTCGCCCTGGCCGCCGGGACCCTCGCGGCCTGGTGGCAGGGCGGCTGGTTCGACCGGGCCGTCACCGCGGTCGGACACACCCTGGAGGGGCTGCCGCCGTTCGTACTGGCCCTGGGGGCGATCGCGGTGTTCGCCGTCGCCTGGCCGGTGCTGCCGGTCGCCGGGCTCACCGACGCCGGGGCGGCGCCGACGCCCGAGCAGGTGGGCAGGCACCTCGTGCTGCCGGTGCTGGTGCTGGGCGTCTCGCAGACGCCGTGGCTGGTGCTGCACGTGCGGGCCTCGCTGCTGGCCTCGCTCGACGACGACCACGTCGCCGGCGCCCGTGCGCGCGGGCTGCCCGAGCGCGTCGTCGTGCTGCGGCACGCGCTGCCGACCGCGCTCCTGCCGTTCGTGACGGTGCTGGGCAACCGGCTGCCGGAGCTGGTCACCGGCGCGGTGCTGGTGGAGACGGTGTTCTCCTGGCCGGGGATCGCGGCAGCCGTCGTCACCGCGGCGCTGGCCGTGGACTTCCCGCTGCTCGCCGCGCTGACCCTGCTCTCGGCGGTGGCGGTGCTGGCCGGGTCGCTCGTCGCCGACCTCACCGTGCTGCTGCTCGACCCGCGGGTGGACGCCGATGTCTGAGGTCACCGTCGCGCCCCGCGGTGGGCACACACCCGGTCCCTGGCACCCGGCCGGGCGCCCGCGTCCCGGCTCGCCACGCGGGCGACGCCGGTCCGGCCGGGCCGGGCTGGTCGTCGGTGCCGGCGGGCTGGGCCTGCTCGTCGCGGCCGCGGTGGGCGTGCCGTGGCTCGGCGGGCTCGACCAGGGTGCGGTGGACTACACGGCGATCCGGCTGCCGCCCTCGCCCGCCCACCCGTTCGGCACCGACTCGGTGGGCCGCGACGTGCTGCTGCGCAGCTTCGCCGGTCTGTGGGTCTCACTGCAGGTCGCCGCGGCCTGCGCCGTGCTCTCCACCGTGATCGGCACCCTGTTCGGGGCCCTGTCGGGACTGCTCGGCGGCTGGTGGGACCGGATCGCGATGCGCCTGGTCGACGCCGTCAACGCCGTCCCGCACCTGCTGCTCGGGATCGTGATTGTCGCGCTCTACCGGGGGAGCGTGCTCGCGGTCGTCGCCTCGATCGGGCTCACCCACTGGACGACCGTCGCCCGCGTCGTGCGCGCGGAGATCCTCACCCTGCGCACCCGCCCGTTCGTCGACGCCGCGATCTCCGGCGGCGCGTCCCGGCGCCGGGTCCTGCGCAGGCACCTGCTGCCCGCGGTCGCCCCGCAGGCGGTGCTCTCGGCGGTGCTGATCCTGCCGCACGCGGTGTGGCACGAGACCGCACTGAGCTTCCTCGGCCTCGGCCTGCCCCCACACCTGGCGAGCCTGGGCACCATCCTCGGCGAGGGGAGACAGGCCGTGTTGCTCGGCTCCTGGTGGATCGTGGTGTTCCCGAGCGTGCTGCTCGCCGCGACGACGCTGTGCGTCGCCGGTGTCGCCGCGTGGTGGCGGGACCGCACCCTGCCCCGCCGCCGCTCGGAGCAGGCGCTGTGACCGGCCCCGGCCCGTCCGGCCCGGCCACGGTGCTCGCGGTCCGCGGCCTCGACGTCGCCTTCCGGGTCGGGCGCGGGCGCCGGGCCCGCACCGTCCGGGCGGTCACCGGCGCCGACCTGGACCTGCGCGCCGGGAGGCTGACCGCACTCGTCGGGGAGTCCGGCTGCGGGAAGTCCGTGCTCACCGAGGCCCTGACCGGGTTGCTGCCGGGCACCGCGTCGGTCCGCGGGTCGGCCGTGCTGACCCCACCGGCGGGCCCCCGGGAGCGTTCCACCGGACACGACCCGGTGGGGCTCATCACCGCACCCGAGTCCGTGCTGCGCGACCGCGTCCGCGGACGGCTGATCGGGCTGGTCCCCCAGTCCGCCGCCACCCATCTCACCCCCACCCGCACCGTCGGTGCCCAGCTGCGCGAGACCCTGGCCCGGCTCGGCGCGACGGCCACCGTGGCCGACCTGCTCGACCGCGCCGCGCTGCCCGGCCACGTCGCCGACCGGTACCCGCACGAGCTCTCCGGCGGGCAGGCCCAGCGGGCCGGGCTCGCCGCCGCACTCGCCGGCGACCCACCGGTGCTGCTCGCCGACGAGCCGACCGCCGGTCTGGACCGGCCGCTGGTCGACCACGTCACGGCGCTGCTGGCCGGGCTCGCCGCGGAGGGCCGCGCCGTCCTGCTGATCACCCACGACCTGCGGGCGGCCCGCGCCGTCGCCGACGACGTCGCCGTCATGTACGCCTCACGGCTGGTCGAGACCGGGCCCGCCGCGGAGGTCTTCACCGAGCCGTGGCACCCCTACACCGCGGGCCTGCTGGCCGCGCTCCCCGACGCCGGGTTCACCCCCGTCCCCGGGCACCCGCCGGAGCTGTCCGCCCTGCCCGACGGCTGCGCGTTCGCCCCGCGCTGCCCGGTCACCGCCGACTGCACCGGAGACCCCGCCCCGGTCCACCGGGACGGGCGCAGCGTGTCCTGCCACCCGCCGACCGCACCCGCGCTCCCCGCGACGGCCCGTTCCGGGGCGGGGTCGCGGTGAGCCTGCGCGCGGAGGGGGTGCGGGCCGGGTGGCGGGCCGGACACGCCGTCGTCGACGGGGTGGACCTGCGCGTGGAGCGGGGGACGGTGCTCGGACTGGCCGGCCCCTCGGGCTGCGGGAAGTCGACACTGACCCGGGTGCTGGCCCTGCTGCACGCCCCGTGGTCGGGCCGGGTGACCGTCGACGACGAGCCGGTCCGCCGGTTCCGCTTCGACGCGCCCGCGCCGCTGCGCCGCCGGATCGGGGTCGTGTTCCAGTCCCCGCGGGCCGCGACCGACCCGCGGCTGACCTGCGAGGAGATCGTGGCCGAGCCGCTGCGCGCCGCCCGGGTGCCCGGGGTCGCCGCACGCGTCGACGAGGTGTGCGCGCAGGTCGGGCTGACCGCCGAGCTGCGCGGACGCCGGCCGCACGAGGTGTCCGACGGCCAGCTCCAGCGCGCCTGCCTGGCCCGCGCGCTGGCGCCCCGGCCGGACTACCTGCTGTGCGACGAGATGACCGCGGTGCTCGACGCGTCGAGCACCGCGGCCCTGGTCTCGGTGGTGTCCGCCGAGGTCGGCGGCCGCGGGCTCGGCGTCCTCGCCGTGAGCCACGACGAGCCGCTGCTCGCGGCCTGGGCCGCGCGGGTGGAGCGGCCCTGGAGCTGAGTCAGGCCTCGCGGACGGGCCGGCGCAGCTGCTCGGCCAGTGCGCCGGTGTCGCCGAACAAGATCTCGCGCCAGTGCTGCTCCAGCTCCCGGGTGTCGTGCCGGTCCGGGTGGAAGCGCGGGTGCCCGAACACCGGCATCCGGCCCAGGACCCGGCGCAGGAACTGGCCCCGCCCGAACAGCAGCCGGTAGCCCTCCCGCAGGTCCCGCGGCCGACGCCAGACGCCCTGCTGCACGAGCAGGTACACCCATCCGAAGACGACCGCGGGCAGCACAGTGGCCACCACGAGCGGTGCGGCTCGGCCGCGCTCGGGACCGTCGGTGCCGATGAGCTCGTAGACGTCCCAGGTCACCGACTTGTGCTCGAGCTCCTCGAGCGCGTGCCAGTGCCACAGCTCCCGGATGTCGGCGTGCACGCGCTCGGCGAACTCGTCGCTGCCCAGCGATGTCCTCGGCCATCACCGCGGTGAAGTGCTCCATCAGCGCGGTGCAGGCGAGCTGCTGGCGCGGCGAGGTGCGGTCGAGGACCTCCAGCGCGAGCGCGACCGCGGACTCCGGCACGTGCACCGGGAAGCCGCGGGAGCGGAAGGCCTCGTTGAGCCGGTCGTGCTCGCGGCTGTGGATGACCTCCTGCGCGGTGAACCCGGACACCCGGGCACGCAGCTCCGGATCGGTCACCCGATCCCGGAAGTGGATCACCGAGCGGACGAAGAAGTCCTCCCCCGGCGGGAAGATGGCCGAGAGCATCGCGAGGAACAGCGTCGCGGTCGCGTTGTCGGCGTAGGCCCAGCGGACCATCTGCTCGGGCAGCCGGAAGTCGAGGTGGCGCGGCGGGATGCCCACGTCGCCGCCGGTCAGCCTGCGCGGACGCGGGCCGCTCCCGTTGCTGGTCGCCGTCTCGGTCACGGTCGGTCCTCCGGTCGTCGTCGACGGACGGGCCGCGCCTGTGACAGACAGTATCCCGTACAGCGCGTACCCCTTAGTGCGAGATCATGGGGTGGCGCCGGGCACGGTGTCAACCAGGGGCGGGATGATGGCCGGGTGAGCGGATCCGCGACCCCCGGCGACGGCCGCGCCCGCCGCTGGGCGGGGCAGCGGGCCGCCCGCCGGGCCGAGGTCGTCGCGGCGGCGATGGCCGCGATCGCCGAGCACGGGCCGGAGGCCACGACCGAGCAGATCGCCGGTCGCGCCGGGGTCCCCCGGCCCGCGCTCTACCGGCACTTCGACGGCCTGGAGGACCTGCAGGGCGCGATCGCCGAGGCCGCGCTCGGGCTGTACTCCGAGGCGCTCGCGCCGGTGTGGAGCCCGCGCGGGACGCCGCGCGAGATGCTCGTCGCCGCCATCGCCGCGCACGTCCGGTGGCTCGCCGCGCACACCGACCTCTACCGCTACGTGCTGCGCGCCGCCGGGGTCACCACCGCCGTCACCGACATCCGGCACCGGATCGCCGACCGGATGACCGGCCTGCTGACCGGCGGCTACCCCGGGCTGCCCGCGGCCGTCGCGGCGCCGCTGGCGGCCGGCGCGGTCGGGCTGGTCGACGCGGCGACCGAGCGGTGGCTCTCCTCGGCGGACCCGCTGCCCCTCGACGAGCTCGCCGAGCACCTGGCCCGGTGGGTCTGGGCGGTGCTCGACGCGGCGCTGCGCGACGTCGCGATCGAGCTGGACCCGGACGTCCCGCTCACCGCGGGCTGAGCGCTACTCGGCGACGCCGATGTCCTCGTTCCACAGGTCGGGGCGCTCGGTGACGAACGCGGTCATCATGTCGAGGCACCGCGCGTCGTCGAGGACCTCCACGCGCACCCCGTGCTCGGCCAGCCAGTCGTGGCCGCCGTGGAAGGTCCGGGCCTCCCCGACCAGCACGGCGCCGATCCCGAACTGACGGATCAGTCCGGAGCAGTACCAGCAGGGCGAGAGCGTGGTGACCATGGTGGTCGTCCGGTAGTCGCGCCGGCGGCCCGCGTCGCGGAACGCCGCGGTCTCCCCGTGCACCGTCGGGTCGCCGTCCTGCACCCGACGGTTGTGCCCGCGCCCGAGCACCTCCCCGTCCGGCCCGACGAGCGCGGCACCGATCGGGATGCCGCCCGAGGCCAGCCCGGCCCGGGCCTGCTCCACCGCCACGTCCAGCCAGCTCGGATCCATGCGCGCGAACCTATACCGAGATCGCGTCGAGGCGTTCACGCAGGAACGGCGCGGACACCACCGGCTCCCGCACCCGCCTGCCCAGCGGCGGTGCCAGCGGTCGGACGACGGCGTCGTGGTCGAGCTCGAAGAAGAACACCAGCGACACGAGGTCCTCCGCCGGGGCGTGGGCCTGCGGCGGGAGCACCCGGTGCCGTCCGGCCCGCCAACGGTCCCCGGTCCAGTGCGCCAGCAGGTCCCCGACGTTCACCGTCAGCGCGCCCGGGGTGTACGGCGCGTCCGTCCAGCCGTGCCCCTCGACGTCGACCTGCAGCCCACCCGCCCCGGGCTCGCGGTCGAGCAGGGTGACGGTGCCGAAGTCGGTGTGCGGACCGATCCGGAACTGTCCGGGCAGCGGCGTCCCGGTCTCGGTCATCGGCGGGTAGCGGTTGATGTTGAACGTCCACGTCGGGTGCGTCGCGAGGTCACGCAGCGTCGACGGGGTCTGCCCGAGCGCTCCCGCGCACAGCTCCAGCAGCGCCCCCGCGACACGGGTCATCGCCGTGCAGTAGGCCGTCACCGCCTCCTGCAGCGCCGGGACCTGCGCCGGCCAGACGTTCGGCGGGAACCACACCGCGTCGACATCGACGTCCCCGGTGGGGACGAACGGCCCCACCGCGAAGGACTCCTTGAGGTCCGGCGGCGAGTCGCCGCCCTCCACGCGGTCGTTGGCCTCGACCCCGGGTGGCAGCCAGCCCCGCCCGCCGACGCCGACCGCGAAGCCGCGCTTGACCGGGTCGGGCAGCGCGAAGAACTCCCGCGCGGCGGCCCGCACCGCCCGCGCCGCGTCGTCGGGCACCCCGTGCCCGACGACCTGCAGGAACCCAGCCCGCTGCAACGCGGTGTCCACCACGACCGGGTCCGGCGCGGCCAGGTCCACGGTCGGGATCAGCGCGTTCACCGCGTCCCCCCGGGCGGCGCGACGGCGGTGCGGCGCACCAGGACGGCGTAGAGCCCGGCCGAGAGCAGCAGACCCACCAGGAACGTCACGTCCCCGATCCCGGGCAGCAGCCGCGGCACGAGGCCGGTGAACAGCTCCTGGTTCGCGAACAGCAGCACCGACACGACGATGCCGACGACGAGCGCGATCGGGCCCGCGTGGTTGCGGTACGTGCGGTCGTAGAGCAGATCGGGGTCGGTCGGGCGCAGCCACTGGTCGGTGAGCACCACGCCGAGCCACGGCCCGACCCAGTAGACGACGACCAGCAGGAACGCCTCGTACCCCGCCGCGGCGTCGCCGAGGGCGACCAGCGCGATCGCGAACCCGACCGACCCGAACGCCAGCGCGACGACGGCCCGTGCCCGGGCCAGCGGCACGTCGATGCCGAGCGCGAGGAACGCCATCGCCCCGGAGTAGACGTTCAGCACGTTCGCCGCGACCGCCCCCACCGCGATGGCGACCAGGGTCAGCACGGCCAGCCATCCGGGCAGCAGACCGGTGTAGTTCGCGACCGGGTTGTCCGAGCCGAGGCCGGCCGCGGTCGCCGCACCGACCGACGCCGCACCGACCGTCATGAGCACCGTGGTGGACAGGAACAGACCGCCGCCCGCGGCGAGCCCGGTGGCCCGGGCCGACACCGACCGGGGCAGATAGCGGGAGTAGTCCGCGGCGTACGGGCTCCAGCCCGCCGAGTACCCGACGACGGCGCCGACGGTCAGCAGGAACCCGCCGACCCCGCCCACCCCGTCCGGCGACGCCGGAGCGCCCGGGTCCGACGCGGCGAGGACCAGCACCGCGCCGACCCCGAGCACCAGCGCGAGCAGGGGGAAGGCGAGCCGCTCGAACGCCTGCACCAGGTTGTGCCCGAAGAACGCGACGGCGACCTGGACCACGACCACCACCACCAGCCACGCCACGGTCCCGCCGCCGGTGATCGCCGAGAGGGCGAAGGCGGCGCTGACGCTGTTCACCGCGAACCAGCCGAAGCCCGAGGTGATCGTCATCAGCGCGGCGGGCAACGCGTTGCCGCGGTGGCCGAAGGCGAGCCGTCCCAGCACCATCTGCGGCACCCCGGTCGACGGCCCCCGGGCGGACAGCACCCCGTGGGCGACCGCGGCGAGCAGGTTCCCGACGACGATCGCCCCGACGGCCGCGGGCACCGTCTGCCCGAACGCCGTCACCGACAGCACGCCGACGAAGATCGTCGCGAACTCCAGGTTGGGTGAGGTCCACGTCCAGAACAGCTGGCGTGGCCTCCCGTGCCGCTCGCTGTCCGGTACGGGCTCGGTGGAGCCGGGTTCGACGGCGACGATGCGGTCGCCGTACCCGCGGTCCGCTGCCGCGCCGACGGTGTCCTCGGTGGTCACCGCGTCACTGTGACCCGCGGAGCGGGCCCGGCGGAACCTCGGTAACCGACTGTTGACACGGGTTGCTCCGTCCGGCCCGTAGTCCTGCGGATCCCGCGGACGGACGGGGTCCGCCACGATCGACCCATGCGGACGAACCTGAACGTGGCCCTGCAGGCCGGCAGTCTCCTGGCCTTCGTGGGCCTGCGGTTCACCGCGCCGGGCTGGTTCCTGATCATCCTGATCATCACCCTGGTCGGCCCGGTGCTCCTGACGGTGCCGTCGATCCTGGCGCTGACGGTGCTGCGCCGCCGGGTGCTCGCACCGGCGGTGACCGCCCCGTTCGTCGCCTGCGCCAGTTTCCTGCTCGCCGCGGGCCTGCTGATGCCCGACTTCGGCGACACGCAGGACTCGGTGCGCGCCCCGCTGTCGGTGCTGATGGAGTCCGCCGGGCTGGCCGCCGGTCCGTCCGGACCGCTGTACGTGCTCGGGTCGCTGGCCGTGGCCGGCTGGTCGGTCTCGATGCTCTGGCTCGGGGTGGCGCTGGCGCTCGACGCCCGCCGGACCCACCGGGTCGCCGGGCCGCCGCACCCGGCGTGGGTACGGCCGAGCGCCTGAGGCCCGTCCGGCGCGCGGTCCGGGAGTCGCTCAGCTCGCGCCCGGCACCCGGATCCGCCGGGTCCGCTCGGCGCGGGTGGCCAGCTCGTCGTCGCGGGGGTAGTCGACCCCGGTCAGCGACAGCCCGTGCGGCGGCGCGACCGTCACCTCGGAGGCGCGCAGCTCGCGGCGCAGCAGCCCCGCCGGCCAGTCGACGGGGCGGCGCCCCCGGCCGACCTCGAACACCGCACCGACCAGGCTACGGACCATCGAGTGGCAGAACGCGTCCGCCGACACCGCGGCGACCAGCACGTCCGGCTCCCCCGGCACGGCCGACCAGTCGAAGCGCAGCAGCGCGCGGACGGTCGTCGCGCCCTCGCGGCGCTTGCAGAACGCCGCGAAGTCGTGCTCCCCCAGCAGCAGGGCCGATGCGGCGTTCATCGGGCCCGGGTCCAGCGGGTACGGCCAGGCGACCGTCTCGCGGGCGCGCAGCGGCTCGGCACCGAACGGCGCGGTGGTCACCCGGTACCGGTAGTGCCGACGCAGTGCGGAGAAGCGGGCGTCGAACGCGTCGGGCACCCGGGAGACCTCGTGTACCCGCACGTCGGGGGGCAGGAAGCGGTTGAGCCGCCGCAGCAGCCCGTCGGTCCGCGCCGCGAGCCGCTCCGGGACGTCCACGTGGCAGACCTGGCCGGACGCGTGCACCCCGGCGTCGGTGCGCCCGGCGACGGTCAGCCGCAGCGGGGTGCGCAGCACGGTCGACAGTGCCTCGGTGAGCACACCCTGGACCGTCCGCCGGGTCGGCTGCTGGGCCCACCCGGAGAAGTCGGTGCCGTCGTAGGCGAGGTCCAGCCGCAGCCGCACGGTACCGGGGTCCGGGACGGGGCCGCCGGAAACGCCGACGAGCCCGCCGTCGGTGACGGCGGGCTCGTCGGTGTGGTGCGGTCGGCTCAGGAGCCGGACTCCTTCTTGCCGGTGGAGCCCTCGGCGGCCTCCTCCGCGGCGGCAGCGGCGTCGACGGCCTTGTCGGCGGCCTCGGAACCCGGGGCCACCTCCTCGGCCTCGACCGCGGCGTCGACCGCCTTCTCGGCGGCCTCCTGGGCCTCGTCGGCCGCGGTGACCTCGGCCTCGGTGGCCTCGGTCGACTCGACCGTGGTGTCCTCGTCCGAGGACGCGGCGGCCGGAGCGGCGGCAGCGGCCTGGGACGCGGCCGAACGACGGGCACGGTTCGCCTCGTCGGTCACCGTCTTCTGCTGGACCAGCTCGATGACCGCCATCGGGGCGTTGTCGCCCTTGCGCGGCATCGTCTTGGTGATCCGGGTGTAGCCACCGTTGCGGTCCGCGAAGAACGGGCCGATCTCGGTGACCAGGCGGTGCACGACCGACTTGTCGCGGATCACCTTCATGATCTCGCGCCGGTTGTGCAGATCCCCGGCCTTGGCCTTGGTGATCAGCCGCTCCGCGTACGGACGCAGCCGCCGGGCCTTGGCCTCGGTGGTGGTGATCCGGCCGTGTTCGAACAGCGAGGTCGCCAGGTTGGCCAGGATCAGCCGCTGGTGCGCGGGCGACCCGCCGAGGCGGGTTCCCTTGGTGGGCTGGGGCATGGCTACAACTGCTCCGTTTCTGCGTAGTCCTGACCGTCGTCACCGAAGGTGTCCGGGTCGAACCCGCTCCCACCGTCGACGCCGTAGTCGCTCGCCGCCGCCGACGGGTCGAACCCGGGCGGGCTGTCCTTGAGGGCCAGGCCGAGACCGACGAGCTTCATCTTGACCTCGTCGATCGACTTGGCGCCGAAGTTGCGGATGTCGAGCAGGTCCGCCTCGCTGCGACCGACGAGCTCGCCGACCGTGTGGATGCCCTCGCGCTTGAGGCAGTTGTACGACCGGACCGTGAGGTCCAGCTCCTCGATCGGCATCGCGAACGCCGCGATGGTGTCCGCCTCCTGCGGGGAGGGGCCGATCTCGATGCCCTCGGCGTCCACGTTCAGCTCGCGGGCCAGGCCGAACAGCTCGACCAGGGTCTTGCCGGCCGAGGCCAGCGCGTCCCGCGGGGTGATGGAGGGCTTCGACTCGACGTCGAGGATGAGCTTGTCGAAGTCGGTGCGCTGCTCGACTCGCGTGGCCTCGACCTTGTAGGTCACCTTCAGCACCGGCGAGTAGATCGAGTCGACCGGGATACGGCCGATCTCGGCACCGGTGGCCTTGTTCTGCATCGCCGGGACGTACCCGCGACCACGCTCGACGACGAGCTCGACCTCGAGCCGGCCCTTGTCGTTGAGCGAGGCGATGTGCAGGTCCGGGTTGTGCACGGTGACACCGGCGGGCGGGACGATGTCCCCCGCGGTGACCGCACCCGGGCCCTGCTTGCGCAGGTACATCGTCACCGGCTCGTCCTCCTCGGAGCTCACGACGAGCTCCTTGAGGTTGAGGATGATGTCGGTGACGTCCGCCTTGACCCCCGGCACGGTGGTGAACTCGTGCAGGACGCCGTCGATCCGGATGGACGTGACGGCGGCACCGGGGATGGACGACAGCAGCGTCCGGCGCAGGGAGTTGCCGAGGGTGTAGCCGAAGCCCGGCTCCAGCGGCTCGATGACGAACCGCGACCGGGTCTCGGTGACGACGTCCTCGGCGAGTGAGGGTCGCTGAGAGATCAGCATGGGTGAGTGCCTCCTAAGCACCTGCGACAACCGCTATTTGATGTCGCAGAGAGAACCCGCCGCCCCTCCCTGCGGGGCGGCGGAGTGTCGAGCTACTTCGAGTAGAACTCGACGATGAGCTGCTCGGTGACCTGGGTGTCGATCTGAGCGCGCTCGGGCAGCTGGTGGACCAGGATGCGCAGGGTCGACGGGACGACCTGCAGCCACGCCGGGACCGGGCGGTCGCCCTGGGTCTCCTTGGCGATGACGAACGGGTCGGTGTTCCGCGACTTGTCCTTGACGTCGATGATGTCGTAGCGCGACACCCGGAAGCTGGGGATGTCGACCTTCTTCCCGTTGACCAGGAAGTGGCCGTGGTTCACCAGCTGACGGGCCATGCGCCGGGTGCGGGCGAGGCCCGCGCGGTACACGACGTTGTCCAGACGCGACTCGAGGATCTGCAGCAGCTCGTCGCCGGTCTTGCCCTCGCGACCGTGCGCCTCCTCGTAGTAGGCGCGGAGCTGCTTCTCCTGCAGGCCGTAGCCGAAGCGGGCCTTCTGCTTCTCCTGCAGCTGCAGGAGGTACTCCGTCTCCTTGATCCGGATCCGGCCGTGCTGGCCGGGCGGGTAGGGACGGCGCTCGAACGCCTGGTCGCCGCCGACGAGGTCGGTCTTCAATCGGCGGGACTTGCGGGTCATGGGGCCGGTGTAGCGAGCCATGGTGGTTCTCCCTTCCCCTAGATCCGGCGCCGCTTGGGCGGACGGCAGCCGTTGTGCGGCTGCGGGGTCACGTCGGAGATCGTGCCGACCTCGAGGCCGGCCGCCTGCAGCGAACGGATCGCCGTCTCACGTCCCGAGCCGGGGCCCTTGACGAAGACGTCGCACTTCTTCATGCCGTGATCCATCGCCTTGCGGGCGGCGTTCTCGGCGGCGAGCTGCGCGGCGAACGGCGTCGACTTCCGGGAGCCCTTCAGGCCGACGTGCCCGGACGAGGCCCAGGCGATGACGGCACCGGTCGGGTCGGTGATCGACACGATCGTGTTGTTGAACGTGGACTTGATGTGGGCGTGACCGTGCGCGACGTTCTTCTTCTCGCGACGGCGGACCTTCTTGGGTCCGGCACCCTGACGTGCGCGGGGCGGCATTACTTCTTACCTGCCTTCTTCTTACCGGCGACGGTCTTCTTCGGGCCCTTGCGGCCGCGCGCGTTGGTCTTCGTGCGCTGGCCGCGGACCGGAAGGCCGCGACGGTGACGGATGCCCTGGTACGAACCGATCTCGATCTTCCGGCGGATGTCCGCCTGGATCTCACGGCGCAGGTCACCCTCGACCTGCAGGTTCGCCTCGATGTACTCGCGGAGCTTGCTGACGTCCTCGTCGGTCAGGTCCTTCGACCGGAGGTCGGGGCTCAGCGCCGTGGCCTCGAGGATCTCCTTGGACCGGGTCCGTCCGACCCCGAAGATGTAGGTGAGCGCGATCTCCAACCGCTTTTCGCGGGGGAGGTCGACGCCGGCAACACGTGCCATGCGGCGTTGTCTCCTTGTTGTCGTCCCAGGTCTTCCCGATGCCCGTCCCGTTCCGCCGCTGAGCTGAACGGGCCCCGGCCTGGTTCCGGGGGTACTACCGGGCCCGTGTGGCCCGGCAGGTGCATCGGGGGCTTCTGCTGCGCGATCAGAGGATCGCGACCGGTACCGCTCTGCTCAGCCCTGGCGCTGCTTGTGGCGCAGGTTCGAGCAGATCACGATGATCCGGCCGTGACGGCGGATCACCTGGCACTTGTCGCAGATCTTCTTGACGCTCGGCTTGACCTTCACGTCGTCTGCCTCTGTGTGTCGTTCGTGTGGGTCTTGCGACCGACCGTGGTGGAGCTGGTCGTCACTTGTAGCGGTAGACGATGCGGCCGCGGCTCAGGTCGTAGGGCGACAGCTCGACGACCACCCGGTCCTCCGGAAGGATCCGGATGTAGTGCTGGCGCATCTTCCCGCTGATGTGTGCGAGAACCCGGTGGCCGTTCTCCAGCTCCACCCGGAACATCGCGTTCGGCAGGGGTTCGACGACCCGGCCCTCGACCTCGATCGCCCCGTCCTTCTTGGCCATGTCCTCCGCTATCCGTGACAGGTGTCGGTTGCCCCGGTCGACAGCGGTGCCGACGACCGGTTCGGCGCGCACGTGCGGAGCCGGACCGGGAACACTGTGGGATACACGGAGCACACGGAGCGGACGTCACAGGACGCGCCGAGGGTCCAGTGTACGGAGGCCGTGCGAGGCCGGTGCAGGCGGGGGTGACGGGCGTGGTAGTCGCCCGGGACGACGACGGTAACGGACCGAGCCGCCCGCCGACCAGTACCCGCGCCGAGCGCGTCGGTACCGGTGACGTCGGGGCTCAGGACCCCGGGCGGTCCGGTGCGCCGGCGGGCGCGGTCAGCAGCCAGGGCCCGTCCTCGGTCACGGCGACGGTGTGCTCCCAGTGCACGGCCCGACCGCCGCCCGCGGTCACCACCGTCCAGCCGTCCTCCAGCTCCAGGGTGTCCGGGTCCCCCGCGACGAGCATCGGCTCGACGGCCAGGGCCATCCCCGGGCGCAGCCGCGGGCCCTTGCCCGGCTCGCCGTGGTTGGGCAGGAACGGGTCCATGTGCATCGAGGTGCCGATGCCGTGCCCGCCGTACTCGGCGACGATGCCGTAGTCGGCACGGTCGGCCAGCGCCGCCGACCGGCACGCCTCCTGGATCGCGTGCGAGACGTCGGTCAGCCGGGCCCCGTCACGGACGGCCAGGATCCCCGCCTCCATCGCGCCGCGGCAGGCCGCGGACAGCGCCAGGTCACCGGGCGACACGTCCCCCACGGCGATGGTCACCGCGGAGTCGCCGTGCCAGCCCTCGACGATCGCACCGCAGTCCACCGAGATCAGGTCGCCCTCGGCGAGCACCTGCTTCGGCGACGGGATGCCGTGCACGATCTGCTCGTTCACCGAGGCGCAGATGCTCGCGGGGAAGCCGTGGTAGCCGAGGAACGAGGGGACGCCGCCGCCGTCGCGGATCGTCTGCTCGGCGAGGGCGTCGAGCTCGGCCGTGCTGACGCCCGGCTTCGCACGTTCGGTCACGGCGGACAGGGTGGCCGCGACCAGTGCGCCCGCCACCCGCATCGCCTCGAGCTGGCCGTGGGTCTTGAGCTCGATGTCCCGACCCCGGTAGCGGGCGATGGCTCCGCGGATGCCGCCGCGACCGTTCATGTGTCCGTCCCTCGGTTCCCGCCGTCGGCACCGGGGCCACCGGTGCCGACGGGTCTCAGCCCCGGCGCTCGTCCAGCGCCGCGAAGACCCGGTCGGTGATCTCGTCGATCTCGCCGACGGCGTCGATCGTGACCAGCCGGTCACGGTAGTGGTCCAGCAGCGGAGCGGTCTCCTCGCGGTAGACCCGCTGCCGGTTGCGGATGGTGTCCTCGTTGTCGTCGCTGCGGCCACGGCCGAGCAGGCGCTGCACGACGACCTCGTCGTCGACGTCGAACTGCACGACCGCGTCGAGCTCGAGGCCCTTGTCGGACAGGATCTCGGCGAGCGAGCCCGCCTGGGCCACGTTGCGCGGGAAGCCGTCGAGGATGAAGCCGTTCCCGGCGTCCGGGTCGCCGAGCCGGTCGCGCACCATGCCGACGGTCACCTCGTCGGGGACGAGGTCCCCGGCGTCCATGTAGCGCTTCGCCTCGCGCCCGAGCTCGGTCTCGTCCCGCAGGTTCGCCCGGAACAGATCCCCGGTCGAGATGTGCGGGACGTCCAGCCGCTTGGCCATCTGCTCAGCCTGGGTCCCCTTGCCGGCACCGGGCGGTCCCACCAGAACGAGTCGCACGAACCCGACCTCCTGAAGTCTTGTCCTCCACTGCGCCGGCGTCCTCGCCGGCGCACGATGCCCGCGGCACCACGACCGGGGCCCGGGGCCCCGCACCGGGTTCCCGCACGGCCACGTGCCGGCGAGCCTAACGCAGGAAACCTTCGTAGTTCCGCTGCATGAGCTGGCTCTCGATCTGCTTCAGGGTGTCGAGGCCCACGGTCACCATGATCAGCACCGCGGTGCCGCCGAACGGGAAGTTCTGGTTCTGCCCGCTGCCGGTGATGCCGAGGAAGAAGTTCGGGAGCACCGCGATCAGGCCGAGGTAGAGCGATCCGGGCAGCGTGATGCGGCTGAGCACGAAGTTCAGGTACTCCGCGGTGGGCCGGCCGGGGCGGATACCCGGGATGAAGCCGCCGTACTTCTTCATGTCCTCGGCACGCTCGTCGGGGTTGAACGTGATGCCGACGTAGAAGTACGTGAAGAAGATGATCAGTGCTACGTACAACACGATGTGCACGGGATTGGACTGATCGACGAGATAGGTCTGCACGAACTGCTGGAACCAGCCACCGTCGTTCCCGGCGAGCCGGGCGACCAGGTCGGGCAGGTACAGCAGCGAGCTACCGAAGATCACCGGCACGACACCGGCCTGGTTGACCTTCAGCGGCAGGTACGTCGACGTGCCGCCGTACATGCGACGGCCGACCATCCGCTTGGCGTACTGCACGGGGATGCGGCGCTGCCCGTTCTCCACGAACACGACGCTCGCGATGATCGCCAGCCCGAAGACGCAGACACCGGCGAAGACCAGACCACCGGAGTTCTCCAGGATCAGCCGGCCCTCGGCGGGGATGCGGTGCGCAATCGAGGCGAAGATCAGCAGCGACATGCCGTTGCCGATGCCGCGCTCGGTGACCTGCTCGCCGAGCCACATCACCAGGGTGGTGCCGGCGACCATCACGGTCACGATCACGACCAGGGTGAAGACCGACGAGTCCGGGATGATCGGCAGCGCGCAGCCCTGGAACAGCTGACCGCGCTCGGCCAGCGCCACGAAGCCGGTGGCCTGCAGCACCGCGATGCCGATGGTCAGGTACCGCGTGTACTGCGTGAGCTTCGCCTGGCCGGACTGGCCTTCCTTCTTCAGCTGCTCGAACCGCGGGATGACGACCTGCAGCAGCTGCACGATGATGCTCGCGGTGATGTAGGGCATGATGCCCAACGCGAAGATCGACAGCTGGAGCAGCGCCCCGCCGGAGAACAGGTTGATCAGGGAGTAGACGCTGGCGTTGTCGCCACCCTCGACCTGACGGACACACTCCTGGATGTTCGGGTACGACACCCCCGGCGAGGGGATGTTCGCCCCGAGCCGGTACACCGCCACGATCGCCAGCGTGAAGAGGATCTTCTTGCGGAGATCCGGCGTGGTCAGGGCCGCCCGGACTGCGCTGAGCACTCGGTGATCCTCCTACGACGTCGGCGGCCCGACACCGCCTGCGCCGGCCCCTGAAGGGGTCGGCCGGGTTGGTCGACGCGCATCCCGCGCCTCGCGTGACACCCGGGCCGGTGTGTACCGGCGGGGGCTGCGCGCCCACGGGGCGCGCCAGGTATTCGGTGGACACTCGGTCCGGAAGTGACTGTAACAGCGGCCCGGAAACGCCTCGGCGCCGCCCACGGGCCCGCTCCGCCGGGGGCGGAACAGGCACCGGGGACGGCGCCGGGGGACGTGCGGTGAGACCTACAGCTCGGAGACGGACCCGCCCGCCGCCGAGATCTTCTCGCGCGCGGACGCGGAGAACTTGTGGGCCTTCACGGTCAGGGCGACGCCCGAGAGCTCGCCCTCGCCGAGGACCTTCACGAGCTGGTTCCTGCGGACCGCGCCCGCCTCGACCAGCTCGGCCGGGCCGACCTCGCCGCCCTGCGGGAACAGGGTGGCCAGGTCGCCGACGTTCACGACCTGGTACTCGACCTTGAAGCGGTTCTTGAAGCCCTTGAGCTTCGGCAGCCGCATGTGCAGCGGCATCTGCCCGCCCTCGAAGCGCGGGGACACCGTCTTGCGGGCCTTCGTGCCCTTGGTACCGCGACCGGCGGTCTTGCCCTTGGAGCCCTCACCGCGACCCACACGGGTGCGCGCCTTCTTCGAGCCCGGGGCCGGCCGCAGGTCGTGCAGCTTGATCACGGAGTTCTCGTTCTCGCTCACTGCTGCACCTCCTCCACCGTCACGAGGTGGCGCACGGTGTGGACGTAGCCGCGGGTCTGCGGGTCCGCCTCACGCACCACCGACTGCCGGATCTTGCGCAGACCGAGCGAACGCAGCGTGTCGCGCTGGTTCTGCTTGGTCCCGATCCGGCTCTTCACCTGGGTGATCTTCCACGTGGCCATGTCGCTCACACCTTCGCCGCGTCGGCCTCGGCGCGCTGGCGCATCATGCTGGCCGGGGCCACGTCCTCCAGCGGCAGACCGCGGCGGGCCGCGACCTCCTCCGGACGCTGCACCGACTGGAGCGCCGCCACCGTGGCGTGCACGATGTTGATGGCGTTGTCGGAGCCCAGGGACTTGGACAGGATGTCCGAGATCCCCGCGCACTCCAGCACCGCGCGGACCGGGCCGCCGGCGATGACACCGGTACCCGGGGAGGCCGGGCGCAGCATGACGACGCCCGCGGCGGCCTCACCCTGCACGCGGTGCACGATCGTGCCGCCGATGCGGGGGACGCGGAAGAAGTTCTTCTTCGCCTCCTCCACGCCCTTGGCGATCGCGGCCGGCACCTCCTTGGCCTTGCCGTAGCCTACGCCCACCAGGCCGTCACCGTCGCCGACGATCATCAGCGCGGTGAAGCTGAACCGGCGGCCGCCCTTGACGACCTTGGCCACGCGGTTGATCGTGACCAGCCGCTCGATGTACGGGGTCTTGTCCTGGGCCGCCCCGCCACGGCCACCGTCCCGGCGGTCCCGGTTGTTGCGGTTGTCGTTCCCACCGCTGCCGCCCGGGGCTCCGCCGTCACGCCGCGTACGTCCCGGCATCAGACAGTCCCTTCGATCTTCTCGGTCTGGTTCATCAGAACTCCAGGCCTCCCTCGCGGGCGGCGTCGGCCAGGGCCGCGATGCGGCCGTGGTAGGCTAGCCCGCCGCGGTCGAACACGACCGTGGAGATGCCCGCCTCCTTGGCCTTGGCGGCGATGAGCTCGCCGACCTTGGCCGCCTTGGCCTTCTTGTCGCCGTCGAGCCCGCGGACCTCGGCGTCCAGCGAGGACGCGAAGGCCAGCGTGTGGCCCGCCAGGTCGTCGATCAGCTGGACGGTGATGTGCCGCGAGGAGCGGTTGACCGCCAGCCGCGGACGCACCGGCGTCCCGGAGATCTTCTTCCGGAGCCGGGCGTGCCGGCGGATGCGCGAGTCGCGGCGCTTGCGCGCCACCTGGGACGCCATCCGGCGGCGGGCGGAACCCGACACCGTCTCGTTCGTCTCGGCCATCACTTACCCGTCTTTCCGACCTTGCGGCGGACCTGCTCGCCGGCGTACCGCACACCCTTGCCCTTGTACGGGTCGGGGCGGCGCAGCTTCCGGATGTTGGCAGCGGTCTCGCCGACCAGCTGCTTGTCGATGCCGGAGACCGAGAACCGGGTGGGCGACTCGACCGCGAAGGTGATGCCCTCCGCCGGCTCGACGACGACCGGGTGCGAGTAGCCCAGGGCGAACTCGAGGTTCTGGCCCTTCAGCTGCACGCGGTAACCCACGCCGTGGATCTCCAGCTTCTTCTCGTAGCCGGCGCTGACGCCGACCACGATGTTGTTGACGAGGGAGCGGGTCAGGCCGTGGTAGGCCCGCACCTCGCGCTCCTCGTTCGGGCGCTTCACCAGCACCGTGCCGTCGTCGTCACGCTCGATCGTGATCGGCTCGACAGCGGTGTGCGACAGGGTGCCCTTGGGGCCCTTCGCGGTGACCGTGCGGCCGTCGATGGTGATCTCCACGCCGGACGGGACGGTGATGGGCAGCTTTCCGATGCGCGACATCGTTCGTTACCCCTCTCTCACCAGACGTAGGCGAGGACTTCCCCGCCCACGCCGCTCCGGTAGGCCTGCTGGTCGGTCATCAGACCCTGAGAGGTCGAGATGATCGCGATGCCGAGGCCACCCAGGACCCGCGGCAGGTTCGTCGACTTCGCGTACACACGCAGGCCGGGCTTGGAGACCCGGCGCAGACCGGCGACGCTGCGCTCACGGTTGCGGCCGTACTTCAGCTCGACGACGAGGGACTTGCCGACCTCGGCGTCCTCGGTGTGGTGCGCGGCGATGTAGCCCTCCTTCTGCAGGATCTCCGCGATGGAGACCTTCAGCTTGGAGTGGGGCATCACGACGCGGTCGTGGTAGGCCGAGTTCGCGTTCCGCAGACGGGTCAGCATGTCTGCGATCGGATCGGTCATCGTCATGTGTCTGTCTCTTTCCCGCCGTGGTTCCTCGTACCGACGCGGCGCCCCTGCTCGGGGCGCCGCGCCGGTGCGGGCCTGCGGCGATCGGATCCGCTGCCCCGCGGACGCGGGGCGGTCGGATCACCAGCTGGACTTGCTCACACCCGGCAGCTCGCCGGCGTGCGCCATGTCTCGCAGGCACACGCGGCAGAGGCCGAACTTGCGGAACACGGCACGCGGCCGACCGCACTTGTTGCAGCGGGTGTAACCCCGCACGGCGAACTTCGGCTTCGCGTTCGCCTTGTTGATGAGCGCCTTCTTCGCCATTCGCTCAGCTCTCCTTGAACGGGAAGCCCAGGTGGCGCAGCAGCGCCCGGCCCTCGGCGTTCGTGGTCGCGGTGGTCACGACCGTGATGTCCATGCCCCGCGGCCGGTCGATGGAGTCCGGGTCGATCTCGTGGAACATCGACTGCTCGTTCAGGCCGAACGTGTAGTTGCCACGCCCGTCGAACTGGTTGCCCTCGAGACCGCGGAAGTCGCGGATACGGGGCAGCGCGATGGTCAGCAGACGGTCGAGGAACTCCCACATCCGGTCGTTGCGGAGGGTCACCTTCGCACCGATCGGCATGCCCTCACGCAGCTTGAACTGCGCGATGGACTTGGTGGCGCGACGCAGCTGCGGCTTCTGGCCGGTGATGGTGGCCAGGTCCCGCAGCGCACCGTCGATCAGCTTCGAGTCGCGGGCGGCGTCACCGACACCCATGTTCACCACGACCTTGGTCAGGCCGGGGATCTGCATGACGTTGGTGTAGCCGAACTCCTCGCGGAGCTTGTCGAGGATCTCGTCGCGGTAACGCTGCTTGAGCCTCGGCAGGGTCTTCTCAGCCGTGGTCATCTCAGATCTCCTTCCCGTTGCGCCTGGAGATCCGGACGCGGCGGGTGGTGCCGTCCTCGCCCTCGACGGCCTTCTTGCCGATCCGGGTCGGCTTGCCGTCGGAGTCGCACACCATCACGTTCGAGACGTGGATGGCGGCCTCCTGGGTGACGATCCCGCCGCTCTCGGCCCCGCGCTGGTTCTGGCTGATCCGGGTGTGCTTCTTGATCCGGTTCACGCCCTCGACCAGCACGCGCTGACGCTCCGGGTAGGCCGCGATGACCTTGCCCCGGGCACCCTTGTCCTTGCCGGCGATCACCAGAACGGTGTCGCCCTTCTTGACCTTCATCTTCGCCTTCATGTCAGAGCACCTCCGGGGCCAGGGAGATGATCCTCATGAACTTGCGGTCGCGCAGCTCGCGCCCGACCGGGCCGAAGATACGGGTCCCCCGAGGTCCGTTGTCCGCCTTGATCAGGACGGCGGCGTTCTCGTCGAAACGGATGTAGCTGCCGTCGGGACGGCGCTTCTCCTTCTTGGTGCGCACGATGACCGCCTTGACGACGTCACCACGCTTCACGCCGGCGCCGGGGATGGCCTCCTTGACCGTGGCGACGATGACGTCGCCGATCCCGGCGTAGCGCCGCGCGGAGCCGCCCAGCACCCGGATGCACAGGATCTCCTTGGCACCGGTGTTGTCGGCGACGCGCAGCCGCGACTCCTGCTGGATCACTTCGACTCCTACTTGGCCTTCTCGAGGATCTCCACCAGCCGCCAGCGCTTGGTCGCCGACAGCGGACGGGTCTCCATGAGGCGGACACGGTCGCCGATACCGGCGGTGTTCCCCTCGTCGTGCGCCTTGACCTTGCTGGTCCGGCGGATGACCTTGCCGTACAGGGGGTGCTTCACCCGGTCCTCGAGGGAGACGACGATCGTCTTCTCCATCTTGTCGGACACGACCAGGCCCTCGCGGACCTTGCGCTCCCCGCGCTCGTCGTTCTTCAGCTCGTCGCTCACGCCGCGCCCTCGCTCTCGGTCGGTGCGGCGGAAAGGCCGAGCTCACGCTCGCGCATCACGGTGTAGCACCGCGCGATGTCGTGACGGACGGCCCGCAGCCGCCGGTTGTTGTCCAGCTGCCCGGTGGCCATCTGGAAGCGGAGGTTGAACAGCTCCTCCTTGGCCTCCCGGACACGCACGACCAGCTCCTCGTCGGAGAGCTCGCGCAGCTCGGCGGCCTTGGTGTTGCCATTGCTCGCCATCAGATGTCACCACCCTCACGGGACACGATCCGGCACTTCATGGGCAGCTTGTGGATCGCACGGGTCAGAGCCTCGTGCGCCACCTCGCGGTTCGGGAAGCTCATCTCGAAGAGCACCCGGCCCGGCTTGACGTTCGTGACCCACTTCTCGGGCGAACCCTTACCGGAACCCATGCGGACCTCGGCCGGCTTCTTGGTCATCGGGATGTCCGGGAAGACGTTGATCCAGATCTTCCCGCCACGACGGATGTGCCGGTTGATCGCGATACGTGCCGACTCGATCTGCCGGTTGGACACGTAGGCCGGCTCCAGCGCCTGGATGCCCCAGTCGCCGAAGGTGACCGCGGTACCACCGCTGGCCATGCCCTTGCGCTTGGGACGGTGCTGCTTGCGGTGCTTGACCTTGCGTGGGATCAGCATCGGTCAGCTCTCCCCACCGTTGCTCTGGTTCTCACCGGAGGCCGGGGCCTCGGCGGTCGCCGTCGCGGCGCCGCCGGCCTGGCCCGCGCTCTGCGCGGCACGCCCGGCCTCGGTGCTGGTCGCAGTGGTGCCCGAGGCACCCGAACGGCGCCGGGCCGGACGCTCGCGGCGCGGACCGCGGCCCGGGGCCTCGGCAGCAGCCGGGACGCCCTCGCGGCGGCCGCCGACGACGTCGCCCTTGTAGATCCAGACCTTCACGCCGATGCGGCCGAAGGAGGTCCGGGCCTCGAACAGGCCGTAGTCGATGTCCGCGCGCAGCGTGTGCAGCGGGACCCGACCCTCGCGGTAGAACTCCGACCGCGACATCTCGGCACCGCCGAGGCGGCCCGAGCACTGGACCCGGATGCCCTTGACCTGCGGGCTGCGCATGGCCGACTGGATGGCCTTGCGCATGGCCCGCCGGAAGGCGACCCGGTTCGACAGCTGCTCGGCGACGCCCTGGGCGACGAGCTGGGCGTCGGACTCGGAGTTCTTGACCTCGAGGATGTTCAGCTGGACCTGCTTCTTGGTCAGCTTCTCGAGGTTGCCCCGGATCCGGTCGGCCTCGGCGCCACGGCGGCCGATCACGATGCCCGGACGCGCGGTGTGGATGTCCACCCGCACGCGGTCCCGGGTGCGCTCGATCTCGACCTTGGAGATGCCGGCCCGCTCCATGCCCTTGGAGAGCATGCGGCGGATCTCGACGTCCTCCTTGACGTACTCGGAGTACTGCTTGTCCGCGTACCAGCGCGACTTCCAGTCCGTGGTGATGCCCAGGCGGAAGCCGTGCGGGTTGATCTTCTGCCCCATCAGCGGGCCCTCCCCTTCGCACCACGACGGCCGGCCTTCTGCGGAACCGACTCGACCTCGATGGTGATGTGGCTCGTCCGCTTGCGGATGCGATACGCACGCCCCTGGGCGCGCGGCCGGATCCGCTTCAGCGTCGGGCCCTCGTCGACCATCGCCACGGCGACCACGAGGGTCTCCGGGTCCAGGTCCAGGTTGTTCTCGGCGTTGGCCGCGGCGCTGGCCACGACCTTCGCGACGGGCTCGGCCGCAGCCTGCGGCGAGAACCGCAGGATCGCCAACGCCTCGTCGACCGGCAGGCCGCGGACCAGGTCCACGACGCGGCGGGTCTTCATCGGCGAGCTACGGACGAACCGTGCCACGGCGCGCGCACGAGTCGGCTCGAGCGCAGCGCCGGTGGTCTCGGCAGTGTCTGCCATCTTCTCCACCTCTCCTTGTCGCTACTCGGGCCGGCTTCTAGCGCCGACGCGCCTTGCGGTCGTCCTTGATGTGACCCCGGAACGTGCGGGTCGGGGCGAACTCGCCAAGCTTGTGCCCGACCATCGAGTCGGAGACGAAGACCGGGACGTGCTTGCGGCCGTCGTGCACCGCGATGGTGTGACCGATCATGTCCGGGATGATCGTGGACCGACGGGACCACGTGCGGATCACGGTCTTCTTGCCGGACTCGTTGAGGGCGTCCACCTTCTTGAGCAGGTGGTCGTCCACGAAGGGGCCCTTCTTCAGGCTGCGCGGCATGTCTTACCTCCCTGCTCAGCGCTTCTTGCCGGTGCGACGCCGGCGGACGATCAACTTGTCGGACGGCTTGTTCTTGCGGGTACGGCCCTCGGGCGTACCGGCGGGGTTCACCGGGTGGCGTCCACCGGAGGTCTTGCCCTCACCACCACCGTGCGGGTGGTCCACCGGGTTCATGACGACACCACGGACGGTCGGGCGCTTGCCCTTCCACCGCATGCGGCCTGCCTTGCCCCAGTTGATGTTGGCGTGCTCCGAGTTGCCCACCTCGCCGACGGTGGCGCGGCAGCGCACGTCGACGTTGCGGATCTCGCCGGAGGGCATCCGCAGCTGCGCGTAGGGCCCGTCCTTGGCGACCAGCTGGACGCCGGCACCGGCCGAGCGCGCGATCTTGGCCCCGCCACCGGGGCGGAGCTCGATCGCGTGCACCACGGTGCCCGTCGGGATGTTGCGCAGCGGCAGGTTGTTACCCACCTTGATGTCGGCCCTCGGACCGTTCTCGATCTTGTCGCCCTGCTTGAGCTTCGCCGGCGCGATGATGTAACGCTTCTCGCCGTCGGCGTAGTGCAGCAGTGCGATCCGCGAGGTGCGGTTCGGGTCGTACTCGATGTGCGCGACCTTCGCCGGCACGCCGTCCTTGTCGTTACGACGGAAGTCGATCAGACGGTAGGCGCGCTTGTGCCCGCCACCCTGGTGACGGGTGGTGATCCGCCCGTGCGCGTTGCGGCCGCCCTTGTTGTGCAGCGGGCGCAGCAGCGACTTCTCGGGGGTGTCGCGGGTGATCTCGGCGAAGTCCGCCACGCTCGAGCCACGACGGCCCGGGGTGGTCGGCTTGTACTTACGAATGGCCATGGGTCAGCTCGCTCCCTCAGCTCGCCGGGCCACCGAAGACGTCGATCGCCTTGCTCTCCTCGGAGAGCGTGACGATCGCGCGCTTGGTGTCCTTGCGCTTGCCGTAGCCGGTGCGGGAGCGCTTGCGCTTGCCCGGGCGGTTCAGCGTGTTCACGCTGGTCACCTTGACCCCGAACACCTTCTCCACGGCGATCTTGATCTGGGTCTTGTTCGCGTCCGGTGCCACGACGAAGGTGTACTGGCGCTCGTCGAGCAGCCCGTAGCTCTTCTCCGAGACGACCGGCGCGAGCAGCACGTCCCGCGGGTCCGTGATCACTTGTCGGCCTCCTCAGCGCGGCGGCCGGCAGCCTTCGGCTTCGCGATCGGGCCGGCCAGGAACTCGTCCAGCGCCGCCTGCGTGAACAGCACGACGTCGTTGACGAGCACGTCGTGGGTGTTCAGCTGGTCCGGCGCGATCAGGTGGACCTGCGGCAGGTTGCGCAGGCTCAGCAGGGCGTTCTCCGCGGAACGCTCGACGACCGCGAGCACCCGGCGGGCGTCGGGCACGACGGCCTCGAGCGCCTTGCGGGCGGCCTTGGTCGACGGCGCGTCACCCTCGGAGAAGGCGGACACGACGTGCACGGCGCCGGCGCGGGCCCGGTCGGAGAGGGCGCCACGCAGGGCGGCGGCCTTCATCTTCTTCGGGGTCCGCTGCGAGTAGTCGCGCGGGGTCGGGCCGTGGACGATGCCACCACCGGCGAACTGCGGCGCGCGGATCGAGCCCTGACGGGCGCGACCGGTGCCCTTCTGCCGGTACGGCTTCTTGCCACCGCCGCGGACCTCGCCGCGACCCTTCACGTCGTGCGTGCCCTGCCGCGCGGCGGCGAGCTGCGCGGTCACCACCTGGTGCATGAGGGCGATGTTCGCCGTCACGTCGAAGACGTGGTCGGGCAGCTCGACGCTGCCGCCGGCGGAACCCTCGGGGGTCTTGATCTGCACGGTGCTCACTTGCCATCACCCTTCGCGGGGGTCTTCACCACGACGAGGCCACCGCGCGGACCGGGGACGGCGCCCTTGACGAGCAGCAGCCCGCGCTCGGCGTCCACCCGGTGGACCTTCAGGTTCTGCGTGGTCTGGCGGTCGGAACCCATCCGGCCGGCCATCCGCACACCCTTGAACACGCGGCCCGGGGTGGCGCAGCCGCCGATGGAGCCCGGCGAACGGTGCTTGCGCTGCGTGCCGTGCGAGGCGCCCAGGCCCTTGAACCCGTGGCGCTTCATGACACCGGCGAAGCCCTTGCCCTTGGTCACGCCCACCACGTCGACCTCGGCCACCTCGGCGAACGCCTCGACGGTGACTTCCTGACCGGTGGTGTACTCGGCGGCGTCGGAGGTGCGGAGCTCCAGGACGTGGCGACGGGGGGTGACGCCGGCCTTGGCGAAGTGGCCGGACTCCGGCTTGTTCACCTTGCGCGGGTCGATGGCCCCGTAGGCCAGCTGGACGGCGGTGTAGCCGTCGCTCTCCTGCGAGCGCACCTGGGTCACGACGTTCGGTCCGAGCTGGACCACGGTGACCGGCACGATGCGGTTGTTCTCGTCGAACAACTGGGTCATCCCGAGCTTGGTGCCCAGGAGGCCGGTGACCTTCTTCGTCTGCTTGGTGGCAGTCGTCTTCTTGAATGCAGCAGTCATCGTCTCCACCCCGCCGTCACTGAATGTTGACGTCGACGCTCGCCGGCAGGTCGATGCGCATGAGCGCGTCGACCGTCTTGGGCGTCGGGTCGAGGATGTCGATGAGTCGCTTGTGCGTGCGCATCTCGAAGTGCTCGCGCGAGTCCTTGTACTTGTGCGGCGAGCGGATGACGCAGTACACGTTCTTCTCGGTGGGCAGCGGCACGGGGCCGACGACCCGGGCACCGGTACGCGTCACGGTCTCCACGATCTTGCGAGCAGACGCGTCGATTGCCTCGTGGTCATAGGCCTTGAGCCTGATGCGGATCTTCTGTCCCGCCATGGTCGTCGGTCGTCCTCTTCTTCCTGCCGCGGGGGTGTCGCGGTTCGGCCCCGTAAGAACTCGCGCCGTGCTGCCACCGGATGTCCGGCGGGCCGGCTGCGGCCCGTGCTCTGTTCAGGTCTGAATTCGGTCCGGAGTCGTGCGCCCAGTTCCCTGGTGCACTGGTCCGGCCGGGGCTCTCCAGTCCACGAGGTCGGGCGTGTCGCGCCCTACCCGCATGGTTCTGCCCGGGTCACCGCGTCCCACCCCCCGTCTGGGGCGGGCATGTCGCTGGAATGTCCCCGATCCCACGGACGAACCGCGGAGCGGGGCCTCACAACGAACATGGCGCGTGGTACGCGACCCCTGGACTACCGGAGACCGGGAACAGGAGCGGTGCTCCCACGCGCCATGCTCGTCGTGCAACCCGTCAAGGATGACACACCGCTGTGCGGCACCCTCGACCGGGGGGTGCGTCACGGGGCCGCCCTCGTCGGGACGGCCCCGTCACGTCACGCGTTGATCTTGGTGACCTGGCCGGCGCCCACGGTGCGGCCACCCTCACGGATGGCGAACTGCAGGCCCTCCTCCATGGCGATCGGCTGGATCAGCTGAACGCTCATGGTGGTGTTGTCACCCGGCATGACCATCTCGGTGCCCTGCGGAAGGGTCACGACGCCGGTCACGTCGGTCGTCCGGAAGTAGAACTGCGGACGGTAGTTGTTGAAGAACGGGGTGTGACGACCGCCCTCGTCCTTGCCCAGGATGTACACCTGGCCCTCGAACTCGGTGTGCGGGGTGATCGAACCCGGCTTCACGACGACCTGGCCGCGCTCCACGTCCTCACGCTTGATGCCGCGCAGGAGCAGACCGACGTTCTCGCCGGCGCGACCCTCGTCGAGGATCTTGCGGAACATCTCGACACCGGTGACGGTGGTCGAGGTCTTGTTCGGCCGGATCCCGACGATGTCGACGGTCTCGTTGACCTTGACGATGCCGCGCTCGATACGGCCGGTCACGACGGTGCCGCGACCGGTGATCGTGAAGACGTCCTCGACGGGCATGAGGAACGGCTTCTCGATGTCGCGCTCGGGCTCGGGGATCGCCTCGTCGACGGCGTCCATGAGCTCGACGATGGCCTCGGCCCACTTGTCGTCGCCCTCGAGCGCCTTCAGCGCCGAGACGCGCACGATCGGGAGGTCGTCGCCCGGGTAGTCCTGAGCCGACAGCAGCTCGCGGACCTCCATCTCGACGAGCTCCATGATCTCCTCGTCGTCGACCATGTCCGCCTTGTTCAGGGCGACGACGATGTACGGCACGCCGACCTGACGCGCGAGCAGCACGTGCTCACGGGTCTGGGGCATCGGGCCGTCGGTCGCGGCGACCACCAGGATCGCGCCGTCCATCTGGGCGGCACCGGTGATCATGTTCTTCACGTAGTCGGCGTGCCCGGGGCAGTCGACGTGCGCGTAGTGCCGCTTCTCGGTCTGGTACTCGACGTGCGCGATGGAGATCGTGATACCGCGCTGGCGCTCTTCCGGCGCCTTGTCGATCATGTCGAACGCCGAAGCCTCGTTGAGGTTCGGGAACTTGTCGTGCAGAACCTTGGTGATGGCCGCCGTCAGCGTGGTCTTGCCGTGGTCGATGTGACCGATGGTGCCGATGTTGACGTGCGGCTTGGTCCGCTCGAACTTCGCCTTCGCCACTGCTGGGTCCTCCTGGACTCGTGTCTGTACTCCGCCGTGCTGACGGCAGGTCTGTGGGTGTCGGGTGGTGCGGGCCGCGGACCTTACCGATCCGCGGACCGCACCCTCCGAGCAGGTCGGGCACGGGGGCCCGCCCCGGGGAGCTCTTACTCGCCCGTGGCCTTCGCGATGATCTCCTTCGCCACGTTCGCCGGAACCTCGGCGTAGGAGTCGAAGACCATCGTGTAGTTCGCCCGGCCCTGGGTCCGCGACCGCAGGTCGCCGACGTAGCCGAACATCTCGGACAGCGGCACGGTCGCCTTGACGACGCGGGCACCGGCCCGCTCCTCCATGGCCTGGATCTGGCCGCGGCGGGAGTTCAGGTCGCCGATGACGTCGCCCATGTAGTCCTCGGGCGTCATCACCTCGACGGCCATCATGGGCTCGAGGATGGCGGGGCTCGCCTTGCGGGCCGCCTCCTTGAACGCCATGGAACCGGCGACCTTGAAGGCCATCTCCGAGGAGTCGACCTCGTGGTACTGACCGTCCAGCAGCGTGAGCTTCACGCTGACGACGGGGTAGCCGGCCTGGATGCCGTACTGCATGGCGTCCTGGGCACCGGCGTCGACCGACGGGATGTACTCCCGCGGGACACGGCCACCGGTGACCTTGTTCTCGAACTCGTACAGCGCACCGTCGCCGCTGGTGAGCGGCTCGAGCTTGATGATGACGCGGGCGAACTGGCCCGAACCACCGGTCTGCTTCTTGTGCGTGTACTCGAACTTCTCGACGGCCTTCTTGATGGTCTCCCGGTAGGCCACCTGCGGCTTACCGATGTTGGCCTCGACCTTGTAGTCGGACTTCATCCGGTTGACCAGCACCTCGAGGTGCAGCTCGCCCATGCCGGCGATGATGGTCTGGCCGGTCTCGTCGTCCAGGGAGACCTGGAACGTCGGGTCCTCCTCCGCCAGCTTCTGGATCGCCAGCGAGAGCTTCTCCTGGTCCGCCTTCGACTTGGGCTCGACGGCGACCTGGATGACCGGGTCCGGGAAGGTCATCGACTCGAGGACGATCGGGTTCTGCGGGTCGCAGAGCGTGTCC
Source organism: Pseudonocardia sp. ICBG1293 (assembly GCF_020131355.1). Lineage (GTDB taxonomy): Bacteria > Actinomycetota > Actinomycetes > Mycobacteriales > Pseudonocardiaceae > Pseudonocardia. The sequence goes on from NZ_JAHLEL010000053.1 coordinate 318,578, forward strand.
CCGGTGGTCGTGTCCTTCAGACCGATGACCGCGTAGATGTGGCCGGCCACGGCCTCGTCGACCGGGTTCTCCTTGTTGGAGTGCATCTGGAAGAGCTTCCCGATGCGCTCCTTCCGGTCCTTGGTCGAGTTGATGACCTGGGCGCCGGCGGCGACCTGACCCGAGTAGACCCGGATGTAGGTCAGCTTGCCGAAGAACGGGTGCGCGGCGATCTTGAAGGCGAGAGCCGAGAACGGCTCCTCCTTCGACGGCTTGCGGCTCGCCGGCGTCTCACCGTCGGTGAGGAAACCCTCGACCGGCGGCACGTCGTACGGCGACGGCAGGTAGTCGATGACCGCGTCCAGCATCGGCTGGACACCCTTGTTCTTGAAGGCCGAGCCGCAGAGGACCGGGTAGGCGGCGCGGTTGGTCACCAGCGCGCGGACACCGGTCTTGATCTGCTCGGTCGTCAGCTCCTCGCCACCGAGGTAGAGCTCCATGAGGTCGTCGTCGGTCTCGGCTACGGCCTCGACGAGCGCCGTGCGGTACTCCTCGGCCTTGGCCTGGAGGTCCGCCGGGATCTCCTCGACGGTGTAGTCCTCGCCCTTGGCCACCTCGCCGCGCCACGTGAGCGCGCGCATCTCGACCAGGTCGATGACACCGATGAAGTCGTTCTCGGAGCCGATCGGGATCTGCAGCGGCAGCGGGGTCGCGTTCAGGCGGTCCTTGATCGTCTGAACGGTGAAGTAGAAGTCCGCGCCCAGCTTGTCCATCTTGTTGACGAAGCAGATGCGGGGGACGTCGTACTTGGTGGCCTGCCGCCAGACCTGCTCGGACTGCGGCTCGACCCCCTCCTTGCCGTCGAAGACCGCGACCGCGCCGTCGAGCACCCGCAGCGAACGCTCCACCTCGACGGTGAAGTCGACGTGCCCGGGGGTGTCGATGATGTTGATCTGGTGGTTCTTCCAGAAGCAGGTCGTCGCGGCCGACGTGATCGTGATGCCGCGCTTCTGCTCCTCCTCCATCCAGTCCATGGTGGCGGCGCCGTCGTGCACCTCACCGAGCTTGTAGTTGATCCCGGTGTAGTACAGGATCCGCTCGGTCGTGGTCGTCTTACCGGCGTCGATGTGGGCCATGATGCCGATGTTGCGGACCTTGGTCAGGTCCGTCAGCACGTCCTGTGCTGCCACTGCTCAGCTCTCCCTGGATCGCGAGTTGGCGCCCGACGGTCGGCCGGTCACCAGCGGTAGTGGGCGAAGGCGCGGTTCGACTCCGCCATCTTGTGCATGTCCTCGCGCCGCTTGACGCTGGCGCCGAGGCCGTTGCTGGCGTCGAGCAGCTCGTTCATGAGGCGCTCGACCATGGTCTTCTCGCGACGCTGGCCGGAGTAGGTGACCAGCCACCGCAGTCCCAGGGTGGTCTGCCGGACGGCACGGACCTCGACGGGGACCTGGTAGGTCGCGCCACCGACACGGCGGCTGCGGACCTCGAGGGCCGGCTTGACGTTGTCCAGAGCGCGCTTCAGCGTGACGACCGGGTCGGTGCCGGTCTTGTCCCGGGTGCCCTCGAGGGCGGCGTAGACGATGCGCTCGGCGAGCGACCGCTTTCCGTCCTTGAGGACCTTGTTCACCAGCTGGGTGACCAGCGGCGAGCCGTAGACCGGGTCCGAGACCAGCGGACGCTTCGGGGCGGGGCCCTTGCGGGGCATCAGCTCTTCTCCTTCTTCGCGCCGTAGCGGCTGCGGGACTGCTTGCGGTTCTTCACGCCCTGGGTGTCCAGCGACCCACGGATGACCTTGTAGCGCACGCCGGGGAGGTCCTTCACACGACCACCGCGCACGAGCACGATGCTGTGCTCCTGCAGGTTGTGGCCCTCACCGGGGATGTACGCGGTGACCTCGATGCCGCTGGACAGCCGCACACGAGCGACCTTGCGCAGCGCCGAGTTCGGCTTCTTGGGCGTGGTGGTGTACACGCGGGTGCAGACCCCGCGGCGCTGAGGACTTCCCTTCAGCGCGGCGGTCTTGGTCTTGGAGACCTTGTCCTCGCGGCCCTTGCGGACCAGCTGCTGGATCGTGGGCATGAACCGTCTACTTCTTCCCGTCGACGTGGCTCGACTGTCTCGCTCGCCGTGACACTGGTGATCTTGGTTCGGGTCCCGGGCCCCGGGCGCCGGCGTGGCGGCCGGCTCTCGCCGGACCCCGCCACCGTCGCGCCGGACCCCGAGGTCGGGCGTGTCGTCCCGGGCACGCTCGGGGCCGGAAGGGCCCCGCGGAGGCTGTCGGGACGTCCGGCGTGCCCTGCTCCGGGGTGCAACCACAGACCTGACGGTCGGAACCGGCGGATCGGTGCACACCACGGGACACGCGGACCTGCCCAACCGGAGCCGAGCACAGGACATGAGAATACCCGGCCCTCTTCGACACGGTCAAAGCGGGTCCGTTCCGGGCGTCCGCCTCGGACCTGCCTTCGGGACCATCGGGGGCTTCGGTGGTCCGCGGATCCTCCGGGACGACGCCCGGAGGAGACCTGTGGTGACTCGACGATGCCGCACGACGCCGCCGCTGGCAAGCGGACTCACCCGCTCGTCGCAGATCGGCGGCCGCTCGTCGCGGCCGGATCGGTGGTGGGCGATGACTGCGCCCCAGCGGGATCCACCGTGTCGTCACGGTGTGGATCGCCCTGTGGACAGTGGCGGAGGAGGGACGGTTACGGTCCGGTATGCACCTGCCGACGGCCGTCAACCGCCTCGCCACACGAGCACTCATCGCACCCTTGCTGGGACCCACACTACCCGTCGGTCTGCGACGGCGTGGACTCGACCTCGTCGGCGCCTCGCTCCCGCTGCCCCGCGGCACCCGCCGGGCGTTCGGGACGCTCGGCGGGGTGCCCACCGCGGTGGTGGCACCGCCCGGGCCGCTCGCCCCGCACCGGGTGCTCTACCTGCACGGAGGCGGCTACCTCGTGGGGTCCTCGGCGTCGCACCGGCCGCTGCTGGCCGGCCTCGCGCACGCGACGGGGAGCGCGGTGCTCGCGCCCCACTACCGGCTCGCTCCGGAGCACCCGTTCCCGGCCGCCCTCGACGACGCCCACGCCGCCTGGACCGCGCTGCGGACCGCGGGGATCCCGGCGCGGCACATCGCGGTGGCGGGCGACTCCGCGGGCGGGGGGCTCACCCTGTCGCTGCTGCTGCGACTGCGCGCGGCCGGCGAGGACCTGCCGGGATCGATCGGGCTGATCTCGCCCTGGCTGGACCTGTCCTGCACCGCCGACGCCCTCACCCGCAACGCCGCCTCCGACGCGATGCTGGCCGCGTCGTGGCTGCCGGACGCCGTCGCCGACTACGCGGGCCCGCACACCGGTGCGCCCGAGCTGAACCCGCTGGACGCCGACCTGGCGGGACTGCCGCCGCTGCACGTCGTCGCGGGGGCCGAGGAGATCCTGGTCGACGACGCCGACACCCTGGTCGAGCGCGCCCGGTCGGCGGGCACCCCGGTCACCCACGACCGGGTGCCCGGCATGTGGCACGCGTTCCCCACCCTGGCCGGGGTCCTGGCCGAGGCCGACGCCTCGCTGCACACCCTGGGCGCCGCGCTGCGCGCGGACTGCCTGCGCTGAGACCGCGCCCCGGGACGGCCCCGGACGCACGGACGGGGCCGGGCACCACCACGGGAGCGTGGTGCCCGGCCCCGTCCGGGACCTCCCTCGGTCACCACGGGCCCGCCGTCGCGGGCCCGTGGTGGGCGACGACCTAGCGGTAGTCGCGACCGAAGTCGTAGTCGTCCAGCGGCACCGCGGCGCCGGTGCCCGTGCCGAAGACGTCCGGGCTGTAGTAGCCGTCGTCGTAGCTCGGCAGCGCGTAGGCGGCCGCGCGGGCCTCCTCGGTCGGCTGGACCTGGATGTTGCGGTACCGGTTGATGCCGGTGCCGGCCGGGATCAGCTTACCGATGATCACGTTCTCCTTGAGCCCGACGAGCTTGTCGCGCTTCCCGTTGATCGCGGCATCGGTGAGGATGCGGGTGGTCTCCTGGAACGAGGCCGCGGACAGCCACGACTCCGTCGCCAGCGAGGCCTTGGTGATCCCCATCAGGACCGGACGGCCCGACGCCGGCTCCAGACCCTCGGCGACGACCCGGCGGTTCTCGGACTCGAACTCGCCCCGCTCGGCCAGTGCGCCGGGCAGGAACTCGGTCGCGCCCGAGTCGATGATCGTGACCCGGCGCAGCATCTGCCGGACGATGACCTCGATGTGCTTGTCGTGGATGTCCACGCTCTGCGTGCGGTACACCTTCTGCACCTCACGCGTGAGGTGCAGCTGCACCTCACGCGGGCCCATGACACGCAGCACCTCGTGCGGGTCCGCCATGCCCTCGAGGAGCAGCTGGCCGACCGTCACGTGGTCGCCGTCGGCGAGCGGACGCTCGACACCGTCGACGGTGGTCATCCCGAGCCACTGCCGCTTGGACAGCTTCTCGTAGACGATCTCCTCGCCGCCGTCGTCGGGGATCAGCGTGATCTTCCAGAACCGGTCGCCGTCCTCGATGCGGATGCGGCCGTCGACGTCGGCGATCGGCGCCTTGCCGCGCGGGACCCGGGCCTCGAACAGCTCGGTGACACGCGGCAGACCGGTCGTGATGTCGTCACCCGCGACGCCACCCTGCTTGAACGTACGCATCGTCAGCTGCGTGCCGGGCTCACCGATGGACTGCGCCGCGACGATACCGACCGCCTCGCCGACGTCCACCAGCTTGCCGGTGGCCATCGAGCGGCCGTAGCACATGCCGCAGATACCGGTGGCCGAGGCACAGGTCAGCGCGGAGCGGACCCGTACCGTCTTCACACCGGCCGCGACGAGCGCGTCGAGCACGGCGTCGCCGAGGTCGTCGCCCTTGCGGACCAGCACGGTGCCGTCCGGTCCGGTGATCTCCTCGCCGGAGGTCCGTGCGTAGACCGAGGTGCGCAGGTAACGGTGCGGGATGAACCGGCCGGCGCTCGTCTCCTCGGTGACCGCCATCGGGATGGCGCGCTCGGTGCCGCAGTCGACCTCGCGGACGATGACGTCCTGCGACACGTCGACCAGACGACGGGTCAGGTACCCGGAGTCCGCGGTCCGCAGCGCGGTGTCCGCCAGACCCTTACGGGTGCCGTGGGTGGAGATGAAGTACTCCAGCACCGACAGGCCCTCGCGGTAGGAGGCCTTGATCGGACGCGGGATGAACTCACCCTTGGGGTTCGCGACCAGACCCTTCATACCCGCCAGCTGGCGGATCTGGGTCATGTTGCCCGCGGCCCCGGACTGCACGATCGTCGGGATCGGGTTGTCCTCGGGGAAGTTCTGCTCCATCGCCTTGGCGACCTCCTCGGTCGCCCGGCTCCAGATCTTGACCATCTCGTCGTTGCGCTCCTGGTGCGACAGGGCACCACGCTGGTAGCGCTTGTTGATCTGGTCGGCCTTCGCCTCGTACTCCTCGAGGATGCCCGCCTTGGCCGGCGGGACCAGCACGTCCGCGATCGAGATCGTGACGCCGGAGCGCGTGGCCCAGTAGAAGCCCGCGTCCTTCAGCCGGTCCAGGACCTGCGCGACCTCGGTCATCGAGTAGCGCTCGGCCAGCTCGTTGACGATCGTGGCCTGGCGCTTCTTCGGCAGCGGCTCGTTGACGAACGGGTAGTCCGCCGGCAGGAGCTCGTTGAACAGCACCCGCCCGAGCGTGGTCTCCGCGGTCCAGACGCCGTCCTCGGTCACGGTCTCGGCCGCGGCACCGGGGGTCGGCGTGACCTGCGGGAGCCGGATCTTGATCGGCGCCTGCAGGTGGAGGACCTTGCGGTCGTAGGCCATGATCGCCTCGGCCGCGGAGCCGTAGTGGTTCCCGGCGCCGTGGGCCTCCTCGCGGAGACGGGTCAGGTGGTACAGACCCGTGACCATGTCCAGACGCGGCATCGCCAGCGGGCGACCCGACGCCGGGGACAGGATGTTGTTCGACGACAGCATCAGCACGCGGGCCTCGGACTGCGCCTCGGCCGACAGCGGCAGGTGCACCGCCATCTGGTCACCGTCGAAGTCCGCGTTGAACGCCTCGCAGACCAGCGGGTGCAGCTGGATGGCCTTGCCCTCCACCAGCTGCGGCTCGAAGGCCTGGATGCCGAGACGGTGCAGCGTCGGCGCACGGTTCAGCAGCACGGGGTGCTCGGAGATGACCTCCTCGAGCACGTCCCACACCTGCGAGCGGCCGCGCTCGACCATCCGCTTGGCCGACTTGATGTTCTGCGCGTGGTTGAGGTCCACCAGGCGCTTCATCACGAACGGCTTGAACAGCTCCAGCGCCATCTGCTTGGGCAGACCGCACTGGTGCAGCTTCAGCTGCGGGCCGACGACGATGACCGAACGGCCCGAGTAGTCGACGCGCTTGCCGAGCAGGTTCTGGCGGAACCGGCCCTGCTTGCCCTTCAGCAGGTCGGACAGCGACTTGAGCGGGCGGTTGCCCGGCCCGGTCACCGGCCGGCCGCGACGGCCGTTGTCGAACAGCGCGTCGACGGACTCCTGGAGCATCCGCTTCTCGTTGTTGACGATGATCTCGGGCGCGCCGAGGTCGATCAGTCGCTTGAGGCGGTTGTTCCGGTTGATGACCCGGCGGTACAGGTCGTTCAGGTCCGAGGTCGCGAAGCGGCCACCGTCGAGCTGCACCATCGGGCGCAGGTCCGGCGGGATGACCGGGACGCAGTCGAGCACCATGCCCATCGGCGAGTTGCCGGTGGTCTGGAACGCCGCGACGACCTTCAGCCGCTTGAGCGCGCGCAGCTTCTTCTGGCCCTTGCCGGACCGGATGATCTCGCGCAGCTTCTCGGCCTCGGCCGGGATGTCGAAGTTCTCCAGCAGCTTCTGGATCGCCTCGGCACCCATGGCGCCGGTGAAGTAGTCGCCGTAGCGGTCGTACAGCTCGCGGTAGATGGACTCGTCCGCGATGAGCTGCTGGACGTCGAGCTTGGTGAACGTCGTCCAGATCTCGTCGAGCCGGTCCAGCTCGCGCTGGGCGCGGTCGCGCAGCTGACGCATCTCGCGCTCGCCGCCGTCCTTCACCTTGCGGCGGACGTCGCCCTTGGCCCCCTCGGCCTCGAGCTCGGCGATGTCGGCCTCGAGCTTCTGGGCGCGGGCCTCCAGGTCGGCGTCGCGGGTCTGCTCGACCCGGCGGCGCTCCACGCTCATCTCGTTCTCGAGCGTGGACATGTCGTTGTGCCGCAGCTCGGTGTTCACCGAGGTGATCACGTACGCCGCGAAGTAGATGATCTTCTCGAGGTCCTTGGGAGCCAGGTCGAGCAGGTAGCCCAGCCGGCTCGGGACGCCCTTGAAGTACCAGATGTGCGTGACCGGAGCGGCCAGCTCGATGTGGCCCATCCGCTCACGACGCACCTTGGCGCGCGTGACCTCCACGCCGCAGCGCTCGCAGATGATGCCCTTGAACCGGACGCGCTTGTACTTGCCGCAGTAGCACTCCCAGTCCCGGGTCGGACCGAAGATCTTCTCGCAGAAGAGCCCGTCCTTCTCCGGCTTCAGGGTGCGGTAGTTGATGGTCTCGGGCTTCTTGACCTCACCGTGCGACCACTGGCGGATGCCCTCGGCGGTGGCCAGGCCGATGCGCAGTTCGTCGAAGAAGTTGACGTCGAGCACGTATGTCCTCTGTTTCTTCGTTTAAAGGGCGGCTGGTCGGACGGGGGTCAGTTGACGACGTCGTCGACGGTCATCGACTCCGAGCCCGGGCGGCTGGACAGGTTGATGCCCAGGTTCGCCGCGGCACGCTCGAGGTCCTCGTCGTCGGCGTCCCGCATCTCGATCGCCGCACCGTCGCTGGAGAGCACCTCGACGTTCAGGCAGAGCGACTGCAGCTCCTTGAGGAGCACCTTGAACGACTCGGGGATCCCCGGCTCCGGGATGTTCTCGCCCTTGACGATCGCCTCGTAGACCTTCACGCGGCCCACGACGTCGTCGGACTTGATCGTCAGCAGCTCCTGCAGGGTGTAGGCCGCGCCGTAGGCCTGCATCGCCCAGCACTCCATCTCACCGAAGCGCTGGCCACCGAACTGCGCCTTACCGCCCAGCGGCTGCTGGGTGATCATCGAGTAGGGGCCGGTCGACCGGGCGTGGATCTTGTCGTCCACCAGGTGGGCCAGCTTCAGGATGTACATGTAGCCGACCGCTACCGGGAACGGGTACGGCTCACCGGAGCGGCCGTCGAGCAGCTGCGCCTTGCCGTCCGGACCGACCATCCGCTCGCCGTCCCGGTTGGGGCGGGTCGAGGCGAGCAGACCCGTGATCTCGTGCTCGCGCGCACCGTCGAACACCGGCGTCGCGGTGTTCGTGTCGGCGGGCACCGAGTAGAGCTCCTCGGGCATCTGTGCCGCCCACTCGGGCGTGCCCTCGATCTCCCAGCCGGACTTGGCGATCCACCCGAGGTGGGTCTCCAGGATCTGGCCGATGTTCATCCGTCGCGGCACACCGTGGGTGTTCAGGATGATGTCGACCGGCGTGCCGTCCGGGAGGAACGGCATGTCCTCCTGCGGGAGGATCTTGCCGATGACACCCTTGTTGCCGTGCCGGCCGGCGAGCTTGTCGCCGTCGGAGATCTTGCGCTTCTGGGCCACGTAGACGCGGACCAGCTCGTTGACGCCCGGGGCCAGCTCGTCGTCGTCGTCGCGGGAGAAGACCCGGATGCCGATGACCTTGCCGTTCTCGCCGTGCGGCACCTTCAGCGAGGTGTCGCGGACCTCGCGCGCCTTCTCGCCGAAGATCGCGCGGAGCAGGCGCTCCTCCGGGGTCAGCTCGGTCTCGCCCTTGGGCGTGACCTTGCCGACCAGGATGTCGCCGGGCTGGACCTCGGCGCCGATCCGGATGATGCCGCGCTCGTCGAGGTCGGCCAGCACGTCCTCGGAGACGTTCGGGATGTCCCGGGTGATCTCCTCGGCGCCCAGCTTCGTGTCGCGCGCGTCGATCTCGTGCTCCTCGATGTGGATCGAGGTGAGCACGTCGTCCTGCACGAGGCGCTGCGACAGGATGATCGCGTCCTCGTAGTTGTGACCCTCCCACGGCATGATCGCCACGAGCAGGTTCTTGCCCAGCGCCATCTCGCCGTTCTCGGTGCAGGGACCGTCGGCGAGCACCTGGCCCACCTCGACCCGCGCGCCCTCGTCGACGATGGGCTTCTGGTTGTTGCAGGTGCCCTGGTTCGAGCGGCGGAACTTGTTCAGACGGTAGGTCTGACGCTGCCCCTCGTCGTCCATGACGGTGATGTAGTCGGCGCACAGCTCCTCGACCACACCGGCGGACTCGGCGGTGACGACGTCACCGGCGTCGACGGCGGCACGCAGCTCCATGCCGGTACCGACCAGCGGCGACTCCGAGCGCAGCAGCGGCACCGACTGGCGCTGCATGTTCGCGCCCATCAGCGCGCGGTTCGCGTCGTCGTGCTCGAGGAACGGGATCATCGCCGTCGCGACCGACACCATCTGGCGCGGCGAGACGTCGATGTACTCCACGCCCGAGGGCGAGATCAGGTCGACCTCGCCGCCCTTGCGGCGGACCAGGACGCGCTCCTCGGCGAACGAGCCGTCCTCGTTGAGCTGGGCGTTGGCCTGGGCGACGACGAAGCGGTCCTCCTCGTCGGCGGTCAGGTAGTCGATCTGCGAGGTGACGACGCCGTCGACGACCTTGCGGTACGGCGTCTCGATGAAGCCGAACGGGTTGACCCGAGCGAACGAGGCCAGCGAGCCGATCAGACCGATGTTCGGACCCTCGGGGGTCTCGATCGGGCACATACGGCCGTAGTGCGACGGGTGGACGTCGCGGACCTCCATGCCGGCACGCTCACGGGACAGACCGCCCGGGCCGAGCGCCGACAGGCGGCGCTTGTGGGTCAGTCCGGCCAGCGGGTTGTGCTGGTCCATGAACTGCGACAGCTGCGAGGTGCCGAAGAACTCCCGGATCGCGGCCGTGATCGGCCGGGTGTTGATCAGGGTCTGCGGCGTGATGGCCTCGGCGTCCTGGGTGGTCATCCGCTCGCGGACGACCCGCTCGGTGCGGGACAGACCGACCCGGACCTGGTTCTGGATCAGCTCGCCGACGGTACGCAGGCGCCGGTTGCCGAAGTGGTCGATGTCGTCGGTCTCGACCGGGATCTCCCGCGCGGAGTCACCGGAGCCGACCGCCATCGTGGTCTCGCCGGCGTGCAGCCGGACGAGGTACTCGATGGTGGTGGCGACATCCTCCTCGGTCAGCGTGCCGACCGAGTTCTCGATGTCGAGGCCGAGCTTCTTGTTGGCCTTGTAGCGCCCGACCTTGGCCATGTCGTAGCGCTTGTCCTTGAAGAACAGGTTCTCTAGCAGCGCCTGGGCCGACTCGCGCGTCGGCGGCTCGCCGGGGCGCAGCTTGCGGTAGATGTCGAGCAGCGCCTCGTCCTGGCCCGCGGTGTTGTCCTTCTCGAGCGTCGTCATGATCGTCTCGGAGAACCCGAAACGCTCACCGATCTGCTCGGCGGTCCAGCCGAGGGCCTTCAGCAGCACGGTGACCGGCTGCCGGCGCTTGCGGTCGATGCGGACACCGACGGTGTCGCGCTTGTCGACGTCGAACTCCAGCCACGCACCCCGGCTCGGGATGATCTTGACCGAGTAGACGTCCTTCTCGGTCGTCTTGTCGATCGCGTGGTCGAAGTAGACACCCGGCGAACGGACGAGCTGCGACACGACGACGCGCTCGGTGCCGTTGATGATGAAGGTGCCCTTGTCGGTCATCACGGGGAACTCGCCCATGAAGACCGTCTGGGACTTGATCTCACCGGTGGTGTTGTTCGTGAACTCCGCCGTGACGAACAGCGGGGCGCCGTAGGTCATGTCCTTGTCGCGGCACTCCTCGACCGAGGCCTTGACCTCGTCGAAGCGCGGGTCGGAGAACGACAGCGACATCGAGCCGGAGAAGTCCTCGATCGGCGAGATCTCGGTGAGGATCTCCTCCAGACCGCTGACCGGCATCTCGTCACCGGCCTCGATCCGGCGCTGGAACCAGGCCTCGCTGCCGACCAGCCACTCGTAGGACTGGATCTGCAGGTCGAGGAGGTCGGGGACCTCCAACGGCTGGGCGATCTTCGCGAAGGTGACCCGGGTCGGTGCGCCGGGGTAGTTCGGGTTCGCCGAAGCGGAGAGGGTCGAGGTGGTCGCGGCGGCGCGGGAGACAGCCAAGATGCGTCCTTCCGAGAACTGCGCTTCTCGTCTGGCGTGCGCCGGTGGCGGGCGCTACCGTCTCCCTCGATCCGATCGGGGTCCCCCCGGATCGCGGGCCGGTAGCCGGCCACGTCGCACGCCGTCTGTTGTCGGGCACTGACGGACGAACGAACCCCCGCACCCACATCCGCCGAACCCTCTCCGGCGGCCGACGGATCGGTCCGGAAGTCTTCCCCGGTCGTGAGCGCGTGAGTCTGGACGCAGACAGCGCAAAGAATGACTATAGACGCTGCGAGCGCAGCTGTCGAGACAGGTCGCCGATTCCAGCATCCAGGCAACCACCGTTGCCCAAGGGTGACCTGCACGCCGCACCGAGTCAAGTCCCACTTCGTCGACGAACGGTCACTCCGCCGGGACGACCGGTCCTCCGACGCCCGTTCAGGTCGATCCGGGTGACGGTTGACACGGTGTTGTCGGGACGACAACGATCGGTCACAGGTCGGTGACGGCCGACGGCGACGAAAGGACGACGATGTCCGACAGCACTCCTGCCATGCGCGAGCTCCTCGGTGACGACGCCCCGAGCAACTGGGGCAGGTGGGGCCCCGACGACGAGCTGGGCTGCCTCAACTACCTGGACGCCGGCGAGGTCCTGCGCGGCGTGCAGCACGTCCGCTCCGGCGAGGTGTTCACCCTGCAGATCCACATGGGACGGACCGAGGCGCCGGGCGACCCGCTGTGGCCGGGCCGGGAGGGCATCAAGCGCCAGAACGTCATGGACGAGGGCACCTGGGACTCCGAGGGCGCACCGCAGTTCCCCGGCGGCCTGCACTACGCCGACGACACCGCGCTCATCTTCCTGCAGGGCTCCACGCAGTACGACGCGCTCGGGCACGTCTGGTACGACGGCAAGCTCTGGAACGGCTACGACGCGCGGTCCACCGTCGGTGCGATGGACCGGGCCTCGGTGCTGCCGATCGCGGAGAAGGGCGTGGTCGGCCGCGGCGTGCTGATCGACATGGCCCGGCACCGCGGCAAGGAGTGGCTGGACAAGGGAGAGACCTTCGACCACACCGATCTCGAAGCCGCCGCGCAGGCGCAGGGCGTCACGATCGAGCCGCACGACGTGCTCGTCGTCCGCACCGGATGGATGAAGTACTGGTACGAGCTCAACGACCCGGCCACCTTCTACACCGACTTCACCGAGCCCGGCCTCACCTACTCCCGCGAGCTCGTGGAGTGGTTCCAGCGCAAGGAGATCCCGAACCTGGTCACCGACACGATCGCCAACGAGGTGACCAGCGAGCCGCACACCGGCGTCGCGCTGCCGCTGCACTGCGCGCTCATGCGCAACCTCGGTGTCGCCCTCACCGAGATCGCCTGGCTCGACGACCTCGCCGACGCCTGCGCCGCCGACGGCCGGTGGAGCTTCCTCTACGCCGCGGCGCCGCTGAAGGTCGTCAACGGCACGGGGGCGCCGGTCAACCCGATCGTGATCCGCTGATGTCCTACGCCGACCGCCCGTGGCTGGCCCGCTACGCCGACGGCCAGCCGCACGACCTCACCCCGGACCACCCGGACGCGCTGTCGATGTTCCGGGCCGCGGTGGCGCGCAACCCCGACGGCGACGCGGTCCGCTACTTCGACGGTGCGCTCACCTACCGCGAGCTCGACGAGCGCACCGACGCCTTCGCCGCCGGGCTGCTGGCCGGCGGGTTCACCGCGGGCGAGCGGGTCGCGATGTACCTGCAGAACGTGCCGCAGTTCGTGATCGGGCTGGTCGGGACGTGGAAGGCCGGTGGCATCGCGGTCTCGATCAACCCGATGAACCGCGAGCGCGAGCTGGAGCTGCTGCTGCGCGACTCCGGCTCGGCGGTGCTGGTCTGCCTGGAGTCGCTCTACGCCGAGGTCGCCGCCGCGGTGCTGCCGGGCACCGACGTCCGGCTGGTGCTGACGACCTCCGAGCGCGACCTGCAGACCCGTGACGACCCGCGTGCGTTCCCGGGGTCCCGACGACCGGACCTGTCCGGGGCCGACGTCACCGACCTGACGGCGTTCCTCGACCGGCACCGCGGGACCACTCCCCCACCGGTGTCGTTCGACCCCGGTGACACCGCGTTCCTCACCTACACCTCCGGGACGACCGGTCCGCCGAAGGGCGCGATGAACACCCACCGCAACGTGGTGTTCAACAGCCGGGCCTACGCGGTCTGGTGCGGGCTCGGCGACGACGAGGTCGTCCTGGGCATCGCGCCGCTGTTCCACATCACCGGACTGATCGCGCACGTCACGGTGGCCCAGTACCTGGCGGCGCCGCTCGTGCTGTTCCACCGGTTCGAGCCCTCGCTCGGCGTCGACGTGATCCGCGAGCAGCGGCCGACGTTCACCGTCGGGGCGATCACCGTGTTCATCGCACTGATGAACGCGCCGAACGCCGACCGCTCCGCGCTGGAGTCGCTGCGCACGATCTGCTCGGGCGGCGCCCCGATCCCGCCGTCGACGGTGACCGCGTTCCACGACTTCTACGGACACTGGATCCACAACGTCTACGGGCTCACCGAGACGACGTCGCCGTCGCACGGCACGCCGATCGGCACGCAGGGGCCGGTGGACCCGGCGTCCGGGGCGCTGTCGGTGGGGGTGCCGATCTACAGCACCGTCGTGCGGATCGTCGGCGACGACGGCACGGAGCTCCCGCCCGGCGAGGTCGGCGAGATCTGCACGACCGGGCCGCAGGTGGTGTCGGGCTACTGGAACAAGCCGGAGGAGACGGCGAACGCGCTGCCCGGGGGCGAGCTGCACACCGGCGACGTCGGCTACATGGACGACCAGGGCTGGTTCTACATCGTCGACCGGAAGAAGGACCAGATCAACGCGGGCGGCTACAAGGTCTGGCCGCGGGAGGTGGAGGACGTCCTCTACGAGCATCCCGCGGTGCGCGAGGCGGCCGTCGTCGGTGTCCCCGACGAGTACCGCGGTGAGACGGTGAAGGCGTTCGTGTCGCTGCGCGAGGGCGCGAGCGCCACCCCGGAGGAGATCATCGCCTTCACCAGGGAGAGGATGGCCGCCTACAAGTACCCGCGACAGCTGGAGCTGCTCGACGAGGTCCCGAAGACGGTCACCGGCAAGGTCCTGCGCCGGGAGCTGCGGGCGCGCGAACGACAGGGCTGACCCCACGGACGACGAAGGGGCGCCGATCCGTCCGGATCGGCGCCCCTTCGTGCGAGCGGTGCTCAGGTCACTTGAGCGAGACCTTCGCGCCGGCCTCCTCGAGCTTCGTCTTGGCGGCCTCGGCGGCCTCCTTGGCGACACCCTCGAGCAGCGGCTTCGGCGCGGACTCGACGAGGTCCTTCGCCTCCTTCAGGCCCAGGCCCGAGACGACCTCGCGGACGACCTTGATGACCTGGATCTTCTTGTCGCCGGCGGCCTCGAGGACGACGTCGAACTCGTCCTTCTCCTCCTCGGCCGGAGCGGCGGCGCCGCCCGCAGCGGCACCCGGGGCGGCGACGGCGACCGGGGCGGCCGCGGTGACCTCGAAGGTGTCCTCGAACTTCTTCACGAAGTCCGAGAGCTCGAGCAGGGTGAGCTCCTTGAAGGCGTCGAGCAGCTCGTCGGTGGACAGCTTCGCCATGGTGGCGGTCCTTTCTCTACGAAAGACAGATGGGGGTGGTGGTCAGCTCTCGGCGGAGTCGCCGTCGGCCTCGGCCGGAGCGGCGGACTCGGCCTTCTTGTCGGCCAGCGCCTGCGCGAGGCGGGCGACCTGCGAGGCCGGGGCGTTGAACAGCCCGGCGGCCTTGGACAGGTTGGCCTTCATCGCGCCGGCCAGCTTGGCCAGCAGGACCTCACGGGTCTCGAGGTCCGCCAGCTGCTCGACCTCGGCGGTGGACAGGGCGCGCCCGTCCATGTACCCGCCCTTGATCGTCAGACCGGGGTTGTCCTTCGCGAACTGCTTGATCGCCTTGGCGGCCTCGACGGGCTCACCCTTGATGAAGGTGATGGCCGTCGGGCCGGCGAGCAGGTCGTCCAGGCCCTGGACCCCGGCCTCCGCCGCCGCGCGCTTGACCAGGGTGTTCTTCGCGACGCGGAAGTTCGCGTCCGAACCCAGGTCCCGGCGCAGCTGGGTCAGCTTGGCGACGCTGAGCCCGCGGTACTCGGTCACGACCGAGGCGTCCGACTCGCGGAAGCGGTTGGTGATCTCCTCGACCGCTGCGACCTTCTCAGGTGCTGCCATCGCTGCCCTCCTCTCGGGGGTCGGTCTCGTGCACGTGGGACGTGCTTGGGGGTGCCACCGACGCAGTTCCCACTCCGACCCCGGAGACGACGAACGCCCCGTGCGCAGCAGCACGGGGCGTCGGAAGTTCGTGGGGCGCTCTCGCGCCCGATGTCGCCTCGTCCTCCTGCGCGGGCCGCCCGGACGTTCCCGGAACCTTCGTACGCCCTTCGGGAAGGACGCGGACCTGCGGTCTTCGGTGGATCGGGGGTAACTGTAGCTCCTCGCCGTACCCCCGGTTCACCCGGGGGTACGGCGACGGGTGGGCCTGCTCAGGCCGGGGTCATCGCGGAGATCTTCCAGCGGCCGTCGACGAACTGGGCGTCGACCCGGAGCCGGGCCGCCGCGGCGCCCTCCTGCGGGGCACCCCCGTCGGCCTGGCGGCGGATGACCTGGTTGACGAAGGCGTAGACGGTCGCGCGGTCGCCGTCGATGCTCGCCACGGCGAGCTTCGGGATCGTCGCGGTGACCACGGCCTTCTGCTGCGGCGCGAGGTCCTTCACGCTGCCGAAGATCTTGTCGAACTCCGGCTGGAACCCGGGGGTGATGACGCCGCGGGCGTCGTCCTCGGCCTGCTGGAGGCGGGCGTAGTCGAAGGAGTAGACCTTCGTGATCGCCTCACCGACCTGCTCGCCGACCTGTGCGGTGGCGCCGACGTCGGTCAACGCGGTGTTCGACGCCGAGCCGGTGAAGGTCGTGCGGTACCACTCGGCACCGAAGAACGCGGCGGCCGCGACGAGCAGCACCGTGACCGCGAGCAGCAGCCCGGTGGCCCGGCGGGTGGTCGGCGCGGCGAGCAGCGACCGCCGGCGCGGGGTGGACGGGTCGTCGCCGGCCCCGGACCCGGCGTCGTCCGCGGCACCGGCGTCGGGGTCGGTGTCACCGGCGGTGTCGGTCCCGCCGGAGCGCACCGGAGCGGCGGCCGGGGTCTCGGGGAGGGTGCCGGCGGAACGCTCGTCGACGGCGACGCCGCCGGTGCCGGTCGTCTCCTCGTCGGGCTCGTCGGCGCGGGTGCGCGGGCGGCCCGCGACCTGGGGCCTGCGGATGCCGCCCGCGGGGCGGCGGCGGGGGCTGGACATGCGGTGACCTCCTGGGGTGGTCGACCTGGGAGCGAGGGCGGTGCGGGGCACCGCCGGGTGGGCCGGGGGTCGGGCCGGACGGTCAGCCCGTACCCGGGGTGACCAGCGGCTCCAGTGCGTCGACCTTCCAGCCGTCGTCGGTGCGGACCATGCCGAGCTCGATCCGCTGGCGGGTCACGGCGGGCTGCCCGCCCTCCGGGGTGACGGTGACGTCGACGCCGGCCAGCACCCGGGCGGTCCCGGCGCGCGGGTCCACCTCGGTCACCGCGGCGTCGGTGACGGTCGCGGCGGTGGTGCGCTTCTGGTCGGTGACCAGCTTGGCGTAGGCGTCGCGGTTGGACACGAACTCGTCGCGGACCGAGCCTGCCGAGGACTGGATCCACAGGTCCAGGCCCTTCTGGGCGTCGGAGTGGTCCAGGGTGTTCAGGTTGATCACGGCCTGGCGGGCGTCCCGGAGCGCCTCGTCGCGGGCCTGAGCGACCTGGGTGGCGTCGCTGTTCAGCGCGAACAGCCACAGCCCGCCCAGGACGAGGGCCAGCACCGCCGCGACGACGGCGGCCACCGGCAGTCCCCTGGCGAGCGGTCCGGGCGGGGTCCGGCCGCCGTCCGGAGCGGTGTCGGGCTCCACGGGCGCGGCACCGTCCTGGGTGTCGGCCGTCGGGTCGGCCTTCGTGTCGGCGTCGGAGCCGGCAACGTCGGTGTTCATCGGGGAGCGTTCCTCCTCCCGGCTGCGGGGGCACAGCCGCTCGGCGACCGCACCGGGCGGTGCGTGGAATCGCCCGTGGGGTCCGCGCCGTCCGGCGGACGGCGCTCCCCCGCGGTGGTCGTGCCGGCCGGGCCCGGGTGTGACACGGCCGTCGTGCCGGTCGCGCCCCGGTGGGACGCGGCCGTCGTGCTCACCCGCCCAGGATCTGGGCGAAGCTCGTCACCAGACCCGGCGTCGCGACCCGCTCGGCACGGTCGGCGCCGAGCGACCCGGCGTTCGGCCGCGGGGCCGGTCCGTCGGCGGTGTCGCCGCCGCGGGGACCGTCACCGTGGCCGCCGAACCCCGAGTTGCCGGAGTAGTCCGGCACCTCGAGCGGCTGGGGCCTCGGGACATTCTGCATTCCGCGCACGGCGGTGGGGCTGCCGGGGGGCTCGGTGCAGCCGGCGTCCTCGTTCACCGGTCGCTCGGACACGTCGAGGCCACCACGGTTGGGCGTCCCCTCGTAACCGCGGGTGCAGACCGGCGGGTCGGCGATGTTCACGACCAGACCGAGGTGCGCGGTCCCGTCGCCGGGGACGACCTTCGGCGCCACGGCGACCAGACCCGGGTAGGTCACGAGCAGCTGGCGCAGGCCCTCCTGGCGCGGGGCCAGCAGCTCGGTCACCGTCCGCAGGTTCGCGATCGACTCCCCGAGGCCGGGGCCGCTCTCCCGGAGCAGCCCGGTGACCTGATCGCCCAGTCGTGGACCGTCGTCGATGATCCGGCGCAGGTCCGGGTCGGACTGCCTGAGCTGCTCGGTGACCTCACGCAGGCCGCGGCTGAACTCCTGGAACTGCGGGGCCACCTCGTTCTGCGTGGTGAGCACCGGGCGGGCGTCGCGGATCAGGGCCGTCGTCTGCGGCAGCGCGTCGGTGGCGGCGCGGGTGAACTCCCCGGTGGTGTCGAGCAGCTGCTGCAGCGGCTGCGCGGTGCCCTCGAAGCCCTGACCGAGCTCCCGGACGACGGTCTGCAGCGAGTCCTTCGGCACCGTCGAGACCAGCTGGTCCAGCTCGGTCAGGAAGGTGTTGATCTGGACCGGGGTCCGGGTGCGGTCCTGGGTGATGACCGAGCCGGAGACCAGCGCCACCCCGCCGTCGGCCACCGGCTGGAGGTCGACGTACTGCTCGCCGATCGGGGAGAGGTTCCCGACCACGGCCTGGGCGTCGGCCGGGATGGCCGGCGCGGAGTTCTCGATGTCGAGCTGGACGTCGACGCCGCGGTCGGTCAGCGACAGCTGGCCGACCCGGCCGACGCTCACGCCGCGGTAGGTGACGTCGGCGCCGCTGAAGATCCCGCCGGAGTTGGCGAGCTCCACCGTGACGGGGTAGGTCGTCGCCCCGAAGACGCGGTCGAGGCCTGCGTAACGGAAGCCCGCGTAACCGACCGCGACCACGGTGACGAGCACCAGGGCGATCAGCTGCCAGCGGACGGTCTTGGTGATCACGATCCGCCTCCGAAGAGTCCGCCGAGCAGGCCGCCGCGGCCGGAGTCCTGCTCCGGCGTCGGGCTCGGTGCCGGGGTCGCCGACGGTGCCGGGGTGGTCGGCGCCGTGCCCGGTGCGGGCGGCGCCGGCTCGGTGGTGGGCTGCTCGGCCCCGAGCAGCGGCAGCGCGGGTGCACCGGGGACCGCCGGGGCGGGCTCCCGTGGGGTCGCGCCGAGCAGCGGCGTCAGCAGCTGCGCGGTGGGCGGCAGCTGCGCCAGCTGCGTCGGGTCGAGCGGCAGCCCGAGCTGGTTGGAGTTCAGGATGTTGCGCAGGATCGAACCGAGGTCCAGGTCCAGCTTCACGTACAGGTTGGCGTAGTCACCGGCGACGGCGTCGGTGGCCGCGTCGGTGAACGGGATCGACAGCAGCAGCTGCAGCGAGTCCGGCAGGTTCTGGCCGGAGTCGGCCAGGTTCCGCAGCACCGGGCGCAGCGCCTCGAGGTCGGCCAGCAGGTCGTCGCGGGACCGGTTGACGACGTTCGTCGCCACCCCGGACAGCCGGTCGAGGGCCTGCAGCATGCCGACCAGCTGGGTGCGCTGGGACTCCAGTTCGCGCAGTCCCGGGCTGATGTTCTGCAGGGCGTTCTCGATCTGGGGGCGACGCTCGGCGAGCGTGGCCGACAGGCGGTTGAGCCCGTCCAGCGCCCGGTTGATGTCGTCCTTGGAGCTGTCGAGGGAGCCGACCAGGCGGTCCAGGTTGTCCAGCAGCGCCCGCACCTGCGGCTCGCGCCCGGACAGCGCGTTGTTCAGCTCGGTGGAGATGGTCCGGATCTGGGCCACACCGCCGCCGTTGAGCAGCAGCGACAGGGCCCCGAGGACCTCCTCGACCTCGGCCGCGCGACCGGTGGCCTGCAGGCCGATCCGCCCGCTCCGTGCGAGGTCGCCCTCGGCGGGGACGGTCGGCCGGGCCAGCTCGACGAACTTCTCGCCGAGCAGCGAGGTCGTGCGGACCCGCGCCGTGGCGTTCGCCGGGAGCGCGACGTCGCGGTTCACCGCGACGGTGACGAGCGCGTTCCACGACCCGGGCTCGACGGCGACGGACTCGACCGCCCCGACCGGCACGTCACCGACACGCACGATCGACTGCGGGACGAGGTCGACGACGTCGGCGAACTCGATCTGCACCGAGTACGGGTCGTCGCCCAGGTTGGCACCGCCGGGCAGCGGGATGCCCCGCAGCCCGCCGTCCACCGCGCCGCAACCGCCCGCGACTAGCGCGACCGCCGTCAGCAGCGCCGACACCCGGCCGACACGGCCGCTGGAGCCGATCACGATCCACCTCCGAACAGGCCGAACAGTCCGCCGCCCCCGCGCTCCTCGGTCTCGGGTACCGGGGTGGGAGTGGCCTGGGGAGCCGTCGTGGCCGACGGCCCCGGGGTGGCCGGGGCACCGGTGGCACCCGGTGCCGGCTGCGCGCCGGGCGCCGGCTGCGCGCCGGGCGCCGGCTGCGCGCCGGGTGCGGGAGCCTGCGGGTCGGCCGGGGCACGCAGCTGCGAACCCGGGTCGGTCAGCGACAGCGGTGAGCCCGGCATCAGCTGCGGCACCGCCGGGTTGACGCCGGAGCCGCCGGCCTGCAGCTGTTCGAGGACCTGCTGCGGGGTCGGCAGCGGCACCGCGCCGTCGAGGATCGGGGCCAGGCCGTCGCAGAGCGCGGCGGTGGGCTGGTCGAGACCGCCCGGGATCTGGCCCGCACCGCGGCGGAGGATCTCGCAGATCGCGACCGGCAGCGGGTAGGCCAGCTCGTTGATGTTGGCCCGGGTGTCGAGGGTCTCCGACGAGCCGTTGTAGATGTTCGTGAGGTTGCCCAGCGCCGCCGGGGCGAGGTCGGCGATCTCGGACAGCGCCCGCTGGTGGTCGACGACCTCCTGCGAGACGCTCGCGAGCTTGTCGACGTTCGACCGCAGGGTCGCCCGGTTGTCCTGCACGAAGTCCGCGACCTCGCCGAGGGCGTAGGACAGCTGGTTCAGCGCGCCACCGAGCTCGCCCCGCTGGCTCGCGAGGAAGCCGGTCACGTCGGCCAGCTTCCCGTTGAGCTCACGGATGCCGGGGTCGTTCTCCCGCAGCGTCCCGACGAACTTCTGCAGCTCGGTGATGGTGCCGAACAGGTCGCCGCTGGACCCGTTCAGGGTCGCCGACAACCCGCCGAGGTTGCGGATGGTGTCGTTGAGCGCGCGGCCGTTGCCGTCCAGGTTCTGTGCCGTGACGTCCAGGACGTCGTTCAGCGCCCCGTCCTTGTTGGCCCCCTGCGGGCCGAGCGCCCGGGAGAGCTCGGTGGCGGTCCGGGTGAGGTCGTCGACGCCGAGCGGGAACGCGGTGCGCTCCAGCGGGATCGGCTCGCCGTTCCACTCCGGGCCACCGGTCCACACCGGGGTCAGCTGCACGTAGCGGCCGGTGACCAGGCTCGGCGACACGACCGCGGCCTTGACGTCGGCGGGCAGGCGGACCTCGTCGTCGGTGATGGTCATGTCGACCCGCACCCGGTCGCCCTCCGGCGTGATCCGGTCGATCTTGCCGACCGGGACGCCGAGCACCCGCACGTCGTTGTCCTGGAACAGCGCGGCGGAGCTGGTGAAGTAGGCGGTGACCGGACGGCCGCCGCCGGAGGTGATCAGCCAGATCGCGCTCGCCACCAGGACGGCGACGACCGCGACCAGGGCGCCGAACTGGATCTGGCGCCGGTCGTTGGCCCAGGACCCCATCAGCAGTCACCCCCGAGCGGCACAACCGGCGGCAGCAGGCCGCACAGGTAGTTGTCGAACCAACGGCCGTTGCCGAGGGCGTTGCCGAACACGCGGATGAACACCGCTTCCTTGTCGAGGATCTCGCCGAGGTTGTCGCGGTTCTCCTCGAGCACCGCCAGCACCCGGTCGAGGGTCTCCAGCGCCGGGCGCAGCTGCGCCTGGTTGTCGTCCACGAGTCCACGCAGCTGGATCGACAGGCGCTGCACGCCGTCGAGCAGGTTGGCGATCGCGTCCTTGCGCCGCTGCAGCTCGCCGAGCAGCAGGTTGCCGTCGTTCACCAGCTTCACGACGTCGCCACGGCGGTCGGCCAGCGTGGTCGAGAGCTGGCGGGTGTTGGCGAGCAGCTTCTTCAGCTCGCCGTCCCGGCTGGAGATCGTGTTCGACAGGCGGGACAGCCCGTCGAGGGCCCCGCGGATCTCCGGCGGGGTGTCGCGGAAGGTGTCCGAGAGCGTGGTCAGGCTCGACGCGAGCTGCGTCGTGTCGAGCTGGTCGATCGTGCCGGAGAGGCCGTTGAAGGCGTCGACGACGTCGAACGGGGACTTGGTCCGGTCCCGGCCGATCGGCTGGTCGGGGTCCTGCTCGCCGTCGCCGCGCGGGTCGAGGGCGAGGAACTTCGACCCCAGCAGCGTGGCGATCTCGATCGAGGCCGTGGTCCGGTTGCCGACCCAGGCGTCCTCGACGGTGAACTCGACCCTCACGTGGTCGCCGTCGAGCGAGACGTCCTGCACCCGGCCCGCCTCGACCCCGGCCACGGTGACGCGGTCGTTGGCCTGCAGGCCCGCCGCCTCGGGGAACTCCGCGGTGTAGCGGGTGGCCCCGGAGAAGATCGCCTCGTAGTTGAACGCGGCCAGTGTCAGCGCCGCGATCAGCACGATGCCGATCACCGCCGTCAGGACGGGGCGCTTCTGCCCTGCCTGTGCCATCAGTTGCCTCCCGGCTGCAACGCTGCGGTCGGGTCGCTGCTGGAGTCGACCGCGCCGCGGCCGGCCGCCTGGTCCAGCAGGCCGCCGACCGACTCGGTGGTCGGCTCGCGCATCAACGGGTTGTCCTGGGCGCGGTTGTCGGCCGGGTCGCCGGGCTGCGAGCCGTCGGTCGGGACGGTGTTGCCCGCCCCGATCCCGGACGGGTCCGGGCCACAGCGCCGCTCCGGGTTGCGGATCGGCCCGATGCCCAGGTCCTCCAGCGAGGTCGGCTGCAGGATCGGGGAGATGCCGATCGACCCGTCGAGGCCGCAGAGGTAGAAGTTGAACCAGCTGCCGTAGGAGCCGACGCGGGCGATCCGGTTCAGCTTGAACGGCGTGTACTGCAGGAACCGCTCGATCGCCGGACGGCCCTGGTCGAGCTGGGTCGCGAGGTCGCCGAGGTTGCGGATGTCGTCGCGCAGCGGCGGCCGGGCGTCCTCCAGGAACGATCCGGTGACCTGGGTGAGCTCGCCGATGGACTGGATCGCGTTGCCGATGGGCTCACGGTCCTGGGCGAGCCCGGACACCAGTGCCTGCAACGAGCTGATCAGCTCGTTGAGGCCCTCGTCGTTGCGGTTGACGGTGTCGAGGGTGAGGTTGAGGTTGTCGATGACCTGACCGATGACCTGGTCGCGGTCGGCGATCGAGTTGGTCAGCGACGAGGTCGAGGCCAGCAGGCTCTGCACCGTGCCGCCCTCGCCCTGCAGGACCTGGACGATCTCCATCGACAGTTTGTTGATCTGGTCCGGGTCGAGCCCCTGGAACAGCGGCTGGAAGCCGTTGAACAGCACGGTCAGGTTGACCGCGGGGCGGGTCCGGTCGATCGGGATCTGACCGCCCGCGGGGAGCTCCTCCCCGGTCGGGCCCGCGCCCTGGTCCAGCGCCATGTAGCGCTGGCCGATGAGGTTCTTGTACTTCAGGGTCGCGCTGACCGTCGCCGGGAGCGGGGTGGTGGAGTCGACGTCGAAGGCCACCTCGGCGACCCGCTGGTCGACGATGCGGACGTCCTTGATCGACCCGACGACGACGCCGGCGATGCGGACGTCGTCGCCGGCCAGCAGGCCCGTCGCGTCGCTGAACCGGGCGGTGTACTCGGTGACCTGGCCGCCGCGGGCGTTCGCGATGGTCAGGCCGAGCAGCGTCGTGCCCAGCGCCGTGACCAGCGCGAAGACCAGGAACTTGACCAGTGCCGAGATCGGGAGCCTGCTCACGTCAGCGTTACCTCCGTGCCGCGCAGCAGTGGGCCGACCAGGGTGGCGCTCCAGGCGGGCACGGCCTCCGGCGAGCCGCCCTGGTGGGCGGCCAGCAGCTGTGCGACGACGTCCTGTTCGCCCGCGGAGTTCGCGACGCCCATGTCGACCGAGCCGCTCTGGTGCGCACCGTCGTAGGACGACGGCTGGATCCCGACCTGGCCGAGCGTGGTGGTCAGCGGAGGCAGCACGCCCGCGCCGTTCTGCGCGCTCTGGTCCTGGATCAGACCGAAGCTGTTCGTGCCGTCGTAGGTGCCGTAGGTGTCGACCCCGAAGTCCTCGGGGTTGCCCATCGGCTGCCCGGCCGGGGCCGGGCCCGGGACGGAGCCGTCCCGGAACGGGCCGTCCGGCGGGTACTGGGTGCCGGTCGGGACCGGGATCGGGTAGCAGCGCGGACCGCGGTCGTCGCCGTACTCCGGCTCGTCCTGGTTCGGCAGGTACTTGCCCTTGCTCGCCACGATCTCGAGGGTGATGTTGACGCCCACCCGGTCGGTGCCCGGCCGGATCGCGTCGTTGATCTTCGGGATCAGCTCGACGAGCTGGCGGGTCAGGCAGGGGAACTCCGGCGAGTACCGCGCCAGGGTCTCCAGCGTCGGTCTGCTCGCGGCGGAGAGCCCGATGATGTTCTCGCCGTTCGCGTCGAGGAAGGCCCGCAGGTCGTCCGAGGCACCGGTGATGGAGCGGTAGAGGTTCCGCAGACCCTCGCGCTTCTCGACGATGGTGCGGCTGGTGACCGTGAGGTTGTCGAGCGCGTCGAGCAGGTCGGGCGCGGCCTGGTTCAGGTTGTCGGAGAAGGTCGCCAGCTGGCGGATGTCCTCCTGCAGGTCCGGCACGGCCGGGTTCAGGCCCTCGACCAGCGTGTTCAACTGGGTCAGCGTCTCGCCGAGCTGGTTGCCCCGGCCCTGCAGGGCCTGGGAGAGCGAGCCGAGCGTGGTCGCCAGGTCCTGCGGGCGGACGGTCTGCAGCAGCGGCAGCAGCTCGTCGAGCACCCGCTCGACCTCCAGCGCGGCCTGGCTGCGGTCCTCGGGGATGACGTCACCCGCGGCGAGCCGGGCCGTCGACGGTGCGGCCGGCGGGACCAGCGACACGAACTTCTCGCCGAACAGCGTCTTGGGCAGCAGCTGGGCGGTGACGTTCTCCGGGATCTGGTCGAGGAACTGCGGGTCCATCGACATCTCGATGCTGGTGTCCGTGCCGTTCGAGACGACCTGGTCGACCTGCCCGACGATCAGGCCGTTGACCTTGACGTCGGAGCGCTCCTGCATCTGGGTGCCGACCCGGGCGACGTTCAGGGTCACCGGGACGCCGGAGGAGAAGACGCCGACGTACTGGGCGACGGCCAGTCCGAGCAGGACGACGATGACCGTGACGAAGGCCAGGCCCTGCAGCACTCGCTTCGGGGACCTCATCCGGCCACCCGCACCGAGGTCGAGGTGCCGAACATGACCAGCGTCAGGAAGAAGTCCAGGATGGCGGTGCTCACGATCGACAGCCGCACCGCGCGACCGACCGCGACACCGACGCCGGCCGGGCCCCCCTTGGCGGAGTAGCCGTAGTGGCAGTGGATCAGGATGATCACCGTCGCGAACACGATCACCTTGAGATAGGACAGCAGTACGTCACTGACCGGTAGGAACAGGTCGAAGTAGTGGTCGTAGGTACCGCCGGGCAGGCCGTTGATCAGCGTGACGTTGATCCGCGAGGCGGCGTAGCTGGCGAGCAGGCCGAGGGTGTAGATCGGGATGATCGCGACGATGCCGGCGACCACCCGGGTGGTCACCAGGTAGGGCACCGAGGGCACCGCCATGACCTCCAGCGCGTCGATCTCCTCGGAGATCCGCATGGCGCCCAGCTGGGCGGTGAAGCCCGCGCCGAGCGTCGCGGTCAGCGCCGAGGCGGCGACCAGCGGGGCGATCGAGCGGGTGTTGAAGTAGGCGGTGATGAAGCCGGTCAGCGCCTCGACGCCGAGTGCGTCCAGGGCCCGGAAGCCCTGCAGGCCGACCAGCGACCCGACGAACAGCGACAACGACGCCATCACGCCGACGGTGCCGAGGATGACGATCAACGCGCCGGAGCCGAAGGAGACCTCGGCGAGCAGCCGAGCGACCTCCTTCTTGTACCGGGTCAGCGTCTTCGGGATCCAGAGGATCGACCGGACGTAGAGCGACAGCTGGTCGCCGAGCTCCTCGAGCTGGTTCAGCGGCGCCTGGGCGGCCCGTCGGGCCCGCGTTCCGAGTGGGGTGGCCATGGATCAGAAGCCCTTCGGCGGGACGAGCTCGAGGTACAGGGCGGTGAGCACGAGGTTGATCAGGAAGACCAGCACGAAGGAGATGACGACGGCCTGGTTCACCGCGTCACCGACGCCCTTCGCGCCGGGCGGCGGGTTGAGGCCGCGGAAGGCGGCGACGACACCGGCGACGATGCCGAACAGGAACGCCTTCAGCTCCGACACGACGATGTCGCTGACCTGCGCGATCGCCGAGAAGCTGTTGATGTACGCACCGGGCGACCCGCCCTGGATGATCACGTTGAAGAAGTAGCCGCCCGCGACGCCGACGCAGGTCGCGAGCCCGTTCAGGACCAGCGCGGTGATGCCCATGGCGAGCACCCGCGGCACGACCAGGCGCTGGATCGGCGAGATGCCGAGCACCTCCATCGCCGCGATCTCCTCGCGGATGGTCCGGGCTCCGAGGTCCGCGCAGACCGCGGAACCACCGGCGCCGGAGATCAGCAGCGCGGTGACGATGGGGGCGGCCTGCTGCACGATCGCGAGGACCGCGCCGGCGCCGGTCTGGGACTGGGCGCCGAACTGGCGGGTCAGCTCACCGAGCAGCAGCGCGATCGTCGCGCCGAACGGGATCGTGAACAACGCGGTCGGCAGCGCGGAGACCTTGGTGACGAACCAGGTCTGCTCGACGAGCTCGCGCCACTGGAACGGCCGGCGCAGCCCCTGGCGGCCGATCTCGGCGAACAGGCCGAAGAACTTGCCGACCGGGGTGAGCGCCCGCGTGACGGGGCTGGTCA
Source organism: Pseudonocardia sp. ICBG1293 (assembly GCF_020131355.1). Taxonomy (GTDB): domain Bacteria; phylum Actinomycetota; class Actinomycetes; order Mycobacteriales; family Pseudonocardiaceae; genus Pseudonocardia. The sequence continues at coordinate 345,311 of NZ_JAHLEL010000053.1, forward strand.
CCGGTCACCGCCGGAGAGCTCGTGCCGGCCGCGGGGGTCGGGGGTGTCGTCGGTGATGCGCGGGTGGATGTCGGTCGGGTGCTCGTCCCGTGCCTCCTGCCGCGTGCTGCCGTCCTGCGCGGGCCGGGCGAACTCCGAGGTCGCATCCGTCTCGGCGTGCTGCTCCCGGATCGCCTCCTGCGCCGACTCCGGCAGCTCGTGCAGCATCGCCTCCACCCGCTCCCGGCGACGGTGCACCGCCTGCCGGTCCGGCATCCCCGTCGACGCCACCAACTGCGGCTTCATCGGCGGACGCCCCTCCAGCTCCCCCGCCGCCTCCATCTCCCGGGCGGCCTGCGCGGCGTCCTTCTCCTCCGACATCCCGATCGGACCCTCACGACGCCCGTTCAGGAACTGCGCCACCACCGGCTCGTCCGAGGTCAACAACACCTCCCGCGGACCGAACATCGCCAGGTGCTTGCGGTACAGCAGACCGATGTTGTCCGGCACCGTCTGCGCCGAGTTGATGTCATGGGTCACGATCAGGAACGTCGAGTCCGTCATCGCGTTCAAGTCGATGATCAACTGGTTCAGGTACGCCGTGCGCACCGGATCCAGACCCGAGTCCGGCTCGTCGAACAGAATGATCCTCGGATCCAGCACCAACGCCCGCGCCAGCCCCGCACGCTTGCGCATACCACCCGAGATCTCCCCCGGCAGCTTCCCCTCGGCACCGACCAGACCGACCATGTCGATCTTCTCCATGACGATGTCCCGGATCGCCGACTCCGACTTGCGCGTGTGCTCCCGCAACGGGAACGCGATGTTGTCGAACAGGTTCATCGACCCGAACAACGCACCGTCCTGGAACAACACCCCGAACAGCTTCCGGATCTCATACAGCTCGGACTCCGAGCACTTGCACAGGTCGACGCCCTCGATCACGATCGACCCCCGCTCCGGCTTGAGCAGCCCGATCAGGGACTTCAGGAACACCGACTTACCGGTACCCGACGGCCCGAGCAGCACCGACACCTCACCCGCCGGCAGGGTCAGGCTCACGTCCGACCAGATGTTGGCCCGACCGAAGGACTTCGTCAGCCCCTCGACCTTCACCTCGACACCGGTCACCCGTCGCCTCCTTGCGCAATAGACCGACCGCACCGGGGCCCGGGAACGCTGGGGAGCGGGGGCCAGTCGTCGGTGCTGAACGGCACAACGAGTCCGGGCGTCGGGGGTTACTCGCGGGTCGGCGGGACCGCTGATCGACTTCCGTACCATGTTCTACGTTATGGTTACGGAGAGTTGCCGGTGGCCGCCCGATGTTGCGGACCGTGGGTAACAGTGCTCCCGGCCGGGTAGTGGGGCTGGTCCGAACGGCCCGAAGGCGGACATCCGGCCGCCGACGCGACCACGGACCCACCCACCGGGAGGATCACCCGATCGGCGGCACCACGTGCGGAGCGTGCGACAGGATCAGGCGCTGGTAGTCGTCGAACAGCGCACGGAGCAACTCGCGGTCGCGGGGCTCGCAGGTCTGCTGGTACCCGGCCATCAGCGAGATGCCGAACACCGCCAGCCTGCGGGCGTCGTCCGGATCGGGCACGACGTCGGCGACCACCTGCTCCAGCGCGATCCGCCGCTGCACGTCCACCCGCGCCTGGGCCCGACCGACCTCGGGGTCGATCTGGGCCCACGCCCGGATCGCGGCCTCGGCGTCGTGGCGCAGCGCCACCGTGAGCTGCTTGACCACGTCGAGCCGCTCCAGCGGGTCCGCCGTCGCCCGGGCCAGCTCGACGATCCGGTCGGTCTGCTCGGCCTCCCAGTAGCGGAGCAACCCGCGGACGAAGCCCGCCCAGCCACCGAAGTGGTGGTAGAACGATCCGCTGGTCACACCGAGGGACCGGCACAGCGGGCCGATCTTCAGCCCGGCCGCGCCCTCGCGGGCGAGGATGTTCATCGCCGCGTCGTAGTACTGGTCGACAGCGATCTGCCGGCCCGCTCTCCTGGCCATCCGTCCGGCCCCCTCTCCTCGCCCGTGCCGACCCTCCAGGGTGCCACGCCCGACCTGCGACCGTTCAGAAGATCCTGCGCAACAGGCGCTCGGTCCGTCCGTCGTAGGGCGGGTAGACCACACCCGGGTCCGGCCGGGCCGGCTTGCGCAGCACCGCACGGCGGTGCGAGAAGGTCTCGAAGCCGAAGCGCCCGTGGTAGGCCCCGGAGCCGCTGCGCCCCACCCCGCCGAAGGGGAGCTGGGGCACGAGCACGTGGAACATCAGGTGGTTCACCACGGTGGCCCCGGCGGGGACCTCACGGGTGACCCGCTCGGCGGTGCGCGAGGACCCGGTGAACACGTAGGCGGCGAGCGGCTTCGGGCCCGCGACGACGTGCGCGATCGCCGCGTCGACACCGTCGACGGTCAGCACCGGCAGGATCGGGCCGAAGATCTCCTCGGTCATGAGCCGGGAACGGGGGTCGGGGTCGACGACCACGGTGGGCTCCCCCGTACGGGCCTGCACGTCCACCGTCCCACCGGCGACGACGGTGCCCCGGTGGTCCTCGGCCAGCAGCGCGGCGAGCCGGGCCGCCTGCCGGGAGTCGACGATGCGCACGGTCCCGCCGTGCTCCCCGTCGGCGGCGCCGCGCATCCGCGCCGTCTCGGCGACGATCCGGGCGACCAGGTCGTCCCGCACGGTGGCGTCGACCAGGACGTAGTCCGGCGCGACACAGGTCTGCCCGGAGTTCATGAGCTTGGTCCAGGCGATCCGGCGGGCGGCGACCTCGACGTCGGCGTCCGCGGCGACGATCACCGGGCTCTTGCCGCCGAGCTCCAGGGTGACCGGGGTGAGGTGCGGCGCCGCGGCGGCCATGACCTTCGCCCCGACCTCCGGGCTGCCGGTGAAGAACACGTGGTCCAGTCCCTGCGCGAGCAGCTCCCCGGTCTCCCCCGGCCCGCCCGTGACGACGGCGACCGCGTCCGGGTCGGTGTAGCGCGGCAGCAGCCGGACGAGCACGTCCGCGGTGGCCGGTGCGTACTCCGACGGCTTGACCACGGCACAGTTGCCGGCCGCGAACGCCGCGACCAGCGGGGCCAGCGTGAGGTGGGCCGGGTAGTTCCAGGGCCCGACGACCAGCACGACCCCGAGCGGCTCGTGCACCCAGTGCGCGGAGCCCGGCTGCACCGAGAGCGGCAGCCCGACCCGGTGCGGGCGCATCCAGCGCCGGAGGTGGCGGCGGGCGTACCGGGACTCGGCGACGGTCGGGGCCAGGTCCGCCAGCCAGGCGTCGACGCGGGGTCGGCCGAGGTCGGCGGCCAGCGCGGCGACGAACTCGTCCTCGGACTCGGTCAGCATCCGCTCCAGACCACGCAGCTGGTCCAGCCGCCAGCGCCGGTCCCGGGTCCGGCCGCCACGGAACGTGGCGCGCAGCCGGGCCACCTGCTCGTCGGCGGACGCCGTCCGGGCGTCCGGTGCTGTGGCTCCGGTGGTGCCACCGGTCCTGGTCACGGTCATGGCCGGCTCTCCACCTCGTCGGGGTCCGAGTACTTCCGCAGTAACGTAATCTACGTTACGTTCCGGGTACAAGGAAGCACATTCACGACGACGTGGAGGAACCGTGCCCGGATTCGCCGACGAGGACGAGCTGTACCGCTACATCGGTGGCATCTTCGAGACCGCACTGGCCGACCCGGAGCTGGAGCCCAAGCTCCGCGGCACCGGTCTGGTCCTGCGCCAGCAGTGCACCGACCCGGACTCGGCCCTGGTCATCGACCTGCCCGGCGGCAAGGTCTGGAAGGGCTCGGACTCCGGCGCCCCCGAGGCGCAGGCCACCATGACGATGTCCACCGAGACCGCCAACGCCTACTGGCAGGGCACGGTCAACCTGACCTTCGCGATGGCGAAGGGCAAGGTGAAGGTCGACGGCACCGTCACCAAGCTGCTGCAGCTCGCGCCGCTGTCGAAGAAGCTGTTCCCGGTCTACGTGAACCGCCTCGAGGCCGACGGGCGCGAGGACCTGCTGGTGTCGAAGTGAGCCGCCGGGTGGTGGTGACCGGTGCCGCGTCCGGCATCGGCGCCGAGGTGGCGGCCCGGTTCGTCGCCGCGGGAGACGAGGTGACCTCGCTGGACCTGAAGGACACCCCGGTCGGCGTCGCCCGGCACGTGCACTGCGACCTGTCCGACGTCGCGTCGATGGACGCCGCCGTCGCCGCACTGGACGGGGAGTTCGACGCGCTCTGCAACGTCGCGGGGGTCCCCGGCACCGCGCCCGCCGAGCTCGTGCTGCGGGTCAACCTGCTCGGGCTGCGCCACCTGACCGAGTCGCTCGTCGAGCGGATCCGCCCCGGCGGGGCGGTCGTGAACGTCGCCTCCATCGCCGGCTACGCGTGGGCGTCACGGCTGGCGGCGATCCGTGAGCTGCTCGCCACCGACACCGTCGAGGAGGGGCTCGCCTGGTTCGCGGCACACCCGCAGGAGGGCAACGCCTACAACTTCGCCAAGGAGGCCCTGATCGTCTACACGATGCTCATGGCCCCGGTGTTCGGCGAGAACGGGGTACGGATGAACGCCGTCTGCCCCGGCCCGGTCGAGACCCCCATCCTCGGCGACTTCGAGGAGTCGATGGGCAAGGAGAACCTCGACGCGCTCGCCGCGTTCCTGGGCAGGCACGCCACCCCCACCGACATCGCCGGGCCGGTCCTGTTCCTGGCCGGCCCGGACTCCGCCTGGATCAACGGGCACGCACTCGTCGCCGACGGCGGCATCAGCGGTGCCGTGCTGACCGGCATGATCCCCCCGCCGCAGATCTGATCCCGGTTCCGACGACGCCACCGCGAGGAGGCAACCCGTGACCACCACGGAGAAGCGCCCGTACGACCCGCTGGACATCTCCACCCAGGCGTTCTGGACACGGACCCCGGACGCCCGCGAGGAGACCTTCGCCGAGCTCCGCCGCGACCGCCCGCTGTCCTGGCACCCGCCCGCCGAGACCGACCTGCTCCCCGACCCGGACGCACCCGGGTTCTGGGCGCTGGTCACCCACGCCGACATCACCGCCGTCAGCCGCGACGCCGAGACCTTCGCCTCCGGCCAGCAGTACGGCGGCGTGATGCTGGAGGACGTGCCCGAGGACATGCTCGAGGCCGCGCACTCCATCCTCGCGATGGACGCCCCCCGCCACCACCGCCAGCGCAAGGTGATCAGCTCGGTGTTCACCCCGCGCCGGGTCCGCCTCATCGAGGAGCAGATCGCCGAGCAGGCCCGGGTCATCGTCGACGACCTGCTGGCCGGGGACGGCTCGGCCGACTTCGTGACCGCCGTCGCGGCACGCCTGCCGATGTGGACGATCTCGCAGATGATCGGCATCCCGGAGCAGAAGCGGCAGGAGGTCGCCGACGCGGCCAACGCGCTGGTCGGGTGGAACGACCCGGACTACATCGGCGACGGCGACCCGATGGCGGTGCTGCTCGACGGGCTGATGACGCTGCACACCGCGTCGTTCGAGCTGTCCGCCGCGCGCCGCGAGACGCCCGCCGACGACCTGATGACCGCGCTGGTGCGGGCCGAGGTCGACGGCGACGCACTGACCGACGAGGAGATCGCGGCGTTCTTCGTGCTGCTCTGCGTCGCCGGGAACGACACCACCCGCCAGACCACCAGCCACGCGATCCTGGCGCTGGACCGCCACCCCGGGCAGAAGCGGCTGCTCACCGAGGAGTTCGACGACCGGATCAAGCCCGCCGTCGAGGAGTTCCTCCGCTGGGCGAGCCCGGTGCTGACCTTCCGCCGTACCGCGACCCGCGACACCGAGATCCGCGGGCAGCGCATCGCCGAGGGCGAGCGGGTGGTCCTGTTCTACCACTCGGGCAACCGCGACGACGCCGCCTTCGCCGACCCGCACGTCTTCGACATCACCCGCACCGAGAACCCGCACGTCGCCTTCGGCGGCGGGGGCCCGCACTTCTGCCTGGGCAGCCACCTCGCCAGGACCCAGCTGCGGGCGCTGTTCCACCAGCTCCTCACCAGGGTCCCCGACCTGTCGGTGGGCGAACCGGAGTTCCTGACCGGCAACTTCATCAACGGGATCAAGCGGCTGCCGGTGACCTTCGGGGGCGCCTCGTGAAGCTCGGCCTCGCCCTGGGCTACTGGGGCGCCGGGCCGCCACCCGGCACCGTCGAGAAGGTCGACGCCGCCGAGGACCTGGGCTTCGACTCGATGTGGACGGCCGAGGCGTACGGCTCGGACGCGTTCACCCCGCTGTCCTGGCTCGGGTCGCGGACCTCCCGGATGCGGTTGGGCACCTCGGTCGCCCAGCTGTCGGCGCGCACCCCGACCGCGACGGCGATGGCCGCCATGACCCTGGACCACCTGTCCGGCGGCCGGGTGGTGCTGGGCATCGGCGCGTCCGGGCCGCAGGTCGTCGAGGGCTGGTACGGGCGTCCGTACCCGAAGCCGCTCGCGCGCACCCGGGAGTACGTGCAGATCCTGCGCGACACGATCGCCCGGGAGAAGGCGCTCTCCGACGGGCCGCACTACCCGATCCCGCACCCGGGCGGCACCGGGCTGGGCAAGCCGCTGCGCTCGACCCTGCACCCCTACCGCACGGACCTGCCGATCCAACTCGCCGCGGAGGGCCCGAAGAACGTCGCGCTGGCCGCCGAGATCGGCGACGGCTGGCAGCCGCTGTTCTACGCCCCCCGCCACGACGCGCACTACCGGGAGTCGCTCGACGCCGGCTTCGCCGCCCGCGGCGGGCGTCCGGACGGGTTCGAGGTCGTCTGCATGGTGCAGGTCGTCGTGGACGACGACGTGGAGGCCGCCGCCGACCGGATCCGTCCGTTCCTCGCGCTCTACGTCGGTGGGATGGGCGCGAAGGGCGCCAACTTCCACTACGAGGTCTTCGCCCGCATGGGCTACGAGCAGGAGTGCGCCCGCATCCAGGACCTCTACCTGGGCGGGGACAAGCAGGCCGCGGCGAAGGCCGTCCCGACCTCGATGGTCGAGCAGGTCGCGCTGGTCGGGCCGAGGGCGAAGATCGCCGAGGAGCTTCCGGTGTTCCGCGACTCGCTGCTCACGACGATGGTCGTCGACGGCAGCCCGGAGCACCTGCGCACCGTCCGCGAGCTCGTCGACGGCTGACCCCGCTCCCCCGGGACACCGACGGCCCCGGTCCGCTGCTGCGGGCCGGGGCCGTCGTGCGCGCCGGGGGCGGTCAGTAGCGGATCAGGCCCCGGATGTTGCGTCCGGAGCGCATGTCCTCGTAGCCCTCGTTGACCTGGTCGAGGGAGTACTCCTTGGTGATCAGCTCGCGCAGCTTGAGCTGCCCCAGGTTGTGCATGTCCAGCAGCCGCGGGATGTCGAACTGCGCGGCGGAGCTGCCGAACAGCGCACCGCGGATCTGCTTCTCGTACAGCGTGAGGTCGAGCAGCGACAGCGACGCCGTCTCCTCCTCCGCCCGGGCCAGCGCGGTGACGACGACACGGCCGCGCTTGCCGACCAGCTGCAGCGCGGGCTGGAGGTCCTCGCCCATCGCGACCCCGGTGCAGAGGATCGCGGCCTCGGCCATCTGCCCGCGGGTCACCTCGCTGACGATCTCCCACGCCTCGTCGATGCTCGCGGCGACGTGCGTGGCGCCCAGCTCGCGGGAGCGCTCCCGCTTGTGCTCGACCGGGTCGACCGCGACGACGTGCCGGCAGCCCGCGGCCCGGGCACCCTGCACCGCGTTCGCACCGATGCCGCCGATCCCGACGACCACCGCGGTGTCCCCGGCCCGCAGCTCCGCGGTGCGCACCGAGGAGCCGAACCCCGTGGTCACACCGCAGCCGACGAGCGCGGCCAGGTCCAGCGGGAACCCCTCGTCGATCTTCACGGCGGACTTCACGGGGACCACGGTGTGCCGGGCGAACGTGCCGAGCAGGCACATCTGGCCGAGGTCCTCACCGCGGGCGTGGAACCGGTAGGTGCCGTCCAGCTGTGGCCCGAGGGTGGCGCCGGCGCCGTCGTTGCAGAGGTTCGGCTGCCCCTTGGAGCAGTACGGGCAGCGACCGCAGGACGGCAGGAAGGTCAGCACGACCGGGTCGCCGACCTCCAGCTCGGTGACGCCCGGGCCGACCTCGACCACCCGGCCGGCGCCCTCGTGCCCGCCGACCATGGGCAGGACCGCGGGCAGGTCACCGGTCACGAGGTGTTCGTCGGAGTGGCACAGCCCCGATGCGGTCAGCTCGACCATCACCTCACCGGCGTGCGGGGAGTCGAGCTCGACCTCCTCGATCTCCCACTTGCCACCGGGTTCCCACAGCACCGCTGCCGTCGTACGCATGGCGGTCGATCGTGGCGGCGCGACGGGCTCCGGCACACCCGTCGCCCGCGCCAGTGCTGGCCCCCGGGTGCCAGGCACGGGGTCAGGAGCCGGAGAGCGGCAGCGTGAGGCGGGCGACGAGGCCGCCGCCCTCGCGCGGGAGCAGGCTCAGCTCACCGTCCATGGCGGACGCGAGCGCCTCGGCGATCCACAGGCCGAGTCCCGCGGTGCCGCGGCGCTCCCCCAGCGCGACGCCCTTGGCGGTCACGACGCCCTCCTGGCCCACGGGAAGCCCGGGACCGCGGTCGCGGACCTCGGCGGTCAGCACGGCGCCGTCGTGGGCCAGGTGCAGCTCCACCGGGGCGTCCCCGGAGTGGCGGGCGGCGTTCTCGGCGAGGTTGGTGAGCATCCGCCGCAGCCGGACCGGGTCGCAGTGCACCGCCGCCCCGGCCGGCTCGACGACCGGGCGCCGCCGCTCCCGAGCGACGCCCGCGGCGTCGAGGACGGCGTCGGCCAGCTCGGCGAGCACGACCCTGCGGGGCCGGTTGCGCCCGAGCGGGCTGCCCTCGGCGACCGCCAGGTCCGCGAGGCCGTCGAGCATGTCCTGCAGGTGGGCGGCGTGGTCGGCGAGCAGCCGCGACGCGCGCCGGGCCGCGTCGCCGGACAGCCGTCCCTCGGCGAGGTCGGCCGAGAGCGCGGTGAGCGACGCGACCGGGGTCCGGAACTCGTGGAGCACCACCCGGGCGCCGTCGAGCCGGGCCCGGCTCTGGGACACGATCCGGTCCCGCAGCGCCCGCTCGGACAGGTAGCGCTCGTGCTCGCTCTCCGCGCGGGCGCGGGTGGTGGCGATGTCGGCCAGCTGGTGCTCCAGCAGCCGCACCTGCACCCCGGTGAGCACCGCGGTCGCGAACAGGAATCCGGTCCACCACAGACCGGCGAGGACCCGTACGGCGACGGTCACGTCCGGGGCGGACCCGAGCAGCACCGCGGCGGTGTAGCCGGCCCCCAACCCGAGTGCGAGCAGCCGTCCGACCCGGTGCCCGCCGCGCAGCGCGATCGCGATGACGACCAGCGGCAGCGCCCCCACCATGGGGCTCGCGACGCCGCCGGTGAACCCGCAGGCGAGCAGGCTCAGCACGCCGTCGAGCCCGGTCAGGACGGCCGGGGGCACGGGCAGCCGCCCGCGCACCAGGGAGACCACGCCGAGCACCGTGGCGTACACCGCGCTCAGCCCGACCAGCACCGCCGCGACGACCGGCCGGTCCCCGGTCAGGTCCGGGCGGCTCACCACCAGGCCCACCGCGGCGAGCACCACGCAGAGCCGCAGCACGACGGCCTGGCGCTCCTCCCGGGTGCGTTCGGGGAGCTCACCGGGGTGCGCGGTCACGGTCGGGACCTCTCGGGCGGGGACGCGGGTCGGGGCCACACTAGGCTCGGGGCATGCCGCCCGCGCCGACAGCGCCGCACGTGGTCGTCATCGTCGACGACCACGCCCTGTTCGCGCAGGGTCTCGAACTGCTGCTCGAGTCACGGGGCGGGGAGACCTTCCGGGTCGCGGGCTCCACCACCGCCGGGGAGGAGGCCGTCGCCCTGGTCGGGAAGCACCGGGCCGGGATCGCGATCATCGACCTCGCGCTCCCCCCGCTCGGCGGGGTCGAGACGATCCGGCGGGTCAAGGCCGCGTACCCGGCCACCCGCGTGCTCGCACTGTCGGGCACCGAGGACCTGGACCTCGCCGCGGCCGCGCTGCGGGCCGGTGCCGACGGCTATCTGGGCAAGTCCGCCGACCCGGACGTGCTGGTCGCACCGCTGCTGTCGATCGCAGCCGGGGTGCGGGTGCTGCGTGCCGAGCTGCTCGACGCGCTGCTCGTCGCGGCCGACCGCACCGCCGACGGCCTGCTCGACCGGCTCGGCGAGCGCGACATCGAGCTGTGGACGCTGCTCGCCCGCGGTCTGGAGACCGCCGACATCGCCCGGCCGATGCTGGTCAGCGAGCGCACCGCCAAGCGCATGATCGCCTCGCTGCTGCACAAGCTGGGCGCGGCCAACCGGATCGAGGCCGCCGCGCTGGCGGGGCGCTGCGGGCTGCTCGACGAGCACCCGGCCGGGCGCTGAGGCCCGCTCAGCCGGCCCGGACCCCGGGCAGTGCGGCGACGGCGTCGCAGTTGCGCCGCACCAGCGCGGGCAGCCCGGCGGGGGCTCGCGTCGGTGTGGCCAGCCACTCGGCCCTGGCCAGCCGCCAGGCCGAGACGGCGGCGTCGAGCGTCAGCCCGAGCAGGTGCTCGGGCAGCACCTCGGGACCCGCGACCGCCCGGACCCGTGCACGGAGCCGGTCGGTGGTGCCCGCGCACAGCCGCAGCGCCGCCGTCGCGACGGCGGGCTCGCTGTCGATGATCGCCGCGGAGGCCGTGAACCGGTCGAACCACGCCGGATCGCGCTCCTCGACGGCCGCGCACAGTGCGTCGCGCAGGGTGCCGAGCAGCGGACCGGCGCCGGGCACCGTCCGGTCGACGAACCCGTCGAACAGCACCCGCTCGTCGGCCAGGACCACGTCCTCCTTGGAGGCGAAGAGCCGGAAGAACGTGCGCGGCGAGACCTCCGCCCCGGCGGCGATCGCCTCCACGGTGGTCGCTGGGAAGCCGTCGGCGCCGATCAGCCGCACCGCTGCGGCGACGAGGTCGGCCTCGGTCCGTCGCCGTTTGCGCTCGCGCAGTCCCGGTGCACCGTCCACGGACCCATCGTAACCGGGACGGCGGGAAATCGGCACTTGCTGACAAGTGGCAGTGAGTGCCACTTTATCGGGTATGGATGCTCTCGTCGTCGACCACGCCGACCCCGGCCTGCTCCGCCACGCCCGGGTACCCGACCCCCGCCCCGCACCGCACCGCACGAGGCACTCGTCCGCGTCACCGCGGCCTCGGTGAACCCCGGCGAGGTCCGGGCGCTCGCCGAGGCACCGGCCGGCTCGGTACACGGCTGGGAGGCCGCCGGGACGGTCGAGACCCCGGCCGCCGACGGCAGCGGGCCCGCCGCCGGGGCGGTCGTGGTGACCCTCGGGACGGGTGGCGGCTGGGCGGAGCTGCGCGCGGTGCCGACCGCGCTGCTCGGCACGGTGCGCGTCGAGGACCCGGCACCCGGTGGGGCACCGGACCACGCCGCACTCGCGACCCTGCCGATCGCCGGGGCGTCGGCGCTGCGGGCGCTGCGGGACTCCGGGCCGCTGCTCGGCCGCCGGGTGCTCGTCACCGGTGCCACCGGCGGGGTGGGCCGGTTCGCGGTGCAGCTCGCCGCGCTCGGCGGGGCCGAGGTCCTCGCCACCGCCCGCGACGCCGCCGCGGCCGACACGCTGCGCCGGCTCGGCGCGACCGCCGTGCTGACCCGTCCGTCCGAGCTCGACGCCCCGGTCGACGCCGTCCTCGACACCGTCGGCGGGCCGGTCCTGGTCGAGGCGTTCGCTGCGCTCGGCAGCGACGGCACGCTGGTGTCGGTGGGCCGGGCGTCCGGCCGCGACGCGGTGCTCCCCGCCGACGCGCTGCTCGGCGACGGGTCGCGGCACGGCCGCTCGATCCGGACGTTCTTCCTGCTCGACGGCCGCCCCGGCCTCGACCGCGACCTGAGCCGGCTGGCGGCGTTGCTGGTCCGGGGCGGGCTGCGGGCCGCCGTCGACCGGGTCGTGACCTTCGCCGAGGCGCCGGCGGCGCTCGCCGGGCGACGGCCCGGCAAGCTCGTCCTGCTGCCGCACGGCCCGGGCGGGCCAAGCCTGGCCCGATGATCGGGTGCACGCCCCGGACCACACCGGACACACTCGCCGCGACGCACCGGGCGACCCCTCGCCCGGCCCCATCCCGCGAGGAGGCGCTGATGGCCGTGTTCGCCGACGAGGCCGAGGTCTACGAGTACCTGGGCGGGGTGTTCCGGATCGGCATGGCCGACCCGGACCTGGTCGCGAAGCTGCAGCCGTCGGGTGTCGTCCTGCGGATCACCTACACGAACCCGGACGCGGTGCTCACCGTGGACATGCCGAACTCGGAGATCCACACCGGCGCCGGGCAGGGTCCCGACCCGAACATCGAGCTGTTCATGTCCGCCGACACCGGCAACCGGTTCTGGCTGGGCAAGGTGATCCTGCCGGTCGCCATGGCCAAGGGCGACGTCCGCGCCAAGGGCCCGGTCTCGAAGGTCCTCAAACTGCTCCCCATCGCCAAGCAGCTCTTCGGGCCGTACCGGGCCAAGCTCGAGGCCGAGGGCCGCGACGACCTGCTCAAGGCCTGACCACGATCGGGTGAAGACCCCCGGCCGCCCGGCCCGTCCGTCGGTGTCCGGCGAGACTGGGGGCCGACCCCCACCCGACGGAGGCGCCGGCGATGGACAACATCTGGCTGGACGTGCACGCCTGGCAACCGCTGCGGGGGGTGCTGCACCGGATGACCGAGATCGAGTGCGACACGCCCGACCCGCTGCCCCGCGACTTCGACGAGTGGCACGGCTGGGCGGAGGCCTGCCTGCTGGAGGTCGCGACGCGCGACGGCTGGCAGCACGGCCGCTACGCCTACACGATCCAGGAACGGGACGGGTCCGACCATCCGGTCCGGGAGATCGGCCGGGACGTCTGGGACTACGAGGAGCCGGCTCGCGAGCCCACCGGCTGAACACCGGCGCCGGGACCAGTGGTTACCGTCGCCGGGAACCGAACGCGCGACGAGGAGGTCCACGGTGACACGGGGCAAGGGTCCGCTGGCCGGACTGAAGGTGATCGAGCTGGCCGGGATCGGTCCGGGACCGCACGCGGCGATGATCCTGGGCGATCTCGGGGCGGACGTCGTCCGCATCGACCGGCCCTCGGGCGGACTGGCACTCGGCTCCGCGTCGGTGCCCGACCCGACGGTCCGCGGTCGCCGTACGGTCACCGCGGACCTGAAGGACCCGGCGGGCAGGGAGACCGTGCTGCGGCTGGTCGAGTCGGCCGACGTGCTCCTGGAGGGCTACCGGCCCGGTGTCACCGAGCGCCTCGGCGTCGGGCCCGAGGACTGCCACGCGCGCAACCCGCGCCTGGTCTACGGCCGGATGACCGGCTGGGGCCAGGACGGCCCGATGGCCCCGCGCGCCGGACACGATCTGAACTACATCTCGCTGACCGGTGCGCTGCACGCGATCGGCCGGGCCGGGGAACGTCCGGTCCCCCCGCTGAACCTGGTGGGCGACTTCGGGGGCGGCTCGATGCTGCTCGTCGTCGGCCTGCTCGCCGCGCTCTGGGAGGCGAGGTCGTCCGGGCAGGGGCAGGTCGTCGACGCCGCCATGGTCGACGGCGTCAGCGTGCTCAACCAGATGTTCTGGGGCTTCCTGGCCCAGAACGCCTGGGTCGACGAGCGCGACGCGAACCTGCTCGACGGGCACGCCCCGTTCTACGACACCTACACCTGTGCCGACGGCGGGCACATGGCCGTCGGGGCGCTGGAGCCGCAGTTCTACACCCAGCTCCTCACCGGGCTCGGCCTGACCGCCGACGAGCTCGGCCCGCAGTACGACCGCGCAGGCTGGCCCGCCATGCGGACCCGGTTCACCGAGGTGTTCGCCTCCCGGCCCCGCGACGAGTGGGCCGCGGTCTTCGAGGGCACCGACGCCTGCACCACCCCGGTGTTGTCGTTCGCCGAGGCCCGGGAGAACGCGCACCTGACCGCGCGCGGCACCATCGTCACCTCCGACGGCGTCCCCCAGGCCGCGCCGGCCCCGCGGTTCTCCCGGACCGTCACCGAGACCGCCGGGCGCGGCAGCGGCCCGGAGGACGTCGAGGACGTCCTGCGCGACTGGGCCTGACCCCACGCACGACGACGCCCCCGGCTCCACAGGGAACCGGGGGCGTCGTCGGTGCGGGCGCTGATCGGACGATCAGTCGGTCTCCTCGTCCGCGACCAGCAGGTTGCGGGTGCGGTTCGGGTCCACCGGGATGCCCGGCCCGGTGGTGGTGGAGACGGTGATCTTCTTGATGTAGCGGCCCTTGGCGGCCGACGGCTTGAGCCGCAGGATCTCGTCGTAGGCGGCGCCGTAGTTCTCCACCAGCTTCTCGGCGTCGAACGAGGCCTTGCCGATGACGAGGTGCAGGTTGGCCTGCTTGTCGACCCGGAAGTTGACCTTGCCGCCCTTGATCTCGTTGATGGCCTTCGTGACGTCCGGCGTCACGGTGCCCGTCTTCGGGTTCGGCATCAGGCCACGCGGGCCGAGGATGCGGGCGATGCGGCCGACCTTGGCCATCTGGTCCGGGGTCGCGATGGCGGCGTCGAAGTCGAGCCACCCGCCCTGGATCCGCTCGATGAGGTCCTCGGCGCCCACGGCGTCGGCGCCGGCGGCCTCGGCCTCGGCGGCCTTGTCGCCGGTGGCGAACACGATGACCCGGGCGGTCTTGCCGGTACCGTGCGGCAGGTTCACGGTGCCGCGGACCATCTGGTCCGCCTTGCGGGGGTCGACGCCCAGCCGCATCGCGACCTCGACGGTCGCGTCGGTGTTCTTGCTGGACGTGTCCTGGGCCAGCTTCGCCGCGGCGAGCGGCGAGTAGAGGCGGTCCGCGTCGATCTTCGCGGCGGCCTCACGGTAGGCCTTGCTGCGCTGTGCCATCTGTCCTCGTCTCCTCGGAGGTCAGGTCGTGGTAGGAGCCGCGCCCGGCTCTCCCACGCGTACGGGTGGGGTGGGTGGCTCGCTCAGCCGTCGACCGTGATGCCCATCGACCGGGCGGTACCGGCGATGATCTTGGCGGCCTGGTCGAGGTCGTTCGCGTTCAGGTCGTTCATCTTGACCTGGGCGATCTCCCGGACCTGGTCCATGGTCACGGTGGCGACCTTGGTCTTGTGCGGCTCGCCGGAGCCCTTCTCGACACCGGCCGCCTTGAGCAGGAGCCGCGCCGCGGGCGGGGTCTTCAGCTCGAAGGAGAACGACCGGTCCTCGAAGACCGAGATCTCGACCGGCACGATGTTGCCGCGCTGGGCCTCGGTCGCCGCGTTGTAGGCCTTGCAGAACTCCATGATGTTGACGCCGTGCTGGCCCAGAGCGGGGCCGACCGGCGGGGCGGGCGTCGCTGCGCCTGCCTGGATCTGGAGCTTGATGATCGCGGAGAGCTTCCGCTTCTTGGGGGGCATGTCCGTTCCTCAGTGATCGATGTGCACGCCACGCGGCCCTGCCATGCCACGGACGTTCCTCACGGGTGCGCTCAGATCTTGGAGACCTGGTTGAACCCGAGCTCGACCGGGGTCTCCCGGCCGAAGATCGAGACCAGCACCTTGAGCTTCTGGGCGTCGACGTTGACCTCGGAGATGCTCGCGGGGAGCGTGGCGAACGGGCCGTCCATGACGGTGACCGACTCGCCGACCTCGAAGTCGACCTCGATGGTGGGGGCGCCGGACGAGGCGGAGCCACCGGTGGACGCGGCCCTGCCGGCCTCGGCCTCCTTCTTGGGGGCCTCGACCTTCGGCAGCAGGAACTTCACGACCTCGTTGATGGTCAGCGGCGACGGCTTCGACGTCGCGCCGACGAACCCGGTGACGCCCGGCGTGTTCCGCACCGCGCCCCAGGACTGGTCGTTGAGCTCCATCCGCACCAGGATGTAGCCGGGCAGCACCTTGCGCTGGACCTTCTTGCGCTGCCCGTTCTTGATCTCGGTGACCTCCTCGGTGGGCACCTCGACCTGGAAGATGTAGTCCTCGACGTCCAGGGTCTGCGCCCGGGTCTCGAGGTTGGACTTCACCTTGTTCTCGTAGCCCGCGTAGGAGTGGACGACGTACCAGTCGCCCGGGGCCCGGCGCAGTGCCGCGCGCAGCTCCTCCTCCGGGTCCACGTCCTCGGCGGGCTCCTCCGCGGCGGCGTCCGCCCCGTCGGTGTCCTCCGGGTCGGTGTCCTCGGCGTCGCCCGCGTCCTCGGCGGTCGGGACCGTCTCGCCCTCGCCGTCCAGCGTCTCCGCCTCGGCGCCGGGGGTGCTGTCGTCGTCGGCCTCGGTGTAGTCGCCGGAGACGGCGTCCTCACCGTGCGCCGCCTCGACGTCGGCGTCCTGGACGGCCTGCTCGGGCAGCGTCTCGTCGGCCGCGTTCTCGGCGACGGCGTCGATCGCGGCCTCGTCGGCCGCCTCGTCGTACGCCTTGCTGTCGGAGGTCACGTCCTACTCGCTTCCATTGTTCGGTGTCGGTCGGAGCCGGTCGGTGTTCGAACCGGCGTCAGTTGCCGAACAGCAGGGCGACGCCCTCGGCGAACGCCGAGTCCAGCACGAACACCAGCGCCACCATGATCGACACGAAGATCAGGACCGCGATGGTGTACTTCACCATCTGGCCGCGGTCGGGCCAGATGACCTTGCGGAGCTCGGCGACGACCTCGCGCAGGAACCGGGCGAGCCGGGAGAACAGCGACAGCTTCTTCTCCTTCGTCGCCGCGGTGGCGCGGGTCGGGGTGGCGCGGCCCTTGCCGGGGGTGCTCGCGGGGCCGGAGGCCCGCCGCCCACGACGGTCGGCGGCGTTGCTCGGGCGCTCCCGCCCGGGCCGCTCCGACTCGTGCTCGTCGCTCACGCGTGTCGCCCTCCGCACGTGGCGGGCGTCCGCCCGCCCTCGGTCACGTCCTCCGCTTCGGGAGGACCCTCGTCGCTTCGCCGTCCGTGCCGTCGGCCGCACCGCCGTGATCTCCGGCGTACTGCGGCGTCGTGGCAAGGGTGACAGGACTTGAACCTGCAACCTGCGGTTTTGGAGACCGCTGCTCTGCCAATTGAGCTACACCCCTTTGCCCCGGTCCGCCACGTGGCGGCGGGGCGGACGCACAGGATCGTCCGGTGCGTCCGGCTGGAACGAGTGTACGCACCCGCTCCCGCGGGCCCGTACGCCGGGTCGACTCACGCCGGGAGGACGACCTCGGCACGGGCCCGGCCGAGCACCGTCTTCCCCTCGAAGGACGCCGTGAGATCGACGACGGCGATCCGCTCGCCGTCGTCCTCGCGCACCTGGGCGACGGTGCCGGAGAGTTCGACGGTGGCGCCGGCGTCGTCGTCCGGGACGACGACGGGCCGGGTGAAGCGGGTGCCGTAGCTGCGGATCGCGGCCGGGTCACCGGTCCACGCGGTCAGCACCCGGCCGGCGAGGGCCATCGAGAGCATCCCGTGCGCGATCACACCGGGGAGTCCGGCCACCGAGGCGACGCGGTCGCTCCAGTGGATCGGGTTGAGGTCACCGGAGGCACCGGCGTAGCGCACCAGGTCGGCCCGGGTGACCTGCACCGTCAGCAACGGCAGGGGGTCGCCCTTCGCGCAGGCCGCGGCGGCCCGCGGGGTCAGCGGAGCACTCACGCGTCCCCCTCGGTGCCGGCGTCCTCGCCGGCGGGGCTGACCAGCATCGAGTGCGTGGTCGCCACCGGGAGGCCCGCCGCGTCGGCGACCTCGCAGCGCAGGGTCAGCATGTGGTTGCCGGCCCGGGTGCGCAGCTGGTCGACGTGCAGCACCGTGGTGAGTTCGTCGCCGGCCACCACCGGCCGGTGGAACGTGATCCGCTGGTCGCCGTGGACCATGCGGGTGTAGTCCCAGCCGAACGCGGGCTCCCGCAGGAAGCCCTCGATGACCGGCATCGTGAAGCAGGTCGGGAACGTCGGCGGGGCCACCAGGTCGGCGTGGCCCGCGGCACGCGCCGCGTCCACGTCGCGGAACAGCGGATCGCCGTCACCGATGGCGACGGCGAACTCGCGGATCTTCTCGCGACCGACCTGGTACGGCCCGACCGGGTCCGAGCTGTGCCCGACCCAGGACTGGTCGACCACCGTCAGCTCCGGGACTCGCTACGCGCTCAGCGGGTCTCGCGGTGCGCCCGGTGGGTGCCGCAGTTCCGGCAGAACTTCTTGATCTCGAGCCGGTCGGGGTCGTTCCGCCGGTTCTTCTTGGTGATGTAGTTGCGGTGCTTGCACTCCTCACAGGCCAGAGTGATCTTCGGCCGCACGTCCGTGGCCTTGGCCATCGCGGGTGCCTCCCAGCATGTCTCGTGAATGATGCGCCAACGTGGTGACGATGGCCGGACTTGAACCGGCGACACAGCGATTATGAGCCGCTTGCTCTACCAACTGAGCTACACCGTCATGCAAGAAGCCCCGCCGCATGCGACGAGGCCCCTTGTAGAGCCCCCTTACGGAATCGAACCGTAGACCTTCTCCTTACCATGGAGACGCTCTGCCGACTGAGCTAAGGGGGCGGCAGCACCGGTGGCCTGCGGGCCCGAAGGCCCCACTCTCACCGACGGGAAGAACTTTACACCGGGGTTCCGGGCCCCCGGACGGGGGGTCCCGGAACCCGGTACCCGCAGGTCAGCCGGTGTTCACCAGCTCGACTTGCGCACACCCGGCAGCGCGCCGTCGTGCGCCAGCTCGCGCAGCCGCACCCGCGAGACCCCGAACTTGCGCAGGTGTCCGCGCGGGCGCCCGTCGACGGAGTCGCGGTTGCGGACGCGGGTGGCGCTGGCGTCGCGCGGCTGGCGGCGCAGCTCGGCGACCGCGGCGGCCCGCTCCGGCTCCGGCGTCGACGGGCGGGCGATGAGCGCCTTGAGCTCGGCCCGCCGCTCGGCGTAGCGGGCGACGATCTCCTTCCGCCGCTCGTTCTTCGCGATCTGCCCGGTCGTGGCCATCAGACCTTCACCCCGTTCGCCCGGATCTTCGCGACCGCGGCGGCGACGCCGATCCGGTCCACCGTCCTGATCCCCTTCACCGAGAGCCTCAGCCTCACCCAGCGGTTCTCCTCGGCCAGCCAGTAGCGGCGGGTCTGCACGTTGGGGTCCCAGCGCCGGCTGGTGCGCCGGTGGGAGTGCGAGACCGACCTGCCGAACCCGGGCTCGCGGCCGGTGAGGTCACAGCGCCTCGACATCGGTCACCGCCCCGCGTGCGGGTAGGGCAGCAGGGCCATCTCCCGCGCGTTGCGGATCGCGGTGGCCACCCGCCGCTGCTGCTGACCGGTGAGACCGGTCACCCGGCGGGCGCGGATCTTGCCGCGGTCGGAGATGAACGTGCGCAGCAGCGCGGCGTCCTTCCAGTCCACGTGCTCGATCCCGCGCTGCTTCAGCGGGTTGGCCTTGCGGCGCGGCGTGCGCACCGGCTTGCCCCGTGCGGGCATCAGCGCTCCTCCTTGAACTCGACGTGCCTGCGGATCCTCGGGTCGTACTTGCGCAGTACCAGGCGGTCCGGGTCGTTGCGGCGGTTCTTGCGGGTCACGTAGGTGGTGCCCGTCCCCGCCGTCGAGCGCAGCTTCACGATCGGCCGGACGTCGGTCGACTTGGCCATCGCACCCCTCCTCTCAACATGGGAATCGTTTTCGTTTACGCTACACCGGACCGTGACCACGTCCGACTCCGGGAGGAAGTCATGACCGAGCTGGTGGTCCTGTGCGGGACCGAGCGCGACGGGGTGGACGCGACGATCACCCGGATGCGCGAGCTCGACCCGGGGGTCGTCGTGCTCCACCACGACCTGCGCGACCTGGGCCGTGGCCTGGTGCACCGGCGGCTGCGCACCCGGGGCGACGACGAGCGCACCGTGCTGGAGCTCGCGCACGGCTGCGTCAGCTGCACGATCCGGGAGGACGTGCTGCCGACGCTCGCCGCGCTGGCCGGGACCGTCGACCGCGTCGTCCTGCACCTGGACCCGCGGCTGGAGCCCGAGCCGGTGTGCTGGGCGCTCGGGTCGGTGCTGTTCGAGCCCGGCGGCGGCCGGGAGCCGTGCACCGCCGTCGACCTCGTCGACCTGCGCGGGGTGGTGGCCGTGCTCGACCCGGACACCTGGCTGGAGGACGCGACCGGCGAGGCGACGCTGCCCGAGCGCGGCCTGTCCACGCTGCCCGAGGACGAGCGGACGGTCGCCCAGCTGGCCGTCGGGCAGGCCGAGTTCGCCGACGTCCTGGTGCTGACCCGCCCGATCGGGCCGGGCGGCGCGGACCGGACCGCCGCCGTCCTGGACCGGCTGTGCCCGACCGCGCCCCGGCTGCTCGCCGGCCGCGCGGACCACCGGGTGTTCTGCGACGGGCTCGGCCCCGGGTCCCGCCGCGGCGTGCCCGGCGGGGTGCACGACCCGTTGCTGCGCGGCACACCACCGCTGGAGCCCGACAGCGGCGTCCGCACCCTGGTGTTCTCCGCCCGCCGCCCGTTCCACCCGGACCGGCTGCACGACGCGATCGACAGCCTGCTCGACGGGGTCGTACGGGCCCGCGGACGGGTCTGGCTCGCCACCCGTCCCGACGCGGTGCTGTGGGTGGAGAGCGCCGGCGGTGGCATGCGGATCGGCCACGCGGGCGACTGGCTGACGGACGCCGACGAGCAGGCCTGGACCGAGGCCGGCGACCAGCGGCGGGCGCTGGCCGCGCTGGCCTGGCACCCGCGCTGGGGCGACCGCGCCCAGGACCTCGTGGCCATCTGCCACGAGGCCGACCCCGACGAGATCGACGCCGCGCTGCGGTCCGCGCTGCTCACCGACGCCGAGATCGCCGCGGGCGAGGACGCCTGGACCGCCCTGCCCGACCCCTTCGGCTGGGCCCACGACGAGCCCTGCGCCGAGGCCGAGCCCGTGGGGCCGGCCGCCCTGGACGACCCCACCGTCCGTCCCGACCGAGAAGGAGACCTCTGATGGCCGTTCCCAAGCGACGGATGTCGCGATCGAACACCCGGCACCGCCGCTCGCAGTGGCGGGCGGCCCCGCCCGACCTGGTCCCGGTCACCCTCCAGGGGCGCCGGCACCTCGTGCCCCGCGCACTGGTCCCCGCCTACCGCCGGGGCCTGCTCCCCCCGCCAGCCGGGCGGGACTGAGGGCACCCCTTACGCCGGGCCCCGGGTGCTCCGCGCGGACGGCGTGGACACCCGATGCCCGGGCGGCCCCCTCAGCCGCAGTGTCGTCGCCATGCTGATGACACACATCCCGATGGACCACCTCGTCGCCCTCGCCGAGCAGCGCCGGGACCGGCTGCGGGAGGAGGCGGACCGGTACCGCACACAGCGGCTGCTGCGCGGGGCGGCCGGCCCGTCGGCGCCGCGACGGCTGTGGCTGCGGCTGCGGGCCCGGCGCACCGCCTCCGGCCGGGCGCGCCCGGGCGCCGGGGGAGCCGGGCCCGCGGCCGGCCCGTGCGCCGCGGCCGCGCCGCGTGCCTGAGCCCCGCACCGGGGAAGACGCCGCCGTCGCGGTGACCGCGGGAGTGTCGGTGGCGCGTGCCACGATGCGCCCCATGACCGCGGAGGGGGCCCACGGGACCGGTGCCACCGGACCGGGGACGGACGAGCTGGTGGGGCGGGCCGGCGAGCTCGCCGCGCTGCTCCGCGACCTCGACGCGGCCCGGGGCGGGAACGCCCGCGCCGTGCTGCTCGCCGGGGACGCGGGGATCGGCAAGTCCCGGCTCGCCACCGCGCTCGGCCGGGCCGCGGCGGGGGCCGGTGTGCAGGTCGTCGTCGGGCGCTGTCTCGACGCGGGCGGCTCCGCGCTCCCCTACCTGCCGTTCTCCGAGGTGCTCGCCGCGCTGGCCCACGCCGGCACCCCGCTGCGGCCGGTGCTGCACGGGCTCCTGCCCGGAGCCGAGGAGGCGCCGCGGCCCACCGCGGGCGACGGCGACTCCGGGCGGCTGCAGGTGTTCGACGCGGTGGCCGGCGCGGTCCGCGACGCGGCCGCCGGGGCACCGCTGCTCGTCGTGCTGGAGGACCTGCACTGGGCGGACCGTTCCACCCGCGAGCTGCTCGCCTTCCTGCTCGCCCGGCTGGGCTCCCAGCGGCTGCTGGTGCTGGGCACCTACCGCTCCGACGACCTGCACCGCAGGCATCCGCTGCGCGCCTCGCTGGCCGAGCTCGTCCGCCTGCCCTCCGTGCGCCGGGTCGAGCTCGGCCCGCTCTCCCCCGACGCCGCGCTGGCCCTGGTCCGGGCCCGGGCGGCCACCGGGGGTGTCGACGAGGCCACCCTGCGCCGGATCGCCGCCCGCAGCGAGGGCAACGCCTTCTACGCCGAGGAGCTCGTCGCGGCCGGCTCCGACGGCCTGCCGGGCGGGCTGGCCGACGTGCTGCTGACCCGGCTGGACCGGCTCGGCGGGCCGGCACGCGCGGTGCTGCGGATCGCCTCGCTGGCCGAGCGGAGCATCTCCCACGACCTGCTGCGCGAGGCGTCCGAGCTGTCCGGTGCGGACCTGGACGCCGGGCTGCGCGAGGCGGTGTCCCACCACCTGCTCGTCCCGGACCCGGCCCCCGGCACGGAGTCCTACGCCTTCCGGCACGCCCTGCTGCGCGAGGCCGTGCACGACGACCTGCTCCCGGGCGAGCGGGTACGGCTGCACGCACGGCTCACCGAGCTGCTGGCCCGCCGGGACGGCGACCCCGGGGTGGCGCCGCGCTCGCCCGGCACGCACTGGCCGCGCACGACCTGCCGCGGGCGCTCGCGGCGTCGGTCCGGGCGGCCGAGGAGGCCCACCGCAGGCACGGACCGGCCGAGATGCTCGTCCACGCGGAGCGGGCGCTGGAGCTGTGGTCCGCCGTCGAGGACCCGGAGCGGCTCACCGGAACCACCGAGAGCGCCCTGACCCGGGAGGCCGCCTGGGCGGCGAGCGCCTCGGGCGACCCGGACCGCGGTACCGCTCTGGGGGCCCGCGCCGTCCGGGTCGCCGACCTCACCGAGGGGCCGGCCGCCCGGGCCGAGGCCCGCCGGCACTACGCGATGCGGCTGCTCGACGACGGCGCGCGGCTCGACGCGGCGGTGGCCGCCGCCGCCGAGGCCGTCGCGCTGCAGGCCGGGGACCCGCCCGGCACGGACCTCGCGTGGTCGCACGCCGTGCTCGCGCGGGCGCACCTGAGCGCCGACCACGCCGAACCCGCCTGGTCGCACGCCCGGCAGTCGCTGGCGGTCGCCCGCGCCGTGCACGAGTCCGCGCCACCGGTCGAGGGGTCGGCCGAGTACCGCCACCTCAGCGCGGTGTGCGCCGACGCGCTGATCACCCTGGCCTTCTGCGCCCGGATGGAGGGGGACCCGCAGGCGGCCCGGGAGCGGCTCGCCGGGGCGGCCTCGCTCGCGGCGGCCTCCGGGAACCGGGTCGTCGAGCTGCGCACGGTGTGGAACCGCGGGGTGTCGTTCATCGAGGACGGCATGCTCGACGCCGCGGCGGACGAGCTCGCCGAGGGAGCCCGCCGGTCCGCCGAGTACGGCCTGCTCTGGGGCGGGTACGGGCTGGAGTTCCGGGTCGCGCTGGTGCGCGTCGACGTGCAGCGCGGGGAGTGGGACGCCGCCGCCCGGACCGCCGCCGATGCCGACCCCACACTGCCGTTGCGCGTCACCGGGCTGCTCGCGTCGGCGGGAGCGCTGGTCGCCGTGTTCCGCGGGGACCTCGACGACGCCGAGGAGCTGCTCGCCGCGCTGGCCGTGGAGCCACCGGCGCACGACCAGGCCGCGCTGCTGCAGGGCGTCGTCGGGGCCGAGTCGGCGCGCTGGCGCGGGGACCCGGCGCTCGCCGTGGACCGGGTCGCCGCCGCACTCGGGGTGTTGCGCGCGGAGTATCCGCACCACCTGGGCGAGCTCGTGCTGTGCGCACTGGGCGCGGCCGCCCGCGCCGACCTCGCGGAGGCCGCGCGCACCGCGGGGGATCCGGCGGCCTGCGCCGCGCACGCCGCGGCCGCGGCCGGGCTCGCCGACGAGGCCGCGCTGACCGCCGAACGCGGGCTGCCCCGCGGCACCACGGTCGGGCCGGAGGGCCGGGCCTGGCTGGCCAGGGCCCGCGCGGAGGCCGCACGGGCGGGCGGCGACGCGGCACCGTCGGTGTGGGATGTGGCCGTGGAGACCTTCGCCGGCTACGGGGACGGCTACCGCGCGGCGGAGGCCCGGTGGCGGCAGGCCGGGGCCCTCCTCGCACGGGCGCACCGCGGTGGCCACGACGACCGCGGGGAGGCCGACCGCCGCGCCGCCGCCGAGGACCTGGCCGTCGCCGCGGCCGAGGCCGACCGGCTCGGCGCCCGCCCGCTGGCCGACGCGGTCGCCGCGCTGCGCCTGCGGGCGGGCGAGGGCCGTCCCCGTCCCGGTCCGGAGCCCGGTGCGGGCGGTTCCCCGCTCACCCCGCGCGAGCACGCGGTGCTGGAGCTGGTCGCGCACGGTCTCACCAACCGGGCCGTCGGCGAGCGGCTGTTCATCTCCGAGAAGACCGTGAGCGTGCACCTGTCCCGGGCGATGGCCAAGCTCGGCGCCTCGGGCCGCACCGAGGCGGTCGCCCTCGCCCACTCCCGGGGCCTGCTCGCACCGCGGGACTGAGTCCGCGGCGCCACCCACCCCCGCCGGCCGGTCCCCGCACCGCGGGCCGCCCTCCGGCGCCCCGGGTTGTCCCGTCCGGACCGCACCGGGCCCCCGCGGGCCGTGACGTGCGCCACCCGGCGTGCCTAGGGTCGGCCGTACGCACGTCACCGGCAGACCGATGGAGGTCACGTCGCATGGTCGTCCACGGGGTCGTCCCGCCGTCCCGGACCGGCAGCGGGACGGAGGTGACCGCATGATCGCCCGCTCCCCCGCCCCGGCCCTGGACGTGCCCGCCCTGCCTGCCTCGGCGACGCTGCGTGGCGCCGCCGAACGGTTCGGTGACGACACAGTGCTGCACCAGGGCGGGCACGAGCTCTCCTTCCGTGGGCTGCTGGCCCGCGCGGCGGCGTTCGCGCACGCGCTGCACGCCGACGGGATCGGCCGCGGCGACGTCGTCGCCCTGCACCTGCCGAACTGCCCGCAGTACGCCCTCGCCTACTGGGGAACGCTGCTGGCCGGGGCGACCGTCACCCCGGCGAACCCGCTGCTGGCCCCGGACGACCTCGGCGCGCAGCTCGCCGACGCGGGGGCCGCCGTCGTCGTCAGCTGGGAGGCGGCACTGCCCGCGGTGCTCGCCGCACGGCCCGGGACGTCGCTGAAGCGACTGCTCGCCACCGGTGCCCACGGTGACCCGGAACTGCTGCCGGCGGAGGTCACCGGGCTCTCCGCCCACCTCGACGGCAGGCCGACCACCCCGCCCGGCACGGACCTGGAGCTGGATCCGGACCGCGACCTCGCCCACCTGGCCTACACCGGCGGCACCACCGGCCGGTCCAAGGGCGTCCGGGTCACCCATCGGCACGCGCTCACCAACGCGTTGCAGGCGGCGTGCTGGGGCACCGGAGCCCGGCCGGACGTGACGACCACCGCCCACGGGCCCGGCGTCGTCCTGGCCGACCCCGGCCCCGCGTCGGAGTTCCCGACCCCGATCGGCACCGGCCGGGCGATCGGGATCGCCCCCTGGTTCCACGCGATGGGCACGATCGGCGGTCTCCACGTGCCCCTGCTCACCGGGACGACGACGATCGTGCACGCCCGTTTCGACCCGCGCGCCTACCTGGCCGACGCCACCCGCTTCGCCGTCACCTCGCTGTCCGGGGCGCCGCCGGTGTACGCCGCGCTGCTCGCCCACCGCGACGCGGCCGGGGACCTGTCCTCGGTGCGGTCGCTGACCTCGGGGGCGGCGCCGCTGCCGACCGAGATCATCCGGGCGCTGCGCGACTGGCTCGGCGAGGACCTGGTCGTCTCCGAGGGCTACGGCCTGACCGAGGTCACGATGGCCGCCACCCTCGGTCCCGCCGCCCGGTCCGCGGACCGGCGCCCGGGCACGGTCGGGCTACCGATCGCGGGCACCGAGATCCGGGTCTCCGGCCCGGACGGCGAGGAACTCCCCGCCGGCGCCGAGGGCGAGGTGTGGATCCGCGGGCCGCAGGTCACCGGCGGGTACCACCGCCGCCCCGCCGAGACCGCGGCCGCCTTCGACGGCGACGGCTGGCTGCACACCGGCGACGTCGGAGTCCTGGACGACGACGGCTACCTGCGCATCGTCGACCGGCTCAAGGACATGCTGCTCCACAAGGGGTACAACGTGTACCCGCGCGATCTGGAGGAGCGGCTGCTGGCGCTGCCGGGCGTGACCGGCGCCGCCGTCGTCGGCCGGCCGGTGGGGGTCGCCGGCGAGCACCCGGTCGCGTTCCTGACCATCGCTGCGGACGCCGACGGGGACGCGGTCCGCGCCGCCGTCGACGGGCTGAACGAGCACCTGCTGCCCTACCAGCGGCTGCGGGAGGTGCACCTCGTCGGAACGATCCCGGTCTCCGCGGCGGGGAAGGTGCTCAAGCGGGATCTGCGCGAGCAGCTGCCACCCCTGCCCGGAGACGTGCCGAAGGAGTGACGCTCGACCACTGTGCGTGCACGCGCGAGCGCTGAGCGGGTGGGACGATACGTCCGATGGGTGG
>NZ_JAHLEL010000054.1 GCF_020131355.1 Pseudonocardia sp. ICBG1293
TCCCCGCGCCGCGGCCCGCCGCACCGGGATCGTCGGGCGCACCCTCCGGTCCCGGCACCCCGACACCCCGCCGCCCCGCGGTCCGGCTCCGCCGCGGGCCCGCCCGCCGTCCCGGCTCCGCGGCCCACCGACTCCCCGGTCCGGCCGGGCGGCACCACCCGGGCGCAGGCGCACGGCGCCGTCGCGCGCGGCGGCACGGCGCACGGGGCCACCGGCAGGCCGTCGGCCGCCGGCCGGACCCTCGACCTGCTCGGCCGCGTCGGCAGCATCACCACGATCGCGGCCATGCTGGTCCTGTCCGCGGCGCTGGCCGGGCTCGCCGACGGGACCCCGCCGACCGGTGCGGCCGCCGAGGTCGCCGTGACGACCCTGCGCTGAGCCGGTCAGGCCGCGTCGGAACGCGCCGCCCGGTCCGGCGGCACCGCCTTCATGACGTGGTCGACGAGGTCGAGGACCATGCGGTTGCCGCCCAGGCGGTACCCGAAGTCCTCCCAGCCGAGCAGCTCGCGCGAGATCAGCTCGCCGACCGGCCCGGGGTAGATCCGGGTCGCGCGGAACGCGGCCGCCCGGATGCGCATCTTCTCGTGGTGATCCATGGGTTGCGGGTCGGTCATACCCTCACCTCCACGTCAGAGGACTGGACGTGGCGCGTCCTCCACGCTGAGTGGCTCGCCTGCGTTCCATGGTGACACCCCCACGCGGGAGCACCAGGTGACGTGCGCAGGATCTCAGGCGGCGCGTCACCGAGGTGTTCCTCCCCGGTCACGCCGACGTTGCCCGCTCGATCACCCGGCCGGTCGCCCCCGGTGGATACCGTGACCGCATGGCCGACCGCACCCGCGACCTGCTCTGGTCCGACGTCGACACCCTGTACGGGGCGATCCTCGCCCACCCCTTCGTCACCGGGCTGACCGACGGCTCGCTGCCGCACGAGACGTTCCGGCACTACATCGTCCAGGACGCGCACTACCTGCGCGGCTACGCCACGGCACTCAGCGTGTGCGCGGCGAAGGCCCCGACCGACGACGACACCCTGATGTTCGCCGAGCACACCGCCGGCGCGATCGCCGCCGAGCGCGAGCTGCACACCGACCTGCTCGGCGCACTCGGCCTCACCTCGGAGCAGGCCCGCGAGCTGCCCGTCGCCCCGGCCACCCGCGCCTACGTGAGCTACCTGCTCGCGGCGGCCTACGGCGGGTCCTACGCCGAGGGCGTCGCCGCGGTGCTGCCCTGCTACTGGATCTACGGCCGGGTCGGCGAGCACCTGGTCGGCACCGGCTCCCCCGACCCGCTCTACCAGCGTTGGATCGACATGTACGCCGGCGAGGAGTACCACGCCGTCGTCGAGGCGGTGCTGGAGGCGACCGACCGGGTCGGCGCCGCCGCATCGCCGACCGAGCTGGCCCGCATGCGCGAGCACTTCACGACGACCTCGCGCTACGAGTGGATGTTCTGGGACGGGGCGTACCGCCGCGAGACCTGGCCGGTCTGACCGGTCACCGGTTGTCGATGCGGTCCGGGATCACCAGGTGCAGGAAGAACGACACGATCCCGACGACGATCGCGCCCCAGAACGCCGCCCAGAAGCCGTCGACGGCGAACGGCAGGTTCAGCACCGACGACAGCCAGCCCGTCAGCAGGAACATGAGCGCGTTCACCACGAGCGCGAACAGGCCCAGCGTGAGGATGTAGAGCGGGCAGCCCAGAGTCGCCACGATCGGTTTCACCACGGCGTTGACCAGCCCGAACACCAGCGCGACGGCGATCAGGGTGAGGATCGAGGTGGAGGTGCCGGCACTCTCCAGCCGGATGCCACCGACCAGCACGGTCGCCACCCACAGCGAGGCGGCGACGACCAGCGTGCGGATCGTGAAGGTGAGCACGGGGCTCGGTGGGGTCATCGGTCGGTCACCGCCTGCTGGACCAGCGTCTGGAGCTGGGATCGGATCGGGTAGGTGCTGGAGGGCACGAGCTGGGTCATGAACAGGACCACCAGGTCGTCGGCGGGGTCCACCCAGAACGCGGTGGATGCCAGGCCGCCCCAGGCGAAGGTGCCCTCGTTGGCGAAGCCCTTCGTCGCGGCCCCGTCGACGACGACGGAGAACCCGAGCCCGAACCCGACGCCGCTGAACGCGGACTCGGAGAAGATGGGCCGCCCGACGGTGTCCAGGTCCGCCCCGCCGGGCAGGTGGTTGCGGGTGGCGCGGGACAGGGTCCGCGGACCGAGGATGCGGACGCCGTCGAGCTCGCCGCCGCGGGCGAGCATCCGGGCGAACCGCAGGTAGTCACCGGTCGTGGACAGCAGCCCGCCGCCGCCGGAGAGGAACGTGGGTTCGCGGGTCGCGGCCCGGGCGAGCACCTTGTTCTCGACCAGGCCACCACCGGGCCGGGCGTTGTAGAGCGTGGCGAGCCGGTCGGCCCCCGCCGAGCCCTCCGGCACCCAGAACGCGGTGTCGGTCATCCCGAGCGGGCCGGTGATCTCCTCGCGGAGGAACTCGTCGAGCCTCCGTCCGGACGCGACCTCGACGACCCTGCCCAGCACGTCGGTGGCCACCGAGTAGTTCCACTCCGTGCCCGGCTGGAACAGCAGCGGGAACGACGCGAACTGCTCACAGGCGGTGGCCAGGTCCATGCCGGCCGGCGCCCCGAACTCGAAGCCCTTGGAGCGGTACATCTCGTCGACGGGGTGGGCGTGGTGGAAGCCGTAGGTCAGGCCGGCGGTGTGGGTCAGCAGGTGGTGCACCCGGACGGGCTCGACGGCCGCGTCGGTCCCCGGGTTGAGCGCCGACCCGCCGCGGTAGACGCGCTGCTCGGCGAACGCCGGGATGTAGCGCGACACCGGGTCGGTGAGTTCCAGCGCGCCCCGCTCGGCCAGCATCAGGACCGCGACCGAGGTGATCGGCTTGGTCATCGAGTAGATGCGCCAGAGGGTGTCGTCGGTCACCGGGGCGCCGGAGTCGACGTCGCGCACACCCAGGTGGGTCAGGTGCGCGAGCCGGTCGTGGCGGGCGACGGCGACCGTCGCGCCGGCGAGGCGTCCGTCGTCGACGTAGCGGCGGAAGTGGCTGTCGATCCGGGCCAGCCGGGCGGGGTCGAGGCCGACCTCCGCGGGGTCCGCCTCGAGCGTGCCGAAGGTCGGGGAGGTCACGGGCGCGACCCTACCCGCGGGCCGGGGCCGCGGGTCCGGCGATCCGGCGCGTCACCCCCTCCTCCCCCGGCGCCGGCCCTGCGCGGCGCGGGGAACCGGCGGGGGTCGCGTGCCGGTCCGCACGTGCGGCCGCCTCCGACGGCGGGCCGGGCCGGACCGCCTCAGACCGGGACGATCTCGTAGCGGGCCAGCCGCTCCCCGCGCAGCGAGGTCGCGCGCAACGCCGCGGCCAGGGCGCGGAACGCCCGCGGGAGCCGGACCGCGACCTCCGACGGCGGGGCGGCCGCGTCGCAGGACGCCGCCAGGCGCAGCCCCCACGGCTCCAGCTCGCGCGGGTCCTCGCAGGTCCAGTCGACCTCCAGCGCGCGCAGCGGGCCCGCGGCGAGCCGCCCCGCCGCGCCGCGCGACAGCAGGTCGGTGACGAGCTCGGCCCCGGGCAGCATCCGTGCCGCGGTGAACACGATCCGCTGCACCCCCTGCTCCGGCAGCAGCGTCAGCACCCGGTCGGAGACGACCAGGTGCGGGCCGGGCAGGTCGCGGGCCAGCTCCAGCCAGTCCTCGTCGAGCGCGGATCCGGCCACCAGGTGCGCCGGCCCGGCCAGCAGCTCACGGCGCAGCTCCGCCACCCCGGGCAGCTCGACGTCGACCCAGTGCGCCGGGCCGTCGTGCCCGAGCCGCGCCGCGCGGTCGCCCAGACCCGGCCCCAGCTCGACGACGGTCCCGCCCGGGTGCCGGCGTGCGAACCCACGGACCCACTCGTCGAGCACGGCGACCCGCAGGAGCGTCGCCAGCTCGTCGGCCCGCCCCGGCGCCGATCCCAGGTCGTACTCGTCCGCGACGACGGCGGCGGCACGGTCCCCGACCAGCGGACGGCGGCGACGGGCGTCGCGGGCCCTGGCGTGTGCCGCGGGCAGTGACGTCGCCTCGAGCGCCTCCAACCGCGGACGGCGTCGTTGCGTCACGGTGTCCTTCCCCCCTCCAGCGGGCCTCCGCGAGGGCGTCGGCGCTGGTCGCGCGAACCTACTAGTTGGGCGGGGAGGTACCCGAGCCGGGAGGCGCCGGGCGGTGGACCACCCGCGGTCGGTGGCCTGTGAGCGGTCCCCCACACCGGATCGCCGCGGCGGTGCGGGCGCGGGCCCATGATGGGGGCGTGCCCCCCGCCCTCCTCACCTCCGCCGTGCACGGCGACGCCGAGGTGCTGCGCCTGCTCGAGCGCCGACGTGACGCCGGGCGTCGCCCCGGCCGGCACGCCGACGGGGCGCGGGTCGCACTGGTCGTCGGCGGCGGCGGGATGCGCGGCTCCTACGCCGCCGGGATGGTGCACGCGCTGTCGGACCTCGGCCTCGCCGCGGGCGTCGACGAGGTGTGGGGGAGCTCGGCGGGGGCGTTCGTCGGGACGGCGCTGGTCATGGGGCACGGCACCGAGGTGTCACGGGTGTTCGCCCGGGACATGGCCCGTCGCGAGTTCATCGACCCGCGCCGCTTCGGCACCCGCCGCCCGATGGTGTCGCTGGACCACCTGTTCGACCGGATCCTCGTCGACTCCCTGCCCACGGACTGGTCGCGGCTGCCCGATGCGCCGGTCCCGCTGAACGTGGTGGTCACCGGGGCCACCGACCTGCGCCCGCGGGTGCTGACCGCGCTGCCCGACGGCGCCACGTGGAAGGCCGCGATGCGCGCGACCGCGGCGATCCCGCTGCTGGCGGGCCCGCCGGTGCGGGTCGGCACCGGCGGTGCGGCCGAGGACTTCATCGACGGGTCGGTCGGCGACCCGCTCCCGGTGGCCCGGGCCCTGCGCGACGGCGCCACGCACGTCCTGGCCCTGCTGACCCGCACCGCCGAGGACCTCGTCGGGACCCCGCCGGACGCCCGCACCCCGCTGTGGGCCCGCTCGCTGGACCGGCTCGCGCCGGGCCTGGGCCGGATGGCCCAGGACGCCGCCCGGCACGGCGAGTGCCTGCCGCTGCTGGCGGACGCCGCACACCCGGACCGGGCCGGCGTGCACCTGCTGACGCTGACACCGCACTCCTCCGCCGGCATCCACGGCCTGTCCACCGACTCCGGGCGGGTCGCCGCCGCGGCCCGGATCGGGTACGAGACGGTGCTGTCCGCGTCGACCCCGGCCGCGGCCGCCTGACACCCTCTCGCCAGGACGCCGATGACTTCGGCGCGGCCCCGCGGTCGGAGCTGGTGCGGGCACCGTGTCCGCACCGGCCCGGCAGGAGGTGACCGATGCGCGACGACCCGCCGCCGCGCGCGTGGACCCGCACCGTCGTGCTCGCACCCGGTGAGTCCCGCCCGCACGTCGAGGACGACTGGCGGGGCGCCCTCGTCGTGGTCGACGCCGGGCAGATCGAGCTGTGCTGCGCCGCCGGCGGGAGCCGGACCTTCGGTACCGGCTCGGTGCTGTGGTTCACCGGGCTGAACCTGGTCCGGATCCGCAACCCGGGCGGGGACGACGCGGTGTTCCGCGGCATCACCCGCGGGCCACCGTGACCCGGTGCCCGCCTCAGCCTGCCGCGTCGAGGGCCCGCTGCCAGATCCCGTTGCGGGTGGCCACCAGGCCGAGCGCACGCGGGTCGGTCACGCACACCCCGCGGGGGCGGTGGGCGTCCCACAGCGCCGCGTCGTCGAAGACGGCTCCGCAGCCGCCGAACCGGCGGCAGCAGTGCGCCCGGTCCGGCCCCACCCACTCGGTACCGCAACAGGACATCCGCATGATCCGCACGGCGGGCAGGCTACGGGGCACCCCCGACAGTTCCGGCGGGCGGCGGGAGCGGGTCGGTGGCCAGCAGGTCGTACCAGACCCCGTCGTCGACGATCTCGTTCTCCGTGCCGTGGCACCCCGTCGGCCCGCGGGCGGCCCCACAGCCGGAACCCGGCGCGCTCGGCGACGCGGCGGCTGGCGGTGTTGTCCGCCGCCGCACCGAGCTGCAGCCGGTGCCGGCCCATCCCCCCGTCGGCGACCGGGGTGAAGGCGTGCCGCACGACCCGGCGGAGGGCCGCGGACACCGCCCCGCGGCCCCGGGCGTCGGGGTGCGCGCGGTATCCGACCTCACCCCCGGTCGGGGTGTAGGGCCGGTCGGTGCCGAACACCGAGAGGGTGCCGAGGTAACGGTCGTCGTCCGGGTCGGCGATCACCCAGCCGACGCCGGACCCCAGGGAACGCTCCAGCGTGTGGTCACGGAGCCAGCGGCGGGCGTCGTCGTCGGTGTAGGGCACCGGCAGGGTGGCGCTCCACCAGCGGGCGACCGGGTCGTTGCACGCCTCGGTGTGCCGGTCGAGGTCGGCCTCGGTGGGCGGGCGGAGCCGGACGCCGTCGCCGTCGAGCACCGGGTGCGGCCACCACGTCGTCGCCGGGGGACGGTCGGCGACGGGAGTGCCGGGCAGCAGGACCGCGGTCCAGGCGTCGACGAGGTCGTCGCCGGCGGGCAGCGCGCGGGTGCGGACGCCCTCGAAGCGGAACCCGCAGGCGTGCGCCACCCGCCAGGACGCGACGTGCCCGGCCCGGCAGGTCCAGTGCAGCGCGGCGAACCCGGCCACGTCGAAGCCCCAGTCGGCGGCCAGCCGCAGCGCACGGCTCGCGAGCCCGCGACCGCGCGCCCACGGCGCGAGCAGGTAGCCGACCGACGGCACCGGGTCGCGACGCAGGTCGATCGACCCCGCGTAGCGCGGGTGATCGCCGCACGCGGCCTCCACCGCCCAGACGTGCGGCCGCCCGACGGCCCACCGGCGGCGGGCGAGACCGACCCACTCCCGGGCCTCGCTCTCGCCGGAGTCCGGTCCGAGCGAGGTCCAGCGCTGTGTCCCGGGATCGCGGTACACCTCCAGCAGCCCGGGGACGTCGGCGTCGGTGTGCGCGCGCAGCGTCACGACGCCGTCGGTCAGCACGGGAGGCGAGGTCGGGAGGGTCACCGCGCCACCGTCACCGGCCACGCCCGTTCGGGGCAACCGGGTTCTCCTACGATCGGCGGTGTCCGCAGGGGGCGGACGAGGGGGAGGTGCCATGGCCGCGCTCACGGAGCGCCTGGTCGACCGTCGGCTGGGCTTCGGCGCCGGCGACCCGTACGTGCGCGAGCGTGACCTGCGGGTCCCGCTCTCCGACGGCGTCGTCCTGCTCGCCGACCTCTACCGGGCCCCCGGTCCGCTCCGGCCACGTCCGACGGTGCTCATGCGCACCCCGTACGGCCGCGACGGCCTCGGTTCGATCATCGGATCGTTGCTGGCCCGTCGCGGTTTCCAGGTGCTGGTGCAGTCCACCAGGGGCACCTTCGGCTCGGGCGGGCAGTTCCGCCCGCTCCTGCACGAGAGCTCCGACGGTCTCGACACACTCGCCTGGGTGCGCGGTCAGGCCTGGTGCGACGGCCGCGTCTCGATGGTGGGCCCCAGCTACGTCGGGCACACCCAGTGGGCGGTCGCCCCCTACGCCGACCCGGGGCTGTGCTCGATGAACGCCGACATCACCGCGTCGGAGTTCACCAGCACCTTCTACCCGGGCGGCGCGCCCGGCCTGCTCAACCTCGCGACCTGGGTGAACCAGATCGGCCGCCAGGAACGCACCGGCGCGGTCACCGGCTTCCTCGCGACACCGGTGTTCAGCCGCCGCAAGCGGCGTGCGGTGACGTCCCAGCCCCTGCAGGCCGCGGACGTCGCACTGACCGGGGCGCCGGTGGTGTTCTGGCGGGACTTCGTCGAGCACGCCGAGCAGCCACGGGAGTTCTGGGCGCCCGCCGAGCACGACGGTTTCGACGCCGCCGCGATGCCGCCGGTCTGCATGGTGACCGGCTGGTGGGACCTGTTCCTGGACCGCCAGCTGGTGGACTTCACCGCGCTGCAGCGCGGCGGCGCGACCGCGCGGATCACGATCGGCCCGTGGACCCACGGCGACCGCGGGTCGCTGTCGACCATCGCCCACGAGATGGTCCACTGGCTGGGCGTGCACCTGCACGACGGCGGGCACGACGGCCGCGCCCCGGTCCGGGTGTACGTCCAGCACGCCGACCGCTGGACCGACCTGCCCTGCTGGCCCCCGCCGGACGCACGGCCCACCGAGTGGTACCTCGACCCCGCGGGCGGTCTGGGGCCGGACCGGCCCGCCGGGGCGGCGCGGGCGTCGCGGTTCGTCTACGACCCGGCCGACCCGACACCGACCGTCGGCGGCCCGATGCTCCAGCCGCCGTCCAAGCAGCTGGACAACCGCGCGGTCGAGGCCCGCGACGACGTGCGGGTCTGGACCGGTCCGCCGCTGGAGTCCGACCTGGACCTGCTGGGGCCGGTGTCGGCCGTGGTGTACGTGCGGACCGGGGTGGGCCGGGGCGACGTGTTCGTACGGCTGTGCGACGTCGGCCCGGACGGGGCATCGATGAACATCACCGACGCCATGCACCGGCTGGTGCCCGACCGCGAGGCCACCGCACCGGACGGCACGACCGTGGTCCGGATGACGCTGAGCCCGACCGGGTACCGGGTACGCGCCGGACACCGGCTGCGCGTGCAGGTCGCCGGCGCGGCGTTCCCGCGTTTCGCCCGCAATCCGGGAACCGGTGAACGGACGGCGACCGCGGTCGACGGGGAACCGATCTCCTACGAGATCCTGCACGACTCCGAGCACCCGTCACACGTGGTGCTGCCACACCACCCCTGAATCCGGACATCGTCCGATCGCATTTCCGGCACCGGCGGAAATACGGATGTCCCCCGCTCCGGTCGGAAGAGCGGGGGACATCCGGAAGTGCTCGGTCACCGATGCCGGGAAGACGGTCCCGTCACGGTGCCCGGTGGTGCAGGCGCACTCAGTCCTGGACGTTGGTCTGCGCGTCGCCCTGCGAGCAGTCGCTGAAGCCCGGGGCGTCCTCACCGTTGGTGGCCTGGCCACCCAGGATGCCGAGGACGCTGGCGGCGACGTCGGCGCTGTTCAGCGTGCAGGAGAGCACGTTGGCGTTGTTGAGGGCGTTGACGTCGCCGACGTTGATCAGACCGGACTGGACGCTGTTGCGGTCCTTCTCCAGGTTGTTGATCTGGTCGGCGTTGATGCGGTCGCCGCCGTGCCCGTGGCCCTTGTCCCAGCCACCGTCACCCGCGAAGGCGAGCGGGGAGACGGCGAGCAGACCAGCGGTGACGCCGGCGGTCAGGATTCCAGCCTTCTTCAGCACAGTTATTTCTCCGTTGTGTACGGGGTCCGAGTCGGACCGGCGTGTTCGGCGTGGGTTCGGGAGCCCCGCCGATGCACAGAACGTTATCCGGTCCATCCCCGATCCAACGAACTTTCTACCACTATCGGACGAGGGGCATTACTGAACGCGAGGTTATTGCTCTCTTCCGGCAGCCGGGAATCCGCGTGGATGTCGCTTCCGGACGCAGTCCGCGACGGATCGTCACCACAGTGGACCCGATCGGACGCGTACCTTTCCGCCGGAACACGCTCGGTGATGAACCCCCGCACGGCCGTGTCACGCCGTCACCCTGTCGTAGCGCTTCCGACGGTCGCGTGAGACCGGATCGCAGCCCTCGACGGGGGGTGTGCCCCGGACGAGTGCGGCGGCACCGGGACGGGCAGCGGCGTGCCGGCGTCCGGCTCCGACGCCGACGACACGCACCGCCCGGATCGCCACACCCTCCGACCTCCCGGCCGCCGTGGAGTCGTTCACCGCGTTCCTCGGCCACCCGTTCACCCGTCACACGATCGATGCCGACGGCCACCGGCGACGACCGGCCGCGAGCCGGTCCCTGCCGCTGCGCGAGCGCCACGTCCCGCACGGCGGGCCGCACCTGGTCGATGCTGCGGCCCGCGCCGACGAGTGGCCCCTGACGACGACTCCGGAATGGACGTCCAGGGATGCCACGGCGCCGGGCACCCTGGTGTGGACCGCCCGCACCCCCGGAGAGGACCACCGTGTACGTCCCCGCGCACTTCGCCCCGACCGACGAGGACGTCCGGCAGCTGCTCGACCGCCCCGGGGCCGCGGACCTGGTCACGGCGGGCCCCGAGGGCCTCGACGCCACACTGCTGCCGTTCGTCCACGACCGCGGGCGTGGCTCGCTGCTCGGGCACCTCGCCCGCAACAACGACCACTGGACCCGCGCCGACGGCAGGCAGGGCCTGGTCATCGTCCGCGGGCCGGACTCCTACGTCAGCCCGTCCTGGTACGCGTCGACGGCCGAGCACGGCCGGGTCGTCCCCACCTGGAACTACGTGACCGCCCACGTCCGCGGCACCGTGGTCGTCCACGACGACATCGCCTGGCTGGAGGACGTCGTCCGCCGCCTGACCGACCTGCACGAGGCGGGCCGGGCCGCGCCCTGGAGCGTCGACGACGCCCCGGAGGCGTTCGTGCGCGGGCAGCTCCGCGCGATCGTCGGGGTCGAGCTCCGCATCGAGAGCGTCGAGGCGAAGGTGAAGCTGAGCCAGAACCGCCCGGCCGCGGACGTCGACGGCGTGGTGCGCGGGCTGGAGGCGGCCGGGGACCCGGACACGGCCCGGGCCGTCGCGGCGCGGCGGCGCTGACGGCCGGAGCCGGGCCGGCCGGGTGCCGCGGCCGCGCAGCGGGGTGCGACCGGCCCGGACGTCGGGGCGGGCCCACGGACGCCTGCGAGGGGGCGCCGTCGCGGAGGCGGAGCGGTGACCGCCGTCGGTGGCGGCGGTGCCGGCCGCGTCAGCGTGCTCCGCGGAAGGACCGGCGCAGCTCGTCGACGACCAGAGCCGGCACCTCCAGTGCCGGCAGGTGCCCACCCACGGCCGGGCGATGGAACCGGACGATGTCGCGGTACCGCGCCTCGATCCGACGTCGCCGGCGCGGCGCCCACCGGCGCCATCGTGCCGACCTCGACGCCCTGTTCTCCGGCCGGCTGAGCTAAGAGGTCGCGCGGATTGGTCACAGCTTGGCCGCGGTCGAGTGTCTGGGGGCGAGGGCGGGTACGGGCCTGCCGATCATGAAGTTATCTACGCTTCGTGATCGTCTGGAGGCCGCGTGCCCACCCTGCCATCATGGCTGACCGAGCCGTTGTGGGACCAGTTCACCGCGCTGCTGCCTCATCGAGACGAGTTCGATCCCACCCATCCGCTGGGCTGCCATCGCCGCCGGATCGCGGATCGGATCGTGTTCGACAAGCTCCTGCAGGTACTGCGGTTCGGCTGCTCGTATGAGGGCATCGCTGACAGCACCTGCTCGGCGACCACCATCCGCGATCGTCGTGACGAGTGGATCAGGCTCGGGGTCTTCGCCCAGCTGCGTCGGATCGTCCTGGACGCCTACGACCGCATCGTCGGTCTGCTGCTGCACGACATCGCCGTCGATGGCGCCATCACCAAGGCCCCCGGCGGCGGCGAGGTCGCCGGTCCGTCGCCGGTGGACCGGCGCAAACAGGGTATGAAACGTTCGGTGCTCGTCGAGGGATACGGCATCCCGCTGGGCCGAGTCCTGGCCGGAGCCAACCGGCACGACTCCCCGCTACTGGGCCCCACCCTCGACCGCCTCGATGCTCTCGGCCCGCTGCCCGACGACATCACCGTGCACCTCGACGCCGGCTATGACTCCGGCAAGACCCGCGACACGCTGGCCGAACGAGGCCTGCACGGCGAGATCGCGCACAAGGGTGAGAAAGCGCCGATCCAGGCCACCCGCCGCTGGCACGTCGAGCGGACCAACGCTTGGCACAACAGCTTCAACCGGCTGCAGCGCTGCTACGAACGACGAGAAATCGTCGTCGACGCGTTCTTCGACCTCGCCGACACGATCGTCACACTCCGTAGCTTGATTCGGCAGGCCTGGACCACACACCGCTGGAACGCCCGACCTGCACGACGTCCATGATCACCAACCAATCCGCGCGACCTCTAAGAGGTCATTTCAGAACGAGGTCGACGTGTCTGTTGTAGACGACAAGCGGCTATCTGACCTGCCGTTTGATCTGTCGTCGAGGGGTCAATGGAAACTCGACAAGTCGTTCTGAAACGACCTCTAAGCGGGCGCCCCCGTCCGGAGTGCACCACCGCGACGGGCTCACCCTCCGCACAGGCACTCGCTCTCCTGCGGCAGACGGTGCAGTGGCACGGCGACACCGATGACCGGACGTCCGTGGCCGGTCGAGGCGCCGTCGACGTCGGTGGTCGGTGAAGCCGTCACCGCACCGCACTCCGCCGGTCTCCGGGCGGCGTCGGGTCCACGGAGCCCGCCGGGTTCACCTGACCAGCATGCCTGCGTCGACCGGTAGCGCGACGCCGGTGACGTAGCGGGCCTCGCCGGAGGCCAGGAACGTGACCGCCGCGGTAACGTCCTCGGGTTGCACGAGGCCGACGTCGAGGAGGTTGGCGACGTCGTCGGCCGGCTTGGGCTGATCGGGCGGGGTGTCGCCGCCGCCGAAGAGCGCCTCGACCGCGGGGTTGAGGACCATGCGGGTCGCGACACCGGAGGGGTTGACACAGTTGACGCGGATCCCGTGCGGTGCGAGCCAGGTCGCGAACGTGCGCATGAGCCCGACGACGCCGTGCTTGCTCGCCACGTAGCCGTCGCTGCCGCCCTGGCCGTCCCCGCCACGCCCGGTCAGTCCGAAGGCGGAGCTGGTGAGCACGATCGCCCCACCCCGCCGCTGCTCGATCATGCGCGGTGCGGTCGCCTGGACGGTGTTCCAGACCCCGGTGAGGTTGACGTCGAGCTGGTCGCGGAACGCCGCCCGGCCGTCGGCGCCCTCCATGAGCCCGATGCCGGCGTTGGCGAGCACGACATCGGGAACCGCGTGCAGGTCGGCACACGCACGGTCGATCGCCGCCGACAGGGCTTCCGCGTCCCTCACGTCCACCGGGATCCCGACCGCCCGTCGTCCGAGGTCGCGGACCCGGTCCGTGGTCTCGGTCAGGTCGGCGTGGGTGGCGAGGTCGTAGGCGACCGTGGCGATGTCCTGGCAGATGTCCAGCGCGATGACGTCGGCGCCCTCGGCGGCGAGGGCCAGTGCGTGGCTCCGCCCCTGGCCGCGGGCCGCTCCGGTGATCAGTGCGGTCCGGCCGTGGAAGCGTCCGGTGGTCCTCGGCTGGGGAATGCTCATGCGAAGGTCGACCGTCCCGGTGCCGCGGATTCATCGGGCTGCGCGATCGGGGGGGGGCGCCCGGCGGGTCACTGCCCGGCCGGTTGCGCTCCCGCCGGAGGGGACCACCCGCGCCGCGCGCTCTCCACGACGGCCGTTCACGACCGCGTCCGGGATGGGTCCGTGGACACCGGTGGAATCCCGGTCACAGCCGGGACACCCGGACAACGAAAAAGACCCCCGGTTCCAGCGTTTCCGCTGGTCGGGGGTCTCTTTCACCTGCTGTGACTGGTCCAGGATTCGAACCTGGGAAGGCTACGCCGACGGATTTACAGAGAGCTGCCATACCGGCCTTGGCCTGCGGCGCAAGCGCGGACTACCCGTCTGCGTCCGCGTATCGTCCGTGAGCCGAACCGCGGGGGTTGTGCCCGCTCCTCCCCCAGCCCCTCGTACAGGCCGATCTGCTCGTCGTGGGGTCGGGGGCAAGGGTGGCGCAGCCATCGCGGAGCGACGCCGTAGGCGCCCTTGCGGCCGGCCCCGCGGCGTGGACGATGAAGGCCGAGGGGCAGCAACATGAGCTTGGTCTGGTGGGGCCTCCTGCTCATGTCAAGGCGCATCCGCTCTATCGTGTGACGGTGTTCGACGATGAGCTTGGGTCCGTGCTGCACGTGGCGGTACGGACGACAGGCGTTGAGTTGCTGGTGTCGGTCACCGGTGAGCTGGATGGTTCGACCGAGTATCAGCTGCGATCAGTGCTCGACGAAGCGTGGAGCGGTCCTTCTCGGAGGCCTGTGATCGTCGACTTGACCGGGCTGTCGTTCTTCGGTTCCGGCGGGATCTCGGACATGCTGGTGGCGACGGAGCGAGCGGCGCGCGAGACCCGGTTTCTCGGTTATGTAGTGGGCAACAACCGGTCGGTTGTCCGGCCGCTGAGCGTGATCGGGCTCCTGGATCGCCTACCGATTTATGCGACCGTCCAGCAGGCGAAAGCGGCCGCGACCCCTGACGACCTCTCAGGCGTGGGAGTCTCGTCCCTGTGATGCAGGCGTCCATTGGGCGTGGCCGAGGTCGTTGACGGTCCGGCATCGGCCGCATCGCAGAAGCACGTCACGATGCTCCTCGCCGGGGCTGAAGCCGTCTACGAGGACGAACCCGCAACGCCCGCAGACGAACGCCTGGCTGCTCCGCCCGCGCGGCAAAGATGACCTCAGTACGCGGTCCGCATCTTCGTCTACGACTGTGCCGACGTAGTAGCCCCCGGCATGGCGGTGGTTGCGCACAAGCAAGTAGAGCACCGGCCCGGAGCCAGCGCGCGTCGTAGATCTGGGTTCGCCTGGTCATCACGTAGGCATCGGAGAGCGCCTGTGCTGGCTCCGGGTCTGGGCCAGGCGCTACCCCCGGGAGGCAGGGCCGGGTAGACGGTCCACGGCGCCGCGAACGGGCCGGAGGTGTAGTGAGCGAGCGACGGGGGCCGGCGTGGCCGGCCCCGCGCCGCCGGAGGCGGCGCCTTGATCCCAAAGAGCCGGATTCGGCAGTACCGGCGACCGTGACCGTGTCCCGACTGCTCGCGGACTACCCTGGCTGCATGGCCAAACAGCGCGATGGACGCACGTACGCCGACGCGTCGATCCTCGAACTGGCGATGGCGGAGCTGATCGAGAACGCACGGCGCGGCGAGGTCGTGTGGCTGACCAAGGACGGCGAGCGGGTCGGTGCTGTGGCTCCGCTGGACGTGGTGGAGGCCGGGTTGCGGGCGCTGGGACGCCCCGAGCGCTGACAGCCGCTACGCGGTGGGGGTCTCGTCGAGTACCCGCCGGGTGTATCCGGCGGCGACGAGTCGGTCGTAGGCGTCCTTGACGGGCGTCGGGACGTCCTGGTGGATGGCCCAGCCCTTGTCGGCGTAGACCCAGATCCGTTGGGTGTCGCCGACCAGCATGTTGATGACCCGGTCCGGGTCGCCGATCCCCGCGGCGTAGTCGTCAAGTGGGTGTTCCTGGGACGCGCAGATGACGTCCACCTCGGGCCAGCGCAGGCGACTCATGGCGTAGCCGCGTCGCTGCTGGTAGGGCCGCGACACAATGACGATGGACGTGACGTCGATGCCGTGTTCGCGGACGAGGTCGCGGGTGAAATCGATGTTGTCGCCGGTGTTCGTCGCTCGGGGCTCGACGAGGATGGCATCGTCGGGAACGCCGAGGCTCAGGGCGTGCTCGCGGTAGTGCACCGCTTCGCCGCGCGGGAAGCGCTCCACGGTGGTGGGTGCGTTGGCGCCGGTGAACACGATCTTCGGGAACAGGCCGCGGTGGTAGAGCTCGGCAGTGTGGGTGGCGACACCGAGATCGTGGCTTCCGAGGCCGACGGC
The DNA here is from genome assembly GCF_020131355.1 of Pseudonocardia sp. ICBG1293. GTDB lineage: Bacteria > Actinomycetota > Actinomycetes > Mycobacteriales > Pseudonocardiaceae > Pseudonocardia. Next base: position 15,528 of record NZ_JAHLEL010000054.1, read on the forward strand.
CAGGTCGACCGGCCGGAGTTCGTGGTGCATCTGGTTGAAGTCCCACAGCACGTCGATGTCGGCGCGGTACTTGGGGGGCAGGGTCGCGGTCGGCATGGCGTGTCCTCTCAGTCGGGGATGGCGAAGGTGTAGGTCCAGGCGAACCGAGACGCCGAGTGGACACCGCGGGCGACCTCGACCAGCGTGCCGTCGGCGGTGTAGGTCCGACGGTCCAGGATCATGACCGGTTCCCCGGCCGGGAGGTCGAGCCGGTCGATCTCCTCGGGCGTCGGCATCCGGGCATGGAACGACTCGGTGATCTCGTCGGGTTCGAGCCCCTGCATCGTCAGCACGGCGAATCCTCCGCCGCGCCCAGCCGGGCCCGGGGTCGGGTCGACGAGCGGGGTGCCCTCGACGTGCTCGGGCAGGTAGTAGCTGGCGAGGGTGTGCGTCGGCTGGTCGCCGTCCTTGACCAGTCGGGCCCGCTCATACACCGGGGCGCCGGGTTCGATGCCGTAGGCGTCGGCAATCTCCTGGTCGGCAGGGACCTGCCGCACGGTCTGGGTCTGATCGGTCGGCTGCCACGCCCTGCCCGACGCCTCGCGGTCGGCGGCGAACGCTACGACGTCGCCGAACTTCCACTTCTGCTTGCTATACCGGTCGATGCCGAGTCGGCGCATGGGCGGCCGGCGCCGTACGACGGTCCCTCGACGACGAATCGGGGTCACGAGCCCTTCGGCTTCGAGCAGGGCGACCGCGTTGCGCACGGTCTTGACGTTGACGCCGTACTGCCCGGCCAGCTCGTCCTGCTTGGGCAGGGTCTCGCCCGGCGCGTACCGCTCGGCCTGGATCGCGTCCCGCAGGATCGCGGCCAGCTCGCGGTAACCCGTGGTGCCCATGTGAATAACGGTAGCTGTAGCTGCCCAGAGATCACCGCAGAGGCACTTAGAACCACCTCTATTGACGAACAGCGGTCCAGCGTGCACTAATAAAGGTAGTTCTAATGATGCCGCGCTGAGCGGCCCGCTCTCTGGAGGCCAGTCATGGCAATCACCAACAAGTTCCCCGTCGCGATGGGCGACGTGTTCCCGCACGGCGCGTTCGTCGTCTCGGAGGTCGAGCCGGTACGCGACTTCGACAAGTCCACACCTGGGCGCCCGGTGCAGCAGCTCGACAAGGAGTCCGGCCTCCCGGTCTGGTCGGTGTCGGTCCTCGACGCCGACCCCGCCGCCCGCCGGACCGATAAGAGGTCGCGCGGATTGGTTGGTGATCATGGACGTCGTGCAGGTCGGGCGTTCCAGCGGTGTGTGGTCCAGGCCTGCCGAATCAAGCTACGGAGTGTGACGATCGTGTCGGCGAGGTCGAAGAACGCGTCGACGACGATTTCTCGTCGTTCGTAGCAGCGCTGCAGCCGGTTGAAGCTGTTGTGCCAAGCGTTGGTCCGCTCGACGTGCCAGCGGCGGGTGGCCTGGATCGGCGCTTTCTCACCCTTGTGCGCGATCTCGCCGTGCAGGCCTCGTTCGGCCAGCGTGTCGCGGGTCTTGCCGGAGTCATAGCCGGCGTCGAGGTGCACGGTGATGTCGTCGGGCAGCGGGCCGAGAGCATCGAGGCGGTCGAGGGTGGGGCCCAGTAGCGGGGAGTCGTGCCGGTTGGCTCCGGCCAGGACTCGGCCCAGCGGGATGCCGTATCCCTCGACGAGCACCGAACGTTTCATACCCTGTTTGCGCCGGTCCACCGGCGACGGACCGGCGACCTCGCCGCCGCCGGGGGCCTTGGTGATGGCGCCATCGACGGCGATGTCGTGCAGCAGCAGACCGACGATGCGGTCGTAGGCGTCCAGGACGATCCGACGCAGCTGGGCGAAGACCCCGAGCCTGATCCACTCGTCACGACGATCGCGGATGGTGGTCGCCGAGCAGGTGCTGTCAGCGATGCCCTCATACGAGCAGCCGAACCGCAGTACCTGCAGGAGCTTGTCGAACACGATCCGATCCGCGATCCGGCGGCGATGGCAGCCCAGCGGATGGGTGGGATCGAACTCGTCTCGATGAGGCAGCAGCGCGGTGAACTGGTCCCACAACGGCTCGGTCAGCCATGATGGCAGGGTGGGCACGCGGCCTCCAGACGATCACGAAGCGTAGATAACTTCATGATCGGCAGGCCCGTACCCGCCCTCGCCCCCAGACACTCGACCGCGGCCAAGCTGTGACCAATCCGCGCGACCTCTAAGAGGTCGTTTCAGAACGACTTGTCGAGTTTCCATTGACCCCTCGACGACAGATCAAACGGCAGGTCAGATAGCCGCTTGTCGTCTACAACAGACACGTCGACCTCGTTCTGAAATGACCTCTAAGACGGTGACGGTGAAGATCGCCGCGCCGCACCAGCCGGTCCCGCCCGAGGCCGCCGCGGGGCTGCCGTTCCGCCCGGTCGAGTTCGACGGCCTGACCGTCACCCCGTACGTGCAGGAGTCCGGCGGTCGGCCGCGGGTGGCCTACAGCTTCCGGGCCGCCGGGATGCGCGCCCCCGGCGGTCACCAGCGCCCGGGACCTGGCAAGAACCAGGACGCCGCCTGACCTGCGCTCTTGTAGGTGGAGGGGGCCCGCTGCAACGGGCTCCCCCTCCGGATCTCCCTCACCCCACGCCCTAGCCAGGCATCTGAGTTCGGAAGGACACCGACCCTAGGGCGTGTCTCCTAAAGTGCGCAACCAGGTGACGATGGCCTTCAGTGCAACTCCGCCGCGGTAGGTCAGGGCGAGTTTGTCGTAGCGGGTCGCGAGGCCGCGCCACTGCTTGACCTCGCAGAACCCGCGTTCGACGACGTTGCGGCCGCGGTAGTCGACCCGGTCGAACGCCGGTGGTCGACCGCCGCGTGTGCCGCGTCGTTTCCGGTGTCCCTGCTGGTCAGCCGGCTCCGGGATGACCGCGACGATCCGTCGTCCGCGCAGGTGGGCGCGGATGGCGCGTGAGGAGTAGGCCTTATCTGCGCGGACCCGCTCGGGCCGGGTCCGCGGTCGGCCCGGACCGACCCGTCCGACGCTCAGATGTGACATCAGGTGCGCGAACATCGGGGCGTCACCGGCCTGGCCAGGGCCGACCAGTACGACCAGCGGGCGGCCGTGTCCGTCAACGAGCTGGTGGATCTTCGTGCCGAGCCCTCCGCGGGAGCGGCCCAAGGCGTGATCGGGCGGCTCGATCAGCAGATTCTTGTAGTTCGATCCGGCCCCCTGTGTCCCGCTTCAGGGTCGCGGCGTGTTGGTGAGCGCGGATGATCGTCGAGTCGACCGACACGGCCCAGTCCACGAGACCGGCGGAGTCGGCATCGGCGAGCAGAGCTGCGAGAACCTGGTCCCAGGTGCCGTCACCGCAGTAGCGGCGGTGGCGTTTCCATAGGGTCTGCCACGGCCCGAACTCGACCGGGACATCACGCCAGGCCAGCCCGCAGCGGAACCGGTAGATGATCCCCTCGATCACTCTGCGGTGATCGGCGAACGGGCGCCCTGGCATCCCGTCCGACGAGGGCAGTAACGGCTCGAGTCGGTCCCACTGGGCATCGGTCAGGACGGCACGGCGCGACACCTACTGATCATCGCGCAGGCCCGACCAGCCGGGTTAGGAGACGCGCCCTAGATGAACACCCATTCCGCACCCGCCCCCACCGCCACCGAGACCGGTTCGACGGTGGTTCCGGTGGCCCGGCTCGTGGAGGCCGGCCTCCGCCGGGTCGCCGTCGCCATCGCGGCCACACTCGACCCGGTTCCGTCGCTGGACCCGGTCGCGCACGCGGCCCGCGCCCGGCGCCTGGCCGAGCTGCACTCGCGCCGGGCCCGCTGGTGGGCGGTGTTGGAGCGCAGCATCGTCGCCGACCACGCCATGCCGATGATCCACGCCCAGGCCGCCTACGCCGCGGTCTCGGTCGCCGAGCGCGAGGCTCGGTTCTGGTCCGACACCGCCGACGACTGGCAGGCCCGCGCCGACCGGCGTCCGACCTCCGAGGTCGCGGGGGCCATGTCGAACTGGCACGACCTCGGCCTGACCGAGCCCACCGCCCCCGGCCTCCCCGACACCTCGACGGCGGTGGCCCGATGAGCCCCGTGTCGTCCGGCCGGCCGGTGCTGCGGCTGGTCCCCATCACCGACCCCACCGTCGCCGTCACCGGACCAGGCTGGCGCCAAGACGCCGCCTGCCGCGGGTTGGACACCGAGCTGTTCTTCCCCGTCGACGACCGCGCCGCCTCGGTAGAGCCGCCGCGTCGGGTGTGCCGGGGCTGCCCCGTGCGCGCCGCCTGCCTGGCCGACGTCCTCGCCACGGAGGACCCGGCGCGGCGGTTCGGGATCACCGGCGGCACCACCCCCGCGGAGCGCCGGACCCTGCACCGCGCCGGACTCACCATCACCACCGCCCCCGCCACCACGGTCCCGACGGCCGGGGGTGACGTCGCATGAGCGCCGCGAAGCCGCCGCGCCCGCCGCGGTGCGAGGTCTGCCGGACCCCGCTGCACGAGCGCCCCGACCCGCGGCGCCGTCGGTGCGCCGATCACCTCGACCAGCTCGTGCTCGTTCCGCTCACCACCGTCCGTCGGAAGGGAGACCGTCGATGATCACCACCACCCTCGCCGCCGTCGTCACCCCGGCTGCGGACGTGCCGCTGTCCTGGGAGCAGATCAGCATGGTCGGCGGCGCCGCCCTGGCAGCCGTGCTCTACGTCCTGTACCGGGTCGGGCACTACCTCGCGCGGGTCCTGGAAGCCCTCGCCACCGCCGCCGTGGTGTTCGTCGCCCTCTACCTCGCCGCCAAGGGCATCGTCCTCGCGCTGGTGTGGGCGGCCCGGCACTGGCGCACCACCTCCACCATCACGGTGGTGTCGGCGTGGTGCTGGTGGTGGGGCTGGCCGTCGCTGCTGCTCGTCGCGCTCACCGTCGCGGCCGCGCTAGGGCTGTGGCGGGTCGCGGCGCCGCTGCCGTTCGACCACTGGGCCGGGCGGCGGATCCGGTCGTGGTGGCAGCGCTGGGCCGTCTACGCCCCGCGGATGCCGCGCTGGCTGCGCTCCTGCAACCTGACCGTCCCCGACCGGGCCGGGGCCACGGTCATCCAGGTCAACCCGCTCCGACGGACCGCGACCGCGCCCCGGTCCCGGCCGCGCCGCGACCAGCTCCCGCGCATCCTGTCGGTGCGTTCCGGCCCGTCCTGGGACGAAGTGACGGTGCGTCTGGTGCCCGGGCAGACCCCGGAGGACTTCGACACCGCCGCCCGGGCGCTGGCCGTCGCTCGCGGGGTGAACCGCTGCCAGGTCCGCGAGCTGGGCCCGAACGTGGTGTCGATCGACTACCAGCGCCGCAACCTGCTCGACCGCGTCATCGACGCCCCCGTCCTCGACGCGATGGCCGGCCTCACCGGCGACGCGATCGACCTGGACCGAGTCGTGTCCGGGGCGACGGAGTACGGGACCGAGTGGCGGCAGTCGATCCGCGGCAGCCACACCCTGGTCGGCGGCGCCACCGGCGCGGGCAAGGGCTCCCTGATGTGGGCGCCCCTGCTCTCGATCGCACCCGCGATCCGGGACGGCCTGGTGCGGGTCAACGGGATCGACCCCAAGGGCATGGAACTTGCCTACGGCCGCGACGTCTTCCACCGCTACGCCGTCACCTCCCGCGACGCGTTGGCGCTGCTCGACGACCTGGTCGAGCAGATGGAGACCCGCAAACGCGCCCACGCCGGAACCACCCGCCTCGTGCCGATCACCCGCGACACCCCGTTGGAGATCGTCGAGTTCGACGAGATCGGCGCCCTGCTCCGCTACGTCGGCGACCGCAAAACCCGCGAAGCGATCACCGAGCGCATCGCGCTGCTGACCACCCAGGGCCGCGCCCTCGGATACACCGTCCGCGGCTACGTGCAGGAGCCGACCAAGGACACCGTCCCGGTCCGGGAGCTGTTCCCGCGCCGCATCTGCCTGCGCGTGGCCTCCAAGAGCCACGTCGGGATGGTCCTCGGGGACCAGGTCTATGACCGGGGCGCGTGGGCGAACCGCATCGGCGAGTCCGAACCCGGCGTCGGCTACCTGTTCGGCGAGGGCGTCCGCGAACCCCTGCGGGTCCGGGCGTCCTGGGTGCCGGACGAGGCGATCAAGGCTCTCGAACGGTTCGTGACCGCACCCTCCCCGGACCCGGCCCGACGGCCGGCGCCGGTGCTGCCGTTCCGGCCTGGTACGCCCGCTCTGCCCACCGGAGGTGCCGCATGACCGCCGAGCAGACCGCCCCGGCGGCTGTGGACCAGGAGTCGATGACCCGCGCCCAGAAGGCGATGCTCGCCCTCTCGGCCGAGGTCGCGAACCAGCTCGCCGAGGACCACGGAGTGTGCGTCCGACCGCTCGCGATGCGCCGGATCGACCAGAGCACGGGTCGGGTCGACGTCGTTCCCGTGCCGTGCGGGTCGACGCGGGAGGACCAGTGCCGCCCGTGCGCGGAGAAGGCCCGACGCCTGCGGATGGTCCAGTGCCGCGAGGGCTGGCACCTCGAGAACGAACCCATCGCCAAGCCCGCCGACCCCACCACAGCGCAGAAGGAGCTGATGACGGTCCGCGCCGACCTGCACGCCGCCTACACCGACGCCCGCGCCAAGGGCGACGACGCCGAGTGCGAGGAGATCCGCGAGACCGTCGCCGAGCTCGACCAGGAACTACGCGCCCTCGGCGTCCGAGGACGGCTCGCCCCGCTCGACCCCGGCCCGCAGACCGTGCGTCGCTCGACCCGGCGTCGGCAGGACGCGCCGAACCTTCCGCGGCGTCCGGTGGAGGACCGCACCGTGGGCCGGGTGTTCGGCGGGAAGTACCGGCCCTCGACCTTCCTCACGCTCACGCTGGATACCTATGGGCGGGTGGACAAGCACGGCGCCGCCCTCGACCCCGACTCCTACGACTACCGCCGCGCCGCGCGGGACGCGATCCACTTCCCGAAGCTGCTCGACCGGTTCTGGCAGAACACCCGCCGGTGCGTGGGCTGGGACGTGCAGTACTTCGGCACCGTCGAGCCCCAGAAACGCGGAGCACCGCACTTCCACGCCGCCATCCGCGGCACCATCCCCCGCTCGGAACTGCGCGCGATCACAGCTGCGACGTATCACCAGGTGTGGTGGCCCGCCCACGACGAACTCGTCTACAGCGGGGACCGGCTCCCGCGCTGGGACAACCACCACCGCGCGTTCGTCGACCCGCAGACCCGCGAACCGCTACCGACCTGGGACGAGGCCACCGACCCCGACGCGCTCACAGCTCCGGCGCACACAGTCGTGTTCGGGCCGCAGGTCCACGTCAAGGGCATCCTCGGCGGCACCGAAGAAGCCGGACGGCACATCGGCTACCTGACCAAGTACCTCACCAAGAGCATCGGGCAGGCCGCCGGCCTCGACGACACCGCCACCGCCCGGCAGCGCGAGCACGCACGCCGCCTGGCCGCCGAGCTGGCGATCACCCCGTGCTCGCCGCGCTGCCCGATCTGGCTGCTCTACGGGATCGAGCCCAAGGGCGCCCGACCCGGAACAACGCCAGGGCATTGCAAGGGCAAAGCGCACAAGCCCGAACACCTCGGCATCGCCGGACGCCGGGTGCTCGTCTCCCGCAAGTGGTCCAACAAGAGCCTGAGCGACCACCGCGCGGAGCGGACCGCATTCGTTCGGCAACTCCTCGACCGCGCCGGGGTCCAGCCCGCCTACGCCGTCGACGACGGCCCGTTCGAGTGGGAGACCACGAAACCTGGGGACACCGACGTGCCACCCCGCACTGTGCTGCTGCTCCACGCGATCAACCAACGGAGTCGATGGCGCGCCGACTACGACGCCGCCGTTCTCGCCACCACCGACGCGGCACCCGATGACCGTTCGGCAACCGAGGGAGCAGCGGCATGACGAAGGCGACGGAGCGGCTGACGGTCATGCAGGTGTGCGCGGAGCTGGGGATCTCGCGGTCGACGTTCTACGAGTGGCGGGCGAAGAACCGGGCGCCGCGGTGCATCAAGCTCCCCAACGGTGACCTGCGGGTCCGTCGTGCGGAGTTGGAGCGCTGGCTCGACGCGCACGAGGAGGCGGCCTGATGGAGACCTCCTATGACGTGCGGATCTGGAAGGTCGAGGTGTACTCGGGCGCTCGCACGACGACGCACACCGTGAAGTGGTCGGTCGCCGGCCGACGCTGGCGGGTCCCGTACAAGACCGCCGCTCTGGCGGACGCCGTCCGTTCCGAGCTGCTGGTCGCCGCCCGGCGTGGCGAGGCATTCTCGCTGGACACCGGCCGTCCGATGTCGATGGATCGGTCCGAGCGTCGTGTGGGGTGGCTGCCGTTCGCCCGCGAGTACGTGGCGATGAAGTGGCCGCACCTGGCCCCGAACTCACGACGCAACACGGCGCGGGCACTCACCAACGCCACCCTCGCGCTGCTCACCGGCGAGCGAGGCCGGCCGGATGACGCGACACTGCGCAAGGCGCTCACCGCCTGGGCGTTCAACGTCCGGGCCAGCTCGAACGGCACACCACCGGAACAGATCACACGGGCGCTGTCCTGGCTCGAACGGAACACCCGCGAGGTCGGTGAGCTGGCCGAGCCCGTCGTCGTCCGCGCCGTCCTGGACGCCCTCGCGGTTCGTGGAGACGGCGGCCGCGCAGCCCCTGCCTCGATCGCTCGGCAACGCGGCGTCGTGGTCAACCTCGGCGAGTACGCGGTGGAGCGCCGTCTCCTGACCCGCAACCCGGTCACCGCGATCGCGTGGAAGATCCCGCGCACGGTGAAGACGGTGGACAAGCGAGCCGTCGTCAACACCGCCCAAGCCCGCGCCCTGCTGTCCGCCGTCGGCAGCCAGAAGCCGAGCGGCCCGGGCCTGGTCGCCTTCTTCGGCCTGCTCTACTACGCCGCCCTCCGGCCGGGCGAGGCCGTGACGCTGCGCGCAGCTGACCTCCGGCTGCCCGACGAGGGCTGGGGCGAGCTGCTGCTGACCGGCTCCACCCCCGAGGCCGGCGCTTCCTGGACCGACAACGGCCGACGTCGCGAGGAGCGGGAGTTGAAGCACCGGGCCCGCGGTGAGACCCGCTCGGTCCCGTCTCCCCCTCCGCTCACCGTCCTGCTGCGGGCGCACCTCGCCGAGCACGGCACGACACCGGATGGCCGGCTGTTCCGCGGTGTCCGCGGCGGCGATCTCCCGGAAGGCACCTACTGCCGCGTCTGGCGGAAGGCCCGGATGGTCGCTCTCACCGAGTCGGAAGCCGCCTCACCGCTCGCACGTCGTCCTTACGACCTGCGCCATGCCGCCGTGTCGACGTGGCTCAACGCCGGTGTCCCGTCGACCCAGGTCGCTGAGTGGGCCGGGCACAGCGTCGCCGTCCTGCACCAGATCTACGCCAAGACCATCGTCGGCCAGGAGGACGCCGCACGGCAGCGGATCGCCGACGCCCTCGGGGATGCCTCGTGAGCGACGAAACTTCGGTACGTATTCGGTACAGCCACCCGCCGAACCCCGGTCAGGGCCGGATACGACCGGACAACATCATCTTCGCGCGGACGGGCGTAGCCGCTGGTCAGGGGCGTAGTGTCGGGGTGGTTGCGGGGTGCCCCCGGTCGGACTCGAACCGACACTGGGACCCTTTTAAGGGGCCTGCCTCTGCCGTTGGGCTACGGGGGCGCCGCGACAGCGTAGCCAGGCGGGGAGGACTCATGCCGAGCACCGAGAAGGTCGACCTCCGGGGCGCCGCGGCGACCCTGCTGATGACCCTCTACATGCGACGCCTGGACGCACGGTCCCGTCGTCCGATCCTGGGCGACCCGTGGGCGGAGCCCGTCTGGGACCGCATCGAGCACGACGTCCACGGCCTCTGGCAGTTCACCGGTGACGTCTCGACCATCGCGTGTCGCGCCGCGATCCTCGACGACTGGACGCGGGAGTTCCTCGCCATCGAGCCCGCGGGGCAGGTCCTGCACCTGGGCTGCGGACTGGACAGCAGGCCGTTGCGGGTCGGAGTGCCGTCGACGTGCCGCTGGGTCGACGTCGACCAGCCCGAGGTGATCGACGTCCGCCGCCGGCTCTACGAGATGCCCGACGGTATCGAGCAGGTCCCCGGCTCCGTCACCGACGACGGCTGGTGGTCCGCGGTGGACCCGGCACGGCCGACGCTGGTCGTCGCCGAGGGCCTGTTCATGTACGTCCCGTCCGAGGCCGTCCACGCCACCGTCGGTCGGGTCGTCGCCGGTACCCCCTCCGCGACGCTGGCGTTCGACGCCGTCGCCCCGTGGACTCTGCGGGCCTCGCGCTGGACGCCGACCTTCCGTGCCGTCGGCACCGAGTTCCGCTGGGCGTGGGATCCCGCCGAGTTCGCGCACCGGCACCCGTCGCTGACCGAGCGCGACGACGTCTCGGTCTACGACGAGGTGTCGCTGCGCGAGCCACGGGTGTGGCTGCGGCCGCTGCTGTCGGCGGCCGGGCACGTCCCCGCCGTGCAGGACTCGATGCGCCTGCACCGGTTCACCACCGGCTGACTGGGACAACGCACCGACCAGCGGCGATCCAACTTATCGTCGAGTAGGCGACAATCCGGCGGCCGCCGCCGTGTCGGCCAGGACCTGCTCGACCATGGCCGGGGTCAGGCGTCCGGTGAAGGTGTTCTGCTGACTCACGTGGTAGCAGCCGAACAGCTCCAGCGGCTCCCGGTCGGGGCGCGCGGGCGCCAGCGTCACCGACGCCCCGTGCCCGAACCTCGGAGCCGGCCGCGGGACCGCCCACCCCGCCCCGGCGAGCACCGGCAGGAGCGCCTGCCACCCGAAGCCGCCGAGCACCATCACCGCACGGACCGTCGGGGCCAGCAGGTCGAGCTCCTGCTCCAGCCAGCCGCGGCAGGTGTCGCGTTCGGCGGGCGTCGGCTTGTTCGCCGGCGGCGCGCAGTGCACGGGCGCGGTGATCCGGACCCCGTACAGCTCCAGACCGTCACCGATGTGCGATGCGGGCGGCTGCGACGCCAGCCCGACGGCGTGCAGCGCCGCGTAGAGCACGTCACCGCTGCGGTCGCCGGTGAACATGCGTCCGGTCCGGTTCGCCCCGTGTGCGGCGGGCGCCAGACCGACGATCAGCATCCGGGCGTCGGGCGGGCCGAAGCCGGGCACCGGGCGACCCCAGTAGGTCTCGTCGCGGAACGCGGCCCGCTTCTCCCGGGCCACCTGCTCGCGCCACTCGACCAGCCGCGGGCAGGACCGGCACTCGGAGATCCGCTGGTCGAGAACCGTCAGGTTCATGCGATCGATCGCGCGATCCCGTCGAGGATGTCGTGCTCGGAGACGACCACGCGGTCGATACCGGCACGGGCGTGCAGCTCGTCGGCCAGTGCCTGCACGACCAGCGCACCGGCACCGATGACGTCGACGCGGCCCGGGTGCAGCGAGCCGTGCCTCTCCCGCTCCGACCGCGACGAGCCGATCAGCAGGTCCGCGACCCGGTGCAGCTCGTCGCGGGTCAGCGTCGAGCCGTGCACCTGCTCGCGGTCGTAGGCGGGCAGCTCCTGGGAGATCCCGGACAGCGACGTGATCGTTCCGGCCACCCCGACCCAGGTCCTCGCGGTCCCGACCGGGACCGACGCGAACGCCTCGGCCAGCACCTCGGCGGCGACGGCCCGCGCGGACCCGATCTCGGACTCCGACGGCGGGTCCGAGGGCAGGCAGCGCTCGGTCAGCCGCACCGACCCCATGTCGACCGACTTCGCCGCCGTCACCTGCGCGACGCCGTCGCGCAGCTCCCCCACGACGACCTCGGTGGACCCGCCGCCGACGTCGGTCACCACGAACGGGCCGTCGTCGGGGTCGAGGTCGCCGACCGCGCCGACGAACGACAGCCGCGCCTCCTCGTCCCCGGAGATGATCTCCGCCTCGACACCGAGGGTGTCGCGGACCATCGCGAAGAAGTCCTCGCGGTTCGACGCGTCCCGGGGCGCCGACGTGGCGACCATCCGGATCCGCTCGGCGCCCTTGCGGCGGGCGGCGACGGCGTAGTCGACCAGCGCCACCCGGGTCCGCTCCAGGGCCTCCGGGTCGAGCCGGCCGGTGGCGTCGACGCCCTTGCCGAGCCGCACGATCCGCATCTCGCGGTGCAGGTCGCGCAGTTCCTTCTGGCCGTCGAAGGCCTCGGTGACATCGGCGACGAGCAGCCGGATCGAGTTCGTTCCGCAGTCGATGGCGGCAACCCGCGACATCGGCACTCCTTCGGGTACGACGACGGTCGGTCCGAACCGTAGCCGGAAGGCGCGGGCGGACCCGCGGGCCGGGGTTACCCTCCGGTAATGGCGACGACGCGCATCCCCGCCCCGGTGTCCGACCTCGGCACGCACGAGGTCCTGAACCAGGTCCCGGACCGGGCCGACGGCGACCTGCTCTCCGCGGACCCCGCCGTCGTCGAGGCGGTCGGGCGCGAGGGGGGCGACCCGGCGGCGCTCCGGCAGCTGGCCGCGACGATCGGGACCGCCGAGCACCGCGAGCACGCCCGCGCCGCCAACACCCACGAGCCCGAACTGCGCACCCACGACCGCACCGGCCATCGTGTCGACGAGGTCGCCTTCCACCCGTCGTGGCACGCGCTGATGCGCACCAGCGTCGAGCACGGCCTCGCCGCCGCACCGTGGGCCGCCGCGCCCGGCACCGGCGCGCACGTCACCCGCGCCGCGGGCTTCTACCTGACCTCGCAGGTGGAGCAGGGCCACCTGTGCCCGATCTCGATGACCTACGCGGCGGTGCCGGCGCTGCGCCACGCCCCGGAGCTCGCCGCCGCCCACGAGCCCGGCCTGACCGCGCGGACCTACGCACCCGGGCTCGCCGTCCCCGCGGACAAGGCCGGGCTGCTCGCAGGCATGTCCATGACCGAGAAGCAGGGCGGTTCCGACGTCCGCGCCGGCACCACCGTCGCCACCCCGCAGCCCGACGGCAGCTACCGGCTCACCGGCCACAAGTGGTTCACCAGCGCGCCCATGAACGACCTGTTCCTCACCCTCGCCCAGGCCCCCGGCGGGCTGACCTGCCTGGTCCTGCCCCGGGTGCTGCCCGACGGCACGCGCAACGCGATCCGGCTGCAGCGGCTCAAGGACAAGCTCGGCAACCGGTCCAACGCCTCGTCCGAGATCGAGTACGCCGGCGCCGTCGGCCGGCGCGTCGGCGACGAGGGCCGCGGCGTCCGCACGATCATCGAGATGGTCTCGATGACCCGGCTGGACTGTGTGCTCGGCTCCGCGGCGACCGCGCGGGCCGCGGTCATCGAGGCCGCGCACCACGTCGCGCACCGGTCGGCCTTCGGCGCCCGGCTGGCCGACCAGCCGCTGATACGCGAGGTCCTCGCCGAGCTGGCCGCGGAGACCGAGGCGGCGACCGTCCTCGCCCTGCGCCTGGCCGGGGCGGTCGACCGGGGCGAGACGGCGCTGCTGCGCCTGGCCCTCCCGGTGTCGAAGTACCTGGTCTGCAAGCGGACCTCCACCGTCGTCGCCGAGGCGCTCGAGTGCCTCGGCGGCAACGGCTACGTCGAGGAGTCCGACCTGCCCCGGCTCTACCGGGAGGCGCCGCTGAACTCGATCTGGGAGGGCTCGGGCAACGTCACCGCGCTCGACGCGCTGCGTGCCATCGCGCGCGAGCCGCACGCCGTCGAGGCGCTGCTCGCCGAGATCGACCTCGCCGCGGGCGCCGACCCACGCCTCGACGCGACCGTGACCGCGCTGCGCGCGGAGCTGGCCGCACCGGAGGAGCGCCGGGCCCGCCGCCTCGCGGAGCTGGCCGCGCTGGCCCTGCAGGGATCGCTGCTGGTCCGGCACGCGCCGACGGCCGTCGCGGACGTCTTCCTCGCGACCCGGCTCGACACCGACGGGCCACTGCGCACGGCCGGGACCCGGCCCGGCAAGGACACCGTCGGGGTGCTGCTGGAGCGGGCGACGCCCTGATCGACCGGGCGGTCAGGCCGTCGCGGGGCCGTCGCCGGGCACGAGCACGAGCCGCCCGAAGACGGTCCCCGCGTCCATCCGGCGGTGCGCCTCCACCGCGGCCCGCAGCGGCAGTACGTCGTCGACGACGGTGCTGAGCCCGCCCCGGACGGCCGCGTCGAACTGGTCGGCGCGGACCGCGTCCCGTCGCGGGTGGGGGACGGTGTCCAGGCTGAAGGTGGCGAACGAGCGCGACTGCCGGAACTCCCGGATCAACGCCGACCCCACGTCGGCGGGCGGGAACCCGGCGACCGCACCGACGAGGACGAGCCGCCCGTTCGGGGCCAGCCGGTCCAGGAACGCCGGGACGTCCGGTCCCCCGACCACGTCGATGATCACGTCGTAGCGGTCCGTCCCGCCCGCGCCGGACCGGTCGAGGACCCGGGTCGCCCCGAGCTCGCGCAGTCGACGCCCCCGTTCCGCGGACGAGGTCGTGACCGCCACCTCACCCGCACCGCCCTGCACGGCGAGCTCCACCGTCGCGATGCCGATGCTCCCCGCCGCACCGCGGACCAGGACGCTCTCACCGGACGTGTGGTGGGCGTGGGCCAGGGCGAAGTGCGCCACGGGACCCGCGCTCCCCAGGGTCACCGCGCGGACCGCCGTCAGGCCGTCCGGCAGGGCGACCACGTCGTCGACCGCCGCGAGGACCTGCTCGGCGTAGGCACCGCCGGTACCGGTGAAGGCCCAGACCCGCCGGCCCGTCCACGCCGGGTCGACCCCCTCTCCCGTCGCGGTCACCACACCCGCCGCCTCGCTGCCCGGCACCATCCCCACCGGGAACCCGCTACCGAGCAGACCTCGACGGATCACCGTGTCCACACCTCCGACACCGATCGCCTCGGCCCGGACGAGGACCTGACCCGCGCCGGGTCGCGGCACCGGGACCTCGACCACCTCCAGCCCGTCCGGGGCACCGAACTCGCCGATCCTGACCGCCTGCGTCTCCGTGTCCTCCCTGGTCGCGTACCCTTCCGACGGTAGTGGACGCACCCGTCCACTTCGGCGGAAGTGAGACGGATGGACCGGGAGCTGCCTCGCCTACGGGCCGATGCGCAGGACAACCGCGACCGGATCCTCGTCGCCGCCCGCGCCCTGTTCGCCGAGGGCGGGCTGGACGTCGGGATGCGCACGATCGCCCGGCGGGCCGGGGTCGGACCCGCCACCCTGTACCGCCGTTTCCCGACCCGCGACGACCTGGTCCGCGAGGCGTTCGCCGAGGAGATGCGCCGGTGCCGGCAGATCGTCGTCGACGGAGCCGCCGACGACGACCCGTGGCGCGGCTTCCGGACGGTCGTGCACCGGCTCCTCGCGCTGAACGTGCGGAACCGGGGCTTCGTCGACGCGTTGACCGCCGCGGAGCCCGCCCGGGACCTGCTCGCCGGCCACCGGCAGGAGCTGCTCGGCATGCTCGACGGTCTCGCGTCACGAGCGCGGGCGGCCGGTGCACTGCGGGCCGACTTCGGCCTCGACGACCTGGTCCTGGTCCTCCGGGCCGGGCGGGGTCTGGCCGCCGCGCCGGAACCGACCCGGGCACGCGACGCGGCCCGCTTCGCGCGGCTCGCGGTCGACGCCTTCCGCGCCACCGACCGGGCCGTCGAGCAGCCGACCGGGGGTGCGGCGGGTCCGATCACCACCCCCCGGCCCCGGTAGAGGCGTCGGGGGGCGCCGGGGCCGGCCCCGGCGAGGGCGACGCCGGCATCCCGGCGGAGCCGGCCGTGCCCACGGCGTGACCGCCGGGGCGAGCGGCGGCGGGCCCGTTCCGGTTGCCCTGCTGCACCGCCGCGGTGAGCCGGGCCAGCAGGTCCAGTGCGGACTCCCGCTGCGGGCCGGACAGGACCCGGCAGACGTCGTCGATCTCGGTGATCGCAGGCAGCCAGGCGGCGCCGGCAGCACCCCGGGCCGCGGCCGTCGCCGCGAGGGTGACCCGCCGCCGGTCCTCGGCGTCCCGCCCCCGTGCGACGTAGCCGGCCCGCTCCAGGCGGTCCGCCAGGACCGTGGTCGAGGCCAGGGTGATCCCCAACCGGCCGGCGAGCCCGGTCGCGCCCATGGGTCCGTGCTCGGTCAGCACCATGATCGCGGTCATGTCGGTCACGCCGATGCCCATCGTCCTGGCCGTCCGCACCACCAGGTCCTGCGACGCGGAGATCAACCCACTGACCGCGAGCGACACGTCGTCCAGGTCCGCCAGCCCCGGCAGTGCACGGATCGTCTCGTCGCGTGTCGGCTCGTCCCGCATCACACCGCATCCCACCACAGACGATTACTTAGACAAACTAAGCTTAGACAGTCTAAGCATTGGGTCGATCTCCGGTACCGGACCACCGTCGAGAGGCACCCTCATGAGCAACCCCACCGTCCTGATCTCGGGCGCGAGCATCGCCGGACCCGCCGCGGCCTCGTGGCTCGCCGCCAACGGCTGGGACGTGACCGTGGTGGAACGGTCCTCCCGGCTCCGGGAGGACGGCCAGAACGTCGACGTCCGCGGCTCCGGACGCGAGGTCGTCCGTCGGATGGGCCTGGAGGAGGCCGTCCGGGCCGAGCACACCACCGAGACCGGCATGGCCTTCGTCGACTCCCGTGGCGCCACGATCGCCGAGTTCCCGGCCGACCGCACGGACGACCTGTCACCGACCGCCGACCTGGAGATCCTGCGGGGCAGGCTCGCGCGCCTGCTCCACGACCACTCCGCCGCGTCGGCCGAGTACGTGTTCGGCGACCGGATCACCGGGCTCGACGACGACGGGCACGGCGTCGACGTCCGCTTCGCCCGGGGACCGGCCCGGCGGTTCGACGCCGTCGTGGTCGCCGAGGGCGCCCGCTCCCGCACCCGCCGACTGGTGCTGCCGGAGGCGACCCTGCACGAGCTGCGGCTGGTGTGGGCCTACTTCACGATCCCCCGTACCGCCGACGACGACCGACGCTGGCGGATGCACCTCGGCGGGCGGGGCCGGGTGGTCCACCTGCGCCCGGACGCCGTCGGTACGACCCGCGCGATGCTCAGCATGTCCACCGACACCCTCGGCTTCGACCGGCTCGACCGCGCCGGGGCGACGGCGCTGCTCCGCGCGACGTTCGACGACCTGGGCTGGGAGACCCCTCGGATCCTCGGCGCCCTGGACGACACGACCCCCTACATCGACCAGGTCGCACAGGTTCGGACGCCGTCGTTCCACCGCGGCCGGGTGGCGCTGCTCGGCGACGCCGCGTGGTGCGCCGGACCGTTCGGGACGGGAACCACGAGCGCTCTGACCGGTGCCTACGTACTGGCCGGTGAGCTGGGCAGGACCCCCGACGACGTCCGCGGCGCCTTCGGTCGTTACGAGCGCCTGCTGCGCCCGATGACCGACCGGGCGCAGCAGTTCGTCATGTTCCACCCGCGGACGGACCGACAGCGCCGCCTGCTGCAGCTCGGGATGCAGGTGCTGGCCGGGCCGCTCGGCGGGACGCTGCGCCGAGCGGGGCTCGTCGACGACACACTGCCCGTCCAGCACCTCGCACTGCCCGACTACCCGGTGCGGACGCTCGCGCCCGCCACCGGCTGAGCACGCACAGGACCGGGCCTACAGGCAGGGCGGTCCGGACCGCCACCACTCGCCGATCTCCTCGAGGGCCTCGTCGCCGAACGGGTTCACCCCGGACCCGGCCGCCAGTGCGTGCGCCACGTGCACGTGCAGACACTTGACCCGGTCCGGCATCCCCCCGGCCGTGACGTCCGGGTGCGTGGCCAGCGGCTCGATGGCGTCACGCTCGGCGAGGTAGGTCTCGTGGGCTCGGCGGTAGGCCGCGGCCAGCTCCTCGTCGGCGGCGAGCCGCTCCTCCATCTCGCGCATCCGGCCCTCCGCCTCGAGGGTCCCGATCCGGGACGCGAGCCGCGCGCACGTCAGGTAGTACAGCGTCGGGAACGGGGTGCCGTCGGGCAGCCGCGGCGCCGTCTGCACGACCGCCGGGTGCCCGGACGGGCAGCGGTAGGCGACCGCGAGGACCCCCCGTGCGGCGCGGCCGAGCTGGTCGGCGA
The DNA here is from genome assembly GCF_020131355.1 of Pseudonocardia sp. ICBG1293. Classification (GTDB taxonomy): domain Bacteria; phylum Actinomycetota; class Actinomycetes; order Mycobacteriales; family Pseudonocardiaceae; genus Pseudonocardia. The sequence goes on from NZ_JAHLEL010000054.1 coordinate 33,503, forward strand.
CGGCGTCGAGGTCGGCCCGGCCGACCGGGCCCGGCTCCAGACCGGGCGGACGGGAACGAGTGCTGCTCACGCCCTCATCGTCGCGGGTCGCCCGTGACGTCGTTCCACAGGGTGTGGAACCAGGGCACGCCGGGCTCGGCCTGACCGTCCTCGACGACCGGCGCCGGCGGGGCCGGGAACTGCACGACGTAGGGGGTCTCTCCCGGCTGGACCATCCCGAGCCGGGACCGGGCCTGCGCCTCGACCTCGGCCGGGTCCGAGAGCCGGGCGCGGTCGGAGGACAGCCGCGCGACGTCGGCCTCGAGCGCCTGCTGCCGGTCGGAGACGTCGGCCAGCTCCTGGCGCTGGGCGACGAAGTTGTGCAGCGGCACGGCGACGGTCAGGGCGAGTGCGCACACGACGATCGCGAGGATGGCGGCCCGCTTCGTGGAGGACAGGCCCAGCAGACCGGTCGTGCGCGCGACGACCTCGCCGGCACGGGACCGGGCACGCGTGAGCCGGGGGCGGGCACCCTGCGGTGCGGCCGGACGCGACCGCGCAGCCGACCCGCCCGTCGACGCGGGCGCCCGCGCCGAGCGCGCGGTCGTGGCCCGCGGCTTGGCCGCGGCCCGGCCGCGCCCCGCAGCGGACGTGCGCGCACGGCCGTCCCGTCCACGTCCCCGACGATCCGCCATGCGCCCTCCCGTCCGTCCCGGGTTCCCTCACCCGCCAGTGCCGCTCCGCGTCGCCCGGTGCCGCTCGGTGCCGCTCCGTGGCGGCCCGCCCAGCATGCCGCCCGATCGGGCGCCGGTGGGGGCGCCGCGCCGAACCGTCCGCAGACGATCCGGGCGGCACCGGTGCCACCAACGGGGGAACGACCGGAGCGTCAGCTCTGGCCGGGCACCTGGTAGCGCGGGAACGCCAGCTCGCCGTTGTAGCGGGCGGCGTCACCGAGCAGCTCCTCGATGCGCAGCAGCTGGTTGTACTTGGCCACCCGCTCGGACCGCGCCGGGGCGCCGGTCTTGATCTGGCCGCAGCCGGTCGCGACGGCGAGGTCCGCGATGGTGACGTCCTCGGTCTCCCCGGAACGGTGGCTCATCATGCAGCGGTAGCCCGCGTTGTGCGCCATGGTCACCGCATCGAGGGTCTCGGACAGGGTGCCGATCTGGTTGACCTTCACCAGCAGCGCGTTCGCGGCGCCGCGGGCGATGCCGTCCTCGAGGCGCTCGGGGTTGGTGACGAACAGGTCGTCGCCGACCAGCTGCACCTTGTCGCCGATGGACTCGGTGAGCGCGACCCAGCCGTCCCAGTCGTTCTCGTCCAGCGGGTCCTCGATGGACACCAGCGGGTAGGTCGAGACCAGCTCGACCCACACCTCGGAGAGCTTGTCCGCGGTGATCTTCTTGCCCTCGAAGGAGTACTTGCCGCCCTCGTGGAACTCGGTCGCGGCGACGTCGAGCGCCAGCACGACGTCGGTACCCAGGGTGTAGCCGGCGCGCTGCACGGCCGCGGCGATCAGGTCCAGCGCCCCGCGGGTGCCGCCCTTCACGTCGGGGGCGAAGCCCCCCTCGTCGCCGAGACCGGTCGACAGACCCTTGTCCTTCAGCTCCGACTTGAGCGCGTGGTAGACCTCCGCGCCCCAGCGCAGGGCCTCGCGGAAGGTCTCCGCACCGATCGGCGCGACCATGAACTCCTGCACGTCGACGGAAGTGTCGGCGTGCGCACCTCCGTTGAGGATGTTCATCATCGGCACCGGGAGGACGTGCGCGTTGGAGCCGCCGACGTAGCGGAACAGCTCCAGGCCCGAGGACTCCGCCCCGGCCTTCGCGACGGCCAGCGACACGCCCAGCAGGGCGTTCGCGCCGAACTTCGACTTGTCCGGGGTCCCGTCGAGGTCGACCAGGCGCTGGTCGACCAGGCGCTGGTCGACCGCCTCGACGCCGACGAGCTCCGGCCCGATCTCGTCGAGCACAGCCGCGACGGCCTTCTCGACGCCCTTGCCGCCGTAGCGGTTCCTGTCGCCGTCCCGCAGCTCGACGGCCTCGTGCTCGCCGGTCGAGGCGCCCGACGGGACCGCGGCACGCGCCAGCGTGCCGTCGTCCAGCGCGACCTCGACCTCCACCGTGGGGTTGCCCCGGGAATCGAGGATCTCGCGTGCCCCGACCTGCTCGATGACCGCCACCGTGACTCCTGTTCTGATCGCGGGTGTCGTCCGGAGCGTCAGCGTAGTCACCGGTGGGCCCCCGGCGGGGGACGCCTGCGTCACCCCACGGGCCACCGGCGCCCTGTCAAGACCTCGCATCCCGCCCGGATCGCACCTAACGTAAGGGTGACCATGAGCAGTCCCCGTGCGAACCCTCAGGACCCGGTCGCGGCGTTCCGCCGTGCCGACCGGCTGCTCTCCCGGCACCGCCCGCTCGAGGCGCTCGACGCGCTGCGTCCCGTCCTCGAAGCGCACGGTCCGGACGAGCCCGGCGACGCCTCGGTGCACCTGCTCGCGGGCCGCGCCTACCTGGACTCGGCACAGCTGCGCAAGGCCGAGGCAGCCTTCACCAGGGTGGTCGAGACCGACCCGGCCGACCACTACGCGCGTTTCGCCCTCGGCAAGACGCTGCAGCGCCAGGGCAGGCTGGGTGAGGCCGAGACCCAGCTGAAGATCGCCTCGGCGATGGATCCCCGCCCGGAGTACCAGGAGGCCCTGGGCGAGGTGCGGGCCCGCATCGCACTCGCGCCCGACCGGCCCTGAGCTGCGAAAACGGATCTTCCGGGGCGAATGCCCCGCGACACTTCCCCGCCCGATCGGGTGAGGTTAGCCTTCCCGCCCGGCAGCGCACCCTCACCTGGTGCTGCCGTCGGTGTCGGCGCCGTGGGAGGACGCATGCTGGGAAACGCGCTCATCGGGCTGCGCGAAGGGCTCGAGGCCGCGCTGGTCGTGGCGATCCTCGTGGCCTTCCTGGTCCGCACCGGGCGTCGCTCCGAGCTGCCCCGGGTGTGGGCGGGCGTCGCGCTCGCCGTCGCCGTCAGCGTCGGCGTCACGCTCGGGCTCACCCTGACCCAGCAGGCCCTGACGTTCGAGGCCCAGGAGGCGCTCGGCGGCTCGCTCTCGATCGTCGCGGTCGGCTTCGTCACCTGGATGATCTTCTGGATGCGCTCGCACGGGCGGACGCTGTCGCGCGAGCTGGAGGGCGCCCTGGACCGCGCCGTGTCCATGGGGCCGTGGGCCGTCGTCGTGATGGCGGCGCTCGCCGTCGGCCGTGAGGGGCTGGAGACCGCGGTCTTCTTCTTCGCCGCCGCGCAGGCCGCGGGCGAGACCGCCGGACCGCTGGTCGGCTTCCTGATCGGCATCGCGATCGCCGTCGCCCTGGCGTACGCGATCTACCGCGGCGCGCTGCGGATCGACCTCGGGCGGTTCTTCACCGTCACCGGCTTCCTGCTGGTCTTCGTCGCCGCGGGGATCCTCGCCTACGGCGTGCACGACCTGCAGGAGGCCGGGATCCTGCCCGGCCTGACCACCCTGGCCTTCGACGTGAGCGACGCGGTCCCGGCCGACTCCTGGTACGGCACCCTCCTCAAGGGCGTCTTCAACTTCTCGCCGCAGACCACCGTGCTCGAGGCCGTCGTCTGATCGGTCTACGTCGTGGTGGTCCTGGCGCTGTTCCTGCGCCCCGCCCGCCGTCGCGCCCCGGCCACCGCCGACGCCTGACCGGCCCGCACACCACCCCGTCCCGCCGCGCCGTCGCACACGCGCCCGGTGTCCACCCCCGAGGAGAACTCCACGATGTCCCCAGTCATGCGCACGGCCGCAGGCCTGGCCTCGATCACCGTGGCCGCCGCCCTGCTGGCCGGCTGCACCTCGACCGCTCCCTCGGCACAGGGCCCCGGCGACGGCGGTCCGATCACGGTGAACGCCACCGACACCGCCTGCGAGGTCTCGGCCACCGAGGCCGTCGCCGGGAACCTGACGTTCCGGATCACCAACGCCGGGAGCAAGGTCACCGAGTTCTACCTCTACGCCACCGGCGACCGGATCATGGGCGAGGTCGAGAACATCGGGCCCGGCCTGTCCCGCGACCTGATCGTCGAGGTCCCCGACGGGGGCACCTACACCACCGCCTGCAAGCCGGGCATGTCCGGCGACGGCATCCGTGCCCCGTTCACCGTGACCGGCTCCGCGCAGCGCGCCACCGACACGAACGACGAGCTCGCCGCCGCGACCGCCGGCTACCTGCGCTACGTGTCCTCCCAGTCCGACGCCCTGGTCGCCAGGACCTCGGAGTTCGCGGCCGCGGTGAGTGCCCGCGACACCGCGAGGGCCAAGGCGCTGTTCCCGGTCGCGCGCACCTACTACGAACGCATCGAGCCGATCGCCGAGTCCTTCGGCGACCTCGACCCGAAGCTCGACGGCCGCGAGGACGACGAGCGCGACCCCGGCGTCGCGTGGACCGGCTTCCACCGGCTGGAGAAGGACCTCTGGGTCGACGGTCTGCAGGCCGACTCGCCGCAGGTCGCCGCCGCCCTGGTCACCGACGTCAAGGACCTGCAGGGCCGCATCCCCGCGCTGCAGCTCACCCCGGCCGAGCTCGCCAACGGCGCGAAGAGCCTGCTCGACGAGGTCGCCACCGGCAAGATCACCGGAGAGGAGGACCGGTACTCCCACACCGACCTGTGGGACTTCCAGGCCAACGTGGAGGGCTCGCAGGCCGCCGTCGCCGCGCTGCGCCCGGTGATCGACCAGAAGGACCCGGCCCTGGGCCCGCTGCTCGACCAGCGCTTCGCGGCCGTCGACACGCTCCTGCAGGGCTACCGGGACGGCGACGGCTACCGGCTCTACACCCAGCTCACGCCGGAGGACACGAAGAAGATGGCCGCTGCCGTCGACGCGCTGGCCGAGCCGGTCAGCACGGTCGCGGGCACCGTCACCGCATGAGCCCGCTGCACGTCTCCCGGCGCGGACTGTTCGGCCTGACCGGCGCCGGCGTGGCACTGGCCGGGGCGGGTGCCGCCGCCGGATACGGCCTGTCCGGCGACGCGTCCGCGGCCGGTGACGGCACCGTCGCCTTCCGCGGGGCCCACCAGGCCGGGATCGTCACCCCCGCGCAGGACCGGCTGCACTTCGTCGCCCTGGACCTCACCACCACCGACCGGGCCGCCGTGCTCGACCTGCTGGCCCGGTGGACGGCGGCGGCCGAGCGGATGACGGCCGGGCAGGAGACCGCCGAGGGCGGTGCGCTGCCGGGCAACCGCTACACCGCCCCGGCCGACACCGGCGAGGCGCTGGGGCTGGCGCCGTCGTCGCTGACGTTGACCTTCGGCGTCGGACCGGGGTTCTTCGACAGGCTCGGCATCGCCGACCGGCGCCCGGCCGGGCTCGCCCCGCTGCCGCGGTTCCAGGGCGACCGGCTCGACCCGGCCCGCTCCGGCGGGGACCTGTGCATCCAGGCCTGCGCCGACGACCCCCAGGTCGCCGTGCACGCGGTGCGCAACCTGGTCCGGGAGGGCTTCGGTGTGACCGAGGTGCGCTGGTCCCAGCTGGGGTTCGGACGGACGTCGTCGACCTCGACCGGGCAGGCGACCCCGCGCAACCTGTTCGGCTTCAAGGACGGCACCAACAACCTCAAGGCCGAGGAACCGGACCTGCTGGACCGCCACGTGTGGGTCGGCGACGAGGGCCCGGAGTGGCTGCGCGGCGGCTCCTACCTGGTGGCGCGCCGGATCCGGATGCACATCGAGGTGTGGGACCGGTCCAACCTCGACGACCAGCAGCGCACCATCGGCCGGGACAAGGGCGAGGGTGCGCCGCTGACCGGCACCGCGGAGTTCGACACCGCCGACCTGGCCGCGACCGACGCGTCCGGCCCGGTGATCGGCGACGACGCGCACATCCGGCTCGCCTCCGAGCAGGAGAACGGCGGGGCGCGGATCCTGCGGCGCAGCTACAACTTCGTCGACGGCTCCGACGGCCACGGCCACCTCGACGCCGGGTTGTTCTTCATCGCGTTCGTGCGCGACCCGCAGCGCCAGTACGTGCCGATGCAGCGCAGGCTGGCCCGTTCCGACGCGCTCAGCGAGTACCTGGAGCACAACGGCTCCGCGCTGTTCGCCGTCCCGCCCGGTCTCGCCGAGGGCGACGACCACTGGGGCCGGGCGCTCCTGGCCTGACCGCGCGTCCCGCGCCGTGAGGCGATCACCGCCGGAACCGGTGCCGGCCTCCACCACGGGCCGGCCGGTCGGCCCGACCGACCGGCCGCCGCCCGCCCGCTGCGGGCCGGTGCCGCCGGGTCGGGCCCGCCGGATCGGGCCCGCCGGATCGGGCCCGCCGGATCAGGGCCGCCGGATCGAGGCCGCCGGATCGAGGCCAGCCGGATCGAGGCCAGCCGGATCGGGGCCGCCGGGTCAGGGCGCGGGCGGCACCGGGGCGGTGGTGCGCTGCGCGTAGTCGGCCGCCGCGGCCCACACGTCGCGGGCGTAGTCGCCGGAGGCGTTGTAGGCGAGCACCCCGCGCCACCAGTCCCCGGCGTCGGCGACGTCGCGACCGTCCGCACACAGGTAGCCGGCCGCGGCGAGGGCGGCGTCGTCCACCTGCTGGGGATCGGCGACGCCGTCGCCGTTGCCGTCGGCGCCGTAGCGCGCCCAGGTCTCGGGGAGGAACTGCATCGGCCCGACCGCGCGGTCCAGCACCGGGTCGCCGTCGAGGCGGCCGCCGTCGGTGTCGGCCACCCGGCGGGTGCCGCCGGTGCCGTCGAGCGGGATACCGATGATGGGCGGGTCGACCCGGCCGTCCGGCCCCGGCTCGCCGCCGCGGAAGGTCGCGTGCCGGGACTCGATCCGGCCGACCCCGGCCAGGGTCGCCCAGCTCAGCCGGCAGTCCGGGGTGCGCTCGCGCTGGCGCAGCTCGGCGTTGGCGTAGGCGCGCAGGGTCCGCTCGGGGATGTCCGCCTCGGTCGCGGTCGTCCGCGCCCACGCGACCACGTCGGTGCCCGCGGGCAGCGGCGCGGACGCGGGCGGGGCCGACTGCCGGTCGACCGGGGTGCGGGGCAGCGACGGCCCGAAGCCCGGACCGGTCGCCAGTGAGACGACCAGGATCAGGGCCACGATGCCGCCGATGGCCGCGAGCAGCGACGGGGTGCGCACGCTCACACGCTACCGACGGGTATCACCCGATCGGGGCGGGGGTCAGGGAGAGTCCCAGTAGCGACGCCAGTCCTCGGCGGTCAGCGCGTGCGGGTCGCGGCCGTCCGCGGCGGCGGCCTTCTCCGCCGACCGCACCCGCGCCTCGAACTCGCGGGCGGTCGTGCGCAGCGCCGCCTCGGGGTCGCCGCCGCCGAGCTGCGCGGCCGCGGCCAGCCGGAACAGCGCCGCACCCGCACCGTCGTCGGCGGGCAGCAGGTCCGCGGGCAGGCCGGCCTTGGCGGTCCGTGAGGTCAGCTTCGCGGCGAGCGCGACGGCGGGCTGGACCGTCGCGATGCCGTCGACACTGGACTCGCGCTGCTTCTCGGCGCGCTTGAGCTCGTCCCAGCGGCGGTCCTGGTCGGCGGCCGTGGCGACCTGCTCCCCCGCGGCGAACACGTGCGGGTGGCGGCCGACGAGCTTGTCGACGAGTCCGGTCGCGACCTCGTCGATCCCGAACGGGGCGCCCGGGTGCTCGGCGGCGACGCGGGCGTGGAACAGCACCTGCAGCAGGACGTCGCCGAGCTCCTCGCGCAGCTCGGTGCGGTCGCCGTCCTCGATGGACTGGTAGAGCTCGTAGCACTCCTCGACGAGGTAGCGCAGCAGCGAGGTGTGGGTCTGTTCGGCGTCCCACGGGCAGCCGCCGGGCGAGCGCAACCGGTCCATCACCGCGACGGCGTCGAGCACCGCGTGCCCGGTGGGCGGCGGCACCGCACCGGGGTGCGCGGCGGCGGGGTGGTCGGCCGGGACGAGCAGCACCGTGCCGTCGGCCAGGTCGGCCGGGTCGGTTCCCGTCCAGTCGGTGGCTCCGGCGGTGGCACCCGCGTCGAGGCCGGGCACGGCGAGCACGTCGGTCGCCGAGCGGAGCGCCGGCAGCGCCGCCGCCGGGATCGCGGCCCCGCGGCGGGGACAGACGACGACCGTCGCGGCCATCAGGGGGCGGGCGGGGTCGGGTTGCCCGCGGCGACCGGGAGCACCACGGAGGCGTCCTCGGCGGTCGGCACGGCGAGCATCTGGATCGGGTCCCACTCGCCGTAGCGGGGGTTGAGCTGCACCCCGGTGCGCAGCGCGGTGGGGGTGAGCATGCGGATCCCGGCCTCGGACAGCGAGCGCTGGTCCAGCTGGCCGACCGCGTCCCCGCCGGCGGGGGCGCCGAGGTCGCGCTCCGTCACCCGGACCACGACCCAGCCCTGGCCGCTGCCCAGCGGGAAGGCCGCGACCCAGCCGGCCGGGATGCCGATCAGCGGGGTGAGCGCGGCCTGCGGTGTCTCGGCCGGGCGGATCGCGAGCCCGCGCTGGGTGGTGCCGGCCCCGGCCAGCGCCGCCTCGGCGCGCTGCCCGCCCGCGGCGACCTCGCGGGCCAGGGTGGTGGCCTGCGCCCGGTCCTGGGCGACGGCGACGTCCGCGGTCACCGACAGCCGCGGCAGCTCGCGGCGGGCGAGCTCGGACAGGGTCAGCTCGTCGCGGGTGGCGGCCTGCGCACCGCCGACGGCCAGCGACGACTCCTGCACCGCCTGCTCGCCGCCCTGCTGGGCGACCGCCGCGGCGACCTGCTGGTCGGACACGCTCACGCCCTGCTCCGGCGCGGTCAGGGCGAGCAGGTCGCGGATCACCAGCTGGGACACCACGGCCCGCCCGATGTCGGCCTCGGAGCCACCCTGGGCCTTGAGACCGTCGACCAGCCCGGGCCGGGTGAGCACCGAGGTGATCGCCGGTTGCACGGTGGCGAGCGGGATCGAGCTCTCCCCGACGATCGCGGCGGAGTCGACCCGGCTCGGTCCGGTGCCACAGCCGGCTCCGGTGACAGCGACGGCCCCGACGATCAGCAGGGCAGCGGTGATCCTGCGAGTGCGCACGGCGGTCAGCCTCTCACGCGATGTGGTGCCGATCTCCTCCGCCCGGCCGCGGGGGGAGCACGGGCCGGGCCGCCGACGGCCTCCCGGCGAGATCCGGGGGCCGCGCGGGCGGGTGCTCGTCGAGCCGGGCCAGGGCGATCGCCACGGCCCGGTCCAGCTGCGGGTCCCGTCCGGCCGCGCGGTCCTGCGGGGTCACGACGACCTCCACGTCCGGGTCGACGCCGTGGTTCTCCATGCTCCAGCCGACGTCGTCGAACCAGGTGGCGTAGCGGGGCTGGGTGACCAGGGTGCCGTCGACGAGCCGGTAGCGGCTGTCGATGCCGATCACCCCACCCCAGGTGCGGGTCCCGACGACCGGCCCGACGCCGAGCCGCTTGATCGCGGCGGTGACGATGTCGCCGTCGGACCCGGAGCGCTCGTCGGCCAGGGCCACCACCGGTCCGCGCGGTGCCTGCTCGGGATAGGTGGCGGGTGCGCCGTGGCGGGGCAGGTCCCACCCGATGACGCGGCGGGCGAGCTTCTCCACCACCAGCTGCGAGGTGTGGCCGCCGCGGTTGCCGCGCACGTCGAGCAGCAGCCCGTCCTTCGCGGTCTCGCGGGCGAGGTCGCGGTGCAGCTGGGCCCAGCCGTAGCCCATCATGTCCGGCACGTGCAGGTAGCCCAGCCGTCCGCCGGACCGCTCCGCGACCTCGGCCCGCAGCCGGGCCACCCGGTCCTGGTAGCGCAGCTCGTCCTCGGAGTGCAGCGGCCGGACCGCGACCCGGCGGACGGTGCCCGCGTCGACCCGGTCGGGACCGGAGCGGACGGTGAGCTCCACGATGCTCCCGGCCGTCCCGACGAGCAGCGGGGCGGGGCCCCAGTGCGGGTCGAGCGGGCGCCCGTTGACCTCCAGCAGCACGTCCCCGGGCCGGACGTCGACGCCCGGCCCGGACAGCGGGCTGCGGGCGGCGGGGGCGGAGGTCTCCGGCGGCAGGACGCGCAGGACCTGCCGTCCCGGGCCGCCGTCGGGGTCGGGCCCGAGGTCGGCGCCGAGCAGCCCGGGCCGCCCGGTCGGGTCGCCGCCGGGACGACCGCCGATCACGTAGGCGTGCGAGGTACCGAGCTCGCCGTGCAGCTCCCACAGCACGTCGAGCAGGTCGTCGTGGGTCCCGACCCGGTCGACCAGCGGCCGGTACCGCGCGGTCTCGGCGGCCCAGTCGACGCCGGCCATGTCCTCGACCCAGAAGTGGTCGCGCATGAGGCGGGCGGTCTCGTCGAACATCTGACGCCACTCCGCGGCCGGGTCGACGGTGACCACGAGCCGCCGGGTGTCGATCGTGAACTCGTCGCCCCCGGCGTCGTCCTCCGGTGCCGCGGAGCCGCCACGGTCGGAACGCAGCAGCCGCACGGTGCCCCGGTCGCGGACGACGAGCCGGGTCCCGTCGCCGCTCACCGCGAACGACGACGCCGGGTCGGCGACGACGGTGACCGTGCGCCGGGCCAGGTCGAACCGCTCCAGCACGGCACGGTCGGGCTCGGCGTCGTCGTCGGGGAGGCTGTCGCCGAGCACGCCGGTGCCGCCGGGCAGGCGCAGCCAGACCAGGCCACCCCGGACCGCGGCGAGCCGGGTGTAGCGGGCGGCCTCGACCGGCACACCGACGACCCGGTCCGCCAGCCCCTCGACGTCCACGACGACCTCCGGCGGCGCCTCGTCGGCGTCCGGTCCGGACCGGCCCCGGCCGCCCCGCGCCCCCGTTACCTTCTTGATCAAGCCCGCTGAGGGCTTGCAGGCCGCCGGCCGCGGTATGACTGACTGCCCCTGTCGCCCGATGATCTGGGGGGTGTTGTCGCCGTGGCCGGAGGGCGCCAACGACCGCTGATAGAGACCTGACCCGTGTGGTCTGCTCGTAACGTGGCTGCCGGCGCGGGTGCTCGTGGTCGGCCTGCCGCGACGAGAAGGGAGCGGCGGTTGCCCGATCCTGACCAGCACCCGACCGGGTTCGCGGTGTTCTGCGGCCTGGACGTGGGCAAGTCCGAACACCACGCCTGCGCGGTCGACACCAACGGGAAGCGGGTGCACGACAAGGCCCTGCCCAACGACGAATCGGCGCTGCGCACCGTGCTGTCCGGGCTGGCCGAGCACGGCGCGGTGCTGATGGTCATCGACCAGCCCGCCTCGATCGGAGCGCTGGCCATCGCCGTCGCTCGTGATCTGGGGATCACGGTGGCCTACCTGCCCGGGCTGGCGATGCGCCGCATCGCCGACCTGCATCCCGGGCAGGCCAAGACCGACGCCCGCGACGCCCACGTGATCGCCGAGGCCGCCCGGACGATGCCGCACACCCTGCGCCGGGTCGGCACCGACGACGAGACCCTCGCCGAACTCACTGTGCTCGCCGGTTACGACGATGACCTGGCTGGGCAGAGCACCCGGCTGACGAACCGGCTGCGCGACGCCCTGCTGCATGTTCATCCCGCCCTGGAACGCCTGCTCGGGCCACGCCTGGACCGCGGTGGCGTGCTCGACCTGCTCGCGGCCGCGCCCACCCCGCAAGCCCTGCGAGAGCTCGGCGCTGACGGGATCGCCGAGACGATGCGGGCCCGGTCGCCTCGACTGGCCCGCACCCTTCCCGCCCAGATCCTGACCTCGCTCGACGCCCAGAGCCTGACCGTTCCCGGCACGGCCGCGTTCGCCCGTGTCATCACCGGCGTCGCCGGGCAGCTGCGCCAGGTCCACACCGAACGCGACCAGCTCGCCGACGAGCTCGAAGCCCGCCTGGAGGCCCACCCTCTTGGACCGGTCCTGACCTCGATGCCCGGACTCGGGGTCAGGACCGCCATCAAGATCCTCACCATCGTCGGCGACGGCTCCGGGTTCCCCACCGCCGGGCACCTCGCCGCTTACGCCGGCCTCGCCCCAGTCACCCGCCGCTCCGGCACCTCGATCAAAGGCGAAACCCGATCCCAGCGCGGCAACCACGCCCTGAAATCCGCGCTGTTCCTGTCCGCATTCGCCGCCCTGGCCGACCCCGCCAGCCGCGCCTACTACGACCGCAAACGAGCCGCCGGCAAACGACACAACGCCGCCCTGATCTGCCTCGCCCGACGCCGCACCGACGTCATCTACGCCATGCTCCGCGACCGCCGCCCCTACAACCCGCCCACGGTCAACAACCCCGATCCAGAACTCGCCGCCGCTTGACGAACCCATAGAGACACCCCCCGTCCGGTGTGTGCCCGGGCCCCGGCCGCGGTGGCGACCACCCGGCCCGCGTCGTCGCCGGCGGTGTCGCCGTCGGGTCCGGGCCCGCCGCCGGGCTCCGGCGGGGCCGGGGGCGTCGGCGGGGTGGCGGGCGGGTCGTCCGGGCCCTCGTCGGCCGGGTCCACCGGCCGGCCGTCGGGCCCCGCGCCGAACGGCGACGGCGTCCGGGCGGCCAGCGGGACCAGGAACGGCTTCCACCCGGTGCCGAAGGCCAGGTCGAAGGAGTGCTCGTCGTAGCTGGGGTCGAACACCCGCCGGGACAGGAACGCCAGGTGCCTGCCGTCGGCGGTGAAGACCGGGTCGCTGTCGTGGAAGCGGGCCGGGGTGACCTCGGCGTGCTCGCCGTCGGCGACCCGGGTGAGCACGATCCGCGACAGCCCCTCGGGGGTCGGGTCGCACCAGGCCAGCCAGGCCGAGTCCGGGGACCAGGACACGTCGGAGGGCTCGCCCGCGGTGCCGCGGTGCAGCTCGCGCAGCTCCCCCACCGCGCGGTCCGGGGCGGCGTCACCGACCACGCCGTCGGCGGGCCGGTCGTCGGGGCCGGGCACCGGCTCGGGTGCGGGGTCGGCCCCGGTGTGCAGCACCAGCAGCCTGCCGTCGTGCGTGGCGAGCGCGACGGCCGAGCCGTCCGGGGCCGGGGCCAGCTCCAGGACCCGCCCGACCGCGCCGTCGGCGTACCGCGCCCGCTCCGGGGCGGCCGGGGCGTGGGGATCGAGCGGGGCGACCACCACCGCGTCCTCACCGGTCGCGTCGTCGACCCACACCGCACGACGGGTGCCGAGCGGGTGCGCGAGCCGGGCCCGGACCCCCGGCTCGGCGAGCAGCGCGCGGGCCGGGCCGTCGCGGTGGGTGAGCCGGTGCACGGTGCCGCGCACCGCCACGATGCCGGCGCGGCCGGTGCGGTCCGGCCGGATCGGACCGAGGTCGCCCGGCAGCGAGGCGCGGAACGGCTCCCGGGCGCGCTGCGGCCCGCCGGTCCGGACGTCGATCCGGCGCGGCTGCGAGGCGGCGGACAGATCGTCGAGCAGGAAGATCTCGCCGGCCGACTCGTAGACGATCCGGCGCCCGTCGGTACTGGCGTGCCGCGCAGCGAAGCCGGTGCCGCCGACGGCGCCGTGGTCGGTGTGCCGGCGCAGGTCGGTGCCGGGGTCGGCGAGCGGGACGGAGTAGACGTTGCCCCAGCCCTCGTGGTCGGAGACGAACGCCAGGCGGGGGCCGGTGCCGTCCTCGACGATCATCGGGCACTCCAGCTGCCCCGCCAGGTCGGCCAGGATCCGGCGGAACTCCCCCGAGCCGGTGGCGTCGAGCCACAGCCGCCCGGCCCGCCCACCGCGGTAGCGCTTCCAGTGGGCGGCGTCCCGCCCGCCCTCGACCTGGGTGAGCACGGCCGGCCCGCCGGGCTGGTGGGCGAGTGCGGTGAGCGTGCCGTGCGGCAGCAGCCGGGGCGCACCGCCCGTCGCCGGGACCGCGTACGCCCACAGCCGGGACGTCGCGTCCTCGTGCGCGGAGAGCGCGACCACCTCGCCGCCGGGGGTCCAGCCCGCGGCACGGGTCGCCGCGTCGCCCCACCAGGTCAGCCGGGTGGGCGTGCCGCCGTCGGCGTCGACCCGGTACACCTCCGGGGCGCCGTCGCGCCGGGACGCGAAGGCCACGGCCCCGCCGTCGGGTGCGAGACGGGGCGCGGTGACGGGCACCGCGTCCGCGGTCAGACGATGGGCCCGCCCGCCCTCCACCGGGGCCGTCCACAGGTCGTCCTCCGCGACGAGGACGAGCGAGTCACCCGACAGGTGGGGATGGCGCAGGAAGCTCACACGGCGACGTTAGCCGCACGCACCGACATTCCGGACCCGTCCGCGGGGTCCCCGGTGCACACGCAGCGCAGCGGCGCGAAACCGTTGAAGCCGACCGAGGAGTAGCTGGCGGTGTAGGCGCCGGTGTGCAGCAGGCGCACCACGTCACCGGCGCACAGGTCGTCGGGGAGCAGGTAGGGACGCCTGCGGTACAGCACGTCGGCGCTGTCGCAGGTCGGTCCGGCCAGCACGACCGGTGAGCGGGGGCCGCCGTCGCGGGCGGTGCGGATGGGGTAGCGGACCAGCACCCCCTCGGTCTCGGCGAGCCCGCCGAAGCGGCCGACGTCGAGGTAGACCCAGCGCGGTCCGGCGGCGCCGTCCCGGTCGGACACGAGCACCACCTCGCTGTAGAGCGTCCCCGCGTCGGCGACCAGGCCCCGCCCCGGCTCGATCATCAGGTCCGGCCGGTCGTCGCCGAACTCCGCCGCGACCGCGTCCCGGATCGCGTCGCCGTAGTCCGCCAGCGGGCGGACGTGCGCGTCGTAGTGGGCGGGGAAGCCACCACCGAGGTCCAGCAGGTACGGCCGCAGCCCGCGGGCGCGGACCCGGCGGAACACCTCCGCGGCGTCGGCGATCCCGGCCCGCCACGCCCCCGGGTCGAGCTGCTGGGACCCGACGTGGAACGAGACGCCCGCCGCGCCCAGGCCGGCCGCGGCGGCGTCGACGAGCAGGGAGGCGGCCGCGGCGGGTGCGGCGGGTGCGCACCCGAACTTGCCCTCCAGCGGGAAGCAGGAGCCGGTCCCGACGCAGGAGACCCGGGCGAACACCTCCGCACCCGGCGCACAGCGGGCGATCTTGGCCAGCTCCGCGGCCGAGTCGACGGCGAACCGGCGGACGCCGCTGCGGTGGGCGAACGCGATGTCGCGTTCCTTCTTCACGGTACTGCCGTAGGAGATGTCGGCAGGCTGCGCCCCGGCCGCCAGGCACAGTTCCAGTTCCGGACGGCTGGCGACGTCGAATCGTGCGCCCAGGCCGACCAGAAATGCGACGAGCCGGGGGTCGGGATTGGCTTTGACCGCATAGAAGAGATCTGCCCCGGGAAGTGCGTGTCCGAATTCCTCGTACCGTTCCCGGATCGCATGCAGGTCCAGCACCAGGCACGGAGTGCAGAACTCAGCTGATTCGGTGGAGACGGGCCGGCGATCGGACATCGGACACACCTCTTTCCCGGAAACGGGTGTTGCACGACGGAAACGGCGCCCTTCAGCTGCCGTGGAACCGATCGTAAAACAGAGTGGATCACCCGCGCGGGTGCCGTGGATCACCGGCGGAAATCGGGATCCACGTCGCGCGATTGACTCCGACAACTCCGGCGACCGTTTCACCGGAAACCGTCCCGTTTCGTCCCGGAAACACCCCGGACGCCGACACCCGATTTTCGCCGGCACGGCACCGGGTGTTCATCACCGATCGCGTCGGGGCCGCGCCCGGATCGCGTCGGGACGCCGTCAGGAGGAGGCGGAGCTGTGCACCGGCGTGGAGCTCGGCACGATCTGCAGCAGCAGCTCCGCGCACCAGCCGAGCAGCTCCACGTCGCGCATCGGGGCGCCGCCGATCCGCCCACCGGCCACCGGCTTGGGCACCGTGACGACCTGCGCGGCCGCCTTGTACTGCGCCTTCGGGTAGAGCCGGCGCAGCCGCAGCTGGGCGGAGTCGGGCAGCTGCATCGGACCGATCCGCAGCTGGGTGCCCGCCGAGGCGACCTCGCGGACGCCGAGGCGGCGGCAGAGCTGGCGGAACCGGGCGACCTCCAACAGGTTGCGCACCGGGGTCGGGGGCTCGCCGTAGCGGTCGGTCAGCTCCTCGACGATCGCGGTGAGCGCGGCGTCGTCGGGCGCCTCGGCGATCTTGCGGTAGACCTCCAGGCGCAGCCGCTCGCCGTCGACGTAGTCGTGCGGGACGTGCGCATCGATCGGCAGGTCGACCCGGACCTCCGGCAGCTCCTCGGGCTCGGCGCCGATCTCGCCGCCCGCCTGCTTGCGGAACGCGGCGACGGCCTCCCCGACCAGGCGGATGTAGAGGTCGAAGCCGACGCCCGCGATGTGGCCGGACTGCTCGGCACCGAGGATGTTGCCCGCGCCGCGGATCTCCAGGTCCTTCATGGCGACGGCGGCCCCCGACCCCAGTTCGGAGTGCTGGGCGATCGTGGCGAGCCGGTCGTGCGCGGTCTCGGTGAGCGGGTGCTCGGGCGGGTAGAGGAAGTAGGCGTAGCCGCGCTCGCGGCCACGACCCACCCGGCCGCGCAGCTGGTGCAGCTGGGACAGGCCGAGGGTGTCCGACCGCTCGACGATCAGGGTGTTGGCGTTGGAGATGTCCAGGCCGTTCTCCACGATCGTGGTGCAGATCAGCACGTCGAACTCGCGGTGCCAGAACGCGCTGACCGTGCGCTCCAGCAGGTCCTCGTTCATCTGGCCGTGCGCGACGGCGACGCGGGCCTCGGGCACGAGGTCCTGGATGTTCTTCGCCGCCCGGTCGATCGAGCTGACCCGGTTGTGCACGTAGAACACCTGGCCGTCGCGCAGCAGCTCGCGGCGGACCGCGGCGGCGACCTGCTTGTCGCCGTAGGCGCCGACGTAGGTCAGGGTCGGGTGCCGTTCCTCGGGCGGGGTGGTGATCGCCGACATCTCGCGGATGCCGGCGAGACTCATCTCCAGGGTCCGCGGGATCGGCGTCGCGGACAGGGTGAGCACGTCGACGTGCGCCCGGAGCGCGGTGATGTGCTCCTTGTGCTCGACGCCGAAGCGCTGCTCCTCGTCGACGACGACCAGGCCGAGGTCCTTGTAGCGGATGCCGGTCTGCAGCAGGCGGTGCGTCCCGACGACGACGTCCACGGTGCCGTCGGCGAGCTTCTCGATCGTCTCGCGCGCCTCGGCCGGGTCGGTGAACCGCGACAGCCCGCGCACGGTCACCGGGAACTGGCGCATCCGTTCGGAGAACGTCGACAGGTGCTGGGTCGCGAGCAGCGTCGTCGGGACCAGGACGGCGACCTGCTTGCCGTCCTGCACCGCCTTGAACGCCGCCCGTACCGCGATCTCGGTCTTGCCGAAGCCGACGTCGCCGGAGATGACGCGGTCCATCGGGACCGGCCGCTCCATGTCCCGCTTGACCTCGTCGATCGCGGACAGCTGGTCGGGCGTCTCGGTGTAGGGGAAGGCGTCCTCCAGCTCGCGCTGCCACGGGGTGTCCGCACCGAACGCGTGCCCCGGCGACGCCTGACGCGCCGCGTAGAGCTGCACCAGGCCGGCCGCGATGTCCTTGACCGCCTTGCGGGCGCGGCTCTTGGTCTTCGCCCAGTCCCCGCCGCCGAGCTTGTTGACGGCCGGCTGCTCGCCGCCGACGTAGCGGCTGATCTCGTCCAGGGCGTCGGTCGGCACGAACAGCCGGTCGGCGGGCTGGCCGCGCTTGGAGCTGGCGTACTCCAGCACCAGGTACTCGCGGGTGGCGCCCTGGATCGTGCGCTCCTTCATCTCGACGAAGCGCCCGATGCCGTGCTGGTTGTGGACGACGTAGTCGCCCGGCTGCAGGACGGCGAGGTCGACCGCGTCGCGCCGGCGCGGGGTGGTCTTGCGCGGGGCGGTGTCCAGCCCGGCGCGGCTCCCGGTGAGGTCGGCCTCGGAGACGACGACGAGCCCGATCTCGGGGGCGGTGAACCCGTTCAGCACCCGCCCGCAGGTGACGGTGACGATCCCCTTCTCCGGGGCGTCGGCGAGCACCGGGACGGCGGAGGCGGGCACCTCGGCCTCGCGCAGCTGCTCCAGCGACCGGTCCGCCGTCCCCTGGCCGGTCAGCACGAGCACCGCGGCACCGCCGGTGGCGACGTGCGCGCGCAGGTCGGTCAGCGCGCGGTCGGTGTCGCCGCGGTAGGGCTCGATCTCGTGCACGCCCGCCACCACGACGTCGTCGGAGCCGGACGGCAGCGGCGACAGCGACACCACCGGCCTGCCGGTCGCCGTCGCGTGGTCCAGCGTGACGCGCAGGTCCCGGTAGGCCGACCCGGACACGTCGATCGGGGCCTCGCCACCGGACCCGGACGCCAGCCAGGACGCCTCCAGGAACTCCTGCCCGGTGCGCACGAGGTCCGCACACCGGGTGCGGATGCGCTCGGGGTCGGCGAGCAGCACCCGCGTCGCGTCCGGGAGCAGGTCGGTGAGGGTCTGCATCTCGCCGCCCACGAGGGCGGGGATCAGCGACTCCATCCCCTCGCCGGGGATGCCCTCGGACAGCTTCTCCAGCAGCTCGCGCAGCGGGTTGCGGTTCAGGCCCGCGGTCTCGGGCTGCTGCGCGGCCAGCTCGGCGGCCCGCTCGCGGACCGGGGTGGTGAGCAGCAGCTCGCGGCACGGGGGGACGTCGATCCGGGTGACCTCGCCGACCGAGCGCTGGTCGGCGACGGAGAACGACCGCAGCTCCGAGACCTCGTCGCCCCAGAACTCGACGCGCACCGGGTGCTCGGCGGTCGGCGGGAAGACGTCGAGGATGCCGCCGCGCACGGCGAACTCGCCGCGGGTGGTGACCATCTCGGCGCGGCTGTAGGCCAGCTCCACCAGCCGGACGAGCAGCTGCTCGAAGTCGTGCTCCTCGCCGACGGCCAGCGACACCGGGGCGAGCGTGCCCAGCCCCGGTGCGACGGGCTGGATCAGGCTGCGCGCCGCGGTGACCACCACCCGCGGGGCCGTCTGCGCCGAGGCGAGCCGGTGGAAGACGGTCAGCCGCCGGGCGACGGTGTCCGGCCGCGGCGAGAGCTTCTCGTGCGGCAGGGTCTCCCAGCTCGGCAGCACGACGACGGGCGCGCCCGCGCAGTCGTGCACGGTGTCGGCGGCCGCGTCGAGCGCCTCTCCGTGGCCGAGCAGGTCCGACACCGCGGCCGCGAGGTCCTCGGCCTCCCGGTCGGTGGCGGTCACGGCGAGCACCGTGGAGGTTCCGGCGAGCCCGGCGGTGAGCAGCGGACGCACCGCGGCGGGGCCCTCGACCTGCACGGCCGGGGTCTCACCGGTACGGGTGTCCACGGCGCGGGCGGCGTCGACGGCGGCACGGAGACCGGCGTCGGACAGGGTGGAGGTGAGCAGACCGGACAGGATGGCCACGACGGCGCTGGCTCCTCGGTGGAGATGGGCTGGCGGTGCGCGCGGCGGCGGGGGCCGGCCGCGGGCAGGACAGACCCCGACCGGGTCGCGGTAGGGCTCCCGACCCGGTCGGGGTGCCGACCCACGACCTTACGCCTGGCCCGCGCGGGCGCCGACCGCACCGCCCGTGTGCCGCGGCACGCCGGGGCGGGACGGCCTCACGGGCCACCCGCCACCGGCCCCGGGGCTCCCACCGTGCCACGGACCACCGCCGCGACGGCCGCCTCGGCACGCTCGGCGACCGTGCCGCCGCCGACCCCGGCACCGGCGAGGAAGCCGTCCGCGTCGAGGGCGCCGCAGCCAGGTCGTCGTCCGGCCGACGGCCCGGGGTGAGCCCGGCTCAGATCAGCCCGTCGCGCTCCAGGGTCGCCTCGTAGAGGTCGAGCATCCGCTCGTCGTCGCCCTGGGCGGCGGCGGCCGCATCGGCGTAGGCGCGCTCGAAGCGCTCCTGGTTGGCCTGCCACGTGCGGCGGAAGGTGTCGGCGTCGCGGCGCCAGTAGCCGAGCACGCCGTAGGCGCCGGGCGGCAGGCCGCGCTCGTGACGCAGGTGCTTGCGGGCGGCACGGGTCGCGGACGCCTCCCCGCCGACGTAGACGTAGCCCGGCCCGTCCGGCAGCACGAGCCCGGCGACGATCTCCTCCAGCCGGCTGCCGGTCTCGCTCGCCGGCTCGCGACGGACCCGGGCCCGCGCGGGGAAGTCGGCCGGGACCTCGTCGACCTCCAGGACCACCTCGGTGTCGACGCCCTCGGGGGTCTCGGTGACGATCCGGGCGAGCGCCGGGAGGGCGGCCGCGTCGCCGACGAGGATCTGCCAGCGGACCCCGGCCGGGCGCTTGAACCAGCTGTTCGAGTGCGAGACCTCGATCTCGTCACCGACGCGGGCCCGCCGGGCCCAGCCCGCACCGACCCCGCCGGGATGACAGACCAGGTCGATGGACGCCCGGGTGCGGCAGGGGCTGACCTCGCGCAGGGTGTACCAGCGTCCGTGGTCGTCCCGGCCGCCGTCGGGCAGCGGGAAGTGGAAGACGCAGGCCTCGTCGGGGACGCCCGGCAGGTCGAGGCCGGCGAGCGCCTCCCCCTCCAGCTCGGCCCGGACGAAGACGTCCGACAGCCGCCGCAGGCCCACCACACGGACCGCAGCGCGGTCCTCCGTCACGACCGACATCGCCGCCTCCTCGATAGGTGAGGCTCAGCTCACCACGGAACTGGCGAATGCATCAAACGGATCTTCCGGACATGGTGTCGCACTCCGCGCACACGGGCGCGCACCGGGGACGGTCACCCGATCGTGTGCGCTAGCGTCGGACGGGTCCGGACCCCGAGCCAGTACGGAGGAGCACGCGGTGATCACCGTCTACCTGAACCGCCGGATCGACGACGACGCGCGCCGCGAGTCCCTGTTCCGGGGCGACTTCCACCTCTACAGCGGCATCGGCGGCGCCCACGCCCTCGCCGACCATGCCAAGGACCTCATCGGCCGGGCCTTCGAGGGTCTGGACCCGGAACGGGCCCAGTACGAGATGGACGTCGACGAGTTCGTCCGCCGCGTCGAGCCGCTCAAGCGCGAGTTCACCAACGGCGACCGGACCAAGGTGCTCTGCCAGCAGTTCGCCGTCGACGTCGGCGTCGACCCCGAGCGCACCTACTTCGACATCCCCCGGCTGCGCGTGATCCCGGCCGACCAGTTCCTCACCGCCGGTGTGTCCTACAACTACAAGGCGCACCGCGACATGTGGTACGGCCACCCGCAGCAGCTCGTGAACTACTGGACCCCGGTGTTCGACGTCGTCGGCGACAACGTCATGAGCATGTACACCGACTACTTCGACCGCCCGGTGAAGAACGGCTCCAACCAGTACGACTACGACGAGTGGGTCGCCAAGCACCGCACCGCGGCCGCCGGCGAGAAGACCACCGACACCCGGCCGCACCCGCTCCCGCTGGAGGACGTCGAGTCCCGCGGCGAGATCCGGATCGCCGGGCAGTCCGGTGACGTGTTCATGTTCTCGTCGAACCACCTGCACGCGTCGGCCCCGAACACCTCCGACGTCACCCGCTTCTCCTACGACCTGCGCACGATCAACCTCGACGACGTCCGGGCGGGCCGCGGCCCGCGCAACGTCGACTCGGGCGCGACCGGCACCACGCTGGGCGACTTCCTGCGGGTCTCCGACCTCGCCCCGCTGCGGGCCGAGGAGTTCCAGGACGCGCTGGCGAACACCTGAGTCCGACCGCCCGGCCGACGGTCGCGCTCCGCAGGGCGCGGGGCCGTCGCGCTCTCGACGCCCCGCCCCCGGCTGGCTAGCGTCGGCCCGATGAGCGGTGAGCTGCGACCGGTGGACGCCCGCGTACGGGCGCTCGAGTCGATCCTGGTCGAGAAGGGCTACGTCGACCCGGCCGCGCTCGACGAGATCATCGAGACCTACCAGCACCGGGTCGGCCCGCGCAACGGCGCCCACGTCGTCGCCCGGGCCTGGACCGACCCCGGCTACGCCGCCCGGCTCGCCGAGGACGCGACCGCGGCGGTCGCCGAGCTGGGCTACGGCGGCCGGGGCGGCGAGCATCTCGCGGCGGTGTTCAACTCGCCGGAGGAGCACCACCTCGTGGTGTGCACGCTGTGTTCCTGCTACCCGTGGCCGGTGCTGGGGCTGCCGCCGGTCTGGTACAAGTCGCCGGCCTACCGCTCGCGGGCGGTGCTGGACCCGCGCGGCGTGCTCGCCGACTTCGGGACCACCCTCGGCGACGACGTCGCGATCCGTGTCCACGACTCCACCTCCGAGCTGCGCTACCTGGTCGTCCCGCAGCGCCCTGCCGGCACCGACGGCTGGTCGACCGACGAGCTCGCCGCGATCGTGTCCCGGGACGCCATGATCGGGACCCGGCTGGTGTCGGCGTGAACGGCGCGCACGACCTCGGCGGGGCGATGGGGTTCGGTCCCGTCGAGCCCGAGCCGGAGGACGTCCGCTTCCACGCCGGCTGGGAGCCGCTGGTGCTGGCCCTGACCCTCGCCGCCGCGCGCCCGGGCGGCTGGTCGATCGACGAGTCCCGGCACGCCCGCGAGTCGCTGCCGCCGCCGGTCTACCTGTCCCTGACCTACTACGAGATCTGGCTCGCGGCGACGGAGAAGCTGCTGGTCGCCCACGGCCTGGTCGGCGCCGACGAGCTCGCCGCCGGGCGCTCGCTGCGTCCACGCGTCGAGGCCCCGGGCCCGCTGGACGCCGACGCGGCCGCCCGGGTGCTGGCCACCGGCGCCCCCACCGAGCGCGACGCCGCCGGCCCACCACGGTTCGCCCCCGGCGACCGGGTGCGGGCCCGGGTGATGCACCCGCGCGGACACACCCGGCTCCCCCGCTACACGCGTGGCCGCTGCGGGACCGTCGAGGCGCTCCGCGGGACGCACGTGCTGCCCGACGCCCGCGCGCACGGCCGCGGCGAGTGCCCGGAGCCGCTCTACACCGTGGTGTTCACCGGTACCGAGCTGTGGGGCCCGGACGCCGACCCGACCACGACCGTCTCCGTCGACGCCTGGGAGTCCTACCTTGAACCCGCCTGAGGGCCCCGTCTTCGACGAGCCGTGGCAGGCGGACGTGTTCGCGCTGGCCGTGGCCCTGCAGGACGCCGGGACCCTGGACCGGCAGGAGTTCGCCGAGACCCTCGGCGCCCGGCTGGAGACCGGGCTGGACTACTGGGACGCCTGGCTCGCCGCGCTGGAGCAGCTGCTCGACGGGCTCGGGGTCGCCCGCCACGACGCGGTCGAGGAGCGGACCGGCGCCTGGCTGCGTGCCGCCGCCGCGACCCCGCACGGCTCCCCGGTCACGCTCGACGCCGACCCGCTGGGCCCCTAGACGAACGCCCAGACCAGCGCGGCCGCGGCGAACCCGACGACCGACAGGATCGTCTCCAGCACCGTCCAGGTCATCAGGGTCTGCTTCACCGTCATGTTGAAGTACTTGGCGACGATCCAGAACCCGCCGTCGTTGACGTGGCTGGCGATGATCGACCCGGCCGACACGGCGACGACGATCAGCGCGAGCTGCGGCTGGGTGTAGCCGCCCGCGGCGACCGTCGGGCCGATGATGCCCGCCGTCGTCACGATGGCGACGGTCGCCGAGCCCTGCGCGATCCGCAGCGCCGCGCTGATCAGGTACGCCGAGGCGATCACCGGCAGCCCGATCGCGGTCATCGAGCCCGCCAGCGCGTCGCCGACGCCGGTGGTCTGCAGGACCTTGCCGAAGAACGCACCCGCCCCGACGACGAGCAGGATCATCCCGACCGGGCGCAGCGACTCGCCGGAGATGCGGCCGAGCTCGGCCATCGAGGTCCCGCGGCGGATGCCGAGCAGGTACAGCGCGAGCAGCACCGACAGCGTCAGCGCGATCGCCGGGGTGCCGAGCAGGACGAGCACGTCACGCAGCACGGTGCCCTCGGTCAGCGCGACCCCCGCGACGGTCGCGGCCAGGATCAGCACCAGCGGCACCGCGATGATCGAGGAGATGAGCGCGACCGACGGGGGCGCGGCCACCGCCACCGCGGTCTGCGGGCCTGCCGCCTCCGCGGTGCGGACACCGCCGGTCCCGCCGCCCGGGTCGCCGTCGCCGGCGTCGGCCTCGCCCGCGGAACCGGACGGACCGGGGACCGCCGCCGGGGCGGCCGCCCCGCCGGGCAGGTCCGCGGGCACGCCGACCTGGATCCGCTTCCCGATGAACGAGCCCCACCAGACGCCGCTGACCAGCCAGGCGGGGATGCCGCAGAGCAGGCCCATGGCGATCACCCAGCCCATGCCGACCCCGAGCAGCCCGCCCGCGGTGACCGGCCCGGGGTGCGGCGGCAGGAACGCGTGGGTCATCGACAGCCCGGCCAGCATCGGCATCGCGTAGAGCACCAGCGACCGGCCGCCGCGGCGCGCGGCCACGTAGACCAGCGGCGCGAGCACGAAGATGCCGATGTCGAAGAACACCGGGATGCCCAGCACCAGTCCGGTGACGCCCATCGCCAGCGGGGCGCCCTTCGGCCCGAACAGCTGCAGCAGCCGTCCGGTCAGCGCGTCGGCGCCGCCGGAGCGCTCCATGATCGCACCCAGCACGGTGCCGAGCCCGATGATCGGCGCGATGTGCCCGAGGATGCCGGCGAACCCGGTCTCGAACAGCGAGTCCGAGGCCTTGATCGGGGTGCCGACGAGCTCGGTGACCGACACGCCCGCGACCAGCGCCACCAGCACGCCGGTGACGATCAGCGCGATGAACGGCTCCAGGCGCAGCCGCATGATCAGCAGCAGGAGCAGCGCGACGCTGACCGCGGCCAGGGTGAGCAGGCCGGCCGTGTCGTTCTGCAGCCAGTCGAGGAAGGTCATCGTCGTCCTCCGGTGGGATGGGTGCCCGGTGCGGTGCGGCCGTCGGCCCGGCGGCGCAGCGCGCGACCGGCGAGTGCCTCGGTGCGCTCCCCGCCGTCGATCGCGAAGACCCCGTTGACCAGGACGTACGGGATGCCGGCCGCCTGCTGGGCCGGCTCGGCGAAGGTGGCGGTGTCGGCGACCGTGTCCGGGTCGAACACCACGAGGTCGGCGGCCAGGCCCGCCCGGACGCGGCCGCGGTCGGCGAGACGGAGCCGGTCCGCGGCCCGTCCGCTGAGGTGGTGGACGCACTCCTCCAGCGAGAACAGCCCCAGCTCCCGGCAGTAGTGGCCGAGGTAGCGGGGGAAGGTCCCCCAGGCCCGTGGGTGCGGCTTGGCCCCGACGAGCAGGCCGTCGCTCCCGCCGGTGTGCCGCGGGTGGCGCATGATCGCGCGGACGTTCTCCTCGTGCCCGACGTGCTGCAGGATCCCGGTGCCGAAGTCGTCGCGGAGCAGGATGTCCACGCAGGTGTCGAACGGGTCCGCCCCCGTCGCGCCCGCGATGTCGGCGACCGTGCGCCCGACCGTCCCGGCGAGCTCGGGGTTCGTGACCCCGCTGATCTCGATCGTCTCCCACTCGGCGACGACGCCGTGGCAGCCGTCGGAGCCGTGGACCTCCAGGTCCTCGCGGATCCGGGCGAGCGCGGCCGGGTCGCGCAGCCGCTCCCGGACCGCGTCGAGGCCACCGGACTGGCACCAGCTGGGCAGGATCGCCGACAGCGTCGTCGCACCCGGCAGGTACGGGTAGGTGTCGAGGGTGATGTCGACGCCGCGGGCGACGGCGGCGTCCAGCAGCGTGATCAGCTCCCCGGCCCGGCCCTTGTTGGGGCCGAAGTTGAGCGTGGCGTGGGCCAGGTGCAGCGCGCACCCGGACCGCTCGGCGACGTCGACCATCTCGGCGTAGGCCTCCAGCGCACCCGCGCCGTAGCTGCGGTGGTGCGGGGAGAAGAACCCGCCCAGCTCCCCCACCGCCGCGCACAGGGCGGCGAGCTCGGCGCCGTCGGCGTACATGCCGGGGGTGTAGGTGAGCCCGGCCGAGAGACCGACCGCGCCCTGGGCCATGCCGGTGCGGACGACGTCGGCCATCCGGGCGATCTCCGCCTGCGTGGCGGGCCGGTCGTCCCAGCCGCAGACCAGCGCGCGGACCGTGCCGTGCGGGACCAGGTAGGCCGCGTTGCCGGCGATGCCCTCGTCGAGCCGGTCCAGGTACTGCGCGACGGTGCGCCAGGTGAACAGGTCCGCGCCGGGGTCGCCGTTCCAGCCGGCGATCGCGCGGCGCAGCACCGGCAGGACGTCGTCGTCGACGGGGGCGTAGGACAGCCCGTCCTGGCCGAGTACCTCGGTCGTCACACCCTGGGAGACCTTCGCGAGGTGCGCGGGCTCGGTCAGCAGCCGCAGGTCGGAGTGGGCGTGCATGTCCACGAACCCGGGCGCGACGACCATCCCGGCCACGTCGACGACCCGCGCGGCCCGCCCGGCGGCGTCCGGGCCGACCGCGGCGATCCGGTCGCCCTCCACCAGCACGTCCGCGGTGTACCGGGGCCCGCCCGTGCCGTCGACGACGGTGCCGCCGCGCAGCAGGGTGGCCATCAGAAGAACGTCCGGACGAGCTCGACGACCTGCGGGTCGTCCTCGCCGGTCCCGGCGAGCACCGGGATCCAGCGCCACTTGTCGAACGCGGTGCACGGGTGCGAGAGACCGAGCCGGACGACCTGCCCGATCCGGACCGGCTCCTCGGTGCGCAGGAAGGCGTGCTGGTCGTTGACGGCGGTGACGGTCCCGGTCAGCGGCCGCGACGGCGACCCGAGGTCGTCGGCGATCCGCTGCGGCTCGGGCAGCCCCTCGTCGAACGGGACGTCGCGCTTGCCCGCGTCGAGCAGGGCCAGGCCGGGTTCGGGGGTGGACACCACCCGGGCCGTCACGTGCATGGCCGAGCGGAAGGGGCGCTGCTCGTCGTCGCGGGCCAGCGGGGAGATGCCGCGGTAGAAGCCGTCGTCGTGCACGAGGTAGGCACCCGAGCGCAGCACGACGCGGGTGCGCACGTCCGCGAGCCCGGCCAGTGCGGCGACGACCTGGTCGAAGTAGGCGCTGCCGCCCTCGGTGACCACGACCTCGTCGGTCCCGTAGGCGGGCAGGAGCCGACGGTGCAGCTCGGCGAGGTCGTCGAGATAGGCGCGGACGGTCGCGAGCGACTCCGCCGACGGGTCGTGCGCCAGCGCGCCCTCGTAGCCACCGACCCCGGCGAGCACCAGCGCCGGGCTCGCGACCACGGCCGCGGCGACCCGCTCGGCCGCATCGAGGGTCCGCGCCCCGGTCCGCCCGCCCGGGGCACCCAGCTCGACGGCGACGGCGAGCGGCCGCGCCGGGGACCCGGCCGCGGCGGTCATCGCGTCGACGGCGTCGACCGAGTCGACCCAGCTGAGGACCTCCAGGTCCGGGTCGGCGTCGCGGGCGGTGGCGACGGCGCGCACCCCGGCCGGGTCGACGAGCGCGTTCGCCAGCAGCACCCGCCGAACGCCGGCGTCGATCGCGATCCTCGCCTGCCACGGTGTCGCGACGGTGATCCCCCAGGCGCCGTGGCGCAGCTGCAGGTCCCACAGCGCGGGCGCCATCGTCGTCTTGCCGTGCGGGGCGAGGTCGACGCCGTGCGCGGCGCACCAGCCGGCCATCCGCTCGGCGTTCGCGTGCAGGGCCGCCCGGTCGAGGGTGAGCACGGGGGTGGCCAGGTCCGACAGCCGTGGCCCGCCGGCGAGCCACTCGTCGACGGTCCCCGGCAGCGACGGGACCGACTTGGCGTACGGGCCGGGCCGTTCGGCGCCGAGCGACGCGTACCGGAGCATGCCGTTCTCCCTCTGAGCAGCTGCGTTGCGTATTTTGCAGCGCGTGTTGCGTATTCTGGTTGCGCTGTTCTAGCATCGTCGCGACGGATCGGTCAACGACGGCGGAGGAGAACCAGCAGTGGAAACCCCGGGCACCGGCGCCGTGGTGTGCTTCGGCGAGGCCCTCGCCCTGGTCCCCGACGCGGGCGCCGTCGACGACCCGCGGTCCCCCGCCCACGCCGCGGGCGCCGAGGTGAACGTCGCGCTCGACCTCGCCGCGGCCGGTGTCGCGGTGGCGTGGGTCGGGCGGCTCGGCGACGACCGGCACGGCGCCCTCGTGCAGCACACGCTCGCCGCCGCCGGGGTCGACACCGGCGGGATCGGCGTCGACCCGGTGCTCCCCACCGGCCGTTACGCCAAGTCCCCCGGCCCGGACGGGAGCACCGTCATGACCTACCGGCGGGCCGGGTCGGCGGCCTCCGCGGCCGGGCCCGAACTGCTGGAGGTGCCCGCGGTGCGCGACCGGATCGCCGCCGCGGACTGGGTGCACGTCGGCGGCATCACCGCCGCCGTGTCGCCGTCCTGCGCCGCGACGCTGGAGGCACTGCTGGCCCGGCCCCGCAGGCACCGGGTCGTGTTCGACGTGAACTGGCGTGAGCAGATGTGGCCGGCGGGCGACCCGGGCCCGGTGGCGGCGCTGGCCGGCCGGGCCGACGTCGTGCTGGTCGGCGCGGACGAGGCCCGGCGTGTGTTCGGCACCGACGCCCCGGGCCCGCTGCGGGCGCTGCTGCCCGGTCCGGAGCTGGTCGTGGTCAAGGACGGTGCCCGGCGCGCCCTGGCCGTGCACCGCGACGGCACGGTCGTCGAACGCGCGGCGCTGGTCGTCGACGTCGTCGAGCCGGTCGGGGCGGGCGACGCGTTCGCCGCAGGGCTGCTCACCGGCCTGGTCCGCGGCGAGCGGGTGGGCCGCTGCCTGCGCCGGGGCCACCTCGGTGCCGCCGCGGTGCTCGTGGTCCCCGGCGACTCGGCCGCGCCGCTGCCCGAGCACCTGCTCGACCTCGACGACGACGCGTGGGCCGCCCTGCACGTCACCGCGGAGCGGGTGGCGTGAGCACCAGCCTGGGCAAGGCGCTGCGGATCCTGGTGGTCCTCGGGGAGGGCCCGGCGTCGCTCGACCAGCTCGCCACGGCGCTGGAGGTGCACAAGACGACCGTGCTGCGGTTGCTGCGCACCCTGGCCGACGAGCACTTCGTGCACCGGGACGACCACCACCGCTACCGGCTCGGCTCGCGACTGTTCGAGCTGTCCTCGCGCGGGCTGGAGCAGCGCGAGGTCCGGGCCGTCGCGGCGCCGCACCTGCACGCGTTCAACCGCGCGCACGGCCACACCGTGCACCTGTCCGAACGCGACGGCGACGAGATCGTCTACATCGACAAGCTGGAGTCGCACGACCACGTGCGGATGGCCTCGCGGGTCGGGTTGCGGGGCCCGGTGCACTCCACCGCCGCCGGCAAGGTCCTGCTCGCCGACCTGCCCGCCGCCGACCTCGGCCGGGTCCTCGACACCGTCGTGTTCACCCCCCGCACCCCGCACACCCTCACCGACCGCGACGCCTACCTCGCCGAGCTCGACCGGGTCCGCGACCAGGGCTGGGCGCAGGACCGCGAGGAGAACGAACCCTCGATCAACTGCATCGGGGCGCCGGTCCGCGGACCGGCCGGAACCGTGGTGGCGGCGGTGTCGGTCTCCGTGCCGTCCATCGTCGCCGGCTACCACCAGCTGATGGAGCTGGTCCCGTCACTGCTGGCCGTCACCGGGGCGATCTCCCGGGACAACGGCTGGCGACCGACCCGAGAGGAACCCCCCGTATGAGCACGACCGCCGACGGCGCCGTCTCCACCCCCGACGCGCCCGCGCCGGCGCACACCTTCAGCCAGGGCGTCCGCCGGGGCGGGCTGCTGCAGGTCTCCGGCCAGGGCCCGATGGACCCGGCCACGAAGCAGTACATCGCGCCGGGCGACGTGCACGCCCAGACCCTGCGCACCCTGGAGAACGTCCGCGCGATCCTGGAGGCCGGCGGCGCGTCGGTCGGTGACGTCCTGATGTTCCGGGTGTACCTCACCGAGCGGGAGCACTTCACCGCGATGAACGACGCCTACGGCGAGTTCGTCTCCCGGCACGTCCCCGAGGGCGCGGCGCTCCCCGCCCGCACCACGGTCTTCGTGGGCCTGCCCCACGCCGAGATGCTGGTGGAGATCGACGCCCTGGCCGCTCCCGCCGCGTAGTGCTCGTCGAGACGCACGTCCTCGCCCCCGGCAGGGCGGAGACGTGCGTCCCGGTGGGCGTCGCGCGGTGGTCCGCCGCGGGCGAGGGTGCGCCACGTGGCACGTCGCGTCGTCGGGGCGGGACAGCGGGACGCCCGCGGGCGCTCAGCGGGCGTAGCGCAGCTCCGCCCGTGCCCGGGCCTTGGCCGCCTCCACCTCGCGATCCTTCGGCGGGGCGGTGGTGGTGAGCCCGTCGAGCAGCTCCCGGGTCGCCGCGGCGACGGCGGCGACCGCCTTCTCGAACGCCTCCGCGTTGGCCTGCGACGGCTTCGCCGCCCCGGCGATCTTGCGGACGTACTGCAGGGCCGCGGCGTCCACCTCGTCGGTGGTGGCCGGCGGCTCGAAGTTGTGCAGCGTCCGGATGTTGCGGCACATGGGCACCCCCCGGATACGACGACGGCCCGCCCCGCGACGGTAGCGCGGAACGGGCCGTCGGCCGAGCGACGGCTACTTCACGACGTGCATCGACCCGTCGAGCTCCCCCGCCGCCTGACGACGGTTGAGCACCGCGAGCCGGGTGAAGGAGTTGTCGAACGCGCCCTGGGTCAGGCCGCGGGCCCGGTACTCGGTGGCGAGCTGCTCGGCGCCGGCCGGGATCGTCCAGGACGCCTCGAAGCCCAGCTCCTTGCGGGCCCGGGAGAAGTCCACCCGGTAGGACCGCGGGTCGTTCCCGGCCTCGCCGGTGATGTTCAGCGTCGAGCCGGGGACGGCGTCGATCACCGCCTGGGCGATCTCGGCGACGGTCCGGTTGTTCTTCTCGGTGCCGACGTTGTAGGCCCGGGACCGCACGACGTCGGCCGGGGCGCCCAGCGCGGCGACGACGGCACCGGCGATGTCCTCGGCGTGCGCGAGCGGGCGCCACGGGGTGCCGTCGGAGAGCACCGTGACCTCGTTCGTCAGGATCGCGCGGCCGACCAGGTTGTTCAGCACGATGTCGGCGCGCAGCCGCGGCGAGAAGCCGAACGCGGTCGCGTTGCGCATCGAGACCGGCACGAAGTCGGCGTCGGCGAGCTCGGCGAGGTCGTCCTCGACGCGGACCTTCGAGATCGCGTACGGGGTGACCGGCTTGAGCGGGGCGTCCTCGTCGACGAGGTCGTCGCCGGACTGGGCGCCGTACACCGAGC
This sequence comes from Pseudonocardia sp. ICBG1293, assembly GCF_020131355.1. Lineage (GTDB taxonomy): Bacteria > Actinomycetota > Actinomycetes > Mycobacteriales > Pseudonocardiaceae > Pseudonocardia. The sequence continues at coordinate 64,371 of NZ_JAHLEL010000054.1, forward strand.
AGGTGGAGGCGTAGACGAAGCGGCCGACACCGGCGTCCTTCGACAGCCGGGCCAGCCGGGTCGACGCGTGGTGGTTGATGTCGTAGGTGATCTCCGGTGCGAGCGACCCCAGCGGGTCGTTCGACAGCGCCGCCATGTGGACGACGGCGTCGAAGCCGGAGAGCTGCTCCACGGTCACGTCACGCAGGTCGGTGCCGACGCCCTCGACGTCGGGGGTGTCCAGCGAACCCAGCACGCAGTCCGCGAACAGCCCGGAGTCCAGGCCGGTCACCTCGTGACCCGCGGCGGCCAGCAACGGCGCCATCACGGTCCCGAGGTAGCCCTGGTGCCCGGTGAGCAGTACGCGCATGAATGTCCCTTTCTCGGTGTGTGCGGGGTCAGAAGCCGCCGGGCTCGGAGCCGACCATCGGCGCCGGCGACAGTGTCATCTTCTGGACGTGGAAGGCCTCGGCGTAGCGGGCGTGGCACTGCACACCACGCACGCGGGCCAGGCCGCGGAAGGTCTCGTCGTCGAACCAGGTGCGGTCGCGCTGGCTGCCGTAGTGCTCGTTCAGCTTGGCGACCTTCTCGGTGAGCACCGGCTCGGACAGCGGCAGGAACACCGTCGGCTGTACGAGGTCACCTTCCCACTTGAGGATCTCGTAGCCGAGCGTCAGGTGGTCACGGAAGGCGGTCGGGATCATCTGCGACAACGTCCGGTGGTCCTGGTGGGCGTCGTGCGGTGACGGCCCGAACACCAGGTCCGGCTCGCCGCGGGTGCGCAGGTCCTCCAGCGCCGTCTTGGCCCGCTCCCAGTGCTGCGGGACCCGGCCGTCGGGCAGGTCCAGCACGACGACCTCGAGATGCGCACCCGGGGTGAACGCGGCCAGCGCGGCCCGCTCCTCCTCCTCGCGCAGCGAGCCGGCCCCGGTCAGGACCAGGGCGGTGACCTGCACACCCGGGTAGGCACGGCACAGCTCCAGCAGCGTCCCACCGGCCCCGATCGGGATGTCGTCGCAGTGCGCGCCGAGCAGCAGGATGCGGTCCAGCCGCTCGGGCAACAGGTTCAGCACGTCTCTCGATCCCCCGGGTGGTGCGCGGTCAGGCGCGCTGGTGGCTGCTGCGGTGCATCTCCGCGATGGCGGCCTGCAGCGGGTCGCGGTCGGTCCCGTGGGACTCCCAGAGCATCCACGGCCGCGCGCCGCTCTGGTAGGCCGCCTCCAGGGCGTTGCGTTCCTTCACGGTGTCCGCGGGCTGCCAGAAGCCGCGGTGCCGGTAGGCCGCCATGCGACCGCTGCGGGCCAGCGGGGCGGCGGCGTCGGCGATCAGGTCGCAGTCCTTCTCCAGGAAGTCGAAGATCTCCGGCCGGAACATCAGGTAGCCGCCGTTCTCCCAGATCGGCATCTCCTGCAGCGTCGTGATCGATTCCAGCCTGCCGTTCTCGTCGACGTCGACGCAGTGGAAGGCCGACTGGGGCGGCACCGCCATCAGCTGGCCGACGGCGTCGGTCCCGGTGAAGTGCTCGACCATCCTGTCCAGCGGCGCGTCGGTCAGCACGTCGGCGTAGTTCGCGTGGAACATCTCCTCGTCGGCGACCAGCGCCTTCACCCGGCGCAGGCGCTCGCCGATCGGCGAGTCCAGACCGGTGTGGACGAACGTGATGTTCCAGTCCTGGATGTCGCTGCCCATCAGCTCGATCTCGTTCTGGTGCAGCACGAAGTCGTTGGACTCGGTCTCGTCGTAGTTCAGGAAGTAGTTCTTGATGTGGTGGGCACCGTAGCCCAGGCACAGCACGAAGTCCTTGTGGCCGAAGTGGGCGTAGTAGCGCATGACGTGCCAGATCAGGGGCCGCGGCCCCACCGGGTGCATCGGCTTCGGGAGGTCGGAGGCGCCGTCGCGCATCCGCATGCCGTAACCACCGCAGAACAGGACGACCTTCACGTCAGACCACCTCGAGCGACGGGATCGGGAAGACCAGCGTGCCGCCCCACTCACGGACGTAGGACAGCTGCTCGATCAGCTCGGTGCGCAGGTTCCAGGGCAGGACCAGCACGTGGTCGGGGCGGTCCTGCGCGATCCGCTCCGGCGCGTGGATCGGGATCCGGGTGCCCGGCGTCAGCCGCCCGTGCTTGTACGGGTTGCGGTCGACGGTGTACTCGAGCAGGTCGGGCCGGATGCCGCAGTAGTTGAGCAGGGTGTTGCCCTTGCCCGGCGCGCCGTAGCCCACGACGCGCCTGCCCCGGCGGCGGGCGTCGATGAGGAAGGACACGAGGTCGTCGCGGATGGTGGAGACGGCCTCGGAGAACCCGTCGTGCCCCTCCGGGGTGTGCAGCCCCGCGGCCTCCTCGGCGGCGAGGACGTCACGGACCGCGGCGCTGGGCCCGCCGGCGATCCCGGCCGGGCGTGCCCACATGCGGATCGAGCCGCCGTGCGTGTCGAGCAGCTCGACGTCGACCAGGGCCAGACCGCCCGCGGCGAGCGCCCGCTGCCCCGTCAGCAGCGTGTAGTACTGGAAGTGCTCGTGGTAGATCGTGTCGAACTGCCTGCGCTCGACGAGCGTGAGCAGGTGCTGGACCTCGATCGAGACCCAGCCGTCGTCGGCGACCATCGCGCGCAGGCCCTGCGCGAAGCCGACGACGTCGGGGATGTGGGCGAACACGTTGTTGCCGCAGACCAGGTCGGCCGGGCCGTGCTCGGCGCGGACCCGGGCCCCGGTCTCCGGGGTGAGGAACGCGGTCAGCGTCGGTACGCCCTTGTCCCGGGCGGCCTCCCCGACGTTCACGCTCGGCTCGACGCCCAGGCAGCGGATGCCCCTCGCGACCACGTGCTGGAGCAGGTAGCCGTCGTTCGACGCGACCTCGACGACGAACGAGCCGGAGCCCAGCCCGGCGCGCTCGGCCGCCGAGTCGACGAAGCGGCGGGCGTGCTCCACCCAGGACGAGCTGAACGAGGAGAAGTAGGCGTACTCGGAGAACGTCTCCTCCGGGCTGATCTCCGGCGGCAGCTGGGCCAGCAGGCACCCGTTGCACACCCGGACGTGCAACGGGAAGGTCTGCTCGGGCAGTTGCGCCGTCTGCTCGGTCAGGAACAGCTCGCAGGGCGGTGTCGCGCCCAGGTCGCAGAAACTGCGCAGGTCGGTCGTGCCGCAGAGACGGCACGCCGACGCCGTCCCGGCCCCGATGGACGACGTCGTCCCGGAGGTGTCCGCGTTCAGCACGCACGGAAGTGTGTCAACTCGACACGGATCCGCCGCGCCCGGGGTACGCGTCACCCGTTAGTGGGTGTTTGTCCGTGTCCGCGGTCGTCGCGGGTCCCCGCGCAGGGCGGGTGCGCTGCGAGGACGGCACCGTCGACGTGTCACGATGACCGGGCCCCACGATCCGCCGTGGTGTAACGGCAGCACCTCGGATTTTGGTTCCGATGGTCCAGGTTCGAATCCTGGCGGCGGAGCGCTCCCCGGTCGCACACGCGGAGCCGGTGGCGCGGTCGCCGTCGTCGAACGTGCTCGTGCGGGCGCGCCACGTCACTAGGCTGCGGGCCGTGACCCCCACCACGGACACCGCGCCCGAGCCCCAGGACGTCACCGCGCCGCTCACCGCGGCGGCCGCCTTCCTCGTCCTGCGGGTCGCCGACGGCGCCGAGGACCGGGTCCGCGCGGTGCTCGGCGACACCGCGGGCCTGGTCAAGACGGTCCGGATCGGGGCCGACGGCGCGGCGTTCCACTGCACGGTCGGCATCGGACACCGGGTGTGGGACCGGGTGGTCGGAGGCCCCACACCGCGGGAGCTCGCGCCGTTCCGGGAGATCGCCGGAGCTGCGCACACCGCCGTCGCCACCGAGGGAGACCTGCTCTACCACCTGCGGGCCGACACGCGGGACCTGGTCGTCCGGTTCGAGATGCTGCTGCTGGAGGCGTTCGGCGACGCGGTCACCGTGGTGGACGAGACGGCGGGCTTCCGCTACCGGCACGGCCGCGACCTGCTGGACTTCGCCGACGGCACGGCCAACCCGGACGGTGCGGCCCTCCCGGCGGCGACGCTGGTCGGGGACGAGGACCCGGCGCACGCGGGCGGCAGCTACGTCGTCGTCCAGCGGTACCTGCACGACCTGGCGGCCTGGCGTGGGCAGGGCGTCGCGACGCAGGAGCAGATCGTCGGGCGCACCAAGTTCGACGGGGTCGAGCTGCCCGACGCCGAGCAGGGCCAGAAGTCGCACAAGACGCTGTGCACGATCACCGACGACGAGGGCGTCGAGCACGACATCCTGCGGGACAACATGCCGTTCGCGTCGCCGGGCAGCGGTGAGTACGGCACCTACTTCATCGGCTACTCCCGCCGGCTGTGGGTCGTGGAGACGATGCTGCGCCGGATGTTCGTCGGCGACCCTCCGCCGCTGCACGACCGCATCCTCGACTACTCGACCCCGACGACGGGCTGCACGTTCTTCGTCCCCGCCCGACCCGTCCTCGACGGCCTGGGCGACTGACCCGGACACGACGACGCCCCGCCCGGAGATCCGGGCGGGGCGTCGGGTGTCGGGGTCTCAGCTCTCCAGCGCGGCGTCCAGCGTGATCTCGACGCCGGTCAGCGCCTTCGACACGAGGCAGCCCGCCTTGGCGGCCTCGGCGGCCTTCGCGAAGCCGTCGGCGTCGAGGCCGGTGACCTCACCGCGCACCTTCAGGGTGATGCCGGTCAGATTGAAGCCGCCGTTGTCCTTGTCCGGCCCGAGCGAGACGTCGGCGGACACGTCGAGGGACTCGGGCGTCCCCCGGCCTCGGCGATGTTCGCCGAGAGCTGCATCGCGTAGCAGGCGGAGTGCGCCGCGGCGATGAGCTCCTCCGGGCTGGTGGTGCCGCCGGCGTCGTCCGCGGCACGCTTGGGGAAGCTGACCTCGTAGGTGCCGACCTTGGAGCTGGACAGCTCGACCTGGCCGGACCCCTGCTCCAGGGTGCCGTTCCATGCGGTGCGGGCGCTGCGCGTGGGCATCGTGACCTCCGTGTCGTGGGTGACCGGTTTTGCACAACCGATCATGCGGCAGTCTTCTCCGCTCCGGTCGTTCCCGCCACCCCCGGCCGGCAAACGCGGCGGGTCAGCGGGGGATGTTGGTGACCTCGACCCGGTCGCCGACCTGCAGCGAGGTGAACCAGCGCTCGGCGTCGGCGCGGGACAGCCGGACACAGCCCGCGGACTCGGTCTCGGTGTTGCCCTCGTGGAAGGCGATGCCACCGGGGGCGAAGAAGACCGCGAAGGGCATCGGCGCGTTGTTGAACTCCGCGCTGCGGTGGTCCTTGTTCTTCCACTGGACCTGGAAGACCCCGGCCGGGGTGCGCTGGCCCTTCTTCCCGAACGACGCCGGGACCGGCCCGGCCTCGATCCGTCCGTCGCGGATCAGCCAGGCCGTGCTGTTCGCGAGGTCGACGCAGGCGCGCGCGGCCGCCGTGCACGGAGTGCCCTCGGCGAGCAGCGGGCCGCCCCGCCCGGGCTCCGTCGGCGCCGCGGACGCCGTCCCGATCATCCCGGCGGTCAGACCGGCCAGCACCAGCCCCACCACCGTGACCAGGACCATCATCACCCGGGGCCGCCGACGGCGTCCCTCGACCTCGCGCGTCATCGCACTCCGCTCATCGGCATCGCGGACGGTGATCGGTCGATCACCGTCGTCTGAACGGTGGAACGAGACCGGCGCCCGACCGGTTACCACCCGAAGGGTTGATCTTGGGTTTACGGCGGCGGCACGGCCCCCGCGACGGGCCCGCCGGGTCCGCCGGGGCCGTCCCCGTACGATGCCGTACCGGCACGGCGCGTCCCGCGTCCTCCGCCCGGCACGGGCGGCGAGTCCGGCAGGAGGAACCGAACATGCCCGAACCCGACCGGGCCGGCACCGGTGACCGACCGGCACCCGGAACGGCGGCGGTCGCGGCCGGCATCGTGCTCGCGGCGGGCGCGGGCTCGCGGATGCGGTCGTCGACCCCGAAGGTGCTCCACGAGCTGGGCGGGCGCAGCATGCTCGGCCACGCCGTGCACGCACTGGCCGGCACCGACCCCGAGCACCTCGTGGTCGTCGTCGGACACCAGCGCGAGCGGGTGGAGCAGGCCGTGGACGGCATCTCCGCCGCCCTCGGACGCACCGCCACCACCGCCGTCCAGGAGCAGCGCCTGGGCACCGGGGACGCGGTCCGCAGCGGACTCGCCCCGCTCCCGGCGGACCTGGCCGGGACCGTCCTGGTGACCTACGGCGACGTCCCGCTGCTCGACACCGCGACACTGTCCGCCCTGGTCACCGAGCACACCGGGCACGGCGCCGCGGTCACCCTGCTGACCTGCGAGGTCGCCGACCCGACCGGCTACGGGCGGATCGTGCGCACCGCAGCGCGCCCCGGGGGTGCGGACGGTGCCGTGGTCGGGATCGTCGAACAGGCCGACGCGACGCCGGAGCAGCGGGCCATCGCCGAGGTCAACTCCGGGGTCTACGCCTTCGACGCCGCGTTCCTGCGCGACGGGATCACGGGCCTGGCCGCCCACAACGCCCAGCAGGAGCTCTACCTCACCGACCTGGTCGCCGCCGCCGTCACCGCGGACCGGACGGTGCACGCCGTCCGCTGCGACGACGAGTGGCGCGTGCGCGGGGTGAACGACCGCGTCCAGCTCGCCGAGCTCGGCGCGGAGCTGAACCGCCGCGTGCTGCGCGGGTGGATGCTGGCCGGCGTGACCGTGGTCGACCCCGTGACCACCCGGGTCGACGTCGACGTGCGGCTCGCCCCCGACGTGGTCCTGCACCCGGGCACCCAGCTGCTCGGTGCGTGCGAGGTCGGCGAGGGCGCCGCGATCGGCCCCGACACCACACTGACCGACACCGTCGTCGGGGCCGGCGCCGGCGTCGTGCGCACCCACGGGTCGGAGTCCCGGATCGGGCCCGGCGCCTCGGTCGGTCCGTTCGCCTACCTGCGCCCCGGCACGGTCCTCGGCGAACGCGGCAAGATCGGCACGTTCGTCGAGGTCAAGAACTCCGACATCGGCGCCGGCACCAAGGTCCCGCACCTGACCTACGTCGGCGACGCGACGATCGGCGAGATGAGCAACATCGGAGCCTCGTCGGTGTTCGTCAACTACGACGGCGTCCGCAAGCAGCGGACCGTCGTCGGATCCCATGTGCGGACGGGGTCGGACACGATGTTCATCGCCCCGGTCACGGTCGGGGACGGCGCCTACACCGGTGCCGGGACCGTGCTCCGCTCCGACGTCCCGCCGGGGGCGCTGGCGGTGTCGGGTGGACCACAGCGCACCATCGAGGGGTGGGTGCCGCGCAAGCGACCCGGCACCCCGGCCGCCGAGGCGGCACAACGGGCGGGCCACGACCCGTCCGCGAACGGCACGACCAGCACCGACGGCGCAGGACACACCACCTCCGCCGGTACGACAGACCCGGGAGACCTCAGCCGAGGAGGCACCGCACGGTGAGCGCGATCGCAGGCACTCCCAAGAAGAACATGATGCTGTTCTCGGGGAGGGCGCACCCGGAGCTCGCCGATCACGTGGCGAAGGAGCTCGACGTCACGGTCACCCCGCAGTCGGCCTACTCCTTCGCGAACGGTGAGATCTTCTGCCGCTTCGAGGAGTCGGTCCGCGGGAGCGACGCGTTCGTGATCCAGGCGCACTCCGCCCCGATCAACGACGCGATCATGGAGCAGCTGATCATGGTCGACGCGCTCAAGCGCGGCTCGGCCAAGCGGATCACCGCGGTCATGCCGTTCTGGGGCTACGCCCGGCAGGACAAGAAGCACCGTGGCCGCGAGCCCATCTCGGCCCGCCTCGTCGCCGACATGTTCAAGACCGCGGGCGCCGACCGGATCCTGACCCTGGACCTGCACACCTCGCAGATCCAGGGCTTCTTCGACGGCCCGGTGGACCACCTGTTCGCGCTGCCGGTGCTCGCCCAGCACATCAAGAGCACCCGGCCGGACGGCAACTTCGCCGTCGTCTCCCCCGACTCGGGGCGGGTCCGCCTGGCCGAGCGCTGGGCCGAGACCCTCGGCGGGACGCCGCTGGCGTTCATCCACAAGACCCGCGACCCGCTCAAGCCCAACGAGGCCGTCGCGAACCGGGTGGTCGGTGAGATCGAGGGCCGCTGTTGCGTGGTCATCGACGACATGATCGACACCGGTGGCACGGTCGCGAAGGCGGTCGAGGTCCTGCTCAAGGAAGGCGCCTCGGACGTGATCGTGGCCGCCACCCACGGCGTGCTGTCAGGCCCGGCCACCGAGCGCCTGGCCAACTGCGGCGCGTCGGAGGTCATCTTCACCGACTCGCTGCCGATCCCGACCGAGAAGCGCTTCGACAGCATGACCGTGCTGCCGATCGCCCCGCTGCTGGCCGAGGCCATCCACCAGGTGTTCGAGGACGGCTCGGTCACGAGCCTGTTCGACGGCAACGCCTGAGCAGCCGCACGTCATCCGACGGCGTCCCACCGTGAGGTGGGGCGCCGTCGGTCGTCGCGGGGTCAGTCCCCGGCGGAGGCGAGCCCGGCGGGCGCCGCGGCCCGTCCCGAGGCCTCGTGCAGCCGGTCGAGCACCTCGTCGACGACGGCGGCGTCGGCGCCCAGCAGCGCGCGGTAGCGGTCCAGCACCGGTGCGACCGCGGCGTCCCAGTCGGCCAGGGCCGCGCGGCCCCGCTCCGTGGCGACGACCAGCACCCGGCGCCGGTCGGCGGCGTCGGGCCTGCGGTGCACGAGGTTCACCGCGGTCATCCGGTCGACGAGCTTGGTCGCGCGCGGGGCGAGCAGCAGGGCGTGCTCGGCCAGCGCGCTCATCGTCGCGCCGCCCCGGGCCACGAACCCCAGGACCCGCCACTGCTCGACCTCCGAGCCGCGGGCCTGCAGCGCGTCGTCGAGCTGCTGGTCCAGCCTCCGCCCCACCGCGCACAGCAGGCGCAGGGACTCGTCCCCGGCCGGCCGCTCGTTCTCCGCGGGCACCGACATGAGCGCATCGTAACCGGACGTTTTCGCCCGAGGGGCTGGGTGGGCGACGCCGGGATGGATAGCGTCACCTGCATGACTCCGGTCCCGGACCCCGGGCGCGCGACGGCCGCGCCGGCCCGCGGGAGCGAGGTGCTCAACGTGGCGCTGGTCGTCCCGCTGCAGGGTCCGGCGGGCCTCTTCGGGCCCTCCTGCGAGACCTGCGCGACGCTGGCGGCCGAGGAGGTCAACGCCGCGGGCGGGGTGCTCGGCCGGGAGCTGAACCTGGTGCCGGTCGACGGCGGCGCGCCCCCCGCCGTCGTCGCCGCGGAGCTGGACGCGCTGGTCAGCGCCGGGGCGGTGGACGCGGTCACCGGCTGGCACATCTCGGCGGTCCGTGGGGCCGTCGCACCCCGGATCCGTGGGCGCGTGCCCTACGCCTACACCGCGCTCTACGAGGGCGGCGAGCAGCGGCCGGGGCTGTTCCTGACCGGGGAGACCCCGGACCTGCAGCTGGGCCCGTCGCTGAGCTGGTTCGCCGAGGCCGCCGGGGTGCGCCGCTGGACGATCGTCGGCGACGACTACGTGTGGCCGCGCCGCTCCGCGCAGGTCGCGGCCGAGCACCTGCGCCGGATCGGCGGCACGGTCTGCGACGAGATGTACGTCCCGCTGGGCACCGAGGACTTCTCCCGCGTGCTGCGCCGGGTCGAGGCGAGCGGCTGTGACGCCGTCCTGATGCTGCTGATCGGCAACGACGCCGTCGAGTTCAACCGGGCCTTCGGCGCCGTCGGCCTGGACCGGGAGGTCCTGCGGTTCAGCTCGCTGATCGAGGAGAACGTGCTGCTGGCCTCCGGCCCGGAGAACACCCGCGGCCTGCTGACCTCGGCCGGCTACTTCGAGGACCTCGCGACGGCGTCGGGCCTGGACTTCGCGGCCGCGCACGCCCACCGCTTCGGCCCGGACGCGCCGGTGCTCAACAGCCTCGGCGAGTCCTGCTACGAGGGTGTCCGGCTGCTGACCGAGCTGATGCGCCGGGCCGGGTCGCCCGAGGTCCCGGCGATGACCGCGGTCGCCGAGGGACTGGCCTACGAGAGCCCGCGCGGGACCGTCGAGGTGCACGGGCGGCATCTGCGCCAGCAGGTGTTCCTCGCCGTCGCGGACGGGGTGGCCTGGGACGTCGTCCAGCAGCTCTGACCGGTCCGTTGACACCTCCGCCCGACCGTCGTACTTTCCCTGGAAATTATTTCCTCGGACGCATGCCGGTTCGCCCGGCGTGCCGGGAGGCAGGACCGTGGCGCTCTACGTCTACCGGTGCGGGAACGACGGCACCGTCGAGGAACGGCACCCGATCGGCAGCGCCCCCGCCACGGCACGCTGTCCCACCTGCGGGCAGGACTCCCCGCGCGTCATCACCGCCCCGATGCTCGGTCTCGCCGACCGCGGCCGCGTCGCCCTGATCGACCGCACGACGGCGACGGCGCACGAGCCGCAGGTCGTCTCCGCCCCTCCCCCGCGTCCGCTGCGTCCGGGCGGGCCGCCGCTGCACCCCGCCACCCGCGGACTGCCCCGCCCCTGAGCCGCGTCCCCGACCCGTCCCGCCCCCGACCGCGGGGCGTCGCGTGCGGTCGCGACCCGACCCACTCCGCCTGCTCGACCGCACCGCACCGCACCGTGTCGCCGCACGACCCCTCCGCTCCGTCCGCACCGCACCGCACCGCGCCGTGTCGCCGCACGACCCCTCCGCTCCGTCCGCGTCCGCACCGACCCCGGGAGTGCCCGATGCCCAGGAACGTCTTCCCCCTCGACAGCACCAGGACCTTCACCGACCAGCAGCTGACCGGCCACAACCGGTGGCACCCCGACATCCCGGCGCAGGTGCACGTCAAGCCGGGCGACACCTTCCGCGTCGACTGCCGCGGGTGGTTCGACGGCGCCATCCACAACGACGACTCGGCCGACGACATCCTGAACGCACCGCTCGCCGGGGTGCACGTGCTGTCCGGGCCGATCGCCGTCGAGGGGGCGCAGCCGGGCGACCTGCTGATCGTCGACATCCTCGACGTCGGCCCGATCCCGCAGGAGGACTCCGGCCCGCTCGCCGGCCAGGGCTGGGGCTACACCGGGGTGTTCGCCACCCGCAACGGCGGCGGCTTCCTCACCGAACAGTTCCCGGACGCCTACAAGGTCGTCTGGGACTTCCGGGGCGGGACGGCCACGTCCCGGCACGTCCCGGGCGTGTCGTTCACCGGGATCGTCCACCCCGGACTGATGGGCACGGCGCCGTCGCCCGAGCTGCTCGGCCGCTGGAACGCCCGCGAGCAGGCCCTGATCGACACCGACCCGCAGCGGGTGCCGCCGCTCGCACTCCCGCCGAACCCGGACTCGGCGATCCTCGGCTCGCTGACCGGCGCCGACTTCGACCGGGCCGCCGCGGAGGCCGCGCGCACCGCGCCGCCGCGGGAGAACGGCGGCAACCAGGACATCAAGAACCTGACGAAGGGCAGCCGGGTCTTCTACCCGGTGTTCGTCGACGGGGCGAACCTCTCGATGGGCGACCTGCACTTCTCCCAGGGCGACGGCGAGATCACCTTCTGCGGCGCGATCGAGATGGGTGGGTTCATCGACCTGCACGTCGACGTCATCAAGGGCGGCATGGCGACCTACGGCGTCTCCGAGAACGCGATCTTCGTCCCGGGCAACACCGACCCGCAGTACAGCGAGTGGATCGCCTTCTCCGGTACGTCGGTCACCCTCGACGGCGAGCAGCGCTACCTCGACTCGCACCTGTCGTACCAGCGGGCCTGCCTGCACGCGATCGACTACCTGACGAACTTCGGGTACTCCCCGATCCAGGCCTACATGATCCTCGGGGCGGCGCCGATCGAGGGCAGGCTGTCCGGGTCGTGGACATCCCGAACTCGTGCTCGACGGTGTACCTCCCGACCGGGATCTTCGACTTCGACGTCACGCCCGGCAAGAACGGCCCGCACCGCATCGACCCGGGCCCCGGCGTGCCCCACTCGGTGGCCTGAGCAGCCGGTTCCGGGGTCGTCCCGGGGGCTGGCCCCGGGACGACCACGGGCCTGGCGTACTCTTCTCGGCATCTCCGCGGCGAGGGCGGGTGCACTCTTGACCCGCCGTGATCGACGTGGGCCGATCCCGGTCGGCTCCTCGCCGCGCGCGCCTTCCACCGCAGACAGTTCGAGGAGCAGTTCCCGTGGCCCAGACCCGCATCCCCGCCGAGACCCGGACCGAGTTCGGCAAGGGTGCCGCCCGTCGCACCCGTCGCGCCGGCAAGATCCCCGCCGTCCTCTACGGCCACGGGACCGACCCCGTCCACCTCTCGCTGCCGTCGCTGCAGTTCGCCGCGGTCGTCCGCGAGCAGGGCCGCAACGCCGTGCTCGAGCTCGACGTCGACGGCAGCAGCCCGCAGCTCGCGCTGACCAAGACCGTGGTCGTGCACCCGCTGCGCCCCTACATCGAGCACGTCGACCTGCTCGTCATCAAGCGGGGCGAGAAGGTCGAGGTCGAGCTCGACGTCGTCGTCACCGGCGAGGCCGCCCCCGGTTCGCTGGTCACCCAGGACCTCAACACCGTCCTGGTCGAGGCGGACGTGCTGAACATCCCGGAGAACATCGAGATCTCCGTGGAGGACGCCGAGATCGGCACCCAGTACTTCGCCAAGGACCTCAGGCTCCCCGGTGGCGTCGAGCTGCGCACCGACGAGGAGTACCTCGTCGTGCAGGTCGTCCCGGCCCCGACCGAGGAGGACCTCGAGGCCGAGATCGACACCGAGGGTGCCGGCGTGGTCGAGGAGCCCTCGGACGAGGAGCAGGCCGCCGACGGCGACGCCGAGGGCGAGGGCGACTCCGCCGAGGGGTCCGCGGACTCCGAGGGCGACTCCGAGTCCTCCGACAAGTGAGTCCCGTGCCGGGGCCGGCCCTCGTCGTCGGGCTCGGGAACCCGGGCCCGGAGTACGAGGGCACCCGGCACAACGTCGGCACCCGCGTCGCCGCACTGCTGGCGGCGCGGGCCGGCGCCGGTCGGTTCTCCGCGCACAAGCGGTCGAACTCCGACATCGCGCAGGGCCGGCTCGCCGGCAGGCCGGTGACCGTGGCCGTCCCCCGGACCTACATGAACCTCTCGGGCGGCCCGGTCGCCGGGCTCGCGGCGTACTTCTCGATCCCGCCGACCGAGGTGGTCGTCGTCCACGACGAGCTGGACCTCGACTTCGGCGTGGTCCGTCTCAAGCGCGGCGGCGGCGAGGGCGGGCACAACGGCCTGCGCTCGATCAGCAAGGCGCTCGGGACCAAGGACTACCTGCGCGTGCGGTTCGGCATCGGCCGTCCGCCGGGTCGCCAGGACCCCGCGGACTACGTGCTCAAGCGGTTCTCCGGCGTGGAGAACAAGGAGCTCGACCTCGGTCTGGACCTCGCGGCGGACGCCGCCGAGGCCCTGCTGTCCGACGGCCTGGAGCCGGCCCAGAACCGGTTCCACCCGCTGTCGGGCTGAGCCCGGTCCTCGCCGGGAGCCCCGGTCCCCGCCGGGACCGGGGCTCCCGCGCATCCGGGCCCTCCGACCCCGTCCCCGATCCGGTCGGGGCCGGGACCCGGCGGGCGGCAGGGTCAGCGGCGGGCGGTCAGCAGGTCCGCCGTCGCGGCGCGGCGGAGCTTCCCGGACGGGGTCTTGGGCAGGCTGCCCGGCGCGAGCACCGCGACCTCGGCGGGGCGTACCCCCACCGCCGAGACGACGCGGCGGATCACGTCGTCGCGGATCCGGCGCACGGCGTCCGGGCCGTCGGCGTCCTTCGCCTCGACGGCGACCGCGAACGACTCCCGGTGCCGCCCCTGCCCCGCGGCCATCCGGACCGCGACGACGTTGCCGGCACGCACGCCCTCGGCTCCGCCCGCGGCCCGCTCGATGTCGGTCGGGTAGATGTTGCGCCCACCCATGATGATCACGTCCTTCGTGCGGCCGCACACCACGACGGCGCCACCGGGGGTCAGGTAGCCCTCGTCGCCGGTGTCGAACCAGCCGTCGCGGTCCTGGGTGGACACCGGGCCGTCGACGGTGAGGTAGCCGGGCGTCACGGCGTCGCCGCGCAGGTGCAGCACACCGACCTCGCGCGGCCCCAGTGTCCGGCCGCCCGAGCCGACGACCTTCACCTCGATCCCGGGCAGCGGTGGCCCGAGCTCGGGGAACTCGCGCACCGGCCCGTCGCCCGCCGGCTCGGCGCGGCGGTGGGCCTCCAGCGACTCGGCGTCGACCCGGTCCACCGTCAGTCCACCGTGGACGGGAGCGAAGGACACCCCGAGCGCGGTCTCGGCCATCCCGTAGGCACACAGCACCGACTCCGGACGCAGGCCGAACCGGGCGCCCGCCTCGACGAACGCCGCGACCGCCGCCGGGTCCACCGGTTCGGCCCCGTTGAGCGCCAGCCGCAGCGACGACAGGTCGAGGGCGCCGTCGTCGACCCTGGCGAGCTGGCGGGCCAGCACGGCGTAGGCGAAGTTGGGCGCCGCGGTGACCGTCCCGCCGTAGGAGGAGATGAGCTCGGCCCACAGCCGCGGTCGGCCCAGGAAGTCCGCGGGCGTGACGGTGACCAGGTCCAGCCCGACCGTCATCGGGACGGTCAGGAACCCCACCATCCCCATGTCGTGGAACAGCGGCAGCCACGACACCATCCGGTCGGTCGCGACGTCCAGCGCGGACGCGGTCACCATCGCCCCGATGTTGGCGTGCAGGTTCGCATGGGTGATCCGTACGGCCTTCGGGGCCGCTGTGGAACCGCTCGTGAGCTGGAGCAGCGCCGTGTCACCCTCGTCGGCGACGGCCGCGTCCGCGACGAACGCCGCCGGGTCTCCGGTCAGCGTGTCGAGCATCCGGAACGGGACACCCCGCTCGGTCAGCACCGGGGCGAGGGCGTCGAACGGCGGGCCGAGCAGCACCATCGCGGCGTCGACCATCGTCAGCGTGGTGACCGTGTCGGCCGCCCACTCGGCGAGGTCGGTGCGCGGGGTCGGCTGGTGCAGCATCGTGACGCTGCCGCCGCACAGCCACACCGCCTGCGCGACCGGGGCGATCGCGGCGGGCTCCCCGGCCAGCACCCCGACGGCGCCGCCGAAGGGCAGCGCCGGCCCGCCGTCCCGGCCGGGGCGGCGCAGGGCGTCCGCGATCCCGCGCGCCGTCCCGTGCACCTCCGCCCAGGAACGCCGGACGGGATCGCGCGGCTCCCCCGTCGTCATCCCGCGGGCGGGCCCGTCGGGACCGGTAGCGGACTCCAGCAACGTCGCCAGGAATCGGGACATGCGCCCGAATGTAGCGACGAACCGCCCGTACGCGGTGGCACGGTCGACGACCGGCCGCGCACGACGCGCCGCCGCGTAGCATCCGGGCGCATGGCCGAGCCGCACACCGCCCCTGCTCCCGCCGACCTCTCCGCCGCCGTCGACGCGGTCCTCCCGGGGGCGCGCACGGACCTGGAGGCCCTGGTCCGGATCCCGAGCATCTGGGCCGACCCGGCGCACGCCGAGGACACCCGTCGCTCCGCGGACGCGGTCGCCGCGCTGGCCCGCGACGCGGGCGCCGCGTCGGTCGAGATCCTCTCCGCCGAGGGCGGGGCCCCGGCCGTCGTCGCGCACTGGCCCGCGCCCGAGGGCGCGCCGACGGTGATGCTCTACGCCCACCACGACGTCCAGCCCACCGGCGGGGACGAGGAGTGGACCAGCCCGCCGTTCACCCCGACCGAGCGCGCCGGCCGGCTCTACGGCCGCGGCGCCGCCGACGACAAGGCCGGCGTGATGACCCACCTCGCCGTGCTCCGCGCCTACGACGGGACGCCCCCGGTCGGGGTCGTGCTGTTCATCGAGGGCGAGGAGGAGTCCGGCTCCCCCACCCTGACCGCGCTGCTGGCCGAGCACCGCGACGCGCTCGCCGCCGACGTCATCGTGATCGCCGACGCGGCGAACCCGGCCGTCGACGTCCCGGCGCTGACCACGAGCCTGCGCGGGCTGGTCGACGTGGTCGTCGAGGTGTCGGTGCTGGAACGCCCGGTGCACTCCGGTGTGTACGGCGGCCCGGTCGGCGACGCGCTCACCGCGCTGTGCCGCACCCTGGCCACGCTGCACGACGACCAGGGCGAGGTCGCCGTCCCCGGCCTGGTGCGGGGCAGCTCCGACGCGCCCGACCCGGACGAGGCCACCTACCGTTCCGACGCCGGGCTGCTCGACGGCGTGGAGCTGCTCGGCACCGGCTCGATCCCGGACCGGGTCAACCACGCCCCGGCCGTCGCGGTGCTGGGGATCGACGCGCCGAAGGTCGCCGAGGCGTCGAACGTGCTGCTCCCCCGCGCCCGGGCGATGGTCAGCATGCGGCTGGCCCCCGGCCAGGACGCCCTCGAGGCCCGGCGCGCGCTCACCGAGCACCTCGAGGGCAACGTCCCGTGGGGTGCGCACGTGTCGGTGACGCCCGGCCACGGCGTCGCCGAGCCGTTCAGCCTGTCCTCGACCGGCGAGGTCTACGACCACGCCCGCGCCGCCTTCTCCGCCGCCTACGGCAACGACGCCGTCGAGACCGGCATCGGCGGGTCCATCCCGTTCATCGCCGAGTTCGCGCGGACCTTCCCCGGCGCGGCGGTGCTGGTCACCGGGGTCGGGGACCCGGCCAGCCGCTGGCACGGCATCGACGAGAGCCTGCACCTGGGCATGTTCGGACGCGGGGTGCTGGCCGAGGCGCTGCTGCTGGGGCGGCTCGGCGGGCGCGGCTGAGCGCCGCGCCCGGTCCCGTCACAGCGCGACGACCGGCGCCGCCTCCTCCAGCGCCGCCGACGCCGTCTCCGCGGTCGTCACCCGTCGTCGCGCGTCCCCGACGCCCAGAAGGCTCACCAGACCGCGCCTGCCGTGCAACGGCTGCGCGGGCCCGGTGACCCCGGCCGCGGCCAGCCTGGCCGCGGCGACACCGTCGAGCACCGCGTCGGCCTGCGCCGATGCACGCAGTACGTCGCTCGCCGAGTCCCCGGCCACACCGGTGACCTGGGTGGCGGCGAGCCCGAGGGCGTGCAACACGGTCCGGGGCGGGGCGCCCGCCGCGGCTGCGGCCGCCAGCGCCGCCGCCACCCGGACGACCGCGGCGGACGGCACCGCCAGCGTCCGTGCCAGGTCCAGGGCGACGCCGGCCGCCGCGGCGGGCGCCATCGCGTCGGTGCCGTCGCCGCAGGCCAGGGCGGCGGCCACCGCTGCGACGACCGCCGGGTCGTGCCCGTTGCCCAGCGCGCGCGTCACCAGCATGGCCCGGCGGCGCGGGTCGGGCTCATGCGGCGCGTCGTCGAGGGCGGACCGTCCCCGGCCTGCCAGGTGGCCCAGCAGCTCCGCGCCCCGCGGGCCGGGCCGGACCGCGCCGTGCGCGACGAGCTCGGCCAGCGCCGCGTCGGCCCCGGAGACGGGGACCGCGGACTCCGGCGCCCGACGCGGCAGCGCCCGGTCGGGCACGGTCGCGGCCAGCAACGCGGGCACCCAGCCGGGTCCGGTGGCCCGGCACGCCCGGCCCAGCTCGGCGGCGCGGCCCGGCAGCGTCGGCTCGACCAGCGCGCGTGCCTTCGCCGCCAGGTCGTCGTCGGTCATCGGGCGGGCCAGGCTCCCCCGGACGTGCACGACGTCGTGGTGGCGCCACTCGTCCCCGATCCGGATCCGCAGCCGGGCGGCGTCGCGGGCGCAGCCGTCCCCGGCGGAGAAGCGGACCAGGGAGCGCAGCCGGGCCGCCTCGTCGCGGTGCACCAGGTCGTCGTCGTAGGCGGGGAGGCCGACCTGTCCGAGGAGCAGACCGGCCGCGATGCCGTGCGCGGTGGAGAAGCGGGCCTGCAGCCCGTCGGCGGGGTCGGTGTTGCCGGTGAGCTCGGGCACGAGCGGGTGGCAGACGAGCTCGACCTCCTCGATCACACGGGTGTCACCGGCCGGGAGGCCAGCGTGCAGGGCCTCGGCGGCCTCGATCGCCGGGTGGGTCACGATGCCGCAGGGGTAGGGCTTGAAGGTGTTCGCGCACAGCTCCCACCGGGTGCCGAGGTCGTCGAGCAGCTCGCCGGGCCGGAACACCCCGGCGGCGAGCCGGGTCGCGAGACCCGACGGGCCGGTGAGCACGTCACCCGGCCACGGGGCGTCGTCGACGGCCGCCTGCACCGCGCGCAGGCCGACGACGGCCGCCTGCCCGGGGTGGAACGGTTTGGTCATCGACCCGAAACCCTCCCGGTTGCCGACCGGGCCGCCGGCCGCGAGCGCCGTGGCGACGGCGAGGCGGTCCACGTCGAGCCCTCGCAGCAGGCCCGCCGTCACCGCGGCGCCGACCGGGCCGCAGGTGCCGGTGATGTGCCAGCCGGCGTCGTAGTGCTCGGGCGAGATCGCGTTGCCCAGCCGCAGCTGTGCCTCGACGCCCCAGGACACGGCGGTGAGCACCTCGTCGGCGTCCCGGGTCGCCTGTCCGTCCTGCAGCGCGACCAGCGTCGCCAGTTCGACGGCGCCGGGATGGATCACGGTACGCAGGTGGGTGTCGTCGAAGTCGTCGAGGTGGGCGGCGAGCCCGGTGGCCAGGGCCGCGTCGAGGGGGTGCAGACGCTCGGGCCGGCCGGGGACGACCGCGGTGCCGCCCGGTGCCATCGCGGTGGAGGCCGCGACGACCGCGTCCACGGCCGGGGCGCCGGCCGCACCGACGGCGGTGGCGACGACGTTGGCGACGGTG
Organism: Pseudonocardia sp. ICBG1293; assembly: GCF_020131355.1. GTDB lineage: Bacteria > Actinomycetota > Actinomycetes > Mycobacteriales > Pseudonocardiaceae > Pseudonocardia. The sequence goes on from NZ_JAHLEL010000054.1 coordinate 83,025, forward strand.
CGCCGGGCCGCGGCGAGCACCTCGTCCGGCAGTGGGTCGCGCCGGTCGAGGATCCGTCGGGCGAGGGTGTGCAGGGTGTGGGACACCGGCGTTCTCTCCTGGGTCGTGGGGTGCGGGGCAGGACGGCCGGTCACAGGCCGACCAGGGGGGCCATGAGCAGGACGCCGACGACGAGCACCGTCACCCCGAGGACGTCGAAGACGACGCCGCTGCGGATCATCTTCGTGAGCGGGACGAGGCCCGATCCGTAGACGATGGCGTTCGGCGGGGTCGAGACCGGGAGCATGAAGCCGTACCCGGCCGCGGCCGTCGCGACGAGTCCGGGGATCAGCGGGTCGACGCCGATGGCCACCGCGATCGGGACCACGATCGGCACGACGATCCCGGCACTCGCGGTGTTGCTGGTGGTCTCCGACACGAGCAGGGCCATGACGGCCGCGAGCACCGTCACCGCCACCAGCGACGACACCCCGAGCCCGGAGGCGAGACCGTCGCCGAACGTCCTGGCCAGACCGGTCTCCGACGACAGCGACCCGAGCACGGTGCCGGCGCCGAAGAGCAGGATGACGCCCCAATCGATCTTGACCGCCTCGGCCCAGGTGAGCGTCGGGACCCGGCCCCCGTCATCCGCCGAGCGGGCGGGCAGCAGGAACAGCAGGGTGGCCGCGAAGACGGCCGCGACCCCTTCGGTCGCGTGCTCGGTGAGCCAGCGCACGACCGGGGAGTCCTCGCCGATCACCGCGCCGAGGACTCCCGGGGCGGTCCAGAGCACGACGGCGACGACGAACGCGACGACGGTGTTCTTCTCCCCCCGGGTCACGCCGCCGAGGGCCGCCCGCTGTTCGGCGACGAACTCGGCGGCGCCGTCGAGCCGGGTGACCTCGGGCCGGTTGAGCAGGAGCAGCAGGGCGGCCAGCACCACGAACATGACCAGCACGACGGGCAGGAACATCGTCACCCACTCGACGAAGCCGATGGTGCGACCGGTCTGCGACTCGACCAGGTCACGGCCGATCAGCTGGTGCGGCGCACCCACCGGGGTGATGAGTCCCCCGATCGACGCCCCGTAGGCGATCATGAGCATCACCGACGTCGCCCAGCGGGAACGCGACAGGTCGGGACCCCCCTCGCGGACGCTCACCGTGCTCACCGAGCGGACGATGCCGATCCCGATCGGCAGCAGCATCGCCACGGTCGCGGTGTTGGACACGAACGCCGAGATCGTGGCCGCCATCGCACCGAACGCGATCATCGTCCGCACGGGCGATCCTGCGATGCCCGACACCGACAGCGCACGGAGCGCGATCCGGCGGTCGAGCCCGTGCACACTCATCGCCCGGGCGATGACGAAGCCGCCGAGGAACACGAAGATCGTGTCGGTCCCGAAGGCCCCGAGCACGGTCTCCTCGTCGGCGACCCCGAGGAAGACGCACAACAGGACCGCGAAGACGGCCGTCACCGCCAGCGGCAGCGCCTCGGTGACCCACCAGATCATCACCAGCACGAACACCGCGGCCAGTGCTCGCTGGGGCCACACCAGACCGTCGGCCAGCAGCAGCACCGCGACGAACGCGAGCGGCCCCGCGGGCATCCCGATCCGGCTCCGCACGGTGTCGAAGCGGCCGGCTGCCGGCGCCGTGGCACCTGCCCCGTCACCGCCCGACGCGCCGGCGCGATCCCCTGACTGCACTGTCATGGTGCCCACCTTCCGAAACGACGTACCGTAATGCGGGCACCGTAGACGACCCTGCGCCGCGACGGCAACGCCCGGCCCGGCCGGGGCGCTCGCTAGGCTCCGGCCCGTGGAGGCACGACGCGACGACACCGCCGAACCGAACTCGGGCGGTGGCGTCCAGTCGATCGACCGGGCGGTCGCGATCCTGTCCGTCTTCTCCCGCGCCCGACCGGTCGCCGGGATCTCCGAGATCGCCCGGCTCACCGGGCTGACCCGGGGGACGACCCACCGCCTGGTCAGCGCGCTGGCCAGCCACGGGTTCATGGCCCAGGCGGCGGACTCGACCGCGTACTCGCTCGGTCCCCGACTGCTCGGTCTCGGCGAGGTGGCCCGGGAACAGCTGACGCTCGAGTCACAGGCCGTCCCGATCATGACTCAGCTGCGCGACCGGACCGGCGAGACCGTCGGCCTCCACGTGCTCGACGCCGAGCCCAGCCGACGGACCATCGCCCAGGTCGAGTCCCAGCAGCCGCTCCGACGCATCTACACCGATCTCGGCGTCGCCCGCCCCGCCCACGAAGGGGCGCCGGGAAAGGCACTGCTCGCCCACGCCGCGCCGGAGCGGCTCGCGCTGGTCCGCCGGCGTCTGGCCGACGCCCCGTCGGCACAGGAGCGACTCGACCGGCAGATCGAGGGGGTGCGACGCGCGGGCTTTGCGATCTCCCTGGAGGAGCGCGTCCCCGGCGTCGTGGCGGTGGCCATGCCGGTCTTCGACCACACAGGAGCCGTCGCCGCACTGTCGGTGTCGGTCCCGGCGGTCCGGGCCGGCCGCGACGAGCTCGTCGGGTTCGTGCCCGTGCTGCGGGAGGCGGTCGACGAGCTGTCGGCCCGTCTCGGCGGGACCGGGGCCCCCGTCCCGCCGGACGGCTGACAGAGCCGCCCGGCACCCGCAGCCCGCGTGCGATCGACGACGGATGGGTACACGGCATCATGAAGTTCGGCATCGCAACGTTCGTGACCGATGAGGGCATCCGTCCCGGGCCGCTGGGCCGGGCGCTGGAGGAGCGCGGATTCGACTCGGTGTTCCTCGCCGAGCACTCGCACATCCCGACCAGCCGGGAGTCGCCCTACCCCGGCGGCGGTGACCTGCCGCGGGTCTACTACCGCACGCTCGACCCGTTCGTCGCCCTCACCGCGATGGCGGGGACGACCACCGACCTGCTCCTGGGCACCGGCATCGTGCTGCTGCCCCAGCGCGACATCATCCACACCGCCAAGCAGACCGCGAGCCTGGACCTGGTGTCGGGCGGGCGGCTGCTGTTCGGTGTCGGCGCCGGGTGGAACCGCGAGGAGATGCGCAACCACGGCGTCGACCCGAGGACCCGCGGCCCGCTGATGACCGAGCAGCTGCACGCGCTGCGGGCACTGTGGACCGAGGACGAGGCCGAGTTCCACGGCGAGTACCTGCACCTCGACCGCTCGTTCTCCTGGCCCAAGCCGGACCGCACCCCGCCGATCTACCTCGGCGGGGAGAGCGAGGCCGCGCTGAACCGGCTCGCCGAGGTCGGTGACGGCTGGCTGCCGCGCGGGCACACCTCCTTCGACGAGATCCGCCGGGTCCGCGCCGACCTGGCCGAGCGCGGCAAGCCGGACGTGCCGACCACGGTGTTCGGCGGGGAGCCGGACCCGGACGTCGTCGCCGGGTACGCCGAGGCGGGTGTCGAGCGGGTCACCTTCCTCCTCCCGACGCTGCCCGAGTCCGAGACCCTCGCGAAGCTCGACGAGCTGGCGAAGGTGGTCACGGCGTCCGGCTGAGCGCCCCCAGCACCAGCGCGGTGAGCACCTCCGGGGCGTCGAGCTGGATCAGGTGCCCTGCCCCGGGCACCAGGTGCAGCTCGGCCCCCGGCACCGCTGCGGCCAACCGGTGCGCGCGGTCGACCGGTATCCAGGTGTCCTCCGTGCCCCACACCACCTGCACCGGCAGGTCCAGCTCGCCGTAGCGCGGCTCGACCTCGTCGGTGAAACGCTGGTCGGCCTGCGCGATCTGGCGGTAGAACGCGGCCGCACCCTGCTCGCCCAACCACGGCCCGACCAGCGCGTCCTCGTCGGCGGGCCGCAGCGGCCGGTGCGCGGCACCCCGCACGTAGGCCCGGACGAGTGCCTCGTGCAGCGGCCCCGGCAGCGCCGCGAACACCGCGGCGTTCTCCCGCACCAGCCGGAAGAACGGCGAACCCCACGGCGCGAGCGCGACGACGTCGACCAGCGTCAGCGACCGGTAGGCCGCGCCGTGCAGCAGGTGCGCACGCAGGGCGACGGCGCCGCCGTAGTCGTGGACGACGACATGCGGCGGCTCGGGCAGGTCCCACCGCTCGAGCAGCCCGGCCAGCACCCGGCCCTGGACGCCGAGCGAGACGTCCGCGCTGCGCCCGGACACCCCGTAGCCCGGCATGTCCCACAGCAGGACCCGGTGCGACCCGGCCACCGCCGCGGCGATCGGCGCCCACAGCCACGACGACCAGGGGGTGCCGTGGCAGAACACCACCGGCAGCCCCGAGCCCCGTGCGGTCCAGCGCACCCGGTGACCGTCCACGACGAACTCGTCATCCAGCTCCACGGTCCCACCGTGCCACGACGCCCCGACATCGTTCCGGGACACGATGACCAGGACGTCGATCCGGCTGCTCGGTCCCGCCTCCGTCACCCCCGGTGACGGGGTGAGCCGCGGGCCCGCCGGTCCACGACCGGTGCGAGGTGGTGTCGGGGCACCCGCTGCCTCACCCCGACGGCGGGTGCCCGGGGCGCACCCCGGCCGTGGCCGTGGCCGCCGCTGCGGCGGCGCTCGCGTAGGCCGCGGCGGCCGGGATCTGGTCGGCGCCGAAGACGACGTGCCCGACGGCGGCACGGTCGCCGACCGCGGCCGCGACGGCGGCGACGTCGCCGCTGCCGAAGCCTCCGCAGAGCTCCACCAGGGTGACCCGCTCGTCGCGGACCAGACCGGCGGCGACGTCGGGCGCGTCCGCGGTGGACGCGACGGCGACGACCAGCGACCGCTGCCCGCCGGACTCCAGCACGAGGCGGTCGCGTGCCGGGTCGGCGCCGGGGTGCTCGAACAGGTAGGCCCAGCGGGCCGTCTCCGTGGTCATGCAGCGATCGTCGGAGCTGAACCCGGCTTCAGGTCAAGGGCTCCGGGCGCACCGTCCGGAGCGACCTCCGCCGCACGCCCCCGGCATCGTTCCGGGGCACAATGACCATGATGTCGATCCTGCTGCTCGGCCCCGTCTCCGTCACCGACGGCAACGGGTGCGAGCTGCTGCCCGCGGGCCCGCGGGTCCGGGGGCTGCTCGCCCGCCTCGCCCTCGACGCCGGGCGCCCGGTCGGCACCGCGACCCTGGTCGACGCGCTCTGGGGTGAGCAGCCCCCGTCGACGGCGAACGCCCTGCAGTCGCTGGCCACCCGGCTGCGCCGTGCGCTCGGTACCGAGCGCATCCGCTCCACGGCGGGCGGCTACCTGCTGGCCGCCGACCCCGACGAGGTGGATGCGCTGCGGTTCGCCGCGCTGCGCCGGACGGCGGCCACCGAGCCCGACGACGCCCGTGCCCGCGCCCTGCTCGGCGAGGCCATCGGGCTGTGGCGCGGCCCGGCCCTCGACGGACTCGGTGACCTGGCGTTCGCCGGCCCGGCCGCGGCCCGGCTCGCCGACGCCCGCGCCACCGCGGCGGAGGAGCCCGCCGCACGCGGGCTGGCCTGCGGGATACCGGCGGCCGGGCTCGACACCCTGACCGAGGTCCTGGACCGGCAGCCACTGCGCGAGACCGCGGCCGTCGCGCTGGCCCGTGGGCTGCACGCCGGCGGGCGCCGGGCGGACGCCCTGGCCGTCCTCGACCGGACCCGGGCCGCGCTGGCCGACGAGCTCGGCGTCGACCCGGGGCCGGAGCTGATGCGGGTGCGCACCGCGCTGCTGCGCGACGACCCGCCGGGGCCCGTCCGGCCCGTGACCGCCGGCGCGGGGCGGGTGGCGCCCTCCGCGGCGACCCCGTCCGCGGTGGCGCCGCCGTCCCGCAACGGCCGGGCGCCCGCGCCACGGGCCCTGCCGCTGACCTCGTTCGTCGGCCGTGAGACCGACCTCGCCCGGGTCCGTGCGCTGCTGGGCACCGCGCGGCTGGTCACCGTGGTCGGGCCGGGCGGCGCGGGCAAGACCCGGCTGTCCCAGGAGGCCGTGCGCGACGCCGGCGCGGGCGTCGCCGTCGCCGAGCTGGCCGCGCTCACCGGCGGTGACCAGGTGGCGCCCGCGGTGCTGCACGCCGTCGGCGGGCCCGAGCTGGCCGTCGGCGAGCGTGGCGGACCGGACGCCAGGACCCGGCTCCGGACGGCGCTGGCCGGGCGGGAGCTGCTGCTGGTCCTCGACAACTGCGAGCACCTGGTCGGCGACGTCGCCGACCTGGTCCACGACCTGCTCGGCACCGAGCCAGGGCTGCGGGTGCTCGCGACGAGCCGGGAGCCGCTGGGGGTGCCCGGCGAGGTCCTGCACCCGCTGGGCTCGCTCGCCCCGGGCCCGGCCGCACGGCTGTTCGCCGAGCGGGCCGCCGCCGTCCGGCCCGGGTTCACCCTCGACGGGCACGAGGAGGTCGTCGCCGGGATCTGCGCCCGCCTCGACGGCCAGCCGCTGCCGATCGAGCTGGCCGCCGCCCGGGTGCGCAGCATGACGCCCGCGGAGATCGCCGACCGGCTGGCCGACCGGTTCCGGCTGCTCGTCACCGGGGCCCGTACCGCGCTGCCGCGGCACCAGACGCTGCGCGCGGTCGTGGACTGGAGCTGGGAGCTGCTCTCCCCCGCCGAGCGCCTGTTCGCGACCCGGTTCGGGGTCTTCGCCGGACCGGTCACCGCGGGCACCACCGAGGCCGTCTGTGGCAACGAGGCGTTCGAGCTGCTGCCGGCGCTGGTGGAGAAGTCGCTGGTCGTCGCCGTCCCGGACCCGGACGGCGGCGCCACCCGGTACCGGATGCTGGAGACGATCCGCGAGTACGCCGCGACGCTGCTGGACGGGTCCGGCGAGCGGGACGCGGTCGTCGCCGCGCACGCCGACCACCTGCTCGCGCTGCTGGAGCCGGGCGAGCCGCGGCTGCGCACGGGTGAGCAGCTGGACCAGCTCGCCGTCATCCGCGCGGTCGAGGGCGAGGCCGTCCGCGCGCTGGAGCGGACGGTCGCGGCCGCCGAGCCCGACCGGGCCCACCGGCTGTTCGCGGCGCTCGCCTGGAGCTGGCTCGTCCGCGGCGACCACGCGTCGCTGCAGCACTGGTCGGACCGGGTGGCGACGGTCCCGGCCGGTGATCCGTCACCCGCGCTGGCCCTCACCCGGGCGCTGCGGGCGGTGGTGCTGGCCGCGTTCGCCCCCGATCCCGACGCCGCCCGCGCGGAGGTCGCGGCCGTCGCCGCGCTGCGGGAGCAGCTGCCCGCACCCCGGCACCCGCTCGTCGAGCTGGTCGGGCCGGTGACCCGGGTCTTCGACGCCGCTGACCGCGCCCCGCTCCAGGATCTCGCCGACGGCGACGGCCCGCCCTGGCTACGGGCGATCGCCGCGCAGGTGATCGCCACGGATGCGGAGAACACGGGCGACCTCGTCGTGCAGCGCGACCGGCTGCGGACGGCACACACGCTGTTCGCCACGGTCGGGGACCGCTTCGGCCTCGGCATGACGACGTTCGCGCTGGGTGAGCTGGAGGACCTGGCCGGCGACCACGACGCCGCCCGCCGGGCGTGGACCGAGGCGGTGGAGCTGTCGTCGTCACTCGGCAACGCCGACGACGTCCCGCAGTACCGGATGCAGCTCGCCGCGCTCGCCGCCCGCCGGGGTGACGGGCCCGCCGCCTGCGAGCACCTGCGGCGCGCCGTCGAGGACGGGCCCGCCGAGCCCCAGGTCCGGGTCTGGACGACCTGGACGCGCGCCGAGGTCGAGCTGCGGCTCGGTGACCCGCAGCAGGCGCTGGACCTGCTCGCCGATGCCGACGGGCTCACCGGCCCCGGCCCGGGGCAGCTGCAGCGGCAGGCGGTGGTGCACGGCCTCGTCGCGGCCGCGCTGCTCGCGCTCGGCCGTCTCGACGAGGCCCGGGAGCACGTGGTGCTCGCCGCGCACGCCGCCGTCGCGGCCGAGGACGGCCCGGTGCTCGGCCGGACCGCGGAGGTCGCCGCCCGCTGGGCCCTGAGCTCCGGTGACGCCGAGCGGGCCGGCGAGCTGCTCGGCGTGGCCGAGGCCCGGCGCGGGACGCTGCACCTGGGCGACCCGGACGTCGTCGCCACCCGGGACGGGGTGCTCGCGCGGCTGGGCCCGGCCGCGGCCGGCGCGGCGGCCGACCGGGGCCGGGCCACCGCGCGGGACGTCCCCCCGGTGCCGTGAGCGCTCAGGCGCTGCGGCGGTAGAGCGCGACCGCGAGCGGCGCGAAGATCGCGATCAGGACGGCGGAGGCCAGCAGCGACACCGTCGCCGCCCCGCCCGCGGGTGCACCGTCGAGCAGGGCGCGCACGGCGTCCGCGGTCCGGGACACCGGGTTGACCGCGGCGAAGCCCTGCAGCCAGCCCGGCATGGTCTGCGTCGGCACGAACACCGAGCTCGCGAACGTCAGCGGCAGCATGATCAGCGCGGACAGGCCCTGCACCGAACGGGGCTGGCGCACCACCATCGCGAGCGCGGTGAACACCCAGCACAGGCCGAACGCGAACGCGACGACCAGACCGAACGCGGCGAGGATCCCGAGCGGGCCCGCCGGGGTGCGGTACCCGAGCGCGAACCCGAGCACCAGCATGATCACGCCGGAGGTCACGTAGCGGACGAGGTCCGCGCCGATCGCGCCGACCAGCGGGGCCGCCCGCGAGATCGGCAGGCTCCGGAAGCGGTCGAAGATCCCGGTCTTGAGGTCCTCGGCCAGGCCGACGCCGGTGCCCGCGGAGGCGAACACCACCGTCTGCAGCAGTACACCGGGCAGCGCGTAGTGCAGGTAGTCGGCGCTGTTGCCGGCGATCGCGCCGCCGAAGACGTAGACGAACAGAAGCAGGAAGACGACCGGCTGGAGCGTGATGTCCAGCAGGGCCTCCGGGGAGTGGACGGTCTTGACGATCCCGCGGCGGGCCAGCGCCAGCCCGTGCCGCAGGGTCGAGGGCAGCAGCGGGGCGGAGGTGGACGCCCGGCCGGACCGCGGGGTCGTGGGCGGGGTCTGGAGGGTGGTGGTCATCGGATGTCTCCGGAAGGGGTCTCGGCCGCGTGGCCGGTGAGGGACAGGAAGACGTCGTCGAGGCTGGGCAGCCGCACACCGAGCTCGGCGACGGCGACCCCCTCGGTCAGCAGGCGGTCCTCGGTGCGCCGCAGCGCCCCGTGGTCGGTGACGGCCGCGGTGACCTCACCGGACGGCTCGACCGTCGGCTCGGCGCCGGTCTCCTGCGCGACGACGGCGGCGACCAGCGGCGCCTCGCGGGCCAGCTCCGGACGCACGTGCAGGCGTCGCCCACCGGCACGGGACTTCAGCTCCGCGGCAGTGCCGGAGGCGATCACCCGGCCCCGGTCCAGCACGACGAGATCGTGCGCGAGCTGGTCGGCCTCCTCCAGGTACTGGGTCGTGAGCAGGACGGTGACCCCGTCCTCGGCGAGGCGGCGTACGGCGTCCCACACCTCGTTGCGGTGCAGCGGGTCCAGGCCGGTGGTGGGCTCGTCGAGGAACAGCACCTGCGGGCGCCCGACGAGGCTCGCGGCCAGGTCGAGCCGCCGGCGCATGCCGCCGGAGTAGGTACCGACGCGCCGACCGGCGGCGTCGGTGAGCCCGAAGCGGTCGATCAGCTCGACGGCCCTGGCCCGGGCGGCGGCGCGCGGCAGGTCGAGCAGCCTGCCGATCAGGTACAGGTTGTCGCGTCCGGTCAGGGCCTCGTCGACGGCGGTGTACTGACCGGTGAGGCCGATCAGCGGGCGGACCCCGGCGGCGTCGGCGACGACGTCGTGGCCGAGCACCGCGGCCCGGCCCCCGGACGGCGGGAGCAGGGTGGCCAGCATGCGGACGGTCGTCGTCTTGCCCGAGCCGTTGGGGCCGAGCAGCCCGAGGACCTGGCCACGCCGGGCGGAGAAGGAGATCCCGTCGACGGCGCGGACGTCCCCGAAGGTCCGGACCAGGCCGTCGACCTCGATTGCGGGAGTGTTCATGGGATCGAGCGTGCGCCCGGGCGCTGACACGGCCCTGGTGCGGCGCTGGCACCGCGGTGACAGCCGCGGGGCGGCGGGACGAACGCGACGAGCCCGGCCCCGTCGCCACCCCCCGACCGTGGCGACGGAACCGGCCCGTCTCTCCCCCCGCGCCCCGGCGATGCTCCCCAGCCCGCCGTGACGCGAGTACGACGGTATCCGTGTGCACCGGGGTCGCGGATCGGTCGAACTACCGATCTCTTACCCCGGCGGCCTCCTACCGGGGTAGGAGGCCGTGGTCATCCCTCGGCGCGCTCGGCGGCCTCGAGCCACTCCAGCTCGACGCCCTCGCGCTCGGCCACGACGGCCTTCAGCTCCCGGTCCAGCTCCATCAGCCGGTCGGGCCGGGTCGCGGCCTCGGCCAGCTCGGTGTGCAGCCCGGCCTCCCGTGCGGTGAGCTGTTCCATCCGCCGTTCCAGGCGCTGGGCGTCCTTGCGGGCGGCCCGCTGCTGGGCGGCGCCCACCTTCGGCCCGGCCGCCCGCGCCACGGGTGCACCCGCCGGCACCGGCGCGGTCGGCGCCGCCCCGGCCGGACCGTGGCCGGTGGCGGCGCGGCGGGTCAGGTACTCGCCGATCCCGCCGGGCAGGTGGGTGAGGTGCCCGTCGCCGAACAGCGCGACGACCTGGTCGCACACCCGCTCGGTGAGGTACCGGTCGTGGCTGACGACCACCAGCGTGCCCGGCCAGCCGTCGAGGAGGTCCTCCAGACCGGCGAGGGTGTCGACGTCGAGGTCGTTGGTGGGCTCGTCGAGGAGCAGTACGTTCGGCTCGTCCATCAGCAGACGGGTCAGCTGCAGCCGCCGCCGCTCACCGCCGGACAGGCGTCCGACCGGCGTCCACTGGCGGGCCGCCGGGAACCCGAGCCGCTCCAGGACCTGCGACGCGGTCATCTCCTGCTTGCCGAACCGCACGTACTTGGCGACGGCCTCGGTGGCCTCCAGCACGCGCATCTCGGCGGGCAGGTCGACCAGCTCCTGGGACAGCTGGGCCATCTTCACGGTGCTGCCCTGCACGCGCCTGCCGGAGTCGAGCGGGCGCTCGCCGGACAGGGCTCGCAGCAGCGTCGTCTTGCCGGAACCGTTGATCCCGACGATGCCGACACGGTCGCCCGGGCCGAGCCGCCAGGTGACGTGGTCGAGCAGGGTCCGTCCGGCGACGGAGACGGTCGCGTCCTCCAGCTCCAGCACGGTGCGTCCGAGCCGGTTGGTCGCGAACGCCATCAGCTCGACGGTGTCGCGCGGGGCGGGCACGTCGGCGATCAGGGCCTCGGCGGCTTCGATCCGGTACCGGGGCTTCGACGTGCGGGCGGGCGGACCGCGCCGCAGCCAGGCCAGCTCCTTGCGGGCCAGGTTGCGGCGGCGCTGCTCGGCGGCGTCGGCCTGCCTGCCACGCTCGGCACGGGCGTAGACCCAGTCGGCGTAGCCGCCGGTGTAGGACTCGACCCTCCCGTTCGCGACCTCCCAGGTGCGGGTGCAGACGGTGTCGAGGAACCAGCGGTCGTGGGTGACGACGACGAGCGCGATCCGCCGCGCCGTGAGGTGCGTCGCGAGCCAGCCGATGCCCTCGACGTCGAGGTGGTTGGTGGGCTCGTCGAGGACGACCAGGTCGAGCTCCCCGATCAGCGCCGCGGCGAGCGCGACCCGGCGCTTCTCGCCACCGGACAGGCCGTCGGTGGGCCGCTCGATGTCGGAGATCGCCAGCCCGTCCAGGACGTCGCGGACCCGGGCGTCGGCGGCCCACTCGTGGTCCGCGCCGTACTCGGCGAGGACGATGTCGCGCACCGTCGACCCGGCCGGGAAGCGGTCGTGCTGCACCAGGTGCGCCATCCGCAGGCCGCCGAGCCTGCTGACCCGGCCGCCCTCGACCGGGCGGTCACCGGTGATCACGTCGAGCAGGGTCGACTTCCCGCCGCCGTTCAGGCCGACGACGCCGATCCGGTCGCCGCGCTCGACGCCGAGCGAGACGCCGTCGAGCAGGACGCGGGAGGCGTCACCGGGCACGTGCGCGGTGACGTTCTCCAGGTTGAGCAGGTTCTCGGGCAACTACATCTCCACCATCGGGCAGGGCAGGTCTCAGGCACGGACCGGGGGCCACGAGCCGGAGCTCGAGGGACCACCGCGGTCGGGGGGGTGGTCGCCGCCGTTCTCGGAGGTGTCGACGACGCGGGCGCCGCCGGCCGGACCGTGGGCGACCCGCACCGTCCGGCACACCCCCATGCCGGCGAGCTCGGTCGCGACCTCGACGGCGGAGTCGGCGTCGGCGCACAGGAACGCGCACGTCGGCCCGGACCCGGACACCAGTCCGGCGAGCGCTCCGGAGTTGACCCCGGCGCGCAGCGTCCGGCGCAGGTCCGGGGCCATCGAGACGGCGGCGGCCTGCAGGTCGTTCCCGAGGTTCAGCGCGAGACGGCGCGGATCACCGGAGGACAACGCCTCCAGGACCGGCTCGACCGGCCGCTCGGTGACCGGACCGTCGCCGCGGAGCCGGTCCAGCTCGGAGAACACCGCCGGGGTGGAGAGCCCACCGCGGGCGAGCGCGATCACCCAGTGCAGCCGGTGCCGGGCCAGCACGGGAATGATCTTCTCGCCGCGGCCGGTGCCGAGGGCGGTGCCACCGTGCAGGCCGAAGGTCACGTCCGAGCCCAGCTCGGCGGCCAGCTCGAACAGCTCGTCGCGGCCCAGCTCCAGCCGCCACAGCGAGGACAGCGCGACGAGGGTGCCCGCCGCGTCCGCGGAGCCGCCCGCCATACCGCCCGCGACCGGGATGCCCTTGCGCAGGGTCACCCGGACGTCCGGCGCACGCCCGGCCCGCTCCGCGAGCAGCTCGACCGCCCGCCAGGCCAGGTTGGTGGCGTCCAGCGGCACCTCGGCGACGCCGTCGCCGTGCACCTCCAGCGCCGGCTCCTCCGCCCGCTCGACCGAGATCTCGTCGAACAGGCTGACGGCGTGGAAGACCGTGACGAGGTCGTGGAAGCCGTCCGGCCGCACCCCGCCGACGGCGAGGTGCAGGTTGATCTTCGCGGGAACCCGGACGGTGACCGGTCGCGGCACGGCGGACAGCACCGCTCAACCCTACGGGCAGCGCGGGACGGGCCGCCGCCGCCCGGCTCCCGGGGTGGCCGGGCTCACCGGCCGGCCGGGTTGCTCGATCCGTCCGGCCCGACCCCGTCTGCCCGACCCCGCCGATCCGACCCCGACAGACCCGCTCGACCCATCCGACCCCAGCCGATCCGGCCCCAGCGCTGCGGCGCCGGGTGCCGCGGCAGGGCGATCAGCCCCGTTCACGGGCACCCCTTCCCCGGCGAATCCGCTTACCCGGTAAGCGAATTCGGAGAATCGGTACCGGCCCGGGCCGAGCAGGGCCGGGCCGAGCAGGGCGGCACTGCCGTGGGGTGGCCACTGGTCACCTCCCGCCCCACCGGCGGTGGCCGCTGGCCACCTCCTGGCCCCACTGACCCCACTGACCCCACCGGCCCCACCGGGGGCGGAGCCCCCAGGGCCCCGCTCCGGACACCGGACACCGGCCTACCCGACACCGCCGGCCCACCGACACCGCAGGCACCGCCGGCCCACCGCCGACGCCGGCCCCCGGCACCGTGTCTCGGAATTCGCTTACCGAGTAAGAGGTCGCGCGGATTGGTTGGTGATCATGGACGTCGTGCAGGTCGGGCGTTCCAGCGGTGTGTGGTCCAGGCCTGCCGAATCAAGCTACGGAGTGTGACGATCGTGTCGGCGAGGTCGAAGAACGCGTCGACGACGATTTCTCGTCGTTCGTAGCAGCGCTGCAGCCGGTTGAAGCTGTTGTGCCAAGCGTTGGTCCGCTCGACGTGCCAGCGGCGGGTGGCCTGGATCGGCGCTTTCTCACCCTTGTGCGCGATCTCGCCGTGCAGGCCTCGTTCGGCCAGCGTGTCGCGGGTCTTGCCGGAGTCATAGCCGGCGTCGAGGTGCACGGTGATGTCGTCGGGCAGCGGGCCGAGAGCATCGAGGCGGTCGAGGGTGGGGCCCAGTAGCGGGGAGTCGTGCCGGTTGGCTCCGGCCAGGACTCGGCCCAGCGGGATGCCGTATCCCTCGACGAGCACCGAACGTTTCATACCCTGTTTGCGCCGGTCCACCGGCGACGGACCGGCGACCTCGCCGCCGCCGGGGGCCTTGGTGATGGCGCCATCGACGGCGATGTCGTGCAGCAGCAGACCGACGATGCGGTCGTAGGCGTCCAGGACGATCCGACGCAGCTGGGCGAAGACCCCGAGCCTGATCCACTCGTCACGACGATCGCGGATGGTGGTCGCCGAGCAGGTGCTGTCAGCGATGCCCTCATACGAGCAGCCGAACCGCAGTACCTGCAGGAGCTTGTCGAACACGATCCGATCCGCGATCCGGCGGCGATGGCAGCCCAGCGGATGGGTGGGATCGAACTCGTCTCGATGAGGCAGCAGCGCGGTGAACTGGTCCCACAACGGCTCGGTCAGCCATGATGGCAGGGTGGGCACGCGGCCTCCAGACGATCACGAAGCGTAGATAACTTCATGATCGGCAGGCCCGTACCCGCCCTCGCCCCCAGACACTCGACCGCGGCCAAGCTGTGACCAATCCGCGCGACCTCTAAGCGAATCAGGTTGACGGGCCCCGCGACCGCCCGGCGCGAGCCTCACGTCCGGACCACCTGACCGAACACCCGGCCCACCTCCGACGCCACTCCCGGAGGACACCCTGTTCCGGAGGAGTCGCTACCGGGTGGGTGAGTCGGCGGAGGCGGCGGGCTCCGTGTCGGCGCGGCGCTCGGCCAGGTGACGGGGCGTCGCGAAACAGGCGACCGCCACGACCCCGATCACCAGCACGGCCGCGGGCAGCAGCATGGACTGGGCCATCGCCGTCGCGAAGGGGGCGCGCAGTGCCTCGGGCAGCGGGCCGCCGGCGGCCGCGACCTCGGGGGAGCCGCCGGTCGCCGACGCGCCCGGGACGAGCGCCGCGATGCGCGACTCCATGAGCACCGCGATGCCCGCGCTGCCCAACACCGCGCCGACCTGGCGGGTCGTGTTGTAGACGCCCGATCCGGCCCCGGCCTGGTCCATCGGCAGGTTGCGGGTGGCGCTGGTGGAGATCGGCGCCCAGACGCACGAGTTGGAGATGCCGAGCAGGGTGAGCGGCAGCAGCAGCTGCCAGACCGGGGTGTCCGGGCCCATCACCCAGGCCAGCCAGGCCAGCGCGATGACGAACGTGGACATGCCGAAGCCACCGATCAGCCGCGGGTGGACGCGGTCGGTCAGCCGCCCGGTGTACGGCGCGAGTGCCCCGGAGAAGATCGCGAGCGGCGCGAGAAGGAGCGCGGCCTCGGTCGGGGTGAAGCCGCGCACGCTCTGCGCGTAGATCATCAGCGGGAAGCCCTGGGCGGTGATGGCGAAGCCGACCGTGCAGATGGCGACGTTGGCCAGCGAGAAGTTCCGGTCCCGGAACAGGCGCAGCGTGACCAGCGGCTCGCTCGTGATCACGCGCTGCCACCCGACGAACGCCACCAGCACGACGACGCCGCTGCCGATCAGCGCCCAGATGCCGGCACCCCAGCCGAACTTCTGCCCCTCCTGGATACCGAAGACCAGCAGGAACATGCCCGCGGCGGACAGCACCACGCCGACCACGTCGAAGCGGCGGCGCGACGTCTCGAGGGCAGGCACCAGCCGCCACGCGGCCACGAAGGCGACCACTCCGACCGGGACGTTCACGAAGAAGATCCACTCCCAGCCGAGGCCACCGACGAGGAGCCCACCGACGATCGGCCCGGTGAGCGTCGCGACGCCGGCCACGGCGCCCCACAGGCTCATCGCGCGCCCGCGCTGGGCCGCCGGGAAGGTCCGGGTGATGACCGCCATCGTCTGCGGCGTCATCATCGCCGCGCCGAGTCCCTGCGCGACCCGCGCGACGATCAGGGCGCCGACGGTCGTCGTGAGCCCGCACCACAGCGAGGCCAGCGTGAACACCGCGAGCCCGCACAGGTAGACGTTCTTGGGCCCGAACCGGTCCCCGAGCCGGCCGGTGACCAGCAACGGGAGCACGTAGGCGAGCAGGTAGGCGCTGGTCACCCAGACCACGGAGTTGACGTCGGCGTCCAGCGAGGTCAGGAGCGCCGGCGTCGCGACGGTGACGATCGTGGCGTCGACCAGGATCATGAAGAACCCGATCACCAGCGCCCACAGCGCGGGCCACGGGCTCGTCCCGTCCGCGCTGACCACCTGTTCCCTCGCCCGTGTCACGGCGCCATCATGCGCTGCCCCGGCCGCGGTCCACTCAGGCGGGAGGGGGCCCCGGCGGGCGGTTCCGGGCGATCCGGGCGAAGTCGGACACCGACAGGGTCTCGGCGCGGGCGGTGGGGTCGACACCGGCCGCGCGCAGGGCCTGCTCGGCCTCGGCGGCCGAGCCGGCCCAGCCGGACAGTGCGCCGCGCAGCACCTTGCGACGCTGGGCGAACGCCGCGTCGACGACCGCGAAGGTGGCGGCCCGGTCGGCGCCCGCGGGCGGCTCGTGCCGGGTGAAGGCGAGCAGCCCGGAGTCGACCCCGGGGACCGGCCAGAACACCGCACGCGGGACCGGCCCGGCACGACGGGCGGCGGCGTACCAGGCGAGCTTGGCGCTGGGGGCGCCGTACTCGCGCGAACCGGGTCCGGCGGCGAGCCGGTCGGCGACCTCGGCCTGCACCATGACCAGCCCGGTCCGCAGCGAGGGCAGCTCGGCGAGCAGGTGCAGGATCACCGGCACCGCGACGTTGTAGGGCAGGTTCGCGACGATCGCGGTGGGCGGTGCCGCGCCGGGCCCGGCGTCGGCCGCGAGCCGGTCCGCGCCGACCCGCATCGCGTCGGCACCGGTGACGGTGAGACGACCGGCCAGCTCGGGCGCCCGCTCGGCGACGGTGTCGGGCAGCAGCCCGGCCAGCACCGGATCGATCTCCACGACGTGCACCCGGGCCGCGACCGGCAGCAACGCCAGAGTGAGCGAGCCCAGACCGGGGCCGACCTCGAGGACGACGTCGTCGCCGTCGACGCCTGCGGACCGCACGATCCGGCGGACGGTGTTGGCGTCGTGGACGAAGTTCTGGCCGAGCTTCTTGGTGGGGCGCAGACCCAGCCGGTCGGCCAGCACCCGGACGTCGGCCGGGCCCAGCAGGCGGGTGGTGCCGGCGCTCGGGCTCGGTGCGCCGTCGGTCCCGTGGTCGCTCACGGGGTCATTCTCGCCGGGTGGGCCGGGCGCGCGGCGCGCGGGATCAGCTCAGGCCGAGCTTGGACGAGCAGGACGGCCAGGCGCTGTACCCGCCCCGGTCGTCCTTGACCTTCTCGGCGACCGCGATCTGCTCCTCGCGGGAGGCCTGGTCCGCGGTCGGGGCGTACTGCCCGCCGCCGTAGGCCTGCCAGGTCTGCTTGTTGAACTGCAGGCCGCCCTGGTAGCCGTTGCCGGTGTTGATGCTCCAGTCACCACCGGACTCGCACTTGGCCAGCTTGTCCCAGGTCGCCCCGCCGGAGACCGCGGGCGCCGAGGACCCCGCCTTCGCGGCGGCCTTCCCGGCGACCTCCTCGACCTTCTTCTTGGTGCCGACCTTGACCACCCGCGGCATGGCCGGGGTGTTCTGACCGGCGCCGATGCGCTCGCGGGCGACCTCGCGGCCCTGGTCGTAGGTGACCCGCCAGATGACGCTGCGTGCGCCCTCGCGGCCCGGGTCGACGACGGTGCGGGTGCCCTCGCCGAGCGAGGCGTCCTGCACCTCCCGCTCCGGCACCGGGAGCTTCTGCGACTCGACGACCTGGGCGTTCACGATGTCCGAGCCGGTGGTCGGGGCGGCGACCGGGGCGAACGACGCGGCCGAGGAGGACCGGTCGAGGTTCATCGACGCCGCGCCCAGGTCGGCGGCGTTCGCGGCGAGGCCTGCCCGGAGCTCCTGGGTGGGCTGCTCGGCCGGGGCGGTGAGCACCGCGGCGGCGAGGCCACCGGTCGGGACGGAGAACAGCGCGGCCGCGGCGGCGGTGCGGACGCCGGCCCGGGAGCGCGCCGCCGGGCGGTGCCGGCCCTCGTAGCTGACGTACCCGGCCTCGTCGCCGGCGAGGCCGGCGGGCACCACAGCGGGCAGCGGACGCGTGAGCTCGTCGTCGGAGAGCGGAGCAGCGTGACGCGCAGACATGACTTCCCGGGGGCTCGGCTGTCCGGGATGAGGCGCATGACCTGCGGGAACGACGACCGGCGCGGTGCCGGGGAGCGGAACCGTCGCGGGGAGCGGACCGGTCGTCGTCCCGCGGGTCGGGGGAGCGACCCCGTCCCGGCGGGTACGGCGAGCGACGTTAGCGGACCGTGACCCGGCGGAGGGGGTCCGACGCGCCCCTGGCGACGAGCGGGCGACGGTCGACGGTGAGTGACGACGACCCCGCCGCCCGGCACGGCGGGCGGCGTCAATCAGTTGTGCGCAGCCGGAAGATCCGTTCGGCGTTGCGGCGGGCCGTCTCGGCGACCCGGCCCTCGGTCTCCCCGCGGGTCGCGGCGATCCCGCGCACGGTCCACGGCAGGACGTAGGGCTCGTTGGCGCGGCCGCGGTGCGGGTGCGGGGTGAGGAACGGGGCGTCGGTCTCCACGAGGTACTGCTCGGCGGGCACCAGCGCGGCGGCGGCGCGCAGCTCGTCGTTGTTCTTGAAGGTGACCGGACCGGCGAAGGACAGCACGTAGCCGGCGTCGGCGCACTCCCGGGCCATCGCGGCGTCACCGGAGAAGCAGTGGAAGACCACCGTGTCCGGGGCACCCTCCTCGCGGAGGATGCGCAGGACGTCGTCGTGGGCGTCCCGGTCGTGGATCATCAACGGCTTGCCGGTGCGCTTGGCCAGTCCGATGTGCCAGCGGAACGCGTCCTGCTGGGCGGCGGGCGGGCTGTGGTCCCAGTAGTAGTCCAGGCCGGTCTCGCCGATCGACACCACCCGGTCGTCCGCGGCCAGCCGCTCGATCTCGGCGAGGTCGGCGGCGGGCACCCGGGCCGTCCGGGTGGGGTGCAGCGCGACCGCCGCCCACACCCGCTCGTCGGCGTGCGCGGCGCGGACGGCGAACCGGGCCCCGTCGAGGTCGTCGGCGATCGTGACGGCGCCGACCACACCGACCGCCGCCGCCCGGTCCATCGCGGCGACGACGTCGGCGTCGGTCTCGCAGCCGCACGCGTCGAGATGGGTGTGGCTGTCGATCGTGGGCGCGGCGAGGGGCTCGGGCGGCTCCGGCCGGGGACGCCGGCCGGCCGGGGGACGGTCGGCGGCCGAGCCGGCGGGCGCCGCGCCGTCCCCGCCCGTCGCGGAGCTCACTTCTGGACCGGGGCCCACTCCGGCCCGGTCTCCCCCAGCTCGGGCGCGAGCTTGGCGATGATCGGCGACGGCTTGGCCAGCGGACGCCCCACCTCGATCGGCGAGGAGCCCCAGTGGGCCTGCTCGGCCGCGTAGTCACCGGTGAGGACCGGGTAGGCGGGGCCGTCGCCGAGGTCGTCGACGGTCGTCTTCTCCGGCTGCGCGGCCCACACCCCGGTGCCGCCGAGCGACTCGTGCACCTTCTGCGCGGCGTGCGGCAGGAACGGGGTGAGCAGCGTGTTGGCGTCCTGCACGACCTGCAGCGCGGTGTGCAGGATCGTGTCCCGGCGCTCCGGGTCGTCCTTGCGCTTCCACGGCTCCTGGTCGGACAGGTACCGGTTCGCCGCGGTGACCACACGCATCGCCTCGCCCGCGGCCTGCTTGAACCGGTTCCGGGCGAGCAGCCCGCCGACGGTGTCGAACCCGGCCCGGGAGTACGCGAGCAACTCGGCGTCGGCCTGCCGGGGCGCCGTCGGGGTCGGGATCGCACCCACGTTCTTGTGCGCCATCGAGATGGAGCGGTTGACCAGGTTGCCCCACTCGTTGGCCAGTTCGAAGTTGACCCGGCGGACGAACTCGTCCCAGGTGAAGTCGACGTCCTGGCTCTCCGGCCCGGCGACGGCGATGTGGTAGCGCAAGGCGTCCGGACCGAACTCGCGCAGGAAGTCCCCGACGTAGATCACGGTCCCGCGGCTGGTCGAGAACTTCGACCCGCTCATCGTCAGGTACTCCGAGGACACGACCTCGCTGGGCAGGTCCAGCGTCCCGTAGGGGCCGGGCTCGCCGCCGCGG
The DNA here is from genome assembly GCF_020131355.1 of Pseudonocardia sp. ICBG1293. Lineage (GTDB taxonomy): Bacteria > Actinomycetota > Actinomycetes > Mycobacteriales > Pseudonocardiaceae > Pseudonocardia. Next base: position 103,062 of record NZ_JAHLEL010000054.1, read on the forward strand.
TCGCCCGCGCCGTTCTGCCCGAGCAGGATCGCCGGCCACATCACCGAGTGGAAGGTGATGTTGTCCTTGCCCATGAAGTAGAAGGCCTTGGCGGCCGGGTCGGTCCACCACTGCTTCCACGCGTCCGGGTCCGGGCCGCGGCGGGCCCACTCCACCGAGGCGGACAGGTAGCCGATGACGGCGTCGAACCAGACGTAGATCTTCTTGAGCGGGTTGTCCGACCAGACGTCGAGCGGGACGGGCACGCCCCACTCCAGATCCCGCGTGATGGCGCGCGGCTTGAGGTTCTCCACCAGGTTCGCGGAGAACCTGAGCACGTTGGGCCGCCAGTCGGTGCGGGTCGACAGCCAGCTGCCGAGCGCCTCGGAGAAGGCGGGCAGGTCGAGGAAGAAGTGCTCGGTCTCGACGAACTTCGGGGTCTCCCCGTTGATCCGCGAGCGCGGGTTCTTCAGGTCGGCCGGGTCGAGCTGGTTGCCGCAGTTGTCGCACTGGTCGCCGCGGGCGCCGTCGTAGCCGCAGATCGGGCAGGTGCCCTCGATGTAGCGGTCGGGCAGCGTGCGGCCGGTGGACGGGCTGATCGCGCCCAGCTGGGTCTTCGGGACGACGTAGCCGTTCTTGTACAGCGCGGTGAACATGTCCTGCACCACGCGGTAGTGGTTCGACGTCGTGGTGCGGGTGAACAGGTCGTAGCTCAGCCCGAGACCCTGCAGGTCGTCGGTGATCACGTCGTTGTACTTGTCGGCGAGCTGGCGCGGGGTCAGCCCCTCGGCGTCGGCCTGGACCTGGATCGGGGTGCCGTGCTCGTCGGTGCCGGACACCATCAGCACCCGGTCCCCCGCCATCCGCCGGTACCGGGCGAACACGTCGGAGGGCACACCGAAGCCGGACACGTGGCCGATGTGCCGGGGGCCGTTGGCGTAGGGCCACGCCACGGCGGTCAGCACGGCTTTGCTCATGCCCTCCAGCGTATTCATCGCCGCCAACGCCTTCTGCGGCGGCACATCACCAAAGATGGTGATAGGGCCGGGAAACCGGGGCCACCCGCCCGGCCGGTGCCATAGTGACGCCCATGGAGCGGGGTGAACGGGACCGCGAGGCCCTCCTCGACGCGGCCCTGCAGCAGTGGGTGGACGGCGGCTGGTCCGCCGTCGACCCCGGAGCCGCCGCGGAGCGGGCCGGGCTGCCCGCCTCGGCCGCGGCGGAGTTCGCCTCGGGCGTCGAGCTCGGGTGCGCGGTGTTCGACCACGTCGTCGACGAGCGCGCCGCCGCCACGATGGCCGCGGTGCAGTCGGCGGCCCCGAACCCGGCCGCCCAGATCCGGGCCGCCCTCACCGCGTGGTTCGACGACGTCGACCGCGACCCGCGACGGGTGGTCGCGCTGATCGACGCGGTCGGCTGCCCGGAGCTGGTGGCGCGCCGGCGCAGCGCCAACCGCGGCTTCGCCGAACTCATGGTCGCCGGCGCCGCCGACAGCCGGATCGAGCCCGACGACCTGCGCGTCGCCGGGCACTTCTGCCTCGGTGGGATGGGCGAGACCGTGCTCGCCTGGCTGGACCCGGAGAGCCCGGTCACCCGGGAGCAGGCCCTGGAGCACGGGGCCCGGCTCTACGAGGCGTGCCTGTTCACCCGCTGAGCCTTACCCCAGCGCCCGGTCGAGGTTGATCGCCGAGCTGATCAGCGACAGGTGCGTGAACGCCTGCGGGAAGTTGCCCAGCTGCTCCCCGGTCAGGCCGATCTCCTCGGCGTAGAGCCCCAGGTGGTTGCCGTAGGAGAACATCTTCTCCAGCGCGATCCGGGCCTGCTCCAGCCGCCCGGCCCTGGTCATCGCCTCGACGTTCCAGAACGAGCACATCGAGAACGTCCCCTCCTCGCCGTCGAGGCCGTCGGGCGAGTCCTCGACGTCGTAGCGGAACACCAGGGTGTCGACCACGAGGTCGTCGTTGATCGCGTCCAGGGTGGCGAGGAACCGCGGTTCGGTGGGTGCGCAGAACTTCACCATCGGCATGAGCAGGACCGACGCGTCCAGCGTGCGGGCGCCGTAGCGCTGCACGAACGACCCGCGCGGTCCCACGTCCGGGTCCCAGCCGCGGTCCATGATCTGGTGGTAGATCTCGTCGCGGGTGGTGGTCCAGGCCCCCACGTCGCCGGGCAGTCCCCGCCGGCGCGCCATCCGGATCATCCGCTCGACCGCGACCCAGCACATGAGCCGGGAGAACACGTGGTCCTGGCGTCCCGCCCGGGTCTCCCAGATCCCCTCGTCGGGTGAGTCCCAGTGCTCGCGCAGCCAGTCCAGGATCGTGCACAGGTGGGACCAGTCCGCGTGACCGACGCCGTCGCCGTACTTGTCGTAGAGGTAGACCGAGTCGATGATCTCGCCGTAGATGTCGAGCTGCAGCTGCGCGGACGCGCCGTTGCCTGCCAGCACCGGGCGCGAGCCGCGGTAGCCCTCGAGGTGGTCGAGCTCCACCTCGTCGGGGGTCTCGTCGCCGTCGATCGTGTACATCACGCGCAGCGGGCCCTGCTCACCGTCGCGGGTGGAGCCGAAGCGCCCCGACAGCCACCCGATGAACGCCCCGGCCTCCTCGGTGAACCCGAGCCGCAGCAGGGCGTAGAGGGTGAACGCGGCGTCGCGCATCCACACGTAGCGGTAGTCCCAGTTGCGCTCGCCGCCGAGCTGCTCGGGCAGCCCCATCGTCGGCGACGCGATCACCGCCCCGGTCGGCTCGTGGGTGAGCAGCTTCAGGGTGAGCGCCGAGCGGTGCACCCGTTCGCGCCACCGCCCCGTGTACGACGAGTGCGCCAGCCAGTCCTTCCAGAACGCGACCGTCCCGGTGAACAACTCCTCCGCGGCGTCGTCGCAGGCCGTGGGCTCGTCGGTCGCGTCGACCTCCAGCACGAACACCTCGGTGCGGCCCTCGGCGGTGCGGAACTCCGCGCCCGCCGCGTGGTCGGTGACCTCCAGCTCCACCGACGACGTCAGGTCCAGCGTCACGCCGCTGCCGGTGAACCGGATGCCCGCCCCGGCGGTCTCCACCTTCGGTGTCTCCCGGGCGTAGTCGGGCCGGGGCACGACCTCGACCGTCATCGGCACCGAGCCGCGGACGCCGGTGACCCGGCGGACCAGGCGCTGGCGGTGGTCCGGGTCGTGCGGGCCCAGCAACGACATGAAGTCCTGCACCTCGACGATGCCGTCGGAGGTGAGGAAGCGGGTGATGAGGATGTTGGAGTCGGGGTAGTAGAACTGCTGCTGGCTGGCGAGCTCGGTCCCGTCGACGCACGGCGCGAGCCGCCAGTACCCACCGCGGCCGGCGTCGAGCAGCGAGGCGAACACGCTGGGTGCGTCGAACCGGCCCGGGCAGAACCAGTCGACCGTGCCGTCGGTGCCGACCAGCGCCGCCGAACGCAGGTCCCCGACGATGCCGTGCTCGGCGATCGGCAGGTAATCGTCGGAACGGGTGGGGCTCACTCCGGCACCCGCCAGCCGCGCGGGCCGGGCAGGTCGAGCGCGTCCTGCGGGCCCCAGGACCCGTCGGAGTAGGTCTGCGTCCGCGGCGGGTCGGCGAGCACCGGGTCGCACAGCTCCCAGAGCCGCTCGACCTCCTCGGTCGAGGTGAACAGCGTGCGGTCGCCCTTCATGACGTCCAGGAGCAGCCGCTCGTAGGCCTCCAGCGCGTCGTCGGGGTCGCCGATGCCGTCGAGGTCGAGCCGCATCCGCCCACGCCCGACCTTCAGCTCCGGGCCGGGGACCTTCGCCCGCACGTCGAGCTCGGCGGTGACCTGGTCGGCCAGCTCGACGACCAGCTCGGTCGGCGCGCTGCCGGTGGCGGCGCCGGTGAACGAGCCGCCCGGGAACATCGTCAGCGCCGGCTCGTCGAAACCGATGGTGACGGTGCGCCGGGTCGCCCCCATCCGCTTCCCGGTGCGCAGGAAGAACGGGACCCCGAACCAGCGCCAGTTGTCCACGTAGGTCTCCAGCGCGACGAAGGTCTCGGCGGTCGAGTCGTCGGCGACGCCCTCCTCGTCGCGGTAGGAGGCGTACTGGCCGAACACCACCCGCGACGGGTCGAGCGGGCGGATCGAGTGGAAGACCTTCGCCTTCTCCGCGTGCAGCGCGTCCGGCGCGATCTCGTACGGCGGCTCCAGCGCCACGAAGCCCAGGATCTGGAACAGGTGGGTGGAGATCATGTCCCGGAACGTGCCGGTGGACTCCATGAACGACGCCCGGCCCTCGATCCCGATCTCCTCGGGCACGTCGATCTGCACGTAGCGGATGTTCTGCCGGTTCCACACCGGCTCGAACAGGCCGTTGGCGAAGCGCAGGGCGAGCACGTTCTGCAGCGACTCCTTGCCCAGGAAGTGGTCGATGCGGAAGATGTCCTGCTCGTCGTAGACCTCCTTGAGGCCCGCGTTGAGCTCCCGGGCCGACTCCAGGTCGGTGCCGAACGGCTTCTCCAGCACCAGCCGGGAGCGCTCGGCGATCCCGGTCTCCCCGAGCATCGCGACCATCGGGGTCATCGCGGCCGGCGGGACGGAGAGGTAGACGAGCCGGCGCACGTCGGCGTCGCCGCCGCCGAGCTCCTTCTCCGCGGCGCGCACGGCGTCGGCCAGGTCGGCACCGTCCTCGGCGTCGGAGACGACGAAGCTCAGCCGCGGGGCGAACGCGTCCCAGCCGGTGTCGTCGGGCAGGGCGTCGCGGATGCGGTCGCGGAACTCGTCGTCGGAACCGGGCGAGTGCCGCCCGGACCCGATCACCCGGAAGTCCTCGGGCAGCAGTCCCTCGTTGCGCAGGTGGAGCAGACCCGGGAAGAGCTTGCGCTTCGCCAGGTCGCCGGTGGCGCCGAACAGCACGATCACGTGCGGGGGCAGGTCCGAAGGCATGGTCTCCGGCTACCCCCGGCCGGACCCGCTCATTCGGCGGTACCGGTCACGAGCGTGTTTCCACCGGCAGGCGTGCGCGGCGTACCGTTGCGGGGGTGAACGTCGACGTGACGCCGCTGCCCGGGATCGGGGTGCGGAAGGAGATCGAGCTGCGCAGCGGCCGCCGGGTCGGGGTCATCGCGCACCGCGACGGGAAGATCGACCTGATCCTCTCCCGTGCCGACGACCCGGACGCCTGCGTCGCGGAGCTGCCGCTGACCACCGAGGAGGCGGGCGCACTGGCGAACCTGCTCGGCGCCCCGCAGCTGGTCAACCAGCTCAAGGACGAGCACGCGGACCTGCCGGGCATCACCACCCGCAAGATGCCGATCAAGCTCAACAGCCCGTTCGACGGCCGTCCGCTCGGCGACACCGCGCTGCGCACCCGCACCCAGGTCTCGGTCGTCGCGATCATGCGCGCGGGCCAGGTGATCCCGTCGCCGACGCCGGCCCACGTGCTGGCGGCCGGGGACATCGTGATCGCCGTCGGGACGGCCGAGAAGCTGGAGCAGGCCGCCGACATCCTCGCGCGCGGCTGAGGCCGCCCCGGTAGCCGTGGACCACACCGCACTCGAACTGCTCGAACTCGGCGCCGTCTTCTTCGGGCTCGGCCTGCTCGGCAGGCTCGCCCAGCGGATCGGCCTGTCCCCCATCCCGCTCTACCTGCTCGGCGGGCTCGCGTTCGGGGCGGGCGGGGTCGTCCCGCTGGGCGACATCGGCGACTTCACCTCGCTGGCAGGCGAGGTCGGCGTCGTGCTGTTGCTCCTACTGCTCGGGCTGGAGTACTCCGCGGTCGAGCTCGTCACCGGGCTGCGCCGGTCCTGGACCGCGGGGATCGTCGACATCGTGCTCAACGCGGCACCCGGCGTCGCGGTCGCGCTGGTCCTGGGGTGGGGCGCGGTCGGGGCGATGGTGCTGGGCGGGGTCACCTACATCTCCTCCTCCGGGATCGTCGCGAAGGTCCTGTCCGACCTGGGCCGGCTCGGCAACCGGGAGACGCCGGTGGTGCTGTCGGTGCTCGTGTTCGAGGACCTCGTCATGGCGCTGTACCTGCCGATCCTCACCGCGCTGCTCCTCGGCGTGACGCTGTGGGGCGGGGTCGGTGCGGTCGCGGTGTCGCTCGCGGTGATCTCGGTGGTGCTCGTCGTCGCGCTGCGCTACGGCCGCTACGTCTCGGCGGTCGTCGACTCCGACGACCGCGAGGTCTTCCTGCTCAAGGTGCTCGGTGCCGCGCTGCTCGTCGCCGGGTTCGCCCAGGCCATGCAGGTCTCCGCCGCGGTCGGGGCGTTCCTGCTGGGCATCGCGATCTCCGGGTCCACCGCGGAGAACGCCACCAAGCTGCTGGAGCCGCTGCGGGACCTGTTCGCCGCGGTGTTCTTCGTGGTGTTCGGGCTCTCGACCGACCCGCGGGCGATCCCGCCGGTGCTCGGCTGGGCGCTGGTGCTCGTCGTCTCGACCACCGCGACCAAGTACGCCACGGGCTGGTGGGCGGCGAAGCGGGCGCGGATCGGCCGGATGGGGCGGGCGCGCGCCGGGGCGGCACTGATCGCGCGCGGGGAGTTCTCCATCGTCATCGCCGGGCTCGCCGTCGGCTACGCCGCCGTGCCCGCCGAGCTGTCCGCGCTCGCCACGGCGTACGTGCTGATCATGGCGGTGCTGGGCCCGATCGCCGCGCGCTGCGTCGAGCCCGTCATGCGGGCGCTCCCGACGCGCACGCCCGCGACCGCCTGACGGCGCGCCCGTCCCGGCCCGCCGGCGCACCCCGGACGGGGGTCCTCGCACCGGCCGCGACGGGTGCGACGGCCGCCCGCGGGGTGCGGCGTCAGTCCCGTGCGGCGAGGGTGGCGTTGTAGAGGTCGCGCTTGGGCACCCCCGCGGCCTCCGCCACGGCGGCCACGGCGTCCTTGAGGCGCTCGCCGTCGTCGGTGCGCTCGCGCACGGCGTCGACCAGGGACTCCACCGGCGGGGCCTCGCGGGCCTCGGCACCGGCCAGCACCACGGTCACCTCACCGAGCACGTCCCCGGAGACCGCCCACTCGTGCAGCTCGCCCAGCGTGCCGCGGACGACCTGCTCGTGGGTCTTGGTCAGCTCCCGGCAGACCGCGGCGCGGCGGTCGGCGCCCAGCACCGCGACGGCGTCGGCGAGGGTGTCCGCGGTGCGCCGCGGCGACTCGAAGAACACCACCGCACGGCGCTCGTCGCGCAGGGTCTCCAGCCAGCGCCGGCGCTCACCGGAGCGCCGCGGGGGGAAGCCGTCGAAGCAGAACCGCTCGCACGGCAGCCCGGACAGCACCAGCGCCGTCGTCACCGCGGACGGTCCGGGCGCGCAGGTGACCGGCAGGTCCTCGGCGGCGGCCGCGGCGACCAGCCGGTATCCGGGATCGGAGACCGCGGGCATCCCGGCGTCGGAGACGACGAGCACGGTGGCGCCGTCGCGGACCGCGGACAGCAGGCCGGGCAGCCGCTCGGCCTCGACGGCGTCGTAGTGGCTCACGATCCGGCCCGTGTAGGTGACCGGCAGCGCCGCGGCGAGGTGCCGGAACCGGCGGGTGTCCTCGGCGGCGATCACGTCCGCGGTGGCGATGAGCTCCCGCAGCCGCGGCGACGCGTCCCGCGGATCGCCCAGCGGAGTCGCGGCCAGGACCAGACGACCGGTCGTCGGGGCCGTGTCGGGCGTGGAGTCGGGGGCGGGAGTCACGCGGGCCAGCCTACGATCGGACGCGATGGCCACCACGAGCGCCGATCCCGGGAGCCGGGTCGCCGGAGCGGCACCCGAGCCCGGCCTGATCCCGCGGGGCGCCCCGCCCACGCTGCGCCGCGCCGATCCCGGTCCGGCCGCGCGGCTCGGTGCGCCGCCGCCGTCGGACCGGCTGCGCGGATGGCTGGTCACCGCGGGGGTCGTGCTGGTCGCGGCGCTGCTGCGCTTCTACGACCTCGGCGAGCCCACCGACCGCGGGACACCCGTCTTCGACGAGAAGCACTACGTCCCGCAGGCGTGGGACATGGTCCGCAACGGCGGGGTGGAGAGCAACCCCGGCTACGAGAAGATCGTCCACCCACCGCTGGCGAAACAGCTGATCGCGCTGGGCCAGATGGTGTTCGGCTACGACGGCGTCGGCTGGCGGGTCTCGGCCGCGCTGGCCGGGGTGCTCACGGTCCTGCTGGTCGTCCGCGCAGGCCGTCGACTGACCCGCTCGACCGCGCTCGGTGGGCTGGCAGGGCTGCTGCTGTGCGCGGACGGGCTGTCGCACGTGCAGTCGCGGATGGGGATGCTCGACGTCTTCTCGGCGCTGTTCGTGGTGGCCGCGTTCGCCGCGCTGCTCGCCGACCGCGACGACGTCCGCTCCCGGATGGCGCGGGTCGTCGCCGAGGGGCGGGTCGCCGAGACCGTCTGGGGCCCGCGGTGGGGGGTGCGCTGGTGGCGGCTCGCCGCGGGCGTCTCGCTCGGCCTGGCGTCGGCGGTGAAGTGGAACGGCGCCTACTACGTCGCCGCGTTCGGGCTGCTCTGTGTGCTGTGGGACGTGTCGGTTCGCCGCCGTGCGGGGGTCGCCCGTCCGTGGGTGGGCACGATGGTCCGCGACGTCGCCCCTGCGCTGTGGGCGCTCGTGCTGATCCCGGTGCTGACCTACGTCGGGTCCTGGTGGGCGTGGTTCGGCAGCGAGACCGGGATCGACCGGCACCAGGTCGGCCGGGAGATCGGGACCGGCGGCGCGTTCGCCTGGGTGCCCGACGCGCTCCGCTCGCTCTGGTACTACCACGGCCAGGCCCTGGCCTTCCACGAGAACCTGACGACCCGGTCCGCGGGGGCACACCCCTGGGAGTCGAAGCCCTGGACGTGGCCGATGGGCCTGCGCCCGATGCTCTACCGCTACGCCGACGACGCCACCGGCTGCGGGGAGACCGAGTGCGTCTCGGCGGTCATGCTGATCGGCACCCCGGCGCTGTGGTGGCCGGCGATCCCGGTGCTGCTGTGGGGGCTGTGGCGGGCGGTGACCCGGGTCGACTGGCGCTGGACGGCGGTGCTCGTCGGCTACGGCGCCGGGTTCCTCCCGTGGTTCCTCAACCTCGACCGGCAGATGTACTTCTTCTACATGATGCCGGTGGTGCCGTTCCTGGTCCTGGGCGTCGTGCTGGCGATGGGGCAGATGCTGGGCCACTCCCGGATGAGCGCACGCCGGCGACGGAACGGGTTGCTCGTCGTCGCGACGTGGGTGGCGCTGATCGGGGTCAACTTCGTGTGGCTGTGGCCGATCCTGGTCGGTGACCCGATCACCGCGGAGCACTGGCAGGCCGAGCTGTGGCTCCCGTCCTGGCGCTGACGGCTGCTCCGTGCGGGTGACCTCCGGAACCAGCGCCGACCGCGCGACGACCAACCCGGCGTGAGCCCCGTACTCCGCCGCCTCGCGGTCGCCCTCCCCGCCGTGCTGCTCGTCCTCGTCGCCGGGGCCGCGCCCGCCTGGGCGCACACCGAGCTCGAGTCCAGCAACCCCGCCGCGGACGCACAGGTCGCCACCGCGCCGACGTCGGTGTCGCTCACCTTCTCCGAACAGGTCCCGGCCGCGGACGCCACGGTCACGGTGACCGGCCCGGACGGCACCGACTACGCGGCGGGCCCGGCCTCCGGCGACGACGGTACCCTCGCCGTGCCGCTACGGCCCCTCGGTGCGGCCGGCGGGTACACGGTCACCTACCGGGTGGTCTCCGACGACGGCCATCCCGTCTCGGGCACGGTGCCGTTCACCCTCACCTCCCCCGGCCCGGGCGCGGCCGCCGCGACCCCGGCACCCGCCGCCCCGGAGCCGACGGCCGCGGCGCCGCAGACCGCGCCGCCGACCACCGCCGCCGCACAGGACGACGGCGCCCCGGTCTGGCCGTGGGTGCTGCTCGCCGTCGTCGTGGTCGGGGCCGGAGCCGTGTTCGCGCTGCGCCGGTCGCGGGCCTGACCATCGACGGCTCCGCCCCCGGCGGCACCCCGACCGGCGCCGCTCCCGATCCCCCGCCCCGCGCCGCGGCCGGGTCCGCCGTCGAACCGGCCCCCGCGGTCGCCGGGTGGGCCGCGGTGCTGGTGGGGGTCGCGGTCGTCGTCGCCGGGGCCACCGGTGGTCTCGGCCCGGACGGCGTCGCGCTCGACCTGGCGCAGGCCCTCGTGCGCGCCGCGGCGGACCTGGCCGCGGTCGTCGCGGCGGGGGCGGCGCTGATCGCGCTGCTCGCCACGGACCGGGTGCCCGCGGCCGACCGGGTGCTGGCCACGGTCGCGCCGCTGTGGCTCGGCGTACTGCTGGTCGAGACCTTCGTCCGGGGCGCGGTCGTGTCCGGCCGCGGTCTCGCCGACGTACGCGGGCCGGACCTCCTGGAGTTCCTGCCCGGTCCGCGTGCCGGGACCGGGCAGCTCGTGGCGCTGGCCGCGGTGCTCGCACTGATCGGCGTCGCGGGGTCGCGGCCGGCCCGGCCGGGTGCCGGCCCGGGCCCTGCCGTACTGGCCCTGGTGGTGGTCGTCGCCGCCGCGGCGGCACCCGCGGCGACGGGGCACGCCGGCGCGTCGACGGTCGCCGCGTACGCCGTGCCCGCGGTCGTCGCGCACGTCGCGGCGGCGCTGCTGTGGGTGGGCGGGCTCGGTGCGGTGCTGGTGACCGCCCGCGACGCGGAACTGCTCGCGCTCGCGCTGCCGCGGTTCTCCCGGCTCGCGCTCGGTGCCGTCGTGGTGCTCGGCGTGTCCGGGGCACTCGCCGCGACCGCACGGCTCTCCTCCCCCACCGAGCTGGTCACGACGGGTTACGGCGCGGTGGTCGCCGCCAAGGTCGCGCTGTTCGCCGTCGCCGCGGCGCTCGGCGGGGCGACCCGGGCCCGGCTGCGGGCCGGGAGGCTCCCGGTGCTGGTGTGGGCCCCGGTGGAGGTGCTGGTGCTGGCCGCGGCCACCGGGGTGGCCGCGACGCTGACCCAGACCGCCTGAGGCTCAGCGGGCCGTCGCCGCGGCGAGCTGCGGTTCGAGCCGGTCGATGGCGTGCAGCAGCGCGTCCGGGCCGCTGTAGGACAGCGCACCGCCGAGCGGGTCGGAGAACGTGGTGTAGAGCGTGCGGCCCTCGCGGACGACGTCCAGCCGGGCGAACGACGCCGAGGCCGTCATCTGCTCCTCGGTCGCGCCGTTGACGAACAGCACGTCGCGGTCCAGCAGGTCGAGACGCTCCTCGCTGACCTCGCCCGCGCTCTCCTGGGTCGCGAACCCGAGCGCGTCGAACAGCGCGCGGCGCGGGTCGCCGGCGGGGATCAGGTAGTGGCCACCGTTCTCCGGGCCGAAGTCCTCGACGAGCACCTTCCCGGCGAACTGCGGGTGCGCAGCACGGACGGCCGCGATCCGGTCGCGGACCTGGGTCACGCGCTGCCGGGCGAGGTCCTCGCGCCCGATGGCACGCCCGGTGGTGAGCAGCTGGACGTCCCACGGGGTCTGCTCCGGCGGGTACGCCGCGGACTGCACCACGGTCGGCGCGATCGCCGACAGCTTCCGGTACATGTCCTCGTCGACGTCCTCGTAGATCGCGAGGATGACGTCGGGTCTGCTCGCCGCGACGGCCTCCAGGTCGATGCCGTCCTCACCGGACTGCGGGACCTCGGCGCCCTTCGTCACCGCCTGCACCCACGGGAAGGTCCAGTAGGCGTCGAACCAGGAGCGGGTCATGACGGGGACGACGCCAAGCCCCAGCACGAAGTCCTGGTCGTTCCAGCCGACCGTCGCGACCCGCTCGACCTGCACCGGGACCGTCGTGCTGCCGTAGCGGTGCTCGATCGTCGCCCCGGTGGGTGCCGCGGCGGGCGCGGGCGCCCCACCGCACCCCGCCAGGACGGCGACGGCCAGCGCCGTCGCGATCAGCCCGACCAGTCGTGCCCGCACCATCGTCGCCACCTCCACGGCGGCGTCCCTCGCCGGCGCGGTGGTAGACCATCAGGTGAGGTTAGGCTCATCAATAGGCCGTGAGGGTGATGCGGGTCCTGGAGGGCGACGCGTCGCACCGCTCTCGGCGATCCCGGGAGCATCGGACGGCGTGGCGGGACGGACGGTGGCCGAGGTCGGCTCACCCATGCCGCTCCGGCTCCCGGCGCGCCGTCCGGCCCCCCACCGCAGCGTCCCGACGCAGACCGTCCACGACGAGGGTGACCACTCCGTCGGCCTCGGCCCGCCACCCGGGACGCGCATGGGCGGCGCCGATGCCGTGCAGGGCCATCAGCACCGCACCGGCGTCGACGTCGTCGCGCAGGGAACCGTCCGCCACACCCGCGGCCACCAGCTCGGCCACCGCGTCCTCGAGCTCGTGCCCGCTCCCGCCGCCGGCGGACAGGAAGGTGGCCAACGTGCGGGCCAGGCCCTGGTGCGCGTCGATGTGGTCGATCATGTCCCGCAGGAAGAGCGCCAGCGCCTCGTCCGCGGACCGCGTCGCGCCGAGCCGGCGGGCACGGTCGCTCAGGATGGCGATCTCCGAGCGGTAGACCGCCTCGGCCAGCGCCTCGCGGGTGGGGAAGTTCCGGTAGAGCGTGCCGGTTCCCACGCCGGCCAGACCGGCGAGGTCGTCGTAGCGCATGTCGAAGAACCGGCCGGTGTCGAAGACCTCGCGCGCTGCGGTGACGATCGCCTCGCGGTTCCGCCGGGCGTCGGCACGCAGCGGCTTGTCGGTCGTCACGGGGCACCTCGCTCGCATCGAGGGTGGAGATCGTCCTCCCATCGTGCCCCAGCCCCAGCCCCCGGCCGCGGGACAGGACCCCCTCACCAGGTCACCGGGAGCCGGTGCAGACCGAAGATGGTCGCGTCGTCCTTGAAGGGCAGTTCGTCGACGTCGACGGCGAGCGCGAGCGTGGGGATGCGGCGGAACAGGGTGTCGAACACGATCTGCAGCTCCATCCGGGCCAGGTTCTGTCCCAGGCACTGGTGTGGCCCGAACCCGAAGGCGAGGTGGTGCCGGCCGCCGCGCTCGATGTCCAGCTCGTCGGGATCGTCGAACACCCGCGGGTCGCGGTTCGCCGCGTAGGTCAGGGCCAGCACCCCCTCACCCGCGCGGATCAGCCGGCCGCCGAGCTCGACGTCCTCGACGCACAGCCGGGCCGTCGCCGCGTCCAGGATCGTGAAGTACCGCAGCATCTCCTCGACCGCGGCGGGGGTCCTGGCGGGATCGGCCCGGATCGATGCGAGCTGCTCCGGGGCGCGCAGGAGCGCCACCGTCGCCAACGAGATCATGTTCGCCGTCGTCTCGTGTCCCGCCACGATCAGCAGGATCCCCAGGCCCGCCAGCGCCGGCCGCCGGTAGGAACCCCGCTCGCGCTGCAGGCGGATCTGGCGCCCGAGCAGGTCGTCCGGCGGGTCGGCCTCCTTCTCCGCGATCAGGTCGCTCAGGTAGCCGCTCAGTGCGGCGCCGGCGGCCGCGCGCTCCTCGGGTGGCGTCGCCCGGGCGATCAGCGCGGTCGACTTCTCCTGGAAGAACGTGTGCGCGGAGTAGGGCACACCGAGCAGCTCGCAGATCACGAGCGACGGGACCGGCAGCGACAGTTCCTCGACCAGGTCGGCGGGCCGGGGCCCGGCCAGCATCGCGTCGATCCGCTCGTCGACGATCTCCTGGACCCGTGGCCGCAGCGCCTCGGTGCGTCGCAGGGTGAACTCACCGAGTACCGCCCTGCGGGCCACCGGATGTTCCGGCGCGTCCATGCTCAGCAGCACGGGCTCTTCGTCGGGGGTCCCGGTCACGGCCGCGCCCAGCACCAGCTGCGGAAAGCTCGGATGCCCCCGGTCGGCGCTGAACCGCCGGTCGTTGAGCACGGTGCGGACGTCCTCGTGGCGGCTGACCACCCACGCCGACCGGCCGTCGGGCAGCCGGACCTGCGCGACCGGGTCCTCCTCCCGGATCCTCGCGTAGGCCGGCGGCGGGGCGAACGGGCAGGTACGGGCCTGCGGGAACTCGTCGATCGTCGTCATGTCGTCCTCCGGTGCGTGGGCAGTGGGCGCGGGCGGGTGGGCGGCGCTCAGCCGGCCCCGGCCCGGGCGAAGAGATGCTCGGCCGCGTCGAGGCGGGGGGTGGCGATGCCGAGTCGACGTGCCTCGGCGAGGGCGTCCCGGCAGACCGCACGCGGCTCCTCCGCCTCGGGATCGGCGTGCGCCGTGAAGCTGAGACGCGCGGGCGGGAGGACGAGGGTCGCCACGGCGAGGACGCCACCGACGGCCCGTGCGGGAGCACGCAACGGGAGGAGAGCGACCCGGTGCCGGCCCAGGTCGACCCCCCGTGCCTCGAGGACGGGAAGAAGCTCGCGACCGACCAGCATCGCCGCGCGCAGGTCCCCCGGCGACCCGGCGAGGTCCGCCAGCACGCCCCGCCGCAGCCCCTGCGCGTGCATCCCGACGTCCGCTGCGAAGTGGATCCACAGCCAGCCGCGGAAGTCGGGCTGCTCGCGGATCCGCAGGCCGGCGTCGCGGAAGGTCGTGCGGACGGCCGACTCACGTTCGCTCGGCGCCCCGCCGAGGGTGCCGAACAGGACCGAGGGCAGCAGCATCGCGCGCAGCACGCCGTCCGCGCCGAAGCCGCCTCCCGCCTGCGGGAACCCCCAGGCGACCCGGTCGACGGGGAGATCTCCGATCACGTCCAGCGGTTCGTCCCAGATGTTGCCGAAGACCAGCACCGTGGCCCGGCCGATCCTCGGTGTCAGGAACGCGGCGGCCTCGGCGAGGCGGTGGTGCCCCACGCTCAGCACGATCAGATCGATGTCGTGGTCGTCCTCGAGCTCCTCCCGCAGGCGCACCGGCCACCGCTCGACGACGGGGCGCCCCCACGGCCGGTGCCGCAGGTCGGCGAGCTCCATATCGACCGCGTCGCCGTACGTCGCGGCGCGCCCCGGGCGGACGAGGAACTCGACCTCGTGGCCGGCCTGCTCCAGCACCCGACCGTACACGGTTGCGATCACGCCACGGCCGATCATCAGGATCTTCACGCCGCACCCCTCGCCGTTGAATTGGAGACCATCTCCACTTGTACGATATGGAGACAGTCTCCACATGTCAACGACGGGCGGGGCCCCGAGGCGGGCGCACGGGAGTCGACCGGATGGCGGCGGGCACGCGTTCCGGACCCGGAACACGCAGAAGGGCCGCCCTCCCGTGCGGGAGGACGGCCCTGTGCGAACGGCACGCCTACGAAGAGATTCAGATGGTGGAGCTGAGGGGAATCGAACCCCTGACCTTCTCGATGCGAACGAGACGCGCTACCAACTGCGCTACAGCCCCCGGTGTCCCAGGCCCGCCCTCGCGGGCCGACCTGAAGAACACTAACAGACCCCTATTCTCCCACCGCACGCCGGTGGGGGGTGCCCGTGTCGTACTCGTCGACCTCCTCCTCGGCGTCCACGTCGACCAGTGACGTCCCGGCCGGGACGGGGGGTGGCGGCGCTGCGGCGAGCCGCGGGAGCGACGACTCGTGCTCGGTCCCGACGGGCCCCTCGACCGTGCGGCCGCGGGCCGGGAGCACGCCCAGCGGCTCGCCGGTGCCGCGGACCCGGGTGGGCTCGCCGTCGTCGGCGGTCCAGTCGTCGTCCTCGTCGACGGGACCCGCGGTGTCGGCGGTCGCGTCCGCCTCGTCGTCGGGCCGATCGGCGCCGGAGGCGTCACGGCCACGGTCGGCCCACTCGTCGAGCTCGGGATCGTCGGCGGCCGGGGACCGGCGGGTGCCGGCCAGCCGGGCGGCGCGGCGGGCCCGGATGCCCTCCTCGATGCGGACCTGGCGGCGCAGGTAGGTCAGGTAACCGACCAGGCCCGCGCCGACGGCGCCGGTGACCCACCAGAACACCGTCGAGACCAGCAGCGCGGCCGCACCGGCGGCGATCAGGAGCACCAGGAGCCCGAGGACGACGCGCTGACGGAACGCGTACTTGGCGTGTGCGGCCGCGGCGGCGGCCTCGGGGTCGAACCCCCCGCGGCCGGGGCGGTAGCGGGCCGGCGGGCGGGACCAGCCGTCCTCGTCCTCCTGGTCCTCGTCGAACCCGTCCGCCACCGCATCGTCGGCGTCGGCGTAGTGGCCGTCGGAGTCGTAGCGGCCGTCGGAATCGGCGCCGCGGTCGTCGAGGCCGTCGTCGTCCTCGGCGCCGTCCTCGGTGTCGTAGCGGTCGTCGGACCGGGGGTCGCGCTCCCGCTCCGGCCACGGCCCCTCATCGGTCCCGGCCCGGTCGCGGGGGCCGGGACCGTCGTCGCGCGCCCCGGGGTCGTCGCGGCCGAATGCCGCCTCCCCGGGGCCGCGAACCCGTCCCTCGTCGTCGATCTCGGTGTCCTCGACGTCGTCGTGGGCGTGGTGGTCGGTCGCGTCGACGCGCTCGCGCGGGGTGGGGACGTCGTCCCGCGCCTCCGCCAGCTCGCCGACCGTGGTCGGACCGGATCGCTGTGTCACAAGAACCTCCGGGTGTCGATGCCGCGCGGGACGTTCCAGCACCCGCCCGGAGAGCAGCGCCGGGCTGAGCCGGGCCACCTCCTGCTGACGCCGGGCGACGGTCGGGACGAGGATCAGCAGCCAGAGCACGACCAGACCCACGAAGATCAGAGAGCTGGGCACGGGCTGCCTCCTCCCCGACCGGCGCAGTCCACCCGGTGGAACGGCCCCGATCCGCGCCACCGCCGATCACCGTAATCGGGCGGGCGCCCGCACCCGGGTCGCGACGCGCCGTGGTCCCTCGGACGGACGGTGCGAAACCAGGGACGCACGGTGCACGTGTGACTCCGGTGAGTGATCACCGGTGCTGCGCAGCGTCAGGGCCGGGCGGCGCGTCCGTCGCGCACCAGCCGGGCGGCGAAACCACCCGGCGGGCTCTCCTCGGCGGTCACCGCGTAGGCGTAGTGGTCGCGCCAGGCACCGTCGACGTCGAGGTAGCGCTCCAGCAGCCCCTCACGACGCAGCCCGAGCCGGGCGAGCACGGCGATGCTGGCCGCGTTCTCCGGGCGGACCGTGGCCTCGACCCGGTGCAGCCGGACGGGCCCGAAGCAGTGGTCCAGGACGAGTGCGACGGCGGCGGTGGTGATCCCGCGCCCGACCAGTGTCGAGTCCAGCCAGTAGCCGACGTACCCCGACAGCAGCGGCTCGCGGACGACGTTGCCGACCATCACGTGGCCGGCCATCGCCCCGTCGACGGTGATCGCGAACGGCAGCGACAGCCCGCGCCGGGCCGCCCCGCGCAGCAGCCACCAGCGACCGGGCCACTCCACCCCGGAGTTGCGGCGTGCCCAGCCGCCGTGGGTCGTCGGCTCCCAGGGGCGGAGGACGTGCTCGTCGCGCACCCGGATCCGGGCCCAGTCACCGCCGTCGCGCAGCCGCACCGGGCGCAGCCCCACCTCGTGCCCCCGCACCCGCAGCGGCCCGAGCACCACCGGCCAGCCGGGGTGACCGCCGGGCGGTTCGGGGACGGCGGACGGTGGCACGCGGGTCAGTTCCGCCCGCGGGGAACGAGCTCGACGTGCTCGCCGACGGTCATCTCGGTCACGTCGGACTCGATGACCGCGAGCGCGTTGACCTCGGACAGCACGGCCAGCAGGTGGGTGCCCGACGCCCCGAGCGGCTGGGCGAGCAGCTCGCCGTCGTCGTCGGACCGCAGCAGGCGCGCCGGGACGTAGGAGCGCCTGCCGGCCGGGGAGACGATCGGCGAGGTCAGCCGCGCGGTCCAGGTGCGGCGTACCGGCTCCTGGCCCAGCGCCAGCCGGACCAGCGGCCGGACGAACACCTCGAACAGCACCAGCGCGGTGGCCGGGTGCGACGGGAACAGGAACACCGGCACGGCGTCCGGGCCCAGGCGTCCGTAGCCCTGCGCGGAGCCCGGGTGCATCGCGACGCGTGTGTCGTCGATGCCACCGAGGTCGGCCAGCCCGCTCTTGGCCTCGGCCGCGGTCGTCCCCCCGCCCGCACCGCAGACCACGACGATCTCCGACGCCGGCAGCAGGTCCTCGACGGCGCCGCGGATCTCCGCGGCGCTGCCGCCGACGGTCCGGGGCCGGTTGGTCTCCGCGCCCGCCTCGCGGGCGGCGGCGACGACGGCGTGCGAGCAGACGTCGGCGACCTGCCCGGACGCGGCCGACCGGCTCACCTCCACCAGCTCGTCGCCGACCGAGACGACCGAGACCCGCGGGCGCGGGTGCACGAGCAGCTTGTCGCGGCCGGCGGCGGCGAGCATCGCGACCTGGGCCGAGCCGACGACCTCGCCCTCGCGGACGGCGACGTCACCGGACTGGACGTCCTCCCCCACCCGGCGCACGAAGCCCGCCGAGGGCACGCCGCGGCGGATCGTGAGGCGCGCGGTGCCCCCGTCGGTCCACCCCAGCGGGGCGACGGCGTCGGCGAGGGTCGGCAGCGGCGCCCCCGCCGCGACCCGGACGGCCTGGCCGGGCTGCAGACGCAGCGGCTGGCGCGACCCCGCGGCGATCTCCCCCACCACCGGGACGGTGACCGGGGACGCGTCGGTGGCCCCGGCGACGTCGACGCTGCGCACCGCGTAGCCGTCGATCGCGGCCTGGTCGAAGACCGGCAGCGGACGGGCCGCGACGACCTCCTCGGCGCTGCGCAGACCCTGCGCGTCGGTGATCGCGACGCGCACCGGTGCCGGGCGCACCGCCACGTCCAGGATGCGGGACAGGTGATCGGTGACCGTGCGCACTCTCAGTCCTTCAGTCGCTCGTTCAGCCAGTTCCGCAGGTCCTCGCCGTACTCCGCGTGCTCCAGCATGAAGTCGACGGAGGCCCGTGCGTACCCGGCCGGGTTGCCCAGGTCGTGCCGGCCGCCGCGGTGCACGACGACGTGCACCGGGTGCCCCTCGGCGATCAGCAGCGCGACCGCGTCGGTCAGCTGCAGCTCACCGCCTGCGCCGGGGGTGATCCGGTCCAGCGCGTCGAAGATCGCCCGGTCGAGCAGGTAGCGACCGGCCGCGGCGAACGTCGAGGGGGCCTCGTCCGGGGACGGCTTCTCGACCATCCCGTGGACCTGCTTGACGTCGTCGTCGTCGTCGGTGTCGGAGACCTCGAAGACCCCGTACGCCGCGATCTGCTCGCGCGGGACGTCGAACGCACACAGCACGCTGCCGCCGTGCCGCTCGCGGACCTCGGCCATGCGGGCGAGCACGCCCGTCGGGAGGACCAGGTCGTCGGGCAGCAGGACGGCGACGGCCTGCTCGTCCTGCGCCAGCGCCGGGCCGGCCTGGGCCACCGCGTGACCCAGGCCCTTGGGCTCGTACTGGTACACCGACTCGACCTCGAGCAGGCCGGGCGCGCGGCGGACCTTCTCCGCCAGCTCGTCCTTGCCGCGGCCCTCCAGGGTCTTCACCAGCTCGTCGTCGGTGCGGAAGTAGGCCGCCACCGAGTCCTTGCCCGGGGAGGTCACGACCAGCAGCCGCTGCGCCCCGGCCTCCGCGGCCTCCGCGGCGACCAGCTCGATCCCAGGCGTGTCGACGACGGGGAGCAGCTCCTTCGGCACGGCCTTGGTCGTCGGCAGGAACCGGGTGCCCAGACCCGCCGCCGGGACGACGGCGGTGCGGAAGGCCCCGGTGCCGCTGGACGTCTGCACGCTCATGGTCGGCGAGCCTAGCCACAGCTCTAGCCTGGGGCGGTGACGGCTCGCGCGGAGGACGGTGGCGGATCGTCGCCTGATCAGGGTGCACCGGCCGGTGGGACGAAGCGGGCACTGCGCCGCGCCCTGCTCGCCCGGCGCCGGGAACGCCCCGCGCCCGACCGGGCGGCCGCGACCGCGGCGCTGGCCGTGCACCTGTGCGCGCTCGCGGCCGTGCGCCCCGGCCCGGTGGCCTGCTACCTGCCGATCGGCACCGAACCCGGCGGGGCGGGCCCGGGCGTGCCGTCACTGCCCGACACGCTGCTCGCCGCCGGGCACGAGGTCCTCGCGCCCGTGGTCCCGGAGCTGCCGGGGCCGCTGGACTGGACCGTCCACCACGGCCCCGAGGACCTGGCCCCCGGACCGCTCGGCGTCGTCGAGCCGACCGGGCCCCGGCTCGGGCCCGCCGCGCTGGCGTCGGCGGGCCTGGTCGTGGTGCCCGCACTGGCCGTCGACCGGCGGGGGCGACGCCTGGGCCGCGGCGGGGGCTTCTACGACCGGACGCTCCCGCTCGCCGCGCCCGGCGCCCTGCTGGTCGTCCCGCTGTACGACGGCGAGCTGCGCGACGAGGTCCCGGCCGAGGAGCACGACGTCGCGGTCGGGTCCGTCGTGCTGCCCCGCGACGGGGTGGTGCATCTCTCGCCCTGACCGTGTGGACGGGTCGGACCGGCCGTCGCCCCGGAGTATGCTGGCACTCGCTCTCGTCGAGTGCCAGCCCGCGGGCGGGCACCGCCCCGTTTCGTCCGGAGGATGTTGTGCCGACCTACCAGTACGCATGCACCGCGTGTGACCACCGCTTCGAGGCGGTGCAGTCGTTCTCCGACGATGCCCTCGACACCTGCCCGAACTGCGGCGGGAAGCTGCGCAAGGTCTTCTCCTCGGTGGGCATCGTGTTCAAGGGCAGCGGCTTCTACCGCACCGACTCCCGCTCGGGCTCGGTGAGCGGTGGGTCCTCGTCCGACTCGGCGAAGTCCGAGAGCTCCTCGTCGAGCTCGTCCTCGGACTCGGGCGGCTCCTCGTCGTCGACGTCGTCCACGACCTCGTCCTCGTCCTCGAAGGCCGCCGCCGCCTGATCCGTCCACAACCGGCCGGGTTGTCCACAGGCCGGACGCACGGCCGGCCCGCGCCCACCCCCCGTCCTAGCGTCGTCACGACGACGACGGAGGGTGGCCATGACGGAGCGGACAGAGCGGGCGGAGCGCCCGTGGGACCGGCTGCTGCGGCGGCCCTCCTGGTCACGGGCGCTGCTGGCGCGCCGCCTGCTGGCCGCCGTGCTGGCGGTCGCCGCCGTGGTGGTGGCGTTGCTCCCCGCCCCCGGCGCCGAACGGGTCCCGGTACTGGTCGCGGCTCGTGACCTCGGCCCCGGCACGGCGCTGGGCCCGGCGGACGTCCTGGTGGCCGCCTGGCCGCCCGCCCTGGCCCCGGCCGGCGCCCTGACCACGTCCGCGGCCGTGACCGGGCGGCTGCTCGCCGGGCCGGTCACCGCGGGGGAACCGATCGGCGAGCTGCGACTGGTCGGCCCCGCGCTCGCGGTCGCCGCCGGCGGGCCGGACGCCTCGGCGGTGCCGCTGCGCCCGGCCGACCCGGCGGTGGCCGCACTGCTCTCGCCCGGATCCCGGGTGGATGTCGTGGCGGCCGGTCCGGACGGCGCGCGGGTGCTGGCCGCCCGGGCGGGGGTGGTGGCCGTGCTGCCGCCCGCCCCCGGGGCCGCCGGGGCGCGCGCGGACCCGGGGCCGCTGGTGCTGGTCGCGCTGCCCGAGGCCGAGGCGACCGCGGTGGCGGCGGCGACGCTGGCCGGCGAGGTGACGGTGACCCTGCGGTGAACGCGGCGGCCCTTCTCGTCGGGTGCGGCTCAGCCCCCGTGGTGCGGCGGGCGGTTCTCGGTGAACCAACGGTCGGGGTCCGCGGCCTCCCGCTCGTCGGCGGCGCCGTGGTCGGCCCGCTCGTCGGCCGAGGTCGAGGGGTCGTCGCCGAAGATCTCCTCGATCCGTCGACGCATCCGGTCCGCGGGCTCGCTCATGACCCCATGGTGCCGCGCCGGGGCGGAGCGGGTGCATACCGATCACGCGTCACCTTCCCGTGCCGGGTTCGCGGCGCCCCACGGCGACGGGCCCGGGTGACACCATGGGGTCAGCCGTACGCATCCGCCCGGGTACCGGGCGACGACAGGAGAGGTGGACCGCTCATGGGGTTCCTGGACAAGGCACGCGAGGCGGCCGAGAACGCGATCGAGAAGGCGAAGCCGCACCTGGACAAGGCGATCGAGCACGCCGGCCCGCACCTGGAGAAGGCGAAGGAGAAGGCGGGCCCGCTCGTCGGCAAGGCCGCGGAGAAGGTCGACCAGGCGACCGGCGGCAAGTACTCCGAGCAGATCGACGGGGTCAAGGGCAAGGTCGAGGGCGCCCTCGGGCACAACGACCCGGCCGCGCCCGGCGCCGGCACGCACGGCGGCGCCGTCCCGCCGGTGCCCCCCGCCCCGCCCGGTGGCGACGCGTTGAAGCCGCAGGGCAACCCGGCAGCGTCGCAGCAGCCGCCCGCCGTCCCGCCGGTGCCCCCCGCCCCGCCCGGTGGCGACGCGTTGAAGCCGCAGGGCAACCCGGCAGCGTCGCAGCAGCCGCCCGCCGTTCCTCCGGTCCCGCCGGAGCGCAAGGACGGCGGCGGCGTCCCGCCGGTGCCCCCGGCGAACTGAGCACCGCAGACCGACGGGCCCCGGCGCGCGCCGGGGCCCGTCGGCCGTCGTGGGACCGGTCGTGGACCGGTCAGTCGTCGAGGCCGGACAGCTCCGAGATGACGTGCGGGACGAGCGGGGTCAGCGTGGCCATCCCGTCCCGGACGGCCGCACGCGAGGCAGCCAGGTTGACCACGAGCGTGCTGCCCGAGACGCCGACGAGGCCCCGGGACACCCCGGCGTCGACCGCACCGGCGGCGAGGCCGGAGGCGCGGATGGCCTCGGCGATACCCGGCACCGGCCGGTCGAGGACGCCGGTGGTCGCGTCCGGGGTGACGTCGCGCGGCGAGACGCCCGTGCCCCCGACAGTCACCACCAGGTCGACGCCGCCGATGACGGCGGTGTTCAGCGCACTGCGGATGGCCACGACGTCACCGGGGGCCGAGACCACGCCGTCGACGAGGAAGTGGGCCTCCTCCAGTAGTTCGGTGACCAGCGGCCCGGTGCCGTCGGACCGCTCGCCCGCACTCACCCGGTCGTCGACGATCACCACGAGGGCACGGCCGATCTGCGGACCCGACATCTCCATGACGGCCAGCCTAGCGTCGGCCGGGGTACGCCCGGGGGAGGCCGTGCCGGTGCGGGGAGGGGGTCCGGCACCGACACGACGCTCCGGGCATATTCGGTGGGGCACCACCGAATACGGGACCACCCCATCACGGCTGTAGTTCACACGTCAACGATGTGCGGCGCGTGCCACCCACCCGGCCCCGTCCGGTCGGGCGGCGTCCACCCGCCCGGGTCGTCGCTGTTCGCCCAGCGTCACCTCGACGGCCCGGGTCGCCCCGCCGGCGTCGACGACCTCCAGCTGGACGACGCTGCCCGGCGGCTGCGACCGGACCGCGGCCTGCAGGTCGGTGCCGGTGGTGATCCGCTGGTCGCCGAGCCGCGCGACGATCTCCTGGAGCCGCAGACCGGCCCGGGCGGCCGCGCCGTCCGGGGTGATCTCCTGGATCACCGCGCCGCGCAGCTGCGGGTCGCTGCCGACGGTCACGCCGAGCACGGCGTGCGTGGCCGTGCCGCCGTCACGCAGCTGGTCGGCGATGCGGCGGGCCTGGTTGATCGGGATCGAGAAGCCGACCCCGATCGAGCCGCCGCCCGGCCCGGCCGTCGCGATGGCCGAGTTGATGCCGACGACCCGGCCCTCGGCGTCCACCAGCGGCCCCCCGGAGTTGCCCGGGTTGATCGCGGCGTCGGTCTGGATGGCGTTCAGCACGGTGTCGGCCGCCCCCGGCGCGCCCGACTCGGCCGGGATGCCGACGGCCCGGTCGACGGCCGAGACGATGCCGGTGGTGACCGATCCGCCGAGCCCGAGCGGCGACCCGAACGCGGTGACCTGCTGCCCCACCCGGACCCGGTCGGAGTCGCCTAGGGCGTGTCTCCTAAAGTGCGCAACCAGGTGACGATGGCCTTCAGTGCAACTCCGCCGCGGTAGGTCAGGGCGAGTTTGTCGTAGCGGGTCGCGAGGCCGCGCCACTGCTTGACCTCGCAGAACCCGCGTTCGACGACGTTGCGGCCGCGGTAGTCGACCCGGTCGAACGCCGGTGGTCGACCGCCGCGTGTGCCGCGTCGTTTCCGGTGTCCCTGCTGGTCAGCCGGCTCCGGGATGACCGCGACGATCCGTCGTCCGCGCAGGTGGGCGCGGATGGCGCGTGAGGAGTAGGCCTTAGAGGTCGTTTCAGAACGACTTGTCGAGTTTCCATTGACCCCTCGACGACAGATCAAACGGCAGGTCAGATAGCCGCTTGTCGTCTACAACAGACACGTCGACCTCGTTCTGAAATGACCTCTTAGAGGTCGTTTCAGAAGTCGGCGTGTCGGTCCTGTGTGGATCGGCGCTGGTAGCTGATCATGTCCGGTCGTGGCGCGGCGATCTTGTGTCGAGCGATTGGTGAGCGACGAGCTGTGGGCGCTGGTGGAGCCGCTGCTGCCCAAGCCGCGCAAGCACAAGCGGGGACGGACAGGCCGTCCGCGGGTGCCGGATCGGGCCGCTCTGGCCGGGATCGTGTTCGTGCTCAAGACCGGGATCAGCTGGAACGCGCTGCCCGCCGAGCTCGACTGTGGGTCCGGAGTGACCTGCTGGCGGCGGCTACGGCAGTGGCAGCAGGCCGGGGTCTGGGCCCAGCTGCACCGGGTGATGCTCGACCGCCTCGCCCAGCAGGGCCTGCTGGACTGGTCGCGGGCGGCGGTGGACAGCGTGAGCGTGCGGGCCAAGCGCCGCGGCGAGGCCACCGGGCCCTCGCCGACCGATCGCGGGAAGGCGGGCAGCAAGTACCACGTGCTCTGCGACCGAGGCGGGCTCCCGCTGCATGCGCTGGTCACCGGGGCGAACACCCACGACAGTCGGATGCTCGCCCCGCTGCTGGACACCAACCCCGGCGTCCGCGAACGGGCGGGACAGCCGGGGCGTCCGCGACGTCGGCCGGACAAGGTGCACGCCGACAAGGGCTACGACTATCCCCGCTGCCGCCGCTACCTGAGTGGGCGTGGGATCGGGGTGCGGATCGCCCGGCGCGGGATCGAGGACTCCACCCGGCTCGGGCGGGTCCGCTGGGTCGTCGAGTGCACCATGTCCTGGCTGCTGGACTTCCGCCGCCTCGCGCTGCGCTACGACCGCGCCGAATCCACGATCACCGCGCTGTTATCGCTGGCCTGCGCCCTGATCTGCCACCGCCGCCTCACCAAGCCGAAGCCGAAGCCGAAGTGATGGTCGACCCAGCCCTCGCTGAGGCACTCGCCTACGAGGTCGGGGCCAGCGGCCGCCAGGCCAGCCACTCCAAGGCCCGGTCGGCCTCGTCAGGGTCGAAGCGGTGCGGGTCGAACGGCCCGCCCGCCCACTCCAGGCGCTCGGCGCGGTCGGGATGGTCAGGGTCGGCGAGCACGGCCTGGAAGTCCTCATACCCCCCGATCCCGCCGACGTCCTCGGGCGGGCACGCCCCCTGCCCGGCGACGCATCGCGGATAGCACACTCCCGGCTCGACGGCCGCGACCGCCTCGACGGTGATCTCGTGGGCCCAGTTGTCACCGAAGTCGTAGACGTAACCGAACCGGTCACCAGCCTTGACCAGCCGAAACAGCTTCTCTTTCGTCTCGTCGGCGACATCCTGTCCGGGCCAGTCCGGGTCTGGGATCCCGTAGCGGCGCCCGACGATCTCGAACTCGTGCAGATGAGAGTTCGTCCAGCCCATCACTGACTGCACCACCTCGTGCAACACCGCCAAGTCGACCTCGCCCGGCACCTGCACCCGACGCCGGACCGCCGGCACCACCTCGGTCAGGACGATCTCCAACTCGAAAATCTTCGTCTTCTCAGACACACGAGGCGCGACCATCAGCCGATGCTGCCAGCCCCGCCGTCACCGGCAGAACCGGGCCCACCACTTCTGAAACGACGTCTTAGAGGTCGTTTCAGAACGACTTGTCGAGTTTCCATTGACCCCTCGACGACAGATCAAACGGCAGGTCAGATAGCCGCTTGTCGTCTACAACAGACACGTCGACCTCGTTCTGAAATGACCTCTTAGAGCGTCCGGCAATTGATCGTTACCGCAGCCGGCGGGTGGTGGGCCTATCCGGCCAGCGGTAGCGGTTGCGGGCCGCGTTGATCAGTCTGCGGATCACGGTGAGTGCGGCGGCGAGGTTGAGGTAGAACGCGGCGATGACGGTGCGCCGGTCGGTGAAGCGGCGGAGCTTGCCGTAGCCGTTCATCCAGGAATGGGTGCGCTCGACCGGCCACCGCTTACCGACCTGGATCGGGGCGGGCCGGCCCTTGGTGGCGATCTGTGCGTCGAACCCGAGTCGTTCGAGCAGATCGCGGGTCTTGCCTGAGTCATAGCCCCGGTCCAGGTGCAGGCACGGTCGCTCGGGCAGCGGCCCGATCATGTCGTAGATCCCGATCAGGGTCGGTTTCAGCAACGGCGAGTCGTGGTCATTGGCGCGGGCGCTGATCAGGTGCAGCGGGATCCCCGCACCGTCGCAGACCACGGAGCGTTTGGTGCCCTGTTTGCCCCGGTCGACCGGGTTACAGCCGGCGACCTCGCCACCGCAGGGAGCCTTGGTGATCGCTCCGTCGGCAGACAGATCGTCGAGGTCGAGACCGATCATCTAGTCATAGCCGGCCAGCGCGGCCCGAAGGACCTGCTCCCCGACGCCAGCGGCGGCCCACTGGGCGAGACGGCGGCGGATCGTGCGGTCCGAGCAGCCGGGGGTGGCAATGCGTTCGTAGCCGCTGCCGTGCACCAACGCCGCGAGCACGTGCTCGAACACCAGGCGGTCGGGGATACGGCGGCGGTGACATCCCCACGGATGGGCCGGGTCGAACTCCGGGCGCCGCTCTGCCTCGATCAGGGCAGCGAACTCGACCCAGAGGGGGTCGATCAGCGATTCTGGCAATAGAGGCACGGACCCTCCAGGCGACCATCAGGACATCAGCAATCCGATGATCACCCGAGGTCCGTGCCTCTACCTGCAACGACACCCCCACGACCTCATTTGCCGGGCGCTCTTATCTGCGCGGACCCGCTCGGGCCGGGTCCGCGGTCGGCCCGGACCGACCCGTCCGACGCGCAGATGTGACATCAGGTGCGCGAACATCGGGGCGTCACCGGCCTGGCCAGGGCCGACCAGTACGACCAGCGGGCGGCCGTGTCCGTCAACGAGCTGGTGGATCTTCGTGCCGAGCCCTCCGCGGGAGCGGCCCAAGGCGTGATCGGGCGGCTCGATCAGCAGATTCTTGTAGTTCGATCCGGCCCCCTGTGTCCCGCTGCAGGGTCGCGGCGTGTTGGTGAGCGCGGATGATCGTCGAGTCGACCGACACGGCCCAGTCCACGAGACCGGCGGAGTCGGCATCGGCGAGCAGAGCTGCGAGAACCTGGTCCCAGGTGCCGTCACCGCAGTAGCGGCGGTGGCGTTTCCATAGGGTCTGCCACAGCCCGAACTCGACCGGGACATCACGCCAGGCCAGCCCGCAGCGGAACCGGTAGATGATCCCCTCGATCACTCTGCGGTGATCGGCGAACGGGCGCCCTGGCATCCCGTCCGACGAGGGCAGTAACGGCTCGAGTCGGTCCCACTGGGCATCGGTCAGGACGGCACGGCGCGACACCTACTGATCATCGCGCAGGCCCGACCAGCCGGGTTAGGAGACGCGCCCTAGTGTCGCGTAAACGATGTTCTTTGACCGGGTCGGCAGTGGTTGAGTAGGTCGTCTGCGGGTTTGGTCCAGATGAACGGGTGGCAGCGTTCGTTCCAGCCGTCGATGAACCGGCCGATCGCGCCGATCAGTTCTCTGACGCTGCCGAAGCTGCCACGGCGAATGGCCTGGCGGGTGATGACCCCGAAAAAGACCTCGACCATGTTCAGCCACGATCCCGAGGTCGGGGTGAAGTGCAGGGTGATCCGCGGGTTGCGGGCCAGCCAGGCCTTCACTGCGGGGTGCTTGTGGGTCGCGTAGTTGTCCACCACCAGGTGCAGCTTGCGCCGCGGGTAGGCCTTCGCGACCTGCTTGAGGAACCGCAGGAACTCCTGATGGCGATGCCGCGGCAGGCACGCCTGCTCGACCCGCCCGGTCGCGACCTCTAACGCCGCGAACAGCGTGGTGGTGCCGTGACGGACGTAGTCATGCGTCCGTTTCTCCGGGATACCGGGCATGATCGGCAGGATCGGCGCTGTCCGGTCCAGGGCCTGGACCTGGGATTTCTCGTCGACGCAGAGCACGACGGCCTTGTCCGGCGGGTTCAGATACAACCCGACGATGTCGCGGACCTTGGCTTCGAGCTCGGGATCGGTGGAGAACTTGAACGTCTCGGACTTCCACGGCTGCAGCCCCCACCGCCGCCAAATCTTGCCGATCCACACGTGGGAGATCCCGAGCTCGGCACCGAGCAGCCGTGACGACCAGTGCGTGACTCCGAGCCGCTCAGGCGGCGGTTCCAGCGTGGCGAGCACGACCGCGACCTCGTCGATCACCGGCGGCCGGCCCGCCTTGGGCCGGTCGGCCAGCCCGGCGATCCCCTCAGCGGCGTAACGCTTCTTCCACCCGATCACCGTCGCCTTCGACGCCCCGACCAGTGTGACGATGTCCTTGACCGCCACCCCGTCCGCGGCCAGCAACACGATCCTGCCCCGTCGGGCCAGTCCCGCCGAAACCGACGAGGAACGCAGCCAGGACTCCAACACCTCGCGGTCGGCGGCCGGAACGTCCACGGTCACAGTCAACGGCACAGCTCATGATCCCGTAAACCAGCCCGTGAGTAAAGTAACCTAGTTACCGCAACACTAGCTCCACGGCGCGCAGCCCCGGCAGGTCGGTGCGCACGAGCGCGATGTCGGACTGCGGGTCCTGCCCGACGATCGTGCCGACGGCGGTGCGGCCGTCCTCCAGGACGACCCGCAGCGTGCCCCCCTGGGCCGCCGGTGCGACGACGTGGTTGTTGGTGAGGATCAGGCCGTCGTTGCCGACGATCATTCCGGACCCCTCGCCGCGGTCGCCGACGTTGCCCGCGCCGCCGTCGACCCGGATCTGGACGACGGCGGGCAGCACCTTCTCGGCGACGGCCTCGACCGTGCCGGGGGCGGCGGAGCCCCCGGCCCCGCCCGCCAGACGCGCCCCGATCAGGCCCCCCAGGGCCCCCGCGACCAGGGCGATGAGCAGCCCCGCGGCGACCAGGACGACACTCCGGCGGCCGCGGCCCGGCGGACGGCGCGGCGCGGGCGGGGCGCCGAGGGCCCACGGGGGCGGGACGGGCCCGCCGGAGGCGGCCCCGCCTGCCGTGTCCGGATCGGCCGGGAGCTCCCGGGTGCCGTCCGCGGGGGCCGCGGTGGTGCCCGGGGACGTCGCGTCCGGCGCGGTGGTGGTGCCGTCGGCGACGGCCGGTCCGGCGGCGAGCGCCTCGGCGGAGTCGGAGCCGGGGCGGGCCCACGGGTTGGCGGGCACGGCCCAGCGGTCGGTGGGCGGGTCCTGGGTGGAGACGGCCTCGGTGTCGGGACCGAGGTCCTGGTGCGGGGCGGCACCGTCGTCCGCCGGGGCACCGGTCGGGGCGGGGGACGCGCCGGCGGCCGCGGACGTGCCGGCGGCCACCGCGGTGCCGTCCGGGGTGCCGTCCGGGGTGGGCGTGCCGCCCTCGGAGGTCGTGGACGAGGCGCCGGGACCGGCGGCACCGGTGTCCCGGTCCGGGGCCGCGCCACCGGCCCCACCGCCGTCGGGGTCCGCGGCGCCGGATCCCGCCGTCCCCGGGGAGGCCCCGCCCGACCGGGCCGTCCCGTCCTGCCGCCGACCGGAGGGTCCCGCGTCCGCACCACCCGCGGGGCCCGGTGCCCCGTCGGGACCGGCGGTGGCCCCACCGGACGTCGCGTCGGCGGGACGCGCGTCGGCCGCGGCCCCCCGCTCCCCGCCGTCGTCGGGGGACCCCGCCGCCGCGGCGTCGGGGGTCGTGGCGTCGGGGGTCGCGGCGTCGGGGGTGCTGCGGTCGCGGGTGGTCCCGTCCCCGGAGGCCCCGCCGGACGGGCCCGCTCCGGCGCGGGTCGGCTCGTCGGGCGGGTTGTCCTGGGTCATGCGTCCACCGTCCGTCGATTCGCAGATGCCGCACCCCGTCCCCGGGGTGTCGCACCAGGCTATGGGCTGTCCGGGTCCGCCACATACCGGCCCGGCAGGGCCATGGAGAGCAGCGCACCGCCCTCCGGCGCGCGCCCGGCGCGTACCTCTCCCCCGTGCCGCGCCGCTGCCTGGGCGACGATCGAGAGCCCCAGCCCGGAACCGGGCATGGTGCGCGAGGTGTCGGCCCGGTAGAAGCGGTCGAACACGTGCGGCAGGTCCTCCGCGGCGATCCCGTCCCCCGCGTCGGCGACCTCGAGGACCAGCCACTCCGGGGAGATCGGCACCATCGACAGCCGCACCGTGCCGCCCGGAGGGCTCCACTTCACGGCGTTGTCGAGCAGGTTGAGCACCGCCCGCTCCAGGGCGCTGGCGTCGCCGTCGAGGACCCACGGGGTGCGGTGGACCTCGAACGCGACCTCGCCCGCACGCCGCTTGACCCGGTCCAGGGCACGGTCGACGATCTCGGTGAGCTCCAGCGCCTCGCTGGTCATCGTCGGGGCGTCGTCGCGGGCGAGCTCGACGAGGTCCCCTACCAGGTGCGACAGCTCCTCGACCTGGGCACGCACGTCGTCGAGCAGCTCGGTGCGGTCCTGGGCGGGCAGGTCGGGGGTGTCCGGCCGGTCGGCCGAGGCCAACAGCTCCAGGTTGGTGCGCAACGAGGTCAGCGGGGTGCGCAGCTCGTGCCCGGCGTCGGCGACGAGGCGGCGCTGCTGCTCGCGCGACGCCGCCAGCGCCCCGAGCATCGTGTTGAACGACTGGGTGAGCCGGGCGAGCTCGTCGGACCCGGAGATGGGGATCGGCCGCAGGTCACCGGTCTTCGCGACGCGTTCGGTCGCGGCGGTCAGCCGCAGCACCGGCCGCAGCCCGGTGCGCGCGACCGCGACCCCGGCGAGCGCGGCCAGCACGACCCCGCCGAGCCCGACGATCGGCAGTGCGGTGCCCATCCGGGTCACCACCCGCGTCATCGTGTCCAGCCGCTGCGCCAGCACCAGCGCGCGCCCGTCACCGGCCCGGACGGCGACGATCCGGTACGGCACCCCGTCGAGCTCGGCCGTGCGTCCCGGCTGGGTCGGCCCGCCCTGGGCGACCTCGATCTCGGGCTCCCCCAGCGGCGGCCGCGACGACTCGTCGGCCGAGGTCGCGATGCCCGAGGAGTAGACGAGCGCGATGTGCAGGTCGGCGGCGCCGAGCACGTCCGGCGGGAGCGCGGCGAGCAGCCGCGGGTCGATCAGGTCGCTCTGCGCGGCGGCGTAGGCGCGCTGGCGCAGCGTCTCGTCCAGGGAGCTGGTGAGGTTCTGGCGGACCACGAGGAACGCGGCGGCGGACACGAGCAGCACCATCGCGGCGGCGACGAGTGCGGCGAGCACCCCGATCCGCGCGCGCAGCGTGAACCGCTCACGGTCCGGCTCGGCCACCGGCCCGCGACGCCACCAGCGCTCGGCCCGCTCCTCGTCGGGCGGGAGCGTCTGGGTCACGGCGGGGTGTCCCGCAGGACGTAGCCGACGCCGCGCACGGTGTGGATGAGCCGCGGCTCGCCCTCGGCCTCGGTCTTGCGGCGCAGGTAGCCGACGTAGACCTCGAGGGCGTTGCCGCTGGTCGGGAAGTCGTAGCCCCACACCTGCTCGAGGATCTGGGCACGGGTCAGCACCCGGCGCGGGTGCGCGAGCAGCAGCTCCAGCAGCGAGAACTCGGTGCGGGTGAGGCTGATCGGCCGCCCGCCGCGGGACACCTCGCGGGTGTCGGGGTCCAGCGACAGGTCGCCGAAGGTGAGCGCCGGGCTGGTGCCCGCGTCGTCGTCGGCCTCGGGGGTGCGGCGGCGCAGCAGCGCACGCAGCCGGGCCAGCAGCTCCTCCAGCGCGAAAGGTTTGGGCAGGTAGTCGTCGGCGCCGGCGTCGAGTCCGGCGACCCGGTCGGACACCGCGTCGCGGGCGGTGAGCACGAGGATCGGGAGCGCGTCACCGGCGCTGCGCAGCCGCCGGCACACTTCCAGCCCGTCGACGCGCGGCATCATCACGTCCAGGACGAGCGCGTCCGGCCGGTCGGTGAGCATCTTGTCCAGCGCGACCTGGCCGTCCTCGGCGAGATCGACCTGGTAGCCGTTGAAGGCCAGCGAACGACGCAGCGAGTCCCGGACCGCCTTGTCGTCGTCGACCACCAGAATGCGCATGGCGGCCAGTCTCGCCGACGGCTCTGAGAGGAACCTGAGCAGGCCCTGATCAGCGGATGCCGATCAGGACCCGGCGGCCCGTCAGGACGCCTTGTACGCGGCGGCCATGTCCTCGTCCCCGTGCCCCCGCTCCGAGGCCCGCAGCAACCGGTCCCGCACCGCGGCCGCGACGTCGAGCCGGGTGCCCGAGCCCTGGGCCGCGGCGACGATCAGGCCCGCGTCCTTGGCCGCGTTGTCCACGGTGAAGCTGGGTGTGAAGTCGTCGTCGAGGATCGCCCGCGCCTTGTTCTACAGGTAGGGCAGGTCCAGCGGGCCACCGGCGACGGCGTCGAGGAACGCCTGCGGGTCCACCCCGAGACCCTGGGCGAGCGCGACGGACTCCCCGGTCGCGGCGGTGACCGCCAGCACCCAGCTGTTGGCGACGAGCTTGAGCCGGCTCGCCTGTGCCCTCGTGCAGTCCTCGGCGCCCCAGACGGTCGCGCGGCCGACGGCGTCCAGCACCGGCTCGACCCTCGCCCGCGCCGCGGGGTCGCCGGCGACGAACACGGTCAGCTGCCCGGCCTCGGCCGGGGCCCGGGTGCCGAGCACCGGGGCGTCGAGCAGGACGAGACCGTGCCGGTCGGCGACCGCGCGGAGCTGCTCGAACGGCTCGACCCCGACGGTGGTGGTCTGCAGCCACACCTGGCCCGCGGCGAGACCGTCGGCGGCCCGCTCCAGGACGGCGGCGACGTCCCCGGCGTCGCCCAGCATGGTCACGACCACGTCGGCGTCCCGGACGGCGTCGGCGGGGTCGGTGCACAGGGTGGCCCCGGCGTCGGCCAGCGGCCGGGCCTTGGCCGCCGTCCGGTTCCAGACCCGCAGGTCCAGCCCGGCGGCGAGGATGTTGTGCCCCATCCCGGCGCCCATGATCCCGGTTCCCAGCAGCGCGACGGTCGTCATGGCGTCCACGGTAGATCCGCTCCGGTGGCCCCGCCGGGTATCGGGTACCCGGCCCCGATGAGCGACGACGTCGAGTTCTTCTTCGATCCGATCTGCCCGTTCGCGTGGGTCACCTCCCGCTGGGTGGTGGAGGTCGCCCGCCGGCGCGAGCTCGCGGTGCACTGGCGGCCGCTGCCGCTGGCGATCCTCAACGAGGGGATCTCCTACGACGAGCGCAGGACGGTGTCGGAGTCCTACCCGGACTCCCACCGGCGCGGCCTGGAGATGCTCCGGGTGGTCGTGGCCGCCGCCGAGGCGCACGGCCCGCACGTCGTCGGCGAGCTCTACACCGGTTTCGGCGAGCTGGTGTGGGACTCCCCCGCCCCGGACGGTGAGGGGTTCGACCCCGTCATGCGGGTCATGGCGCAGCGGCGCGACCTGCGCCCGGTGCTGGAGCGCCGCGGGCTCGACCCGGGGCTGGCCGCCGCCGCGACCGACGACTCCCACGACCGGGGCCTGCGGGCGAACGTCGAGGAGGTCCGCCGCCGCTGCGGCGACGACGTCGGCACCCCGGTCCTGGGATTCTCCCCGCCGGACGGCCCCGCCCTGTTCGGCCCGGTGATCGACACGGTGCCGTCCGGCGAGGACGCGCTGCGGCTGTGGGACGCGACGTGCACCCTCGCCACCTGGCCCGGGTTCGCCGAGCTCAAGCGCAGCCTGCGCTCGTTCCCCGACACCCCGTTGACGGCCCGCCTCGCCGGCGGCCGGACGACGGTGCGCTAGGAATCCTGCTTCACTGGCGTCCGTGACCGACACGGGTGAGCCCGTCTTCTCCAACCGGACCGGACGCCCGCCGGGCCGGATCATCACCGCGGTGTCCCGGTTCGTGCCCGGGATCCGACGCGTGCAGCAGCAGATCGAGCCGTACGCGGAGCACTGGGAGGAGCGCAACCGCGCCGAGCTGGCGCGGACCGGGCCGCTGTGCGTCGTCCTCGGCGACTCGATGGCCCAGGGCGTCGGCGCGTCGCACCCCGAGTGCGGCTGGGCCGGTCAGCTCATCGGCAGGCTGCCCGGGTGGCGGCTGGTGAACCTGTCCCAGTACGGCGCCCGGGTCGAGGACGTCCTCGACGCCCAGCTCCCCGTCGCCGAGGGGCTGCGTCCCGACCTCCTGCTGTGCCTGATCGGCTCCAACGACCTCATGCAGCCCCGCCACCAGGACGGCGTCGGGAACCGCTACGCGGCCCTGCTCGACCGGCTGCCCCGGGGCACCGTGATCGGGAACCAGCCGGGCACCTTCGCCGCGGCGCTGCAGGTCAACGGCCTGATCGACGACGCCGGGCGGCACCGCGGGCTGGTACTGGCCGAGCTGCGCGACCCGCGGACCCGGCACTGGCGCGGCAAGCTCGCCTCGGACCGGTTCCACCCCAACGACCGCGGCTACGCCGCCATCGCCGAGGTGTTCTCCGAGGCGCTGCGCCGGGCGGGTCGCTAGGGGCGGGCACCCCGATCTGGTTGGGTGGCCCGATGGTGACCGCCAAGCTGCCGCGCAAGGTCTACGACGCCGAGCTGCTGCGCCTGCAGGGTGAGCTGCTGCAGATGCAGGAGTGGGTCCGGGCGACCGGGCAGCGGGTCGTCGTGGTCTTCGAGGGCCGTGACGCCGCGGGCAAGGGCGGCGCGATCCAGCGCGTCACCCAGTACCTCAACCCGCGCTTCGCCCGGATCGTCGCACTCCCCGCGCCGACCGAGCGGCAGAAGGGCCAGTGGTACTTCCAGCGCTACGTCGAACACCTGCCCGCGGCCGGGGAGATCGTGCTGCTGGACCGCTCCTGGTACAACCGCGCCGGCGTCGAGCGGGTGATGGGGTTCTGCACCGAGGCCGAGTACCGCCGCTTCCTGCGCCAGGCCCCGGTGTTCGAGCAGCTGCTCGTCGAGGACGGTGTCCACCTGCGCAAGTACTGGTTCTCGGTCAGCGCCGACGAGCAGGCCCGGCGTTTCGCCGAGCGGCTGGAGAACCCGCTCAAGCAGTGGAAGCTCTCGCCGATGGACCTGGAGTCGATGTCGCGCTGGGACGACTACTCCAAGGCCCGCGACGACATGCTCACCCACACCGACACCGAGATCGCGCCGTGGTGGATCGTGGAGGCCGAGCAGAAGCGCAACGCGCGCATCAACATGATCCACCATCTGCTCTCCACGATCCCGTGGGAGCCGGTGGAGCGCCGCGTGCTGACCCTGCCCGAGCGCGCGCCGTCGGGCGGTTACGAGCGGCCGCCGCGCGAGGTGCAGCGCGACGTGCCCGACCACGCGGCCACGCTGATCTAGGTCACACCCACCCTTCCGATACCTCTGGTACCGGATACCGTCGCGCGGAGCGACGGCGCGGCACCGAGGCCGCGCGGAGAGGCGGTGACCCTGTGGGTTCCGTGCTGTTCACCGGCTTCCCGGGCTTCCTGGGCTCGGCCCTGCTGCCGCGCACCCTGCGCCGCGCCCCGGAGGCGCGGGCCGTCGCCGTCGTGCAGGACAAGTTCCTCGACCAGGCGCGCTCGACCCTGGCCCGGCTCGAGCGGGAGTCCCCCGGGATCGCCGGGCGGACCGACCTGGTCTCCGGCGACATCACCGTCGACGGGCTGGGGCTCGACCCCGCGGTCCGGGAGCGCCTGTTCGCCGGACCGCTGGAGATCTTCCACCTGGCCGCGGTCTACGACCTGTCGGTGCCGGCCGACGTCGCGTGGCGGGTCAACGTCGACGGCACCCGCCACGTCGTGCGGCTCGCCGAGGCCGCGCCGGAGCTGGTGCGGCTGCAGTACGTGTCGACCTGCTACGTCTCCGGGCGCTACGACGGCATCTTCTCCGAGACCGACCTGGAGCTCGGCCAGCCGTTCGCCAACCACTACGACCACACCAAGCACGAGGCCGAGCGGGTGGTCGCAAAGGCCCGTGACGCCGGGCTGCCGGTGTCGGTCTACCGGCCGTCGGTGGTCGTCGGGGACTCGGTGACCGGCGCGACCCAGAAGTACGACGGCCCCTACTACGTGCTCCAGCTGCTGGCGCGGCAGGGCCGCAGGGCGGTCATGCCGCTGCCGGGCGCGGCGGGACGGACGCGCTTCAACCTGGTGCCCTCGGACTACGTCGTCGACGGCATCGACGCACTCGCCGGCCACCCGCCCGCGGTGAACCGCACCTTCGCCCTCGCCCAGCCCGCGCCCCCGACCGTGCCCGAGATGTGCGAGGTGTTCGCCGACCGGCTCGGCACGCGGCTGCGCACGGTGCCGATGCCGGTCGGGCTCGCGGCGTTCTCCATCGACCACGTCCCGGGCGTCGGACGCCTGTTCCGGACGCCGTCGAGCACGCTGGAGTACCTCACCCACCCCACGCACTACGACACGGCCGCGACGACGGCGACACTCGCCGAGCTCGGGGTGAGCTGCCCGCCCTTCGACGAGCACGTGGACGCGATGGTCCGCTTCTTCCGGGAGAACCCGCAGGTCGGCACGGCCGCGATGGTCTGAGGCGGGCGAGGGCTACCGTCGGGGGGTGGCCATCGAGCGGAACGACGTGCTCCTCGCGGCCGCGACCGTGCTCGTGCAGAACCCGGCCGCGTCGATGACGGAGATCGCGAACGGCGCCGGGATCAGCCGGGCGACCCTGCACCGGCTCGTCGACGGGCGCGAGGCCCTGCTCGACGAGCTCGCCGAGATGGGCGTCGAGCGCGGGATCGCCGCGATCCACGGCGCCCGCACCGGTGAGGGCGACCCGATCGAGGCGGTGCGACGGGTGATCGTCGGCCTGGAACCGTCGGTGGACCTGTGGGTGCTGGCCGAGCGGATCCAGTCCAGCGACGAGGTCCTGGCCCGCTACGCCGAGATGGACACGCTGCTGGTCGAGCTGTTCCGGCGCGGGCAGCGCGCGGGGGCCTTCTGCATCACCCAGTCCGCGACCTGGATGACCGAGGCGCTCTACGCCCTGCTGACCCGGGCGGTGCTCGCCGCGCACGACGGGAGACTGGCCCGCCACGACGTGATCGGCGTGACCGAACGGACGCTGCTGGCGGGGGTCGTCGAGACCCGGCAGTCCGCGGTGTCCTGACCGGGTTGCCCCGTCCCGGTGAGGCATGGAGCACACTTGTCGCCATTGAGACTTCAGTGTCTCAGGAGCTACCGTCGTGGCGCGACCGGGACAATCGGGTCGCGTTCGACTCTCCACCGGGAGGTGGCCGATGACCTCGACCGAGCTGCAGACCCCGTCCTGGCCCGACACGCTGCGGGCCGCCGCACAGCGCACCGGATCCGTCCTGCGCGAGATCTGGGTCGGCATCGACACGTGGAGCGCCGTCACCCACGGCGGCGCCCCGATGCGGTCCCGGCCGCGGACCGGCGAGCTCACCGGCACCCGGAGCTGAGCCCCGCCCACCCGCACCCGCCCCGGCCCGACACCGTCGGGCCGGGGCGTCGCGCGTCGCGGGCCCGCAGACCACCCCGGCTCACGCACCGGCACCGGACGGCGGGGCGAGCCGCGGCACGAGCTGCGTCCAGGCCAGGAGACCGAGCGCACCGGCCACCGCGAGCGTGACGGCGGGTCCGGCACCGGCCGCGAGTGCCCCCGCCGGCGGCGCGGCCACCGTCTGCCCCACCCCGAGCGCGAGGAACGCCCGGGTGACCCCCCGCGAGGGCGCCGCCGGGAACAGCCGGGCGGCCCACAGGATGCACAGCCCGGTCAGGGCCATGTAGCCCGCGCCGAACACCCCGGCCGAGACCAGCGCGACCGCCACCCCCGCGCCGGGCAGGGCGAGCAGCGCGATCCCGGCCGACCACGCCGTCCACACCGCCAGGCCGACCGGGCGCAGCCCGAAACGCTCCGCGGCCCGGCCGACGGTGCCGCCGAGCAGTCCGACCAGGCCGATCGCGCACCAGGCGGCGGTCGCGACGACGGGGCCCGTGCCGAGCTCGGCGATCCGGGTGGTGGCGAAGGTCCAGTACGGCGCGCTCACCGCCCCCAGCAGTCCGGCACCGAGCAGCAGCCCCGACGCGGACGCCCGGGGTGCATCCGGGTGCGGCCCGGGAGCGGGCCGCGCCGGGGTGCGGCGCAGCAGGAACGCCGCGACCGCCGTCGTCGCCGCGGCGAGCAGGGCGAACGCGACCCAGACCGGGCGCCAGTCCCCGGGCAGCAGCGGGGTGAACGCGGTCAGCGCCAGTCCGGCGCCGGTACCGGTGTTCGCCCAGGTCTGGGCCCGGCCGCGGTCGGCCCGGCCGACCGTCTCGACCACGAGCTGGGCCACCCCGGGTGAGGCGAGCCCGACCCCCGACCCGGCCACGACGATGCCGGCGGCGAACACCGCCACCCCGGGTGCGGTCGCCATGGCGGCGAGCCCGGCCGTCGCCGCGACCCCCGCGGCGAGCGTGGTGCCGCGGGCCGAGCGGGCCGACAGCACCGGCGCCACCAGCAGTCCGAGCACGTAACCGCTGGTGGACAGCGCGCCGAGCACGCCGACGGCGAGGGGGCCCAGGTCGAAGGTCTCGGTGAAGCGGGGCACGAAGAGCCCGTAGGCGTAGCGCGCGAACCCGTAGCAGAGCGCGATCACCCCCGCCCCGACCAGCGCGGTCGACCACCACGGCCGGGTGGTCGCGGGAGCCGTGACGGGTCGGATGCCGGTTTCGGTCATACCGATAGTGAACAGACCTGTCTGTTTTCTTGCAAGTCGGCCACCTGCATCCGGCACATCGTTGCTGCTAGATTGGTTAACGGAAGACGTACCGGAAAGTTCATCAGGGAGCGCAGCATGGCACGGACCCGACGGGGCGACGCGGGACCGAAGGTGCTCGACGCGGCCGCCCGGCTCTTCTTCCGCGAGGGCATCCACGCCGTCGGCGTCGACACGGTGGCGGCCCGGGCCGGGGTCACCAAGACCGCGCTGTACTCCAACTTCGGCTCCAAGGACGGGCTGGTCGTGGCCTACCTGCGCGACCGCGACCGGCGATGGACCGCCGAGATCGACCGCATCACCGCCGGGTACGCCGCGCCGCGGGACCGGATCCTCGCGGTGTTCGACGCCTACGAGGCATGGCAGGAGCGCGACGGCTTCCGTGGCTGCGCCTTCCTCAACGCCACCTGCGAGCTGCCCGATCCCGACCACCCCGCACGCGAGGTCGTCCGTCACCACAAGGCCGCCCTGCGCGAGTACCTGCAGACCCAGGCCGACCGGCTCACCGGCGGCACCGGCGGCACGCTGGGGACGACCCTGCTGCTGCTGCTCGACGGCGCGGTCACCGCCGCCGCCCGCGAGGGTGGCCCCGGCCCGATCCGGCACGCCCGCGCGGTCGCCGACTCACTGCTGCCGGTGCCGTCCGGTTCGTCCTGATCCTCCCCGTCCGGGCTAGTCTCGGCGACGTGCTCACCCGCGCCTTCGGCATCGCCCGCTCCCTCGCGACCTACCACGGGATCCCGGGCAGGCAACGCCGGATGCGTCGCTTCTACGGGCAGTTCCTGCAGCCCGGGGACCTGGCGTTCGACGTCGGCGCGCACGCCGGGAACCGGGTGCGGGCGTGGCGCGGTCTCGGGGCACGGGTCGTCGCCGTCGAGCCGCAGCCGGACTTCACCCGGCTGCTGCGGCTGTTCTTCGGGCGCGACACGGACGTGACCGTGCTGCCGGTCGCGCTCGGCGCCGACGCGGGCACCGCCCGGCTCGGCATCTCCAGCGCCACCCCGACGGTGTCGTCGATGTCGCGGCAGTGGCGCGACACCGTCTCCGGCGACGCCGGGTTCGCCGCGGTCCGCTGGGACACGACGGTCGACGTCGAGGTCACCACGCTCGACGAGCTGATCGCGGCGCACGGCGTGCCCGCGTTCTGCAAGATCGACGTCGAGGGGTTCGAGGCCGACGTGCTCGCGGGGCTGTCCCGGCCGCTGCCGGCGCTGTCGTTCGAGTACCTGCCCGCCGCGCTGGACCGGGTCGAGTCGCTCGGTCCGCACGTCTACCGCTACTCCCCCGTCGAGACCATGACCTGGGACGACTCGGCGGGCGACCGGTGGGTCGGCGCCGCGGAACTGCGCGCGGTCCTGGAACGGCGCCGGCCGCTGGGAC
Organism: Pseudonocardia sp. ICBG1293; assembly: GCF_020131355.1. Taxonomy (GTDB): domain Bacteria; phylum Actinomycetota; class Actinomycetes; order Mycobacteriales; family Pseudonocardiaceae; genus Pseudonocardia. Next base: position 143,061 of record NZ_JAHLEL010000054.1, read on the forward strand.
GCTCCGGCGACGTCTACGCCCGGCACGTCCCCGCCTGAGGGCACCCCGGTCCGGGGTGGTCGCCGCACCGGGTTCCGGACGTTTCGGGCATCCTGGACCTCTGATGCTCCGTCGATCCCGCGGCACCGCCGCCACCGCCCCCGTCCCCGCGCAGGTCGCGGCAGGCGCCGTCCTGCTGGCGGGCGTGCTCGCCCTGCTCACCGCCACCGCCGGTGCGGGGGCGCTGCGACTGACCGGTGCGGCCGTCGTCGGGACGGTCACCGCCGCTCTGCTGGTACGCGCGGCCCGCCGCGCCGGGGAGCCGACGCTCGGCCCCGCCGGGGTGGTGACGCTCGCCCGCGGCACGATGGCCGTCGCCGCCGTCGCCCTGGTCGGGCTGCCCGCTGCCGGGACCGTCGCGCTGGTCGCGCCCGCCGCCGTCGCACTGGCCCTGGACGGGGTGGACGGTCCGGTCGCCCGGCGCACCGGCACCGTGACCGCGCTGGGTGCCCGGTTCGACATGGAGACCGACGCGTTCCTGCTGATGGTGCTGTCCGCGCACGTCGCCGCGACGACCGGGCAGTGGTGGGTCACCGCGCTGGGTCTGCTGCGCTACGCCTTCGTCGCCGCGGGCCGGGTCGCCCCGTGGCTGCGCGGTGAGCTGCCGCCCCGGTACTCGGCCAAGGTCGTCGCCGCGCTGCAGGGGGTGGTGCTGGTGGTGACCGCCGCCGGGGTGCTGCCGACCGCCGACGCCCTGGCCGCGGTCGCCGTCGCGCTGGCCGCCCTGGTGTGGTCGTTCGGGGTGTCGGTGGTGCAGCTGTGGCGGGCGGCGGAGCGGCACCCGTTCGACCGGCGGCGGGCGGCGGGCGCGCTGCTCACCACGGCCTGTCTCGCCCTGGTCGGCACGGTGCTCGTGCTGCCCGCGGACCCGGGCGCGCCGGCCCCGGCGGCGTGGCTGCGGCTGCCGATCGAGGCCGTCCTCGGGGCGGCGCTGCTCGCCGTGCTGCCCGGGCGGGCGCGCACGGTCGTCGCCGCCGGGCTCGGCGCGCTGCTCGCGGCGCTGGGCCTGCTGAAGCTGGCCGACCTGGGGTTCCGCACCTTCCAGGGCCGCCGCTTCGACGCGGTGACCGACTGGTCGCTGCTGGGCAACGGCCTGGAGTTCCTGCGCGGCACCGCCGGCGCCGCCGGGACGGTGGTCGCGGTGCTCGCCGTCGTCGTCGCGGCGGTACTGGTCGTCGCGACCGCGGTGGCGGTCGTGCGGCTGGGCCGGATCGCCGCGCGGCACCGGCCTGCCGCGGTGGGCGGCGCGGTGCTGCTGGGGGCGGCCTGGCTGGTCGTCGGGCCGGTGGCCGGGGCGTCGCTCGTGCCGGGGGTGCCGGTCGCCGCGGCCGACGGCGTCGCCGAGGTCGCGCACCGCACGCAGCAGGTGCCCGAGACCCTGCGCGAGCGTCGTGAGCTCGCCGCGCAGCTCGCCCGCGACGACGTGCCCGTCCCCCGCGACGTGCTCGGCGCACTGCGCGGCAAGGACGTCGTGATCGCCTTCGTGGAGAGCTACGGCCGCACCGCCCAGCTGACCCCGGAGGCGGCGCCGCGGATCCGTCCCGTGCTCGCCGACGCCGACGCCCGTCTGACCGCCGCCGGGTTCGGGATGCGCAGCGGTGTGCTCACCGCCCCGATCAGCGGTGGTGGGAGCTGGCTGGCACACGCCACGCTGTTCTCCGGTCTCCCGATCGCCGACCAGGGCGCGCACGACCGGCTCACCGCCTCCGACCGGCCCACCCTGCCGCGGATCCTGCGCGACGCCGGGTGGGAGACCGCCGTCGTCACCCCGGCCACCACCCGGGAGTGGCCGGAGGCGGCGTTCTTCGGCCACCAGCGCGTGTACGCCGGCGACGACCTCGGCTACGCGGGCCCCCCGTTCAGCTGGTCGCCGATGCCCGACCAGTACACCCTCGAGGCGTTCTCCCGCCTCGAGCTCGACCGCACCGACCGCGGGCCGCTGCTGGGTACCGTGGTGCTGACCTCCAGCCACGCGCCGTGGTCGCCGCTGCTGGACCCGGCCGGGATCGGTGACGGCGCCGTCTACGGCCCCTACGCCGGCGGCCAGCAGGCCTACGACACGATCTTCTCCCTGGACCGGGAGACCCTGCGCGAGGACTACCTGACCTCGCTGGAGTACTCGCTGCGCAGCACCACCGGCTGGCTCGCCGGACGCCAGGACACCGGACGGGACCTGGTCGTGCTGCTGCTCGGCGACCACGAGCCCGGCGCGACCGTGTCCGGGCCCGGCGCGGGAGCCGACGTCCCGATCTCGGTGATCAGCCGCGACCCGGCCGTGCTGGCCGCGATCGACGGCTGGGGGTGGTCCCCGGGACTGCTGCCACCGCCGGACGCGGCGCCGTGGCGGATGGACGAGTTCCGCGACCGCTTCCTCGCCACCTACTCCTGACCGGGGCCGCCCCGGGCCCGGTAGCGCAGCAGCACCAGGTCCCCCATCGGACGGGCCTCGACCAGCGACATCGAGTGCTGCGGGCACTGCGGGAAACACCCCGTCCCCCACGAAGCGGGGGGCGCGGGCGTCGCCGACGAAGAACGGCGCGACGACCACCTGCAGCTCGTCGACCAGCCCGGCGGTGAGGAAGGCCGTGTGCACCACCCCGCCGCCCTCCACGAGCAGGCTCGCCACACCCCGCTCGGCCAGGGCGTCGAGCACCTCCACCGGGTCCGGGGGGTCGCCGGCGGCGACGACCTCGGCCGCCTCGCCCAGCCGGGCACGCAGCGCGGGCGCGGCCGGCGCGGCGGTGAACACCAGCGGGGCGTCCCCGCCGGCGAACACCCGTGCCGCCGGGTCGAGCGCCGCACCGGTGGTGAGCACCACCCGGCGCGGTGAGGACGGTCGCCCGTGGGCCTCCCGCTCCGCCCGCCGCCGGGCGCACCGCACGAGCAGCCGGGGGTCGTCGGCGCGCACGGTGCCCGCACCGACCAGGATCGCGTCCACCTCGGCCCGCACGGCGTCGACCCGGTCGAGGTCGTCGGTGTCGGACAGGACGAGGGTGTCCGGCCCGGCGTCGTCGATGTAGCCGTCCAGCGACATCGCCACCGAGGCGACCACCCGCGGGCGGGTCACCGGGCGCTCCCGGCGGGTGTCCGGTTCGCCCGGTTAGGGTCGGGGCCGGCAGTGAGGGGGTAGGGATGCGGGCACGGGCGTTCTGGGTGACCGGACCGGGGCACGGTGAGATCCGGGAGGTCGAGGTCGGCGGGCCGGGACCGGACGAGGTGCTGGTCCGCACGCGGTACACCGCGGTCAGCCGGGGCACCGAGACACTCGTGTTCCGCGGGGAGGTCCCGGCCTCCGAGCACGAACGGATGCGCGCGCCGTTCCAGGAGGGCGGCTTCCCGGGCCCGGTGAAGTACGGCTACCTGGCCGTCGGCGAGGTGGAGCAGGGCCCCGCGGACCTGACCGGGCGCACCGTGTTCTGCCTGTACCCGCACCAGAGCGCGTTCGTGGTGCCCGCGGCCGCGGTGACGGTCGTCCCCGACGACGTCCCGGCGGCCCGCGCGGTGCTCGCGGGCACCGTGGAGACCGCCGTCAACGCGGTCTGGGACGCCGCGCCGCTGGTCGGCGACCGGATCGCGGTCGTCGGCGCGGGGATGGTGGGCGCCTCCGTGGCCGCGGTGCTCGCCGGGGTCCCCGGCGCCCGGGTGCAGCTCGTCGACCCCGACCCGGCGCGGTCCACGCTGGCCGACGCGCTCGGCGTCGGGTTCGCCGCACCCGACGACGCCACCGGCGACTGCGACGTCGTCGTGCACGCCAGTGCCACCTCCGCCGGGCTCGCCCGGTCGCTGGAGCTGCTCGCCCCGGAGGGCGAGGTCACCGAGCTGAGCTGGTACGGGAGCCGTCCGGTGACGCTGCCGCTGGGCGGGCCGTTCCACAGCAGGCGCCTGGCGGTGCGCGCCAGCCAGGTGGGCACGGTGTCGCCGCGGCGCGCGCACCGCGGCTACGGCGAGCGGATGGCCCGCGCCCTGCGGCTGCTCGCCGATCCCCGCTTCGACGCCCTGGTCGAGCAGGAGGTGGCCCTCGACGCGCTGCCGGGCGCTCTGGCCGCGATGGCAGGCGGCGGGGGGCCGTCGCTGTGTCTGCGGGTGTCGCACGCCTGACCCCGCCCGCTCAGTTGCCGGTCGCGTCGAGCTGGGGCAGCACGTGGCCCAGCCGGTCGCGCTTGGCGGTCAGGTAGCGGACGTTGTGCTCGTCGACCGGCTCCAGCACGGGCACGAGCTCGGCGACGTCGATGCCGTAGGAGGTCAGGGCCTCGACCTTGGCCGGGCTGTTGGACAGCAGCCGCACCCGCCCGATCCCCAGGTGCGCCAGCACGAGGGCGGCGGCGCCGAAGTCGCGGGTGTCGACGGGCAGGCCGAGCGCGACGGCGGAGTCGATCGTGTCCAGGCCGTCCTCGTCCTGCAGCACGTGGGTGCGGATCTTGGCCAGCAGCCCGATGCCGCGGCCCTCGTGCCCGCGCAGGTAGACGATCACCCCGCGCCCCGCGTGCACGACCGCCTGGAGCGCGAGCGACAGCTGGGCGCCGCACTCGCAGCGACGGGCGCCGAACACGTCGCCGGTCAGGCACTCGGAGTGCATCCGCACCAGCGGGGCGTCGACGTCGGTCGGGTCGCCGTACACCAGCGCGAGGTGCTCGGCCCCGCCCTCGTACTCGCGGAAGGCGATCGCCCGGAACCGGCCGTGGCCGGTGGTCAGCTCGGACTCGGCGAACTCCGCCGTGGGGTCGTACTGCGCGTCCTGCACCCTTGCTCCTCCATGATCGGGTGGGCTCGTGGGAGCCTCACCTGCGTGAATCCCCTCCCCGTCGACACCACCGAGGACGTGGCCGGGCAGGCCGCCGCGGTGGCCCTGCTCCCCGTCGGCAGCCTCGAGCAGCACGGACCGCACCTGCCCCTGACCACCGACACCCTCGTGGCGTGCGCCGTCGCCGACCGGGTCGCGCAGGCCCACCCCGTGCGCCTCCTGCCGCCCCTGACCGTGTCCTGCTCGCACGAGCACGCGGCCTGGGCGGGCACCGTCAGCATCTCCGCGACGACCCTGGCCGCCGTCGTCGGCGACATCGCCGCCTCGCTGCGGGCGGCGGGGACCCTCGCGCTGGTGCTGGTCAACGCACACGGCGGCAACTACGTCCTGCGCAACGTCGTCCAGGAGGCCTCGGCGGGTTCCCCGCCGACGACCCTGCCGATGGCCCTGTTCCCGGGCTCGGAGGACTGGGCCGCCGCCCGCGGCGCCGCCGGGCTGGCCACCTCGAACGCCGCCGACATGCACGCCGGGGAGTTGGAGACCTCGATCCTGCTGCACACCCACCCGGAGGTGGTCCGGCCGTCGTACACCGGCGCCGACCACGACGCCGACGACCGGCCGTACCTGCTCACCACCGGGCTGGGCGCCTACTCCCCACCGGCGTCGTCGGGCGACCCTCGCTCGCGACCGCCGGGAAGGGCCGGGGTGTGCTCGACGCCCTCGCCGGGGCCTTCGACGGGCACCTGCGGGCGCTCGCGACCCGCACCGGCTGAGCTGCGGCGACGGAGCACCACCAGCGCGCCGGGGGCGACGCCGACCAGCGCCAGCACCCCGTAGGCGACGGCGGTGGCCAGGCCCTCCGCCGCGGGCAGCCCGACCGCGGCGAACGAGGCCGCGGCCGTCGCCTCGCGCGGTCCCCAGCCGCCGACGGTCAACGGCACCGTCATCGCCAGCAGCGCCACCAGCAGCAACGGCACGAGGACGGCGGTCGGTGCGGTCGCCCCGGCCGCCCGGGCGGCGACGACGAACAGCGTCAGGTGACAGGCCAGCGCGGCGACCGAGGTGAGGAGTACTCCCGTGGCGGTGCGGGGCCGCAGCACGACCGCGGCGTCGGACCACAGCCGGCGCAGCCGGGGCCGGAGCAGCCACAGCGCGACCGCGAGCACCACCGCGCCGGCCAGCACGACGGGCATCGTCCCGCCGGGCAGCGGGCCGGTCACCGCCCGCAGCAGGTCCGGCTGCAGACCAAGCACGACGACGGCCGCCCCGACCGCGACCAGCGTCCCCGCGGCGCGTTCGATGACCACGGCGCGCACCCCGGCGCCGAGGTCGCCCTGGCTGCGGCCGTGGCTGACCGCGCGGTGCACGTCGCCGAGCACGCCGGCGGGCAGCAGCGAGTTGAGGAAGGTGGCGCCGTAGCAGTCGGCGACCGCCCGCGAGGGCGCCAGGGCGAGCCCGATGCCGCGGGCCACCATCCGCCACCGCCAGGCGGACAGGACGGTCGCGAGCGCGCCGAGCACGAGCGCGGCGGCGACGGCACCGGGTCCGATGCCGCGCAGCCGCTCCACGACCGGGCCCACCCCGACCTGCACGAACAGGATCGCGAGCAGCCCGAGCCCGCCGAGCAGCCGCAGCAGCGCGCCGGCACTCATGCGGGGGCCGCCAGCACGTCGACGTGGCCGACCTCCACCCGCAGCTCCCCGGCGGCGAGCGCGGCCTCGCGCCGCCCCCGGTAGCCGGGGGCGTGCGCGGCCAGCGCGGGCTCCGCGGTGCAGGCGGCGTCGAGCCAGCCGGCGAGCCACTCCCGGACCAGCGCGGGCCGGTCCGGGCCGAGCCGCCACGGGGAGTCGGCGGTACGGACCTGCGCACCGTGCCGGGCGAACGCGGCCGCGGCGACGGCGGGCGCGTCCGGGCCGAGCATCCGGCGCCCGCCCTCGTCGCGGCGCTGGTGGGCGTCGAAGGCCGCGGCGAGCTCGGCGTCCAGCGGCTCGGCGGGGTGCAGACGGACCCGGCCGGACACCGACAGGGTGAACAGCGCGGGGGCGCCCGCGGCGACACAGGTCGCGGCGAGGGCGTCCATCTCCCCGGCGGTGAGCAGGTCCAGCAGGGCCGAGGGGGTGACCAGCGACGTCCCGGCCAGGGCGTCCGGTCCGAGCCCGGTGAGGTCCCCGGGCCCGGCCTCGCCGGTGACCCCGGGCGGGAGCGACGCGAGCGCGTGCTCCAGCACGAGCGGGTCGCGGTCGTGCAGCACCCAGTGCTGGTCCCGGCGGGGGCCGCCGTCGGTGCCGGGGAGCAGCGGGGCGAGCCAGCGGCCCATCGACCCGGTGCCGCAGCCGAGGTCGCGCACCCGCAGCGGGCCGGGCGGCAGCATCGCCGCGACGGCGGCGGCGAGATCGGCCGAGCGGGCCTCCGCGTCGGCGGGCTCACGCAGGGCCAGCCACTCGGGTGGGCACAGCGGGTTGCCGGCCGCCCCCTGGATCGGCGCGGCGGTCACCGGAGCACCCCGTCGATCGTGCGGGCGGTGACGGTCCAGCCGTCGAGCCGGGCACGGGCGGCGGCCCGCACGGTGGTGCGCAGGCCCGGGTCGGTGAGCCAGTCCCGCAGCGCGGTCGCGAGCGCGTTCGGCGGGACGAGGATCCCGCCGCCGCCGACCGCCTCGGCGACCCCGCCGACGTCGCAGGCCAGGACCGGGACCGCCCGGGCGAGCGCCTCGGTGACGACCATGCCGTAGGTCTCGGCGCGCGAGGGCAGCACGAGCAGGTCGGCGCGGGCGTAGGCGTCGTCGAGGTCGGGGCCGGCCAGCGGGCCGGCGAGGGTGACGCGGTCGCCGAGCCCGAACCGGTCGATCCGCTCGCGCACCAGCGCGGTCTGCCCGGGGTCGCGGTCGAGCGGCCCCGCCAGGCACAGCGACCAGCGCAGGTCGGCGACGTCGGCGAGCGCCTCGACGAGCAGGTCGTGGCCCTTGGTCGGGGTGAGCGCCCCCACGGCGAGCAGGCGCGTCCCGGCCGGACCGTCGGCCGTCGCCGGGGCGGGGCAGGCGCCCGGCCGCGCGACGTGCACCCGGTCCGTGTCCAGCCCGTGCACCGCGACGACCCGGCGCGCGGTCCACCCGCTGGTGGTGACGACCGCGGCGACCCGGTGCCGGGTGGCCCGCTCCCGCGCGGTCCGCCCGGCGGCGACGGCCGGGGCGAGGCCGAGCTCGCCGCCCAGCGGGAGGTGTACGAGGACGACCAGGTGCAGCCGGTCAGCGTGCCGGTCGAGGACCATCGGGGCGGCACAGGCGACCAGCCCGTCCAGCAGCACCGGCGCCCCGTCGGGGACGCCGGCCAGTGCGGTGTCGAGCCGGTCGAGGTCGGCCTCGCCCGGCTCGGGCCAGCCACCCGCGACCGGCAGCTCGGTGACGTCGCGGCCGAGCGCTGCGCAGACCCGGCGGTCGTAGTGGTTGCCGCCGCTCGGGGAGCGGGGGTCGTCGATCCCGGCGGGGACGACGACGTGCACCGTCCGGCCCCTCGCGCGGGCCGGGGCCGTCGGGGCGGCTGCCGTCACAGGTCCCGCTCGTAGCTCGCCCACGCGACGTGCGACTCGTGCAGGGTCACCACCAGACCGGACAGGCCGTCGGCGTTGCCGCCGAGCGCGCCCGCGCCGATGCGGTCGGCGAGCCGGTCGGCGATGGTGCGGGCGAGGAACTCGGTCGTCGTGTTGACCCCGGCGAACTCGGGGTGGTCGTCGAGGTCGCGGTGGTTGAGGTCGGCCAGCACCTCCGACAGCTGGGCCGTGGCCAGCCCGATGTCCACGACGATGCCGTCCGGGTCGAGGTCGCGACGGCGGAAGGTGGCGTCGACGAGGAAGGTCGCCCCGTGCCGCTGCTGGGCCGGTCCGAAGACCTCGCCGCGCAGGCTGTGCGCGATCATGACGTGGTCACGGACGGTGATGCTGAACAACGGAACTCCTCCTGCCGGGGCGGTACCCGTTCCGTACCTACGGATGACAAACGGGCAAAGTTCATGAAACCACCACAGGACGGGCCCAGCGCGGTGACCGGGTGACGATGCAGGCGGGCGGGCCGGTCCGTACGGGCACCGGTAGTCTTCGCCCGCTACGCCCTCGTAGCTCAGGGGATAGAGCACCGCTCTCCTAAAGCGGGTGCCGCAGGTTCGAATCCTGCCGGGGGCACTACACCGTGACCAGCGGAAACGCTGTTCACGATCGCGAACGACTTCCCGCCGTGGAACGATTCGTGGAACGAAACCCGCCTACGCTGCGTCCATGGCGGCGGGGAAGCGCAGGTCACGAGGTCACATCGAGGAGCTGCCGAGCGGCTCGTTCCGGGCGATCGTCTTCGCGGGCGTCGATCCGCTGACGGGGCGGAGCCGGCAGCTCAAGGAGACGGCGCGGACCCGCAAGGAGGCCGAGAAGGCGCTGACCAAGCTCCAGCGCCAGGTCGACGAGAATAAGAGGTCGCGCGGATTGGTCACAGCTTGGCCGCGGTCGAGTGTCTGGGGGCGAGGGCGGGTACGGGCCTGCCGATCATGAAGTTATCTACGCTTCGTGATCGTCTGGAGGCCGCGTGCCCACCCTGCCATCATGGCTGACCGAGCCGTTGTGGGACCAGTTCACCGCGCTGCTGCCTCATCGAGACGAGTTCGATCCCACCCATCCGCTGGGCTGCCATCGCCGCCGGATCGCGGATCGGATCGTGTTCGACAAGCTCCTGCAGGTACTGCGGTTCGGCTGCTCGTATGAGGGCATCGCTGACAGCACCTGCTCGGCGACCACCATCCGCGATCGTCGTGACGAGTGGATCAGGCTCGGGGTCTTCGCCCAGCTGCGTCGGATCGTCCTGGACGCCTACGACCGCATCGTCGGTCTGCTGCTGCACGACATCGCCGTCGATGGCGCCATCACCAAGGCCCCCGGCGGCGGCGAGGTCGCCGGTCCGTCGCCGGTGGACCGGCGCAAACAGGGTATGAAACGTTCGGTGCTCGTCGAGGGATACGGCATCCCGCTGGGCCGAGTCCTGGCCGGAGCCAACCGGCACGACTCCCCGCTACTGGGCCCCACCCTCGACCGCCTCGATGCTCTCGGCCCGCTGCCCGACGACATCACCGTGCACCTCGACGCCGGCTATGACTCCGGCAAGACCCGCGACACGCTGGCCGAACGAGGCCTGCACGGCGAGATCGCGCACAAGGGTGAGAAAGCGCCGATCCAGGCCACCCGCCGCTGGCACGTCGAGCGGACCAACGCTTGGCACAACAGCTTCAACCGGCTGCAGCGCTGCTACGAACGACGAGAAATCGTCGTCGACGCGTTCTTCGACCTCGCCGACACGATCGTCACACTCCGTAGCTTGATTCGGCAGGCCTGGACCACACACCGCTGGAACGCCCGACCTGCACGACGTCCATGATCACCAACCAATCCGCGCGACCTCTAAGAGGTCGCGCGGATTGGTCACAGCTTGGCCGCGGTCGAGTGTCTGGGGGCGAGGGCGGGTACGGGCCTGCCGATCATGAAGTTATCTACGCTTCGTGATCGTCTGGAGGCCGCGTGCCCACCCTGCCATCATGGCTGACCGAGCCGTTGTGGGACCAGTTCACCGCGCTGCTGCCTCATCGAGACGAGTTCGATCCCACCCATCCGCTGGGCTGCCATCGCCGCCGGATCGCGGATCGGATCGTGTTCGACAAGCTCCTGCAGGTACTGCGGTTCGGCTGCTCGTATGAGGGCATCGCTGACAGCACCTGCTCGGCGACCACCATCCGCGATCGTCGTGACGAGTGGATCAGGCTCGGGGTCTTCGCCCAGCTGCGTCGGATCGTCCTGGACGCCTACGACCGCATCGTCGGTCTGCTGCTGCACGACATCGCCGTCGATGGCGCCATCACCAAGGCCCCCGGCGGCGGCGAGGTCGCCGGTCCGTCGCCGGTGGACCGGCGCAAACAGGGTATGAAACGTTCGGTGCTCGTCGAGGGATACGGCATCCCGCTGGGCCGAGTCCTGGCCGGAGCCAACCGGCACGACTCCCCGCTACTGGGCCCCACCCTCGACCGCCTCGATGCTCTCGGCCCGCTGCCCGACGACATCACCGTGCACCTCGACGCCGGCTATGACTCCGGCAAGACCCGCGACACGCTGGCCGAACGAGGCCTGCACGGCGAGATCGCGCACAAGGGTGAGAAAGCGCCGATCCAGGCCACCCGCCGCTGGCACGTCGAGCGGACCAACGCTTGGCACAACAGCTTCAACCGGCTGCAGCGCTGCTACGAACGACGAGAAATCGTCGTCGACGCGTTCTTCGACCTCGCCGACACGATCGTCACACTCCGTAGCTTGATTCGGCAGGCCTGGACCACACACCGCTGGAACGCCCGACCTGCACGACGTCCATGATCACCAACCAATCCGCGCGACCTCTAAGAGCGTCCGGCAGTAGAGGTGGCCGTGTGTCGGTGTTGGTAGAGACACGGACCTGCAAGTGATCATGGGATTGCTGATGTCCTGATGGTCGCCTGGAGAGTCCGTGCCTCTACCTGCAACGACACCCCCACGACCTCATTTGCCGGGCGCTCTAAGAGGTCGTTTCAGAACGACTTGTCGAGTTTCCATTGACCCCTCGACGACAGATCAAACGGCAGGTCAGATAGCCGCTTGTCGTCTACAACAGACACGTCGACCTCGTTCTGAAATGACCTCTAAGAGGTCGCGCGGATTGGTTGGTGATCATGGACGTCGTGCAGGTCGGGCGTTCCAGCGGTGTGTGGTCCAGGCCTGCCGAATCAAGCTACGGAGTGTGACGATCGTGTCGGCGAGGTCGAAGAACGCGTCGACGACGATTTCTCGTCGTTCGTAGCAGCGCTGCAGCCGGTTGAAGCTGTTGTGCCAAGCGTTGGTCCGCTCGACGTGCCAGCGGCGGGTGGCCTGGATCGGCGCTTTCTCACCCTTGTGCGCGATCTCGCCGTGCAGGCCTCGTTCGGCCAGCGTGTCGCGGGTCTTGCCGGAGTCATAGCCGGCGTCGAGGTGCACGGTGATGTCGTCGGGCAGCGGGCCGAGAGCATCGAGGCGGTCGAGGGTGGGGCCCAGTAGCGGGGAGTCGTGCCGGTTGGCTCCGGCCAGGACTCGGCCCAGCGGGATGCCGTATCCCTCGACGAGCACCGAACGTTTCATACCCTGTTTGCGCCGGTCCACCGGCGACGGACCGGCGACCTCGCCGCCGCCGGGGGCCTTGGTGATGGCGCCATCGACGGCGATGTCGTGCAGCAGCAGACCGACGATGCGGTCGTAGGCGTCCAGGACGATCCGACGCAGCTGGGCGAAGACCCCGAGCCTGATCCACTCGTCACGACGATCGCGGATGGTGGTCGCCGAGCAGGTGCTGTCAGCGATGCCCTCATACGAGCAGCCGAACCGCAGTACCTGCAGGAGCTTGTCGAACACGATCCGATCCGCGATCCGGCGGCGATGGCAGCCCAGCGGATGGGTGGGATCGAACTCGTCTCGATGAGGCAGCAGCGCGGTGAACTGGTCCCACAACGGCTCGGTCAGCCATGATGGCAGGGTGGGCACGCGGCCTCCAGACGATCACGAAGCGTAGATAACTTCATGATCGGCAGGCCCGTACCCGCCCTCGCCCCCAGACACTCGACCGCGGCCAAGCTGTGACCAATCCGCGCGACCTCTTATCCGGCACCGTTGTACCGAAGCTCGCACCGGACGGCCCCTGAAGGGGTGTGGAGATGTGCGGCGGGCCGGACCTATTTCACTCGGCCCGCCGCTCGGCAGCAGGGTCAGGCCTGCTGCGCAGCCTTCTCCGCCTCGTGCCGTGCGGTGGCCTCTTCGAGCGCGACCCCCTGTCGGGCGTAGAGACCACCGCGCAGCGCGCGCCTGCGCTTCCGACCTGGCGAGCCGGTCAAGCCGTCCCTGGAAGTGCGGGGCAACGGCCTCCGCGAACAGCTCGTAGTGGCGAGCCGTGGCGGCCGGATTGGCCCACTCGTGGCCCATCATCAGGTAGGCGCCGAAGCCACCGTTGGACTGCTCGTCGAGTACGTTGATCTGGCGGATGGCGTCCTCCGGGGTACCGATGACACCGATGCCGCTGTTGTTGATCCAGTCGACGCGCTCGGTGAAGGTGTCGCCTCCTGGTTCGAAGTGCGGTACTGCGGCGATGTGCTGCAGATAGTTGCACCAGTCGTCGAGACCATGCTCGACCTCGGCGTACGCCTGCTCCCTGGTCTCGGCCAGGTGCATGGGACCGACGAGACGCCAGCCGTCGCGGTTCATCGACGTTCCGAACTGCGCGGCCCGTTCTTCGGCCACGTTCCAGTGGTGTCCGAGCAGATCGAGGTCACCGGTCAGAGTCGCTCCGATCGACAACAAGCTGAGCCCGTGCTTGCCCGCGATCCGCGGCCCCGACGGCGACGCGATCGCCGCCACACCGACTTCTAGGGCGTGTCTCCTAAAGTGCGCAACCAGGTGACGATGGCCTTCAGTGCAACTCCGCCGCGGAAGGTCAGGGCGAGTTTGTCGTAGCGGGTCGCGAGGCCGCGCCACTGCTTGACCTCGCAGAACCCGCGTTCGACGACGTTGCGGCCGCGGTAGTCGACCCGGTCGAACGCCGGTGGTCGACCGCCGCGTGTGCCGCGTCGTTTCCGGTGTCCCTGCTGGTCAGCCGGCTCCGGGATGACCGCGACGATCCGTCGTCTGCGCAGGTGGGCGCGGATGGCGCGTGAGGAGTAGGCCTTAGCGCGGACCCGCTCGGGTCGGGTCCGCGGTCGGCCCGGACCGACCCGTCCGACGCTCAGATGTGACATCAGGTGCGCGAACATCGGGGCGTCACCGGCCTGGCCAGGGCCGACCAGTACGACCAGCGGGCGGCCGTGTCCGTCAACGAGCTGGTGGATCTTCGTGCCGAGCCCTCCGCGGGAGCGGCCCAAGGCGTGATCGGGCGGCTCGATCAGCAGATTCTTGTAGTTCGATCCGGCCCCCTGTGTCCCGCTTCAGGGTCGCGGCGTGTTGGTGAGCGCGGATGATCGTCGAGTCGACCGACACGGCCCAGTCCACGAGACCGGCGGAGTCGGCATCGGCGAGCAGAGCTGCGAGAACCTGGTCCCAGGTGCCGTCACCGCAGTAGCGGCGGTGGCGTTTCCATAGGGTCTGCCACAGCCCGAACTCGACCGGGACATCACGCCAGGCCAGCCCGCAGCGGAACCGGTAGATGATCCCCTCGATCACTCTGCGGTGATCGGCGAACGGGCGCCCTGGCATCCCGTCCGACGAGGGCAGTAACGGCTCGAGTCGGTCCCACTGGGCATCGGTCAGGACGGCACGGCGCGACACCTACTGATCATCGCGCAGGCCCGACCAGCCGGGTTAGGAGACGCGCCCTAGTTCGGCGTCGGCGATTCCGCCAGGACGAACATGTGCCGGGTCGTAGCCGAGTTCATCGCTCCGCGGCCGTCGACCGCACTTCGCGCCGCGTACCTCGCCATCGAGCGGGAGACCCAGCGCCGGGTGACGCACTGGCTCAAGGTCCTGGTCGACGAAGGAGCGCTCGCCCCGGGGGACAACGCCGCACGGACCCGGTTCCTGCTCACCGTCCTCAACGGCCTGACGCTGGAGCGGGCCATCCCCCGGGAGGGCTCCACCGTGCAGGCGGAGGACGACACCCTACGGGCGGCCGTCGGCTCCCTCTTCGGCTTGGAATGAGGACGGATGCAGAGAGGTCCGGAGGTCGCGGCGAACTCGCAGGCGAACGCATGCACGACCACCTGCTCGACGTTCGCGCCGACCTGCTCGGGCAGCACTGACGATCACCAGCGCACCCGCCGTCGCCCGGTCGCGCCGGCCCGGTTGCCGTCCGATGCTCGCGGCGGCGTCGCGGTTCGGCGGGGGCTGGGCCGGCCTCGCGGGACCGCAGCCCGGGAACGCAGGGACAGGTTCTTCCGACCACGCTGCCGCGGCACACCGGCACCGTTCGTGGTGGCCGGTGTCGCCACGGCCTGCTCACTCCGCGCCGAGGAAGGGCTGCAGGAGGATGTCCGCGACCTCGGCGGCGATCGCCTCCAGGCTCAACGGACCGTCGGCGCGGTACCAGGAGTGCAGGTTGCCCAGCGCGCCCAACGCGAGCAGCACGGCGATGCCCGCCCGGCGGGCCGGGACCCCGTGCTGCTCGGCGACCTCCCCGGCGAGGGCGCGGAAGACCTGACCGTGCTCACGGCGCAGCTCGGCGAGCCGGGCCGCGATCGCCGGGACGGGCACCGACATGAGGAACAGCGAGGCGAACGCACGGAAGTCCCGGAACTCGATGATCGCCTGCTCCACGAACAGCAGCCGCAGCCGCTCCTCGGCCGGCAGGTCGCGCGCCACGATGACCCGGAGCCGGTCGAGCACCTCGGCGTGCCCGTTCTCGACGGTGCGGAGGAACAGCTCCTCCTTGGACGAGTAGTAGTGGTAGAGGCTGGGACCGCGCAGGTCCAGCCGGGCACCGATCTCGTCGAATCCCGCGCCGTCGTAGCGGCGCTCCGCGAACAGGTCGGCCGCGGTGTGCTCGACGAGTCGGCGACGAGCGGCCCGCTTGCGGGCGACGCGGTTCTCCCCGGCCTCGTGACGGCTTGGTCGCACCCGGCAAGTGTCGCAACCGACGGCCGTCCCCCCGGCCCGGGGTTCGCCCCTCGGAACCGGGCCGACCCCACGGGTCCGTTCCCCGCTGGGCGGCCGGGACGACGGGGGAACTCCTCCCGTACGGGAGGCGGGTCGTCCTAGGACGTGGCCGGGCCGGGCCGCCCGGCGCGGGCGAGGACCTGCCGGGCCATCGCGATGTGGACCGCGTCCACCATGCGGCCGTCGACCACCGCCACACCCGCCGCCGCCGCGGCGAGCACCTCCTCGGCGGCCGCGACCTCCTCGGCGGTGGGGGTGAACAGCTCGGCGGCGATCTCGGCCTGGCGCGGGTGGACGCAGATCTTGCCCTGGTAGCCCAGGTCGCGGCCGAGCGCGGCGCTGCGGCGGAAGGCCTGCTCGTCGCGCACCTCGACCACCGCCTCGTCGATCGAGGCGACACCCGCGAGACGGGCCGCCAGGGCCACGGCGCTGCGCGCGTAGAGCACCTCCGTGCCCGCGGCCGTGCGCCTGCCGCCGAGGTCGGCGACGTAGTCCTCGGCACCGAAGTAGGCGGCGTCCGGGCCCGCCGCCAGTAGCGGGCGGGCGTCGGCGACACCCAGCCCGCTCTCGATCCCGACCACGACCCGGGCCCCCGGTGGCAGGGCGGCCCGCACGTGGACGAGGTCCTCCACCCGCTCGTACTTGGGCAGCACGATCCCGTCCGCCGCGGCGGCGGCGCACGCCGCGAGGTCGGCCGCGAACCACTGCGTCCCCGGCGGGTTGACCCGCACGAGTACGAGGTCGGCCCCCGGCCGCTCGTCGGCGAGCACCGCGACCAGCGTGTCCCGTGCCCGGTCCTTCGCGGTGGGGGCGACGGCGTCCTCGAGGTCCGCGACGACGGCGTCGGGATGCACCCGCCCGACCTTCGCGAGCATGTCCGGCCGGTCCGCCGGGACGAAGAGCAGGCTGCGGATCCTCATGCCGGGACCGCCTCGTCGATCCGGCACACCGGCGCGTCCTGTGCGACGGAGTCCCCCACCGTCACCGCGAGGTCGGCGACGACGCCCGCGACACCCGCCCGCACCGGGTTCTCCATCTTCATCGCCTCGACGACGGCCACGACGGCCCCCGCCGTCACCTCGTCGCCCTCGTCGACCAGCACCCGGACCACCGTGCCCTGCATCGGGCTGACCAGGACGTTCCCGGCCACTCCATCCGGGCCGAGGTCACCGGAGCGGGCGAGCGCCCGGCGTGAGGCGTCGGCCGCGGGCCCGGAGGCCCGTGGCAGCCCCGGCACCGCGACGGGCAGCGTCCTGCGTCCGATCCGGACCCGGCCGGCGACCGCACCCGGGTCGGCGGGCGTGGCCGGCGGCGTGTACTCCTCCTCCAGCCACCGGGTGTGCACGGTGAGGGCGTCGCCGGCGAACTCGGGCCGGTCGAGCAGGTCCCGGTGCAGCGCCAGCACGGTGTGCACGCCCTCGACCTCGGTCTCGGCGAGCGCGCGCCGGGCCCTGGCCAGCGCCTGCGCCCGGTCTCGCCCGCGCACGACGATCTTGGCGATCATCGAGTCGAAACCGGCGCCGATCACCGAGCCCTCGTCGACACCGCACTCCACGCGCACACCCGGTCCACCAGGGAGCCGCAGACGGGTGATGGTGCCGGGCGAGGGGACGTAGCCGCGGCTCGGGTCCTCGGCGTTGACCCGGAACTCGAGGGCGTGGTCGCGCACCGCCAGCACGCCCGACTCGTCGAGCTTCTCCCCCGCGGCGATCCGCAGCTGTTCGACGACGACGTCCACCCCGGTGACCTCCTCGGACACCGGGTGCTCGACCTGGACGCGGGTGTTCACCTCCAGGAAGGACACGGTGCCGTCCGCGCCGACCAGGAACTCGACGGTCCCCGCTCCGGTGTAGTCCGCGGCCCGGCAGATCGCGGCGGCCGACTCGTGCAGGGACGCCCGCACCTCGTCGTCGAGGAAGGGTGCGGGGGCCTCCTCGACCAGCTTCTGGTGACGGCGCTGCAGGGAGCAGTCCCGGGTGCCGAGCACGGCGACGGCGCCGTGGGTGTCCGCCAGGACCTGCACCTCGACGTGGCGCGCCCGGGGCAGGAAGCGCTCGACGAAGCAGTCGCCCTCCCCGAACGCCTGACGTGCCTCGCGGACGGCGGACTCGTAGAGGTCCGGGATCTCCTCGCGGGTCCAGGCGACCTTGAGGCCGCGGCCGCCGCCGCCGTGCGCGGCCTTCACCGCGACGGGCAGCCCGTGCTCGTCGGCGAAGTCCGCCACGTCCGCGGGCCCGGTGACCGGGCGCTCGCTGCCCGCGGCCATCGGTGCCCCCACCGCACGGGCGACGGCGCGGGCGGACACCTTGTCGCCCAGCGCCCGCATCGCCTCGGGGGTCGGCCCGACCCAGGTCAGCCCGGCGGCCAGCACCTGCTCGGCGAAGTCGGCGTTCTCGGACAGGAAGCCGTAGCCGGGGTGCACCGCGTCGGCACCCGCGGCCCGCGCGGCGGCGACCACCGCGGCGGCGTCCAGGTAGGTCTCGGCGGCGCCGGAGCCGGGGAGCCGGACCGCCGCGTCGGCGATCCGGGTGTGCGGCGCGCCGTCGTCGGGGTCGGCGTAGCAGGCCACCGCCCGCAGGCCCAGGTCGCGGCAGGCCCGGATCACCCGGACCGCGATCTCCCCGCGGTTGGCCACGAACACCGTGCGCATGCCGTTCACACCGGGCTCACGTTGTGGTGGCGACGACCGGGGGTGCGTTCCCAGCCCTCGGCGTCGGCGAACCTGCGCACGAGCTCCGCACGCAGGTCCTCCGGCTCGACGACGGCGTCGACGACGAGGTCGCTGCCCATCCGCAGCAGGTTCATCTCGGCCTCCTGCTCGGCGACCCGCCGGGCGAGGAACTCCGCGCGCTCGGCGGGGTCCTCGATGCCGGCGATCCGGTTGGCGTACATCGCGTTCACCGAGGCCTCGGGCGACATCGTGCCGATCGTGGCGGTCGGCAGGGCGATGGTGGCCCGCGGCTCGAACCCGGGGGCGCACATGGCGTAGTAGCCGGCGGCGTAGGCCTTGCGCAGCACCACGGTGATGCGCGGCACCTCGGCGGACGCCATCGCCGTGACCATCTTCGCGCCGTGCCGGATGATGCCCTGGCGCTCGACGGCCACACCGACCATGAAGCCGGGCACGTCCTGCAGGAACACGATCGGGATGTTGAAGGCGTCGCAGAGGGTGATGAAGCGGGCGGCCTTGTCCGCGGAGTCGACGAAGATCGCCCCGCTGCGCACCGACGGCTGGTTCGCGACGATCCCCACGACCTCGCCGTCGACCCGCCCGAGGCCGGTGACCATCTCCGTGGCCCACCGTGGCTTGACCTCGAAGAACGAGTCCGCGTCGACGATCCGGTCGATGACGTCGAGCACGTCGTAGGCGGTGTTGGGGTCGGTGGGCACGAGGCCGGCGGGCCAGTCCCGCGGTCCGGGCGGGCACGCCTCGGTCCGGGCCGGCTTCTCCCGGAACGAGGTCGGCAGGTAGCTCACCAGCAGCCGTGCGGCCGCGATCGCCTCCCCGTCGGTCTCGAACACCTCGTCGCCACAGCCGGAGACGGTGGCGTGCATCTCCGCGCCACCCATCTCCTCCAGCGTGGTGACCTCGCCGGTGACCTTCTCCGCGATCCGCGGCGAGGCCAGGTACATCGAGGCGTTGCCGCGCACCATGCCGACCCAGTCGGTGAAGGCGGGCATGTACGCCCCGCCCGCCGCCGACGGCCCGAGCAGGCAGCAGATCTGCGGCACCCGCCCGGACAGCCGGACCTGCAGGTGGAAGATCCGGGACGCACCGCGACGGCCCGGGAAGAAGCCCATCTGGTCGTTGAGCCGCCCACCCGCGGAGTCCACCAGGTAGATCACCGGGAGCAGGTCGCGGTCGGCGCGCTCGAGGATGCGGACCTGCTTCTCGCAGCCCAGCTCACCCCAGCTGCCGGCCTTGACGGTGTAGTCGTGGGCGATCACGGCGACCTTCCGGCCGTCGATGCGGCCGACGCCGGTGAGCACACCGTCCGCGGGGAGGCCGTCGCGACCGGCGTTGGCGAGCAGCCCGTCCTCGACCCAGCTGCCGGGGTCGAGCAGCACGCTGAGCCGGTCCCGGACGGGGAGCTTGTCGGGCCATCGCGCCGGGTCCAGGCCCGTGCGGGCGGCGGACTGCGCCGCGCGGACCTCGGCCGTGCCGCCGGGGGCTCCGACGAGTTCGGCGGTCATGCCGCCGCCTCCGGGTCGCGGTGCATCAGGCCGGTGCGTCGCATCCGGCACACGAGCGCGTCGCGCTGGTTGTGGGCCCGGTGCTCCAGGACGACGATCCCGGCGTCCGGGCGGGACCGGGACGCGCGGGCCTCGACCACCTCGGACTCGACACGGATCGTGTCCCCGACGAACACCGGCGCCGGGAAGGTCACGTCGTCGAGCCCGAGCTGCGCCACGATGGTGCCGAGGGTCAGCTCGGGCACCGAGATCCCGACGACAAGCGCGGCCGTGAACATGCTGTTCACCAGCGGCCTGCCGAACTCGGACCCGGCGGCGTACTCCGCGTCGAGGTGGGGGGCGGCGGGGTTCATCGACATCGTCGTGAACAGGAGGTTGTCGGTCTCCGTCACGGTCCGCCGGATCGCGTGGTCCACCACCAGACCCGCGGTCAGCTCCTCGAACCAGAGCCCGGTCACGACCCGGCCCGTCCTGTCCCGACGCTGCGTCAGACGCGTCATGATTCGTCCTTCCTGCTCGTGCCGAAGCGCGGCTCGCGCTTCTCCCGGAAGGCCGCCAGGCCCTCCCGGACGTCCGTGTGGTGCGCGAAGTACCCGACGGCCACGTCGAGCTCGTGGTCGAGTGCCGCGCGGTGCGGGCGCTCCCGGCCGGCCGTCTCGAGCTCCTTCATCGTCCGCAGCGCGGTGGGGCTGTGGCGCACCATCCGCGCGACGATCGCCGCCACCGTCGCGTCGAGCTCCGCGGGCGGGACGCTCCAGCCGACCAGTCCCCAGGCCGCCGCGGTGTCGCCGTCGATGATCTCGCCGGTGTAGAGCAGCCTGCGGGCGAGCGCGGCGGGCAGGGCCCGCGGGAGCCGGACCGACCCTCCGGCGCCCGGCAGGAGGCCGTACTCCATGTGCCGGTCCCCCAGGCGTGCCTCGCTGCTGGCGACCGCGAGGTCGCAGGCGAGCATGAGCTCGCACCCGCCGGCGAGGCCGTAGCCGTCGACCACGCAGAGCGAGACGAACGGGGCCGACTCCAGCGCGTCGAGTGCCGCGCCGATCGTGGCGATGTAGTCCCGCACGGCCACCGGGTCCTCGAGCAGGCCGAGCAGGTGCGGCAGGTCCGCCCCCGCGGACAGCGCCGGCCCGCGTCCGCGGACGACCGCGACCGGGGACCCGGCGGCGGTGACCTCGTCGACCGCCGCCCGCAGTCCGTCCAGGAGCTCGGGGCTCAACGCGTTGAGCGCCCGCTCGCGGGTCAGGGTGATCTCGGCGGCGCCGTCCGGGCGCACCACCACCTGCACCGGTCTCACCGGTCCCTCCGGACCGTGATCCCGGCCTTCTCGCGATCCCACAGCTGTTCCCTCCGCTCGACGGCGGCCGTCCTGAGCTTGAACTTCTCGACCTTGAGACTCGGGGTCCTGGGCAGCTCGTCCACGAACTCCCAGTAGCGGGGCACCATGTAGTAGGCTATCCGGTCGATCGCGAACTCGACGAGTTCCGCGTAGTCGGGGTCGGTGCCGTCGGCGCGCACGACGTAGACCATGACGTCGTCCTCGGACAGCTCCGAGGGCACCGGGACGGCGGCGGCCTCGTGCACCGCGGGGTGCCGGCAGAGGATGGTCTCCAGCTCGTAGGCCGAGATGTTCTCGCCGCGCCTGCGGATGGCCTCCTTCTTGCGGTCGGCGAAGAACAGGTAGCCGTCCTCGTCGAGGTGGCCGCGGTCGCCGGTGAGGAACCACAGGTCCCGGACCGACGCCAGCGTCGCCTCGGGCATGTCGTGGTAGCCGAGCATCATCATCCCGCGCCCGTGCGGCCGGATGCAGATCTCGCCGACCTCGCCGGGGCCCAGCGGCAGACCGTCGTCATCGGTGATCCGGACGTCGACGTCCGGGCGGACCCGGCCCGCCGATGCCGCCTTGGCCCGGTCGTCGTGCGGGCCCAGCACCGTCACCGCGCAGTTCTCCGTCATGGCGAACACCGAGGTCACGGTGATCCCGAACCGCTCCCGGAACCCCTCGACGAGCTGGGGGCTCGTCGGCACGATCATCGCGGTGCGCACCGGGTGCGCCCGGTCCTCCTCCGACGGCGGCAGCTGCCAGATGATGTTGGCCATCGCCCCGAGCGCGTTGAACGCGGTGGCGCCGCACTCCCGGACCTGCGCCCAGAACGACCGGGCCGAGAACCGCTCGTGGAGCGCCACCGAGGCGTCCGCCCACAGCGCGGCGTGCACCGTGTACCAGATCGCGTTGCCGTGGAAGAGCGGCAGACAGGTGTACAGGACGTCGTCGGGGCGGTACTCGCAGTGCCGCGCCATCTGCTCGCCGACCGCGTGGCCCTGCGAGTGCGGGCAGACCACGCCCTTCGACGGCCCGGTCGTCCCGGACGTGTACATGATGAGCGCGGGG
This sequence comes from Pseudonocardia sp. ICBG1293, assembly GCF_020131355.1. GTDB lineage: Bacteria > Actinomycetota > Actinomycetes > Mycobacteriales > Pseudonocardiaceae > Pseudonocardia. Next base: position 165,083 of record NZ_JAHLEL010000054.1, read on the forward strand.
TCCGCGGGACCGACCTCGTAGGGCAGGTCGAGCGGGGCGTCCGACGCGGCGGCCACGTCGTCCAGGGAGTGCCGCGGCACGGGCGGCTCCCCGCCCTCGCCGCGCACGACGACCCCACGCACGTCCAGCCCGGCCATGGCCGGGCCGAGGGTGTCGAGGTACTCCGCGTCCGCGCACGCCCACTCGGCCCCGGACTGGCGCAGGTAGTAGGCGAGCTGCTCGCCCTTGGCCGCGGTGTTCAGCGGCACGGCGACCGCGCCGATCCGGCCGAGCCCCCAGCAGACCCACAGGAACTCCGGGCAGTTCGGCAGCATCACCGCGACCGTGCTGCCCTTGGTGATCCCGAGCTCGGCGAACCCGCGCGCGTGGGCGGTGGTCAGCCGGTCGACCTCGGCGTAGGTGGTGGTCCGGCCCTCCCAGTGCAGGAAGGGCCGGTCCCCGACCCGGCGGGCCTTCTCCGCGAGCACCCGGCCGATCGTGCGCTCCGCGTACGGATGGACGTGGATCATGTGGTCAGCCCTCCGTTGACCGAGACGACCTGACCGGTGGTGGCGGTGGAGTCCGGGCCCAGCAGGTGCGTGACCGTCGCGGCGACGTCGGCGGCCCGGACCGGCCCGAAGGGCATCCGCGCCGCGGCCTTCTCGAACAGCCTGCGGCTGAAGTCGCCCGCGCCCATCACGCGGTCGTAGCTCTCGGTGTCCTCGGTGAGACTCACGCCGACGGCGTGCACCCGGACCCGTTGCCGGGCGACCTCGCGGGCCAGCGTGCGAACGAACATGAGGTTCGCCGCCGCGAGCGCCCCGATCATGGCCTCGCCGACGGTGGGCGCCCGGCCCGCGTCGGAGGTCACGAGCACGATCCGCCCGCCCTCGGCACGTCCCGGACCGGCCGCCAGCGACGGCAGGAGACGGTGACACAACCGGGCGTTGGTCAGGAACATCGCCTCGGCCAGATACGGGAAGCGGTCCGGGTCGGAGTCGGCGAAGATGCCGGGCACCTGGTCGCCGCCGTGGCTGAGGACCAGCCCGTCGAGCGGGCGGTCCGCGAGCGCATCGGCCAGCGCGGTGATCCCGTCGGGCCGCAGGAGGTCGGCGGCCACGCCGGACGCGGCGGGCCCCAGCTCGGCGACGGCCGTGTCGACCCGCTCCCGGGTCCGCCCGACGACCACCACCTCGGCACCGTCCGCGGCCAGCCGCCGGGCCGTCGCCAGCCCGATGCCCGACGTCGACCCGGTCACGACGTGGGTCGGCCGGTCAGCCACCGTCCGCCTCCCCGGGACGGTCGGCCACCAGCGCGAGCAGCTCGGCCACGCACAGTTCGTGGCCCTGCTCGTCGACCACCGCGAACCGGTAGGTCACGACACCGTGGCCGTCCGGACGGGGTCGCACCCCGAGCACCTCGGTCTCGACGTGCACGGTGTCGCCGATGCGGGTCGGGCGGAGGAAGCGCAGCCGGTCCACGCCGTAGAACGCGCGCATGGCGGGCGGCCAGAACTCCACCAGCCCGAGCGCCACCGACAGGACCAGCGCCCCGTGGGCGATCCGCCCGCCGAAGCGGGGGTCGGCCTCGGCGTAGGGCACCACCGTGTGCATCGGGTGCCAGTCCCCGCTGAACATCGAGAACTGCACCAGGTCGGTCTCGGTGATGGTGCGCCGCCGCGACGTCGACGTGTCGCCGACCGCGATCTCGTCGAGGTAGGTCGTGATCACGCCCCGGACACCTCCTCCGGATCCGTCCCGCCGTCGAGGTCCGCGCTGCCACGGGCCAGCGTCGCCCGGCTCACGCCGAGGACGCAGAAGAACGAGACGAGCGAGACCAGGCAGACGTAGACGGCCACCGACAGCACCGTTCCGGTGCTCCGGACCAGGGCGGCCGCGATGATCGGCGCACAGGCGCCTCCGAGCAGGACGCCGATCTGGAAGCTGGTCGACGCCGCGCTGAAGCGCACCCGCGCGTCGAACATCTCCACGATGAACGTGGCCTGCGGGCCGTAGCTCACGCTGAAGAACACCGCGCCGACCACGTAGGCGCCGATCACCCACCCGAGGTGCCCGCTGTCGACGGCGAGGATCGTCGGGTAGATCCACAGCGCCATCGCGCCCAGGCCGACGAGGATCATGCGGCGCCTGCCGAAGCGCTCGCTCATCGCGCCGAAGTACGGCAGTGCGAGCGCCGCGACCACCCCCGACAACATGATCGCGGCGAGCAGCTCGCCGCGGCCCATCGTCTCCGCCGTGCTCACGTAGCTCAGCGAGTAGGTGTTCACGATGTAGAAGTAGGCGCCCGTGCTGATCATCGAGCCGATGGCGAGCAGCATCTGGACGGGGTAGGTGCGCACGGCGGTCGCCAGCGGCACCCGGGCGCGCTCCTTGCGCACCTGCACCTTCGCGAAGACCGGCGTCTCGTCGAGCTGGATCCGGATCACCAGGCCGATCGCCACCAGCACGATGCTGATGAGGAACGGGATCCGCCATCCCCAGCTGAGGAACTGCTCCTCCGGGAGCATCCCCACCAGCAGGAACGCGCCGGTCGAGAGCACGAGTCCGGCGGGTACGCCGACCTGCGGCAGGCTGCCGTAGAAGCCGCGCGTGCGGGGGGAGGAGTACTCGACGGCGGTGAGCACCGCGCCGCCCCACTCGCCGCCGACACCCAGCCCCTGCACCACGCGCAGCAGCACCAGCAGGATCGGTGCCCACACCCCGATCTGGGCGTAGGTGGGCAGCAGTCCCATCAGGAACGTCGCGACACCCATCATGGTGAGCGACAGGACCAGCACCTTCTTGCGGCCGATCCGGTCACCGAAGTGCCCGAAGACGATGCCGCCGATGGGCCGCGCCCCGAACCCGATCGCGAACGTCGAGAACGCCAGCAGCGTGCCCGCCAGCGGGTCGGCCGAGGGGAAGTACAGGGGCGCGAGGACCAGGGCGGCCGCCGCGCCGTAGAGCTGGAAGTCGTACCACTCGATGGTCGTGCCGATCAGGACCGAGAACGCCACCCGCCGCATCGGCGGCCGGGGCGCCCCGTCCGTTCCCGGTGCCGGCCCGGCACCGTCCACCCCCGGCACGGTGCCGGGCCTCGTCTCACTCGCCATGTCTGCGTGCTCCTCGTCCCACCCCGTGGGTGACGGGTGTCGCGCCCGTCCTGACCCGATGACGTCGTTGTCGTCCAGGCCCGAGGGCGGACGCGTGGCAGGGGCGACCGCTCGCGGGTGCCGGGCGGCGGCGCGCCGACCGGCGTATTAATTAACGTTCATTCAGCGACACTGGGGAAGCTAGTATGAGCACGTGGTGAAGTCAACGGCGGTCTCCCCGCAAGCCGTCCAGGACGCGGCCCGCGACCTGTTCGCGAGCCAGGGCTACCGCGGCACGTCGATGAAGGACATCGCCCAGGTCCTGGCCGTGTCCGCGCCGAGCCTGTACAACCACGTCCCGTCCAAGCAGGACCTGCTCCACACGATCATGGACGTGGCGATGGACCGCGCCCTGGCGGCGCTGGCCGTGGCCCTGGAGGGCGTCGCGGACGTGGCGGACCAGCTCCGCCGGGCCACCGAGGTCACGGTGCTGGACTTCCTCGAGAACCCGGCCGAGGTCACGGTGTGCAACACGGAGATCCGCAGCCTGGACGAGCCCTACCGACAGGCGATCATCGACAAGCGCGACGCCTACGCCCGCCGGCTGCTGTCCATCGTCGAGCAGGGGTGCGACGCCGGCCTGTTCGACGTGCAGGAGCCGCGGGTGGCGTCGTTCGCCATCCTGGAGATGGGCAACAACGCCAAGGCCTGGTTCGACCCGGGCGGCGCGTACAGCGCGGGCGAGGTCGCCGCGCTGTACGGCGCCTTCGCGCTCCGGATCGTCGGGCACCGGGACCCCGGGACGGGGGCGGCTCCGGCGTAGCTGCCGGGCCGGCCCGACCGTCGGCACCGGCCCCCCTGTCGGCGGAGATCAGGACCGGGCGTAGCGGCGCACGCCGTCGGTCGGGTCGGAGCGGAGCAGCGACCGGGCGACCAGGAGGTCGAGGTGCGCCGCGGTCTCGAGCACCGCCAGCATCCGGTTCACCGGGGACAACCGGCCCAGCGGACGGGCCCGGCGCGTCCACAGCAGCCTGCCCGCCACCTCGTGGGCCGAGGCGGGCTCGCCGGGGAGCACCGCGACGAGGGTGGACTCCAGCCGGTCGTCGTGGTGGGCGAGCAGCTCGTCCACCCGGTCGTGCACGCTCCGGGTCACGTGCCCGTGGGCGGGCAGCAGCCGGGTGTCCGGGAGCCGCCGCACGAGCTCCAGCGACCGGATGTACTCCCCCAGCGGCAGGACCGGCGGCGCCGGCTCGAAACCGATCGACGGGGTGATGTGCGGCAGGACGTGGTCCCCCGCGAACAGCATCGAGGCGGCGGCGTCACGGAACACCAGGTGCCCGACGGTGTGCCCGGGGGTCGGGAGCGCGTCGAGGGCCCGGTCCCCGGCCCGGACCGGGCCCTCGTCCACCCAGTGGTCCGGCTCCTCCTAGATGGACGCCGGCAACGGGTCGTCCGCCGGGGCGAGGTCGGCCGCGAGCGCAGCCGCCCCGCATGCGACGAGCATGTCGAGCTGGGTCCGGAGCATCCCCCGCGCGGGGTCGGCGACCAGCCTCAGCGAGGCCTGCTCACCGCGGCCGAGGTGGAGCTCGACCCCGGTCTCCCGGCGCAGCGCGACCGCCAGCGTGTAGTGGTCGCGGTGCACGTGGGTGACGAGGATCCGCCGGACGTCCTGCACCCCGTGCCCGAGGGCGGCGAGCGCCCGGACCAGGTCCGTCCGGCTCGCCGCGCTCGCCTCCCCCGAGTCCACCAGCGTCAGACCGTCCGGCCCCTCCAGCGCGTAGACGTTGACCGAGTGCAGGCCCTCGTCCGGGAGCGGCAGGGGAATCCGGAACACCCCCTCGGCCACGGCGTAGACCCCCGGCGCGTGCCAGGGCAGCGCCGGGTCCGCCTCCGCGGGTGAGGCGAGCAGCTGGTCGTCGACGACGTCGGTCACGGGTGCACCTCCGGGTCGGGCATCGGATCAGACGGACAGGCCCAGCGAGCGCGCGATCAGCATCCGCTGCACCTCCGAGGTCCCCTCGCCCACGGTGAGGATGCGGGCGTCCTGGTAGTGACGGGTGGTCGCGGTCTCCTCGACGAAGCCGTAGCCGCCCTGCAGCTGGGTGGCGATGTAGGCCGCCTTGTTCGCGGCCTCGGACGCCACCAGCTTCGCGGTGGCGGCCGCCTCCTTGATCGGCATGCCGTGGTCGTACTTCCACGCGCCGTCGTAGGTGAGGGTGCGTGCGGTGGCCGCGAGTGCCGCGACGTCGGCGACCTGGAACGCCACGCCCTGGTGCGCGCCCAGCGGCCTGCCGAACGAGGCGCGCTCCTCGACGAACCGCATCGTGTCCGACAGGCAGCCCGACGCCAGGCCCGCGCTCATCGCCGCGATGGGCAGCCGGGCCCAGGTGAGGAACTCCAGGACGTCGCGGTAGCCCCGGCCGGGCTCGGAGAGCAGCGCGTCGGCCGGTACCCGCACGTCGTCGAAGAACAGCGGGTGGGTGTCCGACGAGCGCCAGCCGAGCTTCGGGTAGCCGCCGCCGACGGTGACGCCGGGGGCGTCGAGCGGGACCAGGAACGCCGACACCGGCGGTCGGCCGTTCCGGTTGTCCCCCACCGCGCACATCAGGATCACGTACTTCGAGAACGGGGTCCCCGAGTTCGTGATGAACTGCTTGGCGCCGTTGACGACCCAGTCGTCACCGTCCCGGCGGGCGGTCGTGGCGATGTTCCCGGCGTCCGACCCACCGGACGGTTCGGTGAGACCGATCGAGATGAAGGTCTCGCCGGTGGCGGCGCCGGGCAGGATCTCGCGCAGCAGCTCGGGGCGGCCCTTCGCCAGGTGCTGGAGCAGCGACGCGCAGATCGACTGGACGTGCACGGTGACCGCGAGCGAGGAGTCGACCGTCGCCAGCTCCTCGACGGCCAGGCACAACGTGCGCAGATCCGCACCCGCCCCGCCGTACTCCGGGTCGACGAGCAGTCCGAACATCCCCAGCTCACCGGCCTGGCGCACCAGCTCGGGATCGAACCGGGAGTCGATGCTGCGCCGGGCGGCACCGGGCTCGACGCGGTCCGCCACGAAGCGGCGCACCGTGTCCCGCCACTGGAGGTGTTCGGGGTCGAAGGCCCAGGGCAGGTCGTAGCCGCCCGTCAGTGTCCCGGCCGTGGTGGGGTTGGCGGTGGTGGTCATCATTGCCTTCCGTTCTGGAGTGGTCGCCGGTCCGCAGGGGATCTCTCAGGCCCCGCTGACCCGTTGGCCGTCGGCCCAGTACGCGTCGCGCAACGACTTGCGCAGCAGCTTGCCGACCACGTTCTTCGGCAGCGGTTCGGTGGTGAACGCGACCCGCCCCGGCTTCTTGTACGACCCCGCCCGGTCCCGGACCAGGTCGACGATCTCCTGCTCGGTGACCGTGGCCCCCTCGGCCACCGAGCACATCGCCATGGGCGTCTCGCCCCACTTCTCGTGGGGCACCGCGAACACCGCCACCTCGATCACCTGCGGGTGGTCGTTGATGACCGTCTCGAGCTCGGCGGGCCAGATGTTGAACCCGCCGGACACGATCATGTCGTCGGCCCGGTCCAGGATGTAGACGAAGCCGTTCTCGTCGATCCGGCCGATGTCCCGGGTACGGACCCAGCCGTCGACCAGCCGTGTGCTCGTCAGCTCCGGGTCCCCCCAGAACCCGCGCATCTGCCCCTCCACCTGCGCCCACAGCTCGCCCTCGGCCCCGAGCGGGAGGACGACGCCCTCCTCGTCGCGCACCTGCACGCGGGCGAACGGGAGTACCCGCCCGGCCGACCGCAGGGGGGCGGAGCCCGCGTGCTCGCCGAACCACTCGGACGGGGTCATGACGGTCAGCGGCACGGCCTCGGTCTGGCCGAACACCTGGTGGAGGACGTCGCCGAACACCGCGCGGCCGGCCTGCGCCGTCGCGTCGGTGATCGGTGCGCCGCCGACCAGGATGCATTCCAGGGCGGGCAGGTCCCGTTCCTTCGCGGTCGGCTCGGCCGCCAGCATCTGCACCATCGACGGGGGCGCGAACATGTGCGTCACGGCGTGGTCCTCCATCAGGTCGAGGACCTTGCCGGGCTCGAACGCCCCGAACAGCAGGTTCGTGCTGCCGTGCAGCCAGGCGGGCAGGAACAGGTAGCCCGACGCGTGGGAGATCGGCCCCGCGTGGCCGACCACGCTGCCCCAGCGCAGGTTGGGGAGCCGGTAGAACCAGTTGCGGCAGTTCACCAGCCAGTCGTGCTGGGTGTACCCGATCCCCTTCGGCCTGCCGGTCGTCCCCGCGGAGTGCCGGATGATGTACCAGGCGTCGGAGTCGACCTCGAGCTCCGGGTCGACGTCGGACCGGCCCCCGAGCCACGACTCGTAGCCGTCGTCCCGCACGACCACGTGCTCCACGCAGCCCACCAGGTCCGGCAGGTCGACCACCGTGTCGGCGTAGGCGTGATCGGTCAGGACGACCTTCGTGCCGGTCTGCCCGACCATGTGGGCGTGCGACTCCGCGGAGTTGCGGGCGTAGAGCGGCACCCGAACCGCACCCGCGATCGCGGCGCCCAGGAACAGGTCCGCTGCGGCCAGCGTGTTGTCCTCCAGGCCGGCGACCCGGTCCCCCGGTCCGACACCGAGCTCGCCCAGTGCGTTCGCCAGCCGCACCCCGCGGGTCCACATTTCCCCGAAGGTGAGCGTGGTGTGTTCGGTGACCACCGCGACCCGGTCCCGGTGCAACGCCGTCGACTGGCGCATCATGCTCGGAACATCCATCGCCGCCTCCTCGCCTCCGCCACCCCCGGCGGCTCTGCCGGAGGTGACGGCGAGGTTAGGAACGCGGGCCCGGCCTCGACACCCTCGATCGCGGGTGCCGGGACGGTCGAGCAGGTCAGGGCAGCAGCCCCTCGCCCCGGGCCCGGAACACCGCCTCGCCCCGGGTGCTGCTGTCGAGCTTGTACATCGCGCTCTTGAGGTAGGACTTCACGGTGTGCTCGGTGAGTCCGAGTCGCTCGCCGATCCTGCGGTTGCCGAGTCCCCGGGCGACCTCGGTGAGCACGTCGAGCTCCCGGCGGGACAGCCGGACCGGCGGCACGGGTGCCTCCTCGGGCGGGGACAGGGTCCGCGCCACGACGTCCTGCAGGCGCCTGCGCAGGCCCGGGTCCGCGATCTCCCGGGCGATCGAGGACAGCGCGGTCACCAGCTCGTGCAGGTCACCGGGGTCGAGGGACGCGCGCCCCGGGTCGACGTCACGACCGCTGCGCGACCGCCCGACCAGGTCCACCGCGCGGTCGATGAGTCGCTGTCCGAAGGCGCTCGACCGCCGGGCCGCGCTGTACACGACCTGTTCCACCCGTCCCGCACCGTCGACGACCGGAACGGCGAGGATCGCGCGCAGACCCTCCGCCGCGACCTGGCGATCGAACTGGTGGGTGATGCCGCGCGCCTCGACGTAGTCCCGCACGAAGACGGGACGGCGCAGGGCGATGCACCGGCCTCCCAGACCGTGACCGTGCAGGCTGCGGACGTCGCGCAGGTGGTCGGTGCGCGCGCCCTCGAACCGGTCGAGGACGAACATCCCCGTCCCCGGGTCCACCGCCGCGGCGAACGCGACGTCCACGGCGTCGAGTGCCACGAGGGTCCGCAGCAGACCCGGCCGGCTTCCCGACTCCGATGCCACCGGCGCCTCCTTGCGCAGGCCGGACAGGGAAACTGACCCTAGCAGAGAAATTCTTCCGGTCCCTAGTGTCGCGTAAACGATGTTCTTTGACCGGGTCGGCAGTGGTTGAGTAGGTCGTCTGCGGGTTTGGTCCAGATGAACGGGTGGCAGCGTTCGTTCCAGCCGTCGATGAACTGGCCGATCGCGCCGATCAGTTCTCTGACGCTGCCGAAGCTGCCACGGCGAATGGCCTGGCGGGTGATGACCCCGAAGAAGACCTCGACCATGTTCAGCCACGATCCCGAGGTCGGGGTGAAGTGCAGGGTGATCCGCGGGTTGCGGGCCAGCCAGGCCTTCACTGCGGGGTGCTTGTGGGTCGCGTAGTTGTCCACCACCAGGTGCAGCTTGCGCCGCGGGTAGGCCTTCGCGACCTGCTTGAGGAACCGCAGGAACTCCTGATGGCGATGCCGCGGCAGGCCCGCCTGCTCGACCCGCCCGGTCGCGACCTCTAACGCCGCGAACAGCGTGGTGGTGCCGTGACGGACGTAGTCATGCGTCCGTTTCTCCGGGATACCGGGCATGATCGGCAGGATCGGCGCTGTCCGGTCCAGGGCCTGGACCTGGGATTTCTCGTCGACGCAGAGCACGACGGCCTTGTCCGGCGGGTTCAGATACAACCCGACGATGTCGCGGACCTTGGCTTCGAGCTCGGGATCGGTGGAGAACTTGAACGTCTCGGACTTCCACGGCTGCAGCCCCCACCGCCGCCAAATCTTGCCGATCCACACGTGGGAGATCCCGAGCTCGGCACCGAGCAGCCGTGACGACCAGTGCGTGACTCCGAGCCGCTCAGGCGGCGGTTCCAGCGTGGCGAGCACGACCGCGACCTCGTCGATCACCGGCGGCCGGCCCGCCTTGGGCCGGTCGGCCAGCCCGGCGATCCCCTCAGCGGCGTAACGCTTCTTCCACCCGATCACCGTCGCCTTCGACGCCCCGACCAGTGTGACGATGTCCTTGACCGCCACCCCGTCCGCGGCCAGCAACACGATCCTGCCCCGTCGGGCCAGTCCCGCCGAAACCGACGAGGAACGCAGCCAGGACTCCAACACCTCGCGGTCGGCGGCCGGAACGTCCACGGTCACAGTCAACGGCACAGCTCATGATCCCGTAAACCAGCCCGTGAGTAAAGTAACCTAGTTACCGCAACACTAGAACTATCAGCGCCTCGGACGCATCCCGTCCGGGACGGAGCGCCCCGGGCTCAGCCCCGGTCGGCGGGCGGACGGCCCCCCAGCTCGTGGGTCGCGTCGCGGGCGGCGGTGACGACCGGGCCGACGAGCCGTTCGACGTCGGCCGGGCCGATACGGGAGGTCGGGAACCCCACGCCGAGGACCACGGCGAGGTCCCCGGTGTGGTCGCGGACCGGGGCGGCGACCGAGCCGACGTCGGGATGCCGTTCCCCGAACGCCACCGCGACACCGGCGTCGCGCACCTCGTCGAGCTGCCGGTCCAGCTCCACGGTCGAGGCCGGGGTGCGGTCGGTGAACCGCTCGAGCGTGGCCTCCCCCAGCTCGCTCCGGGCGCCCGGATCGAAGGCGAGGAACACCTTGCCGGGCGCGCCGGCGTGGATCGGCATGACCATGCCGACCCGGAACGGCCGCATCACGACGTGCCGGGTCTCGGCGACGGCGACGATCGTCCGGAAGGTGCCGTCACGGACGTAGAGGCAGGCGCTCTCGCCGGTCTGGTCGCGCAGGTCCGCCAGGAGCGGCCGGAGCAGCCGGACCGCGTCGAGCCCGAGTGCCCCCGGCGCGGCCCAGCGCACCAGCGCGATCCCGATCCGGTAGCGGTCGCCGTCGCGGTCGAGATAGCCCTCGGCCACCAGGTCCTGCACGAGGCGCTGACACGTGCTCGACGGCAGCCCGGTCGCCTTCGCCAGGTCCCGCAGCGTGGGCTCGGGGGACTCCAGGGTGAAGCTGTCGAGGATCGAGCTGATCTTGCGCAACACCAGCGTGCCACCGCGCCCGTCCCCCTTGCTCCCCGTCACGAGATCACCCTCCGGCCGTCGGTCGCCTGTTGACATCGCAGCCTATAGCCCGGATTCTGGGATGGCCACCCACTATGCGGGTTCAGATCACGGCACAACGGAGTGAGGTCCCCGCACATGACCGGTTTCGCGCAGCCCGGAGCCCCCGGAGCGTCGCCCCCTCGGCCGACCCGCGTCGGCCTGATCGTCCCGAGCTCGAACACGACGATGGAGACCGAGCTCCCCGAGCTGTTCGCCCGTCAGACCGCGGCCACCGGGCACCGGTACACGTTCCACTCCGCACGCGCGGCACTGAAGAACGTGACCCGCGAGGAGCTGCTCGCGATGGTCGGGAAGGCCGCCGAGTGCGCGGTGGCCGTGTCCGACGCCGACGTCGACGTCGACGTCATCGCCTACGCCTGCCTCGTGGCCGTCATGGCCCAGGGCCCGGGCGCGCACGCGGAGTCCGAGCGGCTGATCGCCGAGGCGGCCGCCGGCAACGGCCACCCCGCCGAGGTCGTCAGCAGCGCCGGGGCCCTGGTCCGCACGCTGACCGGGATGGGCGTCGGCCGCGTCGCGATGATCACGCCCTACATGCGGCCGCTCACCCGGATGGTCGCCGACTACGTCGAGGGCTCGGGCATCGAGGTGCTGGACGCGACGAGCCTGGAGGTCGACGACAACCTCGCCGTCGGCTGCCTCGACCCCGGTGCGCTACCCGGGATCGCCCGCAGGCTCCGGCTCGAGGGGGCGGAGGCCGTCGTCCTGTCCGCGTGCGTGCAGATGCCGTCGCTGCCCGCCGTCCAGGCAGTGGAGGACGAGCTCGGGCTGCCGGTGGTGACCGCGGCCACCGCGACCACCCACGAGGTGCTCCGGGCGCTCGGACACACCCCCGCGATCAGCGGCGCCGGCCGCCTGCTGGCGGGATGAGGGCGTCATGACACTCTCCGTGCTCGCCTTCCTCGTGCTCGTCGCCGCGTTCGCCATCGGTTCGCTGACCAGCATCAGCGCGGGCCTGCTCGCGCTCGTCGCGGCGTTCGGGGTCGGTTCCCTGGCCGCCGGCCTGCCGCTCTCCGACGTCATCGGCGAGTTCCCCGCCGGGCTGTTCCTCATCCTGGTCGGGGCGACGCTGCTGTTCGGCATCGTCCGGGAGACCGGGACCATCGACCTGATGGCCTACTGGGCCGAGCGGCTCGCGGGCGGCCGCCGGCTGCTGGTCCCCGTCCTCATGTTCGCCCTGGCCGCGCTGCTGGCCGCCGCCGGCGCGTTCACCCCGGCGGCGATCGCCATCGTCGCGCCCGTCGCCCTGGCCCTGGGCTCCCGGTTCGGGATCAGCTCGCTCGCGATGGGGCTGGTCGTCATCCAGGGCGCGAACGCGGGCGCGTTCTCCCCGGTCAACCCGTTCGGCGTCATCGCCAACGACATGCTCGACCAGGCCGGTGGCGACGCGACCCTGCGGCTGTTCCTGTCGGTGTTCGCGTTCAACGCGGTGCTGGCCGTCGTCGCCTACGCGGTCGTGCAGTCCGCCGTCGGGTGGCTCGACCGGCGGTCGTCCGCCGCGACCCCGGCGGGCGACACCGACGGCCCGACGGCCGGGCGGGAGCCCGGTCCGGGCGGCGGCGCGGCCACCGCGGTGGCCGAACGCACGGCCGTCTCCGGGATCACCCGGGTCCGGGCCACCCCGATGCGGATCCTGACCCTCGTCGGGATGGGCTCGCTGCTCGTCCTCACCACCGTGCTCGGGATCGACGTCGGGGTGGCGACGCTGGTCATCGCCCTGGTCCTCATCATCGTGCGCCCCTCGGTGCAGAAGCCCGTCATCGACGCCATGCCCTGGTCGGCCATCCTGCTGGTGACCGGCATCGTCACCTACGTCGGCATGCTGGAGACCATCGGCGCCCTCGACGACCTCCAGGAGGGCATCGCCGGTCTCGGCAACGCGTCGCTCGCCGCGCTGGCGGTCAGCTACGTCGTGGGGCTGGCCTCGGCGTTCGCCTCGACGACCGGCACCCTGACGGTGATCGGCCCCGTCGTCGCCCCGATCGCGGCGGACCCGACCCTGTCGGTGGTCGGCGTCGTCACGGCGGTCGGCATCAGCTCGTCGGTGGTGGACACCAGTCCCATGTCGACCAGCGGCGCGCTGCTGATGGCGAGCGCGCCGCCCCGGCTGGAGCGGATGTTCTTCCGCGCCCTGCTGCTCTGGGCGATCGCCATGATCGCGATCGTGCCGGTGGTCGCCTGGCTGCTGTTCGTGCAGCTCGGCAGCGGCTGAGGTCGCCGACGCCGACCGGGCGCCCAGGGCCCGGGCCGGGCCGTGGCGCCCGGTGGGGCCGCGGCATCCCCGGGGCCCCTCGGGATCAGGCCGCTCCGGCGCGGATCGCGGACCGGCGCCGCTCCTCGTCGGCGGTCACCTCCTGGGCGCGGACCGCGGTCGCGGCGGCGTGGGCCGCGGGGACGACGATGACGCCGTCGTCGTCGGCGGCGACGACGTCACCGGGCTGCACCACGACCCCACCGACCGCGACCGGCTCGTCGATCCGGCCGGGACCGTGCTTGAACGGCCCGGCCGGTGTGGTCGCCCGCGCCCACACCGGGAAGCCGATCTTCTCCAGCTCGACGACGTCGCGAGCCGCCCCGTCGATCACCATGCCGGTCACGCCGCGGGCCAGTGCCCGCTCCGCGATGAGCTCCCCGATCAGGGCCCGCGTGGTGTCGCCGTGCCCGTTGACCACGATCAGCTCACCGCGCCGGACGTTCTGCAGCGCCCGGTGGATCGCCGCGTTGTCCCCGCTGCGGACCCACACGGTGCGGGCCCGGCCGACCGCGCGGGCGCCCTTGTAGAGGGCGTGGATGCCGCCGTCCATCATGCCCATGCGGTCCTGGGCGTCGCCGATCGTCGCCACCGCGAGCCCGCGGTAGGTGTCCAGGAGCGCGGCCTGGTCGACGAGCTGCTCGTCGGCGAGGGCGTGGTGCAGCTGCGCCGTCGCGCGGGTCATGCCCGGCGCCACGCCCAGCCGGTCGAGCAGGCGGGCGGCCGCGTCGGACTCGCCGGCGCGGCGCCCGGCGTGCTTGGCCGTACCGGTGTGCAGGCGCTCCCGGGTGGCCGTGCCGTCGGCCAGCTCCCCGTCGATCTGGCGGGCGACCCACTCCTCGGCACCGGCCGCCCGTCCGGCCCGCAGCGCCTCGGTGATGAGCGCTCCGAGACCCTTCATCCACGTCGTGCGCAGCAGCTTGCGCGCCGACGCCTCACCGGGCGCGCCCCCGATGTCGTCGACCTCGGCGCCGAAGGAACGGAACCGCTCCGCCGCGGACGCGGACCCGCTCCCGCTGATCACCACGCTCGTCGCGATGCCGTGGCGCGGCACCGGTCCGATCACCGAGACGTCGGCGAACCGGTCCACCCCGACGGCGTCGGCGATCACCAGCTTGCCCGACGGCTCCCCGGCGTTCATGTCGGCGTAGACGGCCGCCCCGGCGAGGTGCGGGGCGACGGCCTCGGCCGCCACCTGCGCGTGCCGGCCACCGACGAGGCTGAGCACCAGCTCGGCGCCGCGCACGGCGTCGGCGGGATCGGACTCCCGCCGCACCCCCACCGGGGTGGGGACCGACGCGGGGTCGTAGCCGGTCACTGTCCATCCGTGTGCCGCGAGGCCGGAGGCGTAGACGGCGCCGGCCTCGCCGAGTCCCAGAACGGTGGCGTGCATGAGAGAGCCTTTCTCGAGATGGAGCGGGCGGACGGGCGACGGGATCGCCCGGTGTCAGTCCCCGGTCGACGCGTCGCCGGAGGACGGGCGGTCCTCCAGATAGCCACCACCGAAGGCGATGAGCCCGAAGACGATCGCGGCGCCGATGGCCGGGACGAGCAGCGCGTCCGAGGCCCCCGAGACGAGCGCGGGCTGCACCAGGACGACGCCGACCGCCTGGACGGCGACGAGCGTGGCGCCGATGAGGACGAACACCGCCATCGCCGCGACGAACAGGATCCTGACGACGGACCGCGCGCGGTCGCGTGCGCCGACCGGGCTGGTGTGGGTGGTGGCCGACATCGGCTCGTCTCCTCGGGACTCGGCGGGGTGCGGGCGGTGTGGCTCGCCGTTCACAGCGGCACCGGCAGGACGCCCCACGCGATCAGGCATCCGATCAGCAGGACGGGGAGCATGTAGTAGACGATCAGCGGGACGAAGGTCTTCTCCGGCTTCGCACCGGTGAGCCCGGCCGCGACGAAGATCGACCCGGAGGCCGGCGGGGACGCGCCCTCGGTCGAGGCGAACACGAGGATCGCCGTCACGGCGAGGACGGGGTCCACGCCGACCGCGACCAGCGCGAGCAGGGACACCTGGCCGACCGCCGTCAGCGTCGCGGTCGAGGACAGCGGCCCGGCCACCACCGCCACCAGCACCGCGACGATCAGGACCATCACGTACTGGTTGATGGCGAGACCGCCCAGGATGCGGTCGACGTCGTCGGAGAGTCCGAGCCCGTTGAGCACCTCGCTGGCCGCGACGGCGAAGAACAGCAGTGAGCCGATGACCGCGAGGCGGGGCATGGCGCCGGTGGTGAACTCGAACCAGCCCGCACGGGTGCGCGGCAGCTGCTTGCGACCGACGACCAGCGCGATCCCCGTGATCAGCATCGGGATCCAGATCAGGATGGAGATGTCGCCGAGCGAGTCGCCGAGACGGGTGTCCGCCCCGAGGACCTCAGCCAGCGGCCCGACGGTGAGGAAGATCGGTACGAACGCACCGATCATGATCAGCGGAGCGGTACCCGCCGTGCGGAGGCTGGTGCGCAGCGGGGTGATCGCCTCGTCGTCGACCCGGGTGATGCCGTCGCGGTGGACGAACCAGTAGATCAGCAGGAAGCGCCACACGATCTGGTAGACCCCGGCCATGAGCAGGGCGAGGTAGATCTGGCCGGTGGTCACCATGGAGCCGGCGAAGCCGATCATGATGACCATCGAGGCGCTCGGCGGGAGCGCCGCACCCATGCCGCCGTTCCCGGCGAGCACCGTGGCACTGCGCGCCGGGTCCCAGCCGCTGCGCACCATCCACGGCCCCGTGAAGGAGCCGGTCGCGGCGGTGTTGCCGGAGTTGGACCCCGACAACGCCCCCATGACGGCCGACCCCGCGGTGTCCACCAGGGCGGGGCCGCCCCGCAGGCGCCCGAACACCGAGTTGAGGACCGCCAGCAGCCGCTGGATGAGCCCGAGGCGGTCGATCACGTACGCCATCAGAACGAACGCCATCGCGGCGAAGAGCACCTCGTGCTCCAGGGCGCCGACCATGCCGTCCAGCAGGGCCCGGGGTGCCCCGGTTCCGGCGAACAACGCCGTGACCACCAGACCGAGGAGCATGGCCTCGCCCATGTTCCGGCGCAGCACCACGTTCCAGATCACGATGACGGCGATGAACGCACAGAGCGCTAGGAGCGCGATCGGCATGTGAACCAGTCCCGACGTCGATGTTGGACTCTGATGAGAAAGTCTCACAGAATGGAAGGCTTGCTCGCGGAATGAGTTTGGGCGGTCTGCCTGACCCTGTCAAGAGGCCGTGTCGTCGTATCGACGAAGCGACCTACCACTGTGTGAGAAGGTGGCCCCGCGTAGTCGGCGACGAAGGTGGGACGGCGTGGAGAAGAGCTCGACGATGCGGTCCCTGGAACGGGCCATCGACGTACTGGAGGTGCTCGACGGGGCGCGCCAACCGCTGCGGCTCACCGAGATCGCGCGGCGCGCGGGGCTGCCGGTACCCACCGCGCAGCGGATCCTGTCGGTCCTCGAGTCGCGGGACCGGGTCGAGCGCGACGGTGCCGGCTACCGTCCCGGCGTCGCCCTCACCTTCGGTGCGCACGCCTACCTCACGACCAACCCGCTGCTGTTCGCCGCGAGCCCGGTCCTCATCGACCTGGCGGTCGAGACGGGGCTGACCGCGTCGCTGTTCCGGGAGTACGACGACACCCGGGTCGTCCTGACCCGGGCGCACGCGCAGCGCAGGCTCCGGTACGAGCTGCCGGTCGGGGCCCGGCTGCCGTTGCACCTCGGCGCCGGCAAGGCGCTGCTGGCCCAGCGCACCGCGGAGGACGCCCGCGCGCTGCTGGAGAGCCTCGAGGAGACCGCGGAGTACCCGGCCCCCGACGTCGAGGCGGTACTGGCCGACCTCGCACGCACCCGGGAACTCGGCTACTCGGTGGCCTACAACGAGCGGGCCCCCGGGGTCGCCAGCGTCGCCGCGGCGATCCCGCTGCACGGCGACGTCCGGGCCGCCGTGCAGGTGGCGGGCTACGCCGAGGACGTCCCCGAGAGCCGCACGGCTGCGCTCGGCCTCGAGGTGCAGCGGGCCGCGCTGGCCATCAGCCGTACGGTCCCCGCCGGCTGAGGCCCGGCCCGGGAAGACGGTGCCGACGGACCGGCTCGACGATCCCGCCGCCGGTCACGAGGTGGCCGACCGCCGGTTCTGCGCGTGGGCGGCGTCGAGGAGGAAGGGGACCCGGGCCCGCCCACAGACGGCCTCGAGCTTGCGGAGCAGGCTGTCGGGCAGGGGGACGCCGTGTTCGGTCCGGTCCTCGCGGTGCCGGCGTTCGGGGTCGCCCGCGACCACGACGGGCACCTCGGCGTCCACGGGTGGCGTCGCCCGGAGTGTGTCGAGCAGCTCGTCGACGTCGTCGAGGTATCCGCCGTCGGGGCGCAGGACGGACGGGTCGAGCGCGAGGAAGAAATGTCCGATGTCCTCCGGGGCGCCGCGGGGACGACGGGCGGCGAAGTCGGCACCCGACAGTGCGGCGCTCAGGATCTGGACCATGACGGCCAGGCCGTAACCCTTGTGGCCACCGGTGACACCGTCACCTCCCAGCGGGGTGAGCCCCCCGTGGAGGTGCTCGTGGATGTAGGCCATCGCGGTACCGGGATCGGTGACCGGGTCGCCCGCCTCGTCGGTCACCCAGCCCTGCGGCACCGGCCGGCCGAGCAGGTCGTAGACCTTGATCTTGTTCGAGGCGACCGTGCTGGTCGACATGTCCAGCACGAACGGCGGGTTGTGCCGCGCGGGCGCGGCGAACGCGATCGGGTTGGTGGTCAGGCGCGGGAGCGCACCACCGGTCGGTACGACGTTCACGATCTTCGCCGACGTCGTCACCAGGCCGATCATCCCGGCCTCGGCCGCCATCGCGGCGTAGTGGCCGGCCGCGCCGAAGTGGTGGGAGTTGCGCACCGACACCACGCCGACGCCGGCGGCGCGGGCCATCTCGACCGCCAGGTCCGTCGCGACGACCGCAGCCGGATGACCGAGCCCTCCCTGCGCGTCGATCAACGCCATCGCGGCGGTCCGGCGGACGACCTCCGGCCGGGCGTCGAGCCGGAGCCGTTCCGAGCGCCGCAGCGTCTCGTAGGACATCAGCATCGATATCCCGTGCGAGTCGATCCCCGAGAGGTCGGTGTGCGTCATCACCGCGGCCGTGGTCGCGACCTGTTCCGGAGCCATCCCCCACGCCGTCAGGACGCCGGAGATCTGGGCACTGATGGTGTCCGCACGGAACCGGAGCCTGTCCACGGGGGTCCTCACCTCGCTCGGCCGCACCGGTCGTCGCGCGAGCGACGGCGGGGGACCGCACCGTGGGACGACCCGGCTGTCTACCGCTGAACGGTAGCAGTTTCCAGCTGATGAGAGATCCGGTCACGGACGGCCCGTCGCCGGGACGGGTCACCCGTCCGGTCCGGGGCGGCTCGGCGGGTCCGCCCCGGACCGCTCCCCGGAGCGGGCGGTCAGCCCTTCAGCTCCGGGAAGTCCTCGTAGCGCCACTCCCCCGCCGGCAGCCGCCGCGGCCTCGTCGCGCTCCCGGGCCCGCAGCTCGACCCGACGGATCTTCCCGGAGATCGTCTTCGGCAGCTCGAAGAACTCGATGCGCCGGACCCGCAGGTAGGGCGCCAGGTGGTCGCGGGCGTGGGCGAGGATCGCGGCCGCGGTCTCGCGGGTCGGCTCGTGGCCGGGGGCGAGCGCGACGTAGGCCTTCGGCACGGCGAGCCGGACCGGGTCGGGCTGCGGCACCACGGCCGCCTCCAGCACCGCCGGATGCTCGACGAGCACGCTCTCCAGCTCGAACGGCGAGATCTTGTAGTCGCTGGCCTTGAACACGTCGTCGGTGCGACCGACGTAGAACAGGTAGCCGTCCGCGTCACGGGTCGCGGTGTCGCCGGTGTGGTAGTAGCCGCCGGCCATCGCCTCCGCGGTCCGTTCCGGCATGTCCAGGTACCCGGTCATGAGGCTGGTGGGGCGCCGGGACAGGTCGATGCAGATCTCCCCCTCGGTGTCGGACACCCCGCCGGTGAGCTCGTCGACCAGTACCACCGGGACGCCGGGCAGCGGGCGTCCCATCGACCCGGGCTTGACCACGGAGCCGGGTGTGTTGCCCACCGACGCCGTCGTCTCGGTCTGGCCGAAGCCGTCGCGCAGGGTCAGGCCCCACTGCGCCCGCACCTGCTCGATGATCTCCGGGTTCAGCGGCTCGCCCGCCGCGATGACCTCGCGCAGCGAGCCGGGCCCGCCGGACAGGTCGGCCTTGATCAGCATCCGCCAGACCGTCGGCGGGGCGCAGAACGTGGTGACGCCCTCCTCCCGGATCCGGCCGAGCAGCGACGCCGCGTCGAAGCGGGTGTAGTTGTAGAGGAAGATCGTCGCCCCGGCGATCCACGGTGCGAAGAAGCAGCTCCAGGCGTGCTTGGCCCAGCCCGGCGAGCTGATGTTCAGGTGCACGTCGCCCGGGGCGAGGCCGAGCCAGTACATGGTGGACAGGTGCCCGACCGGGTACGACGACTGGGTGTGCTCGACCAGCTTCGGCCGGCTGGTGGTGCCGGAGGTGAAGTACAGCAGCAGCCGGTCCTCGGCGGTGGTGCCCGGGTGCTCGACGGGCGCGTCGTCGATGCCGTGGGCGTCGGTGTAGTCCAGCCAGCCCTCGGCGGACCCGCCGACCGCGACCGCGGTGAGCCCGTCGAGCAGGCCGGCGAACCTGCCCGTGCAGGACGCGTCCGCGATCACGAACCGTGCACGGCCGCGCTCCAGGCGGCCCGGCAGGTCGACGGCGCCGAGCGCGGTGGTCGTCGGCATGATCACCGCACCGAGCTTCATGATCGCGAGCATCGACTCCCACAGCTCGACACGGTTGCCCAGCATGACCATCACGCTGTCCCCGCGCCCGACGCCTTGCGAGGCGAGCCAGCGCGCCAGCCGGTTGGAGCGGCGGCGCAGCTCGTCGAAGGTCCAGGCGCCCTCGGCGCCGTCCTCCTCGACGATGCGCAGCGCCGTGCGGGTCTCGCCGTCGGCGATCACGTCGAACCAGTCGTGCGCCCACTGGAACGGCCCGTCGAACCGCGGCCAGTCGAAGTCGGCGACGGCCTTCTCGTGCTCGCCGTACAGTGCGACGAGCCGGTCACGGGCGTCGCGGTAGATCTCGTGGTTGCCCATGGGTGCGGACGTCCTCCTGGTCGGTGGGATGGGTCGGGCCGCGGGTGTCGCGGTCGCCGGCATCGCGTCGGTCAGAGGGGCACCGGGGCGGTGGTGGTGTGCATGCGTGCTCCTCGTCGAGCGCGGCCGGATCTGTCGGGGAGGAGACTGGCCGCAGTCCGCGGAGCGCCGCTACCAACCGAAGTCGGTAGTCGCGGGACCCCGGCCCCCACCCGGTGGGGAGCGGTGACCTGGCCCGACGCCCGCGCCGGTGCCACGCTGACACTGCGCGGGCCGAGAGCCGCCCGCGCGGACGGGAGGAGGACCCGTGTGGGACGACGACGCCGTCGCCAGGGCCCTGGACAGGGTGATGTCCCGGCGGCTCCACGAGCTCAGCTCGACGACCGGCCTTCCGGTCGTCTTCGGGGGGACGACCCGGACGGTGGGCGACGGGCAGCAGCTGACGATCAACCAGCTGATCGGCACCGCCGGTGACTCGCCGCGGCTGCTGAACGTCCTGACCGGGCGTGGCCTCGGTGGCGCCGCGATGGCCCGCCGGATCCCGTGCCGGGTGAGCGACTACGCCTCGACCGCGGGCATCACCCACGACTACGACCACGTCGTCGTCGAGCACGAGCGGCTCGCGTCGATCCTGGCCTACCCGGTCGTCGTGCACGGCTCGGTACGCGGGGTGGTGTACGGGGCGATGCGCGAGCACCGGCCGATCGGCGACGCCGCCGTCCGCAACGCCGGCGTCGTCGTCGCCGCCATCGCCCGGGACGCCACGGCGCTGCTCGACCGGCACGATCCGCCGGTCGTCACGCCCCCGGTCGTCGCCGACGCCGAGGGCCGGGCCGGCGCGCTGCGGGAGCTCGCCGCGCTCATCGCGACCACCGACGACCTGCAGCTGCGCGACCGGTTGAGCCGGATCCACGACGGCCTGGCGGGGTCCCGGGCGGCGGGCCGGCCCGGCGGTGGGACGCCGGTCCTGGCACCACGGGAGATCGAGGCATTGCAGCACGTCGCGGTGGGCGCGACGAACGCCGAGATCGCCGCGCAGCTCGGGATCACCGTGGGGACGGTCAAGGCGTACCTGCACAGCGCGATGCACAAGCTGGACACCCGCAACCGGGCCCGGGCGGTCATCGCGGCCCGTGCGGCCGGGCTGATCTGACCGTTCGGCGAATGCGGTGAACCGTTCCCGGCCCGGGTGCGAACCCACGGGCGGGGGTGAGGCCGATGTACCTGTCCACCGAGCAGGCCCGTGCTCTGGAGTTGCTCGACTCCCGGGACACCGCCGTCGACCAGCTGCGGGCGCCGGTGGCCCGGCTGCTGCGCGACCGCGGACTGATCGAGGCCGACGGTGCCGTCACCGCCGCCGGTGCCGCCGTCGTGGAGGAGATCTACGCCGAGCGGTTCGCCGAGGGCGTCGCCGAGATGGAGGCGCGCATCCGGCACCGCGAGGCGGGTCGTCCCGACGGCTGAGCGCCGGCCGCGCACGCTCCGCCGTCAAAATACCCGGAATACGTCACCCGCGGTGATTGTCCGGGGCCCGGCACCCCGTGTTGCGAATTCTTCCGAACCTTTCGTCCCCGGTCGTCGAACAACGGGGCAGAGGTCGCCGGGAATCGCCCGTCGGTCGGCGCGAACCGAGGAGAACCGCAATGCCGAATTCCCTACGACGTGTACTCGGCCTGGCCACGATCGGTCTCGTCGTCGCCGCGACGAGCGCGCTGGGCGCCGGTGTCGCCTCCGCCCAGGAGAACCCCCCGCCGGTCGCGATGATCTCCAACCTGACCGGCAAGAGCACCTCGGTGGCGCTGGACAAGGGCTTCACCGATGCGCTGACCTCCCTCGACGTCACCCCCGGACCGTTCGGGTCGGCCTCGATCGCCGACGGCACCGCCTCGTTCCCGATCACCGGCGGCAACGTGACCGTCTACAAGCCGGACGAGGTCCTGCCCTACGTGCAGGGCCGGATCGAGCACCAGGGCAGCGGGCTGACCCTGACCAAGGGGGACACCGAGGTCACGCTGGACAACTTCGTGATCGACCCGGGTGACCCCGCGGTGCTGACCGGCCGGGTCCGCGCCGGCGGCCAGACCGTCGCCGAGTCGACCACCCTGTTCGACCTGAACGGCTCGACGCTGAAGCCGATCACGATCGACCAGTCGGCCGGGACCGCGACGCTGACCGGCACCACCGTCACCCTGAACGCCGGGGCCGCGGAGGCCCTGAACGGCGCCTTCCAGACCGACGCGCTCAAGGGCGGCACCACCATCGGCATCGCGACGATCGTCGTGAACACGACGAGCGGGACCATGCCGATGCCGCAGGGCGGTGTCGAGACCGGCGGTGGCAGCACCTCCGGCACCGACGGCGCGCTGGTCGCGACCGGTGTGGCGCTGCTGGCCGGTTCCGCGCTGGTGCTGGTCGTCCGCCGCCGCGGCGTCCGCGGGCACTGAGCCCCACCGGGGGTGCCGCCCGTCCGCCCGGACGGGCGGCACCCCCGGCTCCGGTCGCGGTGACCCCGCCGACCGGTTCCCCTGATCGGCCTCACGACCGGAGCCCGCGATGACCCCACCACCTCCGTCCGGCGCTCGACGGCTGCTCGTCCCGCTGGGCGCACTGCTGTCGGCCGTCGCGGGAGTGGTCGTGCTCGTGTCGGCCCTGACCGCCGGTGGTCCCCCGGAGCCGGTGGCCGCGGCCGCCGGACCGGCGGGGGCCGCCGTGGTCGGCACCGCACCCGCGGGGGCCCGTCCGGTCGGCGAGGTGCTCCCGCCCTCACCGCCCCGGTCGATCTCGATCCCGTCCATCGGGGTCGAGTCGGTCGTCGACCAGTCCGGCCTCGCACCGGACGGCACGCTGGAGGTGCCGGCCCCGGGGCCCGGCTACGACCGGGCGTCCTGGTACCGCGGTTCCTCGGCACCGGGCTTCCGCGGTCCGTCGGTCATCCTGGGGCACGTCGACTCCGCCGCCGACGGCCCGTCGGTGTTCTACGACCTCGGCCGGATGCGCCCGGGCGAGGAGATCACCGTGACGCGGGCCGACGGGATCTCCGCGACGTTCCGCGTCGACGCCGTCCGCTCCTTTCCCAAGAATGCGTTTCCGACCGAATCCGTGTACGGCGACGTCGACCGGGCAGAACTGCGGCTGATCACCTGCGGTGGTGCATTCGACTCGAGCGTGCGCAGTTACCGGGACAACACCGTGGTGTTCGCCCATCTCGTCGGCAGCAGCCGCGGCTGATCACGCCGGTCGTTCCCCGGCCGGCCCGCCGCCACCGGCCGCAGCCGGGGCCCCGGTAGCGGACCACCGGCGTCTTGACGCCCCCGTTACCTTCTTGATCAAGCCCGCTGAGGGCTTGCAGGCCGCCGGCCGCGGTATGACTGACTGCCCCTGTCGCCCGATGATCTGGGGGGTGTTGTCGCCGTGGCCGGAGGGCGCCAACGACCGCTGATAGAGACCTGACCCGTGTGGTCTGCTCGTAACGTGGCTGCCGGCGCGGGTGCTCGTGGTCGGCCTGCCGCGACGAGAAGGGAGCGGCGGTTGCCCGATCCTGACCAGCACCCGACCGGGTTCGCGGTGTTCTGCGGCCTGGACGTGGGCAAGTCCGAACACCACGCCTGCGCGGTCGACACCAACGGGAAGCGGGTGCACGACAAGGCCCTGCCCAACGACGAATCGGCGCTGCGCACCGTGCTGTCCGGGCTGGCCGAGCACGGCGCGGTGCTGATGGTCATCGACCAGCCCGCCTCGATCGGAGCGCTGGCCATCGCCGTCGCTCGTGATCTGGGGATCACGGTGGCCTACCTGCCCGGGCTGGCGATGCGCCGCATCGCCGACCTGCATCCCGGGCAGGCCAAGACCGACGCCCGCGACGCCCACGTGATCGCCGAGGCCGCCCGGACGATGCCGCACACCCTGCGCCGGGTCGGCACCGACGACGAGACCCTCGCCGAACTCACTGTGCTCGCCGGTTACGACGATGACCTGGCTGGGCAGAGCACCCGGCTGACGAACCGGCTGCGCGACGCCCTGCTGCATGTTCATCCCGCCCTGGAACGCCTGCTCGGGCCACGCCTGGACCGCGGTGGCGTGCTCGACCTGCTCGCGGCCGCGCCCACCCCGCAAGCCCTGCGAGAGCTCGGCGCTGACGGGATCGCCGAGACGATGCGGGCCCGGTCGCCTCGACTGGCCCGCACCCTTCCCGCCCAGATCCTGACCTCGCTCGACGCCCAGAGCCTGACCGTTCCCGGCACGGCCGCGTTCGCCCGTGTCATCACCGGCGTCGCCGGGCAGCTGCGCCAGGTCCACACCGAACGCGACCAGCTCGCCGACGAGCTCGAAGCCCGCCTGGAGGCCCACCCTCTTGGACCGGTCCTGACCTCGATGCCCGGACTCGGGGTCAGGACCGCCATCAAGATCCTCACCATCGTCGGCGACGGCTCCGGGTTCCCCACCGCCGGGCACCTCGCCGCTTACGCCGGCCTCGCCCCAGTCACCCGCCGCTCCGGCACCTCGATCAAAGGCGAAACCCGATCCCAGCGCGGCAACCACGCCCTGAAATCCGCGCTGTTCCTGTCCGCATTCGCCGCCCTGGCCGACCCCGCCAGCCGCGCCTACTACGACCGCAAACGAGCCGCCGGCAAACGACACAACGCCGCCCTGATCTGCCTCGCCCGACGCCGCACCGACGTCATCTACGCCATGCTCCGCGACCGCCGCCCCTACAACCCGCCCACGGTCAACAACCCCGATCCAGAACTCGCCGCCGCTTGACGAACCCATAGAGACACCCCCCCCGCGCCGTCCGGGTTGGCTGGGATGCGCCCGGCGCACCACGTCCGAGGTGCCCGCCACCCCGTCGGAGGCCCCATGCCGCCCCTGACCACCGACCGGCTCCCGGTCGTCGACCTGTCCCGCTTCCGCGCGGGTGCGGACGAGCGGGCCGCGTTCCTGGCGGAGCTGCGCCGCGCCGCCCGCGAGGTCGGGTTCTTCTCCGTCACCGGGCACGGCGTCGCCGACGACGTGCTCGCCGACATGGACGCGCTCGCCCGCCGCTTCTTCGCGCTGCCGATCGAGGACCGCCTCGCGATCGAGAACGTGCACTCGCCCCAGTTCCGCGGCTACACCCGTACCGGGACCGAGCGCACCGGCGGCACCGCCGACTGGCGCGAGCAGATCGACATCGGACCGGAGCGCGACGCGGTCGAACCCGGCCCCGGGGATCCGGACTGGCTGCGGCTGGTCGGACCCAACCAGTGGCCGCCGGCCCTGCCCGAGCTGCGCGGGGTCGTGTTGCGCTGGCAGGCCGAGGCGCTGCGGGTCTCCCGTGAGGTGCTGCGCGCACTGGCCGCCGCACTGGGTCAGGAGGAGACCTACTTCGACGGCTGGTTCGACGAGGAGTCCTCGCTGCACCTGAAGATCGTGCGCTACCCGGGCCGCCCCGCCCCGGACTCCGACCAGGGCGTCGGCACCCACAAGGACTACGGCTACCTCGCGCTGCTGCAGCAGGACGGTGTCGGCGGCCTCCAGGTCGAGGGGCCGGACGGCGGCTGGATCGACGCGGTCCCGGTGCCGGGTGCCTTCGTGGTGAACATCGGCGAGATGCTGGAGATCGCCACCCGCGGCTACCTCACCGCGACCCGGCACCGGGTGGTCTCCCCGCCGCCCGGGGTGGACCGGGTGTCGGTGCCGTTCTTCCTCGCACCGCGCCTGGACGCGGTCGTCGCGCCGCTCGACCTGCCGGCCGAGCTGGCGGCGGAGGCCCGCGGGGTCACCGAGGACGCCGACAACCCGCTCGACGCCCGCTACGGGGAGAACGCGCTGACCGGCTGGCTGCGCTCCCACCCCCGGGTCGCCCAGCGGCACTGGTCCGACGTGCTGGCGCGACGGGGCTGACCCGCGGTCGTCGTGCGGTGTCCGGTCACCCGGGGTCCTCGTCGACCGCGCGCCGCAGACCGTCCCCGATCCGATCCATCGTGGCGCCGTAGGCCTCCGGGAGGTCGACGTCGAGCCGATCGGCGAGCACGAACAGCCACCACAGGCACTCGGCGAGCTTGTGCCGCAGCTCGGCGTCGGTGTCACCGTCGATGTCCCAGGTGCGCTCGGCCGCGAGCACCAGCCGCCCGACGGTCGCGGCGTCGTGGGTGAACCCGAGCGCCAGCTCCGGGAGGGTCCAGGTCCGCCCCAGCAGCCGGCCCTCGAGCTGCTCGTAGAGCGACCGCACCTCCCGGGCACGGCTGCGGGCCGCGGTCAGTCCACTGTCGTCGGTCATGGTCACGCCCTTCGTCCGGTGTGACGCCGACGCTAGGCCCGGTCCCGGACCGTTCCCGTCCGGAACCCGGGCCGCGGTCGTGCCCCGCGTCACGGTGTCCGCTGCAGCGCCAACAGTTCCTCCAGCCGGGACACGACGTGCTCGCGGACCTCGTCCGGCCCGAGCACCCGGAACGGGACCCCCAGCCCGAGCAGGAACTCCGCGAGCCACCGCGCGTCGAGGCCGCCGACCGTGCTCCGGGTCCGGTCCGGGCCGTCGGCGCGGTGCCGGGCGACGGTGGCCGGGAGCAGGGAGCGGACCTCCTCCAGGCAGCGGTGGATCTCGACCTCGGCGTGGACCGCGTAGGGCGTGGTGGTGATGGCCTTGTCGACCAGCGCCGACGCGTCGACCTCCCGGCGGCGCGGGTCCGCCGGGCCGGTGACGGAGACACCGGCGACGCGGTCGACCCGGAAGACCCGCCAGTCCCGGCGGTCGAGGTCCCAGGCGACGAGGTACCAGCGGTGCGCGGTGCGGACGACCTGCTCCGGCTCCGCAGCGCGGGTGCTCTCCGCGCCGCGGCGGTCGCGGTAGCGGAACCGGACGCGGTCGCGGGTCCGGGAGGCGCCGGCGAGCGCGGTCAGGGTGTCCGGGTCCACCTCTCCGTGGGCGTCCGGCCGCTCCCCCGCCTCGGCGATCGCCAGGTCGAACCGGCCCAGCGCGTCGGCCGCCCGGCGTGGCAGCGACCGCCGCAGCTTCAGCAGGGCGGCGGGCGCCGCGCGTCCCTCCCCGTCGGGGTGGCTCCAGGCGAGCCGGCGCAACGCGATCGCGGTGGCCAGTGCCTCGTCGTCGTCCAGGCTCAGCGGGGGCATCCGGGCCCCGGCGCCGAGCCGGTAGCCACCGGACGGGCCGGTCGCCGCCTCGACCCCGTAGCCGAGCTCACGCAGCTTCACGACGTCGCGGCGGACGGTCCGCTCGTGGACACCGAGCCGGTCGGCGAGCTCGGCACCCGACCATTCCGGGCGGGTCGACAGGACCGTGAGGAGCTGGAGGAGCCGGTGCGAGGCGCTGAGCACCGCCGCAGGATAGGCCGGGGTTCCGGACGAGAACGGTCCGCAACCGGCCCTACCGTCGGCGCGACCGCGACCCCCGGGAGGAATCCGATGACCACCGACGCCGTACCCACCACCCCGCACCTGGCGGCCACCGACGCGCCGGAGCTGGCCGTGGCCCCCCATACGACCTTCGTCTCGCTGCGCGGCGGCGGACGCCCCGGGACCGAGGCGTTCCACCGCGCGAAGCAGACCGTGCGTGCGGTCGCCCGTGCGCTGCCGGCCGAGCGGCGGGTGCCCGGCGCCGAGGACGTCGTGGAGATCCTCTACCGGTACCCGGAGGGCTCGGCGCCGGTCGGGATCGCGGACTTCTACTGGGTCAACCCGCTCGAGGACCTGCGGTACCGGGTGCTCGCGCAGGTCGCCCCGGCGACGACCGACGGGGAGCTCGCCGCCGCGGCGGACGGGGCGGACGTCGAGCTGTACACGCTGCCCGCACGCCTCGTCGTGCAGGTCCTGCACCACGGCCCGTTCGCCGACGAGCGGCGGACCCTCGCCGACCTGGGCTCGTTCGCCGCGGACCACGGCCTGCGCCGGGTCGGCGACCACCACGAGATCCACCTCGACCCGTTCACCGCGAGCACGCCGCAGGACCACCTGCGGACGATCCTGCGCGACCCCGTGGGCCGGTGAGGGCCCGTCGTCCCGCCCGTGGCGGTCGACGATCCGGTGACGGCGGCGGGCGATGCAGCGGGGCGGCCCGCCGGACGGCGACGATCGCCGTCACGACGACCGCGTTCCCGGTCCGCTCACACCGAGGGTGCGGTGGTACCGAAGATCGGCCAGCAGATCTCCGTCGCGGTGAACCGGGCCGGATCCGTGGCCGTACCGCCGAGATAGCGTTCGCGGATCGGCCCCTGGCTGCTGATCAGATGCTCGTTGACGTAGATCCCCAGGGCTGCGTAGCTGCGGTCGATGCCGTCGTGGCCGCCGGGATGGGTGAGCACCGCGAACTCGGTCCGGGGGAGCACCTCGGCCCGGACACCCTCCGGCGGCTCGACGGAGGGTGGTGCGGGGACGAACAGGGTGGCGCGGCCCTGCTGTTCGAGGAACAGCGCTCTCTCGTAGAGGCCGCCCGGCACCACCGCGCCGGGCGCGCCCGTGGCCGCGGCGACGGCCCGGTGCAGCGTCCGTAGGGCCGCTGCGAACCAGTCGTCGATCCCGGAGACGTCGACGACGGCGCTGACGGACCACACGGCGAGCGCGGGTTCGTGGCGCAACACGACGTCGGCGGGAGGGCTCGCCGGGGCCAGCAGCTCACGCAACGCCCCCACGGTGTCACGGGTCTGCGCGAGCGCATCCTCCATCCGTGCGAGGTGGGTGGTGATGATCTCGGTGCGGGCCCCCGTGTCGTCGGTGCTCAGGAGGGCCTTGACGTCGGGGACGGACATGCCCAGGGAGCGGAACCGGCGGATGATGTGGGCATGGTCGACCTGGCCGGTGTCGTAGAAGCGGTAGCCGGTGCCGGGGTCGATGCGGGCCGGCTCGAGAACGCCGATGTCGTGGTAGTGCCGTAGTGCCTTCCGGCTCAGACCGGTCATCAACGCGAAGTCACCGATCGAGACCTGGGCTCCCATGGCGTCCTCCTCTGCGCGGCGTCATCTGCGTCGAGCGGGGCAACCCTGGACCCTCCCCCTGGGGCAAGGTCAACGTCGCGGCATTCCCGCGATCACGGGTTGACCTTCCCCTCACGGGAAGCTCCATCGTGGCGCCATGTCCACAGCAGAATGGGAAGCACTCCCGGAGACCGTGAAGACGTTCATGACCGCACTCGACTCCCGGGAGCCCGATCGGGCGCTCGCCACCTTCACCTCCGATGCCGTGGTGACCGACGACGGGCGCGACCACGCGGGCACCGACGAGATCGGGGCCTGGTTGGCGTCCGCGGTCACCGAGTACACCTACACGGCCGAGTTCACCGGTGCGTCCGCGACCGAGGCGGGCGTCGACGTCGGGCAGCATCTGGAGGGCGACTTCCCGGGCGGGGTCGTCGACCTGAACTACCGCTTCACCCTCGATGGTGCGGCGATCGGTCGGCTGGTGATCGAGCCGTGACGCGGCGGTGGTTCATCACCGGTGGCTCGCCCGGCAACTTCGGGATGGCCTTCGCCGAGGCGGCGCTCGACACCGGTGACCGCGTGGTGGTGACCTCCCGGCGCCCCCGGGAGCTGGCGCCGTGGGCGGAGCGGTACGGCGACCGCGTTCTCGTCGTGCCGCTGGAACTCACCGACCCCACGCAGGTGGCGCGCGCCGTACGAGCGGCCGAGGAGCACTTCGGCGGTATCGACGTGCTGGTCAACAACGCCGGCCGCGGCTGGTACGGATCCGTCGAGGCGATGGACGAGTCCGCGATGCGGGCGATGTTCGAGCTGAACTTCTTCGCCGTGCTGTCGGTGACGCGTGCGGTGCTGCCGGGGATGCGCGCCCGCGGCGACGGGTGGATCGTCAACGTGTCCTCGGTGGCAGGGCTCGTCCCGGCGCCCGGGTTCGGCTACTACAGCGCGACGAAGTCCGCCGTCGAAGCCGTCACCGATGCGCTGCACGACGAGGTCGCCGCCCAGGGCGTCTCCGTGCTGACCGTCGAACCGGGAGCGTTCCGCACCAACGCCTACGCCGGGTTCGCCCACGAGACCGTCGAGGAGGCGATCCCGGTCTACCACGAGATGCTGGAGCAGGTCCGGGCCGTCTTCGTCGGGATGGACGGCGTGCAGCCCGGCGACCCGCACCGCGGTGCGCGTGCGGTGATCACGGCGATGTCCCAGGATCCGCCGCCCCGCCGGCTGGTCCTGGGCAACAGCGGATACGACGCCGTGGTCGATGCGCTGGAGAAGAACCTGGCCGGCATCCGGGCGAACGAGGACCTCGCGCGCAGCGCGGACTTCCCTGCCTGACCGCACTGCCCGGGAGGTCGTCCGGCCCGGGATCGGTGAGGGTGGGCGGCGGACGCCGGCTGCCGGCGATCCTCGCGGAGCGTGGCGCCCGCTGGCTACGCTCGGCCCGTGGATACCGGCGCCGGGGTCGAGGCCGCCGCCCGGCGGGTGCGGCACACCCGGCACGTCGGTGCCGCGGGCGCCCAGGTCCGTCCGGTCGTCGCGGAGTCCTGGCAGCGGGCGCTCGACCTGGGCGTCGACCTGGCCCGCTCCGCGACCTACGTCGGGCACGAACCGGGCCCCGCCGCCGGCGCCGAGGCCGACGAGGTCTTCGACCGCTTCCTCGCCGGCGCCGAGGACCTGGGCTGCTCGGTGCTGCTCGTCGACGGCGACGGGGTGGTCCGCGTCCGCCGCGACGCCTGCCCGGACCTCGCCACGCTGCTCGACGCGGTCCTGGTCGCCCCGGGCTTCCGGATCGCCGAGCAGGACGTGGCGACGACGGCGTCCGCGCTGGTGCGGGCCACCGGTCGCGCCGCCCGGGTGGACGGCCCCGAGCACCTGCACCCCGACCTCGCCTGCCTGGCCGAGGCCGCCGCGCCGGTGCCGTCGGACAGCGACGCGGCCCCGCAGACGGTGGTGGTCGTGGCGCACCTGTCGGCGCCGGGCGGCGGCTCGGCACTGCGCGCGGCCGTCGCCGCGGAGCTGGCCCGCCAGATCGGCGAGCACGTCCGGGACCGCGGGCACCGGGCCGGGCGGCTGCTGCACGCCCGCTTCGACGACGTCTGCGCACGGTCCGGGGCGGAGTGGGTCGTCGCGACCGACGGCCGGGCGACCCTGTGCAGTCCCGGGTTCCGGGCCCTGCCCCGCGAGGACCGGGACCACCTCCTCGACCGGGCGCTCGCCGACGCCGCCCTCGCCGAACCGCCGCCCGCCGGGTCCACCGCCGACCTGCCGTCGGGCCGCCGCGACGACGTCGCCACCTCCGTCGTCCGGGACGGCGGCGCCGTCGTGGGCCACGTCAGCGCCGGGCGGCGCAGCGTGGGAGTACCGGCCGGGTCCCGGACGACGGACGCGATGCGTCGCCAGGGCTCGCACGTCGCGCCGACCGCACGCCGGGACTTCGCGGCCGACTTCCGGGACGCACACGCGGACGGCGCCGCCGCCGAGGTGCGGCGACGCGCGAACCGGGAGCTCCTCAGCCCCTACCTGCGTGCCCGCCGCGACGTCGCGACCGCCGTCGCCGCCCGGACCAGGCACCTGCTCCTCGTCGGCGAGCCGGGGGTCGGGAAGCAGACCCTGGCGGTCGAGCAGTTCCGCCGCAGCCACCCGGCCGGGACGGTGCAGGTGCTCGACTGCGCGCGGATCGCGGAGTCCGGTGGCCCCCTCCTGCCGACGGTCCGCGGCACCGACGGGGACCGGCCCCGGCTGCTCGTCCTGCGCCGGCTCACGCTGCTCGGGTCGGTCGCCGCGCGGCGCCTCGACGAGTCGCTGCGGCTCCTGGTGTCCGCGCCGGCGGCACCGACCGTCGTCGGCTGCATCGACACCCCCTCGGTCGACGCCACCCGGCCGTACGGGCTGCTGCTGCGGCACTTCCACGACACGGTCCGGGTGCCCGCACTGCGGTACCGGGCCGACGAGCTCGGGGAGCTCGCGCGGTCGGTGCTGCTGTCGCTGTCCGGCGGCCGGTCGCTGAGCCTGAGCATGCAGGTGGTGCGGGTCCTGGAGGGCTACGCCTGGCCGGGGAACCTGCGCGAGCTGGAGGACGTCCTGCGCTACGTCATCGCCCGCAAGCCGGTCGGCGTCGTGCAGGCGCCGGACCTGCCGTCGTCGTGCTTCACCGGTGGCGCGCCGCGGATGTCGATGCTGGAGGCGGCGCAGTGCGACGTGATCATCCAGGCCCTCTACGAGGCGCACGGCAACCGCTACCAGGCCGCCGAGCTGCTGGGGATCGCCCGGTCCTCGCTCTACCGCAAGATCGACGCGTTCGGGATCAGCTACATCGGCTGAGGTGTCCCGGGGCCGGGACACACGGCCGTCGCCGGGGGTCGTGCCGCCCGCGGAGTCGTCCCAGAACGGGACAGTCACATGCGCACTCCCGCATTAGCGTCGGGCCCGCCGACGCCCTCGGCACCCCTGCGACCAACGGAGTGAGCAGATGAAGGCACTCGTCTACCACGGACCGGACGCCAAGGCCTGGGAGGAGGTCCCGGACCCGACGATCCAGGACCCCACCGACGTGATCGTCAAGGTCGACACCACCACGATCTGCGGCACCGACCTGCACATCCTGCAGGGCGACGTCCCGGCCGTCACCGACGGCCGCATCCTCGGCCACGAGGCCGTCGGCACGATCACCGCCGTCGGTGACGCCGTGTCCGGCTTCGCCGTCGGCGACCGTGTCCTCGTCCCGGCGATCACCAAGTGCGGCCGCTGCGACTACTGCCAGCGCGGCATGCCGTCGCACTGCCAGACCGTCGGCGGGATCGGCTGGATCTTCGGCCACCTCATCGACGGCACCCAGGCCGAGTACGTCCGGGTCCCCTACGCCGACACCTCGCTCTACGCGGTGCCGGAGTCGGTCACCGACGAGCAGGCGATCTTCCTCGCCGACTCGCTGCCGACCGGCTACGAGGTCGGTGTGCTCGCCGGGAACGTGCGGCCGGGCGACACCGTCGCCGTCGTCGGCGCAGGTGCGGTCGGGCTCTCGGCGATCCTCACGACCGGTCTGTGGGGCGCGTCGAAGGTCATCGCGATCGACTCCAACAAGTTCCGGCTGGAGAAGGCCATCGAGTTCGGCGCCACCGACAGCGTCGAGGTGGGGCCGGGCACCGTCGCCGACGTGACCGCGCTGACCGACGGGCTCGGCGTGGACGTCGCGATCGAGGCCGTCGGCTACCCGGAGACGCTGCTGACGGCGGCGTCGCTGGTGCGCCCGGGCGGCACGATCGCCAACGTGGGTGTCCACGGCACCCCGGTGGAGCTGCCGATGCAGGACATGTGGATCTCCAACGTCACGCTGACGATGGGGCTGGTCGACACCGTGTCCATCCCGACGCTGCTCAAGATGGTCGCGGGCGGGCGGATCCCGGCGGAGAAGATGGGCACCCACTCGTTCACCTTCGACCGGATGGACGAGGCCTACGACGTGTTCAAGAACGCCGCGGCGAACCAGGCGCTCAAGGTCGTCATCACGCCGGGCTGACGTCGCTCCACCGGGGCCCCGCCCGCGCCGGAGCCCCGCGCGGTGGTCGTCGTCGCCACCCCTTGCGTCCACGGAGCGACGGACTTGACCCTGACACCGTGACAGGCACTGGGGTGGTGGTCATGACACCACCGGAGATCACCGCGTCCCTGTCCGCCGCCGACCCCTCGGTCCGGCTGCGGGCCGCGCTCGCCGCCGGGTCGGCCCCCGACCCGGCCCTGCTCGACGCCCTGGTGCGCCGCTGCGGGGAGGAGCCGGACTTCTTCGTCCGCGACATGCTGTCCTGGGCCCTGACCCGGCTCCCCGCCGCGGACGTGCTGCCCCGGCTCGACGCCGAGCTCGGCTCGTCGTCACCGCGGGCCAGGGCCCAGGCGCTGCACACCCTGTCCAAGATCGCCGACCCGGCGACCGCGGACCGGGTCACGCCCGCCCTGCTGCGCGACCCCGACGACGAGGTCGCCCGCACCGCGTGGCGCACCGCCGTCGTGCTCGTTCCCGAGGCCGGGCGCACCCGGCTCGCCGAGGAGCTCGGCCGGCAGCTGGGGCGCGGCGACCGGGCGGTACGGCTGAGCCTGTCCCGGGCGCTGGCCGACCTCGGCGCGGCGGCCGACACCGTCCTCGACCGGGCCGCAGCGGGACCCGACCCGGACGTCGCCACACACGCCAGGGCGACCGTGCTGCTGCGCGAGGACCCGGCCACCGGGTTCGACGACGCCGTGGCACAGGCGCGCCGGGTGGTCGCGCTCGGCCCGGGGCACGAGGCGGCCGCGTGCTGATCGGTGAGGTCGCGCGCCGCAGCGGGGTCAGCGTGCGGATGCTGCGCCACTACGACGCCGTCGGTCTGCTCCGGCCGACCGGGCGGACCGTCGGCGGCTACCGCGAGTACTCCCCCGACGACGTCCGCAGGCTCCTCCACGTGGAGGGACTGCGGACACTCGGGCTGTCCCTGGCCCAGGTCGGCGAGGCCCTGCGCGACCCGGGGTTCGACCCGTCCGGGCTGGTCGCGGACCTGGTCCGGGCCACCGAGCAGCGCCTGGAGCGGGAACGGGAGCTGCTGGCGCGGCTGCACACCGTCGACGCCACCGGTGCGGGCACCTGGACCGAGGTCGTGGACGTCGTCGGGCTGCTGCGGGCACTCGGGTCGCCGGCCGCGGGGCGCCGACAGCAGGCCGCGCTGGCTGCGGCCGACGGCCCGGCGCTGCCCGCGGAGCTGCTGGCCCGATCGGTCCTCGCCGAGTCCGACCCGCACGTCGCGGGGGCGCTGCGGTGGGCGCTGCGCTCGGCGCTGGAGCGGGCGGGCGACCCGGACGCCGCGGCCGCGGCCGCGCTCGCGGCCGGCCTGGGCTCGGACGACCCGGCCGTCCGGCGACGCGCGGTCGACGCGCTCGCCGACGCCGCGCCGGTCCCCTCGGCGACCGCGGCACTGCTCGACGCCCTGGCCGACCCGGAGCCCCGGGTGCGCCGCCGTGCCGCGACGGCCGCCGGACGGGCCGGGGCGGGCGACGCCGTCCCGGAGCTGGTCGCGATGGTGCGCGCGGGGGACGACGACGTCGAGGCCGCCGAGATCCTGGCCGCGCTCTCGCGCGCGGACCCCTCGGTCGCCGGACGGGTCCTCGACGCGCTCACCGGCGGGCTGGACCGGACCGACCCCGCGACCCGCATCCGGGTCGCACAGGCCCTGGTCGAGCTGCCCGGACCCGGGCCGCAGGAGGTGCTGCGCCGGCTCGCCGAGGATGCCGACCGCACCGTCGCACTCGTCGCGGGGACCTTCGTCGGGCGCCGGGCCTGAGGGCCGCACCCGCGCGTGCGTACGCGTCACCCGGTCCCCGGGGGCCGGCGACCGACCGCCGGGCAGCGGCCGGGCACGACCGCTCGGACGGGCCGGCGGGCACGACCCGTCCGTACACTCCGTCGGTGGCCAGGAGCCTTCGCGACACCCTGAGCGCTCCGGCGCGTCCCGTCCTGCGGTACTGGAACGAGCTCCCCCTGCGCGTGCAGGGCCGCATCACCGTCGGCCTGCCCCTGCTCGCGGTGCTGCTCTCCGCCGGGCTGGCGCTCTCGGGCAACCTGGCGCGGGTCGACATCGAGACCGACATCCAGCGCAAGTTCGAGATGACCGGGACGCTGGGCGACCTGACCACGCTCATGGTCGACGCCGAGACCGGTGTCCGTGGCTACCAGCTGACCGGGCAGGGACAGTTCCTCGATCCGTTCACCGAGGCGTCGGCGGAGCTGCCCTCCGTGCTGGCCCGGCTGCGCGGGCTGGCCGAGGCCGAGCCCGGGGAGAAGCCCCGCCGGGACAAGCTCGCCCGCATCTCCGAGCTCGAGGACCTCACCGGCAGGCAGCTGGCCGACCTCGCCCGCCAGCGCGACGTCGTCGCGGCGGGTGGGGACACCGGAGGCGAGATCCGCGGCGACCTCGCCTACGGCAAGAACCTGATGGACGGCATCCGCAGCCGGGTCGAGCAGATGCGGACCGGTGAACGGGAGCTGCTCGACGACCGGATCTCGGAGATCAACCGGATCCGCATCCGGGACTACCTGTCGGTCGGCATCGCGCTCGCGGTCGCGGTGGCGACCCGCTTCCTCGCCTGGTACCTGCACCGCAACGGCATTCTGCGCCGGGTGGACCGGCTCGCCGACACCGCGCGGGTCATCCGCGAGGGCGGCCCGGTGCCCGAGCCGCCGCCGGCGAAGCGGGACCGGATGGGCGACCTCGAGCGCGAGGTCCACCTGCTGGAGCCGGCGGCCCCGGCACGGCGCGACGACGCCGTTGACGGACGGGTGTGACCCGGGACACGATCAGGTGACACCCGCTGCCCGAGGAGCCCGCATGAGCACCGACGCCCCCGCACCCCTCCGCGCGCCCGGCCGGCTCGGGGCCCCGTCGACGACGATCGGCGACGACCCGCGTGCCGACCCGCGGATGGTCGCGGTGCTGGAGGCCTTCGGCCTGACCGGGCACGCCGACGACGCCCCGATGGACCGCGCCGCGGGCCGCCCGGCCCTGCTCGGGTTCGTCGACGCCGTCGAGGAGGGCTTCGAGGGGTTCTTCGCCGCGCTGGCCGCGGGCTGGGCCCCGATGTCGGGGATCGACCGCACGACCCGGACCGTGCCCGGTGCCGACGGTCACGAGATCACCCTGCACGTCCACCGCCCGACCGGCGTGCCGGGACCGCTCCCGGTGGTCTACCAGGTGCACGGCGGCGGGATGGTCATGCTGGCCACCGAGGGTCCGCTCTACGTCCGCTGGCGCGACGAGCTCGCCGCGGAGGGCGCCGTCGTCGTGGGGGTGGAGTACCGCAACGGCGGCGGGCGGCTCGGGCCGCACCCGTTCCCGGCGGGTCTGGACGACTGCGTCACCGGCCTGCACTGGGTCCACGAGCACCTCGCGGAGCTGGGCGGGACGCACGTCGTGGTCACCGGGGACTCCGGCGGGGCGAACCTCGCGCTCGGCCTGGCGATCCGGGCCCGTCGCGACGGCTGGTCCGGGCGGATCGCCGGGGTGTACGCCCAGTGCCCGTACGTGCTGGGGTCCTGGGACCGGGCGCCCGCGGACCTGGCGTCGCTGTGGGAGAACGACCGCTACTGGCTCAACCGGGAGCTGTTCCCGCTGCTCGCCGAGGTCTACGACCCCGGCTCCGCGCACGCCGGGGACCCGACCTGCTGGGCCGCGGCCGCCCGCCCCGAGGACCTGCACGGTCTCCCGCCGCACGTGATCGCCTGCGCGGAGCTGGACCCGCTGCGCGACGAGGGCCTCGCCCACCACCGGCGACTGCTCGCCGCCGGGGTCCCCTCGGTCGGTCTGGTCTACCCCGGGCTCTGCCACGTCGGCATGATCCTGTTCCGGGACGCGATGCCCGACGTCTACGCCCACGCCGTGCGCGACGTCGTCGGGTTCGCCCGGTCGGTGCACGGCTGAGCCGACCGGTCAGGGCACGGGCGACGCCGCGTCGCCCCCCGTGCCCGGACGCACCCGGCGACGGCACCCGAGCACGACCAGGTGCGCGTCGAGCACCCGGGCCAGCAGGACGCGGTCGGCCGGGGCGCCGGCGACCGGGTCGCTCAGCATCACGGCGACGTCGTGCTCGGTACCGGTCCCGCCGAGACCCGCGTAGCGGACCCAGACCTCGTAGGCGGACAGCCCGGACAGCGCCGCCCCCACCGGGAGCGACACCGTCAGGGGTTCCTCGGGCACGACCACCGGCTGCACGTACCCGGTCCCCGGCGCTTCAGGCCTGCGAGCACGCGGTTGTTCTGTTTGTCCGTCTTGTCGGACTATTCTGGGATCCGTGCGCATCCTGGTGGTCGAGGACGACGACCGCGTGGCCCGCGGCCTCGTACGTGCCCTGCTCCGCGAGGGCCACCGGGTGGTGCGCGCCGCCGACGTCGCCGAGGCCCACGAGGCCATCGCCGAACAGGTACCGGACCTGGCCCTGGTGGACATGGGCCTGCCCGACGGGCACGGGTCCGCCGTCGTGCGGCGACTGCGCGACCATCCCGCGACCGGGGTCCTCGTGGTGACCGCGCAGGACGGCGAGACCGACCGGGTGGTCGGGCTGCGCGCCGGGGCGGACGACTACGTCGTGAAGCCGTTCAGCCTCGCCGAGCTGCTCGCCCGGATCGAGGCGGTCGACCGGCGGACCCGCGCCCTGCGCGAGGTCCCCGCCCCGGTCGTGCACCGGCGTGGGTCGCTCCGGCTCGACACGACCGCCCGGACGCTGTCCGACGTCGACGACGGCTGGTCGGTCGCCCTCACCGCGACCGAGTCCGCCGTGTTGGCGCTGCTGCTCACCCACGACGGCCCGGTGGAGCGCGGCGTCATCCTCGACCGCGTGTGGTCGGCGCCGTCCGAGGCCCGCTCACGCACCCTGGACACCCACATGGCGACGCTGCGCGGGAAGGTCCGGGACAGGGTGCGGATCCGCACCCTGCGCGGGGTCGGCTACCAGGCCGGGTCGTGAGGCGGCGGCTCGTCGTCGCGGTCACCCCGCTGCTGGTCCTGCTGCTGCTCGGGGTACTGGTGCCGACCGCGGCGACGATCGCCGAGCGGCACACCGCGACGCTGGTCTCGGACCGGCTCGCCGACGCCTCGCGCTTCTCGGTGCTGGCGCTGACCGCGCTGACCGGGGGCACCGCGCTGGAGGCCGACCTGGCCCGGCTGCGCGCCGAGCTGGACGAGTACGCCGCCCTCTACGACACCGGCGTCTGGTTCCTCGACCGCGAGCAGCACGTCCTGCACGCGACCGGTCCCGGACACCCGGGCAGCCCGCCGGAGGCGGCGCTGCCCCGGCTCACCGGGGCCATGGCGGGGCGGCTGCCGCCGCTGGAGCGCACCGTCCTGCCGTGGGACACCGCCGAGGAGATCGTCGTGACACCGGTCGGGCGGGACTCCCAGGTCGTGGCGGCGCTCGTGTTCGCGGTCCCGACCGACACCGTCCGCGCCCGGATCCTGCGCGACTGGGCCCTGCTCGGCGGGCTGTTCGCCCTGGTCGCCGCCCTGGTGATCGGGGCCGTCGGCCCGATGACGCGGTGGATCCTGCGGCCGGTCACCGACCTGGAGCGCAGCGCCGCCGCGGTCCGCTCCGGCGACCTCGGCGCCCGGGCCGCCCCGGCGGGCGGCCCACCGGAGCTGCGCCACCTCGCCGCCGGGTTCAACGACATGGTCGAGGCCGTGCACCGCACGATCGATCGCCAGCAGCGCTTCGTCGCCGACGCCGCGCACCAGCTGCGCAACCCGATCGCCTCGGCCCGGCTCTCGGTGGAGAACCTCGCCCCGCACCTGTCCGAGCGCGACCCGGACGCCCGCGCGACCTACGACGACGCCGTCGACGACCTGGACCGGATGAGCTCGGTCGTGGACGGGATGCTGGCCGCGACCGCGCTGCGCGACCGACCGGCGGCCGTCGCGACCGTCGACGGTGCGCTCGGGCGACGTGCCGCCGCCTGGTCCGCCGCCGCACGGGGCGCCGGGATGACCTTCACCGCCGACCTCGCCGACACCGCCACCGTGGTGTGCGAGCCCACCGGCGGACTCGCCGCGGTCGTCGACGAGCTGGTCGCGAACGCCTGCCGGCTCTCGGACGGTCGGACCCTCACCGTGCACGGGGCCCGCCGCCCCGAGGGGGGCTACCGCCTCGTCGTCGCCGACGACGGCCGCGGGCTCGACCCCGCCGAGCGGCGCCGGGCGACCGAGCGCTTCTGGCGGTCACCGCGGGACCAGAACGTGCCGGGGACCGGGCTGGGGCTCGCGATCGTCGCCCAGGTGCTCGACGACTCCGGCGGCACGCTGGACCTCGTCCCCACCCCGGGCGGCGGACTCACCGCGGTCGTCGCGGTGCCACCGGCTGCGAGCTCGCCGCCGGGAGGCGTCCGGTGATCCGGGTCCGCCGGCCGCGCCGGTGTGCGACGGGACCGTCCGCGGGCCGCCGCCGAGCCCGGCGTGCGGGCGTCGCGGCACCGTGTCCTGCCGTGGCGCGGATCGCCCCGGCCGGGGTGATGCGCCGCCGGAGCGCCGGGTGCGCCGACACCGCCGGCGGCGGTGGCCGTCTCAGCGGACCAGGCGGAAGAAGCCGCGCACCTGCTCGACGAACGACGCCGGCTGCTCCAGCGCCGCGAAGTGACCACCGTGCGGGAGCTCGGCGAACCAGCGCAGATCGGTGAACCGCCGTGCGGCCTCGCGGCGCGACGGCCGGGCGAGGTCGTGCGGGTAGACCGACAGCCCGGACGGGGCGTTCACCGGCTCACGGAAGCGGGCGAAGCTCTCCCAGTACAGACGCGCCGACGAGGCGGCCGAGGCGGTGAACCAGTAGACCGAGATCTCGTCGAGGAGCTCCCGGAGCGACACCGGACTCGACCCGTCGGTCCAGGCCAGGTACTTCTCGGCGATCCAGGCGGCCTGCCCGGCGGGCGAGTCGGTCAGGGCGTAGCCGAGGGTCTGCGGGCGGGTCGACTGCAGGGCCGAGTAGCCCCGACCGGTGCGGGCGAACTCCCGCTCGGCCGCGAGGGCGGCACGCTCCGCCGGTGTCGGGTCGTCGAACCCGCCCAGCGCGACCGACCCCAGGTTGACGTGCACGCCGGCGACCCGGTCGGGCGCCACCTCGCCCAGCGCGCCGGACACCGACGACCCCCAGTCGCCGCCCTGAGCGCCGTAGCGCCGGTAGCCCAGCGACACCATCACCGTGTCCCAGGCCCGTGCCGTGCGCTCGACACCCCACCCGGTCACCGAGGGCTTGTCGCTCCAGCCGTACCCGGGCAGTGACGGTGCGACCACGTGGAACGCGTCGGCCGGGTCCCCGCCGTGCGCGCGGGGGTCGGTCAGGGGACCGAGTACCCCGAGGAACTCGAGGACCGACCCCGGCCACCCGTGGGTGAGCACCAGCGGGAACGCGTCCGGCTCGGGGGAACGCACGTGGAGGAAGTGGATGCCGAGCCCGTCGATCGTCGAGCGGAACTGCGGGAAGGCGTTCACCCGCTCGGCGAACCCGAAGTCGTAGTCGTCGGCCCAGGCGCGACACAGCTCCTGCGCCTGGGCGAGCGGCAGCCCCTGCGACCGGTCCGCCACGGGTTCGGGCTCGGGCCAGCGGGTCCGCCGCAGCCGGTCGCGCAGCTCGGCGATCTCGGCATCGGTGACGGTGACCTCGAACGGTTCGGCGGTCACGGCGGTGTTCCTTCCACACGAGGACGGGTGGTGCACGGCGGACCGTGCGGCCGGCGCCGGTACGCCCGGGCGAGCCCCCGGGCTTCCCGCCGGTGCTCGCCTACGGCGTTCCCACCTGCACCGTGACACGCTGGACCCGCGAGAGGTGTCACGATAGGAAGCCGACAGGAGACACGTCAAATGCTGGATGCGTGTTACGCCTCGACCCGGATCGCCACGGCCGTCGACCTGGCCAACAGCCTGCGCCCGGTCCGCGGCGAGGACGACCTGGAGACCCTGCCGCAGCTGCGGGCCTTCCTCGCCGACCATCCGACCGCCGGCGGGCCCGATGTGCCCCACCCGCTCACCGACGCCGACCTGACAGAGGTCCGGGCGGTACGGGAGACGGTGCGCACCGTACTGGAGACGGCCGCCCGCGACGCCCACGCCGCCGCGGAGGTCGTCAACGACGGCTTGCGGCGCCACCGGGTCACCCCGGTGGTCCGCCACGACGGGGGCCGATGGCGGGCCGACCTCACCGCGGACAGCGACCGCCCCGCGTCGCACCTCGCCGCCCTGACCCTCGGGGCGCTCGCGGCCGTGCTCACCACGCTCGGTCCGGGTCGCCTGGGCGTCTGCGCCGGGCCGGCGTGTCGGGCCACGTTCGCGGACCTCTCGCGCAACGGCTCGAAGCAGTACTGCACGCGGACCTGCGCCCACCGCGCGAGCGTCGCCGCGTACCGCAGGCGCCGGCGCCCGGACCGGTGAGCGCCGGGTCCGGAACCCGTGTCCGGTGTCGCCCGCCTAGGGCGTGTCTCCTAAAGTGCGCAACCAGGTGACGATGGCCTTCAGTGCAACTCCGCCGCGGTAGGTCAGGGCGAGTTTGTCGTAGCGGGTCGCGAGGCCGCGCCACTGCTTGACCTCGCAGAACCCGCGTTCGACGACGTTGCGGCCGCGGTAGTCGACCCGGTCGAACGCCGGTGGTCGACCGCCGCGTGTGCCGCGTCGTTTCCGGTGTCCCTGCTGGTCAGCCGGCTCCGGGATGACCGCGACGATCCGTCGTCCGCGCAGGTGGGCGCGGATGGCGCGTGAGGAGTAGGCCTTATCTGCGCGGACCCGCTCGGGCCGGGTCCGCGGTCGGCCCGGACCGACCCGTCCGACGCTCAGATGTGACATCAGGTGCGCGAACATCGGGGCGTCACCGGCCTGGCCAGGGCCGACCAGTACGACCAGCGGGCGGCCGTGTCCGTCAACGAGCTGGTGGATCTTCGTGCCGAGCCCTCCGCGGGAGCGGCCCAAGGCGTGATCGGGCGGCTCGATCAGCAGATTCTTGTAGTTCGATCCGGCCCCCTGTGTCCCGCTGCAGGGTCGCGGCGTGTTGGTGAGCGCGGATGATCGTCGAGTCGACCGACACGGCCCAGTCCACGAGACCGGCGGAGTCGGCATCGGCGAGCAGAGCTGCGAGAACCTGGTCCCAGGTGCCGTCACCGCAGTAGCGGCGGTGGCGTTTCCATAGGGTCTGCCACAGCCCGAACTCGACCGGGACATCACGCCAGGCCAGCCCGCAGCGGAACCGGTAGATGATCCCCTCGATCACTCTGCGGTGATCGGCGAACGGGCGCCCTGGCATCCCGTCCGACGAGGGCAGTAACGGCTCGAGTCGGTCCCACTGGGCATCGGTCAGGACGGCACGGCGCGACACCTACTGATCATCGCGCAGGCCCGACCAGCCGGGTTAGGAGACGCGCCCTAGGGCTTCCGGTCGCGGAACCAGCGGCGCGCGGCCGGGTGCAGCGCGACCGGGGTCGTCGCGGCCCCGGTGCGCGGGTTGATCTGACCGGCCTCCAGCCGGACCCGGGACAGCTCGTCGGCGTGGGTGAACAGCTGGTCGGTGAGCCAGTACGCCAGCGCGTCGTCCATCGACGGCGACGCCGCGAGCAGGGTGGGGACGGCCGGAGCGGGCGCGGCCTCCAGCGGCGGGTACATCGTCGCGGGCACCACGACGGGTACGTACTCCAGCGGGTGCCGCGCGATCAGCGTCTCCACCTGTGACGTCAGGTCCAGCAGCCGGACCCCGCCGGTCGCGGCGAGCTCGTGACCGCGGGCGTCGGCATACCCGTGAGGCTCAGGACGCCGTCGACCTCCCCGGCCCGGAAGGCCCGCACGGAGTCGGCCTGGGTGTGGCTGCGCAGCGTCGCACGGACCCCGGCCACCTCCAGCAGGCGCTCGGTGACGAACCGGGTGCCCGAGAGCGGCGCCCCGCAGGCGAGGGTGAGACCGTCGAGGTCACGCACGTCGCGGGCCGGGCTCGCGGCGGGCACGAGCGCGTGCAGCACCGAGTCGAACACCCGGGCCAGCGCGACGACCGGCTCCGGGTGGGCGAGCGCGACGTCGACGTTGACGAACCCCAGCTCGGCCCGCCCCGAGGTCAGCAGGGCCACGTTCTCGGGGGCGGAGTCGGTGTGCACGACCTCGACGACCTCGCGGCCCCACTCGCGGTCCAGCAGCCCGGCCAGTGCCGAGCCGATCTCCCGGTAGACCGCGCCCTCCGGACCCGTCGCGAGCCGGAACGGCTCCGGCGGCCGGGGCGGCGGTGCGCAGCCGGTGAGCGCGCCACCGGCCAGCAGGGCCCCGGCGAGCGCGCCGCCGCCGAGCAGCACGTCGCGGCGTGACCATCCGGACATGTCCGCATCCTAGGCATTCGTCCGTAATGTCGGGCACATCCCAAGACGAGCCCAAGATTCCGGTGCCGCGGCCCCGGACGGCGGCCCGGGCCACCACCCTCCGTCCAGCATCGTCACGCGAGGGAGCGAGCATGAGCAGTCCAACGGCGGACGCCGTCCCGGCCGCACCGCGGTCCCGGACGAGGACCCCGATTATTTCTGGGTACTCGTCGGCATCGCCGCCGGGATCCTCGTCGGCCTGCTGCTGCCCGAGGTGGGCGCGCAGATGCAGTGGCTCGCCACGCTGTTCATCAGCCTGGTGAAGGTGGTGATCGCACCGGTCATCTTCGCGACCGTGGTGGTGGGGATCGCCGGTCTCGGCAACCTCGCCAAGGTCGGCGGGCTCGCCGGGCGCACGGTGGTCTACTTCAACATCACCACACTGATCGCGCTGGCCCTGGGCCTGCTGACGATCAACGTGATCGCCCCTGGGATGGGGCTCGGCTACGACCGGGAGAGCTTCGACGGGTCGGCCGCGGACTCCACCATCGAGTCGGCCGGGGCCGCCGCGGGCGGGGGCATCACCGACTTCCTGCTGGCCCTGGTGCCCGACTCGTTCGCCTCGGCGTTCACCG
Source organism: Pseudonocardia sp. ICBG1293 (assembly GCF_020131355.1). Classification (GTDB taxonomy): domain Bacteria; phylum Actinomycetota; class Actinomycetes; order Mycobacteriales; family Pseudonocardiaceae; genus Pseudonocardia. The sequence continues at coordinate 209,623 of NZ_JAHLEL010000054.1, forward strand.
ACGGCCAGCTGCTGCAGGTGCTGCTGCTGGCGATCCTGGTCGGCGTCGCGATCACCATGCTCGGCGAGCGAGGAAAGGGCATCACCCGGGCGCTGGACTCGTTCGCCCAGGTCATGTTCGGCGTGATCAAGCTGGTCATGTGGGTCGCCCCGCTCGGCGCGTTCGGCGGGATCGCGTTCACCATCGGCCAGCACGGCAGCTCGATCCTGGGCAGCCTGGCCGGGTTCATGGTCACCTTCTGGGCGACCTGCCTGATCTTCATCTTCGTGGTGCTCGGCCCGATCTGCCGGCTCGCCGGGTTCTCCCTGCTGAAGTACCTGCGCTACATCAAGGACGAGCTGCTGATCGTGCTCGGCACGTCGTCGTCGGAGACGGTGCTGCCGCGGATGATGCGCAAGCTCGAGGCGGCCGGGACGCCGAAGCACGTCGTCGGGCTGACCATCCCGACCGGGTACTCGTTCAACCTCGACGGCACCGCGATCTACATGACGATGGGCGCGATGTTCATCGCCCAGGCCTTCGGCGTGGACGTCCCGCTGTCCACCCAGATCGCGATCCTGCTGTTCATGCTCATCTCGTCGAACGGCGCGGCCGGGGTCTCCGGGGCCGGACTGGTCACGCTCGCCGCGTCGCTGGCGGCGTTCGACCACATCATCCCGCTGGTCGGGCTGGCCCTGATCGTGGGCATCGACCGGTTCATGTCCGAAGGGCGTGCGCTGACCAACCTCACCGGCAACGGCATCGGCACCCTGGTCATCGCCCGCTGGACAGGGGAGCTGGACCGGGAACGTCTGCGGGCCGTGCTCGACGACCCGCGCCAGGTCGACGTCGACCAGCTGATGCGGGCCGAGAACGACACCGCGACCGGAGGGGAGCCCGGGGACGGCACCGCGGCCGGCCGGGACGACGAGCCCGCCCACGCCGTCGACCGCGCGTCGGCGGTGGCGACGGTGGGCACCGGTGCCGGTGAGGTCGCTGCCGGCACGGAGCTGCGGGAACGGACCGACCCGGGGCGCTGACCCGTCCCGACGACCCGGGCAGGCCCCGCCCCGTGGGGTCAGCTCGGGTCGATCCGCAGGATCCGGTCGTCGTCACCGTTGGACGTGGTGACCAGCAGGGTCCCGTCCGGGGCGGTGTACACCCCGCGCAGCCGGCCGAACTCCCCGTCGAGCGCCGCCGGGATCTCGACGTCGGAGACCGCGCCGTCGGTGTCCTCCGGGCCCACGCGCATCAGCAGCAGCTTCTGGCCGCGCAGTGCGGCCACGGCGAGCATCCCGTTCCGCTGGCCCCACGCGTCGCCCTGGAGGAACGCGGCGCCGGCCGGCGCCTCGGGCGGGCTGCCCGAGGCCCAGACGGCGGGGACGGCGTCGGGGAAGCGGTCCCGGTCGGTCATCGGGACCGACTCGTCGTAGCTGTCGACCGTGCCGCCCTGGGACGGGTCCCAGCCGTAGTTGCCGCCCGGGCGCAGCAGGTTGACCTCGTCGTCGCGGGTGGGTCCGTGCTCGGCGGTGAAGATCCGCCCGGTGCCGGGCTCGACCGCGACGCCCTGCACGTTGCGGTGTCCGTAGCTGTACACGAGCCGCTGGGCCGGGTCGGCGGCGTCGGCGAAGGGGTTGCCCGCGGCGGGTCCACCGGTCGCCGGGTCCACCCGCAGCGTCTTGCCGCCGAGCGAGGTCAGGTCCTGCGGGGTGGCGGGCATCGCCGCGTCGCCGGTCCCGACGACCAGCGCCCCGCCGTCGTCGACGGCGACCCGGCAGCCCGAGTGCCGTCCGCCGGACGCGATCGGCAGGCCGCCGACCAGCGGGTCCGCCACCCGGGTCGCGGTGGCGCCGTCCGCGGACAGCGTCCAGGTGACCAGCCGGACGTCGACCGGGCTGCCGCCCTCGGCGTGGGTCTGGCAGGTGGTGAACCGGTTCGACGTCGCGAAGTCGGCGTGCACGGCCAGCCCCATCAGCCCGCCCTCACCCCGGGCGAACACGTCGTCGAGATCGGCCTGCACCGGGGTCCGGGCGGTGCCCGGGTCGAGCGAGACGAGCAGGGACAGCCGCCCGTCCCGCTCGGTGACCAGCGCACGCCCGTCGGGCAGCACGCCGACGCTCCAGACGTGGGAGAGCCCGGCCGCGACGACGACCGGGGCGAGTTCCCCCGGTGCGGCCGGGGCCGGAGCGGCGGTCGGTGCCGGCTCGGCGGGGGCGGGTGCGGGCGAGGCGGCGCCGCAGCCGGCCGCGACGAGCAGCCCGACGGCGGCGACCGCCGTCGCGGTGCGGTGGGGGCGGCGGGAGCGCAGGGCACGGGTCACACCGGTCATCCTGGCCGGAACCGGGCACGGCGGCAGCGCGGGTGTGCTCGCGCAACACCGTCGGTCAGTGCGCGTCCACCCGCACCTCGAACGACACGAGCCGCTCGAACCCCAGCTCCGACGGTCCGTCGGCGGGCTCGGCGAGCCGCAGCGCGGGGAACCGCTCGACCAACGCGTGCAGGGCCACCTCGATCTCCTGGCGCGCCAGCGCGGCCCCCAGGCAGTAGTGGACCCCCTGGCCGAACCCGAGATGCCCCTCGCCGCGGCCCGGCTCCCGGGTCACGTCGAGCTCGTCGGGGCGGTCGTGGTGGCGCGGGTCGAAGTTCGCGGTGACCAGACCGGCCGTCACGGCCTCCCCCGCCGCAATCGGCGTGCCGCCGACGACGACGTCGGTGCTCGCGTGGCGGGGCGTGCTGACCGGGACCGCACCGCAGGTCCGCACGATCTCGTGCACCGCGGTGGGCCACCGCCACGGCTCGGCGCGCAGGATCGCGAGCTGGTCCGGGCGGGTCAGCAGGGCCAGTGTCGCCCGGGACAGCACGTGCGCGGTCGTCTCGAACCCGGCGACGACCATGTCGAACAGCAGCACGTCCAGCTCGTCGGTGGTGAGCCGGTCGCCGTCGTCGTGCACCGCGACCAGTGCGTCGACCAGGTCGTCGCGCGGGTCGGCCCGGCGGGCCGCGACGAGCTCGTGCACCTGCGCCACGACCGCGTGCGCCACCGCGGGCATCCGCGCCGGGTCGGGCGCGGCGAGCAGCCCGGCCAGCTCCCGCCACAGCCCGCGCTGCTCCACCGGGACGCCCACCAGCTCGCAGATCACCGCGATCGGCAGCTCGTGGAACACCGCGGCCACCAGGTCGACCGGGCTGCCGTCGGCGCCGGCGGCCGCGACGTCGTCGAGCAGGTCGGCGGTGAGCTCCTCCACGCGCGGACGCAGCCCGGCGACCCGGCGCACGGTGAACGCGCGGGAGACCAGGCGGCGCAGCCGGGCGTGGTCGGCCCCGTCGCGGACGAGCAGGCCCCGGCCGAGGTGGGCGAGCTCCGGCGGCAGCCCGAGCGTGGTCATGACCGAGCCCACGACGTCCCCGGCGCCGGGCACCGTGGCCGGGTCGTTGCGGAACCGCGGATCGAGGAGCAGCGCGTGGACGTCGTCGTGCCGCGTGACGAGCGACGTCGCGCCCATCGCCGTGCCCGGCATCGCGACGACCGGGCCCTGTTCGCGCAGACGACCGAAGGCGGTCACCGGGCAGGTGCGGGGCGGGGCTGGGTCGGTGGTGCGGTCCACGGGAGGCTCCCTCGGCGACGACAACGGGGACGACCCCATCGGACACCGTGCCGCCGCGGCACGGTCAAGCTCGCGGCGCGACGGGCCCGCTGTGGCGCCGCGGACTTGACGATGGCGCCATCGTGCGCCATTCTTGCGCCATGGAGTTGGACGGATATGTCGAACGCCTGCGCACCGAGTTCGCCGCGCTGGGCGATGCCGCGGGCGAGGACACGCGGGCAGCCGCCGAACGGCTGCTCACCGCGCTGAGCTCGTCGACGCGCCTGGTCCTGCTCGAGGCGCTGGCCGCGGCGGCCGACGAGATCACCCTGGAGCTGGCCCCGGGGTCGGTGCACGTGCGCCTGCGCGGCTCGGACCCGGAGTTCGTCGTCACCGCAGGGCCCGGCACGTCCTCGGGACCGCCGGAACCGACTGCGGCGCCACCAGTGGCGCCATCGGCGGGGACCGAGATCGAGACCGGGCCGGTCGCCCGGATCAACTTCCGGCCCCCGGAGACGCTCAAGACCCGGATCGAGGAGGCCGCCGCGCGCGACGGCCTGAGTGTGAACACCTGGCTGACCCGCGTGGCCGCGGCCGCGCTGGACCGGCCCGCCGCGGCACCCGACCGTCCCGACGCCGCCCGCCGCGGCCGCGTCGGCTGGTTCGGCTGAGCCGTACCCGACCACCCCTGTCCCTGTCCCGACCCACGGCGTCACCGCGACGCCGAGGAGGCGATGCCCCGTGCCCACCTACCAGACCCCCGAGCCCGTCACCGCGGTCGTCGACCTCACCATCGGCGAGCTGCGGGTGACCGCATCGGACCGGACCGACACCGTGGTCGAGGTCCGCAGCTCCGAGGCCGACCGTGCCCACGCCGACCGGGTCCGGGTCGAGCTGACCGGGCGGGAGCTGCACGTCACCGGCCCGCCGCTCGGGCTGCTGCAGAAGCTGACCCCGCGCACCCCCGGCCGGTCGATCGAGGTCGGGATCGCCCTGCCCGCCGGCTCGGCGCTGACGGCGACCACCGCCTACGGCGGGATCGTCGTCGAGGGCCCGCTCGGGGCCTGCGAGGCCCGGACCCGCTACGGCGACGTCCGTGTGGACGACGCCGGCTCCGCCGACCTCACCGCCGACCACGGCCACGTCCGGATCGGCGGCACCGTCACCGGGGACGCCACGGTCCGGTCCGACCACGGCGGGATGCGGGTCCACCGGATCGACGGGACCGCGACGCTGACCAGCAAGCACGGCGACATCCGGGCCGAGGAGCTGGCCGGCGAGGCCGTGCTGACCGGCACCCACGGCACCGTCGACGTCGACGAGCTCGGCGCGGGCGCCCGCGTGCGCACCGCCTACGGCGCCGTCCGGCTGGGCCGCGTCCACCGCGGCGAGGTGTCGCTGACCAGTACGCACGGGCGGCTGGAGATCGGCATCGCCGCGGGCAGCGCCGCCTGGCTCGACCTCGACACCACCGGCCGGGTCGGCAACGACCTGGACCCCCGCGACGCCCCGGACGGCGACGGCGTCGACACCGTCACCGTGCACGCCCGGTCCCGCGAGGGCGACATCGTCGTCCGCCGCGCCTGACCCCCGCCCTCCACCACCGCCGTCCCACGCCACCGTCCACGAGAGGAACCACCGTGCCCACTCCCCCGCCCGCGATCGCCGTCGCCGCCCTCCACAAGTCCTACGGCGACCACGCCGTGCTCCGCGGCATCGACCTCGACGTCCCCGCCGGGACCGTCCTCGCGCTGCTCGGCCCGAACGGCGCCGGCAAGACGACCCTGGTCCGGATCCTGTCCACGCTGCTGCCACCGGACTCCGGACGCATCCGCATCGCCGGGCGCGACCCGGCGACCGACCCCGACGGCGTCCGCGCCGCGATCGGGGTGACCGGCCAGTTCTCCGCCGTCGACGGCCTGCTCACCGGCGCGGAGAACCTGCGACTGATGGCCGACCTGCACCACCTGCCCCGCGACACGGGTCGCGCCCGGACCCGGGAGCTGCTCGACCGCTTCGACCTCGGTGACGCCGCGGACCGGCGGGCGGGCACCTACTCCGGCGGCATGCGCCGCCGCCTCGACCTGGCCATGACCCTCGTCGCCGACCCGGCCGTGCTGTTCCTCGACGAGCCGACCACCGGGTTGGACCCGCGCAGCCGCCGCGACCTGTGGGCCGCCGTGCGCGATCTCGTCGGCCGGGGCGTCACCGTCCTGCTGACCACGCAGTACCTGGAGGAGGCCGACCAGCTCGCGGACTCCGTCGCCGTCCTCGACGGTGGACGGCTCGTCGCCCGCGGCACCCCGGCACAGCTGAAGTCCAGGGTCCCCGGTGGGCACGTGCGCCTGCGGTTCGCCGACGACGACGCCCTCGCCGCCGCCCGCACCGTGCTGCCCGCCGCCGTCGCCGACCCGGCCGCGGTGACCCTGCAGCTGCCCGCCGCCGGGGCCCGCGACCTGCGGGACGTGCTGGACCGGCTCGCCGGGACCGGTGTCGAGCCCGAGGAGCTGACCACCCACACCCCCGACCTCGACGACGTCTTCCTGGCCCTCACCGGCCACCCGAGCACCCCGGAGGTGGCGGCGTCATGAAGGCCCACGTCACGGACACCGCGACCCTCGACCGTCCGCGCCTGCTCACCGACTCGGTGACGATGCTGCGCCGCCGGATCCGGCACCTGCGCCGCTACCCGTCGCTGACGATCATGCTCATCGCACAGCCGCTGGTGTTCCTGCTGCTGTTCGTGGGCGTCCTCGGCGGCACGATGGGGGCGGGGTTGGGCGGCGACCGCGCCGACTACCTGGCCTTCGTCACCCCCGCAGTGCTGCTGCTGACCGTCGCGAGCGTCGCGATGGGCACCGCCATCGGGGTCGCCACCGACATGACCGAGGGCGTCGTCGCACGCTTCCGGACGATGGCGATCGCCCGCTCCAGCGTGCTCACCGGGCACGTCGCCGGTGCGTTCGTGCAGACCGCGGTGGCGCTGGTCGTCGTGCTCGGGGTGGCGCTGGCGCTCGGGTTCCGCAGTGGCGCCGGGCCGCTCGCCTGGCTGGGCGTCGTCGGGATGCTGGCGCTGCTGACGGTCGCCCTGACGTGGCTGACCGTCGCCCTCGGGCTCGCCGCCGCCAGTGTGGAGACGGCGAGCAACACCCCGATGTTCCTGATGCTGCTGCCGTTCCTGGGCAGCGGGTTCGTGCCGGTGGACTCGATGCCGGCCGCGCTGCGCTGGTTCGCCGCGTACCAGCCGTTCACGCCGGTCATCGACACCCTGCGCGGGCTGCTCGGGCACGGCAGCGGGGCCGGGCTCGGCCCCGACGCCGCGCTCGCCACCGGGTGGTGCGTGGTGATCACGGTGGCGAGCGTGCTGTGGGCGCGCCGGCTCTACGAGACCCGCGCGGCGCGCTGAGCCTCAGCCCGCCGGCGGACGGTCGACGTGGACGGTCAGGGCGGGCAGCCGCTCGAACCCCAGCCGCGACGGACCGTCCGCCGGCTCGGCGAGCCGCAGGTCCGGGAAGCGGGTGACCAGCGCGGAGAGCACGACCTCGACCTCCTGGCGGGCCAGCGCCGCCCCGAGGCCAGTAGTGCGCCCCGTGCCCGAATCCGAGGTGCCCCTCGCCACGGCCGGGGTCGCGGCGCACGTCCAGCTCCTCGGGCCGGTCGACCACCCGGGGGTCGAAGTTCGCCGGCAGCACACCGGGGAGCACGGCGGTCCCGGCGGGGACCGGGGTCCCGGCGATCTCGAGGTCCTCCGCGGCGTAGCGGGGGGCACCGGCCGGGATCGGCCCGCAGCGCACCGAGCTCGTCGGGCCGGCTCAGCAGGGCGAGGGCTCCCTTGGCCAGCACGTGCGCGGTGGTCTCGAACCCGGCGACGGTCAGGTTCACCGTCATGTCGACGAGTTCCTGCTCCGAGAGCCGGTCACCGTCCTCGTCGTGCGCCGCGACCAGCCCGGACAGCAGGTCGTCCGCGGGGGCACGGCGACGGGCCTCGATCAGCTCGCGGACGTGGGCGACCATCCCGCGGGCGACGTCGGGCATCCGTACGGGGTCGGGCTGGATCAGCAGCCGGGCGAACTCCCGCCAGCGGCCCCGGTCGCCCTCGGGGACACCGACCAGCTCGCAGATGACCGCGATCGGCACCGGGTAGGCCAGCATCTCCACCAGGTCGACCGGGGTGCCGTCGGCACCGGCCGCGGCGACCTCGTCGAGCAGGCCGGTCACGATCGCCTCGACGCGGGGGCGCAGCCCGTTCACCCGGCGCACCGTGAACGCCCGCGACACCAGCCGGCGCAGCCGCGCGTGGTCCTCGCCGTCGCGGCCCAGCATCGGACGGCGGAGCAGCTCGAGGTCCTCGGGCAGACCGATCAGCCCGGTCTGGGCGTTGCGCAGGAAGTTCTCCGCCTCCGGTACCGCGGCGGCGTCGTGCCGGAAACGGTCGTCGGTGAGCATCGCGCGGACCTCGGCGTGCCGGGTCACCATCAGGCCCTGCTGGGTGGGCCGCCCGGGGACCTCCAGCGGGATCTCCAGGACCGCCGCCGCCTCGCGCATCGCGGAGAAGGCGGCGACCGGGTCCGACGGGTCCACGGTGTCCGGCCCGGCGGTCGCCGCGGCCGGGCCGGCGGTGCTCGTGTCCTCTGCCATGCGGCCAGTCGACACCGTGCCGTCGCGGCATGGTCAAGCCCCGCGATCGGGCGGGTTCGGTCCCGTTCGTCCCGCCCGCGCCGTAGGCTCCGCGCGTGCGCACGGATTCGGCCATGCAACGGACGGTGACCCGGTGAGCGGACTGTTCGCCCTGCTCGACGACGTCGCGGCGCTGGTGCGCCTGACGACGGCCTCCCTCGACGACATCGCCGGTGCCGCCGGGCGCGCGGGGGCCAAGGCCGCCGGGGTGGTCGTCGACGACGCCGCCGTCACCCCCCGCTACGTCCAGGGCCTCAAGCCCGAGCGCGAGCTGTCGATCATCTGGCGGATCGCCAGGGGCTCGCTGATCAACAAGATCGTGTTCATCCTGCCGGTCGCGCTGATCCTGTCCCAGTTCGCGCCGTGGCTGCTGACCCCGATCCTGATGGTCGGTGGCTGCTATCTGGCCTACGAGGGCGCGGAGAAGCTCTGGGAGTACTTCTCCGGGCACTCCGAGCACCCCGAGGAGCGCGACGAGAAGGTCGCCGCGGACCCGGCGGAGAACGAACGCCGGGTCGTCTCCGGCGCCGTGCGCACCGACTTCATCCTCTCGGCCGAGATCATGGTCATCGCGCTGAACGAGGTGGCGTCCGAGGGCATCGTGGCCCGGGCGGTCATCCTGGCCGTCGTCGCCGTCGCCATCACCGCGCTCGTCTACGGCGCGGTCGCGCTCATCGTGAAGATGGACGACGCCGGCCTCGCGCTGGCGAAGCGTGGCTCCGGCCCCGTCGCGTCGTTCGGGCGCGGCCTGGTGCGGGCCATGCCGATCGTGCTGACGACGCTGTCGGTCGTCGGCGTCGCGGCGATGCTGTGGGTCGGCGGGCACATCCTGCTCGTCGGGATGGACGAGCTGGGCTTCTCCCCGATCTACGACCTGGTGCACCACCTGGAGGTGGCCGTGGCCGACGCGACCGGCGCGCTGGGCGGGTTCCTCGGCTGGCTCACCAACACCGTCGGCTCGGCGATCCTCGGCGTCGTGGTCGGGGCGGTGATCGTCGTCGTGGCGCACCTGGTCCCGCGGCGGAAGAAGAAGGCCGACACCGCCGACGCCTGATCCGGGGACCGGTGGGGCCGGTGCAGCCCGCCCGGTCGCCGGACCCCGCTCCGCCACGGCGGTGCCGCCCACCACCACGGGCGACCGGGGTTCCCCGGCCGCCGGACCGGTGCAGCATCCCGGCTGTCACCGGCGCGACCGTCGCGCGGGGGGAAGGCGCCGTGAGCCGTATCGAGATGCCGTCCGGCGAGACGATCGACGTGCTGCACAGCGGCGCCCCGGCCTTCGAGTTCGAGGCCGTCGTGCCGCCCGGGGTGGCCGGTCCGCCGCCGCACCGGCACCGGGGCGTCACCGAGTCGTTCACCGTGGTCGAGGGCGTCCTGCGGGTGCGGGTCGGGGGCTGGACCAGCGTGCTGCGCGCCGGGGAGGGGATCGTGGTGCCGCCCGGGGTGACGCACTCGTTCACGAACGGGAGCGACGACCCGGTCCGGGTCCGCACCGTCGAGTCGCCTGCCGGGTCCCTCGAGGACCAGTTCCGGATCCTCGCGACGGCCGGGCGGCTGCCGCCGCTGCGCCGGCTCGCGCGGCTCAACGTCGCCCACGACCTGGACTTCTCCCTCGCCGGGGTCCCGGACGCGGTGCAGCGCCCGCTGTGGCGGTTGCTCGCCGCGCTGCCGGGTCGGTCATGATCGGACGATGGCGGACACCGGCGTCTTCGTGCCCTACGGCACGACCCACTGGGCCGCGCTGACCGTCGGGGTCCTCGGCGCCGTCGCGCTGGTGGCCCTCGGACGGCGGCTGCGCGGCACCCCCGCCGAACGGCGCGTCTCCCGGGCGTTCGCCGTGGTGGTGGTCGTGGCGCTGGTCCCGCTGCAGCTGCGGCTGCTGACCCCGCAGACCTTCGACGTGCACATCTCGCTGCCGCTGCAGCTGTCGGACCTGTCCTGGGTGACCGCTGCCGTCGCCCTGTGGACACGGCGCTGGTGGGCCTGCGCGCCGCTGTACTACTGGGGCCTCACGCTGACCCCCCAGGCACTGCTCACCCCGGCCACCGACTCGCCCGACTTCCCGCACGTCGCGTTCCTGCACTTCTGGGCGCTGCACCTGCTGGTGACCTGGGCCGCGGTGTACCTGACCTGGGGCGCGGGGGTGCGCCCGAGCTGGCGCGGGATGGGCGTGACGCTCGCGGCGACCCTCGCGTGGGCGGCGGTGGTGCTGCCGTTCAACCTGGCCGCGGGCACGAACTACGGCTTCCTCGCCCACAAGCCGACCAACGCCTCGGCACTGGACCTGCTCGGGCCGTGGCCGGTCTACCTGCTGGTCGAGCTCGTGCTGGTCGCGGTGGGGTGGGCCGCGATCACCTGGCCGTGGACGCGGCGACGGGAGCGGGCACCGGCGTGACCGGAAGCCGCTGCGCGATCCCCGCGACGAGGTGGTCGAGCACCGCCCGCACCCGGCGAGGCGGCGACGCGGCGTGCACCGCGACCAGGTCCGCCGACGGCGTCGGGACGTCCGCGAGCACCTGCACCAGCTCCCCCGTCGCGAGCAGCGGCGCGACCTGCCACAGCGAGCGCATCACCAGGCCACGGCCCGCGAGGCACCACGCCGTCGCGACCTCGCCGTCGTTGCAGGTCATCGCGCCGGTGACGCGGACGCCGGCGGGGTCGGTGTCGGTGCCGAAGCGCCAGTGCGCGAAGGCGGTGTCGTTCTCCCGGATCACGATGCAGTCGTGCCCGGCCAGCTCGGCCGGGGTCCGCGGGGCGGGCCGGCGCGCCAGGTACGACGGCGCCGCGCACACGACGCGCCGGTTGCGGTGCAGCACCCGGGCGTGCAGCCGCGAGTCCGGCAGCGGCCCGACGCGCACGGCGAAGTCGTAGTCCGATCCACCGACCCCGACCGGCAGGTGGGACAGCTCCAGGTCGATGCGCAGGTCCGGGTTGGCCGCCTCGAAGCCGCCGAGCAGCGGCGCCACGTGCGCCCGCCCGAAACCCATCGACGCGTGCACCGCGATCCGTCCGTGCAGCCCGGAACGGCGGCGGCCGATCTCGTCCTCCAGGTCGTCGACGCGGCCGAGGACCTCGCGGGCGCCCTCGGCGTAGCGGCGGCCCTCGTCGGTGAGCGTGAGGCGCCGGGTGGAGCGGTTGACCAGGCGCACGCCCAGGCGTCGTTCCAGGCGGGCGAGCCGTTTGCTGACCGCGGACACCGACACGCCCCACCGGCGTGCGACCTCGGTGAGCGTCCCGGCCGCGGCGACGCCGGCGAAGAAACGCAGGTCGTCGAACTCGGGCAGCTCCACACCCGTTCCTTTCGCCTGGGGAAAGACAGAACGGCTCGGACGACGGTTCACCCCAGCCGGATCGCGCTCCAGGATAGAAGCAACCGAGTCGAGGAGGACACGACATGACCGCGCACCGCATCGCCGTCATCCCCGGGGACGGGATCGGCAAGGAGGTCGTCCCGGAGGGCGTCCGCGTCCTGACCGCGGCCGCGGAGCGGTTCGGGATCGGGCTGGAGCTCACCGAGTTCGGCTTCGCGAGCGCCGACCACTGGCTCGAGCACGGCACGATGCTGCCCGAGGACTGGTTCGAGCAGCTGCGCGGTTTCGACGCGTTGTTCTTCGGCGCCGTCGGGTGGCCCGAGGTGCTGCCCGACCACGTGTCGCTGTGGGGCAGCCTGCTGCAGTTCCGCCGCCGCTTCGACCAGTACGTCAACCTGCGCCCGGCCCGGCTGCTGCCGGGTGTCGCCGCCCCGCTGGCCGGCCGCTCCCCCGGCGACATCGACATGCTGATCGTCCGGGAGAACACCGAGGGCGAGTACTCCTCGGTGGGCGGGCGGATGTTCGAAGGCACCGACCGCGAGGTCGTGATCCAGGAGACCGTGATGACGCGCACCGGCGTCGACCGGATCCTGCGCTACGCCTTCGAGCTCGCGCGGCGGCACCCGAACCGGCACCTGACCTCGGCGACCAAGTCCAACGGCATCGCGATCACCATGCCGTACTGGGACGAGCGGGTAGCAGCGATGGCGGCGCAGTACCCCGACGTCGACGTCGACTCCGCCCACATCGACATCCTCGCCGCGCGGTTCGTGATGAGCCCGGAGCGCTTCGACGTCGTCGTCGCCAGCAATTTGTTCGGCGACATCCTGTCCGACCTGGGCCCGGCCTGCACCGGCACGATCGGGATCGCGCCGAGCGCGAACATCAATCCCGAGCGGGAGTTCCCGAGCCTGTTCGAGCCCGTGCACGGCTCGGCGCCGGACATCGCCGGGAAGGGCGTCGCGAACCCGGTCGGCCAGATCTGGTGCGGCTCGATGATGCTGGAGCACCTCGGCGAGCACGAGGCCGCCGCCGCGGTGCTGGCCGCGGTCGAGGAGGTGGTCGGCCGGGGCGGCGCGGGTGTCACCCCGGACCTGGGCGGGACCGCGACGACCGCCGAGCTGGGCGCGGCGATCGCCGAGGTCGTGCGGGGATGAGCCCGTCCGGCCCCGGCCGGCGCGCCCCGGCGGCCGGGCGTCGCGGCTCAGCCCGCGAGGAGCGCGACCAGGCGACGGGCCGCGTCGGGCGGCAGCCTGCGACGGCCGCGCAGGTGCCGGAACACCGGCGCGAGCACCGGGTCGGCCAGCAGCTCGGCCCGCGGCACCGGCCGTCCGACCGGCACGACGACGCCCGCCGCGTGCCGTCCGCCGGGGTGCGGCTCGGCGGGACCGGTGAACGCGAACAGCGCCATCACGCCGCCGCCCGGACCGGTGCGGTAGACCACGGCCCGGTCGCCCGGCGCGGTACCGGCCAGGCAGCAGGGCTCCGGGGGCGGGTCGGCGACCTCGTCGGCGTCCCAGAGCAGGACGGTGTCCGGCAGGGCGGCGCCGGGTCGCACGGGGTCGGTCGGCTCGGGGTCGGTCGGCACGGGGTCGGTCGGCACGGGGTCGGTCGGCACGGGGCCGGTCGGCACGGGGCCGGTCGGCACGGGGTCGGTCGGCACGGGGTCGGTCGGCACGGGGCCCGGCAGCGGCATGCCGCCCGTCCTACCCCAGCCCACGGGGGTCCGGCACGATGAACCCGCGGACCCTGCTGCCCGCCCCCTTCACCGCCCGCACGATCGACGCGGCGGGGACGGCGGTGCACACCGTGACCGGCGGATCCGGGCCGCCGCTGCTGCTCCTGCACGGCTACCCGCAGACCCATGTGATCTGGCACCGGGTCGCGCCGTTGCTCGCCGACCGGTTCACCGTCGTCGCGACCGACCTGCGCGGTTACGGCGACAGCGCCAAGCCGCCCCCGGGCCCGGACGACGCCGCCTATGCCAAGCGCGCCATGGCCGCCGACCAGCTCGCCGTCATGCGGGAGCTGGGGTTCGACCAGTTCGCCGTCGCCGGACACGACCGCGGCGGACGGGTCGCGCACCGGCTGGCCCTGGACGCGCCGGACGCGGTGTCGGCGCTGGCGGTGCTCGACATCGTCCCGACCCGGCATGCCTACGACACCGCCGATGCCGGCTTCGGGATGGGCTACTGGCACTGGTTCTTCCTCACCGCCCCGGCCGGGATCCCGGAGCGTCTCATCGGGAGCGACCCGGAGTTCTGGATCACCGCCCGGATGCGGTCGCGCCACCACGGCGGCACCCCGTTCGACGACCGCGCCGTCGCCGAGTACGTCCGCTGCTTCGCCGACCCGGCCGCGATCGCCGCGTCGTGCGCCGACTACCGCGCCGCGGCCGGGATCGACCGCGTCCACGACGGCGCGGACAGCGGCCGACGGGTGACCGCGCCGCTGTTGGCCCTGTGGGGCGCGCACTCCTTCGTCGGGCGGTCCTACGACGTCCCCGCGGTCTGGGCCGGCTACGCCACGGACGTGCACGGGACGGCCCTGGACGCCGACCACTACCTGCCCGAGGAGCGCCCCGAGGAGGTGGCGCGGGAGCTGACCGCCTTCCTGACGAGGTGACGCGGCCCGCTCAGTCCGTGATCCGGTACTGCGCGATCTTCCGGTAGAGCGTCGACCGGGCCACTCCCAGCGCCGCGGCCGCGGCGGCCCGGTTCCCGTCGGTGTCGCGCAGCGCGGCGACGATCGCGTCCCGCTCGGCCCGGTCCACCGCGCGCAGCGTCCCCGACGGCGCGCTCTGACAGGACTCGGGCAGGTCGGTCGCCTCGACCACACCCACCGGCCGCCGGCCGAGGGCGACGGTCAGCGCGTCCCGCAGCTCGGCCACGTTCCCCGGCCACGGGTGCCTGCCCACCGTGCGCAGCGCATCGGCGGACAGCCGCACGTCGCGGCCGGGGGCGAGCTCGGCGAGCAGGGCGGCGACCAGGCCGGGGAGGTCCCCGGGTCGGGAGCGCAGCGGCGGGACCGGCACCGACGCCCGGAACCGGGCCAGGACCCGGTCGCGGGCCGGGTCGGGCTCGGCGGTGTCCGCGCGGGTCCCCGCCGTCGGCAGGTCGCCGCGGGCCAGTGCGGGGGGCGGCGCCGCGTCGCGCCTGTCGAGGTCGCGCAGCAGCACCAGCGCCGGCGCACCGGCCCGCCGGACGCGGTCGTCGAGGTCGGCGCCGTCGTCGTCCGGGGCGACCTCGACGACCGGGCCGGGCCATGAGTCGGCGACCAGCCGCGCCCGCCCGGAGCCGGGCTCCCCGGTGAGCAGCACCGGCGTCCGGGCCCCCAGTGCCGCGGCGACCGCGGTCCGCGCCGCCCGCCAGGCCGCGCTCTCCCCGGCGGCGTCGGACCGGGCGGCCGCGGTGACCGGCACGGCCCGGCGACCGTCGTCGGGCTCGCGCAGCAGCGTCACCACCGCCACCAGACCGGCGACCGACCCGCCCGCGGGGACGACCGCACCGCGCAGCCGCGCCCGCGTCCCCGACGGCAGGTCCACCCGGTCGTCGACGCCGGGACCGCGCAGCAGCAGGAACCGGGCGTGGTCGGTGAGCGCGGCGTGGTCGCCGGCGTCGAGCAGGGTCTGCATGGCGGTGTTGGCCAGCACCGTGCGCCGCCCGACGGCGAGCACCGCCCGACGGGTCCGGGACTCGGTGCGGGCGTAGGCGTCGAACAGGGCCTGCTGGGCGGGGTCGCGGTCGTGCAGCAGGGCGTCGGAGATGCGTGCGGCCGCGGAGCGCACCAGCGACAACAGCAGCGGCGAGGAGTGCTCGGCGCGGCAGGACAGGTCGAGCACCGCCTCGGCCCGCCCGGTCGCCGGGTCCCGCACCGGGGCGCCGGCGCAGGCGTAGTCGTGCAGCTGCTCGACGAAGTGCTCGGCGCCGACGATGTGCACCGGCCGGCCGGACTCCAGCACGGTCCCGACCCCGTTGGTGCCGACGGCGCCCTCGGCGTACCCGAACCCCGCGGCGAACGCGTTGACGTCCGCGGACCGGGCGATCACCGCGTCGGTGTCGAGGCGCACCAGCAGCCGGGCACGGTGGTCGGTGAGCGCGACGCAGACCCCGATCCCGTCGACCTGCTCGGCCAGCTGCTCCATCACCGGGCGCGCGCAGCGGACCAGCCGCGAGCCGGTGTCGAGGTCGGGGTGGAAGCGGTTCACGATCATCGCCGGGTCCACCCCGCCCGCGATGCTGCGCCGCCAGGACGCGACGACGTGACCGGGCACGCCGGGCGGCGCGACGTCCGGCCGGTCGAGCAGCTCGGCCCGTGCGGACACGAGCGCGCGGCGGCGTGCGAACAGATCCCCCATCGACGCACCTCTCTGTGCTCGTCCTCACATGATGCGTCACCGGTCAACACCCGCCGGTGTCCCAAGTTCGGACACCCGGGGAACGGACCGATCGCCCTAGCGTCGGGAGACCGTCGTCACACCTGCACCCGGAGGACTCATGGCCGCCACGACCACCGAGCACGTCGACGTCCTGATCGTCGGGGCCGGGGTGTCCGGCATCGGCGCCGCGCACCGGCTGCGCGAGGAGTTCCCCGAGCGCAGCTTCGTGCTGCTGGAGGCCCAGGACGCCCCCGGTGGGACCTGGTGGACCCACCGCTTCCCGGGTGCCCGCTCGGACAGCGACCTGTTCACCTACGGCTACCGGCACAAGCCCTGGACCGGCCCGTCGATCGCCGCGGGCGGGGAGATCCTGTCCTACCTGCACGAGGTGATCGACGAGGACGACCTCGCCGGGCACATCCGCTACCACCACCGCGTCACCGCGCTGAGCTGGTCCTCGGAGGAGAACCGGTGGACCGCGGAGGTGACGCGCACCGACACCGGCGAGACCCTGCCGATGACCGCCTCGTTCCTGTGGATGTGCCAGGGCTACTACAACCACGACGAGCCCTACACCCCGCAGTGGCCGGGCACCGAGCGCTTCGCCGGCACTGTCGTGCACCCGCAGTCCTGGCCGTCGGACCTCGACGTCTCCGGGAAGAAGGTGCTGGTCATCGGGTCCGGGGCGACCGCGGCGACGGTCGTCCCGGCGACGGCCGCGACCGCGGAGCACGTGACGATGCTGCAGCGCTCACCGTCGTACTGGTTCCCCGCGCCGACCGTGCACGAGCTCGCGGCGATGCTGGAGCCGCTCGACCTGCCCGCGGAGTGGACGCACGAGATCCTGCGCCGCACCTACGTCCAGCAGCTCGACTGGCTGGCCACCACCGGCCGCGACGACCCGGACGCGCTGCACGAGTTCCTGATCGAGTCCATCCGGCCGTTGCTGCCCGAGGGCACCGACGTCGAGAAGCACTTCGTCCCCCGCTACCGGCCGTGGCAGCAGCGCATCGCGTTCGTGCCCGACGGCGACTTCTTCGCCGCGATGCGGGAGGGGAAGGCCTCGGTCGTCACCGACACGATCACCGAGTTCACCGAGAAGGGCGTGCAGGTCTCCTCCGGCGAGGTGATCGAGGCCGACGTCGTCGTCACCGCGACCGGGTTCGACCTGGCGGTGTTCGGCGACATCCCGTTCACCGTCGACGGCGAGCCGGTCGACTTCACGCGGCACGTCACCTGGCGCGGCCTGATGATCAGCGACGTCCCGAACATGGCCTACGCCTTCGGCTACTTCCGGCACAGCTGGACGCTGCGGATCGACCTGGTCAACGACCTGGTCGGCCGCATCCTGGCGCGGATGGACGAGCGCGGTCACCGGGTCGTGGTCCCCACGCTGCGGACGCAGGACGCGGACATGCCGGTGCTGCCGTGGGTCTCGGAGGACAACTTCAACCCCGGCTACGTCGGACGCTCCCAGCACCGCATGTTCGGCCAGGGCGACCGCGAGCCCTGGACCCACATGCACGAGCACGACGTCGACCGGGTCGAGCTGCCCAAGGCCGACCTCGACGACGGCCTGCAGTACCGCTGACCCGACCGACCGCACACCCCGAGGAGACCCACCGTGCCCCGCATCCCCGTGTCCACCGGCGTCGAGCTGAACTACGAGATCGCAGGCGACGGCGACCCACTTCTCATGATCATGGGAACGTCCGGGGCGATCCCGCTCTGGGGCGAGCTCGCGCAGCGGCTCGCCCAGACCCACCGGGTCATCACCGTCGACAACCGGGGCCTGGGCGGCAGCGACCGCGGCGCCGGACCGATCACGGTCGGGTCGACGGCCGCCGACACCGCCGCGCTGCTCGACGCCCTGGAGATCCCGCGGGCACACCTGCTGGGCTGGTCGCTGGGGTCCGCGGTCGCGCAGGAGATGGCGCTGGCCCGCCCCGGGCAGGTCGCCTCGCAGGTCCTCTACGGCACCTGGGGTCGCACCGACGGCTTCCAGCGCGCGGTGCTGACCGCGCTGCGCCTGCCCTACGTCCACCGCGACATGGAGTCCGCGCTGGCCGCGTCCGGGCTCGCGTTCTCCCCGCAGGCACTCGACGACCCGGACGTCGGCGCGCTGCTGGAGGCGCTGCTGCCGGCGTTCCCGCAGAACGAGGCGCAGATGCAGGTGACCGTCGAGCAGTGGGACGCCGATCTCGTGCACGACACCCTCGACCGCCTGGACGCGATCACCGCGCCGACGCTGGTCGTGGTCGGCGAGCAGGACCTGCTGACCCCGCACTGGCAGTCCCGCGCGGTGGCCGAGCGCATCCCGGGCGCCCGGTTCGAGCTGGTCACCGGGCCCGGATCCAGTCACTGCATGCATCTGGAGCGCGCCGAGGACCTGACCAAGATCGTGACCGGGTTCCTGGGCGAGCAGCGGATCTGACCGGGCCGGGCCGCGCGGGCTCCGGCGCCCCGCGGCCCGGTCAGGACTCCCGGTGCGCCTTCGGGGACCGCCCGAACCGGGACCGGAAGGCCCGGCTGAACGCGGCCGGGTCCGGCATCCCCCAGCGGGCGCCGACCGCGCCGACCCCGACGTGGGCGAGCTCGGGGCGGCGCAGATCGGTCCACGCGCCCTGCAGGCGTTCCTCGCGGATGGCCCCCGCCACCGTGGTGCCCTCCTCGGCGAACAGCTTGTGCAGGTAGCTCACCGAGATCGCGCAGGCCGCCGCGACGCCCGCCGGATCCAGGTCACGGTCGGCGATGTGCTCGCGGATGTGTCCGCGGGCCCGCGCGACGTGCAGGTTCTCCGGCGCCGCGGTGGGGACGGTGCTGCGGACGAGCGCGACGAACACGTCCCCGATGGTGCGCGCGACGGCGTCCTGCGCGGCCGCGGGGACGTCGTCGCCGATCGCCCGGTCCAGCGAGGACAGCAGCGGCGGGAGCATCGCCCCGACACCGCGACGGCCGTCGAGGGCGATCGCGGTGGCCTCGGCCATCTCCGCCCGGGACAGCGGCAACGCGCTCTTGGGGTGCAGGCAGACCTGGTACTCGAAGCTGTCGGTGGTGACGAAGGTGAACGGCCTGCTGCTGTCGTAGATCACGAACTCGCCGGGGCCGATCACCGCCTCCCGTCCGTCCTGCGCGACGAGTGTGCGGCCACGGCGGGCCAGCGCGATCTGCAGATAGTCCTCGTCTGCGACACGAACCTGGCGTATCGTCCTGTCGAAGCGGTGCGGAACCGAGGAGATCCGCCGCAGATGCGTGCCGGCCACCGACGAGGCGGTGACCCGTCCGGAGACCAACCCGGTGGTGGACGGTGTCACGTCCAGCGCGACGAACTGGTCGCAGACCGTGGCGCGCCAGAAGTCCAGCCGGTCGGTCTCGGCCACGGTGGTGGTGTCGATCGTGACCAATGCCATACCCGAGCATCGCACGTGGACGTCACGAACGTGTTGCTCCGATGTGAGGACGTCGTCGCGCGGCACGGTCGGCCGCCCGGGCCCGTACCCCCTCGTCGGTGCAGAAGCCGGCCCCGGACCGCTTGAGGCAGAGCAGGCCGAGCAGCCGGCCGTGCCCGTCGACGACGGCGAGCCGCCTGCGCCCCTCGGCCCGCATCCGGTCGCGCGTCGCGGCAGCCCACGCGGTGGGGTCGACGGTGCGCCCGGCCAGGGTGCCGAGCCAGCGGACCGGCGCCGCGGCGGGACGGCCGGCGAGGTCGCCACGCTCCACCACGGCCAGCAGCACGCCCCGGTCGACGACCAGCAGCGCGTGCACGTGGTCGTCGCGGAACACCTCCCGGGCCTGGTGCACCGTGGTGGTGCGCCCGCACGTCCGCGGGTGCGCGATCATCGCCTCGCCGGTGCTGCCGGTGGCCCACCCCGTCCCGGGACGCTCGGGCGCCGGGCCGGTCATGCCGCGTCGCTCGAGTGGCCGGGCACCACCGGGAGGTCGGGGCGCACCAGCGGGACGAGGTTGTTGACCGCGAGGGCGGCCTCGCCGAACCCGACCGAGATCAGCCGGACCTTGCCGTCGAAGTCGGTGATGTCCCCGGCCGCGAACACCCGGGACAGGGTCGTGCGCATCGACCGGTCGACGGCGATGTGCCGGCGGCTCATCCCGATGCCCCAGCTCGACAGCGCGGCCAGGTCGGCCTTGAAACCGAGCGCGGCGACGAGCTCGTCGACCTTCAGCGTCTCGACGCCGTCCGGCCCGGCCACGTCGACCTCGGCCACCCGCTCCTCGCCGCGGACGTCGGCGACCTCGTACGGGGTCAGGATCCGGACCGTCGACGCGCGCAGCTCGGTCACGCTGCGCTCGTGGGCGCGGAAGGCGTCGCGGCGGTGCACCACGGTCACCGACGCGGCGATCGGCTCCAGGCAGAGCGCCCAGTCGACCGCGGAGTCCCCGCCGCCGACGATCAGCACGTCGCGGCCGGCCAGCTCGGCCGGACGCGGCACCGCGTAGCGCAGCCCGCGACCGGCGTAGTCGCCACCGGCGGGCAGCGGGCGCGGGGTGAACCGGCCCATGCCGCCGGTGACGAGCAGCGCCCCGGCCCGGATCCGCACGCCGCGGTCGGTGGTGACGGCGACGCCGTCGTCGAACTGCTCCAGGCCGACGGCGTCGTGCCCGAGCAGGTAGGTCGGCTCGGCCAGCGCGGCCTGCTCGACGAGCGAGTCGACCAGGTCCTGCGCGCGGACCCGCGGGAAGCCCGCGACGTCGAAGACCGGCTTCTCCGGGTAGAGCACCGACATCTGCCCGCCGAGCTGGTCCAGGGCGTCGACGACGACCACGGACAGTCCGCGGAAGCCCGCGTAGTAGGTGGCGTACAGCCCGGTCGGCCCGGCGCCGACGACGACCAGGTCGGCCGTCAGCTCGCCGCTCACCGCGGTCTCCGCTGCGCGACGAGCGGGTGGTCGCCGTCGGCGGGGTCGGCGTCCTCGCCGCCGCCGGAGAAGCCCTGCTCACGCACGAACAGCGCGTTGGCCTCGACGAACGGCGCCAGGTCGGCGGGCATCTTGTGCTCCCAGTGGATGGCCTCGCTGGGGCAGGCGGGCATGCACTTCCCGCAGTCGACGCACTCGTCGGGGTGGATGTACATCATCCGCTCGCCGGGGTAGATGCAGTCGACCGGACACTCCTCCATGCAGGAGCGGTCCTGGACGTCGATGCAGGCCTCGGTGACGACGTAGGCCACGAGTTTCCTCCGATGTGGACGGTCGGGGTGGGGCACGACCCGGCCGGGCCGAGAAGGGCGATCCGGCCGGGCCGTGCGGCTCAGGCGGTCTCGACCTCGACGAGCGTGTCGGAGAACGTGGGCGCGTTGCCCAGGTCGCCGAACACGGTCGGGTTGACCGCGGCCAGGGTGGAGCCGGCCTTGGAGTTCTTGCGCCAGCCGCCCATCGGGCTCACCACCACCCCGCGGGGCACGGTGTCCTGCAGCGACGCGACGACGGTGAACTCGCCCCGGTCGTTGAACACCCGGACCGGCGCGCCCTCGGCGATGCCCCGGGAGGCGGCGTCGTCGGGGTGGACGATCAGGGTGTGCTCGTTCGCGACGCGGCGGTGGAACTCGTGGCTGCCGAAGCTGGAGTTCAGGAACGCGTGCGACTTGGGCGTGAGCAGGTTGAGCGGGTAGCGGGCGGCGAGCTCGGGGGCCGCGGCGGCGGACTCGCGCGGCGGGATGTAGTGCGGCAGCGGGTCGACCGGCTGGCCGGGCTGGTGGTCGTTGGAGCCCTGGCGGAACAGCGGGACGACGAAGTTGCCGCCGGCCGCCGCGGACGAGACGAACTCGACCTTGCCCGAGGGCGTCGGGAAGTTGCCCTCGGCGTGCGGCGCGTAGGACTCCGGCGGCGCGACGTTGAGCCGCTGCCAGCCCCGGTTCTTCAGGGACTCGACGGTGATCCCCTCCATGTGCGGGTGGGACCAGTCGAACGCCTCGGCGATCATCTCCTCGTCGGTGCGCCGGAAGACCGGGTCGTCGAAGCCCATCGCGGCGGCGAGCCTGCGGAACAGCTCGGTGTTCGGGACCGCCTCGCCCAGCGGCTCGATGGACTGGTGGTTGTAGGTCACGAACAGGTGGCCCCAGGAGAACATGATGTCGTCCTGCTCGAGCTGCGTCGTGGCCGGGAGGACGATGTCGGCGTACTCCGCGGTGTCGGTCATGAACTGCTCGGACACGACGGTGAACAGGTCCTCGCTCTCCAGACCCTTGATCAGCCGGTCCTGGTCGGGGGTGGTGACGACCGGGTTGGAGTTGTAGACCATCAGCCCCTTGATCGGCGGGCCGGCGGGCAGGTCGCCGGCGAGTGCGGCGCCGAGCCGGTACTGGTTGATGACCCGGGTGCCGGGGGTGAGCATCTCCGGGTGCATGAAGGCACCCCAGTTGACGGGGAACGCCCACAGCGGCAGCTGCAGGATGCCGCCGCCGGGCTTGCGCCAGGCGCCGACGAGGCCGGGCAGGCAGGACAGCGCGCGCACGGTCTGGCCGCCGCCCGCGTGCCGCTCGACGGCGACCCCGATCCGGATGACCGAGGGCTGGGCGCCGGCGTACTCGCGGGCGAGCACGCGGATGGTCTCGGCGGGCACGCCGGTCTCGGTCTCGGCCCACTCGGGGGTGTAGCGGGAGACGCGCTCGGCGAACTCGTCGTAGCCGACGGTGTGGTTCGCGACGTAGTCGTCGTCGGTGAGGCCCTCGGCGATGATCACGTGCGCCATGGCCAGCGCGAGCGCGCCGTCGGTGCCGGGGCGGATCGCGATGTGCTGGTCGGCGGCGGCCGCGGTGCGGCTGCGGATCGGATCGACGACCACGACCTTCGCGCCGTTCTTCTTCGCCTTCGCGATGTAGGGCCACAGGTGCAGGTTGGTGCTCATGATGTTGCACGCCCACACCAGGATGAACCGGGAGTGCACCAGGCTCTCCGGGTCCACGCCGGCCGTGTCGCCGACGGTCATGGCGTAGGCGGTGCAGGAGCCGGAGTCGCAGTAGGTGCGCTCGGCGACGGTGGCGCCCAGCTTCGCGAAGAACGGGTCGCCGACGTTGAGGCCGTTCAGGATGCCCTGGGTGCCCAGGTAGCTCACCGGCATGATCGCCTCGGGACCGTGCTCGTCGGCGATGGCCCGGAAGCGGGTGGCGATCTCGGTGACGGCCTCGTCCCAGCTGATCCGCTCGAAGCGACCGCTGCCCTTGGGGCCGGTCCTGCGCAGCGGGAACAGCACCCGGCCCGGGTCGTAGACGCGGTCGAGGTAGTTGTTGACCTTCACGCACAGACCGCCGTTGGTGTACGGGTGGTCCGGGTCGCCGACGACCGAGGTCGCCGTCCCCTCGCCGTCGACGGTCACCAGCATCGCGCAGGTGTCCGGACAGTCCTGCGGGCAGGCGGCCTTGACGACCTTCTGCGTCGTGGCCGGGGCCTCGTGCGTCGCGGTCATGGGTGCTCCTCGCCTCGTGGTGGGATGGCGTCGCCCACGAGACTGGTCGCCCGCCACGCGCCGGTCTTGGCACCGGGAGCACTGACGTTGTCCCGGGGAGCACAATCGCGATCCCCGGGACGCCCGGTCAGGCGTAGGTGTGGAAGCCGCGTCCGGTCTTCTTGCCGAGCAGGCCGGCGTCGACCATGCGGGCCAGCAGCGGCGGCGGCGCGTACAGCGGCTCCTTGAACTCCGCGTACATCGACTCCGCGACGGCCTGCACGGTGTCCAGCCCGATCAGGTCGGACAGCGCGAGCGGCCCCTGCGGGTGCGCGCAGCCGCGGACCAGGCCCTCGTCGATGTCCTCGGCGGTCGCGAAACCGGACTCCATCATCCGGATCGCCGAGAGCAGGAACGGCACCAGCAGCGCGTTGACCACGAACCCGGCGCGGTCCTGGCAGTCGATGGCCTTCTTGCCCAGGCCGTCCTCGACGAAGGTCCGCGACCGGGTCAGGGTGTCCTCGGAGGTCATCAGGCTCGGCACGAGCTCGACCAGCGACAGCACCGGCACCGGGTTGAAGAAGTGGATGCCGACGACCTGCTCGGGCCGCTTCGTCGCCACCGCCAGCTTCATGATCGGGATCGACGACGTGTTCGACGCCAGCACCGCACCGGTGTCGGTGACGATCCGGTCCAGCTCCCGGAACACCCCGGTCTTGAGTGCCTCGTCCTCGGCGATCGCCTCGACCACGAGCTCCCGGTCGGCCAGCGCGTCCAGCCCCTCGACCACCTCGAGGCGGGCCAGGACCTCCTCGGCCGAGTCGATGCGGCCGCGCTTCTCGGCGCGGGCCAGCGACGACTCCAGCCGTGCCCGACCCGCCTCCACCGCCGCGGCGGAGGTCTCGACGACCCGCACCCCGTACCCGGCGCGTGCCGCGACCTCCGCGATCCCGGACCCCATCTGACCGCAGCCGACGACGCCTACCCGCTCCATGAGCACCTCGTTCACTCTGCGCGCCCCGGGATCTCCGGGGCGCGGTCGAAGGGTCGAGACTTCCGTCGCCGGGGGGCGGGACACAACCCGGCGCGACGGCGGGTGCCCGGCCTCACTCCGCGGCGCGGCCCGTGGCGCTGCGTCGGCACGGCACCCGGCCCGGCTCAGGAACGGTCGGCGGGGTGCCCCACGGCGCGGGGCGCGTCCCCACGGCCGACCGCGGGCAGCTGCACGGTGGCGTCGTCGGGGAGACGGCGGGGACCTCCGGGCACGGCACCCGGCCGGCCGGGGGCCGTGCCCGAGGCCGTTCCCGGCCCGGCAGCGGTGTCCGGGGCCGGCCCGCCGGTGGCGTCCGGGGCCGCGGGGCCCGCCGGCGCGGCCGACCCGGCACCGGGCCCGTCCGTCCCGTCGGGTCCGGCGGCTCCGTCGGGTCCGGCGGTTCCGTCGGGTCCGGCGGCTCCGGCGGCGCGGTCCGGAGCCGGGCCGCGCGGCGGTCCCCCGCCCCCGCGCAGGCTCCGCACCACGGCCAGCTCGGCGGCGAACCGGCGGCGCAGCACGACCAGCGTCCCGATCGAGGCGACACCGCAGGCCAGGGTCGCCGCGGCCAGGGTCAGCAGGTCGATCCCGAGCGGGCGCACCAGCGTCGCCACCCCCCAGGTCGCGACGACGGTCAGCACCAGCGCGGGGAGGTGCTCGACGTACATCCGCAGCACCGCCCCCATCAGGCCGGGCGAGACCCGCGCGGAGAACTGCAGCATCACCAGGAAGTGGATGACGATCGCCAGCGACGCCCCGGCCGCGACGCCGACCAGGCCCCACAGCAGCCCGCCGGTCACGGTGAGCACGACGACGTAGCCGGCGTAGAGCCACTGCCGCCAGGCCGCCCGGTAGACGGCGCCGGTGGCCCGGGTCAGCGAGGTGCTGATCTTGTACGAGGTGCGCGGCAGCAGGACCAGGGCGAACAGCTGCACCAGCGGCACGACGGCGTCCCACTGCGGGCCGAGCAGCACCCGGACGACCTCCGGGGCGAGCACGCACAGCAGCACCGCGGCCGGGGCGGTGACCAGCGCGACCAGGCTCGCGCTGCGGACGTAGGCGGCGCGCAGGCGGGGGCCGTCGTCGCGGACCCGGGCCATCGCCGGGAACAGCGCCTTGTCCGCGGCACCGCCGATGATGTTCGCGGGTTCGGAGAGCAGGTTGTAGGCACGGCCGTAGACACCCAGCGGCCCGGTCCCGAGCGCGTTGGCGACCACGAGCTTGTCGGCGTTGAGCGCGAACCAGTTCCCCAGCTGGGCGATGGAGAACCCGGCACCGTAGCCGAGCAGCGGCCGCAGCCGCCCCCAGCTCGCGACGGGGCCCTCCGGGCGGAACCGCGGCCGGGTCAGCACGAGGTAGCCGACGCACTTGGCGACGGCGGCGGCGATCTCGCCGAACGCGAGCGCGGCCGCGCCGAACCCGGCAGCGGCCAGCGCGACGCTCACCCCGATCAGCGCCGGGCCCGCGGCGAGCAGGTCGACCGTCGCCATCGAGCGGAACCGCAGGTCGCGTTGCAGCATGCCGAGCGGGGTGGCCGAGGCGCCGGCGAACAGCAGCGCGATCGACAGCAGCGGCAGCAACGCGGAGTCCGCCGGGAGCCCGACGAGTGGACTGATCACCGGGGAGCCGAGTGCCAGCACCGCCGCGAACACCGCGGCGACCAGCACCGAGAACCAGAACGCCGCGGTCACGTCCCGCTCGTCGAGGTCCTTGCGGTGCACCAGGGACGCGGCGACGCCGAGCTGGGTCACCAGCTGGGTCAGGCCGACGATCAGCAACGCGGCCGCCGCCGCACCGAACTCGTCCGGGGTGAGCAGCCGGGCCAGCGCGACGGTCGCGCCGATCTGCAGCACCGCCTGGCCGACGGTGCCGGTGAACGCCCACGCGAACCCGCGTGCGGTGCGCGCGGTCAGCGACGAGCCGGGCCCGCCGGGTTCGGAGGCAGGCTCCGGGGGGACGGCCCGAAGGGGCCGGGTGGGGTCGTCGGGCAGGTCGCCGCCGGGTCCGGTCACGCGGGTCCTCCGGTCGTCGGGCGGGTCGGCGCGTCGGGGGTCCGCGCCGTCAGTGCCGCTTCCCGCGGAGTGCGGGATGCAACCGGCCGACGGTACCGAGGGCACTGAACCAGGCGAGCTGGGTGGCCCCGCTGTGCGCGGCATCGCCCCGGCGGGGCTCGGCGAGCAGCCGGGCGCGGTTCATCCCCGAGATCGCCGGGTGGAACACCGAGTTCCCGACGCCGCGGGTCAGCACCAGGTCCGGCAGCCCCTCCACCGAGGCGCGGTAGGCCGGGGGGACCCCCCGCAGGCTCCAGCAGTCCGACCAGGACGGCGGCTCGCCCGGGTAGTCGAGCACGAACTCCAGGTCCAGGACCTTCAGCCCGGCCCGCTCGTCCCACACCAGGTTGTGCGGGGACAGGTCGAGGACGAAGCGGCCGCGGTCGTGCAGGTCGCGGCAGAACCGCAGCAGCGTCCGCACGACGTCCGGACGCAGCTGCGAGAGCTCACCGGGGAGCCGGCGCACGACGTGTCGTCCGGTGTCGCCGTAGAAGGGGGTGAGCAGCCAGTTCGGGCCGTGTTCGAGCAGCTCGGGGACCTCGGGCAGGTCACCCAGGTCGAGCCGGGCGCGGAGCTCGCGGTCGTAGGCCTCGTGCGCGCCGGGGCGGAACACCTTGCACACCGACGGCCCGTGCACCGGGTGGTGGACCAGCGCGACGCGGGCGCGGAATCCGGGCGAGGTGCCACCGAGCATCCGCACGACCGGGAAGGGCATCGCGCACCGGCGGCCGAGGGCGTCGACCGGCCCGGCGATGCGGTGCAGGACGCCCGGGTCACCGAGCGCGCCGAGCAGGGCCAGCGCGTGCTCCGGCGACGACGACGCCTGCACCGGCAGGTAGCGGTCGCGCGGCGCGACGCGACGCAGCACCCGCTTCTCGGTGTAGTCCAGGACGGCGAGGACCCGGTCGGCGACCGGGCTCACGCCCGACGTCCCGACCGGGGCGACCACGTCGCAGGCCACGACCAGCGCGTACGGCGCGCCGGCCGGGACCGGGCGCGGCGACGGGGCCGGCAGCGCACCGCGGACCCGGGTGGCCTGCGCGTCGTCCAGGACGACGACGTCGAGGATCTCCAGCCCGCGGGCCACGCCCGCGACCGCCTCGTCGAGCAGGGGCGCCGCGGCCGACCGGACGACGAACACGGCCAGACCGCGCCAGCGTTCCGCCGCCGGTGCGGGCGGTCGGACCTCCTCGAGGGTCACCGACTCGTCCCGAAAGGTTGCGCCATGGGCGAATGGTAGAGGGTCCCTGAATACCGGGTTAACTCGACCGGTCCTGTGGTTGTCCCCGGGATGGCGGATCCACCGGTTCGTGTGACGGCATCAGGGGGACCTCGTCCGGCCCAGCCGCGCCCCGGTCCCGCCGCCTAGGTTCGGTCCCGTGAGCAGCACCGAACTCGCCGACCTGTACCGGGACCTGCACCGTCACCCCGAGCTGTCCTTCGCCGAGACCCGTACCGCGGGCATCGCCGCGGCCCGGCTGCGCGACGCCGGCTACGAGGTCACCGAGGGGGTCGGCCGCACCGGCGTGGTCGGCGTGCTCCGCAACGGCGACGGCCCGACGGCGTTGCTGCGCGCCGACATGGACGCCCTGCCGGTCGCCGAGGACACCGGCCTGGACTACGCCAGCACCGCGCGCGCCACCGGCCGTGACGGGGAGGAGACCGCGGTCGCGCACGCCTGCGGGCACGACATGCACGTCACGTGCCTGCTCGGCGCGGCCGCCGAGCTGGCGGCCGCCCGCGACACCTGGCGGGGCACCCTGCTGGTGGTCTTCCAGCCCGCCGAGGAGTACGGCGCCGGCGCCGACGCGATGCTCGACGACGGCCTGTTCGACCGCTGCGGCACCCCGGACGTCGTGCTGGGCCAGCACGTCGCCCCGCTCCCCGCGGGGCTGCTGGCCGTGGCCGGGGGCCCGGCGTTCGCGGGCAGCGACACCGTGCGGGTCACCCTGCACGGCTCCGGCGGGCACGGGTCCCGCCCCGAGACCACCGTCGACCCGGTGCTGCTCGCCGCCGCGACGGTGCTGCGCCTGCACACCGTCGTGCCCCGGGAGGTCGCCGCGTCCGAGACCGCCGTGCTCAGCGTGGGGATGCTGCGGGCGGGGACGAAGGAGAACGTCATCCCCGACTCCGCCGAGCTGGGCCTGACCGTGCGGTCCTACACCCCCGGCGTCCGGGACCGGGTGCTCGCCGGGGTCGAACGCACCGTGCGCGGCGAGGCCGCGGCCTCCGGGGCGCCGAGGGACCCGGAGATCCGGTTGCTCGAGTCGTTCCCGCCGGTGGTCAACGACCCCGACGCGGCCGCACGCACCCGGGCCGCGCTGGCCGCGGTCACCCCGCTCCCGGTCGTCGACCCGGGGCCGGTGACCGGCAGCGAGGACGTGGGCCGGTTCGCCGTCGCCGCGGGGGTGCCGTGCGTGTACTGGCTGCTCGGCGGGGCCGACCCGGCCGCGTTCGAGGGCGCGGGCACCGTCGCGGAGATCCGGGAGCGGACCGCGGCGCTGCCGTCGAACCACTCCCCCCGCTACGCGCCGGTGGTCGAGCCGACGCTGTCGGTCGGCGTCGCGGCGCTGGTCGCGGCGGCACGGGAGTGGTTGCCGGCAGGCTGAACGGGTCAGAGGGCCGGTGCGCGCAGCGCGTGTACCGCGACCCGCGCGGCCGCACCGATCGCCGCGTCCGCCCGCGGGACGGCGGCGTCGCTGCGTGCGGCGTGGGTGTAGACGGCGACGGCGACCGGGTGCTCCCCCGGGTAGGTCACCACCCCGACCTCGTTGCGGACCGCACCGACCGTGCCGGTCTTGCCCGCCACCCGTGCCGCCGCGGGGAACCCGGAACGCAGCCGGTGCGGCCAGATCTGGGCGCCGAGCACCCGGCGGGCGAACGCGGTGGACGCCGCCGCGGCCAGCTCCCCGCGCCACAGCCGGGTGAGCAGCGCGGTCGTGTCCGCGGCCGTGGTGGAGGATCCGTACACCGGGCTCAGTGCACGGGTCTCGACCGGGACGTCGTTGTCGGCGAGCACCCCGAACGCCGCGGCGACGTCGTCGGTGCCGGTGTCGGCGAGCAGGTCGGCGAACACGTCGTCGGTGCCGCCCCGGATGCGGGTGCCGGTCAGCCCCAGCTCGGCGGGCAGTGCGGCGACGCGGTCGCGCCCCACCCGGGTGTGCACGACGTCGGCCGCGGCGTTGTCCGACGCCGTCACCATCGAGGTGACCAGGTCGCGCCAGCTCATCGTCACCGGGTCGGCCAGCGCGGAGATCCCGGTGATCCCGGGTGTGCGCCGCACCGGGACGACGACCGGCTCCCGCGGGTCGATGCTGCCGGCGTCGACCGCCCGGCAGTACGCGACCAGCACGAAGACCTTGTAGACCGAGGCCATCACGACCGGGACGTCCGCCCCGACCCCGACCTCCCGCGCAGCGGGGCGGGCCCCGTCGCCGGTCACCGGGCGGGCGTGCAGCCAGCCGCGCACCCCCGCGTCGCGGAAGACGGCGCGGACCTCGCCCGCCGGGGTCACGCCCCCTCCCGCAGCGCCGCTGCCAGCGCACCGACCAGACCGTCCGGGACGCCGTCGCGGTGGACCACCCGGACCCGGTAGGGCACGGGCTCCCCGGCCACGGCCCGGCGGACCACTCCGTCGCCGGCCAGGCCGGGGTCGGCGGTGAGCAGGAACGCGGCACCGGTCGCGACCAGCGCCAGCGCCTCGGCCGGCGACGCGGCGTCGGCCGCGTCGGCCGGGCACCCGCGGGCGTCGAGGGTGTCCAGCAGCAGGTCGTGGGCGGCCGGGGCGTGTGCACGCGGCGCCGTGGCCAGTGCCGGGCCCCGCAGGGCCCGCAGCACGACCGGGCCCGGGCCTGCCGCGGCGGGATGGCCGGCGGGCAGCAGCAGCGCGGTCGGCAACGCGACGACCGGCCCGGCCCGCGCCGACTCCAGCACCGTCGGGTGCGCGACGACGGCGACGTCCAGCGCCCCGTCCGACACCGCGTCGACCAGCGCCACCGTGGTGGCCACGGTGGGCACGACCCGCCGGCCGGTGGCTGCCGTGGCCCGCACCGCCAGCCGGGCGGTGGTCGCGGGCCCGAGGTCGGCGACGACGCCGAGCCGCAGCACCCGGGCCGCCTCCGCGTGCCGGGCGGCGGCACGGCCGAGTGCGTCGGCGTCCTCCAGCAGGGCCCGGGCCCGGGGCAGCAGGTCGCGCCCGGCCGGCGTCGGGGACACGCCGCCGGGGCCGCGGTCGAACAGCGGGGTGCCGAGACGGGTCTCCAGGCGTCGCAGCCCCTGGGACAGCGGGGGCTGGGTCATGCCCAGCCGGGCGGCCGCCCGCCCGAAGTGCCGCTCCTCGGCGACGGCGACGAAGAACGTCAGGTGCCGTAGCAGGTCCACCGGCCTCGCCCCATATCGAATGGCTATCACACGCAAAGGTCGATCATATTCGCGCTATCGACGCGGATGCGACACGGTGCGTCCATGACGATCACCCGCCGCTCCCTGCTCCTGGCCGGCGCCGCGCTCGGCGGAGCCGCCCTGACCGGTTGCGCACCGGCCGCGCCGGCGCCGCCCGCCCCGGCCGCCGGGGCGGGCGGGAGCGCGCCGATCCCCGCCCTGGCCGACGTCGAGCGCGAGTACGGCCGCACGATCGGGGTGCACGTGCTCGACACCGGCACCGGTGCGGCGGCCGGGCACCGCGACGGCGAGCGGTTCCTGATGTGCTCGGTGACCAAGGCGCTGATGGCGGGGTTCGTGCTGCACCGCTCGCTGTCCGACCCCGGGCTGCTCGACCGTCGGGTCCGCTGGGAGCGCTCGGACCTGCTGGAGTACGCGCCCGTCACGACCCGGAACCTGGCGGTGGGGATGACGGTGGCGCAGCTGTGCGAGGCCGCCGTCACCGTCTCGGACAACACCGCGCACAACCTGCTGCTGCGCGAGGTCGGGTCCCCCGCAGAGCTGACCGCGTGGCTGCGCACCACCGGCGACGCCGTCACCCGCTCCGACCGTGCCGAGACCGCGCTGAACGACCGCGACGGCGAGCGCGACACCTCGACCCCGGTCGCCATGGCCTCGACCCTGCGCACCCTGGTCCTCGGCGACGCGCTCCCGGCCGCGCAGCGCGACCGGCTGGCGGGCTGGCTGCGGGCGAACACCACCGGCGACCGGCAGATCCGCGCGGCGGTCCCGGCGGGCTGGGTCGTGGGCGACAAGACCGGCTCCGGACCGCTCGGGGAGCGCAACGACTCCGGGGTGCTCTACCCGCCGGACGGCGCACCGCTGGTCCTGACCGTGTTCACCGTCCCGGCCGACCCGGCGGACAAGGAGCGCGGGGAGGCCGCCGTCGCCGCCGCGGCCCGGGCCGCCGTCGCCGCAGTGCGCGGCTGACCCGACGACGCGACCGACCCGACGACACGGCCGACCCGGGCGGACACCGGGGTCCGACGGCCGGGGCCGGACACGGGAGCGGCACCGCCGGGGCCGGGCGCGCCGGTCAGATGCGGGCCAGCACCGCCCGCAGGATCGCGACCTGCCCGATCGGGCTGGGGTGCAGGCCGTCGTCCTCCCAGAAGTCGGGCCGCACCGGCATCCGGGACAGGTCGACCGCATCCGGGTCGACCTCCAGCACGGTCGCGACCAGCCCGGGAAGATCGGCCGGGTCCCACCACTCGCCGGTCAGCTCCCGGGTGGCCGCCACGCGTCCCGGGTCCACCGGCGGCGGGACGACGAACCGCACCCGGGCGCCGCTCTCGGTCTCGATCAACAGGCGCAGGGCCCGCAGGTTGCGTGCCGTCTCGCTGATCGACACCATCCGGATCCCGGTGGTCGCACCCTCGCGGCGGATGTCGTTGCTGCCCAGCATCACCAGCACCCGGGTCGGCATCCGCGACACCAGGACCGGACCGAGTGCGAGCGCCTCGGAGCTGGTCCGCCCGGACAGCGACAGCACCTCGACCGAGGCCTCGGGCTCGAGCATCGGGACCAGCTCGGCGAGCAGCCGTGCCCAGCTGAGCCGGTCGGCGGACAGGGAGTCCCCGACCACGACGAGCCGCTCGCCGGGGCGCAGGGCCATCCGGCGCAGACCGTCGGCGACCGGCGGCTCGGACCGCAGGGCGCGCGCGGCGGCGCGGACCCGTCCGGCGAGCCCGGCGCGGACCCCGGCGACGGCCGACGGGTCCAGGCCCGCGGTCGTCGCGAGCAGCCGGTCGATCGACTCCTCCTGCACCCCGAACGCCGCGAACGCCGGCCAGGCGGTCAGGTCGGCGAACCGGATCAGCCGGCCCATCAGGTCCTCGTCCACGTCGCCTCCCGCTCCGGACACGGCCACACCGGTCCCGGACAGGATCATCGCCCACCACCGCCCGCCCGCCGCGCACGGCTCCTCCCCGGGCGTACGGCCGCTCCCGTCCCGCAGCAGGTCCGCCCCGGCCCGAGGTCGTCGTGGGCCGCCGGGCCTGCGACGGGGCCCGTGCCCCGACCGCCCCCACGTCGGTCGCCCCGTACCCGTCGCCACCTGCGCCGCGGACGGATGGGCCGGACGGCGACAAGCACTCCTCCCTCCGGAGGAACGGAGCCCACCGGAGGAACGATGTGCGGAGCCGGTCGGGCTCCCTAGCGTGCGGTCCCATGTCGAGAAGCGGTCACACCGCGGTCGGTGGGGTCTCCCCGACACCGGACTCCGAGCGACTCCTGGCGCCGGACCTGGCGCGGGGGGTGATGTTGCTGCTCATCGCCCTCGCCCACTCCCGGATGCTGCACGCGGGCGGCAACCTGCTCGCCAGGCCTGCCGGTGGCGGCCCGGTGGACGTGGCCGTGCAGTGGCTCCTGACCTCCCTCGTCGACGGGCGGGCCGCGCCCCTGTTCGGGCTGCTGTTCGGCTACGGCCTCGTACAGATGACCCGGCGCCGGACCGGCCCGGGCGGGGACCCCGCGGCCGCGCGGCGGCTGATCCGGCGGCGCGGTGCCTGGCTGGTCGTGTTCGGCATCGCCCACGTCGTCCTGCTCTACAGCGGTGACATCATCGGTTCCTACGGCGTGTTCGCCCTGCTCTTCGCCGGGGTGGTGAGCTGGTCGGGTCGACGGCTGTGGACGGTGTTCGCGGTCACCCTCGCGTTCGGGGTCGCGTCCGCCACTGCCCTGCAACAGGTCGCCGCGGACGCTCCGCTGGCCGTCGGGGCGACCCTGCTCGACAGCGCGGCGCTGCGCGCGTCCGCCCTCGCGGTGTTGCCCCTCGCCGGGTTGAGTGTCGCGCCCGCGGTACTGATCGGGGTCTGGGCCGGCCGGATGCGGCTGCTCGAGCAACCCGACCGCTACCGGCGGTTCCTGACCCGGGTCGTGCTCGTCGGCTTCCCGGTCGCGGTGCTGGGCGCGCAGCCGGTCGCGCTGCAGGCGGTGGGTGCGTGGGCCCCGGACTCGGTCGTCGTCGGAGCACTGGCCGAGGCCACGTTCTCCGCGACCGGCATCGCCGGGGGGCTGGCCTACACGGCCGCGATCGCGCTCGTGGCGGACCGCCTCGGTCGGCGCCGCGGACCGGTCACGAACGCGTTGGTCGCCTGCGGTCGCCGGTCGATGACCTTCTACATCGCGCAGTCGCCGGTCTGGTTCGTCGCCACCGAGCCGGCGTTGCTCGACCTCGGCGGGCGGCTCGGCGCCGCCACGGCTGCCGCGGTCGCCGTCGCCACGTGGGTGACCACCGTGGTCCTCGCCGCCGTCCTGGACCGGGCGGGCCGGCGCGAGCCGGCCGAGGCCGTGCTGCGCCGCCTCACCTACGGCGCCGGGCGGACCGCTCCACGCCCGAGGACGGCCTGACCCGGTCGTCGCCGCGCCACGGTGCGCGAGCACGGGGCACGCTGACGTGCACACCCCGGGCTGCGACGCCGGCGGCGTGAGCGCTGCAGCCGGTGTCCGTGGATCCGCACCGCCCCTTCACCGGTACCCCGGCGGACGCCGAGGTGCGGTCGACACGCCGGAGCCGGGTCCGACGCGGGCGCAGCGCGTCGACGACGGAGATCCGTCCCTCCCGGCGGACTGCGCGCTCAGGGCCAGCGCGGCGCGGGCCGGGGCAGTGGGTGCGCCCCGGCGGGCCGGAGTCCGTCGAAGATGATGGCCAGGTAGCGACGCCACAGGTCGGGCGCGGGGTCGGACACGTAGCCGGTCGCGTGGACCGGCGCGCAGATCAGCACCCACACGTCGGTGCCGGTGATGTCGGCGCGGACGGCACCCGCCTCACGGGCGCGGTCGACCAGCTGCTCGACGCAGCCGTGGAGCTCGTCGCGCAGGGCGGCGATCCCGGAGTCGCCCTCGGTGAGGGTCTGGAGGAAGGACAGGTCGTGGTGGGCCTGCCCACCGGCCGCGGCGGTGAGGAACTCCAGCAGCGCCGCACCCGGGTCGGGCGCGTCGGCGAGGCCCCGGGCGACGGCGGTCAGCGCCCGGAAGTGCCCGCCGACGATCGCGGCGATCAGCTCCTCCTTGGTCGCGAAGTGACGGAAGACGGTGCCCTTGGCCACGCCGGCCCGGCGGGCGATGTCGGCCATCGAGGCACCGAGGCCGTGCTCGGCGAACTCCACCTCGGCCGCGGCGAGCAGCGACGAGCGGTTGCGCGTCGCGTCGGTCCGCTCCGGGCGCCGGGACGTGGTCACGGGTCACATCCTACCGAAGTTGACCGATCGGTCATGTTGTGACTACCGTCGCCAAAGTGACCGCCTGGTCATGTTATGACGACGGGAGACCCTCGATGGAGATCAGCACGGCCACCGCACTCGTCACGGGCGCGAACCGCGGGATCGGGCGCCACTTCGCCCTCGAACTGGCCGGCCGGGGGGCGAAGGTCTACGCCACCGCACGTCGGCCCGGGCTCGTGGACGTGCCGGGCGTGGAGGTCCTGGGGCTCGACATCACCGACCAGGCCTCGGTCGAGGCGGCCGCCGCGGCCGCGGGCGACGTCGACCTCCTGATCAACAACGCCGCGTTCACCGCGGGCGGCAACCTCGTCACCGGCGACCTCGACGCGATCCGGGAGACGATGGACTCGAACTACTACGGCACGCTGGCGATGATCCGGGCGTTCGCCCCGGTCCTCGCCCGCAACGGCGGCGGCGCCGTCCTCAACGTCCTCTCCGGCGTCGCCTGGACGACCGTCGAGGGCAACACCGCCTACGCCGCGGCCAAGTCGGCCCAGTGGGGCCTGACCAACGGCGTCCGGGTGGAGCTGACGGGCCAGGGCACGCTGGTCTCCGCCCTGGTCCCGGGGCTCGTCGCGACGGACACGATGAAGGCCTTCGCCCGCGACGCCGGACTGGACCTCGGCGTCGACGTGATGACCGACCCGGCCGACCTGGTCCGGCTCGCCCTCGACGGCCTGGAGCCCGGGGAGGTCGAGATCCTCGACGGCCTGGGGGCCCGGGCCAAGGCGGCCCTCTCCGGCCCGCCACGCGCTCTCGACCTCACGGCCGTGTCGGCCACCTGAGCGGAGCGCGACGCGGCGCACTCGGCCGCGCCCCCACCCCCGGGCCGCCGACGGCCACGTCGAGGATCGGCGTCGCCGCGGTCGCCGACCTCCGGGCGACCACCCCCGGTCAGGCACCCCCGCGGGGGCGCAGACCCTCGACGAGCTGGACGACGAGCGTGTCGGTGAAGGCCTCGTCGAGGGGCTGGTCGGCGATGAGCAGGCGGTGGTAGCAGGCACCCCAGAGCTGATCGACGACCGCCTCGGGGTCCATGTCGGGACGCAGCTGGCCGCGGTCACGGGCGCGGACGAGAGCGTCGACCGCGAGCGCCCGCCGCGGCATCGAGTACCGCTCGCGGTAAGTGGCGGCGAGCTCGGGGTCCGTCTGGATCGCGCCGATCAGCTCGGCCAGGATCCGCCCGGCCGGGGTGCGGGTCGTCAGCCGGACGAAGGCCCGCAGCTGCTCGGTGAGGTCGGCGGCGATGTCGCCGGTGTCGGGGAACGCGAGAGTGTCGCGGACGGCGTCGAAATAGGCCTCGAGAGCCAGCG
Source organism: Pseudonocardia sp. ICBG1293 (assembly GCF_020131355.1). Taxonomy (GTDB): domain Bacteria; phylum Actinomycetota; class Actinomycetes; order Mycobacteriales; family Pseudonocardiaceae; genus Pseudonocardia. The sequence goes on from NZ_JAHLEL010000054.1 coordinate 246,007, forward strand.
CCCCGCGCGAGGGCCACCACTTGTGCAGCGTCGTGCGACTCGCGCCCGCGTCCGCCGCGACCCGCTCGAACGTCATCCCGCCCAGCCCTTCGGCGAGCAGCAGCCGGCCCGCCGCCTCGAGGACCTCGCCGCGCACCTCGGCGCTGGGCCGCCGCCCCCGTCGCGTCGCCGCCATGTCCCACCTCCGCCGCGGAACTGTACGTCGTGTCCACAAAGTGCTGCACCTCACCCGTTCAGAAGTGGACACCGCGACCACATCGCTGTTGTATGTGAACAGTCCGACCACATATTCGGAGGAGCGACCATGACCGACACACCGACGACCACGACGACACGGGTGGCACTGGTGACCGGCGGATCCGGCGGCATCGGGCGGGCCACGGCCGCACGCCTCGCCGCGGACGGGATCGCCGTCGGCGTGCACTACGCCGGGAACAAGGCCAGGGCCGAGGAGGTCGTCGCCGCGATCGAGACCGCAGGCGGGCGCGCACTGGCCGTCGGCGGTGACGTCGCCGAGCCCGACGACATGGCCGCAGCCCTGGACACCGTGGAGGCGGCGTTCGGCGGGATCGACGTCGTGGTCAACACCGCCGGGGTCATGGTGCTGGGCCCGGTGGCCGAGTTCGACCTCGATGCGCTGGACCGGATGCACCGCACCAACATCCGCGGCACCGTCGTCGTCGCCCAGCAGGCCGCGCGTCGCGTCCGCGCCGGTGGGGCGATCGTGCTGTTCTCCACCTCGGTGACCCGGCTGTCGTTCCCGACCTACGGCCCCTACGTCGCCAGCAAGGGCGCGGTCGAGGCCCTGGTGCCGGTGCTCGCCCGCGAGCTGCGGGGTCGCGACATCACCGTGAACGCCGTCGCGCCCGGGCCGACCGCCACCCCGCTGTTCCTCGACGGCAAGACCGAAGAGCAGATCGAGCAGCTCGGCAGGGCCGCCCCGCTGGAGCGCCTCGGCCGGCCCGACGACATCGCCGAGACCGTCGCCCACCTCGCGGGCCCGGCCCGCTGGATCCACGGCCAGACCCTGTTCGCCAACGGCGGGCTCGCCTGAGGCGCTCCGGCGACCGCCCAGTACGAGAGACGGGAACAGTCATGATCATCGTCATCACCGGGGCCTCGAGCGGGTTCGGCGCCGCGGGCGCCCGCGCCCTCGCCGACGCCGGGCACACCGTCTACGCCGGGATCCGCGCCACGACCGGACGCAACGCGCCCGCCGTTGATGCCGCGGCCGCCTACCGTCGCGAGCACGGCGTCGACCTGCGCACCGTCGAGCTCGACGTCGCCGACCAGGCCTCCGTCGACGCCGGGATCGCCCGGATCGTCGACGAGGCAGGACACCTCGACGTCGTCGTGCACAACGCCGGGCACATGGTCCTCGGCCCGGCCGAGGCCTTCACCCCCGAGCAGCTCGCCGCCTCCTACGACGTCAACGTCCTGTCCACCCAGCGGGTCAACCGCGCCGCGCTGCCCCACCTGCGCGCCCAGGGCCACGGCCTCGTGCTCTGGGTCGGCTCCTCCAGCACCCGCGGCGGCACCCCGCCCTACCTCGCGCCCTACTTCGCGGCCAAGGCCGGCATGGACGCGCTCGCGGTCAGCTACGCCGCCGAGCTCGCCCGCTTCGGCGTCGACACCACCATCGTCGTGCCCGGATCGTTCACCACCGGAACGAACCACTTCGCCAACGCCGGGCGCGCCGCGGACACCGGGGTCGCCGAGGCCTACGAGCAGCACTACGCCGGACTCACCGACCAGGTCGGCGCCCGGCTGGCCGAGCTCGCACCACCGGACGCCGATCCCGCGGAGGTCGCCCGCGCGATGGTCCGCGTCGTCGACACCCCCGCCGGCCGGCGGCCCTTCCGCGTGCACATCGACCCCGCCGACGACGGCGCCGAGGTCGTCAACGCGGTCGGCGACCGCGTGCGCACCGAGTTCTACCGACGCGTCGGACTCGAGGACCTCCTCCGGCCGGCGCCGCTCGCCGGGTGAGCAGCACAGCCCCGCCGACCCCGGCCCCGTGCCGGGTGGAGCCGCCGAGGCCTCGCGCTCCCGAGCCCCGCTCGGGTGCGGACCCGACGGAGCCGGAGCGGAGACCGGGCGTCGCCGGCGACGGGGACGGCGACGGCCGTCGACGACCGACGGGCACCGCCGTCGACCGGTCGTCGTCGTGACCACGGCGGATCACCCGTCCGGCGGGTACGCAATGTGATCCACGCCATAGTCATGCCGGGTTTGCCCGGTCGATCACGCAGGTGAGCGGGGCAACTGAGGTGGCCCGCACCGCCGGTCAGGCGAGCCTCTGTTGTCTGGCGCACGCCGCACGATCCCGCCAACCTGGGCCCCATGACCACGGCCCAGGACATGCCCCAGGTTCAGCAGTGCTCCGCCACCAGCTGCTCCTACAACTCCGACTCCAGCTGCGGTGCGGGGGCGATCACGATCTCCGGTGAGCACGCCCACTGCGGCACCTTCGTCGAGATCTCGTTCCGCGGTGGCAGCGGCAACGGTCTCGTCGGCGCCTGTCACCGTTCGGACTGTCGGTTCAACGAGAAGCTCGAGTGCACCGCGTCCTCGGTGAACATCGGCGCCGGCTCCGACGCCGCCGACTGCCTGACCTACGAGGCCAAGTAGGCCAGCTCCTCCGCCCGGACCTCGCCCCGTTCGTCGACACGCAGCGCGCCGTCGGCGACGGCGAGGGCCGCCACGGGGTCCACGTCGTCGACGAGGACGGCGACCCCGTCCGCGGCGACGGCCCGCAGTGCGGACAGCACCGCGCTGCGGTCGTGCGCGTCGAGACCGTCGGTCAGGCGGTCGGCGAGGACCATCGCGGTGGGGCCCCGACGGGCCGCCTCCACCGAGGCCAGCCGGTCGGCCGCGGACTCGGTCGCGCGGGCCCCCAGCCTGCGCACCACGGCATCGTGCCCGTCCGCGCACCGGCCGCTCGCGTCGTCGAGCCGGTTCATCGTGCGACGACGCTGCACCGACGGTCCGAGCAGCACCGTGATGCTGCCGGTCGGCAGCCGCAGAGACATGGAAGCCCTCCCTCACCGGTACTGAGGCGAGGCTAACCGACGATTGCGATCAGGTGAAGGCCCTGCCGTGGGTCTCGCGCAGCTCGCGCTTGAGGATCTTGCCGCTGGGGTTGCGCGGCAGCGCCTCCACGACGTCGACCGAGCGGGGCCGCTTGAAGCCCGCGATCCGTGGCCGCAACCACTCGATGAGCGCCTGCGGATCCACCGTCGCCCCCGGCCGCGGCACGACGACGGCCTTCACCGCCTCGCCCCAGCGCTCGTCGGGCACCCCGATCACCGCGACGTCGGCGACGTCGGGATGCTCGGACAGCACGCTCTCCACCTCGATCGGATACACGTTCTCCGCGCCGGTCACGATCATGTCCTTGATCCGGTCGGTGAGGAACAGGTAGCCCTGGTCGTCGAGGTAGCCGCCGTCCCCGGTGCGCAGCGTGGCGTCGTCGCCGAGCGCGGCCGCGGTGTCCTCCGGCCGGTTCCAGTAGCCGGCGGTGACCTGGTCGGAGCGGATCCGCACCTCTCCCACCTCGCCCGGACCGAGGACGCGGCCGGTCGCCGGGTCCACGATCGTCAGCTCGACCCACGGGTAGGCCCGCCCGGCCGAGCGCATGAGATGTGCCCGCGGACCGTCCGGGTCGTGGTCGGCCGGGTCGAGCTGGGTGATCGCCCCGGTGGTCTCGGTGGCGCCGTAGACCTGGAACAACGGCGCCCGGAAGGTCTCGACGACCGCACGCAGCGCACCGACCGTGATCGGCGAGGCGCCGTAGGCGATCGACCGCAGCGCCGACCAGTCCCGGTCGGCGGCACCGGGGACCGCGGACAGCATCTGCAGCACGGCGGGGACGAGGAAGGCGTTCGTGACGCGCTCGTCGGACATCGTGTCGAGCAGCGGGCCGGGGACGATGTCGGCGACCAGCACGCAGCGCGCTCCGGCGGCCAGGCAGACCAGGGCGTAGCCGACGCCGCCGATGTGGAACAGCGGCATCGCGACCAGCGCCGTCGAGGTGGGGTCGATCGACCAGTGCCCGGCGGCGAGCAGCAGTGCCGAGAACTGCCGGTGCGCGAGCAGCACGCCCTTGGGCAGCCCGGTGGTACCGGAGGTGTAGAGCTGCAGCACCGCGTCGTCCGGGGTGGACCCGGCCGGCGGCGACGGCGGCAGCGCGTCGACGGCCGCGTCGCGCCAGTCCGCGTGGTCCTCCCCCACGACGACGACCCGGCGCCCGTCGAGCGCACCGCGCAGCCCCGCGAAGTCCGGCCCCAGCACGACGAGCCCGGCCCGGGCGTCGTCGACCAGCGCCAGCAGGTCGGCCTCGGTGAGCCGGGTGTTGAGCGGGACCGACACCGCGCCGATCCGCGGGGCGGCGAAGAGCAGCTCCAGGAACTCCGGCCGGTTCTTCCCGATCCACACGACGCGGTCCCCGGCGCCGAGACCGAGGTCGCGCAGCGCCGCCGCGGTCCGCCCGGCCCGCTGCTCCAGCTCGCCGTAGGTCGTGGCGACGCCGTCGACCGACAGCGCGACGAGATCCGCGCGGGCCGGATCGGCGAGGATGTCGGTCAGCCGGAAGTCCTCGGCAGGGCTCTGACCTGGCACGTCGTTCTCCCTCGGTCGTCGGCGACGCAGGTTCGGCAGAATCGTATATGATAGTCGTCGTGTCGACGGCCGACTCCGTGCTCGACCTCCCGCCGGGTCGCACCCCCCAACTGCCCGACCGGATCGCACTCGTCCTGCGGGACCGCATCCTGTCCGGCGAGCTCCGCCCGGGCACCTTCCTGCGGATGGACCGGATCGCCGCCGACCTCGGCGTCAGCCACACCCCGGTCCGCGAGGCGCTGCAGTCCCTGCGCGCCGAGGACATGGTCCACGCAGTCCCGCGGCGCGGCTTCGTCGTCGCCGAACTGACCCGGGCCGACGTCGCCGACCTGTTCGAGGTGCAGGCGGAGCTGACCGGCACCCTCGCAGCCCGCGCGGCCGAGCACGTCACCCCGGCCGACGTCGCGCGGCTGCGCGGGCTCGCCGACCGGGTCGCCCTGCTGTGCGAGCGCACCCCCGAGACCCAGGACCCGTCCGAGCTGGACCCGCTCGTGTCCGCCGAGCACCGGCTGCACGCCGACATCAACCGGCTGGCGGGATCACGCAAGCTCGCCTGGCTGGTGGGGCGCTCGTCGCACTACCTGCCCGCGCACTTCTACACCGGTTCGCCCGCCTGGCGGACCGGCGCAGTCGACGCGCACGTCGTCCTGCTCGACGCGCTCGGCGCGGCCGACCCCGACGCCGCCCGGGCGGCGATGCGCCGCCACGTTCTCGACGGCCGCGACCTGCTGCTGGACCACCTGGACCGCACCGGAATGTGGTCCGACGACCGAGGAGCCCCCTGATGCCCGTCACCCTGACCGACGACCAGAACGACCTGGCGAACGCGATCGGCGACTTCTGCCGTCGCGAGATCGGCAGCAAGGAACGCCGTGACGAGCTGACCGGCGGCGGCCGGCACGCCCATTCCGACGAGATCTACCGCAAGATGGCCGACCTCGGCTGGCTCGGCATCGCCACCCCCGAGGAGTACGGCGGCGCCGGCCAGGGGATGCGTGACCTGCTGGTCTTCCTGGAGGAGACCGCCTACGGGCAGGCCCCGATCGCCGGGTTCGGCACCACCACCATCACCGCCGCGGCGATCGAGAAGTTCGGCACCGAGGCCCAGAAGCAGGAGCTGCTGGGCGGGATGTGCCGGGGCGACGTGCTGTCGATCTCGATGTCCGAGCCGGAGGCCGGGTCCGACGTCGGCGGCCTGAAGTGCCGGGCCACCAAGACCGGGAACGGCTGGCGGATCGACGGCCAGAAGACCTGGTGCTCCAACGCGCACATCGCGTCGCACATCCTGCTGGTCGCACGCACCTCCACCGAGGGCGGCAAGCACGACGGGCTGACCATGTTCGTCGTCCCGACCGACACCCCGGGCCTCGCGATCCACGGCATCGAGACGATGGGCGGCAAGGAGGTCAACGACCTCTACTTCGACGGGTGCGAGCTGCCCGCCGACGCCGTCGTCGGCGTCGAGGGCCAGGGCTGGCGCCAGCTCATGGCCGGGCTGAACCTGGAGCGGATGATCCTGGCCGGGCTCATGCTCGGACTGGCCCGCCGGGCGTTCGACGACACCGTCGCCTACGTCAAGGAGCGCAAGCAGTTCGGCCGACCGGTGGGGAGCTTCCAGGCGATGCGCCACCGCATCGCCGACAACGCCACCGAGCTGGCGGCCACCCGGCTGCTGGTCCACGACACCGCCCGGGTGATCGACGAGGCCCCGGCGGGTGCGCTGTTCCCGCGCGAGGCGTCGATGGCCAAGCTCAAGGCCACCGAGCTCGCCAAGCACCTGTCCCTGGAGGGGATGCAGATGCTCGGCGGCTACGGCTACGCCACCGAGTACGGCATGGAGCGGCTGCTCCGCCAGAGCGTCGTGTCGACGGTGTACGGCGGGACCAGCGAGATCCAGCGCGACATCATCGGGAAGTCCTACGGGCTGTAGCGCCTCAGGCCGCGGAGTTCCGGGCGAGCTCCGCGGCCCCCCGGCCGTCGCCGGGCTCGGCCGTCCGGTCGGGACGCGGCGCCGGAACGGCGGCCGGGCCGACGTGCGCCTGTGCCTCGGCCGTGACGCGTGCGGTCTCGGCCGCCCGCCGGATGTGTGCCGGGACCAGCGCGGAGCGCGGGGGCAGCAGCATCGGCGGCACCGCGCCGCCGCTGCGGCGCACCTCGCGGGAGCGCTGCAGGTAGGCCCAGCCACCGCGGGCGATCCGGCCGCCGCGCTCCGCCAGCCCGCTGTCGGGCACCGCGTCGCCGGCGCCGGCCTCGCGGTCGGAGATGTGGCGCAGCCGGGCGACGGCGGCGGGGAGTCGGCGCAGGGCGACCGAGCGTCCCTGGGGCGAGAGCGCGACCTTGGCCAGGAAGCTGCCGAGTCCGACGGCGTAGCCCTCCATCTGCTTGCGCAGGGCGGCCTGGTCGGGGCGGTGGTGGTGCCAGAGGTAGGCGCCGGGGGCGTAGCCCAGGACGTGGCCGGCGAGGATCATGCGGACGAGGAACTCGCAGTCCTCGCCGCCGTGGGTGGGGGTGCCGGGGCCCATGGCCTCGTCGAAGCCGCCGACGGCGCGGGCGGCGGCGGCGCGGACGGCGAGGTTGGCGCCGATGCCGAACAGGCCGGGGGCGAAGGGGAAGATCGGGGAGTCGGCGGGGGGTTCGGCGAGGGTGAACCGGCGGGGGGTGAAGCCCTTGTTCCAGGCCAGGGCGATGTCGGCGGCGCGTTCCTCGGGGCTGGCGAGGCGGGCGGCGAGGACGGGGCCCGAGACGCAGGCGAGTGCGGGGTCGGTGGCGAAGGCGCCGGCGATGCGGGAGGCCCAGGCGGGGTCGACCTCGGTGTCGTCGTCGGTGAAGGCGACGATCTCGGTGCGGGCCTCGGCCAGGCCGCGGTTGCGCCCGACCGACGCGCCGCGGCGCGGCTCCCGGACGTAGCGGACCCGGGGCGACCCGGCGGCGGCGACGGCGTCCCGGGTGAGCTCGTCCGTCGGGTCGTTGTCGACCACGATGACCGAGAGCGCCGGGTGGTCCGAGGCGAGGACCGCGCGCAGGCAGCGGGCCAGTGACTCGGGCCGGTTGCGGGTCGCGATCACCACGGTGACCGGGTCGGCCGCGGACGGTGCGACGGCCACGGTGTCGGCCGCCGGCAACCCGGCGACGGCGAGCGCGAGTTCGGCGGCCGTCGCACGGCCGTCGCTCAGCGGCACGGTGACCTGGCCCTGCGGGGTGCCACCGACGGTGACCAGCAGCCGTGCTGCGGCGAACCTCGGGTCGACCTCGAGGTCGCGGGCCGGGGCGAGCCGGTCGAGCTCACCCACCCAGGTCGGAACGTCGGAAGTGGTCGCCATGGACACCATCGTGCTCATCGTCGCTGTGACGACGCTGAGACCGGACTGTGGGAACCACGGAGTGTGGGGCGTACCACCCGCGGGGGTCCTGGATCCCCACACCGCGTGCGGGGCCGACCGCACCGTGTGCGCCCCTCCCCTGCCTCCGGGCGCGCCGCGCCCGCGGACCGTCTAGCGTTCGCGCGCCGCCAGGACCTCGGGGATCCGGTCCTCGATCCAGCCGACGAGCCCCGCGAGGTGACCGGTCACGCCGCGGCCGAGCCCGGTCAGGCCGTAGCTGACCTGCGGCGGGGTGGTCGGCGCGACCTCGCGGTGCACGAAACCGTCGCCCTCCAGGGTCCGCAGGGTCTGGGCCAGCATCTTCTCGCTGATCCCACCGACGGCGCGACGGAGCTCGGAGAACCGGTGGTCCTCACGGGACAGCACGACCAGGACCAGCACCGCCCACTTGGACGTCACGTGGTCGAGGACCGACCGCGAGGGACAGCTGCTGTCGAACGCGTCACCCGAGAACAGGCCCGCATGCCGCTCCACCTGCGTGCTCACTGTCCGCCCACCTACTTACCAGAAGGTACGTACTTACCAGCTGTTAGCCTATCGGGCAGTGTCGTCACCGTCCACGACGAACCGAGGAGACAGCAATGATCATCGTGACCGGGGCGAGCGGGAAGCTGGGCGGCGCGGCCGTGCGGGCGCTGCTGGAGACCGTGCCGGCGGAGCGGCTGGGCGTGCTCGCCCGGTCCGCGGAGAAGGTGGCCGACCTGGCCGCGGCCGGGGTCCGGGTGCACGTCGGCGACTACGAGGACCCGGCCTCGCTGAAGACCGCGTTCACCGGCGCCGACGGGCTGCTGTTCGTGTCCGGCTCCGACGTGACGCCCGGGGTCCGCGAGCGCCAGCACGGCAACGTGGTCCGCGCCGCGGCCGAGGCGGGTGTCGGGCACGTCGTCTACACCAGCGCCGTCGGGGCGGACCGGCCCGGAGCGCCGGGCTTCCTCGCCGACCACACCGTCACCGAGGAGCTGCTCCGCGACTCCGGGCTGCCGGTGACACCGCTGCGCAACACCTTCTACTCCGACCTGTTCGTCAACCCGGCAGTGGTCGCGGCGGCGGTCGAGGCGGGCGAGACGGTCGCCGCGGACGGCGGCCGGGCGCTGAACACGGCCACGATCGCCGACCTGGCACGGGCGGCGGCCGCCGTCGTGGCGGGTGGGCCGGGCGCGCACGCCGGGCACGCCTACGAGCTGCGGGGACCGCTCTGGACCTACGACGAGCTGGCCGCGTCCATCGCCGCGGAGTCCGGGAGGCCGGTTACCCACCGTCGGGTCCCGCTCGACGAGGCCGGCGACCTGGCCTTCCTCGGCGGGCTGATCTCGTCGGGGCTGTTCGCCGAGCCCTCGGACGACCTCGCCACGCTGCTCGGCCGGCCGGCGACCGGGATTCCCGAGCTGGTCCGCGCCGCCCTGGGCTGAGCCGGGAACAGAACGGCCGGTGCCGCGGTTCTGGTTGACGTATCAACCGAACGGGCCGGAAGGAGGCCGCACCGATGAGGATCGACGCGCTGTCCTGGATGACCGGGACGGAAGCAGGACCGGCCGACCGGTGGGAGCACGCCGGTTACCTGTTCGACTCCGGCGACCCCGCGGGGGCCGCGACGGTGCTCGCGGAGCTCGTCGCGGAGCAGCCCGACGCCGCCGCGGTCCGGCTGCTGCTGGCCCGCGCGTACTACCACTCCGCGCAGCTCGGCCGGGCCGAGACCGAGCTCCGCGAGCTGGTGCACCGCGAGCCCGCCGACGGTTACGCCCATCTGCTCCTCGGGCGCACCCTGCAGCGCCGCTCGCGCCACGACGAGGCCGCCCCGCATCTGCGGCTGGCCGAGGCGATGGGCGTCAGCGCCGGGTGACCGTGCCCGGCAGCGCCGGTTCCGACCGGCGCTGCCGGGGCACCGCCACTGCGCCGACGGGCCTGTCGACGATCGGGACGCGGCCGGCGAACAGCAGGTAGCCACCGCAGGTGAGGGTGGCGAAGAGGCCGAGCTCGATCGCCGCGTGCAGCCCGTCGGACAACATCCCGATCATGCCGAGGTGCAGCCCGATCCCGGCGACGACGGCCACCGGCCGCAGCCGGGAGGACCACAGCCCGAACCCGACGAACAGCTCGGTGAGCACCGCGCCGAACGCCAGCGGGACCAGGACCACCGGGGTCAGCATCGCCGTCGGGACCAGGACCGAGTCCCAGGCCCAGGACGCCAGCCCGTTGCCGGACAGGAAGTCGGGGCGGATCTTCGAGATCGCGGCGAAGAAGTAGACGATGGTGATCTGCGCCCGCAGCGCCAGCACCGGCGCCGCCCACACCCGGTCCGCACCCCGGCCGCGCCACGACCGGACCGACCACGCCGCGTCGCAGTCGGCGAACGACAGCAGGACGGCGACGGTGAACAACAGATAGGTGTGGTTGGAGTAGTAGCCGGCCCCCCACACGAACCCCGCGGTGCACAGCCCGACCACCAGGACGGCGGCGCGCCCGTGCCAGCCCACGACGACGGCGAGCGCCGCCAGCCCCATCACCGCGCCGAGTGCGAGCCAGACCGCGGCGGGCACGACCGGACCCACCCCGAACAGCGGCCCGGCCGGGGTACCCAGCAGCGGGCTCGCGCCGAGCTCCAGCGCCTTCAGCCCGGCGACGAGCCCGACCAGGATCCGGTACCCGGCCAGCGGACGGGCGGGGAGCGAGCCGGGAGGTCTCAGCACGGCTGCTCACTCTCCGCCAGACCGTCCCGGGTCCGGGAGACCGCGACCAGGTCCGGGGTCGCCGAGCACAGCAGGTCCGGCACCGTCGATCCGTAGTGGACGGTCCGTTGCGGCCACGGCAGGGTCGCGGTGTCGAGCGCGCGGCTCGCGCCCCCGGCCGTCCGGCCGGTGTAGGCGTACTCCGTCGACGAGGCGACGAACATGCTCCACGAGTAGCGGCGCGGTGGATCGGTGGTGATCAGGCCGACCGCGGGGATCGTGGCCTCGACGGCCACGACGCCGGCGAGCAACCATCCCGCAGCCCTGCGCGTGAGTGGCGACACACCGGTCATGTCGCGCGACAACGGTCCGGTGTTAACCCGTCACTTCCCGTCGAGGGAGTAGATCCGGACCCAGTCGACCTCGTAGGTGGCCGGCTGCATGTTCCCGCCGAAGAAGTTGTCGAGCTGGATCGTCAGATGCCCGCTGGGCATGTCCTGGATGTTCTTGCGGCCGGACCGGGCCCCACCGGAGAAGCTGAACCACTCCTTGCCGTCGATGAAGCCCTTCACGTGGTCGGGCGTCCACTCGATGGCGACGTTGTGCCACTCGCTCAGCGGGGCGCCGCAGTTCTTCTCCTTGGCGTACTCCTGCTGCACGGCGCCACGCCCGTGCGGGTAGTGGATGAACGCCTCGGCGCACTGCTCGCCGGGGGCACCGTTCTCCAGGAAGTCGTACTCGCCGTCCTGGGGCCAGCGGTCCGACTGCGGCCAGATGATGAGCAGCGGGTGGTACTGCCTGCCGTTGTCCGGGCCGGTGCCCTCGGACCGGACCCTGGCCTCCCAACGGCCGTACTGCTGGTTGAACTTCGACGAGATCCACGCCGAGTCGCCGTTGCGCAGCCCCGTCTGGACGAGCTTGCCGTCCTGCACGGTGGACCGGCTCGCACAGCGTCCGCCGTTCCCCGCGTGACCGGGCCAGCACTCGCCCGCCTGGTTCCACTTCGCCGGGTCCGGGGGGGGGCCGGTGTAGTCGAACTCGTCCGAGGCCGGGAGCGGCGCGCCCCAGCCGTAGCGCTCGGCCGCGGTGGTGGCGCCGGGGCGGGGCCTGCTCTGGTCCGCCGGCCGCGCCGACGGGTCGGCGGGCCCGGCGGGCGTGACGGCGGCGGGATCGGCCGGCGTCTCGACGGGCTTCTCCACGGGAGCGACGGGTTTCTCCTCGGGGTCGGCGGGCTGCTCGGGTGCGGCAGGCTCCGCGGGTGCGGCGGGCTTCTCGGGATCGGCGGGGGCAGGCGCCGGCTCCGCCGGTGTCTCCCCAGTATCGCCCGGCTGCTGCGCGGGATCGGCCGGGCCGGCGGCAGGGGCCTCGGCGGGGCCGGCCGGTGTCGCCGGTCCGTCCGCGGGGCCGGCCGGTGTGGCCGGTCCGTCCGCGGGACCGGCCGGTGCCGCCGGTCCGTCCGCGGGACCGGCCGGTGTGGCCGGCTCGTCCGCGGCGCCGACCGGTGCGGCGGGCTCACCCCGGGGGGGGTGTCTCTATGGGTTCGTCAAGCGGCGGCGAGTTCTGGATCGGGGTTGTTGACCGTGGGCGGGTTGTAGGGGCGGCGGTCGCGGAGCATGGCGTAGATGACGTCGGTGCGGCGTCGGGCGAGGCAGATCAGGGCGACGTTGTGTCGTTTGCCGGCGGCTCGTTTGCGGTCGTAGTAGGCGCGGCTGGCGGGGTCGGCCAGGGCGGCGAATGCGGACAGGAACAGCGCGGATTTCAGGGCGTGGTTGCCGCGCTGGGATCGGGTTTCGCCTTTGATCGAGGTGCCGGAGCGGCGGGTGACTGGGGCGAGGCCGGCGTAAGCGGCGAGGTGCCCGGCGGTGGGGAACCCGGAGCCGTCGCCGACGATGGTGAGGATCTTGATGGCGGTCCTGACCCCGAGTCCGGGCATCGAGGTCAGGACCGGTCCAAGAGGGTGGGCCTCCAGGCGGGCTTCGAGCTCGTCGGCGAGCTGGTCGCGTTCGGTGTGGACCTGGCGCAGCTGCCCGGCGACGCCGGTGATGACACGGGCGAACGCGGCCGTGCCGGGAACGGTCAGGCTCTGGGCGTCGAGCGAGGTCAGGATCTGGGCGGGAAGGGTGCGGGCCAGTCGAGGCGACCGGGCCCGCATCGTCTCGGCGATCCCGTCAGCGCCGAGCTCTCGCAGGGCTTGCGGGGTGGGCGCGGCCGCGAGCAGGTCGAGCACGCCACCGCGGTCCAGGCGTGGCCCGAGCAGGCGTTCCAGGGCGGGATGAACATGCAGCAGGGCGTCGCGCAGCCGGTTCGTCAGCCGGGTGCTCTGCCCAGCCAGGTCATCGTCGTAACCGGCGAGCACAGTGAGTTCGGCGAGGGTCTCGTCGTCGGTGCCGACCCGGCGCAGGGTGTGCGGCATCGTCCGGGCGGCCTCGGCGATCACGTGGGCGTCGCGGGCGTCGGTCTTGGCCTGCCCGGGATGCAGGTCGGCGATGCGGCGCATCGCCAGCCCGGGCAGGTAGGCCACCGTGATCCCCAGATCACGAGCGACGGCGATGGCCAGCGCTCCGATCGAGGCGGGCTGGTCGATGACCATCAGCACCGCGCCGTGCTCGGCCAGCCCGGACAGCACGGTGCGCAGCGCCGATTCGTCGTTGGGCAGGGCCTTGTCGTGCACCCGCTTCCCGTTGGTGTCGACCGCGCAGGCGTGGTGTTCGGACTTGCCCACGTCCAGGCCGCAGAACACCGCGAACCCGGTCGGGTGCTGGTCAGGATCGGGCAACCGCCGCTCCCTTCTCGTCGCGGCAGGCCGACCACGAGCACCCGCGCCGGCAGCCACGTTACGAGCAGACCACACGGGTCAGGTCTCTATCAGCGGTCGTTGGCGCCCTCCGGCCACGGCGACAACACCCCCCCAGATCATCGGGCGACAGGGGCAGTCAGTCATACCGCGGCCGGCGGCCTGCAAGCCCTCAGCGGGCTTGATCAAGAAGGTAACGGGGGGGCGGCCGGCGCCTCGTCGGCGGGGTCGACGGGCTCGTCGGCGGCGGTGCCGCCCGGTCCGGCCGGGACGTCCGGCGCGTCCCCGACGGCGGCGCCGGAGGCCGGCGCATCCGCAGCGGCGGTGCCGGAGGTCGGCGCACCCGCAACGGCGGTGCCGGCCGACGCGGCGGCGGCCGGTCGGGTGGGGACGGCGTCACCGGAGCCCTCGGTGCCGCGGGCGGGCTCCGCGCCCTCCCCTGCTCCCGCCGCGGCCGGAGCCACGTCGGAGCGCCCGGCCGCCTGCGACGACGACCGCAGAGCGGAGTCAGTCGGGAACACCGCGCCGCCCGACGGGGTGGACGTCGGGCCGGCGAGCACGCTCGGTGCCTCCGGCGCCGCGGCCTGCGCCACGACGCCGGGCACCGTCGGTGCCGCAGCCGCGGGAGCGGCCGCACCGTCGGTGAGAGTCAGGACCCCTCCGGTGAACATGACAGCACTCACCGTCACCACCGCCGCCGCGCTCATCACCGTACGTCGTGCAAGTCCGCGCCTCATGCCTCGTTCCCGTCCCCGTCCGTGTCCGTCTTGTCCGATATCGGGAACGCTAGAAGCACCGCGTGCACACCAGCCACACCCGCCACCCGTCGGTGGAGTGAGGTCACCCCGCAGGAGGTCACCCGAACCGGCGGTGCGCCGTGACGGACGGGACCCGGGGGACGATCGGGATCCGCGGGACGGGCTGCCGTCCGCGGGTCACTCCTCGGAGGCATCGACCCAGGTCGGAGCCGCCCCGGAAAAGTGGTCCGGCCCGTCAGGGACGGCGCCGGCCGGGCCCCGGGAGCGGCCCCGGCGGGTCCGCACCGTGCGGTCGGCCGGACTCGATCCGGCGGCGACCGCGACGGGAGCGCGACGGGAGCGCGACCGGGACGGCCTCGGACGCGGTCCATCCGGTCCTGCCCGGCCGCCCGCACCCCGGACCACGCCGCGACGACCGTCCCGCCTCCCCGGACGACCGCCGGATCCACCCGGAGCCGAGACCACGGCCGGGAGGCGACCCGTGGATCTCGCCGCGATCCGGACCCATACTCGGTGCTGTGACGTGGACGCCCACCGCATCGGCCCGGCCGGCCCGTCGTGCCCCGCGGTCGTCGGCGTGCACCGGCCGGTCCGCCGCATCGGCTCCGGCAGCACCTGGTTCACGGGAACCACTGCGCCGCCGAGCTGCGGGGGCGGCACCGGCCCCGCGTCCGGGACTGCCGCTGCCGTGGTCGCGGCCTCCTGCCCGACGCCGGCTCCCGACGTGTCCTCGCCGTGAACGGCACGACGACGTGCCCGGCGTGCCGCGGCTTCGCGATCATGCACCGCAAGGGGGCCGGCGGAGACAGCCCTTTCCGGCTGAACTTCGTGCCGGTCGCTGTCGTGCGTGACCTCGGTCCCGTCGAGTGCGTGCCCTGCGGTGGACGGGGTGTGCTCACCGCCTCCCGCGCGCAGCAGGTCGGCCGGGACGTACGGCTGCGGGCGCTGCAACGCGTGACCGCGACCGCCATCCTGCCGCTCGCCGCCGTGTGGCTCCTGGAGTGGCCGTTCCTCGACAACGCCGGCGCCCACGGGTGATCTACGGCGGGGCGGCCCTCGTCGGCCTGCTGGTGATCCTGTTCGCCGGCCTGCTGACCTGGAGCTTCACCGGATCGTCGATCCCGCATCTCGATCGACGGCCGCCCACCGGGGGACCGATGCTCTTCTGACGACCGGTCCGACGGGCCACGCCGGCCCACCGATCCGGCCGGGCAGCGGGCCCGCACCACGGTCGCTCCGGACCCGTGCGGCGCGTACCGAGGAGTCACGGCCGTGGTTTCGGCCGGGTGCCCCTCTGGTCCGGTGGACCGGCCGGTGACGGTGAGCGCGGGTTTCCCGGCGGCACCGGTGCGGGCGCACGCCGGCACCCGGAACCGTGCCGTGGAGACTGTCGTCGTGGACGACGATCCGATCGCCCGGCTGGAGCGGCTCGCCGGGCCGGAGGGGACCGCGCTGCTGGAGCGGCTGGCCGTCGCCGACCGCAGCGGTGACGCCGCGCTGCGTCTGGGCACCGCACTGCGTCGCGAGCACGACGCCGAGCTGGTCGCCGACGCCATGGCCCAGGCCGGCCTGCGCGACCGGGCCGCCCGGAAGTTCGCCAGGGCCCGGCAGATGTGGTTCACCCGCGACGGACTGGAGCAGGCCTCGTCCGAGGTGATCGCGCGGCACCGCGCCGCCCGCTTCGCCGGCCGCTCGGTCGTCGACCTGTGCTGCGGGATCGGCGGCGACCTGGTCTCGCTGGTCGCCGCCGGCCACGACGTCACCGGGGTCGACCTGGACCCGGTGCACCTGTGGATGGCCGCCCGCAACGCGGCCGTGCACGGCGGCCGGGCCCGGACCGTGCACGGCGACGTCCGCGACGCGGACCTGTCCGGTGCCGACGGCGTGTTCGTCGACCCGGCCCGGCGCAGCGGCGGCGGCCGGATGCGGACCGGCGAGTCCGAGCCCCCGCTGGAGTGGTGCGTCGAGCTGGTCGGCCGGGTCGGCGCCGTCGGGATCAAGGCGGCGCCGGGGATCGACCACGACACGGTCCCGCCGGGCTGGGAGATCGAGTTCCTCGCGCTCGGCCGGGAGCTGAAGGAGGCCTGCGCCTGGTCCCCGGCGGTGGCCGGAGCCCGCACGCGCGCCACCGTCGTCGACGACGAGGGTGTGCACGACCTGCACGGTGAGCCGGACCCGCCGGACGGGGACACCGGCATCGCCGTCGGGCAGCCGGGCGCGTGGCTGCTCGACCCGAACCCGGCGGTCACCCGGGCCGGGCTGGTCTCGGCGCTGGCCAGGGCCACCGGAACGGCCCGGATCGACCCGCGGATCGCGTTCCTGACCGGCAACGACGAACCCCCGGCCACCCCGTTCGCCCGGCCGCTGCGGGTGCTGGACTCCCGCCCGTGGGACCAGAAGCGGCTGCCCCGGCTGCTGCGCGAGCTCGATGTCGGCGCGGTCGACGTGCGGCGTCGTGGCCTGGCCGGCGACGTCGAGGCGATCGCCCGGAAGCTGCGCGGCCGTGGGTCACGGCACGCCACCGTCGTGATGACCCGGGTCGACGACCGGCCGTGGGGCCTGGTCTGCCTGGACCCCTAACCGCGACCGGGGAAGTGGATGAACTCCAGCGCGATGCCGTCCGGGTCGCGGAACTCCAGCGTCGCGTAGCCGGTCGGGTCGGTCCGGTCGACGACGCCGCCGTGCGGCACCGTGAGCGTG
Source organism: Pseudonocardia sp. ICBG1293 (assembly GCF_020131355.1). Classification (GTDB taxonomy): domain Bacteria; phylum Actinomycetota; class Actinomycetes; order Mycobacteriales; family Pseudonocardiaceae; genus Pseudonocardia. Next base: position 262,925 of record NZ_JAHLEL010000054.1, read on the forward strand.
TCCAGCCAGGCCGCCCAGGCGTCCAGGGTCTCCCGGTCGGCGACGCCGAACGCCAGGTGGTCGAGCGCCCCGCGGGGGCCCCCACCGTCCCCGTCGGCGGGTGCGTGCAGCTCGATCATCACCCCGGTCACGACGTCGAGGAGCAGCGCCGCCTTCTCCGACGAGCCGTCGGCGAGGTCGTGGTGGGGGAAGGTCATCGGCAGCCGTTGCAGGCCGAGGACGCGCTGGTACCAGAGCGCGCTGGACTCCACGTCGGTCACGGCGGCCGACACGTGGTGGAAGCCGGTGACCGCCGGTCGTTCGATGGCCGAGCCCATGGGCGTCCTTCTCGTCGCCGGCCACCCGCGGGGCGGCCGGTCCTCCCTCTCGTCGCGGAGCAGTACACCACCGGCGGACCTCCCGGGGGTGGACGGTGCCCGCGCGGTGATCGACAGTGCGCGCACCGGTAGGTCCGGCGCGGTCGGCGCACACCGCGTTGCCCGGCCCGGTCACGCGTGCCTACCGTCGGCGGCGTGACGACGATCGCCGAGGTCCCCACGTCCATGCGGTGCAGCGTGCTGCGCGCCGCCGGTGAGCTGGAGGTCCGGGAGCGTCCGGTTCCCCGTCCCGGGCCCCGGGAGGTGCTGGTGCGGGTGGCCTCGGTCGGGACCTGCGGTTCGGACGTGCACTACTTCCGGCACGGCCGGATCGGGGACTTCGTGCTGCGCGAGCCGATGGTGCTGGGTCACGAGCCGTCCGGCCGGGTCGTCGGCGTCGGCGAGGGCGTCGACCCGGGCCGGATCGGCGAGCGCGTCTCGCTGGAGCCGGGGGTGCCCTGCCGTCGCTGCCACCACTGCCACACCGGCGCCTACAACCTGTGCCCGGACATGGTGTTCTTCGCGACCCCGCCGGTCGACGGCGCGTTCGCCGAGTACGTGACGATCGCCGACGACTTCGCCCACCCCGTCCCCGAGCACGTCTCCGACGACGCCGCGGCGCTGCTCGAACCGCTCTCGGTCGCGCTGTGGGCACACCACAAGGCGCGCACCGGGGCCGGCTCGCGGGTGCTCGTCGCCGGCGCCGGACCGATCGGGCTGCTCGTCGCGCAGGTCGCCGCGGTACTCGGGGCCGCCGAGGTCGTCGTCAGCGACCCGGATCCGGCGCGCGCCGCCCTGGCCCGGACGTTCGGGGCGACCGACGTCGTCGGGCCGGGGTCGTCCGTGTCCGGGATGGACGCGTTCGTCGACTGTTCCGGGGTGGCCGCCGCGGTGCTCGGCGGGCTGCCCGCGGGCCGGCCCGGGGGTACCGCGGTGCTGGTCGGGATGGGTGCCGACGAGATGACGCTGCCGGTGTCGGCACTGCAGTCCCGCGAGATCACCCTGACCGGCACCTTCCGCTACGCCAACACCTGGCCCACCGCGGTGCGCCTGGCCGCCTCCGGCGCGGTGGACCTGGACCGGCTGGTCACCGGACACGTCGACCTCGACCACGTGGGCGACGCCCTGTCCCCCGACCCGTCGCAGGTCAAGGTGGTCGTGCGTCCGTGAGGATCGCCGCCGGTCCCGGGTGGGCCGACGTCGTCGCGGATCTCGTCGACGCCGCGCCCGCCGGGCCCGCCGGGAACCGGCTGGTCACCGTCGACGGCTTCTCCGGGGCCGGGAAGTCGACCCGTGCCCGCGAGCTGGCGGCGCGGCTCGCCGCCCCGCTGCTGGAGATCGAGGACCTGTGCCCCGGCTGGGACGGCCTGGCCCGGGTCCCGGCGCTGGCCCGGCACGGGATCGGGGACCCGCTGGCGGCCGGGACGACGTTGCGCTGGACGTCCTGGGACTGGGTGCACGACCGGCCGGGACCGGAGCGCACCCGCGCACCGGCACCCGTCATCGTGCTGGAGGGGTGCGGCAGCGGCGCGGCCGGGCTCGCGCCGGTGACCGCGCTGGCGATCTGGGTGGACGTGCCCGCCGGCGAGCGGGAGCGGCGGCTGCGGGCCCGGGCGGACTGGCCGGGCTACGCCCCCTTCCGCGACGGCTGGCGCCGCGCCGAGCAGGAGCTGGCCCGGACCGGGGGCGCCCCGGAGCGGGCCGGTGTCGTGCTGCACGGGTGAACGCGGGCGGGGCCCGGCACCACCCCCCACGAGGGTGCCGGGCCCCGCCGCGCCGTCAGACCCGGGCGCGCCGGACGACGAGGTAGCCGCCGACGACGAGCACACCCACCACCAGCGGGTAGCCGGCGAGCAGCAGCGGCACCGGCGTCCCGGTGAAGAACCGGCCGACCGCCGGCCAGGCCTGCTGCAGCGTCACCAGCACCACGGCCAGCCCGGCGACCAGACCGACGCCGACGCCCAGCGCCCACACCCCGAGCTGGCCCCAGCGCCGGAAGACGGCCCCGGACAGCAGGAACACGGCGCCGACCACGAACATCGGGACCCAGTAGCAGAGCACCGTCAGCACGACGTTCTGCCCCGACAGGAACCCCACCGCGAAGAACTGCATCCCGACGCCCCAGCCGCCGGTCGCCCGCTCGATCCCCAGCAGCACGGTCAGCAGCACCGAGTGCAGCAGGGTCTCGACGGCGAGCAGGGACAGCACCCCGGTGTAGAAGTGCCGCCGGGTGATGCCCAGGCTCAGCGCGAACGGCATCACCTGCGTCATCGTGACCAGGTACTGCGTCCCGACGATGAAGAACATCGCGGCGAGGGCGCCGGTGACCCCGCCGTCGGGGGAGCCGGTCCCGGCCTGCACGGCCCAGAAGACGGCCAGGTTGATCGCGAAGATGGCGGCCAGGATGACCCAGGGCATGCCGACCCGGTTGCGGGAGTCGACGAGGTTCATCCGGAGCACCGCGGCCAGCCTGCTCCCGGTGGTCACGGGACGATCGGCCTCGGCGACGGCAGCGGCGGTCATGACAGGACCTTCCGGTCGGAGCGGGCGGCGGCGTTCTGCTGGGTGGTGCGCACGACGAGCTGCTGCAGCGAGACAGGCTCGAACTGCAGCTCCGGCAGCGCGGGCTCGGACGCGGCGCCGGACAGCGTGACCCGCAGGAACCCGCCCATCCGCTCGCGGTGCAGCTCGACGTGACCGCGGGCGAACCGCTCGACGGCCTCGGCCGGGCCGGTCACGGTCACGGCGCTCCCCCGCAGGTCGTCGGCGTCGGAGTCGATCAGCACGCGTCCGCCGTCGATCAGGACGACGTGCTCGATCAGGTCGGACACCTCGTCGATGAGGTGCGTGGACAGCACCACCGTGCGCGGGTGCTCGGCGTAGTCGGCGAGCAGGCGGTCGTAGAACAGCTGTCGGGCGACGGCGTCGAGACCGAGGTAGGGCTCGTCGAAGAAGGTCAGCGGGGCCCGCGACGCGAGCCCGATCACGACGCCGACGGCCGAGACCTGTCCGCGGGAGAGCTTCTTGGCCCGCCGGGCGGGCGGGAGCCCGAACTCGCCGACCAGCTGGTCGGCGAACGCCTGGTCCCAGTGCGGGTACACGGTCGCGGCGGCGCGCAGCGCGTGCCCGACGGTGTAGGAGTCCGGGTACTTCAGCGACTCGCGGATGAAGCAGGTGCGGGCGAGCACCGGCGCGTTCTCGTAGGGCTGCTCGCCGAAGATCTCGGCACGCCCGGAGGACGCGAGGTTCTGCGCGGTCAGGATCTGCATCGCGGTGGTCTTGCCGGCGCCGTTGCGGCCGAGCAGCCCGTGGATGCGGTTCTCCTCCAGCGCGAACGTCACGTCGTCGAGCGCGGTCACGTCGCTGCCGTAGCGCTTCGTGACGCCGTGCATGGCGATCACGTTCGTGCTCATCGGTCGTCCCCCCAGACGTCGATCATCTTCTTGAGCTGCTCCGGGTCGATCCCGAGCTTGCGGGCCTCGGTGACCAGCGGAGCGATGTACTGCCGGGCGAAGTCCTCGCGTCGGCTCTCCAGCAGCCGCGACCGTGCCCCCTCGGCGACGAACATGCCGATCCCCCGTCTCTTGTAGAGCACGCCCTGCGCGACGAGCTGGTTGAGACCCTTCGCCGCCGTCGCCGGGTTGATCCGGTGGAACGCGGCGAGCTCGTTGCTGGACGGCACCTGGGTCTCCTCCGGGTAGGTCCCGTCCACCACGGCGGACGCGATGTCCTCCGCGATCTGCGCGAACAGCGGGCGGCCGTCGTCCCTCACGGCGGCCGCCCGCTGCCGTAGTGCAGTGGTTCATTACTCATGTAACTAACCATAGAACCGGACCGGCCGGATGTCCATCGGGATTGTTATTCCATCTCCGCTTATATAACTTGTGCGTCATGGAGGCGTTCGACGTCCTGGGCGACCCCGTCCGGCGCCGCATCCTGGAGCTGCTGGTCGAGGGCGAGTGCCCGGCCGGCCGGGTGACCGCGGTCGTCCGGGCCGAGTTCGGGATCTCGCAGCCGGCCGTCTCGCGGCAGCTGCGCGTGCTGCGCGAGAACGGTTTCGCCACCGTCCGCGCACAGGGCACCCGCAGGCTCTACGCCGTCGACCCGGCCGGCCCCGCGGCCGCCGAGCAGTGGCTCGCGGGCCTGCGCCGGTTCTGGCCACAGCGGCTCGACGCACTGGGCACCGAGCTGACCCGTGGATCGAGGGAGGACCGATGAGCGACCACTCCGCACGCACCGGCGAGGTGCACCACGAACCGGGCGGACCGACCGTGCTGCGGTTCCGCCGGGTACACCCCGAGCCGGTCGAGGACGTGTGGTCCGCCGTCACCGACCCCGATCGCTGCGCCCGGTGGTTCGGCCGGTGGTCCGGCGACGCCCGCCCCGGGGGGACCGTCGCGCTCGAGATGACCGCCGAGGAGGACGCCGGCGGGCCACCGTCGCAGGTGCTGATCTCCGAGTGCGACCCGCCGCACCGTCTCGCCGTCGCGATCCGCGACGGCGACGGGGAGCCCTGGGAGCTGACCCTGACCCTCGCGCCCGAGGGCACCGGCACGGTGCTCGTCCTGCCGCACGTCCTGCCCGCGGGCCTGTCCCCGGCCGACGCCGGACCGGGCTGGCACTGGTACCTCGACCGGCTCGCCGCCTCCCTCGCCGGCACCCCGATGCCGGACTGGGAGCGGACACTCACGGCGACCGTCGACCACTACCGCGCGTGATGTCGGTGCGGACCGAAACGTCGTGGGCCTAGCGTCGTCGCCGTGACGGGATCGGGGACGCGGGTCGCGCTGGCGGCCGGGGTGACGGTGGTGGCGTGGGCGTCGGCGTTCGTGGCGATCCGGGCGGTGGGCCCGGCGTTCGGCGCCGGGGGGCTCGCGCTCGGACGGCTGCTCGTCGGCGGCCTGGCGCTCACGCTCGCGGTACTGCTGAGCCGCTCGTGGGTGCGGCCGACCGGGCGCGAGTGGCTGCTGATGACGCTGTGCGGGGTGAGCTGGTTCGCCGTCTACAACGTCGCCCTCAACGCGGCCGAGGAACGCCTCGACGCCGGGACCGCGGCCATGCTGGTCAACGTCGGTCCGATCCTGATCGCCCTGTCGGCCGGGGTGGTGCTGCGCGAGGGGTTCCCGCGCCCGTTGCTGGCCGGGGCGGGGATCGGGTTCGCCGGTGCGGTGCTGATCGGGTTCGCGACCTCCGGCGGCGGCCCGGACGGAGCACGGGGACCGGCCGGGGCGCTGCTGTGCCTGCTCGCCGCGGCGACCTGGACCGTCGGCGTGCTCACCCAGAAGCCGGTGCTCCGGCGCCTGCCCGCCCTGCAGGTCACCCAGGTCTCGTGCCTGGTCGGTGCGGTCGCGACGCTGCCCTGGGCACCGGACCTGCTCACCGCCACCGGCGCGGCGTCCTGGCCGGAGATCGCGGGGATGGTGTATCTGGGCCTGGTGCCCACCGCGCTCGCGTTCGGGACCTGGGCCTACGCGCTGTCCCGCACCGACGCCGGCCGCCTCGGCGTCACCACCTACCTGGTCCCGACCCTGGTGGTGCTGCTGGCCTGGCCGGTCCTGGGCGAGCTGCCGCCGCCGCTCGCGCTGCTCGGCGGCGCGCTGGCGCTGGCCGGGGTCGCGCTGTCGCGCCGGGGCGGCCGGACGGCCCCGGCACCGGCCGCGGTCGCCGGTCCGGCGCCGGGACCGGGGACACCGTCGTGACCGTCGGTCCGGTCGACCCGTCCGCGCTGGCGGCCAGGGCCGCACTGCTCGCCGACCGGACCCGCGCCACGTTCTGCCTGGCGCTGCTCGACGGACGGGCGTGGACCGCGGGCGAGCTGGCCCGGCACGCGGGTGTCGCCCCGTCGACGGCGACCGCGCAGCTCGACCGGCTCGTCGCGGCCGGTCTGCTGGTCACCGGGCGGCAGGGCCGGCACCGGTACCTCCGCCTGGCCGGACCGGAGGTGGCACGGACGGTGGAGACCCTGGCCTGCGGGACCGCCCCCGCACCGGTACCACCGTCGTTGCGGGCCTCGCGGGCCGCGGCCCGGCTGGCCGGGGCCCGGACCTGCTACGACCACCTCGCCGGGACGTTCGGGGTCGCCCTGTTCGACGGGCTGGTCGCCGACGGGCTGCTGGCCGTCGAGCACGGACTCGCGCTCACCCCGGCCGGGCGGGACTGGTTCACCGGGCTCGTGGGGGACCTGCCGCGTCGCGGCCGGCCGGTCGTCCGGGCCTGCCTGGACTGGACCGAGCGCCGACACCACCTCGCCGGGGCGGCCGGGGCGGCGCTGTGCCGGACGCTGTTCGACCGGGGCTGGGTCGAACGGGGCCCCGACCACCGCTCGGTCCGGCTGACCGGCGACGGCCGCCGCGCGCTCCCGACCCTGCTGACCGTGGCCCTCCCGGCCTGACCACCGGCCGGGACGTCGGTGCGGCCGGACCTCCGCGACCCGCCGACCGCCACCACGGCCGGGCCGTCACACCGTGTGTGGCCCTGCGGTCTCCCGCGCCGGCCCGGGGGCGAGAGCGACGCTCCGTCCGGAGTCCCCTGTCCACGTCCGCGACCACTGATCTACGCTGCGGCCCGTGAACGCCTCCCGCACCGCACGCGAGCGGGCCCGGGCCGAGCTCGTCGCCGAGATCACCGCCGCCGCCCGCAGGCAGCTGGCCGAGACCGGCGCCGCGGCGCTGTCCATGCGCGCGGTGTCCCGGGAGATCGGGATGGTGTCCTCGGCGCTGCACCGCTACTTCCCGACCCGCGACGACCTGCTGACCGCCCTGATCGTGCAGAGCTACGACGCCCTCGCCGACGCGGTGCACGACGCCGACCCGGGGACCTCCCCCGATGCCCGCTGGCGGGCCATCGCGCACGCCGTGCGGGACTGGGCGCTGGCCCACCCCCACGAGTACGCGCTCGTCTACGGTTCGCCGGTGCCCGGCTACCGCGCGCCCGCCGACACGGTGCCCGCCGCCGTCCGCGTGCTGGCCCCGCTCGCGCGGACGCTGGTCGCCGCGCACGCCGCGGGTGCCCTCGCCGCCGCCCCGGATCCGGACGGACCACTCGCCGGCGACGCCGCGCGGGTCGCCGCCGCGATGGGCGCCGAGGAGGTGCCCGGCGGCGCGCTGCTCGCGGCGATGACCGCGTGGACGGGCCTGTTCGGGCACGTGTCGTTCGAGCTGTTCGGGCAGTTCGAGAACGCCGTCGAGCACCGGGACGCGATGTTCGCGCTCGTCGTCGACCGCCTTGGGGCCGTGGCCGGGCTCGTCCGCTGAGCCCGGGTCAGGAACGCGGACGCAGCCGCTCCACGAGCCCGCCGAGCCGCTGCCCCGCCCCGCGCAGGCCGCCCTGCTCCACCCGCGCGACCACGGTCACCGCGACCAGGGCCACCAGCACCGCGACCACGAGGTCGCCCAGCGGCCCGACACCCGGCCGTCCGCTGCCCAGCGCGGCCGCGGCCGTCCCCACCGGCGGCAGCCAGGACTGGGTCCCGGTCACCACGAGCACGACGAGCGCCCCCATCAAGGCGACCCCCTCGCTGCGGAACACCGGCCGGGAGAAGACCGACCCCACCGCGGCGCCGGTGATCCCGCAGGCCAGGTGGGCCAGCAGACCGTCGAACAGGCTCCCGGTCGTCGCCGTGCCCCAGGCCGCGACGACCCCCCACACCACCGCGAGTAGGCCGAGCAGGGCCACACCCGCCGTCGCGGCGAGCAGCACCCCTGCCGCGAGCGGCCACGGCCCGCCCGCGGCGGCCAGGGTCACGGTGCGGGCGTCCTCGTCCTCGGACTCGGCGAGGGCGTGGGCGAGCCAGGCCCCGACCGGGTAGAGCAGCAGCGCGCTGGCCGCCCACGGCTCGGGCAGCGGACCGGGGGCGCCACCGAACAGGACGGCGAGCACCCCGGCGTAGAGCACGGCCGGTGCGACGAACTTCTCGGTCCGCCCGACGTCCTCCCCGAGCAGCATCGCCACCGCCGCGGCGGCCCGCAGCCTGCGCTTCACCGGCCCGCCTCCGGTCCGGCGGGACGGATCGGGCGCACCGAGCGGACCGCGCAGCCCGCGGCCAGGGCGGCGGCCAGCCAGGCGTCGCTGTCCGGGGCCGGGACCCGGACGGTGAACCGGCCCGGGGCGGCCCCCTCCACGCGGGCCGGTGGCAACACCCGTTCCAGCAGCGGCCGCGGGTCGCCCGCGCAGGCCATGTCCAGGCGCATCATCGCCCCGGCGGGCGGCGCGGTCGGCAGCGGCACCGAGTCCGGGTCGGAGACGGCGGCGACCCGGCCCTCGCGCAGCCGGTGCAGCCGGGCGCCGGGCAGGCCGGCCGCGGTGCCGGTGTGGTCGGTGACCAGCGTGGGCGCGGTGCGCTCGGCGAGCAGCCGGGTCAGGGCGTCGGCGGCGTCGTCGTCCAGGCCGTTCCACGGCTCGTCGAGGACGAGCAGGCCGGGCTCGCAGGCCAGCGCCTGCGCCAGCCCGATCTTGCGCGCGTTGCCGGTCGACAGCTCGGCCATCGCCCCGTCGTCGTCGCCGTCGTAGCCGAGTACCTCGAGCAGCGCATCGGCGCGGTCCGCGGCGTCGTCGACGTCGACGCCGTGCACCCGGGCCACGTGGTCGAGCCAGCGCCGTGGCGGGAGCTTGCGCGCGGCCGGGAAGCGGTCCGGCAGGTACCCGACGGGTGCGGGACGGTCGAGCACCTCACCGGCGCTCGGGGTGAGCACGCCCGCGGCGACCCGCAGCAGCGTGGACTTCCCGGCACCGTTGCCGCCCCGGACCACGGTGGGCACGACCGGGTCGACGTCGAGGTCCGCGCCGCGGAGGGCGACGGCGCCGGAGTCGTAGGCGTGGTGGATCCCGACGAGGCGCACCGGACCACCTCCACGCTCGTCACCGCTGTTGGTGCCGATCAGGTTCGCACAGCGCCACGCCCGGGTGTCCCGGTGGCCGGGCGGTGGCACGCACCGTGGTGGAGCCGGTACGCAGGGCGTCCGTGATCACCCGCCCGGCGCAGGGCGCGGTCGAACGGGCGCGTTCAGCCGGTCCTGGTCGCGTCCTTGTCCGGCACCCCGCCACGGGCGCGGCGCTGGAGGATCCTGCGCACGACCAGCCACACGATCACCGCGGCGCCGAGTACCGCGACGACCTTGCTGATCGGCGACATGTACTCCTCGATCACCTCCCAGCGCTCGCCGAGCGCGAAACCGAGGGAGACGAACAGCGCGTTCCAGACCCCGCTGCCGAGCGTGGAGAGCGCGGTGAACCGCAGCAGCGGCATCCGGGCGATGCCGGCCGGGATCGAGATCAGGCTGCGCACGATCGGGATGCAGCGGCCCCCGAGGACGAACCAGTTCCCCCAGCGCTCGAACAGCGCCAGCCCCTTCTCCAGGTCCTTCTGGCTGGAGACGACGAACCAGCGGCGTCCGCAGAGCCGGTGCACCCGCTCGTAGCCGAGCCAGTGGCCCAGCGCGTACAGCACGAGCGCCCCGGCGACGGCTCCCATCGTGGCCGCCGCCCAGACCCCGACCGGGTTCATCGCGCCGGTCGAGGCCCGGAAGCCGCCCAGCGGGAGGATCACCTCCGACGGGATCGGCGGGATCACGTTCTCCAGGAAGATCAGCAACCCGATCCCGGCCGCGCCGAGCCGGTCCACGATGTCGAACACCCACTGCGTCACGCCCCCATGGTGCCCGACGCGCCGTCCCGTCACCTTGGTCCGGTTCGGGTGGTTCCGCCGATCCGCTCAGGGCAGGCGGAACTGGATCCGCTCGATCGAGGCGCTGATCGGCGCGAACAGCTCCCGGCGGATGCGGTTGTGCTCGTCGTCGGCGTCGTAGATGCGGTAGGACCGTTCGTCGGGCAGGTCGAGGGTCAGCACGTAGTGCGCGTTGCCCTCGCGCAGCCCGAGGTCCAGCCCGGCCTTCAGGTCGAGGTCGAGGCCGTCGATCCGCAGCTCGCGCAGCGCCTGCAGCGCCGTCTCGACTTCGGCCGGGGCCACGTCGTCCTTCAGCCGGCCGACCACCACGTTGCGGATCATGTCCCGGACCCCCTCCCTCGTCGTCGGGGTCACCCCCCGGGGGGCCGACCAGCCGGTCGTGATGCTGAACCTGCTGCGCTTCGCCGAGGGCGGCGCGGCCCGCTACGACGAGTACCTCGCGCACTTCCGCTCCACCGCCGCCCGCTTCGGAGCCGAGGTCGTCTACTTCGGGCGTGGCCTGCCGCCGGTCGTCGCCGAGCCGGGCCAGGAGTGGGACGCGGTGCTCCTCGTGTCCTACCCGAGCCGGCGCGCGTTCTCCGAAATGGTCCGCGACCCCGGGTACCAGGAGGGGACGCACATCCGGACCGAGGCCCTGGTCGAGGCGACGCTGCAGCCCACCGTGCCCCGCTGAACGGAGCCGGAACGCACGGACCCCCGCCGGCCAGGGGCCGGCGGGGGTCCGTGTCGGGCGGGATCAGGCGGCCGCGGTGGCCGACTCCCCCTTCGCCGCGCGGTCACGCAGCGACTGCGGGACCTCGAAGCGCTCGCCGTACTTCGCCTTCAGCTCGTCGGCACGAGCGACGAAGCCGGCCGGGCCGCCGGGGTAGCCCTCGATGTACTGCAGCACCCCGCCGGTCCAGGCCGGGAAACCGATGCCGAAGATCGAGCCGATGTTGGCGTCGGCGACGGTCGTCAGCACGCCCTCGTCGACGCACTTGACGGTCTCGATCGACTCGATGATCAGCATCCGCTCGGAGAGCTCGTGCAGGTCGACGTCGTGGTTCGTCGCGCCGAAGTGCTCGCGCAGACCGGGCCAGAGGCCGGTGCGCCTGCCGTCGGCGTAGTCGTAGAACCCGGCGCCGGTGCTCTTGCCCTTGCGGTCGAACTCGTCGACGAGCCGGTCGATCACCGGGTCGGACGGGTGCGGGGTCCAGGTGCCGCCGGCGGCCTCGACGCCCTTCTTCGTCTCCTCGCGGATCTTGCGCGGCAGCGTGAGGGTCAGCTCGTCCATCAGCTGCAGCACCGGGGCCGGGTACCCGGCCTGCGACGACGCCTGCTCGATCGTCTGCGGGTCGATGCCCTCGGCGATCATCGCGACGCCCTCGTTGATGAAGGTGCCGATCACGCGGCTGGTGAAGAACCCGCGGGAGTCGTTGACGACGATCGGGGTCTTCCTGATCCCCAGCGTCAGGTCGAACGCCTTGGCCAGGGCCTCGTCGTTCGTGCGCTCACCCTTGATGATCTCGACCAGCGGCATCTTGTCGACCGGCGAGAAGAAGTGCAGACCGATGAAGTCGTCCGGGCGGTCGACGCCCTTGGCCAGCTCGGTGATGGGCAGCGTCGAGGTGTTCGAGCACAGGAGCGCGTCGGCGTTGATGTACTTCGCGGCCTCGCGGAACACCTCCTGCTTCAGCTCGACGGACTCGAAGACGGCCTCGATCACGACGTCGCAGCCGGCGAGGTCGGCGTAGTCGTCGGTCGGCAGGATGCGGCCGAGGAGCGCGTCGCCCTTCTCCTGCGTGGTCTTCCCCCGCTTGACGCCCTTCTCGACGAGACCCTGCGAGTAGGCCTTGCCCTTCTCGGCGGCCTCCTTCGAGACGTCCTTGAGGACGACGTCCCAGCCGGCGAGGGAGCAGACGTAGGCGATGCCCGCGCCCATCATCCCGGCGCCGAGCACGGCGACCTTGGTGGGCTGCCACTGCGCGGGGCCGTCCGGGCGGGACTTGCCGCCGTTGATGGCGTTGAGGTCGAAGAAGAACGCCTTGGTCATGTTCTTCGAGACCTGGCCGGTGACGAGCTCCGCGAAGTAGCGGCCCTCGATCCTCTGCGCGGTCTCGAAGTCGACCTGGCTGCCCTCGACCGCCGCGGCGAGGATGTTGCGCGGGGCCGGCATCGGCGCGCCCTTGAGCTGCTTACGCAGGTTCGCCGGGAAGGCCGGCAGGATCGACGCCAGCGACGGGTGCGACGGCGTGCCGCCGGGGATCTTGTACTTGGGCCGGTCCCACGGCTGGGTGGTGTGCTCGGGGTTGGCGAGCACCCACGCGCGGGCCTTGCCGAAGGCCTCCTCGCGGGTGGCGGCGAGCTCGTCGACGAGGCCGAGCTCCAGCGCCTTGGCCGGCTTGTGCCGCTGACCCTGGGCGAGGACGTTCATGAAGCCGTTCGCGATGCCCAGCATGCGGGTGACGCGGGTGACGCCGCCGCCGCCGGGCAGCAGGCCCAGGCTCACCTCGGGCAGGCCGTAGACGACGCCCTTGGCGTCGACGCCGACCCGGTGGTGGGTCGCCAGTGCGATCTCGAGCCCGCCGCCGAGCGCGGTGCCGACGAGGGCGGACGCGACCGGACGACCGAAGGTCTCCAGCTTGCGCAGCTGGGCCTTCACCTCGGTCACCAGCTCGAAGATCTTCTCGGCGTCGTCGGGACCGGCCGCGCTGAGCTGCTCGAGGTTCCCGCCGGCGAAGAAGGTCTTCTTGGCCGAGGTCACGACGACCCCGACGATGTCATCCTTGTGCTTCTCCAGGTCGTCGACGACCTCCCGCATGGCCTCGCGGTAGGCGTCGTTCATGGTGTTGGCGCTGCTGGCCGGGTCGTCGAGGGTGACGACGGCGATGCCGTCGCCGTCGGTCTCCCAGCGGACGGCCTTCTGCTCACTCACTGCTTGTTCAGTCCTTCCGGGATTCAGACGCGCTCGACGATGGTGGCGATGCCCATGCCGCCGCCCACGCACAGCGTGGCCAGACCGCGGCGCAGGTCACGGCGCTCCAGCTCGTCGACGAGGGTGCCGAGGATCATCGCGCCGGTGGCACCCAGCGGGTGGCCCATGGCGATGGCGCCGCCGTTGACGTTGGTGATCTCGTGCGAGACGCCCATGTCCTTCATGAACCGCAGGGCGACGGCGGCGAACGCCTCGTTGATCTCGAAGAGGTCGATGTCCTCGACGGACAGGCCCGCCTTCGCGAGCGCCTTGCGGGCGGCCGGCGCCGGGCCGGTCAGCATGATCGTCGGGTCGGCACCGGACAGCGCGGTGGCGACGATGCGGGCGCGCGGGGTGAGGCCGTTGGCCTTCCCGGCGGCCTCGGTGCCGATCAGGGTCAGTGCGGCGCCGTCGACGATGCCGGAGGAGTTGCCGGCGTGGTGGACGTGGTCGATCTTCTCGACCCAGTGGTACTTCTGCAGCGCCACGGCGTCGAACCCGCCGTCGCGGCCCATCATCTCGAACGACGGCTTGAGCCCGCCCAGCGCCTCGACGGTCGCGCCGGCGCGGATGTGCTCGTCGCGGTCGAGGATCGTCAGCCCGTTGCGGTCCTTGACCGGGATGATCGAGTTCGCGAAGCGGCCGTCGGCCCACGCCTTCGCGGCACGGGTCTGCGACTCCACGGCGAAGGTGTCGACGTCGGCGCGGCTGTAGCCCTCGAGCGTCGCGATGAGGTCGGCGCCGATGCCCTGCGGCACGAAGCCGGTCTCGTAGGCGGTGTCGGGGTCCATCGCCCAGGCGCCGCCGTCCGAGCCCATCGGGACGCGGCTCATGCCCTCGACGCCACCGGCGAGGACGAGCTCCTCCATGCCGGAGCGGACCTTCTGGGTCGCGGTGTTGACGGCCTCCAGGCCGGACGCGCAGAACCGGTTGAGCTGCACACCGGCGACGGTGTCGGGCAGGCCGGCGGCGATGGCGGCGGTCTTGGCGATGTCGCCACCCTGGTCGCCGACGGGCGAGACGACGCCGAGGACCACGTCGTCGATCGTGTTCGTGTCGAGCTGGGGGTTGCGCTCGCGGATCGCGTCGATGAGACCGGTCACCAGGGAGATCGGCTTGACCTCGTGCAGCGAACCGGAGGCCTTGCCCCGTCCGCGCGGTGTCCGGATCGCGTCGTAGATGTAGGCCTCGGGAATCTCGCTCATCCGAACCTCTCGTGGGGTGGTCGGCACCGGGGCGGTACAGGCGGCACTGCCCCTACTTACTGGTAGCTTTTGTTACAGCAGCACTGTCACATGGGTCAAGACGATCCGTCGCCCATGTGACACGGATGATGTCACACCACCACTGTCATATCGAGCGGCCGACCCGTAACCTGCTCGCCATGTCCGCCGCCATCGACAACGCGTCGGGGTACCCGTCCCCCGACGACGAGGACCTCCTCACCGTCGACCAGCTCGCCGAGCGGACCGGGATGTCGGTGCGCACCATCCGCTTCTACGCGAGCAGGGGGCTCATCCCCGCACCGCGGCTGCGCGGCCGCACCGGTCTCTACGCCACCGCGCACCGCGCCCGGCTGGAGCTCATCGGCGAGCTCACCGGCCTCGGGTTCACCCTGGCGGCGATCGAGCGACAGCTGGAACGCCTGCCGCTCGAGACCGCGCCGGAGGAGCTGGCCCTGCAGCGCGCGTTGCTCACCCCCTGGCTCCCCGAGGTCGACGAGGAGCTCGACCGGGCCGGGCTCGACCGGCGCGCCGGCCGCCGCCTGTCCGACGACGACGTCACCACCCTGGAACGGCTCGGTGCGCTCACCCGGCTGCCCGGCGACGGCCCGGCGACCGTCCGGCTGCACGGGGCGCTCGCGCTCGGCTCCGCACTGGAGGCCCTGGACTCCGGCCTCCCCGGCGAGCTGTGGAAACGGTCGCACGACCTGATCGAACGGCACACCGCCGCGCTCGCCGAGGACCTGATGACGCTGTTCCAGGACGAGGTCCTGCAGCCCTACCGGGACCGCGGCCGCCCCGCCGACGAGCGGCGACGGCTGGCCGCAGCCTTCTCCCGGCTCAAGCCGATCACGCTGCAGGGCGTCGTCGCGGCCTTCGGGCGGGCGGTGAACCGGACCATCCGCGAGCGCGTCGACTCCCCCTCCGGCACCGGGCGGCAGGAGGGGTGATCACCGTCGGGCGGCCGTAGCATCGGCCCATGGCGAGCTTCGAGTTCCCGGTCCGGGTGCGCTACCACGAGGTCGACGCCCAGGGCGTCGTCTTCAACGCCTGGTACCTGGCCTGGTTCGACGAGGCGATGACCGAGTTCCTGGAGTCCCGCGGTCTCACCTACCGGTCGATGCTCGACGCAGGCTACGACGTCCAGCTCGTCCACACCGAGCTCGACTGGCGGGCCGGGGTCGGCTGGGGTGAGGACGTCGTGGTCGCGGTGTCCACCGCGCGGGTCGGCCGCACCAGCTTCGCCCTGGACTTCCAGGTCCGGGCGCTCGACGACGCGGGCGAACGCGTCGTCACCTGCGACTGCCGCACGGTGTACGTGGTGATCGCCGTCGACGGCAGCGGCAAACAGGAGATCCCGGCGCTCATCCTGAACGCGCTCGGCGACCCGCAGCCGCTGATGCCGCTCCGGCCGTAGCACCCCGGTCGCCGACGGCCCCGCGCCGTCACCGGGCCCGCGCCGCCACCGGGCCCGCGCCGCCACCGGGCCGGCGCCGTCGCGGACGGAGTCCGCCGGACCGACGGGCGCCGGTCAGGTGCCACGGATCCGTCCGCGGACCTCGCCGAGGGCGATCCGGCCGCCGTCCCGGGCGGGGGCGGTCGCGGTCAGCACGACCTCGTCGCCGTTCTCCAGCCAGGTGCGCGAGTCGCCGCCGGCCAGGGCGACCGGGTCGCGCCCGTTCCAGGACAGCTCCAGCATCGAGCCGAAGCCGCTGCGCTCCGGACCGGAGACGGTGCCCGACCCGAGCAGGTCACCGGCCCGCAGCCCGGCTCCGCCCGAGGTCAGGTGGGCCACCATCTGCTCGGGGGACCAGTACAGGTCCCGCGCGGGCGGGGATGCGACCAGCTCGCCGTTGACGTGCACGGCGAGGTCGAGGTCCACGCCGAGCGCCGGCCCGCTCGGCGTCAGGTACGGCAGCGGCGCCGGGTCGTGGGCGGGCACCGGGACCCGGGCTGCGGACAGCTCATCGAGCGGCGTCACCCAGGCCGAGATCGACGTCGCGAACGACTTGCCCAGGTGCGGGCCGAGCGGGCGGGACTCGAAGAACTGGATGTCGCGCGCGGACCAGTCGTTGAGCAGCACCACGCCGAAGACGTGGTCGGCGGCGTCGTCGACGCCGACCGGACCCGGGACCGGACCGCCGAGGACGAACCCGAGCTCCGCCTCGAAGTCGAGCGCGGCGCAGGGGCCGAAGTCCTCGGGTCCGCGCTGCCCCGACGGGCGTCCGACCGGGGTGCCGGTGACCCGGACCGTGCCGGAGCGGCCGTGGTAGCCGACCGGCATCCGTCGCCAGTTCGGGGTGAGCGGGTCCTCGGCGTCCGGGCGGAAGATCAGCCCGGCGTTCCGCGCGTGCTGCTCGCAGGCGTAGAAGTCGACGTAGTCGGCGACGGCGAACGGCAGTACCGGGACCAGCCCCTCCTCGGGCAGCCGGTGCGCGGCGGCCCGCTCGTGGTCCTCGCGCCACCCGCGCAGCCACTCGACGACCTCGCGCCAGGCCGGGGCGCCGGCGTCGAGCAGCCGGGTCAGGTCGGGTGCGGTCAGCAGGTCCGGGTACGGGCCGCGCTGCGCGGTGGCCAGCGAGCCGACGTCGAGCAGGCCGCCGTCGGGCAGCGGGCAGGCGATCCGCGAGCTGCCGGGCCGCCCCTTCCCGGCGACGGCGCCGAGCGCGAGTGCGGGAACGGTCGTCGGCGGTGGCGCAGTCGTCACGGTCCCCGACCGTAGGCGATCCGGCGGCGGCGCGGGCCGGGAACTCGCATCGATCGTCACGCGTTCGACCGGTGTGCCCGGTCCGTCCGGATCGGGCACCCACCGCCCCCACCCGGGACACACCCGGAACGCAGGAGGACACCCGCAGATGGGTCTGCTCGACAAGCTCAAGGAGCGTCTCACCGGAGGCGCGCAGGCACAGCCTCAGCAGGGCTTCGGGGGTGCACCGCACCAGGGCTCCGGCGGTGCACCGCACCGGTCCCAGGACCCGGACCAGCAGGCGATCGAGCGCTACCGCTACATGCTGCGCACCGCCCCGCCGGAGCAGGTGGAGCAGGCACACGCGGAGGCGTTCGCGAAGCTCACGCCCGAGCAGCGGCAGAAGGTGCTGGACGACGTCGGCGCGCAGGTCCCCGAGGCCGAGCGTGCGCGCTCGACCGAACCGCAGGAGCTGGCGCGGATGGCGACCCGTGCCGAGATGCGCAGCCCCGGCACCATGGAGCGCTCGCTCGGCGGCGGCCGCGGGCCGGGCATGGGCGGGATGATCGCCGGATCGCTGCTCGCGGGTGTCGCGGGCGCGTTCATCGGCACGGCGATCGCCGGCGCGATGTTCGACGACGCCGGTGCCGACGAGGACCTGGCCGCGGCGGAGGAGCCGCCGGCCGAGGACCCCGGCTTCGACGACGGCGGGATGGACATGGGCGGCGACTTCGACTTCTGAGGTCCCCCGGGGGCGGCACCGGCCCACGCGATCCGTGGGCCGGTGCCGCCCCCTTCCCGCACCCGGGGAAACACCTGTTGCAGGGCCCGTGCCGACCTGGCACCGTCCGGTCACTCATGCCAGAGTCGCCATCCGAGCATCCGTCCCGAGCGGGCGGCATCGAGGACGAGTGGAGTACGAGCAATGGCACAGCAGGTACGCGGCGTCGTGGCCCGGGCCAAGGGTGAGCCGGTCACCGTCGAGACGATCAACGTCCCCGACCCCGGCCCCGGTGAGGCCGTGGTGAAGATCCAGGCCTGCGGGGTCTGTCACACCGACCTGCACTACAAGCTCGGCGGCATCAACGACGAGTTCCCCTTCCTGCTCGGCCACGAGGCCGCCGGCGTCGTGGAGTCCGTCGGTGAGGGCGTCACCGACGTCGAGCCCGGCGACTACGTGGTCCTCAACTGGCGCGCCGTCTGCGGGCAGTGCCGGGCCTGCAAGAAGGGCAGGCCCCAGTACTGCTTCGACACCCACAACGCCACCCGGAAGATGACCCTGACCGACGGCACCGAGCTCTCCCCCGCCCTCGGGATCGGCGCCTTCATCGAGAAGACCCTCGTCCACTCCGGACAGTGCACCAAGGTGAACCCGGACGCCCCGGCCAAGGTCGCCGGGCTGCTGGGCTGCGGGGTCATGGCCGGTCTCGGCGCCGCGGTCAACACCGGGCAGGTCGGACGCGGCGACTCCATCGCCGTCATCGGCTGCGGCGGCGTCGGTGACGCCGCCATCGCCGGGGCCACGCTCGCCGGCGCCACCACGATCATCGCCGTCGACACCGACCCACGGAAGCTGGAGTGGGCCAAGGGGTTCGGCGCGACCCACACCGTCAACGCCAAGGACACCGACCCGGTCGAGTTCATCCGGTCGGTCACCGACGGCAACGGCGCCGACGTGGTCGTCGAGGCGGTCGGACGCCCGGAGACCTACGAGCAGGCGTTCTACGCCCGCGACCTCGCCGGCACCGTGGTCCTGGTCGGCGTCCCGACCCCCGACCTGCAGGCCCCCGCGATCCCGCTCATCGACTACTTCGGCCGCGGCGGCGCCCTCAAGTCCTCCTGGTACGGCGACTGCCTGCCCAGCCGCGACTTCCCGACCTACGTCGACCTCTACCTGCAGGGCCGCTTCCCGCTCGACAAGTTCGTCACCGAGGAGATCGGCATCGACGACATCGAGTCCGCCTTCGAGAAGATGCACTCCGGTGAGGTCCTGCGTTCGGTGGTGATCCTCTGATGGCGAGCCCGATCGACCACGTCGTCACCTCCGGCACCTTCAACCTCGACGGTGGCTCCTTCGACGTCGACAACAACGTCTGGATCGTCGGCGACGACCGCGAGGTGTTCGTCATCGACGCCGCCCACGACGCCGACGCCATCGCCGCCGCCGTCGGCGACCGGACGGTCAAGGCCGTCGTGTGCACCCACGCCCACGACGACCACGTCAACCAGGCGCCCGCCCTCGCCGACCGCTTCGGCGCGCCGATCCTGCTCAACCCGGCCGAGCTGGTCCTCTGGGACATGACCTGGCCCGACCGCAAGCCCGACCGGGAGCTGGCCGACGGGCAGGTCCTGACCGCGGGCGGGATCGACCTGACCGTCCTGCAGACCCCCGGTCACTCGCCGGGCTCGTCCTGCCTCTACGCCCCCGAGCTCGGCATCGTGTTCACCGGCGACACCCTGTTCCAGGGCGGTCCCGGCGCGACCGGACGCTCCTACTCCAGCTTCGACACCATCATCGAGTCCATCCGGACCACCCTGCTCACGCTGCCCGCCGACACCCGGGTCCGCACCGGGCACGGCGACTCCACCAGGATCGGCGACGAGGCACCCCACCTCGAGGAATGGATCCGCAACGGGTCCTGACCCCCACGCAACGACGCGGCCCGGCCCCTCACCCCGAGAGGCCGGGCCGCGGCCGTTCCCCGTGGAGCTGCACATCGCCCCGCCGTCCCCCGCCGAGCAGCACCCCAGGGGTCGTGCAGGGGCACCGTCGGCATCCCTGCGCTGCACCCGGGCGCGCACTCCGGCGCCGAGACGCACCTCAGCGGGCCGGGGAGATCCCCCACTCCCGCTCCGCTGAGGTGCATCCCGGCGACCGGACCGCCCGCCCCCGGGCCACGCCGGGCAGCGCGGGCCGCTCGTGCGGGCAGGGCGGAGCGTCGGCTCGGAGAACGGCGTCGGAACTCACCCCGGCGGACGGCCGAGTCCCGGATCCGGGGAGGGGCGGGCCGGGGCCACTGCGGTCTGACACGGTGGGGCGTGCCCCGCTCGCTGTCGTCGCTCCCGTTCCGCCTGCTGCTCGCCGCGACCGCACTGGCGTTCGGCGGCTACGCCCTGCTGCTCCCGGTCGTCCCGCTGTGGGTGTCCCGGGGCGGGTCCGGCGAGTTCGGCGCGAGGCTGAGCACGGGGGTGCTGATGGCGGTCACCGTCGGCACCCAGCTGCTCGTGCCCGCGATGCTGCGCCGGGTCGGACACCGTCCGGTGCTGGTCGCGGGGTCGCTGCTGCTCGGGCTCCCGACGCCGTTGCTCGCGCTGACCGCCGACCTCGGTCCGGTACTGGCCGTCTCCGCGGTCCGCGGGGTCGGGTTCGGAATGGCCACCGTCGCCGGGAGCGCGCTCGTCGCGGAGCTGGTGGAGCCGTCCGCGCACGGGCGGGCCTCGGCGCGCTACGGCTACGCGGTCGGCCTGCCCCAGCTGCTGTTCCTGCCGGCGGGCGTCGCGGTCGTCGACGCGGTGGGGTTCACCGGGGTGTTCCTGCTGGCCGGCATCACCCCGGTCGCCGCGGCGCTGGTGGTGGCGTTCCTGCGGGGTCCCCGGCGGGCTCGCGCTCCCCGCCGCGACGAGGTCGGACCGCACCCCCGCGAGCCCCGCAGGCGGCTCCCCGCCGCGCCGGTGCTGGCGATGCTGGGCTGTTCCACCGCGCAGGGCGGTGTGATCACCTTCGCCCCGCTCGCCGCCCCCGGTGCCCCGGTCGCGGTGCCCGCCGCGCTGTTCGCCACCGCCCTGGGGGCGCTGGTCGGCCGGGGCGTCGCGGGCACGCTCACCGACCGCAGCGGACGACCCGGCACCCTCCTGCCGGTCGGGACGGCCTGCGCCGCGGTCGGGCTGCTCGGGGTGCTCGCGGCGCCGTTCGCGGCGGTCCTGCTGGTGGCGGGGGCGGCCGTCGTCGGGACCGGGTTCGGGCTGGTGCAGAACGACGCCATGGTCGCGCTGTTCGCCGCGGCCGGGCCGCTGCACTACGGCACGGCCAGCGCCGCCTGGAACATCGCCTACGACGCCGGGACCGGCCTGGGCGCGACCGGCCTCGGTGCGATCGCCGAGCCGTTCGGCTTCGCCGCCGCCTTCGGCACGACGGCGGCCGCGCTGTTGCTGCTCACCCCGGCCGTCCGGCGTCGCCGCACCCCCGGCTGAGCTCCGCCCCGCCCGCCGGGCGGCGGCCGGCCCGTCGGGCCCGCGAGGCCTCCCCCGGCTGCATGTCGGTGTCCGGCCTGCCCGCCCGGCGGCACGGCGGGCCACGGCCGCACGGCCGGCCCGCCGCGGCCCGGCCGACCGGGGCGGCGCGGTCAGGTCCGCGGCAACGCCTTCTCCACCATCGGCACGACGCCGTCGAGCGCGGCGGGCAGGCTCAGCACCGTCTGCCAGCCGAACGCGTTCTCCGACGCGCCCTCCAGGAACACGCTCCGGCCCTCCCGGCTCGCCGCGAGCCGGCCGACCAGCGGGTTGTTCTCCACCGTCGCCCGCCCACCGGGGGTGAACGAGAGCTGGTCCCACACGAGCAGGTCGGTGTCCAGCTCGGCGGCCTGCTCGAAGCTGATGTCGGCGTAGAACGTCTCGCCGGCGAGCTCGTCGTAGCGGGGCGGGACGGTGAACCCGAGCGAGGTGAAGAACCGGGACCGCGGGTCCTGCGAGGCGAACACCGAGAGCGAGTCCGCGCCGTAGGTGGCGACCGCGACCTGCTTGCCCGCCCACTGCGGGTTCGCGTCGCGCGCAGCGGTGAACCGGGCCTCGAGGTCGGCGACCAGCGTGTCCGCCTGCCCCGAGCGGCCGAGAGCGCGCCCGATGATGCGGGTCGTGTCCTGCCACGGGACGCCGTAGTCGTCGTACTCGGCGGGTGCGGCGACGATCGGCGCGATCGCGCTGATCTGGTCGTAGCTCTGCTGGTCCAGGTCGGAGTAGATCGCGATGATCAGGTCCGGGCGCAGGGCGGCGATCTTCTCCGGCTCCGGCGAGCTCATGTTCAGCACGGTCGGCTGTGCGCCGGTCCGCTGCGCTGCCGCCGTCGCCCACGGCTGGACGACCTGCTGCTCGTCGCCGTACCAGTAGCGGGCACCGACCACCGGCACCCCGAGCGCGAGGACGGCGTCGTGGTCGCTGTAGCCGATGCTCACGACGCGCTGCGGCGGCGCGGGGATCGTCGTCCGGCCGAACCGGTGGTCGAGGGTCACCGGGAAGCCCTCGGCGGCGGGCCCCTCCGGCGCCGGGCCGCCGGCCTGCCCGCCGCCACCGCCGCAGCCGGCCAGCGCGGCACCGCCGGCCGCGGCCAGCGTCCCCAGGAGCATCTGTCGCCGGGTCAGTCCCATGTCCGTTCCTTCCGCTCGTCCGGCGGAATGCTAGGACATCGGCTTAGGGTTGCCTCTACTGTATTCAGGCGGGGCTCAGCATGCCCCGCCGTCGCGCGCCCGGGGAACGGGTGGCGCAGCCCAGGTCGATCCCGTGCAGCCGGGCGGCGGTGCCGCCGAGCAGGGCGGCGCGGACATCGTCGTCGAGCTCGGGGAACCGGCCGCGCAGCTCCTCGGGGTACCGGAAGGTCATCAGGTCACGGATCAGCCGGGCCGGCCGCACCAGCGGGTAGCCGCTGCCGAACATCAGCCGGTCCGGTCCGTAGGCGGCCAGGAGCTCGCCCAGCGCCTCGGCGGCGGGCACCCGGTGGCGGCGCAACGCGATCAGCAGGTCGGTGAGCAGCACGTGGACGTTGGGCAGGCGGGCCAGCCGGACCAGCGACGCGGTCGGGGCGCAGGCCGCCCCGACCACGAACCGGATCCTGGGCAGCGCCGTGGCGAGCGCCGCGACCTCGGCCACGTCGACGGCGCCGGCCGGCAGCGGCCCGGCGCTGCGGACCCGCACCGGGAGCGCGGACCCGGCGCGCACCGGTTCGGCCCACTCCGGCCAGCGGGGCCGCGGCACGGCGTCCCCGTCGGCGACGACGCCCGCGTGCGCCCACCCCGGCGCGGCGCGCGACGGTCGTGCGGTCGGCGCGACCCCGATGTGGACCACCCCGGCCCCGGACTGCTCGGCCCGCACCAGGGTCCGCCGCAGCCACGGGGCACGCAGCGACAGCGCGGTCTCCGGGCGGCGGGCGGGCAGCACGGTCAGCGCGCGCAGCCCGTCGTGGGCGACCCGGGCGCCGATGCCGCGGGCCCGGGACCGGTCCGCGGGGTCGAGCTCCCCGGCCGGCACGAGCCGTCCGGGATGCGCGGCGGCGAGCTCGCTGTGCCAGGCGGGCGCGGCGAACCCGAGCACGAACAGGTCCTCGAACCCGGCCGGGACGAGCACCGCACGGTCGACCGCGGACAGCACGTGTGCCGCCAGCGCCTGCGGGGTGACCAGCTCGAACGCGTCGGCCGACAGCGGCCGCGGCGACGGGTCGACCATCCGGTGCCGGTGCAGCAGGTCGGCGACGAACTGCTCCCCCGCCGGACGGGCCTGGTTGTGCGGACGGCCGTCCCAGCCGTGCACCTGGGCGTCGACGACCGCCGGGAGACCACCGCGCCCCTGGGGCGCCCCGCAGCACCGGTCCACGACGACCACCTCTCCACTGTCGCGGAGCGGCCCGGCACGCGCAGCGCGTGCCGGGCCGCTCCCCCTGTTCGCTGTGACCGGGCGGTACCTACCCGACCGACGGACCGAGCCCCATCGACTGGGGTGTGCTCGAGTCCGGGCTCGGCTGCGGGATGCCCTCGTCGAGCTGACCGAACTCGGTCATGAGTGCCTTGTTCCAGGGCGTCACCTCCTCGGCCACCAGCGAGTTGGTGGTGAGGATGAGCCCGGCGACCGAGGCCCCGTTCTGCAGGGCGGAGCGCACGACCCGCAGCGGATCGATGATGCCCAGCTCGACCATGTCGCCGAAGCGGCCCTCCAGGGCGTCGAAGCCCTCGTCGACGCCCATGGTCGTCACCTGCTTGACCACGTCGTCGCCGTCGTAGCCGGCGTTCGAGGCGATGAGGTGCACGGGCTCGGTGAGCGCGTGCCGGACGATCTCGACGCCGATCCGGTAGTCCCCGGTCACGTCGAGCTCGTCGAGCGCGGGCTCGGCGTGCAGCAGTGCGGCGCCACCACCGGCGACGATGCCCTCGGCCACCGCGGCCCGGGTCGCCTGCAGCGAGTCGTCCACGCGGTGCCGGATCTCGCGTGCCTCGGCGTTGGTCGGCGCCCCGACCGAGATGATCGCGGCCTTCCCGGACAGCCGGGCGATGCGGTCGGAGAAGAAGTCCTCGTCGGTGCCGATCGTGGCGCGCGCCAGCTCGGCGCGCAGCTGCGACAGCCGGTACTCCAGCTTCTGCTTGTCCCCGTGCCCACCGATGATCGTGGTGCCCTCGCTGGTGACCTGCACCTGCACGGCGCGGCCCAGGTGCTCGACGTCGATCTGCTCCAGCGAGAACGACGAGCTGCGCGAGTGCACCTGTCCCCCGCACAGCGCGGCCATGTCCTCGAGCAGGTGGATGCGCTTCTCGCCGAAGCCGGGTGCCTTGATCGCGACGGCCTGGAAGTGCCCGTTGACGTGGTTGTGGACCAGCATCTGCAGGGCGGTGCCCTCGACGGTCTCGGCGACGATGACGAGCGGGCGGCGCTCGTTGCGCATGATCCGGTCCAGCACCGGCATGATCTGCTGGACGTCCTTGATCTTGTGCGCGGTGAACAGGATGTAGGGGTCGTCGACGATCGCCTCGAGCGTGCCCGGGTTGGTGACCATGTACGGGGACACGTAGCCGTTGTCGAACTCGAAGTCCTCGACGAAGTCCACCGAGACCCCCGGCAGCGGGGTGTCGTCGACGGTGACGACGCCGTCGTCGCCGACGGTGTGCAGCGCCTTGGCGACGACGCGGCCGATCGTGTAGTCGTCGTTGGCCGAGATGGAGGCGACGCGCGCGTAGTCCTCCTCGGTGCTGACCGGGTGCGAGACCGTCTGCAGGCGGTCGACCAGGGCGCCCACCGCGATGTCGATGCCCCGCTTGACCAGCACCGGGTTGCCGCCGCGCTCGATGGCGGCCATGCCCTCGCGGACGATGGCCTGTGCGATGACGGTCGCGGTCGTGGTGCCGTCCCCGACGGTGTCGTTGGTCTTGACCGCGGCTTCCTTCACCAGCTGGGCGCCCATGTTCTCGAACGGGTCGCGCAGGTGGATCTCGCGGGCGATCGTGACACCGTCGTTCGTGACCTCGGGCGAGCCCGTGATCTTCTCCAGGATGACGTTGCGACCCTTGGGGCCGAGCGTGCTCTTGACGGCTTCGGCGAGCTGGTCGACGCCGGCCTGCAGCAGATGACGGCCCTCGGCGCCGAAGCGGAGTTCCTTGGCCATGGTGGGTCCTCCCGGAGAAAGAGTCGGTCCAGGTGCGCGGGTGTGGATCAACGTGCGCAGCCGTGACGCCGTCCAGGCGCGCTGCGCGGGGGTGGACGCACCGCCCGGGCCGTCGCCGGCCGTGGTGGGCCGGGGACGGGTCGTCGTCCCGGGCGGTGCGATCCGGGTGAGGAGCGGGTCAGCTCACCGGCTTCAGATCGAAGTCGATGTACTCGGCGGCGTCCTCGGGATTGGCGAACATGATCGTCTTGTCGTCCAGGTGGACCATCCGCCCGTAGTGGGTGGACATGTTCTCCTCGAACTGGGCGGCGTCGAACCAGCCCTCCTCCTGGCCGGCCTCCTCGTCCATCGCGACGTAGTCGAGCTCGAACTTGCCCGTGCCGTCGACGCGGATCATCGAGGGCAGGTGCTGCACGGTCACGTTGTCCTGACGGTCCAGCACGGTCGCGATGACCGCGCCGATCTGGTTGTTCATCAGGGTGAAGCCGCACATGTTCGACGCGGTGCTGTCCTGCTTGAACGGGCTGTCGGTACTGGTCACTGCTTCAGCTCCTCGGGGACGTCGAGACCGAGATCGCTGCAGATCCCGGCGAACCGGTTCTTGGCGCGGTCGAGGGAGTCCTCGAACGTCGGGGGCTTCGAGTCCGACTGGGACCACATCGGCTGCATGGTCCGGGCGGCCTCCAGTGCCTGCGGGACGTAGGTCCGCAGCCAGCCGCTCATCAGCGAACGGTTGTGCTCGGCGAACTCGCGGTCCTGGGTGAGCGGGGCGAAGCAGGCGATCGACCAGCGCAGGTCGCGCTGGGCGTAGTCGTACTCGCCGGCACCCATGACCGTCGGGGTCACGTAGTCGCCGTTGGTCGCCGCCGACTGCATGACCAGGTTCGACCGGAACAGCTCACCGACCAGCGGCTCGAAGACGCAGTTGGTCGCGAAGATCGCCTCGCCCCAGTCGTCCTGGACCGCGGTGAGGGCCTCGGTGAACTTGCGGGCGCCCTGCCACTCCGGCGCGTTGTCCCACGCGTCGAGGTGGGCGGCGCCGTCGAACCCGTCGATCTCCTCGGACAGCGTCAGGTTGTAGAGCGCGAGGTCCTGGGCGAAGCGGATCTTGCGGGTGGAGTTCGCCGCGAGCGCCGTGTTGTGCATGTTGGTCGGCGCGGACCGCTCGTTGGAGGCGAAGACGTAGAGACCCAGGATGTGCTCGATGTGCATCCAGGCGCCGACGTTGCGCTCGACGAACCGGATCCAGTTCGAGTTCCACAGCTCGAACGCCTTCGCGTTGCGGGCGTTCTCGATGTTCTGGGTGAGCTGGCGGACGACGTTCGCGTTGTACCGGTAGAGGCTCTGCTCCCACTCCTCGTTCGGGTCGCGGAACTCGTGCCAGCCGTGGGCCGGCCAGTTCTTCACGTGCATGCCGCCGGTGCCGATGCCGCGCTGCGGCTCCGGCTCGTCGACACCCCAGGCCTTCAGCTTGGTCCAGTGCAGCGGGTAGCCGCCCTCGCCGTTGGCGAAGCCGTAGATCCAGCCCTGCGCGAGGTAGTGCCGCGGGTCCGGCTGGACCTCGACGGTGGTGTCCTCGTACAGCGTCTGCTTGCGCTTGGCGGGCGCGTAGTAGTTGTAGCGGCGCGCGCTCGAGCTCTAGTCGGGGAACTCCCGCGCCCCGGCCTCCGCGTCGGTGAAGACGGGCTTGGGAACGCTGCGCTGCGAACCGGACGACGTGTCCTGCGTGGTGGGGGACTGAGTCATTGCTGTCCGTCCTCGCCTTCTTGCTCACCGGTCGTGGTGAACTTGTCGTAGAAGATGTTGGTCTCGCTCACACCCAGCTGGGTCAGCGTCGCGATCGCCGCGTCGACCATCGGCGGGGGACCGCAGACGTAGGCATCCGCTCCCTTCAGATCGGATTCGTTGCGCCTGACCACCTCCGTGATCAGGCCGGTCTCCCCGGCCCAGTCCGCGCCGCCGTCACCGTCGGACAGGGCCGGGACGTACCGGAAACCGTTGAGCTGGGGCGCCAGTTCGGCGATCTCCTTCTCGAAGCAGAGATCGGCCCCGGTGCGCGCGCCGTAGTAGAAGGTGGCCCGTCGTTCGACGCCGCCCTCGGCCATCGCCCGCAGCAGGCCCAGCACCGGCGCCATCCCGGCGCCTCCGCCGACGAAGACGATCGGGGAGCTGCGGTTCTGCCGGAGGGTGAAGGTGCCGAAGGGCGCCTCGACGTCGAGCCGGTCGCCGGGGGCGGCCTTCTCGTCGAGCCAGGTCCCGAACAGCCCGCCCGGGTAGACCTTGATCACGAACTCGTAGAGGCCGTCCCGGTTGGGGGTGTTGGCCATGGAGAACGAGCGGCTCTCCCCGGTCCCGGGGCACACGAGGTCCATGTACTGGCCGGGGAAGAACTTGATCTCCGACGGCTCGACGAGCTTGACGGTCAGGTGCCGCATGTCGTGGGTGACCGCCTCGACCGAGACCACCTCGACGACGCCCTTCGTGAGGGGCAGGCCGGATCGGATGATCTCCTCGTCGTAGTTGGTCAGCTCGATGACCAGGTCCTCGTAGGCGTGCGCCCGGCACAGGAGGGTGTGGCCCTCGTCCTTCTCGTAGTCCGGCAGCGCGAAGGTCGAGTAGCTGTCGTACTCGATGTCCTCGCCCTCCAGCACGAAGGACTTGCAGGCCGAGCACTGGCCCTCCTTGCAGCCGTGCATGAGCTGGACGCCCTGCTCGGCGGCGGCACGGAGGATGTTCTGGTCCTCGTCGACCTCGATCTCGATGCCGACGGGCTCGAACCGCACGACGTGTTTGTCGCCCACGGACCTCGGACCACCTCTCTTGGCGTGACGAATGGCGTGAGAAAAAAGACCAATCGGACAGAATTGGGCAGGCGCGTCCCCGGGCCCCGCCCGTGCGGGCGGGGGTCCCGGGGTGACCCGGCCGGGGAAGACGACCCCCCGGCCGGGCCGCGGGGAGGGGGACCCGTCATGGCGTGACGGGAACCCCCTCCCCTCGCCTGACCCGCGCTCAGGCGTCGGTGGGCGCGGGCCGGCCTCCCGGCCCCTGGCGGTTGTAGTCCGCCACGAACGCCTCGCGCTCGGCGTCGCTCATCTCGTTGAGGATGACGTTGGGGCTGGCCAGGTGCGGCATGCGCCGCATGTGGTCCAGCGTCCACATCTTCTTCGGGTCGAGATCGAGGTGCGGCTGAGCGGTGAGGGTCTTGCCGTCGTCGCGGACGAAGCCCATGTCCTGGATGACGTCGGCCCAGTTCCAGCCGTGGTAGAGCGTCTCCCACTCGCGGTGCCCCACGAGCTTGCCCATGTTCGGGGTCTCGCGCCCCTGGTACACGGGCCGGAAGGCCTCGGCGTCGGTCCAGCGGCAGACCTCGTGGCAGTAGGTGCGCCACTGGCCGTCCACCTTGTCGACGACCATGTCCTCGCGCACCAGGCACGGGACCATGCAGGTCCAGCAGCGGTGCGGGTACACGTAGTCGACGTCCTCGGCCACGACGGCGTGGTGACCGTTCGGCTTGGCGAGGCGGTTGTAGTTCTCCCACCACTTGCCGTACCGGTCGTACCAGCCCGGGTACTTGTACTCGAACCACTCGAAGTCGGTGTCGGTCATGCCGTCGATGCGCCAGTAGTTCGCGCACCAGCCGGTGGCGAAGAACTGCGCGACCTCGTGGACGTAGCCCTTGTTCCAGATCTGGTTCCAGGACTCCTCGACCAGGTCGTGCGGGATCACCAGGCCGTACTTCTCGAGCGGCAGCAGGTAGCTGCGGTAGTAGTCGTCGTAGATCCAGCGGCGCCACATCTCGGCGTAGGACTCACGGTCCTTGCGCCGGTCCTTGGTGCCGTACTCGATGAACGTGCCGATCGCGGCGTCGACCACGCGGTGGTTGTTCCACCAGGCGTAGCGCAGGTCGCGCTCGAGCAGCTGGCGGTTGTCCTCGTCCGACAGCGCCATCAGCAGCGTGGCGTAGCCGTTGGAGATGTGCCGCGACTCGTCGGACTGCACCGAGTGGAACACCGTCGGCAGCAGGTAGTCGCCGTTCGCGGCGGCCTCCGCCGGCATCGCCACGAACAGGGTGTTCGTGAACGCGGTCTCCGCGACGATGGTCAGGTAGATCGACGCGGCGGTGATGGCGTCACCGGTGATGAACCCCTCGGCGAACTGGCGGCCGATCGTGCCGCAGTAGTCCGACTGGAAGTTCCGCAGCGAGTTGTTGAAGCCCGCCGGGTCGATGTAGTTGTTCATGTACAGCCGCTTGAGGTTCTGCTGGATCGTGCTGTGCCGAACCTCGTCGATCATCTGGATCGCCTGGCCGTTGTGCAGCTCCGGGTTCGGAACCACGTGGAACAGCATCGGCATCGAGCGCGCCGCCGAGATCTCCGGCAACGGGATGATCGACAGGAAGAGCTTCTGCCACTCCAGCCAGCGCTCCTGCACCTGCCGGAACATGTTGCCGCGGATGGCACCATCCTGGGCGCCGTAGACGCGGTGGTCCTTCTCCTCCTCCATCGGGAAGTACGAGCGCAGGACCTGCTTGAGCGGGTCCTTCTTCGCCGCCTTCTTGAAGGTGTAGTCGGTTCCGTACTTCATGTACGGCTCGTGGTACTGCGGCTCCCAGGACAGCTCCTGGATCTTCTGGTGAGCCTTCGCCAAACTCTGCCGACTCACGTCGTCTCCTCACGGTGGTGGGTTGTGGTCGGATCAGCGGGCGAGCGCGGGTAGCCCGATGTCGTGGTCGAACGCGGAGGTGGGACGCCCGGCGCCGCGGGTGGATGCCGCAGCACCGGCGCCGTCCTCCTCCGTGCTGCGAATCACACATGGTCCGACGGGCATTCGAGGTCTCAATATGAGACTCTTCCGGCCGCTCACCTGTGGTGATCTTGCTCTCACGGCGCGTACCGTCGCCGTGACCACGGGATCCGGGCAGGTCACCGCTGTCGCACGCGGATCCCCGGTGGTCGTGTTCCGAGCTCGACACAGGCGAGGAGGCCGTGTGTGAGACCCCTGCCCGACGGCGCGCAGGGCGCCACCCGGGCGGGCCGGGCGACGCCGGGCCCGCGACACACCGGGGACGGACGGGACCTTCCCGCCACCGGCTCGGCGCCCACACCCGCGACCAGGACCACCACCACCGCCGCGGCGGAACGGATCGCGGCCGCCCGCGACGCGTTCCTGCACCACGAGCAGTTGCGCGAGGACGCCGTCCGCCCGCCGATCCTGGCGTCCTGGATCCGGTCCCGGGACAGCGACGTCGCACCCGACTCCATCGACCTGCCCGAGGTCGGCCGCGAGACCGACAGCCCGCTGGTACGGGCGGCGACGCCGATCGTCGCCGAGCTGTGCGACCAGTTCGCCACCGAGCCGGTCAGCCTGATCCTCTGCGACTCCGACGGGGTCGTCCTCGACCGCCGGACCGGGGACTCCGCGCTGCGCCAGCACCTGGACCGGGTGTGGCTCGTCCCCGGCTTCTCCTACGCCGAGCAGCACGTCGGCACCAACGGCATCGGGACCGCGCTGGAGGGCAGGCGACCGACCGAGGTGTTCGGGCACGAGCACTTCGTCGAGCACCTGGAGGACCTGGCCTGTGCCGGCGCCCCGATCCGGCACCCGGTGACGGGCAAGATCCGCGGCGTCATCGACCTGACCTGCTGGCGCCGCGAGGCGAACGCGCTGATGGTCGCCACCGCCGCGACCACCGCCCGCCGCATCGAGGAGGCGCTGCTCGCCGCGTCCGGGCGGCACGAGCTGACGCTGCTGCACGACTACCTGACCGCGGTCCAGCGTGCGGGCGACTCGGCGGTGCTCGCCGTCGGCGACGACCTGGTGATGATGAACGACCGACTCCCCCGAGCTCGCGTCGCTGCTGGACTGCTTCCCGCGGACCATCGAGGTCCCGCCGCTGCGCCACCACGTGGAGGACGTCGCCGAGCTGGTGCCCTACCTGCTCGCCCGGCTCACCCGCGGTGCCGACCTGACGTGCGCGCCGGAGGCCCTGCGGGTGCTCATGCGGCACCGGTGGCCGGGCAACGTCGAGCAGCTCTACCAGGTGTTGCGCAAGGTCGTCAGCCGCCGCCGGACCGGGGTGATCCGCCTGGAGGACCTGCCCCCGGAGACCCGGGTGCTCGCCCGCCGGGTACTGACCCCGCTCGAGTCGATCGAGTGCGACGCCATCGTCGACGCGCTGCTCGACGCCGACGGCAACAAGGCCGAGGCGGCGCGGCGGCTGGGCATGAGCCGGGCGACGATCTACCGCAAGATCCGTGGCTACGGCATCGCGACGCCGGAGGGGGCGGGGGTGGCCCGGTAACCTGCGCGGCGTGGGTCGCCGCAGCCGGATCGTCCGCACGTTCTCCTTCCCGGAGGGCACGCCGCCCCCGCTGCTGGTGATGATCCTGCTGAGCAGCTCGATGGCCGGGGTGTTCGTCGTCGCGATGCTGCTGCCCGATGCGACATCGCCGTGGCTGCGGGTGGTGCTGTCCGCGCTGGCGGTGCTGGGGCTGATGCTGCTGACCGCGGGGTTGCTGCGCCGGGCCGTCGCGCAGGGCAGGCGCCGGCGCGCGGGCTGAGGCCCGTCGGCGTCCCTGCTCTGCGGCGCCGTCGGCGCGCTGTCGTGACGTCGGCGCTGTCGGTCCCGGTGCTGTTCCCCCTGGCGACGGCACTGCTGCGACGCCGATCCCCGGGCGCGCGCCGCCGGCCCCGGGTCGTTGATCTACGGTGCGTGCCCATGACGGGAACGGACATCACCGCACCGTGGCCGGACACCGCGTTCCCCGCGGACCCCTACCCGGGCGCCCGGCCGTCGTGCTCGTTCCTGCACACCGACGGCCGCACCCACCCGCTGACCGCCGACCCGTCGGCGCCGTCGGGATGGCGCGTCGACGGCCGCTGCCTCGACGACGTGCTCGCCGCACCGGGCGCCCCGCGCCTGGCCGGGCGGGTGCCGCTGCTGGCCTACGGCTCCAACGCCTGCCCGTCGAAGATCTCCTGGATGCGCGGGGCCCGCGGGCTGACCGGGCCGGTCGTCGTGCTGCGGGTGCGCACCGAGGGCCTGGCCGCGGTGTGGGCGGCCGGCCGCCGGGTCGTCGACGACCAGCGTCCGGCCACCCTCGCCGCGCTCGACGGAGCGGTCGAGGAGCACGCCGTGTGGCTGGTCGCGCCGGAGCAGTTCGCCGCGCTCGACGCCGTCGAGGGCCGCGACGCCGACCCTCCCCGCTACCGGCTCGCCCGCGTCGCGACCGGGACCGTCTCCCTGCGCAACGGCACCGGGGTGCTGGACCGGCCGTGGGCCTACCTCGCCCCGGGCACCCCGACCGGGGACGCCCGCACCGACCGGCGTCCGCTGCTCGTCGACGGCGCCCCGGTGCGGTGCGCCGAGGTCGGCCAGGCCGGGGCGACCACCCTGCTCGGTGAGCCCGGGCCGGACGGCCTCGACGCCGACACCGACGACGGCGTGCCGGTCCCGGAACAGTGGCCCGCCCGGGTGTTCGTCTACGGCTCGCTGATGCCCGGACAGCGGGCGTTCGGGATGCTGCGCGCACACGCGTCGGGGGTGCTGCCGCAGCCGGTGGTGCTGCCCGGCGGCGGGATCGCCGACACCGGGCACGACTACCCGGCGCTCACCCTGGACAGCGGTGACGGTGTGCCCGGCTGGGTCGTGGAGCTGGCCGACCCGGTGTCCGCGCTGGCGGAACTCGACGCCTACGAGGGGCCGGAGTACACCCGGGTGCGGGTGGTCGTCGAGGACGGGGCCGTCTGCTGGGCGTGGGTGTGGACGGCGGCGCGGGACGGGCACGTGCCGCTGGCGCGGGGGTGGGCTGGCCGCTGAACGCGGGCCGGGCCCGTCCCCCGGAGGGGACGGGCCCGGTCGGTCCGTGCGAGGCGGTCAGGACCCGGTCTTCGCGGCCTGCCGGGCGCGGTGCTCGGCGAGCCCCGGGATCTCCCGGCCGGAGATCGACGCGCCCTTCGTCTCGATCACGAAGTAGAGCGCGATCATGCCGACCACGCACGCGCCCATCATGTAGTAGGCCGGGAACAGGACGTCGCCGGTGCCCTCGATGGCCGCCTCGTTGATCAGCGGTGCCGTACCGCCGAACGCCGCCGTCGCCACGTTGTAGGAGATCGCCATGCCGGCGAACCGGACGTGGGTCGGGAACATCGCCGGGAACGTTGCGGAGATCGTCCCGAGCTGGAGCAGGTAGATCAGGCCGAGCACGGTGAAGCCGAGGATCGCCAGCGGCAGGCTCTGCGCCATCAGCATGTACATCGGGATCGCCAGCACGAAGATGCCGACCAACGAGATCCACCAACAGGGTTTGCGCCCGATCCGGTCCGACAGCGCACCGGCGAACGGGATCAGCAGCATCATCACGACCTGGCCGACGACGGCGACGGTGTCGGCGCTCGCCGAGTCCATCGACAGCGTCGTCTGCAGGTAGGTCGGCATGTAGGTCAGCAGCGTGTAGTTGATGACGTTCAGCGCGATGACCAGGCCGAACAGCGCGAGGATCGGCTGCCAGTAGCGGACGAGAAGGTCCTTGAGCGCGCCGGTCGCGGCGGACTCCGACTCGCCGGCGGCCTCCAGGTCGCGGAACACCGGGGTGTCCTCGAGCTTGGTCCGGATGTAGAGGCCGATCATCGCCAGCGGCAGGGCGATCATGAACGGGATGCGCCAGCCGTAGTCGAGCATGGCCTGCTCGCCGATCGCGGTCTCCAGGCCGAAGACGACCAGCACCGCGAGCGTGAAGCCGGCCAGGGTGCCGAACTCCAGGAAGCTGCCCCAGAACCCGCGCTTCTTGTCCGGGGCGTACTCCGCCATGAACGTCGCGGCGCCGCCGTACTCACCGCCGGTGGAGAAGCCCTGGATGATCCGCAGCAGGAACAGCAGCGCCGGGGCTGCCCAGCCGATCGTCTCGTAGGACGGGATGACGCCGATCAGGAACGTCGCGACGCCCATCAGGATGATCGTCATCGACAGGACCTTCTGCCTGCCGATGCGGTCCCCGAGCGGCCCCCAGACGAAGCCGCCGAGCGGCCGCAGGACGAAGGAGATCGCGAAGCCGAGCAGCGTTCCCAGGTAGCCCAGTTCGCCCGGGAAGAACGCGTTCGTCAGTTCGACGGTCAGGTAGGCGTAGATGCCGTAGTCGAACCATTCGGTGGCGTTCCCGATCGCCGACGCCGCGACCGCCCTCCGCAGGACGGAGGGCTCCACTTCGTTCTCGCCGCTCTGTTGACCAGCACTCGCCGGAACCGATGACATTCGAGGACCCCCACTCACGCAATGCGTAAACCGCTACCGGAAGCGCATTTCGTTACACGATCGACATATCCCAGCACCATTGCGGTGTGCGGAGCCTACAGAGCGGAAAGGGGGGCTGCCACCCACCCACGGTGATCGATACCGGTGTGCGACGCCCGTCCCGTGTAGCGTCGCCCGGGTGCTGGCGATCGACGGCCTCGCCAAGCGGTTCGGCCCCGCCACCGCGCTGGACGGGGTGAGTTTCACGGTCGCCCCGGGTGAGGTGTTCGGCTTCGTCGGCGGCAACGGGGCGGGCAAGACCACGACGATGCGGATCGTGCTCGGCGGCCTCGACGCCGACGCCGGTGAGGTCACCTGGAAGGGCGCCCCGCTCGGCCCGGCGGAACGCCGCCGGATCGGCTACCTGCCCGAGGAACGCGGTCTGTACCCGCGGATGCGGGTCGCCGAGCAGCTCGTCTACCTGGCCCGGCTGCACGGTCTCCGCCGCTCCACCGCGCTCGCCGCGGCCGCGACCTGGACCGACCGGGTCGGGCTCGCCGACCGTCGTGGCGACGAGGTGCAGAAGCTCTCGCTGGGCATCCAGCAGCGGGTGCAGCTGTGCGCCGCGCTCGTGCACGACCCCGACCTGCTGGTACTCGACGAGCCGTTCTCCGGGCTGGACCCGGCGGCCGTCGACACGTTGGGAGCGGTGCTGCGCGAGCGGGCCGCCGCCGGGGTGCCGGTGGTGTTCTCCTCGCACCAGCTGGAGCTGGTGGAACGGCTCTGCGACCGGGTCGGGATCATCTCCGCGGGCCGGATGGTGGCGGTCGGCACCGTCGACGGGCTGCGGGCCGGCGCCACGGACCGCTACGACGTGACCGGCCCGCCCCCGGGCTGGGCCGACGACCTCCCCGGGGTGCGGGTCCTCGGCGTCGACGGCACCCGGACC
Organism: Pseudonocardia sp. ICBG1293; assembly: GCF_020131355.1. GTDB lineage: Bacteria > Actinomycetota > Actinomycetes > Mycobacteriales > Pseudonocardiaceae > Pseudonocardia. The sequence goes on from NZ_JAHLEL010000054.1 coordinate 298,359, forward strand.
CGCCTCGAGCTGGCGCCGGGCACCGACGACCAGACCCTGCTCGCGGCCGCGCTCGCCGCCGGTCCGGTGCACGCCTTCGGCCCGTACCGGCCGCCGCTGACCGAGCTGTACCGCGACGTCGTGCGCGACCGCACCACCCCGGGCCGGGGGCAGACCGTATGAGGACGGTGGTGCTCGTCGCCCGCCGGGAGATCACCACGCAGCTGCGGTCGCGGACGTTCGTCGTCGGGATCCTGCTGATGCTGCTGGTCTTCGGCGGGTACGGCGCGGTGATCGTGTTCGCCGGGTCGCAGAGCTCCTCGGCATCGCTGGTGCTGGACGGGCCGGCCCGCGAGCTGCGCGGCGAGCTGCAGGGCACGGCCGACCGGCTGGGCACCGCGCTGGCGCTCACCGAGGCCGGGAACCGGTCGACCGCGGAGTCGATGGTCCGCTCCGGCGAGGCCGACGCGATGCTGACCGGCGCACCGGGGACCTACCAGCTCGTCGGCCTCGACGACGTCGCCCCGGGGCTGCGGTCGATGGTCACCGACGTCGTCGAACAGCAGGCGGTGCGGGAGTCGCTGCTCGCCGTGGGTGCCGATCCGGACCGGGTCAGCACGCTGTCCGGGGTGGGGGTGCGCACCCTCGAACCGGTCGACACCGAGCTGGGCCAGCGGATCGGTACCGCGTTCGTCGTGACGTTCCTGCTGTTCTTCTCGGTCACCGCCTACGGTGCGGCCGTCGCACAGGGGGTGGTCGACGAGAAGGCCGGGCGGGTGGTCGAGCTGCTGCTCGCGACCATCCCGGCGCGGGCGCTGCTCGCCGGGAAGGTGCTCGGGCTCGGCCTGGTCGGCCTGCTGCAGCTCCTGATCCTGGGCGGCGTGGGCGCGGCGGTCGCGGTGGGTACCGGCGTGCTGGCCGTCCCGGCACTGCTGCTGCCGACGCTGGTGTCGGCACTGGTCTGGTACCTGGTCGGTTTCTTCCTGTTCGCGACGCTGTACGCGGCGGCGGGCGCGCTGGTGTCCCGCCAGGAGGAGCTGCAGTCGGTCACCGCCCCGATCGCGGTCGTGCTGCTCGTCCCGTTCGTACTCACCGTCGCCGTCCTGCCGGTGGACCCGCGCAACCCGGTGACCACGGTCCTGTCGTTCGTGCCGTACCTGTCGCAGACGCTCATGCCGGCCCGCACCGCGCTGGGCGTCGCCGCCTGGTGGGAGCCGGTCGTCGCGTTCGCACTGGCGCTGCTCGCCCTGGCCGGGATGGTGGTGCTCGCGGCGCGCGTCTACCGCAACTCGGTGCTGCGCACCGGGGCGCGGGTCCGCTGGCGGGACGCGCTCAGGAGCGGGCGGCCTTGACCCGGTCGTAGCGGGCCAGCGCGTCCTGCCGCTCGGCCTTGTGGTCGACCATCGGCTCCGGGTACCCCTCCGGGATGCCGTCGCGCAGCTTCCAGGGCTGGTGGACCGCCTTGCCCTCGACCTCGGCGAGCTCGGGCACCCAGCGGCGCACGTAGTCCCCGTCGGGGTCGAAGCGCTCGCCCTGGGTGATCGGGTTGAAGACCCGGAAGTACGGCGACGCGTCCGTCCCCGACCCGGCCGTCCACTGCCACCCGTGCTGGTTGGAGGCCAGGTCGCCGTCCACGAGCAGGGACATGAAGTGCCGCGCGCCCCGCCACCACGGGATGTGCAGGTCCTTGACCAGGAACGACGCGACGATCATCCGCACCCGGTTGTGCATCCAGGCCTCGCCGCGCAGCTGGCGCATCCCGGCGTCGACGATCGGGAAGCCCGTCCGGCCCTCGCACCACCGCTCGAAGTCGGCGTCGGCGTCGGTCCCCGTGCGCAGCGGGAGATGGTCGAAGCCCTGGTCGTAGTTCTGCCGCGCGGAGTCCGGGCGCCGGTACAGCACGTCAGCGTAGAACTCCCGCCAGGCGATCTCGGTGCGGTAGGTCTTCACCGAGTCGCCCCTGCGCCCGGACAGGTCCGCCAGCAGCGTGCGCGGGTGGACGCAGCCGTACTTCAGGTACGGCGACATGCCCGAGGTACCGCGCTTGGCCGGCAGGTCGCGGTCGGACTCGTAGTCCTCGACGCCCTCGTCGAGGAAGTCCTTCCAGCGGGCCAGTGCCGCGGACTCCCCCGCCTCGGGCAGCTCGGCCTCGACCGCGCCGTCGTCGGGGATCGCGACGGCGCGCGGGCCGCCGTCCTTGTCCGACGGGTCCATCCAGGTGCAGGTGCTCGCGTCGGTGTCGGCCGGGGCGCGCCAGCCGTGGTCGGCCCAGGCGCGGCTGAACGGGGTGAACACCTTGAACGACCCACCACCGCCCTTCTCGACCCGCCCCGGTGCGACGGCGTACGGCGAGCCGCTGCGGACGAGCTCCACGCCGTCGTCGGACAGCGCCTTCTCGACCTGCTCGTCGCGCTCACGCCCGTAGGGCCCGAAGTCCGCGGCGACGTGCACGGTCTGCGCGCCGACCGCCGTCGCGATCCGCGGGACCACGTCGGCCGGGTCCCCCTTCACCACGAGCAGCTTCCCGCCGAGGGCCTCGTCGAGCTCGCGCAGGCAGCCGTAGAGGAAGTTCGCCCGCGCGGCGCCGGAGGGCTTGAGCAGTGCCGGGTCCAGGACGAACAGCGCGAGCGCACGGTCGGCGGCGTCGGCCGCGGCGAGGAACGTGGGCTGATCGGCCACCCGGAGGTCACGACGGAACCAGACGACGGCGGTGCTGGACGGCATGTCGACCGACGCTAGCGGCGCCGCCGTCGCCCCGCCCGCCGAACCACGGCCCCGTCCGTTCCCCTCCCGCCCGCCGGGACACCCCCCTCCGTGACTCCCCCACGCCCTCCCTGACGCACGAGCGGGCCGTTCGTACGAAAGGTTCGTACGAACGGCCCGCTCGTGCACAGGTGGGGTGGTGCGGGACGGTGCGGTGGGTCAGGTGCCGGGTGGTGCCGGCGAGGCCGACCTGCCGGTCAGCGCTGGCCGACCGGGACGTAGAGGCGCTCTGCGGAACCGGTGTAGAGCTGGCGCGGGCGCCCGATCTTGTTCTGCGGGTCGTTCATCATCTCGCGCCAGTGCGCGATCCAGCCCGGCAGCCGGCCGAGCGCGAACAGCACGGTGAACATCTTCACCGGGAAGCCCATCGCCCGGTAGATAACGCCGGTGTAGAAGTCGACGTTCGGGTAGAGCTTGCGCTCGACGAAGTAGTCGTCGGCCAGCGCCTTCTCCTCGAGCGTCATGGCGATGTCGAGCAGCGGGTCGTTGACACCGAGCTTCTTCAGGATCGTCTCGGCCTGCTCCTTGACGATCTTCGCGCGCGGGTCGTAGTTCTTGTAGACCCGGTGCCCGAAGCCCATCAGCTTCGCGCCCTGCTCCTTGTTCTTGACCCGGCTGACGAAGTCGTCGACGTTGCCGCCCTCGACGTCCTTGATGCGGGTCAGCATCTCCAGCACCGCCTGGTTGGCGCCGCCGTGCAGCGGACCGAACAGCGCGTTGACGCCGGCGGAGATGGAGGCGAACAGGTTGGCCTGGCTGGAGCCGACCAGCCGCACGGTCGAGGTCGAGCAGTTCTGCTCGTGGTCGGCGTGCAGGATGAGCAGCGTGTCGAGCGCGCGGACCATGTCCGGGTCCAGCTCGTACGGCTCGGCGGGGAACCCGAAGGTCATCCGCAGGAAGTTCTCCACCAGACCCAGCGAGTTGTCCGGGTACAGGAACGGCTGGCCGACCGACTTCTTGTAGGCGTAGGCGGCGATCGTGAAGACCTTCGCCATGAGCCGGACGGTGGAGAGCTCGACCGCCTCCTCGTCGTGCGGGTCGAGCGAGTCCTGGTAGAAGGTCGACAGCGCGCTGACCGCCGACGAGAGCACCGGCATCGGGTGCGCGTCCCGCGGGAAGCCCTCGAAGAACCGCTTGAGGTCCTCGTGGAGCAGGGTGTGCCGGCTGATCCGGTTGGTGAACGCGTCCAGCTGCTGCTGCGTGGGCAGCTCGCCGTAGATCAGCAGGTAGCTGACCTCGAGAAACGTGGAGTTCCCAGCCAGCTGGTCGATCGGGTATCCGCGGTAGCGGAGGATGCCGGCATCACCGTCGATGTAGGTGATCGCCGAGGAGCAGGCCGCGGTGCTGGTGAAGCCCGGGTCGAAGGTGACCAGGCCGGTCTTGCCGAGCAGCTTGCTGACGTCGACGGCCTGCGACCCCTCCGTCGGGGTGTGCACCGCGGTCTCGAACTCGCCGCCCGAATACCGGAGTACGGCGGTGTCGGACTTGGCGGCGGTCTCGTCGGACATGTGGAGGTTCCCTCTCACAGCGGGGATCAATCGGGTCTCGGGCACACGCTAGCCCGCCGGGGCGATTCCGCAGAACGCGGCGACGATTCTCACGCCTCCCCACGGGGTGCCCGGTACCGGAGGAACTCCGGGAACCGCCACACGCACAGCAGCACACCGACGATCACCGCGGCCCCGCCGAGCGTCGCGGTGCCGCCGGGCCCGATCAGCGAGGCCGCCGAGCCGTGCCACATGTCGGCCAGCCGGGGCCCGCCCGCGACGACGACGACGATGAACACGCCCTGCATCCGGCCGCGCATCTCGTCGGTGGCGACGGTCTGCAGCATCGAGGACCGGCACACCGAGCTCACCAGGTCCCCGGCACCGGCGACGGCCAGCGCCAGCACCGCGAGGAACAGCGACCCGGTCAGGCCGAACACCAGGACCCCGCCGCCCCAGACGCAGACCGCGACCACGACCGCGACGCCCTGGCGCCGCACCTTCTGCAGCCAGCCCGACAGCACCCCGCCCGCGACCATGCCGATCGGGATCGCGGCGTACAGCAGGCCCTGCTGGACGCCGCCGTCGGCCGTCCCGCCGAAGGTGTCCACCGCCATCTGCGGGAACAGCACGCGGGGCATGCCCAGTCCCATCGCGATCACGTCGACCAGGAACGAGACGAGCAGGATCCGCTGCGTGCCGACGTAGCGGAAGCCGTCGACGACCGAGCGCAGCCCCACCTTCGGGCGCCCGCCGTCCACCCGCTGTGCGGAACTCGGCAGCGCGGGCAGCCGCCAGGTCGCCCACAGCGTCGCCAGCAGGAAGATCGCGTCGATCAGGTAGAGCGTGGACAGCCCGATGAACGGGATCAGCACCCCGGCCAGCAGCGGTCCGAGCACCGCACCGACCTGCACGACCGTCATGTTCAAGGCGTTCGCCGCGGGCAGCTGCTCGGCCGGCAGCAGCCTCGGGATGACCGCGCTGCGGGTGGGCTGGTTCATCGCGAGCATCGCCGACTGGAAGGCGAACAGCACCAGTACGACCCACACGTTCCCGGCGCCGCTAGCCGAGACCACCCACAGCGCCAGCGAGCTCAGCGCGATGCCCGATCCGGTGAACAGCAGCAGCACCCTGCGGTCCACCGCGTCGGCGACGGCGCCGCCCCACAGCCCGAACACGACCAGCGGGACGAGGCCGAACAGGCCGGTCAGGCCCACGTAGGCCGAGGACCCGGTCAGCTGGAAGATCTGGATCGGCACGGCGACGACCGACAGCTGGGCGCCGATCACCGTGACGATCCCGGCCACCCACAGCCGCCGGTACGCGGGCGTGCGCAGGGGGGTGGTGTCGGCGAAGGCCGACCGCAGCGGACCGGTGATCCGCGACACGCGGGTGCGGGCGGTCGGGGCGCCGTCGGCGGCGGAGGGGACCGGGCGGGTCGGGCTGTCCCGTTCCGCACCCGGCACGGGCTGCGTCGGCCCCTCACCGGGATCGTTGCGCGTGCTCACGACGTCAAGGTGTACACGGGCCCCCCGACGACCCGCCTCCGGGATGTCCCTAGGGGGCGAGCCGGCGCACGGACCAGGAGTCGTCGCGGCCGACCTCGAAGCGCAGCCGGTCGTGCATCCGGTCCGCCCGGCCCTGCCAGAACTCGACCTGCCAGGGCACGATCCGCCAACCGCCCCAGTGCGGCGGGCGGGGGATCTCCTCGACGCCCTCGAAGCGGCGGGTCACCCCGGCGAGCGCCTGGTCGAGGACGGTGCGCCCGGCGACGATCGTCGACTGCGCCGACGCCCACGCGCCCAGCTGCGAGCCACGCGGGCGGAGCGCCCAGTAGGCGTCGGACTGGGCCTCGGAGCAGCGCTCGACCCGGCCGGCGAGGTGCACCTGACGCTGCAGGTCGTACCAGGGGAAGGTCACCGAGGCGACGCGCGTGCGGTTCAGGTCGTGGCTCTTGGCCGAGGTGTAGTTGGTGTAGAAGACGATCCCGCCGGTGTCGAGGCCCTTGCACAGGACGGTGCGCGCCGACGGCAGCCCGTCCGGGTCCGACGTCGCGAGCACCATCGCGTTCGGCTCGGTCAGCTCCGCCTCGCGGGCCTGCTCCAGCCACGCGGCCAGCTGTTCGTGCCAGGTCGGAGCGAGGTCGTCGACGTCGAGCGGGCGGCTCGAGTAGTCCGTCCGCATCCTCTCGAGCGCGGGCGCGTCGGTCATCGGTTCCCCTTCCGAGCAGGTGCGTGCGTCCCGCACCGTAGGCGCGCCGGAGCGGTGTGCGCACCCGCCGTTCGGAGTGGTCGCGGCCGATGTCCGTACCGGGGTGTCCGGTTCGTGATCGACACCACCGCCGGGTCGCGTTGCCCCGTCCCGCCCGCGGGGAGCAGGGTGACGGCGACGATCCGAGCCGAAGGAGACCCGGTGACCGAGACGATCGGGCACGAGGTGCCCCCGCCCCCGCCCGGCTTCACCTCCGGTCTGGAGGGCCACGTCGCCTTCCGGACCGAGATCGCCGAGCCGGACAAGGACGGCGGGTCGCTGCGCTACCGCGGCGTGGACCTGGAGGACCTGGCCGGCACCGTGACCTTCGGCGACGTCTGGGCGCTGCTGGTCGACGGCCGGTTCGGGCAGAGCCTGCCGCCGGCGGAGCCGTTCCCGATCCCGGTGCACACCGGTGACGTCCGGGTCGACGTGCAGGCGGCGCTGGCGATGCTGGCCCCGTACTGGGGCTACCGCCCCCTGCTCGACATCGACGACGCCGAGGCCCGCGACGACCTGGCGCGCGCCTCGGTGATGGCGCTGTCCTACGTCGCCCAGTCCGCGCGGGGCATCGGTGTGCCCGCGGTCCCGCAGAAGCGTATCGACGAGTGCTCGACGATCACCGAGCGCTTCATGACCCGCTGGCGCGGCGAGCCCGACCCGCGCCACGTCGCCGCCGTCGACGCCTACTGGGTGTCCGCCGCCGAGCACGGCATGAACGCCTCCACCTTCACCGCCCGGGTGATCGCCTCCACCGGCGCCGACGCGGCCGCGTCGCTGTCCGGCGCGATCGGGGCCATGTCCGGTCCGCTGCACGGTGGCGCCCCGGCCCGGGTGCTCCCGATGATCGAGGAGGTCGAGCGCACCGGTGACCCCGAGGCGCTGGTGAAGGGCCTGCTGGACCGCAAGGAGAAGCTCATGGGCTTCGGGCACCGGGTCTACCGGGCCGAGGACCCGCGGGCCCGCGTGCTGCGCCGCACCTGCCGGGAGCTGAACGCCCCGCGGTACGAGGTGGCCGCCGAGCTGGAGCGCACGGCGCTGGCCGTCCTGCGCGAGCGGCGCCCGGACCGGCCGATCGAGACCAACGTCGAGTTCTGGGCGGCGGTGATCCTCGACTTCGCCGAGGTCCCGCCGCACATGATGCCCGCGATGTTCACCTCGGCCCGGACCGCGGGCTGGTCGGCCCACGTGCTGGAGCAGAAGCGCGAGGGCAAGCTGGTGCGGCCGAGCGCGCAGTACATCGGCCCGGGCCCGCGCACGCCGCGCGACGTCGAGGGCTGGGAGTCGGTCGCCGCCCGCTGACCCCCACCGGTGTGTCCACGGGGGACCGTCTCCCGGCCGGAGCGCCACGAGGGATCCCCGTACCGCACCGGGCGCGGGACGGGGCGGCCCCGCGCCGACGGTGTCAGCCCGCGGGCAGAGGCGCGGGGACCCGGGTCCGCCGGATCGCCACCGACAGCCCGGCCGCGACGACACAGAGGACGGCGCCGCCGTACCAGGCCAGGTCGTAGCTGCCGAGCGCGTCCCGGACCAGCCCGGCGACGAGTGCCGCGAACGCCGCCCCGAGCTGGTGCGAGGCGAAGATCCAGCCGAACACCACCGCCGAGCGGGCACCGAACGCCTCGCGGGCCAGTGCCATCGTCGGTGGGACGGTGGCGACCCAGTCCAGGCCGTAGAACACGACGAACGCGAGCATGCTGGCGTTCAGGTCGGTCCCGAACAACGGCGGCAGCAGGAACAACGACACCCCGCGCAGCGCGTAGTAGGCGCCCAGCAGCAGCCGGGGGTCGACCCGGTCGGTCAGCCAGCCGGAGCAGATCGTCCCGAGCAGGTCGAAGATCCCGACCAGGGCGAGCAGGGAGGCCGCCGTCGTCGCGGGCATGCCGTGGTCGTGCGCGGCCGGCACGAAGTGGGACTGGACGAGCCCGGCCGTCGTCGCGCCGCAGATGAAGAACCCACCGACGAGCAGCCAGAACGTGCCGGTGCGTGCGGCGTCGGTCAGTGCCCGCACGGCGAGCCGGGCGGCGCCGGTGCGCTGCGGCGCGACGACGTCGGCCTCGGTGCCGCCGTAGGGCAGCACCCCGGCGTCGGCGGGGTGGTCCTTCAGGAACACCCACACGACCGGCACCACGACCAGCGCCGCGCCCGCGGTGATCAGTGCCGCGGGGCGCCACCCACCGGACTCGACGACGGCCGCGACGAGCGGCAGGAAGACCAGCTGCCCGGTCGCGGTGGCAGCGGTCAGGACCCCGGACACGAGGCCGCGGCGGGCCACGAACCAGCGGTTCACCACGGTCGCGACCAGCGCCATCGCCATCGACCCGGTACCCAGCCCGACGACGACACCCCACAGCAGCACGAGCTGCCAGACCGTCGTCATGAACACGGTCGCGCCCGCGCCGAGCGCCACCATGACCAGTGCCGTCGCGACCACGCGGCGCACGCCGAAGCGCTCCATCAGCGCCGCCGCGAACGGGGCGGTGACCCCGAACAGGGCGAGGTTGACCGCGAGCGCGAACGAGATCGACCCGATCCCCCACCCGAACTCGGCGTGCAGCGGTTCCACCAGCACGCCCGGTGTCGAGCGGAACCCGGCCGCGCCGAGCAGGGCGAGGAACGTCGCCCCCGCCGCCCACCAGGCCGGGTGCACCCGGCGCGCTCGTGTGTCCGCCGTCGTGGGCGCTGTCGTCATGGGGCCATCGTGCGGGGGCGCTGCGACGCGCAACAGTGGCCGTACGGACGACATGTGCAAGAATTCGGCCATGCACCGGGTCGGGGTACTCGCCGTCGACGGGGTGATCGCCTTCGAGCTGGGCATCCCCGAACGGATCCTCGGCACCACGACCACGGCGGACGGCACCCCGCTCTACGACGTGCGGGTCGCCACCGTCGACGGCGGCCCGGTCCGCACCAGCGCCGGGTACCGGGTGCTGCCCGAGCACGGGATCGACGTGCTGGAACACGCGGACACCCTGGTCGTGCCGGCCGTGCGCGGCCCGAACACCGACGACCCGGGCGAGGTCGTCATCGGCCTGGTGCGCCGGGCCGTGGACCGCGGGACGCGGGTCGTCGCGATCTGCACCGGGGCGTTCACCCTAGCCGCCGCGGGGGTGCTCGACGGCCGCCGCGCCACCACCCACTGGGCACACGTGGACGCCTTCCGCGCGCTGTACCCGCGGGTCGAGCTGGACCCCGACGTGCTGTTCGTCGACGACGGCGACGTCCTCACTTCGGCGGGCGTGGCCGCGGGCATCGACCTGTGCCTGCACCTGGTCCGGCGCGACCACGGCGCCGCGGTGGCCACCGCGACGGCGCGGCGCAACGTCGTCGCGCCGTGGCGCGAGGGCGGGCAGGCCCAGTTCGTCGCCTCGCACGTCCCCGACCCCGGCGGTCCGGACACCCACGCCGTCCGGCAGTGGGCACTGCACCGGCTCGACCGGCCGCTCGCGGTCGAGGAGCTGGCGACGCAGGCGTCGATGAGCGTGCGGACCTTCACCCGTCGTTTCCGTGCCGAGACCGGCACCAGCCCCGCCCGCTGGCTGGCCGCGCGGCGCCTGGAGCTGGTGCGACGCCTGCTGGAGACCACCGACCTGCCCGTCGAGCAGGTCGCGGCGCGCGCCGGGTTCGGCACCACCGCGGCACTGCGGCAGCGGTTGCACGCCGAGATCGGGATGGCGCCGCTGGCGTACCGGCGGGCGCACCGGGCCCCCGCCACGGGGTGATCCGCGCGGCACTCGGCGCACGTCGCCGCGGGTGCTGCTGCGACACTGGGACGGTGTCCTCTCCTGCCGATCTGACGATCCCCGGCGATCTCCTGCCGCAGGACGGCCGCTTCGGATGCGGTCCGTCCAAGGTGCGCCCCGAGCAGCTGTCCGCCCTCGCCGCGACCGGCGACTCCCTGATGGGCACCTCGCACCGTCAGAAGCCGGTGAAGGAGCTGGTCGGACGGGTGCGCTCGGGCCTGGCCGAGCTGTTCTCGCTGCCCGACGGCTACCAGGTCGTCCTCGGCAACGGCGGCTCCACCGCCTTCTGGGACGCGGCCGCGTTCGGCCTGGTCCGCGAGCGCTCCCTGCACCTGACCTACGGCGAGTTCTCGCAGAAGTTCGCCGACACCACCACCGGCGCGCCGTTCCTGGCCGACCCGGTGGTCGTGAAGGCCGACGCCGGCAGCGCGCCGGAGCCGGTGAGCGACCCGTCGGTCGACGTGATCGCGTGGGCGCACAACGAGACCTCGACCGGTGTCTCGGTGCCCGTCGTGCGCCCGTCGGGCACCACCGGGGACCAGCTCGTCCTGATCGACGCGACCTCCGGCGCCGGCGGGCTGCCGGTCGACATCACCCAGTCCGACGTCTACTACTTCGCCCCGCAGAAGGGCTTCGCCTCCGACGGCGGCCTGTTCCTCGCGATCATGAGCCCGGCGGCGCTGGAGCGGGTCGCCGAGCTGGCCGCGTCGGACCGCTGGATCCCGCCGTTCCTCTCGCTGGCGACCGCCGTCGACAACTCCGGCAAGGACCAGACGTACAACACGCCGTCGCTGGCGACGCTGTTCCTGCTCGAGGACCAGGTCCGCTGGATGAACGCGCTCGGCGGGCTCGAGGGCTGCGTCGCACGCACCCGCGACTCCTCCGAGCGGCTCTACTCCTGGGCGGAGAAGAGCAGCGTCGCGACGCCGTTCGTCACCGACCCGGCGCACCGCAGCCAGGTGGTCGGCACCATCGACTTCGACGACGCGGTCGACTCCGCGGCGGTGGCGACGGCGCTGCGGGCGAACGGGATCGTGGACACCGAGCCCTACCGCAAGCTGGGCCGCAACCAGCTGCGGATCGGGATGTTCCCGGCCGTGGAGCCCTCGGACGTCTCGGCGTTGACGGCCTGCATCGACTGGGTCGTGGAGCGCCTGGGCTCCTGACCCCCGCCACCCGACCACGACGGCCGTCCCCACCCGGGGACGGCCGTCGTCGTGTGCAGGGGGTTGCCTCGCCACGCGCTGTCGTTGCGTGATCGATAGCAACTCGTTGTAGTCACACGAGTACCACTGGCCCCAATTACCTCCTGAATCACAATCTGTGCGACGCTGCGCACGGTGAGTGAGAACGGCGCGGTCGTCCCCCGGGCGAGTAGGTGTGGCCGACCAGGAGGAACTCGCCCGGCGCGCCTCACCCGGCGCGGACGCACCGCCATCTACCGTCACCCGGACGGGGACGACAGCAGGAGGTCAGGTCGATGCGCGCGTTGCGGGTCGTGGGGGTGACCGGGGACGGCTCGGTCGTCCTCGAGGACCCGGGGCGTCGCGAGCGCTACACGGTGCCGGCCGACGAGCAGCTGCGGGCCGCGGCACGGGGTGACGTGACCCGGCTCGGCCAGATCGCGATCGAGTTGGAGAGCCAGTTGCGCCCACGGGAGATCCAGGCCCGCATCCGGGGCGGCGCGTCGGTCGACGAGGTCGCCGCCGCGGCCGGCGTCCCGACCCAGAAGATCGAGCGCTTCGCCTATCCCGTCCTGCTCGAGCGGTCCCGCACCGCCGAGCTGGCCCAGAGCGCACACCCGCAGCGGGCCGACGGCCCCGACTCGCGCACGCTCGGTGAGACCGTCGCGCACACCTTCGGCCTGCGCGGCCAGGACTACGGCGGAGCGGGCTGGGACTCCTGGAAGGGCGAGGACGGCAAGTGGGTCGTCGTCCTGACCTGGCAGACCGGCCGCTCGGACAACGCCGCGCACTGGGCGTTCCAGCCGGGCGCGCACGGCGGCACCGTGGTCGCCCTCGACGAGCACGCCTCCGACCTGGTCGAGGGCCTGCCGGCCCGTCCGCTGCGCCCGCTCGGCGCGGTGGTCGACATGGCCCGCGACGACGAGCAGACCACCCCGCCGCCGACGAGCGCGGCACCCGCCCGCGCCGTCGCGGCCGCCGGTGGTCAGCAGCCCGAGGCCTGGGCCGGGCGCGGTATCGCACCCGAGCAGCGCCGGGCGAGCCCGCCGCCGCCCCGGACCCGCGTCGACACCGGCCGCACCGTGAGCACCCGCCCGGACGACACCCGGGCCGCGGCCGCGGCGCCGGCGACCCCGAGGCCCGTGGAGCAGGTCGACGACGCCGACGACACCGCGCGCACCGACGACACCGCAGGTGCCGCGGGCACCGCGCGCACCGACACCGCGCCGACCGGCGACCCGACCTCGCCCGTCCCGGCCGCCGCGTCCTCCGCGAGTGCTCCCGCCGCGGCGACGGCCCCCGCGGCCGGCACGGGCGACGCCGTTGCGGGCGGCACCTCGTCGACGGGCACCCCGTCGGCGGGTGGCCCCTCGGCCGGCACCCCGTCGGACGACGTCCCCGCCGACGACGCCGGCGCCGCCGCTACCGGGACGACCCCGGCCGTCGCGGCGACGGCAGGAGACTCGTCCGTCCCCACGGGCGGGGACGCGGCCGGCGCGGGCCCGGCCGTCCCGGCCCCGACGGCTCCGGCCGCGAGCACCCCGGTCCCGGCCGCCACCGACCCCGGATCGGGCGACGCCACGACGACCCCGGCAGGCGCGTCCGCGCCCACCGCGTCGCGGACCGACGCCCCGTCCCCCGCCCCGGAGGCGGCACCGGCCACCCGGGACACCACCACCGCGACCCCGGCCACCGGCGGCCCGACCGCGGAGACCGCAGCCACCCGGACCCCGGCCACCGGGGCCCCGACGCCGGGGACCCCGACCACCGCGGACGGCGCCGCCCCGGCGGTGTCCTCGGAGAACGGGGCACCCGACGACCGGACCGGTGCCGGCGAGGCGACGGCCACGCCGTCGTCGACCCGTTCGGAGCAGGAGACCGATCCCGCTCCGGCCCAGGACACCGAGGGCACGGCCCCGCGCCGTCCGTCCACCGCCGGCTCGCGGCGGACGAAGAAGGGCAAGCCGGTCATGCCGTCGTGGGACGAGGTACTGCTCGGCGTCCGCGGCCAGCGCTGAGGCGCCCGTCCGGCACCCTGCCCGGACCGGCACCGGCCGCGCCCCCGCGGGTGATCAGCCCCCGCCGGTGACGGCGTGGAAGGCGACCGCGGCGGCCGTGGCGACGTTGAGCGAGTCCACGCCGCTCGCCATCGGGATCCGGACCCGGCGGTCGGCGGCGGCCAGTGCCTCGTCGGTGAGGCCGGGGCCCTCCGCGCCCAGCAGGAGGGCGACCCTGCGGCCACCGAGCCCCGCGGAGGCCAGCGGTTCGGCGTCGGCGGAGGGGGTGAGGGCGGCGACCGTGAAGCCCGCCCCCCGCACCGCGTCCAGCGAGGCGGGCCACGCGCCGTCGAGCGTGGTGAACGGGACCCGCAGCACGTGCCCCATCGAGACCCGGACGCTGCGCCGGTAGAGCGGGTCCGAGCAGCCGGGGCCGAGCAGGATCGCGTCGACGCCGAGCGCGGCGGCGTTGCGGAACAGCGATCCCAGGTTCTCGTGGTCCCCCACCCCCTCGCAGACCGCCACCGTGCGGGCGCGGGCCAGGACGTCGTCGAGCGACGGCGCGGGCGCCCGGTCGGCGACGGCGAGCACCCCCCGGTTCAGGTGGAACCCGACCGCGCGGGCCATGGTGTCGGCGTCGGTCGCGTAGGCGGGCACGTCGATGCCGGCCAGGTCGTCGGCGAGCTCCTCGATGCGCCGCGGCACCCCCAGCAGGGAGCGCACCGGATACGGAGAGTCGAGCAGGCGACGCACCACGACGACACCCTCCGCGATCACGAGTCCGCACCCACCGGGCCGATCGGGGCGTCGATCGGCCGTCGTGAGGTCCCGGAAGTCGTCGATGCGGGGGTCGTCGGGGTGCTCGACCGTGGTGAGTATGGCCACGACGCCCGATCGTCCCACGTCACTGACCGTTCGCCGCGCCTGGTCGCCCGGTCAGCCGGTACCGCCCGGTCCGGCGATATGACACGGTGTAGTGCCGCCCCCCTCCCGCACGGTCCTCCGCCGAGCGGGTGAGGAGGCGCTCCCCGTTCGATGGAGGTCGGTTCGCGCATGGGTCAGGTGGTCGACCGGACGACGTTCAGCCGGCGCGACCGCCAGCGGTACCGGATCAAGGTGCAGCGCTGTCTGGACACTCTCGGTGACCTGCTCGGCAGCTACCCGTTCTCCGACACGGAGCCGATGACCGGCGTGGAGATCGAGTTCAACCTGGTCGATTCGCAGCTGGCGCCGTCGCTCAACGGGAACGACGTACTGGACACGATCAACTCCGGCGAGTGGCAGACCGAGCTCGGGCGCTGGAACCTCGAGCTGAACCTCCCGCCGCGCCCGCTGCCCGGCGACCAGTGGCGTCAGCTGGAGCACGGGCTGCTGGACCTGCTCGCGGGCGCCGGGGCGAAGGCCGGGGACCTGCGCACCCAGCTCGTCATGATCGGGATCCTGCCGACGCTCGACCCGGGGCACATGACCGCCGAGGCGATCTCCCCCGAGGACCGCTACCAGGCACTCAACGACCAGATGCTCAACGCGCGCGGTGAGCCGATCCGGATCGACATCGCAGGCTGCTCGCCCGAGGAACGCGTCAGCGCCGACTTCGACACGATCATCCCCGAGGCCGCCTGCACGTCGATGCAGCTGCACCTGCAGGTGTCGCCGGCCAACTTCGGCAAGTACTGGAACGCGGCGCAGTGCCTGGCCGGTGTGCAGCTGGGGCTGGGGTCGAACTCGCCGTTCCTGCTCGGGTCGCAGCTGTGGTCGGAGACCCGGATCCCGCTGTTCGAGCAGTCCTGCGACGTACGGACCCCCGAGTTCCACAACCAGGGGGTACGGCCGCGGGTCTGGTTCGGCGAGCGCTGGATCGACTCGGTGCTCGACCTGTTCTCGGAGAACGCCCGCTACTTCCCGGCGCTGATGCCGCTGACGTCCGACGTCGACCCGGCGACGCAGATGCGCGACAAGGGCTTCCCGGACCTGCCCGAGCTGACCCTGCACAACGGCACCATCTGGCGGTGGAACCGGCCGATCTACGACAGTACCGGCGACATCCCGCACGTCCGGCTCGAGAACCGGGTGCTCCCCGCGGGGCCGACGACCGTCGACATGGTCGCCAACGCGCTGTTCTTCTACGGCCTGCTGCGCACCCTGGTCGAGGCCGACCAGCAGCTCTGGCGCTCGGTGTCGTTCGAGGCGGCACGGGAGAACTTCCAGACCGCGGCCAAGCACGGCATGCACGCCCCCCTGTACTGGCCCGGCACCGGCTGGGTGCTCCCCGACGAGCTCGCGCTGCGCAAGCTGCTCCCGCTGGCCCACGAGGGCCTGGCCCGCTGGGGTGTCTCCGGCGCGGTCTGCGACCGCTACCTGACGGTGCTGGAGCGGCGCTGCGTCACCCGGCAGACCGGGTCGTCGTGGCAGATCGACACCGTCGCCGCGCTGGAGGCACGGGGCGCGGACCGGATGAGCGCGCTGCGCGGGATGCTCGAGCGCTACCTGGCGCACTCGACGGCCAACGAGCCCGTCCACACCTGGGAGGTCCCGGGCTGACCGGCTTCGCCATCGCGAAGCATTCTCCCCGACCGGGCCCGCTCACCCCCCGCACGTTCCTACCGTCCCCCTCCGCACACCCGCCCCGGGTGCGCGTACGGGACGGAGGGACATGTCCGCACAGCACCACCCCGACCGGCGTCGATGACCCGGGCGGCGACGATGTCCCCGTTCCGTCTGTTCGGACGCACCCGCGACGACCTCCTCCCCCACGACGACCCCGATCCCTGGCTCGACGACCCGGCACCCGCCCCGGTCCCGCGTCCCGCCACCGCCCGCCCACGGGAGGACACCCCGGCGGCCCCGGCAGGCGGTCCGCGCGGGACCACCGCGGGGGGAGGTCCCGCGACCGCCGCGGCACGGCCCGCGGTCTGGACCCCGCGGCGCCCGCCGCAGGAGCCGGACGCCGAGCCGGAGCCGGTGACCGACCCGTTCGGCTTCCCGCCGGGGCCCCCGGCCGGGCCGGCCCCCACCGACCCCGCCGCCGTCTCCGACGACGTCGCCGCGGCCTGGGCGGCGTGGGCACCCGCGGCGACGACAGGGACCGGTGATCGGGGAGACGTCGACGCCGGCTCCCCGCCGTCCGCCCGGGCCGCCACTGCGACCGCACCGGCGTCGGCCGGTCCGGCATCGGCGGGCACGGCCACGCCCGGCCCGGACGGCCCGGCACCGGGAGCCCCGGCACCGACGGGCACCGACGCGGGCCCGGTCACCACGCCCGCCGCCCCGCCGTCCGCACCGCCGTCCGCACCGCCGTCCGCACCGCCGCGCCCGGGTCCTCACCACCCCGGACCGTGGCCCGCCACCGACCCGTCCGCGGGGACCGCTCCGCCGTCGCGCATCGATCCCGCCGAGGCGTCCGCGCTGGCCGGGGCCTTCGCCGCGGACCTGCTGTCCTGGGACGAGGACGACGTCGCCCGTCGCGGCCGTGTCCTCGCCACCCACCTGCCCGCCTCCGCTGCCGACGGGCTGCTCGGCTGGACCGGGACCGGACGCCAGCGCGCCGACCTCGTGCTGCCGGGCCGCGTCCGCGTCGAGGGCGACCGCGCCGTCGTCGACGTCCGGGTGCGGGTCGTGCCCTACCGCCGCGTCGACGCCCGTGGGACGGCCGCGCCCGAGCCCGAGCCCGACGACCCCATCGGCGCGCCCGCGGGCGCCCCGGCCCCGGCCGCGCGCGGATGGCGAGGGCTCGCCGCACGCTGGGTCCGGCTCGAGGTGGGCCTGGTGCTCGCCGGCGAGGAGCTGGTCGTCGACGCGGGCCCCGCGGCCGCACCGGCGCCGCGGCCGTCGCCGGTCGACCTCGCCCGGGGTGGTGTGCGGTGAGCGGGCGCAGGCCGGTGGTCGGGGGCCTGGCCGGCGGGGTCGGGACGACCACCGTCGCCCGGGCCCTGCACGGTCGCGACCTGGGGCGGGTGTGCGGGCCGGACCTGCTGCCCGACGTCGTCGTCACCCGCGACACCACCGCCGGGCTGGCCGCCGCCGCCCACGTCGCTCCGGCGCCGGGTACCGCCGCGCCGGTCCTGGTGCTGCACCCGGGCACCGCCGACCCGGACGGCATCGACGCCGACGCCGTGGGCACCGGCTGGGCGGCCGTCGTCGCGCTGCCCGCGGTGCCGGGCTGGGCCCGCTCGGCGGATCCCTGGTCGGACGCGGCCGGGGTCCTCGGCCGGCCGGGGTCCTCGACCGCGATCCGCCGCTACGCCGACGCGATCGGCCGGGTCGTCGCCGCGCTGACGGCGTCCGGGCGGCTGGACCGACCGCTCGCCCCGGCCGGCGTCGGCGGGCTGCGCCCGATGCGGGGCGTACTGCCCGTTCCGACCGGGACGGTCCGGTGAGCCGTGCGTGTACTGCTGATCGTCCCGGTCGTCGTCGCGCTCCTGCTGGGGACGGCGGGACGGGCCCCGGCCGCCCCCGCCGCGGAACCGGTCACCTCGGGCGTCGACGCCGCCCGGGTGCCGGAGGCGGCGCGGCCACACCTCGACCTGGTCACCGAGCTGACGTCGCAGGGCTGTCCGGAGCTGCCGCCGGTGTGGGTGGTCGCCCAGGTGCAGGCGGAGTCGGGCTGGGACCCGGAGCTGCGCACCGGCACCGCGGTCGGTCTGCTGCAGGTCTCGGAACGGACCTGGGTCGCGGCCGGCGGCGCACCGTGGCCGGACGCGGCGTCGACCGACCCGGAGGGGCATCTGCGCGTGGTCGTGCCGTGGCTCTGCTCGACCCTGCGCGCGGCCGCCGGGTACCTGGCGACGACCCCGAAGGACGTACCGGTGCTCGACGCGATGCTCGTCTGCCACATCGCGGGCTGCAGCCGGGTCACCGGCTCGGCATCGGGGGTACCGACGGCCGGCGAGGCGGACTGCTCGCAGGCGTGCGCGTCGGCGGTCCGGCGCTACCTGGATGCGGTGCACGGCTTCGTCGCCGACTACTCCGGCACGACGCCCGTCGACGACCGCGAGTCGTCCCCGCCACCGCCGCAGAAGGCGGCCCCGGCGAAGGCGACCCCGGCGAGGGACCCCGCCGCGGCGCCCGCGCCCGCCTGGACCGGCGGCTCGACGGGATGCCACGAGCCCGACCCGGTGCGCTCCGACGGCTGTCTCACCGGCGCGGCCCGGCACGGCCTCGACGCCGTCGACGCGGTGTTCGGACCGACGATCGACACCGTCGGCTGCTGGGACGAGCACCGGCAGAACCCGCGGTCGGACCATCCGAAGGGGAAGGCCTGCGACGTGTTCACCGGCGCGGCCGGAGCGTTCGCGAAGGGCACCGACCTCGACGAGGGCTGGGCGATCGCGCACTGGCTGGAACGCAACGCCGCTCCGCTCAAGGTCCGTTACCTCATCTGGCAGGGCCGCTACTGGGACCCGTCGGTGCGTGCCGACGGCTCCGGCTGGGGCCGCCGCTACACCGGTGGCGGGGTCTACGACACCTCCGACGCGACCGGCGGCCACTACGACCATGTCCACATCAGCTTCGCGGAGTGACCCCGTGCGACGTTCCCTGCCGCTGTTCGTGCTCGCCGCGGTCCTCACCGTGCCCCTGGCCCTGCTGGTTCCGGCGCTGCTGCCCGGACCGCCGTCCCAGGCCGTGCTGACCTCGGCCGACCGGGACGCCCTCGGCGATCCCGGTCCCCTCCGCGGGCCGGAGCCGGCCGTACCGGCCACGCGGCCCTCGTCGCCGGGGGCCGTGACGCGCGCCTATCTCGTCGCGGCCCACCACGCCGGGGCCGACGCGACCGGGGGCACCACCCTCGATGCGACCCCGTACGCGCTGCCGGGCAGTCCCGCCGCGGCCGGTGCGCCCGTCCTCGACCCGCCACCGCCCGGCGCGCAGCGGACCGTCGAGGTCGAGCGCCTCGACGAGGGCGCCACCGACTGGTCGCGCGGGCGCACGGCGCTCGTCGCGACCGTCCGCACGACGACGGCCGGCCCCGCAACCCCGGCCGAGCTCCGCCGCTGGCGTACCCGGGTGGTCCTGCAGCTCGACGAGGCGGGCCACTGGCTGGTCACCGCCGACACCCCGATCACCACCGACACCCCCGACGTGGACGACTGACATGACCGAACCCTGGAGTGGGCGATGACCGCCGACGAGCTCGAGCAGCTGCTGAAGTCCCTGCTGGCCAAGGGGGTCACCGTCGTCCTGCTGGCGCTGGGGCCCAGCGGGGAGCTGCTGGGCGTGGAACCCGGCAGCCCCGCGACGCCGTCGGTGAGCACCGGTCAGGACGCCGCGGGGGCGCCGCGGCCGGACCTGGAGCTGGGGGCCGGTGGGGAGGTGTGCGCCGGGTCGGGCGGCTCCTCCGGCGCAGGCCCGGGCTCCGACGGCTCGGGATCCGGCAGCTCGGGTTCCGACGACCCGGGATCCGGCAGCCCGGACTCCGGCAGCTCGGACTCCGGCGACCCGGGCTCCGGCAGCTCAGGATCCGGCAGCTCAGGATCCGACGACCCGGGCTCCGGCAGCTCGGGATCCGACGACTCGGGCTCCGGAGGTTCGGACGGTGCCGACGGTGACGGGGCCGGCAGCGGCTCGTCCGACAGTTCCGGGTCCGACAGCTCCGAGTCCGGCAGCGAGGGGTCCGGCAGCGAGGGGTCCGGTGGCGACTGGTCCGGTGGCTCCGGGAACGACGGGGCAGGGAACGACGGGTCCGGTGACGGGAACGGTTCCGGGGGACCGGGTGGCTCCGGGAGCGACGACGGGTCCGGACGCGGCGACGACGGGGCCGGAGACAGCGATGTCGGAACCGACTCCTCCGGCGGCACCGGGACACCGGACACCCGGTCGTCCGGGAGCGGCACCACCTCCGGCGCGCCCGACGGATCCGGGTCCACCGCCTACGGCACCAGCGACGACGCCGCGGCGGGCCTCCTCGGCGGCACCGGCACCGGCACCGGCGGCGGCCGGACGTCCCCTGCGCCGTGCCCCACCGGCTCGGGCGACACGGGCTCGGGCGACACCGGCTCGGGCGACAGCGGCTCGGGCGACACCCTGGACCCCGCTCCCGGTACCGGGAGCGCCCCGGAGGCGGGCGGTGCCACGACCGCCGAGGGCACCACCGCGGCGGCGACGCTGGGGTGGGGGCAACCGGTCCGCGCCGACGAGTTCGACAACGGCACCGACGGCTGGAGCATCTACGACGGCGCCGGGCACGCGGGCAACGGCCGTCGCACCCCGGACGCGGCGAGCGTCGCGGACGGGGTCCTGACCATCACCGGCGACAGCGAGGGCAACACCGCGGGCATGGCCTGGAAGGAGGGCTCCCAGCAGTACGGCCGGTGGGAGGGCCGGGTGCGGGCGCCGGTCGGGGACCCGTCGTACAACGCCCTGCTCCTGCTCTGGCCCACCGCCGAGAACTGGCCCGAGGGCGGCGAGCTCGACTTCATGGAGATGATGGATCCGCAGCGGCAGAAGACCAACGCCTTCTTCCACTACGGCGCGGACAACTCCCAGGTCGAGGGCTCGGTCGAGATCGACGCGACGCAGTGGCACAACTGGGCGCTGGAGTGGACACCGGACCGGATCACCGCCTACGTCGACGGCGAGAAGTGGTTCGAGACCACCGAGCAGAAGGTCCAGCCGCCCGGGCCGATGCACCTGTGCATCCAGCTCGACTGGTTCCCCAAGGGTGGCTCGGGAGCGGACACGCAGATGCAGGTCGACTGGGTCCGTCAGTACACCCTCGACGGGGGCACGGCCGCCGGGACGACCGACGGCGGGACGACCGACGGCGGGACGACCGACGGCGGGACGGCCCCGGGCTCGTCCGGCTGATCGGGCCCCACCCGAGCGTGATCACCGGTTGAGGAGAGCGGAGACGTGCAGGCGCCCCCGGCGCGGTGCGCGGCCCGGGCCTCAGCAACCCCACAGCCGCACCCTCCTAGGCTTCCGGCGACCCGGCGTCGACGGTGGAGGAGCGCGTCGTGCAGAACGCGAGCGAGCTGGAGCCCGACCACGACCCCGAGGCCCCGTCCCGTCGCCGCTGGCCCGCGGTCGTCGGCATCGTGGCCGGCCTGGCCGTGCTGGCCGGTGTCGTCACCGTCGCCACGGACCCGTCGCTGCTCACCGGCTCGCCCACACCGACGCCCGCACCGTCGGCACCGGCGCCGGGCGGGATGCACGACCAGGAGCGGCCCACCGACGTCGGCGAGCTCGACCCCGCGTCCCGCTCGGACACCGAGGCGGCCGTGCGTCACGGCTGGCGTCTCACCGACCACGACGAGTTCGACGGCGCCGCGCTCGACCGCACCCGCTGGAGCCCCTACACCGGGGAGACCACCGGCGGGAACGGCAGGCACCGTGCCGAGAACATCTCGCTCCGCAACGGCGAGCTGGTGCTGACCAGCCGTGGTCGCACCTCGGCCGGGCTGGCCTGGCGGGGCGGACAGCAGTACGGCCGCTGGGAGATCCGGGCGAAGACCAACCCCGGCGTCGGCTACGGCGACGTGGCGCTGCTCTGGCCGGACGCCGAGGACTGGCCCGAGGGCGGCGAGCTCAACTTCATGGAGATCCCCAAGCCGCTGCGGGACGAGACGCACACGATCGTCCACTACGGCGAGGACAACAGCCAGGTCGGCAGGACCATCCGCGGTGACTTCACGCAGTGGCACACCTACGCCGTCGAGTGGCTGCCCGACCGGGTCGTGTTCTACATCGACGGCGACGAGGTCTTCCGGACCACCGACCCCGAGCAGATCCCGCCCCGGTCGATGCACCTGGCGATGCAGCAGGACATCGGGCCCTACGGCGACGACTGGATCCCGGCGCCGGACGCGACCTCACCGGAGACGCTGGACTTCCAGGTCGACTGGGTCCGCATCTACGCACCCTGACCGCTCGGCGGCGGGCCGGGTGTGACCGGGGAAAGAAGGAGGCCCCGGACCCTGTGGGGGTCCGGGGCCTTCTCCTGTCCCGAACTGACGCGCCGCTCCCACCACGAAGCGACGAGATTGAGGTTCGCCTAACCTTCGTCGCGCACGCAAGGGCGGGTTCTCAGCCGAGCAGCTCCCGCAACGGTCCCACGCCGAAGTACCCCACGAACAGCACCGCCACCACCCACATCAGCGGGTGCACCTGCCTCGCCCGGCCGGTGGCCGCGGCGAGCGCGACGTAGCTGACGAACCCGGCGCCGATGCCGTTGGCGATCGAGTAGGTGAACGGCATGACGGTGATCGTCAGGAACACCGGGATCGCGGTGCGCAGGTCGTCGAGCGAGACCGAGGTGATCTGGCGGAACATCAGCGCGCCGACCACGACCAGCGCCGGGGCGGCGGCCTCCACCGGGACGATCGAGTACAACGGCGTGAAGAACATCGCCAGCAGGAACAGGACACCGGTCAGCACGTTGGCCAGGCCCGTCCGAGCGCCCTCCGCGATGCCCGCCGCGGACTCGACGAAGATCGTGTTCGACGACGCCGACCCCACACCACCGGCGACCGCGCCCGCGCCCTCGACGACCAGGGCCTTCCCGACGTCCGGGAGCTTGTCGTCGGAGTCGGTGAGCCCCGCCTGGCGGCCGAGCCCGGTGAGCGTGCCCATGGCGTCGAAGAAGTTCGCCAGGACCAGGGTGAAGATCAGCAGGACGACGGTGATGATGTCGAGCCGGGTGAACGCGCCGAGCGAGACCTGCCCGACCAGCGACAGGTCCGGCAGGCCCACGATCTGTGCGGGGATCGCGGGCACCGCGAGCGACCAGCCCCCGGGGTTCGTCGGGCTGCCGGGGCCGACCCGGACGATCGCCTCGACGACGATCGCGATGATCGTGTTCGCCACGACGCCGATCAGGATGCCCGCCCGGACACCGCGGGCGACGAGCACTCCGACGATGATCAGCCCGACGACGAACACGAACGTCGGCCACGAGGCGATGGAGCCGCCGGTGCCCAGCCCGACCGGGACGGTGGTGTTGGCCGCGTCGGGCAGCCGGCGCACGAAGCCGGAGTCGACCAGGCCGATCAGCGCGATGAACGCGCCGATCCCGACCGCGATCGCGGTCTTGAGCTCGGTGGGTACGGCATTGAACACCGCCGTCCGGAAGCCGGTCAGGGCCAGGATCACGATGATCACGCCGTTGATGACGACCAGGCCCATCGCCTCGGGCCAGCTCATCAGCGGCGCGATGGTCACGGCCAGCAGGGTGTTGATCCCCAGGCCGGTGGCGATCGCGAACGGGTAGTTCGCGACGACGCCGAACAGGATCGTCATCACGCCCGCGACCAGGGCGGTCACCGCGGCGACCTGCGCGACCGGGAGGATCCCGCCCAGCGCATCGGCCTTGGCCGACGGGTCACCCGGGGTGATGCTGCCCAGGATCAGCGGGTTCAGGACGATGATGTAGGCCATCGCCATGAAGGTGACGAGACCCCCGCGCAGCTCGCGGGAGACGGTGGAGCCGCGCTCGGTGACGCGGAACAGGCGCTCGATCACGGCGACACCCTAGACGTGGTGCAACGGTGCGGGTTCCGTCCGTGCACCGTTTAGGCTACGGCCCCGTGACGGCCCACGACAGCGAGCGCGCGAGCGACCCACCGCCCCCGCCGCCGTTGCCGGCGCGCTTCTACGAGTCGCCGCCGGTGATCCTCGGCGGGATGGCGCTGTGGGCGATCGGCGCGGGCGTCGCCGCCGCGTTCGCCATGGTCACCGGCTCCGGCCTCGGTCCCGCCGACGGTGCGGGGGCCTGGTTCTGGACCTGCATCGCCGGTGTCGGGGTGGGCCTGTTCGGCGCCGCGGTGTTCTCGGCGCAGCGGGCCGCGGCCCGCCGCGGCGACCGGTCGGCGCAACGCGGCGTCGAGCCGAGGTAGGTCATAGGCTCGGCGGCATGACCGCGAACGACCGTCCGACCGCCGTCGTCACCGGCGCCTCCTCCGGGATCGGCGCCGCCACCGCCCGCGCACTCGCTGCCGCGGGCTTCCACGTGGTGCTGGGGGCCCGCCGGGTGGAGCGCTGCGAGGAGATCGCGAAGGAGATCGACGGCACCGCGCTCCCCCTCGACGTCACCGACCGGGAGTCCGTCCGCGCCTTCGCCGACGCCGTGCCCGAGGCGAGGCTGCTGGTCAACAACGCCGGGGGCGCGAAGGGCCTGGAGCCCGTCGCGGACGCCGACGAGGAGGACTGGCGCTGGATGTGGGAGACCAACGTCGCCGGCACCCTGCGCCTGACCCAGGCCTTCCTGCCCAAGCTGCGGGCCTCCGGTGACGGCCACATCGTCACCGTGACCTCGATCGCCGCGCTGGACTTCTACGACAACGGCGCCGGTTACACCGGAGCGAAGCACGCCCAGGCGATGCTGCACCGCACCCTGCGCGGGGAACTGCTCGGCGAGCCGATCCGGATCACCGAGATCTGCCCCGGCATGGTGGAGACCGAGTTCTCCGAGGTACGTCTCGGCGACGCCGAGAAGGCGGCGAAGGTCTACGAGGGCCTCACCCCGCTGACCGCGGACGACGTGGCCGACACCATCGTCTTCGCCGCGACCCGGCCGTCGCACGTCAACCTGGACCAGATCGTGCTCAAGCCGCGTGACCAGGCGTCGGGCACCCGGCGGCACCGCCGCTAGAGGGTCTCCTCCGACCGGCGGTTCTCGTCGGCGTCGTCACCGGGGCGCTCGCCCCGGGCGGCGCCGGCGACCCGCTCCTCGGACTCGCGCAGGATCTGCTCGGCACCGGGTTCGGTGCCCTCCTCCTCCGGCAGCGGGGTGGAACGGGTGGCGGCGCGGTCGTCGGGAACGCTCATGGCGGGCGGGTACCCGCTAGGCCAGCGCCGACAACCCCTTCCACCTCTCCCAGGACAGCGTCCAGTCCCACAGGTCGCCGTCGCGGGCGGAGAGCTGCACGGGGGTGCCGGTGACCTCGACCGGGTCGCCGTAGAGGACGGTGTCGTAGTAGGCCTTGGCGTTCTCGACCGACAGGTTCACGCAGCCGTGGGTGACGTTCGCGGCGCCCTGCGCCGCGGCCGACACGGGGTTGGCGTGGATGAACTCGCCGTTGTTGCTCATCCGCACGGCCCACTTCTCGACGACGTCGTAGCCGTACTGCTGCGAGACCATCCGCTTGTCGGTGAACTTCTCGGTGACGACGTGGATGCCCGAGCGGGTGTTGCGGTTCGGGTCGTCGGCCAGGCCGTAGGACGCCGGGTAGTCCGCGATCTGCCTGCCGTCGCGGATCACGATCATCCGGAACAAGCGGGCGTCGGCCTTCACGATCTGAGCGCGGCCGATCGTGAACGAGGTGGTCAGGTCCTCGGCGCCGTAGCTGCCGCCGCCGTAGTCGACGCCCTTGAGCGGCGCGTCCACGGTGACCTTCGTGCCCGACGGCCAGTAGGCCTTCGGCCGCCAGTGCACGCGGGAGCCGCCGTTCTCGTCGGGCAGCCAGCCCCACGCGCCCTCGACCTGCTTCGAGGTCGTGACCTCGAGGACCTTCTCGATCGCCGCCCTGTCCTCGACGTGCCGGTCGAACTGGATCTCGATCGGCGCGGCGATGCCGACGGTGCGGTCGTCGCCGATGTTCAGGGTGCCGCGCACGGTGTGGGCGGGCTCCAGCGTCGCGACGGTGCCCTGCACCGGGGTCGCCGTGCCGTCCGGGCCGACGGCGCGACCGTGCCAGGTGTAGGTGGTGGCGAAGTCCAGGTCACCGCTGCTGGTCCAGGTCGTGTGGTCCGGGGACAGCGCGCCGGCGACGGCGTCGCCGTCCGGGCCGGTCAGCGACACCCCGTCCAGTGTGCCGCCCGCCGTGCGGACCGACACCGGCTGCGCCGGGTTCGCCGTCGCCGCCGAGGCGGTGTCGGTGCCCGTTCCGCCTGCGCCGCGCACGGGCGGCTGGTAGCTCACCTGCGGGCCGGCCGGGGGTGGCGCGGCCTGCGGGCCCGCCGGGTCCTGCGGCGACGCCGCGAGCGCGACCGCACCCACCACGCCCAGGGCGGCGACCAGCGCCACCACGACGATCAGTACCCGTCGCAACCCGTCCCCCACGCACTCGATCCTTGCGTTGCGCATCGACGGTACGCCGGGTGCGCGGCTGCGTGATCGCCAGGACGACGCGGTCCCCCGTGCGGGGCAACGGGAACCGGACGCTCGCGTACAGAGGGTGTCAGACGGCGCAGTTCACCAGCACCGGCTCGGGATGCAGGGTGACCCCGAACCGGTCGGCCACCCCGTTGCGGACCTCGCGCGCCAGTGCCAGCAGGTCCTCGGTCGCGCCGCCCCCGCGGTGGGTCAGGGCGAGGACGTGCCGGGTGGACAGCGCCACCCGCCCGCCGGGCCCGGCGTGCCCGCGGGCGAAACCGGCGTGCTGGATCAGGCCGGCGGCGCTGAGCTTGACCCGGCCCTCCCCCGCGGGCCACGCGGCGAGGCCCTCGACCTGCGGGGCCCGGTCCGCAGCCAGGATCGGGTTGGTGAAGAACGACCCGGCCGACCAGGTGTCGTGGTCGGCGGCGTCGAGGACCATGCCCTTGCCGCGGCGCAGCCCGAGCACCGCCTCACGGACGGCGGCCGGGTCGGTCCGCGTCTCCGGCTCGACACCGAGGGTGCGGGCCAGCTCCGCGTAGCGGACCGGGGCGGACCGGCCGTCGGCACGCAGGGCGAAGCGGACCCGCAGGACGATCGCGTCGTCGCGGCCCTTCAGGACGCTCGTCCGGTACGCCAGCCCCAGCTCCGCCGCGGGCACGTGCTCGCGCACGGTGCCGGTGCGCCGGTCGTGGAGGTCCACGTCGACGAGCAGGTCGGCGACCTCGACGCCGTAGGCCCCGACGTTCTGCACCGGGGTCGCCCCGGTCCGACCCGGGATCCCGGACAGGCACTCCAGCCCGCCGAGGCCGTCGGCGACGGTGCCGGCCACCAGCTCGTCCCAGTCGACACCGGCCTCGGCGGTGACCAG
The DNA here is from genome assembly GCF_020131355.1 of Pseudonocardia sp. ICBG1293. Classification (GTDB taxonomy): domain Bacteria; phylum Actinomycetota; class Actinomycetes; order Mycobacteriales; family Pseudonocardiaceae; genus Pseudonocardia. The sequence goes on from NZ_JAHLEL010000054.1 coordinate 325,660, forward strand.
GACGTGGTCGCCGTCGCGCTCGTGGCGCACGCCCTGCCCGGCGACCAGCACGGCGGTGCCGTCGAACCCCGCGTCGGCGACGACGAGGTTCGAGCCCCCGCCCACCAGCAGCACGGGCTCGCCCGCCCGGTCGGCCGCGGTGACGGCGTCGACGACCTCGTCCGCGCCCTCGGCGCGCACGATCCGGGAGGCCGGGCCGCCGAGCCGCAGCGTGGTGTGCGCACTGAGCATCGGGTCGACCGTTGTCGGAGCGGGGGAACTCACGCCGGCAACGGTAGCCTTCGCCCATGCCGCGCTCGATCGACTACCGCGCAACGTCCGCGCACCCGGCCTCGAAGGTCTACGCGGCGATGGTCGACCGCGACCTGCTCGAGGAGCAGCTGCGCCACATCGGCGGACCGGGCGCCGGGGTGACCGAGTACGAGGCAGGCGCGGACGGCGTCCGCTACACCCTGCGGCACGGGATCCCGGGCGAGCACCTGCCCTCGATCGTCACGTCGTTCGTGCCCGGCGGGGACCTGCAGATCGACCGCAGCGAGCAGTGGCGCGCCGGGACTGAGGGCGTCTACGACGGCACCGGGTCCGTGCAGGTCGTCGGCACCCCGGCCACCGCGCGGTCGGTGATGCGGATCGCCGACGTCGAGGGCGGCAGCGAGGTCCGGATCCGGGCCGAGGTCACGGTGAAGGTCCCGCTGGTGGGTGGCAGGATCGAGCAGGCGGTGGCCGGTCAGATCGAGCAGCTGCTCGCCGCCGAGACCCAGTTCACCCTCTCCCGGATCTCCTGATGTCCCACTACGTGATCACCCTGTCCTGCCCGGACCGCACCGGCATCGTCGCGCGCATCTCGACCTTCCTCGCCGAGCTGGGTGCCTCGATCACCGAGGCCGCCTACCACGCCGACGTCGAGGCCGGGGTGTTCTGCACCCGCCAGGTCGTCGACGCCGGCTCGGTCCCCTTCGACGTCGACGAGCTCCGCGCCCGGTTCGCCCCGGTCGCGGCGGAGCTGGGCGGCGAGCACCGCATCTCCGACACCGGCGTCCGCAAGCGCGCGGTGCTCCTGGTCACCCGCGACCAGCACTGCCTGCACGACATCCTCGGACGGGTGTGGGCCGACGAGCTGCCGGTGGAGATCACCCGGGTGATCGGCAACCACACGGCCCTGGAGCCGGTCGTCGCCGCGCACGGCCTGCCGTTCCACCACGTGCCCTTCCCCGCCGCCGGCGACCCGGCCCGCGAGCAGGGCAAGGTCACCGCGTTCGAGGAGATCCGCAAGCTGGTCGACGCCGACGCCCCGGACGCGATCGTGCTCGCCCGCTTCATGCAGGTCCTGCCCGCGCACCTCTGCGAGGCCTGGGCCGGGCGGGCGATCAACATCCACCACAGCTTCCTGCCGTCCTTCGCCGGCGCCCGGCCCTACCACCAGGCGCACCGGCGCGGGGTGAAGCTGATCGGCGCGACCTGCCACTACGCGACCGCGGACCTCGACGCGGGCCCGATCATCGAGCAGGACGTCGCCCGGGTCGACCACGGCGACACCGCAGCCGACATGGTGCGCCGGGGCCGCGACATCGAACGCCTGGTGCTGGCCCGGGGGCTGCGGTGGCACCTGGAGGACCGGGTCCTGATCCAGGGCAACCGGACCGTCGTCTTCCGCTGAGCCCGCAGCCCCGCCACCCGGCCCGACCGGGTCCGTGCGGCGGGGAGGACGTGCCGGTCCGCACGGGTCGTGCAGCCGAGACGTGCCGATCCGCACGGGCCGGGCAGCGGGCGACCCACGGTGGTCCGCCGGGCCGCGCGCCGGAACGTCGCCGAGATGCGGCTCAGCGGGAATTGTGGATCTCCGTGGCCCGCTGAGCTGCATCTCGGCGTACGTCCTCGTTCGCGATGGCGATGGCGTCCAGCCGATCCGGTCCGTCGGCCAGGGCGGCCGGCGCACGATCAGCGCGTGACGATCCCCGGATGGCCCGAGGTGTTCCGCGGGACCGCGGCCGTGGCGGCGGGTCTCGTCACGCCCGACCTTCTACGAGGGCCCCGCTACCGCCGGCTGCTCCCGGACACCTACGCGCAGGCCGGCCTGCGCCCCGACCTACGGCTCCGCTCGCTCGCGGCGCACCGCTGGGCCGGATCGGACGCCGTGCTCAGCGGATACTCGGCCGCCGAGCTGCTCGGCGCGTCGTGCGCACCGTGGGCCGCACCGGCCGAGGTGACCGTCGGTGCGGCGCACCCCGGAGCCCGCTCCTGTGACGGTGTGCTCGTCCGCCGCGACGTCCTGCACCCCGACGAGGTGACCGAGGTCCGCGGCGTCCGGGTCACCACGCGTGTCCGCACCGCGTTCGACCTCGCGCGGCGTCTGTCCCCGACCGAGGGTGTCGTCGCCGTCGACGCACTGTCCCGCGGGTCGTTCGCCCCGGACGTACTGCTGAACCTCGCGGCTCGGCACGCCCACGCCCGGGGTGTCCGACGGGTGGTCGACGCGCTGGTGTGGGCCGACCCCCGCGCCGGCTCCCCGCCGGAGACCCGGCTACGACTGGTCCTCGTCCGGGGTGGCCTCCCCCGGCCCGTGCCCCAGCACCCGGTCCTCGACGACGCCCGGCGCACGGCGCTGTGGCTGGACCTGGCCTACCCGGACCACCACCTCGGCGTCGAGTACGACGGCGGCGGTCACTTCGCGACGCCCGAGGCGGCCCGTGCCGATGCCCAACGGCACACCCGCCTCGTCGCGGCGGGGTGGCGGGTGCTGCGCTACACCGCACTGGACCTGCACCGACGGCCCGACGAGATCGTCGCCGAGGTGGGCCGGGCCATCGACCGCACTCGCCGAGATGCAGCTCAGCGGGCCGTGGAGATCGACAAATCCCGCTGAGCTGCATTTCGGCGAGCTCCCCCCGGGGGACAGCTGCGCGAGGACCGGTGCTCACGACGCACGGTGCGGGGCGTACCGGCCGGGACGAGCGCGGGGCGCGCACACGACGGCGCCCGCCCCGCGTGCTGCGGGACGGGCGCCGGAGCGTGCGGCTCAGGCCGCGGATCGGACGGAGGTCAGGCCGCGGGCTGCTCGGCCGTCGCCGGCTCGAGGGCGATCTCCAGCACCTCGGCGACGTCGGCGACCGGGTGCACCCGCAGCTCGGCGCGCACCGACTCCGGGACGTCGTCCAGGTCGGGCTCGTTGCGCTTCGGGATGATCACGTCGGTCAGCCCGGCCCGGTGCGCGGCGAGCAGCTTCTGCTTCACCCCGCCGATGGGCAGGACCTTGCCCTGCAGCGTCACCTCACCGGTCATGCCCACGCTCGACCGGACCGGACGCCCGGAGGCGAGCGAGGCCAGCGCCGTGGTCATCGTGACACCGGCGGACGGGCCGTCCTTCGGGACCGCGCCGGCGGGCACGTGGACGTGCAGCTTGCGCGACGCCAGGTCACCGGCCATCCCCTTGGACCGCAGGTAGGACAGGGCGATCGAGACGGACTCGGTCATCACCTCGCCCAGCTGCCCGGTGATCTGCAGGCCCGGCTCGCCCTCCATCGCGGTGGCCTCGATGAACAGCACGTCCCCACCGGCGCCGGTCACCGCCAGCCCGGTCGCGACGCCCGGGACCGAGGTCCGCTCGGCCGACTCCGGGGTGAACCGCGGCCGGCCGAGGTAGGTGACGAGCGCGTCGGCGTCGACGTGCACCGGGCGCGCCGTGCCGGATGCGTCCAGCTCCACCGCCACCTTGCGCAGCACCTTCGCCAGACCCCGCTCCAGCTGGCGCACGCCGGCCTCGCGGGTGTACTCGGCGGCGATCATCGACAGCGCGACGTCGGTGAACTCGACGTCGCCGTCATCGAGACCGGCCTTGGCGATCTGGCGCGGCAGCAGGTGGTCACGGGCGATCGCGACCTTCTCCGGCTCGGTGTAGCCGTCGAGGGACACGACCTCCATCCGGTCGGCCAGCGGACCGGGGATCGCCGAGCCGTCGTTCGCGGTGGCGAGGAACAGCACGTTCGACAGGTCGAGGTCGATCTCCAGGTAGTGGTCGCGGAACGTGTGGTTCTGCGCCGGGTCGAGCACCTCCAGCAGCGCCGCCGTCGGGTCCCCGCGGAAGTCGCTGCCGACCTTGTCGATCTCGTCGAGCAGCACGACCGGGTTCATCGAGCCCGCCTCGCGGATCGCGCGGACGATGCGGCCGGGCAGCGCACCGACGTAGGTGCGCCGGTGGCCACGGATCTCGGCCTCGTCCCGCACGCCACCGAGCGCGACGCGGACGAAGTTGCGGCCCAGTGCGCGGGCGACCGACTCCCCCAGCGACGTCTTGCCGACACCGGGCGGACCGACCAGCGACAGCACCGCGCCGGAGCCGCGGCCACCGACGGTGTCGAGGCCCTTGCGCTCCCGCCGGGCCCGCACGGCCAGGAACTCGACCAGGCGCTCCTTGACGTCGTCGAGCCCGGCGTGGTCGGCGTCCAGGACACGACGGGCCTCCACCAGGTCCGCGGAGTCCTCGGTCGTGGTGCTCCACGGGATGTCCAGCACGGTGTCGAGCCAGGTCCGGATCCAACCGGACTCGGGGCTCTGGTCCGAGGAACGCTCCAGCTTGCCGACCTCGGTCAGCGCGGCCTTGCGGACGTGCTCGGGCAGGTCGGCGGCCTCCACCCGGGCGCGGTAGTCGTCGGAGCCCTCCGGGTCGTCCTCGCCGAGCTCCTTGCGGATCGCGGCGAGCTGCTGACGCAGCAGGAACTCGCGCTGCTGCTTCTCCATGCCCTCGCGGACGTCGTTCGAGATCTTCTCGGTGACCTCCTGCTCGGCCACGTGCTCCTTGGTCCACTCCAGGAGCTTCTCCAGCCGGGCGGTCAGGTCGGTCTCGGCGAGCAGCTCGGCCTTGTGCGCGACGTCGAGCCAGGACGCCCAGCCGGCCAGGTCGGCGAGCGCGCCGGGGTCGGTGGTCTGCTGCACCGAGTCGATGACCTGCCAGGCCCCGCGCTCCTGCAGGATGCCGACCACCAGGGCCTTGTACTCGCGGGCGAGCTCGTGGGTGCGCCCGGTGGGCTCACCGGCCGGGACGGGCTCGGCCTCCACCCACAGCGCGGCGCCGGGGCCGGACACGCCCGACCCGATGCGGGCACGCCGCTCCCCGCGCACGACGGCGGCCTGGTCGCCGTTGGGGAGCCTGCCGATCTGCTCCAGCACGGCGACGACGCCGATGGCGCCGTAGCGGCCGTCGATCCGCGGGACGACGAGGACCCGTCTCCCGTCGTCGTTGTCGCGTTCGCCGGTGGTCGCCGCGTCGACCGCGGCACGGGTGTCGGTGGCGTCGAGGCGGAGGGGGATCACCATGCCGGGCAGGACCACGGCGTCGTCGAGGGGCAGGACCGGGAGCGTCAGCACGTCACTCATGCCCCGCACAACCACGCGGAGGGCCCTCCGCTTCCCGGGGTTGAGTCGTGTCCGCTCAGGGCGAACGCGGGGCCGCCCGCTCGGCGCGGGCCGCAGCGCGGCCGGAACCCCCGGGCGGGCGCCTCGTCAACACGGCCCCCGCCGAGCGGGTGGCTCGTCGACGGTGCGCGCCGCGCGGGTGACTCGTCGACACCGCCCGTCGCGCGCGCGGCTCGGGCGATACAGGCCACCGCGCGCGTGACTCACCAGCGCGGTCCGCCGCCCTGCACCTCCATCACCGCGGGCTTGACGTCGACCAGGTAGACCAGCGTCGCGACGGTGGCGGCCAGCCAGAACATCGCGCCGCCGAACATCGGGCCGCTCGTGATGATCAACAGCAGCAGCGCGACGCCGGTGATGCCCAGCCAGGCGTTCTTCGTCAGCTTGCCCGCGGCGGTGAAGGCGTCCGCGCGTTGCATCAGAGCGTGCGCGAACGAGAACCCGCCGACCACCACCATGATCCACTTGATCACGAAGATGATCAGCTCATCGGGGGCACCCGGCAGAGACAGCACGCGGCCAGAGTACGGACAACCCGGGCGACGGTCACGTCCGACGCCGGATCCGGGCGGACGAGCCGTCCCGCACGCGACGGCGCCCCGGCCGATCGTGGATCGGCCGGGGCGCAGGTCGTGCTCACCGGGCCCGGGGCCCGGCGGGCGTCACTTCTTCGCGGACGCGCTCGAGGTGCCACGGCGGGTGGTCGGCTTGCGGGCCGGGACCTTCGCACCGGTGGCGGTCTTCGGGTCGGTCTTGGCGGCGGTACGGCGCGCGGTCGACCGGGTGGTGGAGGCGACCTCGTCGCCGGCCTCCTCGATGGCCTCGGCGGCCTCCTTGGAGACCTCGGTGACGACCTCGGCGGCCTCACCGGCGACGGTCTGGGCACGGCGGGCGACCTTCTCACCGACCGAGCGGGTCTGCGTGGTGACCGCGCCCAGGGTCTTGACGGCGGCGTCGTGGGTCTCGTCCACGAACTCGTCGACCCGGGTGTCGAACTTCTCGGTCAGGCCCTCGACGGTGGCGATGGCCTGCTTGACCTGCGGCTGCTTGCGGATGCGACCCCAGGCCTTCTCACCACGCTGGGCGAAGCCGACGTAGACGCCCTCGACCTCGGAGCGGAACTCCTCGACCTGCTTGCGGATGTTGTCCGAGGACAGCTTGCCGCGGAGCTCCTTGAGCTCGTCGGGGAGTTCCTGGACGCGGGTCTGCACCTCCTCGGCGCGCTTGGTGGCAGTGGAGCGGGCGTCGGTGACGGCCTTGCTCACGGTGGTGACGGCGTAGTCGCCGGCGCCGAGCACGGCGAGCAGCGGGGTGCGGACGACCTCGGCCTGCTCGGCGGTCTGCTCGCGGAGCTTCTGGACGTCGGCGCTGGTGGGGAGGTTCACGGCCATGGTGATCACTTCCTCGTATCGGTGGGGGTGTCGGTGGTGCCGGCAGAGAGGCCGTTCTCCCTGCGAAAGGACTCGTAGACATCGAGCAGCACACGTTTCTGCCGCTCGTTGAGAGTCGGATCGGTGAGCACCGCGTCGGTCACCTGACCGGCGGGCCGCTCCTCGAGGATCCCGGCGCGGACGTACAGCGCCTCGGCGGAGATCCGCAGCCCCTTGGCGATCTGCTGCAGGATCTCGGCGGACGGCTTGCGCAGCCCGCGCTCGACCTGGCTCAGATACGGGTTGCTGACGCCCGCGGTGCGGGCCAGCTGCCGCATGGAGACCTGGGCGGCCTCGCGCTGGGCGCGGATGTAGGATCCGATGTCCTCCACCGCGTGCCCCACGGTCTGACCGACGCTCTCGACGGCCTGCGCGACGCGCTCGACGGGCTCGACGGACTCCCGCTCGCCGTGCCTGCGCTCGGTGACCATCCGTCTCACTTCCGCCTCGATCCGTTCCTCACTGACGGAACCGACCGTACGCGGCACTGCTAGCTACTGCAAGCACAGTGCTAGCGCTGGTCACGTGGCGTGCGCCACTCCGGTGACAGCCCGGTGACGGTGCGATGTCCTCCGCCGACACCCGGCCGATCACCCGATGACGAGCTCCCCCACCGCATGGATGACCAGTCCGGCGAGTGCCCCCACCACGGTGCCGTTGATCCGGATCCACTGCAGGTCGCGGCCCACCTGGAGCTCGATCTTGCGCGAGGTCTCCTCCGCGTCCCAGCGGGCGACGGTCTCGGTGATCAGCGTCGTGATCTGGTGCCGGTAGTGCCGCACGACGTACGACGCGGCGTCGGCGAGCCAGCCGTCGAGCTTGGCGCGCAGCTCGGCGTCGCGTCCCAGCTTCCGCCCGAAGGCCATGAGGCCGTCGCGCACGCGCAGGCGCAGCTCGTTCGACGGGTCGTCGGCGGCGTCGAGGACCATGGACTTCACGACGGTCCAGGCGCGACCGATGAAGTGCTGCACCTCCGGGTGCTCCACGACCTGCCGCTTGACCTGCTCGGCACGCTCCATCGTCGTCTCGTCGTGCTGCAGGTCACGGGCGAACTCGGCGAGGTAGCGATCCACGGCGTGCCGCAACGGGTGCTCGGGGTCGGTCTTGACCGCCCAGGCGTAACCCCGGATCTCGGCGAACAGCTTGTCGGCGACGAGGTCGTCGACGAAGCGCGGGGTCCAGGACGGCGCACGGTCGTGCACGACCCGCAGGACCATCTCCTGGTTGTCGGCCACCCAGTCGTAGGCCCGGTCGCAGACGAGGTCGACCAGCCTGCGGTGGGCACCGTCGGCCAGGACACCCTCGAGCGCCTTGCCCATCGGCGGCCCGACCGGGATCTCCATCAGCTTGCGCACCGCGACGGTCTCGATGACGTTCTGCACGTCCTCGTCGCGCAGCACGGTCACGACGGCGCGCGCGGCCGTGACCAGCTCGGTGGTGATCCGGTCGGCGTTCTCCCGCTCGGCGATCCAGCGACCGACCGACTCGCTGACCCGGATCCGGTCGAGCTTGTCACGGACGACGGACTCGGACAGGAAGTTCTCCCCGACGAAGTCGCCGAGGCTGTCGCCGATCATGTCCTTCTTGCGCGGGATGATCGCGGTGTGCGGGATCGGGATCCGCAACGGGTGCCGGAACAACGCGGTGACGGCGAACCAGTCGGCGAGCGCGCCGACCATGCCCGCCTCGGCGGCCGCGCGGACGTAGTCCGTGCCCGGGACACCGCGGACGACCTCGAAGTACTTGGCGACGAAGAACACGACCGTCGCACCGAGGAGGAACCCGGTGGCGACGCCCTTCATCCGCCGCAGGTCGCGGCGCTTCTGCTCGTCACCGGGTCCGAAACCGCCGAGGGGGACGCTGGGGACGGTTCCGACGCTGCGGTCCCGGTCCGGGACGGGGGTCGGGCGCTCCGGCGCGCGGGAGGTCTGCACACACCCATAGTGCCCGGGGACGGCGCCGTCGGGCGCCGGGGGCGCACGGGGCACGGCCACGGCCGGGTCCGGGGATGTCCTGCCGGACCCGGCCGTGGCCGGCGGAGCGGCTGCGCGGCGAGGGAGAAGTGCCCCCTCGGGCGCCGCTTCCGGTGCGCACCACCCGGCCGGTCCCGGCGTCCCGCGGAATGGCCTGCGGAGACGACAACGGGACGGACCCGGGCGGGTGGTACGCGGTCGCGCGGGCCGGACCCTGGAGTCCCGTCCGGGCCGCGCGGGTGGGTCAGCGCCGCAGGGCGCCCGGGATGCCGGGCCGCTCGGCCCGGACCTCCTGCTCGTCGGGAAGCGCCTGCTCCCCGTCACGCCGGCGCACCGCGTCGCAGATCGCCTCGACGACGAGCGCGGCCTCGGGCACCCGGTAGCCGACCCGCGCCGGGGCCACGCGCCACTGCACCCAGCCCTCGGGGCGCTCGGTCGGCGGGGCGACGACGCCGATGCCGTCGGTGTGCAGCACGACGTCGGCGTGCAGGCTCAGCTCGGCCGGGAGCGCGTGCCGCGGGCTCATCGGGAACCACCAGGTGCCCTCGGGCGTCGCGGCGACCGGCACGACCTCGCCTGCCTCGCGCAGCGTCCGGCAGACCCGGCGGCCGATGACCGCCGGGACCTCGACCACGTCGAGCACGTCGCCCGTCGCGAGCATGACCTCCGCGCCCGGCCCCGGCACGAGCGGCCAACCGTGGTCGGCGTACTCGCGAGCGGCCGCTCGCAGCTCCGCGCCGTAGACGGCTCGGTAGCTGTCCCACCAGGACATGGAGGTCACTTCCTTCCCCTTGTGCGACAACCCCTGTGATGCCGCTATCCCTGTGAAGTACAACACCGGACACGCGCTCCGGGCACGACTTCGCGAGGGGTACGCGGCGAGGGCGCGCAGCGGCGAGACGAGCGGAGGACGTCGACCGCACGACGTCGCGACCGCCGGTGAACGGCAGGTGACCGGGCGCGCCGGGCCGACGACCGGTGGCGGGCCCGGCGCCGGCCCGGAGGGCGCCGGTCGTCGCACCGCTCGACATGCCTTCTGCATCAACTGTCTTTATCATCGAGATGATTACGACGAGCGGAAGGACCGAGATGGCGTCGACGACGGCGGGGGCGGGCCGCACGGTGGGCCCGGCCACCGGGGCGGACACGGCACGGACGTGGGCGGTACTCGCCGCGGCGGTACTGCAGGCGGTGGCGGGCTCGCTCGGCGGGAGCGGGACGTTCGGGGAGTCGCAGCGGGTGCTCAGCGACCGCTACCCCTCACTGGTCACCCCGGCGACGGTGGCGTTCTCGGTGTGGGGGCTGATCTACCTGGCCCTGCTGGTGTACGCGGTGTACCAGTCGCTGCCGGGACAGCGGTCGCGCCCGGTGCACCGGGCGACCGGCTGGCTGTTCGTGACGACGGCGGTGTTCAACGCCGGCTGGATCGTCGTGTTCTCCCGGGAGCTCCTGGGGACGGCGCAGCTGCTGATCGTGGCGCTGCTCGTGACCCTGGCCCTGGTGCTGCGCCGGCTCGCCGCGTTCCCGGCCGACGGGGCGGCCGACCGGGCCCTGCTGCACGGGCCGCTTGCCTTCTACGCGGGCTGGGTGTCGCTGGCGACCGTGGCCGGGTTCTCGGTGACGCTGACCTACTGGGGCGCCCCGCTCGGCCCGGTGACGGCCGCGGCGCTGCTGGCCGTCGGCGCGCTGGCAGCCGGCGTCGCGGCCCGACGGACGACGGCGGCGCTGCCCTACGCCGCGACGGCCGTCTGGGCACTGGTGTGGGTCGCGGTGGAGTCGGGGCGGGACGGGACGCCGCCGGTGACCGTGGTCGCTCGTCGCGGTGGTCGTCGCGGCGGTGCTGCGCGCGCGGGAGGGGCTGCGCCCGGCGTTCGGCTGACCCCGGGAACGACGACGGCGCCGGTCCCCGAGGGGAGCCGCGCCGTCGCGGTGCGCGGGTCGTGCCCGCGCAGAAGTCAGATGACGCGGACCGAGTCGGCCTGCGGGCCCTTCTTGCCCTGGCTGGCCTGGAAGTCGACGCGCTGGTTCTCCTCCAGCGTGCGGAATCCGTTCGACTCGATGGCGGAGTAGTGGACGAAGACGTCCGGTCCCTCGTCGTCGGTGGCGATGAAGCCGAAGCCCTTCTCGGCGTTGAACCACTTGACGGTGCCCTGCGGCATAGCGTGTGTCCTTCTCAGATGGAGCGGTTCCGGCCCTCACAGCAAGAGCCGGAGGTCGCGTGGACACCGCCGTGGCACCTCAGCACCGATCGACGACGCCCACCGTCACAACTTCACACGGACGCTTCGCGGCGATCGGAGAAGAACGACTGCAACCGACGCGGACGCTACCACGGCCTCCGGCGCCCGGACCGTCCTCTCTCGACGACCCCGCGCGGGCCCGTCCGGCACCCGCGGACCGTCCTCGCGGCGCCCCGAGGGCCGATCACGCCGCGTGAGATCGGACCCGTCGGCGAGCCACGCGCGGTCATCACCGTCCCGAACGGGTGAGCGCGACACCTGTTCCACGCCGTCGGGTGAGCGCCGCGCCCCGACCCTCCCCGGTTCGGGTGGCGACGGCGGTCCGACCCCGCCTGCGGGGCCTCCGCACCCCCGGACGGGGTCGCCCGTTCCGGGGGCAGTGCGGGGCGCCCCGGTCACAGCGTGACCGCTGGGACCCCTGTGACTCGTGTGGCCACGATCGGGTCACTGGTGGACGACGCCCCGTGACCGCAAGCTCAGCGCCGTCCTCACCCCGTGCAGCCAGCACAGCGAACTGGAGAGATCGTGCGATCCCGAGTCACCACTTCCGTCGCCCTGACCCTCATGATCGGCACCCTGGGTGTGTACGGCGCCGGCGTGGCCGGCGCCGCCGAGCCCGTTCGTGCCCCCGCCCCGGCCGTCCCCGCCGCGACCGTCACCCACACGCCCGCCGCGCCGTCCGACGGTCCGCTGGACCGGCTGTTCGACACGCTCTTCGGCAGCGGCGCGGCGACCACCCCGGCGACCCCCGCCGACGCCGCCGTCGCCGTCCAGGACGTGCCGGCCCCGGCCGTACCGGGTGTCCCCACCCCGCCTGCCGTCCCGGGCGCACCCGCCGCACCGCAGGTTCCCGCGGCCCCGGCCGTCCCCGGCGTCCCGGGTGCACCGGCGGCCCCGGGGGTGCCGGCCGCTCCCGCGGCCCCCGGCGTCCCGGCCGCTCCCGCGGCTCCGGGCGTCCCGGCGGCTCCCGCGGCGCCCGCCGCCCCGGCCGTCCCCGAGGTGCCGTCGGCTCCCGCGGTGGCCGCGCCCGCCGTTCCCGGCGCGGCCACCCTGCCCGCGGCTCCGGCCGCCCCGTCCGCGCCCGCCACCCCGGCCGGCTCGTCGACCCCGGCCGCCGCGCTCACCCCGGACACCGGGCTCACCTCGGACACCGCGGTCCGCCAGGCCCCCGAGCCCCCGGCCGTCCCGGGAGCCCCGGAGGTTCCGCAGGCCCCGGCCGTGCCCGCCGCCCCCGCGGCCCCCGCGGTTCCGCAGGCGCCGGCGCTCCCGGGGGCACCGGCCGCGCCCGCCGTCCCGGCCGCGCCCGCCGTCCCGGGTGCGCCCGCGGCTCCGCAGACCCCTGCCGTCCCTGGTGCGCCGGCGGCCCCGGCGCACCGGCCGTGCCCGCGGTCCCGGGCGCACCGGCCGCCGCCACGGCACCGGAGGCGACGGCACCGGAGGCCGCCGCACCGGGCGCCACCGCACCCGCCGGCACCACGTCCCCGGCCGACGCGCAGACCCAGGACGCACCGGAACGGACCGCACCGGCCCGGCCGAGCCTGTGGGAGCGGCTGTTCGGCGCCACCCACTGACCGGCTGACCGGTTCCGCCACGCGACGGCGTCCCCTGCGGGGGCGCCGTCGCGGCGCGTCAGGGCAGCTCGGTGGCCCAGCCCCGCTGCAACGACCGCAACACCTCGTCGAGCAGGTCGGCCAGCTCGGACCCGTCGTCGGCCAGCCAGCGTTCGTAGGCCGCGATGCACACGCCCAGGCAGGCGTGCCCGACGCTCTGCGGGACGAGACCCGACGGGTCCTCACCGCGGCGCCGGGCGACGTGGTCGGCCACCACCTCCCGCCACGAGGCGTAGCGCAGCGTCGAGTGCGCCTGCAACGCCGGGGTCTGCAGGATCAGCCGCAGCCGACGTCGGTGCCAGGGCTGTTCGGCCGGCTCGACGTGGTTGAACTCCAGTACCGCGCGCCGGACCCCCTCCAGCGTCGGCAGGTCCGACGGCTGGGCCGCGAGCACCGCCCGCATCCGCACCAGCTGCTCGTCGAAGGCACCCCAGGCGACGTCGTTCTTCGAGGCGAAGTACCGGAAGAAGGTGCGCCGGCCGATCCCGGCGGCGTGCGCGACGTCGTCGACGGTCGTGTGCTCGAAACCCTGGTCGCTGAACATCTCCAGCGCGATGTGCTCGATCTCCGAGCGGGAGGTGACCGGCCGCCGACCGGCACGGCGCGCGCGGCCCGCACCGGCGGCACTCCCGGTCCCGTCGTTCTCGGTCACCGCTGACATCGTCGCCCCGTCGTGCTCCCCGACCGTCCCGTCGTGCCTGCGACCGGCGGACCGGGAGGGTCGAGCGGAACGCCGTCGGCCCGATCATCCCATGTCGCATCCGGTCCGTCGGTGCACGTCGCCCCTGCCCGGCAGCCGTTCGTCGCGCAAGGACTCCATTTTGTCGGTGTGGCGCGGCACACTCGCGGCAGACGGACCGGGACCCACCCGGACGGGTACGTCGAGGGGGAACCATGAGCGCACCCGCGCGGATCGCCGACACGACCGAGGACGAACGCCCGCCCGAGGAGCGTCTCGAGGACTACCGGCGCGAACTGACCGGCTACTGCTACCGGATGCTCGGCTCGGCGTTCGAGGCCGAGGACGCGGTGCAGGACACGATGGTCCGGGCCTGGCGGGGCGTCGCGAAGTTCGACGGCCGCTCCTCGCTGCGGTCGTGGCTGTACCGGATCGCCACCAACGTCTGCATCGACGCCCTGAACGGGCGCAAGCGCCGTGCCGTCCCGATGGACATCGGCGGTCCCGGTGCCCCGGTCGCCGAGTCGCTGCGCGAGCCGCTGCCCGACGCCGAGTGGCTCGAGCCGATGCCCGACGCCCGGGTGTCGACGCCGGCCGGGGACCCGGCCGACAAGGCCGTGGCGAAGGAGACGATCCGGCTCGCGTTCATCGCGGCGCTGCAGCACCTTCACGCCCGCCAGCGCGCCGTGCTGATCCTGCGCGAGGTCCTGTGCTGGAAGGCCGCCGAGGTCGCCGCACTGCTGGACACCTCGGTCGCCTCGGTCAACAGTGCCCTGCAGCGCGCCCGCGCCACCCTCGGCGAGCAGGGGATCTCCGAGGCCTCGCCGCGGACCTCACCGGCGATGGATCCGGCGCAGACCGAGCTGCTCATGCGCTACATGGCGGCGTTCGAGGCGTTCGACATGGAGGCGCTGACGGCGCTGCTCCACGAGGACGTCGAGCAGAACATGCCCCCGCTGGAGCTGTGGTTCCGCGGCCGGGACGACGTCATCGCCTGGATGGCGTCCGGGCCGGGGCAGGGCTGCCGCGGGTCCCGGGTGGCGCCGGTGGAGATCAACGGCACGGTCGGCTTCGCCCAGTGGAAGCCGTCGGGGCCGAACGGCGAGTTCGAGGCCTGGGGCATCACCGCCCTGCGGATCGAGGACGGGGCCGTCACCGGCCTGAGCATCTTCCTCAACACGGAGCTGTTCGGCTACTTCGGTCTGCCGCTCATGCTCGCCGAGCGCCCGGAGCTGTGGGAACCGAAGGCGGGCTGACACCGCCCGGACTCGCCGCCTGGCCGGGGATCCGTGTGACCGCGGCGCTCGGCGGCGGGCACCGCAGTGCGGTGTGGGCGGCGACCGACGGGCGCCGGCGGCTGGTGGTGCACCGGAGCGGGCGGACCACGGCTGCGCTGGACTGGGAGCTCGACCTGACCGCCGAGCTGCTCGCACACGGCTTCCGGGTGCCCGGGGTCGTCCCGACCGCGGACGGGCGGCGCCGGTGCGGGCCGGTCGTCGTCCGGACCTGGCTCGACGGCGACCCGCCCGGGCCGCGGGACGAGGCGGTGCTCGCCGCCGAGCTGCGCCGGCTGCACGCCCTCACGTCCGGGCGGGCCCAGCGGCCGGGGTTCGTGGGCACGGTCGAGCTGCTCGCGGGCGCCGTCCGGGGCGGGGACGTGGACCTGACCGCGATGCCCCGCGCGGTCGTCGCCCGGTGCAAGGCCGCATGGGCCGTGCTGGACGGTCCGGTCGCCGTCGTCCACGGCGATCCCGGACCGGGCAACGTCCGGATGCTGGGCGGGCGTCCCGGGCTGCTCGACTGGGACGAGTGCCGGGTGGACCGGGTCGCACTCGATCTCGACGGTGCCCCCGGGGCGACGCCCGCGCTCCGCCGCGCCGTCGCCGCGTGGGAGGTCGCGGCCGGTTGGACCGTCGAACCCGGCCACGCCCGGGAACGGCTCGCCGCGCTGCGCGCCGGTCCCTGACCCGTGTCTCAGACCGCCGGGGTCACCGCGGCGGCCCGCTCCCCCGCCGCGCGGGCCTCGGCCCGGGCGCGCTCGCGCTTCTCCGCGGCGAGCGGGCGCAGCTCGCTCATCGCGGGCACCACGTCGGCCAGGGTCAGCTCCGTCTCCACCACGGTCACGTCGCCGCCCCAGACGTCGCGCAGGATGCGGGCGATCCAGCCGGAGCCGTGGTCCCACCCCTCGCGCGGGGTCCCCGGCCCGTAGCCGCCACCCCGGGAGACGACGAGCACGACCGGTCGGCCGGCGAGCGGGCTGGTGCCCGGGGCGAAGCGGGGGTCGGTGATCAACGCGTCGATCCAGGACTTCAGGTGTGCGCCGATGCCGAAGTTGTAGAGCGGGGAGCCGATGACGACGGCGTCCGCGTCCAGCACCTCGTCGGCCAGCTCCGCGATGCGGGACACGGCGGCCCGCTGCTCCGGGGTGCGGTCGGACTCGGACACGTACCCGGCCGCGACCGCGGTCGTCCACAGGTCGGCGGGCAGCGGCGCGGTGCCCAGGTCACGGCGGGTGACCTCGGCGCCCGGCTGTGCGGCGAGGTAGGCGCGCTCGACCTCGTCGGCGATCTCGCGGCTGACGGAGCCCTCGGTGCGGATGCTCGCGTCGAGTCGGAACAGGGACATGGCGACCTCCCGGTCGATCTCGGTACAAGATGTTCTGTTCAACAGAGTATCTGCACAGGAGAACGGCTTGGCAAGCACGTATCCTGTGACGATGTCCGGTCCGTCCGCTCCGCACAGCGTCGAGTGCGATCTGGCCTGGGCGCTGACCCGGGTGGCACGCGACCACGCCACCGCCGTGCAGTGCGTCGTCGGGGCGCTGCCCGGCGGACAGCGCGGCTTCCAGGTGCTCGCCGCCGCGGCCGGGGACGACCCACCCACCCAGCTCGCACTGGCCCGCAAGCTCGGGGTGGACCGCACCGTCATGACTTACCTGCTGGACAAGGTGCAGGAGGCGGGACTGGTCGAACGGCATCCCGATCCGAACGACCGGCGGGCCCGCCGGATCGTGCTGACCGCAGCAGGCCGGGCGCTGCTCTGCGAGACCGAGACACGACTGCGCGCCGCCGAGGCCCACATCCTGGCCCCGCTCTCCCCGGACGAGCAGGCCGCGCTCAGGACCCTGCTGCGCCGGGTCGCGACCGCCGGCACCGACCCGGCCTCCGCCGAGGGCGAACCCCGTCCGCCGTCGGCGTAACCGCAGGTCGCGGGCACCGCGTCGGGCCTAGCGTCGGGCGGGCACCCGAGGAGCGGAGATCCGATGCCTGTCCTGTCCACACCGTCCGAGCTCGCCGACCGTCTGCTCGGCGAGCGGATCGTCGTGCTCTCCCGCGAGCTCGACGACGACGTCGCCACCGAGGTCTGCGCACGCCTGCTGCTGCTCGCCGCGGAGGACCCGCGTCGCGACATCACCCTCCACGTCCTGGCGCCCGGCGGGTCCCCGGTCGCGGCGATGGCGGTACACGACACGATCCGCACGCTCGGTGTCGACGTCGCGACCGTCGCCGCCGGGTCGCTCGCCGGCCCGGTGCCGTTCCTGGTCGCCTCGGGGACGCCGGGGAAGCGGCTCGCCCGCGCGCACGCCGCGTTCCTGCCCACCGCCGACGGTCCGGTCCGCGGGTCGCACCCGGGGGACGTGCGGGTCCGCGCCGACCACCTCGCCGGGCGTCGCCGCGAGATCGAGGCCCTCACCGCGACCTACTGCGGCACCCCGCTCCCCGAGGACGCGCGGGACCGCTGGCTCTCGGCGACGGAGGCGGTGACCTTCGGCATCGTCGACGGACTGTCCCGGCCTCGCGACGAAACGGATAGCTAGAGTCTCCGATGTGCGAGTCTCGGAGCTGTCCCGGTCGTCCGGTGTCCCCGTCGCGACGATCAAGTACTACCTCCGCGAGGGTCTGCTGCCCCGCGGCGAGACGACGTCGCCGAACCAGGCCCGCTACGACGACGCCCACCTGCGCCGGCTGCGCCTGATCCGGGCGCTCGTCGAGGTCGGCGGTCTGCCGATCGCGACCGTCCGGGAGGTGCTGTCGGCCGTCGACGACCCGGACGTCGGGCTGCACGCGATGCTGGGCCGGACGGTGTACGCGATCACCGGTGACGTCGGCGCCTCCGGCTCGCTGGACGAGGCACAGGCCGACCTGGAGCGGGCCGTGTCGCACGTGGGCTGGGAGGTCACACCGGACGCGCCCGCCCTGGCCGGGGCACGGTCGGTGCTGGCCCGGATGCACGAGCTGGGCCACGGCCCCGGCGAGGGGACCCTGCACGCGTGGGCGGAGGCGGCCGACCGCGCCGCCGAGGGCGACCTCGCCGCGATCGGACGGACCGACGACCGCGAGGACGCGGCCGAGACCGCGCTGGTGGGGACCGTTCTCGGTGACGCCCTGCTCGCCGCCCTGCGCCGGATCGCCCAGGAGAGCCGCTCCGCGCAGCTCTACCGCACCGACTCCTGAGTCCCCGGCAGCCGCACCGTCACCAGCACGGCGCGGTGGTCGCTGCCGGGGGTCTCGAGGACCACGTGGCGCCGGGTCACCGACCCGCGCGGCACGAGGACGTGGTCGATGCGGATCCCGGCCCAGCGCGGCAGCGACGACGGGAAGGTGGCGACGAGCCCCCGCCCGGTCCCGTCGGTGGCGTCGACGCAGCCGCCGAGGGCGGCGCGCAGGCGCCGGTGGTCGACGACGGCGTTGAGGTCCCCGGCGACGACGGGCGCGGGGCGACCGCGGGTCCAGCCCGCGACCAGCGCGAGCTCACCCGCCCACAGCTCGGTCCAGCGCGGGTTGGTCGGCGCGGACGTGTGGACCGCGTAGAGCGTGCGGGCGCCGAGCAGCCCACCGGACACCTCCAGGTGCGGCAGCCGCATCCCCGGCCCGGGCCGGACCTCGACGGCCCCGGCCCGCATCGCGACCAGCACGACCGTGCCGCGCTGGTCCGGGACACCGGGAGGGACCGACGACCAGCCGCGGTAGCCGGCGCCGTCGAGCAGTGGGCGGAGCCGGTCGAGGTAGCCGCTGCCCGCCTCGGGCAGCACGACGACGTCCGGCCGCTCCCGGGCCACCGTCGCGGCGAGCGCCCCGGTGTCCGCGCGCCCCAGCAGCACGTTCGCGACGAGCACGGTCAGCTCGGGCCCGTCCGGCAGCGGCCGGGACGGGCGCGGCAGCACCCGGCGCAACGCGGGAGCGGCGGCCGCGGCGCCGGCCAGGCCCGCCACCGCCGACGCGCGGCGCAGCCCGGCGAGTCGCAGGACCGCCGCCACCCCCAGCCCGGCGACGCCGAGGTGCGGACGCACCGCGGTCAGCCCCACCAGTGCGGAGCGACGGTCGGTCCGCCACCGCGGCGGCAACACGGTGACGGCGGAACGCAGGGCTCGGTCGACGATCGCGGACACAGGTGGCCAACGGACACCGGCCGCCCCCGGTTCCATCCGGCCGCATATGGCCAGTGGAACTATCCGATAGTTAGAGTGTCCGCATGCGGAGCATCCTGGCGTGGCACCGCCCGCTGATGGTCGTCGGTCTCGTCTGCGCCGCGGCCGTCCCGCTCGGCGTCCTGGGCACCCTCGTCGACCCGCGCGAGGTGCTCGGTGCCCCGGTGTGGCTCAAACCCACCAAGTTCGCCGCCTCCATCGCGATCTTCTGCGTGACCTGGGCCTGGCTGTACGACCAGCTGCGCCTGCGACGCGGCCGGGCGCGGGGAGCGTCCGTCGCGGGAACGGTCGCGGCGGTCGCCCTGGCGGTGGAGATCGTCGTCATCGCCGTCCAGGCCGGGCGCGGAACGACCAGCCACTTCAACACGACCTCGCGCCTGGACGCGAGCCTGTGGGCCACCATGGGGAGCTCGATCGTCCTCGCCTGGCTGGCGACGCTGTGGATCGCCGCCGGGCTGTTCGCGGTACGCGACCTCGAGCCCGCCCGCAGGGTCGCGATCCGGGCCGGCGCTGTGCTCGCGCTGGTCGGGATGGCCCTGGGATTCCTGATGACCACACCGACCCCGGACCAGCTCGCGGACTTCCGGGGCGTCACCGGGGCACACACCGTCGGCCTCACCGACGGCGGTCCGGGCCTGCCGCTGGTCGGGTGGAGCACCGTGGGGGGCGACCTGCGGGTCCCGCACTTCGTCGGCATGCACGCACTGCAGCTGCTCCCACTGGTCCTGATCGTGGTCGAGGCCGCGGCGGGGCGGGTCGCCCTGCTGGCCGACCCGCGGGTACGCCGCGACCTGATGGTGGCGGCCGCCGGCGGCTACACCGGCGTGCTCGCCCTGCTGACCTGGCAGGCCCTGCGCGGGCAGCCGCTCCTCGCGCCGGACGCCCCCACCGTCGCCGTGGCCGGGGCGCTGGCGGTCCTGGTCGTGGCCGCCGGCGTCGTCGCACTGCGGGGACGACGCCCGGCGCTCACGCCAGGCAGGTGAGCGGGCGCCCGCCGTTGTACTCGACCATCTCGGCCAGCGCCGTCACGGTGTCGACCGGGGCGCCGCGCTCGGCGCCGTCGAGCTCGGCGTGGGCACGGTGCAGGTTCCCGACGATGCGCTCGGCGTCGGGCCAGTCGGCGAACCGGCCGAGGTCGGTGTCGCGGGCGGCCTCCAGCGGGCGGATGCCGGCCGCACGGGACCGCTCGGCCAGGTCGAGAACGAACCGCAGGTACTCCAGCATGTCCCGGACCGGCCCGTCGCCGTGGAACACCGGGCCGTGCCCGGGCACCGTGGTCCGCGCCCCGAGCGGCAGCACCACCGACTCCAGGACCTCGATCGCCCCGGTCACCGATCCCATGAGCAGGAACGGCGTGCCGCCGTGGAAGACGAGGTCGCCGCAATAGAGGACGGACCGGTCGGGCACGTGCACGAGCACGTCGTTGGTGGTGTGCGCGGGCGTCCCGACGTGGACCACATCGACCCGCAGCTCCCCCAGGTGCAGCGCGACCCGCTCGGTGAAGGTCAGGAACGGCGGCTCCAGCGGCAGCGAACCCCAGTCGCCGTGGTCCCAGAACGGCAGGTCCCGGGGCGGGCCGAACGCGATCATCTCCTCGCGTGCCCGCTCGTGTGCGACGACCGTGGCGCCGGAGAACAGCGCGTTGCCCCACGTGTGGTCCCCGTGGTGGTGGGTGTTGACGAGCGTGCGCACCGGCCGGTCGGTGACCTCGCCGATCGCGGCGGCGAAGGCCCGCGTCCGGCGCTCGGTGGAGCAGGAGTCGACGACGACCGCGCCCTGCGGCCCGACGAGCAGCCCGGTGTTGTTGATCCACCAGGTGCCGTCGGGCTGGATGTAGGCGTGGAGCCCGTCGGAGACCTCCTCCAGCCGGGGCGGGCCGGGGACGGTGATGTCGTGGGCGTGGGCGCTCATGCTCCGATCATGGCCCCCGGCGCCCCGGTTCAGCCCGCGATGTGCACGTCCAGCCCCGTCTCCCCCGACCGGATGTGCGGGGCGAGCTCCCAGCCGCCGGTGTACTCCCCGGTGAACTGGGGCCGGTAGCGGATCGGGTCGTCGTCGAAGAGCCCGTCGAGCCGCCGGAACAGGTCGGCCCGGACCGCGGTCAGGTCCTCGACGTGGTCGGCGCTCGGGAGCGCCCAGGGTGGGAGGACCTCCATCCCGGTGTAGGCGAACGTGCCGTGCAGCAGACCGAACAACAGCTGGTGCAGCTCGCCGGACATGCCGCGGGGCCCGATGGCGGCCGGGCGGTCGCCGAGGGTGGTCAGGACCAGCGCACGCCTGCCGGTGAGCCGGCCCTGCTCGAACCGGAGCCGCCGCCCGGTGACGGCGTCGGTCCCGAAGGCGAAGCCGTGGACGAGGACGCGGTCGAACCAGCCCTTGAGGATCGCGGGCATCCCGTACCACCACAGCGGGAACTGCACGACGAGCGCATCGGCCCGGCACAGCTTCTCCTGCTCCCCTGCCACCTCGGGCGCCTGGCGACCCTCGAGGTACGCGGCCCGGGTGTCGGCACCGACGCGGAACGGATCGCGGGCGCCGCCCCCGTCACGCGGCCGCAGCACCGGGTCCCAGCCCATCGCGTAGAGGTCGGACTCCTCGACGTCGTGGCCGCGGGAGCGCAGCCGGTCGACGCCGGCCCGGCGCAGGTCACCGTTCAGGGAGGTGGGTTCGGGGTGGGCACTGAGCCACAGGATCGACGGCATACTGCGAGGGTCGCCCCCACGGGGTCGATGTGGCCAGTACGGACAATTCTGTCGCCTGGGAGGCCCCGTGCGTCTGCCCGTGCTCCGTGCGCTGGAGGTGTGCCCGGTCGAGGTCGCGGTGTCGGTCCTCGGCGGGACGTGGAAGCTGACGCTGGTCAAGCACCTGCTCGACGGACCACGCCGGTTCAACGAGCTCGGCAGGCTCGTGCCGTCGGCGAACACGAAGACGCTGACCCGCCAGCTGCGCGAGCTGGAGAACGACGGCGTCGTGCACCGGACGGTGTTCGCCGAGGTGCCACCGCGGGTGGAGTACCGGCTGACCGGGCTGGGACGGACCCTGGAACCGGTGATCCAGGTGATGGACCGGTGGGGGGCGGGATTCGCCGAGGCCTACATCCGAGGCGGAGCGGCGGAGAACCGCTGAGAGGAAGTGTGGCCAGGGGCGGGGTCGAACCGCCGACCTTCCGCTTTTCAGGCTGTTGCCGGCCCCGGCGCATCCGCCTCCGGGCCGGTCCTGACCTGGTCGGTTCGCCGACAGTCCCCCGTCGTCGCCGTCGCGTTGCCGTCAACGTAGCCGTCACCTGACGGCCCGGCGGCGACGCGTCGTTCCCCGGAACCGCTGCTGAGCACCACACGTGCTCCAGCGGCGGTTCCACATGTCCGCATGCCCTGATCCGGCGTGCGCCGCCTCGGCACCGACGGCCTCTCCCGAGAGGTCGCCGTCTTGTCCACCCCGTTACCTTCTTGATCAAGCCCGCTGAGGGCTTGCAGGCCGCCGGCCGCGGTATGACTGACTGCCCCTGTCGCCCGATGATCTGGGGGGGTGTTGTCGCCGTGGCCGGAGGGCGCCAACGACCGCTGATAGAGACCTGACCCGTGTGGTCTGCTCGTAACGTGGCTGCCGGCGCGGGTGCTCGTGGTCGGCCTGCCGCGACGAGAAGGGAGCGGCGGTTGCCCGATCCTGACCAGCACCCGACCGGGTTCGCGGTGTTCTGCGGCCTGGACGTGGGCAAGTCCGAACACCACGCCTGCGCGGTCGACACCAACGGGAAGCGGGTGCACGACAAGGCCCTGCCCAACGACGAATCGGCGCTGCGCACCGTGCTGTCCGGGCTGGCCGAGCACGGCGCGGTGCTGATGGTCATCGACCAGCCCGCCTCGATCGGAGCGCTGGCCATCGCCGTCGCTCGTGATCTGGGGATCACGGTGGCCTACCTGCCCGGGCTGGCGATGCGCCGCATCGCCGACCTGCATCCCGGGCAGGCCAAGACCGACGCCCGCGACGCCCACGTGATCGCCGAGGCCGCCCGGACGATGCCGCACACCCTGCGCCGGGTCGGCACCGACGACGAGACCCTCGCCGAACTCACTGTGCTCGCCGGTTACGACGATGACCTGGCTGGGCAGAGCACCCGGCTGACGAACCGGCTGCGCGACGCCCTGCTGCATGTTCATCCCGCCCTGGAACGCCTGCTCGGGCCACGCCTGGACCGCGGTGGCGTGCTCGACCTGCTCGCGGCCGCGCCCACCCCGCAAGCCCTGCGAGAGCTCGGCGCTGACGGGATCGCCGAGACGATGCGGGCCCGGTCGCCTCGACTGGCCCGCACCCTTCCCGCCCAGATCCTGACCTCGCTCGACGCCCAGAGCCTGACCGTTCCCGGCACGGCCGCGTTCGCCCGTGTCATCACCGGCGTCGCCGGGCAGCTGCGCCAGGTCCACACCGAACGCGACCAGCTCGCCGACGAGCTCGAAGCCCGCCTGGAGGCCCACCCTCTTGGACCGGTCCTGACCTCGATGCCCGGACTCGGGGTCAGGACCGCCATCAAGATCCTCACCATCGTCGGCGACGGCTCCGGGTTCCCCACCGCCGGGCACCTCGCCGCTTACGCCGGCCTCGCCCCAGTCACCCGCCGCTCCGGCACCTCGATCAAAGGCGAAACCCGATCCCAGCGCGGCAACCACGCCCTGAAATCCGCGCTGTTCCTGTCCGCATTCGCCGCCCTGGCCGACCCCGCCAGCCGCGCCTACTACGACCGCAAACGAGCCGCCGGCAAACGACACAACGCCGCCCTGATCTGCCTCGCCCGACGCCGCACCGACGTCATCTACGCCATGCTCCGCGACCGCCGCCCCTACAACCCGCCCACGGTCAACAACCCCGATCCAGAACTCGCCGCCGCTTGACGAACCCATAGAGACACCCCCCGTACGTCCCGGTCCCCGGCTCCGAGGTGACGGACCCGACCGATCACACATCGACCGACCGCACGCCCGTTCTCCCGTCGGTGGCGGGCGTGGGCGCCGCGGCCGGGCCGCAGGCGCGGGCCGGAGGCAGGAGCGCCGGCGGGCCGGGCGCGAGCGACCCGGCCGCGGCCCCGGCGGCAGCCGCGGGCCGGCCTGGGCTTGTTCTATGTGCCATATCGGGCCGGGCCACCGAGTCGGCCCGGGTCCCGGACACCGTCGACGGGCTGTGGTCCCCGGCGTTCCCCTCGCCCGAGCTCGTCGACGCCGCAGCCGCGCTACTGCCCGCGGTCCGGGAAGAGGCCGGCCGACTCGCCGAGGGGCCGCGCTGGGAACTGACGGTCGGCCCCGGCATGTTTGCCGTCGCCACCCGAGACTGGGCTCGCGCCGAACGCACCGCCGAACGACAGACCGAGGCCCGCCGCAAGGACGTGGACCTGGCCGTCGCCCACCACCTCGCCACCGGCGAGTGGAGCGACCCACCGCCACGGGCACCAATCACCGGGTGGTCGCGCAAGTCCCGCGCCCGCATGGTGCGACGGCTCTGCGAGTTGGACTACACGCCGCTCTACGCCGCCGGCCGACTCCCGGCGATGGTCACGCTGACCTACCCCGGGGACTGGGAGACCGTCGTCCCCACCGGCCCGGTCCTCAAGGCGCACATGAAGGCGCTGCGCAAGCGCTACCTGCGCGCGTGGGGTGAGGACTGGGCGTGCGTGTGGAAGCTGGAGTTCCAGCGCCGCGGTGCCCCGCACGTCCATATGCTCTGCACCCCGCCGCACGGGAAGGGCAGCACTGGGGAGCGGTTCCACGTCTGGTTGTCGCGGGTGTGGGCCGAGGTCGTCGACCACCCCGACCTCGAGCAGCGGCGACGCCACGAGCTGGCCGGGACTGCGCTGGACTACCGGGAGGGCCTGCGCGCGACGGACCCGCGCCGGGTCGCGGCGTACTTCTGCAAGCACGGAATGCTCGCGGCCAAGGAGTACCAGCACCAGGTCCCGGAAGCGTGGCAGGAACCCGGCCGCGGGCCGGGACGGTTCTGGGGCGTCTGGAACCTGGAACGCGTCACCCGCACCCTCGCCGTCACCCCGGCCACCGGTGTGCAGGCCGGCCGGATCGCCCGGCGCTGGTCTCGCGCGCAGGGACGGGCGCAGCAGACCTGGAAGATGCGAGTCGAGCAGTCCACTGGACGCGTCCGGTACCGGCGCTCGCGGTCACGGGTGAAGCTGATGACCAACGGCGGCCGGGGCTGGATCGCGGTCAACGACGGACCGGCGTTCGCCGCCGGCCTCGCCCGCTATCTCGACCAACTTGATCACAGCTCAACAGGAACACGGCTGTCTCCTGTCTCCCCGTCAGCCGCCCGGGGTGTGGGGCGCGGCGAGCGGCCCCACGAGCGGAGCCGCATGTCCATTCCGGCTGCACCATCAGAGCCTGTCTGATCACCGCACTTCTGGAGGCTTTCGCAGCAAAGGCTCCCCCACTACGGTACTAAACCATGAACGGCATGCCGCTAAGCGTTGTCGAGAAGCTTCAGACGCACGACGCAATCGAAGCCGAGACGCAGTGGCAATGGGATCTACTCCCTCGTCCGGTTATCGATGAGTACATCTCGACCGGCGCGCAATCGGCGGCCGCCTACATGGAGCGCATAGCGCAGACCGATTGCATCTCGGGGCCAAGCGACGCGCTACTCGCCAATAAGTGGAGGCACGGCCGCAGAGCGATTGCAATGCTGCCAATTCTTGATCGCGTCCTGTATCGCGCTGTCGTTGCAAGCCTCAAATCGCTTCTCCCGGACCTTTTACGATCCAACGAGGACTTCGCGCGCTTCAAGAACTCGCCACTCGAAGTGGACGGAGCGCAGTCGGTAGTCACCACCGACATCGCAAACTTTTATAGTTCGATCCCGATTGAACTCTTGTCGAATCTATTACTCGATCGAACAGGCCAAGTCGAGGAAGTCCGGTGGCTTACAGGGTTTTGGTACCGGGTTAGTGGGCGCACTACTGGCGTCCCGCAGGTTAACGAGTCAAGCGATGCAATATGCGAGATGTACGCGCTTGAACTGGAGCGCCGAGTAGCAAGTCGAAACATCCGAACATTTCGCTACGCTGACGACTTTCGACTTATTGCCAGAAGCGAGAAGGACGCAGTTACAGCACTCGAGGTGTTCGACGAAGAAGCCCGCGGGCTAGGACTCTTTGTAAACGAGCGCAAGACATATGTGCAGTCAATCGACTCGTACCAGCAGGCACTAAAGGGGGCTTCGGACCCGAATACAATCATCCAAGAGGTTCGGGAGGACCTTCGCGATTTCGATTTGTACAGCTTCGAACCCATCGAGCCAGAAGAAGCGGACGTCCAGCAAGGCGCAGCTCGGCGGATGCTTTCTCTTTGGAAGGAGCATCAGCGACCATGGAAAACGGGTGGTGAGCGCCTCGAAGCCGCCAAGCTCGCAAAGAAGGCCTTCGCGGTGCTCACCCAGCTCCGGGACGACGACGCGGTCTCGGTCTGCCCTGCGGTCATGGACTCCGATCCACAGAATACGCCTGCGGTCGCTCGATATCTTAGAACTCTAATCAGCGATGGAAATGGCGACGCGTGGCGCGAGCTGCAAAAGATTACTGCCGAGCTTCCGCTGTCCAAGTGGCAACGTTACTGGCTTCTAGACACTCTGCGGGACTGCCCTTTTCGTCTCGATGGATCCATGCTGGACTGGACCCTTGGTCAGGCGGGTCGTAATCAAGCGGAGGCGCTGAGAACGTATGCCTGCTGGATCCTTGGTGTCAACGATCGCCTCACGGGCGACGTATGGCGAGCCGCAGTGTCCGGTGGGCTCACTTCGCTAGGAAGCCCCACTATGAGTGGAGCGATAATTTTCTGCCACGATCTATCGTATCGAGAGAAGGCACAACTGATCCCCAACGGCTACTTCGACCAAGGGATGTTCGATTGGGCTAGTGACGACTGCCCGCCTTTCTAGAGAGTCCATTGAGCGATCGGTGGAATAGTGTACGCTTGGGCCTTTCCTGGCTCTGCACCACGACGGCGAATCTGATGGTCAGCTAGTGTTGCGGTAACTAGTGTTGCGGTAACTAGGTTACTTTACTCACGGGCTGGTTTACGGGATCATGAGCTGTGCCGTTGACTGTGACCGTGGACGTTCCGGCCGCCGACCGCGAGGTGCTGGAGTCCTGGCTGCGTTCCTCGTCGGTTTCGGCGGGACTGGCCCGACGGGGCAGGATCGTGTTGCTGGCCGCGGACGGGGTGGCGGTCAAGGACATCGTCACACTGGTCGGGGCGTCGAAGGCGACGGTGATCGGGTGGAAGAAGCGTTACGCCGCTGAGGGGATCGCCGGGCTGGCCGACCGGCCCAAGGCGGGCCGGCCGCCGGTGATCGACGAGGTCGCGGTCGTGCTCGCCACGCTGGAACCGCCGCCTGAGCGGCTCGGAGTCACGCACTGGTCGTCACGGCTGCTCGGTGCCGAGCTCGGGATCTCCCACGTGTGGATCGGCAAGATTTGGCGGCGGTGGGGGCTGCAGCCGTGGAAGTCCGAGACGTTCAAGTTCTCCACCGATCCCGAGCTCGAAGCCAAGGTCCGCGACATCGTCGGGTTGTATCTGAACCCGCCGGACAAGGCCGTCGTGCTCTGCGTCGACGAGAAATCCCAGGTCCAGGCCCTGGACCGGACAGCGCCGATCCTGCCGATCATGCCCGGTATCCCGGAGAAACGGACGCATGACTACGTCCGTCACGGCACCACCACGCTGTTCGCGGCGTTAGAGGTCGCGACCGGGCGGGTCGAGCAGGCGGGCCTGCCGCGGCATCGCCATCAGGAGTTCCTGCGGTTCCTCAAGCAGGTCGCGAAGGCCTACCCGCGGCGCAAGCTGCACCTGGTGGTGGACAACTACGCGACCCACAAGCACCCCGCAGTGAAGGCCTGGCTGGCCCGCAACCCGCGGATCACCCTGCACTTCACCCCGACCTCGGGATCGTGGCTGAACATGGTCGAGGTCTTTTTCGGGGTCATCACCCGCCAGGCCATTCGCCACGGCAGCTTCGGCAGCTTCGGCAGCGTCAGAGAACTGATCGGCGCGATCGGCCGGTTCATCGACGGCTGGAACGAACGCTGCCACCCGTTCATCTGGACCAAACCCGCAGACCACCTACTCAACCACTGCCGACCCGGTCAAAGAACATCGTTTACGCGACACTAGGAGTATCAAATCGGATCCACTGGATGAGTCGACTGCCTCCACGATCCTCCGCTTCTGCGCTTCGCTTGGGTCCAAGCGGTATATGTCGGCGACCAACAGTTCATATGAATCTGCGTACTGACTGAATCGGACTGGATTGATCCGTGTCCTGACATACTCGCTGCGAACATTCCAGAAGTCTTCGAACGCTAAATGCCCCGGCACGATGAGCTCCTCACAGAACTCTCTCCATGGACCGGACTCTCTGTTCATACCAGACTCAAACCAACGGATGAATGGAATTAGGTTCCTGCCCGGGACTCTAACGCGAAGGTCATCGGAGCTAACACTGTCGATCGGGATCAAATCATCATTCTGAACATGCCAACGAGCGAATCGGTCCCGCACCGAGTCTGCGAACTTGTAAACCCCACCGACTGGCTGAAACTGCCCTGGATACCGGTGTCCTCGAACCAGCAAGAACCTTCCGTCAACTTCAATTCGGAAGAGATACGAAACAGAGATGCGGACATGCTTGTTCGCGAGACGCACGCTCCAGTAGGCCAGTCGCATGTACCGGAAGTTTGAAACCGCTGCATCGATCAGAGGAACTAGCAGGCCAGTGGCGACTCCGGTCCACACCCCGACTGCAATGGATCCGGTGACATTCAACAGGATGCCCACTGCAGTCGCAATTCCAATGAGATAGATCCAAAAACGACTCATGCTTACGAATCAACGTCCCCGGAGAGCACTACTCCGTCGTGCGTCCTGACAGCTACAGTCGCTTCGAACGCATCATGCACTCGCACTGCATACGCCTCATCTAAAAGCTTATCGACAGTTTCTCGATCTACCCACTGCGCATTAATTGTCTCGGACGTTGCCGTCTCAACGGAACTGGTACTTGCGAAGCACCGAAAAACCAGCGCCACTACACCCTTCTCGACGTTTTTGTAGACGCCAGTCAGGGTGTCCACCTCTACGTCAAGCCCGGTCTCTTCCTTCACTTCTCGCCGCACACCACTCTGTGGAGACTCGTCAATCTCGAGTACTCCACCTGGCGGCTCCCAATGCCTATTGTCCTTTCGTTGAATGATCAGCACTTGTCGGGCTTCATTCAAGACTACGCCAGCCACGCTGACGGAATGCTTTACAGGTTCAGCCACCGCTTCGCCCTCCTACTCCCGGCCCGAGTACTGTACCGACAGAGGTCCAGTCGTCTGGAGGAGTCTTGAGCCTAGGGTCCCTCGACAGATCCGATGACCGTGCGCCCTACCGCCAGATCGCGGACCACCTGCGCACTGCGATCGACGGCGGTGACCTGGTGGCCGGCGACAAGCTGCCCTCCGAAGCCCAGCTCATGGAGCACTACGAGGTCGCGCGCATGACCGCCCGCCAGGCGATCCAGGAACTCCGCTCCGAGGGCCGGGTAGTCGCCGAGCAGGGTCGAGGCGTCTTCGTCCGCCAGCCCGTCCAGGTCCGCCGCCTCGCCTCCGAACGCTTCGCCCGCCGCCACCGCGAGGCCGGCCTCGCAGCGTTCGGCGTCGAGGCGGAGAAGACCGGCTTCACCCCGCGCGTCGACCAGCTGGAGGTCTCGACCGCCAGCCCACCCGACGAGATCCGCGACCGCCTGCGCCTCGGCGACGGCGAGGACGTCGTCGTCCGGTCCCGCCGCTACCTGGCCGACGGCCAGCCCGTCGAGACGGCCATCTCGTACGTCCCGGCCTCGATCGCGGCCGGCTCCCCCATCGTCGCCGACGACACCGGCCCGGGCGGCATCTACGCGCGCCTGGAGGAACTGGGCCACGAGCTGGACCACTTCACAGAGGAGGTCTCGGCCCGCATGCCCACCGCCGACGAGCGACGCCGCCTCCAGCTCACCGACGGCGTGCCGGTGATGGTCGTCCTGCGGACCGCCTACGACACGACCGGGCGCCCGGTCGAGGTCTGCGACACGCTCAAGGCTGCCCCGGCGTATGTCCTGGAGTACGACATTCCAGCTCGCTGACCTGGGCTGATCGGGTGGACTCCGCTCGTTGACGGCAACTCCTCTAGACACCTAAGCGTCTTGCGCTTACCGTCGAACCTATCTAGAGGACCGACACCACGGGGTGATTCCAGTGCCGCAGATCTACGCCATCGACCAGGCCGCGACGTTCGAGCGCGTGCTGTTCCTGTCCGGCGAGCCGAAGACGCGATTCGGCTCCGACGTGCAGGAGACGTCCAAGGACGGCGTGCCGAAGTGGGAGGTGCAGCTCGTCGCGAGCTTCCGCCAGTTCGGTCGCTCGACCAACGAGATCATCAAGGTGGGCATCACGGCCCACCACCAGCCGGGCGCCGAGCTGGGGCCGGCCGAGCCCGTGCAGCTCGTCGGGTTCGAGATCGGCGTGATGGACAAAAAGAACCGCGAGGGCCAGGTCGTCGGTGCGCAGGTCTGGTACCGCTGCCAGGAGGTCCGCTCGCTGGCCGCCACCGGCCCGCGTGCCAAGCAGGCGGAGGCGAGCTGATGGCCGCCGAGACCGACCCGGGCGTCGTGTTCGTCTGCCGCGGCTGCGAGACCGAGTACCCGCCCGCGCTGGGTGAGTGCCCGGAGTGCGGGGACTGGGCATTCACCGCCGCCCTCTCCCCCGCCCTCCTTCCGGTGCCGCGGAGGGCGTCATGACCGCCACTGCGCTCCTCCCGTTCCCGTCCGACCGATCACGCGGCGGCGGCTGGTTCGGCCGCACACGGCGCCCCTGGGCCGGTCGTCGGGCCGACCGCGAGCACGAGCAGGAGTGCTGGGCGTTCGCCGAGCACCTGCGGTTCGTCTGGCGGGACGCCTGCGAGGGCGTCGGCGTCAGCCGGACCACCGACACCGCCACCGGGCCGACCGTCCGCACGCCCAAGGTCGGCCGGATCGTCGTGGACCGTCCGACGACGATGCTCGTCAAGCTGCTGCCCGGCCAGGAGCCGCAGGACCTGTCCCGGGTCGGCGACCGGCTGGCGCACAGCCTCGGGTTCGAGACGCTCCGCGTGGTGCCGCACAGTGGCCGGTGGGTCCGCCGATCAGGACCCGCTCTCCGAGCCGTTCGCGCTGCCGCGCATCACGGTGCAGACGTGCGAGGACCCGGTCCTGCTCGGACGCGACGAGTTCGGCGACGCGCTCGGACACGCCTTCGCCGACGCCGCGCACGTCGCGCTCCAGGGCCAGAACGGCGCTGGGAAGTCCCAGTTCGCCTACGGCCTGCTCGCCCAGCTCGCCGCGGCCGACGACGTCCGGATCGCGGGCTCGGACATCACCGGCCTACTGCTCGGCCGGCCCTACACGGGCACCGCGCACCGGCGGTGGCAGGCCACCGGCACCGCGGACCTTGAGGAGCATGCGGCGCTCCTGGAACGGCTCGTCAGCGTGATGGACGAGCGCCTGGCCGCGCTGCCGGACCGTGTGGACAAGATCCAGCCGTCCCCGGCCGTGCCGCTGTTCGTGGTCGTCGTCGAGGAGTTCCCCGGCCTGCTCCGGGCCGCCGGCGCCATGCCGAAGCCCGGACGCGGCGAGCGCTCCGTCCTCGACCGGATCCGGGCCGCGAACCTGCGGCTGCTGTCCGAGGGCCGCAAGGTCGGCTTCCGCGTCATCACGCTCGCGCAGCGCGCCGAGACCGAGGCGATGGGCGGCGGATACGCCCGCGACCAGTACGCCCTGCGCCTCTCGTTCCGCGTCCCCGGCGACTCGCTGGAGATGCTGCACGGCCCGGCTGTCCGCGAGCTCGCGCAACGCCACGCGACCGCCAAGCCCGGGGTCGCCGTCCTCTCCGCCCCCGGCCGGAATCTCGTCCGCGTCCGGGTCCCCTACCTCGGCGCCTACGCCGAGTACTGCGACCGCATCGCCACGACCGCACGGAAGGAGCCCTGACATGGACCCGCTGCTGCTGACCGTCAAGGAGGCCGCCGAGGTGCTGAGGATGAGCACGAGCCGCGTCTACGACCTCATGCGGACCCGTCAGCTCCGCTCCCACAAGGTCGGCCGCGCGCGCCTCATCCCGGCCGAGGCGCTGCGGGAGTTCGTCGAGTCGCTCGGGGAGGACGCGGCATGACCGCCCCCGCCCGCAGCGCCCTCTATGTCCGTCGCCGGTCGCTGTTCCTGGACGTCGTCCTGGCCGGCCTCGACCGGACGACCACCGCGCTCTCCGGTCTCCACGCACACCACCCGGCGACGGCCGCCGAGCACGTCGCGCACGCCCGCCGTCTCGTCGAGCTGCACAGCCGTCGGGCCCGCTGGTGGGCGGTGCTCGAACGGTCCGCCTCCGACCGGCTCGACGCCCACCGCGTCCACCGGTTGGCCGTCATCGAGGCTCGGGCCTCCGCGGACGAGCAGGTGCGGTTCTGGCTCGACGCTGCACGCTCCTGGGAGGCCATCGCCGACCGCGAACGGACGGGACGGGGTGCGGTCGCGTGAGCACCGAACCGACGCCCGACGAGCGGTTCCCCGCACCGCGCACCGGCAAGCAGCGCGCCAACGGCGAGGGGACGATCTACAAGCGCCAGGACGGCCGCTACGAGGGCGCCTGCTACGTCCTGATCGCGGACGGCACGATCCGGCGGAAGCGGGTCTGCCCGCACCCGCAAGGAGGTCGTCGAGAAGCTGGCCGCCCTCCAGCGCCAGTCCCGCGACGGCATCCCGATGCCCACCCGGAGCTGGAAGGTCGGCGAGTACCTCGCGTACTGGTTGGAGCACGTCGTCCGACCGAACAGCAAGCCGAAGACCCACCAGGGCTACGAGGTCGTCGTGCGGGTGCACATCGTCCCGGTGCTCGGCACCAGGCGGCTCACCGCGCTCCAGGCGGCCGACGTCCGCCGGCTCCTGGCCCACGTGCAGAACCGCTGCCGATGCTGTGCCGAGGAGATCGACGCGCGACGCCCGGAGAAGCGCCGCCGGTGCTGCGCGGTCGGACGGTGCTGCGAGAGCTTCCCGTCCACCCGGACGCTCCAGCAGGTGCACGCCGTCCTGCGGAACGCCCTGCAGAACGCGGTCCGCGAGGAGCTGATCATGCGCAACGTCGCGCAGCTCGTGCGCGTGCCCTCGCCGAAGTACCGGGTCAACCGGGGCATCAGCGCCGACCAGGCCCACGAGCTGATCGAGGCCAGCCAGGACGACCGGCTGCACGCGCTCTACGTCCTGACGCTCTACCTGGGCATGCGCCGCGCCGAGCTGCTCGGCCTGCGCTGGTCCGCCGTCGACCTGGACACCGGGCACCTGGAGATCGTGCAGACGCTCCAGCGGGTGGACGGCGAGCTGCGCTTCGTCCCGGCCAAGACCGACGCCTCGGAGCGCACGCTCCCGCTCGTCGGGCGCTGCCTCGACGTCCTGCGCAAGCACCGCGCCGCGCAGTCCTGGGAGGCGTCCGAGGCCGGCGACGCGTGGCAGGACCACGGCCTGGTCTTCCCGAGCCGGATCGGTACGCCGATGGAGCCGGACAACCTGCGCCGCTCCTGGTACCCGCTGCGGGCCCGGGTGGGCGCACACCGCGTCCGGTTCCACGACCTCCGGCACACCTGCGTCACGCTGCTGCTCGACCTGGGCGTGCCGCCGCACATCGGCCGGGAGATCGCCGGCCACTCCGACATCGGCGTGACCATGAAGATCTACGCACACGCGTCACTGACCGAGAAGCGGGCCGCGTTGCAGAAGCTCGACGGGAGGATCGGATGACCGCGTTGCCGTCACCGTTGCCGTCAAGCGGAATGATCGGGAAAAAGAAGTGCGGAGAACCCGCTGGTAAGAGAGTGTGGCCAGGGGCGGGGTCGAACCGCCGACCTTCCGCTTTTCAGGCGGACGCTCGTACCAACTGAGCTACCTGGCCCCGGCCTCCGACGAACCGGAGATCCAGAGAGTGGAGCGACCCAGACGGGACTCGAACCCGCGACCTTCGCCGTGACAGGGCGACGCGCTAACCAACTGCGCCACTGGGCCTTGCTCTCGTGAGAAGAATCGTATCCGACACCTCTCCCGGTACCCCCAACGGGATTCGAACCCGCGCTGCCGCCTTGAAAGGGCGGAGTCCTAGGCCGCTAGACGATGGGGGCTGGGACCGGGCCCGAGAGCCCCGTCCTTCCCTCAACGGCTGTCCGTTGGGAGTGAACAAACCTTACGACACCGCCCCGGGGGGTCCTGCAACCACCCCCCGGTTACGGCGTCGCCGCAGGTCACCGAGCCACAGGTGGTGGCTG
This sequence comes from Pseudonocardia sp. ICBG1293, assembly GCF_020131355.1. Taxonomy (GTDB): domain Bacteria; phylum Actinomycetota; class Actinomycetes; order Mycobacteriales; family Pseudonocardiaceae; genus Pseudonocardia. Next base: position 359,779 of record NZ_JAHLEL010000054.1, read on the forward strand.
CTCCGGGTTGCCGGAGATCAGCCCCAGCATGTCCAGCAGCTCGCGCAGGTCCTCGGAGTCGTCCGAGTTCCGGGCGACCACGAGCCGGGCGCGCTGCACCTGGTCGTCGGAGACCTTGAAGGCGTCGGCCGCGTTCCGCGGCGCCGGGATGGAACTGGTGTCGTCGTCGATGCCGCGCTTCGCGCCGATGGTCACGAGGCCTCCCCGTAGGCCGTCAGGACCCGTCCGGGGCCGTCCTGTGGGACGCGCCGCGATGCCGAGGTCCGATCGGTACCGCCACGTGCTGTGGCCGTGACCAAGACGTTACCCATCGTGCGGGGAGGCCGCATGCCCCTTCCCGGGTGACGGGCGGTCACCCAACGCTGCCGTCGACGGGTCCGACTCAGCTCCGGGGCCTGGTGCGGCAGACGCTGCCGGACAGCTCGCCGACCGGCACCGACGCGGCCAGTACCCGGTAGCCGTAGGCGGAGGGGTGCAGTCCGTCACCCGAGTCGAGGTCGGGGCGGAGGCGCCGCCGGTCACCCGGATCACCCAGCGCCGCGGCGGCGTCGATCACCCCGTCGGCCCAGCGCCGGCCGTCCGCGAGGAGCCAGGCGTTGACCTCGTCCCGCGCCGCGACGACCGCAGGGGCGTCCCGGCCGCCGCTCACCGAGGGCGGCACGGTGGTGAGGAACACGCGCAGCCCGGCCGCGCGGGCCCGCTGGGCGAAGGCCTGCAGTCCCTCGACGAGGTCGGCGCCGGACGCGCCCGCGGCGAGGTCGTTGGTACCGACGAGCAGCACGACGTCGCGCACACCGGGAACCGCCGCCACGTCGTCGTCCCAGCGGTTCAGCGGGGCGTCGCCACCGGCGGGCGGGTCGTCCTGCAGCAGGCGGTTGCGGGACAGGCCCGCGTTGAGCACGGTCATCGGCCGGTCCCCGCCGGCCGCGGCGAGCCGGGCCGCGAGCTGGTCGGGGAACCGGTCGTCGCCGTCGGGGGTGCTGCCGACGCCGTCGACCAGGGAGTCGCCGATGACGAGCACCGCGCCGTCCGGGCGGGGCGCGAGGACCTCCAGCCCGGTCAGCACCGGCCAGGACTGCAGGGTCGTGTCGAAGCCCGCCGGGTCCGGCGCCGCGGTCCGGTCCCCGGGCCCGGAGAGCCAGGCCGTGCGCATCGCGACCGGGTGCGAGCCGATCGTGCGGGGTACCTGCGCGAGGAACAGGCTCACCGTCAGCGGCCCGCCGGCGACGCTCGCGACCGGGGCCGGGTCGGTCAGCACCTCCGCACCCGGCGGGAGGTCCGCGACGGGCGCGCCACCGACGGTCAGCGGCACCGGCCGGGTCACCGCAGCGCCGGGGCCCGCGGTCCCGACGGTCATCGCCGCGATCCGCAGCGGGCCGTCGCCGTGCCGGTTGGACAGCCGCAGGCGCAGCTGCTCCCCCGTCGCCCCGGGCCGCACGACCATCCGCAGGGTCCGTCCGGTCAGGCTGTCCCCGGGCACGGCCTGCTGCGCGGCGTGCCAGGCGGCCGTCCAGCCAGGAGCGCAGGTCGCGGCGGCGGCCGCGGCCGGCAGCGGGGTGGGGGCCGGGCCGCAGCCCGCGGCCACGAGTCCGGCGAGCAGGGTCCCGCACACCGCCACGCCCGCGTGGACCCGACGCGCACGCCACCGGACCGCATCCCCGTCGGACCGCACCGGCACCGCCTCCCGTCCGGGCCCGGCCGCGGATCGGACGGGTCCCCCACGCGCTGTGTCGGGTCGTCACCCGATCACGTTACGCGAACGACCGGTCACACTGCGACGATCGGCGTTGCGTGGTCGACGAGCGGCCCGTCCCTCCGGACCGGTCCGTCCGGACGAAGTCTGGGCACTGTCGGTGGCAGCTCCTAGGGTCGTCGGCGACACGACGCGGCCACCGTCGGCCGCCGGCACGCCACGGGAGGACACCGGTGACCACCTACGAGGAGATCTTCCGTTCCAGCGTGGACGACCGCGAGGGTTTCTGGCTGCGCGCGGCGGAGGGGATCGACTGGCACGTCGCGCCGACCCGGGCGCTCGACGAGTCGACACCGCCCTTCTACCGCTGGTTCCCCGACGGCGAGCTGAACGTCGCGCACAACGCGCTGGACCGCCACGTCGACGCCGGCCACGGCGAGCGCACCGCGCTCGTGTACGACTCGCCGGTCACCGGCTCGCGCCGCACCTACACCTACGCGCAGCTGCGCGACGAGGTCGCGTTGTTCGCGGGCGTGCTGCGGGAGCAGGGCGTCGGCCACGGCGACCGGGTCGTGGTCTACATGCCGATGGTCCCCGAGGCCGCGATCGCGATGCTGGCCTGCGCCCGCCTGGGCGCGGTCCACTCCGTGGTGTTCGGCGGGTTCGCCGCCAAGGAGCTCGCCGTCCGGATCGACGACGCCGGTCCGAAGGTCGTCGTCTCGGCGTCCTGCGGCATCGAGGGCACGCGGGTGATCGAGTACAAGCCGCTGCTCGACCGGGCCATCGCGCTGTCGGAGCGCAAGCCCGACTCGACGGTGATCCTGCAGCGCGAGCAGGCCACCGCGTCGCTGGGCCCGACCGACGTCGACTGGGCCGACGCGCTCGCCCACGCCACGCCCGCCGACCCGGTCCCGGTCAGGGCCACCGACCCGCTCTACGTGCTCTACACCTCCGGCACCACCGGCAAGCCGAAGGGCGTCGTCCGCGACAGCGGCGGCTACGCCGTCGCGCTGAACTGGTCGATGCCCAACATCTACGACGTCGGTGCCGGAGAGACGATCTTCACCGCGTCCGACGTCGGCTGGGTCGTCGGCCACTCCTACATCGTCTACGCACCGCTGCTCGCCGGGGCCACGACCGTGCTCTACGAGGGAAAACCGGTCGGGACGCCGGACGCCGGGCAGTTCTGGCGGGTCGTGCAGGACAACGACGTGAAGTCGGTCTTCACCGCGCCCACCGCGTTCCGGGCGATCAAGAAGGAGGATCCGCGGGGCGAGTTCCTCGGGCAGTACGACGTCTCCTCGCTGCGCTACCTGTTCCTCGCCGGCGAACGCCTCGACCCCGAGACCCACCGCTGGGCCTCGGAGCTGCTGGACATCCCGGTGATCGACCACTGGTGGCAGACCGAGACCGGCTGGCCGATCGCGGCCAACCCGGCCGGGATCGAGCTGCTGGAGATCAAGCCCGGCTCGCCGACCCGCCCGATGCCCGGCTGGGACATCCAGGTCCTCGACGAACGGGGCCGCCCCGCCGAACCCGGTGTCGACGGCGCGATCGTGGCCGGGCTGCCGCTGCCGCCCGGTGCCTTCCCCACCCTGTGGAACGACGACGAGCGCTACGTCAGCTCCTACATGTCGGCGTTCGAGGGGTACTACCTCACCGGCGACGGCGGCCACCTCGACGCCGACGGCTACGTGTTCGTGATGGGCCGCACCGACGACGTCATCAACGTCGCCGGGCACCGCCTGTCCACCGGCGGGATGGAGGAGGTCCTCGCCTCGCACCCGGACGTCGCGGAGTGCGCGGTGATCGGCGTCGCGGACACCATGAAGGGGCAGATCCCGCGCGGGTTCGTGGTGCTCAAGTCCGGTGTCGACAGCGACGCCGAGGGCTACGAGGACACCCTGCGCGCCGAGCTCGTGCAGATGGTCCGCGACCAGATCGGGGCGGTCGCCTCCCTCAAGGACGTCGCGATCGTCCCCGCCCTGCCGAAGACCCGCTCCGGCAAGATCCTGCGCAAGACGATGCGCGGGATCGCCGACGGTGCCGAGGAGCCGGTGCCCTCCACCATCGACGACCCGTCGGTGCTGGACACCCTGCGCCCGGTCCTGCGCCGGGAGTGAGCGCTCCCATCGGGTGGTCCGGGCCGGTCCCGCTTGACCGGGCCACCCGATGGCGGTAACGGCGGGCGGTCGCTCCCCGATGGTTGGTCGACGGCCACTGCCGCTCCCCGGCATCCCCGCGTGGTCGTCGACGTGGAGGTGTCCCGTGGACCCGGTGCGACTGCGACTCGCGGCCCTGGCCGCCCCGGTGGCGCTCGGCGCGCTGCTCGGGGTGGCCGCGATGCTCGAACCCGACGAGGTACGCCTGTCGACGGCCGGCAGCCTGCCGGTCACCACGCGTGCGACGACCGCGCTGCTCACCGGGGTACCGCACACCACTCCGTCGCCGACACCCGTGCAGGCCCGCGCGAACCTCGCGCCGCAGCCGTTGCCGACCGCCGCACGGACCCTCGACGGCCACTGACCTGCGACCTTCCCACCCGAGGAAGGGAAGCATAACCGCAGGTCAGGGCGGCCTCAGTCCTGCGGCGTCGCCCGGACGGGGGCACCATGGACTCCATGAAGGTCATCGTGGATTTCGACCGCTGCGAGAGCAACGCGGTCTGCATGGGTGTCGCGCCTGAGGTCTTCGAGGTGCGCGACGACGACTACCTCTACATCCTCGACGAGAACCCGGCCGAGTCGCTGCGGCCGAAGGTCGAGGAGGCGGCGCGCAGCTGCCCCAAGGCCGCCATCACGATCGAGGACTGAGCCCCGGCGGTCGAGGGGCGAAGCAACGGCACCACGCTCCGGCGGTCGAGGAGCGGGGCAACGGACCCGGGGCGGTCGGTGCCGCCGTCGCAGGTTGCCGGGGACTCCTCGCGGCGAGCAGGATCGCCGCGACGAGTGCACCGCCTGCGAAGGAGCCGACCGTGACACAGGGCGCGACGACCGACGTCTGGACCACCCCGCTGGCCTTCCTGGGCCGCTCGGCCGAGGTGTTCGCGGAGTCCACGGCGATCGTCTACGGCGACCGCCGGCACAGCTACGCGGAGTTCGCGGCCGAGGCGACCCGGGTGGCGAACGCGCTCGTCGCGTCCGGTGTCGAGCCCGGTGACCGGGTCGCCTACCTGCTGCCCAACGTGCCCGAGATGCTCGTCGCGCACTTCGCGGTGCCGCTGGCGGGCGCGGTCCTGGTCGCGATCAACACCCGCCTGTCGACCGAGGAGGTCCGCTACATCCTCGACCACTCCGCAGCGACGGTGCTGGTCGTCGACGCCGTCCTGTACGACACGGTCCGCCCGGTCGCCGACGAGCTGGCGACGGTCCGCGAGATCGTCACCGTCGTCGACCCGGCCGCGCCCGGCGACGGCGTCGGGTCCGGTGTCTCCTACGCCGACCTGCTCGCCCGCGGCTCCGACGACCCGCGGCCGTGGGCGGTCGACGACGAGCGCGCGACGATCACGATCAACTACACCTCGGGGACGACCGGGAACCCGAAGGGCGTCGAGTACCACCACCGCGGCGCCTACCTGAACTCCTTCGGCGAGATCGTCCACTCCGGGCACACCGCCGACGCCGTCTACCTGTGGACGTTGCCGATGTTCCACTGCAACGGCTGGTGCACCCCCTGGGCGGTGACCGCGATCGGTGGCACCCACGTGTGCCTGCGCGAGGTCCGCGGTGACCGGATCTGGCAGCTGATCGGTGAGCACCGCGTCACCCATCTCAACGGCGCTCCGACCGTGGTCACGACGATCATGAACGCGCCCGAGGCCGTCACCCTGGACTACCCGTTGGTCATCACCACCGCGGGCGCACCGCCGTCGCCGACGACGATCCTGCAGATGGAGCGGATGGGGTTCCGGATCGTGCACGTCTACGGGCTGACCGAGACCTACGGGCCGTACGCGGTGAACCAGTACCAGCACGCCTGGGACGATCTCGACGCCGAGGAGCGCGCCCGGCTGCAGGCCCGCCAGGGCGTCGGCATGGTGTCGGCCGACCGGGTCCGGGTGGTCGACGAGCAGATGGCCGACGTGCCCCGGGACGGCGCCACGATGGGCGAGATCGTGATGCGCGGCAACAACGTCATGAAGGGCTACCACCGCGACGAGGAGAAGACCGCCGAGGCGTTCCGCGGCGGCTGGTTCCACTCCGGTGACCTGGGCGTCGTGCACCCCGACGGCTACGTCGAGCTCCGCGACCGCGCGAAGGACGTGGTCATCTCCGGTGGCGAGAACATCTCCACCGTCGAGGTCGAGCAGGCCCTCGTGTCCCACGACGCCGTGCTGGAGGCCGCCGTGGTCGGGGTGCCGGACGAGAAGTGGGGCGAGGTCGGCAAGGCCTTCGCGGTGCTCAAGCCGGGCCGCTCCGCCGAGCCGCAGGAGCTGATCGACCACGTGAAGACGAGGATCGCCCGCTACAAGGCGCCCAAGTACGTCGAGCTGGTCGACGAGCTGCCCAAGACCTCCACCGGCAAGGTCCAGAAGTTCGAGCTCCGCGAGAAGGAGTGGGCCGGCCGCGGGGACTCCCGCATCCAGGGATGACGCATATCGGTTAGCGTTGCTGAACGTGAGCATCGCAACCGAACCGGGCACGACGGACACCTCGACGCCGTCCGCCTTCCGCGTCGCCACCGGCGCGGTGGTCGTGACGACGGCGTCGGTGCTCCCGGTGTTCCTCACCGGCGCCCTGTCGGTCCAGCTGTCGCGCGACCTGGCCTTCGACCCGTCCGGGCTGGGACTGGTCGTCGCGCTGTACTTCGGGGTCAGCGCGCTGTGCTCGGTCCCGGTGGGGATGGTCGTCGAGCGGGTCGGGTCGCGGGTGACCAGCCGGGTCGCCGTCGTCGGGGCGGCGGTGCTGATGGCGGCCCTGGCGCTGGGCGCGCGGTCCTACGCCGCACTCGTCGTCCTGCTGCTCTGCGGCGCCTGGTGCAACGTGATGGGCCAGCTGTCGTCGAACCTGACGCTCGCGCGTTCGGTGCCGGCACACCGGATGGGCCTGTCGTTCGGGGTGAAGCAGGCCGCGATTCCGGCGGCGACGCTGCTGGCCGGGTTGTCCGTGCCCGCGGTGGCGCTGACCGTGGGCTGGCGCTGGGCCTACGGGATCGGTGCGGCACTGGCCCTGGCGGCGCTGCTCGCCTGCCCCCGCACCGACGTCCGCCCGGTGGCCCGCGCCGGGAAGGGCGACCGGGCGACGGCCGCGCTCGCGGTGATCGGCGCGGCCTCCGGGCTCGCCGCCGGGACGGCCACCGCGCTCGGCATCTTCCTGGTCGCGTCGGCGGTCGACCGCGGGATCGACCCCGGCCTGGCCGGACTGATGCTGACCCTCGGCAGCGTCGTCGGGCTGTCGGTGCGGATGCTGCACGGATGGCTCGCGGACATGCGCTCGGGCGGCCACGTCGCCGTCGTCGCGGCCAGCCTCGCCGCGGGCGCCGGTGGGTTTCTGCTGCTGGCCGTGCCCGGGACGCCCGCGCTGGTCGTCGGGGTGGTGCTGGCGTTCGGGCTGGGCTGGGCGTGGCCGGGCCTGCTGCAGTTCGCGGTGGTGCGGCTCAACCCGTCCGCGCCGGCCGCGGCGACGTCGATCGTGCAGGTCGGCGTCTACGCCGGCGGTTTCGCCGGGCCGATCGTCTTCGGCTCGCTGGCCACCCACGCCGGCTTCCCGACGGCGTGGACGGTCAACGCCGTGGTGATGCTGGTGGCGGCGGCGTTGATGCTCGTCGGGCGGCGGATGCTGGTGGCGCACGCGCGCCGCTGAGCGGAAACAGGGCCGGATTGTCAGGGTGGTAGGGCACAGTGGCGTCCGCTCAGGCCTTTCGAGGGGGACATCACGATGCCGGACGCGATCCGCGCCACGGGACTGGTCAAGACCTACGGGTCGGTACGGGCACTCGACGGGGTCGACCTGTCGGTGCCGGAGGGGACGGTGCTCGGCCTGCTCGGACCGAACGGCGCCGGCAAGACGACCGTCGTCCGGGTGCTGACCACACTGTTGACGCCGGATGCCGGCGAGGCGACCGTCGCCGGGGTCGACGTGCTGGCCGACCCGGCCGGTGTGCGCAGCCGGATCGGCCTGTCCGGGCAGTACGCGGCGGTGGACGAGTACCTGACCGGCTTCGAGAACCTCGAGATGGTCGGGCGGCCCTACCACCTGGGGCGTCGCCGGGCCCGCGACCGGGCCCGTGAGCTGCTGGCCGACTTCGGCCTGACCGACGCCGCGGACCGTCCGGCACGGACCTACTCCGGCGGGATGCGCCGCCGGCTCGACCTGGCCGGGGCCCTCGTGGCCGACCCGCCGGTGCTGCTGCTCGACGAGCCGACCACGGGGCTGGACCCGCGCAGCCGCAACGACCTGTGGGACGTGATCCGCAGGCTCGTCGCGCGCGGGACGACGCTGCTGCTCACCACGCAGTACCTGGAGGAGGCCGATGCGCTGGCCGACGAGATCGTGGTCATCGACCACGGCCGGGTCATCGCCCGCGGCACCGCCGACGAGCTGAAGTCCCAGGTCGGCGGGGAGCGGCTCGAGGTCACCACCAGCCTGGCCGAGGACCTGGAGACCACCGCGGCCCTGCTCGCCCCGCTCGGGGTCGGCGAGGCCGTGCTCGACCGGCACCGCCGCTCGCTGACGATGCCGGTCAGCGGTGGCGTCGACGTGCTGCGCACCGCGCTGGACCGGCTCGCCGACGCCGGCACCAAGGTCGACGACGCGGGCCTGCGCCGCCCCACCCTCGACGACGTGTTCCTCACCCTGACCGGGCGCCCCACCGAGACCGAGGGGACGGACGCGTGAACGCCGCCGCCACCGTGCTGGCCGACGCGACCGTCGTCGCCAAGCGCAACCTGATCAAGATCAAGCGCGTCCCGGACCTGCTGGTCTTCACGACGCTGTCGCCGATCATGTTCGTGCTGCTGTTCGCCTACGTCTTCGGCGGCGCGATCGACCCGACCGGCGGCGGGGCCGGGTACCGCGAGTTCCTGATGGCCGGCATCTTCGCCCAGACCGTCATCTTCGGGGCCACGAACACCGGGGCCGGGCTCGCCGAGGACGTCAAGAAGGGCATCATCGAGCGGTTCCGCTCGCTGCCGATGTCGTCGTCGGCGGTGCTGACCGGCCGGACCCTGTCCGACGTGGTGAACAACCTGATCGTGCTGGTCGTGATGTCGCTGACCGGGCTGCTGGTCGGATGGCGGATCCACACCTCGGTCGGCGAGGCGCTGGCCGGGTTCGCGGTGCTGATCGTGTTCGCGTACGCGTTCTCGTGGGTGATGGCGTTCGTCGGGCTGCTCGTGCCGAGCCCGGAGGTCGTGAACAACGCGTCGTTCATCGTGATCTTCCCGGTGACGTTCCTGGCGAACACCTTCGTGCCGCTGAACTCGCTGCCCGGCCCGCTGCGGGTGTTCGCCGAGTGGAACCCGGTCTCGGCGGTCACCGCAGCCGCACGGACCCTCTTCGGCAACGACGGGGCGATCCCGGCCGAGGCCTCCGCCTCGGCCGCCTGGCCGCTGCAGCACCCGGTGCTGTACGTGCTGATCTGGTCGGTCGTGATCGTCGCGGTGTTCGCGCCGCTGGCGAGCCGGCAGTACCGGCGGGCGGCGAGCCGCTGACCGCTGCTCAGCGGCCGCCGAGCTGTCGGCCGACCCGCTCAGCGTGCTGCACCAGCAGCTCCGTGATCCGGTCGCGGTGGTCGGCGTCCATCCGGTGCCGGGGCCCGACGACGCCGAGGGCCCCGACGAAGCGGCCGTCCATCCCGAAGACAGGCACCGCGACGGCCCCGGCCTCCGGGCTGCGCTCCCCGTCGGAGACGTAGTACCCCTGCCTCCGGATCTGCTCGGCGTGCTCGTCGTCGCCGCCGGTGTACACGGTCAGGATCCGACCGCCTGCGCCGCGGTCGAGCGGCAACGCCGAGCCCTCCTCGATGTGGTGGCGGGTGGCGCGGTCGCTGTTGACGCGGTAGAGCACCACCCGCTCGTCGCCCTCACGCACGTAGAACGCCGCACTCTCGCCGGTCTCGGCACTGATCTCGGCCAGCGCGGGCCGGATGTAGTCGGCGAGCCGGAAGGCGCGCTGGTACTGCGAACCCAGGCGCCACAGCGTCGGCCCGAGCCGGTAGCCGCCCTCGGCGTCGCGGTGCAGGTAGCCCATCCGCTGCAGTGACGCCGCGAGCCGCAGGATGGTGCTCCGGTAGTACCCGGTCCGCTTGGCCAGCTCGGCCAGCGACAACCGGTCCGCCCCCTCCGCGAACGCCTCCAGCAGCGTCAACGCGCGCTCGACGGCCTCCACGCGCTGCTCTTTCGCCTGCCCCGCCACCTCGGCCCTCCCGTGGTCCCGTCGTGCCGCGACCGATCGGCCACGACGCCCGCGTCATTCTGGCAGACGGAACGACATCCTCCTTGACGCTCGTCCGCGCGGTCGCTTACGTTCTCTCAAACAGACTGACAGTCTGTCCGACAGAACGGAGAGGCCGCGATGGAAGCGACGGCGACGCGGACGTCCCGGACGTCCGAGGTGGACGTCCTGGTCAGCGAGGTCGGGCCACGGGACGGTCTGCAGAGCGTCGACCGGGTGATGTCGACCGAGGTCAAGCACCGGTGGATCGCCGCGCTCGCCGCCGCAGGCCTCCGGGAGATCGAGGTCGGCTCCTTCGTCCCGCCCTCCCGGCTCCCGCAGCTGGCCGACACCGGCGAGGTGGTGGCCCGGGCCCGGTCGATCCCGGACCTGACGGTCCTGGCTCTCGTCCCGAACCTGGTGGGGGCACGCCACGCCGTCGCGGCCGGGGCCCGGTCGTTGACGATGCCGGTCTCGGTCTCGGACTCGCACCGCCGCGCCAACATCGGCATGAGCCCGGCCGAGGCCCTCGAGCAGGTCGCCCAGGTCTGCGCGCTGCGGGACGAGCACCCCGGGCTCACGGTGGAGGTCGGCCTGTCCACCGCGTTCGGCTGCACCATCGAAGGTCCGGTCGACGAGGATCGCGTGATCGAGTACGCGGTCCGGGCCGCGGCCGCCGGAGCGGGCTCGGTCGGACTCTCCGACACCACCGGCTACGCCGACCCCGCCCGGGTACGGCGGCTGTTCACCCGGCTGTCGGCCGAGCTCGGGGACCGGGCCGGTGGCGCGCACCTGCACAACACGCGCGGCCAGGGCCTGGCCAACGTGGTCGCTGCGCTCGACGTCGGGGTGCGGACGTTCGACTCGTCCCTGGCCGGGCTGGGCGGGTGCCCCTATGCCCCCGGCGCCAGCGGCAACATCGTCACCGAGGATCTGGTCTTCCTGCTGGAGTCGATGGGCCTGCGCACCGGCGTCGACATCGAGGCGCTGCTCGCCGCCCGCGACCTGGTCCGGGAGGGCCTCCCGGGCGAGGAACTCCACGGGATGGTCGCCGAGGCCGGCCTCACCAAGGGGTTCCGCTACGCGGCGGTGGCGGCGTGAGCGCCGAGGCCCGTCGCCTGCCGCTCGAGGGCGTGCGGGTCGTGGAGTTCTCGCACATGGTCATGGGACCGTCCTGCGGCCTGGTGCTCGCCGATCTCGGCGCCGACGTCATCAAGATCGAGCCTCCGGGCGCCGGGGACAAGACCCGCGCCCTGCCCGGTTCCGGTGCCGGCTTCTTCCCCATGTTCAACCGCAACAAGCGGTCGGTGTCGGTGGACCTGCGCACGGAGCGGGGCATCGAGTTCGTGCGGCGCCTGGTCCGCACCGCGGACGTGGTCACCGAGAACTTCCGGCCCGGCGGTCTCGAGGCCCTCGGCCTGGGCTACGACGAGCTCCGGGCCGACAACCCCGGACTCGTCTACTGCAGCCTCAAGGGGTTCCTCTCCGGGCCCTACGAGCAGCGCGCCGCCCTCGACGAGGTCGTCCAGATGATGGGCGGGCTGGCCTACATGACCGGCCCGCCCGACCGCCCGCTGCGGGCCGGGGCCTCGGTCAACGACGTCATGGGCGGGATGTTCGCGGCGATGGGCGTGGTGGCCGCGCTCTACGAGCGACGCGGGACCGGGCTCGGCAAGCTCGTGCGCAGCTCGCTGTTCGAGAACAACGTCTTCCTCGTCGGACAGCACATGGCCCAGTACGCGGTCACCGGGGCCGCCGCGGCACCCATGCCCGCACGACTCTCGGCATGGGCCGTCTACGACGTGTTCGACACCGGCGACGGGGAGAAGGTCTTCGTCGGCGTCGTGTCCGACACCCAGTGGCAGGCCTTCTGCGCCGCGTTCGACCTGCCCGACCTGGCCGGCGACCCGGGGCTGGCGACCAACGCCCAGCGGGTCGCCGCCCGTGACCGCGTGATCCCGCGCCTGCGTTCGACGTTCGGCGCGATGAGCCGTGCGGAGGTGGTCCGGCTCTGCGGGGGCGCCCGGCTGCCCTTCGCACCGATCCAGCGGCCCGAGGACCTCTTCGACGACCCGCACCTCGCCGAGCCCGGCGCCCTGACCGAGGTCACGCTGCCCGACGGCCGCCCGGTCCGGCTGCCGTCGCTGCCGCTGGAGCTCGACGGCGCACGCCTGCCACTGCGGCGCGACCTGCCGCGGGCCGGCGAGCACACCGCCGATCTGGCACGGGAGCTCGGCTACTCCGACGACGAGATCTCCACCGCGGGCGCGGACGGCGCCTTCGGCGGAACCACCGTGGCCCACCGCTGACCCGTCCCGAACAGCTCACAAAGGAGTGTCTGTGACCAGGAGAGTGCTGCCGGCGCTGGGCATCGTGGCGACGCTCGTGCTGACCGGCTTCGCCGCGATCGACGCGAGCGGGTCGGCCACCGGCGCCGACCCGCGCTCGTCGCTGACGTTGATGGCACCCGCCGCGCCCGGCGGCGGCTGGGATCTCGCCCTGCGCGAGGCCCAGCAGGTGTTGCGCGCCGAGTCGATCGTCAACAACGTCCAGGTGGTCAACGTCCCCGGGGCGGGCGGCACGATCGGGCTGGCGCGCTTCACCGACATCGGCCCCGACCCGACCCGACCCAGCTGATGATGACCGGGACGGTCATGGAGGGCGCGATCACCGTCAACGGGTCGGCCGCGACCCTGGCCGACACCACCCCGATCGCGCGGCTCGCCGAGGACTATCTCGTCCTGGTCGGGCCGGCGGACTCACCGTTCCGGACCCTGGGCGACTTCCTCGACGCCTGGCGGGCCGACCCGCACGGCCAGGCCGTCGGCGGCGGCGGTCTCGGCGGCGCCGACCACCTGCTCGCCGGGCTGACCGCCCGCGGCGCCGGAGTCGAGCCCGCCGCCGTCAACTACATCGCCTACTCCGGGGGCGGCGAGGCGCTGACCGCGCTGCTCTCGGGCACCGTGACCGTCGGGATCAGCGGCTTCCACGACTTCGCCGACCAGATCGAGGCCGGGAACCTGCGGGCGCTGGCCTACTCCGCACCGGAGCCGGTCGAGGGCATCGAGGTACCCACTCTGGTCGAGCAGGGCGTCCCGGTGACCCTGTCGAACTGGCGCGGCGTCGTGGCCCCGCCCGGGATCACCGACGCCGAGCGCGCCGAGCTCACCTCCCTGGTCACCGAGATGGCCGGAAGTCCCCGCTGGGCGGACACCCTCGCCCGCAACAAGTGGGAGGACTCGTTCCTGGCGGGCGCCGAGTTCGACCGCTTCATCGACGACGACCAGGCCCGCGTAAACGCGATCATCGAGGAGCTCGGACTGTGACCTCCACCCCGACCACCGACCCGGCCCGACCGGTCGCGGAGACCGCCGGCTCCGGCTTCTGGTGCCGCCGGACCGGCCTGCTCGTCCCCGTCGTACTGCTCGGCGGCGGCGTGACGCTGGCCGTCGGGGCGATCACGATGGAGGTCCCCTCCACGGCGACCTTCCCCGGACCCCAGGTCTTCCCGGTCATCGCCGCGATCCTCTGCACCGTGCTCGCCGTCGCACTCGCCGTCGACGTGCTGCGCCGTCCGGAGCCCGCCGACGTGCACCGCCCGGCCACCGACGGTGCCGACCCCGCACCGGCACCCGGTGGCGTCGACGCCGGGACCGGGACCGGTGGCCCCGCCGCCGCACCGACCCGCCCACGGGCCGACCGGCGCGGGCTCGCGGAGGCCGTCGGCGTCGTCGTGCTGTTCATCGCCGTCCTCCAGCCCGTCGGCTGGCTGCTCTCCGGCGCCCTGCTGTTTTGGGGCATGGCCCGCGCGCTGGGCAGCCGCCGGCCGTTGTTCGACCTGTTCCTCGCGCTCGTCGTGTCCTCGGCGGTGCAGCTCGCCTTCTCCGCCGGCCTGGGGCTCGGCCTGCCCCCCGGCGTACTGGCAGGAGTCCTCGGATGAACACCCTGACCCAGCTCGGAGACGGCTTCGCGACCGTCCTCACCCCGATGAACATGCTGTGGGTCCTCGTCGGCGCGCTGCTGGGCACCGCGGTCGGCGTGCTGCCCGGCCTGGGGTCGGCGATGGCCGTGGCCCTGCTGCTCCCGGTGACCTTCTCGCTCGACCCGATCGGCGCGTTCATCATGTTCGCGGGGGTGCTGTTCGGCGGCCTGTTCGGGGACTCGATCTCGGGCATCCTGATGAACACCCCCGGCAACTCCACCGCGATCGCCGGGTCCATCGAGGGGCACGCGATGGCCCGCAGCGGACGGGCCGCCCAGGCACTGGCCGCGTCGGCGATCGCCTCGTTCGTCGGCGGCGTCGTCGCCGCGGTGCTCGTGGTGTTCTTCGCGCCGTCACTGGCCGCGCTGGCCACCGTGTTCGGACCGGCGGAGTACCTGGCCCTGGCGGTGTTCGCCTTCGTCGCGATCGCGGCGGTGGTCACCGACTCGATCGTCCGGGGCCTGTCGGCCCTGGCGCTGGGCCTCGCGATCTCGGTGGTGGGCATCGACGGCATCTCCGGTGCCGCCCGCCTCACCGGGGGCCTGCCCGAGCTGTTCGACGGGGTCGACATCATCGTCATCACGGTCGGGCTGCTCGCGCTGACCGAGGTCTTCCACCAGGCGGCCCGGCGCGGGGTCCCGGACGACCACAGCATCCTCCGCTCCCCCGGGCGTCCGTGGCTGTCCCGCGCCGAGTTCCGCGCGGCCCTGCCTGCGTGGCTGCGCGGCACCGCCACCGGCCTGCCGTTCGGGATCATCCCGGTCGGCGGCTCCGAGGTGCCGACCTTCCTGGCCTACGGCACCGAGCGGCGGCTCGACGCACGGCGTGCGGACCCGATGTTCGGCCGGGGTGCGATCCAGGGCGTCGCCGGGCCGGAGGCGGCCGGGAACGCCACCGCGGGTACCGCCATGGGCGCGCTGCTCGCGCTCGGGCTCCCGACCTCGGCCACGGCGGCGATCCTGCTGGCCGCGTTCCGCCAGTACGGCCTGCAGCCGGAGCCGCTGCTGTTCGAACGGGCACCGGACCTGGTGTGGGCCCTGCTGGCGAGCTTCTTCGTCGGGCTCGTCGTGCTGCTCATCCTCAACCTGCCGTTCGCGCCGCTGTGGGCGAAGCTGCTGCAGGTCCCCAAGCACTATCTCTACGCGGGGATCAGCGTCTTCGCGATGCTCGGCGTGTACGCGACCAGTGCGAAGATCCTCGACCTGGTCCTCGTGCTGCTGATCGGGTTGCTCGGGTTCGCGATGCGTCGTTACGGGATCCCCGTCGCCCCGATGCTGATCGCCGTCATCCTGGGCCCGCTCGCCGAGACCGAGCTGCGCCGCGCGCTCGCGGTCAGCGAGGGCGACCCGGTCGCGCTCGTGGACAGCCCGATCGCCGCGAGCCTGTACGGACTGCTCCTGCTCGTGGTGCTGGCCGTGGTCGTCCGCGCCGTCCGGTCCCGCTCCCGGTCCGGCGACGACCGGCTGGTCGGCGCCGGCCGCTGAGTCCCGGCCCCGCGCCGGGCCGGACACGGACGAGGCCCTCCCCGGGCGTCCCCGGGGAGGGCCTCGTCGTCCGTCGGGACGCTCGTCGTGCGTGACCACGCCAGCGACTGCGGGGGCGCGTCGCTGTCGAGCGTCCCGGCGTACGGGTGGTGGGTCAGCTGCCGTTGCAGCTCACGACCGCGTAGGGACCCGAGCTGGTCGAGGAGGTGATCTCCTCACCGTTGCGCAGGATGCGGCACGTGATCTCACCGTTCCCGCCGGACCCGGACTGGGCCATCAGCGACAGCGGCTGGAAGGTGAGGACGCCGGAGTCGAAGGTGACGTCCTTGGTCCACGGCAGCGAGGTCCCGTTGACCTGCTCCATCCCCATCGTGTCGTCCTTGACGTAGGTGATGTTCCCGGCGGTGCCGGACCCGGTGACCTCGTAGGTGATCACATCACCACCGGCGGCCGCGGGCGCCGACGCGACGGCGTCGGACTCGGGCGCGGACACGGCTGGGGCCGCGGTCGGCACGGTCGTCGGCAGACCCGACACCGCGGCGGCGAACACCGAGGCGTAGAGGACGCAGACCACGAACCCGATCGCCGAGAGCACGGTGCCCGCGATCGCGACGCCGCGGTTGTCCGCCCGGCCCCTGCTCGCCCGGACGACACCGAGCACACCGAACAGGAGGCCCAGCAGCACCAGCGGCCAGGCGATCATCCCGATGATCGGGATGAAGGAGAACAGCAGGCCCACGATCCCGAGCACCAGCGCGGTGACGCCGAAGCCGTTGCGCGGCGCGACGGCGGGGGCCGCGGCGGGGGCCGCGGTGCGCTGCTGCGGGACGCCGGCCCGCTGGGCCGAGCTCGGCCAGGGCTGCGCGCCGGTGGCCTGCTGCCGGGGGCCGCGGGCCTGCTGCTGCGGCAGTCCACCCGGGTTGGTGCGGCCGAAGGGCGGCCCGCCGAAGGGGACCTCGGGGTGGCCGTCGTAGTAGGGGTTCGGGTTTCCGCCGGAGTGCTGCGGCCGGGGCTGGTGGTGCGGCGCCCAGCCCTGCGGCGCGGCACCGCGCGGGTCCTGCGCGTACTGCTGCTGGTGGCGGCCGGGGCCCTGGGGGCCCGGGTACTGCTGCGGGACACGGTGCGGGCCGGACTGCTGCTGCGGCGGGCCGGAGAGGTCCGGGGCGCCGTGGCGGTTCTGCGGAGTGGTCACGACACGGCTGTCGCGGCGACGCCGGCCCGCGTATCAGCCGGCCCGTCCTTAGAGGTCGTTTCAGAAGTCGGCGTGTCGGTCCTGTGTGGATCGGCGCTGGTAGCTGATCATGTCCGGTCGTGGCGCGGCGATCTTGTGTCGAGCGATTGGTGAGCGACGAGCTGTGGGCGCTGGTGGAGCCGCTGCTGCCCAAGCCGCGCAAGCACAAGCGGGGACGGACAGGCCGTCCGCGGGTGCCGGATCGGGCCGCTCTGGCCGGGATCGTGTTCGTGCTCAAGACCGGGATCAGCTGGAACGCGCTGCCCGCCGAGCTCGGCTGTGGGTCCGGAGTGACCTGCTGGCGGCGGCTACGGCAGTGGCAGCAGGCCGGGGTCTGGGCCCAGCTGCACCGGGTGATGCTCGACCGCCTCGCCCAGCAGGGCCTGCTGGACTGGTCGCGGGCGGCGGTGGACAGCGTGAGCGTGCGGGCCAAGCGCCGCGGCGAGGCCACCGGGCCCTCGCCGACCGATCGCGGGAAGGCGGGCAGCAAGTACCACGTGCTCTGCGACCGAGGCGGGCTCCCGCTGCATGCGCTGGTCACCGGGGCGAACACCCACGACAGTCGGATGCTCGCCCCGCTGCTGGACACCAACCCCGGCGTCCGCGAACGGGCGGGACAGCCGGGGCGTCCGCGACGTCGGCCGGACAAGGTGCACGCCGACAAGGGCTACGACTATCCCCGCTGCCGCCGCTACCTGAGTGGGCGTGGGATCGGGGTGCGGATCGCCCGGCGCGGGATCGAGGACTCCACCCGGCTCGGGCGGGTCCGCTGGGTCGTCGAGCGCACCATGTCCTGGCTGCTGGACTTCCGCCGCCTCGCGCTGCGCTACGACCGCGCCGAATCCACGATCACCGCGCTGTTATCGCTGGCCTGCGCCCTGATCTGCCACCGCCGCCTCACCAAGCCGAAGCCGAAGCCGAAGTGATGGTCGACCCAGCCCTCGCTGAGGCACTCGCCTACGAGGTCGGGGCCAGCGGCCGCCAGGCCAGCCACTCCAAGGCCCGGTCGGCCTCGTCAGGGTCGAAGCGGTGCGGGTCGAACGGCCCGCCCGCCCACTCCAGGCGCTCGGCGCGGTCGGGATGGTCAGGGTCGGCGAGCACGGCCTGGAAGTCCTCATACCCCCCGATCCCGCCGACGTCCTCGGGCGGGCACGCCCCCTGCCCGGCGACGCATCGCGGATAGCACACTCCCGGCTCGACGGCCGCGACCGCCTCGACGGTGATCTCGTGGGCCCAGTTGTCACCGAAGTCGTAGACGTAACCGAACCGGTCACCAGCCTTGACCAGCCGAAACAGCTTCTCTTTCGTCTCGTCGGCGACATCCTGTCCGGGCCAGTCCGGGTCTGGGATCCCGTAGCGGCGCCCGACGATCTCGAACTCGTGCAGATGAGAGTTCGTCCAGCCCATCACTGACTGCACCACCTCGTGCAACACCGCCAAGTCGACCTCGCCCGGCACCTGCACCCGACGCCGGACCGCCGGCACCACCTCGGTCAGGACGATCTCCAACTCGAAAATCTTCGTCTTCTCAGACACACGAGGCGCGACCATCAGCCGATGCTGCCAGCCCCGCCGTCACCGGCAGAACCGGGCCCACCACTTCTGAAACGACGTCTTAGAGCGCCCGGCAAATGAGGTCGTGGGGGTGTCGTTGCAGGTAGAGGCACGGACCTGCAAGTGATCATGGGATTGCTGATGTCCTGATGGTCGCCTGGAGGGTCCGTGCCTCTACCTGCAACGACACCCCCACGACCTCATTTGCCGGGCGCTCTTATCAACAAATGTGGGGACAGGTCCGTTCAGACGCGCCGTTAGTCGGCCGAACAGGTCAGTCGAGGCGGTCGATCAGGGCCCGGGCGTCGGTCGGTGCGTGGACCTTCGCGTCGTTGTCGAAGTAGCAGACGACGTCGTGCCCGGCGTCGCGCCAGGCCCGGATGCGCTCCGCCCAGCCGTCGAGGGCCTCGGCGGTGTAGCCGCCGGAGTACAGCTCGCCCTGGCCGTGCAGCCGCAGGTAGACCAGGTCGGCGGTGACCTCGTCGAACACCGGCCAGGTACCCGCGGAGTCCGACAGCACCAGGGCGACGCCGTGCTCGCGCAGCAGCGCGGTGAACGCGGGGTCGCGGAACGACTCGTGCCGCGGCTCGACCGCGTGCCGCAGCGGGCGGTCGGCGTCGGTCTCGACGAGTGCCCGGCCGTCGAGGCGCTCGTCGTGACCGGTGGCGGCGCGGGCGGCGGCCGCGGTCGTCGCGGGGAGCAGGGACAGGAACTCCGCGACCCGGCCGGCGTCGAACCGCATCCGCGGCGGGAGCTGCCACAGCACGGGGCCGAGCGCCGGGCCGAGGCCGAGCACCCCGGAGGCGAGGAAGTTCGCCACCGGGACCGCGACGTCGCGCAGCTGCTTGAGGTGCGTCACGAACCGGGGGCCCTTCACCGCGAACACGAACCCGGGCGGCACCTGCCCGGCCCATGCCCGGTAGCTCTCCGGGCGCTGCAGCGCGTAGAACGAGCCGTTGATCTCGATCGAGGTCACCCGCCGCGACAGGTACTCCAGCTCACGACGCTGCACCAGCCCGGTCGGGTAGAACGTGCCGCGCCACGGCGGGTAGCGCCATCCCGACGTCCCCACCAGGACCGTCCCGGCCCGGATGCCGCTCACGTGCCGCCGACCAGCCCGCGCAGCGCGGCCGCGCCGGCGATCGGGTGCGTGACGGGCCCGTCGTGCCCGCCGGGCAGCTCGACCAGACCGCGCCCGAGCCGGGACGCGAGCACCTCGGCGCAGCGGTGCTCCCAGCGCCCGCGCGACTCGAGCCCACCGGTGGGGACGACCCGGACCCCGCTCGCGGTGAGCGCGTCGGGGTCGATGCGGACGGCCCGCACCGCGGGGACGTCATGGCGCAGGAACCGGCGCAGCGCGGGCTCCGGGTCCCCGGACGGCGGCTCCGGCAGGTAGCCGGGCTCGACGGGGTCGTCGCCCGAGGTCAGCGCGGTCATCAGCCGCAGCGCGCCGCCCAGGTCGTCGCGCGCGGCGAGCTCCTCGACCCGGTCCAGGGCCGCCTCGCGGTCGGCGTCGCGGACGAGATCGGGCAGCGGCGGCTCGTGCGCCACCAGCGTCGTGACCAGTCCCGGGTGGCGGACGGCGAGCAGCAGGCCGATCACGGCGCCGATGCCGACCCCCACGACGGCGGACGGTCCGGTGCCGGCCAGCAGCGCGGCGGCGTCGTCGGCGTGCCCGGCAGGCCCGACCGGGTCCGGCCCGGCCGGGCTGCGACCGACGCCGCGCCGGTCGTAGGTGAGGACCCGGTGGGTGACGGCGAGCTCGCCGACGAGCATCCGGGCCGCGCCGGCCTCCGCCGCGCCGCCCTGGACCAGCAGCAGCGGCGGCCCGGAGCCGGTCGTCTCGTGGTGCAGCGGCACGGTGTCCTCCTCCTCGCGGTGCGCGGCCGGGCGAGGCGCCCGGTGGACGCGGTACGGGCCCGGTCCTCGCCCGGGCGGCTGCGGTCCCGCCCGTTTGCCAGGATGGACGGCATGCGTACCCGACCGCACCTCCCGTCGTGACCGAGCTCGCCCCGGCGGTGCGCCGGGTCCTGGACTGGCCGGTCGACCACGTGGGCGCGGCCGTCGTCGCCGCCGACGGCACCGTGCTCGCCACCGCGGGCGACACCGACCGCGAGTTCGGACTGGCGTCGGTGACCAAGCTGCTCTCGGCCTACGCCGCGCTGGTCGCGGTCGAGGAGGGTGCCGTCGACTGGGACGAGGCGGCCGGCCCGCAGGGCGCGACCGTGCGGCACCTGATCGCGCACACCTCCGGTCTCGCCTTCGACTCCGATGCCGTCAAGGCCGCCCCCGGTGAGCAGCGGATCTACTCCAACACCGGGTTCGCGGTGCTCGCGGACGCCATCGCGGACGCGACCGGCATCGGGTTCGCCGAGTACCTGCACGAGGCCGTCTGTACCCCGCTCGGGATGACGCACACCCGGCTGGCGGGCTCGGCGGGCGCGGGCGCGGTGTCCACCGTCGAGGACCTGGCCCGCTTCGCCGCCGAGCTGCAGGCCCCGCAGCTGCTGGACCCGCGCACCGTCGCCGAGGCGACGACCGTCGCCTACCCCGGGCTCGACGGCCTGCTCCCCGGCTACGGACGGCAGCGGCCGAACGACTGGGGCCTGGGTTTCGAGATCCGCGACGGCAAGTCCCCGCACTGGACGGGGGAACGCTCGTCGCCGCGGACCTTCGGTCACTTCGGACAGTCCGGCACGTTCGTGTGGGTCGACCCGGACGTGCGCACCGCCGCCGTCGTGCTGACCGACCGCGACTTCGGGCCGTGGGCGGTCGAGGCGTGGACACCGTGGACGGACGGGGTGCTCGCGGCGCTCGCGGCCCGCTGAGGACCGGTCAGGGGTCGACCCGGTCGAAGCCCCAGGAGTGCGGCGGCCGGGCCAGCAGCTCGCCGGTCGGCTCGGGCAGCGTCGTCCCGGCCGGCACCCCGACCGCGATCACGACGACCCGCCCGCCGTCGGCGACGAACAGCTCGTGGCGCTCGGCACCGGCCAGCGCGGCGGCGGCCCGCTCGCGGACGTGGTCGAGGAGCTCGTCACGGCGGCCGTCGGCGGCGCGGGCCTCCCACATCAGCGTCGGGGTCACGTCCGGCGCGCCGGGACGGTCGGCACGTCGGCCGCGGCGGCCACGTCCTGCGCGGTGACCCGGAAGCGGTCCGGGTAGTGCGCGGCGTCGCGGACCGTGGGCGGCTCGGTGTCGCGCCAGACGAAGCCGCACAGGCCGCAGCGGTGCACGGTCCACACCCCGGGGACCGGCGAGGTCGCGAGCACGGCGGCACCGTCGGTGGAACAGCGGGGGCAGGTCATCAGCGGTTCTCCTTCCGGTCGCCGGCGACGAGCCGGCCCAGGCGCTCCACCCAGGCCGCGGTGTCGTCGGGCGGCACGACGCCCTGGGAGTAGTGCCCGCGCTCGTCCGGGGCGGTCGGGGTGGTGGCGTCGATGATCAGCTTGTGGGTGATGCCTGCCGGGTCGGACCCGGGGTCCAGCGGCAGCACCGGCATGTCGGGCAGGGTCACCAGGTCGTGCGCGGGGTGCATCTTGGTCGACAGCGCCCACATGACCTGGGGCAGGTCGAACGGGTCCACGGTGTCGTCGACGCAGATCACGACCTTGCAGTAGCCGAGGCCGTGCGGGGTGGTCATGGTCCGCATCCCGACGGCCTTGGCGAAGCCCCCGTAGCGGTTGCGCACCGAGACGATCGCGAGCAGCCCGTGGGTGTACATGGCGTTGACCGCGCGCACCTCGGGGAACTCGGCCTGCAGCTGTTTGAGCAGCGGGACACAGGTGTTCGGCCCGATGAGGTAGTCGCACTCGGTCCACGGCATGCCGAGGTAGAGGTGCTCGAAGTAGGGCGTGGTCCGGTGGGAGACCCGGTCGATGCGGATCTGCGGCATCCGGCGGCCGCCCGAGTAGTGCCCGGTGAACTCGCCGAACGGGCCCTCGAAGTGCCGCTCGCGGCCCAGGACGACGCCCTCCAGCAGGATCTCGCAGCCCCACGGGACGTCGAGCCCGGTCTCCGGGCCGGTGGCGATCGGGCAGGGCGAGCCGCGCAGGGCGCCCGCCATCTCGTACTCGCTGTCGGCGTAGGCGATCGGCATGCCCGCGACCAGCGGGATCGTCGGCTCGTTGCCGAGCGCGATCGCGACCGGCAGATCCTCGCCGCGCTCCTCGGCCCGGCGCAGCTGCAGCGCGATGTCGTGCTGCGGGACGGGCTGCAGCCCGAGCGTGCGCGGGCCCTGGACCTCCATCCGGTAGATGCCCAGGTTCTGCTTGCCGAAGGAGTCCGGGTCGTCGGGGTCGCGGCTGACGACGGCGGCCTTGTCGATGTAGAAGCCGCCGTCGCCGGCGTTGATCCGGAACAGCGGCAGCAGCGCGAACAGGTCGACCGCCTCGCCGGCGACGGTGTTCTCCGCGAACGGCGGGTCGGCGCGCCGTTCGACCGGCACCGGGAAGGCGTCCCAGCGACGGCCGAACTCCTCGACCTGCTCGCGCACCGGGGTCTCCGGCGGCAGCCCGAGCGCGACGGCGTGGTTGGCCCAGGAGCCGTGCGCGTTGAGCACGATGTTCGGGTCGCGGAATCCGGCGACGTCGGTGAACAGCAGCGCGGGGGCGCGGTCGCCGAGCTTCGGCGCGGCGGCACCGGCGGCGCCGAGGTCGGGCTCGGCCTTCACCTCGTCGTCGATGCGCAGGAGCTGGCCGTGCCGCTCGAGCTCGGCCAGGTAGTCGCGGAAGGTGTCCATCAGGCGCTCCTCCTCTGACGGGCGGACCCGCCGGTCCAGCGGCGGGCCCGCGGGGCGGGCAGGTCGAACTGGTCGCAGATGCGTGCGACGACGTGGTCGACGACGTCGTCCAGCCCGGCCGGGTGGTTGTAGAAGGCGGGCATCGGCGGGACGATCCGCACCCCGGTGCGGCGCAGGGCCAGCATGTTCTCGAGGTGGATCTCCGACAGCGGGGTCTCCCGCGGGACGAGGACCAGCTTCCGGTCCTCCTTGATCGTGACGTCCGCGGCACGGGCGACGAGCCCGTCGGCGATGCCGTGCCGGATCTGGGCGAGCGTCTTCATCGAGCAGGGGACGACCACCATCCCGTCGGTCCGGAACGACCCAGACGAGATCGACGCCGCCTGGTCCCCGAACGGGTGCGCGGTCCCGGCCAGCGCCTCGACCTCGGGCACCGTCCAGCCGGTCTCCTCGACGATCGTCGCCCGCGCCCACTTCGAGAGCACGAGGTGCGTGTCGACCTCGGCGGCGCGCAGCGCCTCCAGCAGGCGGATCCCGAGGATCGCGCCGGTCGCGCCGGTGATCCCCACGACGAGTCGCACCGGGCCACCTCCCAACTAGTTCGTATACTAACTGTTTGTATACGCACTATACTCGCGGCATGACCGATCGCAACCCGGGTGCCGACGAGGCGGTCGTCCACCTGCTCCGCCGGGCCCTGCAGTCCCACACCGCGACCTGGCAGCAACGCGTCCCGCAGCTGACCAAGCCGCAGTACGCGATGCTCGACGCGCTGCGCCACCGGCCCGGCATCGACCAGGTCACGCTCGGGTCGCTCGCCGCGACCGACAAGGGCACCACCACCGAGCTGCTGCGCCGGATGGAGCGCCACGGCTGGCTGACCCGTACCCGCTCCGAGGCCGACCAGCGACGACGGCTGGTCCACCTCACCGACGAGGGCGAGCGCCTGGCCGACGGGGCCGCGACCGAGGCCCGCGCGCTGGCCGCCGAGTTCCTCGCCCCGCTCGACGGGGCCGACCGGACCCGGCTGCGCGACCTGCTGGCCCGGCTCGCCGCGGCGGAGCCCGACGTGGACGGGGAGTCATCCGGGACCACTCACCCGGGGCGGGAATGAACCGCGACCCCCGCCCGTTGGAACGACTGTCCGAGCCGGGCGAATCGAGTCCCCGGGCCGCAATAGATAACCGCCGTCGTGGAGTTCCGTTCGGCTGGAGCCACGATGCGCCACTCGCCGCGAGGCGACCGGCGTCCGGTTCGGACCCCATACCTCCCCTTCCCGAAATCCATTCGACGACGCCTGCGAGGCCGGTCACCATGGTCGGCGCACGCCCGGTCCCGGGCGAGCAGGCAGACTGAACGAACGATGTCCAGCGAACCCGTCCCGTCCTCGACCTCCGCACAGCCGTCGTCGCACGACCGCCCGCGCCGCCCCCGCCGCCGTTCCGGCGCCCGGGGCGAGCACCAGCCGCGCGGCGGGAGTTCCGGCACCCCGCAGGACACACCTCCACACGAGACCACCTCATCGGACCTCGCCGCAGCGCAGGCCGCCCCCGGGACGGCGGGCGCCGCGCGCGGCGTCCCGGCCCGCGATCAGCAGCGCCGCCGTGCATCGACGCAGCGCCGCCGCGGGCCGCGGGGCCGGCGCGCTGCCGTCACGGCGCCCGGCCCCGACCAGCCCGGCCGTCGCGGCCCCGACCGCGACGGCCCGGACCCCGCCGGCTCACCCACCGGGGACGACCGCCCCCGTCGCGACGACGGGCCCGCGCTCCCCCCGATGGGCGACGACGAACTGGCCGCGCTGCGCGAGCGCCTCGACGGGCTCGGACCGGCACGGGCCGGGCGGCTGCGCGGCCGCCTCGACCGTGCCCGCGACGGCCGCGCCCAGCAGCGCGTCGCCGAGGCCGTCGACGCGGCGGAGAACCGGATCGCCCGCCGCCGGGCGGCGCTGCCCACGATCAGCTACCCCGCGACGCTGCCGGTGTCGGCGCGCCGCGAGGAGATCGCCGACGCGATCCGCGACCACCAGGTGGTGATCGTCGCCGGGGAGACCGGTTCCGGGAAGACGACACAGCTGCCGAAGATCTGCCTCGAGCTCGGCCGCGGCGTGCACGGCATGATCGGCCACACCCAGCCGCGGCGGCTCGCCGCGCGCACCGTCGCGACCCGGATCGCCGAGGAGCTGGGCGTCGAGCTCGGCGGCGCGGTCGGCTGGAAGGTCCGTTTCACCGACCAGGTCGGCGACGCGACGATGGTCAAGCTGATGACCGACGGGATCCTGCTGGCCGAGCTGGCCGGCGACAAGGACCTGCTCGCCTACGACACGCTGATCATCGACGAGGCGCACGAGCGCAGCCTCAACATCGACTTCATCCTCGGGTACCTGACCCGGCTGCTCCCCCGCCGTCCCGACCTCAAGGTCGTCATCACCTCCGCGACGATCGACCCGGAGCGCTTCGCGCGGCACTTCGGCGGCGACGACACGCCCGCCCCGGTCGTCGAGGTCTCCGGCCGGACCTACCCCGTGGAGGTGCGGTACCGGCCCGTCGTCGACCCCGACGACCCGGACGCCGACCCCGACCGCGAGCTGGACGACGCGATCGGCGACGCCGTCGTCGAGCTCCAGCGCGAGGGCCCCGGCGACGTGCTGGTGTTCCTGCCCGGTGAGCGCGAGATCCGGGAGGCCACCGAGGCCCTGGAGCGGCGCAACCTGCGGAACACCGAGATCCTGCTGCTCTACGCCCGCCTGTCGACCGCCGAGCAGCAGCGCGTGTGGGCCCCGCACGCCGGCAACCGGGTCGTGCTGGCCACCAACGTCGCCGAGACCTCGCTGACCGTCCCCGGTGTGCGCTACGTCGTCGACACCGGCACGGCGCGCATCTCGCGCTACTCGCGCCGGCTCAAGGTGCAGCGGCTGCCGATCGAGAAGATCTCCCAGGCCTCGGCGAACCAGCGCTCCGGGCGCTGCGGCCGCACCTCGGACGGCATCGCGATCCGGCTGTACGCCGAGGACGACTTCGACGCCCGTCCCGAGTTCACCGACCCGGAGATCCTGCGTACCAACCTGGCCTCGGTCGTCCTGCAGATGATCGCGCTGGACCTGGGCGAGATCGCCGAGTTCCCGTTCGTCGAGCCGCCGGACCGGCGCGCCGTCGCCGACGGTCTCGACCTGCTGCACGAGCTGGGTGCACTGCGCCCGGACCGCCGCTCGCTCACCTCCGTGGGACACGCGCTGTCCCGGCTGCCGGTGGACCCGCGGCTCGGCCGGATGCTCGTCGAGGCGCACCGCAACGGCTGCCTGCGCGAGGTCCTGGTGATCGCGGCCGCGCTGAGCGTGCAGGACCCACGCGAGCGGCCGACCGAGCAGCGCCAGGCCGCCGACGAGCGGCACCGCCGGTTCACCGAGGACGGCTCGGACTTCCTGGCCTACCTGCGCCTGTGGGACCACCTGAACGCCCGCCGCGACGAGCTGTCGGGCAGCCGGTTCCGCCGCGAGCTGCGCGAGGACTTCCTGCACTACCTGCGGGTCCGCGAGTGGTGGGACCTGCACGGCCAGCTCCGCCAGGCCGCCCGCAGCTCCGGCATGGATCTGAACGACCACGACCCCGAGTGGCCGCGGCACACCGACCGGATCCACCAGTCCGTCCTGGCCGGGCTGCTGTCGCAGGTCGGCATGCAGGACCCTCTCGCGGAGAAGGGCAAGGACGGCAAGAAGGAGCGGAAGGGTCCGAAGGACTATCTCGGAGCCCGCGGCGCGAAGTTCGCGATCTGGCCCGGCTCGGGTCTGGCGCGCAAGCCCCCGCGCTGGGTGATGGCCGCCGAACTCGTCGAGACGACGAGATTGTGGGCACGGACCGTCGCACCGGTACAGCCGGACTGGATCGAGCCGCTCGCCGAGCATCTCGTCAAGAAGACGTATTCGGAACCGCGCTGGTCCCGCAAGCGCGGGAGCGCCGTGGCGACCGAGCGGGTCACCCTGCACGGGCTGCCACTGGTCGCCGACCGCACCGTCGCCTACGGCCGCATCGACGCCGAGGTGAGCCGCGACCTGTTCCTGCGCCACGCCCTCGTCGAGGGCGACTGGGACACCCGGCACCGGTTCTTCCACGCCAACCGCGCCCTGCTCGACGACGCCGAGGAGCTGGAGCACCGGGCCCGGCGGCGCGACCTCGTCGTCGACGAGGACACCCTGTTCGCCTTCTACGACGAGCGCGTCCCCGCCGACGTCGTGTCCGGCAAGCACTTCGACCGCTGGTGGAAGCAGGCCGGCAAGCGCGACCCGGAGCTGCTCACCTGGACCGAGGAGATGCTCGCCACCGAGGCCGCGAAGCAGCTCGACCGCACCCACTACCCCGACCACGTCGAGGCGGGTGGGCTGACGCTGCCGCTGTCCTACGCGTTCGAGCCCGGTCACCGCGAGGACGGCGTGACCGTCGACGTGCCGGTGGCCGCGCTGAACCAGGTCGACGCGACACCGTTCACCTGGCAGGTGCCCGGCCTGCGCGAGGAGCTCGTGACCGCGTTGATCCGGACCCTGCCGCGCAACCTGCGCCGCAACTTCTCCCCCGCCCCCGACCACGCGAAGGCGGTGCTGGCGCGGCTGCGCGGCGACGACGGCCGCCGGCCGCTGCTGGACGTGCTGGAGGACGAGCTGGGCCGGATGCGGAACGTGGAGATCCGGCGCGAGGACTGGGAGCTGGAGCGGCTGCCCGAGCACCTGACGGTGACCTTCCGGGTGCTCGACGAGAGCGGCGCCGAGCTGGCCCGCGACACCGACCTGGACCGCCTGCGCCGCCGGCTCGCGCCGAAGGTGCGCGAGGAGCTGGCCGCGGCGGGCAGCGGGATCGAGGCGACCGGCCTGACCTCGTGGACGATCGGCGAGCTGCCCCGCGAACTGCCGATCCGGCGCGGCGCGCACACCGTCACCGGGTACCCCGGGCTGCGCGACCGCGGCGACACCGTCGAGGTCCGGGTGTACGCGACGGCCGACGAGCGCGGCCCCGCCCACCACCGCGGCGCGCGGCGGCTGCTGATGCTCACCACCCCGAACCCCGCCAAGCAGGTGCAGCGCGGCCTGGACAACCGGGCGCGGCTCGCCCTGTCGCGCAACCCGCACGGCTCGCTCGACGCACTGCTCGCGGACTGCACGACGGCCGCAGCGGACCACCTGATGGCCCGTGGCGGCGGCGACCCGTTCGACGCGGCGCAGTTCGCGCGGCTCGCGGAGCTGCTGCGGATGCGGCTGCCCGCGACGACCCTGCAGGTCCTCGACGCCGTGCGCGGCGTGCTGGAGGTGTGGCACCGGGTCGGCGCGGCGCTGGGCGAGCTGCGCGGGCCCGCCACCCGCGACGGCGGCGCCGACGTGACGGCGGTCGTGGGCCGGCTGACCGCGCCGGGCTTCGTCACCGCCGCCGGCGCGAACCGGCTCGGCGACGTGAAGCGCTACCTGCAGGGCTGCGAGCTGCGGCTGGACAAGCTGCGGGCCGATCCCGCCCGCGACGCCCGCTGGACCGCCGAGATCGCCCCGGTCGAGGCCGAGTACCGCGCACTGCTCGCCGCGCTGCCCGAGGGCACCGAGCCGTCGCCGGCGTTGCGCGAGATCGGCTGGATGGTCGAGGAGCTGCGCATCTCGCTCTACGCCCACCCGATGAGGACCCGGCATCCGGTGTCGGCGCGGCGGATCGAGCGGGCGATCGACGAGCTGTGACTGTCGGGGGTCGCGGGCACACTGCGGCCATGGCCGATGCACCGATCGCCACGTTCCGACTCTTCGCGCTCGACTGCCCGGACCCGTCGGAGCTCGCCCGGTTCTACTCCGCGATCACCGGCTGGCCCGTGGCCGGCCCCACCGACACCGACCCGGACTGGGTCGAGCTCGACCCGGGCGGGGCCGGCGCCACCCTGGCGTTCCAGCAGATCTCCGAGGGGGAGTTCACCCCGCCGGAGTGGCCGGGGCAGGTGCGCCCGCAGCGCGGGCACGTCGACTTCGCCGTGCCCGACCTCGACGCCGGGGAGGCCGCGGTGCTGGCCCTCGGGGCGCGCAAGCACGACGTCCAGCCCGTGCCGACGAGCTTCCGGGTGTTCCTCGACCCGATCGGGCACCCGTTCTGCCTGGTCAGGGAGTGACGGGCGCACCCAACGCCGCCGCCTCCTCGCGGATCGCCCGCACGAGCGCCGAGGCGGCACCCGACGGCGCGCCGGCGGTGACCGCGAGCAACGCGCGGTCCGGCACGACGGGGTCGCGCACCGGGATCCAGCGCACGTCGCGCGGCACCGAGTCCGCGGCCAGACCGGGCACCACGGTGACGGCGAGCCCGGCGGCGACCAGCCCGAACCGGGTCGCCCAGTGGCGCACCTCGTAGCCGACGTGCGGCTCGGACAGGCCCGGCCACGCGCCGAACTGCGGCTCGCCGGCCGGGCCCGTGCCGGTCACCCAGGTCTCGCCGGCCAGGTCCTCCACGTCGAGCACGTCCCGGTCGGCGAGCCGGTGCGCCCGGCCGACGGCGACTCCCGGGCCACGGGGGACGTGCAGCGTCTCGGCACGCAGCCCGTCGAGGTCCGGTGCGGGGAGCCCGTCACCCACCGCGACCACCGCCACCTCCACCCGTCCGGCGCGCAGGCGTCGCACCTGCACCGGACTCGCCGCCTCCTGCAGGGCGACCCGGAGGCCCGGGTGCCGCGCACGCGTCCTGGCGACGGCCCTCGGCAGCAGCACCGCCGTCGCCGTCGGGAACCCCGACGCCACGAGGCTCCCGGCGAAGCGGTCGCGCACTCCGGCGACCTCCTCCAGTGCGCCGTCGAGCTCGGCGAGCACCCGGCCCGCCCGCCGGACGACGACCTCGCCGACCGCGGTCGGCCGCACCCCGCGCGGCAACCGCTCGAACAGCTCCGAGCCCGCGGCCGCCTCCGTGGCCGCGACCTGCCGGGACACCGCCGACTGCGTGTACCCGAGCACGGTCGCCGCGCCGCTGAACGAGCCCTGCCGGGCGACCTCGAACACGGTCCGCAACCCGGCGACGGTCAGCTCGGCCATGAGCCCGATGGTATGCGTTCTGCTCATGTCTGTCGTGCACAGGTCTCGCTTGTCGCATGTGCCGGTGCGGCGCACGCTGGACCCATGACGAACGACAAGGTGTGGTTCCTGACCGGCGCGTCGCGGGGCTTCGGGCGGCTGTGGGCCGAGGCCGCGCTGCGGCGAGGTGCCCGGGTCGCCGCGACGGGGCGGGACGTGCGCATGCTCGACGGTCTCGTCGCCGCCCACGGCGACGCCGTGCTCCCGATCTCCCTCGACGTCACCGATCGCCGGGCGGTGGCCGCCGGGCCGCCGAGCACTTCGGCCGGCTCGACGTGGTCGTGAACAACGCGGGATACGGGCACTTCGGTGCCGTCGAGGAGCTGGGCGAGGACGAGATCCGTGCGCAGCTGGAGACCAACTTCTTCGGTGCGCTGTGGGTGCTGCAGGCCGCCCTGCCCGTCCTCCGCAGCCAGCGCAGCGGACATCTCGTCACCGTGACGAGCGAGGGGGGCGTGCGCGCGTTCCCCGGGATCGGGGCGTACCACGCGTCGAAGTGGGCGGTGGAGGGGCTCGTGCAGTCCCTCGCCGGCGAGGTCCGCGAGCTGGGTATCCGCGTCACGAACGTCGAGCCCGGCCCGTACGCGACGGGCTGGCTCGAGGCCACCCGGCACAGCGCGCCGCTGCCGGACTACGACCACGTCCGGGACACCGCCGGGGCCTTCGACGTCGGGGCCCCGGCGGCGACGGTCCCCGCGCTGCTCGCCGTCGTCGACGCCGAGGACCCGCCGCTGCGGGTGTTCTTCGGCCGGTCGTTCGAGGCCGTCCGCGCGCAGTACCTGGCACAGATCGCGGAGTGGGAGCGCTGGCAGGACGTGGCGCTGGAGGCGTTCGGCCCGGTCCGGGCCGGGTGACCGGGGGCGGGCCGGCGCCCGCACCGGCGCCGGATCCCGTTCCCCACCGCACGGATCCGGCGGGATCGGCGGATCGGTGTGAGGATCAGGTCTCCGTCGACGGCGAGGGGCACGCGATCATGACCGCACCGACTACCCCGTACACCGAGCTGGGCGAGGCCCTGGGTACCGACTTCTTCTCGGTCCGCGACCAGTTCACCGACGAGCAGTGGCAGCGCTTCGCCGACACCCGCAAGTTCGTCGACGCCGAGGTCCTCCCCGGCATCAACGAGTACTGGGAGCGCGCCGAGCTGCCCTGGCACCTGTTCCGCCGACTGCCCGAGCTGGGCATCGTCGGTGAGGACATCCAGGGCTACGGTGCCGCGGCGATGAGCCCGCTCGCCCTGGGGCTGGTGCACATGGAGCTGCACCGCGGCGACGGCTCGCTCGGCACGTTCCTCGGCGTGCACGCGGGTCTGGCGATGAAGGCGATCGCGATGTGCGGGTCGGAGGAGCAGAAGCAGCGCTGGCTGCCGTCCATGTCCACCATGGACAAGTTGGGCGCGTTCGCGCTGACCGAGCCGATGCACGGGTCGGACTCGGTCGCGCTGGAGACCACCGCCACCCGCGACGGCGACCACTGGGTGCTGCGCGGGTCCAAGCGCTGGATCGGCAACGGCAGTGTCGCCGACCTGGTGGTCGTGTGGGCCCGCGACACCGACTCCGGCGAGGTGCTGGGTTTCGTCGTCGAGACCCCGGCGGAGGGCTACGAGGCCACCGTCATCCCGGGGAAGGTGTCGCTGCGAGCGCTCTGGCAGGCCGACATCGAGCTGGACGGGGTCCGCGTGCCGGAGGAGAACCGGCTGGCGCAGGCCCGGACGTTCGCCGACTGCGCCGCGGTGCTGGCCACCACCCGGGGCACCTGCGCCTGGATGGCGCTGGGCCACGCGACCGCCGGCTACGACGCCGCACTGCGCTACGCCCTGGAGCGCGAGCAGTTCGGCAAGCCGCTCGCGAGCTTCCAGATCGTGCAGCAGCGGCTCGTCGCGATGCTCGCCGACCTCACCGGCATGCAGCTCTACTGCATGCAGTCCGCGCGCCTGGCCGAGGCCGGGAAGCTGTCCCCGACCGTGGCCGGGCTGGCGAAGATGCACAACACCCGGACCGCACGCAAGATCCTCTCCGAGGCGCGGGACCTGCTGGGTGGCAACGGCATCCTGCTGGAACACCACGTCGTGCGGCACTGGGCCGACATCGAGGCCATCCACACCTTCGAGGGCACCGAGACCATCCAGACCCTCATCGTGGGCCGCGACGTGACGGGCATCAGCGCGTTCACCTGATCCGCCGCGCTCCGGCCGGGTCCCCGTCCCGGCCGGAGCCGGGTCTGCTCAGGCCGCCAGATCGCGCGGCCCGGGCGTCTCGCGACCGAAGCGGCGGGTCAGGTCGGCCCGGACACGGCGGTCCGAGCGCCGTTCCAGCCACCGCCGTCCCCGGCGGCTCCGCGCGACGAGCAGCGACTCGACCAGGTTGCGCAGCACCTGCGACGGCCACGCCCACGGCACGCCGACCGGCAGGTCCAGGTCGCGCAGACCCTCGGCACGCAGGAACACCCGCAGCAGCGACAGCAGCCGTCGCCGTTCCCACGCGCCGCGCAGCCGGTCCACCCGCCCGCCGGTCCGCTCGCTGCGCAGCCCCTCGACCAGGGCGCCCGCCAGCTGCGGGCCGGCCGGGGTGACGGCACCCTGGGCGAGCACGACGTGGTGGTTGAAGGCGTTCTGGTCGCGTTCGGAGTCGAACAGCCAGTCGTCGTCGACGCCGATGAGCCACCCCACGTAGCGCCAGAGGTGCATGATCGCGGCGCCGTCGGCGCGCGGGACGTGCCGGCCGAGCAGCCGGCAGCCGAGGATCGCGGTGCTGTTGAACAGCCCGAGGGTCGCGGCGGAGTCGGCCTGGTTGATCGGCAGGCCGTGCGTGTCGACGTCGTACCGGTCGCCGCGCTCGAACCGCTCCGCGACGAGCGCGTGCATCGCCCGCACGTGCAGCGTCGCCGCCCAGCCCTCGCCCCCGGGCAGCATCCCGCCGGGGCGGCTGACGGCGAACGCCCACGCCTGGGTCTCGCCGAGTCGGCGCATCGCACCCGCTCCGGTCAGTCCGCCGGTGCGCACCAGCAGCTCGGTGGGGCCGCCGTAGCGGTAGCCGCCGATCAGCGACAGTCCGAGCAGCACGTCGTCGCGGCTGCGGCCGAGCCTGCGGTAGGCGCGGGCACCGTGGTCGAGCAGGTCCCGGTCGAGCCAGTCCGGGTCCGGGGTGACGGCGGCGAGGAACCCGCGCAGCGCGGGCGGCGCGTCGGCGGGGGCGGCGCCCGCGGCGAGCGCGGCGTGCAGGGCGCGCATGGTCACCCGCTGCGGATCGTCGCGGTCGCGCCCCATCGCGCGGGCCAGGGCGGCTCCGGTCTCGTCCCGGGTCAGCATCCGGCGACCGATCTCGGCGAGCAGCGCGTGGTCGGGCTCGCGTACCCCGGCGACGACGCCGAGCGGGCGCGCGATCCGCGCCGCGCGCTCGGGAGCGCTGCGGAAGCGTCGCGGGGCGAGGGGCGGCTCTGCCAGCATGGACCGATGCTGACACGAGCGAATGCTCGCCTTCAACGCGCGTTCCGGACCGGCCGGTGACCGGGCGCAGCGCCCGGCGGCGGGAGCCGCGTCAGGAACGGTCCCGGGCGATGGTGGAGCGGATCGTCGCCGCGGGCCGGGAGGTGCTGGTCACCCGCGGGTACGACGGCGCGTCCACCAACCGGATCGCGGCGGCCGCCGGGGTGTCCCCCGGGTCGCTCTACCAGTACTTCCCGGACAAGGACGCGGTGCTGACCGAGGTGCTGGACCGCTACCTCGACGCGATGGAGGCTCGCGTCTCGCGCGCGTTCCTCGACTCGGTGGCGGTCGCCGGACCGGGGGCAGGCACGACGACGACGGCGGTGCGCGCGACGCTGGAGGCGCTGCTGGACACCTTCTCCGAGGAGCCGGATCTGCTGCGGGTGATCGTCGAACAGCTGCCGCGCTCCCCCGGCGGGCGCCGGGCCGCGTTCGCCGGCCGGATCGACGACCTGGTCACCACCGTCCTGCTGACCCACGGCGCCGGGAGCACCGATGCGGCCCGCGCCGCCGCGTGGACGGTCGTGCGGACCGTCGAGCACCTGACCACCGGCTACGTGCTGGAACGGCCCGGGTTCGCGCGGGCGGTCGTCGTCGACGAGCTGACCGCGCTCGTCGCGGGCTACCTCGACGCGCGCCTGTCCGGCGGGCGGGTGGCCTCCGACGGGCCGTCCTGACCCGCCTCGACCGGGAGCCCGGCGGCCGCCCAGGCCCGGAACCCGCCGTCGACGTCGGTGGCCCGGCGCAGCCCGATGTCCTGCAGCGACGCCGCGGCCAGACTGGAGCTGTAGCCCTCCGAGCAGAACAGCACCCAGGTGACGTCGTGGTCGACCGCCTCGGGGACGCGGGCGTCGGAGGTCGGGTCCAGGCGCCACTCGAGGTGGTTGCGCTCGATCACCAGGGCGCCGGGGATCTGGCCCTCCTCGCGGCGCTGCCAGCCGGGACGGGTGTCGACCAGGTGTGCCCCGGCGGCGGCCAGCTCGGCGGCGCGCCGCGGGTCGGGCCGGTCGAGCCGGGCGCGGGCCGCGGCGAGCAGGTCGGCGACGGTGCGGGTCATCCCACGCCCTGCCCGGGCTCGACCAGCTCGGTGCGGGTCCGGCGCAGGCGCTGGTGCCCGGTGGTGCCGGCGACGTCCTCGACGTCGTAGTAGGACATGGCCGACAGCGGCGGCGAGTAGGCGTGCACGCTCACCGCCGGGTCGTCGGCGGTGTTGGCGACGTCGTGCACGTGGCCGAGCGGGAACGCGGCCCCGCGGCCGTGGCGCAGGGTACGGGTGCGCAGCCCGGACAGGCCGCTCCAGCGCCGCTCGGTCAGCGAGCCGGACACCACGGTGAGGGCGCCGAGCGAGCCGGCGTGGTCGTGCAGCTCCGCGATCTGCTCGGTGGCCCAGCTGATCAGCCAGACGTCGACGAAACCGTCGCTGCGCAGCAGCCGGTACCACCGCCGGTCCGGGTCGACGACGACCTCGTGCCGGCCGGCACGGACCTCGGCGGCGACCTCCCGGGTCAGCTCCTGCAGGTCGTCGAGGCCGTACGGGGTGGGCGCGGTGACGGGCCGCGCGTGCGGGACGCGCGGCCGGGGGCGGGCCGGACCGGCCCCGGGACGGGTGGAACGGGGAACGGACAGACCGGTGGGCACGGAGGCGGGCGCGGACACGGGGGTACTCCAGGAAGAGGTCGGGCGAGCGTGGTCGAAGGACTCAGCTCGGGCGACAGCCCTGGTCGAAGTGGTCGGCGCGACGGGTCCCCCACAGGGGTCCGAGGGTCGCTGCCTGACTCATGTCCCGCATGCCATCACAGCGACGGGCGCCCTTTCAACCCGCCGTCCGGCCCGCGGGAGCGGCCCGCAGCTGTCCGGACAGGTCGGATCAGGCACCGTCGTCGTCGGACATGCCGATGACGGTGTCGAGACCCGACAGGACCAGCGAGCGACGGGCCTGGCTGCCGGCGGGGGCGACGAGGGTCAGCGCGGCCCCGTGGGTGCGCATCCGGCGTGCGACCTCCGAGAGCAGGGCCATCCCGGCGCTGCTGACGAACGCCTCGCCCGGCAGGTTCAGGGTGATCGGCAGCCCGCGGTCGACGTGCTGCATCAGCGGGGCACGGATCGCCGAGACCCCACCGAGGTCGAGGTCGCCGACGATCGCGATCCGCACGCCGTGTGCGTCCGGGACCGCCCGCAGCCGGGCCCGGACGGTGCCGTCGCCGTCACCGTCGACGGAGGCGGCGTCGATCCGGTCGCGGTCCGGGTCGGGCTCCCCGGCGACGAACTCCACCGGCGGCCCGGCCCCCGGGGTGCCGACCTCGACCGGGATCGCCGGCAGCAGGAACCGCACGGTGGTCCCGGAGTCCGACGGGTCGATGTGCACGTCCCCGGCGAGCTCGCGGATGAGCGCGATGCCGCGGCCGCGGTAGCCCGGGTCGGGCGGCGGCGGTCGCCAGCGACCGCCGTCGGTGACACGCACCGCGACCGAACCGTCCGCGGTCAGTGCCAGGTCGAGGTCGACCCCGACCCGCCCGTCGGTGTCCTCGGGCAGGTAGGCGTGCTCGATGGAGTTGGTGGCCGCCTCGCCGACGGTCAGCTGCAGGTCGCTGACCGCGTCGGGGCCCATCCCGCACTGCGCCGCCCAGGCCGCCACCGCGCGGCGCAGCGGGGCCAGCCGTTTCGGGTCGGCCTCGATCGCGATCCGCAGCGGCGGCGGCATCAGCCGGGCGACGACGACGACCGTGTCGTCCGGGATCACCATCCCCTCCGACATGCGGTGCAGCAGCGTGTCCGCCATGTCGCGGGGCTGCGCGGCGGACAGCTCGTCGAAGGCGGCGGACAGCCGGGCCAGACCGTCGTCGATGATCTCGTCGCGGCGTTCGAACAGCCCGTCCGAGCAGAGCAGGATCGTCTCGCCGGGCTCCATCCGGTCGACGGCCTCGGGGAACGGGGGCCGCCCGGAGATCCCCAGCGGCACGCCGCGGCCCTCGGACAGGGTCCGCACCCCGTCCGGGCCGGCGACCAGCGGCGGGGGGTGCCCGGCACTGGCGTAGTGCATCTCGCCGGTCCCGGTGTCGATCGTCGCGATCGCCACGGTGCTGGCCATCGCGCCGCGCACCCGCAGCGCGTACTGGTCGAGCTGCTCCAGCGCCCGTGCCGGGGGCTGGCCGTTGACCAGGTTCGACGCGACGGCGGACCGCAGCTGCCCCATCACCGCGGCCGCGGCCGGCCCGCGGCCGACGACGTCGCCGACGACGAGGGCCACCAGGTCGTCGCCGAGGTCGAGGACGTCGAACCAGTCCCCTCCGGCCTCGGTCCCCTGGGTGCCGGGGCGGTAGCGGGTGGCCAGCGACAGCCGTTCGATGTCGGGGAGCCGCTGCGGCAGCAGGCTGCGCTGCAGGGTGACCGCGACCTCGTGCTCGGCCTGGTGCAGCTGGGCACGGACGATCGCCTGCGCGCACTGGTTGGCCAGGGTGAGCACGAAGCTGCGCTGCTCGGGGGTGAACACCGGCTCGACCGGGAACCGCAGACCGATGACGCCGATCGGCCGGGCCGCGACCATCAGCGGCACCGCGGTGTGCACGGGATAGCGCAGCACCTCGCCCTCGGCCGGATCACCCGCGTTCCAGATCGGCTCACCGCTGCTCACCGCGCGGCTCAGCGGGTGCGCACGGCCGGGCGAGCGCATCGGCGGACCGTCCGCGGGCCAGCCGGTCTCCTGGAGCAGCGACAACGAGCCACCCTCGCCGACGACGAGCACCGCGACCGCGTCCGCCCCGATCGAGATCCGGCCGTGCTCGACGACGACCTCGGCCACCGACTCCAGGTCGGTGGCCCGGGCCAGACCGGTCGCGACGGCCCCGAGCCGTTCGGCGAGCCGGCGGGCCTCGGTCTCGGCGTCGAGCATCGACGCCCGGTCCAGCGCCTGGGCGGCGAGCTCGGCGACGGCGACGGCCGCCTCCTTGTCCGCGTCGGACAGCCGTCGCTCGGTCAGCATGGCGACCGCGAGGACCCCCAGCGAGCGCCCGCCCGCGATGAGCGGCAGGTAGCCGATGGTCTGGGTGTGGTCCGGGGCGATGCCGATGGCCGCGGGGTAGCGCGTCGCCCACTCGTGGGCTGTGGTGAACCACATCGGCTCGTGTCCGGCGAGGACCTCGGTGAACGCCAGCGGCGCGTCGACCCGGATCCGCGCGGCACGCTGCCACATGTCGCGGTCCCAGCCGTGCCCGGTCAGTGCCTGCAACCACTCGCCGCGGATCTCCCAGAGCCCGGCGTGGTCGGCGTCGAGCAGGTCGACGATGTGGTCGGCGGCGATGGCGGCGACCTCGCCGGGGGTCGCCGCCGCCGACATCTTCGCGGTGGCCCGGTGCAGCAGGCCGAGTCGCTGGGCGGAGGCGCGCTCCTGCTCCAGCAGGCGGGCGTTGTCGACGGCCAGCCCGGCCCGGCGGCCGATCTCGGACAGCAGGTCGAGGTCGTCGTCGGTGTAGGGGTCGCCCGCCTCGGTGCGGACGACGGTCAGCACGGCGCTGGTGCGCCCGCGGGCGGACAGCGGCACGACCATCGCCGAGCTCATGCGCAGCCTTGTCCAGGCCCGGCGCTGGGTGGGTGCCAGCCGGCTCAGGGCCTGCTCGAGCCGGTCGGCGTCGATGATCTCGGGGCGGCCGTCGTCGTCGGCGGGGACGAGCGGGGCCAGCCGCCACAGCGAGGGCTCCAGCGCCGAGCGTTCCGCGGAGACGGCGAGGGTGCCGGTGCCGGTGGCCGCGGCGGCGGCGTGCACGACGGCGATGTCGGCGAGCCGGTCCTCGACGACGGCGCGGACCAGCCGGTCGGTACGCCCGGTCCGGGTGATCTCCCGCTCGAGGGACTCGGCGACCTCGGAGTAGATGCGGTGCCTGCGCTGCTCCCGGTGCTGGACGTCGATGTCGAGGCAGCCGCCCACGTAGCCCGCGGAACGTTCGCCGTCGCGGACGGGCGCGCCCCGGTCGAGCACCCACCGGTACCGGCCCGCACGGTCGAGGAGCCGGTACTCGACCTCGAACGGCGCGTGCGCGCGCGCCGCGGCCGTGGTCACCGACCGGTAGCGCTCGCGGTCGTCGGGGTGGATGCGGCGGCGCCAGTCGTGACCCAGCTCCTGCGCCGCGTCCTCGACACCGGTGAAGTCGAGCCAGCCCCGGTTGACGAACAGCCGGTGCCCGCCCGGGTCGTCGACCCAGATCAGGGCGGGGGTGGAGTCGGCCATGGCCCGGAACTGGAGCTCGGCGGCCCGCCGGACCCGGCCGAGCTGCAGGTGGTTCGCGACCCGGGCGAGCAGCTCACGGGCGGAGAACGGTCGGACCAGGTAGTCGTCGGCGCCGGCGGCGAAGCCCTCGACGGCGGCCTCCTCCCCCGCCCGCGAGGACAGCAGCACGACCGGCACCCCGACCGTACGGGGGTCCGACCGCAGCGCCCGCAGGAGCTCGATGCCGCCGTTGCCCGGGAGCGCCGCGTCCGCGACGACCAGGTCCGGTGGGTCGGTCCGGGCGGAGTCCAGCGCGGCCGCGCCGTCGGCGACGACCCGCACGGTCCAGTGTTCGACGAGCAGGTCACGCAGGTAGCCGCGCATCTCGCGGTCGTCGTCGACCACGAGCACCCGGTCGCGGTGCTCGAGCTCCAGCCCGTCGACGACCGTCCCGTCGATCGAGCGTCCGCGGGCCGGCGCCTGCGGGGTGTCCGTGGGCTCCGGGGCGTCGGGCAGCCAGCGCATCGCCTCCGCGACGTAGGGCGCGGCGAGCTGCGGGCTGGTCCGGGCCCCGACCCGGGCCCGGACGAGGCGCTCGGGCGGCAGGTGGGCGAAGCCGAGCGGGAGGCGGACGGTGAACGTGCTGCCCTCCCCGGGGGCGCTGGTCACGCCGATGGAGCCGCCGTGCAGCCGGACCAGCTGGCGGATCAGCGGCAGGCCGAGGCCGCTGCCGTCGCCGCTGCGGCCGTGCCGGCGGGTGGGGCGGTGGAAGCGGTCGAACACCGCGTCCAGCTCGCTCTCGACGATGCCGGCACCGGTGTCGGACACGCGCAGCACGACCTGCTCGCCGTCCTGGGCGAGGTCGACGGTGATCCCGCCCCGGCGGGTGTACTTCACCGCGTTGCTGAGCAGGTTGAGGACGACCTTCT
Source organism: Pseudonocardia sp. ICBG1293 (assembly GCF_020131355.1). Lineage (GTDB taxonomy): Bacteria > Actinomycetota > Actinomycetes > Mycobacteriales > Pseudonocardiaceae > Pseudonocardia. The sequence continues at coordinate 399,515 of NZ_JAHLEL010000054.1, forward strand.
CCCACGCGTCGCGGTCCACCCACACCGGCCGGACCTGCGGCGGGCAGGAGACCGTCAGTTCCAGTCCGGCCCGTTCGACGACGGGCGCGAACTCCTCGACGAGCGCGGCGGTGGTCTTCCCGATCTCGGTGGGGGCGAACAACCCGTCGTGCCTGCCGGTCTGCAGCGCGGAGACGTCCAGCAGCCCGTCGACCAGCTTGAGCATCCGTTGGGCGTTGCGCTGCGCGAGCTCCACCTGGCCGCGGACGGCGGCGTCGTCGTGGTCGCGCAGCCGCTCCAGCGGTCCGAGGACGAGGGTCAACGGGTCGCGGAACTCGTCGCCGAGGCCGGCGTAGTACTCGGCACGGGCCTGCTCGATCAGGCCGGCGTCGTCGTGCCGGTCGCGCTCGCGGTCGCGGGCGAGCGCCGCGGTCAGCAGGCCGCCGATGGTGCCCGCGACCAGCCGCAGGAACGAGCGGTGGTCCTCGTCGAGCGGGAGCAGCGGCGGCACCCCGAGCACGACGGCGATGCCGGTCGTCCCGTCGGGGGTGTGCACCGTCGACCGGACGACGTCGGTGACCGGGAGGCCCTCGGCCCCCTGGACGGGGACCGGGTCCACCGGGAGGAACTCGGCGTCGGTCGCGCGGTCGGAGTCGAGGTCGTCGGGGAGCCACTCCGCGGGCGGCCCGTCGATCCGGACGGTGACCAGCCGGGCGGGGTCGGCGCCGATCGCCGACACCACGGCGCAGCCGATGTCGTCGGTCAGGTCGGTCAGGACCGCGCCGAGCCGTTCGACGGCGATGTCGAGCGTCGGGGCGTCGCGGGCCACCTCGCCGAGCGCGGCCAGTGCCGACATGCGCCGGCTCGCGACGACCTGGACCGTGGTCTCGGCGGTGAAGACGATCATTCCGAGGACCTCGCCGCCGGGGCCGCGGACGGGGGTGACGGAGTAGGTCCACCAGGTGACCTCCGGCGTACCCCAGCGATGCAGCACCATCCGGTCGTCGCTGCGGTAGATGCCCTCGCTGTCCCCCGACAGCAGCTCGTCCAGGTCTCCCGCGAGGTGCGCGGCGCTCTCCGGCCAGCCCTGTCCCAGCGGGCGGCCGAAGGCCGCGGGATGGCGCAGGCCGGAGTGCCGGGCGAACTCGTCGTTGTAGAACAGGACGAGCTCGGGACCCCACCACGCGACGAGCGGCTGGCGGCTCTCCAGGATGAACCGGATGGTGTCCTCGAGCTCGCGGTCCCAGGTCTCGCGCGCCCCCAGCGGGGTCGCCGACCAGTCGATCGCCACCAGCAGGTCGCGGACGGGGACGTACTCGTCCTCCGTCCGCCGGTCGAACCGCTCCACCGTGTGCGCCACCCCGTTCCGCCGTACCGGCACCAGGATCGCACCACCGGCACGGGTCCGGCGCGGCGAGAGGGCGATCGGTCGGGTCAGGTCGCCGCGCGGGCCGCCTCACGGTGCCGGTCGAGCCAGTCCCGCAGGTCCGCGAGCGGGGACGCCCGGCCCGGTTCGTGGTAGATCTCGTGCCAGAACCCGTCGTACCAGAGCACGGTGGTGTCGGCGGACCCGGAACGCTCGTCGAGCAGCCGGGTCCCCGCCGGGTCGGTCAGCCGGTCGGCCGTGCCGTGCTGCACGAGCAGCGGGAGCCGCAGCTCCGCGGCCCGCACGGGCAGCTCGGCCATCTGCCGGTAGATCTCCGCCCCCAGGGCGAGGGTGGGACGGCCGTGGTGCACCAGCGGGTCGGCGTCGTAGGCGGCGACCACGGCGGGGTCCGAGCTGATCGCGGACGTGTCGATCCCGACCGGGCGGACCGTGGGCAGGACCCTGGCGACGACCGACAGCAACGGGACGAGCGCGGCCGGGACCGCGTCGGAGGCCAGCGCGGGGGCGGAGAGCACGAGCCCGTCGAGCCGGTCCTGGTGGCGCAGCGCGTAGGCGAGCGCGATCTGGCCGCCGAGGCTGTGCCCGAGCAGGAACACCGGCACCCCCGGGTGCCGGGCGACCGTCTCACGGCGGAAGGTCTCGAAGTCGGTGAGCAGGTCGTCGTAGCGGCGGACGTGCACCCGGGTGCCACCGGAGCGGCCGTGGCCGCGGTGGTCCAGGCCGTACACGGCCCAGCCGTCGGGGAGCAGTGTGTCGGCGACGGCGTCGTAGCGGCCGGAGTTCTCGCCGATGCCGTGGCTGACCAGCAGGACGCCCCGTGGGGCCCCCTCGGGGAGGCGGCCCTGCCAGAACAGCTCGACGCCCCCGACGCCCGGGAGCCTGCCGTGGACGTCCGAGGTGTCGGTCACGAGCCCGTCAGGTCCTGCCGCTCGTCGCCGCCGGGGGTGAGGACGACCTCGACGCCCGGCCCCTCGCCCGCGGTGAGCAGGTGGCGACCGGGTTCCAGGTCGGTGAGGCGGTAGGTCCCGTCCGCGGCCGCCGTCGCCGAGGCGACCGGTTCACCGTCCTGGGACAGGACGACCCCGGTACCGGCCGGTGCCGAGCCGTGGACGGCCGCGGCGGCGGTCAGGCGCAGGGTGGTCGTGGCGTCGTCGTCGCCGACGGTGCAGGTGGCGACGCCCGGCAGGTACCCGTCGAGGCGGGCCACGACGACGAACGTCCCGGCGCCCGGCGCCGCGACGTGGGCCGTCCCGCCGGTACCGGTGGTGGCGGAGCCGATCGGGGCGCCGGCGCGGTCGCGCAGCGCGACGTCGGCGCCGGGCAGCGGGCCGTCGGTGGCGTCGACGACACGGACCTCGACGTCCTGCGGTGCCGTGTCCGGGACGACCGGCGACGGCGCGGGGCCGGTCCGGAGCACGGACAGGGAGACGTCCTCCGCCCGGTCGGGGCGGATGGCGGTGGTCGGGCCGGCGTGCACGGTGGTCTCCTCGGCCTCCGGCGCGGCCTCGGGCCGCTCCGGGATGGTGGGCGCCGGGTCCCGGTCCTGCGGGTCCCGGTCCTGCTGGTCCTGGTCCCGGGGGGCCCGGCCGGGTGCGTCCGGGGTGACCCGGTCCGGCGCCGCGGGCACCGGGGCGACGGCCGCGAGCGGGACGTCGGCGGGGGACGCGTCCGCGGTCGCGGGCTCGCCGGGGACGGCGCCCTCGGGCGCGGTGTCGCCGGGCGCGGTGTCGTCGGGCGCGGCGTCGCCGGGCAGGGCGTCTTCGGCGGTCCCGCCGGACTGCTCGGTCGCGGGCCGCCCGGTCGGGGGCTCTCCGGTCGTGGCCGGGCCCGGGGTGGCCGGCCCGGGGGTGAGGTCGCGGTCGGGGCCGTCCGAGGCGGCGGTGTCGGCGTCCCCGGCCGGCGCTGCCGTGTCGCCGGTGGCCGTGTCGCCGTGGGTCGGCTCCTCGACGGTGTCGTCGCCGCTCGCGGACGTGCCCTCCGGCGAGGGGGCGAGGTGTCGCGGCGCGCTCCCCGGACGCACCGAGCGCAGCACCCGCGGGGCGGGCCGCGGCGGCGGCTCGGGGTTCTCCGCGTCGCGCGGGGCACGGGCTCCGGTGGCGGCGAGACCGATCGACGGGATACGGCTCACCGGCGGGGTCTCGGCGCCGGGCTCGGGGGCACCGGCCTGCTCGGGAACGCGGCTCGCCCACGTGTGCGGGGCGGAGATCCGGTCCCGGGCCTCGCGGAACTCCCGCTCGGTGTCCGGGTCCGCCGGTGCCCGGACCGAGGTGCGCTCCGAGGGCAGTGCGGTGACCCGCCGGACGAGGTCCGGGTCGAAGGGCGCGCGGGACTGCGGCGTGACGGGTCGGGCCTGGTCGACGGCGTCGTCGGTGTCCTCGGAATCGGCGTCGGAATCGGCGTCGGCGGCCTCGCGGTCGACCGGATCCGCATCCGCGTCCGTCGGGTCCGCGTCGACGGAGCTCGGAGCGGTGTCCTCGACGGGGGCGGGGCTCCCGGCGGGACCGGCGTCCGCAGCCGGGGCGGCGGGAACCTCGTCGACCCCGGTGGCCGCGTCGTCACGGACGGAGGTGACCCCGGTGACGGGCGTGCTGATGTCCGGTGCCGAGCTGTCCGGGCCGGAACCGGTGGCCGTGGTCTCCTCGTCGGCGGCACGGGCGGCCGGGTCCACGACGGCACGCCGCCGCACGAACGGCGTGGGTGCCGGGGACCGGCGGGCCGGGGCGGGCTCGACCGGCTCCAGCGCCTTGCCGTCCTTGAACCCGCGCGACCAGGGCGGTCCGACCGGCCCGGCGCTCACATCGGGTGTCACCCGGGGGAGCGCCGGCAGCTCGTCGGTGGGGTCGGCCGAGCCGACCGCCTCGGTGATGTCCGGTGCCGACGACGACGGCCCGAGGTCGTCGGCCGGGGCCGCGCCGGCGGGGGTCCGTGGGCGCTCCTCCCGCGGGCGGACCGCCGGGACGGGCGTGGTCGCGTCGACCGCCCGTCCGGTGCCCTCGGATTCCTCGTCGGCGCCGTCGTCGGTGCCGTCGTCGGGCCCGGGCGCCGCACGGCCCCCGGTCGGCTCCTCGTCGGCCGCCGGCGCCTGCGCGTCCTCGTCCGCCGGCGGCGACGGGTCGGGCGCGGGCTCGCGGGGCCCGTCGTCGAGGCCGAGGGCGCGGCGGTCGACGAGGTCGGCCACGGTGCGCGGACGTTCCCCTTCGGACGACGCGGCGTCGTCCTCCCGGCTACGGCCCCACCGCAGGAACCCGGCGATCCCGACGGCCACCAGCACCACCACCACAACCAGCCCGAACAGGGCCCACGTCGACATCTCCGAAGTCCTCCTGCCGGAGCGGCGCGAACCGTCGTCCACGACACGGTGCGACGCGGGAGGAGGTACCCGTCGCCGGGCCCCGCTGCCCGGCCGGCCACGGTGACCCGGTCGGCGCATCCGGCGACGCACCGTAGCACCGCGGGCCCCCTGACCGGGGGTGATCGGAAGCGTCCCGCGTGTCGTCACGGAGTCGTCACCGCGGCGTCGCCGCAGCGGCGCCCATCGGCGAGGATCACCCCATGAGCAGCGACCCGGTGACCCCCGAGCTCGCCGAGATCGCCGACGCGTACGGCGTCGCGACCTCGTACCTCGACGGCAGCAGTACCGAACAGCGGATCGACGCGGAGGTGGTGCGCACCGTCCTCGGGCTGCTGGAGGTCGACGTCACCTCGTCCGACGCGCAGCGGGTGGCGCTCGCCGGGGCCCGCGAGCGCGCCGGGGACGGCGCGCTGCCACCGACGATCGGGCTGCGCAGCGACCGGTCCCGCAGCGTGCCGGGCCGGGGACGGCTCACCGCCGTCGACGGCGGACGCGGCGACGAGGGCTGGGCCCGCGACGTCGACGGCGAGCTCCCCGCCGGGCTGGAGCCGGGCCGCTACACCCTGGAGACGACCGGCGGGCGCTGCCACGTCGTCGTCGCACCCCCCGCCCTGCCCGACCCGCCCCGGACGTGGGGCTGGATGCTGCAGCTCTACGCGCTGCACTCGCGCGACTCGTGGGGCATCGGCGACCTGGGCGACCTGACCTCGCTGATCCGTGGCGGCCACGGGGCGGGCGCGGTCCTGCTCAACCCGCTGCACGCGGTCACCCCGGTGTCGCCGGTGCAGCCGTCGCCGTACACGCCGTCGTCGCGTCGCTACGCCACCCCGCTCAGCCTGCGGATCACCGACCTGCCCGCCTACGCCCGCGCCGACCCGGCGACCCGTGCCGAGGTCGACGCCCTGCGCCCGGAGACGACCGGTGACCGGATCTCCCACGACCGGGTCTGGGCGGCGAAGCGCTCCGCGCTGGAGGCGCTGTGGCGCAGCGCGGGCCACCCCGACGGCGACCCGGACGAGGACCTGCGCGACTTCGCGACCTACTGCGCGCTGGCCGAGCGCTACGGCGGTCGCTGGTCGCTGTGGCCGCAGGAGCTGCGCCGGCCCGACGCCCCCGGCGTCGCCGCCGCCCGTACGGAACTGGCGCCGCGCATCGCGTTCCACGCCTGGGTGCAGCGTCAGGCGGAGGCGCAGCTGGCCGCGGTCCGCGCCGCCGCGCAGGACGAGGGCATGCCGGTCGGGGTGATCCACGACCTGGCCGTCGGCTGCGATCCCGAGGGCGCCGACGCGTGGATGCTGCAGGACGTCCTGGCCCTCGGTGCGACCGTCGGCGCCCCGCCGGACGCATTCAACCAGCGCGGCCAGACCTGGGGCCTGCCGCCGTGGCGCCCGGACCGTCTCGCCGACACCGGCTACGCGGCCTTCGGGGACATGACGCGCGCGCTGCTCGCCCACGCCGACGGCCTGCGCATCGACCACGTGATGGGGCTGTGGCGACTGTGGTGGGTGCCGTCGGGTGAGACCGCCGACCGCGGCACCTACGTCCACTACGACGCCGACGCGATGCTCGCCGTCCTGCTGCTGGAGGCACACCGGGCGGGCGCGCTGGTCGTCGGCGAGGACCTGGGCACGGTGATCCCCCGGATCCGTGAGGACATGGCCGAGCGGAACCTGCTGGGCTCGACGGTGCTGTGGTTCTCCCGCGACCCCGACCCGGTGACCGGCGGGGACGACGGTCCGCTGCGCCCGCCGCGGCGATGGCCCGAGCGCTCGGTCGCGACGATCTCCACGCACGACCTGCCGACCGCACCGGGGTTCCTGGCCGGGGAGCAGGTGCGGGTGCGCGCGGAGCTGGGACTGCTCGACGACCCGACGGTCGAGGAGGCCAAGGCCGGCGCGGAACGGGACGAGCTGCTGGCGCTGCTCACGTCGGAGGGGCTGCTCGACTCCCCGGACGAGACCGACGAGGACACGATCGTCGTCGCGTTGCACGCGCTGCTGGCGTCGGCCCCGTCGCGGCTGGTCCTGGCCTCCCTCTACGACGTGCTGGGTGAGACCCGGCAGCCGAACCTGCCCGGCACCGTCGACGAGTACCCGAACTGGCGTATCCCGCTGCCCGTGTCGCTGGAGGACGCGCTCACCGACGACCGGGTGCGCCGTGTCGCCGCGGTGCTGCGTGACCGGGCCGGCGACGACGGATGACCGGCGTCCCTGGCAGGATCGCGCCCCGATGAGCGCCGAGAACAGCCCCGAGGGAATGGACCCGACCGCCGTCGACCTCGTGCGGGCCGACGGCACGGCCGGCGCGCTGTGGCAGGCCTGGACCACCGGCGAACGGATCGCCGCGCTGCCGGAGCTGCTGCGCCCGCGCAGCCTGGCCGAGGGGTTCGCCGCGCAGAGCAGACTCTCGGAGCGGGCGGGGCCGTCGTACGGCTGGAAGCTGGCGGCGACCGCGCCCGCCGGACAGGCCCACATCGGGGTGGACGCCCCGCTGCCGGGGGTCCTGTTCGAGCGGTTCCGGCACTCCCCCGGCGACGTCGTGCCCTCCGAGGACCTGCACATGGCCGTGGCCGAGGCGGAGTTCGCGTTCGTGCTGGGCGCACCGGTCGGGGCCGGCGCCGGCCGCGAGGAGCTCCGTGCCGCCGTCGCCGCCGTGCACGGGGCGGTCGAGCTGCCCGAGTCGCGGTTCACCGACTTCGCCGCGGCGGGGGCGCCGTCGCTGATGGCCGACGCCGCGTGCGCCGGGCGGTTCGTGCTGGGTCCGGAGCTGCCCGGCGCCCTCGACCTGGACCTCGCCGCGACCCCGACCACCCTGCAGGTCGACGACGCGGAGGCGGCGGGCTCGGGCACGGCCGTCCTCGGGGACCAGTGGACCGCGCTGGCCTGGCTCGCCGACGTCCTGCCCGGCTACGGGCTGCGTCTCGAGGCGGGCACGATCGTCACCACCGGGACGACGACCACCCCCGTGCCGGTCCGCCGCGGCGCCCGGGTGCGGGCGGGTTTCGGCGACGGCCTCGGCTCCGTGGAGTTCACCCTCGCCCCGTGACCGCGCAGCGCCTCAGCGCACGACGTCGAGCGCACCCGCCGCGCAGCGGATGCGGATCGCGGTCCCGCCGGTCACCTCGTCCACCTCACCGTCGATGTGCACCGGCATCGGTCCGCACGCGGTGAACCGGAAGTCCGAGGTCGACGGCTGCCGACCGAGACCGGAGAAGGCCGCGCGGACCGCCACCCACAGCTGCTTCCACTTCGGACGGTGCTCCAACAGCACGACCTCGAAACGGCCGTCGTCGGGGCGGCTGGTGGCCGACAGCTCGGCGACCTTGGCCATCTCGCCGATGTTGGCGAAGACGAGGTTGTCGATCCGGCGCCGGTCGCCGCGGGAGAACTCCACCTCGAACGGTGTGAACGCCCAGAACGCCCGCACCGTCGTGATGACCTCGCGGATGCTGCCCTTGCCCCCCTTCTCGATCTGCAGTGCGACGACGGGGGTCAGCCCGAACCCGATGTAGGAGTGCGCGTAGTGCGGTGGGTCGTCGCCGCGGTGCATCTCGAGCAGGTCCATCGGCTCGGGGCGACCGTCGAGGATCGCCTCGGCCAGCGGCCGGCGTGCGGTGACCCGGTCGTGGTCGTTCGCGTTCCCGGCGGCCAGGACGGCGGCCGAGGCGGCGGTGCCCGGCACGTCCATGATCCCGTTGACGACCTCGTTGTAGCCGCCGTCGCCGGAGGCCGACACGATGAGCGGGCGCCCACCGGCGGACGCGGCGTCCCGGGCGATGACGCGCGCGTGCCCGGCGTACTCGGTGGGCACCAGCCGCACGCTCAGCTCGGGACGGGCGGCGGCGAGCTCGTCGCGCAGCCGTCCGGCGAGCACGTCGGCGTCCCCCGTACTGCCCGGGTTGAAGACCACCAGCACGGAGTCGATCGGCTCAGCCACGCGCACACCGTAGACGCCTGCGGTCCCGCCATCGTTGCGGCACGGTGGGGGACATGGATCTGCAACTGAACGGGCGGCGGGCGATCGTCACCGGCGGCAGCCGCGGAATCGGCCTGGCGACGGCCAGGGCGCTCGCCGCGGAGGGCGCCCGGGTGGCGTTGTTCGCCCGCGACGCCGGGGCCCTGGAGGCCGCCGCGGCCACGGTGCGCGCCGACGGGGCACCGGAGGTGCTGGCCGTGGCGGTGGACACCACCGACGACGACGCGGTGCGCCGCGGGGTCGCCGCCGTCGCCGACCGGTTCGGCGGGGTGGACGTGCTGGTGAACGCCGCCGCGCGACCGGCGAGTGCCAGTCCGCCGACCGATCTCGCCTCGATCACCGACGACGCGGTGCGGGTCGAGCTCGAGACGAAGGTGCTCGGCGACCTGCGGTGTGCCCGGGCCGTGGCGCCGCTGATGCGGGCGCAGGGCTGGGGCCGGATCGTGAACGTGAGCGGGCTGAACGCGCGGAAGTCGTCATCGCTGGTGGGGTCGGTGCGCAATGTCGCGGTGGCCTCCCTGACGGCGGCGCTCGCCCAGGAACTCGGTCCGCACGGCATCAACGTGACGGTCGTGCACCCCGGTGTCACCGAGACCGAGCGGACCCCCGGCGCGGTGGCGGCACGGGCGGAGTCGGCCGGGATCGGCGAGGCGCAGGCGCGCGCGGAGCTCGACGCGACCACGACGATCGGCCGTATCACGACCGCCGCGGAGGTCGCCGACGTCATCGTGTTCCTGTGCTCGCCGCGTTCGGTCGCCGTCACCGGTGACGCCGTCGCCGCGGGTGGGGGGACACCGGGGGTCGTGCACTACTGAGGTCCGACGGCCGGGAGCCGGGCCGGCGTCGTCGGGAGCCCGCCGGGCGGGGGCGGTCCACTTCCGCGGTCCGGAGCGGGGCACCTGCAGCAGATCCCGACGGTCGCTTCGGGGCCCGGGGGTTCGGAGCCGGATTCGCAGCCGGGCCCCGGCTGCCGTCGGCCGAGGCGACGCGTCGGCCGGAACGGCCCTCCGGATGGCACGATGGTCCGATGGAGGGGACCCGCGTGGACCGGTGGCTGTGGTCGGTGCGCCTGGCCAAGACCCGTGCCGACGCCGCCGCGGCCTGCCGCGGGGGTCACGTGCGGATCAACGACCGGCCCGCGAAGCCGGCGGCGACCGTGCAGGTCGGCGACCGGGTCCGGGCGCGGGTCTACGACCGGAACCGGATCGTCGAGGTCACCCGGGTGATCGAGAAGCGGGTCGGTGCGCCGATCGCGCAGGAGTGCTACGTCGACCACACCCCGCCGGAGCCGAGCGCCGCGGGGCAGCCGCTGTTCGCCCATCGCGACCGCGGCGCCGGGCGACCGACGAAGCGCGACCGGCGGATGCTCGATCAACTGGGCCTGTCCCGCCGCACGTCCTGAGCCGGTGTGAGGATGGGGGCATGTACGACGCCCTCATGCGCCACGTGCTGCGGCACGTCCCGTCCGAGCCCGCGCACCGGATGGGGTTCGGGGTGGTCCGGGCACTCGGGACCGCACCCGTCGTGGGTGAGCGGATGGCCGAGCGGTTCACCCCCTCCGACCCCGTGCTGCGTACGCGGGCGCTGGGTCTGGAGTTCGCCGGGCCGATGGGCCTCGCCGCCGGCTTCGACAAGGACGCCGAAGGGGTGCTCGCCCTCGGCAGGCTCGGGTTCGGCGCGGTCGAGATCGGAACGGTGACCGGGCGGGCGCAGCCCGGCAACCCGCGGCCCCGCCTGTTCCGGCTCGTGGAGGATGCGGCCCTGGTCAACCGGATGGGCTTCAACAACTCCGGTGCCGGGACCGTCGGCCCGCGGCTCGCCGCGCTGCGCACCCGGTCCGGCCCGGGGATGCCCGTGCTGGGAGTGAACATCGGCAAGAGCAAGGCCGTGCCGGCCGAGGACGCCGCATCGGACTACCGTGCGAGCGCCGCCGCACTGGGCCCCTACGCCGACTACGTCGTGGTCAACGTCAGCTCTCCGAACACACCGGGGCTGCGTGACCTGCAGCAGGTGGACGTGCTGGAGCCGCTGCTCGTCGCGGTCCGCGAGGAGCTGGACCGGGTGTCCGGGGACCGCCGGGTGCCGCTGCTGGTCAAGATCACCGTCGACCTCGCCCCGGAGGACCTCGACGCCGTGGCCGACCTCGCCCGTCGGCTGCGTCTCGACGGCGTCGTCGCCACGAACACCACCGTGTCCCGCGAGGGCCTGCGCACCGCGCCCGACCTCGTCGCCGCCGCGGGCGGCGGGGGACTGTCCGGGCGCCCGCTGACCGAGAGCGCCCGCGCGGTCGTCCGGCAGCTGCGGACCCGTCTGGACGACGACCAGGTCGTCGTCTCCGTCGGCGGGATCGCCGACGCCGCGGAGGCCTACCGCCGGATCCGTTCCGGGGCGGCGCTGGTCCAGGCCTACACCGCCTTCGTCTACGGCGGTCTGCTCTGGCCCGCGCGGATCCACCGGGAGCTCGCGGCACTGCTGCGGGCCGACGGGTTCAGCTGCGTCGACGACGCGGTGGGTGCCGACCTCTGACACCCGGTGGGTGGCCGAGAGAACGTCATCGTCGCCCGTCGGAGCGGCGGACGGGTCCTCGGACCACCTTCGGAGGGGCGTCGCTCCACGGACGGTGGCAGCAACGCTCGACCATCTGCTGTACGGCTGCCCCGCACACCCCTGTCTGTCCTGGTTCGGACGTGTCGCGTCACGGGGTCGTGTCCCGCCTGGGCCCGCCATCGCACGGGTGCGTCGTGAGGCCCCCGAGACCTGCGCTCCTCGCCCGGTCGGTGCGGCCGCACCGCATCGGAACCATGCGCGTTCGACCAGGGACTCATCGATCCTGCTGTCGCGCACCCTCCTGGGACGTCGCAGCCCCCTTGCACAGGCCGTGAGGTCGCAGGAACCCGTGCGGGGTCTGCCGGCCACGCGCCGGTAGAGAGGACAGCAGCGCCACTGCGGGCACAGCTGTCGACGGTCACCGCGGCATCACCGGCGGCTCGGGCTCGGTACCACCGGCCGCCCGAGTACCGGCCCGAGAAGACCGGACACGGCCACGCCACCAGAACACCACGACACCAGAAACGAGAGATGTCCCGGACCATCAGGTCCGGGACATCTCCCACCCACATTGAATGTCGGCGACGACCTACTCTCCCACACCCTGGCGAGTGCAGTACCATCGGCGCAGGAAGGCTTAGCTACCGGGTTCGGAATGGGACCGGGCGTTTCCCTACCGCAATGACCACCGACAACACTATTCAACAAACCCCACCACAAAAACGGGTGGGGGACCAACGAACACACAACCCGCACAGGGTTGTGAGCTCAGGGTCACACAGTGGATGCGAACAACTCGTTGTGGCAAGCCCTCGGCCTATTAGTACCGGTCAACTCCACCCCTCACAAGGCTTCCATCTCCGGCCTATCAACCCAGTCATCTCCTGGGAGCCTTACCCACTCAAAGGTGGTGGGAGACCTCATCTTGGAACAGGCTTCCCGCTTAGATGCCTTCAGCGGTTATCCCTCCCGAACATAGCCAACCAGCCGTGCCCCTGGCGGGACAACTGGCACACCAGAGGTTCGTCCGTCCCGGTCCTCTCGTACTAGGGACAGCCTTCCTCAAGTCTCCAACGCGCGCGGCGGATAGGGACCGAACTGTCTCACGACGTTCTAAACCCAGCTCGCGTACCGCTTTAATGGGCGAACAGCCCAACCCTTGGGACCTACTCCAGCCCCAGGATGCGACGAGCCGACATCGAGGTGCCAAACCATGCCGTCGATATGGACTCTTGGGCAAGATCAGCCTGTTATCCCCGGGGTACCTTTTATCCGTTGAGCGACACCCCTTCCACAAGGTGGTGCCGGATCACTAGTCCCGACTTTCGTCCCTGCTCGACCCGTCAGTCTCACAGTCAAGCTCCCTTGTGCACTTACACTCAACACCTGATTGCCAACCAGGCTGAGGGAACCTTTGGGCGCCTCCGTTACTCTTTGGGAGGCAACCGCCCCAGTTAAACTACCCACCAGGCACTGTCCCTGAACCAGATCATGGCCCGAGGTTAAGACACCCAATTCGACCAGAGTGGTATTTCAACAACGACTCCACCACCACTGGCGTGATGATTTCACAGTCTCCCACCTATCCTACACAAGCCGAACCGAGCATCAATACCAAGCTATAGTAAAGGTCCCGGGGTCTTTCCGTCCTGCCGCGCGTAACGAGCATCTTTACTCGTAGTGCAATTTCGCCGAGTCTGTGGTCGAGACAGCGCCCAAGTCGTTACGCCATTCGTGCAGGTCGGAACTTACCCGACAAGGAATTTCGCTACCTTAGGATGGTTATAGTTACCACCGCCGTTTACTGGCGCTTAAATTCTCCGCTTCGACCCCGAAGGAGCTAACAGGTCCTCTTAACGTTCCAGCACCGGGCAGGCGTCAGTCCGTATACATCGTCTTGCGACTTCGCACGGACCTGTGTTTTTAGTAAACAGTCGCTTGGGCCTGGTCTCTGCGACCGGCCGTCCCTAGCCAGCAAGGAGCCTCAAGACAACCGGCCCTCCTTCTCCCGAAGTTACGGAGGTATTTTGCCGAATTCCTTAACCACAGTTCGCTCGATCGCCTCGGTATTCTCTACCTGACCACCTGTGTCGGTTTGGGGTACGGGCCGCAACAGCACTCGCTAGAGGCTTTTCTCGACAGCATGGGATCACTCTCTTCGCCTCAATCGGCTACGCATCACCTCTCACCCTTCACGATCCCCCGGATTTACCTAGGAAATCAGGCTACAGGCTTACACCACGACAACCACCGCGTGGCGGAGCTACCCTCCTGCGTCACCCCATCACTTACCTACTACCAGATCGGATCCCACGCTCCCCCACAAACAACACTCCCGAAGGAGCGAAGGTGGGTTCGGATGGTTAGCATCACCGGCCTCGGCATGGACGCACTATCACGAGCACGGGAATATCAACCCGTTGTCCATCGACTACGCCTGACGGCCTCGCCTTAGGTCCCGGCTCACCCTGGGCGGAACAACCTGGCCCAGGAACCCTTGGTCATCCGGCGGCAGAGATTCTCACTCTGCATTCGCTACTCATGCCTGCATTCTCACTCCCACACCCTCCACCCGTAAATCACTCCCGGGCTTCACCAGATGCAGGACGCTCCCCTACCCAACAACACAACAGTGTCATTGCCACGGCTTCGGCGGTGCGCTTGAGCCCCGCTACATTGTCGGCGCAGGACCACTTGACCAGTGAGCTATTACGCACTCTTTCAAGGGTGGCTGCTTCTAAGCCAACCTCCTGGCTGTCCGGGCGATCCCACATCCTTTCCCACTTAGCGCACGCTTAGGGGCCTTAGCCGGTGATCTGGGCTGTTTCCCTCTCGACCACGAAGCTTATCCCCCGCAGTCTCACTGCCGCGCTCTCACTCACCGGCATTCGGAGTTTGGCTGACTTCGGTAAGCTTGTCGGCCCCCTAGGCCATCCAGTGCTCTACCTCCGGTAAGAAACACACGACGCTGCACCTAAATGCATTTCGGGGAGAACCAGCTATCACGAAGTTTGATTGGCCTTTCACCCCTACCCACAGCTCATCCCCCAGGTTTTCAACCCTGGTGGGTTCGGGCCTCCACGACGTCTTACCGACGCTTCACCCTGGCCATGGGTAGATCACTCCGCTTCGGGTCTACACCCCGCGACTACAACGCCCTATTCGGACTCGCTTTCGCTACGGCTACCCCACACAGGTTAACCTCGCCACGAAGCATAACTCGCAGGCTCATTCTTCAAAAGGCACGCCATCACCCCGTCCGAAGACTCAAGGCTCTGACGGCTTGTAAGCACACGGTTTCAGGTACTATTTCACTCCCCTCCCGGGGTACTTTTCACCTTTCCCTCACGGTACTTGTCCGCTATCGGTCATCAGGTAGTATTTAGGCTTGACGGGTGGTCCCGCCAGATTCACAGCGAATTTCACGGGCTCGCTGCTACTCGAGAACACGCCCACAACAGAACCAGACATTTTCGCGTACGGGGCTATCACCCACTACGGCCGACCATCCCAGAGTCGTTCCGCTAACACCGGCTCTTGCTGTCCCATCCTCGGCAGAAGATGAACGACACGTCTCACAACCCCGCACCCGCAACACCTGCCGGCTTGACACGGACACGGTTTAGCCTCTTCCGCTTTCGCTCGCCACTACTCACGGAATCACTATTGTTTTCTCTTCCTGTGGGTACTGAGATGTTTCACTTCCCCACGTTCCCTCCACGCACCCTATGAATTCAGGTACGGGTAACGCCCCATGACGGGCGCTGGGTTTCCCCATTCGGACACCCTCGGATCACAGCTCGGTTGACAGCTCCCCGAGGCCTATCGCGGCCTCCCACGTCCTTCATCGGCTCCTGATGCCCAGGCATCCACCATGTGCTCTTAACAACTTGACCACAACAAGATGCTCGCATCCACTATGCAACACTCAACCCACAACCACACCAGACCAAGAAGAAGCCACCACACCCGGAACCAACCGGGGCGTTAGGACAACCCTCAACCTGAGCGGCCAAAGAAAACAACCCACAGCTCCGAAGAACCTCGGGGTGTCCCCTCAGGACCCAACAGTGTGCCAAGCCAAACGGTCCGACGACCTGCGTTCCACCCAACGCACCCGACCCACGAACGGGGCCGCAAATGCGATTCAATGAAGGAACCACAGACACCTTATGAGCAGAACTCACAGAGTATTGTGGTGCCCCATCACATGATGGGACTCCTTAGAAAGGAGGTGATCCAGCCGCACCTTCCGGTACGGCTACCTTGTTACGACTTCGTCCCAATCGCCAGTCCCACCTTCGACAGCTCCCTCCACAAGGGTTGGGCCGCCGGCTTCGGGTGTTACCAACTTTCGTGACGTGACGGGCGGTGTGTACAAGGCCCGGGAACGTATTCACCGCAGCGTTGCTGATCTGCGATTACTAGCGACTCCAACTTCACGGGGTCGAGTTGCAGACCCCGATCCGAACTGAGACTCACTTTAAGGGATTCGCTCCACCTCACGGTCTCGCAGCCCTCTGTATGAGCCATTGTAGCATGTGTGAAGCCCTGGACATAAGGGGCATGATGACTTGACGTCATCCCCACCTTCCTCCGAGTTGACCCCGGCAGTCTCCCATGAGTCCCCACCATTACGTGCTGGCAACATGGAACAAGGGTTGCGCTCGTTGCGGGACTTAACCCAACATCTCACGACACGAGCTGACGACAGCCATGCACCACCTGCACACCAACCACAAGGGAATCCCTATCTCTAGGGATGTCTGGTGCATGTCAAACCCAGGTAAGGTTCTTCGCGTTGCATCGAATTAATCCACATGCTCCGCCGCTTGTGCGGGCCCCCGTCAATTCCTTTGAGTTTTAGCCTTGCGGCCGTACTCCCCAGGCGGGGCGCTTAATGCGTTAGCTGCGGCACAGAAACCGTGGAATGGTCCCCACACCTAGCGCCCAACGTTTACGGCGTGGACTACCAGGGTATCTAATCCTGTTCGCTCCCCACGCTTTCGCTCCTCAGCGTCAGTATCGGCCCAGAGACCCGCCTTCGCCACCGGTGTTCCTCCTGATATCTGCGCATTTCACCGCTACACCAGGAATTCCAGTCTCCCCTGCCGAACTCAAGTGATGCCCGTATCGACCGCACGCTCAGAGTTAAGCCCCAAGTTTTCACGGCCGACGCGACACACCGCCTACGAGCTCTTTACGCCCAATAATTCCGGACAACGCTCGCACCCTACGTGTTACCGCGGCTGCTGGCACGTAGTTGGCCGGTGCTTCTTCTCCAGGTACCGTCAATTGCTCTTCGTCCCTGGCGAAAGAGGTTTACAACCCGAAGGCCGTCATCCCCCACGCGGCGTCGCTGCGTCAGGCTTCCGCCCATTGCGCAATATTCCCCACTGCTGCCTCCCGTAGGAGTCTGGGCCGTGTCTCAGTCCCAGTGTGGCCGGTCGCCCTCTCAGGCCGGCTACCCGTCACCGCCTTGGTAGGCCATCACCCCACCAACAAGCTGATAGGCCGCAGGCCCATCCCCCACCGAAAAAACTTTCCACCACCAACCATGCGATCAATGGTCCTATCCGGTATTAGACCCAGTTTCCCGGGCTTATCCCAGAGTGGAGGGCAGGTCACCCACGTGTTACTCACCCGTTCGCCGCTCGTGTACCCCCGAAAGGGCCTTACCGCTCGACTTGCATGTGTTAAGCACGCCGCCAGCGTTCGTCCTGAGCCAGGATCAAACTCTCCAACAAAACCCTGACAAACAAACAACTGGCCACAACACCCGACGGGGTCGAATGCTGCAACCACAATTTGGCACAAAACGCCAAACCGAATAAAAATAGCTCGACACACTGTTGAGTTCTCAAAAGACCCCCGCACCGCACTCACCCACCCCCACACAAGGAGCAGGATCCTGAAGACGGATCATCTCGACCCACCAAGACAATCACACCGAGAAACTCGGCGAACCACCGGGGGTCATGTCCGCGGGGCCTGTTGACCGGGCCTCCCAGGCCCGTTCTGTCCGGCTCACTCGCTGACAGGAAGAAAGTTACGGCACGGTGTCCGGGGTCGTCAAACCGGGGGGTACCTACGGCGTACATCCGATGTCGTCGCAGGTCACGATGCTGGAGACGGGCCGACACACGGTTATCGAGACCCCCTCACCAGGCGTTCCGGCCGATCACCGTCTTGTGTGACGCCGACCACGGTCACTTCGCCGCGGGTGGCCGACGTGGTCTTCTCGGTGGTCGGGCCACCACCCGACCGGGTCGTCGATCGGTCGTTGACCTGCGTCGTCAGGTCCATGGGCGGACGTGGTGACGGTCCTTCCGACGTCCGTGCACCGGGTCCGTGCGTTCCGGCGACGCTCTGCCGTTCCGGGTCGGGTGGCAGGTGGGCGGGCCGGTCGCCCCCTCCCGCTCGTGGTGCCGTCGGCGGCGCCCGGCCGAGCGGACGCCCGGTCCGGCGACGCTGCCCGGCCGGGACCGCCGGAGCTCGTCGTCGGCCGCCCGCCGGAGCTGATCCGGCACCGGCGGGCCGTGCAGCTCCTCCCGCTCCGTTCCGCGGCCCGCAGCCGGAGGGGACGTCGCGCCACCGCCGTCCCGACGGGGCCGACGTCCGATGTTCCGTCGGAACGACGCCCAGGAGGACGGTCCGACCTGCGAGGACGACCGATGGTGGTCTCCCGTCCGGCGCCGTCACCGCATCAGGGGGGTATCCGTGCCCGTTCCTGCGCGTTGGTCCGTCGAGTGCTCCTCGTCGGGTCCTGCAGCGCGTCGGGGGCGAATGCGCGACGCGATCCGACGAGGAGCACTCCCTTCTCCCCTCCTCCTGCACGGTGCGGCCGTCAGGCACCACCGCACGGACGGGATCAGGGAGCGGCCGGAGCCGCCGGTCCCGGAGCGGCGGGCGCCGCCGGTGCCGCGGGTCCACCCGGACCCGGAACCGTCGCGCCCGGGGCCGCACCGGCAGCGGGCGGCGTCGGAGCGGTGGCCCCCGGGGCGACACCCGCAGCGGGCGGCGCGGGCGGCGTCGGAGCCCCGACAGGCGGCGCACCCCCCGCACGACCCGGCCCACCGGCCGGACCGCAGGCACCCGGCCCACCGGGTCCGCCGGGGCCGGCACCGTCCGGGCCACGCCCCGGCCCGTCGGACTCCCGACCGGGCGCCTCGGGACCACCGGGGCCGCGACCGTCCGCGGCGACGGCGGAACGGGCCGGACCGTCCCCGGGCCGGCGAACGCGGTCCCCACGACCAGCCCGCTCGCGGTGGCTCCGACGACCAGGCCGATGACGCCTGCCGCGACCACGGGCAGTGCCGACCGGCGTCGCAGGGAGGCGAACCGGCGACGACGCGGCGGGTCACCCGCATCGGAGGCTGCGGCGACCGTCCCTCCGTCGTGCGCACCGTCCCGCGGCTGTGGGCCCGGGGTGTGTGCGGTGGGGGCGTCGTCGGCGGGGACCGGCGGCTGCCGGTCGGTGGGACGGTCGTCGTCGCGCGGGGT
>NZ_JAHLEL010000055.1 GCF_020131355.1 Pseudonocardia sp. ICBG1293
TCCCACACCCTGGCGAGTGCAGTACCATCGGCGCAGGAAGGCTTAGCTACCGGGTTCGGAATGGGACCGGGCGTTTCCCTACCGCAATGACCACCGACAACACTATTCAACAAACCCCACCACAAAAACGGGTGGGGGACCAACGAACACACAACCCGCACAGGGTTGTGAGCTCAGGGTCACACAGTGGATGCGAACAACTCGTTGTGGCAAGCCCTCGGCCTATTAGTACCGGTCAACTCCACCCCTCACAAGGCTTCCATCTCCGGCCTATCAACCCAGTCATCTCCTGGGAGCCTTACCCACTCAAAGGTGGTGGGAGACCTCATCTTGGAACAGGCTTCCCGCTTAGATGCCTTCAGCGGTTATCCCTCCCGAACATAGCCAACCAGCCGTGCCCCTGGCGGGACAACTGGCACACCAGAGGTTCGTCCGTCCCGGTCCTCTCGTACTAGGGACAGCCTTCCTCAAGTCTCCAACGCGCGCGGCGGATAGGGACCGAACTGTCTCACGACGTTCTAAACCCAGCTCGCGTACCGCTTTAATGGGCGAACAGCCCAACCCTTGGGACCTACTCCAGCCCCAGGATGCGACGAGCCGACATCGAGGTGCCAAACCATGCCGTCGATATGGACTCTTGGGCAAGATCAGCCTGTTATCCCCGGGGTACCTTTTATCCGTTGAGCGACACCCCTTCCACAAGGTGGTGCCGGATCACTAGTCCCGACTTTCGTCCCTGCTCGACCCGTCAGTCTCACAGT
The DNA here is from genome assembly GCF_020131355.1 of Pseudonocardia sp. ICBG1293. Lineage (GTDB taxonomy): Bacteria > Actinomycetota > Actinomycetes > Mycobacteriales > Pseudonocardiaceae > Pseudonocardia. The sequence goes on from NZ_JAHLEL010000055.1 coordinate 762, forward strand.
CAAGCTCCCTTGTGCACTTACACTCAACACCTGATTGCCAACCAGGCTGAGGGAACCTTTGGGCGCCTCCGTTACTCTTTGGGAGGCAACCGCCCCAGTTAAACTACCCACCAGGCACTGTCCCTGAACCAGATCATGGCCCGAGGTTAAGACACCCAATTCGACCAGAGTGGTATTTCAACAACGACTCCACCACCACTGGCGTGATGATTTCACAGTCTCCCACCTATCCTACACAAGCCGAACCGAGCATCAATACCAAGCTATAGTAAAGGTCCCGGGGTCTTTCCGTCCTGCCGCGCGTAACGAGCATCTTTACTCGTAGTGCAATTTCGCCGAGTCTGTGGTCGAGACAGCGCCCAAGTCGTTACGCCATTCGTGCAGGTCGGAACTTACCCGACAAGGAATTTCGCTACCTTAGGATGGTTATAGTTACCACCGCCGTTTACTGGCGCTTAAATTCTCCGCTTCGACCCCGAAGGAGCTAACAGGTCCTCTTAACGTTCCAGCACCGGGCAGGCGTCAGTCCGTATACATCGTCTTGCGACTTCGCACGGACCTGTGTTTTTAGTAAACAGTCGCTTGGGCCTGGTCTCTGCGACCGGCCGTCCCTAGCCCGCAAGGAGCCTCAAGACAACCGGCCCTCCTTCTCCCGAAGTTACGGAGGTATTTTGCCGAATTCCTTAACCACAGTTCGCTCGATCGCCTCGGTATTCTCTACCTGACCACCTGTGTCGGTTTGGGGTACGGGCCGCAACAGCACTCGCTAGAGGCTTTTCTCGACAGCATGGGATCACTCTCTTCGCCTCAATCGGCTACGCATCACCTCTCACCCTTCACGATCCCCCGGATTTACCTAGGAAATCAGGCTACAGGCTTACACCACGACAACCACCGCGTGGCGGAGCTACCCTCCTGCGTCACCCCATCACTTACCTACTACCAGATCGGATCCCACGCTCCCCCACAAACAACACTCCCGAAGGAGCGAAGGTGGGTTCGGATGGTTAGCATCACCGGCCTCGGCATGGACGCACTATCACGAGCACGGGAATATCAACCCGTTGTCCATCGACTACGCCTGACGGCCTCGCCTTAGGTCCCGGCTCACCCTGGGCGGAACAACCTGGCCCAGGAACCCTTGGTCATCCGGCGGCAGAGATTCTCACTCTGCATTCGCTACTCATGCCTGCATTCTCACTCCCACACCCTCCACCCGTAAATCACTCCCGGGCTTCACCAGATGCAGGACGCTCCCCTACCCAACAACACAACAGTGTCATTGCCACGGCTTCGGCGGTGCGCTTGAGCCCCGCTACATTGTCGGCGCAGGACCACTTGACCAGTGAGCTATTACGCACTCTTTCAAGGGTGGCTGCTTCTAAGCCAACCTCCTGGCTGTCCGGGCGATCCCACATCCTTTCCCACTTAGCGCACGCTTAGGGGCCTTAGCCGGTGATCTGGGCTGTTTCCCTCTCGACCACGAAGCTTATCCCCCGCAGTCTCACTGCCGCGCTCTCACTCACCGGCATTCGGAGTTTGGCTGACTTCGGTAAGCTTGTCGGCCCCCTAGGCCATCCAGTGCTCTACCTCCGGTAAGAAACACACGACGCTGCACCTAAATGCATTTCGGGGAGAACCAGCTATCACGAAGTTTGATTGGCCTTTCACCCCTACCCACAGCTCATCCCCCAGGTTTTCAACCCTGGTGGGTTCGGGCCTCCACGACGTCTTACCGACGCTTCACCCTGGCCATGGGTAGATCACTCCGCTTCGGGTCTACACCCCGCGACTACAACGCCCTATTCGGACTCGCTTTCGCTACGGCTACCCCACACAGGTTAACCTCGCCACGAAGCATAACTCGCAGGCTCATTCTTCAAAAGGCACGCCATCACCCCGTCCGAAGACTCAAGGCTCTGACGGCTTGTAAGCACACGGTTTCAGGTACTATTTCACTCCCCTCCCGGGGTACTTTTCACCTTTCCCTCACGGTACTTGTCCGCTATCGGTCATCAGGTAGTATTTAGGCTTGACGGGTGGTCCCGCCAGATTCACAGCGAATTTCACGGGCTCGCTGCTACTCGAGAACACGCCCACAACAGAACCAGACATTTTCGCGTACGGGGCTATCACCCACTACGGCCGACCATCCCAGAGTCGTTCCGCTAACACCGGCTCTTGCTGTCCCATCCTCGGCAGAAGATGAACGACACGTCTCACAACCCCGCACCCGCAACACCTGCCGGCTTGACACGGACACGGTTTAGCCTCTTCCGCTTTCGCTCGCCACTACTCACGGAATCACTATTGTTTTCTCTTCCTGTGGGTACTGAGATGTTTCACTTCCCCACGTTCCCTCCACGCACCCTATGAATTCAGGTACGGGTAACGCCCCATGACGGGCGCTGGGTTTCCCCATTCGGACACCCTCGGATCACAGCTCGGTTGACAGCTCCCCGAGGCCTATCGCGGCCTCCCACGTCCTTCATCGGCTCCTGATGCCCAGGCATCCACCATGTGCTCTTAACAACTTGACCACAACAAGATGCTCGCATCCACTATGCAACACTCAACCCACAACCACACCAGACCAAGAAGAAGCCACCACACCCGGAACCAACCGGGGCGTTAGGACAACCCTCAACCTGAGCGGCCAAAGAAAACAACCCACAGCTCCGAAGAACCTCGGGGTGTCCCCTCAGGACCCAACAGTGTGCCAAGCCAAACGGTCCGACGACCTGCGTTCCACCCAACGCACCCGACCCACGAACGGGGCCGCAAATGCGATTCAATGAAGGAACCACAGACACCTTATGAGCAGAACTCACAGAGTATTGTGGTGCCCCATCACATGATGGGACTCCTTAGAAAGGAGGTGATCCAGCCGCACCTTCCGGTACGGCTACCTTGTTACGACTTCGTCCCAATCGCCAGTCCCACCTTCGACAGCTCCCTCCACAAGGGTTGGGCCGCCGGCTTCGGGTGTTACCAACTTTCGTGACGTGACGGGCGGTGTGTACAAGGCCCGGGAACGTATTCACCGCAGCGTTGCTGATCTGCGATTACTAGCGACTCCAACTTCACGGGGTCGAGTTGCAGACCCCGATCCGAACTGAGACTCACTTTAAGGGATTCGCTCCACCTCACGGTCTCGCAGCCCTCTGTATGAGCCATTGTAGCATGTGTGAAGCCCTGGACATAAGGGGCATGATGACTTGACGTCATCCCCACCTTCCTCCGAGTTGACCCCGGCAGTCTCCCATGAGTCCCCACCATTACGTGCTGGCAACATGGAACAAGGGTTGCGCTCGTTGCGGGACTTAACCCAACATCTCACGACACGAGCTGACGACAGCCATGCACCACCTGCACACCAACCACAAGGGAATCCCTATCTCTAGGGATGTCTGGTGCATGTCAAACCCAGGTAAGGTTCTTCGCGTTGCATCGAATTAATCCACATGCTCCGCCGCTTGTGCGGGCCCCCGTCAATTCCTTTGAGTTTTAGCCTTGCGGCCGTACTCCCCAGGCGGGGCGCTTAATGCGTTAGCTGCGGCACAGAAACCGTGGAATGGTCCCCACACCTAGCGCCCAACGTTTACGGCGTGGACTACCAGGGTATCTAATCCTGTTCGCTCCCCACGCTTTCGCTCCTCAGCGTCAGTATCGGCCCAGAGACCCGCCTTCGCCACCGGTGTTCCTCCTGATATCTGCGCATTTCACCGCTACACCAGGAATTCCAGTCTCCCCTGCCGAACTCAAGTGATGCCCGTATCGACCGCACGCTCAGAGTTAAGCCCCAAGTTTTCACGGCCGACGCGACACACCGCCTACGAGCTCTTTACGCCCAATAATTCCGGACAACGCTCGCACCCTACGTGTTACCGCGGCTGCTGGCACGTAGTTGGCCGGTGCTTCTTCTCCAGGTACCGTCAATTGCTCTTCGTCCCTGGCGAAAGAGGTTTACAACCCGAAGGCCGTCATCCCCCACGCGGCGTCGCTGCGTCAGGCTTCCGCCCATTGCGCAATATTCCCCACTGCTGCCTCCCGTAGGAGTCTGGGCCGTGTCTCAGTCCCAGTGTGGCCGGTCGCCCTCTCAGGCCGGCTACCCGTCACCGCCTTGGTAGGCCATCACCCCACCAACAAGCTGATAGGCCGCAGGCCCATCCCCCACCGAAAAAACTTTCCACCACCAACCATGCGATCAATGGTCCTATCCGGTATTAGACCCAGTTTCCCGGGCTTATCCCAGAGTGGAGGGCAGGTCACCCACGTGTTACTCACCCGTTCGCCGCTCGTGTACCCCCGAAAGGGCCTTACCGCTCGACTTGCATGTGTTAAGCACGCCGCCAGCGTTCGTCCTGAGCCAGGATCAAACTCTCCAACAAAACCCTGACAAACAAACAACTGGCCACAACACCCGACGGGGTCGAATGCTGCAACCACAATTTGGCACAAAACGCCAAACCGAATAAAAATAGCTCGACACACTGTTGAGTTCTCAAAAGACCCCCGCACCGCACTCACCCACCCCCACACAAGGAGCAGGATCCTGAAGACGGATCATCTCGACCCACCAAGACAATCACACCGAGAAACTCGGCGAACCACCGGGGGTCATGTCCGCGGGGCCTGTTGACCGGGCCTCCCAGGCCCGTTCTGTCCGGCTCACTCGCTGACAGGAAGAAAGTTACGGCACGGTGTCCGGGGTCGTCAAACCGGGGGGTACCTACGGCGTACATCCGATGTCGTCGCAGGTCACGATGCTGGAGACGGGCCGACACACGGTTATCGAGACCCCCTCACCAGGCGTTCCGGCCGATCACCGTCTTGTGTGACGCCGACCACGGTCACTTCGCCGCGGGTGGCCGACGTGGTCTTCTCGGTGGTCGGGCCACCACCCGACCGGGTCGTCGATCGGTCGTTGACCTGCGTCGTCAGGTCCATGGGCGGACGTGGTGACGGTCCTTCCGACGTCCGTGCACCGGGTCCGTGCGTTCCGGCGACGCTCTGCCGTTCCGGGTCGGGTGGCAGGTGGGCGGGCCGGTCGCCCCCTCCCGCTCGTGGTGCCGTCGGCGGCGCCCGGCCGAGCGGACGCCCGGTCCGGCGACGCTGCCCGGCCGGGACCGCCGGAGCTCGTCGTCGGCCGCCCGCCGGAGCTGATCCGGCACCGGCGGGCCGTGCAGCTCCTCCCGCTCCGTTCCGCGGCCCGCAGCCGGAGGGGACGTCGCGCCACCGCCGTCCCGACGGGGCCGACGTCCGATGTTCCGTCGGAACGACGCCCAGGAGGACGGTCCGACCTGCGAGGACGACCGATGGTGGTCTCCCGTCCGGCGCCGTCACCGCATCAGGGGGGTATCCGTGCCCGTTCCTGCGCGTTGGTCCGTCGAGTGCTCCTCGTCGGGTCCTGCAGCGCGTCGGGGGCGAATGCGCGACGCGATCCGACGAGGAGCACTCCCTTCTCCCCTCCTCCTGCACGGTGCGGCCGTCAGGCACCACCGCACGGACGGGATCAGGGAGCGGCCGGAGCCGCCGGTCCCGGAGCGGCGGGCGCCGCCGGTGCCGCGGGTCCACCCGGACCCGGAACCGTCGCGCCCGGGGCCGCACCGGCAGCGGGCGGCGTCGGAGCGGTGGCCCCCGGGGCGACACCCGCAGCGGGCGGCGCGGGCGGCGTCGGAGCCCCGACAGGCGGCGCACCCCCCCGCACGACCCGGCCCACCGGCCGGACCGCAGGCACCCGGCCCACCGGGTCCGCCGGGGCCGGCACCGTCCGGGCCACGCCCCGGCCCGTCGGACTCCCGACCGGGCGCCTCGGGACCACCGGGGCCGCGACCGTCCGCGGCGACGGCGGAACGGGCCGGACCGTCCCCCGGGCCGGCGAACGCGGTCCCCACGACCAGCCCGCTCGCGGTGGCTCCGACGACCAGGCCGATGACGCCTGCCGCGACCACGGGCAGTGCCGACCGGCGTCGCAGGGAGGCGAACCGGCGACGACGCGGCGGGTCACCCGCATCGGAGGCTGCGGCGACCGTCCCTCCGTCGTGCGCACCGTCCCGCGGCTGTGGGCCGGGGTGTGTGCGGTGGGGGCGTCGTCGGCGGGGACCGGCGGCTGCCGGTCGGTGGGACGGTCGTCGTCGCGCGGGGTGCGGTTCTCGTCGTTCATGGTTCTCCTCGGAAGCGTGCCGAGCCCGATCACGGGCAGCGGCGGGTCGCGGGCCGCCGGACGGCGGACCGCTGCAGGTCGGGTCGGTCCGGTCAGCCGGCGGGGGGCCGCGCGGCGTCGACGACGTCGCGGGCGGCGGAGGTGGTGGCGGGCAGCAGCTCCGACACCGAGTCGACGACCCGGCTGCCGCCCAGGGACTGCGCGAGCGTCGTCACGGGGGCGAGCGCCTCGGCGCTCACGACGGCCGGGACCACCCACGAGACCAGCCAGATCACCAGCAGCGCGGTCACGGCACCGGTGACGGCGCCGACCACGCGGTCCAGGAGGGACAGCTTGCCGCGGGCGAGCACCCGGCTGACCAGGCCACCGAGGAACCCGCCGACCAGCGAGCCCAGCAGGAGGCCCGCGACCACCCCGGCGAGGCCCCACAACCAGGCCGAGTCCGGGGTGTCGCCGTAGCGGGCCAGGTTCGAGCCCCAGGCCGCGCCGAGGCCCGCCCCGACCACGAGGCCGAGCAGGCGTCCGGCCCGGGCCACACCGCCGAGACGGCGGAACCCGCCGATCGCGGCGGCCACCACGATGATCAGGACGATCACGTCGAGCAGGGTCATCTCTTCCTCTCCGCGCCGCGGGCCGGGCGGCCCGTCGTCTCGGTGTCGGACACGACAGTGCCCGCGCCACCTGAGACGGACCTGAAGACGGCGGGGTCTTCAGCTCCCCCTCAGCCTCGCGGCGCACCCTTGTCCGGTGAACACACGCCAGGGCGACGACGGACGAGGCCCCACGACCCGGGTCCTGGTCCTCGAGGACTCCGACGCCATCCGCGAGTCCGTCGTGGACGCGCTGGCCGATGCCGGGCACGTGGCCGAGGGCGTCGTCGACGGCACCGCGTTCGAGGAGCGGCTCGCCGCGTTCCGGCCGGATCTCGTCGTCCTGGACGTGATGCTGCCGGGCGGGCGCGACGGCTTCGAGCTGATCGACGTCGTGCGGGGCCACGGGGACGCCGGGATCGTCATGCTCACCGCCCGCGACGCGCTGGCCGACCGGCTCCGCGGACTGGACGCCGGCGCCGACGACTACGTGCTGAAGCCGTTCGCGCTCGACGAGCTGGTCGCCCGGGTCGCGTCGGTGCTGCGCCGCCGGGGCCGGCTGCCGTCCGCGGTGCAGGTCGGCGACCTGCTCCTCGACCCGGATGCCGCCGTCGCCTCCCGCGGGGGGAGGTCGCTGGAGCTGTCGGCGACCGAGCTGCGGCTGCTCACCTACCTCACCGAGCAGCGCGGACGCACGGTGTCCAAGGCGCAGATACTGCGCGCCGTC
>NZ_JAHLEL010000056.1 GCF_020131355.1 Pseudonocardia sp. ICBG1293
CCACGTCCTGCAACCGGTGCTGATGGGCCGGGCGGTGCGGCTGCACCCGCTGGCGGTGGCGCTCGGCGTCGCGGTCGGGGTGGTCCTGGCCGGGATCGCCGGCGCGCTGCTCGCCGTCCCGCTGCTGGCCGTGCTCACCGCCGCCGTGCGGTCGCTGGTCGCCTCCCGCGAGGTCGCGCCGCGGGCGGTGGACCCGCTGCGCCCCCGGGAGGCGAACCCGCCGCCCGCCCTGCCGGGCTGAGCGCAGGCCCTGCCGCACAGGGCCTGCGGTGGGACGATCGCGCGGTGCGTTATCTCGTGACGGGTGCGACCGGATACATCGGTGGGCGGCTCGCGCCCCGGCTGCTGGGCCACGGCCCCGAGCCCGACCTGGTCCCGGACCCCTCCGCGGGCCCGGTGCACGTGCGCTGCCTGGTCCGCGACCCGGACAAGCTCGCCGACGTGCCGTGGGCCGCGGACGCCGAGGTCGTGCAGGGTGACCTGCTCGACCCGGACAGCGTCCGCGCGGCCTGCACGGACGTCGACGTCGTCTACTTCCTCGTGCACTCGCTGTCGGACTCCGACTTCGCCGCCACCGACCGGCGGGCCGCGCTGATCCTCGGCGAGGCCGCGCGGGCGGCCGGGGTGAAGCGGATCGTCTACCTGGGCGGGCTGCACCCCGACACCGGTGCGGGGACGCTCTCGGCCCACCTGGCCTCGCGGGTGGAGGTGGGGGAGACGCTGCTGCGCTCCGGGGTGCCGACGGTCGTGCTGCAGGCCGCGGTCATCCTCGGCTCGGGCTCGGCCAGCTTCGAGATGCTGCGCTACCTGACCCAGCGGCTCCCGCTGATGGTGACCCCGCGCTGGGTGCACAACCGGATCCAGCCGATCGCGGTGCGCGACGTGCTGCGCTACCTGATCCGGGTCGCCGAGATCGACGCGCCGGACGCCGAGCTGAACCGGACCTTCGACATCGGTGGCCCCGAGGTCCTCACCTACTACGAGATGATGCAGCGCTACGCCCGCGTCGCCGGGCTGTCCCGGCGCCGGGTGCTCCCGGTACCGGTGCTGTCACCGTCGCTGTCGGCGCACTGGATCAACGTCGTCACCCCCGTCCCCAAGTCGATCGCGAAGCCGCTGATCGAGTCGCTGGTGCACGAGGTCGTCTGCTCGGAGGACGACACCAAGGCCAGGATCCCGGACCCGCCGGGCGGGCTGATCGGCTACGACCGCGCCGTCGAGCTCGCGCTGTCGCGCATCACCGACGGCGAGGTCGAGACCCGCTGGTCGGGTGCGACGGTGGCGAACGTGCCGTCGGACCCGCTGCCCAGCGACCCGGAGTGGGCCGGTGGCGACGTCTACCTCGACGAGCGCGAGCAGGCGTGCGCCGCCACCCCGGAACGGCTGTGGACGGTCGTCGAGGGCATCGGCGGGGAGCGTGGCTGGTACTCGTTCCCGCTGGCCTGGTCGGTGCGGGGCTGGATGGACCGCGCGGTCGGCGGCGTCGGGCTGTCCCGCGGCCGTCGTGACCCGCACGACCTGCGTACCGGGGACGCACTGGACTGGTGGCGGGTGGAGCGGCTGGTCGAGCCCGGTGGACCCCGCCCGCCGGGCAGCGACCGCGGCCCCGAGGAGGGGCTGCTGCGGCTGCGCGCGGAGATGAAGGTGCCCGGCCGGGCGTGGTTGGAGATGTCGGTACGTCCCCGTCCGGGCGGGTCCGTCTATCACCAGCGGGCGGTCTTCATCCCGCACGGCCTGCCCGGCTACCTGTACTGGTGGTCGGTCGCGCCGTTCCACGGGATCGTCTTCGGCGGGATGGTCCGCAACATCACCCGCACCGCCGAGCGCAACGACGACGCACCCTCCCCGGCGAGCCGGCGTCCGGCCTGGCTGCGGTCCCGCCCGCACCGCGACCGGGCGGCCTGACCGGCCGCGGGTCGGGGGCCTCCGATGCCCCGATCGGAGCAACGTGGACTCGCGCTGCGTCACCGCGGGCAGGTCCGCTCGTTGTCGTCTCCGGTACCCCACCCGCAACCCACCGCGCGTCCGTCGCTCGCGGTGACCGGACCCGAGGGAGGTCGAGTGGACGTCGTACGGACCGTGGTGCCCGGTGCGCTGCTGCTCGACCGGAGCGCCGACGGCACGTCCACCGCCCCGGACCTCACCGCCCTCACCGCGCGACGACGCCGTCGCCCCGCCCGCGACGCGGTACTCGGTCTCTTCGGCCACCCCGGCGACCCGGTGCTGCTCGGCGTCCCCCGCGACAGCGGCTACGCCGTCGTCATCGATGCCCGCCCGGACGCGGACACGTTCGGCAGGCTGGCCGTCGCCCTGCTCGAGGGGCCGCAGCAGCTGCTGGTCCCGCCGGGCTGTCTCTACGGGGTCCAGTCCGTCGCGAGCGGGACCGTCGTCGAGCTGCGCAGCGCGTCGCGCCTCCCGCGCCGCGAACGCTTCGACGTCGACCCGGACGACCCGGACCTGGCGGTCCGCTGGCTGCGCCCGCGCCCGGCCCGGACCCCGGGGACCGCCCGGTCCTGGGCCGCGCTGATCACCAGACTCGGCGCCCCCGCCGGCCCACGCCGGGACCGCGTCTCCCTCTGGTGACCCCGGGCGCCCGCTCCGCTGTGAGGACGGGCGCATGTGAGCCGTCCGGCCCGGCCACGGAGATCACGAATCGATCACGTAACGTCGGGACCAGGCCGGATCGACGACGCCCCGCGCCGGACGGCGGCACGCGCGTGTCTGCCGGGCCGCAGACACGAGAGGTGACCGGGGTGCTGAGCGAGCGTGAGAACCGTCGGCTGCACGAGATCGAGGTGCAGCTGCGGCTGACCGACCCGCGGCTGGTCCGCCGCATCGCCGCGCTGAACACCGCGCTGCACGCCCCCGCCCGTCGCGGCGGGAACCTGCTCTCCGGGTTCGTCCGTGACCGGCGCACCGTGCACGGCGCCGGCCCGTTCCCGACGATGCTGCTCGGGGCCGTGCTGGTGAGCGTCCCGGTCGTCGTCGCGGGGATCCTGGTCGCCGGCCTCGCCCTGGCCGTCGCTGCCACCACCGGGCCCCAGACCCGGCCCGGTACCGCCTGACCGCTCTCCGGGGGCGGGCACGCGGCCCGTCCGGGCCCGGGGCCCGGTGGCCTCAGCCGTGGGCGAGGTCGGAGAACCGGCTGTAGTGCAGCTGGTGCGCGACGGTGATCGTCGTGGTCGGGCCGTTACGGTGCTTGGCCAGGATTAGGTCGGCCTCACCGGCACGCGGGTCGTCGTTTTCGAACGCGTCGGGGCGGTGCAGCAACACGACCATGTCGGCGTCCTGCTCGATCGAGCCGGACTCACGCAGATCGGCCAGCATCGGCCGTTTGTCGGTGCGCTGCTCGGGACCACGGTTGAGCTGGCTCATCGCCACCACCGGGACCTCGAGCTCCTTGGCCAGCAGCTTGATCTGCCGGGAGAACTCCGAGACCTCCTGCTGACGGGACTCGACCTTGCGGCCCGAGGTCATCAGCTGCAGGTAGTCCAGGATGATCAGCTTGAGGTCGTTGCGCTGCTTCATCCGGCGCGCCTTGGCCCGGATCTCGGTCAGCGTCAGGTTCGGCGAGTCGTCGATGTAGAGCGGAGCCTCGGAGATCTCCGACATCCGCCGTGCCATCCGCGTCCAGTCCTCGTCCGACATCCGGCCGGCGCGCATGTCGGCCAGCCGGATCTGGGCCTCCGCGGACAGCAGACGCATGACGATCTCGGACTTGCTCATCTCCAGGGAGAAGAACGCGCTGGTCATGCCGTTGCGGATGGAGCAGGAGCGGGCGAAGTCCAGGCCCAGGGTCGACTTGCCCAGACCCGGCCGGGCCGCGACGACGATCATCTGGCCCGGGTGCAGACCGTTGGTGACCTGGTCGAGGTCGGCGAACCCGGTCGGGACACCGGTGGCTTTCCCCTGGGAGGCGATGGCGTCGATGGCGTCCATCGTGGGCTGGAGGAGCTCTTCGAGGACCGTGTAGTTCTCGGTGGTGGTGCGCTCGGTGACCTCGTAGACCGCGGCCTGGGCACGGTCCACCGCGTCGTCGACGTCGCCGCCCTCGTTGCCGTGGTAGCCCAGCTGCACGATCCGGGTACCGGCCTCGACCAGCCGCCGCAGGATCGCTTTCTCGCCGACGATCTCGGCGTAGTAGGCCGCGTTCGCCGCGGTGGGCACGGTCGCGATCAGGGTGTGCAGGTAGGGCGCGCCGCCGAGGCGGACGAGCTCACCGCGCCGCTGCAGCTCCGCCGAGACAGTGACCGCGTCGGCGGGTTCGCCGCGGCTGTAGAGGTCCAGGATCGTCTCGTAGACGGTCTGGTGCGCGGGCCGGTAGAAGTCCTCCGGCTGCAGCACCTCCACGACGTCGGCGATCGCGTCCTTGCTCAGCAGCATCCCGCCCAGCACCGCCTGCTCCGCGGTGAGGTCCTGCGGGGGCTGACGGTCGAACGTCGCACCCTCGCCCGGTCCGGAGGCCTTCTCGCCGTCACGGACCGCACGGGGCTTGTTGCCGGGACGATCGTCCGTCAGAGCCATACGCAGCGTCACCCCCGGTGGACACGGTACCAAACGCACGTTCGACGCGCGAGTGGTGCGTCCTGCCCACCCGCGACCGTCGTCGGTGATCTACCGGCCGGCCCGGTGCCCGACGGGCCGCGACGGACGCGACCCGTGGGACACGGCGCTCGCGTCCCGGTACGACGACAGTAGGTCGGCCGGACCGCGCCTGGCGAACCGACCTGGTGATCGATCTGGGGATGAACTGTGCACGGATGCCGCCCGTCCCGGGACCGTGCTGGGGACAACTTGGGGACAGCGCACAGGATCGGGCTGTCTTGCCTGCTCAGGGGCATGTTCACAGCTGTGGACAACTTTGCTCTGGCGTGTCGTCGCACGCCCCGTACGGGCGTGTCGGAGCGCCCGGCGGGCCGTTCGCCGCCCGGCGCGTCCACAGGCCCGCCCGACGAGTGGAGCGTCACCGGACGGCGTGTCGGCTGCGTGACAAGACATTCCGTCCGGGGTCGTCCGATCGGTGTCGATCGTCCATCCGGGACTGCGGACCGTGTGTGCGACGCCCGTCCGGGACGTCCCGGACAGACGACAGGGCGGTGCCCGGAGCACGTGGCTCCGGACACCGCCCTGTTCACTGTCGGTGGTCGTGCGACCACCGGACCGCTCAGCTCGCGACGACCGCGATCGGCAGCTCGGTGGTGACCTCCGGGTGCAGGCGGACCTGCACCTGGTGCTTGCCCAGGGTCTTGAGGTGACCCGGGACGTCGATGCTGCGCTTGTCCAGCAGCGGGCCACCGGCCGCCTTGACGGCGTCGACGACCTGCGCCGGGGTGATCGAGCCGAACAGACGGCCCGTGTCGCCGGCCTTGGCCGGGACGCTCACGTTGATGTTGCGCAGCTGCGAGTCGACCTGCTGGGCGTGGCCCAGGTCGCGGATCTCGCGGGTCTTCTGGGCCCGGCGGATCTGCTCCACCTGCTTCTCGGCACCACGGGTGGCGACGACCGCGAGCTTGCGCGGCAGCAGGTAGTTGCGGCCGTAGCCGTCCTTGACCTCGACGATGTCACCCGGGGCACCCAGGTTCGGGACGTCGGCGTTGAGGATGAGCTTCATCTGTCTCCCCTTCCTCAGCGAGCGGTCGAGGTGTACGGCAGCAGGGCGACCTCGCGGGAGTTCTTGACCGCGACGGCGACGTCCCGCTGGTGCTGCCGGCAGTTGCCGCTGACCCGGCGGGCGCGGATCTTGCCGCGGTCGGAGATGAACTTCCGCAGCAGACCGGTGTCCTTGTAGTCGATCAGCTGGGCCTTGTCCTTGCAGAAAGCGCAGACCTTCTTCTTCGGCTTGCGCACGATGGCCTTGGCCATGGTGGTGCTCCTGGAGATCGTCCTCCGCCCGTCACGGGCGGAGAGGTGCGTGGATCAGAAGGGGGGCTCGTCGTCGGACGCGGCGCCACTGCCCGCGGGCGGGGCCGAACCCCAGGGGTCGTCATAGCCGCCGCCGGAGTTACCTCCGCCGCCGGAACCGCCGCCCTGTCGGCCGCCACCGCCGCCGCCGCCGAAGCCACCGGAGCCTCCGCCCCGGTTGACCTTGTTGACCTTGGCGGTCGCGTAGCGGAGCGAGGGGCCGACCTCGTCGACCTCCATCTCCACGACGGTGCGCTTCTCGCCCTCCTTGGTCTCGAAGGACCGCTGGCGCAGGCGACCCTGGACCACGACGCGCGCGCCGCGGGTCAGGGACTCGGCGACGTTCTCCGCCGCCTGGCGCCAGATGTTGCAGCGCAGGAAGAGGGCCTCGCCGTCCTTCCACTCGCCGGACTGGCGGTCGAAGGTGCGCGGGGTGGACGCCACGGTGAAGTTGGCGACCGCGGCGCCGGACGGGGTGAACCGCAGCTCGGGATCCGCCGTCAGGTTGCCCACGACGGTGATGACGGTCTCGCCGGCCATGACGGCTCCAATCAGCGGGCGGCGGGCGCCGGCGTGCGGGTGATGTCCTTGCGCAGGACCTTGGTGCGCAGCACGGACTCGTTCAGGCCCAGCTGGCGGTCCAGCTCGGTGACGGTCGCCGGCTCCGCGGTGATGTCGAGGACCGCGTAGATGGCCTCGCCCTGCTTCTTGATCTCGTAGGCCAGGCGGCGCTTGCCCCAGACCTCGATCTTCTCGACCGATCCGCCGTCGTTCTTCACGACGGTGAGGAACTGCTCCAGGGACGGCTGCACGGTGCGCTCGTCCAGGCCGCCGTCGAGGATGACCATGACCTCGTAATGACGCATGAGAACCACTCACCTCCTGTGGACTCGAAACGGTCACGACCCGGACGGCCGTGACAGGAGGTTCTCAGTGCACCCCGACAGTTTCCGGCGGATGCACGGGAGCTGCGGGGATGCCGGTACAGGCTAGCAACGCCCGTTCCGGCTCCGACCTGCGGGTACGCGCTCCCCCGGATCCCCTCGACGGGTCCGGGGCGACACCGGGCGCCTGCCCGGCGGTGTCCGGGGTCCCCACCGGGCACACCACCGGGGACCGGGCGGGCCGGTGCGGCCGGCCTGCCCGGTGACCGGCGGCCGACCGCTGTCGGAGGTCCTCGCTACCGTGCCCGCATGCAGATCGGAGCACACGTCCGCGACGCCGAGGACCCGCTGGCCGCGGCCGCCGAGGTCGGCGCCGAGGTGATCCAGCTGTTCCTGTCCGACCCGCAGGGCTGGAAGAAGCCGCCGCCGCACCCGCGGGCCGCGGAGCTGGCCGCCTCGGACGTCGCGGTGGTGGTGCACGCGCCCTACGTCGCGAACGTCGCGTCCCCCAACAACCGGATCCGCATCCCCAGCCGCAAGATCGTGCAGCAGCACCTGGCCGGCGCCGCCGAGGTCGGCGCGTTCGGCCTGGTCGTGCACGGCGGCCACGTGACCAGGGACGACGACCCGGCCGTCGGGATCGACAACTGGCGCAAGTTCGTCGAGCGCCAGGCCGGCGAGCACGGGTTCGACGTGCCCGTCTTGATCGAGAACACCGCGGGCGGCGACAACGCCATGGCCCGCCGGTTCGATGCGCTGGGCAGGCTGTGGGACGCCGTCGGCGAGTTCGGCGTCGGGTTCTGCCTGGACACCTGCCACGCCTTCGCCGGCGGCGAGGAGCTGGCCGGGATCGTGGAGCGGGTGATGGCGATCACCGGCCGGATCGACCTGGTCCATCTGAACAACTCGCGCGACGCGTTCGACTCGGCCCGCGACCGGCACGCGAACATCGACGACGGGACGATCCCGCCGGACGAGCTGGCGGCCGTCGTCGCGGCGGCCGGGGCACCGGTCGTGGTGGAGACGCCCGCCGAGGGACAGGCCCGCGACATCGCCTACCTGCGGGAGAACGCCTGAGGCAGGCTCAGGCGGTGCCGGCGAACCACCCGGACGGGGTGAGCCCGGCCCCGATCTGCAGCCGCGGGGCGTACTGGTCGAAGTAGACCCGCGCGGTGAGCTCCCGCCTGCTGCGGACGCCGACCCTCGCGAACACCGACTTGAGGTGGTCCTGGACCGTCCACGCGGACAGGTGCAGGGTGCGGGCGATCTCCGCGGTGTCCGCGCCGCGCAGCACCAGGCCGACGACGTCGCGCTCGCGCGGGGTCAGCCCGAACGCCGCGGTGACCAGCGGGACGATCTCCGGCGGCCGGGCCTCCTCGATCGTCACCACGACCTGCCCCCCGGTCCCGTCCGGCCCGGCCAGCGGCGACGCGTGGGCCACCACCCAGTGCCCGGAGCGGGTCCGCAGCCGGGTCCGGGGCGGCTGCGGCAGGTGCCCGGCGGCGTAGCGGCGGGCTGCCCGGATCAGCCCGACCAGCGGGAACGGGAGCGCCCCTCCGGCATCGCCACCGAGGTCGGTGAGCCGCTCCCCGACACCGGGTCCGCCGTGGGTGACCGCGCCGTCCCGCCCGACCACGAGCACCGCCGGACCGTCGGCGACCCCGGGCCCGTCCGCGACGGCGCCCGCGACGAGACCGGCCCGCATCCCGCGCCCGAAGAGCCGTCCGACGTCGGTGGCGTACTCCTGCTCGGCGGGGCTGAAGCCGCGCCGGTCGTCGCGGAACAGAGCCACGAAGCCCCAGCGCGCGTCGTCGGTCGCAGCGGTGAAGCGCAGCTCGTCACCGAACCCGTAGACCGGCGAGAAGAACTCGTCGAAGCGGCGCAGGCGGCTCAGGTCACCACCGGTCTCGGCGAGCGCGGTGGTCACCCCGCCGGGCCGTCGGAACACGTCGAAGGAGTTGTAGAGGTCGACGACCTCGTACTCGTGGTGGGCCCAGAGGTCGTCGTTCTCGTCGGTGAGGTCGGCCTTGACCACACCGGTGACGATCTCGGTCGCCGGGTCCACGGTGGCCAGGCAGGCCGCCGAGAACGGCAGTGCCGAGCGCAGCAGGTCCAGCGCGGTCAGTCCGAAGGCGGGCGCGTCGAGGCCGGCCGACGCGAGGGCGGCGAGGCGTTCGCGGACGCGCGCCGGGGCGGCGGTGGGCACCGTCCGAGTGTCGGGAGCACGACCGTCGATCTCCATCGTCAGAAGTGGGGAAGCGGGCGCGACCACGCTGCCCGGATCGGGTGTCCCAGGTTCCTGGGGTGCCGGCCGACCAGGTCCGGGGGATGGGGCGGCGGACCGCGGCGACCCAGGCTCGTGGGGACCGCACGACCCCCGTGAACGGAGCCCGCCATGACCACCTCGTCCCTCGCCCGACCCGTCGCCGCGCTCGCCGCCGCCGTCGCGGGGCCGGTCCTCCTCCCCACCGACCCCGGCTGGGCGCAGGAGGTCGGCGGGTTCAACCTCGCGCACGTCCCGACCCCGGCGGTCGTCGTCGGCGCCACCGGGGAGCAGGACGTCGCGGCCGCCGTCCGCTGGGCGGCCACGCAGGGGATGCGGGTGGCCGTCCAGGCCACCGGGCACGGCCTGACCGGTGATCTCGACGACGTCGTACTGGTCTCCACCCGCCGCCTGACCGGTCTCGCCGTCGATCCGGTCGCCCGCCGGGCCCGGGTGGAGGCGGGCGTGCGCTGGCGGGCCGTGCTCGACGCGCCGCACCGCACGGGCTCGCGCCGGTGTGCGGGTCCAGCTCGGGCGTCGGGGTCGTCGGGTTCACCACCGGCGGTGGCCTCGGCCCCCTCGGCCGACGGCACGGGTTCGCCGCCGACCACGTGACCCGGTTCGGGATCGTCACCGCCGACGGCGTCGTCCGGACCGTCGACGCCGGGTCGGAACCGGACCTGTTCTGGGCGGTCCGCGGTGGCCGGGAGAGCTTCGGCATCGTCACCTGGATGGAGTTCGGGCTGGTCGAGCAGCCACGGTTCCACGGCGGCGGGATCTTCTTCGACGGTGGCGACGCGCCCCGCCTGCTGCACGCCTGGCGCGAGTGGGCCCCCGGGCTGGGGGAGGACACGTCGACCTCGATCGCCCTGCTCGCGCTCCCGCCGGACCCGGCGCTGCCGCCGGAGCTGCGGGGCCGGTTCGTCGTGCACCTGCGCCTCGCCCACCTCGGTGCGGCCGCCGAGGGGGAGGCGCTGCTCGCACCGATGCGGGCGGCCGCGGTGCCGCTGCTCGACGGCGTCGGTGAGCTGCCGTGGGCGGCCGTCGACGCCGTCCACTCCGACCCGACCGACCCGATGCCGGTGTGGGACCGCGGCGCCGTCCTGGACACGCTGCCCGCCGACGCCGTCGACGCTGTCCTCACCGAATCCGGCCCGGACAGCTCGTCGCCGCTGGTGCTCGTCGAGCTCCGGCTGCTCGGCGGGGCGCTCGCCCGGCCCGCGACGGTGCCGAACGCGGTCGCCGGGCGGCACGGGGCCGTCTCTCTGTACTGCCTCGGCGTACCCGCGGGGCCGGAGGCGGCGGTGCAGGTCCCGGCCCGGGCCGCGGCGCTGCTCGACGCCGTCGCCCCCTGGACCCGCGGCGGGCTGGTGAACCTGGCCGGACAGGCCGCACCGGACACCGTCGCCGGCTACTGGGACGACGACACCCGGCTCCGGCTGGCCGCGCTGAAGCGCCGTGTCGACCCGGCGGGCGTGTTCGGCGGCCCCGTCACGGCCTGACGCGCGGTCGCGCACCGCATCAGCGCATCAGCGCATCAGCGCATCAGCGCCAGGCGAACACCGGCTGCTCGAGGTGCGCCACCCGGGTGGCGCGCCCGTGCAGGACGACCTCGCGGAACTGGTGCAGCACCGCCCCGGTGGGGGCGTGGACGTACCGGTCGAACAGCGGCACCTGGATCACCGGGGCGTCGGACTCGGGGATCGTGAGGAACCGGGGCTCCCGGTCGATCTCGGCCAGCGGCGGGCGGTACAGCTCGGCGACCTCGTCCGGGTTGGGCGTCGGTTCACCGGCACCGCCCGCCCACAGCACGACCGGGGTGATCACGTAGCCGGACCGGGTCGGGTAGTCGTCGAGCAGGCCGAGCACGCGGTCCGGGCCGAGCTCCAGGCCGATCTCCTCGGACACCTCGCGGCGTCCCGCCTGCTCGGCGGTCTCACCCGGGTCGAGCCGGCCGCCCGGCAGGGCCCACTGCCCGGAGTGCGCGCGCAGCGACCGGGCGCGCCGGGTCAGGACGAACGCGACCTCCTCGGCGAGCCGGCCCGCACCGGTGGCGCCGGGGACCGGCATCAGCGTCAGCGTGACCGCGGCGGCCCGCTTCCCCGCCCGGTCGGCCTCCGAGGCGGCCCGGCGCTCGGACGGGGGGAGCGTCGTCAGTGCCGCCTCGACCCGCTCCCGCAGCCGCTGCTGCACCCGGTCGGGGACCACCACGTCGTCGGCCATGGACCGATCGTCGCACCCGGCCGGCCGCCGCACAGGTCCCGGCGCGGCCGCGCACGTCACACCCCGGGGGGGCGGCGCCGCGGGTCCGTCCGCCGGGTCGTGCCGTGGGCGGGTCGCCCGGGACGGCCAGGGCGCGGGCGCGCCCCGCGCGGCCGTCGGCGCGGGTGGCACCGGAGCCACGCCCCCGGAGCCGGCACCGGAGCCGCCGTCCCGGCGCCGCCGCCCGCCCCGCGCGG
>NZ_JAHLEL010000057.1 GCF_020131355.1 Pseudonocardia sp. ICBG1293
GTCGCCGCCCTCGTTGCCGTGGTAGCCCAGCTGCACGATCCGGGTACCGGCCTCGACCAGCCGCCGCAGGATCGCTTTCTCGCCGACGATCTCGGCGTAGTAGGCCGCGTTCGCCGCGGTGGGCACGGTCGCGATCAGGGTGTGCAGGTAGGGCGCGCCGCCGAGGCGGACGAGCTCACCGCGCCGCTGCAGCTCCGCCGAGACAGTGACCGCGTCGGCGGGTTCGCCGCGGCTGTAGAGGTCCAGGATCGTCCTCGTAGACGGTCTGGTGCGCGGGCCGGTAGAAGTCCTCCGGCTGCAGCACCTCCACGACGTCGGCGATCGCGTCCTTGCTCAGCAGCATCCCGCCCAGCACCGCCTGCTCCGCGGTGAGGTCCTGCGGGGGCTGACGGTCGAACGTCGCACCCTCGCCCGGTCCGGAGGCCTTCTCGCCGTCACGGACCGCACGGGGCTTGTTGCCGGGACGATCGTCCGTCAGAGCCATACGCAGCGTCACCCCCGGTGGACACGGTACCAAACGCACGTTCGACGCGCGAGTGGTGCGTCCTGCCCACCCGCGACCGTCGTCGGTGATCTACCGGCCGGCCCGGTGCCCGACGGGCCGCGACGGACGCGACCCGTGGGACACGGCGCTCGCGTCCCGGTACGACGACAGTAGGTCGGCCGGACCGCGCCTGGCGAACCGACCTGGTGATCGATCTGGGGATGAACTGTGCACGGATGCCGCCCGTCCCGGGACCGTGCTGGGGACAACTTGGGGACAGCGCACAGGATCGGGCTGTCTTGCCTGCTCAGGGGCATGTTCACAGCTGTGGACAACTTTGCTCTGGCGTGTCGTCGCACGCCCCGTACGGGCGTGTCGGAGCGCCCGGCGGGCCGTTCGCCGCCCGGCGCGTCCACAGGCCCGCCCGACGAGTGGAGCGTCACCGGACGGCGTGTCGGCTGCGTGACAAGACATTCCGTCCGGGGTCGTCCGATCGGTGTCGATCGTCCATCCGGGACTGCGGACCGTGTGTGCGACGCCCGTCCGGGACGTCCCGGACAGACGACAGGGCGGTGCCCGGAGCACGTGGCTCCGGACACCGCCCTGTTCACTGTCGGTGGTCGTGCGACCACCGGACCGCTCAGCTCGCGACGACCGCGATCGGCAGCTCGGTGGTGACCTCCGGGTGCAGGCGGACCTGCACCTGGTGCTTGCCCAGGGTCTTGAGGTGACCCGGGACGTCGATGCTGCGCTTGTCCAGCAGCGGGCCACCGGCCGCCTTGACGGCGTCGACGACCTGCGCCGGGGTGATCGAGCCGAACAGACGGCCCGTGTCGCCGGCCTTGGCCGGGACGCTCACGTTGATGTTGCGCAGCTGCGAGTCGACCTGCTGGGCGTGGCCCAGGTCGCGGATCTCGCGGGTCTTCTGGGCCCGGCGGATCTGCTCCACCTGCTTCTCGGCACCACGGGTGGCGACGACCGCGAGCTTGCGCGGCAGCAGGTAGTTGCGGCCGTAGCCGTCCTTGACCTCGACGATGTCACCCGGGGCACCCAGGTTCGGGACGTCGGCGTTGAGGATGAGCTTCATCTGTCTCCCCTTCCTCAGCGAGCGGTCGAGGTGTACGGCAGCAGGGCGACCTCGCGGGAGTTCTTGACCGCGACGGCGACGTCCCGCTGGTGCTGCCGGCAGTTGCCGCTGACCCGGCGGGCGCGGATCTTGCCGCGGTCGGAGATGAACTTCCGCAGCAGACCGGTGTCCTTGTAGTCGATCAGCTGGGCCTTGTCCTTGCAGAAAGCGCAGACCTTCTTCTTCGGCTTGCGCACGATGGCCTTGGCCATGGTGGTGCTCCTGGAGATCGTCCTCCGCCCGTCACGGGCGGAGAGGTGCGTGGATCAGAAGGGGGGCTCGTCGTCGGACGCGGCGCCACTGCCCGCGGGCGGGGCCGAACCCCAGGGGTCGTCATAGCCGCCGCCGGAGTTACCTCCGCCGCCGGAACCGCCGCCCTGTCGGCCGCCACCGCCGCCGCCGCCGAAGCCACCGGAGCCTCCGCCCCGGTTGACCTTGTTGACCTTGGCGGTCGCGTAGCGGAGCGAGGGGCCGACCTCGTCGACCTCCATCTCCACGACGGTGCGCTTCTCGCCCTCCTTGGTCTCGAAGGACCGCTGGCGCAGGCGACCCTGGACCACGACGCGCGCGCCGCGGGTCAGGGACTCGGCGACGTTCTCCGCCGCCTGGCGCCAGATGTTGCAGCGCAGGAAGAGGGCCTCGCCGTCCTTCCACTCGCCGGACTGGCGGTCGAAGGTGCGCGGGGTGGACGCCACGGTGAAGTTGGCGACCGCGGCGCCGGACGGGGTGAACCGCAGCTCGGGATCCGCCGTCAGGTTGCCCACGACGGTGATGACGGTCTCGCCGGCCATGACGGCTCCAATCAGCGGGCGGCGGGCGCCGGCGTGCGGGTGATGTCCTTGCGCAGGACCTTGGTGCGCAGCACGGACTCGTTCAGGCCCAGCTGGCGGTCCAGCTCGGTGACGGTCGCCGGCTCCGCGGTGATGTCGAGGACCGCGTAGATGGCCTCGCCCTGCTTCTTGATCTCGTAGGCCAGGCGGCGCTTGCCCCAGACCTCGATCTTCTCGACCGATCCGCCGTCGTTCTTCACGACGGTGAGGAACTGCTCCAGGGACGGCTGCACGGTGCGCTCGTCCAGGCCGCCGTCGAGGATGACCATGACCTCGTAATGACGCATGAGAACCACTCACCTCCTGTGGACTCGAAACGGTCACGACCCGGACGGCCGTGACAGGAGGTTCTCAGTGCACCCCGACAGTTTCCGGCGGATGCACGGGAGCTGCGGGGATGCCGGTACAGGCTAGCAACGCCCGTTCCGGCTCCGACCTGCGGGTACGCGCTCCCCCGGATCCCCTCGACGGGTCCGGGGCGACACCGGGCGCCTGCCCGGCGGTGTCCGGGGTCCCCACCGGGCACACCACCGGGGACCGGGCGGGCCGGTGCGGCCGGCCTGCCCGGTGACCGGCGGCCGACCGCTGTCGGAGGTCCTCGCTACCGTGCCCGCATGCAGATCGGAGCACACGTCCGCGACGCCGAGGACCCGCTGGCCGCGGCCGCCGAGGTCGGCGCCGAGGTGATCCAGCTGTTCCTGTCCGACCCGCAGGGCTGGAAGAAGCCGCCGCCGCACCCGCGGGCCGCGGAGCTGGCCGCCTCGGACGTCGCGGTGGTGGTGCACGCGCCCTACGTCGCGAACGTCGCGTCCCCCAACAACCGGATCCGCATCCCCAGCCGCAAGATCGTGCAGCAGCACCTGGCCGGCGCCGCCGAGGTCGGCGCGTTCGGCCTGGTCGTGCACGGCGGCCACGTGACCAGGGACGACGACCCGGCCGTCGGGATCGACAACTGGCGCAAGTTCGTCGAGCGCCAGGCCGGCGAGCACGGGTTCGACGTGCCCGTCTTGATCGAGAACACCGCGGGCGGCGACAACGCCATGGCCCGCCGGTTCGATGCGCTGGGCAGGCTGTGGGACGCCGTCGGCGAGTTCGGCGTCGGGTTCTGCCTGGACACCTGCCACGCCTTCGCCGGCGGCGAGGAGCTGGCCGGGATCGTGGAGCGGGTGATGGCGATCACCGGCCGGATCGACCTGGTCCATCTGAACAACTCGCGCGACGCGTTCGACTCGGCCCGCGACCGGCACGCGAACATCGACGACGGGACGATCCCGCCGGACGAGCTGGCGGCCGTCGTCGCGGCGGCCGGGGCACCGGTCGTGGTGGAGACGCCCGCCGAGGGACAGGCCCGCGACATCGCCTACCTGCGGGAGAACGCCTGAGGCAGGCTCAGGCGGTGCCGGCGAACCACCCGGACGGGGTGAGCCCGGCCCCGATCTGCAGCCGCGGGGCGTACTGGTCGAAGTAGACCCGCGCGGTGAGCTCCCGCCTGCTGCGGACGCCGACCCTCGCGAACACCGACTTGAGGTGGTCCTGGACCGTCCACGCGGACAGGTGCAGGGTGCGGGCGATCTCCGCGGTGTCCGCGCCGCGCAGCACCAGGCCGACGACGTCGCGCTCGCGCGGGGTCAGCCCGAACGCCGCGGTGACCAGCGGGACGATCTCCGGCGGCCGGGCCTCCTCGATCGTCACCACGACCTGCCCCCCGGTCCCGTCCGGCCCGGCCAGCGGCGACGCGTGGGCCACCACCCAGTGCCCGGAGCGGGTCCGCAGCCGGGTCCGGGGCGGCTGCGGCAGGTGCCCGGCGGCGTAGCGGCGGGCTGCCCGGATCAGCCCGACCAGCGGGAACGGGAGCGCCCCTCCGGCATCGCCACCGAGGTCGGTGAGCCGCTCCCCGACACCGGGTCCGCCGTGGGTGACCGCGCCGTCCCGCCCGACCACGAGCACCGCCGGACCGTCGGCGACCCCGGGCCCGTCCGCGACGGCGCCCGCGACGAGACCGGCCCGCATCCCGCGCCCGAAGAGCCGTCCGACGTCGGTGGCGTACTCCTGCTCGGCGGGGCTGAAGCCGCGCCGGTCGTCGCGGAACAGAGCCACGAAGCCCCAGCGCGCGTCGTCGGTCGCAGCGGTGAAGCGCAGCTCGTCACCGAACCCGTAGACCGGCGAGAAGAACTCGTCGAAGCGGCGCAGGCGGCTCAGGTCACCACCGGTCTCGGCGAGCGCGGTGGTCACCCCGCCGGGCCGTCGGAACACGTCGAAGGAGTTGTAGAGGTCGACGACCTCGTACTCGTGGTGGGCCCAGAGGTCGTCGTTCTCGTCGGTGAGGTCGGCCTTGACCACACCGGTGACGATCTCGGTCGCCGGGTCCACGGTGGCCAGGCAGGCCGCCGAGAACGGCAGTGCCGAGCGCAGCAGGTCCAGCGCGGTCAGTCCGAAGGCGGGCGCGTCGAGGCCGGCCGACGCGAGGGCGGCGAGGCGTTCGCGGACGCGCGCCGGGGCGGCGGTGGGCACCGTCCGAGTGTCGGGAGCACGACCGTCGATCTCCATCGTCAGAAGTGGGGAAGCGGGCGCGACCACGCTGCCCGGATCGGGTGTCCCAGGTTCCTGGGGTGCCGGCCGACCAGGTCCGGGGGATGGGGCGGCGGACCGCGGCGACCCAGGCTCGTGGGGACCGCACGACCCCCGTGAACGGAGCCCGCCATGACCACCTCGTCCCTCGCCCGACCCGTCGCCGCGCTCGCCGCCGCCGTCGCGGGGCCGGTCCTCCTCCCCACCGACCCCGGCTGGGCGCAGGAGGTCGGCGGGTTCAACCTCGCGCACGTCCCGACCCCGGCGGTCGTCGTCGGCGCCACCGGGGAGCAGGACGTCGCGGCCGCCGTCCGCTGGGCGGCCACGCAGGGGATGCGGGTGGCCGTCCAGGCCACCGGGCACGGCCTGACCGGTGATCTCGACGACGTCGTACTGGTCTCCACCCGCCGCCTGACCGGTCTCGCCGTCGATCCGGTCGCCCGCCGGGCCCGGGTGGAGGCGGGCGTGCGCTGGCGGGCCGTGCTCGACGCGCCGCACCGCACGGGCTCGCGCCGGTGTGCGGGTCCAGCTCGGGCGTCGGGGTCGTCGGGTTCACCACCGGCGGTGGCCTCGGCCCCCTCGGCCGACGGCACGGGTTCGCCGCCGACCACGTGACCCGGTTCGGGATCGTCACCGCCGACGGCGTCGTCCGGACCGTCGACGCCGGGTCGGAACCGGACCTGTTCTGGGCGGTCCGCGGTGGCCGGGAGAGCTTCGGCATCGTCACCTGGATGGAGTTCGGGCTGGTCGAGCAGCCACGGTTCCACGGCGGCGGGATCTTCTTCGACGGTGGCGACGCGCCCCGCCTGCTGCACGCCTGGCGCGAGTGGGCCCCCGGGCTGGGGGAGGACACGTCGACCTCGATCGCCCTGCTCGCGCTCCCGCCGGACCCGGCGCTGCCGCCGGAGCTGCGGGGCCGGTTCGTCGTGCACCTGCGCCTCGCCCACCTCGGTGCGGCCGCCGAGGGGGAGGCGCTGCTCGCACCGATGCGGGCGGCCGCGGTGCCGCTGCTCGACGGCGTCGGTGAGCTGCCGTGGGCGGCCGTCGACGCCGTCCACTCCGACCCGACCGACCCGATGCCGGTGTGGGACCGCGGCGCCGTCCTGGACACGCTGCCCGCCGACGCCGTCGACGCTGTCCTCACCGAATCCGGCCCGGACAGCTCGTCGCCGCTGGTGCTCGTCGAGCTCCGGCTGCTCGGCGGGGCGCTCGCCCGGCCCGCGACGGTGCCGAACGCGGTCGCCGGGCGGCACGGGGCCGTCTCTCTGTACTGCCTCGGCGTACCCGCGGGGCCGGAGGCGGCGGTGCAGGTCCCGGCCCGGGCCGCGGCGCTGCTCGACGCCGTCGCCCCCTGGACCCGCGGCGGGCTGGTGAACCTGGCCGGACAGGCCGCACCGGACACCGTCGCCGGCTACTGGGACGACGACACCCGGCTCCGGCTGGCCGCGCTGAAGCGCCGTGTCGACCCGGCGGGCGTGTTCGGCGGCCCCGTCACGGCCTGACGCGCGGTCGCGCACCGCATCAGCGCATCAGCGCATCAGCGCATCAGCGCCAGGCGAACACCGGCTGCTCGAGGTGCGCCACCCGGGTGGCGCGCCCGTGCAGGACGACCTCGCGGAACTGGTGCAGCACCGCCCCGGTGGGGGCGTGGACGTACCGGTCGAACAGCGGCACCTGGATCACCGGGGCGTCGGACTCGGGGATCGTGAGGAACCGGGGCTCCCGGTCGATCTCGGCCAGCGGCGGGCGGTACAGCTCGGCGACCTCGTCCGGGTTGGGCGTCGGTTCACCGGCACCGCCCGCCCACAGCACGACCGGGGTGATCACGTAGCCGGACCGGGTCGGGTAGTCGTCGAGCAGGCCGAGCACGCGGTCCGGGCCGAGCTCCAGGCCGATCTCCTCGGACACCTCGCGGCGTCCCGCCTGCTCGGCGGTCTCACCCGGGTCGAGCCGGCCGCCCGGCAGGGCCCACTGCCCGGAGTGCGCGCGCAGCGACCGGGCGCGCCGGGTCAGGACGAACGCGACCTCCTCGGCGAGCCGGCCCGCACCGGTGGCGCCGGGGACCGGCATCAGCGTCAGCGTGACCGCGGCGGCCCGCTTCCCCGCCCGGTCGGCCTCCGAGGCGGCCCGGCGCTCGGACGGGGGGAGCGTCGTCAGTGCCGCCTCGACCCGCTCCCGCAGCCGCTGCTGCACCCGGTCGGGGACCACCACGTCGTCGGCCATGGACCGATCGTCGCACCCGGCCGGCCGCCGCACAGGTCCCGGCGCGGCCGCGCACGTCACACCCCGGGGGGGCGGCGCCGCGGGTCCGTCCGCCGGGTCGTGCCGTGGGCGGGTCGCCCGGGACGGCCAGGGCGCGGGCGCGCCCGCGCGGCCGTCGGCGCGGGTGGCACCGGAGCCACGCCGCCCGGAGCCGGCACCGGAGCCGCCGTCCCGGCGCCGCCGCCCGCCCCGCGCGGGGACCGTGACCGGCGAGGCCGCGACAGCGGGCGGGACGGGACGGGACGTGCGCGGCCCGACCGGCCACACGGGTTCCGGGTCCCGTCCCGGGGCGGTGCCGGGCCGCAGGACCTGCCGGACGACCAGCACGCACAGCGCGACCACCACGGCGTCGCGCACGAGCACCGTCACCAGGAACGGCTCGGGCGGCAGTCCCTTGTTCGCGACGCCGAGGTACTGGTACATCCGCGGCACCCAGACCAGCGCGTCGACCGCCATCCACGCCAGCAACAGCCGCCAGCGGGGCAGGGCGAGCACCGCGAGCGGGACCAGCCACAGCGAGTACTGCGGGCTCCACACCTTGTTGAGCAGCAGGAACGCCGCCACGGTCAGGAAGGCCAGCTCGGCGAGCGCGGGCGGGCGCGGGGCGCGCAGCGCCAGAGCGGCGATCGCGGCGAACGCCAGCACCATGAGCACCGCGGTGACGGCGTTCAGGACGGTGGGGGACTGCCCGTCACCGAGCGGGCCGTCGAAGCCGGACCAGCCGGTGAACCAGTACAGCGAGTACCAGATCGAGTCCGGGTCGGCCGGGCGCGTGCGGTTGAGCAGGAAGAACTCGGCCCACCCACGGGGCCAGGCCAGCGCGACCGGGAGGTTCACCGCGACCCAGGCGAGGACGGCGGCGCCGATCGTCCACGCGGCGCGGGACAGGCCGCCGTCGTCGCGGCGTCGCCAGCCGACGAGCAGGACCGGCAGCAGGATCAGCAGCGGGTAGAGCTTCGCCGCCCCGCCGATCCCGAGCAGCACCCCGGCCCAGACCGGCCGGTCCCGGCGCAGCGCGAGCAGCGCCCCGGTCGCCAGCGCGACGGTGAGCGTGTCGAAGTTGGTGAACGCGTGCACCGCCACCAGCGGCGAGAGCGCGACCAGCGCCGCGTCCCACGGCCGTTCCGGGCGCAGCATCACTACCGCCCACACCACCACCAGCCAGGCGGCGGCCAGCCAGATCGCGGTCACGTCGAAGTAGACGACGACGTCGAGCGCGGTCGGCAGGGGGAGCCGCTGGGCCAGCCACTGCCAGCCGTCGGTCAGCTGCGCGTTCAGGTACTGGAAGCCCCCGGTGACCACCGGGTACTCCATGTACCGGGCGGTGCGGGAGCCGTCGGCTCCGGTCTCGTACCAGGCGTCGCGGTAGGGGACGGCGTCGTCCGCGAGCCCCTCCAGGCCGTAGAGCGGGACGGTGTCGGAGTAGCACATCGCGACGTACTGGCGGTCGTTGCGCCAGTCCAGCGCGAGCGCGCCGTCCTCGGTGCGGTACTCCTGCAGGCAGGCCGCCTTGCCCAGCCAGCCCAGCGCCAGCACGACGACGGCGAACAGCAGCACCACCCGCAGCGGCGTCCACCAGCGCGACCGGCCGACGAGGGCGTGCCGGCCCATCGGGCCGCCGACGACCCGGCCGGCGGCGCGCGCCAGCGGCTCGGTCCAGGTCGGGATCTCCCGGTCCCGGACGCCCGCCCCCGGTGCGTCGCGAGGGGCGGGCGGTGCCGCTCCGGGCCGGCCGCCTGCGGTCAGTTGTCGCCCCCGCGGCCCGGGCGGTCCCGGCCCGCGTCGGAACCCGGGGGACCGTCACCGCCGCCGTCGTCACCGGGGTCGCTGCTGCTGCCGTCGTCCCCGGAACCGTCACCGGAGCCGTCGCCCGAGGAGTCACCCCGGTCGCCCCGGTCCCCACCGTCGCCACGGTCACCGCGCTCGCCGTCACCGCGGTCGCGGCCGTCGCCGGGCTCCCGGGTGGAGGTGGACTGCTCGTCGTTGCTGCCCGAGTCGTTCGAGACGGCCCGGGCCGGGGCCTGCCCGATCGGCTGGAAGTCGGAGAACTGCTCCACCGGCGTGCCCTGCAGCACGTCGGTCATGAACGACTGCCAGATCGACCCGGGCAGCATCCGGCCGTAGACGGGGCGCCCCGCCGAGTTCTGGATCGGGCTGTTGTCGTCGGTGCCCACCCAGACCGCGGTGGAGACCGACGGGGTGTAGCCCACGGTCCAGGCGTCGTTGTTCTGGCCCTGCACGCTGCTCTGCACGGTGCCGGTCTTCGCGGCGACCGGTCGGCCGTCCAGTCCGATCCGCGACGAGCTCGCGACGTCGGTCATGGACTCGGTGACGTTGCGGGCGACCTCGGCCGGCATGACCTGCTGGCCGTTGTCGGTGCTGCCGCGGTCGTAGATGACCCGGCCGTCGCTGGCGGTGACCTTGGCGATCAGGAACGGCTCGCGCTTCATGCCGTCGGCCGCGAACGTGCCGTAGGCCGCGGCCATGTCCTCGGGGTGGACCTCGCGGTCACCCAGGGAGATGCCACCGGTCGGGTTCGGCAGCAGGTCGTCGGGGATACCGGCCTGGTGCGCGGCGTCGGCGACCCGCTGCGGGCCGACGTCGAGGCCCATCCGGTAGAAGACCGTGTTGATCGACTTGGTCATCGCCTCCTTGACCGAGCACCGGCCACAGCTCACCCCCTCGGAGTTGGTGACCGTGGTGCCGGCGAGCTCCTGCGGGGAGGAGCCGTCGTAGACCGCGCCGAGCCCGACCGGCGGGTCGGTCTGCAACGCCGCGGCGAGCACGAACGGCTTGAACGACGAGCCGGGCTGTTTGAGCACCGAGGCGTAGTCGAGGCCGACGCCGTTCTCCCCGCCGAAGTAGGCGATGACCGCGCCGGTCTTGGGGTTCACCGACACCAGCGAGGAGCGCAGGTTGTCCGGCTGGCCGTCCATGACCTTCCCGACGGCGGTCGCCGCGTCCTCCTGGGCCTTCGGGTCGATCGTCGTGGTGACCGTCAGGCCCTGGGTGTTGATCTCGGTCTCGGAGATCCCCAGCTTCTCCAGCTCGGCACGGGCCGCGTTGTAGATGTGGCCCTTGTCGTCGCCGGGGATGCCGCCACCCTCGGCCGCCGAGGCCTCGCGCCACTGCGGGAACCGCTGCTGCGCCCGGTCTGCCTGGGTCATCCAGCCCTGGGCGACCATGCCGTCGAGCACAAAGCTCCACCGCTGCTGGGACATCTCGAGGTTCTTCGCCGGGTCCCAGCGCGACGGCGACTGGATCAGCCCGGCGATCATCGCGCCCTCGGAGGCGTTCAGGTCCTGCACGTTCTTGCCGAAGTAGGCCTGGCTGGCCGCCTGGATGCCGTAGGCGCCGCGACCCAGGTAGATCGCGTTCAGGTAGTTGCCGAGGATCTGCTCCTTGGTCATCTCCTTGGACATCTTGGCGGCCAGCACGACCTCGCGGAACTTGCGGAACAACGAGTACTGGTCGTTGCCGGTGGTGACCTTGATGTACTGCTGGGTGATCGTCGAGCCGCCGCCGATCCCGCCGGAGAGCTGGTTGATCACCGCCCGGGCGATGCCGGTGATGTCGAAGCCGGGGTTGGAGAAGAACGTGCGGTCCTCCGCGGCCAGCACGGCCTGCTGCACCGGGACCGGCACCTGGGCCAGGTCCACGCTGGTCCGGTTGACGTTGTCCGGCCGGACGGTCGCCAGCGGGGCGCCGTCGGTGTAGGTGAAGGTCGCGACCTGGGTGACGGCGATGTCGTCGGCCGTGGGGACCGGGAGCACGAGCCACCCGATCGCGAACGCGACCAGCGGGCCGACGACCGCGACCGCGGCGAGCCCGATCAGCCAGCGCCGGAGCCGACGGCGTCGGCCGGGCTTCTTCCCCCCGTCCCCGCCGTCACCGGGGCCACGCCCGTCGGAACGGCCGGGCGGACCGGGCGGACGGCCACCACCCGCGCCACGACGGCCGGGCGCGGCCGGTGCCGCCGCGGCCGCCGCGGCTCCGCGGGCCGGCGGACGACCGACGCGCTGCGGGGCGGCCGCACCCGGGCCGGCCTGGGCGGGCCGCACGACGGGATCGAAGTGGCCGATCCCGGAGTCGTCGTGGGTCAGCAGCGGCGGGGGCGGCTGGGGGACCGGCCGGGGCGGCGGCCCGGCGGGCGCGGGGCGGCCACCCGCCGGCGGACGACCGGGGGGCGGGGGCGGCGGCATCGGGGGACGGGGACCCGCACCCGGCCGGGGTGCCGGCGGGGGCATCGGGGGACGGGACCGCGGAGGACCGGGGGGCGGGGGCGGCGGCGGGGTGCGCCGGGGGTCACGGTCGTTCACCGGGCGGCTCCGTGGGGTGCGATGGACCGGATCCGCAGCAGCCCGGGCCGGGGGTGCCCGGGGCCGAGGGGGTCCGGCGTGGGACCGACGCGGTGCGCGCGGTCCGGGTGGTGGTGCTCGTCGGGTGCGGGGACACGGGACTCAGCCACCCGCACTCCGCCGGCCGCGGCGGGGACGGCCGGTGCCGAGGACGAACGAGCGGACCAGGTGGTTCCAGCGGCACTCGGTGCACACCTCGACGACGTGCACGGAGAAGTCGGCGACCTGCGCCGCGAGCTGCTCCAGGTCCGCGGTGGAGCGGGCCGAGCCGGAGACGTGGCGCAGGCTCTCGCCGAACACCCACGCGACCTGGGCCAGCCCGTCGTGCCGGCAGACCGGGCAGGCCCGTCCGGCAGGGGTGCCGTGGTAGCGCGCGGCGCGCAGCAGGTACTCACCCGCATCGCACACCTCCTCACGGCCGGTCCGGCCGGCCCGGACGTCGGCCAGCAGAGCACGGCGCTGCAGGGCGTAGTCCACCACCTGTCGCGGGCTGAGCACCCGGCCAGGGTACGCGGGACGGGCCCGCGGACCCATCGCCGTCCCGCACGGGGTCCCGCGGGCGCGACCGGTGCGTGCCTGGTCGGGGCACTCGTCCGGTCCGTGACCGCCTGTGATGACGATCATGACTGGGGCGGATCGATGTATCGGACCGATAGGATGACCGGTCGGCGGTCGGCACGGAGGAGGTCGCGATGCTGGACTTCGCGGTACTCGGCCTGCTCCAGGACGGTCCGCTGCACGGCTACAAGCTGCGCAAGCAGCTCGGCCGCCGGCTCGGCGGCTTCCGTGCGTTCTCCTACGGCTCGTTGTACCCGGCCCTGCGCCGGTTGCTCCGGGCCGGGGCGATCGCCGAGACGACCGACGAGGCGGGCGACCCGTACGGGCGCGCTCCGGGACGGCTGCGACGGGGCAGGCGGGTCTACCGCATCACCCCCGCGGGCCGGGACCGGTTCGCCGCCGTGCTCGCCGAGGCCGGCCCGCAGGCGTGGGAGGACGGGAGCTTCGACGTGCACCTGGCGTTCTTCGCGCGGACACCGGCGGAGACCAGGATCCGGATCCTGGAGGGCCGCAGACGGGCCGTCGAGGAACGCCGGGACGGCCTGCGCACCGCGCTCGGCCGACCCTGCGAGGGGGTCGACCGCTACACCCGCGAGCTGCACCGGCGCGGGCTGGAGTGCTCCGAGCGCGAGGTGTGCTGGCTGAACGAGCTGATCGCGACCGAACGGGCCGAGCAGGGCGCCGCGGACGGTCGTGACGAGAGGACCTTCCCCGGTGGCGGGCCATCCCGGCCCGCGATCGACGGGGTACGACAGGACGAGACAACAGGAGGAGCCTGACATGAGCCAGGTTCGGGTGGCGGTCGTCGGCGTGGGCAACTGCGCGGCGTCGCTGGTCCAGGGGGTTCACTACTACGCGGACGCCGATCCGTCGACCCAGGTCCCCGGCCTGATGCACGTCGACTTCGGCGGGTACCACGTCCGGGACGTGAGCTTCGTGGCCGCGTTCGACGTCGACGCGAAGAAGGTCGGTCAGGATCTCGCCGACGCGATCTCGGCCAGCGAGAACAACACGGTCAAGATCGCGGACGTGCCGCCGCTCGGGGTGACCGTGCAGCGCGGGCCGACCCTCGACGGTCTCGGCCGCTTCTACCGGGAGACCATCACCGAGGCCGACGGCGAGCCCGTCGACGTCGCGGCGGTGCTGCGCGACACCGAGGCCGACGTGCTGGTGTCCTACCTGCCGGTGGGCAGCGAGGACGCCGACCGCTTCTACGCCCAGGCCGCGCTGGACGCGGGCGTCGCCTTCGTCAACGCGCTGCCGGTGTTCATCGCCTCGGACCCGGAGTGGGCGGAGAAGTTCCGTGCCGCCGGCGTCCCGATCGTCGGCGACGACATCAAGTCCCAGGTCGGCGCGACCATCACCCACCGGGTGCTGGCGAAGCTGTTCGAGGACCGCGGCGTGCAGCTGGACCGCACGATGCAGCTCAACGTGGGCGGGAACATGGACTTCCTGAACATGAAGGAGCTCGAGCGGCTGGAGTCCAAGAAGGTCTCCAAGACCCAGGCCGTCACCTCCCAGGTGGACCGGGACATGGGCCGGGGCAACGTGCACATCGGCCCGTCGGACTACGTGTCCTGGCTGGACGACCGCAAGTGGGCCTACGTGCGGCTCGAGGGCCGCGCGTTCGGCGACGTCCCGCTGAACCTGGAGTACAAGCTCGAGGTGTGGGACTCCCCGAACTCCGCGGGCATCATCATCGACGCCGTGCGGGCGGCCAAGATCGCCAAGGACCGCGGTATCGGCGGTCCGATCCTGTCGGCGTCGAGCTACTTCATGAAGTCGCCGGCGGAGCAGTACCGGGACTCCGAGGCGCGCGACAAGGTCGAGGCGTTCATTCGGGGCGAGATCGACAGCTGATCCTTTCCGGCGACACCGGCCCGGGGACGACCACGCAGGTCATCCCCGGGCCGCTGTCGTATCGGAGCCTTTCCGGAACCTGAACTTACCGATCCGGAATGTTCTCGTTAGAGCGTCCGGCAGTAGAGGTGGCCGTGTGTCGGTGTTGGTAGAGACACGGACCTGCAAGTGATCATGGGATTGCTGATGTCCTGATGGTCGCCTGGAGGGTCCGTGCCTCTATTGCCAGAATCGCTGATCGACCCCCTCTGGGTCGAGTTCGCTGCCCTGATCGAGGCAGAGCGGCGCCCGGAGTTCGACCCGGCCCATCCGTGGGGATGTCACCGCCGCCGTATCCCCGACCGCCTGGTGTTCGAGCACGTGCTCGCGGCGTTGGTGCACGGCAGCGGCTACGAACGCATTGCCACCCCCGGCTGCTCGGACCGCACGATCCGCCGCCGTCTCGCCCAGTGGGCCGCCGCTGGCGTCGGGGAGCAGGTCCTTCGGGCCGCGCTGGCCGGCTATGACTAGATGATCGGTCTCGACCTCGACGATCTGTCTGCCGACGGAGCGATCACCAAGGCTCCCTGCGGTGGCGAGGTCGCCGGCTGTAACCCGGTCGACCGGGGCAAACAGGGCACCAAACGCTCCGTGGTCTGCGACGGTGCGGGGATCCCGCTGCACCTGATCAGCGCCCGCGCCAATGACCACGACTCGCCGTTGCTGAAACCGACCCTGATCGGGATCTACGACATGATCGGGCCGCTGCCCGAGCGACCGTGCCTGCACCTGGACCGGGGCTATGACTCAGGCAAGACCCGCGATCTGCTCGAACGACTCGGGTTCGACGCACAGATCGCCACCAAGGGCCGGCCCGCCCCGATCCAGGTCGGTAAGCGGTGGCCGGTCGAGCGCACCCATTCCTGGATGAACGGCTACGGCAAGCTGCGCCGGTTCACCGATCGCCGGAAGATCATCGTCGAGTTCTACCTCAACCTCGCCGCCGCGCTCACCGTGATCCGCCGGCTGATCAACCGTGCCCGCAGCCGCTACCGCTGGACAACCCGACCCACGACCCGTCGACTCCGATAACCATCAATCGCCGGACGCTCTTATTTGTCGTGAGCGCAGTCATGCATTGAATGTGTTCTGCGTCATTTATCCGAGCGATATCTGTTCGTAATGTACGGTCCGGCCGTGCACGACCACCGCCCGTCCGGGGTGGGGGGTGCAGGGTCACCGCCGGGCGACGACGCGGGCGGGTCGCGAGCGCCGCCGGTGTCCCCACCGGAACTCCCCCTTCCTACCGGCGCCCGCGGGTCCCGCCCCCACCGTTCCTCCGGTGGTGCGACATCCCGAGGACCCCACCGTGCCCCAGCGTCATTCCGCTCCGGCGCTCCGCGTCGCCGTCGTGGCCACCACCGCCGCCGCGGCCGCTGTTCTGTCCGTGCTCCCCGCCGCCACCGCGGCCCCCACGGACGCCACCGCATCCGCGGCACCCGCCGCGGAGACCGTGACCCGTGACGTCGCCCCGGCCGCGAACGTCCTGCCGGCACTCGGCGCGAACCCGGCCGCGATGTCGGTCTCGTCCGCCGCGCAGGCCGCAGCCCCGGCCGCACAGGCCGCCGCCGCGCGCAGCGGCGCGATGGCCACCGCGACGGCCCAGCTCGGCAAGCCCTACCGCTGGGGCGCCACCGGTCCGAGCGCCTTCGACTGATCCGGCCTGGTCAGCTACGCCTTCGGCAAGGCGGGCAAGGACCTGCCCCGCACCAGCCGGGCCCAGGCCCGGGTGGGCACCGAGGTGTCCAAGTCGAACCTGAAGCCCGGTGACCTGGTGTTCTTCTACAGCCCGGTCAGCCACGTCGGCATCTACATCGGTGACGGTCAGATCGTGCACGCCTCCACCAGCGGTCAGCCGGTGAAGATCTCCGACATCGACCGGATGCCGTTCAACTCGGCCCGCCGGGTCTAGAGCCCGCAGCCTTCCGGAACGACCGGCCCCGTCCTCGCGCAGGACGGGGCCGGTCGTCGTAGGTTCACCGGGTGACCGCTCCCCGCCGCCCGCTCGCCCTGATCACCGGTGCCTCCCGGGGCATCGGCGCCGCCACCGCCCGGCTGCTCGCACCGCGCTACGACCTGGTCCTCGGCGGCCGGGACGAGAAGCAGCTGGAGAGCCTGGCCGGCGAGCTGACCGAGGCAGGCCCGGTCGCGGTCCGCACCCTGGCGGTGGAGCTCACCGACGACGACGCCCTGGCCACGGCCCTCGACGGCATCGACCGGCTGGACGCGCTCGTCCACTCGGCCGGGATCGGCGAGCTGGGCACCGTCGCGCAGACCCCGGCGCAGACCTGGCGCCACCAGTTCGACGTCAACGTGGTCGCGGTCGCCGAGACGACCCGGCTGCTGCTGCCCGCACTGCGCGCGGCCGGGGCCGACACCGGCGCCGACGTCGTGCTCGTCAACTCCGGCTCCGGGCTCACCGCCCGCGCGGGCTGGGGCTCCTACGCGGCCAGCAAGTTCGCGCTGCGCGCGTTCGGTGAGGCGCTGCGGGCCGAGGAGCCCGGCCACGGCATCCGGGTCACCTCCGTGCACCCGGGCCGGGTGGACACCGCGATGCAGGAACGGGTCGTCGCGCACGAGAGGAGCGCAGGCGGAACGAGCACCGGCACAGCAGGTGGGGAGTACGACGGCTCGCGGTTCCTGCGCCCGGAGTCGGTCGGCGCCGCGATCCTGGCCGCGCTGACCGCGACCCGCGACGCCCACCTCACCGAGATCGTGGTGCGCCCGCAGGGCTGAGGGCCGACTGCTCGCGCAGCTCGTCGAGCGCGGCCAGCAGCGGCGGCGCGGCAGCGGCGGCGTCCCGGACCACCGCCAGGATCGTCCGCACCGGTGTGGGGCGCACGACCGGCACCGCGCAGGTCCCGGCCGGCAGGTCGACGGCCCCGAGCCGGGGGAGCACGGTGACACCGATGCCGGCGGTGACGAAGGCCAGCGCCGTGCGGTAGTCGTGGGCCTCGACGTGGAACGGGGGGCGGAACCCGGCGGCGGCGCAGGCCTCGACCAGGTTGCGCCGGCACCACCCGCGGGCGAAGTCGTTGTCCACCCACCGCTGCCCGGCCAGCTCCCCCAGGTCGACCTGCTCCGCCCCGGCCAGGGGGTGACCGTCGGGCACCACCACGACGTAGGGGTCGTCGAGCAGGTGGTGCACCGAGAACCCGGGCCAGGCCTCGAACTCCGGTCGTTCGACGGCGATCTGCAGGTCCGACCGGTCGGCCGGGTCGTCGGGCAGCCACTCGCGCAGGGCCAGGTCGAGCCGGACACCCGGGAAGCCGCCGGTCAGCCTGCGCACGACCCGCGGCATCCAGGCGGACCCGACGGAGGCGAAGTAGGCCACCGACAGCGACCCGGTACGCCCCGTACGCAGGTCCTCGACGAGCACCTGCGCCTCACCGAGCCGGGCGAGTACCGCGTCGGCCTGTTCGGCCAGCAGCAGCCCGGCCGCGGTCGGCCTCAGCCCGCGGCCCACCCGCTCGAACAGCACCAGACCGGTCTCCCGGGCGAGCGCGGTGACGTGCTGGCTCACCGCCGACGGCGTGTACCCCAGGTTGGCGGCGGCGGACTGCACCGAACCGCCGGCCACGACCGACCGGAAGATCATCAGGCGATGGGCGTCGAGCACGGGACGACCGTACAGCAGAACTGAATCTAGGAACAGAACATATCGCTGGTGCTGAACCGTGAGCGGTCCGACGATGTCCTCATGACCACCGTGCACCTGGGGCTGTTCGCCCTCACCGCGCCCGCCACCCTCGCCGCGCTGTACCGGTTGTTCCGGGAACGACCGCGTCGGTTGCCCGTCCGCACCGGCTACGACACCCGCCGGCCCACCCTGTGAGCGCCGCGACCCGGTCCGGGCTGCTGCCGCTCGCCGCCGCGGCCACCACCGTCGTGCTCTGGGCGTCGGCGTTCGTCGGCATCCGCGCCGTCGGTCACGACCTGTCCCCGGGTGCGCTGGCCCTGGGCCGGATGCTGGTCGGGGCCCTGACCCTGACCGCGATCCTGACCGTCGTCCGCGCACGCAGACGCACCTCCGGCCCACCCCTGCCCCGCGGACGGCTGCTGGCGGCGGTCGTGATCTGGGGCGCGGCCTGGTTCGGCGTCTACAACCTCGCGCTGAACGCGGCCGAGCGGCACCTCGACGCGGGCACCACCGCGTTGCTGGTGAACGTGGCGCCGGTGGTCGTCGCCGTCCTCGCCGGGCTCCTGCTCGGCGAGGGCTTCCCGGCACGGCTGCTGGCCGGGATGGGCGTCGCCTTCGTCGGGGTGGTGCTCATCGCGGCGGCGTCGTCGGCCGGGGGCGTCGACCTGTCCGGCGTCCTGCTCGGGCTGCTCGCCGCGCTGGTCTACGCGGGTGCGGCCGTGGCGCAGAAGCGGCTGCTGCCCCGGGTCGACGCCCTGACGATGACCTGGACGGGTGCCGTCGCCGGAGCCGTCGCACTGCTGCCGTTCCTGCCGCCGCTGGTCCGCGAGCTCGCCGCCGCGCCGCCGACGGCCACCGCGGGCGTCGTCTACCTGGGCGTGTTCCCGACCGGAGTCGCGTTCCTGACCTGGGGATTCGCGTTGACCCGGACGACCGCGGGACGGCTGGCCGCCACCACCTACGCGATCCCGCCGCTGGTGGTCGGACTGTCCTGGGCCCTGCTCGGTGAGGTGCCCGCGCCGGCCGCGCTCGTCGGCGGACTGCTGTGCCTGACCGGTGTCGCCGTCGCCACCCGGCCGGCCCCGGTCCGGCGCGGGGCATCGTCCGGACGACGGACCCCCGAGGCGGGTCCCGGCGCTACGCTCGACGCCCATGGGGGAGCCCGGGGACGACGAGCGGTTCGTGATGCGGGTGTCGCACGCCGACCGCAGCGAGACCGCGGAACGGCTGAAGCTGGCGCACGACGAGGGCCGGCTGTCGCTGACCGAGTACGACGAGCGGTTGCAGCAGGCCTACGCCGCGACCGTCCGCGCGGACCTCGACCGGCTGGTCACCGACCTGCCCCCGGTGGAGCGCACGACGCTGCCGTCGGTGCGGGCCGAGGCCGCACAGGTGGAGAAGGCCGAGACCCGGCGTGAGCACCTCACCGAGTGGCGCTCGTGGGCGGGCACCTCGGTCGTCCTGACCGGGATCTGGGTCGTCACCGCGTTCGCGTCGGCCTCCGACGGGGACGGCCTGCCGTTCTTCTGGCCGATCCTCCCGATCGGGATCTGGGGCGCGGTCCTGGTCGCACAGTTCTTCTTCGGCACCGGTGACGACGAGGACGACGACGAGGACGACGGGGGCGGAGACGGCCGGGAGGCGCGCCGGCGGGAACGCGACTGACCGTCCCGCGACGGCTGCCGCGTGACCCGGGCCGGGCATAGAGTCGCCCCGTGCTCGACCCCGCCCGCCTCGACCTGTCCGCACTCGCGGACGCGCTCGAGGACCGCACCCCCGGGCTCACCTGGTACCTCGACCCGGCCGACGCCGAGGTGCACGGCCTGTCCGACGGCGACCGGCCCGGCCCGGACTGGGTGGAGATCCGGCCGGTGACCACCCGGGAGTCCTACCGGGACATGTCCGACTTCACCGCGGGGGTGCAGCACCGGCGCGCCGCGGCGCTGCTGGACCGCGCCATCGTCGGGCGGGGCGCGTTCCGCCGGTTCAAGAACACCCTGTTCGAGTTCCCCGAGGTCCGCGACCAGTGGTACCGGTTCCGCGACGCCCGTTCCCGCAGGCGCGCGGCGGACTGGCTGGTCGCGGCCGGGCTGATCGACCCCGAGGACGGCGAGCGGCTGCGTGCCCGCCACCCCGATCCGGACCCGTCCAACGACGACGTGCCCGCCGCCGTCGCCGACGACCTCGCCGTGCTCTACGGCCCCCGGTTGCGACAGGTGCTGCTCTTCGGGTCCTGGGCCAGCGGCGAGGGTTCGGTCGAGTCCGCGATCGACCTGCTCGTCGTGCTCGACGACGACGGGTTCCCGATCCTGCCCTGGGAGGAGGTCCGCGCGATGGACGACGTGCTGTGGCAGCACACCCGGCGGACCGGGCTGACGATCAGCGTGCTCCCGGTCGGCCAGGGCGAGCTCGTGCGGGCGAACGACCCGACCGTCGTGCGTGCCCGCGTCGAGGCGGTGCGGGTCCGGTGACGCGGCGGGTGCACGGCGGGCTCGCCCGGGCCCGGGTCGAGCTGGGCGGGGCCCGGGTGCTGGCGGAGAACGGCTTCGGCGACGCCGCCGTCTCCCGCGCCTTCCACGCCGCGTTCCGCGCCGCCGAGACCGCGCTGCTGGTGCTGGGGGAGACCCGTGCCGAACACTCCGAGGTGGTGAGCGCGTTCGTCCGCCGGGTGGTGCGGGAGCGGTCGCTGGACCCGCGGGCCGGACGGCTCCTGCGGTCGCTCTACAACCGCCGGGCGCTCGCCGACCACTCGGACGTCACCGCACCGGCGGCGGAGGCCCGCGCGGCCCTCGACGACGCCGCGTTCGTCGTCGACGCCGTGGAGGCCTGGCTCGCCGAGCCCGCCCTGTCCGGCCCGCCGGACCCCGGGAACGGGGCGACCCGGCGGCCGGAGAAGCCGCTCCGACGCGGCCCGCGCACCTGACCGTCGGGCTTCCCCGGGGCCGCCGGCGGGGTCAGAAGAAGTCCCCGCCGAAGTCCGAGTCGTTGCCGAACAGGCCACCGCCGTCGAACCCGCCCTGGTCGGCGCCGTCGACGCCACCGGGGTCGAGGCCGGGGTCGTCGAGCGCGGCGCCGTCGGCGAACCCGTCGGCGTAGGCCGCCTGGTCGGCACCGGCCATCCCGCTGAACAGCGAGGTGAACAGCAGCGCCGAACCGACCCCCCAGGCCCCGGCGACCAGCGCGGGCTTCCACCAGGGCTCGGAGTACCAGCCGCGCGGCACCGGGCGCCCGGCGACGGTCCCACCGGGGTAGTAGTGGCTGTTCCGGCCGGTCGGTCGCGGCGACGCGCCGAGGGTGCGGCCCTCCACCTCGACCTCGCGGTCCTCGGTCACCTCACCGGCGCGGGACTGGCCGGGCAGCGGCGGCAGCTCGGGGCCGGGGTCCATGCCCATCGCGGTGCGCGCGGCGCGCACGTAGTAGAGACCCTCGTAGGCGGTCTCGGTGACCTGCCTGCACTGCGCGGCCGTGCGCGCCTGCTCCATCTGCGAGCCCGCGGCGGTGTAGCGCTCGGCGGCGTCGGCCAGTGCCTGGCGGCTCGGGTCGTCGGTCCCGGTCAGGGCCAGTACCTGGCCGCCGAGGCGTTCCACCCAGCGCCGGGCGTCGGCCTGGGCGTCGGCGAGCGCCGCGGCCGTGTCGGCGTTGTGCCGTCGCACCAGCCAGACGACGGCCGCGACCACGGCCAGGACGACGATCAGGGTCAGCAGTGTGCTCATGGCGGGCCTCCTGCCCGTCCAACGGGCAGGAGGCCGGCTGCGTTCCCTAGCGGACGACGTTGACCAGGCGTCCCGGCACGACGATGACCTTCTTCGGCTCGGCCCCGTCCAGTGCGGCGACGACCTTCTCGTCGGCCAGCGCGGCCGCCCGGATGTCGTCCTGACCGGCGTCGGCGGCGACGGTGACCCGCGAGCGGACCTTGCCGTTGACCTGGATCGGGTACTCGACGGTGTCCGCCACCAGGTACCGCTCGTCGGCGACCGGGAACGGGGCGTAGGCCAGGGTGTCGTCGTGGCCCAGCTTCTGCCACAGCTCCTCGGCGATGTGCGGGGCCAGCGGGGCCAGCATCAGCACCAGCGACTCGGCGACCTCGCGCTCGACCGGCGTCCCGCGCTTGGTCAGCGCGTTGTTCAGCTCGATCAGCTTCGCCGCGGCGGTGTTGTAGTGCAGCGCCGGGTAGTCCGCGCGGACCCCGGCGATCGCCTTGTGCAGCGCGCGCAGGATCTCCTCCGACGGCGCGTCCTCGACGACGGTCACCGCACCGGTGTCCTCGTCGACCAGGTTGCGCCACACCCGCTGCAGGAACCGCTGCGGGCCGACGACGTCGCGGGTCGACCACGGACGGGAGGCGTCCATCGGGCCGGTGTACATCTCGTAGAGCCGGAAGGTGTCCGCGCCGTAGCGGTCGCACATGTCGTCGGGGGTCACCACGTTCTTCAGCGACTTGCCCATCTTCCCGTACTCCCGGGTGACGGGCTGCCCGTTCCACGTGAAACCGCTGTCGGACTCCACCACCTCCTCCGCGGGCACGTAGGTGCCGCGGGCGTCGGTGTAGGCCCAGGCCTGGATGTAGCCCTGGTTGAACAGCTTCCGGAACGGCTCCTCGCTCGTCACGTGGCCCAGGTCGAACAGCACCTTGTGCCAGAACCGCGAGTACAGCAGGTGCAGCACCGCGTGCTCGACGCCGCCGACGTACAGGTCGACGCCGCCCGGATCGGCCGCGGACCGGGCCGCGTCCTTCCCGATCCAGTACTTCTCGGCCTCGGGCGAGACGAACCGCTCCGCGTTCTCCGGGTCCAGATAGCGCAGGTAGTACCAGCACGACCCGGCCCACTGCGGCATCGTGTTCGTCTCGCGGCGGTACTGCTTCGGGCCGTCGCCCAGGTCCAGCTCGACGGCCACCCACTCGTGCGCCCGGGACAACGGCGGCTCCGGCTCGGAGTTCGCGTCGTCGGGGGCGTAGGTCTTGGGCGCGTAGTCGTCGACGTCGGGCAGCACGACCGGGAGCCGGTCCTCGGGCAGCGCGATCGGACCGTGCTCGTCCCAGACCACCGGGAACGGCTCGCCCCAGTAGCGCTGCCGGGAGAACAGCCAGTCGCGCAGCTTGTACTGCACGACGCCCTCGCCCGCGCCCCGCGCCGTCAGCCAGTCGATGATCGTGCGCTTGGCCTCGTCGACACCCAGCCCGTCCAGGCTGATCTCGTCGTTCGCGGAGTTGATGGTCGGGCCGTCGCCGGTGTACGCGCCGCCCGCCCAGTCCGCGGGCGGCTGCACCGTGCGCACGTGCGGCAGGCCGAAGGTCTCGGCGAAGTCCCAGTCCCGGGTGTCCTCGGCGGGCACGGCCATGATCGCGCCGGTGCCGTAGCCCATCAGCACGTAGTCGGCGACGAACACCGGGACGGCCGCGCCGTTCACCGGGTTGGTGGCGTACGCGCCGGTGAACACACCGGTCTTGTCCTTGTTCTCCTGGCGGTCCAGCTCGGACTTGCGCGCGGCCTCGGCCCGGTACGCCTCGACGGCCTCGGCGGGCGTCGCGGCGCCGCCCGTCCAGCGCGTGTCGGTGCCGGCCGGCCACTCCTGCGGGACCAGCGAGCCGACCAGCGGGTGCTCGGGCGCCAGCACCATGTAGGTGGCACCGAACAGGGTGTCCGGGCGGGTCGTGAAGACCTCGATCGCGGCGTCACCGGCGACCACCGGGAAGCGCACGCGGGCGCCCTCGGAGCGGCCGATCCAGTTGCGCTGCATCGCCTTGACCGACTCCGGCCAGTCGACCCGGTCCAGGTCGTCGGCCAGCCGGTCGGCGTAGGCGGTGATCCGCATCATCCACTGCTTGAGGTTGCGGCGGAACACCGGGAAGTTGCCCCGCTCGGAGCGGCCGTCCGCGGTGACCTCCTCGTTCGCCAGCACCGTGCCCAGGCCGGGGCACCAGTTCACCGGCGCCTCGGAGATGTAGGCCAGCCGGTACCCGTCGACGGCGGCCCGCCGGTCGGCCTCGGACAGCTCGGCCCACGGGCGGCCGTCCGGGGTGGGTCGGGTGCCTGCCGCGAACTGCTCGCGCAGCTCGGTGATCGGGCGGGCGCGGCCGGCCTCGGTGTCGTACCAGGACTCGAAGATCTCCCGGAAGATCCACTGGGTCCAGCGGTAGAACTCGACGTCGGTGGTGGACACCGAACGGCGCGGGTCGTGGCCCAGGCCCAGCTGGCGCAGCTGCTGCCGGTAGCGGGCGATGTTCGCCTCGGTCGTCGTGCGCGGGTGCGTCCCGGTCTGGACGGCGTACTGCTCGGCGGGCAGCCCGAAGGCGTCGAAGCCCATCGGGTGCAGCACGTTGTGGCCGTTCATCCGCAGGTAGCGGCCCAGCACGTCGGTGCCGATGAAGCCCAGCGGGTGCCCGACGTGCAGCCCCGCCCCGGAGGGGTAGGGGAACATGTCCATCAGGTAGACCTTCGGCTTCTCGGAGCCGGGCTGACCCGGGTCCGGGGCGTGGAAGGTCTGCTCGGTCTCCCAGAAGTCCTGCCACTTCCGCTCGATCCGGGCGGCCATCTCGGCGTCGTAGCGGTACGCCGGGCGGTCCGCGCGCGACTCGGTGGCAGTGCTGGTCTCGGTGCTCATGTCCGTCTCACCTCGGGGGGAACCTGTCGTGACGGCCCGTCCCGGGCCGGCGAACACGTCG
This sequence comes from Pseudonocardia sp. ICBG1293, assembly GCF_020131355.1. GTDB lineage: Bacteria > Actinomycetota > Actinomycetes > Mycobacteriales > Pseudonocardiaceae > Pseudonocardia. The sequence goes on from NZ_JAHLEL010000057.1 coordinate 24,390, forward strand.
CGACCCCTCGCACCGTGCGGGCGGGAGGGGTCGTCGCGGCGCCGTTGTGGTCGCTACGACGCCGCGCCGGTAAGTCGGCGAGCCGTGCACATGTGACCAGGGTAGCCGGGGCGGGCGAACCGGTTCTGACGGGTTCTACCCTGGTCACGTGCCCACGACGCTCCGCCTGCTCCTCGCCGCCCTGCTCCTGCTGGCCGGGGTGGTCCTCGTCGTCCTCGCCGTGCTGGGGGCGACCGGCCGCCTGCCCCGCAACCGGTTCCTCGGTGTCCGCACCGCGGACAGCCTGCGCACCGCCGACGCGTTCACCGTCGCCAACCGGGTGGCCGCGCCTCCGGTGGGGGCCGCCGGGGCGGTCGCGCTCGTCGGCGGCACGGTGCTGGTGTTCCTGGACCGGACCGGCGCCGCCCCGTGGGTGCTGGGTGCGATCGCGCTGGTCGGGACGGTCGTGCTGGCCGGTCTCGGCGGTGCGGTCGGGGCGCGGGCCGCGGCGGCGGCGATCGCCGCGCAGACCGCGGCACCGAGCTGCGGCGGGGTCTGCGCCGGCTGCGACCTGGTCGCGGGCTGCCGTGACGCGACCGGCACCGAGCCGGGATCGGAGCCCGGGGCCCGGACCGGCCTCGCCCGCGAGGCCTGACCCGCACCGGTCGCGGCGCCCGAGCCGCCGGTGCGCCCCGGGACTCACCAGCCCCGCGAGCCCGGCCCGCCCTTGAACGGGCCCACGACGTCGTCGGTGACCCAGCCGCCGTAGAAGCCGCCCGGCTGCGGGCGGACCACCTCGCCGTCGAGGAGCACCCGCTCGAACGGCGCCACGTACACCGCGACCCGGTCGGTCAGCTCCGGGTAGCGCGCATCCGGCTGCGGGTACCACCACGCGACGTCGGCGAGCACCGGCGTGCCGGGGACGCGCACGTCGCAGTAGTGCGCGACGCCCTTCCACTCGCAGAAGGTCCGCTGCTCCCCGGGGACCAGCAGGCCGTCCCCGAACGCGGTGCGGGGCAGGTACCAGGTCGGCGGATGGCTCGTCTCCAGCACCCGCACCAGGTCCGCGGAGGCGGCGACGAGCGTCCCGCCGTGCCACAGCTCAGCGCGCCGGGCGACCCGCTCCGCGCGCGGGGGGCGCGGGTAGTCCCACACCGACTCCTGGCCGGGGCCGACGGGGTCGGGCTGCGGGCGACGGTCGAACGGCACGACCCCACGGTAGGCCGGTCGACGATCCCCGGCCCGCTCACGGCGTCGCCCTGCGACACGGCGACGACCGTGTGCGGTCCGGCCGGGGTCAGTTCCAGGCCGGATCCCGGGGGAAGGTGGCGAGCAGCGCCAGGGGCACGCCCTGGCGGCGCAGCACCCGTTCCCACAGCTGGTCGTAGACGGTGGTCAGCAGGTCGTCGGGCAGGCCGGGGACGACGTACCAGTCACCCCGGGCGATCTCGCCGCCCAGCTGGCCCGCGTCCCAGCCGGAGTAGCCGGCGAAAGATCCGCAGGCCGCGCACCCGCTGCGCGAGCGGGGCCGGGTCGGAGTCCAGGTCGACCAGCTGCACCGGGGGTCGCACCGGCATCAGGCCGCCGATCCCGCGGCCGGTCTCGCCGGTGCGCAGGGCGGCCAGGCAGAGGGCGGTACGCGTCTCGACCGGTCCGCCGACGAACATGGTCCCGGGGTCGCTGGTGAGCCCGGCCCAGCGCGGCAGCACGTCCCGCACGGCCGCCTGGCCCGGCCGGTTGAGCACGACCCCGAGGCTGCCCTGCGGACGGTGCTCGATCATGTAGACGACCGTCCGCGAGAAGTTCGGGTCGCCCAGGCCGGGGGCGGCGACGAGCAGACTCCCCGGCGTGACCGGGGGAAGGGCGGCGCCTCGCGTGGCGCGGTGTTCCCGCACCGGTCCATGTTCGCACCTGCGACGCGGACGCGGTGCCGCCACCCGTTCGCCGTAGTGGGAGACCTCCGCACGATCATCCATACGTTCGTGTAATACGTACGTACACCCTCGTGGACGTACGTACAGGACGGGTGTCCGGGTCAGAGGTTCTCGGCCGCCCAGGCCCGCAGCGCCGCCTCGGCCTGGCCGTCGTCCATCGGGCCCTGCTCCATCCGCAGCGCCAGCATGTGCCGGTAGGCCTTCCCGACCGCGGGGCCCGGCGGGATGCCCAGCAGCTCCATGATCCGGTTGCCGTCGAGGTCCGGGCGGATCGCGTCGAGCTCCTCCTGCGCGCGCAGCTCGGTGATCCGGTCCTCCAGGCCGTCGTAGTTGCGCTGCAGCGCCGAGGCCCGGCGCCGGTTGCGGGTCGTGCAGTCCGACCGGACCAGCTTGTGCAGCCGGTCCAGCAGCGGGCCCGCGTCGGTGACGTACCGGCGCACCGCGGAGTCGGTCCACTCGCCCTTGCCGTAGCCGTGGAACCGCAGGTGCAGGTAGACGAGCTGGCACACGTCGTCGACCAGGGCCTTGGGGTACTTCAGGGCACGCAGCCGCGTGCGGGCCATCTTCGCCCCGACCACCTCGTGATGGTGGAACGAGACCCGCCCGTCCGGCTCCTTGCGCCGGGTCGCCGGCTTGCCGATGTCGTGCAGCAGCGCGGCCAGCCGCAGCACCAGGTCCGGGCCGTCGTCCTCGCGCTCGATGGCCTGTTCCATGACGACCAGCGAGTGCGTGTAGACGTCCTTGTGCTGCATGTGCTCGTCGGTCTCGAGCTGCATGGCCGGGACCTCGGGCACGACGTGCCGGGCCAGGCCGGTGTCGCAGAGCAGCTCCAGCCCGCGCCGGGGGTGCTCCCCGAGCATCAGCTTGCTGAACTCGGCCTGCACCCGCTCCGCGGTGATCCGGGTCAGCTCGTCGGCCATCCCCGTCATCGCGGCGGTGACCCGCTCGGCGGGGGAGAAGCCGAGCTGGGAGACGAACCGGGCGGCGCGCAGCATCCGCAGCGGGTCGTCGGCGAATGAGCGCTCGGGGAGGTCCGGGGTGTCGAGCACGCCCTGGGCGAGAGCGGCGAACCCGCCGTGCGGGTCGACGAAGCGGCGGTCCGGCCCGGTGAGCTCGACGGCCATCGCGTTGACCGTGAAGTCGCGGCGCACCAGGTCGCCCTCGACGGTGTCGCCGAACCGGACCTCGGGGTTGCGGGAGGCGCCGTCGTAGGTGTCGGCGCGGAAGGTCGTCACCTCGAGCGTCTGGCCGTCGCGGCGCAGGCCGACCGTGCCGAAGGCGATCCCGGTGTCCCAGACAGCCTCGGCCCAGCCGCGCACGATCGCCAGGATCTGCTCCGGGCGGGCGTCGGTGGTGAAGTCGAGATCACCGGAGTCGCGGGCCGACGCCCCGGTACCGCGCAGCACCGCGTCCCGGACGCTGCCGCCGACGAGGTAGAGCAGGTGACCGCGGGCGGCGAAGCGGGCCGCCAGCTCGTCGGCGACGGACGGGACGTCGAGGAGTGCGACCACGGCATCCTCCTGTGCTCGCTGCAGCTCGTCCGGGTCCGGGGCCGAGCCGGCCGGGGGCCGGGTGGGCGGGATCACCTGTCGGGCGGTGGAGGACGGGGACGACGAGGACACGACGGGCCAGTCTAGGCAACGCGCCCGGACGGCGGGCACGGGTCCGGCGTCACGCCGCGTGCTCCGACCGCTGATCGACGGCGGGTCGACCGGGTGACGCGCGCCCCCGGGCGGCTCGTCGACCTCCCTCCGGGCCACCTCCTCGTTACCATCGCCACATGTCCACCTCCCGCGGCCGCTCCTCGGCAGGGCGCGGCGCGGAACCCGGTCGTGAGGGCCGGAGCGCACGCGCCGGCCGTGCCGGGCGCGCCGACCGGTCCCCGGACCGGCGCCGGCGGCTGCGCACGGTGGACGAGACGTCCGCGGGCGGTCTCGTGGTGCACCCCGGTACCGGTGCCGCCGCGCTGATCGGCCGGCTGGACCGGCGGGGCCGGTTGCTGTGGTCGCTGCCGAAGGGCCACATCGAGGCCGGTGAGACCGCCGAGCAGGCCGCGGTGCGCGAGGTGCAGGAGGAGACCGGCATCATCGGTGAGGTGCTGGCTCCCCTGGGCACCATCGACTTCTGGTTCGTCGCCGAGGACCGGCGCGTGCACAAGACGGTGCACCACTACCTGATGCGCGCGCTCGGCGGCGAGCTGTGCGACGAGGACGTCGAGGTCTCCGAGGTGGCCTGGGTGCCGCTCGACGAGCTCGAGGGCCGCCTCGCCTACGCCGACGAACGCCGGTTGATCCGGCATGCGGCCAACCTGCTGGAGGAGACGGCGTGAGCCGGGTCGCGGCCCTGGTCGCGATCGTGCTCACCGCGGTGGTGGCACTGCTGCTGCCCGCTGCCCTCCCGGCGGGCGCGACCCCGGCCGCCGCCCGGGACAGCCCGCGCCAGCAGCCCGCCGCCCCGGTCCGGCTCGACGTCGGCACGATGGCGCCCCGGGTGGTGACGTCGACGGGGCCGGGTGAGCTCGTCGTCACCGGGACCGTCACCAACACCGGCCCGGACGTCATCGACGACCTGTCCGTGCGGGTACAGCGCGGACCGGCGCTCGCCGGCGAGGCCGCGCTGCGGACGGCGCTCGCGGGGGAGGCCGCCGTCGACGACGCGACCCCGGCGTTCGCCGACCTCGGTCCGCTCGCCCCCGGCGCGTCGGTGCCGTTCCGCTACGCCGTCCCCCTCACCGGGCCGCCCCAGTCGACCCTGGCGCTGCCCGGCCCGGGCACCTACCCGTTGCTGGTGAACCTCAACGGCGCCGTGGACGGCACCCCGTCCCGGCTGGCCGGGGTCCGCACGATGCTGCCGGTCTCGTCGCTGCCGGGTGCCGTGTCGCCGCCCGCGCCGGCCGCCGCGCCGGTCACGATGCTGTACCCGATCACCGACGCGCCCCGCCGGGTCCCGCCGCTGCCCGGCGAGCCCCCGCTGCTCACCGACGACGACCTCGCCGGCTCCTTCGCCGAGGGCGGCAGGCTGCGCGGCCTGGTCGAGGCGCTGGGGGCGGCGGCGCCCGCCGGGTCCCCGACCCGGGCCGCGCTCTGCCTCGCGGTGGACCCCGAGCTGGTCGCCACCGCGGCCGCGATGCGCGAGGGCTACGGCGTCGTCACCGGCCCCGACGAGTCCGTGCCCGGCCGTGGCGCGGAGGCGGCGGGGCAGTGGCTGGCGGCGCTGACCGCGGCGGCCCGCGGGACCTGCGTGGTCGCGCTGCCGCCGTCGGACGCCGACCTGGTCGCCCTGGTCCGCGGCGGCCAGGCCGACCTCGCCCGGGACGCCCTGGACCGCGGGCGCCGGACGCTGTCCACCGAGCTGGGGACCACGATCCTCGACGACGTCGTGTGGCCGGCCGACGGGGTGGTGGACGAGGCGACGCTGGACGCGCTCGGTGGCGGTACCCGGCTGCTGCTCTCCGCGGACGGGGTGACCGGCACGGTGACCTCCGGCCGGGTGCGGGTCGGCGGGTCCGACGGCACCGGCCGCGACGCCGACGACTCCGCCCTGCTCACCGACCCGCTGCTCACCGAGGCCGCGACCGGGCCCACGGGCGTCGAGGTGCAGCAGGGGGACGCGGGCGGGCTCGCCGGCCAGGACCTCGCGGGTGCGCTCGCGTTCCGGGCCGGGGACGCCACGGGGCCCCTGGTGATCGCGCCACCGCACCGGTGGGCGGCAGGCGGACCGGCCGCCGCCGGGGTCCTGACGGCCCTGACCTCACTGATCGACGACGGCCGGCTCGCCCCGACCGCCCTGACCACGCTGACCGGCGGCGACGCGCCACCGGGCGGGACCCAGCTGTTCTACCCGCCGCAGGCCGGCGGTGCGGAGATCCCCGGGACGGTCGTGTCCGGGGTGGCCGACCGGGTCCGCACGATCGAGGCGCTGCGGGCCGCGGCCGAGGCGCGGACCGGGGTCGGGGCCAGCCCCGCGGACGTGTTCGACCCGCTGGTGACCGGCACCCTGCGAGCGGTGTCGTCGTGGTGGCGCGGGGACCCGGCCCGCGCCGATCGGGAGCAGGCCGTCGTCGCCGACCGGATCGCGCAGATCCGTGCGTCGGTGCGCGTCGTCGAACCGCCCAGCCCGTACTCGCTCGGCACCAGCGACGCGCCTCTGCTCATCACCGTCGCGAACGGGCTGCCGGTGACGATGAACGTACGGGTGGTGCTGTCGAGCACCACCGGGCTGCGGGTCGCCCCGATCGAGGTGCAGGCGGTTCCGCCGCGCGGCCGCGTCCAGGTACGGGTCAGCGCCCAGGTGACCCGTTCCGGGGTGTTCAGCGTCGACGCCGGTCTGCTCACCCCGGACGGCGTCGCGCTCGGTCCGGACACCCGGTTGCGGGTGCGGTCCACGGTCTACGGGACGGTCACGGTCTGGCTGACCGCGATCGCCGGCGGGGTCCTGGTGGTCCTGGTGGTCCGGCGGGTGCTGCGCAGGCTGCGGCCCGCCGCCGCGCCCGGCCCGTCCGCCGGAGCCGGCCCCGATCCCGGGGCCGGCTCCGGCGCAGACGCCCCGGCACCGCGGGGTCCGGCTCCCTCCGGACGCGCGCACCGCTCGTGAGACCGGCGAGACGAGGAACACTCGTGTCGCTCGCCGTGCGGTATTGACCGTTCGTCGCACCACAGGTGCTACCGGCCGAATCCGGGGGGCCGTGAGGCAAACCGATCGGTCCGGCCCTCCGAAGACAGTGAGGACGGGTGCGGAGGCGTGTTCTCGGCTCGTCCGCATCCGACCGAGTGCCGTAGGCTGACGCCGGACACGACACCGAGCGCCAGGGGAGGGCGAGGCCGTTGAGCGGGCAGATCGGCGAGCGCACTGCCCGGACCGGCCCCCACCCCGTCGAGGACGACGCGGCACCCCGTCCGCACCCGTCGCTCGACCCCGCCGACGCCGCGGCGACCGCCGACGCGCCCGGAGCCGCCGGCGTGCCCGCCGACGAGCAGCCCACCGCCACCGTGCCCGCCCAGGCGCGGCCCACCGAGCGGATCCCACCCGTCCGCGAGACCGCCGGCACCGCCGCGGGCTCGCCACTGACCGAGCGCTACGTGCTCCGCCAGCGGATCGGGTCCGACCCCGCCGCGGGGGCGGAGTTCTGGCGCGCCGAGGACACCGTGCTGCGCCGCCCGGTCGGCGTCACGCTGCTGCGCAGGCTGCCCGCCGACGACCGCTCCGACGACCCGGAGGGCACCGCCCGTGCGGGCGAGATGATCGTGCGGGCCCTGCGCTCGGGCTGCTTCGAGCACCCCGGCAGCGCCCGGCTGCTCGACGTGCTGGCCCCCGGCACGCACGGCCTGCCCACCGACGTGCTGGGTGCCGCCGTCGCCGAGTGGGTGCCGGGCCGCTCGCTGGCCGAGACCGTCGCCGAGGGCCCGGTGCGCGCGCAGCGGGCCGCCAAGGCCGTCGAGACCCTGTCCGCCGCCGCCACCGAGGCACACCAGCAGGGCCTGGTCCTCGGCTGCGACCACCCGCAGCGCGTCCGGATCACCCCGGACGGCCGCGCGATGCTCGCCTTCCTGCTCCCTCGCCCGTCGGTGTCCGCCGCCGACGACGTCCGCGGGCTCGGCGGGATCCTCTACTGCCTGCTCACCCGCCGCTGGCCGCTGTCGGTGTCCGACGCCGCCCGGGCCGGACTCGTCGCCGCCGACCGCACCCCCGCGGGACGGCTCCGGCCGGCCTCGCAGCTGCGGCCCGGGATTCCCCTGGAGCTCGACACGCTGTGCAGCGGCGCGCTGGGACAGGGCGAGGGCGTCAGCCGGGTGCACACCGCCGCGGCGATGCACCGGATGCTGGCCGACGTCGTCGCCGAGGACGCCGACCAGGCCTTCTTCCCCCCGGTCCACGACGGCGCCCCCGCCGAGCCCGACGACGTGTGGCAGGACTCCGACCGGCTGCCCGACACCCGTGACGACCCCCGGCGCCGCCGCAACCTGCGGATCGGACTCGGCGTGCTCGCCGTCGGTGTGCTGGTCGTGCTCGGCTGGGTCGCGGTGCAGCTGGGCATGCTGTTCGGTGGCGGCGGTACCCCGCCGGTGGTCATCCCACCGGCGGCGAGCGCACCGGTGCAGGTGCCCGCCCCGCAGGAGCCGGCCGCGCCGTCGGGTGCCGGCGCCCCGGTGCAGGACGTGACGGCGACGGTGTTCGACCCGGTCGGCGACGCGGACAACGCCGGCACCGTCGGCAACCTCGTCGACGGCGACCCCGCCACGGTGTGGACCACGAGCCGGTACTTCCAGCCCTTCCCGGCGCTCAAGCCCGGGATCGGGGTCCTGGCCTCGTTCGACGACGCCCTGCCGCTCACCGGGCTGACCATCGACTCGCCGACCGCGGGCGCGGTCGTGGAGGTCCGCTCGGCCCCGTCCGCGGAGCCGACGTCGGTCGCGCAGACGACCCTGCTCGACACCGTGACCCTCTCCGCGGGACGGACGACCGTCGGGCTCGACCCGGGCCGGCCCACCCAGCACGTGCTGCTGTGGATCACGAATCTGGGGCCGGACAACCAGGCGCAGATCGACGACATCGGGTTCCGGCGCACCGCACCCTGAGCGGACCCGTTCGCGATCGCGACGGACCGGCCCGGCAACACCCGCGCGCCCCCGGGCCCGCTGCCTACCGTGCGCGGGTGACCACCGTCGACCGGATCCCGGACCGGGCCCCGCCCGACCTGGACGAGATGTTCCGGACGTACGCCGACCGGCTCTGGTCGGTCGCCCTGCGGATGCTCGGCGACCCGGTCGAGGCCGAGGACGCCGTGCAGGAGGCGTTCCTGTCCGCGCTGCGCTCACCCGGGTTCCGCGGTGACGCCGCGACCGGGACGTGGCTGCACCGGATCGTCGTGAACGACTGCGTCGACCGGCTCCGCGCGGCCGGGCGCCGGCGGGACCGGCTGCGGGCGCCGGGCGCCGTCGTCGCGGCCCGGGAGCACGCTGGCGGGTTGGTGGTACGGCTCGCCGTGTCCGACGCGCTGGCGCTGCTCCCGGTCGACCAGCGGGCGGCGCTGGTGCTCGTCGACGGGCTGGGCTACGGCGTCGCGGAGGCGGCGGAGATGCTGGCGGTGGCGCCGGGGACGGTGAAGAGCCGCCGGGCCCGTGCGCGGGCACGGCTGGCCCCCGTGCTGCGGGAGGACGAGGGATGAGTGGTTCTCAGCAGTTCGACGACAACACGTCCTGCGGTAACCGTCAGGACGACGAGTACGGGTCCCTAGCTGCTTCGTGTCATCTCGACGATGACGGATTCGCCGAGGTCGGGGCGCAGGTCGCCCGCGAGCTCGGGCCGGTGGTGATGCCCGACGACGTGGCGGCCCGGATGCGGGCGCGGCTCCTCGCGGAGGTGCCACAGGGAGCTCCCGGACCGGAGCAGCTCGGGGCGTCGGCGGCCGCCCGCCCACCGTCGACCACCGGCACACCGTCGGAGACCTGCCCGCCGACGCGCCCCGGCACACCGTCGGGCACCGGCACACCGAAGGGCACCGGCACACCGACGTCGGGCATCGGCGCACCCGGGCCCGGCCGGGGGAGGACGGCACGCCGCGGAGCCACCGGCGTCCGCCGCACCCCGTGGCGAGCACTCGCCATCGCCGCGGCGGCACTCGTCGTCGCCGGGGTCGGCGCGTCCGCACTCGCGCCCACCGCGCCGGAGGTCGTCCCGGTCGCCGGGACCACCCCCGAGGAGCTCCGGTCCGCCGCGGCGGCAGCCCCCACGCCCGTCGGGGCGCTCGACGAGCCCGCCCGGGTGCGGGCCTGCCTCGCCGCCGCCGGCGACCCCCGGCCGGACGCGCCGTTGCTGGCCGTCCGTCCGCACACCGTCGACGGCGGGCGGGCGGTCCTGCTGGTCCTCGGTGCACCGGAACGCGGCCGCTACCGGCACGTCGTCGTCCCCCCGGACTGCCGCCCGGGATCGGCACGGGTGCTCGCGGAGACCACCACCGGCTGACCCGCCGGGCGCCGGCGACACCGGCATCACACCCCGCACGTTCGACGGCACCGACGAGCGGGAATGCCCCTGTCTAGGATCGCGTTCGAGCCATACGGCAGCCACGACGCAGGAGCCGGCCATCCGGGCCGGCACCCGCAGGCCCCGTCATCGCGCCCGTCGCCCGGGCGTGCCAGGAGGGATCGGTACCGGTGACCACCGACGACACGGTGCACAACCTGATCATCATCGGGTCCGGGCCGGCCGGCTACACCGCTGCGGTGTACGCCGCGCGGGCCCAGCTCGCCCCGCTCGTGTTCGAGGGCAGCCAGTTCGGCGGCGCCCTGATGACCACGACCGAGGTGGAGAACTACCCGGGCTTCACCGAAGGGATCATGGGCCCCGAGCTCATGCAGCAGATGCGCGGCCAGGCGGAGCGCTTCGGCGCGGACCTGCGCCCGCAGGACGTCGACGAGGTCAGCCTCGACGGCGACGTCAAGGAGGTGCGGGTCGGCAAGGAGACCTTCCGCGCCCGTGCCGTGATCCTCGCGATGGGTGCCGCACCGCGCTACCTGCACGTCCCCGGCGAGCAGGAGCTGCTCGGCCGCGGGGTCAGCTCCTGCGCCACCTGTGACGGGTTCTTCTTCCGCGACCAGAACATCGCGGTGATCGGCGGTGGCGACTCGGCGATGGAGGAGGCCACTTTCCTCACCCGCTTCGCCGAGACCGTCACCGTGATCCACCGCCGCGACGAGTTCCGCGCCTCGAAGATCATGTACGAGCGGGCACGGAACGACCCGAAGATGCGCTGGCGCACCAACACCGAGGTCACCGAGGTCACCGGTGAGGGCTCGGTCAAGCAGCTGCAGCTGCGCGACACCGTGACGGGCGAGACCGACACGCTCGACGTCACCGGCATGTTCGTCGCGATCGGGCACGACCCGCGCAGCGCGCTGGTGAAGGGCCAGGTCGGCGTCGACGACGAGGGTTACGTGACGGTGGACGGACGTACCACCTACACCGACGTCCCGGGCGTCTTCGCCTGCGGCGACCTGGTCGACCACACCTACCGCCAGGCGATCACCGCCGCCGGCTCCGGCTGCTCGGCCGCCATCGACGCCGAGCGCTGGCTGGCCGGCCACGAGGTCAGCTCCGAGCTGGCCGGTGGCGGCTACGGCTCGGAGGAGACCGCCCCGGCGGCCGCCGTCGCCGACGCCGCGCACTGACGGCCCGACCGGCCACCCGACAGATCCGCACCGCGATCGAAGGAGAACCCCATGGGCAACAACACCGTCGACGTCACCAGCAGCTCGTTCGACCAGGACGTCCTCAAGAGCGACAAGCCCGTCCTCGTCGATTTCTGGGCCACCTGGTGCGGCCCGTGCAAGATGGTCGCCCCGGTCCTGGACGAGATCGCAGGCGAGAACTCCGAGAAGCTGACCGTCGCCAAGCTCGACATCGACGCCAACCCGGAGGTCGCCCGCGACTACCAGGTCATGTCGGTGCCGACCATGATCCTGTTCTCCGGCGGCAAGCCGGTGAAGCAGATCGTGGGCGCGAAGCCGAAGGCGGCTCTCCTCGCCGACCTGTCCGACCACATCTGATCACTGTCCGTGCGCCGTGTAGCGCACCGACATCACGCTGCGTGTCCCGGTTGATCACAACCGGGACACGCGCGTATCCGCCCCGCTGCACTCCTTCGGGGACCACGCAGGGCACAATGAGTCCGGTACGCGTCCGGTCACCGGGCGGAACCGACTGATCACGGGCGCCGCACGGCGCCTCACGACTGCGAGCGAGGGGTGCATGCAGCTGCTCCGGCGCGGGGACTGCGGTCCGGCCGTACGCGAGATCCGGACGACGCTGGGACAGCTCGGTCTGCTCCCGGCGGTTCCGCCGGGTTCGCGCGCTCAGGACATGTTCGACGACGGCGTGGACCGCGCCGTCCGCATGTTCCAGCAGGGCCGCGGGCTCATCACCGACGGCATCGTCGGCCCGGACACCGCCCGCGCGCTGCGGGAGGCGGGCTGGAGCCTCGGCGACCGGATGCTGTCGTTCACCCTCTCCACCCCCACCACCGGCGACGACGTCGCCCACCTGCAGGAGCGTCTGCTCGAGCTGGGGTACAACCCGGGCCGCCCGAGCGGGCTGTTCGACCAGCAGACCGAGCAGGCCCTGATCCGCTTCCAGCGGGACTACGGCATGACCCCCGACGGCGTCTGCGGCCCGGAGACGCTGCGTGCGCTGCGCCAGCTCGGCCGCAAGGTCACCGGCGGCCGTCCGCACCTCATGCGTGAGCAGGAGCTGCTGCGCCGTGCCGGCCCGCGGATGCGTGGCAAGCGCATCGTCATCGACCCGGGCCACGGCGGACACGACCGCGGCGTCGACGTCGGCGGGGTCACCGAGGCCGACCTGATGTGGGATCTCGCGCGGCGCGTCGTCGGACGCATGTCGGCCACCGGCATGGAGGCCCTGCTGTCCCGTCCGGAGAACGGCAACCCGCCGGACGGCGAGCGCGCGCAGTTCGCCAACGACGTGGGCGCCGACCTCGTCGTGTCGCTGCACACCGACGCGAGCTTCAGCCCGCACGCCCAGGGACTGGCCACCTACTACTTCGGCAACGGGTCGGGCACGACCTCGAACGTCGGCGAGGCGCTCGCCGGGCTGATCCAGCGCGAGCTGCTCACCCGCACCTCGATGCTCGACTGCCGCAGCCAGACCTGCACCTGGGAGCTCGTCCGCCGGACCCGGATGCCCGCGGTGCGGGTCGAGGTCGGCTACCTGACCCATCTCGGGGACCGGCGCAAGCTGCTCGACCCCGGCTTCCGCGACGTCGTCGCCGAGGGCATCCTCGTCGCCGTCAAGCGCCTGTACCTGCTCGGACAGGACGACCAGCCCACCGGCACGTTCACCTTCAACGACGTGCTGGCCCGCGAGTACGGCAGGGACGAGATCCGGGCCGTCTGAGGCCCCTCACGGCGCCGAGGTCCACGCCCGGCCCCATGACCCGGGGCCGGGTGGGACGAGCCGCTCACGGGCCGCTCAGAGCGCCCTCAGATCGTCCCTGCGGTTGGTACGAACGAGAGCTGGCAGGACCCCGCACGCACCGGGGTGGCCGTCGGCCGGGGCGCCGTGGTCTGCATCGGGATCGTCACCGTGTTGAACAGCTGTTCGAGCGCGGCCTCGACGTCGGACTTCCACTCGAGCCCCGAGCGCAGCTCCATCCGCAGCCGCGGCCAGCGGTGGTGCGGGCGGACGGTCTTGAATCCGACCGACCGCAGGAAGTCCGCGGGGACCACACAGTCGGCCTCGGTGCCGGGTCGGGCGTCGCCGAACGCCTCGACGGCCTTGACCCCGCGCCGGGTCAGGTCCTTCACGACGGCCTGGGCGAGTGCCCGGCCCAGCCCCTCCCCGGCGAACTCCGGGGCCACCTGCATCGTGGTCAGCAGGACGGCGTCGGCGCTGACCGGGCCGGTCGGCATCTCGGTGGCGCGGGGGACCGAGGCCGGCGGCGCGAACAGCACGTACCCGGCGGGCGCCCCGCCGACGTAGACGACCCGGCCGCACGAGCCCCATTCCAGGAGCACCTCCGACAGCCAGGCCTCCTTCTCCAGATCGGTGGTGCCGTACTCCTCGGCCTGGTCGGCCGGCTGGGGCGAGAGCTCCCAGTAGACACAGTTCCGACAGCGCTTCGGCAGATCGCCGAGGTTGTCGAGGTTGAGCGCGGCAACGTGCCAGGACACGGAATCCGACCTCCGGATGTCGTCGTCGCGCGGTGCACGCGCTGCTGCACGGTCCGGCCCGTCAGGGCGTGGCCCCGACCCCGGCGCCGGAGCGACCGTCCCCCTGGCCGCCCCCGGGTCCTTCCGGACCCGCGCAGCCCGAGACTAGGTGGATTTCCACGATCCCGGCACCCCGTAAGGGCCCACCGGTACGAACGTCACGACGAAGGGCAGGGCGATCACCCGTCGCGGTTACACTCGGCGAGCCGTTTCCCCTCGCAGAGGAGCATGCGATGACCCTGCCCGACCGCCCGCAGCAGCCCGACGTCCGCCGTTCCGCGGCCGCGGCGGCCGCGCAGGCAGCGGCGGCAGGGGAGGGGGCCGTGGTCCCGCTCGCCCCCACCGAGCGCTTCGCGACCCGGACGGCCGGGATGACGGCGTCGGAGATCCGGGCGTTGTTCGCGGTCGCGAGCCGGCCCGAGGTCGTGTCGCTGGCCGGCGGTATGCCCAACCTCGCGGCGCTGCCGCTCCAGTCGCTGGCCCGCGAGGTCGCCGAGCTCGTCGACACCGACGGCATGTCCGCGTTGCAGTACGGCTCCGCCCAGGGGGTCCCACAGCTGCGTGAGCAGATCTGCGAGGTCATGCGGGAGGAGGGCATCGAGGCCGACCCGAACGACGTCGTCGTCACCGTCGGGTCGCAGATGGCCCTCGACCTGCTGACCCGGATCTTCGTCGACCCGGGGGACGTCGTCCTCGCCGAGGGCCCGTCCTACGTCGGCGCGCTGGGCAGCTTCGCCGCCTACCAGGCGCAGGTCGTGCACGTCGCGATGGACGAGCACGGACTGGTCCCGGAGCTGCTGCACGAGGCGCTGGAGTCGCTGTCCCGGCGCGGGATCGTCCCGAAGTTCCTGTACACGATCCCGAACTTCCACAATCCGGCCGGCGTGACACTGGCACACGAACGGCGTCCGCGGATCCTGGAACTGTGCCGTCGCTACGGCGTGATGGTCGTCGAGGACAACCCGTACGGGATGCTCGGGTTCGACGGCGAGGTGCACCCGGCGCTGCGCTCGTACGACCCGGACGTGCTGTACCTGGGGTCGTTCTCGAAGACGTTCGCCTCCGGCCTGCGCGTCGGCTGGGCGCTGGTGCCCCCGCTGGTGCGGGACCGGCTGGTGCTGGCGGCGGAGTCGGCGACGCTGTGCCCGCCGTCGTTCACGCAGATGCTGGTGTCGCGCTACCTGTCGCACCACGACTGGCGCAGCCAGATCAAGACGTTCAGCGAGAACTACCGCGAGCGCCGTGACGCGATGCTCGCCGCGCTGGAGACCTACCTGCCCGAGGGCTGCACGTGGAACGTCCCCGACGGCGGCTTCTTCGTGTGGCTGACCGTCCCGGAGGGCGTCGACACCAAGGCGATGCTGCCCCGCGCGGTCACCGCCCGGGTCGCCTACGCCTCCGGCACCGGCTTCTACGCCGACGGGTTCGGCAGCAGGCAGCTGCGGCTGTCGTTCTGCTTCCCGACGCCCGAGCGCATCACCGAGGGCGTGCGGCGGCTGGCGGCGGTGCTGGAGGCCGAGATGGACGTGGTGCGGACGTTCGGGACACCGGCCCGGCCCGGGCTGACCCGGGGGACCCAGAGCCCGTCGCCGGACACGACCTGAGGCGCGACGGCGTCGATGTTTCACGTGGAACGCCCCGGACCGGCTCCCGGTCCGGGGCGTTCCCGTTCATGGCGCAGAATGCCCGGGTGAGCGATCGAACGGTGGCCGTACTGGCCGGAGGCCTGTCCCACGAGCGTGAGGTGTCCCTGCGATCCGGTCGTCGGCTGGCTGGTGCACTGCGCGCGAACGGAGTCGACGTCCGCGAGTGGGACGTCGACTCCCGCCTGCTGGAGCGTCTGTCGACCGACCGGCCGGACGCGGTGGCCGTCGCGCTGCACGGGGGCGAGGGGGAGAACGGCGCGGTGCAGCAGGTCCTGGAGCTGCTGGGCATCCCGTTCGTCGGGACACCGTCCGGCGCCTGCCGGCGGGCGTGGGACAAGCCCAGCGTGAAGACCGAGCTCGTCCGCGCGGGCCTGTCGACACCGGACTGGGTCGCGCTGCCGCACTCGACGTTCCGCGAGCTCGGCGCCCAGGGCGTCCTCGGGGCCATCGTCGAGCGCCTGGGGCTTCCGCTCGTGCTGAAGCCGGACCAGGGTGGCTCGGCGCTCGGGGTGCAGGTGGTGCGGGAGGCATCGGATCTCCCGGCGGCGATGGTGAGCTGCTTCGCCTACGCCGAGACGGTGCTCGTGGAGCAGTTCGTCGCCGGGACCGAGGTCGCGGTGTCGGTCGTCCACGACGGGGAGCGGGCCCGAGCGCTGCCTCCGGTTGAGGTGGAGGTGCCGTCCGGGTTCTACGACTACACCTCCCGCTACACCCCCGGAGCCGCGACCTTCCACTGCCCGGCTCGGCTGCCCGCGGACGTCCTCGACGCGCTGGCCGAGACCGCGCTGGCCGCGCACCGGTTGCTGGGTATGCGCGACGTGTCGCGGACCGACGCGATCGTCGACACCGACGGGCACGTCCACGTGCTGGAGATGAACGTGTCCCCGGGACTGACCGACACCTCGCTGCTGCCGACCGCGGTCGCCGCGGACGGATCGGACCTCGCGACGGTGTACCAGGCGCTGGTCGAGCGCGCGGCAGCACGACAGGGCTGAGCGATGTTCCACGTGGAACCACACCGCTGTGGTTCCACGTGGAACACCCGCCGCGTGCGCCGTCGCCGGACCGGGACTCCCGCCCCGGCTCCCGGAGCGGACCCCCTGGCCCGTCACCGAGGGAGGGATGCCGCGGGGTGGGCAGTCCCGGGCCCACTCCTCCCCGTCCGTCGTCGCGACGTCACGGGAGCCGGCCGAGCACCACGCACCCGACGGTCGGGCGCAGCCGCTCCGCCTCGGACGGTCGCGGGCGGAGTGGCGCCGGGACGGTGGCCGGCCGCTCGGGGGCGGCGCCGTCCGGCCCGGCGGGCCTCGGCTCCCGCCTCACCGGTCCGACACCGGGGTGCTCGGATCGGTCCCGTGCAGGCCGTCCGGAGGCCGCAGGGCTCCTCGCAGCGACGCGTGGTGATGGATCGACGGCGATCGGGTCCCGTGCGCCGGCTGAGATAACACTCCGGCGAGGTCTCACGGCATGCGCAGGAGCGCCGTCCACCCGCGCCGGGCCCGATCCCGATCGGCCGGGTCGCCGGGCCGGTGTCCGGCCGGAGAGCTCCGAGCACCGACGGACGTCCACCTCCGACCCCGTGCACCCCGATCGGTCCGACGGGGCGGGGACGCGGTGCGGCGTGCGGTCGTCGTCTCCCCGCTCAGGGCGGCGACAGCAGGCGCCCGGCCAGGACATCCGCCCGATCCCGGGGCGTCGTCGCGGGACCGGCGATCCTGACCGGGCGGGCCGGCGGACGGCACGCGCCGACGGATCCGTGACGGACGACGGTCGGCCGCCCCACCTTCCCGCCCGGGACGCGGGGGAGGGGCCGGGTGGGAGAACGCTCCGAGCCCGGGTCGGCACGCCGACAGCAGGGGACCGGCCGTGCCGGGCGAGCCGGACCGGCCGGGAGTACCCATTCACCCGGGAGCCGGGCACGATCACCTCGGCGGCACGGGCGGTACGGGACGGGTCCCGGGGCGGCGGGAGCCGCGCCGCCGACGATCACGGCACCCGCTGCGTCGACGACCAGCTGCGCCTGCTCGCAGGTCCGGACCCGGAGCTACCCGGAGGTGTCGCCACCCCCGACACAGTGCACGTCGGCCACTGGTCCGCGACGAGCGCGAACGCCGCGGTCCGCCGGGATGCACGGTGGTGTTCCACGTGAAACACGTCGTGCGGGCGACCTGGCTGCCGCCTGCAGTGCGAGGCACGCACGTCAGGACACGCCGCCGGCGTGTCGTCCGCCGAGCGGGCCCTCGCCCGGTGCCGGTCCTGCCGCGGCGAGCGGGATGCCCTCTCGGAGCGGCAGTGTTCGGCAGGCGGACCCGGCACCGCTGCGGACCGGGCGGGGCCCGGCGTCCCGCCCCGGGCCCCGGACGCCATCGCGACCCCGACCGCCACGACTCGCACCCGGAGACCGCTCCGCTGCCGCGGGGACACACAGCGCCCCGCCCGAGTGCGACGGTCCCGATGGGGAACCGCTCCGGGCGCCACGGCCACGACCCGCCCCGAGGACGACGTGCGCGGCGGCGGAGCCGCTGTCCGCGGCCGCCGGACGCGATCCGGTCGGCGCCGGTTCCCCCTCCGCCGCGCCCGGCGCCGACGGGTGGCACCCCGCGCCCGGTGTCCGGCCACCACATCCACCACGCGCGCTGCGGCCGGGCGCTCGGGAGCACTGGGGCCACGGCAGGACACAGCCGATCCACCCACGCCGAACGCCCACACCACGGGACGGCACGTCGCGTGTTCCTCGCCTGATGCCGCCGGCCCGGCCCGGGGCCGGTGACCTCCGGTGCCCGACACGGAGGTCCCGGTTTCACGTGGAACACCACGCGGTGCGTCGCCCTGGGTCCTCTACCCGGCCACCACCGGGCCCGCGGTCGAGACCACCCGGAGGGCTCCCGCCGTCTCCCGGGGGCGTCGGAGCCACGAGGTGCATCGACCGGGACGGCGCGGCCGTCTCGGATGCAGGCGCACACCCGGCCGCGACGCGCGGTCGGTCACCGGACAGGGCAGCGGGGGCACGGACCACCACGCGAGCGGTCCCGCGATCCCCGCCGCACGGACCGCCCCGACGGCACCACGGCGACGAGACCCCTTCGCACCGGTGCCGCCGCCGACGCCGGGTGGGCCCCGCTGCCGAACCACCGCACACGCCCGGCCCCCACCGCCGAAGGGCACGGCCGCCCCGGATCGCACGCTGCGCACCGCGTCGCGGTGCCGAATTCATACGTACGTATGACCGAGACGATCGATCGCGAGCTCTGGAAGGGTCTGACCCCGTCGACCGCCACCCTCAGGTGCCGATCCGCCCCTGAGGAGCCGACAGGGCCGACGAAAGCCCTGCCCGGCCTCCCCATCAGCGAACACTGTCGCCGACCCCGCAACGGCCGTCTCAACGCGCCCTCAGATCGCCCGTACCGCGCTGCAACCGGAGAACGTCCGGACACCCGAGGAACGACCGCGGCCGCCGTCCGGGTGGACGGCGGCCGTCGGGGGCGGGAGATCCGTGCGGTCAGTCGCGCTCGCTGATCCCCATCAGCCCGGTGATCCGGTCGAGATCCTCGACCGACCCGAACTCCACGACGATCCGTCCCTTGCGCTGACCCATCTCGACCTTCACCCGGGTGTCGAACATGTCGGCAAGCCGGTCGGCACGCTCGACGAACTCCGGGCGCTGCTCGCCGCGACGACGGGCCCGGCGTTCCTGCGGCGGTCCCGTGTGGCGCGCGAGCACGACGGCCTCCTCGGTCGCGCGGACCGACATGCCCTCGGCGACGATCCGGGTGGCGAGGTCCTCCTGCTGCCCGGCGTCCTCGAGACCGAGCAGGGCGCGCGCGTGCCCGGCCGACAGCACGCCGGCGGCGACCCGGCGCTGCACCGAGACCGGCAGCTTCAGGAGCCGGATCATGTTGGTGACGACGGGGCGGCTGCGCCCGAGCCGGTCCGCGAGCTCGGAGTGGGTGACACCGAACTCGGCGAGCAGCTGCTCGTAGGCGGCGGCCTCCTCGAGCGGGTTGAGCTGGACGCGGTGGATGTTCTCCAGCAGCGCGTCGCGCAGCATCACGTCGTCGGCGGTGTGCCGGACGATCGCGGGCAGGGTCTCGAGCCCGGCGCGCTGGGCGGCGCGCCAGCGGCGCTCACCCATGATCAGTTCGTAGTCGACCCCGGAGCGCCGGACCACGATCGGTTGGAGCAGACCGAACTCGCGGATCGAGTGCTCCAGCTCGGCGAGCTGCTCGTCGTCGAACTGCAGACGGGGCTGCTTGGGGTTGGGCACGATCCGCCGCAGCGGGATCTCGCGGTACTCGGCACCGCCGTCGACGACCGCGGTCTCGGGATCGTGGTCCTCGCGCTGGACGGCGGGCGCCGGACGGTGCAGCGGTGCGCCGGGACCGCCGGTGCCCGGCCGGGCACCGGACTCGGGCGGTCCGGTGGGGATGAGCGCGGCGAGGCCGCGTCCCAGTCCGCCCTTGCGCTCGGCCATCTCAGTGACCGTCCGGGCGGTAGGCGCCGCTCGCCCCGTGCTCGGCGATCTCACGGGCCGCGTCGATGTAGCTCATCGCGCCGCGGGAGCCGGGGTCGTAGGCGAGCACCGTCTGGCTGTAGCCGGGGGCCTCGGAGACCTTCACGCTGCGCGGGATGACCGTGCGCAGCGCCGTCGGGCCGAAGTGCTGGCGGACCTCGGAGGTGACCTGGTCGGCGAGCTTGGTGCGGCCGTCGTACATGGTCAGCAGGATCGTCGAGACGTGCAGCGAGGTGTTCAGGTGCGACCGGACGAGGTCGATGTTGGACAGCAGCTGCCCGAGACCCTCCAGCGCGTAGTACTCGCACTGGATCGGGATGAGCACCTCGGACGCCGCGACGAGCGCGTTGACCGTGAGCAGGCCCAGTGACGGCGGGCAGTCGATGAGCACGTAGTCGACGTCGAGCCGGGACAGCGTCTCGTCGTTGAGCGCCTGGGCCAGCCGGGACTCACGGGCGACCATGCTGACGAGCTCGATCTCGGCGCCGGCCAGGTCGATCGTGGCCGGCAGGCAGAGCAGGTTCGGCGACGCGGTGCTGACCGCGACGGCCTCCTCGAGGGGGATCTCGCCGAGCATCACCTCGTACACCGACGGCGTTCCCGTGCGGTGCTCGACGCCCAGCGCGGTGGACGCGTTGCCCTGCGGGTCGAGGTCGATCACCAGCACGCGGATCCCGTGCAGGGCCAGCCCCGCGGCGAGGTTGACGGTGCTGGTCGTCTTGCCGACCCCACCCTTCTGGTTCGCGACGCCCATGACGCGGCGCGCGGCGGGGCGGGGCATGCCGTGCCGGTCGGGGTGCAGGACGCGTGCGGCCCGCTCGGCCTCGTCCGCGATGGGGGTCCATCCGGCACTCATGCGCGACCCTCGCTTCCTGGACGGTTCGTGCCCGGTCGGTGTTCCACGTGAAACGGCGCTCCGGCACCCATCATCGCCGTTCCTTCCTCCGGTTGCGGCGGGGCGCGCCGGTCCGCGGGATCTCGACCACCGTGGTCAGCGGATCGACCACACCGGCTCCGGTCTCGTGGATCCGGGGCTCGCCCCCTCCGAGCGCACGGACCGCCGCGGCGTCGCGGGCGATCTCGTCCGGGGCGGAGGCGCCCTTCAGTACCAGCATCGCACCCCCCAGCCGCAGCAGCGGCAGGCAGATGCCCGCGAGCCGGGCCAGCGGTCCGACGGCCCGGGCGGTGACGACGTCGGCCCCCTCCCATCGTCGCAGAACGGGCCGCTCCTCGGCACGCCCCCGTTCGACGACGATGTCCAGGCACAGATCGGTCAGCACCTCGTCCAGCCACTCCACGCGACGGGCGAGCGGCTCGATGAGCACGATCTGCAGGTCGGGCCGGGCCAGCGCGAGCGGGATGCCGGGCAGCCCCGCGCCCGAGCCGACGTCGGCGACCCGGGCATCGGCGGGGACGACCTCCCCGAGGACCGCACAGTTGAGGACGTGCCGGTCCCACAGCCGGTCCCGTTCGCGCGGGCCGATCAGCCCGCGTTCGGTCCCGGAGGTCGCGAGGTGCTCGACGTAGCGGACGGCCAGCCCGGTCCGGTCGCCGAACACCTTCTCCGCGACCTCCGGGGTCGGGATGGGGGAGGTGGTCACTTCTTGTGGACCACGACCTGGCGGCGCGGCTCCTCGCCCTCGCTCTCGGAGACGACGCCCTTCACCGTGGCGACGGCGTCGTGCACGACCTTGCGCTCGAACGGCGTCATCGGCCGCAGCCGCGCGGACTCGCCGCTGGTCCTGACCTCCTCGGCGGTCTCCAGGCCGAGCGCGGTCAGCTCGTCGCGGCGCTGCCGCCGCCAGCCGGCGATGTCGAGCATGAGACGGCTACGGCTGCCCAGCTGCTGCTGGACGGCGAGCCGGGCCAGCTCCTGCAGGCTCTCCAGCACCGAGCCCTTGTCGCCGACGAGCTTCTGCAGGTCGTCGTCGTCCTCGGCGCCCTCGATGCTGACGATGGCGCGGCCGCCCTCGACGTCGAGGTCGATGTCGCCGTCGTAGTCCAGGATGTCCAGCAGGCGCTCCAGGTAGTCACCTGCGACGTCGCCCTCCTGGATCAGCAGGCTCTCGCCGGACGGCTTGTCCTGCACGTCCGGACCCTCGGCGGGCTCCTTGGCGGTGGTGGGCACGCGCAACTCCTCTCGTGAACGGTTCGCGGTCGGCCGCGCCCGGGCCCGCGCGGCGGTGGGGTCCGCCGGGGCCGGCGGGACGCGCCGGGTCTCTCGGGGTGGTGCGGGACCGTCAGCGGCGCTTACCGCGCCGGGCCTTCGCACCCGGGCGCTTCTGCACCGGCTTCGCCCCGGGCTTCTTCTGCCCGTTGCCGTTCCCGTTGCTGTTTCCGTTGCGGGCCGCGCCGGTGCCTGCCGTGCCGGTGTCGGCGGAGGCGCCGTCGGATCCGGTGGCGCGGGACCCGGACGCCGCCTCGGCGGCCTCCTCCTCGGCCTGCTGGATCGGCTCGTCGGCGATCTCGCGGACGTCCTCGGCGGTACCACGGCGGGCGTCGCGGATCGGCTTCTGGCCGGGGCGCGGGGCGCGGGCCTTCGCGGACTCGGTGGCCTTCTCGGCCTTGTCCGTCTCCTCGGCGTCGATCTTGCGGTAGACGACGTACTGCTGGCCGAGCGTCCACAGGTTGTTGGCGACCCAGTAGAACAGGACCGCGAGCGGCAGGAACGGCGCACCGACGACGACGCCGATCGGGAACACGTAGAGCATCAGCTTCTGCATGATCTCGGCCTGCGGGTTCGCCGCGACGGTGCCGGCGGCGATCTGGGCCTGCTGGCGGGCGACCGAGTGGCGTGCGGTGATGTGGGTGAAGATGCCCGCCGCGATCATCAGCGGGATCATCACGATCCACTGCGAGACCAGGTTCCCGCCGAGCTCGGCGACCGACGCAGTGTTCTGCAGCGGCCACACGGCCGAGCCCAGCTTCGCGCCGAACAGGCTCGAGTCGACGAACGACGCGTTCTCGGCCGCGTTGAAGACGTAGTTCTCGGTCTTGCCCGGCTTGAACTCGCGCAGCACGTGGAACAGACCGATGAACACCGGGATCTGCACCAGGATGGGCAGGCAGCCCATCAGCGGGTTGGCGCCGTTCTGCTGCTGGAGCTTCTGCATCTCCGTCGCGAGCTTCTGGCGGTCGTTCGCGTACTTCTTCCGGAGCTTCTGCATCTCCGGGGCCATCTCCTGCATCTTGCGCATGGAGCGGACCTGCACGACGAACGGCTTGTAGAGGATGACGCGCAGCGTGAAGACGAGGAACACGACCGACAGCGCCCAGGCGAACCCGTTGTCGTCGCCCAGCACGAAGCCGAAGACCTTGTGCCAGACCCACATGATCCAGCTGACGGGGTAGTAGATGAAGTCCAGCACTGCTGCGTTGCTCCTCGTGGTCTCGGGCGGGGCCCGCGGGTCAGCGGTCCGTACCGCGTGAGAGGCCTTCGGTCCGGTGCGGGTCGATGGACGTCTGCTCCGGCCCGGGATCGGGTTCGGTGCCGCTGTGCGGGACCCCGTCGCTGCGCCTGCGGCGCGGCGGCACCGGGTCCCACCCGCCAGGGTGCCACGGAGCACACTTGAGCAAGCGCCACACGGTGAGGCCGAGGCCGCGCACGAGGCCGTGCACCTGGAACGCCTCGACCGCGTAGGCGCTGCAGCTCGGGTGGAACCGGCAGCTCGGCATCAGGTTCGGGGAGATCCACACCTGGTACCAGCGCACGGCCGCCATCGCGGCGCGCGCGCCGACGCCGGGCCGGGGACCGGGGGCCTGCCCGTCGTCCATCGGGGCCTCCTCACCGGTCCGGGCCGTGTCACGGGGCGTGCTCATCGCGGGCCGTCCGCGGCCGGGCGCGGACGGCGCGGCCGCTGCGCCGCGCGCAGTGCGGAGTCGAGGTCGGCCGCCAGCTCGGCGGACGAGGCGTCACCGGCGGGCGGCAACGCACGGACGACGAGTGCGGCGCCGGCGGGCAGCGCCGTCAGCCGGTCCGCGACCAGGTGCCGCAGCCGCCGGGACACCCGGTGCCGGACCACGGCGTTGCCCACGGCCTTGCTCACGACGAAACCCGCCCTCGGCGAGGCGTGCTCGGGCACGCCGCCGGGGCGGGTCAGGTCGAGATGCACCACCAGCCTCGACCGGCCGGCGCGTCGTCCGCGCCTGATCGTCGAGGCGAACTCGGGCCGGCGGGTGAGCCGGGCGTGTGCCGGCAGCACGGCGCGGGCCGGTGGGGGCGCCGGCCGTCAGGCCGAGAGGTTGCCGCGCCCCTTGCGACGGCGCGCGGCGAGGATCGCGCGGCCGGCGCGGGTGCGCATGCGCAGCCGGAAGCCGTGCGTCTTGGCCCGGCGGCGGTTGTTCGGCTGGAAAGTACGCTTGCTCACGGTCGGCTCCTGGTCGGCGGTTCGCAGGCGTCCTGCGACGCCGAGATCTCTACGGTCACTGGCTCGGGTTCGTGGGCCACCGGCCACGCCACGCACCGCGGAGAAGCGGAGAGTCGCGTTCGACGGGCGTGACACGCCCATCCGACCAGGTGTCCGGTCGTCAAGGGTACGCAGCGGGTTTCGAGGGGGTCAAACCGCCCCCACCGGGCGCCGTGACCCCGCCGGACGGCCGCCGCGCGGGCTGCTGCTAGCGTCGCCGACCCCGCCCGGGACCGGCGGGTGGGTCACGACAGCCCGCACCCCGACCGAGACCTCCGCACGACCGACGGCCGGCGCCCCGATGCGCACCGGCCGAGGCCTGCTGCGTACCTTTACGCACAAGTGTGGACAACTCTGGGGATACATCGCCCCTGAGGCCGAGTCCGTGCGTCCGGACGGCTCACCGCCAGTGCTCCCGGGGGGGAGCAGTCGCCGACGGCGGCCCATCGGGAGGGGGAAACGCGGATGACCGACCAGCCGGGCGATCTCGGCGCGGTCTGGAACCGGGTCATCGCCGATCTCTCCGGCGCGTCGGTCGAGTCCGGCACACCCGCCCTCTCCCCGCAGCAGCGTGCGTTCCTCCGCCTGACCCGCCCCCTCGGCCTGCTCGACGGCACCGCGCTGCTCGCGGCGCCCAGCGAGTTCGCGAAGGACGCCATCGAGCGGATCCTGCGCCGGCCGATCAGCGACGCCCTCGGTCGCCACCTCGGCGTGGCGGTCAACCTCGCCGTCGTCGTCGACGCCTCCGCGGCCTCCGGCGGCACCGAGGTCCCCGACCCACCCGGGTTCGGCATGCACCGCGGCGTGAGCGCGGGGGACAGCGTCCGCGACACCGGGACCGGGGACCGTCCGGGCGACGACCCGGCTCCGGGGACCGGCGGGGACCGCGGTGACCGTCCCGCACCCGCGCAGCAGGCCCACGGGCACGCCCCCGCCGACGACGGGGGCCCTGCACCCCGGACCGCCGACGACGGCGCCGCGGGCGGGTCCCGCCGTGCCGAGGACGACGCCGCCGCCGGGACCGACCGCGGCTGGTCGGCCGAGCCGGCACCGTCGTCCTCCGGCGGCTGGGCGCCGCAGTCCACCGGCCGGCCGGAGCACGGGACACGGGACGGCCAGACCGCCTGGCCCGCCTACACCGCACCGCAGGCGGGCGACCCGGTCGCGCCGCGGTCGCAGACCCGGCTCAACGAGCGCTACACCTTCGACACCTTCGTCATCGGTGCGTCGAACCGGTTCAGCCACGCCGCCGCGGTCGCGGTGGCCGAGGCACCGGCGCGGGCGTACAACCCGCTGTTCATCTGGGGCGAGTCCGGGCTGGGCAAGACCCACCTGCTGCACGCCGTCGGGCACTACGCCCAGCGGCTGTTCCCCGGGATGCGGGTCCGGTACGTCAGTACCGAGGAGTTCACCAACGACTTCATCAACTCCCTGCGCGACGACCGCAAGGTCGCCTTCCAGCGGCGCTACCGCGACGTCGACGTGCTGCTGGTCGACGACATCCAGTTCCTGGAGGGCAAGGAGGGGACGCAGGAGGAGTTCTTCCACACCTTCAACACCCTCCACAACGCGAACAAGCAGATCGTGGTGTCCTCCGACCGTCCGCCCAAGCGGCTCGAGACGCTCGAGGACCGGATGCGGACCCGGTTCGAGTGGGGGCTGATCACCGACATCCAGCCGCCCGAGCTGGAGACCCGGATCGCGATCCTCCGGAAGAAGGCCGCGCAGGACCGGCTCGCCGTCCCCGGTGAGGTCCTGGAGTTCATCGCGGAGCGGATCGAGCGCAACATCCGCGAGCTCGAGGGCGCGCTGATCCGGGTCACGGCGTTCGCGTCGCTGAACCGGCAGGCCGTCGACACCCAGCTCGCCGAGATCGTGCTGCGCGACCTCATCCCCGACTCCGCCGCCTCGGAGATCACCGCGCCGACCATCATGGCGGTCACCGCCGAGTTCTTCGGCCTCACGCTCGACGAGCTGTCCGGGCCGGGCAAGACCAAGGCGCTCGCCCAGGCCCGCCAGATCGCCATGTATCTGTGCCGTGAGCTGACCGACCTGTCGCTGCCGCGCATCGGACAGACCTTCGGCGGCCGGGACCACACGACCGTCATGCACGCCGACAAGAAGATCCGCAACGAGATCTCGCTCCGGCGGAAGACCTTCGAGCAGGTGCAGGAGCTGACGGCGCGGATCAAGCTGCGCGCCCGGCACTGACCTGCGTCCGCGACCCGCCGACGCGGGTTGTCCACCGGCCGCGCCGCTTCTCCACAGCCCGGCCGGCGTCGCCGTGACCAGCCGGGACCCCGGTCGACGTGGTCACTGCCCGCACCGGGACCGATCCCGCGCAACCCACAGGGGCAACGGCTCCCAGATCGCCGCTGCGGCGCGTTCCGGGCCGACCCGGGGCGATCGGCACCCCCGTCCCCGCGGACGTCCGTGCCGTCCGGGCCCACCGGAGCGGTACCGATCGGGTCGGGCGCGGCATCACCCGCGTGTCGGTCCCACCGCTCCCGTTCGTCGTCCGGTAATGGGCACTCGGCGCTTCGCCACTCGTCCCGGTGATCGCTTGCGCCCACCCCCCGGTCACGCTCCGTCGACAGTCCTGTGACGGGTGGGACGTCTGTGGGTTCATGGCGCAACGCGGGAGTGCCGAACGGTCTGTGCCCGCGGTCACCCTGGGTCCACGATCCACCACGTTTCCACCCACATCTGGGGACAACTCTGTGGATGGACCGCCGCAGGCCCGTGGACGGATCGCCCGGAATCCGTGGACAACTCTGTGGTGAACCCGGGATGAACCGGGGACGGACGGCCGCCGACGCCCTCGGTCCACCGCTCCCCGGACCTGTCAACGGGTGCCCCCACCGGTACGTCCCCAGCCGACGCGGCCTGCTGACCAGCACGGATGCGACCCATCCACACTGTGCACAGGACTTAGTACTACGACGGTTTATCTCTCTCTATCTCTTCTTCCTGAAGACACCTGTGTGGACCGACCCCCGGACGGGGGTCACGAACGGGGACACCCGACGAGCGCCGGGGTGGCGTGGAAACTGTCGGGGCGAGGCTCTACCGTGAGCGTCCCGGCGAACCCCGGTTCCCGATCCCGTTCCGGCCACTCCGCTCCGCAGCCCGCTCCGGGCCCACGAGCCGGCCGGCCCCGGAGGAGGAACCGGTCCGCCGCAGCACCGCCGTCCCGTCGACGTCCCGGCCCCGCGCCGTGGTCCGAACCGGGCGCTACCGGGGAAGGTCTCCAGATGAAGTTCCGGGTCGAACGCGACGTCCTCGCGGACGCGGCCGCCTGGGTGGCGCGCAGCCTCCCGGCTCGTCCGCCGGTGCCCGTGCTCGGCGGGGTCCTGATCCAGTCCGACGGCGAGTCCGGCGAGAAGCTCACCGTGTCCGGCTTCGACTACGAGACCTCGGCCCGCGTCGAGCTCGACGCGACGGTCGGGGAGCCGGGCCGCACGCTCGTCTCCGGCAGGCTGCTGGCCGACATCACGCGTGCGCTGCCCTCCAAGCCGGTCGACCTGACCGTCGACGGGTCACGCGCCACGATCAACTGCGGCAACTCGCGGTTCAGCCTCCCGACCATGCCGGTCGAGGACTACCCGCAGCTGCCCGAGATGCCGCAGCGGGCGGGGTCGATCGCCGCCGACGCCCTCGCCGCCGCCGTGGCGCAGGTCGCCGTCGCGTCCGGACGCGACGACACGCTCCCGATGCTGACCGGCATCCGGCTCGAGATCGAGGGGGCGCAGCTCACGCTGGCGGCCACCGACCGGTTCCGGCTCGCCGTCCGGGAGCTCGAGTGGTCCCCCGAGGACGCCTCGATCTCGACGGCGGTGCTGATCCCGGCCAAGACCCTGGCCGAGGTCGCCAAGACCCTCGCCGGGTCCGGCACGGTGGAGATCGCGCTGTCGGCCGGGGACGGGATGCTCGGCCTCACCGGCGGCGGCCGCCGGTCGACCAGCCGGCTGCTCGACGCCGAGTTCCCGCGCTTCCGCCAGCTGATCCCGGCCGAGCACACGACCGCGGCCGAGCTCGACGTGGCGCTGCTGGTCGAGGCGATCAAGCGGGTCTCGCTCGTCGCGGACCGGGTGGCCCAGATCCGGATGGAGTTCGGCGAGGACGGCCTGCGGCTGGCCGCCGGCGGCGACGACGTCGGGTCCGCCGAGGAGGAGCTGCCCTGCGCGCTCGACGGCAGCCCGCTGACGATCGCGTTCAACCCCGGCTACCTGCTCGACGCGCTGGGCGCGCTGCACACCGACCGCGCCCAGCTGACGTTCACCACGCCGAACCGGCCCGCGCTGGTCCGCCCGGTGCCCAAGCCCGCCACCGACGACGCCGGCGAGGCGCCGTCGCCGGAGAAGTCCGGCTACCTGCACCTGCTGATGCCGGTGCGGCTGCCGGGCTGACCCCCGCCGGGCGGTCGCCCCGGCGACGGGGAAGACTCCTCCCCGGTGTGATCGACGAGGGCCACCGGCGCCCTGCGGGGCATGCCGGCGGCACGGACGCGAAGGGGGCCTCTGCCGTGCAGATCGGCATGATCGGACTCGGCCGCATGGGCGGCAACATGCGGGAGCGGCTGCGCGCCGCCGGACACGAGGTGGTCGGGTACGACCCCCGTCCGGAGGTCAGCGACGTGGCCTCGCTGGCGGAGCTCGCCGGAGCGCTGGCCGCGCCGCGCGTCGTGTGGGTCATGGTGCCCTCCGGTGAGCCGACCCGGAACACGGTCGCGACGCTGGCGACCACGCTCGAGCCGGGCGACCTGGTCATCGACGGCGGCAACTCCCGCTACACCGACGACCAGCCCAACGCCGCCCTGCTCGACGCCCACGGCATCGGCTACGTCGACTGCGGTGTCTCCGGCGGCATCTGGGGCAAGGACAACGGGTACGGCCTGATGGCGGGCGGCGAGCCCGAGCACATCCGGCGTGCCATGCCGATCTTCGACGCGCTGCGCCCCGACGGGGTGCGCGAGGAGGGTTTCGCGCACGCCGGACCGGTCGGCGCGGGTCACTTCGCGAAGATGGTGCACAACGGCATCGAGTACGGCCTGATGCAGGCCTACGCCGAGGGCTTCGAGCTGATGGAGGCCAGCGAGCTGGTCACCGACGTGCCCGGGGTCATCCAGGCGTGGTCGCGCGGCACCGTCGTCCGCTCCTGGCTGCTCGACCTGCTGGTCGACGCGCTCAAGGACGACCCCAGCCTCGACCAGCTCGAGGGCTGGGTGGACGACTCCGGAGAGGGCCGCTGGACGATCGAGGAGGCGATCGCGCACGCGGTACCGCTCCCGGTCATCTCCGCGGCGCTGTTCGCCCGCTTCTCCTCCCGGC
Source organism: Pseudonocardia sp. ICBG1293 (assembly GCF_020131355.1). Lineage (GTDB taxonomy): Bacteria > Actinomycetota > Actinomycetes > Mycobacteriales > Pseudonocardiaceae > Pseudonocardia. The sequence goes on from NZ_JAHLEL010000057.1 coordinate 53,918, forward strand.
AGGCCGAGTCGCCCGCGATGAAGGCCGTCGCCGCGCTGCGCCAGCAGTTCGGCGGGCACGCGGTGAAGAAGGCCGGGCCGGCGGGCGCCCCCGGTGACAAAGCGGGCCCGTCGTCCGGCGGCGGCTCCACCCACTGACCCCGGCCTCCGGGCCGGCACCGAACCCAGCAGCACCGATCCGGGTGGGGAGGTCGACGACGCGGTGTACCTCAGGCGGTTCTCGGTCACCGACTTCCGGTCCTGGCCGGAGGCCGAGCTGGAGCTCGACCCCGGCGTGACCGTGCTGGTCGGGTCCAACGGCGTCGGCAAGACCAACCTGGTCGAGGGGATCGGCTACCTCGCCAGTCTCGGGTCGCACCGGGTGTCCTCCGACGCACCGCTGATCCGGCGCGGGGCGGAGCAGGCCGTCGTCCGCGGCGAGGTCCACCACCACGGCCGGAAGCTCGGTATCGAGCTGGAGATCAACAACGGGAAGCAGAACCGGGCCCGGGTCAACCGTTCACCGGTCTCGCGGCCCCGCGACATCCTGGGGATCCTGCGCAGCGTGTTGTTCGCGCCGGAGGACCTCGCGCTGGTGCGGGGCGACCCGTCGGAGCGCAGGCGTTTCCTCGACGAGCTGCTCGTCGCGCGGTTCCCGCGCTACGCCGGCGTCCGCGCCGACTACGACAAGGTCCTGCGACAGCGCTCGGCCCTGCTCAAGTCCGCGAAACCGGCGCTGCGCGGGGCACGGGGCCGGTCCCGGGCGCCGGTGGCGACCGACCCGGAGCTGCCCGACGACCTCGCGACGCTGGAGGTCTGGGACGGCCACCTCGCCCGGACCGGCGCTGCACTGCTGGCCGGGCGGCGCGAGCTCGTCGTCGCGCTGGCGCCCTACGCCCGCGAGGCGTTCGCCGCGATCGCGCCGTCGTCGGACCCGATCGGGCTGGACTACCGGTCCAGCCTCGGGACGGCCGGGGTCGCGGAGCTGCCGTCGTCGAGCGGGGACCTGGAGGCGTTGCTGCTCGAGCGCCTGGCGCAGGTGCGGTCCCAGGAGGTCGAGCGCGGGGTCTGCCTGGTCGGCCCGCACCGCGACGAGCTGGACCTCGCGCTGGGCGAGGGGCCGGCGAAGGGCTACGCCAGCCACGGCGAGTCCTGGGCGTTCGCGCTGGCGCTGCGGCTGGCGTCCTACCGCCTGCTGCACGCCGACGACGTCGAGCCGGTCCTCGTGCTGGACGACGTCTTCGCCGAGCTGGACTCGGCCCGCCGCCGGGCACTGGCCGGTCTGGTGGCCGGCGCCGAGCAGGTCCTGGTGACCGCCGCGGTGGCCGAGGACGTCCCGGCGGAGCTCGACGGCGTCCGGTTCGCCGTCGGCGACCGGACGGTGAGCCGCGACGGCGAGGTGCCCGCGTGATCGCCCCGGCCGGTCTCGAACGCATCACGGCACTCTGGGGACAAGGCTGTGGATACTGTGGATAACTCGGACCGACCGGGGGACGGACGTCGTTCCGGAACCGGTAATCGGAGGACAGGGCGGCGCGGACCGGGCACCGACGGTCCCGGGCCTGGGGACGGACGCGACACCGGTCCGGGTCACGACGCGGTCACGGGCGCGGACGTCCCGGGCGGCGGTGTCCCGGGGGAGCAGGGCGACCTGCTCGCCGGTGACCGGGCGAACCTGCGCGGGGCCGACCTCGCCCGCGAGGCGCTGCGCGCGGCCCGTGAGGCGTCGGCCCGCAAGGCCGAGGAGCGGGCCCAGGCCGACCGGCCCAAGCTGCGCGTGGTCTCCGGGCGGGGACGCCGGCGTCGCTGGTCGGGGTCGGGGCCCGACGACCGGGACCCGCAGCCGTTCGGACGCCTGGTGTCGCGGGTGTCGGTCGACCGCGGCTGGTCGAACCGGCTGACCGACGCGACGGTGCTCGGCCGCTGGCCGCAGCTGGTCGGCCCGGACGTCGCCGACCACTGCACGCCCGTCTCGCTGCGCGACGGCGAGCTGACCCTGCAGGCGGAGTCCACGGCGTGGGCCACCCAGCTGCGGACCCTGCAGCGGCAGCTGCTGACCCGGCTGGCCGCCGCGGTCGGCCCGGACGTCGTGCGCCGGATCCGGGTGGTCGGACCGAGCGGGCCGAGCTGGCGGCACGGCCCACGCCACGTCCGCGGCCGCGGACCGCGCGACACCTACGGCTGAGCACCCGTCCCGCGGCCCCGTCCGGCCCGCCGCGCCCTCGCCCGGTCGTGCTCCCGGTGTCACCGTCGTGGCCCGGAGCGCTGCCGGAGTGACCCCCGGAGGCGGCGGAACGGGGGTACGCGCCGGGGGCTGCTCACGTTGCGGACGCGTCACGGCGTCACGGACGCGTGCGGGGGCCCGGATCGGGTGGGGAGCTGCCGTGGGGCGGGCCCGGTGCTCTCGTCGCCGGTGAGCGCGGGATGACACGGCCGCCGATCCGTTCGGCGCCGTGGGGGCACGTCCGATCCCGCACCGGACGCCGTTCGCCCGTCTGTGGCGCTTCCAGGTGGATCCTTCCCGCCTTTCCGTCGGTCCCGACGGGTAGGATCGAGAGGTATTCCCGGGTGGCTCCTGAAGACATGACCCGAGCGCCCGGTCGGTGGAACCGCTCCGTCGTCGTCGCACCGGTGGTGCGCGCGAGGGGTGGGCGGTTCACGTGGCGAGGAGAAGCAGCTATCCGTGGCTTCCGACAAGGCAGCGAGCAACGCCTACGGCGCGTCGTCCATCACGGTCCTCAAGGGCCTGGAGGCGGTCCGCAAGCGGCCCGGCATGTACATCGGCTCGACCGGTGAGCGGGGCCTGCACCACCTGATCTGGGAGGTGGTGGACAACTCGGTCGACGAGGCGATGGCCGGTCACGCCACGAAGGTCGTCGTGACCCTGCAGGCCGACGGCGGGGTCCGGGTCGAGGACGACGGCCGTGGCATCCCGGTCGAGATGCACCCGACCGAGAAGAAGCCGACCCTCGAGGTCGTCCTCACCAGCCTGCACGCCGGCGGCAAGTTCGACGACAAGTCCTACGCGGTCTCCGGTGGTCTGCACGGCGTCGGCGTCTCGGTCGTGAACGCGCTGTCGACGGCACTCGACGTCGAGGTCCGCAAGGACGGCGTGGTCTGGAAGCAGCACTACGACCACGCCAAGCCCGGCGAGCTGATCGAGGCCGGCACCACGAAGAAGTCCGACACCGGCACCACGATCACCTACTGGGCCGACCCCACGATCTTCGAGACGACCAGCTACACGCTGGAGACGATCCGCCGCCGGCTGCAGGAACAGACGTTCCTGAACAAGGGCCTCACCATGGTCCTGCGCGACGAGCGGCGCCCGGAGAAGCCGGCCGGCATCCCGTCGTCGGACGTGGTCGACGAGGACGGGAACCCGATCGAGGCCCCGGTGCCCGAGGCCGACGCGGACTCCGAGCCGGACGCCGAGGGCTACGAGGCCAAGCCCAAGGAGTACGTCTTCCACTACCCGAACGGGCTGGAGGACTTCGTCGCGCACCTGAACAAGTCCAAGGACCCGATCCACCGCAAGATCGTCAGCTACACCGGCGAGGGCCCCGGCCACCAGGTCGAGGTCGCGATGCAGTGGAACTCGGGCTACTCCGAGTCGGTCTACACCTTCGCGAACACGATCAACACGCACGAGGGCGGCACCCACGAGGAGGGCTTCCGCCACGCGCTGACCGCGACCGTCAACCGGTACGCCCGGGACAAGAAGCTCATCAAGGAGAAGGACCCGGCGCTGTCCGGCGACGACATCCGCGAGGGCCTCGCCGCGATCGTCTCGGTGAAGATCTCCGAGCCGCAGTTCGAGGGCCAGACCAAGACCAAGCTCGGCAACACCGAGGTCAAGTCGTTCGTGCAGCGCGTGTCCAACGAGTGGCTCGCCGACTGGTTCGAGCGCAACCCCACCGAGGCCAAGACGATCGTCACCAAGGCGGTCTCCTCGGCCCAGGCCCGGCTCGCCGCCCGCCGCGCCCGCGAGCTGGTCCGGCGCAAGAGCGCCGGTGACATCGGTGGCCTGCCCGGCAAGCTGTCGGACTGTCGCTCGCGCGACCCGGAGAGCTGCGAGCTCTACATCGTCGAGGGTGACTCCGCGGGCGGTTCGGCGAAGGCCGGCCGCGACTCGATGCACCAGGCGATCCTGCCGATCCGCGGCAAGATCATCAACGTCGAGAAGGCCCGGATCGACCGCGTCCTCAAGAACACCGAGGTCCAGTCGATCATCACCGCGATGGGCACCGGCATCCACGACGACTTCGACCTCGCCAAGCTGCGGTACCACAAGCTGGTGCTGATGGCCGACGCCGATGTCGACGGCCAGCACATCCGGACGCTGTTGCTCACGCTGCTGTTCCGGTTCATGCGCCCGCTGATCGAGAACGGGCACGTGTTCCTCGCCCAGCCGCCGCTGTACAAGATCAAGTGGGGCGGCCGCGGCGCCGAACCGGAGTACGCCTACTCCGACCGCGAGCGCGACGGCCTGATCGAGGCCGGCCGCGCGGCGGGCAAGAAGCTCCCCAAGGACCAGGGCGTGCAGCGCTACAAGGGTCTCGGCGAGATGGACGCCAAGGAGCTGTGGGAGACCACGATGGACCCGACGAACCGGCTGCTGTTGCAGGTGAGCCTGGACGACGCCGCCACCGCCGACGAGCTCTTCTCGGTGCTCATGGGCGAGGACGTCGAGTCCCGCCGGTCCTTCATCACCCGCAACGCCAAGGACGTGCGCTTCCTGGACGTGTGATCCACACATCTGATCCAGACGGACGTATGACTTTGCACGAGGAGACTTCGTGACGGACACGATCGACCCCGCCGCGCCCGCGGCCGGCGGCGGAGAGGGTGGGGGCCGGGTCGAACCGGTCGACATCCAGCAGGAGATGCAGCGCTCGTACATCGACTACGCGATGAGCGTGATCGTCGGGCGTGCGCTGCCGCTGGTGGAGGACGGGCTCAAGCCGGTCCACCGCCGCGTCCTCTACTCGATGGGGGAGAACGGGTTCCGGCCCGACCGGGCCCCGGTCAAGTGCGCCCGCGTCGTCGGCGACGTGATGGGCAACTACCACCCGCACGGCGACTCGGCGATCTACGACGCCCTCGTGCGGCTGGCCCAGCCCTGGTCGATGCGCTACCCGCTGATCCAGGGGCAGGGCAACTTCGGATCGCGCGGCAACGACCCCGCCGCGGCCATGCGGTACACCGAGTGCCGGCTCTCGCCGCTCGCGATGGCGATGCTCCAGGACATCGACGAGGAGACCGTCGACTTCCTGGACAACTACGACGGCAAGACCCAGGAACCGGTCGTCCTGCCCTCGCGGGTGCCGAACCTGCTCATCAACGGCAGCTCCGGCATCGCGGTCGGCATGGCGACCAACATCCCGCCGCACAACCTGCGCGAGGTCGGCGCCGGCGTCGCGTGGTGCCTGGACAACCCCGACGCCACCGACGACGAGCTCCTCGAAGCGCTGATGGAGCGCATCAAGGGCCCGGACTTCCCGACCCACGGCCTCATCGTCGGCCGCGACGGCATCGAGTCGGCGTACCGCACGGGGCGCGGTTCGGTGCGGATGCGCGCCGTCGTCGAGGTCGAGGAGGACACCAAGGGGCGCACCACCCTGGTCGTCACCGAGCTGCCCTACCTGGTCAACCCGGACAACCTGATCGAGTCGATCGCGAGCATGGTGCGCGACGGCCGCATCGCCGGGATCTCCGAGATCGTCGACGAGTCCAGCGACCGCATCGGCATGCGGATCGTGGTCACGCTCAAGCGCGACGCCGTCGCCAAGGTCGTGCTGAACAACCTGTACAAGCACACGCAGCTGCAGCACAGCTTCGGTGTGAACATGCTGTCGATCGTCGACGGCGTGCCGCGCACCCTGCGCCTCGACCAGATGATCCGGCACTACGTCCGGCACCAGATCGAGGTCATCGTCCGGCGGACCCGCTACCGGCTCCGCAAGGCCGAGGAGCGGGCCCACATCCTGCGTGGTCTGGTCAAGGCGCTGGACGCGCTCGACGAGGTCATCGCCCTGATCCGGGCCTCGGCCACGGTCGACGTCGCCCGCGCCGGTCTGATCGACCTGCTCGACGTCGACGACATCCAGGCCCAGGCGATCCTGGACATGCAGCTGCGCCGGCTGGCCGCGCTGGAGCGCCAGAAGATCATCGACGAGCTCGCCGAGATCGAGCGCGAGATCGCGGACTACCAGGACATCCTGGCCCGTCCGGAGCGCCAGCGGCAGATCGTCCGCGACGAGCTCGCCGAGCTCGTGGAGGCCCACGGCGACGACCGGCGCACGCGCATCGTCGGCTTCGACGGCGACGTCACCGACGAGGACCTGATCGCGGTCGAGGACGTCGTCGTCACGATCACCCGCACCGGCTACGCCAAGCGCACGAAGACCGACCTGTACCGCGCCCAGAAGCGCGGCGGGAAGGGCGTGCAGGGCGCGCAGCTGAAGCAGGACGACATCGTCAACCACTTCTTCGTGTGCTCCACGCACGACTGGATGCTGTTCTTCACCAACCGCGGGCGGGTCTACCGGCTCAAGGCCTACGAGCTGCCCGAGGCGAACCGCACCGCCCGCGGGCAGCACCTGGCGAACCTCCTGGCCCTGCAGCCGGAGGAGGAGATCGCCCAGGTCATGCAGATCAAGGACTACTCGGCGCGGCCGTACCTGGTCCTGGCCACCCGCAACGGCCTGGTGAAGAAGTCGCGCCTGACCGACTTCGACTCCAACCGGGCAGGCGGCCTGATCGGCATCAACCTGCGCGACGACGACGAGCTGGTCGGCGCCGTCCTCTGTTCGGGTGATGACGACCTGCTCCTCGTGTCCGCCGAGGGTCAGTCCATCCGGTTCACCGCGTCCGACGACGCGCTGCGCCCGATGGGCCGCGCCACCTCCGGTGTCCTGGGGATGCGGTTCAACGAGGGCGACAAGCTGCTGGCCCTCGGCGTGATCCGGTCCGACACCTACCTGCTCGTCGCGACCACCGGTGGCTACGCGAAGCGCACCCCGATCGAGGACTACCCCGTTCAGGGCCGTGGCGGGAAGGGAGTGTTGACCCTCCAGTACGACCGTCGGCGTGGCACGCTGGTCGGTGCGCTCATCGTCGGCATCGACGACGAGCTGTACGCGATCACCTCCACCGGCGGGGTCATCCGGACCTCCGCCCGCGAGGTGCGGAAGGCCGGCCGGCAGACGAAGGGAGTCCGCCTGATGAACCTGGGCGAGACCTCCACGCTGCTGGCCGTCGCCCGCAACGCGGAGGAGACCGAGGAGGACCCGGGCCAGCAGGCGTAGTGCCAGGTCGGGTGGCCGGTCCCCAGGGGCCGGCCACCCGGCACACGCCGTGGGGCCGGGGCAGTACCGAGCGACGACCAGCGAGGAGAGCTCCCAGTCGTGAGCACCGACGACCGCACCCCGTCGCAGGACGAGGCCCGCACCGTCGCCACCGACGCCGACCACGACCCGGCGACGACGACGGCGGCCCCGGCCGACCACGTACCCGGCCCGCGCGACGACGCCGAGCCCGCGGCCGATCCGACCGCGGCCTCGCCGCCGCCGTGGCGCCGGGTGCCCGACACCCACGACGACCGCGACGGCGGCTCGGTCGCGGACTCGCTGCTCAGCGAGGCCCCGACCGCGTTCATGACCGCCCCGGGCCCGGGGGCGGCCGGCGGCACCACGACCGCCGTCCGCGACCCGGAGCAGCGGGAGAACGGCACCGCCCCGGCGGAGACACCGCGTGCCTCGGTCCGCAACCGGCCGCCGCGTCAGGCGCTGCTGCAGCTCAAACGGCTCGACCCGTGGTCGGTGCTGAAGATGGCGCTGGCCCTGGCCGTCGTGCTGTGGCTGGTGTGGATGGTCGCCGCGGGCGTCCTCTACGGGGTGCTCGGCGGGATGGGCGTCTGGGACCGGCTGAACGGGACCTACGCCGACCTCGTCACCTCGCAGCAGGAGACCGGGGGCTCACTGATCAGCGTCGGCCGGGTCTTCGGGCTCGCCGCCGTCGTCGGCGCGGTGAACAGCCTGCTGTTCGCCGTCGCCATCACGGTGGTCGCGTTCGTCTACAACGTGGCCGCCGACCTGGTCGGCGGCATCGAGGTCACGCTGTCCGAGCGGGACTGACCGGAGCGTCGTCGCGCACCCCGCACGGGGCCGGGCGGAGGGGGACCCCCTTCGTCACCCGCTCGACCCCGTGCGGTAGTGTTTCTCCTGTTGCACGGGCCTATAGCTCAGTTGGTTAGAGCGCATCGCTGATAACGATGAGGTCGCTGGTTCAAATCCAGCTAGGCCCACACCTCCCCCTCCGATGGTCACTCGTGAGGAGACCTCCGTGAAGAAGCTGTTCGTGCTGGCCGTAGCCGCCGGTGCCGCCTACTTCGGCTGGTCCCGCCTCCGCGGTGTCGGGTCCGACGACCTGTGGCACGAGGCCACCACCCGCTGACCCCGCCTCCCGGGGTACCGTGATCGGGACCCACCAGGGGACATAGCTCAATTGGCAGAGCACCGCCTTTGCAAGGCGGGGGTTAGGGGTTCGATTCCCCTTGTCTCCACCAGCAGTGACTGCCGTGCCCGGCGCTGCCGGGACCAGGACGACGTCCGGTCGTCCGGACCCGATCACCACGCCGTCATGACCGCGGGTCCGCCGCGCGGTGGTCGGTGGCGGTGACGACGACGTCGTCCCAGTTCAGGCCGGTGAGCTCCTGCGAGACGCGCCAGATGCGCTCGGCGTCGTCCGTGCTGCGCAGGGGCCGGTAGAGGCCCAGCTCGGCGGGCGCACCACCCAGACCCCCGAACCCGTCGGGCCCGTAGAACCTCCCGCCGTGCGCGTCCGTGGAGGTCACGGCGTACAGCGCGGGAAGCCCGGCGCTCTGCGGGGTCCCGACGAGGACGCCGCGCGCCGAGAGCGCGCCGATCACCCGTCGTCCCCGCGCGGGCTGATCGCGCCCGACCTCGGCACGTGCGGCGAGGAGGCTGGTCGGGGCGATCCCGGGGTGCGACACGTTGCTGGTGATGCCCCAGCGCCGGGCGGGGCTGCGGCGGTCGAGCTCGAGGGCGAACAGCCCGAGCGCCACCTTCGACTGGGCGTACGCGGCCATCCCGTTGCCGTAGGCGGCCTGCGCCTGGAGGTCGTCCCACACGACCCGGCCGCGGCGGGCGGCGACGCTGAGCTGGGAGGTCACCCGTGCCCGGCCGGCACGCAGCAGGGGCAGCAGGTGCGCGACGAGGGCGACGTGACCGAGGTGGTTGGTGCCGAACTGCAGCTCGAACCCGTCGACGGTGCTCGCCCGCCGGGGCGGGGTCATGACACCGGCGTTGTTGACCAGGATGTGGATCGGGCGGCCCTCGCCCCGCAGCGTGGAGCCGAGCGCGGCGACCGAGCCGAGGGACGACAGGTCGAGCTCGCGCAGGGACACGGTCGCGCCGGGGGCCCGCATGCGGATCGCACCGACCGCGGCCTCGCCCTTGCGCCGGTTGCGGACGGGCAGCACGATCTCGGCCCCTGCTGCGGCGAGCCGGGTGGCGATGCCGAGCCCGATGCCGTCGCTGGCGCCGGTGACGACGGCGAGCCGGCCGGTCAGGTCGCCGATGATGATGTCGCGGGTGTCGGACACGGTGTCTCCCTGGTGGGGTGTTCGAGGTCGGGTGGTGGTCAGGCGGCGGTGGCGCTGCGGTCGCCGATCGCGCGGCGGGCGGCGACGAGAGTGGCCGCGGCGAGTGCGGCGAAGACCGGAACGGCCCCGACGCCGAGGGCGGCGAGGACGGCGGGCTGGTCCGCCAGGTAGGCCAGGGCGCGCAGGGTGAGGTTGAGCGCGTGGAGCGCGGCACCGGCCAGCGTGCTGACGGTGTAGACGCGCAGCAGCCGGGGGTGGTCGCGCCAGTCGTCGGGGCCGCCGGCCAGGCGGTTGAACAACGTCCCGGTCACCGGCCGGCGGACGAGGACCGAGCCGAGGAACAGCACGCCGAGCGCGGCGGGGACCAGCGTGGGCAACAGGAAGAACGCCCGCGCCTCGCCGGAGAACCCGGCGACGGCGGCGCACACCCCGGCCACCGCCAGACCGACGACCGCACCCCGCAGGGACTCCCGGCGTGCCAGTCGCACCCCGAACGTCACCGGTGCCGTCACGGCGAGTGCGACGAAGGCCCAGCTCAGACCGCCCGCAGCGTCGGCGAGCACGAAGGCGACGGCCGGCGTGGCGGCGAGGAGGATGCCGAGCACGCCACCGGACCGCTCCAGGCCGGTGCGCATCGCGGCGCCGAGTGTCGCGGCCGGTGCCCGCCCGTCCGAGCGGTGGTCCTCCGGGCGACCCGGTGGGACGGTCGCGGTCGGGTCGAGGGACGCGAGTTCGTTCGGCACGGTGGACTCCTCGGGTCGGTGGCCGTGTGCCGACCACGTTCGTCGCGACGCGGGCCGGTAGCCACGGCCTGTCGATCCGTGGCTGAGCGGACCGCCCGGAGCCGGTGGGGTGGATCGGCAGTCCGTGGCTGCGCGCAGCGGGTCGCGGTAGGAACGGATCCGTGAGCGACCGGGAGGCGGTACGGATGATCGACCGGACGGGCCTGGCGCAGTTCCTGCGCCGGCGTCGTGAGGTGCTGCAGCCGGAGGACGTCGGGCTCCCGCGGGGGCAGCGCCGCCGCACCAGCGGGCTGCGCCGGGAGGAGGTCGCGGCGCTGTGCCACATGTCGGCCGACTACTACGCGCGCCTCGAACGCGAGCGCGGCCCGCGGCCGTCGGAGCAGATGATCGCCGCGATCGCCCAGGGCCTGCACCTGTCGCTCGACGAGCGCGACCACCTGTTCCGGCTCGCCGGGCAGCACCCGCCCGCCCGTGGAGCCGGCGGCGACCACATCGGACCCGGACTGCTGCGCATCCTCGACCGGCTCGTCGACACCCCCGCCGAGATCGTCACCGAACTCGGGGAGACGCTGCGCCAGACGTCACTGGGGGTCGCGCTCACCGGCGACACGACCGGGTTCACCGGGCCGAGGCGGAGCGTGGGCTACCGCTGGTTCACCGAGCCCGGCGCCCGCAGGCTCTACCCACCGGAGGACCACGCGCTGCTGTCGCGGCGCTACGTCTCGGGCCTGCGCGCGGTCGCGGCCCGGCGCGGGCCGGACTCCCGAGCGGCCCGGCTCGCCGATCTCCTCCACCCGCACGACGAGGAGTTCCGCACGCTGTGGGACGCCCACGAGATCGGCGTCCGGTCCGACGACCTGAAACGGCTCGTCCACCCCGAGGTCGGCGCGCTGGAACTGCACTGTCAGACCTTGCTCGACCCCGAGCAGTCCCACCTGCTGCTGGTCTACACCGCCGTCCCGGGCAGCGAGACGCACGAGAAGCTGCAGCTCCTCTCGGTCCTCGGGGCACCGTCCGCCGCCTGGCACCGGCACGGCGAGCCGGCCGGGCCGTGACCCGTGGGGCGGCGGGCGGTCAGCGCGGCCCGGCGCCGATCCCGCGGACCAGCCCGGACAGCAGCACCTTCGACAGCCCCTTCACGAGCAGCGCCTCGCCCGCCGGCAGCCGCTTGTCGGCCTCGACCGCATAGGTGATCTCGGTGCCGGTACCGACCGGTCGCAGCGTGACCTCGCCGCGGTAGTTCCGCAGCGGCACACCGGCCAGGGCCCGGTAGCCGAGACGTCGCCCCGGCTCGAAGGTCGTGACCTCCTCGACGATCGGACCGGGCGACCCGATGCCGACCTTGCGCACGGCACCGACACCGTTCGGCTCCGGCGTCCCGGCCCTCGTCACCGCCACCTTGAGCCCGGGCGCCCAGGTCGACATGCCCTCGTGGTCGGAGAGCACCGACCACACCGCCTCGGGTGTCGCGGACACGGCGCGGACGGACGTCTCTCTGATCATGTCCGGAGCCTACTGACGAGTACGAGAAAAATCGACCGGAGATGTCGAGGACGCGCGTCCGGTTCCGTCCCCGGGGTGTGCGCGGCCAGGATGGGCCGCGACGAGCACCGAGGAGACCAACCATGGCCAAGTACCTGCTGCTCAAGCACTACCGCGGCGCACCGGCCCCGAAGAACGACGTGCCGATGGACCGTTGGGCGCCCCAGGAGGTGACCGCGCACATCCGGTTCATGCAGGACTTCGCCGACTCCCTGAAGGAGACCGGCGAGTTCGTGGACGCCCAGGCGCTGGCGCCGGAGGGGACCTTCGTCCGCTACGACGGCGAGGGCCGCCCGCCCGTCACCGACGGGCCCTTCGCCGAGACCAAGGACCTCGTCGCCGGCTGGATGATCATCGACGTCGACAGCTACGAGCGGGCCGTCGAGCTGACCGGCGCGCTGTCGGCGGCGCCCGGCGCCGGCGGGGAGCCGATCCACGAGTGGATCGAGCTGCGCCCGTTCCTCGAGGCCCCGCCGACCGTCACCGAATGACCGGCGGACCGGTGGGGGCCGACGCCGCGCTGCTGCGTGGTCTCGTGCCGGAGGTGCTGGGGATCCTCGGCCGCCGCGGGGCGGACTTCGCGGCGGCCGAGGACGCCGTACAGGACGCGCTGGTCGAGGCCCTGCGGACCTGGCGGGCGGACCCGCCGCGGGACCCGAAGGGCTGGCTCGTGACGGTCGCCTGGCGCCGCTTCCTCGATGCCACCCGGTCGGAGACCGCACGTCGCGGCCGGGAGGAACGGGTCGAGGCCGAGCCGGTACCGGGGCCGGCGTCGGACCACGACGACGCGCTCGAGCTGTACTTCCTGTGCGCGCACCCGTCGCTGTCGCCGTCCTCGGCGGTCGCGCTCACCCTGCGCGCCGTCGGCGGACTCACCACGCGTCAGATCGCCGCGGCCTACCTGGTGCCGGAGGCGACGATGGCGCAGCGGATCAGCCGTGCCAAGCGCACCGTCGCCGGGGAGCGGCTGAACCGGCCCGGTGACGTCGCGACCGTCCTGCGGGTGCTCTACCTGGTGTTCAACGAGGGCTACTCCGGCGACGTCGACCTGGCCGCCGAGGCGATCCGGCTGACCCGGCGGCTCGCGGAGTCGGTCGACCATCCCGAGGTGGCGGGCCTGCTCGCGCTGATGCTGCTGCACCACGCGCGCCGCGCCGCCCGGACCGGACCGGCCGGCGAGCTGGTGCCGCTGGCCGAGCAGGACCGTGGTCGCTGGGACACCGCGCTGATCACCGAGGGGGTCGCGGTCCTGCAGGCGGCGCTGGCCCGCGACCGGCTCGGCGAGTTCCAGGCCCAGGCGGCCGTCGCCGCCCTGCACGCGGACGCGCCCAGGGCGGAGGACACGGACTGGCCCCAGATCGTCGAGTGGTACGACGAGCTGGTCCGGCTCACCGGAAGCCCGGTGGCGCGGCTCAACCGTGCCGTCGCCGTCGGGGAGGCCGACGGGCCGGGGGCCGGGCTGGCCGCGCTCGACGAGCTCGATCCCGCCCTGCCCCGCTGGACCGCGGTCCGCGCCCACCTGTGCGCACGCGCGGGAGACCGGGCCACGGCCGCGCGGCTGTACGTCGAGGCGGCGGCGCTGGCGTCGAACACGGCCGAACGGGACCACCTGACACGGTGTGCCGCCCGCCTGCACACCGCCTCCACGGAGGGAACGCATCGTCAGAATTGACGAACGCGCGGTCCCACGGCTGCACCGACGCGACGGCGGCGCGCCGCGGTGCGAGGATCACCGGAATGAGCCTGGTGTCGGACGATCCCGTTGCGGTCGCGGCACCGTCGTCGCTGCGGTCCCCGGCCCGGCTGGCCGCCGTACGGGCCACACGGCTGTTCGACACCGGCCCGGAGGAGGCGTTCAACCGCCTGACCCGGCTGGTCGCGGTGGTCCTCGGCACCCCCACGGTCACGCTGACCGTCGTCGACGAGATGCGGACCTTCCTCAAGGGCACGCCCGACCCGGTGCACGTCGTCGGGCCGGACGGCGTCTGGTCGGCCCCGGTCGAGGACAGCGGGTGCAAGGTCGTCGTGGAGTACGACGACGAGATCTGCGCCGGCGACGTGGCGGCCGACCCCCGGCTGCGCGACCTGCCGCTGATGACCGGCTTCGGTGCGGCCGCCTGGCTCGGGGTACCGGTGCACGACCCCGACGGCCAGGTCGTGGGCAACCTCTGCGCGATGGACGTCGTCGTCCGGGAGTGGACCGCGCTGCACCGGGAGACGATCCGCACCCTGGCCGACGCCGTCGAGGGCGAGATCGCGCTGCGGCTGTCCCTGCGCCGGACCGAACGGCAGGCCCTCGCCGCCGCCCGTGCCGCCGCCGAGACCGAGGCACTGGCCCGGACCCTGCAGGAGTCGCTGCTCCCGGCGCAGCCCCTGCGGCTGCCCGGGGTCGACATCGCCGCCCGTTTCCTGCCCGGCGGCACCGGCGTCGAGGTGATGGGCGACTTCTACGACGCCGTCCCGACCCCCGACGGCGTCGCCGTGGTGATCGGCGACGTCCAGGGCAAGGGCGCCGCCGCCGCCCGCACCACCGCGCTGGCCCGCTCGGCCACCCGCACCGCCGCGCACTTCGAGAACGACCCGGCCGCCGTCCTGCGCACCGTGAACGACGTCCTGCACGTCTGGTTCGACGGCCGCGTCAGCTTCGTCACCGCCGCGCTGGCGTCGCTGCGCCGCGGCCCCGCCGACACCTGGCGGGCCGACCTCGCCTCGGCCGGGCACCCGCCGGCCCTCGTGCGACGGGCGGACGGCAGCGCCGGGTTCCACGGCGGCGGCGGACTGGTGCTCGGCATCGGGATCACCCCGATCGTCGCCGGCGGGACCGTCACCCTCGCGCCGGGCGACAGCCTGGTGCTCTACACCGACGGCATCACCGAGGCCCACACGCGCGGACACTGGGAGCAGCTGGGGGAGGAGGGGGCACGGCGCACCCTGGCCGCGCTCCCCCCGGACGCCGACGCGGACACGATCGCCCGCGCGCTCACCGGTGCCGCGCTCGCGCACTGCGGCACCCACCTCAGCGACGACGCCGGGGTCGTCGTCGTCCGGGTCGAGGAGCCCGGTACGGCCGACGGTGACGACCGGGTGGTCACCGAGTACGACCCGCACCCGCGCGCCGGACGGGAGGCACGGCGTTCCGCGGAACGCGTCCTGACCGGCTGGGGCCTCGCCCCCGCGACCCTCGCCGACGCCATGCTGGTGATCGAGGAGCTCGTCGCGAACGTCGTCGACCACGCCCGGACGGCGTTCCGCCTGACCCTGGTCCGCGGACCGGGGGCCCTGCGCATCGAGGTGGACGACGACGGCACGGGCAGCCCGTCGATCCAGCCGGTCGACCCGCGTGCCGCGCGGGGGCGGGGCCTGCAGCTGGTCGACGCCGTCGCGCGGGCCTGGGGCCACCACACCCACGGCCGCGGCACGCGGGTGTGGGCCGAGTTCGCCGCCCGCTGACCGGCCTACGGGGCGTCGTCGCGCCAGGTCAGGTCGATCTCCAGCTGCCGGTGGCCGTCCGATCCGGTGCCGGTCGCGGACCGGCCGACCCGGGCGCGGCCCTCGCGCAGGGCGCGGGCGGCGTCCTCCAGGTGCGTGGCCAGGTCGTGCGCCGCGGTCGTCGGGTCGGGTCGGGCCAGGACCAGGCGTCGTCGGGAGTGCTCATGGGTCCAGTGTGCGGCACCCGCTCACACCCGGGTGAGGACCAACCAGGTCAGGTAGGCCGCGTATCCCAGCACCAGCAGCCCGCCCTCCGGACGCGACAGCCGGGCCCCGGTCCGCATCGCCAGCCCGGTGCCCAGGGTCGCGACCACCAGCAGGACCAGGTCGGAGTCGACGACGTCCGGCGGGACCTCGACGGTCGCCCCGGGGGCGGCGAGCACGGTGGCGCCCAGCACGAGCGCGATGTTCAGGACGCTGGAGCCCACCAGGTTGCCCACGGCGAGTCCGGTCTCCCGGCGTGCGACGGCGACCAGCATCGTCACCAGCTCGGGTGCCGAGGTGCCGAGCGCCACGACGGTCAGCCCGATCACCGCGTCGTCGACACCCAGCACCAGCGCACCCTGGACCGCACCGTCCACCAGCCACTCCGCGCCGAGCACGACCAGCACCAGCGAGACCGCCAGCACCAGCAGCTGGACCAGGGGGCCGCCGCGGGCGTCCCCGGCGTCGGCCTCGGCCGCCACGTCCTCGCGCGGGGAGGTGCGCAGGACCAGCACGACGTAGCCGACGGCGGCGAGCAGCAGCACCCCGCCGCCGACCGGGCCGATCGACCCGTCGCGCGCCAGCGCGAACAGCAGCAGCGCCGCGGCGACCATCGCCGGCAGGTCGTGGCGCAGCGTGCGCCGGTCGAACACGACCGGCCGCAGCAGCGCGCCCAGGCCGAGCACGAGGAGCAGGTTCGCCAGGTTGGTCCCGACGATGTTGCCGGTGGCGATGCCGGGGCTTCCCGAGCGCGCCGCATCGATGCCGATCGCGAGCTCGGGCAGGCTCGTGCCGACCGACACGACCGTCAGCCCGATGACCATCGGGGACAGGCCCAGCCGGGTCGCCAGTCTGCTGCCGGACCGGACCAGCAGCTCCGCACCGACGAGCAGCAGCACCAGGCCGCCGACCCCGAGGAGGATCGCGTCCACCGGCGCTACCGCGCCCCGCCGGAACCCACGGGGACAGCCTCGCCCACCGGGCGGCGCGTGTCGATCTGAGACAGGTCCGTCCGGTGCGCCCCCGGATCGGCCACCCTGGTCCGGTGGAGGACGAGCACGACGTCGTGGTCGTCGGCGCGGGGGTCGCCGGGCTGTACGCGCTGCACCTGCTGCGCCGGCGTGGTCTGCGGGTCACCTGTGTCGACGTCGCACCCGAGCTCGGCGGTGTCTGGCACCACCAGCGGTTCCCCGGGGCCCGTATCGACACCGAGGGCCCCGCCTACCAGTACCTGTTCTCCGAGGAGCTCTACCGCGACTGGGGCTGGAGCGAGCGCTTCCCCGCCGGGTACGAGGTGCTCCGCTGGCTGCGCTTCGTCGCCGACCGGCTCGGTCTGCACCGTGACCTACGACTGTCCACACCGGTCACCGGTGCCCGCTGGGACGGCGGCCGGTGGCGGGTCCGGACCGGCCACGGCATCCTGTCGGCCCGGTTCCTGCTGCGCTGCACGGGTGCGTTCACCGCGCCCCGCACCGACCCCGTCCCCGGCCGGTCGGACTTCGCGGGTCCGGTCGTCCACACCGGAGCATGGCCCGCCCGCGGACCCGGTCTCGACGGGTTGCGGGTCGGCGTGCTCGGGTGCGGGCCGAGTGCGGTCCAGCTGGTCCCGGCGCTGGTCGGACGGGTAGGCCGGCTCACCGTCCTGGCCCGGACGCCGCGATACGTACTGCCCGCGGCCAACCCGATGTACGGCTGGCCGGAACGCGCGGCCTACCGCGACCGGCTGCCCGCGATGCGCGAGGCGGTCCGGACGACCCCCTCCGGCACCGGGCACTCATTTGTCCACAAAGGACTCCACAGCCTGGGGAGCGCGTACGACGGGGACCCGCTCGCGCTGCACCCGGCCCGGCTCCCCGGCCTCGCGGCCGACCCGGAGCTGCGGGCCGCGGTGGGCGCCGTCGTCCGCGACCGGATGCGGGCCCGGCTGGCCGACGGCCGTCTCGCGGCCGCGCTGGTGCCGGACGGCGACGACTACGGCCTCCGACCCGTCGCGACCGACCAGGGCTGGCTGGAGAGCTTCCACCGCGACGACGTCGAGGTGGTCCCCGTCGGGCGGAACCCGGTCGTGCGGATCCGGCGGGACGGGGTCGAGCTGGCCGACGGGACCGTCGTCGGGCTGGACGCGATGGTGCTGGCCACCGGCTTCGACCCGTCCGCGACCCGGGCCGGGATCGAGGTCGTCGGCCGCGGCGGACGGCCGCTCGGCACCGGCGCGGGCCTGCTCGGGATGGTGCACCCCGGCTTCCCGAACCTGTTCACCCCGCTCGCGCCGACCCTCGGGTACGGCAACGACGCGGCCTGCCTGCAGGCCCAGGTCGAGTGGGTCGACCGGGCCGTCGGTGACCTCGACGCCGACGGCCTGTCCACGATCGAGGCCGTGACGGCGCCGGCGGAGCCGGTCCCGCCGTACGCGGTGCCCGGCGGGGTCGCCGGAGTGGCCCGTGCCTGCGACGACGAGGCCGCCGCGGGCTACCCGTCGTTCGAGCGGCGCTGACCGTCGAGCCGGACGTCCGGGTCCGGCACGCCGAACAGCATCGTCCGCGACGGGACGGGCTCGTCGGGAATCCGGTCCACCACGTCGAACAGGTCCATCGCGCCGGTCACCTGCAGCGCACGGCGTGCCGCGCGGCTCGACCCGCAGTGGACGCGGAGCCGCTTGCCCTCGGCGCCGAGCATGTCCCGCGACTGCAGCAGCGAGTTCAGTCCGGCCGTCCCCAGGAAGTCCACCCGGGTCAGGTCGAGGATGAGCTCCGAGCCCGCCTCGGACCAGATGCCCATCTCGACCCACAGGTCGGGGGAGGTCTCGTCGTCGATCGCGCCGATCGCGTGCAGCACGGTGGCGCCCGCCGGGTGGCTGGACTGCTCGAAGCGCAACGTCGGTCCGGGAACTGCGGCCTGCGCGGCATCCGGAGCGGAGCGGTCGTCGTCCGCCATGGTCGGGCCCCTTTCCGCCACCGGGATCTCCGGGACGTCCGACCAGCATTGCAGCGGGTGGCCGTGACCGCATGTGCTGATCGGCGGCCCCGTGGGCGCGTAGCCTTCGCACGACCGCCGACCACCCGCGGGGGTGATCCTCCCGCCGGGCCCCGAAGGACCACCGTGAGCGCTACGACCCTCTCCGCCACCGCGATCGCCGGGATGATCGACCACGCGATCCTCAAGCCCGAGCTGACCCGCGCCGAGGTCGACGCCCAGCTCGACGTCGCCGCCCGCTACGGCATCTTCAGCGTGTGCGTGCGCCCGTCCGACGTCGCGCACGCGGTCGCCCGGCTCGCGGGGACCGGCGTCGCCGTCGGCACCGTGATCGGGTTCCCGCACGGCACGACCAGCACCGCGGCCAAGGTCGCCGAGGTGCGGCAGGCGATCGCCGACGGTGCCGCCGAGCTGGACATGGTGCTGAACATCGGCCGGCTGCGCAGCGGACTGACCGACGACGTCCGGGACGACGTCCGAGCCGTGGTCGAGGCCGCGGACGGGCGGGTCGTGAAGGTGATCCTGGAGACCGCGCTGCTCTCCGACGACGACGTGGTCGCGGGCTGCCGGGCGGCCGAGGCGGCCGGCGCGGCCTTCGTGAAGACCTCCACCGGGTTCGCCGGCGGCGGTGCGACCCCCGAGCACGTCGCGCTCATGCGCGCCACGGTCGGGTCGCAGGTTCAGGTCAAGGCCTCGGGCGGGGTCCGGGACCTGGACACCGTCCTGGCCTTCCACGCCGCGGGTGTCACCCGCTTCGGCACCAGCGGAACCGCCACCATCCTCGACGACGCCGCGGCCCGCGACGCCGGTGGCGCGGCGGCGGCCCGGGTGGACGACGCGTCGTACTGAGGGGTCCACCGAGGGGCACGCCGGGCCGTCCGATCTGCGAAGCTGACCCGAGCACGTTCCCGCGAGCCCCGGAGGAAGACCGATGGCGACGCAGCCCCTCCCGAGCCCCTGGTCGCCCGCGGGGGTCACCGGGACACTGATCGGGGCCGCCCTCGGGACGGTCGGTGCGGCCGTCGAGGTCGGTCGCCGGCTGCCCGGGTGGCTGGCCGGGGCGCCGCGGGCGGTCGAGGCACTGCCGTCGGTCGCGGCCGACGTCGCCGCGCTCCCGCGCCGCATCGCCGGTGTCGACGCCGCGCTGACCGGCATCGCCCCGGTCCTGGACGACGTGCTCGGCCGGGTCGTGACGTTGTGGGACGACCCGGTGACCGTGGAGCGGATCGACCGGCTGACCGCGGCCGTGGTCGAGCTGGCGGGAGCGGCCGGACCGCTGCGCGAGCTGGCCGGCGCCCGCGACGACCTGCACGAGCTCGCCGGTCTGCGGGAGGACCTGCACCACCTGGCCGGTGTCCGCGAGGACCTGCACGAGCTGGCCGCGGTGCGCGAGGACCTGCACCACCTCGCGGGCGTGCGCGAGGACCTGCACGAGCTCGCCGGGGTCCGCGGGGACCTGCACGAGCTGGCCGCGGTACGGGGGGACCTGCACGAGCTGGCGGGGATGCGGGAGGACCTGCGGGAGCTCGCCGGGGTCCGCGGCGACCTGCACGAGCTCGCCGCTGCGGTCGGGCCGCTGCGCGAGCTCGGCGCGGCGGTGGCCTCGCTGCAGGAGCTGGCGGGCGCCGTGGGGCCGCTGTCGGAGCTGGCGGGGGCGGTGGAGGCGCTGCGGGAGCTGGGGGCCGCGGTGGGGCCGCTGTCGGAGCTGGCGGGCGCGGTCGACGCGTTGCGTGAGCTCGCCACCGCTGTCGGTCCGCTGATCGAGCTGGGCACGGCGGTGGAACCGCTGCGTGAGCTGGGTACGGCGGTGGAGCCCCTGCGTGAGCTGGGTACGGCCGTCGGACCGCTGACCGAGCTCAGTACCGCGGTCGGCCCGTTGCGCGAGCTGAGTACGGCCGTCGGTTCGCTGTCGGAGCTGGCGGGGGCCGTGGAGTCCCTGCGGGAGCTCGGCGCCGCCGTCGGGCCGTTGTCCGAGCTGGCCGCGGTGCGCGGGGACCTGCACGAGCTGGCCGGTGCCGCGGCGCCGCTGCGGGAGCTGGCCCCGGCCGCGGGCGACCTCGCCGCGCTCGCCGGTGCCGTCACCTCGTTGCAGCGCCTCGCCGACGCTGTCGCCCCGCTCCGGGAGCTCGCCGCCACCCGCGCCGACCTGGCGCAGCTCGCCGGCGCCGTCGAGCCGCTGCGGGAGCTGGCCTCGGCCCGCGAGCACCTGGAGAGCCTCACCGGTGCCGTCCCCGCGGTGCACGAGCTGGCCGCGACCCGCGCCGACCTCGCGCGGCTCGCCGAGGCGGTCGGACCGCTGCAGGAGCTTGCCCGCACCCCCGGAGACCTCGCCGCCCTCGCGGGCGCGGTGGAACCGCTGCGGGTGCTCGCCACCGTGCGCGAGGACCTCGCCGCGCTGGCCGCAGCCACCGGCGACCAGGGCGCCGTCCGGCGGATCGCCGCGGCCGTCGCGGACGCCGACGCGGACGGGACCCCGCGACTGGCCGCGCTGGACGTCAACCTCGCGCAGGCCGCGAGCCAGCTGACCGCCGTCGCCCCGGACCTGCGGTCGGTCGCGGCCCGGATCGACGCGCTCGACCGGCAGATCGGCGTGCTGGCCGACGCGCTCGCCCCGCTGCAGGGCACCACCGAGCGGATCGGCCGGATCGTCGACCGGCTCCCGGACCGCACCCGGCGTCTGGTGACGCGCCCGGCCACGGAGGGCTGACAGCCGTCCGGCCGATCCGGGGGTCCGCACCGGCAGGACGGCCCCGGATCACTCGCGCAGGCGTTCCAGCCCGGGCCACACCAGCGCCATCAGCGTCGAGGCGAGGTCGTCGGGGTCCCCGCCGTCGCCCGCCCAGTCGGCCAGTCCCTCGGCCGCGCCCGCCAGCGCCGCCGCGACCGGGGCGGTGACCGTCGCCGGGTCCACGCCCGCGGGGACGGCCAGCTCGGCGGCCAGCAGCTGCGCCACCCGGTCGACGATGCGGTGGCGCGCCGCGTGCACCTCGTCCGCGAGTGCCCCGGTCCGGGCCTGCCGGTAGAGCACCGACCAGCCGTCGCGATGGGTGGTCACGCTGGTGAAGAACGCCCGCAGCCCGCGGTGCAGGCGGATCTCGGCGTCGGCCGGTGCCCCGGCGGCGGCGCCGGACACGGACTCCAGCAGCCGCTCGGACTCGCGACGGATGCACCGTCGCAGCAGCTCCTCCTTCGAACCCCCGCCGTGCGTGTAGACCATCGGCTTCGACAGCCCGGCCTCGTCGGCCACGGCGTCCATCGACGCGTCGTGGAACCCGTCCCGGGAGAACACCCGCACCGCCGCGTCGAGAACCTGCTTCTCCCGCTGTGCCGGCGGGAGCCTGCGGCGGGGTGGGAGTGCCATCTCGACAGCATAGCTACTGCTGCGTAAAGTACGCCCCGTCCTGATCCGGTACGGCGAGTACCGGACACTTGTGTGAACCACGGCGAGGTGGAACGAGCGATGGCCGACACGGTCGACATCAACGAGCTGGGGCGCAGCGTCGACCCCAAGTCCCTGTCCGACGAGCAGTTGATCGCCACCCTCGGTACCGCGCTGCGCGACGGGGATCCCAAGGACGTCGATCCGTCGCCGTTCGCCCGCCTGGTGAAGAGCGCCTCCAAGCAGCAGCTCGCGACCGTCATGTCCTCCGAGGTCCGCCGGCCGGTACTGGAGGCGATCTTCGGGCGGATGAGCGAGTTCTACTCGTCGAAGGGTGCGAGCTCGAACCGTCAGGTCGTGCACTGGCACATCAAGGACGGTTCGACGGTCGACAGCTTCCAGACCGTCCTGCAGGACGGCACCTGCACGGTCACCCACGGCACCGACGAGGACCCCCGCACCGCACTCACGATGCCGGGCACCGAGTTCCTCAAGGTCGCGACCAACAACGCCAACCCGGTGACCCTGTTCATGACCCGCAAGCTCAAGGTCTCCGGCGACGTCGGCTTCGCGACCGCCCTGCAGAAGATGTTCCAGATCCCGTCTGCCTGACGAGAACCGCGACCGACCAGCGGAGAGCTGAGATGACTTCCTTCGAACTGTCCGAGGAGCACCGCGAGCTGCAGGAGTGGGTGCACGGCTTCGCCGCCGACGTCGTGCGCCCGGCCGCCGCCGAGTGGGACGAGCGCGAGGAGACCCCGTGGCCGATCCTGCAGGAGGCCGCGAAGATCGAGCTCTACAACTTCGAGACCCTCGCCTCCTTCTGGGGTGACGAGACCGGCCTGTCCATGCCGCTGGTCAACGAGGAGCTCTTCTGGGGCGACGGCGGCATCGGCATGGCGATCTTCGGCACCACCCTCGCGGTGGCCGGCATCTTCGCCTCCGGCACGCCCGAGCAGATGGTCGAGTTCATCCCGCAGTGCTACGGCGACGCCTCGGAGCCGCAGGTCGGCGCGTTCTGCAGCTCCGAGCCCGAGGCGGGCTCGGACGTCTCGGCGATGCGCACCCGCGCCGTCTACGACGAGGCGAAGGACGAGTGGACCCTCACCGGCCAGAAGGCGTGGGCGACGAACGGCGGGATCGCGAACATCCACGTCGTGCAGGCCGTCGTCGACGCAGGCCTGGGGAGCAAGGGGCAGGCCGCGTTCGTCGTCCCGCCGAACACGCCCGGCCTGGAGTCCACCCGCAAGATCAAGAAGATGGGTCTGCGCGCGTCGCACACCGCGGACGTCTTCCTCGACGACGTGAAGCTCCCCGGCTCCTGCCTGCTCGGCGGTAAGGAGAAGCTCGACGAGCGGCTCGCCCGCGCCCGGTCGGGGGAGAGGTCGAAGGGCTCGGCCGCGATGCAGACCTTCGAGCTGTCCCGCCCGACGGTCGGCTCGCAGGCCATCGGCATCGCCCGGGCCGCCTACGAGTACGCCCTGGAGTACGCCAAGGACCGCGTCGCGTTCGGCAGGCCGATCATCGAGAACCAGTCGATCTCCTTCACCCTCGCGGACATGAAGACCGAGATCGACGCCGCCCGGCTGCTCGTGCACCGGGCCGCGTGGATGGGACGCAACAACGTCCCGTTCACCGCGGGGGAGGGGTCGATGTCCAAGCTCAAGGCCGGCCGGGTCGCGGTGTGGGCCACCGAGCGCGCCATCCAGATCCTCGGCGGTGCGGGCTACTCCCGCGAGCACCCCGTGGAGCGGATGCACCGCGACTCGAAGATCTACGACATCTTCGAGGGTACCGAGCAGATCCAGCAGCTCGTGATCGCCCGCGCGATCTCGGGCAGGCACCTGGCCTGAGCCCGGCGGGCCGGTCCGCCGTACACCGCGGACCGGCCCGGCCCGGCACACACGTTTCATCGTCACTTCGACGACAACGCGTCACCGCAGGCCATCGCCCTCGTTCACCGGTCAGGAAGATCGGTAACGGGGGGAACACATGGCACGGACGACGAGGTCCACCCTGCTCGCGCTGGCCGTCGCGGCGGCCTGCCTGACCGGCGCCGCGGGGGTGGCGGCGGCCTCCCCGGAGCGCGCGGCCGACCCCGGTCCCGCGCTCACCGCGCCCGGCCTGGACGAGAGCCTCACCTGCCAAGGCGACCCCGCCGGTTCCGCGGGTGCCCCCGTCCTGCTGGTGCCCGGGACGACGCTGGACCCGGACGTGAACTTCGACTGGAACTACGCCCGTGCCTTCGCCGGCGAGGGGCGCGCCTACTGCTGGGTGCAGCTGCCGGCGCACGCCACCGGGGACATCCAGATCGCGGCGGAGCACGTCGTCCACGCGATCCGCACCCTGCACGACGAGGCGGGCGGCCGGATCTCCGTCGTCGGGTTCAGCCAGGGCGGCATGGTCCCCCGCTGGGCGCTGAAGTACTGGCCGGACACCCGCGCCATGGTCACCGACGTGATCGGGATCGACCCGTCGAACCACGGCACGCTCGACGCGTACCCGGTCTGCGGGCCCGGCTGCGTCCCCGCGTTCTGGCAGCAGCGGACCGGCTCGCGGTTCCTGACGGCCCTGAACGACGGGCCGGAGACGTTCGCCGGGATCGACTACACCGTGGTCTACACGGTGACCGACGAGGTCGTCGTCCCGAACCTGCCGCCCGCGGCGAGCTCGGAGCTGCGGCGCGACGGTGCGGGCCGGGTCGCGAACGTCGCGGTCCAGTCGATCTGCCCGGTGCACGTCGCCGAGCACCTGAGCATGGGCACCACCGACCCGGTCGGGTACGCCGTCGTCGCCGACGCGCTGGACCACGACGGCCCGGCCGACACCCGCCGGATCGACCGCGCGGTCTGCCTGCGCGACGTCATGCCCGCGGTCGACCGGACGCAGCTCCCGGTGAACGAGGCACGCCTGCTGGGACAGGTCGCGACCAGCGTCGCCACCGAGCCCCGGGTGGCCGCCGAACCGCCGCTGCGGGACTACGCCCGGGGGTGACCGGTGGGCGTGCCCGCGGGGGCCCGGGGAGGATGGAGATCCCACCGGGTCCTGCAGCGGGCCCGGCCCGTCGTGAGGAGACCCCGTGCCGAGCGTGACGTTCCGCGGCCGTACCTGGAACCGGGACCGGGCGATGGTCATGGCGATCGTCAACCGGACCCCCGACTCGTTCTACGACCACGGGGTCACCTTCGCCGAGCAGGCGGCCCGGGACCGGATCACCGCGGTCGTCCGGGAGGGTGCCGACGTCATCGACATCGGCGGCGTCCCGGCCAGCCCGGGCACCGAGGTCTCCGAGCAGGAGGAGATCGACCGGGTCGTGCCGACCGTGGAGTGGGCGCGCCACACGTTCCCCGACGTCGCGATCTCGGTCGACACCTTCCGCGCCGGGCCCGCCGACGCCGTCTGCGCCGCCGGGGCGGACCTGGTCAACGACAACTGGGCCGCCGCCGACGCGGCGATCCTCGACGTGGCCGCCCGGTACGGCGCCGGCTACGTCAGCGCCCACACCGACCACGTCACCCCGCGCACCGAGCCGCACCGGCCCCGCTACACCGACGTGCTGGGCAGCGTCATCGACCAGACCGTCGCGCTCGCCGAGAAGGCCGTCGCCGCGGGCGTGCCCGCCGGGGGGATCCTGATCGACCCGGCGATCGACTTCTCCAAGAACACCCTGCACAGCCTGCAGGTCCTGCGGGGCATCGACGAGATGGTCGCGACCGGCTGGCCGGTGCTGCTGGCGATGTCGAACAAGACCGTCGTCGGGGAGTCCCTCGGGGTGCCGCTGGAGGAGCGGCTGACCGGGACGCTGGCCGCGACCGCGCTGGCCGCGGACCGCGGCGTCGCGATGGTCCGTGCCCACCAGGCGCGGGCCACCCGCGAGACCTGCGAGATGGTCGCCACCGTCCGTGGCGAGCGGAACTCGTCGCGGGCGGTGAGACTGCTCGCGTGAGCATGATCCACCAGATCTTCCCGGCCGCCGCCGCAGGCCCGCTGTCGACCGAGCAGCTCGAGCGGCTCTACGCCTACCCCGACGACCGGCTCCGGGTCGCGGTCAACTTCGTGTCCAGTGCCGACGGGGCCGTCGAGGTGCAGGGTGGCTCGGCCGGGCTCTCCACACCGCCGGACCGCGCGGTGCTCGACCTGGGCACCGACCTGGCCGACGTGGTGCTCGTCGCGGCGGGCACGGCCACGTCCGAGGGCTTCACCGGGGTCAAGCACGACGACCGGATGGACGACCGGCGCCGCCGCTTCGGACTGTCGGAGCTGCCGTCGACGGCGGTCGTCACCTCCTCGGGGAAGTCGCTCGACCCGTCGGCCCCGGTGCTCACCGACACCCTGGTCCCCACGATCGTGCTCACCTGCGAGTCGGTCCCCGCCGACCTGCGGGGCCGGTGGACCGACGCCGGCGCCGAGGTGGTGCTCACCGGTGACGAGTCGGTCGACCTGGCCGTCGCGCTCGCGGCGCTCACCGAGCGCGGGCTGCGCCGGGTCAACTGCATGGGCGGGCCGGCGCTGTTCGGCAGCCTCGCGGAGGCGGGCCTGGTCGACGAGCTGCGCCTGACCCTCGCCCCGTTCCTGGTGTCGGGGGAGGCGGGCCGGATCGCCCGCGGTTCCGGGATGGATCCCGCCCGCCTGGAGCTGGTCAGCGTGGTCACCGGGGACGACACCCTCCTCATGCGCTACCGGGTGCGCGCGGCGCCGTCGTCCTGACGGGGCACCCCGGAGGGGGAGTGCCCGATCACGCACGGCGACGCCTGCGGCAGGATGGTGACGTGGCCCTGCCCTCGAACATGCTGGCGGACGGTGTCGTCGTCCTCAGCCCGCTCGGCTGGGACGACGTGGCCGCCCACCTGGCGGGTGAGGACGCCGAGATCGTCCGCTGGCTCGGCGGCGCCCCCGGCACCCCGGCGACGGTCCGGGCGCACGTGCGTCGCGCCATCGAGCGCTGGGCCGACGGCGGGCCGAAGCTG
Organism: Pseudonocardia sp. ICBG1293; assembly: GCF_020131355.1. Classification (GTDB taxonomy): domain Bacteria; phylum Actinomycetota; class Actinomycetes; order Mycobacteriales; family Pseudonocardiaceae; genus Pseudonocardia. The sequence goes on from NZ_JAHLEL010000057.1 coordinate 80,821, forward strand.
AGCTTCGGCATCCGGGTCGACGGCGGCGCCGTCCTCGCCGGGACGATCGAGGTCGACCTCGACCCCGCGGGGGAGCGGGCCGGTCTGTCCTACGGCGTCTACCCGGCCTACCGCCGTCGCGGGCTCGCGACGCGCGCGGTCCGGCTCGCGGCCCGTTACCTGGGTGAACGCGGTGACGTGCGGTGGATCTCGATCGACGTCGACCCGCAGAACACCGCCTCGGTCGGCGTCGCGCGGCGGGCCGGGTTCCGGTTCCTGCGCCACGTCCTCGACGACGAGGGGGCCTTCGACCGCTACGAGCTGGTCGTCCGCGCCCCGGTGGTGCCCGCGCCGCCGCCACATCCGCGGCACGGGCGGCACTGACCCGGCCCCGGACACGGCCGCCCGTCCCGCGCACCCGGTGGTCCGGGGCGGTGACGGGCGGCCGTGGCGAGCGCCGGTCGGGGGTTCGGCGCCCGGTGGTCCGACGGTCAGGAGACGGTCGGGGCCTCGAGGTACAGCACGCCCGGCACCTCGAACACGGGCAGCTCACCGGCGTCGTCGGCCGACGGGAGGGTGGCGTCGTCGGTCGAGGGGAGCTCGGGGAGGTCGTCCGTGGACGGCAGCTCGGGCGCGTCCGCGAACTGCGGCGAGCCGGTCGGGAGGTCGTCGGCGGACGGGAGGTCGTCCGCGGACGGCAGCGCCTCGGTGCTCGGGAGGTCCTCGGTGCTCGGCAGGCTGTCGGCACTCGGCAGGCTGTCGGTGCTCGGGAGGTCGTCGGCCGAGGGGAGCGCGTCGGTGGACGGCAGACCGGGGAGCGCGTCGGACGAGGGCAGCTCCGGCAGGCCGGAGGTCTCGCCGTGCGGGGCCTGCAGCTCGCCGAAGGAGACGCTGTTCGCGTCGTCGGACAGGGTGCCGTCCTCGTAGGACGGCAGGGCGGAGGTGTCCGGGGCGTCGGGGACCTCGGGCAGCTCGGGCAGCTCGGCGGCCGAGGCCTGGCCGACGACACCGGCGCCGAGCGCGGCGATGCCGGCGCCGGCGAGGGACAGCCGCAGAGCGGTACGGGCGAGCGAGTTCATGCGCACGTCCTTCCAATGGGGGGCGGGGAGCGGAGGGACGACGGGCGACCCTCGCCGGGGGACAACGAGAACCGCCACGGCCGGTTGCGTTCCGCAGCCATCCGATTGCGATCTTCACTCGTACGAGTGGCAACCTGAGAGGGGTCTCGCACGTACGGGCCCCTCGTCGTCACTGAGACTCACCTACGGTGGTCCGCTCGCGGCACCGGTCGGCGGGAGAGCAGGATGAGCGCGTGCGCGCGCCGAGCCCCTCCGTCCGCCGCTCCGTCCGTCGTTCGGCGCCCGTCGCGGGTGCGCTGGCCGGGGCCCTGGGCGGGGCGGGGGGTGCGGCTGCGGCCGCGATCGGCTGGCACTACTCGACGATCCTGCTGCACCCGTCGCCGCACCCGGGGCTGCCCGAGCGGGTCGTCGGCGCCGGGGACGGCACCGTCGAGCTCGTGCGGACCCGGCTGTCCGCGCAGCCGGGCGTGTGGGGACTGCGCGGCCCGGCCGGGCTGGCCGTGGTCGGACCGGTGGTGGACCGCGGGCGCCGCACCGTCGTCCGGGAGCTGCGGGCGGGTCCGGTCCCGGTGACCGGCCCCGCGGTGCTCGACGCCGGCCCGTTCGACCCGGACCCCTCGGCGCGCGACCTGCCCTTCGACGACGTCGAGGTGCCCACCGACCTCGGCCCGGCCCCGGCTTGGCGCATCCCCGCCCCGGCCGGCGGGCACCCGCACACCTGGGCGCTGTGCGTGCACGGCCGCGGCGGGACCCGGCGCGAGGCGCTGCGGATCCTGCCCGCGCTGCACGCGGCCGGGCTGACCCAGCTCGTCGTCAGCTATCGCGGCGACGGGACCGCCCCGGAGGCGCCGGACGGTCGCTCGCACCTCGGCGACACCGAGTGGCGCGACGTCGACGCCGCCGCGGGCTACGCCCGGGCACACGGCGCACGCCGGCTGGTGCTGGTCGGCTGGTCGATGGGGGCCGCGGTGGGCGGGGCGTTCCTCGACCGGTCCCCGCAGGCCGATCTCGTCGACGCCGTGGTCTGGGACGCGCCGCTGCTGGACTGGCGCCGGACGCTGCGCCGCCAGGCCCGCAACCGCGGGCTGCCGCCGACCCTGGCCGGGGTCGCGGCCCGGTTCACCGCCCGCCGGATCGGGATCGAGCTCGACCGCTTCGACCTGGTCCGCCGTCCCCCCGCGGTCCGCCCGCCGACGCTGGTCCTGCACAGCGACGCCGACACCGCCGTCCCGGTCACGCTCAGCCGGGACCTGGCCGCGTCCGCTCCGGACCTCGGCTGGCCGGTGACCTACCGGGAGTTCTCCGGTACCGAGCACACCGGCAGCTGGAACGCCGATCCCGACGGCTACGAGGCCGCCGTGACCGGCTTCCTGCGGACCGTGCGTCCGGCCCGACCCACCCGCGTCGTCCCGGCCCCGGGTCAGTGACCGCCGGTCTGCGACCTGCCCTGACCGATCGGCTTGCCGTGGATCTGGTCGTCGGTCGGCGGGGTCGTCGGCACCGGGGTGCCCGGGTCCACCTCGCGCTCGCGCTGCAGCACCGTCACCCAGCCCCACACCGCGGCCGCGGTCAGCAGCAGCACGGCGATGATCCACGGGGCACGGCGCACCCGCGCCGGGGTCGGCTCGACGACCTCGGCCAGCGCGTGCCGGGCGTCGTGCACCGAGCCGGACACCACCCCGGACAGGTCGGGCAGCCGGGTCGAGACCCCCTCGACGACCGCGCCACCGGCGATCCGACCGGCGTCGGCGAAGGTGTGCACGGCCTCGGCCGCGTCCTTGCGGGCACGGGCCCGCGTCTTCTCGGCACTCATGTTCCGGACCTGCTTCCCACGGATGCGGCTGCTTACTGGCACGATGGTAGCCGTGACGGAACCAGGCAACGCCAAGACGACGGCCGTCCTGCACACCTCCGAGGGCGACGTCCGCGTCGAGCTGTTCGGCGACCACGCGCCGAAGACGGTCGCGAACTTCGTCGGTCTCGCGGAGGGCAGCAAGGACTACACGGGCCCGAACGCGAGCGGCGGCGACTCCGGGCCGTTCTACGACGGTTCGATCTTCCACCGGGTGATCAGCGGCTTCATGATCCAGGGCGGCGACCCGACCGGTACCGGTCGCGGTGGACCGGGCTACCAGTTCGGCGACGAGTTCCACCCGGATCTCAAGTTCGACCGGCCCTACCTGCTGGCCATGGCGAACGCGGGCCCCGGGACCGACGGCTCGCAGTTCTTCATCACCGTTGGCCCCACCCCGCACCTCAACCGGCGCCACACCATCTTCGGTGAGGTCGCCGACGCGGAGTCGCGCGCGGTCGTGGACGCCATCGCCCAGACCACCACCGGCCAGGCCGACCGGCCGCTGACCGACGTGGTCATCGAGAAGATCGAGATCGAGCGGTCCTGACCCCGCAGGTCTCCGACCACCGAGTGGACGGGCCGTGGTGAACGGACGACCCGACAGCACCGGATCCGGGACACCCGGCGAGCCCGAGGGCGGGCCGGGTACCCCCGGCCCCGCAGGCACGCCGTACTACCCGGCGCCGCCCGGCTACCCGCAGCCCCAGTGGCCGCCGCCGGGCGCGCCGGGCGGTCCGCCGCCGGGCGGCCCCGGACCGGTGGATCCGCACGGGCAGACCCCGTACGGATCCGCGCAGCCCGCCCCGGGCGGCCCCGGCGCCGCCGTGGTGTGCGTCCGGCACCCCGACCGGCCCACCGGTCTGGCCTGCTCCCGCTGCGACCGGCCGGCCTGCCCGGACTGCCTGCGACCGGCCCCGGTCGGGCAGCACTGCGTGGACTGCCTCGCCGAGGGGGCACGGACGACCCCGCGGTGGCGCAACGTCGCCGGCGCGAGCCGCACCGGCAAGCCGGTGATCGTCCCCGGGCTGATCGTCGCCAACGTGGTGGTCTACGTGCTCACCGCGCTGACGGCGGGCAGCGTGATGTCGAACTTCCGGTCCCCGCTGTTCGACGCCGGCGGGCTCGTCCCGCTCCTGGTCGCCGACGGCGAGTACTGGCGGATCATCACCTCGGGCTTCCTGCACATCGGCCCGCTGCACCTGGCGTTCAACATGTACGCCCTGTGGATCATCGGCCGGGAGGTCGAGACCGTCCTGGGCCGGGCCCGGTTCGTCGCCGTCTACGGCGTGTCCATGCTCGGTGGCGCGGCCGCGGTCATGCTGTTCAGCTCCCCGGTCGGGGCGACCGCGGGTGCATCGGGGGCGGTGTTCGGCCTGATGGGCGCGCTGTTCGTCCTGCTGCGGCGGCTGAAGCTGCCGACCGGGCAGGTCGTCGCGCTCATCGCGATCAACGCCGTGATCAGCCTGACCATCCAGGGCATCTCCTGGCAGGGGCACCTCGGCGGGCTGGTGTTCGGCGCCGCGGTCACCGCGGCGCTGGTGCACCTCGGCACCGGGTCCGCCCACCGCAGGAGGACCCAGCTGCTCGCCGTCGCCGGTCTGGCGGCGCTCGCGCTCGTGATGATCGCGGTACGCGCCGCGGGGCTGCTCGCGGCCGCCGGGGTCTGACGCGTCACGGCGCGACCGGACGGACCGCGCTGGCCCGGTCCGGGGGTGCGAGAGCCGCTCCGGGACCGCTCCGCGGCGCTGACGGGCTCACCCCGTCCGGCGCGGCCGGGTACAGCGGCCGAGATGCAGCCCAGGGCTGCGGACGGCGCCCCTGACGGCCTCCCGACGCCGTGTCCGTGCGGGACCCGGCCCGGACCGCCGGACGGTGCCGTGGGGTCGTGGTGACGGGCGGGGGACGCGCGGGGTGGGTCGGGACCCGTGGCCCCCGAGAGGGCGGGCTCAGACCACGGACGGGCCGGTGTCGCCGGGCCGGTGGCCCGGGCGCAGGGCGACCAGGTCGTCGAACACGTCGACCGGATCGGCGCCCAGCTCCGCCCGACCCAGGACGACCAGCCGTTCGCCGTCGTCGACGTCGCGCAGCTCCAGCTCCAGCAGTACCGACTCGCGGCCCAGGCGCCTGGTCCGCAGCAGACGCAGCTCGTCCACCCGGCCCCACGGCACGTGCCGGGTCCAGGTCAGCCTGCGGACGGTCACGCCCTCCGGCCCGGCCTCCAGGCGGGGCCGGGCGCGGGTGCCCGACGCCGCTGCCAGCGCCAGTCCGGCCGCGGCGACTCCCGCGACGAGCGCACCCGCCGGATCCGCCCCGGACGCGAGCAGTGCGACCAGCCAGCCGGTCGCCGCGGCGGCCAGGGCCCAGAGCGCGACGACCGCGCCGACCGGCGTCGACCACCGAAGTCGATCACCCTGTGTGGTCATGTGAAGTTGTCCACAGGCTCCATCCACAAGGTGGACAACTCACATCCGTGTATTTCTGCTGGTCAACGCCATCTCATCGTCATCAGGAGCCCGATCACGATGAGTGAGAACCCGATGATGAAGTTCCAGTTCTCCAGCGCGGCGATGAACGGGATCGACGGGCCCGCCAGGTAGTTGACCACCAGCCAGGCCAGACCGAGCACCCACATCGCGACCATCACGGCGATGTAGGCCGGGTGTGTCGGCCCCGCGAGCTTCTGCGGGGTACGGCTGACCGGGGGCGGGGTGTAGGCCGCCTTCTTGCGGACCTTCGACTTCGGCATCTGACCTCATCGCCTGTCGGAGTCGGACACGGGTCCGGCCGGTGCGCCGGCCGGGGGCGGGACCTGCGACGGGGCGTCGTGGCCGACGGGCGGGGCGACCCGGACAGATCCGCCACCACGGTAGCGCGAGCGGCCCGCCGTCCGGGTCACCCCGGCAACACGGGCGTCACACGTCACGGCGACGGTGCGCCGCGTGGACCGGGTCAGACCCCGGCGACCAGCCCGGCCATCTCGTCGGACAGCCGCACGACCAGGTCCTCCGGCACGTCGTGGCCGGACTGGCGCAGCCAGTTCGCCAGCATCCGGTGCCCACCCTCGGTCAGCACGGACTCCGGGTGGAACTGCACCCCGGAGATCGGGAGCTCCCGGTGCCGCACGGCCATGATCAGACCGGTCTCGGTGTGCCCGGTGGCCTCCAGCTCCGACGGCAGCCCGTCGGGGGAGATCGTCAGGGAGTGGTAGCGGGTGGCCGTGAACGGCGACGGCAGCCCGGTGAGCACGCCGGTGTCGTCGTGGAAGACCTCGGAGGTCTTGCCGTGCAGCAGCTCGGGCGCCCGTTCCACGACCCCGCCCCAGGCCGTGGCCAGCGCCTGGTGGCCGAGGCAGACACCCAGCAGGGGCGTGGTCCGCTCCGCGGCACGCCGGATGACCTCGACGCTGCGACCGGCCCGCTCCGGGGTCCCCGGACCGGGGCTGACCAGGACGGCACCGACCTCGTCGAGCTCGTCGAGCTCGACCTCGTCGTTGCGCCGCACCACCGGTTCGACACCGAGCTGGGCCAGGTACTGGACCAGGTTGTAGACGAAGCTGTCGTAGTTGTCGACGACGAGTACGCGCACGGTCCCTCCCGGGAGGATCGTCAGTTGAAGGGGAACCCGCTGCTGGTCCCGCCGCTGTCCCCGTCGCTGCTGCTGCCACCGGAGTAGCTGCCGACGGTGAGGGTCACGGTCTGGCCGCTCGAGGCCTCGGACCCGCCGGACGGGCTCTGCTGCAGCACGATGCCGTTCTGCGAGGAGTCCGAGACGTCGACCTGGCGGATCGACGGGCTCAGCCCCGCCTCCTGCAACGTGCTGATCGCGCTGTCGACCCGCTGGCCGACGACGTTGGGTACCTGGTTCTGGTTCCCGCGGCTGACCTGGATCGTGATGGTCTGGTCCGGGGCGACGCGGGTCCCGGCCGACGGGTTCGTGCCGACCGCCTGACCGGCGGAGCCGCTGCTGTCGACCTCGGTCGTGGAGATGGACCGGAAGCCGGCGTTCTGCAGCGTCGCCCGGGCGGCGTCGGCCGACTGGCCCGCCACGTCGGGTACCGCGACCGTCTGCTGCTCGCGACCCACCACCAGCGAGACCGCGGTGTTGCCCGAGACCTGCTGGCCCGGACCGGGGTCGGAGGTGATGACCTTGCCGACCTGGCCGGAGTCGCTGGTGTCGCGCTCGGTACGCCCGCCGACCTGCAGACCGGCCTCGCGGAGCTTGGCCTCGGCCTCCTCCGGGGACAGCCCCTCGACGCTCGGCACCGTGACCTGCGCGGGCCCGCTGCCGACGTAGACCGTCACCCGGCTGTTCTCGGCGACCTGGTTACCGCCACCGGGGTCGGTCCGGACGACCTTCCCGACCTGGGCGACGTCGGACGGCTGGTCCTGCTGGGAGAACAACAGACCGGCCTGGGTGATCGTCTGACGGGCCTGGTCCGGGGACTGGCCGAGCACGTCGGGCACCGAGACCTGATCGGGGCCCGAGGAGGAGAAGAGCTGGAAGCCGACGAAGCCCAGCAGGCCGATCACGGCGAGCGCGGCGATCCACAGGAGGGCCTTGCGCCCGCCCCCGCGCCGCTCGTCGTCGGCGTAGTCCGGGTGGTGCGGCGGCATCGTGTGCCGGCCGGTGGGCGGCCCGCCCGCATCGAGCCGGCGCGTCGCCGTGGCCTGGGTCGCGCCGTCGTGGGCCATCATGTGCGTGCGCTCGTGCTCGCTCATGACCAGCGGCGCGTGCACCGGTTCGCCGTTGCGCACACGGACCAGGTCGGCGCGCATCTCGGCGGCCGACTGGTAGCGGTTGGCCGGGTTCTTGCTGAGCGCCTTGAGGACCACGGCGTCCAGCGCCGGGGGTACCGACGGGTTCAGCTCGGACGGGGCCCGGGGGTCCTCCCGCACGTGCTGGTAGGCGACGGCGACCGGGGTGTCCCCGGTGAACGGGGGCTCGCCGGTCAGCAGCTCGAACAGCACGCAGCCCGCGGCGTAGACGTCCGACCGGGCGTCCACGGCCTCGCCGCGGGCCTGCTCCGGGGACAGGTACTGCGCCGTGCCGATGACGGCGGCGGTCTGGGTGACGTTCTGACCCTCGCCCAGCGCTCGGGCGATGCCGAAGTCCATGACCTTGACCGCGCCGACGCCGTTGATCATCACGTTCGCGGGCTTCACGTCGCGGTGGATGATGTTGTGCCGGTGCGAGAAGTCGAGCGCGGCACAGACGTCGGCCATCACCTCGACGACCCGCTGCTGGGTCATCGGACCGGTCGTCTTGACGATCTCACGCAGCGTCTGCCCGTCGACGAACTCCATGACGATGTAGGGCAGCGGGCCGAACTCGGACTCGACCTCACCCGTGTCGTACACCGCGACGATCGCCGGGTGGTTGAGCGACGCCGAGTTCTGCGCCTCACGGCGGAACCGCAGCTGGAACTGCGGGTCGCGGGCCAGGTCGGCGCGCAGCACCTTGACCGCCACGTCCCGACCGAGCCGGGTGTCGAGGCCGCGGTGGACCTCGGACATGCCCCCGTAGCCGAGCGGGTCGCCCAGCTCGTAGCGCTCGGAGAGCAGTCGTGGTGTCGTCATCGGTTCAGATTCCCGTACTCATCGAGTCCGTCGGGGGCGTGCTCATCATGCCGGTCGGCGCCCGCTGCCGGTCCCGTACGGGCGACATGTGCGCCGGAGCGACCGTTCGGTGGGATCACCGGGACATCACCGGGCACCTCCGGTCGATCTTGAGTTCGGGGGACGGCGAACGGCTCCGCCGGCACCGCCGGTCCCGTGGGTCCGGCGGCGATCGTCACGGTACCGGGCGCGACGCCCAGGGAACCGGGCCGGATGTCGTCGGGCGAGGTGTCCCTCAAGATCATCACCGCTAGCAGGACGGCGGCGAGGGTGAGGATCACGAACAGCACCGCGAGCCACGCCTTCGCCCGTCCGGAGCGCTTCGGGCCCAGGTCGAGCGGGCCGGACGGGTGCTGCTCGGGCATCCGGTCCGCGGAGGCGTTGCGGCGCAACGGCGGACGTGCCGGCGCCGAGCGCTGCTGCCCCGGGGCGCCGGGACCGACGGGCGGCACACCCGGGCGCCGGCCGCCCGGCAGACCGCCGCTGTGCGGCCCGGTGGGCGGCGGTCGCAGGGGGGCGCCGTAGGGCGGCGAGCCCGGGGGCACCGGGACCGGCCCGGACCAGGACGGGGTGCCTCCCGGGGTACGGGGGCCCTGCACCCGGCCGGGCGCGACGCCGGGCGGCGGACCGGTGGGCGGGCGGGACCCGGCCTGGTCCGGCCCGGTGCGACGGGCGCCGTCCGGACCGGGCTCTGCGGTGCGCGGGCCTCGGTCGGCGGTGGCGGGACCCCCGGTGGACGGACCGTCGGCGGTCCCCGGGCCGGTCTCGTGCGGGGCCTGCCGCGCACCGGTGCCGTCGTCGCCGCGGAAGCCGGGTGCGTACCCGCCGGGGGCGGGGATCCCGGGCGGCGGCGGACGGTGCCCGCGCCGCACCGCGGCGACGGCGTCGGCGAATTCGGCGCCGTCGGTGTAGCGCTGCTCCGGGTCCTTGACCAGCACCGAGGACACCAGCTCGCGCACCCGCTCGGGGATCTCGTCGGGCAGCGGCGGCGGGTCGTCGCGGACCTGCATCATCGCCACCGCGACGGCGCTCTCGGCGCGGAACGGCCGGACCCCGGCCAGGCACTCGTAGCCGACGATGCCCAGCGAGTACACGTCGCCGGACGGCCCGGCCTCCTCGCCGGAGGCCTGCTCGGGCGCGATGTAGTGGGCGGTGCCCATGACCATCCCGGAGCGGGTCACCGGGACGGCGTCGGCGGCCTTGGCGATGCCGAAGTCGGTCAGCTTCACCACGCCGTCGGTGCGGAGCAGGATGTTGCCGGGCTTGACGTCGCGGTGGACGAACCCGCGCTCGTGGGCGGCGAACAGCGCCCGGCCGGCCTGTTCGAGGATGTCGAGCGCCTCGTCGACCGGGATCGGGCCGCGACCGATCCGCGACGACAGCGGCTCACCCCGGACCAGCTCCATCACCAGGTAGGCGGTGCGCCCGCCGCCGGTGGGGCTGTCGTCCTCGCCGTAGTCGTGCACGGCGGCGATGCCGGCGTGGTCGAGCGAGGCGACGGTGCGGGCCTCGATGCGGAACCGGTGCAGGAACTCCGGGTCGTCGGACAGGTCGGCCTCGAGGACCTTCACCGCCACGCTGCGCCCGAGCCGGGTGTCGGAGGCCTCCCAGACCTCGCCCATCCCGCCGACCGCGATCCGCCGGTCCAGCTGGTAGCGCTCGGAGATCAGCTGCCCGGCCGACAGGGCGCTCACGGGGCCGCCGGGGACCTGCGCCGGGCCGGGTCCCGCGGGCTCACTGGGCGTCCCGCAGCGCCTCGGCGATCACGGCGCGCCCGATCGGGGCCGCGACCGAGCCGCCGGTGGCCTCCAGCGCCCGGTCGCCGCCGTTCTCGACGAGCACCGCCACCGCGACCTGGGGGTTCTGGGCCGGCGCGAACGCCACGTACCAGGCGTGCGGCGGGGTGTTCTTCGGGTCGGTGCCGTGCTCCGCGGTACCGGTCTTCGACGCGATCTGGACACCGGTGATCTTGCCGCCGCCCGAGGTCCGGTCCTCCGAGCCGACCATCAGGTCGGTCATCGTGCGGGCCACGTCGGCGGGCATCGACCGGGACAGCCGCTCCGGGTCGGTGGTGGAGACGACGTCGAGCGTCTGGCTCTGGATCTCCTTGACCAGGTGCGGGGCCATCGTCTGGCCGCCGTTGGCGATCGAGGCGCCGATCATCGCCAGCTGCATCGGGGTGAGCCGCACGTCGCGCTGCCCGATCGCGGACTGCTGGGTCGAGGGGGTGTCGGACATCGGCCCGACCTGCGACGCGGTCACGGGCATCGGGATCTGCAGGTCGGTGCGGCCGATGCCGAACGCCTCGGCCTGCGCGCGCAGCTTGTCCGGGCCGAGCTCCCCGCCGAGCTGGGCGAACGCGGTGTTGCACGAGCGGGCGAGGGCCTCGCGCAGCGACGCCGTCGCGCCGCCGCCGCAGGCCGAGCCGTTGTAGTTCTCGAGCGTGGTCGTGGAGTCGGCCAGCTGGATGTTGCGGGCCGCGGTGAGCTGGCTGTCCGGGGTGTAGCCGTTCTGCAGCGCGGCCGCGGTGGTGACGAGCTTGAACGTCGAGCCGGGCGGCTCGATCTCGTTGACGGCCCGGTTGGTCAGCGGCTCGCCGTCGTCGGCGCCGTAGCGCTGCCAGGCCCGCTGCTGCTCGGCGGGATCCGGCGAGGCCAGCGCGTTCGGGTCGAACGACGGTGTCGAGGCCATCGCGAGGACCTCACCGGTCTGCGGGACCAGCGCGACGACGGCCCCGGTGTACCCGCGGGAGGCCAGGCCGTCGTAGGCGGTGCGCTGCACCTCGGGGTCGATCGTGGTCACCACGTTGCCGCCCGCCGGGTCCCGCCCGGTGATCAGGTCCGACAGCCGGCGCACGAACAGCTGGTCGTCGGTGCCGTTGAGCACCTCGTCGGTGGACCGCTCGAGCGCGGTCTTGCCGTAGACGGTCGACAGGAAGCCCGTGACCGGCGCGAACATCTCGCCCTGCGGGTACTGGCGGGCGAAGCGCAGCCTGCCGTCGCTCTCGACGCTCTGCGCGAGGACCTGCCCGCCGGCCACGATCTGACCCCGCTGGCGGGAGTACTCGTCGATCTGCGAGCGCTGGTTGCGCGAGTCGTCCCGGTACTGCCCCGCCATCACCACCTGCACGTAGGTGATGTTGCCGAGCAGGACGACGATCATCACCATCACGGCCAGGGCCACGCGGCGGACCGGGCGGTTCACGTCTCGCTCCTCTGGGCGGCGGTGTCGGCGCGGTTGTCGTCACGGGTGTCCGAACGGCCCGCCCCGGGGCGCTGGACCAGCTCGGTGCTGGCCTCGGCGATCGGCGCCCTCGGCTTCGCCGGCCGCACGGGCAGCGGGGCCCTGGCGACGTGCGAGATCCGCAGCAGGATGGCGACCAGCACGTAGTTGGCCAGCAGCGAGGACCCGCCGTAGGACAGGAACGGCAGCGTCAGGCCGGTCAGCGGGATCAGCTTCGTCACGCCGCCGATGACGACGAAGATCTGCAGCGCCACCGAGAACGACAGCCCGGTCGCCAGCAGCTTGCCGTAGGAGTCGCGCACGGCCAGCGCCGAGCGCAGTCCGCGGGTGATGAGCACCAGGTAGACCAGCAGGATCGCGGCCAGCCCGATCAGCCCGAGCTCCTCGCCGAGGGAGGAGAAGATGAAGTCGGACTCGGCGAAGGGCACGATGTCCGGCCGTCCGGCACCCAGCCCGGTCCCGCCGACCCCACCGGTGCCGAGCCCGAACAGTGCCTGCGCGAGCTGGTAGCCACCGCCGCTGAAGTCGGCGAACGGGTCCAGCCAGATCCGCACCCGGGTCTGGACGTGGTCGAACAGGTTGTAGGCGACGACGGCACCGCCGGAGAACGCCAGCAGCCCGATCACCATCCACGACACGCGTTCGGTCGCGGTGTAGAGCAGCACCAGGACCAGGCCGAAGATCAGCAGCGAGCTGCCGAGGTCGCGCTGGAACACGAGCACGCCGACCGACAGCCCCCAGGCGACGAGCAGCGGGGCCAGGTCGCGGGCGCGGGGCAGCTCCATGGACAGGAAGCGGCGTCCCGCGGTGGAGAGCAGGTTGCGCTTCTGGACCAGGTAGGCCGCGAAGAAGATGATCAGCAGGATCTTGGAGAACTCGCCGGGCTGGATGCCGGGACCACCCGGGATGCGGATCCACAGCTTGGCGCCGTTGACCTCGGAGATCGACGACGGCAGGAACGCCGGTAGCGCCAGGAAGACCAGGCCGACGAAGCCGGCGGTGTAGCCGTACCGGGCGAGCGTGCGGTGGTCGCGGACGAAGAACAGCACCAGCGCGAACAGCACCAGGCCGGCGACGGTCCAGGTGACCTGGGCACCGATCAGCCCGCTGGGCACCGGGCTCCCGGTGGCCTCCGCGCGGGCGGCCTTCGCCAGGTCGAGCCGGTGGATCATCACCAGGCCGATGCCGTTCAGCAGTGCGACCGACGGCAGGATCAGCGGGTCGGCGTAGGGCGCCAGGTAGCGCACCGCCACGTGCGCCCCGGCGAACAGCACGAGGTAGGCCAGCCCCACCCACAGCAGGTCGGTGGTGAGCGACTGCTCCTGGTTCGCCTCGACCAGCACCAGCGCACCCGTGGTGAGTACGGCGGCCAGCCCCAGCATCAACAGCTCGATGCCGCGGCCGGTGGGCGTGGTCGGCTCCGCGGCGGAGCTGCCCGTGGCCATCAGCCGTCGAGCCGGCAGTTCCGGCCCGGCTCGGGGGTCGCGGTCGGTAGCGGGGTCGTCGTCACCGGCGGCGCCCCGGGCACCAGGACGACCGCAGGCGGCTGCGGCGGGTTCAGCGTGGAGCAGAGCGGGAGCATGCGCTCCCGGAGCCGGTCCACGGTCTCCCGGGCACCCGTCTCGCCCTCGTCGGACACGATGCCGTCGGTGACCTGGCTCCGGACCGCCTGCGGCAGGTCCTCGAGGCCGATGTCGGTGGACTCGGCCACCCGCTGCAACGGGATCCCGAGCACGTTGCCGCGCACGCCCTGGTAGATCGCGACCTGGTTCTGGTCGACGGCCACGTAGTACTGCTGCAGCACCAGCGCACGGGCGACGAACACCCCCGCCACGAGCACCACGAGCACGGCCAGCAGGGCGAGCACCGGGCGCAGGCCGCGCCGGTGACGCGGCTGCTCGGTGGCGGCGGGCTCCAGGCGCACCGGCTCGGTGCGGGGGAGCGTGGTGGCCGCGGCGCGCTGCGCGGAGGAGTGCGGGGTCCGCTCGTCGTGGCGGTAGTCGCCGTCGCCCGCACGCGGGTTGCGGCCGGCGGAGCCCCCGATGATCGGGGCGTCGTCGGCGTAGTCGACATCCACCACGTCGGCCACGATGCACGTGATGTTGTCCGGCCCGCCACCGCGCAGCGCCAGCTCGATCAGGCGGTCGGCGCACTCGCGGGGGTCGGCGTAGTCGGTCAGCGTGTCGTGCAGCGTCTCGTCGCTGACCGGACCGGACAGGCCGTCGGAGCACAGCAGGAAGCGGTCGCCTGCGCGGGCCTCGCGGATCGACAGCGACGGGTCGACGTCCTGCCCGGTGATCGCGCGCAGCAGCAGCGACCGCTGCGGGTGCGTGTGCGCCTCCTCCTCGGTGATCCGGCCCTCGTCGATCAGCGACTGGACGAACGTGTCGTCCTTGGTGATCTGGGCGAACTCACCGTCGCGCAGCAGGTAGCAGCGCGAGTCACCGACGTGGACCATGCCCAGGCGCGAGCCCGCGAACAGGATCGCGGTCAGGGTGGTCCCCATGCCCTCGAGGTCGGGGGCGTCGGCGACGTGACGGGAGATCGCCTCGTTGCCGTCGTGGGTCGCCTCGCGGAGCTCGGCGAGCAGGTCGTCGCCGGGCACGTCGTCGTCGAGGGGGGCCAGCGCGGAGATCACCAGGGACGAGGCGACCTCGCCCGCGGCGTGTCCGCCCATGCCGTCGGCGAGGGCGAGCAGGCGGGGGCCCGCATAGACGGCGTCCTGGTTGTTCTGCCGGACCAGTCCGCGGTCACTGCGGGCCGAGTAGCGCAGCACCAGTGTCACGGGGCGGCTCCGGCTTCGGTCGGGGCACGTCGGGCGGATCCCGCGCCGCGGGACCGGTCGGACGGCCGCGGCACCGGGGGAGCGGTCGGTCGCGCCGGGCTCACGGTCGGTACCTCATGGTCGGTCCGTGTCCGTCACGATCGCAGCTCGATCACCGTCTTGCCGATGCGGACCGGTGTCCCCAGCGGGACCCGGGTGGGCCCGGTGACCTTATTACGTTCCAGATAGGTGCCGTTCGTCGACCCGAGATCCTCGACGTACCAGTCGTCACCCTGCTGCGAGATGCGCGCGTGCCGGGTGGAGGCGTAGTCGTCGTCGAGCTTGAGGGTCGAGTCGTCGGCGCGGCCGATGAGGATCGGCCGGGAGTCGAGCGTGATGCGGCTTCCGGCCAGCGGACCCTGGGTCACGAGCAGCTGGCGGGCCACCTTGCCGCGGCCACCGCCACGGACCCGGGTGGCCCGGCCCCCGCCGGGTGCGGCGGCCCGGAGACCGGACGCCGCGTAGAGGTCGGAGCGGACGACCTGGAGCGCGAGCAGGACGAACAGCCACAGGAGGGCCAGGAAGCCGCCCCGGGTCAGTTGCAGTACCAGTTCCGGCACGTCGTCCGTTCGCCCTTCTCGTGTTTCCGCACGCTCCGCCCGCCCGGTGGATCACCGGGCGGGCGGGGACGCACCGCTGTCGCTGCGCGGGATTCCGCTCCGCGGGTGGCTCAGCCCTGGGTGCGGAACACCAGGCTGGAGTGACCCACGCGGATCACGTCGCCGTCGGTCAGCTGGCAGGACTGCACCGGCGAGTTGTTCACCGTGGTGCCGTTGGTCGAGCCCAGGTCGTTCAGCGTGGCGACCTGCCCGTCCCAGGTGACCTCCAGGTGCCGGCGCGAGACGCCGGTGTCCGGGAGCCGGAACTGGGAGTCCTGGCCGCGGCCGATGACGTGGGTGCCCTCGGCCAGCTGGTAGTTGCGGTTCGACCCGTCGTCCAGGATCAGCATCGCGGTCAGCTGCGCCGGAGCGCCCCAACCACCCTGGCCGCCGTAGCCCTGGCCGTCGTAGCCCTGGTCGTAGCCACCCTGCTGGTAGCCCGGCTGGGCGTAGCCCTGCTGCTGGCCGTAGCCGCCGTCGTAGCCCTGGTCGTAGCCACCCTGCTGCGGGTAGCCGGGCTGGGCGTAGCCCTGCGGGGGCTGGCCGTAGCCACCCTGCTGGGGCTGGCCGTAGCCGCCCTGCTGGCCGTAGCCCTGCTGGCCGTACTGGTCGTACCCGGGCTGCTGCTGGCCGTAGCCCTGCTGCTGGGGCTGGCCGTACTGGTCGTAGCCGAGCTGGCCGTAGCCGCCCTGCTGCTGCCCGTACTGGTCGTAGCCGCCCTGCTGCTGCTGGCCGTACCCGCCCTGCTGCTGCTCCTGGTCGTACCCCTGAGGCGCGTAGGTCTGCTGGCCGTACCCGCCGGGTGCGCCCCGGTCGTATCCGTACTGCCCGTTCTCCTCGGGGTGGCCCGGTTGCTGGCTCATGGGTGCTTCTCCTGCGGTGCGTGCTCGGTTGGCGGCCCGACGGGAAGCGTCGGGGTCGACAGCGGAGCGGGTGCGGAATTGTCCCGTGTGCAGCGCCTCGGAGCGCTCCAGAAAGACTACGACCTCACCGTAGGTGTCCCAGCCCTGGTCGGTGAGTTCCTTCGCCACGTGCGACGAGAGGGATCGGACGACCCCGTCCTCGTCGCCCGCCATCCGGTCGAGATCGCTGGGGCTGAGCAGAACGGTGTACCGGTTGGGCGCCAGTTGGCGACCTCCGGCGAGCTGCTCGACGTTGTCCTCGGCTTCCCTCAGCAGTGCCTGTGCGACTTCCTGTGGGACGACACTGCCCCCGAAGACCCGCGCGAAGGCGTCGCCCACGAACCCCTGAAGTCGGCGCTCGAAGCGGTCCACGCGGCCCAAAAGATCTCCTCCATCCGCATCGGCGTGTCGGTGATGTGCGACCGATCGTATCTGTGTTATCCGCCGGGCACGGCGGGGCCCGGCACGAGGGGGCGAGCGGCCCCGCCGAGCCGGCGGCGTGCTCTCCTCCGATGTACCCGCCCCGGCGCCGCGACGCATCCCGTGCCCGGGCCGCCACCACCCCCGTCAGCTGGTGATCGACGGGCGGGGGACCCCCCTGCGAGCGGTGGTGGAACGGGGTGCTAACTTTCCCGTGTCGCTCGGGCGAGTGGCGGAATGGCAGACGCGCACGGTTCAGGTCCGTGTGTCCGAAAGGACGTGAGGGTTCAACTCCCTCCTCGCCCACCACCTCCCCTCTTCGGGGATCCTCCCCCTCCGGGGGTCACCACCGCCATCGCGAGATCGGTTCCGGGTGTCACCCGATCCGGTCTCGCTTTTCTCTTTCCCGGGCCGCGGCCACGCTCCGTGCCCGGAAGCCGTGCGCCGATCAGGCGTCCCGCAGCGCCGGACGGTCCGCATGGTCGGCCATCACGAGGACATCGGCCACCGAACCGGGGTCGCCCTCGCTCTCGTAACGGGCGTACGCGGCGGCGGTCCACGCGTCGTCGGGGGGCAGGAGACGGCCCAGCGCGGCCGCACCGACGCGCAGGTGCACGGTCAGCTCCGCCGCCAGGCCGCGGCCCAGCAGGCGCCCACCGGCGAGCAGGACGACCCCGTCCGGGCCGAGCGGCACCGGCTCGTCGCGGTAGGCCCGGTCGCGTGCGACGTCGCGCAGCCGGGGCAGCACCAGGCCGCTGCCGCCTGCCCCCATCGGGGCCAGGACCTCGCGGCGCAGCGCGGGCTCGTCGAGCCAGCCGTCGAGGAACATGTCCGGGTCGGTGCGACCGAGCTCCAGGCGGACCGAGGCCGGCCGCAGGAAGTCGTCCGCGTCGACCGCCAGCGCCGCGCGGCCCGCGGAGCGCAGCCGCTCCGCGACCGCCCGGGCCAGCTCCAGCGGGGCGGCGGGCGGGGCGCCGTCGACGAGCACCCGTGCCCGCCCCGGCAGCTGCCGCGCACGCTCGGCCAGGTGCGCCGCGAGCCCCGCCCGGTCCACGGGCCGGAACGCCCCTGCCATGTCGTCCTCCCGGTCCTGGCGTGCCCTCGGTCCCGCAGCGACACTAGGCGGATGGTCGGCGACGGCGCGGGAGCGGTGCTGCGCCGTGCGCTGCGGGTCCTCGAGGCCGTCGCCGAGGCGGGCGACGGGGTCAGCGCCAAGGCGCTCGCCCGGCGCCTGGAGCTGCCGCTCCCGTCGGCGTACCGGCTGCTGGGCACGCTGGTCGAGGAGGGCTACCTGGTCCGGCTGCACGCCGAGCGCGGGTACGGGCTGGGCTACCGCGTCGTCGGGCTGTACCGGGGGATGACCGACCCGATCGTGCCGCCCGCCCCGGCCCGCGAGGTGCTCGCCGAGCTGCACACCACGGCCCGCGCGGCGGTGGTGCTGGCCGTGCTGCGCTCCGACGACGTCGTCGTCGCCCACACCGAGACCTGTGCGGCGCACCCCGGGCCCGGTGCGGTGACCGGCGAGCCGCTGCCCGCGCACGCGACCGCGCCGGGCAAGGCGCTGCTCGCCGGGCTCGACGGCGGACGGCTGGCCGAGGTCCTCGGCGTCGGGCACGGCCCGCTGGCGCCGCTGACCCCGCACACCCTCACCGACCGGCGGCTGCTGGACCGCGACCTGCTGAGGGTCCGCTCGGCGGGGGTGGCGGTCGAGGTGGAGGAGCACGCCCGCGGCCGGGCCGGGCTCGCGATCGCGGTGCCGCACCCGTCGGGCGGGGCCGCGCTGTCGGTCGTCGTCAGCCGGGCGGACTTCACCGGGCGCCGCTGGGAGCTCGAACGGGCGGTGCGCGAGGCCGCGGTGCCGCTGGCCCGCCACCTGGGCGCGCCGGGGGCCGCCGCATCCGGCTGAGTGCCCGCGGGCGCGACGGCTCTTCCGTTTGCCGGAAGTGATGTCGGCGGACATGCGGGTGCGGCGATACGTTCGCCCCATGCCGGAGAAGACAGTGGAGTCGCTCGTCCGTACCGTCCCGCCGTTCCGGGCCGACCACGTCGGCTCGCTGCTGCGCCCGCCGGCCCTGCTGGCGGCCCGGGAGCGGCACGCCGCGGGCGAGCTCGACGACGCCGGCCTGCGCGCCGCCGAGGACGCCGCGATCACCGACGTCGTCGCGCTGCAGGAGTCGGTCGGCCTGCGCTCGGCGACCGACGGCGAGTTCCGCCGCACGTCCTGGCACATGGACTTCATCTACGCCCTCGGAGGCGTCACGAAGACCTCCGGACGGGTCGAGGTCGCTATGCGCAACGCGGGCGGGCAGAACAACTTCACCTCGGCGGGCATGGCCGTCGACGGCCGCGTCCACCTCGCCGAGCCGGTCTTCGCGTCCGCGTTCGAGTACCTGGCCTCGCAGGTCACCACGGCGACGCCGAAGCTCACGATCCCCTCGCCGAGCATGGTCTACGCCCGCGGCGGCCGGGCCGTGATCTCCGACGAGGTGTACCCCGACGTCGAGGAGTTCTGGTCCGACCTGTCCGGCGCCTACGCCGAGCAGCTCCGGGCGATGTACGACCGCGGCTGCCGGTACCTGCAGCTCGACGACACCGCCCTGGCCTACCTGAACGACCCGGCGCACCGCGCGCAGCTGGCCGAGAAGGGCGACGACCCCGAGACCCAGCACCTGCGCTACATCCGCCAGATCAACGCCGCGATCGCCGGCCGGCCGTCGGACATGTACGTCACCACCCACATGTGCCGGGGCAACTACCGGTCCTCGTGGGCGGCCGAGGGCGGCTACGACCACGTCGCCGAGGCCCTGTTCGGCACGCTCGACGTGGACGGCTTCTTCTGCGAGTTCGACGACGAGCGCTCCGGCGGGTTCGCCCCGCTGCGGTTCGTCCCGGAGGGCAAGCAGGTCGTGCTCGGGCTGGTCACGACCAAGTCCGGGGCGCTGGAGGACCCGGACGCGCTCAAGCGCCGGATCGACGAGGCGGCGAAGTACGTCCCGCTGGAGCAGCTGTGCCTGTCGCCGCAGTGCGGGTTCTCCTCCACCGTCGAGGGCAACGAGCTGACCGTCGACGACCAGAAGCGCAAGCTGGCGCTCATCGTCTCGGTGGCCGAGGACGTCTGGGGGCGCTGAGGTCCATACTCCGTCGGGTGGCCTACGACGAGGGTCTCGCCGCCCGCATCCGCGTCCTGCTCGCCGAGGTGTCCGTGGTGACCGAGAAGCGGATGTTCGGCGGTCTGGCGTTCCTGGTCGGCGGGCACATGGCCGTCGCCGCGAGCGGTCGCGGCGGGCTGCTGGTGCGGGTCCCCGTGGACCGCTCCGCCGAGCTGCTGGGGCGCCCGCGCACCGCGCCGATGGTGATGGGCGGGCGCGAGCGCGTCGGCTGGCTGTGGGTCACCGGGGAGCCCGACGTCGACGACCTCGACGGCCCGGAGCTCGCCGGCTGGGTCGCCGAGGCCCTCGCCGTGGTGTGGGCGCTCCCGCCGAAGCGCTGAGCGGGACCGCTCCCACCGGGGCGCCGGCCGGGCTAGCGTCTGCGGGGTGAGCACCGCTGCCGCGTCCCCGCTGTCCGACCGCGTGCTGGCGGGGACCGGGCCGGGCTCCCGGCTGCTCGACGTCGGCTGCGGGGCCGGATGGCTGCTCGCCGAGGCGCTGGCGGCCGGGCTGGCCGCCACCGGCGTCGACACCGAGCGACGCGCGCTCGCCGCGGCCGGGCCGGTCGCGCCCGGCGCGGACCTGCGCGTCGCCGACGCCCACGAGCTGCCGTTCGCCGGGGCCGCGTTCGACCTGGTCGCACTCGTGCAGGTGCTCGAGCACCTCACGAACCCGGTGCTCGCGCTGCGGGAGGCGGGCCGGGTCTGCGCGCCGGGCGGAGCGGTGCGGGCCACGGTCTGGGGCACGCCCGACGAGTGCGACGCCGCCGTCGTCGGAGCGGCGCTCGCCCCGCTGACCGGGGCCGCGCCCGCACCGCCGCAGAACAACCCCGGGCCGGACCGCAGCGGCGTCGGCGCGCCCCCGCTGACCGACCCGCGGCGGCTGGCCCGGCTGGCCGAGCTGGCCGGTCTGACGGTGCGGGAGGTGGCCGTCGTCCGGGTGCCGGTCGTGCACGACGACCCGGACGACCTCGTCGCCGGGGTACTGGCGTCCGGGCCCGGACGGCACGCGGCCCGCCACGCCGGACCCGGCGCCGTCCGCGCGGCCCTGCTCGAGGCACTGGCCCCGTTCGCGCACGGCGACGGCTACCGCCTCACCGACACCGTCCGCGTCCTGGACGCCGCCCCGCCCGCGCGCTGATCCGTCTGCTCCCCGGTCCGGCCGTGCTGGTCCGGCGGCGTGCTGGTCCGGCGGCGTGCTGGTCCGGCGGCGTGCTGGTCCGGCCGCGCGCTGACCCGGCCGCGCGCTGATCCGCAGCTCGCGCGCGGATCGGGCTCCCGCGCGTGTCGTGGCGCGCGCGCACTCCGGCGATGCGCGCGGGGCGCGGTGATGCGCGCGGGAGGCGGCGGAGCGCGGACCCGGTGCGTGCGGGCAGCCGACCACCGTGGACGCGGACGGGCCGCGCCCCCGGTGGAGGGCGCGGCCCGTGTCGTGGTGGTGCGGTGTCAGTGCCCGGCGGCCGCGGCGGGTGCCCGGTCGCCGTAGCGGATCTTCAGCAGGCCCTTGCAGTACTCCCCGTTGGTCTCGATCCCGACCCGCTGCAGCCGTGCGCGGCGCAGGTGCAGCGGCACCTGCTCCACGGTCACCGCGGTGCCGTCGGAGTGCACGAGCAGGGGCGCGTCGTCGCCGGAGGGCAGGCCGATCGCCTCCCGGCGGGACCGCATCCGGGCCAGCTCTTCGGTGTCGGCCTCGGTCCCGGCCAGCTCGCCGAGCGTCAGCCCGGCCAGCTCGTCGGGTCCCCGTCCGGCGTCGACGAGCGGCCGGGCCACCCGGTCCTGGCCTGCCAGGGCGGCCTTGGCCAGGAAGGTGTGCCGCAGCTCGTCCAGCTCGGCCGCGGCCTGCCCGTTGATCGAGCCCTCGAAGGACCGGACGAACCCGGCGTGCGCCGCGACCCCGCCGTTGATCTCGTCGGAGGCGTGGTGGTCGGCCAGCGTCACCTCCGCCCTCGTCACTCCCGGTACCGCGGTCACCGCGTCGTAGGCGTCGGCGACCATCAGGAACGAGAAGTTCGGAGCGCAGAAGAACGTCGGCAGCCGGAGCCCGACGGTGACCTCGCCGTCGGGTGAGACGGTCCACGACTCGACGAAGTCGAGCTCGGTGATCGGCTCGTCCAGCTCCGGGTCGAGCACCGTCCCCAGCGCGGACCACACGGCCTGCCGGAGCGGGCTGTCGGCAGGCCGCGCGGTCACGCCTGCGCCCCGGCCTTGTTGTCGACCAGCTCCTCGCCCGGCGCCATGGGCTCGTCGGCCGTGGTGTCGGGCAGCCGGCACTCGGCCGGGACCTCCAGGTCGTAGAGCTTCGCCGCGTTGAGACCGAGGATCTTCTTCTTCGACGCGGTGGTGAGACGCGGGTAGTCGGCGAACTGGTCGTCGTCGGGCATCTGCCAGTCGACCAGGCCCTCGACCTGCCACTTCGGCGTCCAGATGTTGTAGTCGCTGCCGAAGGTCATCTTGTCCTCGCCGACCCAGAACAGCAGCTCGCCCATCACCTTGGCGAAGAACTTCGGGCGGGCGTGCATCAGGCCGCCGACGACGACGGACAGGCCGGCGTAGACGTTGGGCTCCTGCACCGCCATGAAGCAGAAGTCCTCGATGCGCGGCAGCCCGACGTGCTCGACGATGAAGTTGAGGCCCTGGAAGTCGGTCGCCGCGTGGTCGACGTCGGCGACGTCGAAGGCGTCCTTGTCCAGCGGCCAGATGGTCGGGCCCTTGTGCACGTGGACGTTCTTGATCCCCAGCTCCTCGGCGCGCTTGAGGAAGCGGTAGCACTCGGGGTCGGTGAGCTTGAAGCCGCGGGAGTCGCCGTTCCACTCCGCGGTGTAGAGCTTCACGCCCTTGTGCTTGTACTTCGCGCAGTCGGCCTCGAACTGCTCCATGCCGGCCTCGCCGTCACGCGGGTCGAAGCGCCCGTTGACGATGATCCGGTCGCCCCATTTCTCCAGCAGCGCCGCGTTCTGGTCGGCGGTGTTGAAGCCGTTCTTGTACCACTCCTTGAGGTAGGTCGACTGGAAGATCGAGTGGTCGACGTGGCCCTCGATGAAGACGTCGCGCTCGAAGTCGTCCTGGGAGACCTTGAGGTAGTGCTCCCAGTCCCAGTGGGTCTCGGGCGGGCCGAGCTGGTGGTACCCGTAGAAGCAGTCGATCCAGCCCTTGGCGTACTGCTCGCGACCCTCGACCCAGTTCTCCCGGGAGGCGTCCCAGAAGTGGCTGTGGGAGTCGACGATGAAGTACTTCTCGCCGTCCTTCTCGTACATGTGGTTCCTCCTGCGTCAGCAGCTCTGCTGATCGGTGGTGGGTCAGGGAAAGAACGTTCGTCTCATACGTACGTACGACCGGATCACGGAACGAGGATCGCCCGGCCACGGACCTTGCCCGCGTCCAGGTCGTGCAGGGCGTCGAGCGCCTGGTCGAGCTTGTACTGCACGGTGTGCAGCGTGACCTTGCCCGCCTGGGCCAGGACCATGAGCTCGGCGAGGTCGTTGTAGGTGCCGACGATGTTGCCGATGATGTTCTTCTCGCCGGCGACGAAGTCCAGGGTGGGCGCGGAGAGGTTGCCGCCGTAGCCGAGGACGAAGTTGTAGCCGGCCGGCCCGGTCATCGCCCAGGCGTCGTTCTCCGCGCCCTGCTCGGCCACGAAGTCGAAGACCACGGTCGCGCCGCCGCCGGTGAGCTCCTGGACCGCCTCGACCTGGTTGCCGTCGGCCACCACGGTCTCCTCGGCGCCGATCTGCTTCGCCAGCGCCAGGGCGTCCGGGTTCTTGTCGACGACGATGATCTTGGTGGCGGTCAGCGCGGCGAGGGCCTGGATGCCGATGTGCCCGAGCCCGCCCGCACCCTGCACGACCGCGGTGGTGCCCGGGTAGAGATGGGGCACGGCCTTGCGGACCGCGTGGTAGGCGGTGATGCCCGCGTCGGCCAGTGCGGCGACGTCGGCCGGGTTGGTGTCCGGGTTGAGCTTCACGCAGGACCGGGCGGTGGTGCGCAGGTACTCGGCCATACCGCCGTCGTTGTTCGACAGCCCGGGGAAGAACGCGTCGCCGGTGCACTGCATGTCCCGCCCGTAGCGGCACATGGTGCACAGACCGCAGGACGGCTGCGGGTGCAGGATGACGGTGTCGCCGACCCGCACGTTGGTGACGCCGTCGCCGACCGCGTGCACCCAGCCCGCGTTCTCGTGGCCGATCACGTAGGGCAGGTCGGGGTTCTGGATGTCGGCCCAGTCCCCGTCGATGATGTGGAGGTCGGTGCGGCACACGCCGGCACCGCCGATCTTGACGATGACGTCGAGCGGACCCTGGATCGTGGGTTCTGCGATCTCGTCGATCTGTGGGTCCTGCTTGTACGCGTGCACCCGCACGGCCTTCACTGGCGGTACCTCCGAGCCTCGGACGCGCGACGTTGCGCGTCGTGGTGGTGGGACTTGGTGTGCCTGCTGTCACACCGATCTCATCCCCGTTGTGCACGACGGACAAGGGGGTTCGTTCTCGCACGATGAGAATCGTGAGGAACCGGGCGTCGCTTTCCTCGGAGGTTACCGGCGAGTAGGGTCGGCCCATGGCTGATGACGCGAGCTGGGTGGCCGACGCGATGACGCAGGCGGTGCCGTGGGTGGGCACGGCGGGGATCACCTTCGGGGCGATCACCACGGACCGGGTGGAGGCGTTCCTCCCCGACCGGTCCGACCAGCACAACCACGTCGGCGGGCCGCACGCCGCGGTGATGTTCGGCCTCGGCGAGACGGCCTCCGGTGCGGTGGGTCTGGCCGCGTTCGCCTCCGTGGGCGACCGGGCCGTGCCGCTGGTCGTCCGGTCCGAGATCCGCTACCTCAAGCTCGCGAAGGGCGACCTGCGCGCCGAGGCCGTGCTGACCCGTCCGGCCGGTGAGGTGCTCGCCGAGCTCGACGCCGGGGACCGCCCGGAGTTCTCCGTCGACGTGACCCTCACCGACGCCCAGGGCGTGCAGACCGGAGCGATGACGATCGTCTGGACGCTCAAGCCGAACAGGCGCTGAACCCCCGTCCGGCCTAGCGTGGCCGCATGGACGTGGTGATCGCCGGAGGCCATGGACAGATCGCGCTGCGACTGTCCACCCTGCTCACGGGTCAGGGGCACACGGTGCGCTCGATCGTGCGCAACCCCGACCACACCGACGACGTGGCGGCCACCGGGGCGAGTCCCGTCGTGGCCGACCTGGAGAAGATCTCCGCCGCGGACCTGACGGGGCACCTCACCGGCGCCGACGCCGTCGTCTTCGCGGCGGGCGCCGGCCCGGACAGCGGTGTCGAGCGCAAGGAGACCGTGGACCGCGACGGGGCCACCCTGCTCGCCGACGCGGCCGCCGGGGCGGGCGTCCGCCGCTACCTGCTGGTCTCCTCGCCGGGGGTGGACGCCGAGCCCGACCCGGCGCGTGGCGAGGTGTGGGCCGCCTACATCCGGGCGAAGAAGGCCGCCGAGGACGCGATCCGCGCCGACGGGCGGCTCGACGCGACGATCCTGCGCCCGGGCAAGCTCACGAACGACCCGGGTACCGGACGCGTCACCCTGGCCCCGCCGCCGGTGGAGTACGGCGAGGTGACCCGCGACGACTCCGCCGCGGCCGTCGCCGCGCTGCTGGCCGCACCGCGGTCGGCGGGCCTGACCCTCGAGCTGCGCCACGGTGACACCGAGCTGGGGGACGCGGTCGCCGCCCTGGGGTGACGGACCGGCCCCGGGGTGACATGGGACCGGTCCGGAGCGGGAAGCTCGGTGCCATGAGCGAGCTGAGCTACGACGTCGTCGTGATCGGGGCGGGTCCGGTCGGTGAGAACGCCGCGGGCTACGCGGTGGACGCCGGCCTGTCCGCCGCACTGGTGGAGGCCGAGCTGGTCGGCGGGGAGTGCTCCTACTGGGCGTGCATCCCGTCGAAGGCGCTGCTGCGCACGCCGCAGGCCGTCGCCGACGCGCGGCGGCTGCCGGGGGTGCGCGCCGAGTTCGACCCGGCCGAGGTGCTGGCCAGGCGGACGTCGTTCACCTCCGACTGGGACGACAGCGGCCAGGTCCGGTGGGCCGAGGGTGCCGGTGCTGCGCGGGCGGGGCCGGCTGGCCGGCGAGAAGCGGGTCGTCGTGACGGCGGCGGACGGCAGCGAGACCGTGGTGACGGCGGCCCGGGCGGTCGTGGTCGCGACCGGCAGCGGCCCGGTGGTGCCGCAGGTCGACGGGCTCGACACCGTCGAGTACTGGGGCTCGCGCGACGCGACCTCGGCCAGGGAGGTCCCGGACCGGCTCGGCGTGCTCGGCGGCGGGGTCGTGGGCTGCGAGATGGCGCTGGCCTGGGCCCGGCTGGGCGCGCGGGTCACCCTGTTCAACCACGGCGACCGGGTGCTGCCGGGTGCCGAGCCGCAGGCCTCCGAGCGGGTCGCGGCCGGGCTGCGGGAGGCGGGCGTCGATCTGCGGCTCGGCACCGGCCTGGACGCCGTCCGCCGGTCCGGGGACGCGACCGTGCTGGTCGGTGGCGGCGACGAGGTCGAGGTGGACCGGCTGCTCGTCGCGACCGGGCGTCGTCCGGCCACCGACGGGCTGGACCTGGACTCGGCCGGGGTCGCCCTCGGGCGGCGGGGCGAGATCGTCGTCGACGACTCGGGGCTGGCCGCCGGGGACTGGCTCTACGCCGTCGGCGACGTCAACGGCCGTGCTCCGCTGACCCACCAGGGCAAGTACCAGGCGCGGATCGCCGCGCACGCGATCGCCGCCCGCGCCGCGGGCCGGGCGCTCGCCGACGGCCCCTGGGGCGAGGACGCGGCCACCGCCGACCACCACGCGGTACCGCAGGTCGTGTTCACCGACCCGGAGGTGGCGTGGGTCGGGCGCACCGCCGCGGCCGCCCGCGACGAGGGACTGGACGTGCGGGTGGTGGACATCGACATCGCGGTCGCCGGGTCGTCGCTCACCGCCGACGGCTGGTCGGGCCGGGTGGTCGCGGTGGTCGACCCGGCCCGGGAGGTGCTGCTCGGGGTCACCTTCGTCGGCCCGGGGGTGGCCGAGCTGCTGCACGCGGCGACGGTCGCCGTCGTCGGCGAGGTGCCGCTGGGACGGCTCTGGCACGCGGTGCCGGCGTTCCCCACGATCAGCGAGGTGTGGCTGCGGGTGCTGGAGGACTACCGCGCCTAGCGGTGTCCCCGGTCCTGCTGTGGGCCCGGCCGGGGCCGGGCCCACAGGGGGTCAGGAACGGACGCCCAGGTGGTCGAGCAGCCGGACCTCGATGCGGTCGAGGTCGGCGGACACGGTCCGGTAGGCCGCCTTGCGGCGGGCGGCGGGCATGTTCTCGGCGGCCCGGACGGCGGCGGCCAGGTCGTGCAGCCGCGGCTCGGTCTCGTCGGCGAAGCGCTTGGCGGCCTCGTCGCGGTCGACGGTGCCGTCCTCGCGCAGCTCGGTGATGGTCCGCGCGACCCGCGACAGCCGTGCGTGCAGCCGGCCCCCGGGGCCGGAGTAGCCGCCCAGCTCGTCCGGCGAGACCCCGAGGCGCCGCGAGCGGTGGTCGTCGAGACGGTGGCGCAGCGACCCGGCCGCGGCCATCGCGTACGGCGCCAGCAGCGGCGCGACGATCTTGGCCATGCCCAGGTAGCGCTGGACCTTCTTGGCGTTCCACTCGTGGGCCCGGCGGTCGCGCTCGGCCTGCTTGGCGGCCAGGGTCTCGCTCTTGAGTCTGCCCTTCTCGGTGGCCCGCGAGGCCTTGGCCTCGGCCTTGCGGGCGCTCGCGTCGGCCTTCGCGGCGGCCCTGGCGACCTTCCGGTCGGCCGAGCGGGCCTTGAGGTCGGCCGAGCTCAGCAGGGCGTTCGCGGAGGCGGTGCCCTCCCCGACGGCGCGACGCGTGCTGCACGCGGCCCTGCGGCCCGCCTTCTCCGCCCGTCGCGACGCCGTCTCGGCCTTC
The DNA here is from genome assembly GCF_020131355.1 of Pseudonocardia sp. ICBG1293. Lineage (GTDB taxonomy): Bacteria > Actinomycetota > Actinomycetes > Mycobacteriales > Pseudonocardiaceae > Pseudonocardia. The sequence goes on from NZ_JAHLEL010000057.1 coordinate 108,390, forward strand.
TTCCGGGCCTTCACCGCGCGCTGGTGCAGCTTCTCGGCGGCCTTGTCGGCGGTCTCGCGGGTGTACTCGAGGGTCTGGACCGTGGCCGACTGCACCCGTTCCGACGCATCGACCGCCGCCTCCCTGGTCGCCGCCGCGGCGCGCTCGCCCGCGCTCGGCTTCCTGCGCAGCAGTCCCATGTCGTGTCCTCCCGGGTCGGCTCGGCAGATGATCGCCGTGTCGTCGCAGCCTAGGGCCCCGTGCACCGCACGCGCAGGACCGACACCACCCGGGTGGGGGAACGGGGCGTCACGCGGATCCGGTCCTGTCGGGGGTGGTCTCTACCCTCGGGAGCCGTGAGCACCTCGACCGGACCCCGTACCGCGCCCGGCGTCCTGCTGGACGCGGCGGCGCTGAGCGGGTGCCGCCGGCGGGTGCACCTGGACCACGACCCGTCGGCGTCGGAGCTGCCGCGGGCGCTGCCGGACCCGGCGATCGAGCAGCGCCGGGCCGACGCGGCGGCGCACCGGGTGCGGATCGGCGAGCTGCTCGCGCACACCTGGGGCCCGGACTGGGCCGGCACCTGGCCGGACGGCGCGGCCGGGCCCGCCGAGACCGGCGCCGGATCCCGGGCGGCCCGGGCGGAGCGCACGGCCGAGCTCGTCGCCGCCGGTGCGCCGCTGGTCTGGGGCGCGGTCCTGCCGGTCGACGGTGACCGCCGCGGCACCGCGGAGCTGCTCGTGCGCACACCCACCGGCGGCTACGTCCCGCTGCTCGTGGTGCGCCGGCGGATCACCGACCCGGGCGAGGGTGCGCGCACGACCGCGGTCACCGACCCGTGGCCGCAGCGCGCCCGGTACGACCCGGACCGCAAGGTCCGCTCCCAGCCGCGCGACCTGCTGGCCCTGGCCCAGCTGACCCGGCTGCTGGAGGCCGCGGGCTGGGCGCCGCCGGAGTCGGCCCCCCGGCTCGGCGGGGTGATCGGGCTCGACGCCGACGTGGTCGTCTGGCACGACCTGCGGGCCGGGCACTGGCCCGGCGGCCGTTCCACGCTGGAGGAGTACGACGCCCGGTTCACCGACCGGGCCGCCGTCGCCCGGGCGGCCGCGACCGGCGGACCCGCGCTCGCGACCCCCTCGCGGATCACCGAGTGCCGTCGCTGCCCCTGGTGGCCGACGTGCGAGTCCGAGCTGGAGCAGGTCGACGACGTCAGCCTGGTCGCCCACGGCGAGACGGCGCGGCTGCTGCGGGAGTCGGGCGTGGCGACCGTCGCCGGGCTGGCCGCGCTGGATCCGGCGGCCCCGCCCGCCGAGCTGACCGGCCCGCTGCCCGGGCCGCCGTTCACCGACCTGGTCGCGCTGGCGCGTGCGCGTCGCCGGGGTCTCGCCGTCGCCCGTCGGGTGCCGCGGGTGCCGGTCACCCGGGCCGACGTCGAGGTGGACGTCGACATGGAGAGCTTCGGCGAGTCCGGTGCCTACCTGTGGGGTGCGCTGCTGACGCTGCCCGGCGGTGCCCGTGCCGGGGATCCCGAGCCCGGCTACCGGGCGTTCGCGACCTGGGACCCGCTGCCCACCCGCGACGAGGGCCGCTCGTTCGGCGAGTTCTGGACGTGGTTCGCCGGTCTGCGGGCGGCCACCCTCGCGTCCGGGCGCACGTTCGCCGCGTACTGCTACAACGAGCAGGCCGAGAACCGCTGGATGATCGCCTCGGCGCAGCGGTTCGCCGGCATGCCCGGGGTGCCGACCGAGGCGGAGGTCCGCGCGTTCGTCGCGGACCCGTGCTGGGTCGACCTCTACGGCGTGGTCTCCACCTGGTTCCTGTGCGCGCAGGGCAAGGGGCTGAAGAAGATCGCCCCCGCCGCGGGGTTCTCCTGGCGGGACCCGGAGGCGGGCGGGGAGAACTCGATGCGCTGGTACCGCGACGCCGTCGCGCTGGACGGCGGCGACCCGGACCCGGTGCAGCGGGAGCGGCTGCTCGGCTACAACACCGACGACGTGCTGGCCACCCACGCGCTGCGCGAGTGGATGTCCTCGGACCGGGTGCTGGAGGTCCCGTTGGTCAGCGAGCTGCGTGACCGCGCCTGAGGTCCGCGTGGCGGCCCCGACCGTGTGAGGATCCGGGTCGTGGCACCCAGAGGACACGACCGGATCGGGCCGCACGGCGCGGTCAGCAGCACCCACCATCTCGGCACGGCCGCCGCGGCCACGGTGCTGGCGCGGGGCGGGAACGCCTTCGACGCCGCCGTCGCCTGCGGTTTCGTGCTGCAGGTCGTCGAGCCGCACCTGTGCGGGCCGGGCGGTGAGCTGCCCGCCGTGTTCGTCACCGCGACCGACCCGGTCCCGCGGGTGCTGTGCGCCCAGGGCGTGGCCCCGGCCGCCGCGACGGCAGACCGGTTGCGTGACCTGGGCTGCGCGATCGTGCCCGGCACCGGTCTGCTGCCGGCGACGGTCCCCGGGGCCTGGGACGGCTGGCTGACCCTGCTCCGCGACCACGGCACGTGGGAGCTCGAGGACGTCCTCGCACCGGCGCTCGGCTACGCCGCGGGTGGGTTCCCGCTGGTCCCGCGGGTCCCGGCGGCCATCGGCACGGTCGCCGACCACTTCCGCGCGCACTGGCCGTCGTCGGCGGCGACCTGGCTGCCCGACGGCCGGGTCCCCGCCGCGGGCGAGCTGGTGCGGCTGCCGGTGCTGGCCGGGACCTGGCGCCGGCTGCTCGGCGAGGCCGTCGGCCCGAGCCGGGAGGCGCGCATCGACGCCGCCCGGGATGCCTGGTACCGCGGGTTCGTCGCCGAGGAGATCGGCCGGTTCGCCGCCACCCCGGTCCGGGACGAGACCGGTCGCGACCACACCGGCCTGCTCACCGCCGACGACCTGGCCGGCTGGTCGGCGCACTACGAGGACGCACTCGTCGCCGACGCCGGGGCCGGGTGGTCGGTCGCGAAGTGCGGCCCGTGGTCGCAGGGCCCGGTCCTGTTGCAGCAGCTGCGCCTGCTCGCGGGTCTGGACCTGGAGCTGCCCGGGGGTGTCGCCACCCTCGACACGGTGCACGCCGCCGCCGAGGCCGCGAAGCTCGCCTTCGCCGACCGGGAGGCCTGGTACGGCGACGGCGCACCCGCCGCACCCGCCGACCTCGTCGCCGACCTGCTGTCCGAGGACTACACCGCCGCCCGGCGGGGTCTGATCGGCCCGGCCTCGGACGGCGGGTTGCGGCCCGGCTCGCCGGGTGGACGCACTCCCCGGATCGGGGACCACGCGGCGACCCCGGGTGCCGGTCGCGGTTCCGGTACGGAGGGGCCGGGCCCCGGCGAGCCGACAGTGTCGCGGGACGGCGTCGCCCGCGGGGACACGGTGCACGTCGACGTCGTCGACGCGGCCGGGAACATGATCTCGGTGACGCCGTCGGGTGGTTGGCTGCAGTCGTCGCCGACGATCCCGGAGCTCGGCTTCTGCCTGGGCACCCGCGGCCAGATGTTCTGGCTGGAGGACGGCCTGGCGAGCACCCTGGCGCCCGGGCGGATGCCGCGCACCACGCCGTCGCCGTCGCTGGCGCTGCGTGACGGCGAGCCCGCCCTCGCCTTCGGGACGCCCGGCGGGGACCAGCAGGACCAGTGGCAGCTCGCCTTCCTGCTCGCGCTGATGCACGGCGGACTCGACCTGCAGGCCGCGATCGACGCGCCGACCTGGCACTCGACGGCGTTCCCGGCATCGTTCGCGCCGCGCGGCTGGGAGCTGCACGGGCTCGTCGTCGAGTCCCGGCTGGGGCCCGACACCCTCGCCGGGCTGGCCCGTCGGGGGCACGCCGTGGAGGACGCGGGCGCGTGGGCCCTGGGCCGGATGTGCGCGGTCGGGACCGGCGCCGCCGTCCCGGGGGGCGGTGGCCCGGGGACGCTGCACGCCGCGGTCGACCCGCGGTCCGGGGTCGGTGCGGCGATCGCGCTGTAGACGCCGGACGCCCCGGCCCCCCCGTGACGGGGGACCGGGGCGTTCCACGTGGAACACGAACGGGTGGGTCAGCGGTGTGCCTCGTCCCGCAGGCCCTGCTCGCCGTCCCGGACGTGCCGGCCGTTCGGCGACCCGTTGCCGTTGGCCGCCGGGGAACCGCCGCCGTTCGTGGACGCCTGCCCGTCGAGCGGGAGCGGGAACTCCACGTCGGAGTGGGTCACCCGGCCCGGCTCGAGGGAGACCACGTTCGCGACCGGGGCGTAGCCGCTGGTCGCGAGGGTGTAGCTGCCCGCGGGCAGTCCCTCGAAGGCGAAGGTCCCGTCCGGGCCGGACAGCCGCGACCCCACGACCGCGCCCTCGGCGTCGATCAGCGTGGCCAGGGCGTGCGCCACCGGGTGCCCGTCCGGCTCCGCGGTGACCCGGCCGGTGAGCCGGGAACGCTGCGGCAGCCGCAGGTCCTGGACGGCGGTGCCGGACCCCGGCACCTCGACCCCGACCGCCACCGGGTCGACACCCTCGCCGGCCGCGGTGAGGGTGTAGCGGCCGGCCGGGACGCCGTCGAGCACCCAGCGGCCGCCCTCACCGGACCGGCCTGCCGCGGCGACGTCGCCGCCGTGGTCGATCAGCGAGACGGTGACCCCGGGCAGCGGCGCGCCCGCGGCGTCGAGCACGGTGCCGCGGATGCCGCTGCTGACCGACAGCCGCACGTCGTGGCGGACCGGCTCGGTGCCGACCGAGACGGTGGCGGCGTGTGGCGGCAGCGCCGACGAGGCCGCGACGACCAGGAAGCGCCCGGGCTGGTCGACCGCGATGCGGTAGTGGCCGTCGCCGTCGGTGGTGGTGCGCCCGACCTGGTCACCGGACAGTCGGGTGACGGTCACGACCGCACCGGGCACCGGAGCGCCGGTGCCGCCCTGGACCCTGCCGGTGACGGCGGGGCCGTCGCCGCCGGTGGAGTGCAGGTGGTCCAGACCCGCGGCCGCGGCGGCGTCACCGACGGTGCCGTTGCGCGGACGCGGCCGGGGCGGCGCCGGGTGCGACGCCTCCGGCTGTGGATCCTGCCGGGCGCCGACGGGCAGCGGCGTGGTGGCCGGCGCGACGTCGGCCCCGCGTCCGCCGCCGTCGACCCGGGTGGCCGGGGTGGGGGACGGGGCGACCGTGGCCAGCGCCTCGGTCGGGACCGACGCTGCGGCGGCACCCTCCCCCGCGGCCTCGGCCCGGGCGGCCTGCGCACCGGACATGGTGCGCAGCGGCAGCTCCTTGACGAACAGCACCAGGACGAACGCCACCGCGATGACGCAGGCCGCGATGAGGAACGCCAGCGTCATCGCGCTGGTGAAGCCCTCCTGGAACGGCGCCGCGAGCCGCGGGTCGATCCGCTGCAGGAACGAGGAGTCGGCCAGCACCGAGCTGGACAGACCGCCCGCCTGCCCGGACTGCAGGGCGCCGACGACCTGCGAGTTGGCCGGGTCGGCGGCCACGGCCGGGTCGGTCAGCGCGGCCTGGAACGAGCTCGTGCCGAGCGCGGACCGGATGGCGTCGGCGATCTTGTCGCCGGCGGTGGAGAACACCACCGACAGGAAGATCGCGGTGCCCAGCGTGCCGCCCATCTGCCGGAAGAACGTCACCGAGGACGTGGTGACGCCCATGTCGCGGGCGGGCATCGCGTTCTGCACGGCCAGCACCAGGGTCTGCATGCACAGGCCGAGGCCCAGGCCCAGCAGGGCCATCGTCAGGTCGAGCTGCCAGATCGGGATCGACGGGGTGACGGTCTGCCACAGCAGCACCATCGCGATCGTGATGAACGCGGTGCCGATCACCGGGAAGATCTTGTAGCGGCCGGTGCGCGAGGTCAGCTGACCGGAGGCGATCGACGCGACCATGATCCCGCCGACCAGCGGCAGCATCATGAAGCCGGCCTCGATCGGTGTCGCGCCGTGCACGATCTGCAGGAACTGCGGCAGCAGCGCGATGCCCCCGAACATCGCCATACCGATGAGCAGGTTCAGCACCGCCGACAGCGAGAAGATGCCGGTGCGGAACAGCCGGAGCGGGAGCAGCGCGGCGTCGCCGTAGGCGCGCTCGGCCAGCAGGAACAGCAGGAGGCCGACACCGCCGATGACGTAGCAGACGATCGACGAGGTGGAACCCCAGCCCCACTCGCGACCCTGCTCGGCGACGATCAGCAGCGGCACCAGGCACAGCGCCAGCGCCAGCGCGCCGGGCCAGTCGATCCGGGCCGGCCGCGGGACGTGCGGGATGTTCAGCACCCGTTGGACGACCACCAGCGCGACGAGCCCGATCGGCACGTTGACCAGGAAGATCCAGCGCCACCCGTCGATGCCGGCGATGTTGTCCACACCGGACAGCAGGCCGCCGATGACCGGGCCGATCACGCTGGACGTGCCGAACACGGCCAGGAAGAAGCCCTGGTAGCGGGCACGCTCACGCGGCGGCACGATGTCGCCGAGGATGGTCAGCGCCAGCGACATCAGGCCACCGGCACCGAGGCCCTGCAGCGCCCGGAACGCGGCCAGCGAGTACATCGACCAGGCCAGGGTGCAGGCCACCGACCCGATCAGGAAGATCGAGATCGCGGTCATGAACAGCGGCTTGCGGCCGAAGATGTCGGAGAGCTTGCCGTAGAGCGGGGTGGTGATGGTGCTGGTGATGAGGAAGGCCGTCGTCGCCCACGCCTGCAGGTTGAGGCCCGACAGGTCGTCGGCGATGGTGCGGATCGCGGTCGAGACGACCGTCTGGTCCAGGGCGGCCAGGAACATGCCCAGCATCAGTCCACCCAGGACGGTCAGGATCTGCCGGTGCGTCAGTTCGCCGTCGCCGGAGGTGGCGGTGGGGCGCTGCGCACTGGCGGCAGCGGTGGACATTCTCAGGACTCCTGTGCTTCGAAGGTCTGGTAGTCGTCGAGGAAGCGGCCGAGCAGGCCGGTGAGGGCCTGGCGGTCGGTGGGGCTCCACGTGGCCAGCACGCTGGCGATGACGTGGGCGCGACGACGTCGCTCGGTCTCGATCACGCGGACACCCTCGTCCGTCGCGGCGAGGAGGGAGGCGCGCCCGTCGCCGGGGTCGGCGCGCCGCTCGATCAGACCCGCCTTGACCAGGGCGGACACCTGCCTGCTGATCGTGGACGGATCGGAGTGGAAGGTGGCGGCGACCTCGCCGGCCCGTTGCGGGCCGCCGAAGTGGAGATGGGCCAGCACGTGGTAGGCGGCCATGTCGACGATCATCTCGGGCCGGTGTCGTTCGCCGGACCGCTTCACCTGGCGGACCAGCAGGAACAGCTCGCGGACGATCGAGTCGGCGAGCTCCAGGTCGGCGTCGGCGGGCTCGGCGGTGGCGGCCGGTGCAGCGCCCATCGCGGACCCCCTCTCGGTGGTGCATGTATCACGCAACTAGTTGACTCGCGCAAGCATGCTCCGATGCGTTGCGCAATGCAAAGTGAATGGCCGTGACCTGCGCCACCCGATTACGGTGCGGGTCGTGAGCACTCCACAGCGGATCCGGCTGCGTCGCACGAAGGGATGGCGCAAACCCGACGGTGCTGTCGTCGTGACCCGGCCCGGGCCGTGGGGCAACCCCTTCGACGTGCGCGAGACGGGTCGCGAGCAGGCCATCGCCGCGCACCGCCGCTGGCTGCTCGAGGAGCGCCCCGACCTGGTCGAACGGGCCCGGACCGAGCTCGCGGGCAGGGACCTGTGCTGCTGGTGCGCCGAGGACGTGCCCTGTCACGCGGACACGCTGATCGAGGTGGCGAACCGATGAGCGCACCCGACGGGGTGGACACCGACGTGTTCGACCCGCGCGTGTTCGCCCGCGGGGTGCCGCACGAGGCGCTGCGGCTGCTGCGCGACACCGCGCCCGTCTCCTGGCAGGACGAGCACGCCGTGGGCCCCTGGCCGGCCGGACCCGGGTTCTGGGCCGTCACCCGCTACGACGACGTGCGGCACGTCCTGCGCCACCCGGTCGACTACTCGTCGTCGCTCGGGGCGACGCAGATCCGCGACCCGGACCCGGCCGACCTGCCGTTCCTGCGCCGGACGGTGCTCAACATGGACCCGCCCGAGCAGGTACGGCTGCGCACCCTGGTGACCGGGGCGTTCACCCGTCGCAGGCTGGAGGGCTTCGCCGCCGCGGTGCAGCGCCGGGCCGACGCGCTCCTCGACGCCGTCCGCGACGACGGCGGCTGCGAACTCGTCGGCCGGGTCACCGACGAGTTCCCGCTGCAGAACCTGTCCGACCTGCTCGGCGTGCCGGTCGAGGACCGCCCGATGCTGCTGCGCTGGACGAACCGGGTGATCGGCTACCAGGACCCCGACCACGCCGACGACGACGCGGGCAGCGGTCCGCCGGTGAACCCGCGCTCGCCGGCCGCACTGGCCGACATGTTCGGCTACGCCGACGCCCTCGCCGAGCGCAAGCGCGCCGAGCCCGGCGACGACGTCATGACCGCGCTCGTGCACGCCGAGGTCGACGGGCGCGCCCTCACCGGGCCCGAGCTGCACATGTTCTTCTTCCTGCTGGTCATCGCGGGCAACGACACGGTGCGCAGCGCGCTGCCGGGCGGGGTGCTCGCGCTCGTCGGGCACCCCGGCGCCTACGCCGGCCTGCGCGCCGCACCGGAGCTGCTGCCGTCCGCGATCGAGGAGATCCTGCGCTGGCACCCGCCGGTGCTCACGTTCCGCCGGACCGCCACCCGCGACCACGTGCTGAACGGGGCGGAGATCGCGGCGGGGGACAAAGTCGTCGTCTACCACTGCTCCGCACACCGCGACCCGCGCCGCTTCCCCGATCCGGACACCTTCGACATCACCCGCACCCCGAACGAGCACCTGGCGTTCGGGCAGGGGCCGCACCTGTGCCTGGGCGCGCACTTCGCCCGGATGCAGATGCGGTCCTTCCTCACCGCGTTCCTGCGCCTGCCCCCGGCCCGCCTCGACGGCGAGGTCCGACGCCTGACCTCGAACTTCATCAACGGGACGACCCGGCTGCCGCTCGCGTGGTGATCGGCCACTAGCGTGCGGTGCGATCACGCATCGCGCCCGGAGGGACACCGCCCGTGCCGCTCGCCCGTCACCATCTCGGACCGGCCCTGCTGGTCGCGACCGCCGCCCTGCTCGCGGGCTGCGCCCAGCCGGGCCAGCTCGGGCACGATGGCGAAGCCGCTCCGTCGGCGTCCGCCGCCCCCGCGCCGACCACGGGGTCCGCGCTCCCCGGGGTCCCCGACGTACCGGTCACCCAGGCGGGTTCCGACGCCCGGGGCCGCCTCGACCGACCGGTCGACATCTCCACGCCCGGCCCCGCCGAGCTGCTCGTGCGCACCGAGGTGCTGGCGCCGGGCCAGGCGAGCGGCTGGGTGAGCCACCCCGGCACGGTGATCTCCGTCGTGCGGTCCGGGACGGTGACCGTGCAGCGCGCCGACTCCTGCGAACCCCGCCCCTTCGGGCCGGGGGAGGCCTTCTTCCTGGAGGACGGCAGGCCCCACGAGCTGCGCAACGACGGGCCGGACCCGGTGGTGCTGACCCGCTCGGAGCTGCTGGCCCCCGGCGCGCCCGAACGGGAACCCGCCGAGCCCGCCTGCTGACCCCGGACGCCCGCCCGACGTCCCGGGCTCCACACCGCCGTCCCGGCACCCGCCCGGCACCCGCCCGGGTTCGCACGAACGGGCCGTTCGTAGGAACCTTTCGTGCGAACGGTCCGGTCGTGCGAGTCGGGTGGGCTCGGAGATCGGGCGGTGATGCACCGGGGCGGGGGCCCGCGGATGCTCGGTTCTGTCGGGTCCCTGTGGGAACATCGGGGCGGTACCGGGGCAGGGGAGCGGACACGTTGACGACGAAGACGGTCATCGCGGCGGACTACCGCGAGTGGCAGGTGAGCCGGCGGATCGAGTGGACCACGCCGGCGGTCGGCGACGAGTTCGAGCACGACGTCGACGCGGGCAACGGCGCGGTCGTGCTCGTGCTCAGCACGCTGGTGTTCTTCTGGCTGGTCCTCATCGTCTGGGTACCCGACGGAGTGGTCTTCCCCTGGTTCTACTGGCTCGTCGTCATCGTCGGCCTGGGCTTCTTCCCGTTCCGCTGGCTCCTGCGCAGGCCCTTCACGATCACCGCGAAGACCCAGGGCGGGTACGACCTGCCCCCGGAGAAGTGGACGGGCATGGTGCGCGGGCTCGCGACCGCGCGGGAGGAGACGAAGGTGGTCGTGCGCAGCCTGAAGAACCGTTCGACGCCCGGCCACGCGGACAGCCCGCTGCAGCCGATCAACTAGGAGTCGGGGTGCCCGAACTGCCCGAGGTGGAGGCGCTGGCCCACCACCTGCGTGAGCACGCGGTGTACCGCCCGGTGGCCCGGGTGGACCTGGCCTCCATGAGCGCCCTGAAGACCTTCGAACCGCCGGTGTCGGCACTAGTGGGGCGGGTGGTGACCGGGGCGTCACGGTTCGGCAAGTTCCTGTCGGTCGACTTCGAGGACCGCCCCGACGCCGGTCCGCTGCACCTGGTCACGCACCTGTCGCGGGCCGGCTGGCTGCGCTGGCACACGACCGCGGGTGTGACCCCGCCCCGGCCGGGGCGGGGCCCGCTGCAGCTGAGGGTGCACCTCGACCAGGTCGGCGGGCCGGGGTTCGACCTCACCGAGCAGGGCACCCAGAAGCGGCTCGCGGTGTACCTCGTCGCCGACCCGACGCAGGTACCGGGCATCGCGAAGCTCGGCCCGGACGCGCTGGAGCTGTCCCGTGCCGGGCTCGACGAGCTGCTCGACGGCGACACCCGCCGGCTCAAGACACTGCTCGCCGACCAGTCCACGCTCACCGGGATCGGCAACGCCTACTCCGACGAGATCCTGCACACCGCGAAGCTGTCGCCGTACGCCACCGCGGCACGGCTGGGGCCCGAGGCGCGGGACGCCCTGTTCGCGTCGCTGCACACGGTGCTGAGCGAGGCGGTGGCGCGCTCGGTGGGGCAGGGGGCCGCTGAGCTCAAGGGGGAGAAGCGGTCCGGGCTGCGGGTGCACGCCCGTACCGGCCTGCCGTGCCCGGTCTGCGGCGACACCGTGCGCGAGGTGTCGTTCGCGGAGAGATCGTTCCAGTACTGTCCGACCTGCCAGACCGGGGGGAAACCGCTCGCCGACCGCCGCCTGTCCCGGTTGGTGCGCTAGTGGCGGGCGCGGGAACGGGGGTGCTCGCAGTCGTGGACGGATCCACCACGCTCACCCCCTCCATGGCGCTGCTGCTCGTGGTGGTGGGCGTCGTCGGCGTGGTCGCGGTGTTCTTCTTCCTGTGGCAGCGCAACCGGCGCAACACGATGGTCTCGCCGCTGGCCAAGGCCACCTTCTCCGCGCTGCACACGGTCGCGCTGGCCGCACCGGTGCTGCGCGAGGGACTGTCGTCGCGGTCGGCGTCGCAGGCGCTGCCGTACCTGCGTCAGCTGCTGGAGACCACGGCGATGGCGATGACCGACTCCCGGGGCACCGTCCTGGGCTGGGACGGCACCGCCGACCAGCACCAGCAGGACGTGCAGACGCTCGCCGACACGGTGGTCCGGACCGGCCGGATGGAGCTGATGAGCCACACCTCCATCAAGTGCAACCAGCCCGGCTGCGAGGTGCGCGGGATCGTCGTCGTCCCGCTGGAGAGCGACGGGAACATCATCGGCACGCTCGCCGCGCTCACCCCGTCGACGGCCGGCCCGCCGGTCCTGCGGGCCACCGGTGAGGTCGCGCGCTACGTCTCCAGCCAGCTGGAGCTCGCCGAGCTCGACGACTCCCGCGCCCGGCTCAACCGGGCCGAGGTCCGCGCCCTGCGCGCCCAGATCTCGCCGCACTTCGTCTACAACGCACTGACCACGATCGCCTCGTTCATCCGGACCGACCCGGCCCGGGCCCGCGAGCTGCTGATCGAGTTCGCCGACTTCACCCGCTACTCTTTCCGCTCCGCGGGCGAGTACACGACGCTGCTCGACGAGCTCAACAACATCGAGCGCTACGTCCGGCTGGAGAAGGCCCGCTTCGGTAACCGGCTCAACATCAAGCTGCAGATCGACCAGGAGGTGCAGAACGTCGTGCTGCCCTTCCTCGCGCTGCAGCCCCTGGTGGAGAACGCGGTCCGGCACGGCCTGTCCGGCAAGCCCAACGGCGGCACCGTCACCATCCGCGCCGAGAACGCGGGCTCGGAGTGCGTGATCGTCGTCGAGGACGACGGCGTCGGCATGGACCCGGCCCGGCTCAACGAGGACCTCGACGACGCGCACCTGTCCGGCGCACACGTCGGCCTGGGCAACGTCGACGACCGCATGCGCTCCGCCTTCGGCGACAACTTCGGGCTCGTCGTGGACACCAACATCGGCGCCGGGATGAAGATCACTCTGCGGGTGCCGAAGTTCCGGGCGGGTATCCGGGCCTGATCCGGCGGGCTCCGGTGGGACCCTCCGGCGGCCTGTTGGGCCGTACGGGTGACCTGGCCGACAGCAAGCTGTGCCGATCCGGTCACGCCCCGTCACCCTGTGCTCGCGCGTACGGTGGGGCGGCATGGACGTCCTGCGTATTCCCGCGGCCGTGACCTCGCGTCTGCCTGGCAGACTGGGTGACTCGGTCGGTCCTGCGGTGGTGTCGGTCGTCCGGCTGCAGGGCGTCATCAGTGCATACGCCGCGCCGGTGCCCCGCCAGGTGCTGAGCATCTCGTCGACGGAGAAGGTGTTGGAGCGTGCCTTCGCGCCCGAGCGGCTCGCCGCCGTCGCACTGGTGATCAACTCCCCGGGTGGTTCACCGACCCAGTCCCAGCTGATCGGGGACCGCATCCGCGCGCTGGCGGCGGAGAAGGACGTCCCGGTGCTCGCGTTCTGCGAGGACGTGGCCGCCTCCGGCGGCTACTGGCTGGCCTGCGCCGCCGACGAGATCTACGCCTGCTCCACCTCGATCGTCGGCTCGATCGGCGTGATCAGCGCCGGGTTCGGGCTCGACGGCCTGATCGAGCGGTGGGGTGTCTCCCGGCGGCTGCACACGGCGGGCGGCTCGAAGTCGCGGCTGGACCCGTTCCTGCCCGAGCGGTCCGAGGACGTGGCCTGGCTCACCGGCCTGCAGGAGCAGCTGCACGAGCGGTTCACCGACTGGGTGCGCACGCGGCGCGGTGACCGGCTCGCGACCGACACCGAGCTGTTCGACGGCGAGGTGTGGCTGGGTGAGCAGGCCCGTGCGCTGGGCCTGGTCGACGGCATCGGCAGTGCCCACGAGGTCCTGACCGAGCGCTTCCCGGACGCCGAGCAGCGCCCGGTGGAACAACGCAGGCCGCTGCTCGCCCGTCTCGGAGCGGGCGGGTCCGCCGCCCGGGCAGGACTCCCGGGTGGCCTCGCGGCGGCCGGGCACGAGCTGCTCTCCGGCCTCGAGACACGGGCTGCGTGGGCCCGTTACGGGCTGTGAGACCGGTGACCGTGCGTACCACGGCAGAGCTGCACCCCGTGTCCGGACGGTCACCGATCCGGTTCGTGCCCTGGCATCCCGCGCGTCGGCACGTCACCATGGTCCCGGCGCCGGGCGATCATCGAGCGGATGGGCTTCCCGGCGCAGGCCCGGAAGCAGGATGAGGAGATCGTGGACAGCAACGACACCACTCGCGGACTCGTCGTGCTCGCGGTGGACGACGAGCAGCCCGCGCTCGAGGAGATGGCGTTCCTGCTGGACGAGGACCCGCGGGTCGCGACCGTCCTGAAGGCCGGTGAGTCCACCGAGGCCCTGCGCATCCTGAACGGCCGCCGGGCCGGTGCGGCCGCGGCCGCCGCGCCCGGTGCGGGTGGTGGCGCCGACGTCGCCGAGCAGACCGACATCGACGCCGTGTTCCTGGACATCCGGATGCCCGGCCTCGACGGCCTGGAGCTGGCCCGGGTCCTCAAGAACATGGCCGTGCAGCCCGCGATCGTCTTCGTCACCGCGCACGACGACCGTGCCGTCGACGCCTACGACGTCGGTGCCATCGACTACCTGCTCAAGCCGCTGCGCACCGAGCGTCTCTCCGCGGCGCTGGACCGCATCCTGTCCACCCGGCGCAGTGGCCCGGTGGAGACCGTCCGCGAGGAGAGCGGCGGCGACGACGAGGTGATCCCGGTCGAGCTCGCCGGCACCACCAAGCTGGTGCCGCGGTCGGCCGTGCGCTACGTCGAGGCCCAGGGTGACTACGCCCGCCTGCACACCACCGAGGGCAGCCACCTCGTACGGATCCCGCTGTCGGTGCTCGAGGACCGCTGGCGCGACGCCGGCTTCGTCCGGATCCACCGCTCGTTCCTCGTCGCGTTGCCGCTGGTCACCGAGCTGCGGCTGGCCGGGTCCGGGTACGTGGTGCGGATCGGCTCCGGCCCGGAGACCGCGGAGCTCCCGGTCAGCCGCCGGCACACCCGTGAACTGAAGGACCGTCTCGTCCGCGCGACCAAGCAGGCGTGGAGCCAGAGGTGAGCAGGTCCACCGGTGGCGTTCCGCCGCCGGTGCGTCCGCAGTCCGACCGGGCCGCGGACGACCCCGACGGGTCCGAGCGCCCCGGCGAGGCCGGGCCGACGGACGACGGCGCGCGCGCGGAACCGGGTCCGGCCGCGTCCGAGGTCCGTCCGGACCCGGCGCGGTCACGCCCGTACCCCGACGGTGCCGTGGCGGGTCTCGACGCCTGGAACCCGGCGTCGGAGCACCGCGACCGCCGGGTGGCCCTCGCCCCGGACCCGGCCGGGAACGCGATCCCGGCCCAGCCGCGCGGCTCGTTCGCGTCCGGTCCGCACCCGCGGCCTGCCGGTGGCGGCGCGCCCGGCGGTGGGACGCCCGTGGGCCCGTCCGCCGCGCAGCCGCACGGTCCGGTGCCCGGGCCGGGCGGGCCCCGCCGCGGAGGGCACCCGGGGGCCCGGCCGCCCTCCGGTGGGCCGTCCTCCGGTGGGCCCGGTCCCGGGGCGTGGCAGACCGCCCGGCCCGCTCCCGGCGCACACCCGTCGGACCGCTCGGTGCCACCGTCCGCCGGGCCCGGCTCCGAGGCGCCCGGGCGGCCCGGTACCGAGGACGGCGGGCACCGTCCGTCCGGGGCGCCCGCGACCGCCGGACGGGCCGGGTCCGCGGGTGACGGAGCCACGCCCCGTCCCGGGCCCGGGTCGTCCCCGGCTCCGGCCGCCGGGTCGACGTCCGCCACCCGGCGCGGCGACGGTCCGGTGCCGGAGGCGAACGGTCGCACCGGCGGTCCGGCACCCGGTCACCCGGCACCCGGTCACCCGGCACCCGGTGACCCGGCGGAGGCCACCCCGGCCGCGGGGCGCGCTGCCCGCCGGTCCCGTCGTGCGGCCGAGGAGCCCGCCGGTGACGACGGCGCCGGCTGGCTGCAGGCCGAGATCGCGCGTCGCGTCGCGGACCGGGCCGGTGCGACCGGCCGGCACGCCCGCGTCGACCCGGCCGGTACCCGCCCCCCGGCGGACGGGGACGACACCGCGGCGCCGGACCCCGGCCACGCCGACCCGCCCCGCGGTGCGGCGGCCCGCGGCGTCGCGACCACGGCCGCCGGCACCGCGCCCGCCCCGGCCGACCCGGACACCACGACGTCGGGGGGCTCCGCCCCGCACACGACCGTCCCGCCCGCCGACCCGGCTCCGCCCGCCGACCCGGCTCCGCCCGCCGCCGTGCCGCCCGGGGCCGCTCCGCGCGCGGACCCCGGTGGCCCGGCCGGCTCCGCCGCGCCCGCGGACCGCGATCCCGACGCCCGCGACGCCCACGTCCGGCCGGTCCACCCGGCCCGCGCCCGCCCGACCCGGCCGCGCTCGGACCTCCTGCCCGACCCCTACGCCCCGGAGGGCCTGCGTCCCGGCGTCGGCTGGCCGCCCGCCGCCGCGACCCCGGCCCCGGGCGTCGTCGACAGCGGTAAGCAGTGGCCCCCGACCAGCGGCGGATCCGGGCTGCCGCAGCGGGTCCCGGGTGCGACGTCGTGGTCGAACAGCTGGTCCCCCGACCGCAGCGCGCTGCTGGCGGGGACGCCCGACACGACCGGTGCCGCCGAGGCGACCGGTACGGCCACCACCGACGACGCCGGTACCGGCACGGCCCGCGGTGCGGACGCGCCGGCCCCCCGCGGCGCCGACGGCCCCGGAGGGCTGCTCGCCCGGACCGGGACCGACGACCGGACCGGGGACGCCACCGGGACCGACGTCGCACCGGTCGACCGGCGGCGTCCCGGCGAGTCCCCCGAGACCCGGCCCGTCCCCACCCGCTGGTCGGCGGCGGGACGGCGCGGCCCCGCCGTCGCACCGGTGCCGTTCCCTGCCGCGGACCCCGAGGCCCGCGTCGACGACGAGGACGACGACCTCCCCGACGAGGACGAGCTCGACGAGGAGCTCGACGAGCTGCGCGGCGGTCCCCTCGAGCGCACCGAGGTCATCTGGCGTGCCCCCGACGTCGACGTCGCCCCGGCCCCCGAGCCGTCGGCCGAGCCCGAACCCGAGCCGTTCAGCCCCGCCGCGGCGGCGCCCTACACCGGCGCCCGGCCCCGCCCGTTCTCCGCGGAGCCGACCGACCCGCCCGCCCCCGAGGACGACGCCGACGCCGACGGCGAGGGTCCCGGCGCCGGCCGGGTCCGGGTCGTGCTCTCCGAGCGCCGCTCGACCGCCCAGTCCTCGCGCGGGCTGTCCGACGTGCAGGACCCCGGCGCCGTCGGCACCCTGCTGCGCAACTCCCTGGTCCGCACCCAGCTGCTGCTCGCACTGCGGGTCAGCGTCGTCGCGCTCATCGGGCTGGGTGTGCTGCCCGCGCTGTTCATCGCGGTCCCGGTGATCGGGCAGGTCGAGGTGCTCGGCATCCGGCTGCCCTGGCTGCTGCTCGGCGTGCTGGTCTACCCGTTCCTGCTGGGCCTGGGCTGGTGGTACGTGAGCTCCGCGGAGGCGGCCGAGCAGGACTTCGCCGACGACGTGGCCGATCGATGAGCCTGACCGCGATCCTGTCGCTGGTCGCGATCGTCCTGGTGGCGGTCGCATCCGCGGTGATCGGCTCGGTCGCCCACCGGACCCGGCTGACCTCGGACTTCCTCGTCGCGTCCCGGTCGGTGCCCTCGCGGCTCAACGCCGGCGCCATCTCCGGGGAGTACCTGTCGGCGGCGTCGTTCCTCGGCATCGCAGGCCTGATCCTGGTCCAGGGGGTCGACGCGCTCTGGTACGCCGTCGGCTACACCGCCGGCTACCTGTTCCTCCTGCTGTTCGTCGCCGCGCCACTGCGCCGGTCGGGCGCCTACACCGTTCCCGACTTCGCCGACGCCCGGCTCGCCTCACCGATGCTGCGCAGGGTGTGCGCGGCCGTCGTCATCGGGATCTGCTGGCTCTACCTGCTCCCGCAGCTGCAGGGGGCCGGGCTCACCGTCGGCATCGTCACCGGCCTGCCCGACTGGGTCGGCTCCGGCGCGGCCGGAGTCATCGTGGTCGCCACCGTCGCGCTCGGCGGGATGCGGTCGGTGACGTTCGTCCAGGCGTTCCAGTACTGGTTCAAGCTCACCGCGCTCGCCGTCCCGGCGGTGATCGGGCTGGCCGTCTGGCTGGGCGACGGTCACACCTTCGCCCGCGACGAGCCCCCGGAGTTCCGCGAGCCGACGACGGTCTCGGTGGCCACGCCGGTGACGCTGGAGGCACGGCTGGCCGTGGACGTCGTGGCCCGCGGCACCGTCGACGGGCAGGTCGTCGACGGCCCGCTGCGCTGGGTCGCCGGGTCCACCCACGAGGTCACCGCCGGGACCGAGCTGCGGTTCGCCGCGGGCGACCCGGTGCCGGTCACCCGCGGTGCCCCCACCGACGACGAGAGCTGGCTGCGCCCGTTCACCGGGACCGAGGACCACCAGCTGCTGGCGACCTACTCGCTGATCCTCGCGACGTTCCTCGGGACGATGGGCCTGCCGCACGTCCTCGGCCGCTTCTACACCAACTCCGACGGCCGGGCGGCCCGCCGCAGCGCCGTGCTCGTCCTGGCGATGCTGGGCGGCTTCTACGTCCTGGTGACCCTGCTCGGCGTGCTGTCCCGGGTCTACACCCCCCAGCTGCTGGTCACCGGCCGCACCGACGCCGCGGTGCTGCTGCTCCCGACCGCGATCCTGGGCAGTGGGCTGCTCGGTGCCCTGGTGGGCGGTCTCGTCGCCGCGGGCGCGTGGGCGGCGTTCCTGTCGACGGCGTCGGGCCTGCTGGTGAGCCTGGCCAGCGTCGTCTCCACCGACGTGCTGCCCCGCCAGGGCCGGATGACCCGGCGCTTCGGGCTGGCGACGGTGCTGGCCGGGGTGCCACCGACGGTCGTCGCGCTGGTCCCGTCCGGGCTGAACTTCGCCGAGGCAGTCGCCCTGGTCTTCGCCGTGGCCGCGTCCACGTTCTGCCCGCTGCTCGTGCTGGGGATCTGGTGGCGCGGGCTGACCGACGTCGGGGCGATCGCCGGGGTCGTCGTCGGCGGCGTGGTGTCGGCCGGTGCGGTGGTCGCCGCCCTGGCCGGTGTCGACGTCTCCGGGCTCGGCTCCGCGGCGGGCTGGGTCGGGGTGCTGCTCTACCGGCCCGCGATCGTCAGCGTGCCGCTGGCGTTCGCCACCATGGCGCTGGTCTCCTGGTTCACCCGGGCGCGCCGCCCCGCCGACGCCGGTCAGGTGCTCCTGCGCCTGCACGCACCCGAACGGCTGGGTCTGATGCGGGACCGATTGGACGACAGGGCCTGACCGTTTTCCCCCGAACGAGTCTACACAGTGTCACCGTTCAGCCGGGCCGATTCGTCCGGACCGGGGGTCTTTGCCGGTAACGGCACGCAACGACGTTCCCCGGTGCGATACTCCGTCGTTGTCCCGGGTGAAGTGTGTCCCCCGGGGGCGCGCCGCGGTCCCCCGGCCACGACGCGGCCCGGCTCCCCGCAGCACGACCCGAAAGGAACCGGCGCCATGAGCAGCCCCGCAGAGCGCTCGGCCGGCACGATCTACCAGCAGGTCCAGGCGAGTCCCGAGTTCCGGGCGTACCGCAGCCGTCTCCGGCGCTACGTGTTCCCGATGACCGCGATCTTCCTCGCCTGGTACCTCGCGTACGTCGGTCTCGCCAGCTACGCCCCCGAGTTCATGTCCATCCGGGTCGTCGGGACGATCACTGTCGGGCTCCTCGTGGGTCTCGGCCAGTTCGTCTCCACCTTCCTGATCACGACCCTGTACGTCCGGTTCGCCGAGCGGGAGATCGACGGCCCGACCGCCGAGCTGCGCGCCCGGGTCGAGCAGGCGGAGGTGCGCGCATGACCACGTCAGTCCTGGCCCAGGCCGAGTCGGTCGGCTCGGTGACCGCGAACCTCGGGTTCTTCCTGCTGTTCGTGATCGTGACCCTGATGATCGTGCTGCGGGTCAGCCGTACCAACGCCACCCGTGCCGACTACTACACCGGTGGGCACGCGTTCACCGGTCCGCAGAACGGCACCGCGATCGCCGGTGACTTCCTGTCTGCGGCCTCGTTCCTCGGCATCGCGGGTGCCATCGCGCTCTACGGCTACGACGGCTTCCTCTACTCCATCGGCTTCCTCGTCGGCTGGCTGATGGCGCTGCTGCTGGTCGCCGAGCTGCTGCGCAACACCGGCCGGTTCACGATGGGCGACGTCCTGGCGTTCCGGATGCGCCAGCGCCCGGTCCGTGCGGCCGCCGCGACCTCGACGCTGGTCGTCTCGCTGTTCTACCTGATCGCGCAGATGGCCGGTGCCGGCGGACTGATCTCGCTGCTGCTGCAGATCCCCAAGACCGACACGCTGTCGCAGGCGCTCGTGATCGTCGTCGTCGGCGGCCTGATGGTCGTCTACGTGCTGTTCGGCGGCATGAAGGGCACCACCTGGGTGCAGATCATCAAGGCCGGCCTGTTGCTCACCGGTGCCGCCGTGCTGACCACCTGGGTGCTCGGCCGCTACGGCTTCAACCTGTCCGCGGTGCTGCAGCAGGCCACCGAGAACTCCGAGCGCGGCGAGGCCATCCTCAACCCGGGGCTCCAGTACACGAACAAGATCGACTTCATCTCGCTGGGGCTGGCCCTGGTGCTCGGCACGGCAGGTCTGCCGCACATCCTGATGCGCTTCTACACGGTGCCCTCCGCCAAGGAGGCCCGGCGCTCGGTGGTCTGGGCGATCTGGCTGATCGGCATCTTCTACCTGTTCACGCTGGTGCTCGGCTACGGTGCGACGGCGCTGCTGCCGCCGGGGACGATCACCCGCGCGAACCAGAACGACGCCGCGCCGCTGCTGGCCTACGCGCTCGGCGGCGAGATCATGCTCGGCCTGATCTCGGCGGTGGCGTTCGCGACGATCCTGGCGGTCGTCGCGGGCCTGACGATCACCGCGTCCGCCTCGTTCGCCCACGACGTGTACGCGAACGTGCTCCGCCGCGGCAACGCCTCCCCGGACTCCGAGGTGCGTGTCGCCCGCACGACGGCGCTGGTCATCGGCCTGGTCGCGATCGGTGGCGGGATCGTCGCCAACGGCCAGAACGTGGCCTTCCTGGTGGCGCTGGCGTTCGCCGTCGCCGCGTCGGCGAACCTGCCGACGATCCTGTTCTCGCTGTTCTGGAAGCGGTTCAACACGACCGGCGCGCTGTGCAGCATCTACGGCGGCGTGCTGGTCTGCGTGGGCCTCATCGTGGTCTCCCCGGCGGTGTCCGGGTCCCCGACCTCGATGGTGCCGGGCGCGGACTTCGCGTTCTTCCCGCTGTCCAACCCCGGCCTCGTCTCGATCCCGGTGTCGTTCGCGCTGGGCATCATCGGCACCTTCCTCGGCGGCCGCGAGCGGTTCAACGCCGCCCGCTACGCCGAGATGGAGGTCCGCTCGCTCACCGGCGCCGGTGCGGTGCGTGCGACCACGGCACCGAAGCAGGCCCCGAGGCCGACCGCGGTTCCGGCCGAGGACCTCATCGGGACCCCCCGTCGCGAAGCCGAGGGCTCCGGGCGGCACCGACCGCAGCCGCGCCCGGCGCCCCGGCCGACCCCGGGGCAGCAGCGCCCGCAGACCAGCCGCCAGGCCGGCGAGCTGTTCGGGAACACCGGGCTGACCGGCACCCAGCCCGCCGTCGGCGCCGACGGGCGTCCGGACCGGTTCGGGACGGGCCACCGCCCGGCCCCGCAGGGCACCGGCGGGTACCGGCCCGCACGGGCCACCGGCGGGTACCGGGCCGTCGCGCCGCCACTGGACCCGAACGAGGTGACCATCCCGCACGGGTCGCTCTACCGCGACGACGGTCGCTGACGCCCGCCGCTCACGGCGGGCTGACGGGGTGGCGTGGCAGGATGGCGCCATGTCCGACCCGGTTCCCGCCGTGAGCGTGTCCGACCTTCCCGCCGACGCCCCGATGCTCGACGTCCGCGAGCTCGACGAGTGGACGGCCGGTCACGCCCCGCACGCCCGCCACCTGCCGATGTCGGAGCTGGCGGGCCGGATGGGCGAGGTCCCCACCGAGGATCCGCTCTACGTCGTCTGCCGGTCCGGCGGCCGGTCGGCCCGGGTCGTCGCCTACCTGGCCCAGCAGGGCTACCCGGCGGTGAACGTCGAGGGTGGCATGCAGGACTGGGCCGCCCAGGGCCGCACGGTCGTGACCGACGACGGCAGCGCCCCCCGGATCGCCTGACCCGTGTCCGCGCCGGCTCCCGGGCGGCCGGGCCCGCCCTGCCCGCGCTGTGGCCGGACGGCGCCCCCCGGTGGGGGTGCGTTCTGCCCGTGGTGCGGCCGCTACCTGGCCGCTCTGGACTGGGTGGCGACGACGCCCGGCGGACCCGCTCCCGAGCCCGCCACCCGGCGCCGCCGCTACGCCGGGCCGCCGCGCTACCGCTCCGTCCCGCGCTGGGGCCTCCCGGTCGGGCCGTGGCGGATCGCGCCCGTCCCCGGTGCGGGCCCGCTGCGCCCGGTCGACCGGGCCCGCGCGCTCGCCGCCCAGCTCGTGCCCGTGCTGTGGGTGGTCGTCGTCGTGTCCGGGGTCGCCGCCGTCGCCGAGGTGTGGCGGTACGTGCTGCTGTTGTTCAGCCGGTCCGACGCGCTGTCCCCGGCGGCCGTCGGTGTCTCCGACGCGCTGGTGTGGTTCGGCGGCTGGTCCTCGGTGGTCGCGACGATCGCGGCCGGGGTGCTGACGGTCTCGTGGAGCCTGTGGACCTACCGGGCGGCCGCGGACCGCGCGGGGAACCGCCCCTGGCGGAGCCGTCGATGGGTCGTCGCGGGCTGGGTGGTGCCCGGCTGGAACCTCGTCGCGCCCGGCTCGCTGCTGGCGGAGACCGAGCACGCCGCGCTCGAACTGCCACCGGACCGCAGGCCGTCGCCGTCGCGGGAGCTGCTGGTCTGGTGGGTGCTGTGGGCGGCGTGCGTGGTGCTGGGCGCGGTCGTCCTGGTCTGGCGGTTCCGCACCGGCACACAGGCGCTGGCCGACGGGGTCGTCCTGCACGCCTGGGCCGACGTGCTCGCCGCTGTGACGGCGTGGCGCACGATCCGGGTCGTGCGCCTGCTCACCGCTCTGCTGACCGAGCGGGCGCAGGGTCCCCGGCAGCTGCTGGTGTCGACGACAGCGGCGGACGCGGGGCGGGCGGTCCCGGTGGTGCCGTCGGCCCCGCAGGCAGCGCCGACGGCAGTACCGGCCCCGGCCACGGCGGGGAACCCGGCGGACTGACGCCGGGCGCACCCGGGGTCCGGGAGGCGTCCCGGTGGGGCACCGGTGGGGACACTCCCGCGGCGACGGGAGACGGTCCGCCCGGTGCCCTCGGCACGGCCCGGGCGGGATGTGCGGTCGGCCGGGCCCCGGGCTCCGGGACCTCGCCGTGGCCACCCGACCCCCACGGTGCGCGCGCCGTCGTGGGTGCGGGGACACCGGGTGCGGGGACACCGGGTGCGGGCGCACCGGGTGGCGCGGACGTGGGACCGGGATCGGGCGGTGGGGTGGCCCAGCCCGTCGAGCCGGGGCGGACCGCCGTCGACGGTCCTGCGGTCAGCGCGGCGTCGGAGACGTCCTGCAGCAGCTTGCGGACCCGCCGGACCGCCCGGTCGGGGCCGCGCACCACCACCGAGAGGGCGAGCCTCCCGCCGTGCGGGTCGGCGACGGTGCGCAGTACGTGGCGGTCCGGGCCGGCCTCCAGGACGATGCCGACCCGCCCGCCCGCGTTCGGGGCGAGGGCCAGCGCGATCCGGACGAGCTCGGCGTGCGCCGCGCCGCGGACCTCGTCGCGGTGGTCGTGGGCGGCGGGGACCCCCCGGGCCGTCCGCCCGACCGCGGTGTCGGGCCCACAGACGTCGAGGACCATCCCGCTGTCCACGTCGAGCAGGGCGGCCGAGCGGATCCGCGGGTCGAAGAACAGCGGGCCCAGCACCGCGGCGAGCCCGTCGGTGCGCACGGCGACGGCGTGCCGGTGACGTCCCATCGTCGTGGGGGGTCCCGCGGGCGTCAGCGCTGCTGGGCGGGGAAGAAGGCCTGGCCCTGCTGCGGTGCACCCGCCTGCGGGGAGGTCATCGCGAACTGCTGCTCGATGACGCGCAGGTCGCGGCGGGCCATCGCGAGGTTGGCCTGGGCGCGGTTCAGCACGAGGTAGAAGAACAGCTGCTCGTCGGTGCCGCGGATGATCCGGATCAGGTGGTACTGGGTGTCCAGGGTGATCAGGATGTCCTCGATGGTCTCGCGCAGTCCCAGCTTCTGCATGACCTCGAGCTTGGTCCGGACGACGTCGGAGTTGCCGGGCGCCGCGACGTCGAGGTCGAACTCGGGGCTGCCCCCGCGCGAGCCCAGGGTCATCCCGCTGTCGAAGTCGACGATCGCGACCGCGAACGCGCCCTTGATGTTGGCGGCCATGTCCAGGGAACGATCGATGTTGTTCATCTCAGGAGCCTTCCGCGCGGCAACCACCGCGACGATGTCGGGGAGCCCGCGCCGCGACCACGTTCCGCATTCTGCGAGAAATGATCTCAGTTCGTTCCGGCGCCGGGGCGGACAACGATAACGCGCAATTCCGGAGCGTCAACTCCCCAGTGCCGACGAGGTCCCCGAACGGCGCAGCGCGGCCAGGATCCGGGCCATGGTGCCCAGGTCGTCCGCCCACCGGCCGCCCCCGGGGACGGCCCGGGCGTGCTCGGCGTCACGGTCCGGCTCGGCCGGGGGCCCCGGTGGCTGTGCCGTCCCGGCGGGTCCGGGTGCCCGCCGCGGCAGCGGGACGGCCGGGGGCGGGGTGCGCTCGGCCTCGGGTACCGGTGACGGTCGCGGCACCGCGATCGGTGCCGGGCCGGCGTCCGTCAGTCGGACGGGTGCGACCGGACGGTCCTGCTCCACCGGCCGGATCGTGTCCGGGGTCCTGACCTGGGAAACAGTCCGCTGTGTAGGGGTTCCGGCCGGTCGCAGCGCCCGCCGGGCCAGCGCGACCGGGCTGCCGGACCGGTCGAGGTGGGCGTAGGCGAGCAGGGGAGCCGCACCGTCGCGGGGCAGTGCCCGCAGCAGGTGGTGGCCCTCCCGGGTGGTGATCACCGCGTCCTCGAACACCGGCCCCGGCCCGCCGGGCACGACCTGGGCGGCGCCCCATCCGAGCACCGCGGCGAGGCCGGGGACGACGCGTCCGCCCGCGTCCGCGACCAGCTCGCCGGTGGCGGGATCGGCGACACAGGCGTAGCCCGTCCCCGGCACGCCGAGAACGGTGTCGAGCAGTTCCGACTACGATTCCATCACCGCCGATTCCACCATGCCGGCCGATGCTCGTCGACGCCGGTTCCGCTCCTTTCCCGCGCGCTCTTGCGTGGCGTCATCGACAATTCGCTGATGGCTCCCGGGAATAGGCCGTTCGGCTCTCGAATCGTTGCGGCATCCGGGTTCACCGGGAGACGGCTGCGGTCAGCCGGAGCTCCGACCAGCCGCGCATGACGAACCGCGGGCGCCGGACCGGCTCGCCGTCGAGGGCGGCGTCGGGCAGGCGTTCGCGCAGCGCGCGCAGCACCTCGGCGATCTCCAGCCGGGCCAGCGGGGCGCCCAGGCAGTAGTGCACGCCGGCGCCGAAGCCCAGGTGGGGGTTGGGGGAGCGGCCGATGTCGAGGTGGTCGGCGTCCGCACCGAAGACGGCCGGGTCGCGGCCGGCCGCGCCGAGCAGCGTCGCGATCCGGCTGCCCGCGGGAACCGGGTGACCCGCCACCGTGGTGTCGACGACGGCGGTCCGTTCGAACAGCTGCAGCGGCGCGTCGAAGCGGATCAGCTCCTCGACGGCCGTTCCGACCAGCTCGGGGTCGTCGAGCAGCCGTCGCCACTGGTCCGGGTGCCGCAGCAGGGCGTGCACCCCGTTCCCGACGACGTTCACCGTCGCCTCGTGCCCGGCCATCAGGAGCAGCACCGCGGTGCCGACCAGCTCGTCCTCGTCGAGCCGGACCGACGACGAGCCGGCGTCCCGGACGGCGAGCAGGTCGGTGATCAGGTCCGGCCCGGGTCCACCGGTCGCCGGGACGCCGCGGCCGGACCGGCGCTCGTCGACCAGCACCCGCAGCAGCGCCGTGAAGTCGGCCGACGCCTGCTCGGCCGCGCGTCGCCCCTCGTCGCCGGGGTCGGGCTCGTACATCCGGACGATCGCGTCCGACCACTCCCGCAGCGGCGCCCGGCGGTCCTCCGGCACGCCGAGCAGGTCGGCGATCACGGCCACCGGCAGCGGCGCGGCGACCAGCTCCACGAGGTCGGCCGGGGCGCCGTCCCGGATGCGGTCCACCAGCCCGTCGACCAGCGCCCCGGCCCGCGCCCGCACCAGCGGGGCCAGCCGCTCGGTGTGCCCGCGGCCGAACGCCGAGGCCACCAGGCGTCGTAGCCGGGTGTGCGGCTCGCCCTCGCGTTCCAGCAGCGAGTTGCGGTGCAGCAGGTTGAACGCGGCCAGCTCGGCCGCGGGCTCGGCGTCGGACCAGATCCGTCCCAGCCCGCGGTCGCGCAGCACGGCCGAGCAGGCCGCGTGCGTCACCGCGACCGGGACGCCCAGACCGGGGTGGTCGTGGACCGGCCCGGCGGCGCGCAGGGCCGCGTAGGCGGGGTAGGGGTCGGCGAGAAAACCGGGGTCGGCCGGATCGAAGGCATGCACGACCCGCTACCTTGCCCGGCGATGGGTAAGAAGACGCGCAACCGTGCCAGCACCGCCGAGGCGGGGGACAACCCGCGCCGGCCGTGTCCCTGCGGCTCCGGCAAGCGGTACAAGGCCTGCCACGGCGCCGGCGACGACGTGATCGTCATCCGGCCGTTCGAGGGTCTCGCGGCGGAGCCCGACCTGGTCGCCATGCGGGAGTTCCTCCCCTCGGCGACGGCGGCCCTCCCGGTCCGCTCCGGTGGTCCGGTGACCCTGGCCTCGGTGCTGCCGGGCGCGTCCGCCGCGATCGTGCGCGACAACGGCGAGGTCCTGCTCGGCATGCAGGTCCAGACCCGTTCCGGTGACCTGTCGGCCGACCTGGCCGGTGCGCTCGCCTGGGCGCGCTCGGCCGCGCCGGGGTCGTCGCTGCCGGTCGTCGGGGCGGGGCGGCACACCGGTGAGCGGCTGCAGGACGTGCTGGAGCCCGGCACCCCGCTGGAGCCGACGGTGCACGCCGACTTCGCCTGGTGGCTGCCGTCGGAGAGCCCGGACCCCGAGGCGCAGGCGATGCTGGAGCGCGCCAACTCGGTGATCATGCCGACCGAGGCGGTCACCGCCGACGGAGTGCGCGGCGCCTACTGGGTCGACACCGGGTCCAAGGCGCACGTGCGCTGGGTGCGGACCGAGGACGAGACGACGCTGATGGCGGCGCTGGCGCGGCTGTCCGGCGAGGGCGGGCTGGAGCTGGGCGAGGGTTCCCGCTACGCCGGGTCGTTCCGGGCGCACGGGCTGCTCGTGCCGGTCTGGGACGTCGACCGGGAGATGCACTCCTCGGAGTGGGCCGGCCCCGCCGCGGAGTTCGCGAAGCGGCTCGACGAGGCGGTGGCCGGGCTGGCCGCCACGCCGCTCACCGAGTCCGAGCACCGGGCGCGCGACGTGCTCGCGGGCAAGCAGATCACGCTGCGCTAGACGGGCGAGGGTCCCGGCACCCCCACGGGGCGCCGGGACCCGGCCGGACCGACGAGGGACTCCTCAGAGGGCGCCGCCGGCCACGGGCGGTGCGGCCGGGTCGGCGGCCTCGCCGCGCACCATCTCGCGGGCGACGAAGTCCTCGATGTGGAACAGGTCGTCCCCGGCGCGACGGACGATGGTGAGCAGCGTCGTCATGGAGGCGACCTCCTCGACCTGCTCCTTGAGGAACCACTG
This sequence comes from Pseudonocardia sp. ICBG1293, assembly GCF_020131355.1. Lineage (GTDB taxonomy): Bacteria > Actinomycetota > Actinomycetes > Mycobacteriales > Pseudonocardiaceae > Pseudonocardia. Next base: position 135,539 of record NZ_JAHLEL010000057.1, read on the forward strand.
CAGGAACTGCTCGCCGAGGTAGTCGCCCTCGTCGCGGGCGGTGCGGGCCAGCGTGGTGATCTGCTCGGTGACCTGCTTCTCCTGGGTCAGTGCCAGCTGGACGAGCTCCTCGACGGAGGAGAACGCGGTCTGCACCTCACCGACCGACGGGATGGTCGCGGTGAGGTCGTTGTCCATCTGGAACTGGATCATCATCATCGCGTGGTTGCGCTCCTCGAGCGCCTGCGCGTAGAAGTGCGCGGCCAGCTGCGGGAGGTCGGCGTCGTCGAGCCAGACGGCGATCGCGAGGTACTGCTGGCTCGCGGTGAACTCGCTGCGGACCTGGTCGCGCAGCAGGGCGTGGAACTTGGACTCGTCGGTCATGACGACCAGGTTAGCGACGACCGGACTTTTCTGGAACTTCTCCAGAATTGGTGTCCGTCTCAGTTGGCCAGGGTCACCTTTGCCCTGGTGAGGGCCGCTTCGCCGGTCAGAAGGGCAGGCTCGGGCCGAGCACGGCGTACCCGACGAACGCGACGACGTCGATCAGCAGATGGGCTCCGACGAGCGGCCAGAGCCGGTTCGTCCGCTGCCAGTACCGGGCGAACACCAGGCCCATCACGAGGTTCCCGACGAACGCACCCACCCCCTGGTAGAGGTGGTAGCAGCCGCGCAGGACGGCCGCGGCGAACGCGGACCGGTTCTCCGACCACCCCAGCCGGCGGAGCCGGGTGAGCAGATAGCCGATCATGACGACCTCCTCGGCCCAGGAGTTCGCCGCCGCGGACAGCACCAGCACCGGGATCCGCCACCACTGGTCGGTCAGCGTGCTGGGGGCGACGTCCGGGGTGATGCCCGCGAGGCGGCCGATCAGGTAGAGCCCCAGGCCGGGAACGCCGATCAGCGCGGCCAGACCTGCCGAGTGCGCCGCGTCGCGCCACGGACGGCTGCCGTCGAGCCCGACCCGGCGCAGCGCCACCCCCGCCCGCAGCAGCAGGTACGCGGCGAGCGCGCCCCACCCGGCCAGCTGCAGCGCCCGCACCAGCTGGAACGCGAGGTCGATCCAGGCGTCGGTGGAGGCCGGAGCGTTCAGGGTGACCTGCTGGTCGACCAGCGGCGCGGGGTTCAGCAGGGCCTCGAGCAGCGAGAGCGCGCTGCGCAGCGCGGACAGGCCCAGTGTCACGGTCAGGACGACCGCGATCTCCAGTCCGATCAGCCGTCGCTCGCGGGGGTCGGTGGCGACGCCCGGGAAGTCCGGGGACGCCGGGGCGAGCCAGTCCCGCAGCGTTCCGCGCGGTCGTACCGGGGCCGGGCCGCTCGTCATGGGCCGATCATCGCACCGGGTGCCGGACGGTTCCGCGGGCCGAGTCCCGTGCGGCAGGCAGGGTCGCGGGCAGGTGATCCAGACGGCGCGCGCTGATCCGCACGGCGCGCGCTGATCCGCATGGCGCGCGCTGATCCGCTGTCCGCGCGCGTCCGGACGCGCGCGGACAGCGGATCACCGCGCGGGAGAGGGATCACCGGGTGGACCGCGGACCACCGGGCGGGGGGTCGCCGGGCGGGCGATCGCCGCGGCGGTGACGGAGGACCGCCCCGGCGGGGGTGACGGGCGGCGGACCGCGGGCCCCGGTGTGTGCATCGGCCGGTGATCCTCATGGCGCGCGCAGATCCGCTGCCCGCGCGCGTCCGGACGCGTGCGGGCGACGGATCACCGCGCGGGCGGCGGATCACCGCGCGGGCGACGGATCACCGCGCGGGCGCGGAGCGCCGCGGGGGATGCGAGCCACGCGGCGGGATGCGGCCACGGGGCGGGCGGAGTGGGCGGCGCGGAGTGGGCGGCGCGGAGTGGCGGCGCGGAGTGTGGCGGGACGATCACGAGCCCGTCCGCGCCGCGGTGTCCCGGCCGGCGTGAGCGAGCGCTCGTCGGGGCCCGGCCGTGACCACGACCGGGTGCGTACCCTGGTCGGCGTGATGCGGCTGCTGCTGTCCCCGAGGTGGATGGTCTGGCACGTCCTCACCCTCGGCGCGATGGTCACCTGCACCTGGCTGGCCGTCTGGCAGTGGGGACGCGCGGGATCCGCGATGGGCTCGGCCCTCAACGTCGGCTACGGCCTGCAGTGGCCGCTGTTCGCCGTCTTCTTCGGCGTCATGTGGTGGCGGTTCCTGAGCATGGAGATGGCCGACGTCCGTGCGGCGCGAGCCGGCACCGCACCGGCCGATGCCGCCGCACCGGTCGAGGCCCCGGCGGTCGCTCCGGTCGCCGTGCCGGGGACGCCGGCCGCCGAGCCCGTCGTGGTGCGGGGGACGTCGGCCGCCGAGCCCGCCGCCCCGGCCCCCGCGGCGGGGCCGTCGCCGTTCACGTCCCGCCCGGCGGGCGCCGCCCCACCCCGGAGCACCGACCCGCAGCTGCGGGCCTACAACGAGGAGCTGGCCCGCCTGGCGGCCCGGCACCGGGAGGAGTCCACCCCGTGACCGTCGCGACCGCCCTGAAGGCCTACCGCATCTCCGCCTGGGTCACCGGTGTCGGGCTGCTCCTGCTCACCTTCTACGCGATGCCGGCGAAGTACCTGTTCGGCGACCCGCGCCCGGTCGCGCTGATCGGGATGGTGCACGGCTTCCTGTACATGATCTACATCGTGTGCACGTTGATCCTGGCCGAGCGCTGCCGCTGGAAGCCGGTGTTCGCCGTGGTCATCCTGGCCGCGGGCACCATCCCGGTCGCGTCGTTCGTCGCCGAGCGCAAGGTGACCCGCAAGGTGCAGTCCGAGCACCTGGCCCCCGCCGGGCCCTGAGCGCGGCTCAGCGGTCCCCGGCCGCCGGGCAGCCCACCAGCTCGGCGAACCGGCGTTGCAGCGCCTCGGGGGTGTCGGCGGGCGAGGAGAACGCCAGCCGCACGTCCTGGGTACCGGTCGCGGTGGGCACCCGCACGCGGAGCCCGAAGCGGTCCACACCCACCGGGCGGACCCGGCCGCCGGTGAACCCGAGCCCGTCGGGCAGGTGGCGGCGCAGCGCGCACAGCATCTCCGGGTGCGCCTGGTCGAGATGCTCCAGCCAGGCCTGCTCGACCCGGCAGAACGGGTCGGGCTCGGCGGCCGCCAGCTCGGTCGGCGAGACCGGTGCGCACCCCTCGGCGTCGGAGTAGACCGCCGACGACGGGTGCAGCCGGAGCAGGGTGGCGCCGCGGCCGGCGTCGAGGAGGTTGGGGTGCGGGGTCTTCTCGGCGACCCGCAGTGCCCGTTCCCGGCCGGTCGCCGGATCCGGTTCCTGCAGGGTCCCGACCAGCCACAGCAGCTCCCGGACCGGCTCGTCGAGCGGTACCGGTGTGCTGCCGGTCAGCTCGAGCATCACCGGCAGTCCGCCGAGGGTGAGCCGGGCGCGCTCGCGCAGCACGTGGTCGTCGGGCAGCAGCAGGTCGGTCGTGCCGTCCGGCCAAGTGTGGTGCATCAGCGGCGCACACGGCTCCGGCTCGCCGGTGCCGACGAGCGCGGCGCGGCCACCACGGGTGACGAGGCTGCGGGCTCGCTCGGCGACGGCGGGCGTCGGGGGCGGCGCACTCGGGTCGTTCCCACTCTCACCTCCGATTAGGTAACCCTTACCCAATCAGTACGGAGTGTGCCCTGTCCAGTGCGTCGTGACACAGGGGGGACAACCCCCTCTGCGGGGCTCCGTGACCCGACCGTTAGCGTCTGTCGGCGTGATGACCGTGCCCTCGGGTTCCTCAGCCGACCCGTGGCCGATCCGTCCGCTGCTCGCCGCGCTGGTCGACGACACCAGCCTGCTGCAGCCGAGGACCGTCGCACCGGGCGTCGACGCCGTCGTGTCGCGCTACCTCGCCGCCCGCGACGGCCACTACGGAGGCCTCGTCGGACGGCTGGTCTGCCCCGCGTCCCAGCTGTCCGCCGTGGTGACCGAGCTCGCCCGGTCCGCACCGAGCAGGCCCGCGGACCTGGCCCTCGTCGTCGACACCGGGCTGGGAGCGGTGCCCAAGGCGCTGTCGACCGTGTTCTCCCGCTCCAGCCTGCTCACCCCGAGCACCGTCGAGTGCGTCGCCCCGCCGGACGTCGACGGCATCTGGCTGGAGCGCGTCTCGGAGTTCGTGCCGGACGAGGTGACCCCGGTCGTCGAGCCGCGCCGCCCGGTCGAGGGCGACGCCGACGGCACCGTCGCCTGGCTCGCCGCGGTCCGCAAGGTCGCCCAGCACGGCTGCACCCCCAAGATCCGACTCGGCGGTCCGCGCGCCTCCGACGTCCCCGAGATCGACGACCTCCACCGGTTCCTCCAGGCCGGGCTGGAGAGCGGCACCGGCGGCATCTCCGCGCAGGGGATCGACCGGATCGTGCGGGAGGACCCGTCGGCGTCGCAGCCGCGCGGGCGGCACGGGCTGCTCAACCTGATGGCCGCCGTCGCGCGGATGACCGGGGTGAGCGCCTCGTCCGACCCGGCCGAGGACGCCCTGACCTGCACCGGCGGCGAGAAGCTGGCCCGGGAGCTCGACGAGCTGCCCGAGGCCGCCGTCGAACAGGTCCGGACCGTGCTGCCGCGCTGCGGGGTCGACCCGGACCCGGTGCCGATCGCGGACCTGGTCGCGCTCGGGTTGCTGGACTGATCAGGACGCATCGGATGCGGATCGGATTCCTGGGGCCGCACGCCACGTTCACCGAGCAGGCCCTGCTGACCCTGCCCGAGTCGCGCGGTGCCGAGCTGGTGCCGCTGCCGGGCGCGCCCGCGGTGCTGGCCGCGATCCGCGACGGCTCGGTCGACGCGGGCTGCGTGCCGATCGAGAACACCGTCGAGGGCGCCGTCCCGCCGGTGCTCGACGGGCTCGTCGCCGACCCGCCGCTGGTGATCGCCCGCGAGGCCCGGATCGCCGTGCGGTTCTGCCTGATGGGCCGGGCCGGCACCACCCGCGACGCGATCGGGTCGGTGGCGAGCCACGGCCACGGCATCGCCCAGACCCGCGGCTGGCTCGCCGAGCACCTGCCCGGTGCCGAGGTCCGGATCAGCTCCTCCACCGCCGAGGCCGCCGCCCAGGCGGCCCGCGGGGAGGTCGACGCCGCCGTCGCCGCGCCGCTGGCGGCCGGGCGGCACGGGCTGGAGGTGCTGGCCGACGACATCGCCGACAACACCGGCGCGGTCACCCGGTTCGTGCTGCTCACCCGCCCCGGACCGCCGCCGGCGCCGACCGGCTGGGACCGCACCACCCTCGCCGCGACGACGACGAACCGTCCCGGCACCCTGCTCGGCCTGCTCACCGAGCTGACCGTGCGCGGGATCGACCTCACCCGGATCGAGTCCCGCCCGGTGAAGGACCGGCATGCCGAGTACTGGTTCCACCTCGACTGTTCGGGACACGTCGCCGACCCGGCGATGGGGGAGGCCCTGGCCGCGCTGCACCGTCGCTGCGACCGGCTGATCTACCTGGGGTCGTTCCCGCGGTCCGATCCCGCACCGGCCGTTCCGGCGGCCGGGGCGGGGAGCCCGGTGGCCGCGCTGGGCGCCGCCACCGCCGACGACTACGCCGCGTCCGAGCGCTGGCTCGCCGCGATCCGACGGGGAGCCGACACGTGAGCCACCAGACCGACGACGAGCACGACGGTGCGGCCTCCTTCGCGGCCGTCGGCACCGGCACCCGCACCGCCCAGGTCCCGCCGGACGACGGTGCCCTGCGCCTGGTGCTCGTCCGGCACGGCCGCACCCCGTCCAACGTGCGGCACCGGCTCGACACCGCGCTGCCCGGCCCCTCGCTCGACGAGCTGGGACGCGCCCAGGCCGAGGAGGTCGCCGGGCTGCTCGCCGGGTGGCCGGTCCGCGGGCTGTACGCCTCGCGCGCGACCCGGGCCCGGGAGACCGCGGCGCCGATCGGGCGCGCGCTGGGCCGCGAGGTCGAGCTGCTCGACGGGCTGCACGAGGTGTTCGTCGGTGACCTGGAGGGCCGCGAGGACGACGCCGCCCGCGAGGTGTTCGACGAGGCCTTCGAGTCCTGGTGGGACGGCGACGTCGACCGCGCGATGCCCGGCGGTGAGTCCGCCCGCGACGTGTGGGACCGGGCGCTGCCCGACCTGGCCCGGGTCACCGACGGGGTGGGGTCCGGCGCGGTCGTCGTCGTGAGCCACGGCGCGGCGATCCGGATCCTGTCGCTGGCGCTGCTCGGCGGGCACGACGGCTCCGGCCCCGGCCACGCCGAGGTCACCTACGGCCGGGAGCGCCCGGTCCCGAACACCGGCCGGGTCGTGCTGCGCCGCGACACCGACGGCTGGGTCCCCGAGCTGTGGGACGCGATGCCCGGGGGCGGCGCGCCACCCACCGGTAGCGACCCGGGCGGCGCGCCTCCCCCCGGGTGACGGCCCCGGCGGCTCAGCCCCAGCCGAGCTCGTGCAGCGTCTGTTCGGCGATACCGAAGTGGTGCGCGATCTCGTGGACGACGGTGATCGCGACCTCGTCGACGACCTGCTCCTCGTCGTCGCAGAAGTCCAGGACGGCGTCGCGGTAGACGGTGATCCGGTCCGGGAGCTCGCCGGCGTAGTCGGCGGTGCGCTCGGTCAGCGCGACGCCCTCGTAGAGCCCGAGCAGGTCCGGCTCGTCGGGGTGGCGGTGCTCCACCAGCACCACGACGTTGTCCATCGCCGCGGCCAGCTCGGGCGGCACCAGGTCGAGCGCCTCGCCGACCAGCTCGTCGAACCGGTCGGCGGGCATCGCCACCGGCACGTCAGTTGCCCGACAGCCCGGGCAGCCCGGGTGGGATGTCGAGGTCGGGCTGCCCGGCCCCGTTGTCGGGTGCGGCGGGCTGCTCGGCGTCGGGCTGCTCGACCGGGGCCTGCGAGCCGGGGGCCGGGGTGGTCGCACCGTCGGCCGGGGCACCGTCCGGAGCGGCGGGCGCACCGGGCGCGGACGGCGCGGGCGCGGCGGGCTGCCCGGAGACGACCAGGTTCCCCTTCACCGAGCCGGTGATCGAGGCGAAGCCGCTGTTGTCCGGCAGCAGCGTGCCGATGTTGCAGTTGACCTTGCGGCTCCCGGCCTTCCAGGACTCCTCGGACAGGTTGCCCCAGTACACGGTGAGGCCCTTCTCCCCGATCACCCTGTCGTTGCCGGCGAACGTGTTCGCGGCGTCGGTGCAGGCGGGCTGCAGGAACTTGTCCTGGTCCTCGACGGCCGGCCAGGCCTCCGGGAACTCGGTGCCCAGGTCGACGAGTCCGACGGCCTCGACGGCGTGCGGTCCGGCGCAGTCGGTCGGGTCGCCGACGGTCCGGCCGTCGATCGCCAGGCAGGTGCCCACAGGCTGGACCGCGGACTGGTCCTGCGCGGCGACCTTGCCGGTGATCGGGAACATCTCCCCGCTGCGCGAGGCCATCTGCAACCCGCAGCGCATGCCCTTGTCCCCGCCGTCCCAGCGCTGCTGGGACGGCTTGAGCGCGCCCACCCGGAACCTGCCGTCCGGGTCGAACTTGCCGTCCAGGTACGTGGTGACGACCGGCGTGCAGCGGTCGGCGACGAGCTTCTGCCACGCCGCGTCGGCCGGGAACGCCTGCTGGTCGGTGAGGGCGACCCGCCCCGCCTGCTCGAACAGGTGCGGTCGCGCGCAGTCGACGGCGGCGGTGTCGGTGGCGTCGGACCGGGTCCACATCAGGCAGGTGCCCGGGGTGTCCGGGGGCGGGGGCAGCGGTGGGGGCTCCTCCACCCTCGGCGCCCCGGAGGACGCGAACGACCCCAGGACGGGCACCTGGGCGCCCAGCAGCGAGTCCACCGACGCGACGGTGAGCATGAGCAGGGCTCCGACGAGGATCCCGATCCCGACCCGGCGGGCTCCGCGCAGTCCGCCGCGCCCGTCGGTCGTCCCGTCGGCGGCCCCCGTCGGGCGTCGCCTGCGGGTCGGCGCCACCGGCACGGCCGACGGGCGGGACAGCACCGAGGTCGTGCCGTGCCCGCCGTGGACGGCGGTGCGGCCGGTCGCGTCGGGCCGGTCGGGGCCGGCGGGGGAGCGGGAGTCCATGACGTCCCCATCATGCAGCCGGGGCCGGCCCGGCTTCATCCGGCCGGAGCCCCGGCGCGGCGGTCGGTCGGGCGGCTGCTGTGAACGTGCAGGTCCGCCCGGTGCGCCGGGGCCCGGCTACCACTCGTCCGGGGGCGCGGGCGAAACGCTGCCGAATCGTCATCCGCGAACGGCCGGTGGTCGTCGGCCGGTCCCGGTACGGTGCGCCGGGGGACCGGAGTGACGATGGGGGACCAGTGATGACCGACGGACCGCGCGCCGGCGGCGGCCCGGACGACAGCACGCCGCCCGCCGGTACGCCGCGGGCGACACCGGACGGAGCGGCACCGGAGCCGACGACACCGACACCGCGGACCGACGGGCCGGCGACGGCGCCGTGGGCCGACCCGCCCGCCGGGGCGGCGCGCGGGCGGATCCGGCAGCAGGACGGCAGCACCGCGCCGCGCGAGCCCACGCTCGCCGAGAAGCGGGCCCGCGAGCAGAAGCTCCGCGCGGACCGGGAGGCGGTGCGGCTCCAGGAGGCCCGCTCCCGGACGACGAAGCGGGTGCTGATCGGTGCCGGCGCGACCGTCGGCGTCGTCGCCCTGATCGCGGCCGTGTACGCGGGGTCCGGCGGCGGCAGCGAGTCGGTCGAGGCGCGCTGCGTCGACGACCAGGGCGTCGTCGTGCCGGACGACAACTGCAGCGGTCCCGAGAGCCAGGGCCAGGTCGCCAGCGGGGGCGGTGGCTTCGCCTTCGTCCCGATCTTCCTGGGCGGCGGCGACCGTCAGTACCACTACAACTACGGCGGCACCGGCGGCGTCGGTCAGGTCGCGACCGGGGGGAACGTGTCCCCGCCGCCGAGCGGCACCACGGTCCGCAGCGGCACGACCGGTTCGACGATCGGCTCGGCGAACCGCAGCGGAACGATCTCCCGGGGCGGTCTCGGCGTGGGCGGCGGGTCGTCGTCCTCCTCGGGCGGTTCCGGCTCGTCCAGTGGGAGCTGAGGCGTGCGACGCGAACGCGGCACCCCCCGCCCGGACTGGCAGCGCACCGTGGCCGAGCAGGGCCTCGCCTTCGGCACCCCCGGCCGGGACGGCTCGGGCAACGAACGGCCCTACTGGGACGAGTCGGTGCACTACGTCTTCGAGATTGACGAGATCCTCTCCCTCGAGGCCGACGTCGAGGTGCTCCAGTCGATGTGCCTGTCGGCGGTCGACCACGTGGTCACCACCGAGCGGTTCCGGGACTTCGCGCTGCCCGAGTGGGCTTTCGAGCAGGTCGCGCAGTCCTGGCGCCGCTCCGACCCGCACCTCTACGGCCGCTTCGACCTGCGCTACGACGGCTCCGGCCCGGCCAAGCTGCTGGAGTACAACGCCGACACCCCCACCTCGCTGCTGGAGGCCTCGATCCTGCAGTGGCACTGGCTGCAGGACGTCCATCCCGGCGACGACCAGTGGAACTCCCTGCACGAGAAGCTCGTCGAGCGCTGGGGCGAGCTGAAGGGGCTGCTGCCCTCGTCGGAGGTGCACGTCACCTGGTCCGGCGCCGAGTCCACCGGCGAGGACCACATCACCGTCGGCTACCTGCAGGAGACCGCCGCCGAGGCGGGTCTCGACACGGTCGGTCTGTCCATCGAGGACATCGGCTGGGACTCCGCGCTGGACCGCTTCGTCGACCTCGAGGAAGCTCCGATGTCGACGGTGTTCAAGCTCTACCCGTGGGAGTGGATGCTGTCCGACGAGTTCGGCAAGCACGTCACCCGCAGCCTGCCCGAGACGCTGTGGCTCGAGCCGCTGTGGAAGACCCTGCTGTCGAACAAGGCGCTGCTCGCGGTGCTGTGGGAGATGTACCCCGGGCACCCGAACCTGCTGCCCGCCTCGCTCGGCGACCCCGGCATCCTCACCGAGTACGTCCGCAAGCCCCTGCTGGGCCGCGAGGGCGCCAACATCGCGATCGTCGCCCCCGGCCACGAGACCGCGACCGGCGGCGTCTACGGCGACGAGGGCTTCGTCTACCAGATGTTCGACCCGCTGCCGGAGTTCGACGGGTTCCGTCCCTGCCTGGGTGCCTGGCTGGTCGGTGACACCGCCGCCGGGCTCGGCATCCGCGAGACCGCCGGCCTGATCACCGACGACGGTGCGGCCTTCGTGCCGCACCGCATCCCCGAGTCCTGACCCCCGTTCCCGCACCAGTTCCTGCACACCCCCGCTCCCCGGAGGTACCTCCCGTGATCCTCGCCCAGGCGTTCGACGCCACGTACTGGGGCTTCCTCGGCCGCGGTGTCGGCGCGATCCTGCTCTACGCCGTGATCGGCACCCTGCTCATGCTGGTCGGTTTCTGGGCCATCGACCTCACCACGCCCGGCAAGCTCCCGGCGATGGTCCGCGGCGGACTGCCGAACGCGGTGACCATCACCTCGGCCGGCATGGTGTCGATGGCGTTCATCATCGTCACCGCGATCTACGGCTCCTACGGCTCGCTGCTGCAGGGTGTGGTGTCGTCGCTGGTCTTCGGCCTGATCGGGATCGTGGCCCAGGTCGCCGCGGTGCGGCTGCTGGAGTGGGTGACCGGCATCGACATCGGCGAGGTCATCCAGTCCGAGGAGCCGCGGGCGGTGGCGAAGGTGGTCGCGGCCGCGCACGTCGCGCTCGGCCTGATCGTCGCGGTCGCCGTCTTCTAGGACGGCTCAGGCCAGGGCGGCCAGTACCTCGACCCTGGCCTGTGGCGGCGGCATCGCGGCGATCTCGGTGCGGACGTCACGGGCGGCGGCGGCGAGCTCGCCGTCGTGCAGCAGCCTGCGCAGCGCGTCGGCGGTGAACGGCCCACCGAGCCCGGCACCCCGGGCGGCGACCAGCTCGGCGTTGTGCCTGCGGTCGCCCGGCCCCGGCAGCGCCAGCTGCGGGACGCCCGCGGCGAGCGCGGCCAGCACGTGCGCGGCACTGCCGTCGTGCAGCACCGCCGCACAGGCGGGCAGCAGCGCGTCCAGCGGGACCCGCCCGACGGTGCGCACACCGGGACCACCGTGACGCAGCAGCCGTGCCGGAGGACGGACCAGCAAGAGCTCGCAGTCCGGTCCGTCGTCGCGCAGGCCGCGGAGCGCGCGGACCGCGGAGGCCTGCAGGTCGCCCCGCACCGGCCCGCCGCCACGCAGCACCAGCACCCGCGGGCGGACCGACGGGCCGCTCAGCCACGCGGGCATCGCCGGTCCGCCGGGGCCGCGGGACCGGCCCGGCCGCACGGCCAGCGCGTCCCGGGCACCGACCAGGCTCGACGGTGCGATGGTCAGCGCGATCGCGGGCGGCGGAACCCCGCGCAGCCCGTGCCGCAGCCGGGCGCGGTGCAGCGGCCGGGCGTCCAGCAGCGTGCGGACCAGCGCGAACCCGTCGAGCAGGCCGTTCTCGTGCAGGACCGCGGGGACGTCGTGCCGGGCGGCCGCGAGCGCCCCGGCCACGGCCAGCGGCTCGTACACCACGACATCGGGGCGCCACTGCTCGGCGACGGTCACCAGAGCGTCGGTGAGCTCCTCGTTGACCGGGCCGAACAGCGAGCGCACCCCGGCCTCCCCGCCGCGGCCGGCCAGCTCGGCCCGCGCGGTCACCGGGTGCGCGACGAGCGAGCGCGCGGCCAGCCTGCCCACCCGCAGGCTGCGGGCGACGTCGATGAACGGCAGCGGGTCCGCCCCCGGGAGCGGGTGCGCGTCGCCGCCGCCGGCGAGCAGCACCTCGTGCCCGGAGTCCCAGAGCGCCTGGGCGAGCGGCAACAGCGGTGCCAGATGTCCCGACAGCGGGGCCGCCACCACCAGAACGCGCACCGTTCGAGGGTAGCCGCCACGCGGTCGTCGGGGGGCGGTCCGCGACGGGTTCCGTACCCTCTGGGTGTGATCGTCGAGAACGCGCCCCGGCTCGTCGCCACCGATGTCGACGGCACCCTGCTCGACGACGGCGGTGCGATCACGCCGCGCACCGTCGCCGTCCTGGAGCGGGCGGTCGCCGCCGGCGCCGGCTTCGTGCTGGTGACCGGTCGTCCACCGCGCTGGATCCCGCCGGTGCTGGCGCGGCTGCCCGAGGGGCTCGTGCGGCTGTGCGTCTGCGCGAACGGCGCGGTGCTCTACGACGCGGTGGACGACGTCGTGCTCGACGCCCACACCCTGGAGCCGGCCACGATCCGCGAGCTGGCGGGCCTGGCCGCGGAGCTGTTCCCCGGGTGCGGGTTCGGTGTCGAGCGCGTCGGGAACGCCGAGGGGGGCGACGGCGTGCGCGGCGTGGTCGACGAGTTCCTCACCGACCCCGGCTACGTGCACGCCTGGGGAGAGCACGACGGCGGCACCACCAGCCGCGAGGACCTGCTCGACCGCCCGGCGACCAAGGTGCTGATCCGGTCCCCGGAGCTGACCAGCGAGCAGATGATGGACGCCCTCGCCCCGAAGGCGGGCGGGCTGGCCGATCTGACGTTCTCGCACTCGTCGGGGCTGCTGGAGGCGTCCGCGCCCGGGGTCACCAAGGCGACCGGCCTGGCCGAGGTCGCCCGCAGGCTCGGCGTGGGCGCGGAGTCCACCGTGGCGTTCGGCGACATGCCCAACGACCGGGAGATGCTGCGCTGGGCCGGGCTCGGCGTCGCGATGGGCAACGCCCACCCGGACCTGGTCGGGCTGGCCGACGAGGTCACCGCCCCGCACACCCACGACGGGCTCGCCGAGGTCCTGGAGCGCTGGTTCTGAGCGCACCGGGCGCCGTTCACCTGCCCGTCGACGAGCGGTCACGCCCCGTCCCACCGGCCGCCCCGGCCCGGGCCACGACCCCGCCCGCGCGTACCATCACCGGCTGTCATCGCCCGCGAGCCGGGTGCCAGCGCCCGCGCCAGGAGGCCCCCACCCGTGGCTGACACGGCAGAGACCCTGGACCGTTCCGGTCCGCAACCGCCCGCCGACGTCCCGCCCACCGGCGAGGTCGCCGTGCTGGCGTCCGTGCAGGGCGCTCTCGCATGCGACGCCACCGTGCGGGTCGCCCGCGGGATGTCGCTGTTCGGCGAGCACGCCGCGGGCTGGCTGGCGATCGGCGTCGCGGGTGCCGCGCTGGACCGCCCCCGCCGTCGTGAGTGGCTCGGCTCCGCCGCGGCCGTCGCGTTCGCGCACGGGGCCTCGATCGGGATCAAGCGCGTCGTCCGCCGCCGCCGCCCGGACCACCCCGCGGTCCGGGTGCTGGTGGGCACCCTGAGCCGGCTGAGCTTCCCGTCCTCGCACGCCACCTCCACCACCGCCGCCGCCGTGCTCTACGGCGGCCTGCTGGGCGGGCGGTCCCGCCCGGCGGCCGCGGCGGTCGTGGGCCTGATGGCGCTGTCGCGTCTCGTCCTCGGCGTGCACTACCCGACCGACGTCGCCACCGGGACCGTGCTCGGCGCGGCCGTCGCCGGTGCCGCGCGACGCGTCGTCCCTCGCAACCCCACCACCGGAGGGTGAGCGCATGACCAGCACCGACCCCACGAAGGTCGACCGCGACGACTCCGAGAAGGAGCAGGTCGCACGGGCTGCGGACCCGGACACCCCCGTCGTCCCGGACGCTCCCGACGACGCCGGCGCCCCCGAGGGCCATGCGGCCGACGCCGCCCCGGCCGCGGTCGCCGCGGAGCACGCACCGCACGTGCCGATGGACCCGTCCGAGCGGACCACCGCGATGGTCGCGCGCGGCCTGCTGAAGACGATGCGCCCGCGCCAGTGGGTGAAGAACGTCCTGGTGTTCGCCGCGCCGTTCGTCAGCGGCCAGCTCTTCGACGTGCCGGTCCTCGTCGACTGCCTGATCGCGTTCGTCGCGTTCTCGCTGGCCGCGTCCGGTGTCTACCTGGTCAACGACGCGCTCGACGTCGAGGCCGACCGCGCCCACCCGACGAAGCGACGCCGGCCCATCGCGTCCGGCATCGTCCCGGTGCCGCTGGCCTTCGCCACGGCGGGCGTGCTGTTCGCCGCGTCGATCGCGCTGTCCTTCGCGGTGACCTGGCAGCTCATCATCGTGCTCGCCGTGTACGTGGCGGTGCAGCTGTCGTACTGCCTGTGGCTCAAGCACCAGCCGGTGCTCGACATCTGCATCGTCGCCTCCGGCTTCCTGATGCGGTCCATCGCGGGTGGTGTCGCCACCGGTATCCCGCTGTCGCAGTGGTTCCTGCTGGTCACCGGGTTCGGCTCGCTGTTCATGGTGGCCGGCAAGCGCTACGCCGAGATCAACCTCGCCGAGCGCACCGGGGCGAAGATCCGCAAGTCCCTGGAGAACTACACGGCCTCCTACCTGCGCTACATCTGGTCGCTCTCGGCCACCGTCATGATCGTCATGTACGGGCTGTGGGCGTTCGAGATCCGCGAGGACCACAACTCGGTGTGGTCGGTGCTGTCGATCGTGCCGTTCGTGATCGCGGTGCTGCGCTACTCCGTGGACGTCGACCGGGGCACCGGCGGTGAGCCCGAGGAGATCGCCCTCGGCGCCCGTGCGCTGCAGGTCCTGGCGCTGGCCTGGATCGCGATGCTCACCCTGGCCGTCTACAGCTGACGTCGCCGCCCGGGCCCGGATCCCCTGCACGGGGGCCGGGCCCGCGGTGTGTCAGCGCCCGGTGTGCCAGGCCCAGGTGCGCGCGAGACCCTCGGCCAGCGGGGTCGGCGACGGCAGTCCGAGCGCGGCGATGCAGCGGGACGGGTCCAGGCAGCTGCGTCGCAGCTCCCCGGCCCTGGCCGGCAGGAACTCCGGCGTGAACGCCTCCGGCGCGAGCCCGGCGATCGTGCCGATCGTCGCGGCCAGCTCGACCACGGTCGACTCGGTGCCGGTGCCGACGTTGAACACCTCGCCGGCCAGCTCCCCGGCCGCGAGCCGGTCCGCCGAGGCCAGCGCCGCGCGGGCGACGTCGCCGACGTAGAGGAAGTCGCGGGTCTGTCCGCCGTCCCCGAACACGGTCGGCCGCAGCCCCGCACGGGCGCGGTCGCAGAACAGCGAGACGACCCCCGCCCCGCCGGCCGGGTGCTGGCGCGGGCCGTAGACGTTCGCGAACCGCAGCACCAGCGCCGGCAGCCCGTGCGCCCCGACGAAGAAGCGGGTGTAGCGCTCGGCGGCCAGCTTGCTCATCCCGTACGGCGACGCGGGCTCGGCGGGTTCCGCCTCCGTGGTGGGGAGGGGGGCGCCGTCGCCGTAGATGGCGCCGCCGGTGGAGCACACGACGACCGCGCCGGCACCCGCCTCGCGCGCCGCCTGCAGCACGCTCAGCGTGCCGAGGACGTTGACCGAGGCGTCGTGCACCGGGTCGTCCATGGAGCGCCGGACGTCGATCTGGGCGGCCAGGTGGAACACCGCGTCCGGGCGGAACGCCGTCGCGGCCGCCGTCAGGGCGGGGGCGTCGCGGATGTCGAGCTCGGTGAGCGCGACGCCGGGGTCCAGGTTGTCCCGGGTGCCCGCGGACAGGTCGTCGACGACGAGCACCTCGTCGCCGCGGCCGAGCAGGGCCTCGACCAGGGTGGAACCGATGAAGCCGGCTCCGCCGGTGACGAGCGCGCGCATACCTGCCTCTCCCCGGGGCGGACGGCGGGTGCACCCGGATGCGGGGCACACGCTATCCGCGGCGCCCGGTCAGCCGGTGGAGCGGGCGGGGACACCGCCGCAGGCGGTGATCCGGTAGAGGGTGCTGCCGCCCCCGGACAGGACGGGCTCGAACCCGGGCGCGCGGTCGATCCCGGACAGTCCGGGGTAGGTGTCGGCCCGCGGGTCCCACGGCCACCAGGTGACCGGACCGTCGATGACGTAGCCGACACCGGTGCCCGCAGCGCGGGGCAGACGACGGGGTCGCGGGCGACGTCGTGCAGCCGCAGCCGGACCAGCTCCTGGTCGGGCGTCCAGGTCCCGGACAGGTGCGGGAACAGCACCGGCCGCCCGGTCAGCGGATAGAGCAGGCCGTTGCCCGACCACGGGTTCGCCGCGACGACCGTGCCCGGCCCGATCACCCGGCCCGCCGCCTCGAGGAACTCGCGCTGTCCGGGCTGCAGCACCCGGCCGGTCTCGTAGCGGTAGGCGTCGGCGACGACGGCGGCGTGCACCCCGATCCGGAAACCGTCGGTGAGCAGGACCAGCGCGGCGGCGAGGACGGCGACGGCCGGGACGGCCAGCAGCCGTCGTCGCTCCGGGGTCGTCTCCGCCCGCCGCACCGCGGTCGCGGCCCGGACCAGCAGACCGGCCGTGCCGAGGACGCCCAGCGCCGCCAGCGGCACCCCGGTGACCGGGACCATCGCGGCCAGCCGGTGCGAGTCGTTGTACCAGGCCCCGGTCAGCGCGGTGACGAGGTCGCCCTCGCGGGCCACGGCGAGGGTGTAGAGCAGCGCCGAGGTCAGGTGCGCCGGGACCAGCCACGCCGTCCGGGCGCGCCGCAGCGCCGCCACGGCGCCGATCACGACCAGCACCGACACGACGACCAGCTCGGGTCGCCTGTTCATGCCGTTCCACAGCACACCGGTCAGCGCCTCGCGCGCCCCCATGGAGGCCTGCCAGTCGAACGTCCGCACCCCGTCGAGGTAGGGCGACCAGGCCAGCAGCCAGACGACGGCCGCGACCGCCGCGAGCGCACCCGCGGCGGCGAGGGCCGCGGTGGCGACCCGCCGCTCGCGGACGTGGCGGACCGCGGCGGCGGCGGCCGCGACGGCCACCGGGGACAGGCCGAGCACGAGCAGGCTGACCGCGGCGTTGGGGTGTGCCAGTGCCAGTGCCGGGATGCTCGTCGCGCCGAGCAGCAGCGCCCGGACCCGCCCGACGGCGTCGTCCCGGGTCAGCCCGAGCCCCGTGACGACGGCGGCCAGCCCGGCGGGCACCAGCGCGAGCCCGAGCAGGTTGGGCCACAGGACGCCCCAGTTGAGCAGCAGCCAGGGCATCGCGGTGAACGCCGTCGCGAGCACCGGGGTCACCAGCAGGGCCCCGGCCCGGCGCCCGACGAGCTGGCGCACGAGCACCGTGCACGACAGCGGCCACACGAGGGCCGCCGCGGCGAACGCGGTGAGGTTCGACGCGGCCGGGATCGACGCACCGGTGCTCGCCACGACGAGCGAGACGAGGTCGTGCCACGCCGCCGGGTAGGCCGACGGGCGCCCGGGGCTGTTCAGCTCGCCCAGGGTCAGCGACGACGCGTCACCGGTCTGCAGGATCCGGGCGACCGCGCTGTAGTGGTAGATCGCGTCGTAGGTCGGTGAGATCGCGTCGACCGGCCCGAACGCGAGCATCACGGTCAGCCAGCCGATCGCGACGGTGACGGCGGTCCCGATCGCCAGGGCGACCCCGCCCAGCGGTCCGTCGGGCCCGTCGCGCAGCAGGGCCCGCGGACGGTCGCCGGGGGCGCCGGCAGGCCGGTCCCGGGGCCGGGTCACCCGCCGGACGGCCGTGGTCACCGCAGCGCACAGCAGCGCGAGCGCGCCGCCGGCACCGAGCACCGGCCACGGTCCCCACCCCACCCCGGCCCGGCCGGCCAGGACGGCGGTGGTCGCGACCAGCGCGACCGACACCAGGGGGGCGGCGCCCCAGCAGACGGCTCCCCGCAGTCCCGCGGCGCGGGCGACGAGTGCCCCGGGCAGCACGCACCACGCGGCGGCCACCAGGGCGACGGGGACGGCTCCGGTCCACGTCATCCCCGGCTCCGCGCGTCGTCGATCGGCAGCCGCATCCGGCGCAGCCTACGAGGGTGTCGCCGCGGGTCGGGCCACACGGTCGTCGTGTCACCGTCCGCGATCGGATCGTGACCCGCGCCGACCGTGGCTCAGGTCCCGGTGGTGCGGGCCGTCCCGAGCTCGTCGGCGTCGGGCCCGGTGACGGCGGCCCGGTGCCCGTTGGTCCCGGCCGCACGCTCCTCCAGGGCGGTCAGCCGCTGCTCCAGGTCGTTCTCCCGCCGGGACAGCTCCGCGTCCCGGACGGCGATCTGCCGGGCCAGGTTCGTCAGGTGCTGGCTGATCTCCCGGTCCCGCAGGTAGGTGTTCAGCATGCCGAACACGAAGGCGACCACGAGCAGGTAGACCAGCAGGTCGGTGCCACGGCCGATCCCCACCGCCCGGGCCACGTAGGTCAGGTCGTCGGGGCGCAGGACCGCGTAGACGTTCAGCACGATGAACGCGCCGAAGGCGATCCGCTTGCTCGCCCGCACGCCGACGCTCTGGCCGCTGCGCACGAAGTAGACGAGCGCGCCGACCGCGGCGGCCAGGAGCAGGATCTGCAGGATCACGGTGTTCGCCTCCTGGGTCATCGCTGCCGTACCGACAGGTCGAACAGGATGTTCACCCCGTTGAACAGCGACTGACCCTTGGATCGTGAGTACTCGGTGTAGCGGATCGTGACCGGGACCTCGCGGATCCGCCACGACGACCGGGCCAGCGACGCGACGATCTCCGACGCGTGGGCCATCCCGTTCATGGTGATCCGCAGGTCCTGCGCGACCGCCCGGTTCATGGCCCGCAGCCCGTTGTGGGCGTCGGTCAGCTTGAGCTTGCGGCTGGCCGGGGACAGCGCCGCGACGGTGCGCAGCACCAGCCGCTTCAGCGGCGGGACCGGCTCGGTCGACTCCAGGAAACGCGACCCGAGGACGACGTCGGCCTCGCCGCTGCGCAGGATCGCGGCCATCCGTGCGGCGTCGCCGACGTCGTGCTGGCCGTCGGCGTCGAAGGTGACGATCCGCTCCGCGCCCCGGAGCAGGGCGTAGTCGATCCCGGTCTGCAGCGACGCACCCTGCCCGAGGTTGATCGGGTGCCGCACCAGGTGCGCGTCGGTGCCGGCGATGCGTTCGGCGGAGGAGTCGCGGCTGCCGTCGTCGACGCACACGACGTTCGGGAAGATCGTGCGGATCTCCGCGACGACGTCGGCGATGACGGTGTCCTCGTTGTACACGGGGACCACCACCCAGGTGCCGGTGTCGGCGACCACGTCCACTCCCTCGTCCCTGACCCGCGGCCGTCGACAGCCGCACCCCGGAGGCTATCGGTCCGCCGACCGGGGCCGTGCGACGGTGGGTCACGATCGGGTCGAAGGTGATGATCCGTACCGTTCGTCACATGGACCCGAGGACCCTGCTCGAGCTGATGCTGGCCGACCTGGACAGCGCGCCGGAGCTGTACCGGCCGACCGACTTCTGGCGGACCGGTCTGGAGAAGGTGGTCGCCGACCTGCGGGAACGCGGGTTCGCCGAGTTCCGCAGGCACCCCTCGGCCACCTACTTCTACGCCCCGCAGTACGCACCGGTGTCGCGTCCGGCGGCCGCCCTGTCGCGGGCCTTCGGCATGGCGGGCGGCCCCGGGACCCTGCTGCGCGAGCGGATCGACCAGGTGCCCGTCGCCCGGGCCCACCACGCGACGGTCGCCGCGCTCGAGCCGGCGGACCGGTCGCCGTCGCTCACCGGGTTCAGCGAGTCGACCGCGGGCGCCCCGGCCGAGCAGCTGGAGTTCGACGGCCGCCGGTTCAGCCGGTCGTCGCTGAACTACCTGCGCGGGCTGGTCATGCTCAAGCGCGCGGTGCCGGACCTCGACGTCTCGACCGTGCTGGAGATCGGCGGCGGGTTCGGCACGCTCGGGGAGATCCTGCTCGCGGGCAACCCCGGGCTCCGCTACATCGACGTCGACATCCCGCCGGTCGCCGCCGTCGCCACGCACTACCTGCGCGAGGCGCTCGGGCCGGAGAAGGTCCTGGACTACGCCGCCACCCGCGAGCGCGAGAAGATCGTGATCGACGAGCTGGAGCAGCCGGCGACGGTGCTCTGCTCCTGGCAGCTGCCCCGGCTCACCGGGACCGTCGACCTGTTCGCCAACTTCATCTCCTTCCAGGAGATGGAGCCCGAGGTCGTGGCGAACTACGCGGGCCTGGTCACCGACCTGGGCGCCCGCTGGCTGCTGCTGCGCAACTCCCCGACCGGCAAGCCGAACGTGCGCGAGCCCATGCTGCGCCACCGCTACCTGGAGATGTTCGACCGCTACGAGCTCGTCGACTCCGACGCCGGGCTCTACGGCCAGGACTCCGAGGGCACGGTGTCCGAGGTGATGGTGCTCGCGCGGCGCTCGTAGGGTGACGCGCATGCGCACCCCGGACCCGATCGAGATCGGCGGCCACCGCGTGGGCCCCGGCGAGCGACCGTTCGTCATCGCCGAGGTCTCCGGCAACCACAACGGCTCGCTGGAGCGGGCGCTGGAGATCGTCGACGCGATCGCCGGGACCGGGGCGCAGGCGGTGAAGTTCCAGACCTACCGGGCCGACACGATCACCATCGACGCCGACGGCCCCGCCTTCCGGATCCGCGACGACCACGGGCTGTGGGGCGGGCGGAACCTCTACCAGCTCTACGAGCAGGCGCACACGCCGTGGGAGTGGCACGAGCCGCTGTTCGCCCGCGCCCGCGAGCACGGCCTCGTGCCGTTCTCCTCGCCGTTCGACCCCACCGCGATCGAGCTCCTGGAGTCCCTGGACGCGCCCGCCTACAAGGTGGCCTCGGCCGAGCTCGTCGACCTCCCGCTGATCCGGGCGATGGCCGCCACCGGCAAGCCGATGGTGATCTCCACCGGGATGGCGACGCTGGCCGAGATCGACGCCGCCGTCGCGGCAGCCCGCGAGGGCGGCGCCACGCAGATCGTGCTGCTGGCCTGCACGGCGTCGTACCCGGCGGACCCGGTCGACGCGAACCTGCAGACGATCCCGGCGCTGCGCGAGGCCTTCGGCGTGCCGATCGGGCTGTCCGACCACACCCCGGGCATCGGCGTCCCGGTCGCCGCGGTCGCGCTCGGCGCGGTCGCGATCGAGAAGCACGTGACACTGCAGCGCGCCGACGGCGGCGTCGACTCCGACTTCTCGCTCGAACCGGCCGAGCTGGCGTCGCTGGTCACCGAGACCGACGTCGCCCGGCGGGCGATGGGCCCGGCCCGGTTCGGCCCGCGCGAGTCCGAGCGCGACACCCTCGCGCTGCGCCGGTCGTTGTGGGTGGTCGCCGACGTCGCCGCCGGTGACGAGGTCACCGCGGACACCGTGCGGTCGATCCGGCCGGCCGGTGGCCTGCACACCGACACGATCGGCACCGTGCTCGGCCGGACCTTCACCCGCGACGTGGCCCGCGGCACCCCGCTGACCTGGGACCTGATCTGAGCGACCCGCTCAGTGCAGGGTGCCCAGCGCCGCCTTGGTGAAGGGCACCAGGTCGGACTCGCGGCCCTCGAGGACCTTACGGCCCCACTCGGGGTCGGCGAGCAGCGCGCGGCCGACGGCGACGAGGTCGAACTCGTCGTCCTCCAGCCGGTCGAGCAGCTTCTCGACACCGCTGACGTCGGCGTGGGCGTCGCCGCCGGCGAACATCGCCGGGTCGAAGACCTGGTCCAGGCCGATCGAGCCGACGGTGATCGTCGGCAGCCCGGTGACCTTGCGGGCCCACCCGGCGATGTTGAGCTCGGCGTCGGCGTCGGGGAACTCCGGCTCCCAGTAACGGCGCCCGGACGCGTGGAACGCGGTCACCCCGGCGTCGGCGAGCGGGGTCAGCACCTCGGTCAGCTCGTCGGGGGTGGCGGCGAGACGCGCGTCGTAGAGGCTGCCCTTGCACTGGGAGAAGCGGAACACGACCGGGTAGTCGGGCGCGACGCGCTCGCGGACCGCCGCGACGATCTCGGCGGCGAAGCGGGCGCGCTCGGTCCGGCCGCCGCCGTAGCCGTCGGTGCGGCGGTTGGTGCGCTCCCACAGGAACTCGTCGATCAGGTAGCCGTGCGCGCCGTGCAGCTCGACGCCGTCGAAGCCGATCCGCTCGGCCTGGGCCGCCGCCTCGGCGAACGCGCCGACGATCCGGTCGATCCCGGCGAGGTCCAGCGCCTGCCCGGCGCCCTCGGTGCCGTCGAGCGCGATCCCCGACGGGCCGACCGACGGTGCCTCGGGGAACGGCGGCTTCCCGGCCTCGCGGGTGATGCCGACGTGCCAGAGCTGCGGCATGATCCGGCCGCCCGCCCCGTGCACCGACTCGACGACCTTCGCCCACCCGGCCAGCGACGCCTCGCCGTGGAAGTGCGGGACCGACGCGACGTCGCCCGCGGACGGGTCGTCGACGTAGGTCCCCTCGGTGATGATCAGCCCGGTCCCGGCGGCGGCGCGCCGCGCGTAGTAGGCGGCGACGTCGTCGCCGGGGACGCCGCCGGGGGAGAAGGCCCGGGTCATCGGGGCCATGACGATGCGGTTGGCCAGCTGGGCGGAGCCGAGCGAGTACGGACGGCCGAGCAGCCGTGCGGCACGGGTGGACACGAGGCACTCCAGAGGGGTGAGCCGTCCAGGCACGTCGGCGGGTCCGGGCGGAGGCGTAGAATCGTTCTGGTCAAAGATACAGATGGAGCCGCGCACTGCAACAGTGACCATCCCCTTTTCGTCCGGGCGGGTACGCTGGCGCTCCGACCGGGGAGGTGACGTCGTGCTGGACATCCGGTTCTCCCGTGCCCTGCAGGCGATGCTCTACCTGGCCGCGGCCGCGGAGGGCGACGGGGCGACCGTCAGCTCGGGGCGGCTCGCCGAGACCCTCGGGACGAACCCGAGCCTGGTGCGCAAGCTGCTCGTGCCGCTCGGGGCGGGGGGCCTGGTCGAGTCGACGAGGGGGCGCAGCGGTGGTGCCCGGCTGGCCCGTCCGGCCGGGGAGATCACCCTGGCGGAGATCCACCGCTGTGCGGTCGGGGAGAAGCCGCTCTGGGCGTGCAGCCCGGAGACCGAGCACGTCTGCCCGGTCACCCCGCACGCCGCGGCGTACTTCGCCGTGCTGACCGCGGACGTGGAGCGGGCGGTGCAGGCGTCGCTGGAGGGGCGGACGCTGGCCGACGCGCTGCGCGAGATGCGCGGCCTGGAGCGCGCGGCGCGCTAGCCGTCCAGGAAGTCCCGGACCAGCGTGTTCACCTCGTCCGGCGACTCGCGGGCGGACCAGCGGCCGCGTCCGGGCAGCAGTACGAAGCGGGCGCCGGGCACGGCCGCGGCGGCCGCGCGGGTGGTCGCGACGGGCACGCCGGCGTCCCGGTCGCCCTGCAGGAACAGCGTGGGGCACCGGATGTCGGGCAGGCGCGGCCGCAGGTCGACCCGCATCCGGCGGAACCCGATCGAGTCGTTCTGCCAGTCCGAGCTGCCCGCGTTCCCCGACCGGGCCTCGGCGAGGACGGCGTCGACGACGTCGTCCAGGTCGGGGACCCGGTCGGCGTCGCCGAACAGGGCCCGGCGGGTGAACGCGGTGACCACGGACCGGCTGCGGAAGGCCAGGTTCGGCAGGGTCCGCGACAGCAGCGGCACCCGCGCGGTCAGCCACAGCAGCTGGTGCAGCCCGGGCGGGAAGTCGAGCGTCCCGGCCGGGGCGAGCGCCACGACGCGGTCCACCCGGTCGGGGTGCTCGATCGCGGTGGCCAGCGCGAGCGCGCCGCCCTGGGAGAGCCCGACGACGGCGGCCCGCTCGATGCCGAGGTCGTCCAGCACGTCGACGACCGTGCGCAGCAGCACGTCGTGGGTCGCCCGGCCGTGCCACGGGCGGCTGCGGCCCTGCTTCGGCCAGTCCGGGGCGACGACGCGGTGGTCGCGCGCGAGGTCGGGGATCAGGTGACGCCAGCTGAGCAGCGCGTTGTCCAGGCCGGCGCCGGACAGCAGCAGCACCGGGGGGCCGGCGTCGCCCGCGAGGTGGACGTGCAGGTCGCCCTCCGGGCGGGGGATCACGTGGTCGCGCAGGGCGGTCATCGGGTCCTCCCGGTCAGCGGGTCGCGTCGACGACGAAGCTCCGTCCGAGCCCGAGCAGTACCCGGTCCGCGGTGAGCAGCTGCATGCCGTCCTGGTCCGCCTGGGCGATGATGAGCCGGTCGAACGGGTCGTGGCGGACGAGCTCGGGGAAGGCACGCAGGCCCTCGGCGTGGGTGGCCGTCACGTCCAGGACGACCAGCCCCTGCTCCTCCAGCAGCTCCGGGAGCCCGGCCGGGACGTCGAGCTTTCCCAGCATGGCCTTGACGGTGAGTTCCCAGACCGATGCCGCCGAGACGTGGACCGCGGTCGCGGTCCCGACGATCTCGCGGGCCTTCGGGCCGAGCCGTTCGCTGTCGGTGAGGACCCACAGCAGGGCCTGGCTATCGAGGAGCAGCATCGTCGCCGTAGAACATGGCCTGGATGTCCTGGTCGACGCCCTCGAAGTCGGCGTCGTCGTAGCGGACGCCGTCGCGGAGCCCGCCCAGGCGCACGGTCCGGCGCTGGTGCGGCACCAGGTCCGCCACGGGCGTGCCGGCGCGGGAGATGACGATGTGTTCGCCCGCGGCGACGCGCTCCAGCAGTCGGGACAGGTGGGTCTTGGCCTCGTGGATGTTGAACTCGGCGGTCACGGTGTCTCCGTCCGTCGGACCTGGTCCAGCTTAGAGGTCGCGCGGATTGGTTGGTGATCATGGACGTCGTGCAGGTCGGGCGTTCCAGCGGTGTGTGGTCCAGGCCTGCCGAATCAAGCTACGGAGTGTGACGATCGTGTCGGCGAGGTCGAAGAACGCGTCGACGACGATTTCTCGTCGTTCGTAGCAGCGCTGCAGCCGGTTGAAGCTGTTGTGCCAAGCGTTGGTCCGCTCGACGTGCCAGCGGCGGGTGGCCTGGATCGGCGCTTTCTCACCCTTGTGCGCGATCTCGCCGTGCAGGCCTCGTTCGGCCAGCGTGTCGCGGGTCTTGCCGGAGTCATAGCCGGCGTCGAGGTGCACGGTGATGTCGTCGGGCAGCGGGCCGAGAGCATCGAGGCGGTCGAGGGTGGGGCCCAGTAGCGGGGAGTCGTGCCGGTTGGCTCCGGCCAGGACTCGGCCCAGCGGGATGCCGTATCCCTCGACGAGCACCGAACGTTTCATACCCTGTTTGCGCCGGTCCACCGGCGACGGACCGGCGACCTCGCCGCCGCCGGGGGCCTTGGTGATGGCGCCATCGACGGCGATGTCGTGCAGCAGCAGACCGACGATGCGGTCGTAGGCGTCCAGGACGATCCGACGCAGCTGGGCGAAGACCCCGAGCCTGATCCACTCGTCACGACGATCGCGGATGGTGGTCGCCGAGCAGGTGCTGTCAGCGATGCCCTCATACGAGCAGCCGAACCGCAGTACCTGCAGGAGCTTGTCGAACACGATCCGATCCGCGATCCGGCGGCGATGGCAGCCCAGCGGATGGGTGGGATCGAACTCGTCTCGATGAGGCAGCAGCGCGGTGAACTGGTCCCACAACGGCTCGGTCAGCCATGATGGCAGGGTGGGCACGCGGCCTCCAGACGATCACGAAGCGTAGATAACTTCATGATCGGCAGGCCCGTACCCGCCCTCGCCCCCAGACACTCGACCGCGGCCAAGCTGTGACCAATCCGCGCGACCTCTTAGAGGTCATTTCAGAACGAGGTCGACGTGTCTGTTGTAGACGACAAGCGGCTATCTGACCTGCCGTTTGATCTGTCGTCGAGGGGTCAATGGAAACTCGACAAGTCGTTCTGAAACGACCTCTTAGAGCGTCCGGCAGTAGAGGTGGCCGTGTGTCGGTGTTGGTAGAGACACGGACCTGCAAGTGATCATGGGATTGCTGATGTCCTGATGGTCGCCTGGAGGGTCCGTGCCTCTATTGCCAGAATCGCTGATCGACCCCCTCTGGGTCGAGTTCGCTGCCCTGATCGAGGCAGAGCGGCGCCCGGAGTTCGACCCGGCCCATCCGTGGGGATGTCACCGCCGCCGTATCCCCGACCGCCTGGTGTTCGAGCACGTGCTCGCGGCGTTGGTGCACGGCAGCGGCTACGAACGCATTGCCACCCCCGGCTGCTCGGACCGCACGATCCGCCGCCGTCTCGCCCAGTGGGCCGCCGCCGGCGTCGGGGAGCAGGTCCTTCGGGCCGCGCTGGCCGGCTATGACTAGATGATCGGTCTCGACCTCGACGATCTGTCTGCCGACGGAGCGATCACCAAGGCTCCCTGCGGTGGCGAGGTCGCCGGCTGTAACCCGGTCGACCGGGGCAAACAGGGCACCAAACGCTCCGTGGTCTGCGACGGTGCGGGGATCCCGCTGCACCTGATCAGCGCCCGCGCCAATGACCACGACTCGCCGTTGCTGAAACCGACCCTGATCGGGATCTACGACATGATCGGGCCGCTGCCCGAGCGACCGTGCCTGCACCTGGACCGGGGCTATGACTCAGGCAAGACCTGAGCTTCCCCCGGTTTGCCGGAGTGCGGGTTACCTGTCGGCGTCGCGCTGGGCGCGACGATAGTCGTCTTCGTACTCGTCGGGTGAGAGCCCTCCGAGGCGGGCCTGGATCCGGCGCGGGTTGTACCAGCCGTCGAGGTAGCGGATCAGCGCATGCTCGGCCTCGCAGCGGGTCGCGAAGCCCGTCCCGGGCCAGTAGAGCAGCTCGATCTTGAGCGTGGACCACAGGTTCTCGGCGAGGGCGTTGTCATAGCTGTCCCCTGTGGACCCTGTCGACGGGGCGACACCCGCGTCGACCAGGCGCTGAGTGAATCGCAGTGCCGTGTATTGGGCCCCCTTGTCGCTGTGAAAGATCAACTGACCGGGACGCAGGCTCCGGGAGCGCAGCGCGTGGTTGAGCGCGGTCAGCACCAGCACCGTCGTGGCTCGCGGGTCGGTGGCCCAGCCGACGACCCGGTTGGAGAACGCGTCCCGCACCGAGGCCAGCCACAACACGCCCTCACCGGTGACGATGCGAGTCAGGTCCGCCACCCACACCCGGTTGGGCGCGGTCGCGGTGAAGTCGCGTTCGAGCAGGTCCGGCGCCGGGCGGTGGGCCGGATTCTGCCGGGTCGAGCCGCCCTTCCAGCCGCGACGCAGGTGCGCGCCCTGAAGGCCGTGCTCGCGCATGATCCGAGCGACGCGCTTGCGCCCGACGTGCACGCCCTGGCGGCGCAGCTCCAGCCACACCCGCGGGGATCCGTAGGTGGTGGCGAACTCGCTCACCGAGCGGATCTTCACGATCTGCTCAAGCAGGACGGCGTCGTCGAGCTGCCGCTGAGAGGGGTTCGCGCGGCGGGCGCGCCAGTCGTAGTAGGTCGAGGCCGCGATGTTCAGGACCCGTAGTACGAGACCGGCGGGGAAATCATGGGCATCGACGAAGCTCATGATTTCCTCCGGGTCGGGCCGATCTCGCTGGCGAAATAGGCGCTCGCCGCGCGCAGGACCTCGTTGACCCGCCGCAGCTCAGCGTTCTCCCGCGCGAGCCGGCGGTTCTCGGCGAGCATGTCGGTCGACGGCCGATCATGGCGCTCGCCGGTGTCTGCCTCGGCCTGACGGACCCAGTTGCGCAGGGCCTCGTGATGCACCCCGAGCTGCTCGGCGAGCCCCCGGAACGTCGGGCGAGGGTCGGACTCCCGATACAGCCGAACCGCTCGTTCGCGCAGCTCATCGGGGTACTTTTTCGGTGCGGGCACCAGTGCCTTCCTTCCTGGCCCTCAAGATCGAACCAGTGTTCAGACACTCCGGCAAAGCGGGGGAACCTCAAGCGTCGAGACGTCGTAGAGCACCAACGACGCCGGCCCCAGCGCCGCATGCGCGGCGCAGGCCGCGGCCAGCCCACGCCGCCAGCTGTCGTCGGCATAGCGCTGCAAACGGCGTTTCACCGTGGCATAGGAGACGGTCTCGACACCCGCCTCGGCCAGGACACGCAGGCTGTCGAGCTTGCTGGTCGCCTCGATGATCCGCGCCAGCACCAGGTGACAGAACACCTCATCGCCGCTGGTCGCAACGTCAAAACCGAGCTGGCCGTAGGCCGCGTTGAGCGCGTCCCACAGCGGAGTCATCCGCGAGGAGGCGATCGGCAACGGCCCCGATCCACTCGCCGCCGCCACAGCAGCACCGGCCTCGCCCAGGTCGAGTTCCAGCTCGCCCTGTCCACCGGCCAGGCGCTGGCGGGCCGCAGCCTTGAGCGCTTCGACCGCGTCCGGGTCGTGGGCGGAGCCCAGGTGCTCGATATCGCGGGAGCCAGCCCGTGAGCCGTGCACGATCTGGACCGCAGTCGCTCCCGACCCGGTCCGCACCGTGCGCACGTACGCCACAGACCCGAGCCTACGAACCCTCGTTTAGACGTCGTTTCAGAAGTGGTGGGCCCGGTTCTGCCGGTGACGGCGGGGCTGGCAGCATCGGCTGATGGTCGCGCCTCGTGTGTCTGAGAAGACGAAGATTTTCGAGTTGGAGATCGTCCTGACCGAGGTGGTGCCGGCGGTCCGGCGTCGGGTGCAGGTGCCGGGCGAGGTCGACTTGGCGGTGTTACACGAGGTGGTGCAGTCAGTGATGGGCTGGACGAACTCTCATCTGCACGAGTTCGAGATCGTCGGGCGCCGCTACGGGATCCCAGACCCGGACTGGCCCGGACAGGATGTCGCCGACGAGACGAAAGAGAAGCTGTTTCGGCTGGTCAAGGCTGGTGACCGGTTCGGTTACGTCTACGACTTCGGTGACAACTGGGCCCACGAGATCACCGTCGAGGCGGTCGCGGCCGTCGAGCCGGGAGTGTGCTATCCGCGATGCGTCGCCGGGCAGGGGGCGTGCCCGCCCGAGGACGTCGGCGGGATCGGGGGGTATGAGGACTTCCAGGCCGTGCTCGCCGACCCTGACCATCCCGACCGCGCCGAGCGCCTGGAGTGGGCGGGCGGGCCGTTCGACCCGCACCGCTTCGACCCTGACGAGGCCGACCGGGCCTTGGAGTGGCTGGCCTGGCGGCCGCTGGCCCCGACCTCGTAGGCGAGTGCCTCAGCGAGGGCTGGGTCGACCATCACTTCGGCTTCGGCTTCGGCTTGGTGAGGCGGCGGTGGCAGATCAGGGCGCAGGCCAGCGATAACAGCGCGGTGATCGTGGATTCGGCGCGGTCGTAGCGCAGCGCGAGGCGGCGGAAGTCCAGCAGCCAGGACATGGTGCGCTCGACGACCCAGCGGACCCGCCCGAGCCGGGTGGAGTCCTCGATCCCGCGCCGGGCGATCCGCACCCCGATCCCACGCCCACTCAGGTAGCGGCGGCAGCGGGGATAGTCGTAGCCCTTGTCGGCGTGCACCTTGTCCGGCCGACGTCGCGGACGCCCCGGCTGTCCCGCCCGTTCGCGGACGCCGGGGTTGGTGTCCAGCAGCGGGGCGAGCATCCGACTGTCGTGGGCGTTCGCCCCGGTGACCAGCGCATGCAGCGGGAGCCCGCCTCGGTCGCAGAGCACGTGGTACTTGCTGCCCGCCTTCCCGCGATCGGTCGGCGAGGGCCCGGTGGCCTCGCCGCGGCGCTTGGCCCGCACGCTCACGCTGTCCACCGCCGCCCGCGACCAGTCCAGCAGGCCCTGCTGGGCGAGGCGGTCGAGCATCACCCGGTGCAGCTGGGCCCAGACCCCGGCCTGCTGCCACTGCCGTAGCCGCCGCCAGCAGGTCACTCCGGACCCACAGCCGAGCTCGGCGGGCAGCGCGTTCCAGCTGATCCCGGTCTTGAGCACGAACACGATCCCGGCCAGAGCGGCCCGATCCGGCACCCGCGGACGGCCTGTCCGTCCCCGCTTGTGCTTGCGCGGCTTGGGCAGCAGCGGCTCCACCAGCGCCCACAGCTCGTCGCTCACCAATCGCTCGACACAAGATCGCCGCGCCACGACCGGACATGATCAGCTACCAGCGCCGATCCACACAGGACCGACACGCCGACTTCTGAAACGACCTCTAAGAGGTCATTTCAGAACGAGGTCGACGTGTCTGTTGTAGACGACAAGCGGCTATCTGACCTGCCGTTTGATCTGTCGTCGAGGGGTCAATGGAAACTCGACAAGTCGTTCTGAAACGACCTCTAATACTCCAGCCGCACTTCGTTAGCTGAGCTGTCTTCGTCGTCGATAGTGGCTTTCGCGGGCTCGGTGTTGGTGGCGACGTCGCCAGGTCGACCAGGCCCAGCACGGCGCCTGGGTGGGAATGTGGATCAGAGGTGCCAGGAGACGTCGGATCTCGGCGAGGGTGAGCGGGATGAGCCCGTGATCAGGTCTTTTGGGGCGATCGCCGCGGTGACCGAGAGGTAGGCGTGGGCGAGAATAGCCAGGGTGACGTGGCGGTACCAGGCGTCGTAACGCCGCACTTGATAGTGGTCGAGCCCGACCTCGTTCTTCGCGGTCTGGAAGCACTCCTCGATCGCCCACCGCGTGCCGGCGACGCGGATGAGGTCGTCGTCGGTGGTGCCGGGCGGGCCGGCGCACAGGTAGTAGGCCAGATCGGGCTCCTCGCCGGCGGAGAGCTGTGTGTCGGTGAGGATCTGACGTCGGACCAGTAGCCATCGGCCCCATCCGGCCGGGGCGTTCTCGGGCGGATACAGCGAGGCCACGGCCCAGTCGTAGAAGCGTTCTCCCTTCACACCCGGACCGGCTGAGCGGCGCTTCCACGCCCGTCCGGGAGCGCGGGCGACCAGGTCGTCGGCCCGTCGTGAGCCGCTGATCTGACAGATGTCGGCGTCCAGGGACAACGGGACGGACTGGCTGCGCGGAACCGCGACGACGTAGCCGATCCGGCGCTGCTCGCACCAGGTGCGGAACTTGTAG
The DNA here is from genome assembly GCF_020131355.1 of Pseudonocardia sp. ICBG1293. Taxonomy (GTDB): domain Bacteria; phylum Actinomycetota; class Actinomycetes; order Mycobacteriales; family Pseudonocardiaceae; genus Pseudonocardia. The sequence continues at coordinate 165,999 of NZ_JAHLEL010000057.1, forward strand.
TCCTGCCCGTATGCCTCGTCCGCGGTCACCCATCCTGCGGGAACCCCGGCATCGAGGGCACGGCCGAGCATTTCCTTGGCCAGCGTGGCCTTGGTGGCGAACTCGATCTCCTCAGGCACCGCCGCGGCTCGGCAGCGTTCCCGATCACCGGTCCAGGACTTGGGCAGGTAGAGCTCGCGGTCGATCAACGTCCGGCCCTTGCTCGTGGCATAGGCACAGAAGACTCCGAGCTGGCAGTTCTCCACCCGCCCGGCAGTGCCCGAGTACTGGCGCTGCACCCCCGCCGACTTCGTCCCCTTCTTCAGGAACCCGGTCTCATCGACGATCAGCACCCCACCGGACTCGCCGAGGTGCTCGACGACGTAATCCCGCAGGTCATCACGGACACCGTCGACATCCCAGGTCGCGGAGTTGAGCAGCCGCTGCATCCCATCCGGAGTCGTGTCACCGGCGACCTCGGCCAGCGTCCACCCGTTCTTCCCCGCCAACGGCGCCAACAACCCCCGCACATACGCCCGCGCCCGACGCCGCGGTTCCGTCCGGAAGAACCGGCCCGCCACCAGCCCGAACAGCCCATCCAGGCCACCGGCCCACGCCTCGAGATCCTCCTCCACCTGCACAAGATCGAAGCTTAGCGCACATCAACATCACAAACTGCGGCTGGAGTACTAAGCCGAACGGGTAGCGCTAGCCTGATCGTGTGGCTATGGCTCTCATCACCGGCGGCGGCTCGGGTCTCGGCGCGGCACTGGCCGACCGACTGGCCGCGCGCGGACACGACCTCCTGTTCGTCACCCGCGACCCCGACCGGGTGGCCGATCCCGCCCGGGCGCTGTCCGTCCGGTACGGCGTCCGGGCCGACGTCCTGGTCGCCGACCTCGGTACCCGGCACGGCCTGTTCCGCCTGGAGGCCTACCTCACCGGCCCCGAGGCGCCCGCCGTGGACGTCCTGGTCCACGATGCGTTGTCCGAGGCACCCGGCATCGCCTCGGTCGCGCCCGAGGAGCAGCAGGCCCGGATCGGTCTCGGCGTGACGGCGACGATGCGCCTCACCCACGCCGCCCTCCCCGGCATGCTGCGCCGCCGCGCCGGCGGGATCGTCGCCCTCGGCGGGTCCTGCGCCCCGGCCGACGGACCCGCGACCGAGTGGGCGGTCTCCTTCGTCTCCGCGCTGGCCCCGACCGTGCTGGCCGGCGGGGTGCGGGTCGTCGCCGTCCGCGCCGACGACCGGGCGTACTGGGGCGCGGCGGCGGCCGAGGCCGTCCTGGCCGACCTCGACGCCGGCGTCGTCGTCAGCGAGCCGCAGGCCGAGCCGCGCCGCCCGATGGCGGGCCGGCGTGCGGTCTCGGCCGGGGTCCGTGCCGCCCGCCGCGGCGTGGAGCTGCTCGCGGACGCGACCTGGACGCCGCCCGCACCGGTGGCCGCTCCGGTGACGGCGCCCGTCGCGCCGGCCACCGTGGTCGGCTCCGTTCCGCAGCCCTCACCCGGGGAGCTGCTGGGCGGCGCGACCGGACGGACCGCGGTCCGGCTGCCCGACCTGCCGTCGCGCCCGGGAGCGGGCCGCGCGGTCTCCGCGGCCACCGACTGCGGCCGGCACTGGGCGGCCGGGTCGACGCGGACCGCGCAGCAGCGCGCCCGTGCCGCCGCCGCGGCCCGCGACCGCTCGCGCAGCCACCAGGACTCCGCGCACACCACGGCGACGGTCACCAGCTCCTGACCGACCGCGGGAGCGGCGCGGGATGATGTCCCGGTGACGACCACCGGGACCCCGCCGCTGCCGAAGGCCGAGCTGCACCTGCACATCGAGGGCACGCTCGAACCCGAGACCGTGTTCGAGCTGGCCCGCCGGCACGACGTCGAGCTGCCGCACGCCTCGGTGGAGGACCTGCGGGCCGCCTACGACTTCGCCGACCTCCAGTCCTTCCTCGACGTCTACTACGCCAACATGGCCGTCCTGCGGACCCGCGACGACTTCGCCGAGCTCGCGTCGGCGTACCTGCGGACCTGCCCGGAGCAGGGCGTCCGGCACGTCGAGATGTTCTTCGACCCGCAGGCGCACACCGCTCGCGGCGTCCCGATCGGCGACGTCGTCGGGGGCCTCACCGACGCGATCGACCACCACGCGGGCGAGGTCTCCGCGGGCCTGATCCTGTGCTTCCTGCGCGACCGGTCGGCGGCCGAGGCCGAACAGACCCTGCGGGCGGCGGAGCCGTACCTGGACCGGATCGTCGGGGTCGGGCTCGACTCGGCCGAGGTCGGGCACCCGCCGTCGAAGTTCGTCTCCGTGTTCGACCGCGCCCGCGAGCTGGGGCTCAAGCCGGTCGCGCACGCCGGGGAGGAGGGGCCGGCCGGCTACGTCACCGAGGCGCTCGACGAGCTGGGGGTGCTGCGGGTCGACCACGGCATCCGCGCCATCGAGGACGACGCGCTGGTCGCCCGCCTGGTGCGTGAGCGCACCCCGCTGACGGTCTGCCCGCTGTCCAACGTCCGGCTGGCCTGCGTCCCCGGCATCGGGCTGCACCCGCTGCCGGAGATGCTCGCGGCCGGGCTGAACGTGTCGGTGCACTCCGACGACCCGGCCTACTTCGGCGGGTACGCCGACGCGAACTACGCCGCGGTCCGCGAGGGACTCGGCTTCACCGACGAGCAGCTCCGCACGCTGGCCACGAACTCGTTCACCTCGTCGTTCCTCGACGACGTGGCCACGGAGCGCCTGATCGGTGAGGTCGACGCCTGGGGCGCCGACCGCTAGGCCGTCGCGGCGAGCCGGACCGGGCGCAACGGATGCAGCGGGCGCCCGGCACCGGTCCGGCCCCGCTCGACGTCGAACGGCGACAGCCGGAACCGCCGGGTGCGCAGCTGGTACTCCGCGGTGTTCGCCGGCCACATGACGACGTTGACGCCCTCGTCGTTCTGGTAGTAGCTCGCGCAGCCGCCGGTCTCGTACACGGTGCGGGCCGAGCGGCGCCGGATCCGCCGGGTCCACCGCTCCTCGACGGAGGGGTTCACGTCGAGCGCGCGGATGCCCTCGGCCGCCATCCGGCACACGGCGTCGGCGACGTAGCGCGCCTGCGCCTCGGAGAACAGCAGTGTCGAGCTGGCCCCGCTGGTGGCGTTCGGGCCCTGCATGAGGAACAGGTTGGGGAAGCCGGGGTAGCTCATTCCCAGGTAGGCACGCGGGTAGGCGCCCCAGTGGTCGTGCAGCGAGCGACCGTGCGCGTCGTGGATGCGGCGCGCGATCGGTGCGGTCGCCCCCACCTCGAACCCGGTGGTCAGCACGATCGCGTCGACCTCCGCGCGGCTGCCGTCGCCGGAGACGACGGTCCGCCCCTCGACCCGGGCGAGCCCGCCGGTGTGCAGCGTCGTGTTCGGCGCGCTCACCGCGGGCAGGTAGTCGTTCGAGACCAGCGGCCGTTTGCAGGCGTAGTCGAAGTCGGGGGTCAGCCGGGCCCGCAGGCGCGGGTCGGGGGTCTGCGCCGCGAGGTGCCTGCGGCCGACGCGGGTGAGCGCCTCGCGCAGCAGCCGTGAGCGCCGGGTGGCGGCGAGCAGCTCGGCACCCACGTAGATGACGTCGAACTGCATCCGGCACAGCAGGGGGTTCGCCGCCAGGGCACGACGGGTGCGCTCGCCGACCGGACGCTCGGGCTTGGGCAGGATCCAGGCCGGGGTGCGCTGCAGGACGTGCAGCTCGGCGACGCGCGGCTGCAGCTCGGGCACCAGCTGCACCGCCGTCGCCCCCGTCCCGACGACCGCGACGCGCGAACCGGCGAGGTGTGCGTCGTGGTCCCAGCGGGCGGAGTGGAACACCGGCCCGGGGAAGTCGGCGAGACCCTCGACGTCGGGCAGCTTCGGGTCGGCGACCAGCCCGGCCGCGCTGACCAGCACGTCCGCGGTGAACTCCCCGGACGGCGTCGTGATCCGCCAGCGGGCGCCGACGGGGTCCCAGCGCGCGGAGAGCACGTCGGCGTCGAAACGGACGTGGTCGAGCAGCCCGGTCGAGCGGGCCAGCCGCCGTGCGTAGTCCTGCACCTCGTGGCCGGGCGCGTAGAGGTCGCTCCAGTCCGGGTTGGTCATGGCGCGCAGCTGGTAGAGCGGCGAGGGCGTGTCGACCCCGACGCCGGGGTAGGTGTTGTCGCGCCACACCCCGCCGACGTCGTCGGCCCGCTCCAGCAGGACGAAGTCGTGCACACCCCGCCGCAGCAGGGCCAGGCCCACGGCGAGTCCGGTGAAACCCGCCCCGACGACGGCGACCCTGGAGTGACGGGGCGACGGGCCGCTCGGCGCGTCGGAGGCGCCGGGGGAAGCGGGATCGACCGGCCGCTGGATCGGCAGCGCCTCGGACGTCATGGGCTCGACGGTAAAGGCTTCGTGATGCAGCGGCACGCGAGAGCGGCCCGTCTCACGAGGTCGCCGCACACCCCTGTCGCACGGGTCACACCCGACGCGTCGGTGACCGTCGCGCCTGCGCCGGTCGGGTGCGGACGCACTACGCTCCCCGGGTGCCCTCCGTCATGATCACGGGCGCGTCGTCGGGGATCGGGGCCGCGTTCGCCGATCGGCTCGCCGCCGACGGCCGCGACCTCGTGCTGGTGGCGCGCGACGCCGACCGTCTCCAGGCCGCCGCCCAGCGTTACCGCGACCTCGGGGTGGCGGTCGAGGTGCTGCCGGCCGACCTGTCGGAGCCGGACCAGCGGGCCCGGGTCGTGCGCCGCCTCGCCGATCCCGACGTCGCGCCGGTCGACCTGCTCGTCAACAACGCCGGGCTCGCGCTGGGCTCCTCGTTCCTGGACCTCGACGCGGCCGACCTGGCCCGCCAGCTGCAGGTCAACGTGGCCGCCGTGCTGGAGCTGACCCGGGCCGCGCTGCCCGGGATGGTGGACCGCGGCACCGGCGCGGTGCTGAACGTGGCCAGCGTGGCGGGCTTCCTGGCCGGGCGCGGGTCCACCTATCCGGCCGACAAGGCCTGGGTCATCTCCTTCACCGAGGGTGTCGCCGCGTCGCTGCAGGGCACCGGCGTGCGCGCGATGGTGCTGTGCCCCGGCTACGTGCGCACCGAGTTCCACGAGCGGGCCGGCATCGACGTCGGCGCCCGTCGCGGCCCGCTGTGGCTGGAGGCCTCGCAGGTCGTCGACGAGGCGCTCGCCGACCTCGCCCGGGGCCGGGTCGTCTCGGTGCCCTCCACGCAGTACAAGGCGATCGTGGGGGTGACCGGGGTGCTGCCCCGCGGCCTCCTGCGACGCATCACGGCGACGTTCGACAGGGATCGCACATGAGCTCCGCACACACCGACCGCTCCCGGCTCGCCGCGCTGGTCCGGGAGATCGCCGTCGTCCACGAGCGGGTCACGCTCTCCTCCGGGGCGGAGGCCGACTACTACATCGACCTGCGCCGCGTCACGCTGCACCACGAGGCGTCGCCGCTGATCGGACGGCTGCTCCGCGAGCTCACCGCGGACTGGACCTACCGGTCGGTCGGCGGGCTGACGCTGGGCGCGGACCCGGTCGCGACGGCGGTGCTGCACGCGGCGGCGGCCGAGCCGGACACCGACCCGGTGGACGCCTTCGTCGTCCGCAAGGAGACGAAGAAGCACGGCATGCAGCGGCTCATCGAGGGCCCGGACATCACCGGTCGTCCGGTGCTCGTCGTCGAGGACACCTCCACCACCGGCGGGTCGGTCCTGACCGCGGTCCGTTCGGTGCTGGAGGCCGGCGCCGACGTGGTCGGCGTGTGCACCGTCGTCGACCGCGACACCGGCGCCCGGCAGGCCGTCGAGGCCGAGGGCGTGCCCTACCGCGCGCTGCTGGGGTTGGCCGACCTGCAGCTGGGATGAGCGACCCCGGGCCCAGCGAGTGGTCGGTCCCCGGGCAGGTCGGGGTCGGCCCGTGGGCCGGCTCGTGGCCGCGGGGCGACCACTGGGACCCGGAGCTGCTGGAGCAGGGGGACCGGCGCAACGTCGTCGACCGCTACCGCTACTGGCGCCGCGAGGCGGTCGCGGCGGATCTGGAGCGCCGCGCGCACCCGTTCCACGTGGCGATCGAGAATCTCGGCCACGACCACAACATCGGCACGGTGGTCCGCACGGCGAACGCGTTCGGCGTCGCCGGTGTGCACATCGTCGGGCGGCGCCGGTGGAACCGTCGCGGCGCGATGGTCACCGACCGCTATCTGCGACTGCACCACCACGCCGACGCCGGCGGGCTGGTCGCGTTCGCGCAGGAGCACGACCTGGCCGTGGTCGCAGTGGACAACGTGCCGGGCGCGGCCCGGCTGGAGCGGACGTCGCTGCCGCGGGACTGCGTCCTCGTGTTCGGCGCCGAGGGCCCCGGCCTGTCACCGGAGCTGCGTGAGGCCGCCGACCTGGCGGTGTCGATCGCCCAGTTCGGCTCGACGCGGTCGGTCAACGCCGGTGTGGCCTCCGGGATCGTGATGCACGCGTGGATCCGGGAGCACGCGGACCTGTCCGACGCCTGGTGATCAGCACGTTTCCGCCCCGGACGGGGCGGAAACGTGCTGATCGATGCTCAGTTGCCGTGCCGGGCGGCATGGCGGGGCGGCCGGTGGTGTGGCGGTAGGGCGGCTCCGCACCGTTCTGCGGGCCGGGACCGTGCGGCGGCACTGCGCCACCGCGCTGTGGTGCGGCCCCGCCGTGCTGCGGGGCACGACCGGACTGCGGAACGTACGGGGCCTGCCCGCCCCGGGGGTGCCCGGCCTGCGGCGCCGGGCCGTTCCCGACGGCCGGCATCTGCATGGTGGCGGCGGCCGGGTCGTCGTCGGCCGGGTGCCCGGCGACGGTGGCGGCGGCCGCACCGGTGGCGGCGCCGGCGACGCCGTCGACCGGGCCCGCGGGGCCCCCGCGCCTGGACGCGGCCCGCGCCCGGAGCACCTCGAACACGATCGGCAGCACCGAGACCAGCACGATCGCGATCAGGATGAGGTCGATGTGCTCGCGGACGAACGCGAACTGCCCCAGGAAGTAGCCCAGCACCGTCACCCCCGCCGCCCACGCGACCCCGCCGATCAGCGAGTACGTCAGGTAGCGCCGCGGGTCCATCCGCGCGACGCCCGC
>NZ_JAHLEL010000058.1 GCF_020131355.1 Pseudonocardia sp. ICBG1293
CGTGTCTGTTGTAGACGACAAGCGGCTATCTGACCTGCCGTTTGATCTGTCGTCGAGGGGTCAATGGAAACTCGACAAGTCGTTCTGAAACGACCTCTAATACTCCAGCCGCACTTCGTTAGCTGAGGCTGTCTTCGTCGTCGATAGTGGCTTTCGCGGGCTCGGTGTTGGTGGCGACGTCGCCAGGTCGACCAGGCCCAGCACGGCGCCTGGGTGGGAATGTGGATCAGAGGTGCCAGGAGACGTCGGATCTCGGCGAGGGTGGAGCGGGATGAGCCCGTGATCAGGTCTTTTGGGGCGATCGCCGCGTGTGACCGAGAGGTAGGCGTGGGCGAGAATAGCCAGGGTGACGTGGCGGTACCAGGCGTCGTAACGCCGCACTTGATAGTGGTCGAGCCCGACCTCGTTCTTCGCGGTCTGGAAGCACTCCTCGATCGCCCACCGCGTGCCGGCGACGCGGATGAGGTCGTCGTCGGTGGTGCCGGGCGGGCCGGCGCACAGGTAGTAGGCCAGATCGGGCTCCTCGCCGGCGGAGAGCTGTGTGTCGGTGAGGATCTGACGTCGGACCAGTAGCCATCGGCCCCATCCGGCCGGGGCGTTCTCGGGCGGATACAGCGAGGCCACGGCCCAGTCGTAGAAGCGTTCTCCCTTCACACCCGGACCGGCTGAGCGGCGCTTCCACGCCCGTCCGGGAGCGCGGGCGACCAGGTCGTCGGCCCGTCGTGAGCCGCTGATCTGACAGATGTCGGCGTCCAGGGACAACGGGACGGACTGGCTGCGCGGAACCGCGACGACGTAGCCGATCCGGCGCTGCTCGCACCAGGTGCGGAACTTGTAGTCCTGCCCGTATGCCTCGTCCGCGGTCACCCATCCTGCGGGAACCCCGGCATCGAGGGCACGGCCGAGCATTTCCTTGGCCAGCGTGGCCTTGGTGGCGAACTCGATCTCCTCAGGCACCGCCGCGGCTCGGCAGCGTTCCCGATCACCGGTCCAGGACTTGGGCAGGTAGAGCTCGCGGTCGATCAACGTCCGGCCCTTGCTCGTGGCATAGGCACAGAAGACTCCGAGCTGGCAGTTCTCCACCCGCCCGGCAGTGCCCGAGTACTGGCGCTGCACCCCCGCCGACTTCGTCCCCTTCTTCAGGAACCCGGTCTCATCGACGATCAGCACCCCACCGGACTCGCCGAGGTGCTCGACGACGTAATCCCGCAGGTCATCACGGACACCGTCGACATCCCAGGTCGCGGAGTTGAGCAGCCGCTGCATCCCATCCGGAGTCGTGTCACCGGCGACCTCGGCCAGCGTCCACCCGTTCTTCCCCGCCAACGGCGCCAACAACCCCCGCACATACGCCCGCGCCCGACGCCGCGGTTCCGTCCGGAAGAACCGGCCCGCCACCAGCCCGAACAGCCCATCCAGGCCACCGGCCCACGCCTCGAGATCCTCCTCCACCTGCACAAGATCGAAGCTTAGCGCACATCAACATCACAAACTGCGGCTGGAGTACTAAGCCGAACGGGTAGCGCTAGCCTGATCGTGTGGCTATGGCTCTCATCACCGGCGGCGGCTCGGGTCTCGGCGCGGCACTGGCCGACCGACTGGCCGCGCGCGGACACGACCTCCTGTTCGTCACCCGCGACCCCGACCGGGTGGCCGATCCCGCCCGGGCGCTGTCCGTCCGGTACGGCGTCCGGGCCGACGTCCTGGTCGCCGACCTCGGTACCCGGCACGGCCTGTTCCGCCTGGAGGCCTACCTCACCGGCCCCGAGGCGCCCGCCGTGGACGTCCTGGTCCACGATGCGTTGTCCGAGGCACCCGGCATCGCCTCGGTCGCGCCCGAGGAGCAGCAGGCCCGGATCGGTCTCGGCGTGACGGCGACGATGCGCCTCACCCACGCCGCCCTCCCCGGCATGCTGCGCCGCCGCGCCGGCGGGATCGTCGCCCTCGGCGGGTCCTGCGCCCCGGCCGACGGACCCGCGACCGAGTGGGCGGTCTCCTTCGTCTCCGCGCTGGCCCCGACCGTGCTGGCCGGCGGGGTGCGGGTCGTCGCCGTCCGCGCCGACGACCGGGCGTACTGGGGCGCGGCGGCGGCCGAGGCCGTCCTGGCCGACCTCGACGCCGGCGTCGTCGTCAGCGAGCCGCAGGCCGAGCCGCGCCGCCCGATGGCGGGCCGGCGTGCGGTCTCGGCCGGGGTCCGTGCCGCCCGCCGCGGCGTGGAGCTGCTCGCGGACGCGACCTGGACGCCGCCCGCACCGGTGGCCGCTCCGGTGACGGCGCCCGTCGCGCCGGCCACCGTGGTCGGCTCCGTTCCGCAGCCCTCACCCGGGGAGCTGCTGGGCGGCGCGACCGGACGGACCGCGGTCCGGCTGCCCGACCTGCCGTCGCGCCCGGGAGCGGGCCGCGCGGTCTCCGCGGCCACCGACTGCGGCCGGCACTGGGCGGCCGGGTCGACGCGGACCGCGCAGCAGCGCGCCCGTGCCGCCGCCGCGGCCCGCGACCGCTCGCGCAGCCACCAGGACTCCGCGCACACCACGGCGACGGTCACCAGCTCCTGACCGACCGCGGGAGCGGCGCGGGATGATGTCCCGGTGACGACCACCGGGACCCCGCCGCTGCCGAAGGCCGAGCTGCACCTGCACATCGAGGGCACGCTCGAACCCGAGACCGTGTTCGAGCTGGCCCGCCGGCACGACGTCGAGCTGCCGCACGCCTCGGTGGAGGACCTGCGGGCCGCCTACGACTTCGCCGACCTCCAGTCCTTCCTCGACGTCTACTACGCCAACATGGCCGTCCTGCGGACCCGCGACGACTTCGCCGAGCTCGCGTCGGCGTACCTGCGGACCTGCCCGGAGCAGGGCGTCCGGCACGTCGAGATGTTCTTCGACCCGCAGGCGCACACCGCTCGCGGCGTCCCGATCGGCGACGTCGTCGGGGGCCTCACCGACGCGATCGACCACCACGCGGGCGAGGTCTCCGCGGGCCTGATCCTGTGCTTCCTGCGCGACCGGTCGGCGGCCGAGGCCGAACAGACCCTGCGGGCGGCGGAGCCGTACCTGGACCGGATCGTCGGGGTCGGGCTCGACTCGGCCGAGGTCGGGCACCCGCCGTCGAAGTTCGTCTCCGTGTTCGACCGCGCCCGCGAGCTGGGGCTCAAGCCGGTCGCGCACGCCGGGGAGGAGGGGCCGGCCGGCTACGTCACCGAGGCGCTCGACGAGCTGGGGGTGCTGCGGGTCGACCACGGCATCCGCGCCATCGAGGACGACGCGCTGGTCGCCCGCCTGGTGCGTGAGCGCACCCCGCTGACGGTCTGCCCGCTGTCCAACGTCCGGCTGGCCTGCGTCCCCGGCATCGGGCTGCACCCGCTGCCGGAGATGCTCGCGGCCGGGCTGAACGTGTCGGTGCACTCCGACGACCCGGCCTACTTCGGCGGGTACGCCGACGCGAACTACGCCGCGGTCCGCGAGGGACTCGGCTTCACCGACGAGCAGCTCCGCACGCTGGCCACGAACTCGTTCACCTCGTCGTTCCTCGACGACGTGGCCACGGAGCGCCTGATCGGTGAGGTCGACGCCTGGGGCGCCGACCGCTAGGCCGTCGCGGCGAGCCGGACCGGGCGCAACGGATGCAGCGGGCGCCCGGCACCGGTCCGGCCCCGCTCGACGTCGAACGGCGACAGCCGGAACCGCCGGGTGCGCAGCTGGTACTCCGCGGTGTTCGCCGGCCACATGACGACGTTGACGCCCTCGTCGTTCTGGTAGTAGCTCGCGCAGCCGCCGGTCTCGTACACGGTGCGGGCCGAGCGGCGCCGGATCCGCCGGGTCCACCGCTCCTCGACGGAGGGGTTCACGTCGAGCGCGCGGATGCCCTCGGCCGCCATCCGGCACACGGCGTCGGCGACGTAGCGCGCCTGCGCCTCGGAGAACAGCAGTGTCGAGCTGGCCCCGCTGGTGGCGTTCGGGCCCTGCATGAGGAACAGGTTGGGGAAGCCGGGGTAGCTCATTCCCAGGTAGGCACGCGGGTAGGCGCCCCAGTGGTCGTGCAGCGAGCGACCGTGCGCGTCGTGGATGCGGCGCGCGATCGGTGCGGTCGCCCCCACCTCGAACCCGGTGGTCAGCACGATCGCGTCGACCTCCGCGCGGCTGCCGTCGCCGGAGACGACGGTCCGCCCCTCGACCCGGGCGAGCCCGCCGGTGTGCAGCGTCGTGTTCGGCGCGCTCACCGCGGGCAGGTAGTCGTTCGAGACCAGCGGCCGTTTGCAGGCGTAGTCGAAGTCGGGGGTCAGCCGGGCCCGCAGGCGCGGGTCGGGGGTCTGCGCCGCGAGGTGCCTGCGGCCGACGCGGGTGAGCGCCTCGCGCAGCAGCCGTGAGCGCCGGGTGGCGGCGAGCAGCTCGGCACCCACGTAGATGACGTCGAACTGCATCCGGCACAGCAGGGGGTTCGCCGCCAGGGCACGACGGGTGCGCTCGCCGACCGGACGCTCGGGCTTGGGCAGGATCCAGGCCGGGGTGCGCTGCAGGACGTGCAGCTCGGCGACGCGCGGCTGCAGCTCGGGCACCAGCTGCACCGCCGTCGCCCCCGTCCCGACGACCGCGACGCGCGAACCGGCGAGGTGTGCGTCGTGGTCCCAGCGGGCGGAGTGGAACACCGGCCCGGGGAAGTCGGCGAGACCCTCGACGTCGGGCAGCTTCGGGTCGGCGACCAGCCCGGCCGCGCTGACCAGCACGTCCGCGGTGAACTCCCCGGACGGCGTCGTGATCCGCCAGCGGGCGCCGACGGGGTCCCAGCGCGCGGAGAGCACGTCGGCGTCGAAACGGACGTGGTCGAGCAGCCCGGTCGAGCGGGCCAGCCGCCGTGCGTAGTCCTGCACCTCGTGGCCGGGCGCGTAGAGGTCGCTCCAGTCCGGGTTGGTCATGGCGCGCAGCTGGTAGAGCGGCGAGGGCGTGTCGACCCCGACGCCGGGGTAGGTGTTGTCGCGCCACACCCCGCCGACGTCGTCGGCCCGCTCCAGCAGGACGAAGTCGTGCACACCCCGCCGCAGCAGGGCCAGGCCCACGGCGAGTCCGGTGAAACCCGCCCCGACGACGGCGACCCTGGAGTGACGGGGCGACGGGCCGCTCGGCGCGTCGGAGGCGCCGGGGGAAGCGGGATCGACCGGCCGCTGGATCGGCAGCGCCTCGGACGTCATGGGCTCGACGGTAAAGGCTTCGTGATGCAGCGGCACGCGAGAGCGGCCCGTCTCACGAGGTCGCCGCACACCCCTGTCGCACGGGTCACACCCGACGCGTCGGTGACCGTCGCGCCTGCGCCGGTCGGGTGCGGACGCACTACGCTCCCCGGGTGCCCTCCGTCATGATCACGGGCGCGTCGTCGGGGATCGGGGCCGCGTTCGCCGATCGGCTCGCCGCCGACGGCCGCGACCTCGTGCTGGTGGCGCGCGACGCCGACCGTCTCCAGGCCGCCGCCCAGCGTTACCGCGACCTCGGGGTGGCGGTCGAGGTGCTGCCGGCCGACCTGTCGGAGCCGGACCAGCGGGCCCGGGTCGTGCGCCGCCTCGCCGATCCCGACGTCGCGCCGGTCGACCTGCTCGTCAACAACGCCGGGCTCGCGCTGGGCTCCTCGTTCCTGGACCTCGACGCGGCCGACCTGGCCCGCCAGCTGCAGGTCAACGTGGCCGCCGTGCTGGAGCTGACCCGGGCCGCGCTGCCCGGGATGGTGGACCGCGGCACCGGCGCGGTGCTGAACGTGGCCAGCGTGGCGGGCTTCCTGGCCGGGCGCGGGTCCACCTATCCGGCCGACAAGGCCTGGGTCATCTCCTTCACCGAGGGTGTCGCCGCGTCGCTGCAGGGCACCGGCGTGCGCGCGATGGTGCTGTGCCCCGGCTACGTGCGCACCGAGTTCCACGAGCGGGCCGGCATCGACGTCGGCGCCCGTCGCGGCCCGCTGTGGCTGGAGGCCTCGCAGGTCGTCGACGAGGCGCTCGCCGACCTCGCCCGGGGCCGGGTCGTCTCGGTGCCCTCCACGCAGTACAAGGCGATCGTGGGGGTGACCGGGGTGCTGCCCCGCGGCCTCCTGCGACGCATCACGGCGACGTTCGACAGGGATCGCACATGAGCTCCGCACACACCGACCGCTCCCGGCTCGCCGCGCTGGTCCGGGAGATCGCCGTCGTCCACGAGCGGGTCACGCTCTCCTCCGGGGCGGAGGCCGACTACTACATCGACCTGCGCCGCGTCACGCTGCACCACGAGGCGTCGCCGCTGATCGGACGGCTGCTCCGCGAGCTCACCGCGGACTGGACCTACCGGTCGGTCGGCGGGCTGACGCTGGGCGCGGACCCGGTCGCGACGGCGGTGCTGCACGCGGCGGCGGCCGAGCCGGACACCGACCCGGTGGACGCCTTCGTCGTCCGCAAGGAGACGAAGAAGCACGGCATGCAGCGGCTCATCGAGGGCCCGGACATCACCGGTCGTCCGGTGCTCGTCGTCGAGGACACCTCCACCACCGGCGGGTCGGTCCTGACCGCGGTCCGTTCGGTGCTGGAGGCCGGCGCCGACGTGGTCGGCGTGTGCACCGTCGTCGACCGCGACACCGGCGCCCGGCAGGCCGTCGAGGCCGAGGGCGTGCCCTACCGCGCGCTGCTGGGGTTGGCCGACCTGCAGCTGGGATGAGCGACCCCGGGCCCAGCGAGTGGTCGGTCCCCGGGCAGGTCGGGGTCGGCCCGTGGGCCGGCTCGTGGCCGCGGGGCGACCACTGGGACCCGGAGCTGCTGGAGCAGGGGGACCGGCGCAACGTCGTCGACCGCTACCGCTACTGGCGCCGCGAGGCGGTCGCGGCGGATCTGGAGCGCCGCGCGCACCCGTTCCACGTGGCGATCGAGAATCTCGGCCACGACCACAACATCGGCACGGTGGTCCGCACGGCGAACGCGTTCGGCGTCGCCGGTGTGCACATCGTCGGGCGGCGCCGGTGGAACCGTCGCGGCGCGATGGTCACCGACCGCTATCTGCGACTGCACCACCACGCCGACGCCGGCGGGCTGGTCGCGTTCGCGCAGGAGCACGACCTGGCCGTGGTCGCAGTGGACAACGTGCCGGGCGCGGCCCGGCTGGAGCGGACGTCGCTGCCGCGGGACTGCGTCCTCGTGTTCGGCGCCGAGGGCCCCGGCCTGTCACCGGAGCTGCGTGAGGCCGCCGACCTGGCGGTGTCGATCGCCCAGTTCGGCTCGACGCGGTCGGTCAACGCCGGTGTGGCCTCCGGGATCGTGATGCACGCGTGGATCCGGGAGCACGCGGACCTGTCCGACGCCTGGTGATCAGCACGTTTCCGCCCCGGACGGGGCGGAAACGTGCTGATCGATGCTCAGTTGCCGTGCCGGGGCGGCATGGCGGGGCGGCCGGTGGTGTGGCGGTAGGGCGGCTCCGCACCGTTCTGCGGGCCGGGACCGTGCGGCGGCACTGCGCCACCGCGCTGTGGTGCGGCCCCGCCGTGCTGCGGGGCACGACCGGACTGCGGAACGTACGGGGCCTGCCCGCCCCGGGGGTGCCCGGCCTGCGGCGCCGGGCCGTTCCCGACGGCCGGCATCTGCATGGTGGCGGCGGCCGGGTCGTCGTCGGCCGGGTGCCCGGCGACGGTGGCGGCGGCCGCACCGGTGGCGGCGCCGGCGACGCCGTCGACCGGGCCCGCGGGGCCCCCGCGCCTGGACGCGGCCCGCGCCCGGAGCACCTCGAACACGATCGGCAGCACCGAGACCAGCACGATCGCGATCAGGATGAGGTCGATGTGCTCGCGGACGAACGCGAACTGCCCCAGGAAGTAGCCCAGCACCGTCACCCCCGCCGCCCACGCGACCCCGCCGATCAGCGAGTACGTCAGGTAGCGCCGCGGGTCCATCCGCGCGACGCCCGCGCTGACGGTGATGAACGTCCGCACGATCGGCACGAAACGGCCCAGGACGATGGCCCGGTTGCCGTACTTCTCGAAGAACTCGTGGGTCTTCTCGACGTGCTGGGGGTTGAACAGCTTCGACTTCGGCTTGTCGAAGATCGCCGGGCCGGCGCGGTAGCCGATCCCGTAGCCGACGGCGTTGCCCGCGAACGCGGACACCACCAGGACCAGGCACACCAGCCACAGCGGTACGCCGATCGCGCCCTGGGCCACGAACAGGCCCGCGGTGAACAGCAGCGAGTCGCCCGGGAGGAAGAACCCGAGCAGCAGACCGCACTCCGCGAAGATGATCGCGGCGACGCCGACGAGGGCCCAGGGACCCAGGGACTCGATGATCACCGCCGGGTCGAGCCAGTCGGGACCGAGGGCGAGCGTCTGCGTCGCGGCGAGAACCGTCACGTCGAGAAACGGTACCGGCCGGGTGACGGGGACCTGCGCCGCCGTCGTCGCGACGGTGCGGTGAGCGGCTCAGCCGAGCGCGGGCAGCGCACCCGGCAGGAGCACCGACACCAGCGCGAGACCCCCGCCGAGCAGGGCGCCGAGCAGCAGCGCGATCACCGCGGCCCAGACGATCTGACCGGTCGCCGAGCGGACGGGGGCCGCCGGGGCCGGGGCCTGCGGCGGGCGGCGCTGCGGGGGCGGACCGGGGCGCGGGACGGGCGGGGGCAGCCGGCCGGGGACGCGCGGCGGCCCCGGGGGCGGACCGGCCGCGGGCCGCTGCGGCATCGGGCGCCCGCGGGCCTGGGCCTGCAGCGCCTCACCGATCCGTCGGGCGGCGTCGTCGTGGCCGGGCTGCGGCGGCTGCGGCCCGGTCATCGCAGCTCCCCCGGGCGCCGCACGGCCTCGGGCCCGGCGCGCTCGGCCATGATCCTGGCGACGGCGTCGAGCGCGCGGCTGGCGGTCGACTTCACCGTGCCGCGGCTCATCCCGGCGGCCTCGGAGATCTCGGACTCGGTCAGACCGCCGTAGTAGCGCAGGACGAGCACCTCGCGCTGGCGCGGCGGGAGCTGGCCCAGCGCGTCGACGACCGACTGGTGCTCGGCCGACAGCATGGCCAGCGACTCCGCCGAGCGGGCGTTCGCCGCGTGCGGCGGCACGTACTCGCGCGCCGTGCGCCGGCGCCGCAGGACCGAACGGGACCCGTTCACCACCGCGGCACGCAGGTAGGCGACGGCGGCCGTCTCGTCCCGCAGGCCGGTCCAGTGCCGGTGCAGACCGGTGAACGCCTCCTGGACCACGTCCTCCGCGGTGGCGGGGATGTCCACCAGCAGCATCGCCAGGCGCACCAGCCGCAGCCGGTGGTCGCGGTAGAGGTCGGCCAGCGTCAGTGGTGTCTCCGGGCCCTGCTGCGCCCCGGAACCGCCGGGTCCGTCGACCGGGTCCGCCGCGGGACCGGGGGCGAACGGATGCGGTCCGGTGCCGTCGGGCGCCGGACGGCTGTCGATGGCGCGCAACCGGCCCAGCGTCCGGTCGACGGCGTTCTCGGCGCGCTCCTCCTCCACGCGCACCACCCTAGCGACCACCCTCGACCGGGCTCACGGCATTACCCGGTGCAGCGGTCGGCGGAGCGGTCCGCGGTGAGACCAGGCCCATCCGAGACGGTGGCTCCCCATCCCCGTGGGTACGTGATACTCACCCGGAGACAAGGAGCGCTGCGCGGAGCAGCGACCGCCACGACGAGGAGGCAGCCCGTGCCCATCGCCACGCCCGAGATCTACAACCAGATGCTGGACAACGCCAAGAGCGGCGAGTTCGCCTACCCGGCGATCAACGTGACGAGCACCGAGACCCTCAACGCGGCGCTGCGCGGCTTCGCCGAGGCCGGCTCCGACGGCATCGTGCAGGTCTCGACCGGTGGCGCGGAGTTCCTGTCCGGAACCCGGGTCAAGGACATGGTCACCGGCTCGGTCGGCCTCGCCGAGTTCGCGCACGTCGTCGCGGACAAGTACCCGGTGAACATCGCCCTGCACACCGACCACTGCCCGAAGGACAAGCTCGACGGCTTCGTCCGCCCGCTGATCGCGATCAGCCAGGAGCGGGTGGGCAAGGGGCGGAACCCGCTGTTCCAGTCGCACATGTGGGACGGCTCGGCGGTCGAGCTCGAGGAGAACCTCAAGATCGCCTCCGAGCTCCTCGACGAGGCGGCCAAGGCCAAGATCATCCTCGAGGTGGAGATCGGCGTCGTCGGTGGCGAGGAGGACGGTGTCGCCAACGACATCAACGACAAGCTCTACACCGCGCCGGGCGACTACGAGCGGACCGTCGAGGTCCTCGGCTCCGGTGAGAAGGGCCGTTACCTGCTGGCCGCGACCTTCGGCAACGTGCACGGCGTCTACAAGCCAGGCAACGTGAAGCTGCGTCCGGAGATCCTCAAGCAGGGTCAGGAGGTCGCCGTGCAGAAGCTGGGGCTCGACGCCGGCAGCAAGCCGTTCGACCTGGTCTTCCACGGCGGGTCCGGCTCGCTGCTCGAGGAGATCCACGAGGCGCTGGGCTACGGCGTCGTGAAGATGAACGTCGACACCGACACCCAGTACGCCTTCACCCGGCCGATCGTGTCGC
>NZ_JAHLEL010000059.1 GCF_020131355.1 Pseudonocardia sp. ICBG1293
CTAAATTGATGATGGCGTAGTGAGGGGGGCGGCGCAGTTCACGATCTATTCGTGTCCGTGCCACCAACTCACGTCAGGGCGCAGTATCGCGTCGTTCCTGGAACGACATCGGGTGTGGCGAGGCTGGGCCCGGCCAGGGCGTGAGCGCTGTCAGCGCTGCTCACCGCGGACACCCGGAGCGCGCAGACCGCTCGCGTGAACGCCGCGCTCGGCGTCATCGGCCAGACCACCGATGGAGCCGGGTTCCGTGCCGTGGTTGCCCCGGCCGTCCCGTGGGGCGGGCCAGCCCGGCTGGGCGGCGGAGGCCGGATCGGTGAATCGAGGAACGCCCCTACGCCGTCGCGCTCGGCACCCCCCTCTCCGAACTCCCCATCAGCACACGCCGACCGAGCCGACCAGCACGAGAGCGGCAGACCGATGAAGCAGATCTGGACCGTGCACGTTCTACGCTGGGCTACGAGAAGAAGAAAAAGAATCCCGGCGGTCAGACGTACGCGGGGCCGTGGGCGTGGTACCGGGTGGACCCACAGCTGCAACCGACACCGACAGCGCTCATCCATCCAGCCGATCGGACGACCTTGGCGCGGCGGATCAGGATGGTTCTCGATCGACTCGCCCCGCCGGCGGAGATCCGGGAGGCGGTGGACGCGGTGGTCGGGGAGTTGCTGAGCTCGAACCGGGCCCGCAGTTCAGACCCTCATGATCGCCAACACCTGACCAGGTTGGCAAAGGCTCACTCTTGGAGCGGGTCGTCCCCGGCCCTCGCCGGAAGTGTCCCGCCGCCCTGCGGGCGGCGTGTGCCGGCTGCTATGGGAAAGCGACACCGGGCCTGGTCAGGCCGCCACCGTCGTCACCGTGATCGCTGCGCCGGCCTGGTGCGGTGCGCGCCCCTGCAGGGGCGTCGAGAGTCAGTTGTTGGTGTTGTTCTGGGCGATCGATCCGGGTGAGCACTCGGAGCTGCTGGGTGCGTCAGTCCCGTTGCTCGCGGCGCCGAGGACCCCGGCGGCGATATCAGCGTTGTTGAGGCTGCACGACAGCACATTGGCGTTGTTGAGGGCGTTGACGTCGCCGACGTTGACCAGCCCGGACTGCGCCGATTCCCGGTTCTGGTCGATCTCGTTGACCTGCACCACATCCCCCGACCCACCAGAACCACCAGAGCCCCCGCCGGGCTTGCCGCGGTGATCATCGGTGTCGGCGAACGCGGCCGGGGCGGCCAGCAACAGCCCAGCCAGAGTGGTGGCGGTGAGGAGTCCGGTCTTTTTCACCACGAGCGTCTCTCCTTCACGTGCGAAATCTTTCGGACACACCGCACGCTACTACCCGAACGGGTGACAATCGGGGTGTTCATGAGACCGGCACCGAACAGCCGTCCGGCAGCCACGAAACGACTACGCCCGTCGATGGGGGTTCACGGCTCGGTGCTGCCCGCGCGGCGGTAGGCGGTATCGCGGTCCAGGTGGGACACGGTGAGTGCGTCACCGCCGATGGCGATCGTCAACAGTTGAATCTCATCGGCGGTGTACTGGTCGGGCAGCGCCCGTCCGAGGGTGTCGAAGCCGCGGTGCATGACCTCGATCGCGGTGGTGGTGCCGCGGTCGAGGGTGTCGGCGATGACCTCGACCCGCACCGCGAGGATGTTGCCGCCGGTGTCGCCGGGGTCGTAGGGAGCATCGGCGGGTGGGAGCTGTGCGGGTCCGGCGTAGCCGTCGGCGATCGTTCCGCGGCGGCAGTGGCCGGAGAAGTAGCTCATCAACGCATACGAGGCCTGGTAGAGGTCCTTGCCGCGGAGGGTGAACTCCTGGGCGGCGATGACCAGGATGTCATCGGGGCCCATCGGATCAGACCTATCGGACACCCCCGGCATGCTACGCCGAACCTGACCAGGGGGTGTCTCTGACTTGTTGGGATGGGTCCAGGCCGTTGGGTCTGCAGCCCATAGCGTGCCGAGGGCGACGGTCGGCTGGCTCGGGGTCGCTGACGGCGGGCGGGGTGGCGAGGGGTCAGTTCACCGTGCCGTCGACAGCCTGTAGCGGTTGGTCTGCCTGGTAGGTGCTCGTGGGCCAACCGGGTGCAGCTTCACTGGAGCATTCGGCGGCGGGGTGTCCTTCGAATGTCGGCTGGTGATGTTGCGCTGGGGTGAGGACAGTGGCGGGGTATGTCGTCACGCTGTGATATGTCGATGGTGTCGCCGGGCATGCTGATCGTGCAGTTGTCGACGGGGTTCCAGATCTCTCAGGCGCTGTTCGTGGTCGTCGATACCGGGGTTGCCACCTGCTTGGAGCAGGAAGGCCCCACCACGGTGGGTGATCTTGCGGAGCGGACGGGTACTCGGCCGGATCGGTTGGCTCGTCTGTTGCGGGCGTTGGTTCCGGTGGGGGTGCTCACTCTCGATGAGGCCGGTCGGTTCGGGGTTACCGAGGCGGGGGCGTTGTTGTCGGAGACTCATCCGGCTTCGCAGGCCCGGCTGGTGCGGATGTGGATGCAGATCAATTATCTGCCGTTCTCCGAGCTCGGTCACAGCGTGCGGACCGATACCCCTGGTGGGGAGCGGTATCTCGGTGCGCCGTTTTGGGAGTGGCTTCACCGGGATCCTGACCGGGCGCAGCTGTTCAGCCAGGCCATGGCTGATATCACCCGAGGTCTGCGGGCGGGCATGTTCGAGGGGTATCGGCTCCCGCCCGGGCGTGTGGTTGCTGATCTCGGTGGTGCTGATGGCAGCCTGTTGGTCGAGCTGCTCACCCGTGACCGGGGCGATCGTTCTCGGCGGGGGATCCTGTTCGATCTCCCGACCACAACTCCTGCCGCCACTCCGGTGTTGACCGCGGCCGGCCTGGTTGATCGTGTCGAGGTTGTCGGCGGGGATTTCTTCGTTGCTGTCCCTGCTGCGGATGTCTATGTGTTGGCTCATGTGCTTCATGACTGGAGTGATGAAGAGAGTCATCGCATCCTGACCACGATCGCGCGCGCTGCCCGGTCGGGTGCCCGGCTGCTGGTCATCGAGGCTCTGCTGCCCTCTGATGCCACCGACTCTGGGTTGGCCGGCATCTTTGACCTGACCATGCTCGGGCTTCTTCCTGGTCAGGAACGCACGGAACAGCACTATCGGGACTTGCTCGACGGGGCCGGGTTTACCGTCGAGCGCGTCGTCGGGACCTCGACCCCGTACTCCATCGTGGAGGCCGTTCTGTGAACCCCGAGCGGCAGGGCGATCTGCTGGCCGGTGCTGCTGGTCGGGCGACCCGCTGCTTTGTTGTCCGGGGCTTTGGGTTCCGGACAATGTCGTGTCGTTGGCCGAACGCTGGTGAGGTTCCCCCGCCGGCTCGGAGTGCTTGTTCACTGCACAGGCCCGTTGGTGGGGCGCTGTGACCAGGAGCGGTGCGGCGAGGCGATTCGGAGTGATGGCGCTGGGTATTTGCATCCGACTCTGATAGTGGCGCGCTCAGGCGGTCGTAGCACTTGATCTTGTTGTTCGGTGGAGAACAGGATCATGACGTGCGGGAAGTGCTCACTTTGACTGATCGGGAGAAGATCTCGCGGGGGTTGGCCGCAGGCTGGCGGTTGTGTGATATCGCTGAGGTGCTGGGTCGGGATCGGTCGGTGATCTCTCGTGAGGTCGCCCGCCACGGCGGTCGGGAGGACTACCGGGCAGGTCCGGCCGAGGAAGCCGCGCGCGCAGCGCGGGCCCGACCGAAGAGGTTCGCGGTGGACCGGTCACCGCGATTACAGGCGGTGGTGACCGGGTTGTTGAAGATCGGCTGGTCCCCGGCCTCGATCGCGGGTCGCTTAGACGTCGTTTCAGAAGTGGTGGGCCCGGTTCTGCCGGTGACGGCGGGGCTGGCAGCATCGGCTGATGGTCGCGCCTCGTGTGTCTGAGAAGACGAAGATTTTCGAGTTGGAGATCGTCCTGACCGAGGTGGTGCCGGCGGTCCGGCGTCGGGTGCAGGTGCCGGGCGAGGTCGACTTGGCGGTGTTGCACGAGGTGGTGCAGTCAGTGATGGGCTGGACGAACTCTCATCTGCACGAGTTCGAGATCGTCGGGCGCCGCTACGGGATCCCAGACCCGGACTGGCCCGGACAGGATGTCGCCGACGAGACGAAAGAGAAGCTGTTTCGGCTGGTCAAGGCTGGTGACCGGTTCGGTTACGTCTACGACTTCGGTGACAACTGGGCCCACGAGATCACCGTCGAGGCGGTCGCGGCCGTCGAGCCGGGAGTGTGCTATCCGCGATGCGTCGCCGGGCAGGGGGCGTGCCCGCCCGAGGACGTCGGCGGGATCGGGGGTATGAGGACTTCCAGGCCGTGCTCGCCGACCCTGACCATCCCGACCGCGCCGAGCGCCTGGAGTGGGCGGGCGGGCCGTTCGACCCGCACCGCTTCGACCCTGACGAGGCCGACCGGGCCTTGGAGTGGCTGGCCTGGCGGCCGCTGGCCCCGACCTCGTAGGCGAGTGCCTCAGCGAGGGCTGGGTCGACCATCACTTCGGCTTCGGCTTGGTGAGGCGGCGGTGGCAGATCAGGGCGCAGGCCAGCGATAACAGCGCGGTGATCGTGGATTCGGCGCGGTCGTAGCGCAGCGCGAGGCGGCGGAAGTCCAGCAGCCAGGACATGGTGCGCTCGACGACCCAGCGGACCCGCCCGAGCCGGGTGGAGTCCTCGATCCCGCGCCGGGCGATCCGCACCCCGATCCCACGCCCACTCAGGTAGCGGCGGCAGCGGGGATAGTCGTAGCCCTTGTCGGCGTGCACCTTGTCCGGCCGACGTCGCGGACGCCCCGGCTGTCCCGCCCGTTCGCGGACGCCGGGGTTGGTGTCCAGCAGCGGGGCGAGCATCCGACTGTCGTGGGTGTTCGCCCCGGTGACCAGCGCATGCAGCGGGAGCCCGCCTCGGTCGCAGAGCACGTGGTACTTGCTGCCCGCCTTCCCGCGATCGGTCGGCGAGGGCCCGGTGGCCTCGCCGCGGCGCTTGGCCCGCACGCTCACGCTGTCCACCGCCGCCCGCGACCAGTCCAGCAGGCCCTGCTGGGCGAGGCGGTCGAGCATCACCCGGTGCAGCTGGGCCCAGACCCCGGCCTGCTGCCACTGCCGTAGCCGCCGCCAGCAGGTCACTCCGGACCCACAGCCGAGCTCGGCGGGCAGCGCGTTCCAGCTGATCCCGGTCTTGAGCACGAACACGATCCCGGCCAGAGCGGCCCGATCCGGCACCCGCGGACGGCCTGTCCGTCCCCGCTTGTGCTTGCGCGGCTTGGGCAGCAGCGGCTCCACCAGCGCCCACAGCTCGTCGCTCACCAATCGCTCGACACAAGATCGCCGCGCCACGACCGGACATGATCAGCTACCAGCGCCGATCCACACAGGACCGACACGCCGACTTCTGAAACGACCTCTTAGAGGTCATTTCAGAACGAGGTCGACGTGTCTGTTGTAGACGACAAGCGGCTATCTGACCTGCCGTTTGATCTGTCGTCGAGGGGTCAATGGAAACTCGACAAGTCGTTCTGAAACGACCTCTTAGAGCGTCCGGCGATTGATGGTTATCGGAGTCGACGGGTCGTGGGTCGGGTTGTCCAGCGGTAGCGGCTGCGGGCACGGTTGATCAGCCGGCGGATCACGGTGAGCGCGGCGGCGAGGTCGAGGTAGAACTCGACGATGATCTTCCGGCGATCGGTGAACCGGCGCAGCTTGCCGTAGCCGTTCATCCAGGAGTGCGTGCGCTCGATGGGCCACCGTCGTCCTGCCTGGATCGGAGCCGGGACCCCCGTGGTCGCGATCTCGCCGGTGAAGCCCAGGGTGTGCAGCAGAGTACGGGTCTTGCCGGAGTCATAGCCGCGGTCCAGGTGCACGGTCGGGAACAGATCACCACCGTGGGCGTCGCGGTGGCGGGGCAGCGGGCCGATCATCGTCACGATGCCGGTCAAGGTCGGTTCCAGCAGGGGCGAGTCATGGTCGTTGGCTCGCGCCGCGACCAGGTGCAGCGGGATGCCCTGGTCATCGCAGGCCACGGACCGTTTCGTGCCCTGCTTGCCGCGGCCGACAGGGCTGCGGCCGGCCACCTCGCCTCCGCCTGGTGCCTTGGTGATCGATCCGTCGACCGCCAGATCGTCAAGATCCAGGCCGAGTATCTGGTCGTAACCGGCCAGCGCGGTGCGGAGCAGTTCCTCGCTGACTCCCGCGGTGGCCCAGTCATCGAGACGGCGGCGGATGGTGCGGTCCGAGCAACCCGGCGTGGCGATGCGTTCGTAGCCACTACCGTGCACCAGAGCGGCAACGACGTGGTCGAACACGACCCGATCAGAGATCCGGCGACGGTGACAGCCCCACGGATGGGCCGGGTCGAACTCCGGGCGCCGCTCTGCCTCGATCAGGGCAGCGAACTCGACCCAGAGGGGGTCGATCAGCGATTCTGGCAATAGAGGCACGGACCCTCCAGGCGACCATCAGGACATCAGCAATCCCATGATCACTTGCAGGTCCGTGTCTCTACCAACACCGACACACGGCCACCTCTACTGCCGGACGCTCTTCAGTGAGTGGTTCTCTCGAATCGTGCGGCGAAGGTGATCGCGAACGCGTTCAGCGCGGGCTTCCACCTCATCATCCAGCGTGCCCGGCCTCCGCCGGTGGGGTCAAGCGAGCGGGTCACGAGGTAGAGGCACTTCAGCGCCGCGGCCTCGTTGGGGAAGTGTCCACGCGCTCGAGTGTCCACGCGCTCGAACGGCTCTGCGATACCTCGCGTTGATGGACTCGATCGCGTTGGTCGTGCAGATCACTCGCCGGATCTCGACGTCGTACTCCAGGAACGGCACGAACTCCGCCCAGGAGCTGCGCCAGAGCTGGACGATCGCCGGATACCGCTGTCCCCACTCGGCGGCGAACTCTTCGAACCGGTCCTTCGCCGCCTGCTCGGACGGGGCCGAGTAGACGGGCTTGAGCGAACGGACGAGCGCGTCGCGGTGCTGCCGTCCGGCGTAACGGAAGCTGTTGCGGATCAGATGGACGATGCACTGCTGCACGACTGTCTGCTCCCAGGTGGTGTTGATCGCCTCCGGGAGACCCTTGAGGCCGTCACAGACGGCGATGAGCACGTCCTCGCCGCCGCGGTTCTTCAGCTCGGTGAACACTTGCAGCCAGAACCTCGCGCCTTCCTGGCCGTCGCCGGCCCAGATGCCGAGGATGTCGCGTTCTCCGTTCGTCGTGACGCCCATGACGACGTAGAACGGGGTGTTGCGGACCTGCCCGTCCCGGACTTTCACCACGATCGCGTCGACGAAGATCACCGGGTAGAGCACATCCAGCGGCCTGCTCGCCCATTCGGCGAGCTCGCTGGTGACCTTCTCGGTGATTCGGCTGACCGTGTCCCTGGAGACCTTCGCCCCGTAGACCTCGTCGAAGTGCGCGACGATCTCCCCGGTCGTCAGTCCACGCGCGGTCAGCGACAGCACGATCTGGTCGATGCCGTCCAGGCGGCGCTTGCGCTTGGGGACGATCACCGGCTCGAACGACCCGTCCCGGTCCCGGGGGACCTCGATCTGCACGGGGCCGATCTCGGTGAGCACCGTCTTCGTCCGGCTGCCGTTACGCATGTTCGCCCCCAGCGGGGTCTCACCATGCTCGTGACCGAGGTGCTCGGTCAGCTCGGCGCTCAGCGCCGTCTCCAGGACGTTCTTCGTGAGCTGGTTCAGCAGCCCACCCGGGCCGACGAGGCTCACGCCCTGCTTCTTCGCCTGCGTCAGCAGGCGCTCGGCGAGGTCCTTCTGATCAATGATCTCTCCCGTCACGGGATCGATCATCGCGTCGTCCAACAACTCGGTCGTGTCAGCCACGGCCGTCTCCTTCCGGATCAGGCCGGACCCCACCCACCGTTATTCAGACAGTCCCCGGTCGAGTGAATGGTGCTCGTCTGGCGTTCACGAGTGTCAGTAGATCGGTGACACTCTGTATCTTGGGCTCGTATTCACGAGAAATTTATAGGCGCGTGTTCCGAGATAGCGGTGGTATGCGCCACAGTTGTCGGATGTGACTGGTTTTGATCATCCGGAGGTTGTTCCGCGGTTGTTGGGTGCGGTGACGGTGGTGTTGGCAGGTGCTGCGGGTGCGTTGGATGCGGTGACGTTTTTCGTGTTCAATGAGGTTTTCGCCAGTACGATGACGGGGAATCTGGCTGTGCTCGGGCTCGGGCTCGGGCTCGGGCGTTGGTTGTCGTCTGTTGAGGCGTTGTGCGCGGTCGCTGGGTATGTCGTCGGGTTGATGGTGGGCACGATCGTTGCTGGTCTGGTGATGCATCGGTTGCCGTGGCGGACTGCGGTCGCCACCGTTCTGGTTGTCGAGCTGGTGGTGTTGGTGACGGTCGGTATCGGATTTTACGGTTTCGTGAGTCCGGAATACAATACGGTGCGGGCGGTGGTGTTGGTGACCGGTGGTGCGGCGGCGATGGGAATTCAAGCTGCCGGGCTCAGGTATGTGGGCCCAGCGGGGACACCGACAAATTTTCTGACCGGTACGGTGACGAATTTGGTATCGGCTATGGTCGAGCTGCACAGGCCCAGTTGGGACAGTAATTCGGTGTTGCGGATCGCGGCGTTCGTGTGTGCGGCCGGTGGGGCTGCTGTGGTGCAGCGGCTGGTGCCTGGTGCGGCTTACGTTCTGCCGGTGGTACTGGTGGCGGTCGCGGTGGGGTTGATGGCTCGGGTTGTTCGGGTCAATCACGGTGGGCTACTTGCTGGGGGTCCCCAGTTCCGGGATCTGACCCGGCTCGCGGAGAACATCGAACGCGGATCCGAGCATGGATCACCCGCCGATGCCGGCCACGGCGGTGCGCCAGTGCCGGCGGCTGCGGTGGGGTCGGCGGTGTGCGGTCGGGTGGTGGGGCCGGACGGATTGGGGGTGCCGGCGGTGGTGACCTTGCTTGATGATCAGGGCCGGTGTGTGGCGCGTCGCGATACCGATGACGACGGCCGTTATCACCTACGGCCGACCGCGGCGGGTGTGCACACCATCGTCGGCAGCCCGGACCCCGACCAGCACGCCACCACTGCTACTGGTGGCGCTGGTGGTGGTGTTCTGTGGCCGCGGGCCACGACGGTCACGGTGTCACGACCCCGGCGCGGATGCCCTGCCCGCCCTGTCGTTCACGATCTCACCCTCCAGGATGCTGACTGAACTCACTGGACCAGCGCCACCGCAGCCGGACCCCGCGGCGCCGGGGACGGCTATTACGACCTCGGCTGTCTCGACGGCCCCGCCATCGCGGCCGAGTCCGTACCGAACGTTGCGGGTCGGCGGCCACACGGGAAGGTTCTGACCTGGGCCGACCCTCGGACTCGTGCGGCATGAATTCATCACCTGCCTGCCGACAGCAGATGACCTGATTGTCATCTGTTCTCCTCGGAACCCCCGTTAGCATCAGATAGGCAGCCCAGTCGACACGGTCGATACCAGAGCGAGGCCGATTGTCATCGTGTTGTTCGTGATCGCCCTCGGCGGGCAGGGTATGGATGCTTGTCACGGTCGAATCTTCTGGCCCTGGTAACACACCGGCTGCGGCGGCACCCAACGACTGGGCTGTCCCGGAGAAGAAGCTCGCAGTCGTGGCTTGCATGGACTCTTGAGCTTGGCCCCGTAGTCCGGACCCCGACGGTGTGGGGTCAGTGGGTGTGGTTGGGCGGGGTGTGGGCTGCTTCGAAGTCGTTCGGGGAGAGCATCCCAATACTGGAATGGCGCCGTAACGGATTGTACCAGCATTCTATCCATTCGAAGATGGCGGTGGCAAGCTCTGCGCGGGTTTTCCAGGTTCTGGAATCGAGCAGTTCGAGTTGCATGGTACCCCAGAATGATTCGACCAGAGAGTTATCGTAGCAATCTCCGATCGAGCCCATCGATGGGACGATTCCAGCGGCGACCAGACGTCGACCGAATGCCCATGATGTGAATTGGGTGCCGTGGTTGGAATGTAGGATCGTGGCGTGGTATTGCGGGCGTCGGCGGAGTATGGCCATGCCGAGGGCGTCGATGACGAGTTCGGTGCGCATGTTGTCGGCGATGGACCATCCGACTGCTTTCCGGGAGAATACATCGATGACTGCCGCGCAGTAGACTTTCCCTTCTCGGGTGGGGTGTTCGGTGATGTCGGTGCACCAGATCTCATCCGGTCCGTCGACGGTGAAGTCGCGGTCGACCAGGTCGGTGTAGGGGTCGGCGTGCTGGTCCCGGACGGTGCAGCCGTGGTTGCGTCGCCGGTAGAGGCCCTGGATCCCGGCCTGGCGCATCAGCCGAGCGACGCGTTTGTGGTTCACCGTGATACCGAGTCCGAGGGTGAGCTCGGCGTGCACACGTGGCCATCCGTAGGTGCCCCGGGACTCTGCGTGGATTTTCTCGATGTGTTTGAGGAGCAGTTCGTTCTCCTGCGTCCGTAGCGATGTCGCCCCGGAGTGCCATTCGTAGTAGCCCTGGCGGCGGACGCCAAGGACCCGGCAGGTCACCGCGACGTCGAATCCATCGTCGGCGAGTTCACGGACCAGCGGGAAAACTACTTTGGGAGGATGTTCTCCCGGGCGAAGTACGCGGCAGCACGCTTGAGGATCTCGTTCTCGATCTCGATCCGGCGGGCCTTCTTTCGGAGTTCGACGATCTCACTTTTCTCCGCGCTCGACAGACGTGTGGAGCGCGGGTCACCGTCGTCTGCGTCGGCCTGGGAGACCCAGTTCCGCAGACACGACTCCGACAACGACAGGTCCTTGGCGATTTCCGAGATCGGCTTGACCTTCGAACGGGCCAGGTCGATAGCGCGTTGCCGGAACTCCGGCGGGTGAGGAGCGGGCACGAACGACATCCTTCCCGGCGGACGGCGTCCGCCTCAGGACAGGTGTCCGGTACCAGGGGCCAAGCTCACCGGTGTGCTCCCGATCAGGGTGAGCTTCCCCCGGTTTGCCGGAGTGCGGGTTACCTGTCGGCGTCGCGCTGGGCGCGACGATAGTCGTCTTCGTACTCGTCGGGTGAGAGCCCTCCGAGGCGGGCCTGGATCCGGCGCGGGTTGTACCAGCCGTCGAGGTAGCGGATCAGCGCATGCTCGGCCTCGCAGCGGGTCGCGAAGCCCGTCCCGGGCCAGTAGAGCAGCTCGATCTTGAGCGTGGACCACAGGTTCTCGGCGAGGGCGTTGTCATAGCTGTCCCCTGTGGACCCTGTCGACGGGGCGACACCCGCGTCGACCAGGCGCTGAGTGAATCGCAGTGCCGTGTATTGGGCCCCCTTGTCGCTGTGAAAGATCAACTGACCGGGACGCAGGCTCCGGGAGCGCAGCGCGTGGTTGAGCGCGGTCAGCACCAGCACCGTCGTGGCTCGCGGGTCGGTGGCCCAGCCGACGACCCGGTTGGAGAACGCGTCCCGCACCGAGGCCAGCCACAACACGCCCTCACCGGTGACGATGCGAGTCAGGTCCGCCACCCACACCCGGTTGGGCGCGGTCGCGGTGAAGTCGCGTTCGAGCAGGTCCGGCGCCGGGCGGTGGGCCGGATTCTGCCGGGTCGAGCCGCCCTTCCAGCCGCGACGCAGGTGCGCGCCCTGAAGGCCGTGCTCGCGCATGATCCGAGCGACGCGCTTGCGCCCGACGTGCACGCCCTGGCGGCGCAGCTCCAGCCACACCCGCGGGGATCCGTAGGTGGTGGCGAACTCGCTCACCGAGCGGATCTTCACGATCTGCTCAAGCAGGACGGCGTCGTCGAGCTGCCGCTGAGAGGGGTTCGCGCGGCGGGCGCGCCAGTCGTAGTAGGTCGGGGCCGCGATGTTCAGGACCCGTAGTACGAGACCGGCGGGGAAATCATGGGCATCGACGAAGCTCATGATTTCCTCCGGGTCGGGCCGATCTCGCTGGCGAAATAGGCGCTCGCCGCGCGCAGGACCTCGTTGACCCGCCGCAGCTCAGCGTTCTCCCGCGCGAGCCGGCGGTTCTCGGCGAGCATGTCGGTCGACGGCCGATCATGGCGCTCGCCGGTGTCTGCCTCGGCCTGACGGACCCAGTTGCGCAGGGCCTCGTGATGCACCCCGAGCTGCTCGGCGAGCCCCCGGAACGTCGGGCGAGGGTCGGACTCCCGATACAGCCGAACCGCTCGTTCGCGCAGCTCATCGGGGTACTTTTTCGGTGCGGGCACCAGTGCCTTCCTTCCTGGCCCTCAAGATCGAACCAGTGTTCAGACACTCCGGCAAAGCGGGGGAACCTCAGGGAGCCCACCGTGGGCTCCCTGGCTCGGCTTCTGGCCGGTGAACGTGCCCGCTGTGGCACCCGAACCGGTCGCCGTGCTCTGGCCCCCGTCGCCCAGGCGGTCCTGGTCCTGCGGTGGTTCCTCGATGCGAGCCGTGTGGCGCGCCTGGCGGCCGACAACACGATCAGCACCGCAACCGCCTACCGCTACCTGCACGAGGAAACGCCCTGCTCAAAACCACCTTCGCAGCGCTACGGCGGATCACGCTGTGTCCCTGGCGGATCGGCGCTATCACCGCCGCCGCGCTCGTGCTACTCCACATCGAACACGACCGCACAACATGATCACCGCGCTACTGAGAACACCTCAATCTCCTCGTTCAACGCTGCTTCCAGCACGTTCTTGGTGAACAGCTTCAACAGCCCGTCCGGGCCGGTCAACGCCAACCCCCGGGCGCGCGCGTCGGTCACCATCGCTGCCGCAGCGGCCTGTTCGGCCGTCAGCTCACGCCCCGGCCCGGACTCGTACTCACCTGGACTCACACGGTCCGATGTCATCACTCACAGTGCCCATCCCGCCGGACCCCCGCCCGGCGCGTCGGGCCGAAAACACCGTTCCTGGGACAAACCCTCCAGGGAGGCGACCCAGCGGGTTTAGTGCGCAGCGTGACCGTTAGTTTCTTCGTGATCATATGTTGCGGACAGGGCTGGGTGGCTGGTTACTGTCCGCGAATCGGTCGACCTTGGTGAGGGCCTGCATGCTTATCGCTCTGGGGTCCGCGATGATCGCGGTCTTCATGTATTTGATCTTGTCGAAGCGGCTTGCGCCGACTTTGGCGCTGGTGTTGGTGCCGTTGAGCTTCGCTCTAGTCGCGGTCGGTACGGGGATCGCGGAGCCGAGCGAGGACGGGGTCGTCAAGTCGATCACGGCGGCGATGAAGGACTTCGCGCCGACCGCGGTGTTGTTGTTCTTCGCGATCATCTTCTTCGGGACGATGATCGATGTCGGGTTGTTCGATCCGTTGATCCGGTTCGTGCTGCGCGCGGTGAGCAACGACCCGGTCCGCCTGGTCGTGCTGACCGCGGTCCTGGCCGGGGTGGTCTCGCTCGACGGGGACGGGTCGACCACGTTCATCATCACGGTCTCGGCGTTGCTACCGATCTATCTGCGCCTGGGTTTGAGCCCGGTGGTGTTGACCGTGGTCGCGAATCTGGCTAACGGGGTGCTCAACATTCTGCCCTGGGGTGGGCCGACCGCTCGGGCGGCGACAGCGTTGAACGTGTCGCCTTCGGAGCTGTTCAACCCGATGGTCCCGAGTATGGCGCTGGGAATGGTCACGGTGCTGGTCCTAGCCTGGCTCCTCGGCCGGTCGGAGCGGAAGAGGCTTGCCGCGGCGGGTCGGTCGTTGCCGGTCGTCGCCGCCGAGTTCGACCCCGACCGTGGCGGTGACTGCGTTCCTGAGCAGGTCCCTGAGAAGGTCGGCGCGGCGCAGCTCGCGCCGACAGAACCCGGCACCGGCGGTATCGGGGGGGCCGGTTCTGACGGGCAGCTCCCGCTCGGTGCAACCGCCGCGGCCGGTGCAGATGTCACGGGCGGTGGGGCCGTCGTGGCTGGGGGGGACGGTACTGGTGGGGTGAGAACCGGTCCTGGGGATGGGTTCATCGCTGTGGGTGGGGTGTTGGATCCGAACCGGCCGACGCTGCGTCCGAAGTTGATCTGGTTCAACCTGGCTTTGACCGTGGCGCTGCTGATGGTGCTGGGGTTGGACGCGTTGCCGTTGTCGCTGGTGTTCGTCGCTGCGGCGGCGATCGCGCTGGTGGTGAACTTCCCCCGTCCTGCTGATCAAGTCACTGCGGTCACTGCGCACGCGAGTTCGATCGTGGCAGTGGTGGCGATGGTGTTCGCCGCGTCGGTGTTGGTTGGAGTGCTGTCGGGTACCGGGATGGTCACGGCGATGGCGAACGGGATCGTCGCGACGGTGCCGCCGGAGGTTGGGTCCTGGTTCGCGGTGATCGTCAGCGTGCTGAGCATGCCGTTGACGTTCTTCCTCACCAACGACGCGTTCTACTTCGGGATCCTGCCAATCCTGTCCGAGGCGGCCGGGCACTACGGCATCACACCGGTGGAGATGGCCCGGGCGGCGCTCATCGGGCAGCCGGTGCACATGACCAGCCCGCTGGTTCCGGCGATGCTGTTGTTGGTGTCGTTGGCCAAGGTCGACCTGGCTGATCACCATAAGAAGGTCATCTGGCGGGCTGCGGTGTGCTCGCTGGTGATGATGGCAACGGCGATCGCGCTGGGAGTCATCCCCCTCGGCTGACCAGTGCTGCGTTGCCTCGCCCGGTGGGGCGGCCTCGACTCCCCGGGGGCCGCCCCACCGGTGCGTGCGGGCGTTCTGCCCGGGTTCCGCAGTTCGTGGGCAGACCTGGGTTCCGCAGCTGCTGTCCGATGAAAGTGCCCGGATAGGGAGTCTGAGCTGGGGAGACGGGTGTCGGCCTGGTGACATGTCGTGTCACTAGGCGGCGGTGTTGTCCCTGGTCAGGGCGTTGTGGACGGCTCGGTGTCGAGGTCGAGGATCCGCGGCGGCAGGGCGATGTCGAGGACCTGGTGCAGCCGCCGGACCTCGGCGCTGGGTGGGGTGGTCTGGCGGAACAGCCCGGCCGGGCCGGTGAAGATGCCGACGTGCAGGCGCTGTAACTGGTCGCGGGCGCGGGGCCAGGTCGTGGCCTGGTCGGGGGCGCCGGCCTGGGTCTCGACGACGCGGGCCAGGAGCAGTGCGAGCCAGCAGGGCACGACGTGCGCGCGGATGCGGTCCTCGAGTCGGTGATAGACCGGCCGCAGGTCCAGGACCTGCTTCATGTCCCGCCAGCCGCGCTCGACCTCCAGCAGCTGCTTGTAGCCCAGCGCGATGTCCTCAGTCGGCAGGTGCGGATCGCAGGTGCGCAGCAGGTACTTCCCGTCCAGCTTCGCGTCCGCGGTGATCCTTGCGGCGTCGACGCGGAGCAGCCCGCCCGGTGTGACGCGCAGGAACCGGTTCAGCCCAGGCTTGGTGGAGATCACCCCGCGCAGCTCGGCCCGCTTCGTCGGCGACAACCGATCGGAGGTCTCGATCATCGTTTCGAGCCGCTCGACGAGGTTCGCGCGGACCGCGGCGTCCCGGTCGGCGGCGTCGGGGTTGTGGCAGACCACGAACCGCTCGGTGTCGCTGATCTTGACTTCCTTGACCCGCAGGTTCGCGCTGACCTCCTGAAGCGCCCCGGGAGTGGTGGAGGCTCTGATCCCACGGAAGGGTGGAGATCGTGCCGGCACCGAGGAAGTTCAGCAACGAGATGCGTGAGCGCGCGAAGCGGATGGTCCGCCAGGCGCGTCAGGAGGATCCGGGGCTGTCGGTCAACGCTGCGTGCAAGAGGATCGGTCCGCAGCTGGGGATCCTGCCCGACGCCCTCCGGGGGTGGTGTCGCCAGGCCGACATCGATGACGGCGTCACCCCAGGTGTGACCACGGTGGAATCCGACGAGCTCAAGCGGCTACGGCAGGAGAACGCCGAGCTGCGGCGGGCGAACGAGATCCTCAAGACCGCGTCGGCGTTTTTCGCGGCGGCGGAGCTCGACCGCCGTATCCGCTGATCGTCGCCTACATCGACGCTCACAAGCACCGGTTCGGGGTCGAGCCGATCTGCGCTGTCCTGCGCGCCCAGGGCATCGCGGTCGCCCCGTCGGGCTACTACGCGCACAAGAACCGGGCTCCGTCGCGGCGGACCCTGAGCGACGCGACGTTGGCGGAGACGATCGAGGCCGCGTTCTTCGACCGCGACAAGGGCCGTGGGGTCTACGGCGCCCGCAAGATGTGGCACCAACTGCGCCGCGACGGGGTCACCGGTCGAACAGGTCGGCCGGTGGCGCGCTGCACGGTGGAGCGGCTGATGCGCCGTCTCGGGCTGCGCGGGGTGCGCCGCGGGCAGCCGGTGATCACCACCCGCCCCGACGCCCAGGCCGGGCGGGCACCGGACCTGGTCGATCGGGACTTCACCGCGGCGAGCCCGAACCAGCTGTGGGTGGTGGACATGACGTATGTGCCGACGTGGTCGGGGACGGTGTTCACCGCATTCGTGTCCGATGTGTACTCACGCCGGGTGGTCGGGTGGCGCTGCGCGTCCAGGATGCCCACCGAGCTCCCGCTCGACGCCCTGGAGATGGCGTTATGGACCCGTGAACGCGCAGGTCAGACCACCGACGGACGTCTGGACGGGTTGATTCACCACTCCGATGCCGGGTCCCAGTGCACAGCCATCCGCTACGGCAACCGGCTCGCCGAAGCCGGCGCGGTGGCCTCGATCGGGTCGGTCGGCGACTCCTACGACAACGCCGCCATGGCCAAGTCGCTGATCGGGCTCTACAAGTCCGAGTGCGTCCGCCGCGACGGGCCGCTGCGCACCGTGGAGGACCTCGAGCTCGCCACCGCGTCCTGGGTGCACTGGTTCAACTGTCTCGTGCCGGGTTTGGTGGAGGGCAGCAACTCCAGCGAGGATGAGAAGCGATGGCTGCCCCACAGAAGTACCCCGATGAGATACGGGAACGAGCGGTCCGCATGGTCCGCGACATCAAGGCCGAGCCCGGCGGCTCGGCCAAGGGCGCCTGCCGGCGCGTTGGTGACCAGCTTGGGATCAACCCCGAAACGCTGCAGGGCTGGGTCAACCAGGCCGAGATCGACGACGGTGACCGGCCGGGGGTGAGCACCGGGCGCGCTCAGGCGGTGGAAGCATTTGCCTCGATGAGTTCGCTGAATACCTCGGAGGGTTTCTTCCAGTCGAAGATTTTACGGGGTCGGTCGTTGATGTCGCTGGCGATCATGGCCAGATAGGTGGGGTCGGAGGGGATCTCCACGCCTTTGGGGGGGTACTCGCGCACGATGCGGTTGAGGTTCTCATTGCTGCCCCGCTGCCAGGGGGAACGCGGCCGGTCGGAGTAGACTGGCATCGAGCCCTTGGTTACGGTGTGGTGGGCGGCCATCTCTGTGCCGCAGTTCCAGGTCAACGACCGGCGCATCACCTCGGGGAGCCCGGCGGTCGCGGTGATCAGGGCACGGCTGACGGTGTGGGAGTCGCGTCCGTGCAGCGGGACCAGGACCAGGAACCGCGAGGTGCGCTCGACCAGCGTCGCCACCGCGGTCTTGCCTGTTTTGCCGATGATCAGGTCGCCCTCCCAGTGCCCGGGCACCGCCCGGCTCTCAGCTTCGGTGGGCCGGTCGTCGATGTAGGCCGGTTCGATGATCCGGGGAGCAGGTGGAGGCCTACGGCCGCCACGTCGGGCGGTCCGGCGGGTCCGTAACGCGATCAGCTCGCGAGCCAGGATGGACACCGGGGTGGCATAGATCCACTGGTAGATCGCCTCGTGGGACACCCGGCAAGTCTTGTCGGTCGGGTAGAGCCGAGGTAAGAGCGTCCGGCAGTAGAGGTGGCCGTGTGTCGGTGTTGGTAGAGACACGGACCTGCAAGTGATCATGGGATTGCTGATGTCCTGATGATCGTGTGGAGAGTCCGTGCCTCTGCTGCCAGCATCTCTGATCGAGCCCTTGTGGGGCGAGTTCGCCGCTCTGATCGGGTCTGACCGGCCCGAGTTCGACCCGGCCCATCCGTGGGGCTGTCACCGTCGCCGGATCTCTGATCGGGTCGTGTTCGACCACGTCGTTGCCGCTCTGGTGCACGGTAGTGGCTACGAACGCATCGCCACGCCGGGTTGCTCGGACCGCACCATCCGCCGCCGTCTCGATGACTGGGCCACCGCGGGAGTCAGCGAGGAACTGCTCCGCACCGCGCTGGCCGGTTACGACCAGATACTCGGCCTGGATCTTGACGATCTGGCGGTCGACGGATCGATCACCAAGGCACCAGGCGGAGGCGAGGTGGCCGGCCGCAGCCCTGTCGGCCGCGGCAAGCAGGGCACGAAACGGTCCGTGGCCTGCGATGACCAGGGCATCCCGCTGAGGTTCCCCCGCTTTGCCGGAGTGTCTGAACACTGGTTCGATCTTGAGGGCCAGGAAGGAAGGCACTGGTGCCCGCACCGAAAAAGTACCCCGATGAGCTGCGCGAACGAGCGGTTCGGCTGTATCGGGAGTCCGACCCTCGCCCGACGTTCCGGGGGCTCGCCGAGCAGCTCGGGGTGCATCACGAGGCCCTGCGCAACTGGGTCCGTCAGGCCGAGGCAGACACCGGCGAGCGCCATGATCGGCCGTCGACCGACATGCTCGCCGAGAACCGCCGGCTCGCGCGGGAGAACGCTGAGCTGCGGCGGGTCAACGAGGTCCTGCGCGCGGCGAGCGCCTATTTCGCCAGCGAGATCGGCCCGACCCGGAGGAAATCATGAGCTTCGTCGATGCCCATGATTTCCCCGCCGGTCTCGTACTACGGGTCCTGAACATCGCGGCCTCGACCTACTACGACTGGCGCGCCCGCCGCGCGAACCCCTCTCAGCGGCAGCTCGACGACGCCGTCCTGCTTGAGCAGATCGTGAAGATCCGCTCGGTGAGCGAGTTCGCCACCACCTACGGATCCCCGCGGGTGTGGCTGGAGCTGCGCCGCCAGGGCGTGCACGTCGGGCGCAAGCGCGTCGCTCGGATCATGCGCGAGCACGGCCTTCAGGGCGCGCACCTGCGTCGCGGCTGGAAGGGCGGCTCGACCCGGCAGAATCCGGCCCACCGCCCGGCGCCGGACCTGCTCGAACGCGACTTCACCGCGACCGCGCCCAACCGGGTGTGGGTGGCGGACCTGACTCGCATCGTCACCGGTGAGGGCGTGTTGTGGCTGGCCTCGGTGCGGGACGCGTTCTCCAACCGGGTCGTCGGCTGGGCCACCGACCCGCGAGCCACGACGGTGCTGGTGCTGACCGCGCTCAACCACGCGCTGCGCTCCCGGAGCCTGCGTCCCGGTCAGTTGATCTTTCACAGCGACAAGGGGGCCCAATACACGGCACTGCGATTCACTCAGCGCCTGGTCGACGCGGGTGTCGCCCCGTCGACAGGGTCCACAGGGGACAGCTATGACAACGCCCTCGCCGAGAACCTGTGGTCCACGCTCAAGATCGAGCTGCTCTACTGGCCCGGGACGGGCTTCGCGACCCGC
This sequence comes from Pseudonocardia sp. ICBG1293, assembly GCF_020131355.1. GTDB lineage: Bacteria > Actinomycetota > Actinomycetes > Mycobacteriales > Pseudonocardiaceae > Pseudonocardia. The sequence continues at coordinate 19,310 of NZ_JAHLEL010000059.1, forward strand.
TGCGAGGCCGAGCATGCGCTGATCCGCTACCTCGACGGCTGGTACAACCCGCGCCGGATCCAGGCCCGCCTCGGAGGGCTCTCACCCGACGAGTACGAAGACGACTATCGTCGCGCCCAGCGCGACGCCGACAGGTAACCCGCACTCCGGCAAACCGGGGGAAGCTCACAAATCGCCGGACGCTCGAAAACCGCCGAGCCTCACACACCGTTCATTGGACAGACCCGGACAGACCCCACGGGATGTTCATGACTGGGACGGGCAGGCTTGTCGTGACTGGTGAGAGGATTTCTGGCGGGTTCAGGTCGCCGGGGTGGTCGTGGGCAAGTCGACCCGGACCGCAGCCCGTGCTAGCGGGCGAGGACCGGAAGCGACGCGGCAGCACCGTTCGTGGGACTTGGCAGCCGCCGGGTGGGAGCACGAGCTGGTGTTCAGCATGACGCCCCGGCAGAGGAGACCCGTCGGGAGCGCCGGGCCTGGAGCAGAGCGGTGATCTGAGCGCGGGCGCTCTCCCGGGTGGCGGCGCCGGCGGTGTCGTGGTCGGGGACGAGCCCGGTGAGTAGCGCGTGTCGGTCACGGGCCTGGTTACAGGCCAGGGTGGTGCGAGCCAGGGCCGGCTGTTGGTCGTCGACCCGGAGAGCGGTGGGTGGGAGCTGGGTGTGGCCGTAGGGCAGCCGCTGCGCGGCGGCGCGGCCGTGCCGGGCGGCGAGAGTGGCCCGCTGGCGGGCGTCGAGGTGCGGGGAGGTCAGGGGCCCGCGAGGCCCGGTCCAGGGGGCCAGGCGGTGGCGCAGCCACCCCGACGGCCAGCGCACCTGAGAGGCCGGGCAGCGCTCAACGGGCCGGGACGGCCCGTTGAGAGTGGGCTGGTGGGCCAGGGCGTGGCGCAGGTCGTTGTTGGTCCACCCCGCTCGCCAGAACGCCTTCACCGCGGCCCGGATCGCGCGGGGCGACAGCCGCGCCAGCAGCGGGTCATCGCGCAGCTGACGTGCTGCGGCGAGCATTTCCCCGCGGGTGAGGGGCACCCGCTCATCGAACCAGTCCCCCTCGCGGCGGCCCTGCCGGGGCGGCGACGGCCGAACAGGCCGCACGGACCGCGGGGTCCGCGGGGTCCGCGCTGAGGGTCGGAGTCCAGCCGGTGGCTTATTGTGGATGATCGTTCTCGCGCGCGTATGAGGGGAACTCTTACCTTCGGTAAGAGTAAACCCCGTTGGGGTCCAACTTTCGCCGTGCAACGATCCCGAGGGGGGTTCGAGCGGGGCCCCTGAGGGGGTTGCGGAGGGGATGTCGACGGTCTCGGTGAGCGGGCGGGCTACGTCGCGCGCGGCGGCGGTGTTCAACTCGGTGATGGCGTGGTCGGGGAGGCGGAGTTGATATACGGCGGCCCGGTTCCCGGTCTGGGCTCGGCGGTCGGCGTGGGTGCTGGTCTGTGCGGTGATCTGGCGTTCGAGTAGGTTGCGGTAGCGGTGGGTGGTGCCGCGTTCGACGAGGACGAGCCAGCCGAGTTTTTTCAGCGTGGCGATCCAGGCTGCGATCGAGGCTCTCGACCATCCGGTGGTCTCCTGCAGCCGGGCCCAGGTCGGCCGGGTCAGGTGATCGGTCCAGTCCGCCCGGCGGGCCAGCTCGGTCAGCAGAGCGCGCAGACGGCGCTGGACATCGCTACGCAGCCCCTGGAACCAGGAGGAGTCACGCAGCGCGTGGGTCCAGTGCCGGGCCGTGCGCGGCAACCCCCGGATCGCCGCGGCAACGTCCTCGCCACCGCTCGGGGTGGCCGTGTCAGCGGTGATCGCCGACCAGCACACGGTGCAGAGGATCGAGGCGAGCACTGTGTCCCGGTCGACCCCGGAACGACGCACACAGTGCGTACACATCTGCGCCACTGCTGGAGCGGCGAGGGCTGCACGGTCGGTGAGCAGGTGGGCGGCGGTCAGGGCCGCTGCCGCGATAGCGAGCTGCCCGGGGCCGATCCCCGGCAGCGGCCAAAGACTACCGACAGGGGTGGGGCGGATCGGACAGACGTCCTGGCCGTCGGCGTCCCCGGTAGGGGGCGTTGCCCGGTGGTCAGTGTCCGAGCTATTCTTGTCGCACGCTAGCAAGGCGTGTTCGCTCCTTCAGATGATGGTGGGGGGGCTGAAGGAGCGGAGTGGTGACTCCGTTGTACTTCCGTCGTAGGGCCCGGCCGTCAGGTCGGGCCCTACGACGTTCTGAAGCACATACTGCTGCTTCAGCCCGCCATGTGGAGTTGAGTTCGGTGCGACCAGCACGTGGTGGCTGGTTCAGGGGGCCTAGCTGCGCATCGTCGTCGATCCTTCGTTCGGTCCGGAAGACCCGGAAGACCCGGAAGACCCGGAAGACCCGGAAGACCCGGAAGACCCGGAAGACCCGGAAGACCCGGAAGACCCGGAAGACCCGGAAGACCCGGAAGACCCGGAAGACCCGGAAGACCCGGAAGACCCGGAAGACCCGGAAGACCCGGAAGACCCGGAAGACCCGGAAGACCCGGAAGACCCGGAAGACCCGGAAGACCCGGAAGACCCGGCTCAGCTTCCGATCCTGCCAGACCTGACTCGCGGCCCTGCCGACAGGGCCGGGCTACTGGCCTGTCGGCCGCTTCGGCGCCCCGCTAGGGTCGTCCCGGTCATCGAGGTCGTCGAGGTGCTCGACGCAGTCATCGAGGATCGCCTGAGTGGTCCGGACATGCCACGCCGCCGGCGCCTGATCTTCGAGGGTCGCCCCGTACGGGTTACGGACCTTCTCCGCTGCACACACCAGCTCCCGGGCCACAGCGAGGATCTTGTCCCGCAACCAGTTCTCCTCCAGATCCACCCCACCACGCCCCACACGACGGACCGGCCGCGGGGAGACGAGGCCCGGTGGCATCCACTGCGGGCCGGGATCAGGCTCGTTGGGTGGCTCGGGGTGCGAGTTGAGCACGGTCTTCCTCCGAGGTCCGGAGCTCCGGGCGCCACTTGCTTGGCTGCATGCGCACCGCAGGAGCGATGTTGTGAGCTTGCATGTCTGGGCACGCTCTGTCAATGCAGCTATGCTCTGCGTGTGCGCGATCATGCATACGGGTGGTCGTCGATGAGGAGGGGCGGAAGGGCGGTTCGGTGTGGGTGCCACGGCAGATGAGGTAGAGGTTCGAGCGGCCGAGAGACTGGCCAACAAGATCAACATGTTGTTCGACACGGTCTATGACCGTTCGGTGCGGGATCGTCCGTATTCGACGAATGAGGTTGCTCAGTGGCTCCAGGAGCACGCTGATGAAGGGCCAACGATCAGCGCTAACTATCTGCGAGCTCTCCGCGGTGCGTGGCGTACGAACCCGACTGCGAACAGTCTGCGCGCGATTGCTCGATTTTTCCAGGTTGATCCGGGATATCTTTTAACGGATGACAGGAAGACTGAAGAGTTGCATCAGGAGCTGTCTGCTCTTCGGCTCCTTGCCGATGCTAGCGCCCGTGGTATTGCTACTCGCGCTGCATCGCTGGACGCTTCCACGCAGGCCTGGGTATTGCAGATGCTAGAGACTCTGCCGACACACAGGGAAAGAGAGAGCCGAGAGCAGGAAGACACCTCTTCCAGGTAGCGATTGATCCTATATAAGCAGGTCCGCCACCTCTGAAGCAGTCCCTTTCGAAGGCTGTGAGTCGCGCGGAACGCCGTTATCGTTCTCTTGCAGAAACTCTGAACCATGCGCTTCGAGGGCGGCCTGAATTCGGTCAAGCCCGCCGGCGTGGTGTGTGACGACTACCGCGTGATCTCCTGTTCTGTCAGGCGCTGAGCGCCGGGATCGTGTCGGTTGAGGTCACCTCCTCGCCGTTGGAAGCGGTGCCGGAGACCACGGTGACTCGGGCGCGGGCCAGGACCTCGAGCCCGAGGTAGCGTGAGCTTCCCCCGGTTTGCCGGAGTGTGGGTTACCTGTCGGCGTCGCGCTGGGCGCGACGATAGTCGTCTTCGTACTCGTCGGGTGAGAGCCCTCCGAGGCGGGCCTGGATCCGGCGCGGGTTGTACCAGCCGTCGAGGTAGCGGATCAGCGCATGCTCGGCCTCGCAGCGGGTCGCGAAGCCCGTCCCGGGCCAGTAGAGCAGCTCGATCTTGAGCGTGGACCACAGGTTCTCGGCGAGGGCGTTGTCATAGCTGTCCCCTGTGGACCCTGTCGACGGGGCGACACCCGCGTCGACCAGGCGCTGAGTGAATCGCAGTGCCGTGTATTGGGCCCCCTTGTCGCTGTGAAAGATCAACTGACCGGGACGCAGGCTCCGGGAGCGCAGCGCGTGGTTGAGCGCGGTCAGCACCAGCACCGTCGTGGCTCGCGGGTCGGTGGCCCAGCCGACGACCCGGTTGGAGAACGCGTCCCGCACCGAGGCCAGCCACAACACGCCCTCACCGGTGACGATGCGAGTCAGGTCCGCCACCCACACCCGGTTGGGCGCGGTCGCGGTGAAGTCGCGTTCGAGCAGGTCCGGCGCCGGGCGGTGGGCCGGATTCTGCCGGGTCGAGCCGCCCTTCCAGCCGCGACGCAGGTGCGCGCCCTGAAGGCCGTGCTCGCGCATGATCCGAGCGACGCGCTTGCGCCCGACGTGCACGCCCTGGCGGCGCAGCTCCAGCCACACCCGCGGGGATCCGTAGGTGGTGGCGAACTCGCTCACCGAGCGGATCTTCACGATCTGCTCAAGCAGGACGGCGTCGTCGAGCTGCCGCTGAGAGGGGTTCGCGCGGCGGGCGCGCCAGTCGTAGTAGGTCGAGGCCGCGATGTTCAGGACCCGTAGTACGAGACCGGCGGGGAAATCATGGGCATCGACGAAGCTCATGATTTCCTCCGGGTCGGGCCGATCTCGCTGGCGAAATAGGCGCTCGCCGCGCGCAGGACCTCGTTGACCCGCCGCAGCTCAGCGTTCTCCCGCGCGAGCCGGCGGTTCTCGGCGAGCATGTCGGTCGACGGCCGATCATGGCGCTCGCCGGTGTCTGCCTCGGCCTGACGGACCCAGTTGCGCAGGGCCTCGTGATGCACCCCGAGCTGCTCGGCGAGCCCCCGGAACGTCGGGCGAGGGTCGGACTCCCGATACAGCCGAACCGCTCGTTCGCGCAGCTCATCGGGGTACTTTTTCGGTGCGGGCACCAGTGCCTTCCTTCCTGGCCCTCAAGATCGAACCAGTGTTCAGACACTCCGGCAAAGCGGGGGAACCTCAATCGCCGGACGCTCGAAAACCGCCGAGCCTCACACACCGTTCATTGGACAGACCCGGACAGACCCCACGGGATGTTCATGACTGGGACGGGCAGGCTTGTCGTGACTGGTGAGAGGATTTCTGGCGGGTTCAGGTCGCCGGGGTGGTCGTGGGCAAGTCGACCCGGACCGCAGCCCGTGCTAGCGGGCGAGGACCGGAAGCGACGCGGCAGCACCGTTCGTGGGACTTGGCAGCCGCCGGGTGGGAGCACGAGCTGGTGTTCAGCATGACGCCCCGGCAGAGGAGACCCGTCGGGAGCGCCGGGCCTGGAGCAGAGCGGTGATCTGAGCGCGGGCGCTCTCCCGGGTGGCGGCGCCGGCGGTGTCGTGGTCGGGGACGAGCCCGGTGAGTAGCGCGTGTCGGTCACGGGCCTGGTTACAGGCCAGGGTGGTGCGAGCCAGGGCCGGCTGTTGGTCGTCGACCCGGAGAGCGGTGGGTGGGAGCTGGGTGTGGCCGTAGGGCAGCCGCTGCGCGGCGGCGCGGCCGTGCCGGGCGGCGAGAGTGGCCCGCTGGCGGGCGTCGAGGTGCGGGGAGGTCAGGGGCCCGCGAGGCCCGGTCCAGGGGGCCAGGCGGTGGCGCAGCCACCCCGACGGCCAGCGCACCTGAGAGGCCGGGCAGCGCTCAACGGGCCGGGACGGCCCGTTGAGAGTGGGCTGGTGGGCCAGGGCGTGGCGCAGGTCGTTGTTGGTCCACCCCGCTCGCCAGAACGCCTTCACCGCGGCCCGGATCGCGCGGGGCGACAGCCGCGCCAGCAGCGGGTCATCGCGCAGCTGACGTGCTGCGGCGAGCATTTCCCCGCGGGTGAGGGGCACCCGCTCATCGAACCAGTCCCCCTCGCGGCGGCCCTGCCGGGGCGGCGACGGCCGAACAGGCCGCACGGACCGCGGGGTCCGCGGGGTCCGCGCTGAGGGTCGGAGTCCAGCCGGTGGCTTATTGTGGATGATCGTTCTCGCGCGCGTATGAGGGGAACTCTTACCTTCGGTAAGAGTAAACCCCGTTGGGGTCCAACTTTCGCCGTGCAACGATCCCGAGGGGGGTTCGAGCGGGGCCCCTGAGGGGGTTGCGGAGGGGATGTCGACGGTCTCGGTGAGCGGGCGGGCTACGTCGCGCGCGGCGGCGGTGTTCAACTCGGTGATGGCGTGGTCGGGGAGGCGGAGTTGATATACGGCGGCCCGGTTCCCGGTCTGGGCTCGGCGGTCGGCGTGGGTGCTGGTCTGTGCGGTGATCTGGCGTTCGAGTAGGTTGCGGTAGCGGTGGGTGGTGCCGCGTTCGACGAGGACGAGCCAGCCGAGTTTTTTCAGCGTGGCGATCCAGGCTGCGATCGAGGCTCTCGACCATCCGGTGGTCTCCTGCAGCCGGGCCCAGGTCGGCCGGGTCAGGTGATCGGTCCAGTCCGCCCGGCGGGCCAGCTCGGTCAGCAGAGCGCGCAGACGGCGCTGGACATCGCTACGCAGCCCCTGGAACCAGGAGGAGTCACGCAGCGCGTGGGTCCAGTGCCGGGCCGTGCGCGGCAACCCCCGGATCGCCGCGGCAACGTCCTCGCCACCGCTCGGGGTGGCCGTGTCAGCGGTGATCGCCGACCAGCACACGGTGCAGAGGATCGAGGCGAGCACTGTGTCCCGGTCGACCCCGGAACGACGCACACAGTGCGTACACATCTGCGCCACTGCTGGAGCGGCGAGGGCTGCACGGTCGGTGAGCAGGTGGGCGGCGGTCAGGGCCGCTGCCGCGATAGCGAGCTGCCCGGGGCCGATCCCCGGCAGCGGCCAAAGACTACCGACAGGGGTGGGGCGGATCGGACAGACGTCCTGGCCGTCGGCGTCCCCGGTAGGGGGCGTTGCCCGGTGGTCAGTGTCCGAGCTATTCTTGTCGCACGCTAGCAAGGCGTGTTCGCTCCTTCAGATGATGGTGGGGGGGCTGAAGGAGCGGAGTGGTGACTCCGTGTACTTCCGTCGTAGGTTCCGGCCGGCCGTCAGGTCGGGCCCTACGACGTTCTGAAGCACATACTGCTGCTTCAGCCCGCCATGTGGAGTTGAGTTCGGTGCGACCAGCACGTGGTGGCTGGTTCAGGGGGCCTAGCTGCGCATCGTCGTCGATCCTTCGTTCGGTCCGGAAGACCGGAAGACCCGGAAGACCCGGAAGACCCGGAAGAGACCGGAAGACCCGGAAGACCCGGAAGACCCGGAAGACCCGGAAGACCCGGAAGACCCGGAAGACCCGGAAGACCGGAAGACCCGGAAGACCCGGAAGACCCGGAAGACCCGGAAGACCCGGAAGACCCGGAAGACCCGGAAGACCCGGAAGACCCGGAAGACCCGGAAGACCCGGCTCAGCTTCCGATCCTGCCAGACCTGACTCGCGGCCCTGCCGACAGGGCCGGGCTACTGGCCTGTCGGCCGCTTCGGCGCCCCGCTAGGGTCGTCCCGGTCATCGAGGTCGTCGAGGTGCTCGACGCAGTCATCGAGGATCGCCTGAGTGGTCCGGACATGCCACGCCGCCGGCGCCTGATCTTCGAGGGTCGCCCCGTACGGGTTACGGACCTTCTCCGCTGCACACACCAGCTCCCGGGCCACAGCGAGGATCTTGTCCCGCAACCAGTTCTCCTCCAGATCCACCCCACCACGCCCCACACGACGGACCGGCCGCGGGGAGACGAGGCCCGGTGGCATCCACTGCGGGCCGGGATCAGGCTCGTTGGGTGGCTCGGGGTGCGAGTTGAGCACGGTCTTCCTCCGAGGTCCGGAGCTCCGGGCGCCACTTGCTTGGCTGCATGCGCACCGCAGGAGCGATGTTGTGAGCTTGCATGTCTGGGCACGCTCTGTCAATGCAGCTATGCTCTGCGTGTGCGCGATCATGCATACGGGTGGTCGTCGATGAGGAGGGGCGGAAGGGCGGTTCGGTGTGGGTGCCACGGCAGATGAGGTAGAGGTTCGAGCGGCCGAGAGACTGGCCAACAAGATCAACATGTTGTTCGACACGGTCTATGACCGTTCGGTGCGGGATCGTCCGTATTCGACGAATGAGGTTGCTCAGTGGCTCCAGGAGCACGCTGATGAAGGGCCAACGATCAGCGCTAACTATCTGCGAGCTCTCCGCGGTGCGTGGCGTACGAACCCGACTGCGAACAGTCTGCGCGCGATTGCTCGATTTTTCCAGGTTGATCCGGGATATCTTTTAACGGATGACAGGAAGACTGAAGAGTTGCATCAGGAGCTGTCTGCTCTTCGGCTCCTTGCCGATGCTAGCGCCCGTGGTATTGCTACTCGCGCTGCATCGCTGGACGCTTCCACGCAGGCCTGGGTATTGCAGATGCTAGAGACTCTGCCGACACACAGGGAAAGAGAGAGCCGAGAGCAGGAAGACACCTCTTCCAGGTAGCGATTGATCCTATATAAGCAGGTCCGCCACCTCTGAAGCAGTCCCTTTCGAAGGCTGTGAGTCGCGCGGAACGCCGTTATCGTTCTCTTGCAGAAACTCTGAACCATGCGCTTCGAGGGCGGCCTGAATTCGGTCAAGCCCGCCGGCGTGGTGTGTGACGACTACCGCGTGATCTCCTGTTCTGTCAGGCGCTGAGCGCCGGGATCGTGTCGGTTGAGGTCACCTCCTCGCCGTTGGAAGCGGTGCCGGAGACCACGGTGACTCGGGCGCGGGCCAGGACCTCGAGCCCGAGGTAGCGTGAGCTTCCCCCGGTTTGCCGGAGTGTGGGTTACCTGTCGGCGTCGCGCTGGGCGCGACGATAGTCGTCTTCGTACTCGTCGGGTGAGAGCCCTCCGAGGCGGGCCTGGATCCGGCGCGGGTTGTACCAGCCGTCGAGGTAGCGGATCAGCGCATGCTCGGCCTCGCAGCGGGTCGCGAAGCCCGTCCCGGGCCAGTAGAGCAGCTCGATCTTGAGCGTGGACCACAGGTTCTCGGCGAGGGCGTTGTCATAGCTGTCCCCTGTGGACCCTGTCGACGGGGCGACACCCGCGTCGACCAGGCGCTGAGTGAATCGCAGTGCCGTGTATTGGGCCCCCTTGTCGCTGTGAAAGATCAACTGACCGGGACGCAGGCTCCGGGAGCGCAGCGCGTGGTTGAGCGCGGTCAGCACCAGCACCGTCGTGGCTCGCGGGTCGGTGGCCCAGCCGACGACCCGGTTGGAGAACGCGTCCCGCACCGAGGCCAGCCACAACACGCCCTCACCGGTGACGATGCGAGTCAGGTCCGCCACCCACACCCGGTTGGGCGCGGTCGCGGTGAAGTCGCGTTCGAGCAGGTCCGGCGCCGGGCGGTGGGCCGGATTCTGCCGGGTCGAGCCGCCCTTCCAGCCGCGACGCAGGTGCGCGCCCTGAAGGCCGTGCTCGCGCATGATCCGAGCGACGCGCTTGCGCCCGACGTGCACGCCCTGGCGGCGCAGCTCCAGCCACACCCGCGGGGATCCGTAGGTGGTGGCGAACTCGCTCACCGAGCGGATCTTCACGATCTGCTCAAGCAGGACGGCGTCGTCGAGCTGCCGCTGAGAGGGGTTCGCGCGGCGGGCGCGCCAGTCGTAGTAGGTCGAGGCCGCGATGTTCAGGACCCGTAGTACGAGACCGGCGGGGAAATCATGGGCATCGACGAAGCTCATGATTTCCTCCGGGTCGGGCCGATCTCGCTGGCGAAATAGGCGCTCGCCGCGCGCAGGACCTCGTTGACCCGCCGCAGCTCAGCGTTCTCCCGCGCGAGCCGGCGGTTCTCGGCGAGCATGTCGGTCGACGGCCGATCATGGCGCTCGCCGGTGTCTGCCTCGGCCTGACGGACCCAGTTGCGCAGGGCCTCGTGATGCACCCCGAGCTGCTCGGCGAGCCCCCGGAACGTCGGGCGAGGGTCGGACTCCCGATACAGCCGAACCGCTCGTTCGCGCAGCTCATCGGGGTACTTTTTCGGTGCGGGCACCAGTGCCTTCCTTCCTGGCCCTCAAGATCGAACCAGTGTTCAGACACTCCGGCAAAGCGGGGGAACCTCAATCGCCGGACGCTCGAAAACCGCCGAGCCTCACACACCGTTCATTGGACAGACCCGGACAGACCCCACGGGATGTTCATGACTGGGACGGGCAGGCTTGTCGTGACTGGTGAGAGGATTTCTGGCGGGTTCAGGTCGCCGGGGTGGTCGTGGGCAAGTCGACCCGGACCGCAGCCCGTGCTAGCGGGCGAGGACCGGAAGCGACGCGGCAGCACCGTTCGTGGGACTTGGCAGCCGCCGGGTGGGAGCACGAGCTGGTGTTCAGCATGACGCCCCGGCAGAGGAGACCCGTCGGGAGCGCCGGGCCTGGAGCAGAGCGGTGATCTGAGCGCGGGCGCTCTCCCGGGTGGCGGCGCCGGCGGTGTCGTGGTCGGGGACGAGCCCGGTGAGTAGCGCGTGTCGGTCACGGGCCTGGTTACAGGCCAGGGTGGTGCGAGCCAGGGCCGGCTGTTGGTCGTCGACCCGGAGAGCGGTGGGTGGGAGCTGGGTGTGGCCGTAGGGCAGCCGCTGCGCGGCGGCGCGGCCGTGCCGGGCGGCGAGAGTGGCCCGCTGGCGGGCGTCGAGGTGCGGGGAGGTCAGGGGCCCGCGAGGCCCGGTCCAGGGGGCCAGGCGGTGGCGCAGCCACCCCGACGGCCAGCGCACCTGAGAGGCCGGGCAGCGCTCAACGGGCCGGGACGGCCCGTTGAGAGTGGGCTGGTGGGCCAGGGCGTGGCGCAGGTCGTTGTTGGTCCACCCCGCTCGCCAGAACGCCTTCACCGCGGCCCGGATCGCGCGGGGCGACAGCCGCGCCAGCAGCGGGTCATCGCGCAGCTGACGTGCTGCGGCGAGCATTTCCCGCGGGTGAGGGGCACCCGCTCATCGAACCAGTCCCCCTCGCGGCGGCCCTGCCGGGGCGGCGACGGCCGAACAGGCCGCACGGACCGCGGGGTCCGCGGGGTCCGCGCTGAGGGTCGGAGTCCAGCCGGTGGCTTATTGTGGATGATCGTTCTCGCGCGCGTATGAGGGGAACTCTTACCTTCGGTAAGAGTAAACCCCGTTGGGGTCCAACTTTCGCCGTGCAACGATCCCGAGGGGGGTTCGAGCGGGGCCCCTGAGGGGGTTGCGGAGGGGATGTCGACGGTCTCGGTGAGCGGGGGCTACGTCGCGCGCGGCGGCGGTGTTCAACTCGGTGATGGCGTGGTCGGGGAGGCGGAGTTGATATACGGCGGCCCGGTTCCCGGTCTGGGCTCGGCGGTCGGCGTGGGTGCTGGTCTGTGCGGTGATCTGGCGTTCGAGTAGGTTGCGGTAGCGGTGGGTGGTGCCGCGTTCGACGAGGACGAGCCAGCCGAGTTTTTTCAGCGTGGCGATCCAGGCTGCGATCGAGGCTCTCGACCATCCGGTGGTCTCCTGCAGCCGGGCCCAGGTCGGCCGGGTCAGGTGATCGGTCCAGTCCGCCCGGCGGGCCAGCTCGGTCAGCAGAGCGCGCAGACGGCGCTGGACATCGCTACGCAGCCCCTGGAACCAGGAGGAGTCACGCAGCGCGTGGGTCCAGTGCCGGGCCGTGCGCGGCAACCCCGGATCGCCGCGGCAACGTCCTCGCCACCGCTCGGGGTGGCCGTGTCAGCGGTGATCGCCGACCAGCACACGGTGCAGAGGATCGAGGCGAGCACTGTGTCCCGGTCGACCCCGGAACGACGCACACAGTGCGTACACATCTGCGCCACTGCTGGAGCGGCGAGGGCTGCACGGTCGGTGAGCAGGTGGGCGGCGGTCAGGGCCGCTGCCGCGATAGCGAGCTGCCCGGGGCCGATCCCCGGCAGCGGCCAAAGACTACCGACAGGGGTGGGGCGGATCGGACAGACGTCCTGGCCGTCTCGCCGTCGGCGTACCCGGTAGGGGCGTTGCCCGGTGGTCAGTGTCCGAGCTATTCTTGTCGCACGCTAGCAAGGCGTGTTCGCTCCTTCAGATGATGGTGGGGGGGCTGAAGGAGCGGAGTGGTGACTCCGTTGTACTTCCGTCGTAGGGCCCGGCCGTCAGGTCGGGCCCTACGACGTTCTGAAGCACATACTGCTGCTTCAGCCCGCCATGTGGAGTTGAGTTCGGTGCGACCAGCACGTGGTGGCTGGTTCAGGGGGCCTAGCTGCGCATCGTCGTCGATCCTTCGTTCGGTCCGGAAGACCGGAAGACCCGGAAGCCGGAAGACCCGGAAGACCCGGAAGACCCGGAAGACCCGAAGACCCGGAAGACCACCCAGGAAGACCGGAAGACCCGAAGACCCGGAAGACCCGGAAGACCCGGAAGACCCGGAAGACCCGGAAGGACCCGGAAGACCCGGAAGACCCGGAAGACCCGGAAGACCCGGAAGACCCGGAAGACCCGGAAGACCCGGCTCAGCTTCCGATCCTGCCAGACCTGACTCGCGGCCCTGCCGACAGGGCCGGGCTACGGCCTGTCGGCCGCTTCGGCGCCCCGCTAGGGTCGTCCCGGTCATCGAGGTCGTCGAGGTGCTCGACGCAGTCATCGAGGATCGCCTGAGTGGTCCGGACATGCCAGCCGCGGCGCCTGATCTTCGAGGGTCGCCCCGTACGGGTTACGGACCTTCTCCGCTGCACCACACCAGCTCCCGGGCCACAGCGAGGATCTTGTCCCGCAACCAGTTCTCCTCCAGATCCACCCCACCACGCCCCACACGACGGACCGGCCGCGGGGAGACGAGGCCCGGTGGCATCCACTGCGGGCCGGGATCAGGCTCGTTGGGTGGCTCGGGGTGCGAGTTGAGCACGGTCTTCCTCCGAGGTCCGGAGCTCCGGGCGCCACTTGCTTGGCTGCATGCGCACACCGCAGGAGCGATGTTGTGAGCTTGCATGTCTTGGGCACGCTCTGTCAATGCAGCTATGCTCTGCGTGTGCGCGATCATGCATACGGGTGGTCGTCGATGAGGAGGGGCGGAAGGGCGGTTCGGTGTGGGTGCCACGGCAGATGAGGTAGAGGTTCGAGCGGCCGAGAGACTGGCCAACAAGATCAACATGTTGTTCGACACGGTCTATGACCGTTCGGTGCGTGATCGTCCGTCCGTATCGACGAATGAGGTTGCTCAGTGGCTCCAGGAGCACGCTGATGAAGGGCCAACGATCAGCGCTTAACTATCTGCGAGCTCTCCGCGGTGCGTGGCGTACGAACCCGACTGCGAACACAGTCCTGCGCGCGATTGCTCGATTTTCCCAGGTTGATCAGGACCCGTAGTACGAGACCGGCGGGAAATCATGGGCATCGACGAAGCTCATGATTTCCTCCGGGTCGGGCCGATCTCGCTGGCGAAATAGGCGCTCGCCGCGCGCAGGACCTCGTTGACCCGCCGCAGCTCAGCGTTCTCCCGCGCGAGCCGGCGGTTCTCGGCGAGCATGTCGGTCGACGGCCGATCATGGCGCTCGCCGGTGTCTGCCTCGGCCTGACGGACCCAGTTGCGCAGGGCCTCGTGATGCACCCCGAGCTGCTCGGCGAGCCCCCGGAACGTCGGGCGAGGGTCGGACTCCCGATACAGCCGAACCGCTCGTTCGCGCAGCTCATCGGGGTACTTTTTCGGTGCGGGCACCAGTGCCTTCCTTCCTGGCCCTCAAGATCGAACCAGTGTTCAGACACTCCGGCAAAGCGGGGGAACCTCAATCGCCGGACGCTCGAAAACCGCCGAGCCTCACACACCGTTCATTGGACAGACCCGGACAGACCCCACGGGATGTTCATGACTGGGACGGGCAGGCTTGTCGTGACTGGTGAGAGGATTTCTGGCGGGTTCAGGTCGCCGGGGTGGTCGTGGGCAAGTCGACCCGGACCGCAGCCCGTGCTAGCGGGCGAGGACCGGAAGCGACGCGGCAGCACCGTTCGTGGGACTTGGCAGCCGCCGGGTGGGAGCACGAGCTGGTGTTCAGCATGACGCCCCGGCAGAGGAGACCCGTCGGGAGCGCCGGGCCTGGAGCAGAGCGGTGATCTGAGCGCGGGCGCTCTCCCGGGTGGCGGCGCCGGCGGTGTCGTGGTCGGGGACGAGCCCGGTGAGTAGCGCGTGTCGGTCACGGGCCTGGTTACAGGCCAGGGTGGTGCGAGCCAGGGCCGGCTGTTGGTCGTCGACCCGGAGAGCGGTGGGTGGGAGCTGGGTGTGGCCGTAGGGCAGCCGCTGCGCGGCGGCGCGGCCGTGCCGGGCGGCGAGAGTGGCCCGCTGGCGGGCGTCGAGGTGCGGGGAGGTCAGGGGCCCGCGAGGCCCGGTCCAGGGGGCCAGGCGGTGGCGCAGCCACCCCGACGGCCAGCGCACCTGAGAGGCCGGGCAGCGCTCAACGGGCCGGGACGGCCCGTTGAGAGTGGGCTGGTGGGCCAGGGCGTGGCGCAGGTCGTTGTTGGTCCACCCCGCTCGCCAGAACGCCTTCACCGCGGCCCGGATCGCGCGGGGCGACAGCCGCGCCAGCAGCGGGTCATCGCGCAGCTGACGTGCTGCGGCGAGCATTTCCCCGCGGGTGAGGGGCACCCGCTCATCGAACCAGTCCCCCTCGCGGCGGCCCTGCCGGGGCGGCGACGGCCGAACAGGCCGCACGGACCGCGTAGCGGGCCGGGTCACGATCGATGATCATCGTCAAACATCGTGCCGCCACCCACCTTCGACACCGACATCGCTACTGCGCATCAGGTCGTTACGTCAGGCGAGCCCGAGCCCACCGAGTACCCGACGGACGCGCGCACGTTCTTCATTCAGGAAGGCGTGGAACTGCGCCGAGGATAGATACGCGTCCTGCCAGTTGTTTTCGGCGAGGTAATGTTTCCATTCTGGTGAGGCGACCAGGGCTTCGACGGTGTTTTCCAGCTCGGCTCGTTGCGTCAATTCCAGCCCAGGCGGCGCCATCAGGCCCCGCCAGTTGGATGACGTAACGTTAATTCCATACTCACGCAGAGTGGGGACGTCCGATCCAGGTTTCCGCTCGTTCGCCGCGACCGCTAGTGCGCGAAGTTCTCCTGTCTTGAGATGGTAGACGAATTCGCTAGCGCCAGTGGCAGCGAAAGTGACCTCTTCGCGGAGGAGTGCCTCCAGTAGACGCCCCCCGCCATCGTGGGCGATGTAGTTGACCGACTTCGGGGCCAGGCCAACGTATTCAGCCGTCAGCATCGGTGCGAGATGGTCAGGGCCGCCGAGAGAGGAGCCGCCCCCTACAAGAATCGCGGCAGGATATTCCTTCCATGCTGTAATCAGATCACTTATGTTGCGGTACGGAGAGTTCGCAGGGACAAGGATTATCTCAGGCTCCTCCATTAGTCGGGCGATCGGAAGGATCTCACTGAGCATGGAATTTGCTTGGTTACTGAGCAGGCCACCAACCAGGCCGAGTCCCATGCTCACTAGCAGTCGGTCGTCACCGGCCTCGTTGATGGCGTAATGGATCCCGGTTATGCCGCTGTGCCCGGTGACGTTGAAGATCTCAACCGCGCTGGTCAGTCCGGCAGCTTCGAGTACTCCGCCAACGGCTCGAGCTAGCATGTCATAGCCACTACCGGGTGAGTTCGGGACGAGTAATCGCAAATCATGCATACGTCCATCTGCGAGCTCCATCAGGGGTCGCCTCTCGAGCGCGGCGCCACCGCCGACTGCGGCGAGCCCGAGAAGAACCCCCAGCTGTCGCCGGGTGACGGGGATCTTCGATCCGACTGAAGGGGACGATTGAGACATCTGCACGAATTCCTGCACGCTCCGATTGGGTGGACCTCGATAGGAACTCACGTCACCCACCCAGGAGGCAAATTCTGCTACATACTGTTACGAGTTCATGCGCTATCGGGTTCAGGGCGTGCTGTCTTCGGGGGGGGGGTCAAGCGGCTGCGGCCACTGGCTGCAGCGTCGGGACGCTTGGTGGTGCGTAGGGGCGGCGGTCGCGGAGCATGGCGTAGATGACGTCGGTGCGGCGTCGGGCGAGGCAGATCAGGGCAGTGTTATGGCGCTTGCCGCTGGCTCGTTTACGGTCGTAGTAGGCGCGGCTGGTCGGGTCGGCGAGACTGGCGAATGCCGACAAGAACAGTGCCGATTTCAGGGCGTGGTTCCCGCGCTGGGAGCGGGTCTCGCCCTTGATCGAGCTGCCCGAGCGGCGTGTCACGGGGGCCAGGCCTGCGTAAGCGGCGAGGTGACCGGCGGTGGGGAACGCAGCGCCGTTTCCGACGATCGTGAGGATCTTCAAGGCGGTCCTGAACCCGAGACCGGGCATCGAGGTCAGGACCCGGGCAAGAGGGTGGGTCTCCAGCAGGTCCTCGAGCTCGGCGGCGAGGGTGTCTCGCTCGATGCGGACCTCGCGCAGCTGCGTGGCGACCCCGGCGATCACTCTCCCGAACGCGGCGGTGCCTGGGACGACGACGGTCTGGGTGTCGAGCGCGGCCGGGATCGTGGCGGGCAGTGTTTTGGCCAGCCGCGGGGAACGCGGTCGCATGGCGGCGGCGATCACGGCCTCGCCGAGGTCGCGCAGGGCCTGCGGTGTCGGGGCGGTGGCGAGTAGATCGAGCACTCCGCCGCGGTCGAGCCGGGGGCCGAGCAGGCGTTCCAGGGCTGGGTGGACGTGGAGCAGGGCGTCGCGCAGCCGGTTGGTCAGCCGGGTCGACTGGGCGGTGAGGTCGTCGTCGTAGCCGGCGAGGACGGTGAGCTCGGCGAGGGTCTCGTCGTCGGTGCCGACCCGGCGCAGCGTGTGCGGCACGGTGCGGGCGGCGTCGGCGATGACGTGGGCGTCGCGGGCGTCGGTCTTGCCCTGGCCGGGGTGCAGGTCGGCGATGCGGCGCATCGCCAGCCCGGGCAGGTAGGCCACCTCGATGCCCAGCGAGCGGGCCGCCGCGACGGCCAGCGCACCGATCGAGGCAGGCTGGTCGACCACGACCAGCGTCCGGCCGTGCTCGGTGAGGCGTGTGAAGACCTCGGTCAGCGCGGCCTCGTCGTTGGGCAACGGCTTGTCGTGCAGCCGCTTCCCAGCCCGGTCCAACGCGCAGGCGTGGTGCACCGACTTTCCCACGTCCAGGCCGCAGAACACCTCGAAGCCGGTGTTGTCGGATTCCGACAAGAAGGTCTCCTCGCTCGTCGCCGCAGGCCGACCTGGACACCCGCGCCGGCCGCCACGTTACGAGCAGACCGCGCGAGCGGGTCAGGTCTCTATCAGCGGTCGTTGGCGCCCGCCGACCACGGTGACAACACCCCCCCAGATCATCAACGACAGGGGCGATAAGTCATGCCGTGGCCGGTGGCCTACAAGCCCTCACCGGGCTTGATCAAGAAGGTAACGTGTCTCTATGGGGTTGTCGGTTGTCGTACAGGTAGACGCATTCAGGGCGAGGTGATCGCCGTGAAGGTTATCCACGGCATCGTTTCCTGGTAGGAGGCCCAGTAATCGGCGCCGAATTGTTCCAGTCCGGCCGGGGATGCGGGGCAGTCCCCCCCAGCGAACCTCTCGGAATCCTTCTGAGCGGAGACAGTCGTCGAGCACGTCTCGGCGGGGTGCATGCAGCCGGAGCGTCACTAGAGGATCGCAGTGAGCGGTGAAGTCTAGTTCCACGACGTCGGACGATTCCTTCACGATCGTGTATTCGATTTTGTATGTGCGGAGTTCCGGCCGGGTCAGTGGCGCGTCGGCGTCGGTGAGGAGCGCAACGACCCGGGTACCATCACGACAGTTCGCGTGGATAGACCTGAGCATGGAACGCACTGAGGTGTTCTCAGTAGCGCGGTGACAGATCGGTCGACACGCCGAAGACGGCGAGGTCGCAGGAGAACAGGCAGGACCCCGGTAGATCAGGTCGGTCCGACCAAAGATCGACTCCACCACCGAGGTCCTGCATGCACGATCCTGTCAGCTACACCGGTGTGCTCCCGATCGGGGAGCCCACCGTGGGCTCCCTGGCTCGGCTTCTGGCCGGTGAACGTGCCCGCTGTGGCACCCGAACCGGTCGCCGTGCTCTGGCCCCCGTCGCCCAGGCGGTCCTGGTCCTGCGGTGGTTCCTCGATGCGAGCCGTGTGGCGCGCCTGGCGGCCGACAACACGATCAGCACCGCAACCGCCTACCGCTACCTGCACGAGGGCATCGACGTCCTGGCCTCGGCCGCGCCCGGGCTCCATGGAGCCCTGCTGGCCGCCCGCGCAGCCGGCCACACCCACGTGAGTCTCGACGGAACGTTGATCACCACTGATCGGTGCCGAGCGATCGGGCCCACCGCCGGGGTGGACCTGTGGTGGTCGGGCAAGCACCACTGCCACGGCGGCAACATCCAGTGTGGTTCCCCCGAGATCGTGGAGGGTTCCCTATGCCGCGTCTCGAGTGAGGGCGGCGTTCTCGTAGACGATCGGTGCGAGCCCGGCGGCGGCGCTGTGTCGTCGCCGGTGGTTGTAGAAGCCGTAGCACCAGTCGATAACCACCGCCCGAGCCTTCGCAGTGGTGTCGAAGTCGTTGCGGGACAGCACTTCCCACTCCAGGCTGGAGAAGAACGCCTCCGCCGCGGCGTTGTCGAAACACGACCCGACCCGACCCATGGACTGGCGGATGTCCAGGCGGCGACACAACGTGGCGAACGCGCCGGCGGTGTAGGTCGAGCCGCGGTCGGTGTGAAAGATCACCCCTGCGATCCCGTCCGCGCCGCCGCGGGCCGCGACGGCCATCCGGATGGCCTCACACGCCAGCTCGGCGTTGGGGTGCAGCCCGGTGGCCGCGCCGAGCAACCTGCGCGAGTACAGGTCGATCACCGTGGCCAGATACAGCTTCCCGGCCGCGGTGGGGATCTCGGTCATGTCCCCGACCCAGCGGCGGTTCGGCTCGGCGGCGGTGAAGTCGCGGTTCAGCAGGTCCGGGAACTTCGGCGCCGCCTTGTCCTGGCGGGTCAGCCCGTTGCGCCTCCGGATGCGGCGGGCGACCAGGCTCTGTCGGCGCATCGAGTCCGCCACGGTCTTCTCCGACACCTTCCACCCCGCCTCACGTAGGTCCGCGTGCAACCGCGGCGAGCCGTGCAGACGCTCGGCGGCGTCGAACCCGGCCCTCACGGCGGCGTCGAGCGCGCGTCGGCGCTCCTCAGTCGCAGTCAGGCCGCCACCGGGACTGAGCTTGGCCCCTGGTACCGGACACCTGTCCTGAGGCGGACGCCGTCCGCCGGGAAGGATGTCGTTCGTGCCCGCTCCTCACCCGCCGGAGTTCCGGCAACGCGCTATCGACCTGGCCCGTTCGAAGGTCAAGCCGATCTCGGAAATCGCCAAGGACCTGTCGTTGTCGGAGTCGTGTCTGCGGAACTGGGTCTCCCAGGCCGACGCAGACGACGGTGACCCGCGCTCCACACGTCTGTCGAGCGCGGAGAAAAGTGAGATCGTCGAACTCCGAAAGAAGGCCCGCCGGCTCGAGATCGAGAACGAGATCCTCAAGCGTGCTGCCGCGTACTTCGCCCGGGAGAACATCCTCCCAAAGTAGTTTTCCCGCTGGTCCGTGAACTCGCCGACGATGGATTCGACGTCGCGGTGACCTGCCGGGTCCTTGGCGTCCGCCGCCAGGGCTACTACGAATGGCACTCCGGGGCGACATCGCTACGGACGCAGGAGAACGAACTGCTCCTCAAACACATCGAGAAAATCCACGCAGAGTCCCGGGGCACCTACGGATGGCCACGTGTGCACGCCGAGCTCACCCTCGGACTCGGTATCACGGTGAACCACAAACGCGTCGCTCGGCTGATGCGCCAGGCCGGGATCCAGGGCCTCTACCGGCGACGCAACCACGGCTGCACCGTCCGGGACCAGCACGCCGACCCCTACACCGACCTGGTCGACCGCGACTTCACCGTCGACGGACCGGATGAGATCTGGTGCACCGACATCACCGAACACCCCACCCGAGAAGGGAAAGTCTACTGCGCGGCAGTCATCGATGTATTCTCCCGGAAAGCAGTCGGATGGTCCATCGCCGACAACATGCGCACCGAACTCGTCATCGACGCCCTCGGCATGGCCATACTCCGCCGACGCCCGCAATACCACGCCACGATCCTACATTCCAACCACGGCACCCAATTCACATCATGGGCATTCGGTCGACGTCTGGTCGCCGCTGGAATCGTCCCATCGATGGGCTCGATCGGAGATTGCTACGATAACTCTCTGGTCGAATCATTCTGGGGTACCATGCAACTCGAACTGCTCGATTCCAGAACCTGGAAAACCCGCGCAGAGCTTGCCACCGCCATCTTCGAATGGATAGAATGCTGGTACAATCCGTTACGGCGCCATTCCAGTATTGGGATGCTCTCCCCGAACGACTTCGAAGCAGCCCACACCCCGCCCAACCACACCCACTGACCCCACACCGTCGGGGTCCGGACTACGGGGCCAAGCTCAGACTGGTGGCGCGACTCAGCCACTTGTACAGCCAGGAGATCGACACGCCGAGCAGCGCGCAGGCCAGCGTGTGCGGCACCCGGTGGAAGGTCCTCTGGTCGGCGATGAAACGTGCCACGCTCACTTCGTCGCCTCCTTGACCCACAGGACCACGGATCGTTTGAGGACATCACGCTCCATCCGCAGCTCGGCGTTCTCCGCCCGCAGCCGCTTGAGCTCGGCGATGTCACCCCGGGAGAGGCCTTCGGTGTCCTCGCGGGCCTCCCGCGCTCGGGCCACCCAGTTGCCCAGTGTGCCCTCGTTGACCCCCAGGTCGCGGGCGATCTGGGCGATCGGCTTGCCGGTCTCCTCGACGATCCGGACCGCACCGTCACGGAACTCCCGGTCGTATCGCTTCCGTACCTCTGGCATCGCCACCCCTTATAGCTGATGCCTCCCCGATCATGGGGGAACCGCAGTCCGAGCAACCCGGCGTGGCGATGCGTTCGTAGCCACTACCGTGCACCAGAGCGGCAACGACGTGGTCGAACACGACCCGATCAGAGATCCGGCGACGGTGACAGCCCCACGGATGGGTCGGGTCGAACTCGGGCCGGTCAGACCCGATCAGAGCGGCGAACTCGCCCCACAAGGGCTCGATCAACCAGGATGGCAAGGCGGGCACGGAGCCTCCATGATCACGGAGCGTCAACAACTTCATGATCGACAGGTCCGTGCCCGCACCTCGTCTGCCATGCCCGGCCGCGACCAGGCTGTGATCATTCCGCGCGACCTCTAACACCAGCACCAGTCTCGGGGCCCGCACCATCAGGATCGAGCAGCTCCGGATGAGCCCGCAGATAGGCATCCCGTACCTGCGCCGACAACCGCCCCCGCACACCCACCGGATAACCCTGAGCCTGCGCCCACGCCCGCACCGACGCCACCGACACCCCAGGAGCCCGTCCAAGAACCGGCGCCTGCATGTCGGGGGCACCGTGAGCGGGATCGGGGACATCACGATCCACGACACCGGCCGTTCCAGCGGAAGCGATGCCAGCAGAACCGCCAGACCCGGTGTCGCCAGACCCGGGGTCGGCGAGTGACCACAGGGCCAGCGGCACATCCCCCTCGCGCGCGACACCACGGCGTGCAGCCGCGCGGCGCTGACGGCCCCGACCTGATCCCACAGAACCAGCCACGCCGAGACCACCCGCACCGCCCGCGGGGCCGCGGTGCATCTCGACCGCACCACCACACGCTGTGCAGCCCGACCGCACGCCGTCCTGCACAACAGCAGCTACACCGGCCCCATCCCGAGCACCGACCGACTCGAAATTCCCGAGGTCACCGGGGGCCTCGATATCAGCGAGGGAGGTGAGCAGGGTGTCGACGAACACCCGCGCGACATCAGTGTGGGCATGATGATCCAGAAACGCCGACACCACCCGCAACGCCGACAACGCATCAGCCTCCCGCTCGCCCCACACCGGATGCGGCTCCACCCCCCGCGCCGCTCGCCGGGCGACACGCACCACCCCCGCGAACCGGCGAACCCGCGCGATCTCCCCCGCCACACCGGACACCGCAGCACCAGGCACCGCGCCAGCCGGGTCGGGTCCGTTCACCCGTCCATGCTTACCCGGACGACGCCGTACCCGCTACCGCAGCAAGGTAGGCATCCCGGACATGCGACGGGAGCCGACCCCGCTCTGAGCTTGGCCCCTGGTACCGGACACCTGTCCTGAGGCGGACGCCGTCCGCCGGGAAGGATGTCGTTCGTGCCCGCTCCTCACCCGCCGGAGTTCCGGCAACGCGCTATCGACCTGGCCCGTTCGAAGGTCAAGCCGATCTCGGAAATCGCCAAGGACCTGTCGTTGTCGGAGTCGTGTCTGCGGAACTGGGTCTCCCAGGCCGACGCAGACGACGGTGACCCGCGCTCCACACGTCTGTCGAGCGCGGAGAAAAGTGAGATCGTCGAACTCCGAAAGAAGGCCCGCCGGATCGAGATCGAGAACGAGATCCTCAAGCGTGCTGCCGCGTACTTCGCCCGGGAGAACATCCTCCCAAAGTAGTTTTCCCGCTGGTCCGTGAACT
This sequence comes from Pseudonocardia sp. ICBG1293, assembly GCF_020131355.1. GTDB lineage: Bacteria > Actinomycetota > Actinomycetes > Mycobacteriales > Pseudonocardiaceae > Pseudonocardia. The sequence continues at coordinate 41,945 of NZ_JAHLEL010000059.1, forward strand.
CGCCGACGATGGATTCGACGTCGCGGTGACCTGCCGGGTCCTTGGCGTCCGCCGCCAGGGCTACTACGAATGGCACTCCGGGGCGACATCGCTACGGACGCAGGAGAACGAACTGCTCCTCAAACACATCGAGAAAATCCACGCAGAGTCCCGGGGCACCTACGGATGGCCACGTGTGCACGCCGAGCTCACCCTCGGACTCGGTATCACGGTGAACCACAAACGCGTCGCTCGGCTGATGCGCCAGGCCGGGATCCAGGGCCTCTACCGGCGACGCAACCACGGCTGCACCGTCCGGGACCAGCACGCCGACCCCTACACCGACCTGGTCGACCGCGACTTCACCGTCGACGGACCGGATGAGATCTGGTGCACCGACATCACCGAACACCCCACCCGAGAAGGGAAAGTCTACTGCGCGGCAGTCATCGATGTATTCTCCCGGAAAGCAGTCGGATGGTCCATCGCCGACAACATGCGCACCGAACTCGTCATCGACGCCCTCGGCATGGCCATACTCCGCCGACGCCCGCAATACCACGCCACGATCCTACATTCCAACCACGGCACCCAATTCACATCATGGGCATTCGGTCGACGTCTGGTCGCCGCTGGAATCGTCCCATCGATGGGCTCGATCGGAGATTGCTACGATAACTCTCTGGTCGAATCATTCTGGGGTACCATGCAACTCGAACTGCTCGATTCCAGAACCTGGAAAACCCGCGCAGAGCTTGCCACCGCCATCTTCGAATGGATAGAATGCTGGTACAATCCGTTACGGCGCCATTCCAGTATTGGGATGCTCTCCCCGAACGACTTCGAAGCAGCCCACACCCCGCCCAACCACACCCACTGACCCCACACCGTCGGGGTCCGGACTACGGGGCCAAGCTCAGGTCGGGTAGGGCGTGGGTGAGGATGGTGAAGCCGCGGTGCATGGTCTCGAGTGCGGTGGTGGTGCCGTGGTCGATGCTGTCGGCGATGGCTTCGATCCTGCCGGTGAGGTGCTCACCGCGGGGACCAGCGTAGAGGCGCCCGGACGGTCTGGGCTCGTTGCCGAGCTGCAGGGTCGATGGTGCGGGAGAGCCCCGCACCGGGGGTCGTGGGCACCCTGTGCGTCAGTGCCGTGGTCCCTCGGTGCGGGGCTCTCGGTGTAGGCGGTCTGTCTGCTGTTCGTGGACAGAGACAGGCCGTGTGATCGCCGGCGTGGTGTGTTGAGGGCTCCCGCCGGCGAAGTAGTGCGGGTGTTACTTGCGGTCCTTGACCGTGTCCCCAGCCGCGCCGGTCTGGGTGCAGTTGTCGGACTGGTCGGTGACTGAGTGTCCGGACTTGGCTGTGGCGGAGCCGAGGATCCCCAGTGCGCCGGTCAGGCCGTTCGTGGCGGCGGCGTCCTCGATCGGGACCTGGAGTCCGATGAGGTTGACCGGGATGTTGTTGTTGCAGGCCTGGATCGGCACATTGACGTTGTTGCCGTTGAGGCCGGCGATCAGACCTTCGGCGCTCTTGTCGATCCCGTCACCCTGATCACCGCCGTGGTCGCTGTCGCCGTGGGCCATGGCCACCGGGGAGAGCGCCATCAGCGATGCCGCTGATGCTGCCATGACGATCCCCGTCTTCTTCCACATCACGCATGTCCTCCAGGTAGTGCTGGTATTCAGATACGAGGGGGGAGCCCGTGCTGGCTGTAACGAGACGCTTCAGGGCGGGTAACTGCAGGTCAACGGTCATCACCCGGTCGTTGCGCGGTGACTGCGTACCGTTGTCCCGGGTCGTGCCGTGATGGCCCGAGTGGGGGTGGTGTTGGGGGTCGGTTGGTGCCGTTGGGGTCGCTGTCGGTGACCGACCACTGACCCGGTACGGTCTGTGTTTACAGGATCGCTCAGTTGGGTGTATGCGCCAGCTGGTTCTTGACGGAACGTGAGGCTCAGACGTGAGTGCGCCCCCCGCCCGCAGGATGCGGTGCGTGGCCGTTGCTGTTGCGGTGGTCGCGGGCGCGGCTGGCTGCGGTACAGGATCGACCACGCTTTCCGGCGCGCGCGCCGTGTCGGGTGCAGCCAAACCCGTGCCCTACGGCCACGAGTCCACTGTCGATGCCCTTACGGTCACCGCGTCCGAGCTGCAGAAGCACGACGCGCTCAGTGCGGTTCAGGCCTGCTCGGTGGTGGCAGTGAAGAACAACAGGGATGATGTGGTGCAGTTCGATCCGTTCGACTGGAAGTTCACCGGCGACGACGGTGTCGATGTCCTCGCCGGTCACTCCCTCGGAGGCCACGTGAACGACCTCGGTTACGGAAACCTTGCCCCGGGTGAGACCGCTTCGGGCGCGGTGTGCAGTGACCCGATGGTGGACGCCGCTGAGGTCACTGGTGTCCAGTACGAGCCGCTGTTCGGTGCCTCCCCTCCGGTCACCTGGACGGGGTGAGTATGTCTGGTCTCGACGCTGCGACAGATCGCAAGCAGAAGGTGCTGGCCACCGGTGTCGGCTGTGGTGGGCTGCTGTTCGTGTTCCTGATCGTGTTGATGCTCGCGATCTCGTGCTCCCACGGGGGCCGCTCGACGCCGTCATCGACGGTAGTGGCCCCGCCGCCGATGTCTGCGTCTGCAGCGCCCGCCGCCGAGCCTGTTCAGGACTCGTATGTGTCGGCGACGGTTCCCGCCCCGGCCGTTGGTGGGAAGGAATGCTCGGGCTTCGCGACCCAGACCCAAGCGCAGGCGGAGTTGTTGCCCGGCGACCCGTACGGTCTCGATCAGGACGGTGACGGGCAGGCCTGCGAGGTCTACTTCGCCAGCAAGGACACGAACTAGTGTCGCATAAACGATGTTCTTTGACCGGGTCGGCAGTGGTTGAGTAGGTCGTCTGTGAGCTTGGCCCCGTAGTCCGGACACCGACGGTGTGGGGTCAGTGGGTGTGGTTGGGCGGGGTGTGGGCTGCTTCGAAGTCGTTCGGGGAGAGCATCCCAATACTGGAATGGCGCCGTAACGGATTGTACCAGCATTCTATCCATTCGAAGATGGCGGTGGCAAGCTCTGCGCGGGTTTTCCAGGTTCTGGAATCGAGCAGTTCGAGTTGCATGGTACCCCAGAATGATTCGACCAGAGAGTTATCGTAGCAATCTCCGATCGAGCCCATCGATGGGACGATTCCAGCGGCGACCAGACGTCGACCGAATGCCCATGATGTGAATTGGGTGCCGTGGTTGGAATGTAGGATCGTGGCGTGGTATTGCGGGCGTCGGCGGAGTATGGCCATGCCGAGGGCGTCGATGACGAGTTCGGTGCGCATGTTGTCGGCGATGGACCATCCGACTGCTTTCCGGGAGAATACATCGATGACTGCCGCGCAGTAGACTTTCCCTTCTCGGGTGGGGTGTTCGGTGATGTCGGTGCACCAGATCTCATCCGGTCCGTCGACGGTGAAGTCGCGGTCGACCAGGTCGGTGTAGGGGTCGGCGTGCTGGTCCCGGACGGTGCAGCCGTGGTTGCGTCGCCGGTAGAGGCCCTGGATCCCGGCCTGGCGCATCAGCCGAGCGACGCGTTTGTGGTTCACCGTGATACCGAGTCCGAGGGTGAGCTCGGCGTGCACACGTGGCCATCCGTAGGTGCCCCGGGACTCTGCGTGGATTTTCTCGATGTGTTTGAGGAGCAGTTCGTTCTCCTGCGTCCGTAGCGATGTCGCCCCGGAGTGCCATTCGTAGTAGCCCTGGCGGCGGACGCCAAGGACCCGGCAGGTCACCGCGACGTCGAATCCATCGTCGGCGAGTTCACGGACCAGCGGGAAAACTACTTTGGGAGGATGTTCTCCCGGGCGAAGTACGCGGCAGCACGCTTGAGGATCTCGTTCTCGATCTCGATCCGGCGGGCCTTCTTTCGGAGTTCGACGATCTCACTTTTCTCCGCGCTCGACAGACGTGTGGAGCGCGGGTCACCGTCGTCTGCGTCGGCCTGGGAGACCCAGTTCCGCAGACACGACTCCGACAACGACAGGTCCTTGGCGATTTCCGAGATCGGCTTGACCTTCGAACGGGCCAGGTCGATAGCGCGTTGCCGGAACTCCGGCGGGTGAGGAGCGGGCACGAACGACATCCTTCCCGGCGGACGGCGTCCGCCTCAGGACAGGTGTCCGGTACCAGGGGCCAAGCTCATGCGCGGAGGAGGTCTCGGGCTGCTGTGCGTGCGTGGGTCTTGGCCTGTGTCGTCGCCGCCTTCGACTTCATGCGCCCGATGGTATCGGGTGGCGTCCCGGATCGTGCCCGGTCTGCTCCTGCTCGAGCTTCCTGACGTGCTGCACCGTAGGTGTGCTGCGGTGTGCGTAGCTGCGCGGCCTAACTTGCTGCCACTTGCTGCCACTTGCTGCGGAGCTTGCTGCCGCCTTCGGCGGAGCAAGTTAGGTGTTTTCTTTAAGAAAACACCCGATGGGGCGCCGGTCGTGAGACCCTCCCCCCCGGGGGCCCGGGGCGAGCGGTGCGCTGGGTGTGAGTGGGTGGGAGGGCGTGAGCAGGTGGCAGGAACACGTCGTGGTCGTGTTGAGGGTGGGCGGCCGCATGGGGTGTTGGTGTGGTTGTCGACCGTGGAGCGTGTTGTGGTGGAGGCTGCGGCGGTGCGGGCGGGGATGGCTGTGGGGGCGTGGCTGGGGTCGGCGGGTGTCCGGTCGGCGGAGGCTGACGCGGCTGGGGCTGGTGCAGGCGGGGGTGGCGTAGCTGTGGGGTCGGCGCGGTCGGCCGGGTTGTCGGGTGCGCGGATGCAGGCGTTGATGGGGTTGCGGGCGGAGTTGATGGAGGACCGTCGGGTGCTGCGCAATGTCGGGGGGAACCTCAATGACATCGCGCGGGTGGCGAACACCGATGGTGTGGTGGAGGTGTCGGCGGTGCGGGTGCTGGACCTTGTCAGCAGGGTGGTGGAGCGAATTGATGCGACGGTCGTGGCGGTGGATGAGCAGGTGGGTGTGGAGCGTGCGGTGGTGCGGGCGCGTGCGCGTTCCCGAGCTCAGCGGGATCGGGGTTCGGGTCCGGGTGAGTCCGGGGGTGTGGGGTGATCGCGAAGATCAGTCGGGGGTGGCGTCCGGGTGGGCTTGTCGCTTATTTGATGGGTCCTGGGCGGGCGAACGAGCATGTGGGTCAGCGGGTGGTTGCGTCGTGGGATGGCTGTCCGGAGGTTCATCAGCCGTCGCTGCGGGCGGATGGGGGCTTTGATGTTGCGGGGGTGGTGGCGGAGTTGAGTGATCCTGCGGTGGCGGCGGGGGTGTCGTTGACGCCGCCGGCGGCGGGGCGTCCGAGGCAGGGTCCGGTGTGGCATTGCTCGTTGCGTTGCGCACCGGAGGACCCGGGGCTCAGCGATGAGCAGTGGTCTCAGGTGGTCGAGGATTTGATGGATCGGACGGGGATCGCGCGCCGGGGTGATGTGGATGGGTGTCGGTGGGGCGCGATCCGCCACGCTGTTGATCATGTGCATGTGGCGGCGGTGTTGGTGTCGCAGGTGTCGGGTCGTCGGGTGGCGCCGTTCCGGGACTTCGTGCGGGCGCGGGAGACATGTCAGGTGTGGGAGGAGCGCCTGGGTGTGGTGCGGACGGCGGGTGCGGATCGGTCGTCGGTGACGGGTCCGTCGCGGGCGGAGTTGGAGAAGGCCGCCCGCCTGGGGCTGGGAGAGATCTCGGAGTCGTCGTCGCGGGAGTGGTTGCGGCGTCAGGTGCGTGCGGTGGCGGTGCAGGCGCGGGATGCGGAGGGGTTCGTGGCGGTGTTGTCGCGTCGGGGGGTGTCGGTGCGGCCTCGTTATGCGGTGGTGGGGGACCGGGACAGTGGGATGGTCGGGTATGCGGTGTCGGTGCCGGGGGATAAGACCGCTGCGGGGCGGCCGGTGTGGTTCTCGGGTCGGCGGTTGGCGGCGGATCTGTCGTTGCCGAATCTGAGAGCTCGGTGGGCATCCGCTGTTCCGGTTCCCGGGCAGCCGACCACGGAGGGGAGTCGGGCGGCGGCGGTGTGGGTGTCTTCGGAGTGTCGGGCGGCGGCGGTGGAAGGTGCGGTGTCGGCGATGGAGCAGGCGACCGCAGCGCTGTCGTCGGGGAGTCTCTCTGATCTGGATGGGGACGGTGTCGCGCACGCGGCGGGGGACATGCTGGCCGCGGTCGGTGTCGTCACCGCGGTCCAGGATCCTGAGGGGCGGGTGTCGCGGGTGGCGGGGGATGTGTTCGACCGGGCGACTCGGGTCCCGGGGCGGGTGTTGCCGGTGCGGTGGCCTCTGGTGGCTGTGGGGTTGCGGTCGGCGGCGTGGGAGTTGGCGGCGGTCCGGCACCTGAGTGAGTCCGGTGAGGCGGATGCGGCCCGGTTGATCGTCGCGTTGGCGGCGGTGGTCGCGGAGGTGGCGGCGTTGCGGGAGGCACAGCGGCGTCCGGCGCAGGCCGCGGCGGCCCGGCGGAGCTATGACACGTTGGCTGCTGTCCCGGTTGCTGCAGCTGCTGTGGTGTCGGCGTGGTCGGTGTCTCGGTCGCCGAAGGTGGGGCACAGTCGTGGGCAGGAGCCGCCGCGGCCGGTGAGGCCGGTGGCGTCGCGGCGGGCCCCGTTCCGGGACCGTGGTCAGGGGCCGGAACGGAGCCCTGGGCTGTAGAGGGCTGCAACGTCCCCGGCTGAGCTTGTGGGTGTCACAGCATCAGGTGGAGGGCGGTGTTGGTGGCGTCGAGGTCGAAGTGGTGGGGGTCGTACTGGTCAGATCCCCACCAGTGGACTCGGTCGGCGTGTTCGGGGTGGTGGGGGTCGGCGAGTGCGTCGAGGAATTCGGCGTAGCCGAATGCTCCGCCGACGTCTTCGGGTGGGCAGGCGCCGTGGCCGTCGATACAGCGCGGGTAGCGCACTCCGGGCTCAGCGGTGATGAGTGCGGTGACGGTCAGGGTGTGGTGCCAGTTGTCGCCGAAGTCGTAGACGTAGTCGGCTTCCTGTCCGAGGGTGAGCACGCGGGCCAGTGTGGTGGCCCCTTCGTCGAGGGTGCGGTCGCCGAGGTCCCCGGCGGGGTCCCAGTCCGGGTCCGGGATGCTGTAGCAGTCCTGGTTGATGGTGAATTCGTGCAAGTGGGAGTTCTCCCAGCCCATCGCTTCCTGGATGACCTGGTGCAAGACCGCGAGGGTGGCATCGCCGGGGACCTCCACGACCCGGTAGACGGCTGGTTCGACCTCGACCAGTGTGATCTCGATCCGGAAGATCGCCGCGGGGCCGGCCCCCGCTGCCGGGTTCGGCGCAGCGCCGGTCGTGGGCGCTGCTGCTGGTGCTGCGGTGTCCGCTTGTGTCATGGCGGCGATGCTCCCACCATTGGCTAGGACATGGCCTCGGACACTGCCTCGCCCGGGGACGCTTCGGTCCCCGGGCCGCTCCATTTCTACAGTTCGGGGGCTGCGTCGCGGATGAGGTCGGTGGCGTAGTTCTCCCGTCGGATGCGCTGGTCCTGATACAGCAGGGCGGTCGCGCCGATGCCGTAGCTGGAGCCGAGGCCGAACACCACGGTCAGCACAGCGGCGGCGGTGCCGATCGCGACCCAGAGTGGGCCGGCGATCCCGATCACGGCGGCGAAAGCGATTGCAGGCAGGGTGATCAGGGTGGTCGGGATCAGGATGAGCACGCTGATCGCGGCCAGCACGGCGAAGCAGCGCCACCAGGACCGGTGGACCAGGTCGAAGGAGCGGCGTAGCGCGGCCCCGGCGGTGAGTCCTTCGACGATCACCGCGGCGGGGGCGAAGGCGATCAGGACCGAGACGTAGATCAGCAGCAGGACCGCTGCCACGGTCAGGATCCCGGCGACCGTGCTGATGGTGTCGCCGTTGCCGGCCGGGTCGGGGGTGCCCCAGGACGGGGCTGCTGCGGCGGTTTCGATGATGGTCGGGATCAGGCTGATCAGGGTGACGACCGCCCACACGGTGTAGAGGGCCCGCAGGTGGGGGCGGGCGGTGGCCCAGGCCTGGGACAGGGTGAGGCGGGGTCGGCCGAGGACGGCGGGGCGCAGGGTGGACAGCACGACCCCCAGGGCGGGTGGGGCCACGATGAAGCAGAGCGCGACCAGTGCGAGGGTGAACAACACCTCCTGCGGCGAAGTCCCCACGGGAGCGGCTTGCGCTGCGGTTTCTGCTGCGGCCGGGTCGGCTGCCGCGGCATCGGCGATGGCGGGGCCCGGGTCGAGGAGCCACCACCCGGCCAACACACCGCCCCCGACCAGCAGGAGTGCTTCCAGCAGTGCCGGGACCAGCACCGCTACCGGGTTCGCCCGGACGAACCGGACCGCCGTGGCGGCGATCTGATGCCACCGCAACGCCTGCAACGCTATGATCCCCGGACGCGGCACCGGCTCCCAGGATTCCGCGGGGCCCTCTGCGTTCATGGAGTACCTTCTTCGTCTGCGGGATTGTTTGCGAGGTCTGATGTGCGGCGGATGTCGTCCTCGGTGATTAGTGAGGGATCGTCACCGCGGCGTAGGGCGGCTCGGCGAGCTGCCAGGAGTTCGTCGCTCGGACCGGGTTGCCATGGTTTTAACCACACTATCTCGACGATTCCTCCGCAGAGCGCCACAGTTCCTGAATAGACGACAAGAAAGGCGGGATCGATCCTGAACATCCAGCCTGAAGCGATGGCGACACCAAATGTGAGGACAGCGTAGAATAGGTTCCAGTAGTACCAGGGGCATCCCCTTAGCCTTGCTAGGATAAAGCCCTTAAAGGCGGCGATTAAATTGGCAATCAGGTAGATCGATATGGCGGCGCCAGCTATCCGAAGTTCCTGATTTTCAGGTACTTGCAGTAGGCCCACCCAGAGGTACCCGAAGCCCGCTAGGAGTGCCGCGCCGAGGACTGGGAGCCATCCAATAAATCCGAGTATGAGGGTGACCCAAAAGCTGATCCATCGGACTTCGGCGAGGGAGCAACGTGACTGCTGCGGCGCGTCGTCTGACATGCCTGTCAGATGTTCCCACACTTGGCGATGACACCGTCGATCCCGATGATCTTCTGCAGGATCGCGATGGATTCCTTGCCCAGCTCTGACAGGCTCGGATTTGTCCGTACTGCCTTGAGCGCAGCCATCAAGGAGCCGTGAAGCTTCTTCGCGTCCCGGATAATCTTGAGGATTTTTGCTCCGGGGATCCCGGTGGTGATGATGAACTCGCCCAGCGCGGCGAGACAGGCTGCAACCCCGACCGGATTGAGTCGATCGTGAGATGCGCTCCGCAGGAGTGCATTGCGGACGGCGTGCGAATTGTCGCGCTGGTCAGCAGGCAGAGAGGCCAGAGCGCGTTCCAGCTCTGACGCGATCCGCTCCAGCGTTCGTGCGATCTCTTCATCGCTGTGATTGGAGGGGAGCGCCGCGCGAAGAGATGCGACTGGCGTACTGATGGAAGCGGGTGCCGGCGCGTGCTGCACGGGTGCAGTGGCGGTGAATCCGGTGGTCATGCTCATCGGGATCGCGGCCGCCAGGATCACGGTGACGGCGCGTTGTGTGTACGTCGTCGTGCTCACGCTCTGCAGTGCAGCACGCCGCAGATGAGTCAGTCAAGATCGGGTACGTATCGAGTGTATGCGTCCGCGAAACGTGTTATTTAGTGCAGATGCTGCCGGAAACCGCATACATGCGTGTTGTCGTCTGATTAGTGGTGTTGTCGTGGTGTGTAGGTGTTCTGTCGTTTCCGCGTGAATCGGGCCGGTCGCGTCGGTGCGGGCTGCGCCGGGGCAGCTCCTGCTGCGCTGTCGATGGTCTTGGTGATGGTGTCGGCGGCCGTGGGGTCGCGTCGGGGCTCTCGTCTGCTGCCATATGAGCTTGGCCCCTGGTACCGGACACCTGTCCTGAGGCGGACGCCGTCCGCCGGGAAGGATGTCGTTCGTGCCCGCTCCTCACCCGCCGGAGTTCCGGCAACGCGCTATCGACCTGGCCCGTTCGAAGGTCAAGCCGATCTCGGAAATCGCCAAGGACCTGTCGTTGTCGGAGTCGTGTCTGCGGAACTGGGTCTCCCAGGCCGACGCAGACGACGGTGACCTGCGCTCCACACGTCTGTCGAGCGCGGAGAAAAGTGAGATCGTCGAACTCCGAAAGAAGGCCCGCCGGATCGAGATCGAGAACGAGATCCTCAAGCGTGCTGCCGCGTACTTCGCCCGGGAGAACATCCTCCCAAAGTAGTTTTCCCGCTGGTCCGTGAACTCGCCGACGATGGATTCGACGTCGCGGTGACCTGCCGGGTCCTTGGCGTCCGCCGCCAGGGCTACTACGAATGGCACTCCGGGGCGACATCGCTACGGACGCAGGAGAACGAACTGCTCCTCAAACACATCGAGAAAATCCACGCAGAGTCCCGGGGCACCTACGGATGGCCACGTGTGCACGCCGAGCTCACCCTCGGACTCGGTATCACGGTGAACCACAAACGCGTCGCTCGGCTGATGCGCCAGGCCGGGATCCAGGGCCTCTACCGGCGACGCAACCACGGCTGCACCGTCCGGGACCAGCACGCCGACCCCTACACCGACCTGGTCGACCGCGACTTCACCGTCGACGGACCGGATGAGATCTGGTGCACCGACATCACCGAACACCCCACCCGAGAAGGGAAAGTCTACTGCGCGGCAGTCATCGATGTATTCTCCCGGAAAGCAGTCGGATGGTCCATCGCCGACAACATGCGCACCGAACTCGTCATCGACGCCCTCGGCATGGCCATACTCCGCCGACGCCCGCAATACCACGCCACGATCCTACATTCCGACCACGGCACCCAATTCACATCATGGGCATTCGGTCGACGTCTGGTCGCCGCTGGAATCGTCCCATCGATGGGCTCGATCGGAGATTGCTACGATAACTCTCTGGTCGAATCATTCTGGGGTACCATGCAACTCGAACTGCTCGATTCCAGAACCTGGAAAACCCGCGCAGAGCTTGCCACCGCCATCTTCGAATGGATAGAATGCTGGTACAATCCGTTACGGCGCCATTCCAGTATTGGGATGCTCTCCCCGAACGACTTCGAAGCAGCCCACACCCCGCCCGACCACACCCACTGACCCCACACCGTCGGTGTCCGGACTACGGGGCCAAGCTCAAACCGACCCTGATCGGGATCTACGACATGATCGGGCCGCTGCCCGAGCGACCGTGCCTGCACCTGGACCGGGGCTATGACTCAGGCAAGACCTGCGATCTGCTCGAACGACTCGGGTTCGACGCACAGATCGCCACCAAGGGCCGGCCCGCCCCGATCCAGGTCGGTAAGCGGTGGCCGGTCGAGCGCACCCATTCCTGGATGAACGGCTACGGCAAGCTCCGCCGCTTCACCGACCGGCGCACCGTCATCGCCGCGTTCTACCTCGACCTCGCCGCCGCACTCACCGTGATCCGCAGACTGATCAACGCGGCCCGCAACCGCTACCGCTGGCCGGATAGGCCCACCACCCGCCGGCTGCGGTAACGATCAATTGCCGGGCGTTCTAAGAGGTCGTTTCAGAAGTCGGCGTGTCGGTCCTGTGTGGATCGGCGCTGGTAGCTGATCATGTCCGGTCGTGGCGCGGCGATCTTGTGTCGAGCGATTGGTGAGCGACGAGCTGTGGGCGCTGGTGGAGCCGCTGCTGCCCAAGCCGCGCAAGCACAAGCGGGGACGGACAGGCCGTCCGCGGGTGCCGGATCGGGCCGCTCTGGCCGGGATCGTGTTCGTGCTCAAGACCGGGATCAGCTGGAACGCGCTGCCCGCCGAGCTCGGCTGTGGGTCCGGAGTGACCTGCTGGCGGCGGCTACGGCAGTGGCAGCAGGCCGGGGTCTGGGCCCAGCTGCACCGGGTGATGCTCGACCGCCTCGCCCAGCAGGGCCTGCTGGACTGGTCGCGGGCGGCGGTGGACAGCGTGAGCGTGCGGGCCAAGCGCCGCGGCGAGGCCACCGGGCCCTCGCCGACCGATCGCGGGAAGGCGGGCAGCAAGTACCACGTGCTCTGCGACCGAGGCGGGCTCCCGCTGCATGCGCTGGTCACCGGGGCGAACACCCACGACAGTCGGATGCTCGCCCCGCTGCTGGACACCAACCCCGGCGTCCGCGAACGGGCGGGACAGCCGGGGCGTCCGCGACGTCGGCCGGACAAGGTGCACGCCGACAAGGGCTACGACTATCCCCGCTGCCGCCGCTACCTGAGTGGGCGTGGGATCGGGGTGCGGATCGCCCGGCGCGGGATCGAGGACTCCACCCGGCTCGGGCGGGTCCGCTGGGTCGTCGAGCGCACCATGTCCTGGCTGCTGGACTTCCGCCGGCGGCGGCGAGGTCGCCGGTCCGTCGCCGGTGGACCGGCGCAAACAGGGTATGAAACGTTCGGTGCTCGTCGAGGGATACGGCATCCCGCTGGGCCGAGTCCTGGCCGGAGCCAACCGGCACGACTCCCCGCTACTGGGCCCCACCCTCGACCGCCTCGATGCTCTCGGCCCGCTGCCCGACGACATCACCGTGCACCTCGACGCCGGCTATGACTCCGGCAAGACCCGCGACACGCTGGCCGAACGAGGCCTGCACGGCGAGATCGCGCACAAGGGTGAGAAAGCGCCGATCCAGGCCACCCGCCGCTGGCACGTCGAGCGGACCAACGCTTGGCACAACAGCTTCAACCGGCTGCAGCGCTGCTACGAACGACGAGAAATCGTCGTCGACGCGTTCTTCGACCTCGCCGACACGATCGTCACACTCCGTAGCTTGATTCGGCAGGCCTGGACCACACACCGCTGGAACGCCCGACCTGCACGACGTCCATGATCACCAACCAATCCGCGCGACCTCTAAACGAGGGTTCGTAGGCTCGGGTCTGTGGCGTACGTGCGCACGGTGCGGACCGGGTCGGGAGCGACTGCGGTCCAGATCGTGCACGGCTCACGGGCTGGCTCCCGCGATATCGAGCACCTGGGCTCCGCCCACGACCCGGACGCGGTCGAAGCGCTCAAGGCTGCGGCCCGCCAGCGCCTGGCCGGTGGACAGGGCGAGCTGGAACTCGACCTGGGCGAGGCCGGTGCTGCTGTGGCGGCGGCGAGTGGATCGGGGCCGTTGCCGATCGCCTCCTCGCGGATGACTCCGCTGTGGGACGCGCTCAACGCGGCCTACGGCCAGCTCGGTTTTGACGTTGCGACCAGCGGCGATGAGGTGTTCTGTCACCTGGTGCTGGCGCGGATCATCGAGGCGACCAGCAAGCTCGACAGCCTGCGTGTCCTGGCCGAGGCGGGTGTCGAGACCGTCTCCTATGCCACGGTGAAACGCCGTTTGCAGCGCTATGCCGACGACAGCTGGCGGCGTGGGCTGGCCGCGGCCTGCGCCGCGCATGCGGCGCTGGGGCCGGCGTCGTTGGTGCTCTACGACGTCTCGACGCTTGAGGTTCCCCCGCTTTGCCGGAGTGTCTGAACACTGGTTCGATCTTGAGGGCCAGGAAGGAAGGCACTGGTGCCCGCACCGAAAAAGTACCCCGATGAGCTGCGCGAACGAGCGGTTCGGCTGTATCGGGAGTCCGACCCTCGCCCGACGTTCCGGGGGCTCGCCGAGCAGCTCGGGGTGCATCACGAGGCCCTGCGCAACTGGGTCCGTCAGGCCGAGGCAGACACCGGCGAGCGCCATGATCGGCCGTCGACCGACATGCTCGCCGAGAACCGCCGGCTCGCGCGGGAGAACGCTGAGCTGCGGCGGGTCAACGAGGTCCTGCGCGCGGCGAGCGCCTATTTCGCCAGCGAGATCGGCCCGACCCGGAGGAAATCATGAGCTTCGTCGATGCCCATGATTTCCCCGCCGGTCTCGTACTACGGGTCCTGAACATCGCGGCCCCGACCTACTACGACTGGCGCGCCCGCCGCGCGAACCCCTCTCAGCGGCAGCTCGACGACGCCGTCCTGCTTGAGCAGATCGTGAAGATCCGCTCGGTGAGCGAGTTCGCCACCACCTACGGATCCCCGCGGGTGTGGCTGGAGCTGCGCCGCCAGGGCGTGCACGTCGGGCGCAAGCGCGTCGCTCGGATCATGCGCGAGCACGGCCTTCAGGGCGCGCACCTGCGTCGCGGCTGGAAGGGCGGCTCGACCCGGCAGAATCCGGCCCACCGCCCGGCGCCGGACCTGCTCGAACGCGACTTCACCGCGACCGCGCCCAACCGGGTGTGGGTGGCGGACCTGACTCGCATCGTCACCGGTGAGGGCGTGTTGTGGCTGGCCTCGGTGCGGGACGCGTTCTCCAACCGGGTCGTCGGCTGGGCCACCGACCCGCGAGCCACGACGGTGCTGGTGCTGACCGCGCTCAACCACGCGCTGCGCTCCCGGAGCCTGCGTCCCGGTCAGTTGATCTTTCACAGCGACAAGGGGGCCCAATACACGGCACTGCGATTCACTCAGCGCCTGGTCGACGCGGGTGTCGCCCCGTCGACAGGGTCCACAGGGGACAGCTATGACAACGCCCTCGCCGAGAACCTGTGGTCCACGCTCAAGATCGAGCTGCTCTACTGGCCCGGGACGGGCTTCGCGACCCGCTGCGAGGCCGAGCATGCGCTGATCCGCTACCTCGACGGCTGGTACAACCCGCGCCGGATCCAGGCCCGCCTCGGAGGGCTCTCACCCGACGAGTACGAAGACGACTATCGTCGCGCCCAGCGCGACGCCGACAGGTAACCCGCACTCCGGCAAACCGGGGGAAGCTCAGGTCTTGCCTGAGTCATAGCCCCGGTCCAGGTGCAGGCACGGTCGCTCGGGCAGCGGCCCGATCATGTCGTAGATCCCGATCAGGGTCGGTTTCAGCAACGGCGAGTCGTGGTCATTGGCGCGGGCGCTGATCAGGTGCAGCGGGATCCCCGCACCGTCGCAGACCACGGAGCGTTTGGTGCCCTGTTTGCCCCGGTCGACCGGGTTACAGCCGGCGACCTCGCCACCGCAGGGAGCCTTGGTGATCGCTCCGTCGGCAGACAGATCGTCGAGGTCGAGACCGATCATCTAGTCATAGCCGGCCAGCGCGGCCCGAAGGACCTGCTCCCCGACGCCGGCGGCGGCCCACTGGGCGAGACGGCGGCGGATCGTGCGGTCCGAGCAGCCGGGGGTGGCAATGCGTTCGTAGCCGCTGCCGTGCACCAACGCCGCGAGCACGTGCTCGAACACCAGGCGGTCGGGGATACGGCGGCGGTGACATCCCCACGGATGGGCCGGGTCGAACTCCGGGCGCCGCTCTGCCTCGATCAGGGCAGCGAACTCGACCCAGAGGGGGTCGATCAGCGATTCTGGCAATAGAGGCACGGACCCTCCAGGCGACCATCAGGACATCAGCAATCCCATGATCACTTGCAGGTCCGTGTCTCTACCAACACCGACACACGGCCACCTCTACTGCCGGACGCTCTAAGACGTCGTTTCAGAAGTGGTGGGCCCGGTTCTGCCGGTGACGGCGGGGCTGGCAGCATCGGCTGATGGTCGCGCCTCGTGTGTCTGAGAAGACGAAGATTTTCGAGTTGGAGATCGTCCTGACCGAGGTGGTGGTGCCGCGGTCCGGCGTCGGGTGCAGGTGCCGGGCGAGGTCGACTTGG
>NZ_JAHLEL010000060.1 GCF_020131355.1 Pseudonocardia sp. ICBG1293
GCGGGAGACATGTCAGGTGTGGGAGGAGCGCCTGGGTGTGGTGCGGACGGCGGGTGCGGATCGGTCGTCGGTGACGGGTCCGTCGCGGGCGGAGTTGGAGAAGGCCGCCCGCCTGGGGCTGGGAGAGATCTCGGAGTCGTCGTCGCGGGAGTGGTTGCGGCGTCAGGTGCGTGCGGTGGCGGTGCAGGCGCGGGATGCGGAGGGGTTCGTGGCGGTGTTGTCGCGTCGGGGGGTGTCGGTGCGGCCTCGTTATGCGGTGGTGGGGGACCGGGACAGTGGGATGGTCGGGTATGCGGTGTCGGTGCCGGGGGATAAGACCGCTGCGGGGCGGCCGGTGTGGTTCTCGGGTCGGCGGTTGGCGGCGGGATCTGTCGTTGCCGAATCTGAGAGCTCGGTGGGCATCCGCTGTTCCGGTTCCCGGGCAGCCGACCACGGAGGGGAGTCGGGCGGCGGCGGTGTGGGTGTCTTCGGAGTGTCGGGCGGGCGGCGGTGGAAGGTGCGGTGTCGGCGATGGAGCAGGCGACCGCAGCGCTGTCGTCGGGGAGTCTCTCTGATCTGGATGGGGACGGTGTCGCGCACGCGGCGGGGGACATGCTGGCCGCGGTCGGTGTCGTCACCGCGGTCCAGGATCCTGAGGGGCGGGTGTCGCGGGTGGCGGGGGATGTGTTCGACCGGGCGACTCGGGTCCCGGGGCGGGTGTTGCCGGTGCGGTGGCCTCTGGTGGCTGTGGGGTTGCGGTCGGCGGCGTGGGAGTTGGCGGCGGTCCGGCACCTGAGTGAGTCCGGTGAGGCGGATGCGGCCCGGTTGATCGTCGCGTTGGCGGCGGTGGTCGCGGAGGTGGCGGCGTTGCGGGAGGCACAGCGGCGTCCGGCGCAGGCCGCGGCGGCCCGGCGGAGCTATGACACGTTGGCTGCTGTCCCGGTTGCTGCAGCTGCTGTGGTGTCGGCGTGGTCGGTGTCTCGGTCGCCGAAGGTGGGGCACAGTCGTGGGCAGGAGCCGCCGCGGCCGGTGAGGCCGGTGGCGTCGCGGCGGGCCCCGTTCCGGGACCGTGGTCAGGGGCCGGAACGGAGCCCTGGGCTGTAGAGGGCTGCAACGTCCCCGGCTGAGCTTGTGGGTGTCACAGCATCAGGTGGAGGGCGGTGTTGGTGGCGTCGAGGTCGAAGTGGTGGGGGTCGTACTGGTCAGATCCCCACCAGTGGACTCGGTCGGCGTGTTCGGGGTGGTGGGGGTCGGCGAGTGCGTCGAGGAATTCGGCGTAGCCGAATGCTCCGCCGACGTCTTCGGGTGGGCAGGCGCCGTGGCCGTCGATACAGCGCGGGTAGCGCACTCCGGGCTCAGCGGTGATGAGTGCGGTGACGGTCAGGGTGTGGTGCCAGTTGTCGCCGAAGTCGTAGACGTAGTCGGCTTCCTGTCCGAGGGTGAGCACGCGGGCCAGTGTGGTGGCCCCTTCGTCGAGGGTGCGGTCGCCGAGGTCCCCGGCGGGGTCCCAGTCCGGGTCCGGGATGCTGTAGCAGTCCTGGTTGATGGTGAATTCGTGCAAGTGGGAGTTCTCCCAGCCCATCGCTTCCTGGATGACCTGGTGCAAGACCGCGAGGGTGGCATCGCCGGGGACCTCCACGACCCGGTAGACGGCTGGTTCGACCTCGACCAGTGTGATCTCGATCCGGAAGATCGCCGCGGGGCCGGCCCCCGCTGCCGGGTTCGGCGCAGCGCCGGTCGTGGGCGCTGCTGCTGGTGCTGCGGTGTCCGCTTGTGTCATGGCGGCGATGCTCCCACCATTGGCTAGGACATGGCCTCGGACACTGCCTCGCCCGGGGACGCTTCGGTCCCCGGGCCGCTCCATTTCTACAGTTCGGGGGCTGCGTCGCGGATGAGGTCGGTGGCGTAGTTCTCCCGTCGGATGCGCTGGTCCTGATACAGCAGGGCGGTCGCGCCGATGCCGTAGCTGGAGCCGAGGCCGAACACCACGGTCAGCACAGCGGCGGCGGTGCCGATCGCGACCCAGAGTGGGCCGGCGATCCCGATCACGGCGGCGAAAGCGATTGCAGGCAGGGTGATCAGGGTGGTCGGGATCAGGATGAGCACGCTGATCGCGGCCAGCACGGCGAAGCAGCGCCACCAGGACCGGTGGACCAGGTCGAAGGAGCGGCGTAGCGCGGCCCCGGCGGTGAGTCCTTCGACGATCACCGCGGCGGGGGCGAAGGCGATCAGGACCGAGACGTAGATCAGCAGCAGGACCGCTGCCACGGTCAGGATCCCGGCGACCGTGCTGATGGTGTCGCCGTTGCCGGCCGGGTCGGGGGTGCCCCAGGACGGGGCTGCTGCGGCGGTTTCGATGATGGTCGGGATCAGGCTGATCAGGGTGACGACCGCCCACACGGTGTAGAGGGCCCGCAGGTGGGGGCGGGCGGTGGCCCAGGCCTGGGACAGGGTGAGGCGGGGTCGGCCGAGGACGGCGGGGCGCAGGGTGGACAGCACGACCCCCAGGGCGGGTGGGGCCACGATGAAGCAGAGCGCGACCAGTGCGAGGGTGAACAACACCTCCTGCGGCGAAGTCCCCACGGGAGCGGCTTGCGCTGCGGTTTCTGCTGCGGCCGGGTCGGCTGCCGCGGCATCGGCGATGGCGGGGCCCGGGTCGAGGAGCCACCACCCGGCCAACACACCGCCCCCGACCAGCAGGAGTGCTTCCAGCAGTGCCGGGACCAGCACCGCTACCGGGTTCGCCCGGACGAACCGGACCGCCGTGGCGGCGATCTGATGCCACCGCAACGCCTGCAACGCTATGATCCCCGGACGCGGCACCGGCTCCCAGGATTCCGCGGGGCCCTCTGCGTTCATGGAGTACCTTCTTCGTCTGCGGGATTGTTTGCGAGGTCTGATGTGCGGCGGATGTCGTCCTCGGTGATTAGTGAGGGATCGTCACCGCGGCGTAGGGCGGCTCGGCGAGCTGCCAGGAGTTCGTCGCTCGGACCGGGTTGCCATGGTTTTAACCACACTATCTCGACGATTCCTCCGCAGAGCGCCACAGTTCCTGAATAGACGACAAGAAAGGCGGGATCGATCCTGAACATCCAGCCTGAAGCGATGGCGACACCAAATGTGAGGACAGCGTAGAATAGGTTCCAGTAGTACCAGGGGCATCCCCTTAGCCTTGCTAGGATAAAGCCCTTAAAGGCGGCGATTAAATTGGCAATCAGGTAGATCGATATGGCGGCGCCAGCTATCCGAAGTTCCTGATTTTCAGGTACTTGCAGTAGGCCCACCCAGAGGTACCCGAAGCCCGCTAGGAGTGCCGCGCCGAGGACTGGGAGCCATCCAATAAATCCGAGTATGAGGGTGACCCAAAAGCTGATCCATCGGACTTCGGCGAGGGAGCAACGTGACTGCTGCGGCGCGTCGTCTGACATGCCTGTCAGATGTTCCCACACTTGGCGATGACACCGTCGATCCCGATGATCTTCTGCAGGATCGCGATGGATTCCTTGCCCAGCTCTGACAGGCTCGGATTTGTCCGTACTGCCTTGAGCGCAGCCATCAAGGAGCCGTGAAGCTTCTTCGCGTCCCGGATAATCTTGAGGATTTTTGCTCCGGGGATCCCGGTGGTGATGATGAACTCGCCCAGCGCGGCGAGACAGGCTGCAACCCCGACCGGATTGAGTCGATCGTGAGATGCGCTCCGCAGGAGTGCATTGCGGACGGCGTGCGAATTGTCGCGCTGGTCAGCAGGCAGAGAGGCCAGAGCGCGTTCCAGCTCTGACGCGATCCGCTCCAGCGTTCGTGCGATCTCTTCATCGCTGTGATTGGAGGGGAGCGCCGCGCGAAGAGATGCGACTGGCGTACTGATGGAAGCGGGTGCCGGCGCGTGCTGCACGGGTGCAGTGGCGGTGAATCCGGTGGTCATGCTCATCGGGATCGCGGCCGCCAGGATCACGGTGACGGCGCGTTGTGTGTACGTCGTCGTGCTCACGCTCTGCAGTGCAGCACGCCGCAGATGAGTCAGTCAAGATCGGGTACGTATCGAGTGTATGCGTCCGCGAAACGTGTTATTTAGTGCAGATGCTGCCGGAAACCGCATACATGCGTGTTGTCGTCTGATTAGTGGTGTTGTCGTGGTGTGTAGGTGTTCTGTCGTTTCCGCGTGAATCGGGCCGGTCGCGTCGGTGCGGGCTGCGCCGGGGCAGCTCCTGCTGCGCTGTCGATGGTCTTGGTGATGGTGTCGGCGGCCGTGGGGTCGCGTCGGGGCTCTCGTCTGCTGCCATATGAGCTTGGCCCCTGGTACCGGACACCTGTCCTGAGGCGGACGCCGTCCGCCGGGAAGGATGTCGTTCGTGCCCGCTCCTCACCCGCCGGAGTTCCGGCAACGCGCTATCGACCTGGCCCGTTCGAAGGTCAAGCCGATCTCGGAAATCGCCAAGGACCTGTCGTTGTCGGAGTCGTGTCTGCGGAACTGGGTCTCCCAGGCCGACGCAGACGACGGTGACCTGCGCTCCACACGTCTGTCGAGCGCGGAGAAAAGTGAGATCGTCGAACTCCGAAAGAAGGCCCGCCGGATCGAGATCGAGAACGAGATCCTCAAGCGTGCTGCCGCGTACTTCGCCCGGGAGAACATCCTCCCAAAGTAGTTTTCCCGCTGGTCCGTGAACTCGCCGACGATGGATTCGACGTCGCGGTGACCTGCCGGGTCCTTGGCGTCCGCCGCCAGGGCTACTACGAATGGCACTCCGGGGCGACATCGCTACGGACGCAGGAGAACGAACTGCTCCTCAAACACATCGAGAAAATCCACGCAGAGTCCCGGGGCACCTACGGATGGCCACGTGTGCACGCCGAGCTCACCCTCGGACTCGGTATCACGGTGAACCACAAACGCGTCGCTCGGCTGATGCGCCAGGCCGGGATCCAGGGCCTCTACCGGCGACGCAACCACGGCTGCACCGTCCGGGACCAGCACGCCGACCCCTACACCGACCTGGTCGACCGCGACTTCACCGTCGACGGACCGGATGAGATCTGGTGCACCGACATCACCGAACACCCCACCCGAGAAGGGAAAGTCTACTGCGCGGCAGTCATCGATGTATTCTCCCGGAAAGCAGTCGGATGGTCCATCGCCGACAACATGCGCACCGAACTCGTCATCGACGCCCTCGGCATGGCCATACTCCGCCGACGCCCGCAATACCACGCCACGATCCTACATTCCGACCACGGCACCCAATTCACATCATGGGCATTCGGTCGACGTCTGGTCGCCGCTGGAATCGTCCCATCGATGGGCTCGATCGGAGATTGCTACGATAACTCTCTGGTCGAATCATTCTGGGGTACCATGCAACTCGAACTGCTCGATTCCAGAACCTGGAAAACCCGCGCAGAGCTTGCCACCGCCATCTTCGAATGGATAGAATGCTGGTACAATCCGTTACGGCGCCATTCCAGTATTGGGATGCTCTCCCCGAACGACTTCGAAGCAGCCCACACCCCGCCCGACCACACCCACTGACCCCACACCGTCGGTGTCCGGACTACGGGGCCAAGCTCAAACCGACCCTGATCGGGATCTACGACATGATCGGGCCGCTGCCCGAGCGACCGTGCCTGCACCTGGACCGGGGCTATGACTCAGGCAAGACCTGCGATCTGCTCGAACGACTCGGGTTCGACGCACAGATCGCCACCAAGGGCCGGCCCGCCCCGATCCAGGTCGGTAAGCGGTGGCCGGTCGAGCGCACCCATTCCTGGATGAACGGCTACGGCAAGCTCCGCCGCTTCACCGACCGGCGCACCGTCATCGCCGCGTTCTACCTCGACCTCGCCGCCGCACTCACCGTGATCCGCAGACTGATCAACGCGGCCCGCAACCGCTACCGCTGGCCGGATAGGCCCACCACCCGCCGGCTGCGGTAACGATCAATTGCCGGGCGTTCTAAGAGGTCGTTTCAGAAGTCGGCGTGTCGGTCCTGTGTGGATCGGCGCTGGTAGCTGATCATGTCCGGTCGTGGCGCGGCGATCTTGTGTCGAGCGATTGGTGAGCGACGAGCTGTGGGCGCTGGTGGAGCCGCTGCTGCCCAAGCCGCGCAAGCACAAGCGGGGACGGACAGGCCGTCCGCGGGTGCCGGATCGGGCCGCTCTGGCCGGGATCGTGTTCGTGCTCAAGACCGGGATCAGCTGGAACGCGCTGCCCGCCGAGCTCGGCTGTGGGTCCGGAGTGACCTGCTGGCGGCGGCTACGGCAGTGGCAGCAGGCCGGGGTCTGGGCCCAGCTGCACCGGGTGATGCTCGACCGCCTCGCCCAGCAGGGCCTGCTGGACTGGTCGCGGGCGGCGGTGGACAGCGTGAGCGTGCGGGCCAAGCGCCGCGGCGAGGCCACCGGGCCCTCGCCGACCGATCGCGGGAAGGCGGGCAGCAAGTACCACGTGCTCTGCGACCGAGGCGGGCTCCCGCTGCATGCGCTGGTCACCGGGGCGAACACCCACGACAGTCGGATGCTCGCCCCGCTGCTGGACACCAACCCCGGCGTCCGCGAACGGGCGGGACAGCCGGGGCGTCCGCGACGTCGGCCGGACAAGGTGCACGCCGACAAGGGCTACGACTATCCCCGCTGCCGCCGCTACCTGAGTGGGCGTGGGATCGGGGTGCGGATCGCCCGGCGCGGGATCGAGGACTCCACCCGGCTCGGGCGGGTCCGCTGGGTCGTCGAGCGCACCATGTCCTGGCTGCTGGACTTCCGCCGGCGGCGGCGAGGTCGCCGGTCCGTCGCCGGTGGACCGGCGCAAACAGGGTATGAAACGTTCGGTGCTCGTCGAGGGATACGGCATCCCGCTGGGCCGAGTCCTGGCCGGAGCCAACCGGCACGACTCCCCGCTACTGGGCCCCACCCTCGACCGCCTCGATGCTCTCGGCCCGCTGCCCGACGACATCACCGTGCACCTCGACGCCGGCTATGACTCCGGCAAGACCCGCGACACGCTGGCCGAACGAGGCCTGCACGGCGAGATCGCGCACAAGGGTGAGAAAGCGCCGATCCAGGCCACCCGCCGCTGGCACGTCGAGCGGACCAACGCTTGGCACAACAGCTTCAACCGGCTGCAGCGCTGCTACGAACGACGAGAAATCGTCGTCGACGCGTTCTTCGACCTCGCCGACACGATCGTCACACTCCGTAGCTTGATTCGGCAGGCCTGGACCACACACCGCTGGAACGCCCGACCTGCACGACGTCCATGATCACCAACCAATCCGCGCGACCTCTAAACGAGGGTTCGTAGGCTCGGGTCTGTGGCGTACGTGCGCACGGTGCGGACCGGGTCGGGAGCGACTGCGGTCCAGATCGTGCACGGCTCACGGGCTGGCTCCCGCGATATCGAGCACCTGGGCTCCGCCCACGACCCGGACGCGGTCGAAGCGCTCAAGGCTGCGGCCCGCCAGCGCCTGGCCGGTGGACAGGGCGAGCTGGAACTCGACCTGGGCGAGGCCGGTGCTGCTGTGGCGGCGGCGAGTGGATCGGGGCCGTTGCCGATCGCCTCCTCGCGGATGACTCCGCTGTGGGACGCGCTCAACGCGGCCTACGGCCAGCTCGGTTTTGACGTTGCGACCAGCGGCGATGAGGTGTTCTGTCACCTGGTGCTGGCGCGGATCATCGAGGCGACCAGCAAGCTCGACAGCCTGCGTGTCCTGGCCGAGGCGGGTGTCGAGACCGTCTCCTATGCCACGGTGAAACGCCGTTTGCAGCGCTATGCCGACGACAGCTGGCGGCGTGGGCTGGCCGCGGCCTGCGCCGCGCATGCGGCGCTGGGGCCGGCGTCGTTGGTGCTCTACGACGTCTCGACGCTTGAGGTTCCCCCGCTTTGCCGGAGTGTCTGAACACTGGTTCGATCTTGAGGGCCAGGAAGGAAGGCACTGGTGCCCGCACCGAAAAAGTACCCCGATGAGCTGCGCGAACGAGCGGTTCGGCTGTATCGGGAGTCCGACCCTCGCCCGACGTTCCGGGGGCTCGCCGAGCAGCTCGGGGTGCATCACGAGGCCCTGCGCAACTGGGTCCGTCAGGCCGAGGCAGACACCGGCGAGCGCCATGATCGGCCGTCGACCGACATGCTCGCCGAGAACCGCCGGCTCGCGCGGGAGAACGCTGAGCTGCGGCGGGTCAACGAGGTCCTGCGCGCGGCGAGCGCCTATTTCGCCAGCGAGATCGGCCCGACCCGGAGGAAATCATGAGCTTCGTCGATGCCCATGATTTCCCCGCCGGTCTCGTACTACGGGTCCTGAACATCGCGGCCCCGACCTACTACGACTGGCGCGCCCGCCGCGCGAACCCCTCTCAGCGGCAGCTCGACGACGCCGTCCTGCTTGAGCAGATCGTGAAGATCCGCTCGGTGAGCGAGTTCGCCACCACCTACGGATCCCCGCGGGTGTGGCTGGAGCTGCGCCGCCAGGGCGTGCACGTCGGGCGCAAGCGCGTCGCTCGGATCATGCGCGAGCACGGCCTTCAGGGCGCGCACCTGCGTCGCGGCTGGAAGGGCGGCTCGACCCGGCAGAATCCGGCCCACCGCCCGGCGCCGGACCTGCTCGAACGCGACTTCACCGCGACCGCGCCCAACCGGGTGTGGGTGGCGGACCTGACTCGCATCGTCACCGGTGAGGGCGTGTTGTGGCTGGCCTCGGTGCGGGACGCGTTCTCCAACCGGGTCGTCGGCTGGGCCACCGACCCGCGAGCCACGACGGTGCTGGTGCTGACCGCGCTCAACCACGCGCTGCGCTCCCGGAGCCTGCGTCCCGGTCAGTTGATCTTTCACAGCGACAAGGGGGCCCAATACACGGCACTGCGATTCACTCAGCGCCTGGTCGACGCGGGTGTCGCCCCGTCGACAGGGTCCACAGGGGACAGCTATGACAACGCCCTCGCCGAGAACCTGTGGTCCACGCTCAAGATCGAGCTGCTCTACTGGCCCGGGACGGGCTTCGCGACCCGCTGCGAGGCCGAGCATGCGCTGATCCGCTACCTCGACGGCTGGTACAACCCGCGCCGGATCCAGGCCCGCCTCGGAGGGCTCTCACCCGACGAGTACGAAGACGACTATCGTCGCGCCCAGCGCGACGCCGACAGGTAACCCGCACTCCGGCAAACCGGGGGAAGCTCAGGTCTTGCCTGAGTCATAGCCCCGGTCCAGGTGCAGGCACGGTCGCTCGGGCAGCGGCCCGATCATGTCGTAGATCCCGATCAGGGTCGGTTTCAGCAACGGCGAGTCGTGGTCATTGGCGCGGGCGCTGATCAGGTGCAGCGGGATCCCCGCACCGTCGCAGACCACGGAGCGTTTGGTGCCCTGTTTGCCCCGGTCGACCGGGTTACAGCCGGCGACCTCGCCACCGCAGGGAGCCTTGGTGATCGCTCCGTCGGCAGACAGATCGTCGAGGTCGAGACCGATCATCTAGTCATAGCCGGCCAGCGCGGCCCGAAGGACCTGCTCCCCGACGCCGGCGGCGGCCCACTGGGCGAGACGGCGGCGGATCGTGCGGTCCGAGCAGCCGGGGGTGGCAATGCGTTCGTAGCCGCTGCCGTGCACCAACGCCGCGAGCACGTGCTCGAACACCAGGCGGTCGGGGATACGGCGGCGGTGACATCCCCACGGATGGGCCGGGTCGAACTCCGGGCGCCGCTCTGCCTCGATCAGGGCAGCGAACTCGACCCAGAGGGGGTCGATCAGCGATTCTGGCAATAGAGGCACGGACCCTCCAGGCGACCATCAGGACATCAGCAATCCCATGATCACTTGCAGGTCCGTGTCTCTACCAACACCGACACACGGCCACCTCTACTGCCGGACGCTCTAAGACGTCGTTTCAGAAGTGGTGGGCCCGGTTCTGCCGGTGACGGCGGGGCTGGCAGCATCGGCTGATGGTCGCGCCTCGTGTGTCTGAGAAGACGAAGATTTTCGAGTTGGAGATCGTCCTGACCGAGGTGGTGCCGGCGGTCCGGCGTCGGGTGCAGGTGCCGGGCGAGGTCGACTTGGCGGTGTTGCACGAGGTGGTGCAGTCAGTGATGGGCTGGACGAACTCTCATCTGCACGAGTTCGAGATCGTCGGGCGCCGCTACGGGATCCCAGACCCGGACTGGCCCGGACAGGATGTCGCCGACGAGACGAAAGAGAAGCTGTTTCGGCTGGTCAAGGCTGGTGACCGGTTCGGTTACGTCTACGACTTCGGTGACAACTGGGCCCACGAGATCACCGTCGAGGCGGTCGCGGCCGTCGAGCCGGGAGTGTGCTATCCGCGATGCGTCGCCGGGCAGGGGGCGTGCCCGCCCGAGGACGTCGGCGGGATCGGGGGTATGAGGACTTCCAGGCCGTGCTCGCCGACCCTGACCATCCCGACCGCGCCGAGCGCCTGGAGTGGGCGGGCGGGCCGTTCGACCCGCACCGCTTCGACCCTGACGAGGCCGACCGGGCCTTGGAGTGGCTGGCCTGGCGGCCGCTGGCCCCGACCTCGTAGGCGAGTGCCTCAGCGAGGGCTGGGTCGACCATCACTTCGGCTTCGGCTTGGTGAGGCGGCGGTGGCAGATCAGGGCGCAGGCCAGCGATAACAGCGCGGTGATCGTGGATTCGGCGCGGTCGTAGCGCAGCGCGAGGCGGCGGAAGTCCAGCAGCCAGGACATGGTGCGCTCGACGACCCAGCGGACCCGCCCGAGCCGGGTGGAGTCCTCGATCCCGCGCCGGGCGATCCGCACCCCGATCCCACGCCCACTCAGGTAGCGGCGGCAGCGGGGATAGTCGTAGCCCTTGTCGGCGTGCACCTTGTCCGGCCGACGTCGCGGACGCCCCGGCTGTCCCGCCCGTTCGCGGACGCCGGGGTTGGTGTCCAGCAGCGGGGCGAGCATCCGACTGTCGTGGGTGTTCGCCCCGGTGACCAGCGCATGCAGCGGGAGCCCGCCTCGGTCGCAGAGCACGTGGTACTTGCTGCCCGCCTTCCCGCGATCGGTCGGCGAGGGCCCGGTGGCCTCGCCGCGGCGCTTGGCCCGCACGCTCACGCTGTCCACCGCCGCCCGCGACCAGTCCAGCAGGCCCTGCTGGGCGAGGCGGTCGAGCATCACCCGGTGCAGCTGGGCCCAGACCCCGGCCTGCTGCCACTGCCGTAGCCGCCGCCAGCAGGTCACTCCGGACCCACAGCCGAGCTCGGCGGGCAGCGCGTTCCAGCTGATCCCGGTCTTGAGCACGAACACGATCCCGGCCAGAGCGGCCCGATCCGGCACCCGCGGACGGCCTGTCCGTCCCCGCTTGTGCTTGCGCGGCTTGGGCAGCAGCGGCTCCACCAGCGCCCACAGCTCGTCGCTCACCAATCGCTCGACACAAGATCGCCGCGCCACGACCGGACATGATCAGCTACCAGCGCCGATCCACACAGGACCGACACGCCGACTTCTGAAACGACCTCTAATCTGAGCCAAGTCGGGTTTCAACGTGCGTTGGTGGCCGTGGGTGACTTCGTCGCGCAGGGCGGTGGCGAGGTCGCGGTCGGGCACGACGACGAACACCGAGAGCTCTTTCTCTCCGGAGCGGCCGTGGGCCCACAGTCCCCAGCAGCCCTGGCCGCCGGAGGGGGCGTGATCGGGTAGGGGGCCGATGGTGGTGTGGACGGTCCACCCGAACTGCGGGTCCAGGCTGGCCAGGCCCTCGAACCCGGCCGTGGCGGCGGTGTCGGTGGTGGCGGCGTGGCGGAAGGCGGTCTCGTCGTCGGCGGCCATCGCCGCGACCCGCGGGTCGAGATCGCGCGTGTACTGGGCGCCCCGGCGCAGCGCGGCCTGCTGGTCGCTGAACGCCGCCCGGCCCTGGTCGAGGCGGTGTTGACGCAGGGTGGTCGCGATGGTCAACGCGAGGCACCTGAACTCAAACGCTGACATGTCCTGTACCGGCTCCGCTGCTGCCCCCGCCGCGCAGACATCGTCATCGCCGCGACCACCGTCCTGAACCGGATCGAAACCCGCCGCTGACCAGCAGAATCACGATGGAAAAGGCTGGCTGATCTCGAGTTCCCGGCCCCGGGCCTCCAGACAGGGCCCCGGGGTCAAGCCCACCCGATAGCGGGATTTATGGCGCGGCACTCACTAAAGCATGGTTATTGTTAACGACAGTTGGCAGCATAGGTTCGTCCGCTCCTGACGCAGAGCAGCAGGACGGTCGCGGGTATGCGTGAGGAAGAGTTGTGATGGGGGACCGATAAAGGAGCCTTTTCATCGTGATTCTGCTGGTCAGCGGCGGGTTTCGATCCGGTTCAGGACGGTGGTCGCGGCGATGACGATGTCTGCGCGGCGGGGGCAGCAGCGGAGCCGGTACAGGACATGTCAGCGTTTGAGTTCAGGGACGACCTGCTCGACCCGGTACCGGATACGCCAGGTTCACTGTTTTCTGCCCGGCCGACGAGCGAGGGCGGGGGCGGACTCGGTGACGCTTGTACGGGGTCCGCACCGTTCCACCAGCGCCTTGGTAGGCCTTGTCTGCCCAGGTCTCGATGTTCCGACTGGTCACCATGGTGACCACGCCGGTTTGGCGGGCGGCGGTCACATCGTGGGTGGACCCGGGCAACGGTGGGGAAGCCCAGATCAGCCGGCCGAACGGGTCGGCGAGGACCTGCACGTTCACGCCGTGACGGCGATGCCGCCCGGAGTAGTAGCGACGCTGCCTAGCGACTCGGTCAATCGGGATCAGCGTTCTATCCAGGATCGCCCAGGCCAGAGCCCCGATTCGATGTCCGAGCCGGTCGATGTCCTCAGCCAGGGTGGCGAGCAGGGGCAGAGTGTCGCGGACGTAGCGCCAGGCGGTACTGGTCGCGACCCCGAACCCGGCGGCAAGCCGGGCGTAGGTGTCGCCGTTGCGCGGGTGAGCAAGCACGAGCAGGGCCTACTGACGGGCGGTGATCCGCCACCACCGTCCAGCACTGTCACGTCGCTGCCGGCGGATCATGGTGCCGAGCTGGGCAAGAGTGTGGGTCGACACCGCGACCGCAGCAGGATAGGACAACACGCCGCTCTCTCCGCCCCGCTGACCAGCGGATTCACGATTAAAAAGGCTCAAGGAAGTAGCCGCCAGACTACTAGCTCGTCGGATTTCGGGCGGGTGAGGTTGACATACCTCGGAGACCTGAGTGGCATCGTTGACCGACGACTTTGGCTGATCGTAGCGCTGTTCCTTGGTTTATGCCGTGACGGCCCCGTTGGGGTAAGACCGGGTACGTCCCAAGGGACTGTGAGCTGCACAGATGCCCCTTAGAGGTCATTTCAGAACGAGGTCGACGTGTCTGTTGTAGACGACAAGCGGCTATCTGACCTGCCGTTTGATCTGTCGTCGAGGGGTCAATGGAAACTCGACAAGTCGTTCTGAAACGACCTCTTAGAGGTTGTCGCAGAAGTCTCGCGAACAAGATCGCCGGTCGAGCGGCCGGTTTCACTGCCAGCCGATCCCTGTTTCAGCCGGCGCCCACGACACAGAGACCAAGGACTTCTGCAATAATCTCTTAGCTACTACCAGGTAGAAAGGAGCGGACGTAAATGGAGATTGCGGAGATGCTCCTCCGCCTGGGCGCTGGTGTCGGGCTGGGTACACTTATTGGGTTCGAGCGCCAGTACCGCGCCCGGATGGCTGGGTTGCGTACTAACGCCCTCGTGGCGGCAGGTGCGGCGTTGTTTGTGTTGTTATCTGCATACGGATTCGGCGGGAGCACCGCTGATCCGACCAGGGTTGCGGCGCAGATTGTGTCCGGCATTGGGTTTCTCGGAGCTGGGGTGATCCTGCGCGACGGTCTGACCGTGCGCGGGTTGAACACTGCTGCCACTCTGTGGTGCTCGGCTGCGGTGGGCTCGCTGGCTGGCGCCGGGCTCTACGAGATCGCGGTGGCTGGGACGGTGGTGGTGGTGGTGGTCAACGTGGTGCTGCGTCCGTTGGGTCGGGTGGTGGACCGCCGGCCGGACACTGGGCGGGAGGCACCGGCGAGGTACACGTTCCGCGCCGTTACCCAAGATAAGAGTGAAGCACACGTGCGGAACCTGTTGGTGCAGGACCTGTCCCGCACTGACTTTGCGTTGCAGTCGGTTGAGAGCAGGAACGCTGGCGCCGTCAACTTGGTGGAGGTATGTGCGGCGCTGACCGCCGAGCAACGCGATGACAAACAGATGGAGGCTGCTGTCAGCCGACTATCCCTTGAGCCATCGGTGACCAGCGTCCGCTGGCAGGTTGACGACCGCTGCTCCGGCCGCGACGAGGAAGACAGGTAGTCCGCGATGTCCTCACTACGCATATTCTTTCCCGCCCGCGGGGTTCTTACCCATCCCGGGCGCACCGCTGCCGACGTAATTGTGTTCCTCGGAGCTGCTGTCCTGTTATGGCTGATTGTGCGGCTTGCTTACGGCACAACAGCGCCTTGGGAAGCAGAAACCGCACCGTCCGCAGTGTCCACCGATCCGTCGAACCTTCCGTACTACGCGGGGCGTTCGCTGCTACGGATGTTCGCCGCGCTCGCGGTCTCGGTGATCTTCACCTTCGTTTACGCTACGGCTGCGGCGCGGCTGCGGCGTGCAGAGAAGGTGATGCTACCCATTCTAGACATTCTCCAGTCTGTTCCAGTCCTGGGCTTCCTCGCGGTTACGATCACCGGGTTCATCATGCTGTTCCCCGGGTCGGAGCTGGGGTTGGAGTTCGCGTCGATCTTCGCGATCTTCACCTCACAGGCGTGGAACATGACCTTCGCCTTCTATCACTCGCTATCCACTCAGCCCCGTGAACTCGACGAGGCGGCGCGGTTGCTGCGGTTGTCGCGGTGGCAGCGGTTCTGGCGGTTCGACGTCCCCAGCGGCATGATTCCGCTGGTCTGGAACGGAATGATGAGCTTCGGCGGGGGTTGGTTCTTCCTAACGGCCTCGGAAGCCCTCAGCGTCAACAACCAGAGCTACGCGTTACCCGGCATCGGCGCCTTTGTCGCGGCCGCAAGCGACCGCGGCGAACTCGACAAGGTCTTCCTCGCGATCGTGGTGATGATCGTCATGGTGATCGGAGTGAATGTACTGTTCTGGCGGCCGTTGACCGCTTGGGCCGAGCGCTTCCGCGTCGAGGAGTCCGAGGCGGCCGAGGGCCCCCGCAGCCTCACTCTCGACCTGCTCCGTCGCTCTCGCATCCCCACCATGCTGGGCGTGGTCTTCGCGCCGCTGGTGCACCCGATCGATCGAGGCATGGCCGTGTTCGGGCTCGCCGAGTACCCACTGCGCACTTCCTCGGTGCGCCGCCGCGCAGAGGATGCGATCTTCGCGGTAGTGGTATCGATAGCTATCGCCTACGCGCTATACCACATGGTCGTTTTCATCGCCGGCACCACCGGCTTCGCCGAGGTCGGGCACGCCCTGTTCCTCGGATTGATCACCTTCGCCCGCGTCATCGCGCTCATCGCCGTATCCACGCTCGTCTGGGTACCCATCGGGGTCTGGATCGGGCTCAACCCGCGCGTGTCCAGGCTTGCTCAACCCGTCGTCCAGGTGCTGGCCAGTTTCCCGGCGAACTTCCTGTTCCCACTCATCACCGCTGTGCTGGTGGCCACCGGTATCTCCTTGGACTGGGGCGGCATCTTACTCATGGCCCTCGGGGCGCAGTGGTACATTCTGTTCAACGTCATCGCGGGCGCCTCCGCCACACCGAACGACCTTCGCGAGGCAGCCAACAGCCTCCAACTCACAGGAGGCCTGCGGTGGCGCAAGCTGATCCTCCCAGCGATCTTTCCCAGCTACGTGACCGGTGGCATCACCGCTGCTGGCGGCGCCTGGAACGCGTCCATCGTTGCCGAAATCGTGTCGTACGACGGTCTCACTCTCACCGCCACCGGACTGGGTGCCTACATCAGCGAAGCTACCGGCACTGGAAACGCTGGCCAGATCCTC
Source organism: Pseudonocardia sp. ICBG1293 (assembly GCF_020131355.1). GTDB lineage: Bacteria > Actinomycetota > Actinomycetes > Mycobacteriales > Pseudonocardiaceae > Pseudonocardia. Next base: position 15,907 of record NZ_JAHLEL010000060.1, read on the forward strand.
GTCGGCGTTGCCGTCATGAGCTTCTACGTCGTCGGCCTCAACCGCCTGGTATGGCGCCCTCTCTACGCCCTGTCTGAACGCCGCTTCTCTCTGTCCTGACCCTACGGGCCCTGGAGGTTTCCATGTCTAGCAACGAACTACTCGTCTCCGTCGAGAACATCGACAAGAGCTTCACCGGTTCCGCAGGCGACGAACTACCGGTTCTTGAAAACGTCACCCTCGAGCTACGCGCGGGGGAGATCGTAGCGCTGCTCGGTCGGTCCGGTTCGGGAAAATCCACTCTGCTCCGCATGATCGCCGGGTTGATCGCCCCCACCCGTGGTTCGGTGCGCTACTGCGGGATCGAACTCAACGGTGCCAATCCCAGCACCGCCATGGTCTTCCAGACCTTTGCCCTCATGCCATGGCTGACAGTTCAGGACAACGTCGAACTCGGCCTCGCCGCTCGCGGCGTCGCCCCCCGCCACCGGCGCGAACGTGCACTGAAGGCGATCGACATGATCGGCCTCGATGGGTTCGAGTCCGCCTATCCCAAAGAACTCTCCGGTGGAATGCGCCAGCGTGTCGGGTTCGCACGCGCCTTGGTGCTCGAGCCCGCCCTGCTGCTCATGGACGAGCCCTTCTCCGCGCTCGACGTACTCACCGCCGAGAACCTCCGCAATGAACTCATGAGCCTGTGGGCCACCGAACACTTCCCCACCAAGGGGATCTGCATCGTCACTCACAACATCGAAGAAGCCGTCCTGCTCGCCGACCGCATCCTCGTCCTGGGCGCCAACCCCGGTCACATCCGCGACGAAATTCACGTCGATCTCCCGCGATCCCGCGACCGCAAGTCCGCTCCATTCGATATAGCAGTGGACCGGCTCTACGAGCTGGTCACCGGCGGCGAACCCGGCACAGTCGAACTCGAACCCACCGAAGCCACCCCCACCGCTCGACCTCTCCCCACCGCATCCGTCGGCGGTATAGCCGGACTAACCGAAATTCTCTACGCCAAGGGCGGGCGTGCTGATCTGGCCGACATCGCTGCCGTCCTCACGTTCGAAATCGACGACCTGCTGCCGATCATCGACGCCGCTACCATGCTCGACTTCGTCCGCGTCGAAGGCGGCAACCTTATCGGCACACCCATCGGCAAGGAATTCGCCACCTCAGACATCCAGCGCAGCAAGCAGATCTTCGCCCGACAGGCCCACCACCGTGTACCCCTGGTCCGTACCATCTGCCAAGCCTTGGCCAGCAGCTCCACCGGTAAATTGCGCGCCGGTTTCTTTCGTGACCTGCTGCGCCGCGGCTTCGGTCTCGACGATGCCCGGCAGCAGCTCGACACCGCTATCGACTGGGGGCGCTACGCCGAACTGTACGACTACAACACCACCAGCGACACGATCACTACCGATCAGGAAGTCAATTTCCGCCCAACCACCAGCTGAGGGGCCTGTGCAAGGACCGGTGGTTCCGGCCCGACACGCCAGACCTCAGCGTCTGGCGGGATGGGCACTGTGAGTGATGACATCGGACCTTGTGGGTTCAGCCAAGGATGAGACGGGGTCGGGTCGGCAGCTCTCGCCCGAGCAGGCGGCTGCGGCGGCGATGGTGGCCGACGGGCGGGCGCGCGGTCTGGAGTTGACCGGCCCGGACGGGTTGTTGAAACTGTTCACCAAGAACGTGCTCGAAACCGCGCTTGGTGAGGAGATGACCGAGCACCTCGGCCATGAGAAGAACCGGGTCGAAGTTGGCCGCGAGTCGACCGCTTCGTGCGCCTCGACGCCGGTGACGCCGAGGTCGACTGGGGCCTGGTCGAGCGGGCACGGCAGCTCGCCGGGCTCAAGGGGTATGTCACCAACCTGGCCGAGTCCACCATGGACGGCGCGGCGGTGGTCGCCGCCTATCAGGGGTGGGAACCGAATACGTCAGAAACGGGCTGCGACTTGATGTAGCCGCTGGTCCGGGTAGGGCCGTGTAGCGAGGTGCGGTCGCTGGTTATGGTGTGCGGGTCCGGTTGGTGATCTTGCTGGGATGTCGGGTTGGCGTCGATTGATCGCACGGCGTACCCGCGGTTCAAGCGTGCGGTGTCGGTGCGGGAGTTGGCCGAGGCGTTCACGCCCACGCCGGACGAGGTCTCGTGGGCACGGGGCAAGACGCAGTCGGAGTCGCATTGAGCTTGGCCCCGTAGTCCGGACACCGACGGTGTGGGGTCAGTGGGTGTGGTTGGGCGGGGTGTGGGCTGCTTCGAAGTCGTTCGGGGAGAGCATCCCAATACTGGAATGGCGCCGTAACGGATTGTACCAGCATTCTATCCATTCGAAGATGGCGGTGGCAAGCTCTGCGCGGGTTTTCCAGGTTCTGGAATCGAGCAGTTCGAGTTGCATGGTACCCCAGAATGATTCGACCAGAGAGTTATCGTAGCAATCTCCGATCGAGCCCATCGATGGGACGATTCCAGCGGCGACCAGACGTCGACCGAATGCCCATGATGTGAATTGGGTGCCGTGGTTGGAATGTAGGATCGTGGCGTGGTATTGCGGGCGTCGGCGGAGTATGGCCATGCCGAGGGCGTCGATGACGAGTTCGGTGCGCATGTTGTCGGCGATGGACCATCCGACTGCTTTCCGGGAGAATACATCGATGACTGCCGCGCAGTAGACTTTCCCTTCTCGGGTGGGGTGTTCGGTGATGTCGGTGCACCAGATCTCATCCGGTCCGTCGACGGTGAAGTCGCGGTCGACCAGGTCGGTGTAGGGGTCGGCGTGCTGGTCCCGGACGGTGCAGCCGTGGTTGCGTCGCCGGTAGAGGCCCTGGATCCCGGCCTGGCGCATCAGCCGAGCGACGCGTTTGTGGTTCACCGTGATACCGAGTCCGAGGGTGAGCTCGGCGTGCACACGTGGCCATCCGTAGGTGCCCCGGGACTCTGCGTGGATTTTCTCGATGTGTTTGAGGAGCAGTTCGTTCTCCTGCGTCCGTAGCGATGTCGCCCCGGAGTGCCATTCGTAGTAGCCCTGGCGGCGGACGCCAAGGACCCGGCAGGTCACCGCGACGTCGAATCCATCGTCGGCGAGTTCACGGACCAGCGGGAAAACTACTTTGGGAGGATGTTCTCCCGGGCGAAGTACGCGGCAGCACGCTTGAGGATCTCGTTCTCGATCTCGATCCGGCGGGCCTTCTTTCGGAGTTCGACGATCTCACTTTTCTCCGCGCTCGACAGACGTGTGGAGCGCGGGTCACCGTCGTCTGCGTCGGCCTGGGAGACCCAGTTCCGCAGACACGACTCCGACAACGACAGGTCCTTGGCGATTTCCGAGATCGGCTTGACCTTCGAACGGGCCAGGTCGATAGCGCGTTGCCGGAACTCCGGCGGGTGAGGAGCGGGCACGAACGACATCCTTCCCGGCGGACGGCGTCCGCCTCAGGACAGGTGTCCGGTACCAGGGGCCAAGCTCACTCCCACCGCGACACATCCAGACCCGCCCGGTCCAGACGCACCGCACCCACCGCACGCACATGCGCCACCACCGACGGCCGCGGCGCCCACCCCGTTACCTTCTTGATCAAGCCCGCTGAGGGCTTGCAGGCCGCCGGCCGCGGTATGACTGACTGCCCCTGTCGCCCGATGATCTGGGGGGTGTTGTCGCCGTGGCCGGAGGGCGCCAACGACCGCTGATAGAGACCTGACCCGTGTGGTCTGCTCGTAACGTGGCTGCCGGCGCGGGTGCTCGTGGTCGGCCTGCCGCGACGAGAAGGGAGCGGCGGTTGCCCGATCCTGACCAGCACCCGACCGGGTTCGCGGTGTTCTGCGGCCTGGACGTGGGCAAGTCCGAACACCACGCCTGCGCGGTCGACACCAACGGGAAGCGGGTGCACGACAAGGCCCTGCCCAACGACGAATCGGCGCTGCGCACCGTGCTGTCCGGGCTGGCCGAGCACGGCGCGGTGCTGATGGTCATCGACCAGCCCGCCTCGATCGGAGCGCTGGCCATCGCCGTCGCTCGTGATCTGGGGATCACGGTGGCCTACCTGCCCGGGCTGGCGATGCGCCGCATCGCCGACCTGCATCCCGGGCAGGCCAAGACCGACGCCCGCGACGCCCACGTGATCGCCGAGGCCGCCCGGACGATGCCGCACACCCTGCGCCGGGTCGGCACCGACGACGAGACCCTCGCCGAACTCACTGTGCTCGCCGGTTACGACGATGACCTGGCTGGGCAGAGCACCCGGCTGACGAACCGGCTGCGCGACGCCCTGCTGCATGTTCATCCCGCCCTGGAACGCCTGCTCGGGCCACGCCTGGACCGCGGTGGCGTGCTCGACCTGCTCGCGGCCGCGCCCACCCCGCAAGCCCTGCGAGAGCTCGGCGCTGACGGGATCGCCGAGACGATGCGGGCCCGGTCGCCTCGACTGGCCCGCACCCTTCCCGCCCAGATCCTGACCTCGCTCGACGCCCAGAGCCTGACCGTTCCCGGCACGGCCGCGTTCGCCCGTGTCATCACCGGCGTCGCCGGGCAGCTGCGCCAGGTCCACACCGAACGCGACCAGCTCGCCGACGAGCTCGAAGCCCGCCTGGAGGCCCACCCTCTTGGACCGGTCCTGACCTCGATGCCCGGACTCGGGGTCAGGACCGCCATCAAGATCCTCACCATCGTCGGCGACGGCTCCGGGTTCCCCACCGCCGGGCACCTCGCCGCTTACGCCGGCCTCGCCCCAGTCACCCGCCGCTCCGGCACCTCGATCAAAGGCGAAACCCGATCCCAGCGCGGCAACCACGCCCTGAAATCCGCGCTGTTCCTGTCCGCATTCGCCGCCCTGGCCGACCCCGCCAGCCGCGCCTACTACGACCGCAAACGAGCCGCCGGCAAACGACACAACGCCGCCCTGATCTGCCTCGCCCGACGCCGCACCGACGTCATCTACGCCATGCTCCGCGACCGCCGCCCCTACAACCCGCCCACGGTCAACAACCCCGATCCAGAACTCGCCGCCGCTTGACGAACCCATAGAGACACCCCCCGGATCCCAGCCCAGCGACTCCCGCGCCTGCGCCCGCCTCGGCCACACCCGCGTCGCACCGCCATCGATCCGCCCCGTCCGCACCCACCCCGCCCGCTTCCACCGCGACGCCAACCCCGACATCCGCCCCGGCGAAATCCCCAACGCCGCACCCAACACATCCAGCGGCAACCCGTACTGATGCGCCAACACCTCCAACGCCAACGCATCCCGCGCCGTCAACTGCACCCCACGCCGCCGCCCACTACCCACCACCACAATCCCCTCTCACCCATCCAGCAGAAAAACTACAACAACCCCAGTCGATACGGGTGGAAAGCAGATAGCCCATCTACGCCACAGATACACCCAGCACGATCCATTCACCTCCTCTAATCGCAGTCTGTTGACTTTGACCTCAGTCTTTCAAAAGCATTGAACTTCGCACTGCGGTTCCCCCATGATCGGGGAGGCATCAGCTATAAGGGGTGGCGATGCCAGAGGTACGGAAGCGATACGACCGGGAGTTCCGTGACGGTGCGGTCCGGATCGTCGAGGAGACCGGCAAGCCGATCGCCCAGATCGCCCGCGACCTGGGGGTCAACGAGGGCACACTGGGCAACTGGGTGGCCCGAGCGCGGGAGGCCCGCGAGGACACCGAAGGCCTCTCCCGGGGTGACATCGCCGAGCTCAAGCGGCTGCGGGCGGAGAACGCCGAGCTGCGGATGGAGCGTGATGTCCTCAAACGATCCGTGGTCCTGTGGGTCAAGGAGGCGACGAAGTGAGCGTGGCACGTTTCATCGCCGACCAGAGGACCTTCCACCGGGTGCCGCACACGCTGGCCTGCGCGCTGCTCGGCGTGTCGATCTCCTGGCTGTACAAGTGGCTGAGTCGCGCCACCAGTCCCGGTGGCGGCCTGACTGCGACTGAGGAGCGCCGACGCGCGCTCGACGCCGCCGTGAGGGCCGGGTTCGACGCCGCCGAGCGTCTGCACGGCTCGCCGCGGTTGCACGCGGACCTACGTGAGGCGGGGTGGAAGGTGTCGGAGAAGACCGTGGCGGACTCGATGCGCCGACAGAGCCTGGTCGCCCGCCGCATCCGGAGGCGCAACGGGCTGACCCGCCAGGACAAGGCGGCGCCGAAGTTCCCGGACCTGCTGAACCGCGACTTCACCGCCGCCGAGCCGAACCGCCGCTGGGTCGGGGACATGACCGAGATCCCCACCGCGGCCGGGAAGCTGTATCTGGCCACGGTGATCGACCTGTACTCGCGCAGGTTGCTCGGCGCGGCCACCGGGCTGCACCCCAACGCCGAGCTGGCGTGTGAGGCCATCCGGATGGCCGTCGCGGCCCGCGGCGGCGCGGACGGGATCGCAGGGGTGATCTTTCACACCGACCGCGGCTCGACCTACACCGCCGGCGCGTTCGCCACGTTGTGTCGCCGCCTGGACATCCGCCAGTCCATGGGTCGGGTCGTGTTTCGACAACGCCGCGGCGGAGGCGTTCTTCTCCAGCCTGGAGTGGGAAGTGCTGTCCCGCAACGACTTCGACACCACTGCGAAGGCTCGGGCGGTGGTTATCGACTGGTGCTACGGCTTCTACAACCACCGGCGACGACACAGCGCCGCCGCCGGGCTCGCACCGATCGTCTACGAGAACGCCGCCCTCACTCGAGACGCGGCATAGGGAACCCTCCACGATCTCGGGGGAACCACACACTGATGATCTTGAGGTCGCTACCGCCAGCCCGAAAACCGCCGAACAGCATGTCACACTACACATAGCCCCGAGAGCTAGGCCTCTACTACCCTCGATATCAACCCGAACAAGATCTAGGGCTCTCTCGGAGAAACTCGGCTCTACTTGACTCTGATCGTGGTCACAGGAGGCTGCAGGACGGGCACAGCACGTAGCGGCGAGCCGCAGCGGAGTCGGTAGTCACGCCAGTCATCGACGACGTCGAAACCAAAGGATGAGACGCGTATAACGACACCCGAAATAAACCCCCCACTCATCCGGGATCATATCCCGCGCGTTGTCGCCTACACCGCAACCAGGCTCGCCCGCCAGCAAAAATAACTGAAGGTCAGAAAAATGGGATTCAGGTGGAAGATCGCCAACCCCGCACTACAGTGTCATGCCTGACGCGCACACCGTCTACCTGCACACTAAAATCGAGAAATAAACGTCCTGGAAGCCGCCGCGGATTAACGCCAGGAAACCGTCGCGAAGAAAGTTCAGACACACCCGGCGTGGGCTCGCTACGCCGAAGCCCGGCAGTGGGCCTACCGGGAGGTCCACCACCGCTTCCCAGCAGGCGGGCGATCCGCCGGAGGAACTCCGGGACTGCACTTCACTACTACCGCAGCACTGTCACGCACGGTGAGATTTCGGGGGATGTCCCGAAACGGCCCCCAATCCGAGCAATCCGAGCAGGTTCTGTCGTTCCCGCAGGTCAGAGCCGGATTTTCTCCTGCTCGGATTGAGGGGTCTGCTCGGATCAATCCGAGCAGACCCCTCAAGGACTGCTGCTCTCAAGCAAGCCGAAGATCACCCCACGGCACTCTGACCAGCTATGACATCGGCGGAGAGCTACCTTGGGACCTGTCGTCACTGTTGGTGACGAGATCGGGTGTGTAGCGTCGCCAGGCGTCGGCGAATGCCGCGCGGTGGTAGCCCCTGATCCGCCCCAGCCCGGGGAACTGGGTCTGGACGGATTGGATGTCGTACTCGCCGAGCAAGGCGCCGAGTCGTCGAGCGGTGAGTCCTTCGCTGCGTGGTCCGTAGTCGGCCCACGGCGCTTCCGGATCGGCGCGGAGCAGCTGGAGGAGCCGCATCGTGGGCAGCGCGGTCTCGGTGCCGAACGCTTGGTGGCAGTCGGCGAGCAGGCGGATGCGTTCGGAGCGGTCGTCCCCGGTGTCCTCGCTCTGGAGGTCGAGGATCGCGATGCGGGCGCGGTCGGGCCAGTCTCCTCCGGCGTGGTCGGCGACCGCGATCAACGGTTCCCAGGTGTCGGCGGCGCGGTCTTCGACCGGCATCGAAGGTTCGGCCGCTTCGAGTGCGGTGAGGTCGTTGCGGAGCCATGCGTTCAGGCGCTCAGCGAGGCGCTGAAGGCGCGGCCGGTCGCGTCGGAGCCGATACGGCGCCACGTGTTCTCCGGGGGCTCTGCGGCGCATCTGGACCACGACGGCGCGGTCTTCGATGGTGTCGGGCATCCGTCCGATCCCGGCCAGCGCGGCCATCGCGAACGTCGAGATCGACTGAACCTTGTTCTTGTTGAGGTCGTAGCGCTTCGCGGGCCGGTTGCGTTGGTGTCCGGCGTTCAACAGGCCGCGCAGGTCTTCGTGGCCGGTGGCGGCGGGTCCGAAGATCGTGTCGGCCTCATCGACCAGCATCGTGGGCGGGTCAGCGGTGATCGACCGGTAGACCGCCGCGGGGGTGGCGTTGACGGTGATGAACGGGTCATGACACGCGCCCTCGACGACATCCAGGAGCCTCGATTTCCCGCAGCGCTTCTCCGGTGCCCGCACCACCAGGCGCGGGGCGTGCGCCCACGCAGGCTGGGCATGCGTGGCGGCGATCCAGAGTGTCACCGCGACCACGGCCGCATCCGACGGCAGGAACACGTAGCGGCGCAGCGCGGCCTCCAGGTCGTCGAGGATCACCGCCCCGTCCGGGCCGGGAACAGCGCTGCCGGTCGGGCTCTGCGGCGGGGTCGGGGTCTTGGTGCCCATTTCGGCACCTAGACCCTGACCTGCAGGTTCGTGGCGGTCGGGGGTGCTCACGTGCTCCTCCTAGTGATCGTTGCGGCGGGTGCGGGTGGGTGGTGTCGCCAGACGCGTCCGGTCACGCCGGGCTCGACCGGGTGCTCGGTCCAGGTCTCGGTCGGGGTGTAGGTGCGGAGTTCGGCTGCGGGATGGCCGTCCGGGTAGCGGGCGGCGGCGTGCTGCATGGCGGCCAGCTGGTCGGCCCAGTACCAGCGCCCGCGCCACGGCCCGTCGACCAGCACGGCGAGTTCACGTCCGTCGTCGGCCCGGACCGCCAGCCGCGACAACCGGTGCCCGGGTGAAGGGCGGTGCTGCCGCGTCGCTTCCGGTCCTCGCCCGCCCGGGGGGCGGGCTGCGGTCCGGGTCGACTTGCCCCCGACCGTCGGGGTGACCCCGGTGTCGGGTGTCAGTGCTGACCAGCCGAAATGCTGTTGGGTGGTCATGCCACGGCCCGGTCGTGGATCCATTCGTCGATGTCGCCGTTCGGCGGGTAGCGGCGCCGCAGCAACTCGGCGAGGGACGGCCGCCGGGCCAGTCCCGCTTCTGCGTAGGCGACGGAGATGTCCTTGCTGGCGTCGCGGAGGGCGGTCCAGTGCGCGTGCCGCAGGTCGGCGACCTCCACCCCGACCCTCGCAGCAACCAGCAGCGGCGCCGACGGCTGCGCCCGCCCGAGCACCGCCGCAAGGACGACCGGGTCGACGAACCCGATCACCTCCAAGGCCTCGGCCCGGTCGCTATCGGTGAAGCGCGGGGCCGGGTGTGGCAGCCCGCGGGAGACGCGCCGGTCACGTGGTGTGGGTGGTTCCGGTCGTTCAAGGGCGGGCATGACTCCTCCAACCATCGGTAACTGTGAGTAACTGACTGTGGGTGTGCGAAGGCGGCGGGGTGAGGCGCCGCGGGGCGGGCCTGTCCCGTGTTTGTGCTGGATTACGGGTGTTGCGGGGGGTTGCTTCACCCCGCCTCACCCCTCACCCCGAGACCGATTACCGCTGGTGATTAGGGGTGAGGGTCAGGGTGAGGGTGGGGTGAGGGTCGGGGTGGACGTCCACCCCGACTGGCGCTACCTCACCCCGCGCCTCACCCCATGTGACCTACTCCGGGTTGTGACTGTCGGTGACAGGGTCGGTGGAGTTCTCGTCGTCTTCCGGGCTGTCGTCGGTGTCGAGGAGTCGGTCGGCCTGGACCTGGAGGAGGTCGGTGAGGGGTCGCCGTAGTATCCGGGAATAATCGGGCGGATATGGCTGGGTAGGCTCCTGACCAGGGGGTTTCTGGGGTTCTGGTCGGGAGGTTGTCGGGTGGTCGCTCCGGTGTTCACAGACGTCGAGCTGGAGAGGCTGCGGCGGTTCCCGGAGATCGGCCGGGAGGAGTTGTTCCGGTTCTTCACGCTGGCCCCGGCGGACGTTGCGTTTGTTGATCCCGGTCGGGGCCGGGGCGCGGCGGATCGGCTGGGTCTGGCGGTCGCGGTGTGCTCGTTGTCGTGGTTGGGGTTCGTGCCGGATGAGGTGGCGTCGGCGCCGCAGGCGGCGGTGGTGCGCCTGGCTGAGCAGTTGCGCGTGGATCCGGCCGTGATCGGTTCGTATGGGCGCCGGGCGAAGACCCGCACCGAGCATCTTCGGCTGGCGGCGCAGTATCTGGGGTGGCGGCCGCCGACGACGCTGGAGATCAAGGAGCTCGACGAGTTCCTGCTGGCGCGGGCGATGGAGCATGATTCGCCGACGCTGCTGTTCCGGCTGGCGTGCGAGTTCCTGATCTCGGCGCGGGTGATCCGGCCGGGACCGGTGACGGTGGTCAAGCGGGTCGCCCACGCCCGCGAGGTGGCCCGGCAGGAGACGTTCGACCGGTTGGCGCACGAGTTCACCGACGCCCGCCGCGTCGGGCTGGACGGGCTGCTGGTGGTGGATTCGGAGATCGGGATGACCCGGCTGCGGTGGCTGGGGAAGGGGCCGGTGGAGGCCTCGCCCGCGGCGGTGAAGGCCGAGATCGCGAAGCTGGAGTTCCTGCGCGGAATGGACGCCCACGCGTTGGACCTGTCGGTGCTGCCGGCCGAACGCCGCCGGTTCCTGGCCACGGTCGGTCGCCGCCTCACCGCCCAAGCGCTGGAACGGCGGGAGCCGGAACGCCGGTACCCGATCTTGCTGACGTTGCTGGCCCAGTCGGCGACCGAGGTGCTCGACGAGGTGGTGGCGCTGTTCGACCAGGCGCTCTCGGCGCGGGAGAGCAAGGCCGCGCACAGGATGCGGGACTATCTGGCCGAACGCGCCAAGTCCGGGGAGGACCGCCAGGAGCTTTTGGACGCGATCTTGGCCATCGTGGCCGACCCGGCGGTGCCGGACGGCGATGTCGGCGGTCTGATCCGGGGCGAGCGGGTCGGCTGGGACCGGCTGCGTTCGGCGCAGTCGAGCGCGTTGCCGCCGCTGCCGCGCGATCACGGGCACCTCGCCGCGCTGGACGGCTCGTACGGGTACCTGCGCCAGTTCACCCCGAACGTCCTCGACGCCGTGACCTTCGCCGGCGGCACCGCCGCGGCCGAGCTGCTGGAGGCGGTGGCGATCCTGCGGGAGCTCAACGCCACCGGCGCCCGCAAGGTCCCCGACGACGCGCCGAGCGGGTTCGTCCCGGCCCGCTTCCGCGGCTACCTGGACACCGCCGCGGCGAACCGCAGCGCGACGGCGTATCGGCATTACTGGGAGCTGTGCGTGCTGCTGGCCCTGCGGGACGGGCTGCGCACCGGGGACGTGTTCGTGCCGGGCAGCCGCCGTTACTCCGACCCGGCCGCCTACCTGCTCACCGAGGACAAGTGGGCGGATCAGCGGGCGGAGTTCTGCCGACTGGTCGGCAAACCCTCCGACGCCGCCACCGGCCTGGCCGAGGCCGAAGACGAGCTGCACACCGCGCTGGGCAAGCTGGAAACGACGCTCGCCCACGGCGACGGCCCGGTCCGCCTGGACGACGACGGCGATCTGGTGATCTCCCCGCTGACCGCGGAGGACATCCCGGCCGAGGCGAGAGCGTTGAAGGCGGAGCTGACCGAGATGCTGCCGTTCGCGCCGATCGTGTCGCTGCTGATCGAGATGGACAAGCGCACCGGGTTCCTGGACTGCTTCACCCACGCCGGCGGCAAGCAGGCCCGCACGCGCGAGCTGAAGCGGAACCTGATCGCGGTGTTGCTCGCCCAGTCCACCAACCTCGGGCTCACACGGATGGCGGACGCGTGCGGGATCTCCTACGACATCCTGGCCTGGACCGCCGAGTGGTACGTACGGGAGGAAACGCTGCGGGCGGCGAACCTGGCGCTGATCGGCTACCACCAGCGCCTGCCGCTGACCCCGGTGTTCGGCACCGGCACGCTGTCCTCTTCGGACGGTCAGCGGTTCCCGACGCGAGGTAAGTCGGTCACCGCCAGGGCTCTGAGCAGGTATTTTGCGCACGAGGGCCTGTCGACCTACACGCACGTGACCGATCAGCATACCACCTACGGCACGAAGATCATCGTCGCCACGAAACGCGAGGCGCACTACGTCCTGGACGAGATCCTCGGCAACGCGACCGACATCCCGATCACCGAGCACGCCACCGACACGCACGGCGTCACCCTGGTCAACTTCGGGCTGTTCGACCTGCTCGGGTTGCAGCTCTCACCGCGGATCCGGGACCTGGGCAAGATCACTCTCTACCGGACGGGTGCGAAGGCGGCGGCCGAGACGGCGTTCCCCCTGACGGGGCCGCTGTTGGCTCGCAAGCTCAACACCGACCTGATCGCCGAGCACTGGGACGACCTGCTGCGCCTGGCCGGGTCGCTGAAGTTCGGGCACGCCACCGCATCGCTACTGGTCGGGAAACTCTCGGCGTCCGGGCGGCAGAACGCGCTCGCCGCGGCGCTCAAGGAGTACGGCGCGCTGCGCAGAACCGTCTACACCGCCCGGTACCTGTCCGATCCGGCCTACCGGCGCAAGATCTCCCGGCAGCTGAACAAGGGCGAGTCGCTGCACGCGCTCAAGCGGGACCTGCTCTACGCCCACGAGGGCATGATCCGCGCCCGACACCTGGAGGGACAGACCGAGCAGGCGTGGTGCCTCACCCTCGTCACCAACGCCGTGGTCACCTGGACGACCGAGTACTACGGCCTGGCCGTCGAGCAGATGCGCGCCGCCGGTCGCCGCATCGACGACGAGGTCCTGGCCCACATCTCCCCGGCCCACTCGGAGAACATCAACTTCTTCGGCGCCATCGAGGTCGACATCGACGGCGAACTCGCCCAACTCAGCCCGACCGGCTACCGACCACTACGTGTCCGCGACACCCTGTTCTGATCAGGTTCGCCGTCCTCACGACGCGACGCCCCCGTCATCGGGCAAGTTTCACTCACTGGCCAGCCACCACAGCACCCATCGTCGCTGCTCAGACCCACTGTCGTCTCTGGCAGCGCACTCCGTGGCCACTGCTGTCGAGACGAGTCCATGGTCGCTTCCGCCTCGATAGATTGAGACACGCGATAATCGCGGCTTAGAGGTCGCGCGGATTGGTCACAGCTTGGCCGCGGTCGAGTGTCTGGGGGCGAGGGCGGGTACGGGCCTGCCGATCATGAAGTTATCTACGCTTCGTGATCGTCTGGAGGCCGCGTGCCCACCCTGCCATCATGGCTGACCGAGCCGTTGTGGGACCAGTTCACCGCGCTGCTGCCTCATCGAGACGAGTTCGATCCCACCCATCCGCTGGGCTGCCATCGCCGCCGGATCGCGGATCGGATCGTGTTCGACAAGCTCCTGCAGGTACTGCGGTTCGGCTGCTCGTATGAGGGCATCGCTGACAGCACCTGCTCGGCGACCACCATCCGCGATCGTCGTGACGAGTGGATCAGGCTCGGGGTCTTCGCCCAGCTGCGTCGGATCGTCCTGGACGCCTACGACCGCATCGTCGGTCTGCTGCTGCACGACATCGCCGTCGATGGCGCCATCACCAAGGCCCCCGGCGGCGGCGAGGTCGCCGGTCCGTCGCCGGTGGACCGGCGCAAACAGGGTATGAAACGTTCGGTGCTCGTCGAGGGATACGGCATCCCGCTGGGCCGAGTCCTGGCCGGAGCCAACCGGCACGACTCCCCGCTACTGGGCCCCACCCTCGACCGCCTCGATGCTCTCGGCCCGCTGCCCGACGACATCACCGTGCACCTCGACGCCGGCTATGACTCCGGCAAGACCCGCGACACGCTGGCCGAACGAGGCCTGCACGGCGAGATCGCGCACAAGGGTGAGAAAGCGCCGATCCAGGCCACCCGCCGCTGGCACGTCGAGCGGACCAACGCTTGGCACAACAGCTTCAACCGGCTGCAGCGCTGCTACGAACGACGAGAAATCGTCGTCGACGCGTTCTTCGACCTCGCCGACACGATCGTCACACTCCGTAGCTTGATTCGGCAGGCCTGGACCACACACCGCTGGAACGCCCGACCTGCACGACGTCCATGATCACCAACCAATCCGCGCGACCTCTTATCTGACCTATCCCCACGAACCACGAGGTCACAGCCCTGCATCCTCCATATCCGCCCGAAAAATTCCGGATACTACGGCGCCCCCTCATCGACGACGACGAACAGCGGGTGGAACCCGGACCCGGGCGCTCGGGCCAGATCGCGGGTGACGCCGTCGGGAAACGCGTTGCGGTCGAGGCTGGTGAGGCGGCGTTGCATCTCGGCCACAGCCGCTTCGAGCAGGACGGTCGCGGCGATGACGTGCTCATCCGCCGGGCCCTCGACCAGCTCGGTGGCCAGGCCGGTGAACATGTGCCAGTCCCCGATGCCTTTGAGATCGGCGATCCAGAACTCTGCGCTGGGGTCGAAGGCCGCCCAGAGCGCGAGGGCGCGCAGCGCGGCGGTCTTACCCTGGTTGGACAACCCGGTGATCAACAGGTGGAACTGCTTGAGCGAGATCGAACACCGGTCCCCGCGCAGGTCCTGACCCCACGGGGCCCGGCCGGTGTAGACGTCGGAGCGTGGCCGGTCGGGGTCGGTGACCAGCGGGGACGGCCCGATCGGCTGGTCGAGTGCACCCGGGTCGGCGATCCAGACCCGCACCGTGCGCGGCGCGGGAATGGAGAGGAACACCTCGTGCTCATGGCGATCCAGGTTCTCCGCGAGCGCACGCCGCCGGGACTGGATATCCGAGGTCACGACGCCGGAGGGGAGCCGGACGTCGACCTCGACACCGCACCCAGCGATCCGGATCGGGGACAGCATCGCCCCGCCCGCGTCCTCGCAGCGTTTGATCGCCCTGGTCAACGCGGTGATACCGAGGTCGCGCAGCGCGATGACCGTCTTCGACGGTGTCACTGCCTCGTCGACCGGGCGCTGCCCGACGGGTGCGACCCAGGCTGGGGCGTCGGTGCGGGCCTTCCCGAGCGCCCACAGGCCCACGACGGCGCCGGTCAGGGCGAGGGTGGTGAGCAGGGAGGCATAGATGGTCACGAAGGTGACGGTCCAGGCGATCGTGTCGATCACGGCGACGATCGGGGCGATGACCTGGGAGATGTCCTGGGAGGCGATGGCGAGGATGGTCCCGAGCCCGAGCAGCAGGCCGAGGGCGCCGAGGACAGCGGTCCCGGCGTCGCGCAGCCACGCGAGTGGCGCGGTGATCCAGTCCATGACCCGGCCGTGGCGCCGCTGCTTCTCGGCGGTGTCGCGGGCCTCCCACTCCAACAGGCGGTCGTGGTCGCAGGCGGCCTCAGCGGCGCGCATCTGACGCTCGTAGCGGGTGGTGCCGTGGGTGTCCCGCCAGCGCTGAACGAGCACCCCAGCCCCGGAGAACACGTAGAAGGCGTTCCTGACCAGCGCTTTCGACGTCGACACTGTTGTCGTCGAGGTGGCGACAGTGACGGCATGCCGTCGTACCGTCACAACGTCATGACGGTAGAAGTCCCGCCGCGACACCAGCTCAGTCCCGGCCGCCGGGGCTTCTACCGGCGGGCCGCAGGCCACGATCTCGCCCTCGACCACCACCGGCTGGTCGGTGTTGTCGGTGCGGTGGTGTAGAGAGATGACCGGCGCCAGCTCGTCCCCTGATGACGCGTGGTGGGCTGGGCTGGCGCCGCCACACTCTTCCCGGCCGTTGTGGTCGTCGTGGCGGCTCATCGCAGACCACCGCCGTCCCGCTGCGCGTCGCGGTAGGTGTCGCGGAGGTGGCGGGCCCGAGCGGCGGAGCAGCGCAGGGCGCGGCGGATCGACTCGGCCGAGCCCGGGTCGACCCGGCCGTCGTCGATGGCGGCGTGGAGCAGGCCGCGAAGATCATCCAGGGTGCGCCCGGTCAAGGCGTTTTCATGATCGTGGTCGGGGTCGACTCCCCGGTTCGACGATGATCGAGGTGGCCTCGACTCCCCCGCCGACTCCTCGGCGGAGGCCCGGTCTGTCTTCGGGTGGTAGGTGTGTGAGCGGGATGTTCCGGCGAGAGTGAGCTGGTGGGCGGCGACCCCAGAGATGGACACGCCGGCCATCACGACACCGGCGGTGAGGCTCTGTTCGAGGCCGTGGAGCAGGTTCATCCCGGCGGCGACCAGGGAGAAGAGCACGACCCCGGCTTGCAGGCCGAGGACGGGACGCTCGGGAGTCTGGCGGCGGGCGGCGAGGACGGCGAGGGCGAAGGCCCACATGCCGAATTCGGTGATCCCGGACAGGAGCACGCCGAGTGGGCCGTAGAGGTGGGTGCCGTAGGCGGCCATCGCTGGTGCGGCGAGGGCGAAGGACAGGACCGCGATCGGGTAGATCAGCAGTTCGACGATGTGGGTGGATGCCCAGGTCAGCGCCCTATTCCGTGCGGCTGCACGGGCTTGCCGCTGCTCGGCCCGTCGCCGTTCAGCGCTCTCGCGGTCGGCTCGTGCCCGCTCTTGGCGGGCGTTCTGCTCGTCGATCCGCCGCCGGACGGCAGCGTCAGCGTCTTCGCGAGCAAGACGAGCTTCCAGAGCGCGGGTCTCGCGGCGATCCGCCGCCCGCGACGACACCCACGAGTGCGGAGAAGAGGCCGTGGTGGTCATGCCCCGGCCCTCCCGTCCACCTGCTGACCAGCCGAAACCGACTCAGAAGGCAGCTCAGCGGCCGGTGAGGCGACGCCTGCGGCAGGCGCCTGAGCCTCGGCGGTCGACGCCTGCGCGGAGCGGCGGGCGTGCCACAGGCGCACCTCGACCGCGATCCACCACCCGGCGGCGAGCACGGTCGGCGCGGCGAACCACCAGGTCACGACCACCGTTGCGGCGGTCAAGACGGTGACGGCGCTGACCTCGATCGCCCGGTCAGCGATCGCGGAGCCGATCGTCCGGGCCGTGGCGCGTAGCGGGGCGTTCATGCCGCCTCACCACCCCGACCAGCCGCCTGACCAGCACACACCCGCCGGACGGGGAGCGTGAGCAGCCGAGACGAGCCCGAAGCGCCGTCCGGGGTGCCCGGCGCCGCGTCGGCGCCCTCTGGAGGCCCACTGGGCCCGTCGGACTCGTCCGGGCTGGCGAGGAGGTCGCCGTAGAGGCGGTCGATGACCCGCTCGGTCAAACCATCCGGACACCACCCGAACCCACGAATCCCCAGGTCAGAGCCGGGATCAGAGCTACTCGCGTGTGGAGCGGAGGAAGAAACCCCGTGCCGGGGTGGAGACGTGCAGACGCCAAGGGCAGCATGGCCCATAGCCGACCACCTAACTTGATAGGTCGTTCGGTTAGGTCACCGCCCCGGACGGGTATCCGGGTCGGCGACCGCAGCCCGCCGGGCGGCGAGGTCGCCTATCCAGGAGGCCACGCCCCCGGCGGGCCTGTCAACCTCGCACCTCGAACCGGTCCGCGGCGGTCTTCCCTGGGCCTCCTCGCCTCGGATTCAGTCACGGAACGTGACGAACCTCTTGCGACCACTACTTGCGAATCATCAGCGCTGGTCAAGGCCAATAAAGGGCGATCTTCGGCTCGCGTGAGTGGGCAGTTCAGGGTAGGGGTGAGGCGGGTTGACCCGCCTCACCCCTACAACCCGCCTCACCCAAAATCGGGTCCTGACCTGCTGAAACACTGACGGTGAGGCGGGTGAGGCGGGTTGTGACGGGTTGGGGGTCGTTTCGGGACATCCCCCGAAATATTACTCTGCGTGACAGCGTTGGTGGTGCTCCATGGCGGGGACGCGCCTGCTGCTGCGGCGCGGTTTTTTCGCGGCGCCAGGAATCGCCTTCGTCGTGGCTACGGACGGCCCGGCGGACGTTTTTCTAGCGTGCTTTTCTTTGGGGTAGTGGATTGTCGTTAAGGGCGGCTGATCGGCCCGGGTTGAGCCTCGCTATGGGCTTCCGTCTGGGTAGGGTCGTCTGGTCTCTTTCGTGGCGTTGTAGGCGGTTCTTGCAGGGGCGGTGTCGATGAATTTGTGGAGCGCTTTTCGGTGTTGCGTCCCAGTGTCTCGCGGCGGTGCTTGGAGGCGAGGAGGGTCCTGGATTGGCTTACTAGTGGCTCGGGTTTCCCTGGATTTGCATAGATCGTCCCCGGGAGTTCGATCGGGGATTCTCGGGCTGTCGATGCGGCGACGAGGGGCGCCGGGGTGGCGGCGGCGCGGGGTACTGGGGCCCGAGAGCGGCTTTGAAGTGGCTGGAAGCGCCTGTGAAGCGGCGTTGATGTGGTGCTGGGGTGTTGCTCGGCCGGGATGGGGTGTGACCTGCGGGTTGGGTGGGTTGGGTGGTGCTGGGCCCGCCGAACAGCTCAACCGCCCTGCTTCGCTGACGGCCGGTCGAGGTGTCCGGCGGGCCCAGCACCACCCAACGTGGGGCACGGAGTGCCCCAGGAGTGGGAGTACGAAGTTCAATGCCTTTTCAAGCAAGGTGAAGAGGCTTGAGGCGTGGGTGGTGATTTGCGTGGTGTGTGTCTGTTTGTGACGTACTGAGTGTGTTCGTGTAGTTGCGTCTGGTGATGTTCTTGACCAACGGGGAGGGGCGTGTTCGCATGCGAGTCATGAGAACAAAGAAGTTCGTGACCCGTGTTGTCGGGACTGTGGTGGTCGTGGCTGTTGGGATGGGGTCGGCTACGGGGATTGCTGCCGCTGGAGCCCCGTCGATGACGACTGTCTCGACTACGGGTATGGCGTCGGCGGAAGGATTGAAGTTAGTGGCGGCTTCAGCCGGGGAAGACGTGGCCGCAGTTGAGAATGCACTCAGAGTGCTTGAATCTATTCCTGAGGACGTTCTGCTCCAGGGAGATCAGGCTACTGTTGCCTGGCTGGAGAGTAACTATAATGCGTCGCCTGAAGCGGCGCCCTATGCCTTCAATCTCGCACAGTGCTCGTACGGGATTCTTATTGCAATTGGCTCTAATGCGGTAGCGGCCGCGAAGATTATTAAGATCAAGCGGATCGTGGATAAGTTTGGCGGTGTCGGTAAGGTCATCGATAAGCTGCAGGCGAAGAAAAAGCAGGGGAAGAAGTTCAAGACTGCTCTAGTGGAAGTTTTCGAAGAGGGCGGAATTGGCGGGGGCGCGCTTGCCGCTGAAATCCTCGGAGTCGACAAGGTCATCCAGAATTGCTGGTAGACCCAACGCTCATTCGTAGGCGGAAGTTCTGACTCGGAGCGGCGAATCGCTGATCGATGGGAATCTATGAATCTCTCCGCAATCTACACTGTACTGGAATGGGTCATCATTGCGTCGGCCTTCCTTGTACTAGCTTGGGACGCGGTAAGAGTGTCGCGATTGCTTCGCTCGGGGGCGGGCCTTGACGGTGTAGTGGATGCGTCATGGTGGGCAGATGACAGCTTCTTTGCTGGTTTCGGAGCTGCTATGCTGGGGTGGCTTCCGGGTGCTTGGCTGTTTGCTGGCGGGCGGGTCGATGGGGCAGAGGCAATAGTGCACTGTGGGCCTTTAGCGATATGTTCTGCCGCGGCGCTTTTTCATCTACCTAAGAAATTCGAAACGGGCTGTGTTCGGTTGATGTGCATGGCAGTGACGGCGGCCGCTGGAGTGATCTTGGGTGCGGGTCGGTAGCGACCGGCCCGCCTGTCGTGGGCAAGTCGATCCGGACCGGAGCCCGCCCCCGGGGCGGGTGAGGACCGGAAGCGGCGCGGCAGCCCGTCTTTTCGGCTCAGCGCAGCGACCCGCCATGCGGGACCGGCTCTTTGCGACACCCACTTAGAGGTCATTTCAGAACGAGGTCGACGTGTCTGTTGTAGACGACAAGCGGCTATCTGACCTGCCGTTTGATCTGTCGTCGAGGGGTCAATGGAAACTCGACAAGTCGTTCTGAAACGACCTCTTAGCCGGGCTAAGGCTATAGCTTGCTCCGCCGGAGGCGGGGCCGTGGCGGTTCTCCCGGTGCGGTGCGGTGCGGTGCGGTCGGGAGTGAAGCGTTCGTGCGGCACCGGCACCGGCACCGGCACCGGCGCCGGGTCCGGGATCACAACGCTGTGCATAGGTGAGGTGACTGTTGATCTTGGGGCGCGTACGTCTAGCGCTGTCTAGTGCGAGCGGCGACGGCCCGTGTTGATCTTCGGTGGTGTCCCGCCGCTGAAGATCAACCGCCACCGGACCTATGCATCTACTGATGATCTTCGCCGGTCCGCTCCACCCCACCCCACCCCGCCCAGCCCAGCCCCGGTCCGGTCCGGTCCGGGGCGGGGCGGGGCTGGGCGGACCGCGGTCGCCGGGCTGCCGCCTGCGGCTGAGCGAGTTAGAGCGCCCGGCAAATGAGGTCGTGGGGGTGTCGTTGCAGGTAGAGGCACGGACTCTCCAGGCGACCATCAGGACATCAGCAATCCCATGATCACTTGCAGGTCCGTGTCTCTACCAACACCGACACACGGCCACCTCTACTGCCGGACGCTCTAATAAGAGGTCGTTTCAGAAGTCGGCGTGTCGGTCCTGTGTGGATCGGCGCTGGTAGCTGATCATGTCCGGTCGTGGCGCGGCGATCTTGTGTCGAGCGATTGGTGAGCGACGAGCTGTGGGCGCTGGTGGAGCCGCTGCTGCCCAAGCCGCGCAAGCACAAGCGGGGACGGACAGGCCGTCCGCGGGTGCCGGATCGGGCCGCTCTGGCCGGGATCGTGTTCGTGCTCAAGACCGGGATCAGCTGGAACGCGCTGCCCGCCGAGCTCGGCTGTGGGTCCGGAGTGACCTGCTGGCGGCGGCTACGGCAGTGGCAGCAGGCCGGGGTCTGGGCCCAGCTGCACCGGGTGATGCTCGACCGCCTCGCCCAGCAGGGCCTGCTGGACTGGTCGCGGGCGGCGGTGGACAGCGTGAGCGTGCGGGCCAAGCGCCGCGGCGAGGCCACCGGGCCCTCGCCGACCGATCGCGGGAAGGCGGGCAGCAAGTACCACGTGCTCTGCGACCGAGGCGGGCTCCCGCTGCATGCGCTGGTCACCGGGGCGAACACCCACGACAGTCGGATGCTCGCCCCGCTGCTGGACACCAACCCCGGCGTCCGCGAACGGGCGGGACAGCCGGGGCGTCCGCGACGTCGGCCGGACAAGGTGCACGCCGACAAGGGCTACGACTATCCCCGCTGCCGCCGCTACCTGAGTGGGCGTGGGATCGGGGTGCGGATCGCCCGGCGCGGGATCGAGGACTCCACCCGGCTCGGGCGGGTCCGCTGGGTCGTCGAGCGCACCATGTCCTGGCTGCTGGACTTCCGCCGCCTCGCGCTGCGCTACGACCGCGCCGAATCCACGATCACCGCGCTGTTATCGCTGGCCTGCGCCCTGATCTGCCACCGCCGCCTCACCAAGCCGAAGCCGAAGTGATGGTCGACCCAGCCCTCGCTGAGGCACTCGCCTACGAGGTCGGGGCCAGCGGCCGCCAGGCCAGCCACTCCAAGGCCCGGTCGGCCTCGTCAGGGTCGAAGCGGTGCGGGTCGAACGGCCCGCCCGCCCACTCCAGGCGCTCGGCGCGGTCGGGATGGTCAGGGTCGGCGAGCACGGCCTGGAAGTCCTCATACCCCCCGATCCCGCCGACGTCCTCGGGCGGGCACGCCCCCTGCCCGGCGACGCATCGCGGATAGCACACTCCCGGCTCGACGGCCGCGACCGCCTCGACGGTGATCTCGTGGGCCCAGTTGTCACCGAAGTCGTAGACGTAACCGAACCGGTCACCAGCCTTGACCAGCCGAAACAGCTTCTCTTTCGTCTCGTCGGCGACATCCTGTCCGGGCCAGTCCGGGTCTGGGATCCCGTAGCGGCGCCCGACGATCTCGAACTCGTGCAGATGAGAGTTCGTCCAGCCCATCACTGACTGCACCACCTCGTGCAACACCGCCAAGTCGACCTCGCCCGGCACCTGCACCCGACGCCGGACCGCCGGCACCACCTCGGTCAGGACGATCTCCAACTCGAAAATCTTCGTCTTCTCAGACACACGAGGCGCGACCATCAGCCGATGCTGCCAGCCCCGCCGTCACCGGCAGAACCGGGCCCACCACTTCTGAAACGACGTCTAAGAGGTCATTTCAGAACGAGGTCGACGTGTCTGTTGTAGACGACAAGCGGCTATCTGACCTGCCGTTTGATCTGTCGTCGAGGGGTCAATGGAAACTCGACAAGTCGTTCTGAAACGACCTCTAAGGAAAACGCTCGGGGGGGGTGTCTCTATGGGTTCGTCAAGCGGCGGCGAGTTCTGGATCGGGGTTGTTGACCGTGGGCGGGTTGTAGGGGCGGCGGTCGCGGAGCATGGCGTAGATGACGTCGGTGCGGCGTCGGGCGAGGCAGATCAGGGCGGCGTTGTGTCGTTTGCCGGCGGCTCGTTTGCGGTCGTAGTAGGCGCGGCTGGCGGGGTCGGCCAGGGCGGCGAATGCGGACAGGAACAGCGCGGATTTCAGGGCGTGGTTGCCGCGCTGGGATCGGGTTTCGCCTTTGATCGAGGTGCCGGAGCGGCGGGTGACTGGGGCGAGGCCGGCGTAAGCGGCGAGGTGCCCGGCGGTGGGGAACCCGGAGCCGTCGCCGACGATGGTGAGGATCTTGATGGCGGTCCTGACCCCGAGTCCGGGCATCGAGGTCAGGACCGGTCCAAGAGGGTGGGCCTCCAGGCGGGCTTCGAGCTCGTCGGCGAGCTGGTCGCGTTCGGTGTGGACCTGGCGCAGCTGCCCGGCGACGCCGGTGATGACACGGGCGAACGCGGCCGTGCCGGGAACGGTCAGGCTCTGGGCGTCGAGCGAGGTCAGGATCTGGGCGGGAAGGGTGCGGGCCAGTCGAGGCGACCGGGCCCGCATCGTCTCGGCGATCCCGTCAGCGCCGAGCTCTCGCAGGGCTTGCGGGGTGGGCGCGGCCGCGAGCAGGTCGAGCACGCCACCGCGGTCCAGGCGTGGCCCGAGCAGGCGTTCCAGGGCGGGATGAACATGCAGCAGGGCGTCGCGCAGCCGGTTCGTCAGCCGGGTGCTCTGCCCAGCCAGGTCATCGTCGTAACCGGCGAGCACAGTGAGTTCGGCGAGGGTCTCGTCGTCGGTGCCGACCCGGCGCAGGGTGTGCGGCATCGTCCGGGCGGCCTCGGCGATCACGTGGGCGTCGCGGGCGTCGGTCTTGGCCTGCCCGGGATGCAGGTCGGCGATGCGGCGCATCGCCAGCCCGGGCAGGTAGGCCACCGTGATCCCCAGATCACGAGCGACGGCGATGGCCAGCGCTCCGATCGAGGCGGGCTGGTCGATGACCATCAGCACCGCGCCGTGCTCGGCCAGCCCGGACAGCACGGTGCGCAGCGCCGATTCGTCGTTGGGCAGGGCCTTGTCGTGCACCCGCTTCCCGTTGGTGTCGACCGCGCAGGCGTGGTGTTCGGACTTGCCCACGTCCAGGCCGCAGAACACCGCGAACCCGGTCGGGTGCTGGTCAGGATCGGGCAACCGCCGCTCCCTTCTCGTCGCGGCAGGCCGACCACGAGCACCCGCGCCGGCAGCCACGTTACGAGCAGACCACACGGGTCAGGTGTGGTTCCCCCGAGATCGTGGAGGGTTCCCTATGCCGCGTCTCGAGTGAGGGCGGCGTTCTCGTAGACGATCGGTGCGAGCCCGGCGGCGGCGCTGTGTCGTCGCCGGTGGTTGTAGAAGCCGTAGCACCAGTCGATAACCACCGCCCGAGCCTTCGCAGTGGTGTCGAAGTCGTTGCGGGACAGCACTTCCCACTCCAGGCTGGAGAAGAACGCCTCCGCCGCGGCGTTGTCGAAACACGACCCGACCCATGGACTGGCGGATGTCCAGGCGGCGACACAACGTGGCGAACGCGCCG
Organism: Pseudonocardia sp. ICBG1293; assembly: GCF_020131355.1. Taxonomy (GTDB): domain Bacteria; phylum Actinomycetota; class Actinomycetes; order Mycobacteriales; family Pseudonocardiaceae; genus Pseudonocardia. The sequence goes on from NZ_JAHLEL010000060.1 coordinate 39,850, forward strand.
GCGGTGTAGGTCGAGCCGCGGTCGGTGTGAAAGATCACCCCTGCGATCCCGTCCGCGCCGCCGCGGGCCGCGACGGCCATCCGGATGGCCTCACACGCCAGCTCGGCGTTGGGGTGCAGCCCGGTGGCCGCGCCGAGCAACCTGCGCGAGTACAGGTCGATCACCGTGGCCAGATACAGCTTCCCGGCCGCGGTGGGGATCTCGGTCATGTCCCCGACCCAGCGGCGGTTCGGCTCGGCGGCGGTGAAGTCGCGGTTCAGCAGGTCCGGGAACTTCGGCGCCGCCTTGTCCTGGCGGGTCAGCCCGTTGCGCCTCCGGATGCGGCGGGCGACCAGGCTCTGTCGGCGCATCGAGTCCGCCACGGTCTTCTCCGACACCTTCCACCCCGCCTCACGTAGGTCCGCGTGCAACCGCGGCGAGCCGTGCAGACGCTCGGCGGCGTCGAACCCGGCCCTCACGGCGGCGTCGAGCGCGCGTCGGCGCTCCTCAGTCGCAGTCAGGCCGCCACCGGGACTGGTGGCGCGACTCAGCCACTTGTACAGCCAGGAGATCGACACGCCGAGCAGCGCGCAGGCCAGCGTGTGCGGCACCCGGTGGAAGGTCCTCTGGTCGGCGATGAAACGTGCCACGCTCACTTCGTCGCCTCCTTGACCCACAGGACCACGGATCGTTTGAGGACATCACGCTCCATCCGCAGCTCGGCGTTCTCCGCCCGCAGCCGCTTGAGCTCGGCGATGTCACCCCGGGAGAGGCCTTCGGTGTCCTCGCGGGCCTCCCGCGCTCGGGCCACCCAGTTGCCCAGTGTGCCCTCGTTGACCCCCAGGTCGCGGGCGATCTGGGCGATCGGCTTGCCGGTCTCCTCGACGATCCGGACCGCACCGTCACGGAACTCCCGGTCGTATCGCTTCCGTACCTCTGGCATCGCCACCCCTTAGAGGTCGTTTCAGAACGACTTGTCGAGTTTCCATTGACCCCTCGACGACAGATCAAACGGCAGGTCAGATAGCCGCTTGTCGTCTACAACAGACACGTCGACCTCGTTCTGAAATGACCTCTTATAGCTGATGCCTCCCCGATCATGGGGGAACCGCACGAATGCCGACAAGAACAGCGCCGATTTCAGGGCGTGGTTCCCGCGCTGGGAGCGGGTCTCGCCCTTGATCGAGCTGCCCGAGCGGCGTGTCACGGGGGCCAGGCCTGCGTAAGCGGCGAGGTGACCGGCGGTGGGGAACGCAGCGCCGTTTCCGACGATCGTGAGGATCTTCAAGGCGGTCCTGAACCCGAGACCGGGCATCGAGGTCAGGACCCCGGCAAGAGGGTGGGTCTCCAGCAGGTCCTCGAGCTCGGCGGCGAGGGTGTCTCGCTCGATGCGGACCTCGCGCAGCTGCGTGGCGACCCCGGCGATCACTCTCCCGAACGCGGCGGTGCCTGGGACGACGACGGTCTGGGTGTCGAGCGCGGCCGGGATCGTGGCGGGCAGTGTTTTGGCCAGCCGCGGGGAACGCGGTCGCATGGCGGCGGCGATCACGGCCTCGCCGAGGTCGCGCAGGGCCTGCGGTGTCGGGGCGGTGGCGAGCAGATCGAGCACTCCGCCGCGGTCGAGCCGGGGGCCGAGCAGGCGTTCCAGGGCTGGGTGGACGTGGAGCAGGGCGTCGCGCAGCCGGTTGGTCAGCCGGGTCGACTGGGCGGTGAGGTCGTCGTCGTAGCCGGCGAGGACGGTGAGCTCGGCGAGGGTCTCGTCGTCGGTGCCGACCCGGCGCAGCGTGTGCGGCACGGTGCGGGCGGCGTCGGCGATGACGTGGGCGTCGCGGGCGTCGGTCTTGCCCTGGCCGGGGTGCAGGTCGGCGATGCGGCGCATCGCCAGCCCGGGCAGGTAGGCCACCTCGATGCCCAGCGAGCGGGCCGCCGCGACGGCCAGCGCACCGATCGAGGCAGGCTGGTCGACCACGACCAGCGTCCGGCCGTGCTCGGTGAGGCGTGTGAAGACCTCGGTCAGCGCGGCCTCGTCGTTGGGCAACGGCTTGTCGTGCAGCCGCTTCCCAGCCCGGTCCAACGCGCAGGCGTGGTGCACCGACTTTCCCACGTCCAGGCCGCAGAACACCTCGAAGCCGGTGTTGTCGGATTCCGACAAGAAGGTCTCCTCGCTCGTCGCCGCAGGCCGACCTGGACACCCGCGCCGGCCGCCACGTTACGAGCAGACCGCGCGAGCGGGTCAGGTCTCTATCAGCGGTCGTTGGCGCCCGCCGACCACGGTGACAACACCCCCCCAGATCATCAACGACAGGGGCGATAAGTCATGCCGTGGCCGGTGGCCTACAAGCCCTCACCGGGCTTGATCAAGAAGGTAACGGGGCTCCCTTCGGCAGGCAGGAAAGCTGCCCTCCCTCCGGCAGGAGCCTTGTGAGTGTCCGTTCTCCATGATCTACTTCGTTAATGACACGATTTCTTCAAGTAACTCTTGTGGCAGTACTGTTGTTTATGGCAGGACTAGGGACAAGTTCGTCGCCTGCGATAGCTTCAGACCTGAAATCTTCCGTTCAAGGAAACTTGCTTTCTTGGGGATTTGCAGCAGAGAAGTTTGCCAACCGGCCACGCCACATTTCGGGGTACGCCATCCATGCGAAGCTACGTATGAGCGAACGCGATATTGGAGAAAAAGAGGTCACTGCGCTGGTTCGTTTCGGCCCAGAAGGGGTTGATCAAGGAGACGGAACCTGGAAGATTATGGAAGCAGATACTCCATTTGCTGTGGTGATCAACCAGAATGCCTGGATCGTCACAGTCCATCCGGTGATCTGAGCCTGAAGTGATTATTAGGAGAGAAGTGTCGGTGATGCTGGAACTGGATGAGGTTGGCGACGTGGCCTACCTTCGTTTTAAAAGTCTTTCCACTGATGATGCGCGTCGAGTTCGAACAGCTTTAGTGGAGGATCGACAAGGCGTCATGTATGGGGCACTGGATTTGGGGGACGAAGGGAAAGGTTATGCGATAGGACTGGAGATTCTGAATGCGTCAAAGCGTTTGCCGAGCGAATGGCTCAAGGAAGGAGAGTGGGCGTAGATCATGAAGAGACAGGTGCTAGGTGGACTATTGGTGGCTGTGGGAGTCCTGCTAGCTGTTGCTGGACCGGCAGCTGCGGCGGATAGTGGGAAAGAAGAGGGTGGGCAGTCTTGCGTAGTGTACGCGCCAAAGAATTTCGAGTGTTTCTCCAGCAATGCTGAGGCAAACGCAGCAGCGGATGCGCATAGCGGGCAACGAACGCCTCAGGAGTACCAAGGAGGAGCATTCGATTGCGCATGGGGCTGGTTGTGTTTGTACGGGTCGACCGGCGGTAATGGCCGTCGTTTGATATTCAGTGACGAACGGTGGCACAGGTTGGACGATTATGGTTTCGGTGGAAAAGTGAAGTCGTGGAGAAACAATCAGCTTTGCCCAGATGATGGGATGCTCGGTGATGGAGTAGGTGGTGCATTGGTCCTAGAGGGGTGCGGCAGGGCTGCGGTAATGGACCAGTATTGGTCAAACGCTGCGATCCATGTGCATGGATGAACTGATGGCTGGGCGGGTGGAGAGTTTCGAGCGAGACAGCTACTAGTCGTTCTCTCGGTGAGACAGGGCGGACCCCCGGTGGGGGTCCGCCCTGTTTGTGTGTAGCGGTCCTGTGTTAGAGGTTCTTTCGGCCCTGTCCGTCATCTGGGCGTAGCCAGACCTGGCGGCCCAGGAATAGCAAGGGTGGGGTGTCCCTTGCTATTCCTGGGGGGTCAGGTATCCCTTGTGGCAGATGATGGACAGGGCCGAAAGAACCGGATCCCTGTCCGGAGTCTGCCGGGGTTCGGGGCCCGACTTGGCTCACGGTTCGGCCTCTGAGCTGTGGGTGACGCTGTGACCTGCGGGTCCTGCTGCGGTAGCGGCGGGAAGTGCGCACTAAGAGGTCATTTCAGAACGAGGTCGACGTGTCTGTTGTAGACGACAAGCGGCTATCTGACCTGCCGTTTGATCTGTCGTCGAGGGGTCAATGGAAACTCGACAAGTCGTTCTGAAACGACCTCTAAACGAGGGTTCGTAGGCTCGGGTCTGTGGCGTACGTGCGCACGGTGCGGACCGGGTCGGGAGCGACTGCGGTCCAGATCGTGCACGGCTCACGGGCTGGCTCCCGCGATATCGAGCACCTGGGCTCCGCCCACGACCCGGACGCGGTCGAAGCGCTCAAGGCTGCGGCCCGCCAGCGCCTGGCCGGTGGACAGGGCGAGCTGGAACTCGACCTGGGCGAGGCCGGTGCTGCTGTGGCGGCGGCGAGTGGATCGGGGCCGTTGCCGATCGCCTCCTCGCGGATGACTCCGCTGTGGGACGCGCTCAACGCGGCCTACGGCCAGCTCGGTTTTGACGTTGCGACCAGCGGCGATGAGGTGTTCTGTCACCTGGTGCTGGCGCGGATCATCGAGGCGACCAGCAAGCTCGACAGCCTGCGTGTCCTGGCCGAGGCGGGTGTCGAGACCGTCTCCTATGCCACGGTGAAACGCCGTTTGCAGCGCTATGCCGACGACAGCTGGCGGCGTGGGCTGGCCGCGGCCTGCGCCGCGCATGCGGCGCTGGGGCCGGCGTCGTTGGTGCTCTACGACGTCTCGACGCTCTACTTCGAGGCCGACCCCGGTGATGGGTTCCGCGAACCCGGCTTCTCCAAGGAACGCCGCCTCCAGCCGCAGATCACCATCGGGCTGCTGACCGATGCCTCCGGGTTCCCGCTGATGATCGAGGCGTTCGAGGGCAACCGCGCCGAGACCGCGACCATGCTGCCCACGTTGCGGGCGTTCATGACCGCCCACCAGCTCGACGACGTCACCGTGGTCGCCGACGCCGGCATGGTCTCCGAGGGCAACCGGCGCGCGATCGAGGCCGCAGGCCTGTCGTTCGTCCTGGGCGCGAAAATCTCGCAGGTCCCCTACGTGATCGCCGACTGGCATCGCCGACATCCCGACCAGGCGGTTCCTGACAAGCTGTTGCTGACCCAGCCCTGGCCCGCCGGGCACACCGACAAGCGTCGTGACCAGGTCATTTAGACGTCGTTTCAGAAGTGGTGGGCCCGGTTCTGCCGGTGACGGCGGGGCTGGCAGCATCGGCTGATGGTCGCGCCTCGTGTGTCTGAGAAGACGAAGATTTTCGAGTTGGAGATCGTCCTGACCGAGGTGGTGCCGGCGGTCCGGCGTCGGGTGCAGGTGCCGGGCGAGGTCGACTTGGCGGTGTTGCACGAGGTGGTGCAGTCAGTGATGGGCTGGACGAACTCTCATCTGCACGAGTTCGAGATCGTCGGGCGCCGCTACGGGATCCCAGACCCGGACTGGCCCGGACAGGATGTCGCCGACGAGACGAAAGAGAAGCTGTTTCGGCTGGTCAAGGCTGGTGACCGGTTCGGTTACGTCTACGACTTCGGTGACAACTGGGCCCACGAGATCACCGTCGAGGCGGTCGCGGCCGTCGAGCCGGGAGTGTGCTATCCGCGATGCGTCGCCGGGCAGGGGGCGTGCCCGCCCGAGGACGTCGGCGGGATCGGGGGTATGAGGACTTCCAGGCCGTGCTCGCCGACCCTGACCATCCCGACCGCGCCGAGCGCCTGGAGTGGGCGGGCGGGCCGTTCGACCCGCACCGCTTCGACCCTGACGAGGCCGACCGGGCCTTGGAGTGGCTGGCCTGGCGGCCGCTGGCCCCGACCTCGTAGGCGAGTGCCTCAGCGAGGGCTGGGTCGACCATCACTTCGGCTTCGGCTTGGTGAGGCGGCGGTGGCAGATCAGGGCGCAGGCCAGCGATAACAGCGCGGTGATCGTGGATTCGGCGCGGTCGTAGCGCAGCGCGAGGCGGCGGAAGTCCAGCAGCCAGGACATGGTGCGCTCGACGACCCAGCGGACCCGCCCGAGCCGGGTGGAGTCCTCGATCCCGCGCCGGGCGATCCGCACCCCGATCCCACGCCCACTCAGGTAGCGGCGGCAGCGGGGATAGTCGTAGCCCTTGTCGGCGTGCACCTTGTCCGGCCGACGTCGCGGACGCCCCGGCTGTCCCGCCCGTTCGCGGACGCCGGGGTTGGTGTCCAGCAGCGGGGCGAGCATCCGACTGTCGTGGGTGTTCGCCCCGGTGACCAGCGCATGCAGCGGGAGCCCGCCTCGGTCGCAGAGCACGTGGTACTTGCTGCCCGCCTTCCCGCGATCGGTCGGCGAGGGCCCGGTGGCCTCGCCGCGGCGCTTGGCCCGCACGCTCACGCTGTCCACCGCCGCCCGCGACCAGTCCAGCAGGCCCTGCTGGGCGAGGCGGTCGAGCATCACCCGGTGCAGCTGGGCCCAGACCCCGGCCTGCTGCCACTGCCGTAGCCGCCGCCAGCAGGTCACTCCGGACCCACAGCCGAGCTCGGCGGGCAGCGCGTTCCAGCTGATCCCGGTCTTGAGCACGAACACGATCCCGGCCAGAGCGGCCCGATCCGGCACCCGCGGACGGCCTGTCCGTCCCCGCTTGTGCTTGCGCGGCTTGGGCAGCAGCGGCTCCACCAGCGCCCACAGCTCGTCGCTCACCAATCGCTCGACACAAGATCGCCGCGCCACGACCGGACATGATCAGCTACCAGCGCCGATCCACACAGGACCGACACGCCGACTTCTGAAACGACCTCTTAGCTTGGTTTTTAACCTGTGTGTTGTCGTCGCGCGGTGATGGTGCGGTCGCGTTTGACCGTTTTCCCGACGTCGTGGCTGGTCGGGGTGTGCCGGTTGCGGGAGCCGGGTGGGCGGCCGGGACCGGGTCGGCTGGGTTTCGGTGCACTGGCCGGGAGGACGGTCCGCGCGCGGATGTTCCGAAAGGCGCGGCGAACCCGGGCCGGGGTGAGCCGGGTGGGGGCGGCGGGTCGTTCCCAGGGGCGGCGTAGGTCGGCGGCCAGTGGTCGGGCCAGGCGGAGTTGGGTGTGGGAGGCGATGATCAGCCAGGTCCAGCGGTCGGCGGCTTCGGGGGTGCGCAGCTTCGGGGTTGTCCAGCCGAGGGTCTGCTTGAGCAGGCGGAATGTGTGCTCGAGATCGAATCTGCGGAGGAACGCCTGCCACCAGCGGTCCACGTCGGCGGCGCTCGCGTCGGTGGCGGAGCTCCATAGCCACACGGGCTTCGGGTCGCGGTCGCCGGGTAGGTGGTCGACCTGCAGCCGGAGCAGGGTGCCCTCGATGATCGGCAGTTCGCCGGCGTGGTCGATCCAGCACGTGCGCCGGGTCAGCCGGGGGTGGACCCGGTCCCAGCTGGTCGCGACGGCAGTGCCGTAGCGGGTGGTCTTGGTCGTCGTGGTGTGCACCGGTTCGATCCAGGTGGCGGGCCGGTTCAAGGCGATCTCCGGGCCGTGCTTGGGTGGGCGCCCGGTCGTGCCGGGCAGCCGTGGCGGCTTGGGCAGGCGCAGGACCCGGTCCGAGCGCAGTCGTCCGACCAGCTCGACGGGCAGATCGGCCAGTACGTAGGCGAGGCGGGTGATGTCGTATCCGGTGTCGGTGACGATCACGATGTCCGGGTCCCCGGGGCGCCAGTGCCCGGCGCTGGTCAGTCGCTCGATGACCGCGCGTAGCTGGGTGGCGGTCACCGCGGTGGCGTCGTCGGCCGGGCCGAGTCGAACCGCGTCCAGGACCGCCGTCCACGACGTCCGGCCCGTCTCCAGGGCGGCGACGAACGAGTATGGCCAGCCCGGGATCAGCTGCGCGTTGCCCTTTCCGCGTCCGTAGACATGGCAGAACAGCCGCTGATCGCTGGTCGTAGCGTCCGGGCGCAGCCACGGGCTGACATCCACGGCGAGCACGATCCGACCGTCGACGGCACGGGGCAACGGGAGACCGGCCAGCACCCGGCGCAGCCTCCGGGCGGAGATCCTGCCACAGGCCAACGCGTCGTACATCGCGCCGTGCCCGCGACGGTGCTCAGCCACCAAGGTCAGCTCCGGTAGCGAGCGAACCGGGCCGTCCGCGCACAACACGGCGTCGGTGAGCTCGAACAGCGCATCCGCTCGCGCAGTCAACGACGCGTAGAACTCCTGCCGAAACCCGGCAAGATCACCCCGCCCGACCGGAGTGTCACCGAGCACCACTGGCCCGGCAGAAGCCACACTGACCACCACGGCCACCGCTTTCGTCTTCGATGTTCTGTGGAAGGAACCCGAAGATGATCAAGCGGTGGCCGTACCCATGTCCCGCCGACACGCCGCCCGAACTACATCAACCTCCCAGCAGCAGCTCCGGAAGGTTAAAGATCAAGCTTAGAGGTCGCGCGGATTGGTCACAGCTTGGCCGCGGTCGAGTGTCTGGGGGCGAGGGCGGGTACGGGCCTGCCGATCATGAAGTTATCTACGCTTCGTGATCGTCTGGAGGCCGCGTGCCCACCCTGCCATCATGGCTGACCGAGCCGTTGTGGGACCAGTTCACCGCGCTGCTGCCTCATCGAGACGAGTTCGATCCCACCCATCCGCTGGGCTGCCATCGCCGCCGGATCGCGGATCGGATCGTGTTCGACAAGCTCCTGCAGGTACTGCGGTTCGGCTGCTCGTATGAGGGCATCGCTGACAGCACCTGCTCGGCGACCACCATCCGCGATCGTCGTGACGAGTGGATCAGGCTCGGGGTCTTCGCCCAGCTGCGTCGGATCGTCCTGGACGCCTACGACCGCATCGTCGGTCTGCTGCTGCACGACATCGCCGTCGATGGCGCCATCACCAAGGCCCCCGGCGGCGGCGAGGTCGCCGGTCCGTCGCCGGTGGACCGGCGCAAACAGGGTATGAAACGTTCGGTGCTCGTCGAGGGATACGGCATCCCGCTGGGCCGAGTCCTGGCCGGAGCCAACCGGCACGACTCCCCGCTACTGGGCCCCACCCTCGACCGCCTCGATGCTCTCGGCCCGCTGCCCGACGACATCACCGTGCACCTCGACGCCGGCTATGACTCCGGCAAGACCCGCGACACGCTGGCCGAACGAGGCCTGCACGGCGAGATCGCGCACAAGGGTGAGAAAGCGCCGATCCAGGCCACCCGCCGCTGGCACGTCGAGCGGACCAACGCTTGGCACAACAGCTTCAACCGGCTGCAGCGCTGCTACGAACGACGAGAAATCGTCGTCGACGCGTTCTTCGACCTCGCCGACACGATCGTCACACTCCGTAGCTTGATTCGGCAGGCCTGGACCACACACCGCTGGAACGCCCGACCTGCACGACGTCCATGATCACCAACCAATCCGCGCGACCTCTTATTAGAGCGTCCGGCAGTAGAGGTGGCCGTGTGTCGGTGTTGGTAGAGACACGGACCTGCAAGTGATCATGGGATTGCTGATGTCCTGATGGTCGCCTGGAGGGTCCGTGCCTCTATTGCCAGAATCGCTGATCGACCCCCTCTGGGTCGAGTTCGCTGCCCTGATCGAGGCAGAGCGGCGCCCGGAGTTCGACCCGGCCCATCCGTGGGGCTGTCACCGTCGCCGGATCTCTGATCGGGTCGTGTTCGACCACGTCGTTGCCGCTCTGGTGCACGGTAGTGGCTACGAACGCATCGCCACGCCGGGTTGCTCGGACCGCACCATCCGCCGCCGTCTCGATGACTGGGCCACCGCGGGAGTCAGCGAGGAACTGCTCCGCACCGCGCTGGCCGGTTACGACCAGATACTCGGCCTGGATCTTGACGATCTGGCGGTCGACGGATCGATCACCAAGGCACCAGGCGGAGGCGAGGTGGCCGGCCGCAGCCCTGTCGGCCGCGGCAAGCAGGGCACGAAACGGTCCGTGGCCTGCGATGACCAGGGCATCCCGCTGCACCTGGTCGCGGCGCGAGCCAACGACCATGACTCGCCCCTGCTGGAACCGACCTTGACCGGCATCGTGACGATGATCGGCCCGCTGCCCCGCCACCGCGACGCCCACGGTGGTGATCTGTTCCCGACCGTGCACCTGGACCGCGGCTATGACTCCGGCAAGACCCGTACTCTGCTGCACACCCTGGGCTTCACCGGCGAGATCGCGACCACGGGGGTCCCGGCTCCGATCCAGGCAGGACGACGGTGGCCCATCGAGCGCACGCACTCCTGGATGAACGGCTACGGCAAGCTGCGCCGGTTCACCGATCGCCGGAAGATCATCGTCGAGTTCTACCTCGACCTCGCCGCCGCGCTCACCGTGATCCGCCGGCTGATCAACCGTGCCCGCAGCCGCTACCGCTGGACAACCCGACCCACGACCCGTCGACTCCGATAACCATCAATCGCCGGACGCTCTAAGAGGTCATTTCAGAACGAGGTCGACGTGTCTGTTGTAGACGACAAGCGGCTATCTGACCTGCCGTTTGATCTGTCGTCGAGGGGTCAATGGAAACTCGACAAGTCGTTCTGAAACGACCTCTAATCTGAGCCAAGTCGGGCCCGAGACGCGCAGCCCGGACACGAGACCCGCACCGGACCGAAGATCATCAGATGATGCATGGATCTGCTCGGTTGTCGAGAAGACCGCCCATGGACGCAGGCAACCCAAGATCAACAGCCAAAGGACCCACGCATCCACCGATGACCTCCGGCAGCCAGCGACATCCGCACCAACCGAACCGGCACCCCGAGGACGAGGAGCTGCCGCGCCGCTTCCGGTCCTCACCCGCCAAAGCCGGGCTGTCGTCCGGATCGACTTGCATACCGCTGGTGTCGACGGATCCTGAAATCTGACCCCCTGGCGTTCCGGGAATCGTGACCCCTCCCAACGCTGGGGAGGTGCTGCACGTGGAGGACTGGGCGGAGATCCGTCGTCTGCATCGGGCCGAGGGTGTCCCGATCAAGGAAATCGCCCGCCGGCTCGGGGTAGCCCGGAACACGGTGCGGGCGGCGCTGCGCTCGGAGGGGCCACCGAAGTACGAGCGCGTGTCGCGGGGCTCGGTCGCTGATGCCTACGAGCCGCAGGTACGGGCGCTGCTGGTGCAGTGGCCGAGGATGCCGGGGCCGGTGATCGCGCAGAAGATCGGCTGGCCTTACTCCGAGGGGCCGCTGAAGAAGCTGTTGGCCCGGATCCGGCCCGAGTACGTCGGGATCGATCCGTCGGACCGGACCGTCTACGAGCCGGGCGAGATCGCCCAGTGCGACCTGTGGTTCCCCGAGACCCTGATCCCGGTCGCGGCAAGGCAGGCGCGGATCCTGCCGGTGCTGGTGCTGACCTGAGGTTCCCCCGCTTTGCCGGAGTGTCTGAACACTGGTTCGATCTTGAGGGCCAGGAAGGAAGGCACTGGTGCCCGCACCGAAAAAGTACCCCGATGAGCTGCGCGAACGAGCGGTTCGGCTGTATCGGGAGTCCGACCCTCGCCCGACGTTCCGGGGGCTCGCCGAGCAGCTCGGGGTGCATCACGAGGCCCTGCGCAACTGGGTCCGTCAGGCCGAGGCAGACACCGGCGAGCGCCATGATCGGCCGTCGACCGACATGCTCGCCGAGAACCGCCGGCTCGCGCGGGAGAACGCTGAGCTGCGGCGGGTCAACGAGGTCCTGCGCGCGGCGAGCGCCTATTTCGCCAGCGAGATCGGCCCGACCCGGAGGAAATCATGAGCTTCGTCGATGCCCATGATTTCCCCGCCGGTCTCGTACTACGGGTCCTGAACATCGCGGCCTCGACCTACTACGACTGGCGCGCCCGCCGCGCGAACCCCTCTCAGCGGCAGCTCGACGACGCCGTCCTGCTTGAGCAGATCGTGAAGATCCGCTCGGTGAGCGAGTTCGCCACCACCTACGGATCCCCGCGGGTGTGGCTGGAGCTGCGCCGCCAGGGCGTGCACGTCGGGCGCAAGCGCGTCGCTCGGATCATGCGCGAGCACGGCCTTCAGGGCGCGCACCTGCGTCGCGGCTGGAAGGGCGGCTCGACCCGGCAGAATCCGGCCCACCGCCCGGCGCCGGACCTGCTCGAACGCGACTTCACCGCGACCGCGCCCAACCGGGTGTGGGTGGCGGACCTGACTCGCATCGTCACCGGTGAGGGCGTGTTGTGGCTGGCCTCGGTGCGGGACGCGTTCTCCAACCGGGTCGTCGGCTGGGCCACCGACCCGCGAGCCACGACGGTGCTGGTGCTGACCGCGCTCAACCACGCGCTGCGCTCCCGGAGCCTGCGTCCCGGTCAGTTGATCTTTCACAGCGACAAGGGGGCCCAATACACGGCACTGCGATTCACTCAGCGCCTGGTCGACGCGGGTGTCGCCCCGTCGACAGGGTCCACAGGGGACAGCTATGACAACGCCCTCGCCGAGAACCTGTGGTCCACGCTCAAGATCGAGCTGCTCTACTGGCCCGGGACGGGCTTCGCGACCCGCTGCGAGGCCGAGCATGCGCTGATCCGCTACCTCGACGGCTGGTACAACCCGCGCCGGATCCAGGCCCGCCTCGGAGGGCTCTCACCCGACGAGTACGAAGACGACTATCGTCGCGCCCAGCGCGACGCCGACAGGTAACCCGCACTCCGGCAAACCGGGGGAAGCTCAACCTTGGCGTTCTCCCGGTTTCTGTCGGCGACGATGATCCCGTCGCGCCAGGGCGGTGACATCCTGTCCGGGATGTGGCAGCTGATCGCTGCCCTGGGCCGTGTCCCGAAGACGCTGGTCTGGGACCGGGAATCGGCGATCGGCGGCACCGGGAAGGTCTCGGCCCCGGCCGCCGGGTTCGCCGGAACTCTGGCCACGAGGATCCGGTTGGCTCCGCCGAAGGACCCCGAGTTCAAGGGCATGGTGGAGCGCAACAACGGGTTCTTCGAGACCTCGTTCCTGCCCGGACGCGAGTTCGCCTCCCCAGCCGACTTCAACGACCAGCTCGCCGAGTGGCTGGTGACCAGGGCGAACACGCGCACCGTCCGCGCCATCCATGGCCGGCCGGTGGACCTGCTCGAGGTCGACCGCCAGGCGATGATCGTCCTGCCGCCGGTGGCTCCACAGGTCGGTCTGACCCACCGGATCCGGCTGGCCCGTGACTACTACGTGCGCGTCGACGCCAACGACTACTCCGTCGATCCGCGGATGATCGGCCGCTTCGTCGAGGTCGCCGCATCACCCACTGCGGTCGAGGTGTTCTGCGGCAACGAGCGAGTCGCCAGCCACGACCGCAGCTGGGGCCGCCACCTGGTGATCACCGACCCGGCCCACGTCGCCACCGCCGCCGACATGCGCCACGCACTGGCTGAACAACGCCGCGCCCAGCAGCGGTCCCAGCAGTCCGGGACGCGCCGCCACAACGATGGCCACGCCGTCGCGATCCGGGCCCTGCCCGACTACGACGCCCTGTTCGGCGTCGACTTCACCCCCACCAGCCCGGCCGACCCCACGGCCGCGCCCGCAGCGGAAGCGAGCAACCCATGACCGCCACCACGACCGGGACTGCGCCGAGCGAGGGGTTGCCCTCGATGCTGGCCTACCTGACCCGGGTGCTGAAGACCCCGACGATCGGGCGCTGCTGGGCTGAGCTCGCTGAGCAGGCCCGCGACGAGACCTGGTCGCACGAGGAGTATCTGGCTGCGGTCCTGCAACGCCAGGTCGCCGAACGCGAGTCCGCCGGCACCACGATGCGGATCCGGACCGCGCATTTCCCAGCCGTGAAGACTCTCGAGGATTTCAACCTCGACCACCTGCCCTCGCTGCGTCGAGATGTGCTGGCGCACTTGGCGACCGGGACGTTCGTGGCCAAGGCTGAGAACGTGATCCTGCTCGGCCCACCCGGGCTCGGGAAGACCCATCTCGCGATCGGGCTCGGGGTCAAAGCCGCCCACGCCGGCTACTCGGTGCTCTTCGACACCGCGAACAACTGGATCACCCGCCTCACCGACGCCCACCAGGCCGGACGGCTGGAGGCCGAGCTGAAGAAGATCCGCCGCTACAAGCTGATCATCATCGACGAGGTCGGCTACATCCCCTTCGACCAGGACGCGGCGAACCTGTTCTTCCAGCTCATTGCCTCCCGCTACGAGCAGGGCTCTGTGATGGTCACCTCGAACCTGCCCTTCGGACGCTGGGGCGAGACCTTCTCCGACGATGTCGTCGCCGCAGCCATGATCGACCGTCTGGTTCACCACGCCGAGGTTCTGACCTTGACCGGAGACTCCTACCGGACCCGCCAGCGCCGCGAGCTGCTGGCCAAACAGAACCGCGCCGACCGGGACTGACAGACCAACCGAGGGGTCAAACTTGCCGATCCCCAGGGGGGTCAATCTTCAGGATCCGTTGACAGCTGGGCCCGCCGGACACCTCAACCAGCCGACTGCGAAGCAGGCGGTTGAGGTGATCCAGCGCAGGTGAACCGGGCCAACTGCCTACAACAGCCGCGACTCCAACCGCCTGACGTTCCGCAACATGATGAGGAGATGAGCAAACAGCAGCACAGCTATGAACGGCGTGACACCGTCCTCAGAGAGACCAGTCAGCAAGATTCCGACACCGCCCGCCGTGCACATGCCACCCGACACTAGAATCCACCACGCAATCAACTTCTTCTTCTCAGACGCTAGAAGAAAGCAGATCGCCAACCACACCAGCAGGCCAAGCGGAAGCGCACTGAAGACCGGAATCGGGCGATTCTGCGCCACATGCTCCGCGCCAGCACACCACGTGTAACTCAGCCCGCCGAGCGCTGCAGCAGCTAACCCACCGATCTTCCGAAACTGATTCATTTACACTTCTCGGGCGGTGCGGGGCGCCATCCGATGTTGAGCGTCTGACTCAGATCCCAACACCGACCATCATTAAGAGGTCGTTTCAGAACGACTTGTCGAGTTTCCATTGACCCCTCGACGACAGATCAAACGGCAGGTCAGATAGCCGCTTGTCGTCTACAACAGACACGTCGACCTCGTTCTGAAATGACCTCTAAGAATGCGGCCCGGCCCAGTGAGATTGTCATTCAAGATACGCTCTACCGCATTCCCACACGTCCTCGATCCCCACGGAAGTTTCCCACACAGTTCCTGAAGGCCAGCCTTGCCGAGGTTCCAGAAATCAGTTCCTGTCATGTACAAGCGCGGGCCATTATCCCATCCGACGTTCACCTTCCGGTCTCCCACGCTCTCTTCCGGATCCAGGACGATCTTTCCTAGATCCGCTGGGACGAGATACAAAATCGTGTACGAAGAACTCTTAAGCGTGTACTCGTGCGCCGTTCCCTGGGTCGTCCGAACTTCAGCACCCTTGACATATCCTGCCTGCTCCAAGCGGCGCGCTAACTCGCCTCCGATAATACTATCACGTCCCGCACGAGAAATCGCCGCCGGCGAACCTTTAGACGTGTCAACTGACTGTTCTGCAAAAGCGAGTCCACCAATCGAACCCATCGAAACAACCACGACCAACACAGTTCCGATAACACGCCACCCGAACTCTTTCGTTCTCACGGTCGCATACAAACACCCCCCCAATCAGTCAAGACCAACTACGAAAAACGGCCGCCGAGATAATCCCGACACACCCAGAAAAACACCACAAAAGAACCGAACTGCGGGCCGAACCTCCTCAGAGCGTGTTTGGAAATTCTAGTGGGTTGAGGGTGGCGTGTACTTCTGTTGGCGGGTGGCGGGGTGTCCGCGGGCGATGCGGCGGGTGATCGTGGTGATCGCTGCCCAGCGGATCATCGCTTCGGAGGTGGTGCGGTGGCGTTCGTAGTCGCGGGCGAGGCGGCGGTGGGCGGTGAGCCAGGCGAAGGTGCGTTCGACCGCCCAGCGTCGGGGGATGACGACGAAGCCGCGTTGGCCTGCCGTTTTGCGGACGATCTCGAGACGGGTACGCAGCAGGGTGTGCGCCCAGCTGATCAGGCGGCCGGTGAACCCGGCGTCGGCGAAGACGTGCCGGACCCGGGTTTGTAGGTAGAGAGCGAGCAGGACCGAGGTGGCGCCGTCGCGGTCCTGCGTGCTGGCAGGGAACACCATGGTGACCAGCAGTAGCCCGAGGGTGTCGGTGATGATGAACCGTTTCCGGCCGTTGATTTTCTTCCCGGCGTCATAGCCGCGGGAATCGTCGCCGACGGTGTCGGCGGTGTCGGCGCCACGCACGGACTGGGAGTCGATGATCCCGGCGCTCGGCTCCGGATCCCGACCCTCGGCGATGCGTAGCTGACTGCGCACGATCGGGAGGATCTTCTCGGTGACCTTCTGCTGTTCCCACTGGTTGAAGTACCAGTAGACGGTCTGCCAGGGCGGGAAGTCCACCGGTAACGCCCGCCAGGCACACCCGGTACGCACCACATACAAGATCGCGTCCAGCACGTCCCGACGCGCATGAGCGATCCGACGACCCCGACGGGCGATCGGCGGCAACAACGGCTCGATCACCACCCACTGGGCATCACTGGTGTCCGAGGGGTACCGACGCGGTCGTTCCTGCACGACAGACACGATGGACCACCCCCGCAGGGCCAGGCATCCCGACATGCCCACCATTTCCAAACACGCTCTCAGCGATAGCGTCCGTGTCCCGCCGACCAGCCGCGGTGGGTGTGAGCCAGTGAGCCTTTGCCAACCTGGTCAGGTGTTGGCGATCATGAGGGTCTGAACTGCGGCGATGAGCTGTCCGGCCCGGTTCGGGCTGGAGCGGATCTTGCGGAGGGTCTTCCAGTTCTTCAGCTCGGCGTTGACCCGCTCGCCCGGTCCGCGGCGACGGGCATGGGCGGCGTTGACGTCCTTCTGCGCTTGCGATAGCGGGCGCATCCGCCCGCTATCAGGATCGAGGCGCCGACGCCGTTGTGGGACCGCCACCGTGGGCCCGGATCCCTGGTAGGCGGTGTCTGCCGCTGCCGGGATCCGGTGCTCGGTCAGGGCGTCGATGATGCCGTGCTCACGGGACGCGCCCATGTCGTGGCGGGCTCCGGGAAGCGGCGGGGAGATCCACACCAGCCGGCCGGCGGGGTCGGCGATGACCGGGACGTTCAGCCCGTGGCACTTGTGCTTGCCGGAGTAGAACCCGCGGTCATAGCCCGAGGCCATCCATTGAAGAGTGTCCCGCCCCGCATACCTACACAACTCGGCCGCCGACTCAGTCTCCTTATGCGACCAATCCGAATAACACAACTCGCGTGATGCAGATTGCACTTCCGAGAGAATGCCCTCAACGAGGCCCCACAAGTTCTTCTGATGATCCTGTGAAATACCCCCGACGGTAGCCACCACCTCCCAGCAGCCCGAACAATTCAGAGGTACGACGAGTATAGCTACAAGTCGCTGAACCACGACCTACAGGAGCTGGAGACACTCGAGAGTAGTGCACGAATCTGCACTCGAATCCCCTGCCGCAGCCCGACCCGCACCACGAATCATGCGCCGCCACCAATAGCTCTACATTCGTTCCAGCCCCACTCAGCTCTTGCCACACGTACGCTGCCGAGTCGATATCGGTACGCACTAATCGCATACATCCATGACACCAGGCGCTCTTTGGACGGACCGATCTTCCCTACCTACCGAGGTCCTGCACCCACCCGTGGGCCTGCCACTACGTCACGTCTCTGATCAGCACCGACACCACTACTGAGAACACCTCATTCCGCCACCCCAAAGACAAATGCGGAGCCGGCACCTATCGTGCACAGGGCGGAAGAAAAAGCGCCCACGCCCTGTCGAGGCAGGATTAGACAAGGTGGCACGATCGAAGATCGTCAGCGGCGGGCGGCGTGCCGCCCGCCGCTGACACCGCTACTGCGCATCAGATCGTTATAAGAATACCTCGTTGCGGGCGGGTCGTGCTATTAGCATGACGCCGGTGTCGTTGATATGAGTGGTTTCTGCGCTGAGATGCTGTTGCAATACAGGTTGTAGGGTTTCGCGTAGTTCGCCTTGCTGAGGATGATCGGTGTGCCAGAAGGCTGCCAGTGTTTCGGCAGCGGCCTTGGCTCGCGTCGTTGGATCGGTTTCGGGGAATGTCACCTTGACTGTTACTTGATGCCAGGACAGTTCCTCGAACCCGTTGGCAGCGAGAATTTCTGCGGCTAGTGCGAGTAGGTAACCCTGGTGGTCTGGTGCTTCGTTAAGCAGGGGCGCGCACACCTGGTTCCACAGGCTGGTGAGTTCGTTGGTCGGTGCGCCCTGTACGAGGACAATCTTTGCCTCCGGGTGGGTCAGGTCGACGACGCGTACCATTTCACGTACAGCAGCGGAGGGATCGTCAATGTAGTGCAAGATCCAGGTTGCTACGGCAGCATCCACACTGGCGGTGGGAAGAGGGATACGTTCAGCTTTCCCGGGCAGCACTGTGACTCCCTGGCCGCGCAGTGCGCGCATACTCTCTTCACGTAGCGGGTGAGGTTCCACGGTTGTGCAGCTACCAAGCTTGTCGGCGATGGCCGCAACCACAGCACCACTACCGCCGCCGATGTCGAGTACCCGACTGTTCCTAGCCACTGCCTTTACTACAGGACTGATGTCCGCCCGATCGAATCGGGATTCCATCGCCTGCCAACCGTCCTGAGTGAGTTGATGAGGTCCGCGATAGCTCACCGGATGAGGATACGGTCCGGATAAGGCGTGGCAGGTGACAGCCCGACCACCGGGTTTACGGGCATAAATAAACAGATGCTTCTCAGGTTCAGCATCGGAATGTTGCGGCTGGAAAGTGCTCACCTGTACATGCTGGATATCCAGTCCGGCGGCTTCCAGCCGCTGGCGGAATACCAATACTGGGTAACTGCTGGCTTCGACAGTTCGTCCCATCCAAATGATGGGAGCGTTGCTGCTGTCAAATGGAACGGTGGCGAAGATGAAATATCCGCCCGGGACTAACCAGTCAGCGACTCGGAGTAGAGTGGCGTCCAGATCGGGTCGGGACATCTGAAACAAAGAGAAGAAGGAGCAGATCGCCTCCCATGATTCTGGTGAGCAATGAACCGTCCGGACGTCCTCGCGTAGGAAGGTAGCAGGCGGCACTTGGCGTGCCGACAGCTCGATCATCGTGGCTGAGGTGTCGATACCGGTTACGGTGCAGCCAGCTTTCACCAGGTGGGCAGCCGCGGGTTTTCCGGTGCCACTACCGATGTCAAGAACCCGTGCCCCCTCTGGCAGTCGAGCTGTCAACCATTCCAATGCGGCCAACTGCTCTGGCAAGTGACCATAGGCATGCTCATAGCTGATCCCCAGCGAGTCGAATATGTTGGATTCAAGTTTCGCCGAGTCTTCTTCTGTGGTGTTCTGTTGCTTTTGAGTTCGAGTGGAAGATTCTCGGATTCGGGGGCGATTCTCCATGTCCGGAGCGTAGGTGCGGCGGCGAGATCAAGATTGAACGCCGAGGATCCAGCGGGGCAAGAATTCGATAATTCTGCGGGTTGCACCCTTGACTGAATCTTCACAGATCGTACAGGCTTCCGAGCTGGAGTAAGTTACCGATGGAGCTCACTGGTCTCCCTGTCTGGGCGACGATGCGAGCCTGGCTGGAGGATTCGTTCATTCATGGCCGTAGACGCGTCAGCAGATGGTCGAGATGAGTACTTTCGTTGCCGGGCTGACTTACTCGGCCCCTCACGTATGCGTCTGCTCACTGGGTCAGAGTTAGTCACTGTCGCCACCACGATATACGGCTCCCCTGATTTCTTTTCGTTGTATGGGATCCCCGCTAGCCAGATGACTGAACGCGGCCTGCGGATCTTTGGCCGTACCGCTATCGAGTGTTCCGTAGACAGTTACGCAGTTTCTTTGGCTGACGAATTAGCGGCGAGATACTCCAAGAGGTTCGGCGCGGCGGCTACACCTGGATTTGTTGCAGATCTGTTCTGCGGATCGGGGAATATCGCCTACCATATCGGGCGACACCTGGCGGTACCCACGCATGCGGTGGAACTGGATCCATTGATTCATCGGGCCACGCAGCACAATTTTTCGCTCGTGGAGGTCGATATCGATCTCGTACACGGTGACTATCAGGAGCTCTTACGTACACTCGCGCCACGTAGCCCGCACGATATCTACATCATCGAACCCCCCTGGGGACCGGCATATACCGAACAGGGCCTCGATCTGACCGCTACCTCGCCGCCGGTTCCGGATATACTCGCCAACATTCGCCGCTCCCGCATGGGAGAGCCGTTTCTGGCCGTTATCAAAACAAACGATCAAATCGCAAATAACTCTCTTCGGACATGCTTCTACGACGCTCAGCATCTGGCCTCAATTATCCCCGCGCCAGTAGGACCCATCGGGGTCAACATGAACTTCTACCTGTACCGTGTGCTCACGTGACAGCATGCAGCACACGACGGAGAGGGTGGAAGTAGCATGGTGAAAAAGTGGGCATTACTGGGCGGGGCGATCGGCGCAGAAGTCGCAGCAACGATCGCTTTGCGGGCCACGATCGATCACACAGGCTGGATACTCGTCGTAGCCGTCGGCTACGTGACCGCGTTCGTCTTATTAGGGCTAACGCTACGCACAGGTATGCCGATCGGTATCGCCTACGGCATCTGGGGAGCCTGTGGCGTCGCGCTGACCGCATTGTTCGGCGTGTTGGTCTTCGGCGAGATGCTCGGCCTGCCCGCGATCATCGGAATAGCACTCATCATCGGCGGAGTGGTGCTGGTCGAGACCGGCTCCCACCACCCCGAGAGCCTCACCACCGAAAAAGCCGCGGCATGAGCTGGATCTGGTTGGCCGCCGCGGTCGCCGCAGAGATCGGCGCCACCTTGAGTCTGCGCGCCTCAGAGGGATTCCGCAAACACATCTGGCTCATCCCAGTCGCCATCGGCTACGTCCTGGCATTCGCCTGCCTCGCTATGGCACTCCAAGGCGGATTACCGATCGGTGTCGCTTACGGGATCTGGGTCGCGGTCGGTATCGCCCTCGTTGCGCTCTTGGCACGATTCATCTGGAAAGACCCTCTCACTCCACGGATGCTCATCGGCATCGGCACAATCATAATCGGCGTTATTCTTGTCAAAATAGGATGACGAATAGATTTTCGCCCTGAGAGCGTGTTTGGAAATGGTGGGCATGTCGGGATGCCTGGCCCTGCGGGGGTGGTCCATCGTGTCTGTCGTGCAGGAACGACCGCGTCGGTACCCCTCGGACACCAGTGATGCCCAGTGGGTGGTGATCGAGCCGTTGTTGCCGCCGATCGCCCGTCGGGGTCGTCGGATCGCTCATGCGCGTCGGGACGTGCTGGACGCGATCTTGTATGAGCTTGGCCCCTGGTACCGGACACCTGTCCTGAGGCGGACGCCGTCCGCCGGGAAGGATGTCGTTCGTGCCCGCTCCTCACCCGCCGGAGTTCCGGCAACGCGCTATCGACCTGGCCCGTTCGAAGGTCAAGCCGATCTCGGAAATCGCCAAGGACCTGTCGTTGTCGGAGTCGTGTCTGCGGAACTGGGTCTCCCAGGCCGACGCAGACGACGGTGACCCGCGCTCCACACGTCTGTCGAGCGCGGAGAAAAGTGAGATCGTCGAACTCCGAAAGAAGGCCCGCCGGATCGAGATCGAGAACGAGATCCTCAAGCGTGCTGCCGCGTACTTCGCCCGGGAGAGCATCCTCCCAAAGTAGTTTTCCCGCTGGTCCGTGAACTCGCCGACGATGGATTCGACGTCGCGGTGACCTGCCGGGTCCTTGGCGTCCGCCGCCAGGGCTACTACGAATGGCACTCCGGGGCGACATCGCTACGGACGCAGGAGAACGAACTGCTCCTCAAACACATCGAGAAAATCCACGCAGAGTCCCGGGGCACCTACGGATGGCCACGTGTGCACGCCGAGCTCACCCTCGGACTCGGTATCACGGTGAACCACAAACGCGTCGCTCGGCTGATGCGCCAGGCCGGGATCCAGGGCCTCTACCGGCGACGCAACCACGGCTGCACCGTCCGGGACCAGCACGCCGACCCCTACACCGACCTGGTCGACCGCGACTTCACCGTCGACGGACCGGATGAGATCTGGTGCACCGACATCACCGAACACCCCACCCGAGAAGGGAAAGTCTACTGCGCGGCAGTCATCGATGTATTCTCCCGGAAAGCAGTCGGATGGTCCATCGCCGACAACATGCGCACCGAACTCGTCATCGACGCCCTCGGCATGGCCATACTCCGCCGACGCCCGCAATACCACGCCACGATCCTACATTCCGACCACGGCACCCAATTCACATCATGGGCATTCGGTCGACGTCTGGTCGCCGCTGGAATCGTCCCATCGATGGGCTCGATCGGAGATTGCTACGATAACTCTCTGGTCGAATCATTCTGGGGTACCATGCAACTCGAACTGCTCGATTCCAGAACCTGGAAAACCCGCGCAGAGCTTGCCACCGCCATCTTCGAATGGATAGAATGCTGGTACAATCCGTTACGGCGCCATTCCAGTATTGGGATGCTCTCCCCGAACGACTTCGAAGCAGCCCACACCCCGCCCGACCACACCCACTGACCCCACACCGTCGGTGTCCGGACTACGGGGCCAAGCTCAGAGTCGCAGCGTCTGTTAGCGCGTCAGGCGGCTCAGGAAGAGGCGTTGCGGGGGGCCGGGCGGCGCAGCCGGTGGATGTTCCGGATGGCGTGCAGGTGTTGCGGGACGGGCGCCGGTTGTTGGTGCAGGTGGAGGAGACGCTGAGGCCGCGTGAGTACTTCGTGAAGGCCGCCGATCCGGGGAGTTTGCTCGGGCCGTCGGGGCTGTTGGTGGACGCTGCGCGGCGGGCGCGGGTGTTGCGCTGCTCGGTGGTGGTGGTGCGGTGCCATCCGCAGTCGCTCGGAGTGTTGGCGAGCGCGATGGAGGAGATGGTGACGCGGGCGAAGTGGTCCCGGGCGGAGTCGGCGACCCCGGAGCGGTTGCCTGGGGGGCTGTCGTGGGCGCCGAAGAGCCTGGAGGAGATCCCGCGCTGGCGGCCGTGACCGCCCCCGTCGACTGCACAGGCGACCCGTCGGATCCGGTGTTTGGCGCGGTTGGCACACCGCGGCGTGTCGCCCCCAGAGACTCTATGACTAGGAAGTAATCTCCCGAGACGGCAATTACCCAAGTCAGATGTTGTGGTTCCCCCGAGATCGTGGAGGGTTCCCTATGCCGCGTCTCGAGTGAGGGCGGCGTTCTCGTAGACGATCGGTGCGAGCCCGGCGGCGGCGCTGTGTCGTCGCCGGTGGTTGTAGAAGCCGTAGCACCAGTCGATAACCACC
This sequence comes from Pseudonocardia sp. ICBG1293, assembly GCF_020131355.1. GTDB lineage: Bacteria > Actinomycetota > Actinomycetes > Mycobacteriales > Pseudonocardiaceae > Pseudonocardia. Next base: position 62,958 of record NZ_JAHLEL010000060.1, read on the forward strand.
GCCCGAGCCTTCGCAGTGGTGTCGAAGTCGTTGCGGGACAGCACTTCCCACTCCAGGCTGGAGAAGAACGCCTCCGCCGCGGCGTTGTCGAAACACGACCCGACCCATGGACTGGCGGATGTCCAGGCGGCGACACAACGTGGCGAACGCGCCGGCGGTGTAGGTCGAGCCGCGGTCGGTGTGAAAGATCACCCCTGCGATCCCGTCCGCGCCGCCGCGGGCCGCGACGGCCATCCGGATGGCCTCACACGCCAGCTCGGCGTTGGGGTGCAGCCCGGTGGCCGCGCCGAGCAACCTGCGCGAGTACAGGTCGATCACCGTGGCCAGATACAGCTTCCCGGCCGCGGTGGGGATCTCGGTCATGTCCCCGACCCAGCGGCGGTTCGGCTCGGCGGCGGTGAAGTCGCGGTTCAGCAGGTCCGGGAACTTCGGCGCCGCCTTGTCCTGGCGGGTCAGCCCGTTGCGCCTCCGGATGCGGCGGGCGACCAGGCTCTGTCGGCGCATCGAGTCCGCCACGGTCTTCTCCGACACCTTCCACCCCGCCTCACGTAGGTCCGCGTGCAACCGCGGCGAGCCGTGCAGACGCTCGGCGGCGTCGAACCCGGCCCTCACGGCGGCGTCGAGCGCGCGTCGGCGCTCCTCAGTCGCAGTCAGGCCGCCACCGGGACTGGTGGCGCGACTCAGCCACTTGTACAGCCAGGAGATCGACACGCCGAGCAGCGCGCAGGCCAGCGTGTGCGGCACCCGGTGGAAGGTCCTCTGGTCGGCGATGAAACGTGCCACGCTCACTTCGTCGCCTCCTTGACCCACAGGACCACGGATCGTTTGAGGACATCACGCTCCATCCGCAGCTCGGCGTTCTCCGCCCGCAGCCGCTTGAGCTCGGCGATGTCACCCCGGGAGAGGCCTTCGGTGTCCTCGCGGGCCTCCCGCGCTCGGGCCACCCAGTTGCCCAGTGTGCCCTCGTTGACCCCCAGGTCGCGGGCGATCTGGGCGATCGGCTTTGCGGTTCCCCCATGATCGGGGAGGCATCAGCTATAAGGGGTGGCGATGCCAGAGGTACGGAAGCGATACGACCGGGAGTTCCGTGACGGTGCGGTCCGGATCGTCGAGGAGACCGGCAAGCCGATCGCCCAGATCGCCCGCGACCTGGGGGTCAACGAGGGCACACTGGGCAACTGGGTGGCCCGAGCGCGGGAGGCCCGCGAGGACACCGAAGGCCTCTCCCGGGGTGACATCGCCGAGCTCAAGCGGCTGCGGGCGGAGAACGCCGAGCTGCGGATGGAGCGTGATGTCCTCAAACGATCCGTGGTCCTGTGGGTCAAGGAGGCGACGAAGTGAGCGTGGCACGTTTCATCGCCGACCAGAGGACCTTCCACCGGGTGCCGCACACGCTGGCCTGCGCGCTGCTCGGCGTGTCGATCTCCTGGCTGTACAAGTGGCTGAGTCGCGCCACCAGTCCCGGTGGCGGCCTGACTGCGACTGAGGAGCGCCGACGCGCGCTCGACGCCGCCGTGAGGGCCGGGTTCGACGCCGCCGAGCGTCTGCACGGCTCGCCGCGGTTGCACGCGGACCTACGTGAGGCGGGGTGGAAGGTGTCGGAGAAGACCGTGGCGGACTCGATGCGCCGACAGAGCCTGGTCGCCCGCCGCATCCGGAGGCGCAACGGGCTGACCCGCCAGGACAAGGCGGCGCCGAAGTTCCCGGACCTGCTGAACCGCGACTTCACCGCCGCCGAGCCGAACCGCCGCTGGGTCGGGGACATGACCGAGATCCCCACCGCGGCCGGGAAGCTGTATCTGGCCACGGTGATCGACCTGTACTCGCGCAGGTTGCTCGGCGCGGCCACCGGGCTGCACCCCAACGCCGAGCTGGCGTGTGAGGCCATCCGGATGGCCGTCGCGGCCCGCGGCGGCGCGGACGGGATCGCAGGGGTGATCTTTCACACCGACCGCGGCTCGACCTACACCGCCGGCGCGTTCGCCACGTTGTGTCGCCGCCTGGACATCCGCCAGTCCATGGGTCGGGTCGTGTTTCGACAACGCCGCGGCGGAGGCGTTCTTCTCCAGCCTGGAGTGGGAAGTGCTGTCCCGCAACGACTTCGACACCACTGCGAAGGCTCGGGCGGTGGTTATCGACTGGTGCTACGGCTTCTACAACCACCGGCGACGACACAGCGCCGCCGCCGGGCTCGCACCGATCGTCTACGAGAACGCCGCCCTCACTCGAGACGCGGCATAGGGAACCCTCCACGATCTCGGGGGAACCACAGACCGCGGGGTTGAACTCCGGGAACGCCGCCGTCGGCGTCACCACCCACACCTCTTCACACTCGCCACCCGGACCTCACTCACCAACACCGCCACCGAACCCGTAGTCGTAGTCGTAGTCGTAGTCGTCATCGCCGAACCCGACCCGCCGATCATCGGCATCCACCCCCACCACCAGATCCCCAGTGAAGCCCTCAGCGAAGCTGGTCTTCTCTCGGTCGTCTCCGACAACCATCGCTGCCCTGCTCAGTTGCTCTGGTGGTAGGCGGTGACCACGTGCGCCGGAATCCTGCCCCGCTCAGAAATCGGATAGTCGTTGTTGCGAGCCCACTCCCGGATCGCCCGATTCTCCGCACGCCCCAGCCCCGACCCGCTGCGCCGCACACTCTTCACGCCGGTCCCCGTGTCCCGCCGCGCCGCCGCCACAAAATCCGCCACCGCCGACCGGAACAACTCCACGTTCTCCGACTTCAAATCAATCACATACGACTTCCCCTCCACCCCGAACCGCACCGTCTCATCCGCCGGACCCCCCTCCAGGTCATCCACCAACTCCACCCGAGTCACCTGAGCCATAACCCTGACCTCACATCCCGAACCGCACCGTGACAGCCACCCCGAATCAGGGCAACCCGAACAAGAGTAAACACTACAGAAATAAGTCGGCCGGTGCGACGGCTCCGCGCCCCTGAAACCGTTCGCCGGAATACGATGGTCCGGCGAGGTGACCGGCCGGAATGACATCTGCTCAGCACCCCGACGGTGCCCCTGGTCGGAGTCGAACCGACACCGGTGACCCGTTTAAGGGGCCTGCCTCTGCCATTGGGCTACGGGGGCCACAGCTGTCAGCAGCGACAGCGCGGCCTGTCGAGGCCGACCCGTGGTCTCCGCGATTCTAGTCTGGATCTGCGGCTGACCGGCGCCGTTCGAGGTCCTCGACGCGGGCCCGATCGAACCACGACCGCCACTCCAGTGCTGATCCTTTACCGGCACCTGTCTGTCATCCGGGCCACCACCATCGACGCCTACCATCGCCCCGACGGCGACCATCGACGGCGTGACGTCGCCACCACCGCCTCCGACGCCATCCCGATCACCCAAACCGGGCACCTCGCACCCGGCCACCACAACAGCGAGGCACTCCCGCGGCCCGGGGAGCCCACGGCGTCGTGACTCTGCCGACCCATCGAGGTGACTTCACTCCGACAATCTGGTCAACAACGCACATATCGCGCACAGTGAGCCGGTGGACACCCGCCGCAACACGGCCCCGCACCATCGCAGCGACCCGCGCCCACCAGCACCACTGCCGCGACACGGCAATACCGGCAGCGACAGCGCAAGCAGCTACCGGCCCGCTCGCATGAGCAGCGGGAGCGATGATGAGGTCGCGACCATCGTGCTCAACCGGGCCGCGCTCGACGACGCCCTGGCCACCCCACCCCGACGCGTCGAACGCGGCACCGGTCGCAGCGCTGACCGGCGCCGCCGCAAGAACGGGACCCGCCGTGACCGCGGCCCCCACGACACCACCGCCGCCACCCACGCACCCACCGCGCCCGGAGCGACGCCCGTACCAGCCAACGCCGGGATCTGGCTCGCCGTCGTCGCCGTCGGGCTCGCTCTCGTGACCGCCATGCTGATCATCACCGTCACCTGGACCTGACCAACACCACCAGAGCCCAGGGCAGCGCTGACCTCCTGGAACTCGACGTCACCGGCCTTCGCCACCGCGGGCCGGGAACGGGAACGATTGCATGAAAATCGGGCACGCTCTGCGCGTCGTCGGAACGAGCGCTGCTGTCGTCGCGCTCATCCAGACCGGGATCGCCGCCGTCGACTCTCTCAGCATCGAGAAAATCGGGAACTACCCGACCATCCACGCCTGCGCCGAGGCCGAACGCACCACGCCCGACATCGGGATCTGCGACGAACAGCCCGACGGCACCTTCACCCTGCACATCGTGCCGAAGTAGAGGCCGCCAGCAGACAGCGTCCCCACTACGCCGCGACCAGTTCATGACCACCACAGAGTGAGGCCTGTGCAACGAACCCGTGCGGTTCAGCAGAGGGCCAGGGCACGCCGAGTCCTGGTCTGGATCTGGGTCGTGGGCACGTCGACCCGGACCGCAGCCCGCCCCCGGGCGGGCCAGGACCGGAAGCGACGCGGCAGCACCGCGGTGTCCACACCTCACCAGCCAGACGGTGCCGCTCCCACCCTGCCGCGGCCGTCCGTCAGGGCCGCCCTGTCGGGGCCTTGTACGGGTGGGTCGGGGCCTGTGTGATGGGTGCTCCGGACCATCGCCGCCGGGAACATCCCGATCACCGAAACCGGGCACCTCGATCACCCAGAGTGAGTGAACAACGGCCGGTGAATAGAATGATCGCCGTGCTCACTTCACCGCCACCCACCCGGCCGCCGGGCCGGGCTCGTGAGGCGCTGGTCATCGCCCGCCAAGATTTCGATCTGCCTGGTAAAGACCTCCACCAGGCTGCGGAGGTGCTCGCCGGGCACTTCACCGGGCTGCTGCGCCGCGGCGTTCTGTCCCGCGCGGTCGCCGAGGTGATCGGAAACCCGGCCCGCTGGGGCCACAAGCGTCTCCTCCTCACCGTGCAGATCGACGTCGTCGCCCGCGACACCGTCGCCGGGCTCGCGACCGCGCTCAACACCATCCGCGACGGTTTCCGCCTGCTCCCGGCCGCGCTGCCCGACCAGTTCACCACCACCGAGATCGAACACCTCGCCAGCAGGATCATCGGCGCCGACGACCTCCAGGTCACCACCCACCACGACAGCCGCGCCAGCGGCGATCGCCGAGCGCACCAGTCCCTCAGTACAGGGCGTCTCCCGGCGCGACCACCGCGGCCAAGGTGAACGGGAACGCCTTTACCGATGCCCCGGAGCCTGTGAGGTCGCAGTGCCGGGGACCATCGGGTTGCCGTTGGCGGTGTCGGCGGGGATGGCTTGGATGACGTCCCAGTGCTCGACGATCTTCCCGTTCTCCACGCGGAAGAAGTCCGCGACCGCGGACCGCTGCCCGTCCTTCTCGATGGACTCGGCATGCACCACCACGATGTCGCCTTCGGCGACCACGCGGCCGATTCTGAATGTCACCCCGTCTTTCACATACGGGCCCATCGTGTCCACGAACGCCGCCCGCCCGTTGGGGACCTGCGGATTGTGCTGGATGTAGCTCTCCGCGACATAGATCTGCGACGCCCCGGCAACGTCGCGGTGGACGAACGCTTGGGTGTAGAAATCGGTGACCAGCTTCGCGTTACTCCCGACCGGCACCGGAGCCGACGTCGAAACCGGTGACGCCGACTCCGCAGGATGGGCATGTCCAGCGTGCTCCTGCTCACCCGAGCTGCACCCCGCAGCAGCCAGCAGCACCGCTGCCCCTGCGACCATCCTCAGCACCGGTCGTGCCCCTGCCTGCCGTGTCATCGTTGTTGTACTCATCACCCGGTATCCGTATCTCATTCCGGACCGGGCTGCTGACCATCTTCACCCGTGCGAGGCACCGTGGCCTGCCTCCGGAACGGGCTCATCCGGTGCTTCTGGCTGCAGGGCCGCGCGCCAGGCCAGGTCTTCGGTGCGGGCGCGATCGAACCACGGCCGCCACTCGACAGTTTCCAGCCGCCGTCCGGGGTCCCGTCCGGGGGCTCGGTGCTCCGGGCGGTCGCAGACACCACCGCGCGCGGTGTCGGGTGAGGTTCCCCCGCTTTGCCGGAGTGTCTGAACACTGGTTCGATCTTGAGGGCCAGGAAGGAAGGCACTGGTGCCCGCACCGAAAAAGTACCCCGATGAGCTGCGCGAACGAGCGGTTCGGCTGTATCGGGAGTCCGACCCTCGCCCGACGTTCCGGGGGCTCGCCGAGCAGCTCGGGGTGCATCACGAGGCCCTGCGCAACTGGGTCCGTCAGGCCGAGGCAGACACCGGCGAGCGCCATGATCGGCCGTCGACCGACATGCTCGCCGAGAACCGCCGGCTCGCGCGGGAGAACGCTGAGCTGCGGCGGGTCAACGAGGTCCTGCGCGCGGCGAGCGCCTATTTCGCCAGCGAGATCGGCCCGACCCGGAGGAAATCATGAGCTTCGTCGATGCCCATGATTTCCCCGCCGGTCTCGTACTACGGGTCCTGAACATCGCGGCCTCGACCTACTACGACTGGCGCGCCCGCCGCGCGAACCCCTCTCAGCGGCAGCTCGACGACGCCGTCCTGCTTGAGCAGATCGTGAAGATCCGCTCGGTGAGCGAGTTCGCCACCACCTACGGATCCCCGCGGGTGTGGCTGGAGCTGCGCCGCCAGGGCGTGCACGTCGGGCGCAAGCGCGTCGCTCGGATCATGCGCGAGCACGGCCTTCAGGGCGCGCACCTGCGTCGCGGCTGGAAGGGCGGCTCGACCCGGCAGAATCCGGCCCACCGCCCGGCGCCGGACCTGCTCGAACGCGACTTCACCGCGACCGCGCCCAACCGGGTGTGGGTGGCGGACCTGACTCGCATCGTCACCGGTGAGGGCGTGTTGTGGCTGGCCTCGGTGCGGGACGCGTTCTCCAACCGGGTCGTCGGCTGGGCCACCGACCCGCGAGCCACGACGGTGCTGGTGCTGACCGCGCTCAACCACGCGCTGCGCTCCCGGAGCCTGCGTCCCGGTCAGTTGATCTTTCACAGCGACAAGGGGGCCCAATACACGGCACTGCGATTCACTCAGCGCCTGGTCGACGCGGGTGTCGCCCCGTCGACAGGGTCCACAGGGGACAGCTATGACAACGCCCTCGCCGAGAACCTGTGGTCCACGCTCAAGATCGAGCTGCTCTACTGGCCCGGGACGGGCTTCGCGACCCGCTGCGAGGCCGAGCATGCGCTGATCCGCTACCTCGACGGCTGGTACAACCCGCGCCGGATCCAGGCCCGCCTCGGAGGGCTCTCACCCGACGAGTACGAAGACGACTATCGTCGCGCCCAGCGCGACGCCGACAGGTAACCCGCACTCCGGCAAACCGGGGGAAGCTCAGGGGGCATCGAACGCAGCGTAGGCATGTGCCACCCAGCGGGTGTGCCACTCCGCGGCCTGGAAACCGGAGCCGAGCCGGCCGTAAGCCTGCCGGTAGGCGGTGTGTAGCCAGGACAGGGTTTCGCGGCCCCAGGTGTGAGCGGGCTAGGGTGAGCTTCCCCCGGTTTGCCGGAGTGCGGGTTACCTGTCGGCGTCGCGCTGGGCGCGACGATAGTCGTCTTCGTACTCGTCGGGTGAGAGCCCTCCGAGGCGGGCCTGGATCCGGCGCGGGTTGTACCAGCCGTCGAGGTAGCGGATCAGCGCATGCTCGGCCTCGCAGCGGGTCGCGAAGCCCGTCCCGGGCCAGTAGAGCAGCTCGATCTTGAGCGTGGACCACAGGTTCTCGGCGAGGGCGTTGTCATAGCTGTCCCCTGTGGACCCTGTCGACGGGGCGACACCCGCGTCGACCAGGCGCTGAGTGAATCGCAGTGCCGTGTATTGGGCCCCCTTGTCGCTGTGAAAGATCAACTGACCGGGACGCAGGCTCCGGGAGCGCAGCGCGTGGTTGAGCGCGGTCAGCACCAGCACCGTCGTGGCTCGCGGGTCGGTGGCCCAGCCGACGACCCGGTTGGAGAACGCGTCCCGCACCGAGGCCAGCCACAACACGCCCTCACCGGTGACGATGCGAGTCAGGTCCGCCACCCACACCCGGTTGGGCGCGGTCGCGGTGAAGTCGCGTTCGAGCAGGTCCGGCGCCGGGCGGTGGGCCGGATTCTGCCGGGTCGAGCCGCCCTTCCAGCCGCGACGCAGGTGCGCGCCCTGAAGGCCGTGCTCGCGCATGATCCGAGCGACGCGCTTGCGCCCGACGTGCACGCCCTGGCGGCGCAGCTCCAGCCACACCCGCGGGGATCCGTAGGTGGTGGCGAACTCGCTCACCGAGCGGATCTTCACGATCTGCTCAAGCAGGACGGCGTCGTCGAGCTGCCGCTGAGAGGGGTTCGCGCGGCGGGCGCGCCAGTCGTAGTAGGTCGAGGCCGCGATGTTCAGGACCCGTAGTACGAGACCGGCGGGGAAATCATGGGCATCGACGAAGCTCATGATTTCCTCCGGGTCGGGCCGATCTCGCTGGCGAAATAGGCGCTCGCCGCGCGCAGGACCTCGTTGACCCGCCGCAGCTCAGCGTTCTCCCGCGCGAGCCGGCGGTTCTCGGCGAGCATGTCGGTCGACGGCCGATCATGGCGCTCGCCGGTGTCTGCCTCGGCCTGACGGACCCAGTTGCGCAGGGCCTCGTGATGCACCCCGAGCTGCTCGGCGAGCCCCCGGAACGTCGGGCGAGGGTCGGACTCCCGATACAGCCGAACCGCTCGTTCGCGCAGCTCATCGGGGTACTTTTTCGGTGCGGGCACCAGTGCCTTCCTTCCTGGCCCTCAAGATCGAACCAGTGTTCAGACACTCCGGCAAAGCGGGGGAACCTCAGGGCGTGTCTCCTAAGAGGTCATTTCAGAACGAGGTCGACGTGTCTGTTGTAGACGACAAGCGGCTATCTGACCTGCCGTTTGATCTGTCGTCGAGGGGTCAATGGAAACTCGACAAGTCGTTCTGAAACGACCTCTAAAGTGCGCAACCAGGTGACGATGGCCTTCAGTGCAACTCCGCCGCGGAAGGTCAGCGCGAGCTTGTCGTAGCGGGTCGCGAGGCCGCGCCACTGCTTGACCTCGCAGAACCCGCGTTCGACGACGTTGCGGCCGCGGTAGTCGACCCGGTCGAACGCCGGTGGTCGACCGCCGCGTGTGCCGCGTCGTTTCCGGTGTCCCTGCTGGTCAGCCGGCTCCGGGATGACCGCGACGATCCGTCGTCCGCGCAGGTGGGCGCGGATGGCGCGCGAGGAGTAGGCCTTAGAGGTCGTTTCAGAACGACTTGTCGAGTTTCCATTGACCCCTCGACGACAGATCAAACGGCAGGTCAGATAGCCGCTTGTCGTCTACAACAGACACGTCGACCTCGTTCTGAAATGACCTCTAAGAGGTCGTTTCAGAAGTCGGCGTGTCGGTCCTGTGTGGATCGGCGCTGGTAGCTGATCATGTCCGGTCGTGGCGCGGCGATCTTGTGTCGAGCGATTGGTGAGCGACGAGCTGTGGGCGCTGGTGGAGCCGCTGCTGCCCAAGCCGCGCAAGCACAAGCGGGGACGGACAGGCCGTCCGCGGGTGCCGGATCGGGCCGCTCTGGCCGGGATCGTGTTCGTGCTCAAGACCGGGATCAGCTGGAACGCGCTGCCCGCCGAGCTCGGCTGTGGGTCCGGAGTGACCTGCTGGCGGCGGCTACGGCAGTGGCAGCAGGCCGGGGTCTGGGCCCAGCTGCACCGGGTGATGCTCGACCGCCTCGCCCAGCAGGGCCTGCTGGACTGGTCGCGGGCGGCGGTGGACAGCGTGAGCGTGCGGGCCAAGCGCCGCGGCGAGGCCACCGGGCCCTCGCCGACCGATCGCGGGAAGGCGGGCAGCAAGTACCACGTGCTCTGCGACCGAGGCGGGCTCCCGCTGCATGCGCTGGTCACCGGGGCGAACACCCACGACAGTCGGATGCTCGCCCCGCTGCTGGACACCAACCCCGGCGTCCGCGAACGGGCGGGACAGCCGGGGCGTCCGCGACGTCGGCCGGACAAGGTGCACGCCGACAAGGGCTACGACTATCCCCGCTGCCGCCGCTACCTGAGTGGGCGTGGGATCGGGGTGCGGATCGCCCGGCGCGGGATCGAGGACTCCACCCGGCTCGGGCGGGTCCGCTGGGTCGTCGAGCGCACCATGTCCTGGCTGCTGGACTTCCGCCGCCTCGCGCTGCGCTACGACCGCGCCGAATCCACGATCACCGCGCTGTTATCGCTGGCCTGCGCCCTGATCTGCCACCGCCGCCTCACCAAGCCGAAGCCGAAGTGATGGTCGACCCAGCCCTCGCTGAGGCACTCGCCTACGAGGTCGGGGCCAGCGGCCGCCAGGCCAGCCACTCCAAGGCCCGGTCGGCCTCGTCAGGGTCGAAGCGGTGCGGGTCGAACGGCCCGCCCGCCCACTCCAGGCGCTCGGCGCGGTCGGGATGGTCAGGGTCGGCGAGCACGGCCTGGAAGTCCTCATACCCCCCGATCCCGCCGACGTCCTCGGGCGGGCACGCCCCCTGCCCGGCGACGCATCGCGGATAGCACACTCCCGGCTCGACGGCCGCGACCGCCTCGACGGTGATCTCGTGGGCCCAGTTGTCACCGAAGTCGTAGACGTAACCGAACCGGTCACCAGCCTTGACCAGCCGAAACAGCTTCTCTTTCGTCTCGTCGGCGACATCCTGTCCGGGCCAGTCCGGGTCTGGGATCCCGTAGCGGCGCCCGACGATCTCGAACTCGTGCAGATGAGAGTTCGTCCAGCCCATCACTGACTGCACCACCTCGTGCAACACCGCCAAGTCGACCTCGCCCGGCACCTGCACCCGACGCCGGACCGCCGGCACCACCTCGGTCAGGACGATCTCCAACTCGAAAATCTTCGTCTTCTCAGACACACGAGGCGCGACCATCAGCCGATGCTGCCAGCCCCGCCGTCACCGGCAGAACCGGGCCCACCACTTCTGAAACGACGTCTTATCTGCGCGGACCCGCTCGGGTCGGGTCCGCGGTCGGCCCGGACCGACCCGTCCGACGCTCAGATGTGACATCAGGTGCGCGAACATCGGGGCGTCACCGGCCTGGCCAGGGCCGACCAGTACGACCAGCGGGCGGCCGTGTCCGTCAACGAGCTGGTGGATCTTCGTGCCGAGCCCTCCGCGGGAGCGGCCCAACGCGTGATCGGGCGGCTCGATCAGCAGATTCTTGTAGTTCGATCCGGCCCCCTGTGTCCCGCTGCAGGGTCGCGGCGTGTTGGTGAGCGCGGATGATCGTCGAGTCGACCGACACGGCCCAGTCCACGAGACCGGCGGAGTCGGCATCGGCGAGCAGAGCTGCGAGAACCTGGTCCCAGGTGCCGTCACCGCAGTAGCGGCGGTGGCGTTTCCATAGGGTCTGCCACAGCCCGAACTCGACCGGGACATCACGCCAGGCCAGCCCGCAGCGGAACCGGTAGATGATCCCCTCGATCACTCTGCGGTGATCGGCGAACGGGCGCCCTGGCATCCCGTCCGACGAGGGCAGTAACGGCTCGAGTCGGTCCCACTGGGCATCGGTCAGGACGGCACGGCGCGACACCTACTGATCATCGCGCAGGCCCGACCAGCCGGGTTAGGAGACGCGCCCTAGAACAGCGTCGATCAGGTGGCGGTGCTCGAGCTGCCCGACATCCCCGCCAAGGGCTTCGACCGCCCGGGTCCACCACGCCCGCGCATACACGTCATCCGCCGCCGGGGCCGGACCCAAACTCGACACTGAGTTGTCGATGCCCGCGTACTCCCGATATCCGGCCGCGACACCGACCCGCCGGACCCACTCCGCACGCTCACCAACAGCAGCAGGATCGGGGACCTGGCCGAGGTGTTCGACCGCCCACCCGGCCTGCTGCTCGACGGTCTGCTCTCCGAGTTGGCGGATGCGGTCGACGATCAACGGGGCCAGCTCGTTCCGCTGTCGATCATGAATGTCATCGCCCGGGACGGTCCAGGTGTCGAACCGCCCAGCCGCACCGACCGGGTCCTCCGGCACCCGCGTACTGATCGCTCCGGCAATGCGCCAGCGCAACACATCCGACACGGACTCCGCACTGTCCAACTCCCGGACACCCGCGACCTGCCCCAGCAGCCGGCCCGGGTCATGCCCGCCCAACTCGGCATCGGCAAGCACCGTGAGCAGCGACCCGCGACCCCCCTCCGCCTCGACCCGGGCCGCGTTCACCGCACCCAACGCACCGGTCAACAGCCGGTCGGCCCGCTCCCGCTGCCCGATGCGGGCCAGGTCGAACCAGTCCCCAGCCAACGTCACCAACGAGCCGGCCTGCGCGCGGCCCTCAGCGCGGGCGGCAAGCGCGGACACCTGCGCCCCGGAATACTCGATCACGTTCGAGAACCGCGACCGCGCCGTCTCCGCCAGGGCTTCCGGGGTGTGCTCATCCGCGTCCCGGGCCGCGACCAGCCACACATGATTCTCGCCCCGACCCCGGGTGATCGCCGGATACACCGACTCCCGCCCCACACCCTCACCGATAACCGAATGACTCGTGTCCACGGTCAACGACTGCGCCGCATGCACCGTCCCCGCATAGGCCAATCGGAGATTGTGAGCAACGTAACTCGCAGGGAAGTGGGCGGTTGCTCCACTGCTGTCCTGTCCGAGAAGAAAGTGATCATTGTTTTCATCCCGGACCGCACCGACGATCGTGTAGATCTCCCGGTTGGTGACCGCACCACCCTCCTTCCCGTGGAAACCGGCCGGGAGGTCGACCCTCAGCGATCGGTCGTTGAGCCGGGCCTGCACCCGATCCCCCACCGACACCGGCTGCCCACCCGGCTCGCGGCCATGCACCCACCCGACCGACACGCCATCGACGCGGCCGAGTCCGATCAGCTCCTCCCGCAACCGCTCCGACAGCACCGCGGCCTGCTCATTGCCCGCCACGATCAACAACGACCGCCGGCCGGCGACGGTGTCGGCCAGCCACGCCCGCGACGCCCCCGCCTCCATCTCCTCGACAGTCCCGGCGTGCAGCCGGCCACGGGACAGATACTCGCCAACCGCGGCCGTGTCACCCGCCCGGACCTGCAACGACGCCGCCCTCTCCCACCCCTGCTCGAACCGGTGCACCGTCTGCAGCTCCGTCACCGACGACGCCGTATCGACGAGATGGGAGAACAGCCCACCCGCGCCGACCGCACCCAGCTGCTCCGGGTCCCCGGTGAGCACAACCTTCGCCCCCGCACCCGCCGCCAGCCGAGTGATCAGGTGCAGATCCGCGGTGGAGGTCATCCCCGCCTCATCCACGATCACCAGATCCCCCGCCGAGAGCCGGTCCCTCACCTGCCCGTCCTCACCCGGGGCGAACCGGCCGGCGAACACAGCGGTGTTGATCGCATCAATGTGGTCATCGGCGAGGTTGTTCGCCGCAATCTGCGACGTCGTCAACCCGAGCACCCGACCGCCGACCTCGCGGGACCACACCTGCGCCAGCGCGGACATGGTGCGGGACTTCCCCGCCCCCGCCGGGCCCACGACAACGTCACCTGCAACCCGGGAGGTCAACACCGTCAAAGCGGCGCGGACCTGATCAGCGCTCAGGCCGAGCACCGACAGCTCCGCCCGCACCCCCGCAGTCCTCTCCGCAGCCAGACCGACATCCAGCGCGGACGACACCCGTCCGACCACGGCTTCTTCCCGTCCGAGGTGCGCGGCCGAGGTGTAACGCTCCCGATGGGCACCCCGCAGCACATACCCGCCGTCCCCGACCACCCTCGACCCGTCAGCGCCCACCCGCGCACCCCGGTCACGGCGCAACCCATCCGGTACCGGGGCAGGCTCGGTCATCGACACCTGCACCACATCCGCACGCCCCACCGCCTCCCGAGCAAGGTCAAGCAGCGCCGCACCCCGCTCAGCATCCGACGCCCCGTCCAGCCCGACGACCTCCCACCGGTCCCCGATCTGAGCTTTGACCGCCAACGTCAGGTTCCCGATGTCCCACACCGCATACAACGCCGACACCCGCGCCACCGCCGCCGCCAACACCGCAGCCCGCCCCACCGGCTCATCAGTGCCGGCACCGCCGCTACTGCTGCTGCGTGCTGCGGCTTCCGCGGTCTCCGACAACACCCCGACCGCAGCATCAGCATGCTTACGCGCCCACCGCGCCAACGCCCGCGGCCCCGCATCCACCGACTTCGGCGCCCGTGTCTCCAACGCCGCCAACCGTGCCACGCGATGCAACACCACCGGAGAAAGCTCCCCGCCCCCCGCACGCGCCGACAACTCCGCCTTCAGCGCCTCGACACGATCCTCGAGCTGCCTCGTCCGCGTCGACGCCGCATCCATCAACCTCTGATCGACACCCGCGATCTCCCGGGCGAACCCATCCGGACGATCCCGCCACCCCACACCCAACTCAGCCGTCAGACGCTGCTCCAAAGCCTGCTGATAGACCGCGTCCACCGCCTGCTTAATCCCCCGAAACGACGCCCCATCCAACGCACCGACCTTCCCCCCAGAGGTCGCGGTGCGGTTCAACAACGCCGCATGCGTGTGCAGATGCGGCTCATCGGCACGATTCGTCGAATGCGCCCACAACGACCACACCGTCCCCCGGCCTTGCTCAAACACACCCATACCCGCCGCCGAACGCGGACCCGAATGACGCCCCGTCCGCGTCACCGCCACCCGCGCATCCGCAAACGACACCGCCGACTCCACCGCCGACTCATGCGCCGCCCGCACCCGCTCCGCATCACCCTCCGCACCCGCCGCCACCAAGGCCGCGTAATACACACTCACCGACTTCGGCGCCGCGAACACCCAATCGTAATACGCCACACTGCGTCGCCCATCCGACTCCGCAGCCCGCCGAACCTCCTCCACCCGCTCCTCAGACGGGACACCCTTCTCCCGCCCGAGCGCACGCTCAACACGCTGCTCCGCAGACAGATATTTCCGCGGCCGCGACCCGAGGAACTCCGGGTCCTTCTCCGACGAATCCGGATGCCGCAACTGACCGAACACCGCACGAACATCATCCGCCGCGACCGTCTCACCCGAGACGAACGACAACCCCAACCCGGCCATCCCCGTACCGAACCACCGACCCGCCGGCTCCCCCACAGCCACCGCCTTCGCGTAATACCCCGGCGCGTCCACACCCTCCCCCGCGGACTCGTGTGCGGCACAACCCGAACCGCGAACCAGGTACTCCACCGCACCCGCACCCACCGCGATCACCCGCAACACACCGACCACCCTACCCCACCCGGCCACAGATCATCAGACGATGCATAGGTCCTGGTCCTGGTCCTGGTCCTGGTCCTGGTCCTGGTCCTGGTCCTGGTCCTGGTCCTGGTCCTGGTCCTGGTCCTGGTCCTGGTCCTGGTCCTGGTCCTGGTCCTGGTCCTGGTCCTGGTCCTGGTCCTGGTCCTGGTCCTGGTCCTGGTCCTGGTCCTGGTCCTGGTCCTGGTCCTGGTCCTGGTCCTGGTCCTGGTCCTGGTCCTGGTCCTGGTCCTGGTCCTGGTCCTGGTCCTGGTCCTGGTCCTGGTCCTGGTCCTGGTCCTGGTCCTGGTCCTGGTCCTGGTCCTGGTCCTGGTCCTGGTCCTGGTCCTGGTCCTGGTCCTGGTCCTGGTCCTGGTCCTGGTCCTGGTCCTGGTCCTGGTCCTGGTCCTGGTCCTGGTCCTGGTCCTGGTCCTGGTCCTGGTCCTGGTCCTGGTCCTGGTCCTGGTCCTGGTCCTGGTCCTGGTCCTGGTCCTGGTCCTGGTCCTGGTCCTGGTCCTGGTCCTGGTCCTGGTCCTGGTCCTGGTCCTGGGTCCTGGTCCTGGTCCTGGTCCTGGTCCTGGTCCTGGTCCTGGTCCTGGTCCTGGTCCTGGTCCTGGTCCTGGTCCTGGTCCTGGTCCTGGTCCTGGTCCTGGTCCTGGTCCTGGTCCTGGTCCTGGTCCTGGTCCTGGTCCTGGTCCTGGTCCCTGGTCCTGGTCCTGGTCCTGGTCCTGGTCCTGGTCCTGGTCCTGGTCCTGGTCCTGGTCCTGGTCCGACCGGCAGACCCGAGGACGGAGGGCACCGGTGGAGATCGACCCGGTCGCCTTCGCCGACGCTCAAGCCCGCCGATTCACCGGCCGCCGCCTGCGCGTCGGCCGCTCCGCGGTCGTTCACGACGTAGCGCGGAAGGCGTGGATTGGCGACCTCACCCTCCCCGTTGCGGCCTGTAATCAAGGGTGGGCGGGGCTCGCCGCGACCGACGATTTGATGGCCACCGACGATCCCGCGAACTGCCGTAAGAGGTCATTTCAGAACGAGGTCGACGTGTCTGTTGTAGACGACAAGCGGCTATCTGACCTGCCGTTTGATCTGTCGTCGAGGGGTCAATGGAAACTCGACAAGTCGTTCTGAAACGACCTCTAAATGCGCCCTGACTCTCGGGCGCGTGACAGCGCGGCAGGCGCCGCCGTTTCAAGCCACCTTGTTCGACCTCGACACCGTCACCGATGACGACGATCCCAGGCGGGTCGAGCGGCCCGATTGACCACGTCGTGATGCTCGCTTGATCCCGGGGCGCAGGCCCGAGGTCGCGACTACCCTGAACCCGGTGAGTACACACAATCCGGACCCCCGGGCGAGTCGGGGAAACGCGCCGCGAAACAGGGTCGGCGCCCGCTACGATTACGCGCCGAGCTCGACGCGTTCGCGGTGAACCGGGCACGCCTCCACGAGGACGCCGACGAACGACGACGTGAGGACGAGGCGTTCACCCACTACGCTCACGCCCGCCGCCGCGGCGACCGCATCGAGGAAAAGCGCGACGCGGCACTGGCTGCGCTCGACCGCCGCCGACAACTCATCCTCACCGCTGCCGAGGAGAAGCTCGACGGCGTCCGTGACGAGCAGGCCCGCGCACTGGCTGCGGTTCACAAACGTTCCGGTGGGCATCGCAGCACCCGCGAGGTCGCCGTTTTGTTCGCGCTCCCGATCCCACACGTACGAGCGCTGCTACGCCGAGACTGGGACACCCGACCCATCGACAACAACGACAGCACCGAGGTCGGCACCGGCGGCGAGCCCGAGCACACACCGCGACCGCGGAGGCAACGGCGTGAGTGACATGCGTGCGGTCTCCCAGCGGATGGGACCCCGCGATCTACTGGTCGCGGTCTGTCAGAAGTTCCCGTTGCCCGGCAAGAATCTTGCTGCGGTCTCCCGGGTCGTCGATGCCCATCTCGGACGGCTCCATCGGCGTGGGCAGATCGCCGACAGCTACGCCGGGCCCGACCACGACCGCGGCACCGGACGGCCGCTCGCCCCGACCGATCCGGGTGGGGGACGTCCTCGTCGTGCGGGTCGAGGTCATCGCCGCTGATGTCAACCCGGGCCTGCAGGCCGGGATCGCGGCGTTGCGGTCCGGGCTCGCTGCCGCGGTCGCGGCACTGCCCGACCAGTTCGGTCCCGAACAGGCCGCGCAGCTACTCGCCACGGTCGCTGGGGACGCGATGAGCGTGTCCTGGGCGAACCGCACCGAGATCCGGATCCGGGACGGCCTGTTCCCCTGAACAGCTCCAGAAAGGAAACCCGGAGGACCCGCACGATTTATGCGATCCTGGTAACGGATCGTCGACACGTTCAGCAAGACTCAGTATCGGCGGAGAGGTGGTCGTGACCCGACAGGATGAGCCCCGACGCGACAGCCGGCAACGCAGCGAGCAGCCGCGGGGTGGGCGGTGCTGGCTGGATGTGCCGTTCGTGGAGAAGGACGAGGCGAAAACCGCCGGGGCTCGCTGGGATGCCCGGGCGAGGCGGTGGTTCGACCCGGCCCCGCCGACCGCTGCTCTTCAGCGCTGGGCTGCTCGACCTGAGGTGCCTGAGGTGTTGCCGGGGGAGGACCGCACGGTCGGGGACGGCCTGTTCGTGGACCTGGTCCCGTCCTCGTGCTGGTTCACCAATGTCCGTTCGTGTGTCGATCCTGCGGACTGGGAGCGGCTGCGTCGTCCGGTGCTGCGCCGCACCGGGTACCGCTGCGAGGCCTGCGGGCGCGGGGAGGACCGCCGCACCGACATCGCCCGTTATCTCGATGTCCACGAACGCTGGACCTACGACGAGGCGGCCGGGGTGCAGACGTTGCGGCGGCTGGTGTGTCTGTGTTCGGACTGTCACCTGGTGACCCACTTCGGCTACGCGACCGTTCAGGGTCACGACGCCGAGGCCCTGGCTCATCTGTGCACGGTGAACTCGTGGACCCGTGAGCAGGCCCTCGCTCACATCGCCGATGCAGGCCGGGTCTGGGAGCAGCGTTCGACCCGGACCTGGGAGCTGGACCTGGGGATCCTCACCGGCGCCGGGATCACCGTCAGGCAGCCCCCGGCGCCGCAGCAGCGGGCACAGATCGCCGACAAGACCCTCGGGTACGAGGCCACCGCATCGACCACGCCCAGCTCGCCATCGGTGCCCCGGCAACGCGCCGCGGCACCGCGGCCGGCCAGGGCGACGGGGAAGAAGAGGTTGACCGGCGAGCAGCAGGCCGCGGTCGAGGCGTTCACCGCCGGCTACGACCTGACGATCCAGGCCGGGGCGGGGGCTGGGAAGACGTCCACTCTGCGTGCCCTGGCCGCGACCACCGCCGGGCGGGGGCTGTATCTGGCGTTCAACAAGTCCATCGCGACCGAGGCCGGGCGGTCGTTCCCGCCGTCGGTGCAGGCGGTGACCTCCCATTCCCTGGCCTACGCCGCGGTCGGCCACCGCTATCAGGCCCGGCTGGCCGCGCCCCGGATCCCGAGCATTGAACTCGCCCCCCGGCTCGGGATCGATACCCCGCTGATGTTCGGTGAGCGGCGTGTCACCCCGGCCGGGCAGTGCGCCGCGGCGCAGAAGACCGTCCTGAACTTCTGCCACTCCGCTGATGACACCATCGGTCACCGCCACGTCCCCCACCTGCCCGGGATGCCCGACCGCCGATCCCACCGGGTCTTCGCCGGGATCATCGTCGACTACGCCCGCCGCATCTGGAACGACCTCCAGACCCCCGACGCCCCCGGCAACAGCGGCGGGTTCCCGTTCGGTCATGACCACTACTTCAAGATGTGGGCGCTGACCGAACCGAGTCTGGACTGCGATTTTCTGCTCCTCGACGAGGCTCAGGACACCAACCCCGCCCTGGAGAAGATCTTCTGCGACCAGCGTGACCACGCGCAGCTGGTGATGGTCGGTGACTCCGCCCAGGCCATCTACGGCTGGCGCGGCGCACGCGATGTCATGACCGATTTCGACGGTGTCGGGTTGACCCTGTCGCGGTCGTTCCGCTTCGGTGACGCGATCGCTGATGAGGCCAACCACTGGCTCCCCTACACCGGGCAGACCCTGCGCCTGACCGGGAACCCCGACCTCACCAGCACCGTCGGGCCCCTCGACGAGGCCGGTGGGGACGTGCCGGATGCGGTGTTGTGTCGCACCAACGGCGGGGCTATGGGTGAGATCATGGCGCTGCTCGCCGCCGGCCACCGGGTCGCGCTCTGCGGCGGCGGCGGCCCGCTGCGCTCCCTCGCGCTGGCCGCACGCGACCTGCAGGCCGGACGCCCGACCCAGCACCACGAGCTGCAGCTGTTCACCAGCTGGGACCGTGTCCGTGACTACGTCGACCACGACCCCGCCGGGCAGGATTTGAAACCCCTGGTCGACATCATCGACCGTCGCGGTGTCCCCGCCGTCCTCGCCACCCTCGACGAGCTGTCGTCCGAGAACGACGCCGAGGTCGTGGTCTCCACCGCACACAAAGCCAAAGGCCGTGAATGGCCGATCGTGCGCATCGCCGACAACTTCCCCACACCCCCACCCCAACCCGACCCCGACACCGCCGGGGGGACGATCGTGGAGATCGACCCCGACTACGCCTGCCTCGCCTACGTCGCGGTCACCCGCGCCCAGCACCACCTCGACCCCGGAAGCCTCGACTGGATCCACCACCCACCCGGCCGGGTCCGCACCCGCACCACCCCCGACAACACCCCCACCGACAGGGGCGTCAGCGGCAGCGTCCACCGACACCGGGCCGAGGGCAGAGACCACCGAGACCACGGCGCAGGGCAGGACCTACAGCGCGATCGCGACCCGCAACGTATCGGGGAGATCCTCGCCAGCCACCGCGCCTGCACCGCCACCCGCCACCCCAGCGACCCCGACCTACCCGCCGCAGCGCGGCGCTGGGCCCGCGTCATGACCGGCCTCGCCTCCCGCTGGTGATCGCCCCCCCCCGTTGACACCGACTTCCTGCTGACACCGACCTCACCCGAGGAGTACCACTCCGTGGTGTGAGAAGGCTCACCGGATGGGGTCATACAGGCCAGGCGGTGGGGAACTACAGCGCCTCGGGTCGAGGCCTCCAGGAAGACCGTTCACGGTGAAGGGTCATTCATGGCATCAGGCAGCCAGTACGATGCGATCGGCGCGGCGTATGACGCTGTGAAAGCTCTCCCCGCCGCCCGTTACGCGGAGATCCCGACCGTACGAGCACTTCTCGGGGACCTCACCAGGCTCACGGTGCTGGACCTTGGGTGCGGCACTGGACACTACGCGCGGATATGCCGGGAACTCGGCGCCACGACAGTGGTCGGTGTCGACAACTCTGCCGAGATGATCTGAGCTTGGCCCCGTAGTCCGGACCCCGACGGTGTGGGGTCAGTGGGTGTGGTCGGGCGGGGTGTGGGCTGCTTCGAAGTCGTTCGGGGAGAGCATCCCAATACTGGAATGGCGCCGTAACGGATTGTACCAGCATTCTATCCATTCGAAGATGGCGGTGGCAAGCTCTGCGCGGGTTTTCCAGGTTCTGGAATCGAGCAGTTCGAGTTGCATGGTACCCCAGAATGATTCGACCAGAGAGTTATCGTAGCAATCTCCGATCGAGCCCATCGATGGGACGATTCCAGCGGCGACCAGACGTCGACCGAATGCCCATGATGTGAATTGGGTGCCGTGGTCGGAATGTAGGATCGTGGCGTGGTATTGCGGGCGTCGGCGGAGTATGGCCATGCCGAGGGCGTCGATGACGAGTTCGGTGCGCATGTTGTCGGCGATGGACCATCCGACTGCTTTCCGGGAGAATACATCGATGACTGCCGCGCAGTAGACTTTCCCTTCTCGGGTGGGGTGTTCGGTGATGTCGGTGCACCAGATCTCATCCGGTCCGTCGACGGTGAAGTCGCGGTCGACCAGGTCGGTGTAGGGGTCGGCGTGCTGGTCCCGGACGGTGCAGCCGTGGTTGCGTCGCCGGTAGAGGCCCTGGATCCCGGCCTGGCGCATCAGCCGAGCGACGCGTTTGTGGTTCACCGTGATACCGAGTCCGAGGGTGAGCTCGGCGTGCACACGTGGCCATCCGTAGGTGCCCCGGGACTCTGCGTGGATTTTCTCGATGTGTTTGAGGAGCAGTTCGTTCTCCTGCGTCCGTAGCGATGTCGCCCCGGAGTGCCATTCGTAGTAGCCCTGGCGGCGGACGCCAAGGACCCGGCAGGTCACCGCGACGTCGAATCCATCGTCGGCGAGTTCACGGACCAGCGGGAAAACTACTTTGGGAGGATGTTCTCCCGGGCGAAGTACGCGGCAGCACGCTTGAGGATCTCGTTCTCGATCTCGATCCGGCGGGCCTTCTTTCGGAGTTCGACGATCTCACTTTTCTCCGCGCTCGACAGACGTGTGGAGCGCGGGTCACCGTCGTCTGCGTCGGCCTGGGAGACCCAGTTCCGCAGACACGACTCCGACAACGACAGGTCCTTGGCGATTTCCGAGATCGGCTTGACCTTCGAACGGGCCAGGTCGATAGCGCGTTGCCGGAACTCCGGCGGGTGAGGAGCGGGCACGAACGACATCCTTCCCGGCGGACGGCGTCCGCCTCAGGACAGGTGTCCGGTACCAGGGGCCAAGCTCATTCGAGCCGGTGATCGTCCCCAAGCGCAAGCGCCGCCTGGACGGCATCGACCAGATCGTGCTGTCGCTGACCGCGCGTGGACTGACGACCGGGGAGATCGTCGCGCACTTCGACGAGGTCTACGGGGCGAAGGTCTCCAGGGACACGGTCAGCCGAATCACCGAGAAGGTCACCAGCGAGCTCGCCGAATGGGCGAGCAGGCCGCTGGATGTGCTCTACCCGGTGATCTTCGTCGACGCGATCGTGGTGAAAGTCCGGGACGGGCAGGTCCGCAACACCCCGTTCTACGTCGTCATGGGCGTCACGACGAACGGAGAACGCGACATCCTCGGCATCTGGGCCGGCGACGGCCAGGAAGGCGCGAGGTTCTGGCTGCAAGTGTTCACCGAGCTGAAGAACCGCGGCGGCGAGGACGTGCTCATCGCCGTCTGTGACGGCCTCAAGGGTCTCCCGGAGGCGATCAACACCACCTGGGAGCAGACAGTCGTGCAGCAGTGCATCGTCCATCTGATCCGCAACAGCTTCCGTTACGCCGGACGGCAGCACCGCGACGCGCTCGTCCGTTCGCTCAAGCCCGTCTACTCGGCCCCGTCCGAGCAGGCGGCGAAGGACCGGTTCGAAGAGTTCGCCGCCGAGTGGGGACAGCGGTATCCGGCGATCGTCCAGCTCTGGCGCAGCTCCTGGGCGGAGTTCGTGCCGTTCCTGGAGTACGACGTCGAGATCCGGCGAGTGATCTGCACGACCAACGCGATCGAGTCCATCAACGCGAGGTATCGCAGAGCCGTTCGAGCGCGTGGACACTCGAGCGCGTGGACACTTCCCCAACGAGGCCGCGGCGCTGAAGTGCCTCTACCTCGTGACCCGCTCGCTTGACCCCACCGGCGGAGGCCGGGCACGCTGGATGATGAGGTGGAAGCCCGCGCTGAACGCGTTCGCGATCACCTTCGCCGCACGATTCGAGAGAACCACTCACTGAAAACCGCCGGGCCTCACACACCGTTCATCGGACAGACCCCTCGACCCCGCGGCCGGACGCTACTCCAGCCCCTGGGTCTGTCCCAGGAACGGTGTTTCCAGCCTGACGCGCCGGGCGGGGGTCCGGCGGGATGGGCACTGTGAGTGATGACATCGGACCGTGTGAGTCCAGGTGAGTACGAGTCCGGGCCGGGGCGTGAGCTGACGGCCGAACAGGCCGCTGCGGCAGCGATGGTGACCGACGCGCGCGCCCGGGGGTTGGCGTTGACCGGCCCGGACGGGCTGTTGAAGCTGTTCACCAACAGCCTTTTCCATCGTGATTCTGCTGGTCAGCGGCGGGTTTCGATCCGGTTCAGGATGGTGATCGCGGCGATGGCGATGTCTGCGCGGCGGGGGCAGCAGCAGAGCCGGTCCAACACGTGCCAGCCCTTGAGTTCAGCGACGGCTTGCTCGCCCCGGCAGCGGATACGGGCGTGAGCGTGGTTCACCGCTTTCTGCCCGGTCGACAGACGATGTCGTGTCCGGTGACGCTTGTGCGGGGTCCGGACCGTTCCTCCGGCGCCCTGGTATGCCTTGTCCACCCAGGTCTCTACGTTTCGGCTGGACAGGGCGTCGATCACACCGGTTCGCCGGGCGGCGGTGAGATCGTGGGTGGATCCCGGTAGTGGTGGGGCTGCCCACAACAGCCGACCGAACGGATCAGCGAGGACCTGGACGTTCACTCCATGGCGGCGGTGTCGTCCGGAATAGAAGTGGCGCTGCCCGGCGACGCGGTCGATCGGGACCAGGGTCCCGTCCAGCAGCACACAGGCCAGAGCCCCGATTCGATGTCCGACCTGGCCGATGTCTTCGGCCAGCGCCGCGAGCAGAGTCAGGGTGTCGTGGACGTAGCGCCAAGCGGTACTGGTCGCGATCTTGACCCCGGCCGCGAGACAGGTGCAGGTGTCACCGTTGCGTAGATGCGCGAGGACGAGCAGGGGTCAAGCCCGCCGGCGTGGTGTGTGACGACTACCGCGTGATCTCCTGTTCTGTCAGGCGCTGAGCGCCGGGATCGTGTCGGTTGAGGTCACCTCCTCGCCGTTGGAAGCGGTGCCGGAGACCACGGTGACTCGGGCGCGGGCCAGGACCTCGAGCCCGAGGTAGCGCCGCCCCTCGGCCCATTCGTCGTGCTGCTCGGCCAGCACCGCGCCGACCAGGCGGAGCAGGGAGTCGCGATCCGGGGGAAGATCCCGACGACGTCGGTGCGGCGGCGGATCTCCCTGTTCAACCGCTCGGAGGGGTTGTTCGACCAGACCTGGCGGCACACCTCCTTCGGGAACGAGGTGAAGGCCAGGACGTCGATGCGGGCGGCGTCGAGGTGCTCGGACACCTTCGGCAGCTTGTCGGCCACGCCGTCGAGGACGCGGTCGAACTGGGCGTGCACCGACGCTGCATCGGGCTGGTCGTAGACCGAGTGCAGCAGCGCCCGCACCCACGGCCAGGACGCCTTCGGTGTCGCGGCCATCAGGTTTGCGTGGTTGCGAGGACGTTCAGTGAAACGTCCGGGACGTAACCGGCGCCCGGCCGATGGTCAGCAGTGGATGTATAGGTTTTGCGGTTGTGCTGGTTGTTGATCTTCGCTGGTGTCCGGCGTGGCGCTGCTTGTGTCGTGATCCCGAACCCGAAGGGGCTCGGCAGCTTCGCGAGGCTGGTCACCCTGATCTCCCTGCGCCTGGATGTGCCGCAGACGGTGCTTGGGGTGTTGTTCGGGGTGGATCAGGCCACGATCTCGCGTGTGGTCAGCGAGGTCCGGCCACTCCTGGCCGCACGCGGGTATGCCGTGCCCGACCGGCCCGGGGTCCGGCTACGCACTCTGGCTGATGTGCTGGCCTACGCCGCCGCTGAGAACGTTGTCCTGCGGTTGGATGCGACCGAAACCCGGGTCAACCGGCCCGCAGCCCGTCGTCCGGGCCGTCGTGGGTTCATCTCGGGGAAGAAGAACCTGAACACGATCAAGACCTCGATCATCAGCGACGGGCTGGGGCCAACACTGTGGGCGGGCGCGTTCGGTCCGGGACGTCAGCACGATCAGACCGCGGTCTGTACCGAGGGCATCGATGATCTCCTCGACCACGTCGACCAGGCCAGAGTGTTGGTCGACGCCGGTTATCGAGGACTCCGGTAACAGCACCGAGGCCAGGTCATCACCCCGCCCCCCAACACCTGCCGAGCCAACACTGTCTCTGCAGCGACCGCGACCATTCGAGCCCGTGCTCGGCAACGACACTCCTCACAGCGAATCGCGGTCGAACACGCCATCGCCGGACACAAACAGTGGCGCGGTCTGCGCCGCTGGACTCACCACCGTGAACACCTACCCGACACCTACCGCGCGGTCGCCGGGCTGGTCTCCGACCGCGACGCTATGCGGTAACCCGCGGACCGACCGACCCCAGGGCCAGCACGTCCCGATCCCAATAGCGCATGAACTCGTAAGCCGCGCCGACCGTGCCGCATTGGTCGGTGCCGCGAGGCTGCAGTTGCCACGACGGACCGCTCTTTAGAGGACTGCGTATACCGGGTATACAAGCCCGGCTACTGGCCTCGTCCATTCGCGCAGAGTTTGAGGCCGATCGCGACTACAGCTCGCGCAGCCCCGCTAAAGCGGACTCGACGTGCTGTTCTGCCTCCCTCAATGCGTGTAGGACTATCTCGTCTCCCGCCGACGATCTCGCTTGCTGGATCTCTGCGAGCACGATGCTCACATTCTTCGCCAGCTCAGCGACACGCACGATCTTTGTTGCGTCAGGCGTGACGTCCTGCTTCCCCACCGTTCCGTTTTGAGCGGGCTGTTCGCCGCCACGGGGACTCGTCGTTGTTGCGCCAGGAGAAGCTGCCGTCACCTTGGAGCTCGGCGGGACGGCGGTGGGGTCTACGCCGCCCCTCGGCTGGTCCGAGTCGGCCGCGCCCGTAGACGTGTCCGCCGCATCGCCAGACCCGCTGTTCTGTGCGGAGGCACCGTTACTCCGTCGTTTGGCCGAGGCTATCGACCACGGTGGGCCACTCCGATATACGACAGCCTGTTCCTCGGCACCGAGTGGGTACAGGCTTCTGGCGATCTTGAAGCTCAGCTCCCCCTGCTGAAGCAGGTCTTGCAGCTCAGGAATCAGCTGGAGCAACCCTACACGCTGCTGGACGTAGCCAAGCGACTTCCCGATCTCGGCTGCTACCTTGCGCAAGCTCTGTCCACGGTTCACCTGTCTTTGGAGGAACTCAGCCTCCTTGAGCAGCGGCAAATCGGAGCGCTGCAGGTTCTCGATCAGTACCCGGCTCTCGATCTCCTCCGGCGTCCCGATCCCCTCGGGAGCTCGAACATCGAGGGTGGCGAGGCCAGCTAGCCCGGCAGCTAACAGTCGTCGGTTCCCGATGAAGACCACCCACGGCGCTGGGGTCAGATGTTCGGCTGTGTCCGGGAAAGCTCGCAGGAAGTCCTCGCGAGCGATGACCTGAGCTTGCTGCAGCTGGCCATGTCTGCGCATCGTCTCTGCCAGCTCTTCGATGCCCTCGTCGCGACTGTGGTCGCGTGGATTCAACGGGTTCACCTGGAGCTGGTCAAGCGCTAGCTTGCTCGGCGGCGTGGCGAGGCGGGTTCGCATCGCATCGCGTGCCATCGCAGCTCCGGGACCGGCCGCTCGGCCGCGCTCCATCTCGCCGAAGTCCTTCTTTTTCGCCACGCCTACCTCTCCCCCGCACCCACGGTGACCGTCTCCGGGGTAACCGTCTCCAACGGCGGCAACGCTGCGAGCTCGTCACTCCGTGCTAGGCCGGCAGCGAGATCCAAATGCAGCGCGATGCGCCGGTATGCGTCGGCGATCGGCGCGCTGGGCTGATAGTCGGTTAGCGTCTGCCCGCTGAGCCATGCTTCCTCGACCGCCGCGGCCAAGGGCAGATGCGCCAGGATCGGCAAAGGCGGCACGTCACCGTCTCCGACCCCGTACTCCTCGAGCTCCGCCATCTTGTAACGCGCGATCCCGGACAGCGGACGTCGATACACCCCGGGAACCATCCCGTGGAGCTCCCTTCGAGGAAGCTCCAGTTCATCTTCGATGACCGCGACCTGCTCGATCAGTAGCCGAAGAGCTCGGAGCGAGGTGTTGCTCGGCTGGACCGGAATCAGCATCCCGTCAGCTGCGACGAGCGCAGTGTCGGTTAGGACGTCGAGCGACGGGGGGCAGTCGATCAGCACGTGGTCGTACATGCCCTCGAGTTGCTGAAGGGCGCGGGTCAGCCGGTGTTCGGGTGAGCGGGCCGCGTGCAGTTTGCGCACCACCAGGAACATCGACACACAGTGCGGGAGGACATCGAGACAGCCGCCAGATTCAGACTGTGAGTGCCTCACAATGAGCTCACTGGTGGGACCAGGGAACTCTCCCGCCAGCGCGGCGGCCAAGTTCGGCTTATTGGGGTCTGCCTCATCCAGCCCGAGCGCCTCAGTTGTGAGGTGGCCCTGTGGGTCGAGGTCGACGAGAAGAGTCCGGCGTCCCCGTTCGCACAGGGCACCGCCGGTGCCGGCGGTGAGACCGGTCTTCCCGACACCGCCCTTCTGATTGAGGACGGCGGTAATGCGGGGGAAGGTCAGTGCTGCATGGGCCGGGGCAGTCTTGGGGGGCACGCCAGGATTCGATCTCACTGCGAGTCGTCGGTGACGATACGGTCACTGAGGAGCCAGGCGCGCCAGTAGGCGACCCGGTCGGGGTCGGCGCTGAAACCAGGTGGCCAGCCGTCGGTGACGATGAGGCGGGGAACCTCACGCACTCTGCTGCGTCCTACTCGTGAACGAGCGTTGAGCTTCCGAAGATGCGGGTCGATGACCGCGTTCATCGCTCGCGCCGTCTGGTTGAGGGTGAACTGAACGGGCCTGTAGGCGAGCAGCACCTGCTCACCGTCCTCGTTAGGTCGGGCGACCATGGAGCTCTCCCGCATGTTCTCCCACGATCAGCTAGTTGGGTCGGACCTCGGAACTGTACCGAGTGCGCGTGCTCGTCCTGCGACGGCACGTCGGATGGGAGTGACGGGATTGAGACTAACGAGTTCATGCGCTATTGGGATCGGGACGTGCTGGCCCTGGGGTCGGTCGGTCCGCGGGTTACCGCATAGCGTCGCGGTCGGAGACCAGCCCGGCGACCGCGCGGTAGGTGTCGGGTAGGTGTTCACGGTGGTGAGTCCAGCGGCGCAGACCGCGCCACTGTTTGTGTCCGGCGATGGCGTGTTCGACCGCGATTCGCTGTGAGGAGTGTCGTTGCCGAGCACGGGCTCGAATGGTCGCGGTCGCTGCAGAGACAGTGTTGGCTCGGCAGGTGTTGGGGGGCGGGGTGATGACCTGGCCTCGGTGCTGTTACCGGAGTCCTCGATAACCGGCGTCGACCAACACTCTGGCCTGGTCGACGTGGTCGAGGAGATCATCGATGCCCTCGGTACAGACCGCGGTCTGATCGTGCTGACGTCCCGGACCGAACGCGCCCGCCCACAGTGTTGGCCCCAGCCCGTCGCTGATGATCGAGGTCTTGATCGTGTTCAGGTTCTTCTTCCCCGAGATGAACCCACGACGGCCCGGACGACGGGCTGCGGGCCGGTTGACCCGGGTTTCGGTCGCATCCAACCGCAGGACAACGTTCTCAGCGGCGGCGTAGGCCAGCACATCAGCCAGAGTGCGTAGCCGGACCCCGGGCCGGTCGGGCACGGCATACCCGCGTGCGGCCAGGAGTGGCCGGACCTCGCTGACCACACGCGAGATCGTGGCCTGATCCACCCCGAACAACACCCCAAGCACCGTCTGCGGCACATCCAGGCGCAGGGAGATCAGGGTGACCAGCAGCCGGTCACAGAACACCAGGTCGTGGCGGCGCCCGGCCCCTGCCACGGCGATCATGCAGCCGACCCTCACGCTGGGCCGACCACGGCTCGGCAAGCTCGGTCACCAGTTCTCCCAGATGCCGCCGGGACACACCAGTCAGGGCAGAATCAGACAAGGCGGCACGATTCGTGATCATCATCAGACATCGTGCCGCCACCCACTCCAGCGCAGTCACCGCACTGTCGCCGCTACTGCGCATGAACTCGTAAACGCGCAGGCGCTACATCGCCCGGAGGATCACAGCTCCACGCGTATACCGGGTATACGGCCGCCGGTCTCGGCCCTGCGCAGCCAGACCGCGGGGCTGGTCCAGACCCACCTCGATGAGCGCCGCGGCCGGTGCCTGACGCCCTGTCAGGCGCGCCGCCATCAGGGCGCTCAGACGTATACCCGGTATCCGCTGGAGTCGGTCTGTCGAGTTCATGCGCTATTGGGGTCGGGACGTGCCTGTCCCAGGAAGGGGCGGGGGAGGGACTACCGCATAACGTCGCGATCGGAGACCAGACCGGCGACCGCGTGATAGGTGGCGGGCAGGTCCTCACGTCGGTGGGTCCAGCGGCGCAGACCGCGCCACTGCTTGTGTGCGGCGATGGCGTGCTCGACCGTGATCCGCTGTGCGGACTGCCGGGTCCGTGCTCGGGCCCGGATCGCAGCAGTCACTGTCGGGACTGCGACGTTCTTGCGGGCCTCGAGTGGTGGGACGATGACCTGGCCGGGATGATCACGACGCAGGCCCCGGTAACCGGCATCGGCCAGTGCTCTGACCCGGGAAAATTCGTCGAGGAGCGCGTCAATGCCCTCGCGGCGGATCGCGGTCTGATCATGCTGACGGCCCGGCCGGAACACTCCGATCCACAGTGTTCGTCCCGCTCCGTCACTGACGATCGTGGTCTTGATCGTGTGCAGGTTCTTCTTTCCCGATCCGAACGCACGCCAGCAGGGGCGGTGCGCGTCCAGCCGCAGGACGGCACCTTCGTGTTGGGCGTAGGCCAGCGCATCAGCCAGCGTCTGTAGCCGCACCCCGGGCCGGTCGGACACGGCGTACCCGCGGGCGGCCAGCAGCGGCCGGACCTCGCCGACCACACGACAGATCGTGGCCTGATCCACCCCGAACAACACCTCGAGCACCGCTTGGGGAAGGTCCATGCGCAGGGAGATCAGGCTGACCAGCAGCCGATCACAGAACCCGATCCCGGACTTGCGCCCGGCCCCGGACACCCGCCGCCGTCCACCGCCCCGGCGGTCGTGTAACCGGCCTTCGCGTTGAGCGGCCCAGGACTCGAACAGCTCGACCACCAGATCCCCCAGGTGCTGACGAGTCACACCGGTCAGGGCAGGATCAGACAAGATGACACGATCAATGATCATCGTCAGACATCGTGCCGCCCCCCACTCCCAGCGCCACCACCGCTACTGCGCATCAGGTCGTCACAGTACTGCCGCGAGAGCACCTCACATCTCGGGCCGGCGCCCGTCACGGACGCTCTCCCCGGAACAGGACGAACCCCCGCATGCCCGTCGTCGCACCCTCCACCGCCGCTGCTCTCGTCGCCGAGAGCTACGACCTGCTCGTCGGCGTCGACACCCACGCCGCGAGCCACACCTACGCCATCGTCGACGCAGACACCGGTGCGCTGGTCGAGCACCGCGAGTTCCCGACCAGTCCCGCCTGGCTGCGACGCGCCCAGGACTGGATCAATCGGCGCACCGAATCGGGCACGGTCCTGGTGCTCGTCGACGGCGCCAGTTCCTACGGCGCGGTCCTCACTGAGCAGCTGCTCGCCGCTGGCCTCGATCTGGCCGAGGCCCCCGACATCATCAGGCAGGTCCGCCACGTCAGCGGCAAGAGCGACCTCATCGACGCCGCCGAGCTCGCCCGTGCTGCCCGCGGCCTGCAGACCAGCCAGCTCCGCCGTCCCCGCCAGGGTGGGGACCGCACGATCCTGCGGGTGCTCTCTGCCGCCCGGGGCCAGATGACCGGTGAGCGCACCCGCACGATCAACGCGCTGCTGCGCACCGTCGACCTCGGAGTCGACGCACGCCGAGCACCGTCCGCGGCGATGATCGCCACGATCACGGGCTGGCGCACCAGCGCCGCTGGCGGCGTGACAGCTCGGACGGTCTGTCGCGGCGAGGCGATCCGCCTGGCTCGCCGGGTCCGCGCTCTCGACACCGAGCTGGCCACTAAGAGGTCGTTTCAGAACGACTTGTCGAGTTTCCATTGACCCCTCGACGACAGATCAAACGGCAGGTCAGATAGCCGCTTGTCGTCTACAACAGACACGTCGACCTCGTTCTGAAATGACCTCTAAGAGGTCGCGCGGATTGGTCACAGCTTGGCCGCGGTCGAGTGTCTGGGGGCGAGGGCGGGTACGGGCCTGCCGATCATGAAGTTATCTACGCTTCGTGATCGTCTGGAGGCCGCGTGCCCACCCTGCCATCATGGCTGACCGAGCCGTTGTGGGACCAGTTCACCGCGCTGCTGCCTCATCGAGACGAGTTCGATCCCACCCATCCGCTGGGCTGCCATCGCCGCCGGATCGCGGATCGGATCGTGTTCGACAAGCTCCTGCAGGTACTGCGGTTCGGCTGCTCGTATGAGGGCATCGCTGACAGCACCTGCTCGGCGACCACCATCCGCGATCGTCGTGACGAGTGGATCAGGCTCGGGGTCTTCGCCCAGCTGCGTCGGATCGTCCTGGACGCCTACGACCGCATCGTCGGTCTGCTGCTGCACGACATCGCCGTCGATGGCGCCATCACCAAGGCCCCCGGCGGCGGCGAGGTCGCCGGTCCGTCGCCGGTGGACCGGCGCAAACAGGGTATGAAACGTTCGGTGCTCGTCGAGGGATACGGCATCCCGCTGGGCCGAGTCCTGGCCGGAGCCAACCGGCACGACTCCCCGCTACTGGGCCCCACCCTCGACCGCCTCGATGCTCTCGGCCCGCTGCCCGACGACATCACCGTGCACCTCGACGCCGGCTATGACTCCGGCAAGACCCGCGACACGCTGGCCGAACGAGGCCTGCACGGCGAGATCGCGCACAAGGGTGAGAAAGCGCCGATCCAGGCCACCCGCCGCTGGCACGTCGAGCGGACCAACGCTTGGCACAACAGCTTCAACCGGCTGCAGCGCTGCTACGAACGACGAGAAATCGTCGTCGACGCGTTCTTCGACCTCGCCGACACGATCGTCACACTCCGTAGCTTGATTCGGCAGGCCTGGACCACACACCGCTGGAACGCCCGACCTGCACGACGTCCATGATCACCAACCAATCCGCGCGACCTCTAAGAGGTCGTTTCAGAACGACTTGTCGAGTTTCCATTGACCCCTCGACGACAGATCAAACGGCAGGTCAGATAGCCGCTTGTCGTCTACAACAGACACGTCGACCTCGTTCTGAAATGACCTCTTAGTGCGCAGTTCCGGGCGAGCCGACGCGCGCCAGCGTGGCGGCGAGCTCGTCCGGGACAGGATCTGCTGCGGTGAGCAGGCGCCCGCCGGCGTGGATGTGGACGGTGCGGTAGCGGCGCGCGGTCTGCACGACCCGCCGGATCGACCAGCCGGTCCGGGCCTCAATGAGCCGGGAGACGGCGAGCGCGGCGAACACGATGGTCAGGTGCGCCTCGATGGAAGCCCGGGTGCGATGGAAGATCGGGCGGGCGGCCAGGTCGTGCTTGGACATGCGGAACGAGCGCTCGATCTCCAGCAGCCGGTGATAAGCGCTGATCACGAAGTCCGGGCCGACGGTGGTGAGGTTGGTGCTGTAGCCCTTCCACCCCGCCAGCGTGCGCGCTTTGGCCTCCAGGGTGCGGTTCACGGCCTTGTCCCCGCCCGAGAGCGAGACAAACCGGTTGCGTTTGACCGGGACCTGCCCCGCGACCGCGCGTTCAGCCTTGCCGATCTGCTCGTCGATCCCGCGCAGCGTCCGCCGGGCCCGATCTGAGCTTGGCCCCTGGTACCGGACACCTGTCCTGAGGCGGACGCCGTCCGCCGGGAAGGATGTCGTTCGTGCCCGCTCCTCACCCGCCGGAGTTCCGGCAACGCGCTATCGACCTGGCCCGTTCGAAGGTCAAGCCGATCTCGGAAATCGCCAAGGACCTGTCGTTGTCGGAGTCGTGTCTGCGGAACTGGGTCTCCCAGGCCGACGCAGACGACGGTGACCCGCGCTCCACACGTCTGTCGAGCGCGGAGAAAAGTGAGATCGTCGAACTCCGAAAGAAGGCCCGCCGGATCGAGATCGAGAACGAGATCCTCAAGCGTGCTGCCGCGTACTTCGCCCGGGAGAACATCCTCCCAAAGTAGTTTTCCCGCTGGTCCGTGAACTCGCCGACGATGGATTCGACGTCGCGGTGACCTGCCGGGTCCTTGGCGTCCGCCGCCAGGGCTACTACGAATGGCACTCCGGGGCGACATCGCTACGGACGCAGGAGAACGAACTGCTCCTCAAACACATCGAGAAAATCCACGCAGAGTCCCGGGGCACCTACGGATGGCCACGTGTGCACGCCGAGCTCACCCTCGGACTCGGTATCACGGTGAACCACAAACGCGTCGCTCGGCTGATGCGCCAGGCCGGGATCCAGGGCCTCTACCGGCGACGCAACCACGGCTGCACCGTCCGGGACCAGCACGCCGACCCCTACACCGACCTGGTCGACCGCGACTTCACCGTCGACGGACCGGATGAGATCTGGTGCACCGACATCACCGAACACCCCACCCGAGAAGGGAAAGTCTACTGCGCGGCAGTCATCGATGTATTCTCCCGGAAAGCAGTCGGATGGTCCATCGCCGACAACATGCGCACCGAACTCGTCATCGACGCCCTCGGCATGGCCATACTCCGCCGACGCCCGCAATACCACGCCACGATCCTACATTCCGACCACGGCACCCAATTCACATCATGGGCATTCGGTCGACGTCTGGTCGCCGCTGGAATCGTCCCATCGATGGGCTCGATCGGAGATTGCTACGATAACTCTCTGGTCGAATCATTCTGGGGTACCATGCAACTCGAACTGCTCGATTCCAGAACCTGGAAAACCCGCGCAGAGCTTGCCACCGCCATCTTCGAATGGATAGAATGCTGGTACAATCCGTTACGGCGCCATTCCAGTATTGGGATGCTCTCCCCGAACGACTTCGAAGCAGCCCACACCCCGCCCAACCACACCCACTGACCCCACACCGTCGGTGTCCGGACTACGGGGCCAAGCTCAATCGATTCGTCAGTCAAGGACGAGCTGCCGATCTGGCGGAATGCGGAGCCGAGCTGGAGCACGGTATGTGTGACTCCTGCGATATCAGCTAATCGGGTAGCGCAGTCCAGTTCGATCCGGTGGCGTTGGCCGTAGTCGAGTGATACCGCTTCGACATGCTCGTATTGCGACTGTGCCCAGAACAGGCACGTCCCGGAATCCTGCCCGCCGGACAGGGACACCATCGCTGACCGTGTCATCGGATGTGCTCGGCTCCCCGTGCGGGACCACCCTGTGCCGGACCGCAGAGTTCCACGTGGTAGTCACGGATCGACCCTCGGCTAACGTGGGTTCTGGTCATCGTTCCCTGGGCGTGGACTCCTCGCACAGTCATGCATAGATGTTCCGCTTCTACTGCGACCGACAGTCCAGCCGGAGCCAGATATTTTTCGATGGCGTCAGCTATCTCGCCCGTGAGGCGTTCCTGGACTTGCAGGCGTCGCGCGAACACGTTGACGATCCGGGCTATCTTCGACAGTCCGATGATGCGTTTGTCCGGGATGTAGGCGATGTGTGCACGACCGACGAACGGCAAGAGGTGGTGCTCGCACAGCGAATACACCGGTATGTCACGGACGGTCACGATTCCGTCGTAGCCGTCGGAATCGAATGTGGTGAACAGGGCATCGATATCTGCGGCATAGCCGGTCGTGAACTCGGCGAGTGCTTCGGCGGCGCGCCGAGGTGTAGCAACCAGCCCTTCGCGCTGGTAGTCCTCACCGGGAATCCCGGCGAGAACCCACCGGAAACACGATTCACGCGGAGGCGGTGTCTCTTCGCTGATTCCTCGGGTTCTGAGCCGGTTTGATGATCCAGCTTCTGGCATCACTGATTTAGAGCCCCTTTTCCAGTATCTTTCTCAGCGTCCTTTTTCCTGGCCCCATGCGATGACGTGTAACTGCGGTAGAATCGTGCAGTCTTGAGCGCGCGGATCGTCTGCGACATGCTCGCAGAGCCACCGAAACTGCTGAGTGATGGTCTCGATAGAGACGGACGGATCAGCATCCGTTCCCGATGACAAATAGAGGGGGTACGGAGCTCCGTGCCCAGTTCGATGTCTGTCACGAAAACTGAAAGCGAACTCGACGTCCTCCTCGTCGAAACACACGACTTTGAGTGTCGTGCGTGGAGGCCGTGCGAGTGTCACGACCGCAGACATGAAGTGAGCCGTCCGCTCCCGGTTCTTGTCCGTGTCCATCCCACTCGACGGCGGTTTGGGGCTGACAATCAAGTTGTCGACGGCGCCGAGCCAGGGCTTCCAGAGCGATCCTTGCGTTTCGATGCTGACCTGCATGTCGATGTCATGCAGCCGTTGCACCAAGGTGTCCAGAGTGTGCATGGCCGGGTTTCCGCCGGAAAGTATGACCAACTGCCCGGTCGCGGCGGGAGCTCTCTCCAGCAGTTCGGAGACGATATCGTCGTCACTTAAACGGCGTGCCTCGCGATGAACGATGGCAGGATCGACGGCGTGCAGGGAGTCACACCATGTGCATCGGTAATCACATCCGCCGAAACGGACGAACAGGCAGGGTCGACCGACTTCAGGACCTTCCCCTTGAATCGTCGGCCCGAATAATTCGACCACCGGATATCGCCGCTGGACCACAGGTGCTACAGCGGAGGTCACGTCGGAGGTCACAGTGGGTTCCAGTGTGCTGTAGCACGTGATGTCGGAGTTTCCCATACCGAGACGGCCGCGACGGCCACACCATGTGTCGTGAAGGTTTCACCGATCCAGTGAGCGAGATTCTCCGCCGTGGTCGGCCAGCAACCCCGGCTGCCTACGGTGTCGTTCAGATCCTGGTGGTCAAGAAGAGGCTCGACCTCGGTCTTCCATATCGTGGACAGTTCACCGAAATCGATGACCATCCCGTCATCCGACCGGTGCCGAATCGGCTGCACCGCCCCCTGTACCGTCACTTCCACACTGTAGGTGTGACCGTGCAGCCGACGACATTTTCCCTGATGGTCAGGTAGATGATGCGCCGCGTCGAATGTCCAGCGCTTAGCTATTTCAGTTATCGCCGCCGGCGAGTGGGTATGCTCAGATGTGACTGGGAATGCTTCGGGCTGGATACACGTCATGTCGTCGTCCACCGCCATCGACTGCCCCCTCCGTATGGTTGGGTATCGAGGAACCTCGGAGTTGAAAAAGTAGAATGCGAACACATGAGGTATTCCCCCAAAATAAAGATGCCCAGAAGGGTGTGATAATCACCCATGCACCGTTACCGGTGCGGCCGCTCAGCCACTGCCAGCACATACGCTGAAAGTGGTGCGAAGGCCGTGATCGACTGCAGATGGTTATATAACTCGCGAACCCCCACGATATCGGAAAATCGGTGATGTGCAGCCTTCAGTGCTGCAGCGATCGCTGAATAGCTCGGCCGCACCTGATCTCCTATGTCCACAACGCTGCGTATCTGAAGTCCTGCGGAGTGCGGGATCGCATAGTAGTAGTCCACGAGTTCGAGAGAAGGGATCCGAAATGCGGCCTGAAAGTTAGCGATGGACTGTCTTTGGGCTGAATTTTGCGGAGAAGAATTCAGTGCTATGTCTGCAATCACGAAACGCCCGCCCGGTCGCAAGACGCGCACAACGTCACGCACAAAAGCAGATTTATTGCCGACGTGAGACATGGATTCCAGCGCCCATGCCGCATCGAAAGAGCAATCAGAATACGGAAGGTCGAGGGCGTCCGCGTAACAGAAACGTACTCGATCCGCTACCCCAGCATCTTCCGCTAGAGTATTCGCCGTGCTGAGATGACGAAAACTAGTAGATACTCCATCGATGGTCACGTCGGCGCTCCTGGCAAGATCCAGCGCGGCGCGCCCCGTCCCGCAGCCCGCATCTAACACATGATCACCAGGCGTCACTCTGAGCGCATCGATCACGAGATCCGTCATAGCTGCTGTCGCGGCCGGCAGCGTGGCACCCGAGGCGCCCCAGTAGCCGAGATGAATGTTGTCACCGCATGCTGCAGTGATGAAATCAGTCCAACGATCATAAAAACTGGCGACGTCGTTTACTGCGCTCGTCACTCGACTTTCACTCCGGTCAACTCGATGTCTGGGCGG
The DNA here is from genome assembly GCF_020131355.1 of Pseudonocardia sp. ICBG1293. Lineage (GTDB taxonomy): Bacteria > Actinomycetota > Actinomycetes > Mycobacteriales > Pseudonocardiaceae > Pseudonocardia. The sequence goes on from NZ_JAHLEL010000060.1 coordinate 99,986, forward strand.
AATTAAAGAGCCCGATCTCGCTCAATGAGTAGAGCAGTAGAGCAACATCAAAAATACTGCCCCGAGCGATATTTACGCTAAATTGATGATGGCGTAGTGAGGGTGCGGCGCAGTTCACGATCTATTCGTGTCCGTGCCACCAACTCACGTCAGGGCGCAGTATCGCGTCGTTCCTGGAACGACATCGGGTGTGGCGAGGCTGGGCCCGGCCAGGGCGTGAGCGCTGTCAGCGCTGCTCACCGCGGACACCCGGAGCGCGCAGACCGCTCGCGTGAACGCCGCGCTCGGCGTCATCGGCCAGACCACCGATGGAGCCGGGTTCCGTGCCGTGGTTGCCCCGGCCGTCCCGTGGGGCGGGCCAGCCCGGCTGGGCGGCGGAGGCCGGATCGGTGAATCGAGGAACGCCCCTACGCCGTCGCGCTCGGCACCCCCCTCTCCGAACTCCCCATCAGCACACGCCGACCGAGCCGACCAGCACGAGAGCGGCAGACCGATGAAGCAGATCTGGACCGTGCACGTTCTACGCTGGGCTACGAGAAGAAGAAAAAGAATCCCGGCGGTCAGACGTACGCGGGGCCGTGGGCGTGGTACCGGGTGGACCCACAGCTGCAACCGACACCGACAGCGCTCATCCATCCAGCCGATCGGACGACCTTGGCGCGGCGGATCAGGATGGTTCTCGATCGACTCGCCCCGCCGGCGGAGATCCGGGAGGCGGTGGACGCGGTGGTCGGGGAGTTGCTGAGCTCGAACCGGGCCCGCAGTTCAGACCCTCATGATCGCCAACACCTGACCAGGTTGGCAAAGGCTCACTCTTGGAGCGGGTCGTCCCCGGCCCTCGCCGGAAGTGTCCCGCCGCCCTGCGGGCGGCGTGTGCCGGCTGCTATGGGAAAGCGACACCGGGCCTGGTCAGGCCGCCACCGTCGTCACCGTGATCGCTGCGCCGGCCTGGTGCGGTGCGCGCCCCTGCAGGGGCGTCGAGAGTCAGTTGTTGGTGTTGTTCTGGGCGATCGATCCGGGTGAGCACTCGGAGCTGCTGGGTGCGTCAGTCCCGTTGCTCGCGGCGCCGAGGACCCCGGCGGCGATATCAGCGTTGTTGAGGCTGCACGACAGCACATTGGCGTTGTTGAGGGCGTTGACGTCGCCGACGTTGACCAGCCCGGACTGCGCCGATTCCCGGTTCTGGTCGATCTCGTTGACCTGCACCACATCCCCCGACCCACCAGAACCACCAGAGCCCCCGCCGGGCTTGCCGCGGTGATCATCGGTGTCGGCGAACGCGGCCGGGGCGGCCAGCAACAGCCCAGCCAGAGTGGTGGCGGTGAGGAGTCCGGTCTTTTTCACCACGAGCGTCTCTCCTTCACGTGCGAAATCTTTCGGACACACCGCACGCTACTACCCGAACGGGTGACAATCGGGGTGTTCATGAGACCGGCACCGAACAGCCGTCCGGCAGCCACGAAACGACTACGCCCGTCGATGGGGGTTCACGGCTCGGTGCTGCCCGCGCGGCGGTAGGCGGTATCGCGGTCCAGGTGGGACACGGTGAGTGCGTCACCGCCGATGGCGATCGTCAACAGTTGAATCTCATCGGCGGTGTACTGGTCGGGCAGCGCCCGTCCGAGGGTGTCGAAGCCGCGGTGCATGACCTCGATCGCGGTGGTGGTGCCGCGGTCGAGGGTGTCGGCGATGACCTCGACCCGCACCGCGAGGATGTTGCCGCCGGTGTCGCCGGGGTCGTAGGGAGCATCGGCGGGTGGGAGCTGTGCGGGTCCGGCGTAGCCGTCGGCGATCGTTCCGCGGCGGCAGTGGCCGGAGAAGTAGCTCATCAACGCATACGAGGCCTGGTAGAGGTCCTTGCCGCGGAGGGTGAACTCCTGGGCGGCGATGACCAGGATGTCATCGGGGCCCATCGGATCAGACCTATCGGACACCCCCGGCATGCTACGCCGAACCTGACCAGGGGGTGTCTCTGACTTGTTGGGATGGGTCCAGGCCGTTGGGTCTGCAGCCCATAGCGTGCCGAGGGCGACGGTCGGCTGGCTCGGGGTCGCTGACGGCGGGCGGGGTGGCGAGGGGTCAGTTCACCGTGCCGTCGACAGCCTGTAGCGGTTGGTCTGCCTGGTAGGTGCTCGTGGGCCAACCGGGTGCAGCTTCACTGGAGCATTCGGCGGCGGGGTGTCCTTCGAATGTCGGCTGGTGATGTTGCGCTGGGGTGAGGACAGTGGCGGGGTATGTCGTCACGCTGTGATATGTCGATGGTGTCGCCGGGCATGCTGATCGTGCAGTTGTCGACGGGGTTCCAGATCTCTCAGGCGCTGTTCGTGGTCGTCGATACCGGGGTTGCCACCTGCTTGGAGCAGGAAGGCCCCACCACGGTGGGTGATCTTGCGGAGCGGACGGGTACTCGGCCGGATCGGTTGGCTCGTCTGTTGCGGGCGTTGGTTCCGGTGGGGGTGCTCACTCTCGATGAGGCCGGTCGGTTCGGGGTTACCGAGGCGGGGGCGTTGTTGTCGGAGACTCATCCGGCTTCGCAGGCCCGGCTGGTGCGGATGTGGATGCAGATCAATTATCTGCCGTTCTCCGAGCTCGGTCACAGCGTGCGGACCGATACCCCTGGTGGGGAGCGGTATCTCGGTGCGCCGTTTTGGGAGTGGCTTCACCGGGATCCTGACCGGGCGCAGCTGTTCAGCCAGGCCATGGCTGATATCACCCGAGGTCTGCGGGCGGGCATGTTCGAGGGGTATCGGCTCCCGCCCGGGCGTGTGGTTGCTGATCTCGGTGGTGCTGATGGCAGCCTGTTGGTCGAGCTGCTCACCCGTGACCGGGGCGATCGTTCTCGGCGGGGGATCCTGTTCGATCTCCCGACCACAACTCCTGCCGCCACTCCGGTGTTGACCGCGGCCGGCCTGGTTGATCGTGTCGAGGTTGTCGGCGGGGATTTCTTCGTTGCTGTCCCTGCTGCGGATGTCTATGTGTTGGCTCATGTGCTTCATGACTGGAGTGATGAAGAGAGTCATCGCATCCTGACCACGATCGCGCGCGCTGCCCGGTCGGGTGCCCGGCTGCTGGTCATCGAGGCTCTGCTGCCCTCTGATGCCACCGACTCTGGGTTGGCCGGCATCTTTGACCTGACCATGCTCGGGCTTCTTCCTGGTCAGGAACGCACGGAACAGCACTATCGGGACTTGCTCGACGGGGCCGGGTTTACCGTCGAGCGCGTCGTCGGGACCTCGACCCCGTACTCCATCGTGGAGGCCGTTCTGTGAACCCCGAGCGGCAGGGCGATCTGCTGGCCGGTGCTGCTGGTCGGGCGACCCGCTGCTTTGTTGTCCGGGGCTTTGGGTTCCGGACAATGTCGTGTCGTTGGCCGAACGCTGGTGAGGTTCCCCCGCCGGCTCGGAGTGCTTGTTCACTGCACAGGCCCGTTGGTGGGGCGCTGTGACCAGGAGCGGTGCGGCGAGGCGATTCGGAGTGATGGCGCTGGGTATTTGCATCCGACTCTGATAGTGGCGCGCTCAGGCGGTCGTAGCACTTGATCTTGTTGTTCGGTGGAGAACAGGATCATGACGTGCGGGAAGTGCTCACTTTGACTGATCGGGAGAAGATCTCGCGGGGGTTGGCCGCAGGCTGGCGGTTGTGTGATATCGCTGAGGTGCTGGGTCGGGATCGGTCGGTGATCTCTCGTGAGGTCGCCCGCCACGGCGGTCGGGAGGACTACCGGGCAGGTCCGGCCGAGGAAGCCGCGCGCGCAGCGCGGGCCCGACCGAAGAGGTTCGCGGTGGACCGGTCACCGCGATTACAGGCGGTGGTGACCGGGTTGTTGAAGATCGGCTGGTCCCCGGCCTCGATCGCGGGTCGCTTAGACGTCGTTTCAGAAGTGGTGGGCCCGGTTCTGCCGGTGACGGCGGGGCTGGCAGCATCGGCTGATGGTCGCGCCTCGTGTGTCTGAGAAGACGAAGATTTTCGAGTTGGAGATCGTCCTGACCGAGGTGGTGCCGGCGGTCCGGCGTCGGGTGCAGGTGCCGGGCGAGGTCGACTTGGCGGTGTTGCACGAGGTGGTGCAGTCAGTGATGGGCTGGACGAACTCTCATCTGCACGAGTTCGAGATCGTCGGGCGCCGCTACGGGATCCCAGACCCGGACTGGCCCGGACAGGATGTCGCCGACGAGACGAAAGAGAAGCTGTTTCGGCTGGTCAAGGCTGGTGACCGGTTCGGTTACGTCTACGACTTCGGTGACAACTGGGCCCACGAGATCACCGTCGAGGCGGTCGCGGCCGTCGAGCCGGGAGTGTGCTATCCGCGATGCGTCGCCGGGCAGGGGGCGTGCCCGCCCGAGGACGTCGGCGGGATCGGGGGTATGAGGACTTCCAGGCCGTGCTCGCCGACCCTGACCATCCCGACCGCGCCGAGCGCCTGGAGTGGGCGGGCGGGCCGTTCGACCCGCACCGCTTCGACCCTGACGAGGCCGACCGGGCCTTGGAGTGGCTGGCCTGGCGGCCGCTGGCCCCGACCTCGTAGGCGAGTGCCTCAGCGAGGGCTGGGTCGACCATCACTTCGGCTTCGGCTTGGTGAGGCGGCGGTGGCAGATCAGGGCGCAGGCCAGCGATAACAGCGCGGTGATCGTGGATTCGGCGCGGTCGTAGCGCAGCGCGAGGCGGCGGAAGTCCAGCAGCCAGGACATGGTGCGCTCGACGACCCAGCGGACCCGCCCGAGCCGGGTGGAGTCCTCGATCCCGCGCCGGGCGATCCGCACCCCGATCCCACGCCCACTCAGGTAGCGGCGGCAGCGGGGATAGTCGTAGCCCTTGTCGGCGTGCACCTTGTCCGGCCGACGTCGCGGACGCCCCGGCTGTCCCGCCCGTTCGCGGACGCCGGGGTTGGTGTCCAGCAGCGGGGCGAGCATCCGACTGTCGTGGGTGTTCGCCCCGGTGACCAGCGCATGCAGCGGGAGCCCGCCTCGGTCGCAGAGCACGTGGTACTTGCTGCCCGCCTTCCCGCGATCGGTCGGCGAGGGCCCGGTGGCCTCGCCGCGGCGCTTGGCCCGCACGCTCACGCTGTCCACCGCCGCCCGCGACCAGTCCAGCAGGCCCTGCTGGGCGAGGCGGTCGAGCATCACCCGGTGCAGCTGGGCCCAGACCCCGGCCTGCTGCCACTGCCGTAGCCGCCGCCAGCAGGTCACTCCGGACCCACAGCCGAGCTCGGCGGGCAGCGCGTTCCAGCTGATCCCGGTCTTGAGCACGAACACGATCCCGGCCAGAGCGGCCCGATCCGGCACCCGCGGACGGCCTGTCCGTCCCCGCTTGTGCTTGCGCGGCTTGGGCAGCAGCGGCTCCACCAGCGCCCACAGCTCGTCGCTCACCAATCGCTCGACACAAGATCGCCGCGCCACGACCGGACATGATCAGCTACCAGCGCCGATCCACACAGGACCGACACGCCGACTTCTGAAACGACCTCTTAGAGGTCATTTCAGAACGAGGTCGACGTGTCTGTTGTAGACGACAAGCGGCTATCTGACCTGCCGTTTGATCTGTCGTCGAGGGGTCAATGGAAACTCGACAAGTCGTTCTGAAACGACCTCTTAGAGCGTCCGGCGATTGATGGTTATCGGAGTCGACGGGTCGTGGGTCGGGTTGTCCAGCGGTAGCGGCTGCGGGCACGGTTGATCAGCCGGCGGATCACGGTGAGCGCGGCGGCGAGGTCGAGGTAGAACTCGACGATGATCTTCCGGCGATCGGTGAACCGGCGCAGCTTGCCGTAGCCGTTCATCCAGGAGTGCGTGCGCTCGATGGGCCACCGTCGTCCTGCCTGGATCGGAGCCGGGACCCCCGTGGTCGCGATCTCGCCGGTGAAGCCCAGGGTGTGCAGCAGAGTACGGGTCTTGCCGGAGTCATAGCCGCGGTCCAGGTGCACGGTCGGGAACAGATCACCACCGTGGGCGTCGCGGTGGCGGGGCAGCGGGCCGATCATCGTCACGATGCCGGTCAAGGTCGGTTCCAGCAGGGGCGAGTCATGGTCGTTGGCTCGCGCCGCGACCAGGTGCAGCGGGATGCCCTGGTCATCGCAGGCCACGGACCGTTTCGTGCCCTGCTTGCCGCGGCCGACAGGGCTGCGGCCGGCCACCTCGCCTCCGCCTGGTGCCTTGGTGATCGATCCGTCGACCGCCAGATCGTCAAGATCCAGGCCGAGTATCTGGTCGTAACCGGCCAGCGCGGTGCGGAGCAGTTCCTCGCTGACTCCCGCGGTGGCCCAGTCATCGAGACGGCGGCGGATGGTGCGGTCCGAGCAACCCGGCGTGGCGATGCGTTCGTAGCCACTACCGTGCACCAGAGCGGCAACGACGTGGTCGAACACGACCCGATCAGAGATCCGGCGACGGTGACAGCCCCACGGATGGGCCGGGTCGAACTCCGGGCGCCGCTCTGCCTCGATCAGGGCAGCGAACTCGACCCAGAGGGGGTCGATCAGCGATTCTGGCAATAGAGGCACGGACCCTCCAGGCGACCATCAGGACATCAGCAATCCCATGATCACTTGCAGGTCCGTGTCTCTACCAACACCGACACACGGCCACCTCTACTGCCGGACGCTCTTCAGTGAGTGGTTCTCTCGAATCGTGCGGCGAAGGTGATCGCGAACGCGTTCAGCGCGGGCTTCCACCTCATCATCCAGCGTGCCCGGCCTCCGCCGGTGGGGTCAAGCGAGCGGGTCACGAGGTAGAGGCACTTCAGCGCCGCGGCCTCGTTGGGGAAGTGTCCACGCGCTCGAGTGTCCACGCGCTCGAACGGCTCTGCGATACCTCGCGTTGATGGACTCGATCGCGTTGGTCGTGCAGATCACTCGCCGGATCTCGACGTCGTACTCCAGGAACGGCACGAACTCCGCCCAGGAGCTGCGCCAGAGCTGGACGATCGCCGGATACCGCTGTCCCCACTCGGCGGCGAACTCTTCGAACCGGTCCTTCGCCGCCTGCTCGGACGGGGCCGAGTAGACGGGCTTGAGCGAACGGACGAGCGCGTCGCGGTGCTGCCGTCCGGCGTAACGGAAGCTGTTGCGGATCAGATGGACGATGCACTGCTGCACGACTGTCTGCTCCCAGGTGGTGTTGATCGCCTCCGGGAGACCCTTGAGGCCGTCACAGACGGCGATGAGCACGTCCTCGCCGCCGCGGTTCTTCAGCTCGGTGAACACTTGCAGCCAGAACCTCGCGCCTTCCTGGCCGTCGCCGGCCCAGATGCCGAGGATGTCGCGTTCTCCGTTCGTCGTGACGCCCATGACGACGTAGAACGGGGTGTTGCGGACCTGCCCGTCCCGGACTTTCACCACGATCGCGTCGACGAAGATCACCGGGTAGAGCACATCCAGCGGCCTGCTCGCCCATTCGGCGAGCTCGCTGGTGACCTTCTCGGTGATTCGGCTGACCGTGTCCCTGGAGACCTTCGCCCCGTAGACCTCGTCGAAGTGCGCGACGATCTCCCCGGTCGTCAGTCCACGCGCGGTCAGCGACAGCACGATCTGGTCGATGCCGTCCAGGCGGCGCTTGCGCTTGGGGACGATCACCGGCTCGAACGACCCGTCCCGGTCCCGGGGGACCTCGATCTGCACGGGGCCGATCTCGGTGAGCACCGTCTTCGTCCGGCTGCCGTTACGCATGTTCGCCCCCAGCGGGGTCTCACCATGCTCGTGACCGAGGTGCTCGGTCAGCTCGGCGCTCAGCGCCGTCTCCAGGACGTTCTTCGTGAGCTGGTTCAGCAGCCCACCCGGGCCGACGAGGCTCACGCCCTGCTTCTTCGCCTGCGTCAGCAGGCGCTCGGCGAGGTCCTTCTGATCAATGATCTCTCCCGTCACGGGATCGATCATCGCGTCGTCCAACAACTCGGTCGTGTCAGCCACGGCCGTCTCCTTCCGGATCAGGCCGGACCCCACCCACCGTTATTCAGACAGTCCCCGGTCGAGTGAATGGTGCTCGTCTGGCGTTCACGAGTGTCAGTAGATCGGTGACACTCTGTATCTTGGGCTCGTATTCACGAGAAATTTATAGGCGCGTGTTCCGAGATAGCGGTGGTATGCGCCACAGTTGTCGGATGTGACTGGTTTTGATCATCCGGAGGTTGTTCCGCGGTTGTTGGGTGCGGTGACGGTGGTGTTGGCAGGTGCTGCGGGTGCGTTGGATGCGGTGACGTTTTTCGTGTTCAATGAGGTTTTCGCCAGTACGATGACGGGGAATCTGGCTGTGCTCGGGCTCGGGCTCGGGCTCGGGCGTTGGTTGTCGTCTGTTGAGGCGTTGTGCGCGGTCGCTGGGTATGTCGTCGGGTTGATGGTGGGCACGATCGTTGCTGGTCTGGTGATGCATCGGTTGCCGTGGCGGACTGCGGTCGCCACCGTTCTGGTTGTCGAGCTGGTGGTGTTGGTGACGGTCGGTATCGGATTTTACGGTTTCGTGAGTCCGGAATACAATACGGTGCGGGCGGTGGTGTTGGTGACCGGTGGTGCGGCGGCGATGGGAATTCAAGCTGCCGGGCTCAGGTATGTGGGCCCAGCGGGGACACCGACAAATTTTCTGACCGGTACGGTGACGAATTTGGTATCGGCTATGGTCGAGCTGCACAGGCCCAGTTGGGACAGTAATTCGGTGTTGCGGATCGCGGCGTTCGTGTGTGCGGCCGGTGGGGCTGCTGTGGTGCAGCGGCTGGTGCCTGGTGCGGCTTACGTTCTGCCGGTGGTACTGGTGGCGGTCGCGGTGGGGTTGATGGCTCGGGTTGTTCGGGTCAATCACGGTGGGCTACTTGCTGGGGGTCCCCAGTTCCGGGATCTGACCCGGCTCGCGGAGAACATCGAACGCGGATCCGAGCATGGATCACCCGCCGATGCCGGCCACGGCGGTGCGCCAGTGCCGGCGGCTGCGGTGGGGTCGGCGGTGTGCGGTCGGGTGGTGGGGCCGGACGGATTGGGGGTGCCGGCGGTGGTGACCTTGCTTGATGATCAGGGCCGGTGTGTGGCGCGTCGCGATACCGATGACGACGGCCGTTATCACCTACGGCCGACCGCGGCGGGTGTGCACACCATCGTCGGCAGCCCGGACCCCGACCAGCACGCCACCACTGCTACTGGTGGCGCTGGTGGTGGTGTTCTGTGGCCGCGGGCCACGACGGTCACGGTGTCACGACCCCGGCGCGGATGCCCTGCCCGCCCTGTCGTTCACGATCTCACCCTCCAGGATGCTGACTGAACTCACTGGACCAGCGCCACCGCAGCCGGACCCCGCGGCGCCGGGGACGGCTATTACGACCTCGGCTGTCTCGACGGCCCCGCCATCGCGGCCGAGTCCGTACCGAACGTTGCGGGTCGGCGGCCACACGGGAAGGTTCTGACCTGGGCCGACCCTCGGACTCGTGCGGCATGAATTCATCACCTGCCTGCCGACAGCAGATGACCTGATTGTCATCTGTTCTCCTCGGAACCCCCGTTAGCATCAGATAGGCAGCCCAGTCGACACGGTCGATACCAGAGCGAGGCCGATTGTCATCGTGTTGTTCGTGATCGCCCTCGGCGGGCAGGGTATGGATGCTTGTCACGGTCGAATCTTCTGGCCCTGGTAACACACCGGCTGCGGCGGCACCCAACGACTGGGCTGTCCCGGAGAAGAAGCTCGCAGTCGTGGCTTGCATGGACTCTTGAGCTTGGCCCCGTAGTCCGGACCCCGACGGTGTGGGGTCAGTGGGTGTGGTTGGGCGGGGTGTGGGCTGCTTCGAAGTCGTTCGGGGAGAGCATCCCAATACTGGAATGGCGCCGTAACGGATTGTACCAGCATTCTATCCATTCGAAGATGGCGGTGGCAAGCTCTGCGCGGGTTTTCCAGGTTCTGGAATCGAGCAGTTCGAGTTGCATGGTACCCCAGAATGATTCGACCAGAGAGTTATCGTAGCAATCTCCGATCGAGCCCATCGATGGGACGATTCCAGCGGCGACCAGACGTCGACCGAATGCCCATGATGTGAATTGGGTGCCGTGGTTGGAATGTAGGATCGTGGCGTGGTATTGCGGGCGTCGGCGGAGTATGGCCATGCCGAGGGCGTCGATGACGAGTTCGGTGCGCATGTTGTCGGCGATGGACCATCCGACTGCTTTCCGGGAGAATACATCGATGACTGCCGCGCAGTAGACTTTCCCTTCTCGGGTGGGGTGTTCGGTGATGTCGGTGCACCAGATCTCATCCGGTCCGTCGACGGTGAAGTCGCGGTCGACCAGGTCGGTGTAGGGGTCGGCGTGCTGGTCCCGGACGGTGCAGCCGTGGTTGCGTCGCCGGTAGAGGCCCTGGATCCCGGCCTGGCGCATCAGCCGAGCGACGCGTTTGTGGTTCACCGTGATACCGAGTCCGAGGGTGAGCTCGGCGTGCACACGTGGCCATCCGTAGGTGCCCCGGGACTCTGCGTGGATTTTCTCGATGTGTTTGAGGAGCAGTTCGTTCTCCTGCGTCCGTAGCGATGTCGCCCCGGAGTGCCATTCGTAGTAGCCCTGGCGGCGGACGCCAAGGACCCGGCAGGTCACCGCGACGTCGAATCCATCGTCGGCGAGTTCACGGACCAGCGGGAAAACTACTTTGGGAGGATGTTCTCCCGGGCGAAGTACGCGGCAGCACGCTTGAGGATCTCGTTCTCGATCTCGATCCGGCGGGCCTTCTTTCGGAGTTCGACGATCTCACTTTTCTCCGCGCTCGACAGACGTGTGGAGCGCGGGTCACCGTCGTCTGCGTCGGCCTGGGAGACCCAGTTCCGCAGACACGACTCCGACAACGACAGGTCCTTGGCGATTTCCGAGATCGGCTTGACCTTCGAACGGGCCAGGTCGATAGCGCGTTGCCGGAACTCCGGCGGGTGAGGAGCGGGCACGAACGACATCCTTCCCGGCGGACGGCGTCCGCCTCAGGACAGGTGTCCGGTACCAGGGGCCAAGCTCACCGGTGTGCTCCCGATCAGGGTGAGCTTCCCCCGGTTTGCCGGAGTGCGGGTTACCTGTCGGCGTCGCGCTGGGCGCGACGATAGTCGTCTTCGTACTCGTCGGGTGAGAGCCCTCCGAGGCGGGCCTGGATCCGGCGCGGGTTGTACCAGCCGTCGAGGTAGCGGATCAGCGCATGCTCGGCCTCGCAGCGGGTCGCGAAGCCCGTCCCGGGCCAGTAGAGCAGCTCGATCTTGAGCGTGGACCACAGGTTCTCGGCGAGGGCGTTGTCATAGCTGTCCCCTGTGGACCCTGTCGACGGGGCGACACCCGCGTCGACCAGGCGCTGAGTGAATCGCAGTGCCGTGTATTGGGCCCCCTTGTCGCTGTGAAAGATCAACTGACCGGGACGCAGGCTCCGGGAGCGCAGCGCGTGGTTGAGCGCGGTCAGCACCAGCACCGTCGTGGCTCGCGGGTCGGTGGCCCAGCCGACGACCCGGTTGGAGAACGCGTCCCGCACCGAGGCCAGCCACAACACGCCCTCACCGGTGACGATGCGAGTCAGGTCCGCCACCCACACCCGGTTGGGCGCGGTCGCGGTGAAGTCGCGTTCGAGCAGGTCCGGCGCCGGGCGGTGGGCCGGATTCTGCCGGGTCGAGCCGCCCTTCCAGCCGCGACGCAGGTGCGCGCCCTGAAGGCCGTGCTCGCGCATGATCCGAGCGACGCGCTTGCGCCCGACGTGCACGCCCTGGCGGCGCAGCTCCAGCCACACCCGCGGGGATCCGTAGGTGGTGGCGAACTCGCTCACCGAGCGGATCTTCACGATCTGCTCAAGCAGGACGGCGTCGTCGAGCTGCCGCTGAGAGGGGTTCGCGCGGCGGGCGCGCCAGTCGTAGTAGGTCGGGGCCGCGATGTTCAGGACCCGTAGTACGAGACCGGCGGGGAAATCATGGGCATCGACGAAGCTCATGATTTCCTCCGGGTCGGGCCGATCTCGCTGGCGAAATAGGCGCTCGCCGCGCGCAGGACCTCGTTGACCCGCCGCAGCTCAGCGTTCTCCCGCGCGAGCCGGCGGTTCTCGGCGAGCATGTCGGTCGACGGCCGATCATGGCGCTCGCCGGTGTCTGCCTCGGCCTGACGGACCCAGTTGCGCAGGGCCTCGTGATGCACCCCGAGCTGCTCGGCGAGCCCCCGGAACGTCGGGCGAGGGTCGGACTCCCGATACAGCCGAACCGCTCGTTCGCGCAGCTCATCGGGGTACTTTTTCGGTGCGGGCACCAGTGCCTTCCTTCCTGGCCCTCAAGATCGAACCAGTGTTCAGACACTCCGGCAAAGCGGGGGAACCTCAGGGAGCCCACCGTGGGCTCCCTGGCTCGGCTTCTGGCCGGTGAACGTGCCCGCTGTGGCACCCGAACCGGTCGCCGTGCTCTGGCCCCCGTCGCCCAGGCGGTCCTGGTCCTGCGGTGGTTCCTCGATGCGAGCCGTGTGGCGCGCCTGGCGGCCGACAACACGATCAGCACCGCAACCGCCTACCGCTACCTGCACGAGGAAACGCCCTGCTCAAAACCACCTTCGCAGCGCTACGGCGGATCACGCTGTGTCCCTGGCGGATCGGCGCTATCACCGCCGCCGCGCTCGTGCTACTCCACATCGAACACGACCGCACAACATGATCACCGCGCTACTGAGAACACCTCAATCTCCTCGTTCAACGCTGCTTCCAGCACGTTCTTGGTGAACAGCTTCAACAGCCCGTCCGGGCCGGTCAACGCCAACCCCCGGGCGCGCGCGTCGGTCACCATCGCTGCCGCAGCGGCCTGTTCGGCCGTCAGCTCACGCCCCGGCCCGGACTCGTACTCACCTGGACTCACACGGTCCGATGTCATCACTCACAGTGCCCATCCCGCCGGACCCCCGCCC
>NZ_JAHLEL010000061.1 GCF_020131355.1 Pseudonocardia sp. ICBG1293
CGGCCCCGACCTACTACGACTGGCGCGCCCGCCGCGCGAACCCCTCTCAGCGGCAGCTCGACGACGCCGTCCTGCTTGAGCAGATCGTGAAGATCCGCTCGGTGAGCGAGTTCGCCACCACCTACGGATCCCGCGGGTGTGGCTGGAGCTGCGCCGCCAGGGCGTGCACGTCGGGCGCAAGCGCGTCGCTCGGATCATGCGCGAGCACGGCCTTCAGGGCGCGCACCTGCGTCGCGGCTGGAAGGGCGGCTCGACCCGGCAGAATCCGGCCCACCGCCGGCGCCGGACCTGCTCGAACGCGACTTCACCGCGACCGCGCCCAACCGGGTGTGGGTGGCGGACCTGACTCGCATCGTCACCGGTGAGGGCGTGTTGTGGCTGGCCTCGGTGCGGGACGCGTTCTCCAACCGGGTCGTCGGCTGGGCCACCGACCCGCGAGCCACGACGGTGCTGGTGCTGACCGCGCTCAACCACGCGCTGCGCTCCCGGAGCCTGCGTCCCGGTCAGTTGATCTTTCACAGCGACAAGGGGGCCAATACACGGCACTGCGATTCACTCAGCGCCTGGTCGACGCGGGTGTCGCCCCGTCGACAGGGTCCACAGGGGACAGCTATGACAACGCCCTCGCCGAGAACCTGTGGTCCACGCTCAAGATCGAGCTGCTCTACTGGCCCGGGACGGGCTTCGCGACCCGCTGCGAGGCCGAGCATGCGCTGATCCGCTACCTCGACGGCTGGTACAACCCGCGCCGGATCCAGGCCCGCCTCGGAGGGCTCTCACCCGACGAGTACGAAGACGACTATCGTCGCGCCCAGCGCGACGCCGACAGGTAACCCGCACTCCGGCAAACCGGGGGAAGCTCACGAGGAGTTCCCCGGTCTGCTGGGGTTCGCCTCCACGCTTGCGACTCCCCGTGGTGAGGCCAAGGTCCGAGACCAACTGCTCAACCTCTACGGCCGTCTTGTCACTGAGGGCCACAAGGTCGGCTTCCGAGTCCTGGTGGTCACTCAGCGAGCCGACGCCACGATCCTGGGTGGTTTCCAGCGTGGCCAGCTTGGATTGCGCATGTCGTCCGGGTCGCAGACCGTGAGGCCATCCCGATGCTCCACCAGGACGCCCGCAACCTTGCCACTGAGCACTCCCACGCAGATCCCGGCATTGCGTTGCTGGAAACCCCGACCACTGCCCTGGCTCGGGTCCGTGGTCCGCGCCTGCCCGGCCTGTCGGAGGAGTCTGACTACGCCTGGTATTGGGACGAGATCGCCACTGCCACCGCGCGTCTCCACGATGAAGCCGCGTAAGTAGGCCAAGGTCATCCCTGGTCGTCGCTGAATGCAAAGAACCCCAGGTCTTAGAGCCCTGGGGGTTCTCACGGCGACCAGTCGAGTCCAACCTGCAAGTAAGAGAGGACCAAGCCGACGTGGCAGGTCAGATCGTAGCTCCGCTCCCCACCGGTGGCGAGCACCGTGTCGTTGCGGGTGCTGTTGCTGGTGTTGTCTCGGTGCCCGGGGCTGTCCGCCCGGCCGGGCGGAGGCAGGAGGCCGGAGCGGGCAGCCCGGGGGCGCCGTAGGCGCCCCCTTGGGAACACAGGAACGTGCCGTGCCATAGCAGGTCAGAGCGTTGTTGAGGGTGCTTCGGAACTGGGCTGGGAGGTTGAGGAGGAGCCGACGAGTGCTGATCTTCGGTGGGCGCTGCACACCGGGGTGGAGTGGCGCCACAACCCGTTGAAGAAGGTGCGGGCGTGTCGCGGTACGCTTCCGACGAAGGCTCTAATGAGATAGGAGTCACATTTGCGCCGTGCAAGGGCGAGGGAGGGGTCGAGGTCGGGGTCAATCGGGTGAAGACGTGCGGCTCGTGGCACTCGTGCCTGCCGTGCGGTGCGCGGATCGCGGTGCACCGCGCTCGGGAGCTTGCGCAGGCCTTCGAGACATGGGAGACCCTGGGTAACTCTGTGGTGTTGGCCACATTCACGTTGCAGCATCACGCTGGGCAGTCCCTGCGGGACCTGCTGGTCGCGCAGCGCGCCGGGTGGCAGGCGCTCCGGTCGAAGCGCCCGTATGAAGCTGACCTGCTGAATCTGGGGTGGCGTCGTTCCCGATCGAGTCGGCGTTGGGACGCGGATGGTGAAGGGTGTGATCCGGGCGTTCGAGTCCACCTACGGGACGATCACGGCTGGCATCCGCACTACCACGTGTTCTTCCTGGTGGAAGGCGGTCGTGATCATGCGGAGGCGGCGCGGGAGGCGGTCGCGCCGATGTGGGACCGCTGGTCGCTGGCTTGGCAAGCACGGGGCGACAGCGATCGCGACGGTCAACGGGGAGTCCGCCGGGCTGGATGTGAAGGTGATCGGCTCGGGCAGGCCGCGAGCTACGGGAAGTACCCATTCAAGCTCGCGTTGGAGGCAGTCGGGGGGATCTTTAAGCACGGCCGCTCCCAGGACCGGAAGGGCCGTGAGGTCGGTCACAGGCATCGGACGCCGGCGGAGATCGTCGAGCACATCGCGGTCGCCCAGGTCGAGGGCAAGCTCGGTGATGAGCAGGCGCAGACTGATCTGCGGGTCTGGCGGGAGTGGTGCGAGACCGCGACGGACCTGGGGCTGCGCCAGGCCCCGTTCCCGATGCGGGCCTGGTTCGCCGACAAGGCCCGTGAGCTGGGCATCGAGGGCCCCCTGACCGACGGGGAGCCCGGCGAGGAGAAAACCGACGAACAGATCGCCGCCGCCGAGGTCCTGGGCAACCGGACCGGGCGATGATGTCCTCCCGCGACTGGTCGTCCACGGTGGCCTACGAGTTCGACTCACTACGCCGAGCACGGACGACACGGTGCTGGACCGCAGTGGTCGTCGAAACGACGACACGCAGCTAGTGCTTGGAGGGTGGGGTTGCGGTTACGTCGACGTGTCCGTCTTCAGGAGCCCGGAGATCTGCCAGGGGCGTATGCCGCACACCTCTGGAGTCACTGCGTCGGCCCGGACGCAGCACTTATTGTCACTGTGCTGCGCCAGCACCTCAATGCTGCGGCCGCGCACTCAATAGCATCGGGCTATTGTCGATATTTTCGGGGTCTCCGAATAACATAACTAAGCAAAAAGACAACTCCCATGATGTTCGGAAATATAAATAGTGGGGAAATCGCCGCTTGCGCAATCGGAATATCAATAATTAGCGCAGTGCCAAGCCATAGTGCCGCAGCAATAAAAGGGATAATTACTTGCCAGAGACGAGGCTGCTTCATAACTTGAAGCTTTTTCATTGCTTTAATATTTCCTGGTGGCTCACCCTTTAGTGATCAAGTTAATTGGTCAGCATGCCGCGGCGGCACCAGTAGCTCCGCCACCAACTGCACCGATAACGCCGCCGCCTACAGCGCCAGCCGCAGTGCCAGCTCCGGGGATGACAGATCCAGCTGAACCAACGGCTACTGCGCCAACAAGTCCACCAGACACCGCTCCGCCGATTGTGCCAAGGGTGCACCTCCACCACTCTTTATACTCGCCTACCTGGCGGTTATCATCGGCTGAGCTGTGCACGGTGGCCTTGTGGTCACCATTTAGAGTGTAAGTGAAGGTAGCAGTTTTCCCGTCCTGAGTGATCCTAATCGGAAGGACTTCAAGAATCTTTCCATTATTGTCGACGACGGAGGTGTGGATTCCGTCTGTGACGAACTTTGCGCCCTTGAGTGTTACGATTCCTTCGGAGTTGTTCACCTTGTTGAAGTTGAATGTGGGAGCGGTGGACTGGCTGATTCCCGCTGGGGCGCTGGCAGAGTGTGGAGTGTCTGCTGCGGCGATTCCGCTGGCTGAGCCTATTGCGATGGCGGTGATGAATGCTGTGGTGGCGAGGAAGCGTGCAAGCTTCTTTGTTTGCATGGTGGCACCCAAGCATGGTGACTACTATCGGTCAAGGGAGGGTGTTTAGCGTAGTTGCACTGCTGCGACGAGCCGTTTTTGCTGGTGTCCTTTTTAGGTGAGATTTGTATTGTTGTGGGTGTTTTGCTCTGAAGTGGCGGTGTCAACGGATGGTTGACGTTCGGGTGGTTGTCGATACGGCGATACGCAGCTGGTGCTTGGAGGGTGGGGCTGCGGTCACGTCGGCGTGCGGAGCGCCGTCAGGGGGCCGTGGGTGCCCGCAACATGCCCGGGGTCGGGATGGGTTGCTGTCCAGGCTTGCGGGTGCCTGCGGCCCCCTGATGCCCTGTGGGGCCGGCGTGACCGCAGCCCCACCCGGAGCCGCCCCTACTTCTCTCTCTCTCGGGTGGTGGGGGGGGGGGGGTTCTCGGCTGCTGCGGGAGCAGAGGCCCCCCCGGAGGGGCCGCCGGAGGCAGACCTCTTTGGGACGGTTAGTTGGCTGGTAGCTCGTAGACCAGCTCGTATCGGTTGCCGGTGATCGTGATGTTGTTGACCTCGACTGGTGTTTCGCTTGACCAGGCGGTTCGCCAGAGGCGGTACACCGGCTCTCCGGGGCTTATGTTCATTTGTTTGGCTTCTTGTTCGTCGGCTCGGCCGATGCTGACGCGCTCGGTGTAGCTGCTCAGCTCGTACCCGAGTTCTTCGAGGCGTGCGTAGATGCCACCTGGACCACTGTTGTCGTCTTCGATCTGGGTTCCTTTGGTGATGTTGCGGGGGAGGTAGCTCGTCGCAAGCTGGAGAACCTCGTTGTCGGCTGCCATGACTCGATCTCGCACGCAGACCGGTGCACCGTGCTCGATGTGTAGGGCATCGGCGACAGCTTCGGTCGAGGCCTCGACTCGCACCTCGTTGCGGACGGTCGGGATGAGTCCGGCAGCGTGACAGTCGGTGACGAAGGCTCCACGCCCGGCGCTGCGCTCGTTGCGTGAGAGCCGGTTTCGTGTTGACCGAACGACTGATCGTTGTCCGCGCACGATCCAGCCAGCAGTGGATCGTGCGATCAGGTAACCGTCGTCGCGGAGCTGGTGCAGCGCTCGCGCGATAGTTCTGTCTGCTGCGCCGTACAGGTCCATCAGGTCGCGTCGTGGTGGTAGCCAGCTACCGGCCTGGTACTCCCCAGCATCCAGTTGTCTGCGTAGGTCGGCAGCGATTGCCTGCCATGACTGATTTGCAGGACTGGCTGTGGTCATCCGCGCACCGTATCCCTTCTGGAGTACTCCAAACGTGGGATCTTCCCCGCGGGCGCTTTGGAGTACTTCAATATGCGGCATAGTGCGAGGACGACATTGGAGTACTTCAAGCGGAGGAGCCCATCATGCTGCGTACCCTGCCCATCGACCCGGCACGTTTCAACCTCCTGGCCAGCGGAAAGCTCATGTCTAAGAGGTCGTTTCAGAACGACTTGTCGAGTTTCCATTGACCCCTCGACGACAGATCAAACGGCAGGTCAGATAGCCGCTTGTCGTCTACAACAGACACGTCGACCTCGTTCTGAAATGACCTCTAAGGCGGAGTACGCCGAGTTGTCCGATGGGTCGCGTAAGAGGGTTCCGGATAGTCAGGCGACTGATTGTGAGACTGGTCTGCCGCTCTGGGTCGTGGATTGCTTCCTTGATGATGACTCGGAGGAGGGTCGCGCCGAGGTTGTCGGTGTGACCGTCGTGAGTCGTGAGAAGCCGCAGGTCAAGAAGTTCCATCGTGTCGATTTCATCGACCTTGTGGCAACGGCGTACATGCGCGATGGACGACCCGCGTTCAGCTTTCGCGCGTCGGGCATCCATTCCGCTGTGCAGCCCAAGGCTGCCTGACCCTCCCCCGATCACTGGTCCTGGCCGGGCTGGCTTTCCGGCGGCCCGACCAGGGCCGATTCATCTCCGGAGTACCCCGTAATGACTCTGCTGTCGGCTTTCCTCGACACCCGTCGAGCTCGTCGCGCCGCCCGCGAGCTTGATCGCCGCCGGATGGAGCTCCGCGAGGACTTCGCCTGGCGGTGGCGGCAGGTCTGTGAGCACGTCGGCCTCTGCCGTTCGGTCTCCGTCGCGGCCGGGCAGACTGTTGTCGTGCCTAGGTTGGTCAACGTCGACATCGGCGACTACCTGGCTTTGATCGTGAAGTTGCTGCCTGGCCAGAAGCCGGAGGATTTCATTGCGCAGGTTGATCGCATTGCCTGGGCGTTGGGAGTGCTTCGGGTCCGGATTATCCCTCGTGGGATGGGGTGGCTCCGGATCGAGCTACACACCACCGATCCGCTCGACGTGGAGGTGACGGCGTGTCTGGCGGCTGGTGGTGGGCCCTCGGTCGCGACGACTCTGATCACGATCGCCCGTGATGAGTCCGGCAAGCTGGTCGCGATTCGCTGGACCGATGCTCCGCATGCTGTGGTCCAGGGCGCGACCCGCTCGGGCAAGAGCGTCTGGTGCTATGCGGTGCTCGCTCAGCTCGCCGCCCTCGACGATGTCCTGATCGCTGGGTGTGATCCGTCGGGTCTACTCCTGGGCCGTCTATACGACGACACCCGTCATCGGGGCTGGCAGAGCATGGGCACCCGTGATGTCCTTGCCCACCGCGATGTCCTGCAACGCCTTGTCGATGAGATGGACCGCCGTCTTGAGGGAATGCCGGAGCGTGCTGACAAGATCACCGAGTTCACTTCGGTCCGGCTGCTCATCGTTGTCGTACTCGAGGAGTTCCCCGGTCTGCTGGGGTTCGCCTCCACGCTTGCGACTCCCCGTGGTGAGGCCAAGGTCCGAGACCAACTGCTCAACCTCTACGGCCGTCTTGTCACTGAGGGCCACAAGGTCGGCTTCCGAGTCCTGGTGGTCACTCAGCGAGCCGACGCCACGATCCTGGGTGGTTTCCAGCGTGGCCAGCTTGGATTGCGCATGTCGTTCCGGGTCGCAGACCGTGAGGCCATCCCGATGCTCCACCAGGACGCCCGCAACCTTGCCACTGAGCACTCCCACGCAGATCCCGGCATTGCGTTGCTGGAAACCCCGACCACTGCCCTGGCTCGGGTCCGTGGTCCGCGCCTGCCCGGCCTGTCGGAGGAGTCTGACTACGCCTGGTATTGGGACGAGATCGCCACTGCCACCGCGCGTCTCCACGATGAAGCCGCGTAAGTAGGCCAAGGTCATCCCTGGTCGTCGCTGAATGCAAAGAACCCCCAGGTCTTAGAGCCCTGGGGGTTCTCACGGCGACCAGTCCGAGTCCAACCTGCAAGTAAGAGAGGACCAAGCCGACGTGGCAGGTCAGATCGTAGCTCCGCTCCCCACCGGTGGCGAGCACCGTGTCGTTGCGGGTGCTGTTGCTGGTGTTGTCTCGGTGCCCGGGGCTGTCCGCCCGGCCGGGCCGGAGGCAGGAGGCCGGAGCGGGCAGCCCG
Organism: Pseudonocardia sp. ICBG1293; assembly: GCF_020131355.1. Classification (GTDB taxonomy): domain Bacteria; phylum Actinomycetota; class Actinomycetes; order Mycobacteriales; family Pseudonocardiaceae; genus Pseudonocardia. The sequence goes on from NZ_JAHLEL010000061.1 coordinate 7,287, forward strand.
GGGGCGCCGTAGGCGCCCCCCTTGGGAACACAGGAACGTGCCGTGCCATAGCAGGTCAGAGCGTTGTTGAGGGTGCTTCGGAACTGGGCTGGGAGGTTGAGGAGGAGCCGACGAGTGCTGATCTTCGGTGGGCGCTGCACACCGGGGTGGAGTGGCGCCACAACCCGTTGAAGAAGGTGCGGGCGTGTCGCCGGTACGCTTCCGACGAAGGCTCTAATGAGATAGGAGTCACATTTGCGCCGTGCAAGGGCGAGGGAGGGGTCGAGGTCGGGGTCAATCGGGTGAAGACGTGCGGCTCGTGGCACTCGTGCCTGCCGTGCGGTGCGCGGATCGCGGTGCACCGCGCTCGGGAGCTTGCGCAGGCCTTCGAGACATGGGAGACCCTGGGTAACTCTGTGGTGTTGGCCACATTCACGTTGCAGCATCACGCTGGGCAGTCCCTGCGGGACCTGCTGGTCGCGCAGCGCGCCGGGTGGCAGGCGCTCCGGTCGAAGCGCCCGTATGAAGCTGACCTGCTGAATCTGGGGGTGGCGTCGTTCCCGATCGAGTCGGCGTTGGGGACGCGGATGGTGAAGGGTGTGATCCGGGCGTTCGAGTCCACCTACGGCGACGATCACGGCTGGCATCCGCACTACCACGTGTTCTTCCTGGTGGAAGGCGTGATCAGTGCGGAGGCGGCGCGGGAGGCGGTCGCGCCGATGTGGGACCGCTGGGTCGCTGGCTTGGCCAAGCACGGGGCGACAGCGATCGCGACGGTCAACGGGGAGTCCGCCGGGCTGGATGTGAAGGTGATCGGCTCGGGGCAGGCCGCGAGCTACGGGAAGTACCCATTCAAGCTCGCGTTGGAGGCAGTCGGGGGGATCTTTAAGCACGGCCGCTCCCAGGACCGGAAGGGCCGTGAGGTCGGTCACAGGCATCGGACGCCGGCGGAGATCGTCGAGCACATCGCGGTCGCCCAGGTCGAGGGCAAGCTCGGTGATGAGCAGGCGCAGACTGATCTGCGGGTCTGGCGGGAGTGGTGCGAGACCGCGACGGACCTGGGGCTGCGCCAGGCCCCGTTCCCGATGCGGGCCTGGTTCGCCGACAAGGCCCGTGAGCTGGGCATCGAGGGCCCCCTGACCGACGGGGAGCCCGGCGAGGAGAAAACCGACGAACAGATCGCCGCCGCCGAGGTCCTGGGCAACCGGACCGGGGCGATGATGTCCTCCCGCGACTGGTCGTCCACGGTGGCCTACGAGTTCGACTCACTACGCCGAGCCGGACGACACGGCGGCTGGACCGCAGTGGTCGTCTGGTTCGACCAACGGGGCATTGCTCTGGACATGCTCGGTCCAGGAGAAGAGCAACTTGAACTCGAACAAGATCGACATCAAGCTCAGGCGGAGTTTCGACTAGCAAACGATCATGAATATCATTATCGACAGTCGGTTGCTGGGGCACTATCGGCGATGGTGGGTGGGGTGGCGCCCGACTCCTCGACCGGCCGTCAAGCGAAGCAGGATGGTTGAGGAGTCGGGCGCCACCCCACCCACCGAGCCCGGTTTTCGCAGGTCGCACACTGATTATGGCGGTTGTGGCGGTCAAGATCGGTTTCTGGTTGGTTCAAAGACGCTTCAAAGCCGCTCTCGGGGTGCCCGCGCCCATGATCATCAGATGATGCATAGGTATGCTGGATTGTCGAGCCTTGTGGCGGGTCGACTCAAGGCGACCCGTGTCTAGCGCTTTCTAGCGGGACTGTCCTGTCGGGGGTGTCGCCGCTTCACGGCCCACCGGACCTATGCATCCACCGATGACCGCTGGTCGGGTGCGAGGTTTCGTGCGGACGGAACCGGTGCTGCCGCGCCGCTTCCGGTCCTCGACCGCCGGGGCGGGCTGTGGTCCGGGTCGGCTTGCCGACGACCGGTCGACGCCGGTCCACGGCGCAGCAAGATATGCACTTTTGTGACAAAACGGGTGGTGTCAACGTATGGTTGACGTTCGGGTGGTCGTCGAAACGACGACACGCAGCTAGTGCTTGGAGGGTGGGGTTGCGGTTACGTCGACGTGTCCGTCTTCAGGAGCCCGGAGATCTGCCAGGGGCGTATGCCGCACACCTCTGGAGTCACTGCGTCGGCCCGGACGCAGCACTTATTGTCACTGTGCTGCGCCAGCACCTCAATGCTGCGGCCGCGCACTCAATAGCATCGGGCTATTGTCGATATTTTCGGGGTCTCCGAATAACATAACTAAGCAAAAAGACAACTCCCATGATGTTCGGAAATATAAATAGTGGGGAAATCGCCGCTTGCGCAATCGGAATATCAATAATTAGCGCAGTGCCAAGCCATAGTGCCGCAGCAATAAAAGGGATAATTACTTGCCAGAGACGAGGCTGCTTCATAACTTGAAGCTTTTTCATTGCTTTAATATTTCCTGGTGGCTCACCCTTTAGTGATCAAGTTAATTGGTCAGCATGCCGCGGCGGCACCAGTAGCTCCGCCACCAACTGCACCGATAACGCCGCCGCCTACAGCGCCAGCCGCAGTGCCAGCTCCGGGGATGACAGATCCAGCTGAACCAACGGCTACTGCGCCAACAAGTCCACCAGACACCGCTCCGCCGATTGTGCCAAGGGTGCACCTCCACCACTCTTTATACTCGCCTACCTGGCGGTTATCATCGGCTGAGCTGTGCACGGTGGCCTTGTGGTCACCATTTAGAGTGTAAGTGAAGGTAGCAGTTTTCCCGTCCTGAGTGATCCTAATCGGAAGGACTTCAAGAATCTTTCCATTATTGTCGACGACGGAGGTGTGGATTCCGTCTGTGACGAACTTTGCGCCCTTGAGTGTTACGATTCCTTCGGAGTTGTTCACCTTGTTGAAGTTGAATGTGGGAGCGGTGGACTGGCTGATTCCCGCTGGGGCGCTGGCAGAGTGTGGAGTGTCTGCTGCGGCGATTCCGCTGGCTGAGCCTATTGCGATGGCGGTGATGAATGCTGTGGTGGCGAGGAAGCGTGCAAGCTTCTTTGTTTGCATGGTGGCACCCAAGCATGGTGACTACTATCGGTCAAGGGAGGGTGTTTAGCGTAGTTGCACTGCTGCGACGAGCCGTTTTTGCTGGTGTCCTTTTTAGGTGAGATTTGTATTGTTGTGGGTGTTTTGCTCTGAAGTGGCGGTGTCAACGGATGGTTGACGTTCGGGTGGTTGTCGATACGGCGATACGCAGCTGGTGCTTGGAGGGTGGGGCTGCGGTCACGTCGGCGTGCGGAGCGCCGTCAGGGGGCCGTGGGTGCCCGCAACATGCCCGGGGTCGGGATGGTTGCTGTCCAGGCTTGCGGGTGCCTGCGGCCCCCTGATGCCCTGTGGGGCCGGCGTGACCGCAGCCCCACCCGGAGCCGCCCCTACTTCTCTCTCTCTCGGGTGTGGGGGGGGGGGGTTCTCGGCTGCTGCGGGAGCAGAGGCCCCCCGGAGGGGCCGCCGGAGGCAGACCTCTTTGGGACGGTTAGTTGGCTGGTAGCTCGTAGACCAGCTCGTATCGGTTGCCGGTGATCGTGATGTTGTTGACCTCGACTGGTGTTTCGCTTGACCAGGCGGTTCGCCAGAGGCGGTACACCGGCTCTCCGGGGCTTATGTTCATTTGTTTGGCTTCTTGTTCGTCGGCTCGGCCGATGCTGACGCGCTCGGTGTAGCTGCTCAGCTCGTACCCGAGTTCTTCGAGGCGTGCGTAGATGCCACCTGGACCACTGTTGTCGTCTTCGATCTGGGTTCCTTTGGTGATGTTGGGGGGAGGTAGCTCGTCGCAAGCTGGAGAACCTCGTTGTCGGCTGCCATGACTCGATCTCGCACGCAGACCGGTGCACACCGTGCTCGATGTGTAGGGCATCGGCGACAGCTTCGGTCGAGGCCTCGGACTCGCACCTCGTTGCGGACGGTCGGGGGATGAGTCCGGCAGCGTGACAGTCGTGACGAAGGCTCCACGCCCGGCCTGCGCTCGTTGCGTGAGAGCCGGTTTC
>NZ_JAHLEL010000062.1 GCF_020131355.1 Pseudonocardia sp. ICBG1293
GTGGACTGGCTGATTCCCGCTGGGGCGCTGGCAGAGTGTGGAGTGTCTGCTGCGGCGATTCCGCTGGCTGAGCCTATTGCGATGGCGGTGATGAATGCTGTGGTGGCGAGGAAGCGTGCAAGCTTCTTGTTTGCATGGTGGCACCCAAGCATGGTGACTACTATCGGTCAAGGGAGGGTGTTTAGCGTAGTTGCACTGCTGCGACGAGCCGTTTTTGCTGGTGTCCTTTTTAGGTGAGATTTGTATTGTTGTGGGTGTTTTGCTCTGAAGTGGCGGTGTCAACGGATGGTTGACGTTCGGGTGGTTGTCGATACGGCGATACGCAGCTGGTGCTTGGAGGGTGGGGCTGCGGTCACGTCGGCGTGCGGAGCGCCGTCAGGGGGCCGTGGGTGCCCGCAACATGCCCGGGGTCGGGATGGGTTGCTGTCCAGGCTTGCGGGTGCCTGCGGCCCCTGATGCCCTGTGGGGCCGGCGTGACCGCAGCCCCACCCGGAGCCGCCCCTACTTCTCTCTCTCTCGGGTGGTGGGGGGGGGGGGTTCTCGGCTGCTGCGGGAGCAGAGGCCCCCCCGGAGGGGCCGCCGGAGGCAGACCTCTTTGGGACGGTTAGTTGGCTGGTAGCTCGTAGACCAGCTCGTATCGGTTGCCGGTGATCGTGATGTTGTTGACCTCGACTGGTGTTTCGCTTGACCAGGCGGTTCGCCAGAGGCGGTACACCGGCTCTCCGGGGCTTATGTTCATTTGTTTGGCTTCTTGTTCGTCGGCTCGGCCGATGCTGACGCGCTCGGTGTAGCTGCTCAGCTCGTACCCGAGTTCTTCGAGGCGTGCGTAGATGCCACCTGGACCACTGTTGTCGTCTTCGATCTGGGTTCCTTTGGTGATGTTGCGGGGGAGGTAGCTCGTCGCAAGCTGGAGAACCTCGTTGTCGGCTGCCATGACTCGATCTCGCACGCAGACCGGTGCACCGTGCTCGATGTGTAGGGCATCGGCGACAGCTTCGGTCGAGGCCTCGACTCGCACCTCGTTGCGGACGGTCGGGATGAGTCCGGCAGCGTGACAGTCGGTGACGAAGGCTCCACGCCCGGCGCTGCGCTCGTTGCGTGAGAGCCGGTTTCGTGTTGACCGAACGACTGATCGTTGTCCGCGCACGATCCAGCCAGCAGTGGATCGTGCGATCAGGTAACCGTCGTCGCGGAGCTGGTGCAGCGCTCGCGCGATAGTTCTGTCTGCTGCGCCGTACAGGTCCATCAGGTCGCGTCGTGGTGGTAGCCAGCTACCGGCCTGGTACTCCCCAGCATCCAGTTGTCTGCGTAGGTCGGCAGCGATTGCCTGCCATGACTGATTTGCAGGACTGGCTGTGGTCATCCGCGCACCGTATCCCTTCTGGAGTACTCCAAACGTGGGATCTTCCCCGCGGGCGCTTTGGAGTACTTCAATATGCGGCATAGTGCGAGGACGACATTGGAGTACTTCAAGCGGAGGAGCCCATCATGCTGCGTACCCTGCCCATCGACCCGGCACGTTTCAACCTCCTGGCCAGCGGAAAGCTCATGTCTAAGAGGTCGTTTCAGAACGACTTGTCGAGTTTCCATTGACCCCTCGACGACAGATCAAACGGCAGGTCAGATAGCCGCTTGTCGTCTACAACAGACACGTCGACCTCGTTCTGAAATGACCTCTAAGGCGGAGTACGCCGAGTTGTCCGATGGGTCGCGTAAGAGGGTTCCGGATAGTCAGGCGACTGATTGTGAGACTGGTCTGCCGCTCTGGGTCGTGGATTGCTTCCTTGATGATGACTCGGAGGAGGGTCGCGCCGAGGTTGTCGGTGTGACCGTCGTGAGTCGTGAGAAGCCGCAGGTCAAGAAGTTCCATCGTGTCGATTTCATCGACCTTGTGGCAACGGCGTACATGCGCGATGGACGACCCGCGTTCAGCTTTCGCGCGTCGGGCATCCATTCCGCTGTGCAGCCCAAGGCTGCCTGACCCTCCCCCGATCACTGGTCCTGGCCGGGCTGGCTTTCCGGCGGCCCGACCAGGGCCGATTCATCTCCGGAGTACCCCGTAATGACTCTGCTGTCGGCTTTCCTCGACACCCGTCGAGCTCGTCGCGCCGCCCGCGAGCTTGATCGCCGCCGGATGGAGCTCCGCGAGGACTTCGCCTGGCGGTGGCGGCAGGTCTGTGAGCACGTCGGCCTCTGCCGTTCGGTCTCCGTCGCGGCCGGGCAGACTGTTGTCGTGCCTAGGTTGGTCAACGTCGACATCGGCGACTACCTGGCTTTGATCGTGAAGTTGCTGCCTGGCCAGAAGCCGGAGGATTTCATTGCGCAGGTTGATCGCATTGCCTGGGCGTTGGGAGTGCTTCGGGTCCGGATTATCCCTCGTGGGATGGGGTGGCTCCGGATCGAGCTACACACCACCGATCCGCTCGACGTGGAGGTGACGGCGTGTCTGGCGGCTGGTGGTGGGCCCTCGGTCGCGACGACTCTGATCACGATCGCCCGTGATGAGTCCGGCAAGCTGGTCGCGATTCGCTGGACCGATGCTCCGCATGCTGTGGTCCAGGGCGCGACCCGCTCGGGCAAGAGCGTCTGGTGCTATGCGGTGCTCGCTCAGCTCGCCGCCCTCGACGATGTCCTGATCGCTGGGTGTGATCCGTCGGGTCTACTCCTGGGCCGTCTATACGACGACACCCGTCATCGGGGCTGGCAGAGCATGGGCACCCGTGATGTCCTTGCCCACCGCGATGTCCTGCAACGCCTTGTCGATGAGATGGACCGCCGTCTTGAGGGAATGCCGGAGCGTGCTGACAAGATCACCGAGTTCACTTCGGTCCGGCTGCTCATCGTTGTCGTACTCGAGGAGTTCCCCGGTCTGCTGGGGTTCGCCTCCACGCTTGCGACTCCCCGTGGTGAGGCCAAGGTCCGAGACCAACTGCTCAACCTCTACGGCCGTCTTGTCACTGAGGGCCACAAGGTCGGCTTCCGAGTCCTGGTGGTCACTCAGCGAGCCGACGCCACGATCCTGGGTGGTTTCCAGCGTGGCCAGCTTGGATTGCGCATGTCGTTCCGGGTCGCAGACCGTGAGGCCATCCCGATGCTCCACCAGGACGCCCGCAACCTTGCCACTGAGCACTCCCACGCAGATCCCGGCATTGCGTTGCTGGAAACCCCGACCACTGCCCTGGCTCGGGTCCGTGGTCCGCGCCTGCCCGGCCTGTCGGAGGAGTCTGACTACGCCTGGTATTGGGACGAGATCGCCACTGCCACCGCGCGTCTCCACGATGAAGCCGCGTAAGAGGTCGCGCGGATTGGTTGGTGATCATGGACGTCGTGCAGGTCGGGCGTTCCAGCGGTGTGTGGTCCAGGCCTGCCGAATCAAGCTACGGAGTGTGACGATCGTGTCGGCGAGGTCGAAGAACGCGTCGACGACGATTTCTCGTCGTTCGTAGCAGCGCTGCAGCCGGTTGAAGCTGTTGTGCCAAGCGTTGGTCCGCTCGACGTGCCAGCGGCGGGTGGCCTGGATCGGCGCTTTCTCACCCTTGTGCGCGATCTCGCCGTGCAGGCCTCGTTCGGCCAGCGTGTCGCGGGTCTTGCCGGAGTCATAGCCGGCGTCGAGGTGCACGGTGATGTCGTCGGGCAGCGGGCCGAGAGCATCGAGGCGGTCGAGGGTGGGGCCCAGTAGCGGGGAGTCGTGCCGGTTGGCTCCGGCCAGGACTCGGCCCAGCGGGATGCCGTATCCCTCGACGAGCACCGAACGTTTCATACCCTGTTTGCGCCGGTCCACCGGCGACGGACCGGCGACCTCGCCGCCGCCGGGGGCCTTGGTGATGGCGCCATCGACGGCGATGTCGTGCAGCAGCC
>NZ_JAHLEL010000063.1 GCF_020131355.1 Pseudonocardia sp. ICBG1293
TAGAGAGTGATCTTGCCAGGTCCCGGATCCGCGGTGAGAGCTGCAACCCGAGCAGGTCGAACAGCCCGAAGTTGACCAGGGTGACGCCGTGCGTGTCGGTGGCGTGCTCGGTGATCGGGATGTCGGTCGCGTTGCCGAGGATCTCGTCCAGGACGTAGTGCGCCTCGCGTTTCGTGGCGACGATGATCTTCGTGCCGTAGGTGGTATGCTGATCGGTCACGTGCGTGTAGGTCGACAGGCCCTCGTGCGCAAAATACCTGCTCAGAGCCCTGGCGGTGACCGACTTACCTCGCGTCGGGAACCGCTGACCGTCCGAAGAGGACAGCGTGCCGGTGCCGAACACCGGGGTCAGCGGCAGGCGCTGGTGGTAGCCGATCAGCGCCAGGTTCGCCGCCCGCAGCGTTTCCTCCCGTACGTACCACTCGGCGGTCCAGGCCAGGATGTCGTAGGAGATCCCGCACGCGTCCGCCATCCGTGTGAGCCCGAGGTTGGTGGACTGGGCGAGCAACACCGCGATCAGGTTCCGCTTCAGCTCGCGCGTGCGGGCCTGCTTGCCGCCGGCGTGGGTGAAGCAGTCCAGGAACCCGGTGCGCTTGTCCATCTCGATCAGCAGCGACACGATCGGCGCGAACGGCAGCATCTCGGTCAGCTCCGCCTTCAACGCTCTCGCCTCGGCCGGGATGTCCTCCGCGGTCAGCGGGGAGATCACCAGATCGCCGTCGTCGTCCAGGCGGACCGGGCCGTCGCCGTGGGCGAGCGTCGTTTCCAGCTTGCCCAGCGCGGTGTGCAGCTCGTCTTCGGCCTCGGCCAGGCCGGTGGCGGCGTCGGAGGGTTTGCCGACCAGTCGGCAGAACTCCGCCCGCTGATCCGCCCACTTGTCCTCGGTGAGCAGGTAGGCGGCCGGGTCGGAGTAACGGCGGCTGCCCGGCACGAACACGTCCCCGGTGCGCAGCCCGTCCCGCAGGGCCAGCAGCACGCACAGCTCCCAGTAATGCCGATACGCCGTCGCGCTGCGGTTCGCCGCGGCGGTGTCCAGGTAGCCGCGGAAGCGGGCCGGGACGAACCCGCTCGGCGCGTCGTCGGGGACCTTGCGGGCGCCGGTGGCGTTGAGCTCCCGCAGGATCGCCACCGCCTCCAGCAGCTCGGCCGCGGCGGTGCCGCCGGCGAAGGTCACGGCGTCGAGGACGTTCGGGGTGAACTGGCGCAGGTACCCGTACGAGCCGTCCAGCGCGGCGAGGTGCCCGTGATCGCGCGGCAGCGGCGGCAACGCGCTCGACTGCGCCGAACGCAGCCGGTCCCAGCCGACCCGCTCGCCCCGGATCAGACCGCCGACATCGCCGTCCGGCACCGCCGGGTCGGCCACGATGGCCAAGATCGCGTCCAAAAGCTCCTGGCGGTCCTCCCCGGACTTGGCGCGTTCGGCCAGATAGTCCCGCATCCTGTGCGCGGCCTTGCTCTCCCGCGCCGAGAGCGCCTGGTCGAACAGCGCCACCACCTCGTCGAGCACCTCGGTCGCCGACTGGGCCAGCAACGTCAGCAAGATCGGGTACCGGCGTTCCGGCTCCCGCCGTTCCAGCGCTTGGGCGGTGAGGCGGCGACCGACCGTGGCCAGGAACCGGCGGCGTTCGGCCGGCAGCACCGACAGGTCCAACGCGTGGGCGTCCATTCCGCGCAGGAACTCCAGCTTCGCGATCTCGGCCTTCACCGCCGCGGGCGAGGCCTCCACCGGCCCCTTCCCCAGCCACCGCAGCCGGGTCATCCCGATCTCCGAATCCACCACCAGCAGCCCGTCCAGCCCGACGCGGCGGGCGTCGGTGAACTCGTGCGCCAACCGGTCGAACGTCTCCTGCCGGGCCACCTCGCGGGCGTGGGCGACCCGCTTGACCACCGTCACCGTCCCGGCCGGATCACCCGCGCCGAGATCAGGAACTCGCACGCCAGCCGGAACAGCAGCGTCGGCGAATCATGCTCCATCGCCCGCGCCAGCAGGAACTCGTCGAGCTCCTTGATCTCCAGCGTCGTCGGCGGCCGCCACCCCAGATACTGCGCCGCCAGCCGAAGATGCTCGGTGCGGGTCTTCGCCCGGCGCCCATACGAACCGATCACGGCCGGATCCACGCGCAACTGCTCAGCCAGGCGCACCACCGCCGCCTGCGGCGCCGACGCCACCTCATCCGGCACGAACCCCAACCACGACAACGAGCACACCGCGACCGCCAGACCCAGCCGATCCGCCGCGCCCCGGCCCCGACCGGGATCAACAAACGCAACGTCCGCCGGGGCCAGCGTGAAGAACCGGAACAACTCCTCCCGGCCGATCTCCGGGAACCGCCGCAGCCTCTCCAGCTCGACGTCTGTGAACACCGGAGCGACCACCCGACAACCTCCCGACCAGAACCCCAGAAACCCCCTGGTCAGGAGCCTACCCAGCCATATCCGCCCGATTATTCCCGGATACTACGGCGACCCCTGTTGCGGTGGTCGGGGTTGATGCGTCCGATCGGGGTGATCGGGACGTTCCCGGAGGTGACAGTGTCGACATCGCTGCCCGCCGTGATCGGCAGGCCTACGGCCCGCGCGGCTCCTGTTTCTGGAGTAGATCCAGACTAGAATCGCGGGGACCGCCGATCGGCTTTGACAGGCCGCGCTGTCGCTGCTGACAGCTGTGGCCCCCGTAGCCCAATGGCAGAGGCAGACCCCTTAGAGGTCATTTCAGAACGAGGTCGACGTGTCTGTTGTAGACGACAAGCGGCTATCTGACCTGCCGTTTGATCTGTCGTCGAGGGGTCAATGGAAACTCGACAAGTCGTTCTGAAACGACCTCTTAGACGTCGTTTCAGAAGTGGTGGGCCCGGTTCTGCCGGTGACGGCGGGGCTGGCAGCATCGGCTGATGGTCGCGCCTCGTGTGTCTGAGAAGACGAAGATTTTCGAGTTGGAGATCGTCCTGACCGAGGTGGTGCCGGCGGTCCGGCGTCGGGTGCAGGTGCCGGGCGAGGTCGACTTGGCGGTGTTACACGAGGTGGTGCAGTCAGTGATGGGCTGGACGAACTCTCATCTGCACGAGTTCGAGATCGTCGGGCGCCGCTACGGGATCCCAGACCCGGACTGGCCCGGACAGGATGTCGCCGACGAGACGAAAGAGAAGCTGTTTCGGCTGGTCAAGGCTGGTGACCGGTTCGGTTACGTCTACGACTTCGGTGACAACTGGGCCCACGAGATCACCGTCGAGGCGGTCGCGGCCGTCGAGCCGGGAGTGTGCTATCCGCGATGCGTCGCCGGGCAGGGGGCGTGCCCGCCCGAGGACGTCGGCGGGATCGGGGGGTATGAGGACTTCCAGGCCGTGCTCGCCGACCCTGACCATCCCGACCGCGCCGAGCGCCTGGAGTGGGCGGGCGGGCCGTTCGACCCGCACCGCTTCGACCCTGACGAGGCCGACCGGGCCTTGGAGTGGCTGGCCTGGCGGCCGCTGGCCCCGACCTCGTAGGCGAGTGCCTCAGCGAGGGCTGGGTCGACCATCACTTCGGCTTCGGCTTGGTGAGGCGGCGGTGGCAGATCAGGGCGCAGGCCAGCGATAACAGCGCGGTGATCGTGGATTCGGCGCGGTCGTAGCGCAGCGCGAGGCGGCGGAAGTCCAGCAGCCAGGACATGGTGCGCTCGACGACCCAGCGGACCCGCCCGAGCCGGGTGGAGTCCTCGATCCCGCGCCGGGCGATCCGCACCCCGATCCCACGCCCACTCAGGTAGCGGCGGCAGCGGGGATAGTCGTAGCCCTTGTCGGCGTGCACCTTGTCCGGCCGACGTCGCGGACGCCCCGGCTGTCCCGCCCGTTCGCGGACGCCGGGGTTGGTGTCCAGCAGCGGGGCGAGCATCCGACTGTCGTGGGTGTTCGCCCCGGTGACCAGCGCATGCAGCGGGAGCCCGCCTCGGTCGCAGAGCACGTGGTACTTGCTGCCCGCCTTCCCGCGATCGGTCGGCGAGGGCCCGGTGGCCTCGCCGCGGCGCTTGGCCCGCACGCTCACGCTGTCCACCGCCGCCCGCGACCAGTCCAGCAGGCCCTGCTGGGCGAGGCGGTCGAGCATCACCCGGTGCAGCTGGGCCCAGACCCCGGCCTGCTGCCACTGCCGTAGCCGCCGCCAGCAGGTCACTCCGGACCCACAGCCGAGCTCGGCGGGCAGCGCGTTCCAGCTGATCCCGGTCTTGAGCACGAACACGATCCCGGCCAGAGCGGCCCGATCCGGCACCCGCGGACGGCCTGTCCGTCCCCGCTTGTGCTTGCGCGGCTTGGGCAGCAGCGGCTCCACCAGCGCCCACAGCTCGTCGCTCACCAATCGCTCGACACAAGATCGCCGCGCCACGACCGGACATGATCAGCTACCAGCGCCGATCCACACAGGACCGACACGCCGACTTCTGAAACGACCTCTTAAACGGGTCACCGGTGTCGGTTCGACTCCGACCAGGGGCACCGTCGGGGTGCTGCGCAGATGTCATTTCAGCCGGTCACCTCTCCGGACCACCGTGCCCAGGCGGACGGTTTCAGGGGGCTCGGCGCGGTCGCGCCGGCCGACTTATTTCTGTAGTGTTTATTCTTGTTCGGGTTGCTCCGATTTGCGGTGGCTTCCACGGTGCGGTTCGGGATGTGAGGTCAGGGTTATGGCTCAGGTGACTCGGGTGGAGTTGGTGGATGACCTGGAGGGGGGTCCGGCGGATGAGACGGTGCGGTTCGGGGTGGAGGGGAAGTCGTATGTGATTGATTTGAAGTCGGAGAACGTGGAGCTGTTCCGGTCAGCGGTGGCGGATTTCGTGGCGGCGGCGCGGCGGGACACGGGGACCGGCGTGAAGAGTGTGCGGCGCAGCGGGTCGGGGCTGGGGCGTGCGGAGAATCGGGCGATCCGGGAGTGGGCTCGCAACAACGACTATCCGATTTCTGAGCGGGGCAGGATCCCGGCGCACGTGGCCACCGCCTACCACCAGAGCAACTGAGCAAGGGCAGCGATGGTCATCGAAGACGACCGAGAGAGCGCCGCTGAGGCCCTCGGCGAGGGCGTCGTCGGGGATCTGACGGTGGGAGTGGATGCCGATGATCGACGGGTCGGGTTCGGCGATGACGACTACGACTACGGGTTCGGTGGCGGTGTTGGTGAGTGAGGTCCGGGTGGCGAGTGTGAAGAGGTGTGGGTGGTGACGCCGACGGCGGCGTTCCCGGAGTTCAACCCCGCGGTCCCCGCCGCGCAGGGTTCACAGGGGTCGTCTGCGGTGCGGTCGATTCAGGGTGAGCAGGCCGACCGGGCGGGTGTGGTGCGGCCGCGGGCCTCAGATGATGATGTCGATGCCTACGTGGATGGGGTGTCGGATGAGGTCCTGGCGTGTCGGGAGCGGGGGCGGCATTTGTTCCCGACGATCCGGCAGGCGGGTATCCATTTCACCGGTGTCGATGAGACCGGGCTGTTGCTGCGGAGGTTGCGGTGTGGGTGTTGCCGGTTGGCGGTGAAGGTGGAGAAGTGGGAGGGCGCCCAGGTCGGGGGCCGGACCCGGTTCCGCCGTGTCGCCTCGAATCTGGAATACCGGGTGGGCGTTGATGGGGAGCAGTATCTGGCGCCGGCGGGGTCGGGGTTCATGACGCCGCGGCAGGTGGGGGACTCGGTCGCGTCGAAGGCGTTGTCGGGGTCCACGCTGGCGGCGGTGCAACGCGCCGCCGCCGAAGCCGCTGTGTCCGAAGCCGCTGTGTCGGACGAGCAGTGATGCGCCCGCACGGCCGGGCGTCTGTGTGTGGTGGTTGATCGGTCGTGGGTGTTCGCACGGTACGATTCTGTGACATCACCGGTGTCGAGTCTGATGATGTTGTGCATCATGAGTTGCAGATCGATCAGATGCGGGTGGAGATCGATCTCGTCGACACCGAGTATGAACGGCTCCTGGAAGTGTTGCGGCCGTTCATCGACGCTGGCCGGGTCGAAGCGTCCATCCCTGCCGGTCCCGCCGTTTCTGCTTCTGAGCCCGCTGCATCCGCTGTCGTTCCTGAGTTGATGTCGAACGGTAGTGCTGGGCGCCCTGTTGCTGCGGCTGGGGCTGTAGCGGCCCTACCCGTAACGGCGGCGCCGGTTGATTCGGACGCCGGCCTCAGCGCCCTCGGGGATGGTGGGGATCGGGATTTGTTGGCTGATTTGACGGTGATCGCGGCGGGGCGTGTGCGGGTGGGTTTGGTGGAGGCGGCGTCGTCGTTGCGGCAGTTGGATCCGGTGGCGTATGCGGGGTGGGCGGATCGGGTGTTGGCTCGGGAGCTGCCGGAGGCGGCGAAGCCGTATAATGATCAGTCGGGGCGGTGGGTTTCGACGAAGAAAATTCTTACGGCGCGCGGTCTTGTGCGTCACCGCCGGAAGTCCTCGAAGTCGCGTAAGTCGCTGAACTCTGCGTCGAGGTCCGGCGTGGCTAAGAGGTCATTTCAGAACGAGGTCGACGTGTCTGTTGTAGACGACAAGCGGCTATCTGACCTGCCGTTTGATCTGTCGTCGAGGGGTCAATGGAAACTCGACAAGTCGTTCTGAAACGACCTCTAAATCTGGATTGTTCTGAGGAATATTTTCAGGGTTTTGTTGATGTCTATGTAGGAGTGGTTGCGGGGTTTCGATGCCGGGCGGGAGCGATCCGAGTTATATGTATTCGAATGGTTGGTCAGGTAGCAGCGCGGATCATGATCCGGTTGTCGCGGCTCGGGCGGCGGGTGTGGTGGTATCGTTCGCCCGGGACGCGGATGATGCGCGGTTGTTGTTGGAGATGCTGGACCTTGTCGACGGTGCGTCCCGGTTGGCGCACTCTTTCCGGAGTGTAGAAGCATAGTTGCTGCGTGGCTCGTTCTGCATGCGCGGTCATCCCACTCCGCTGGCAGCAGCCGTCGTTGACTCTGCAGGCCCTTCGTTGTTGTTGTTTGTTGCTGACGAGGGGGATCCGGCTGCCCCTTCCGGAATGTTCGGGGTGTTGGCGCCGGGACACGACAACGATAACGCGCAGAATGTATTTCGCGTGTATTTCCTTGCCCGCTGGTCACGACACCGTGGACTCCCCGGGTCGGAGATAGCCGTCCTGGGTGATCGGGACGGTGCCGGAGGCGATGACGCCGACATCACGGCGTAGCTGGTCGCCGTCGGGGCGGTGGTAGGCGTCGATGGTGGTGGCGCGGATGACCGGCAGGTGCCGGTAGAGCAGCAACACCTCACCGCGCGGCAACGTGCGGATCGCCGCGGGTGGGTAGATCGGGACACGCTCGGTGGTGCGGGTTCCGCCGTGCGTGGCCGGGAGTAGCCCGCCGGTCGGATGAGTGTGGCGGTGGGAGATGCGATCGCCGATGATCTTTGAGAGCCAGGTCAGGGTGTCGTCGTCTTTGATGCCGCCCCACACGGCGAAGACCGTGGAGTTCTCGATCAGGTCGCGGGCTCGGGTGCCGTAGACGGCTTCGAGCTGGGACAACGATTGAGCGGCCCAGTGGATGAGGACACCGCGGCCGGCGGAGTCGGCCTGCATGGTCGGCAGGTCCGGTACCGGTGTGGCGGAGGGGAGTTCGTCGAGGACGATCGTGGCGGGCGGGTCCAGCCGCCGACCGGGGCGGGTGAGGGCGAGCCGCCGGGCGGTGGTGATCCACTCGTCGACGATGGTGGTCAGGATCGGGATCGCCGCAGCGTCGTTTTCCTCGGCGATCAGATACAGCGCACCGCCCTCGGTGATGAACTGCTCCAGGTCGTAGGAGGTGGCCGGGTCGATGTCACACAGCGCCTGAACGCGTGGATCGGAGAACGGTTCCAGGGCGCGGCGCACTGACATCCAGACCGCGTCAGCGGTCTCGGCGACCATCCCGAGTTCAGCGACCAGGGCGGCCCCGAGGTGCTGGAATTCGTCGTGGCTGGTGAGGATCGTGACCGCTTCCCGGGCGGCGGCGCGGTCGGTGGCCCAGCGCGCGACCTGTCCCAGCCCGCTGACGTTCCTGCCCCCGCTGCTGCTGGTGGGGGCGTGGGCGGCGGCGAGGAGGTAGGCGCCGACCACACCGATCGCTCGTTGGCGGAAGACGCGGTCGTTCCCGGCGCCGCGCCCACCACCGGCTTCGATGCCGGTGGCGGCGGCCTCGACCAGGCGTTTCGCGGTCGCCCACGCTTGTTGTTGGTCGCGGCAGCCGTGCAGCGGGGACCACGGCAGCACCGCGGGCCAGGCGGTGGTGCCGGTCAGATCGAACACGAGAACGGGTCCCGCGTCGGGCCGGCGAGCGCGGGACAACGCCGACAGCTCCAACAGATCCGGTTTCGTGGTCGAGCACAGCAACGCGCCCGGGGCGTCGATGCAGATCCCGCACAGCCAGCAGCGGGTCTTCCCGGACTGGGTCGGTGCCAGCACCCCGGTCGGGTTCGTAAACGGCGCCCACAACTGACCGCACGCCGCACACGTCGGTAGCGGGATCCCCACCTCCCCCGGCGCCGCCGCACGGACCTGGGCGGCACTCATACCCGGCCGAGTCCGAGCGGCGGAGGCCCGGCACGCCTTCACCGACAGCTCCGCGGCGATCTCAGCAGTGGTGGCATGCCCAGCCGGGACCGGCGCCACCCGCGCCAGCGCGGTGCTGACCAGCCCCGGACGGGACCGCCGCGACCGGCGACCACCCCGACGCCGTCGTGCGGCGGCCCAGCCCGCGATCATCATCGCGGCCACGAGCACCGTCGCGGCACCAATCAGGCAATTCCGGAACAAGCCCGGCACCACGAACAGATGTGCAGTGGTCGACCCGGCCGGGGCCGGAACCCGCAACAGCCGCCCCACCAGATCGACAACATCCGCAGGCCCAAGGAATAGCCACCGCGGCGCACCGGAAATCAGCCCGGCGACCAGGGCAGCGGTCTCGACACACACCAAGACACAGGCACCGAGGAACACGGTGATCATCAGGTGGGCGTAGTCGTCTTTCCACGACGAGGCTCCTGGTGTAGTGCTCACACCTGCTCCCTCACTGTTGTACACGATCGCACCAGCCCGATTGTGGTTGCTCGTGTGTGATTGCGACTATGGCCTGAGTCAGACGACACGGTGCCCGCGCGTCATGACGAGGTGCAGGCGGCGCAGGTAGTCAAGATCGTCGCGCGGGTCCCCGGACGCAACAATAAGGTCAGCATAGAGTCCTGCACGGATCCTGCCGGTCTGTTCGCTGATTCTGAGATTATCGGCTGCTGTCCCGGTTACGTGGGTGATGACTTCGGAGCGTGTGAATCCGCGCTCTACGTAATGCTCCAAGGAGGTCGGGAAGTCGTCAAAAATAGCATTGGGCAGGCCGGAATCGCTGCCGATGAGAATTGGCACCCCATGTGCTCGGAGCCATGGCAGGTGGTCACCGATCCGGTGGTCATCGGGGAACGGTAAAAGATCGGCTAGCATCCGCCACTGAGGCGGTGCGGTATCGCCTGCAATAATTGATGCAGTGGCCATCTTGCTTGCGATCTCATCGGAAAGGTCCATCTTTTTCTTAGCTGCCCACCAGCCGCAGTGCTCAATAGTGTGCACGCCAGCATCAACGCATACCTTGATCGTTTTTGTGGCGTGCGCGTGGGCGGCTACAGGGGTCCCATAAGCGCTCGCTCGCCGGACGATGTAGGCCAGGTCGGAAGAAGAGAACTGGGAGTCGAACATCGACGGTCCGCGCGGCGTCATCTGGCCGCCACCAGCCATGACCTTGATCCAGTCCGCTTTCGCTGCAGCGAGTCCTTCGATATGTTTGTCGATTTGGCTGTGGTTAGCGACTTCCCCGCCGAGGAACCAGCAGTGACCTTGGGGGATGGTGAGTGGGGTTCCTGAGGAAAGGATACGAGGCCCCAGGGTTTCGCCTCGGTCAATCTGATCTCTGAGCGAGATCACGAGTCCCCGACTGTCTCCGAGATCTCGCACTGTTGTGCACCCACCTGTGAGCACTGATAGGGCGTTCCTCTGGATCAGATTTGTCAGCGTGGTGTGATCGCCGTCAGCGGCGGTAGCGAAAGGCTGTGGGCTCAGGTCACCGCAGAGGTGTACGTGGGCGTTGATCAGGCCGGGCAGTAGCGTTCCGCCCGGAAAGTCCAGCCGTGTAGCGCTGGGTTCAGCATGAATACTGACGTCTGCAAGGTCGCCGACAACGTGGATCACGTTGTCACGGACAAGTACCGCCGCGGGGCGAGGCGCGGTGGCCCGCTGTCCGCCTGCGATTGTTTCCGGATCTCCATCGATGATGTTGGCGGCGGTGATGAGAGTGTCCATTGGCGGCAACTTTCCGAACTATGAGGTCAGAGGGAGCTGTTTTCCGGTTCTGCTTGAATGACGGCGTACTCCTTGAGATAGATCGGGCCTACGCGGCCGAGCGCCAGGGATACAGATATCAGATGTTTGACTACCTGGTCATCGTCGGTCGTATCGAACGGAACTCCGGCTTCAGGTAAAGAGTCGAGCACCCGGGCAAGGGCCAGCGGCCGCCCCCCGGTATCATTATTGCGATTGCGCCCGTACCCGTCCTGACACCGCTGAACGCGTTCGCCAGAGATATCCCGCATCAGTTGTGCCAGCTTGCATCGACCGGAATTTAGGAGAGAATTGTCGGTGTCGGTGTCGGTGTCGGTGTCGGTGGGCTGTGCTGGGCGTTGCAGCCCCGGGTAAGCCCATTTTATCGCGTCGTTCAGGGGGCGAAGCTTCTGCCACCGGCGAGCTCTAGAATAGAGGTGTGCCAGGTTTCGGAAGCCGTCCACCATCGCCGGGAGCAGCAAGCCTACGATAAGTGTCGGGAATCCCGTGACGACGAAAAGTTTCTCGGAGACTGATGTGATCAGAGGACGTTCGCCCGAGACGAAGTGACTGAAGCTCTGTCCTATATCCCGGCTCAGCCGAGTACAGATGAGGAGGAGATCTCCTGCCGCTGCCACTGCGGCCGACCACCGCAGCAAACGATTCCGGAAGGTCCGCGCAAATATAATATTCCACCGCAGCTGTGAGATCAGACAGTATAGAACGTATCCGCCGATCACATAGTAGAAAAGAAGCACGTGGAAGTGGGCGAGATTCTCGTCAGACGCATACAAGCTCACCCCCGGCGGCAGCGTGACAGCAAGCACGCACATCGCGACGATAGTCGCACACAGGGCAGCTGCTTCCAGGAGAAGCCGCTTTCTACGGAGGCGCCCGTCAGCGCTCTTGTACAGGTGGAGTAGCTGAAGACCAAAGAACCCCATAGCCTGAGGGATGTTCCGAAACACGACCCCTTCCGATGTACTGCCATACGTCGACAGAAATTCAATCGGCGAGTTTTCGCGAACAGTGGTCGCAATCATCAAAGCAAAGAGGATTGTCACGACCCCCCAGGCTGCCCAGTTGGACGGATCGCGCCGAATCTCGTTCACCTTATACGTGATAGCAGCGAGGAATGATATGCCGATGGCCGTAATGATGATCTGGGCAGCGACGTTCACCGGAACCCCCGCAGGGCGCGCCCGCCGACGGCACGTGCGTAAAGACGTTCACTCTCACTAAGACCGCTAGCGTCGATATCAATCAAAGGAGCTGGTCGATTTGCCATCTCAACGAGGATAGCGGCGGAGGTCTCCGCCTCCCACTCTTTCCAGGAGCTGAAATACTTGCCCGCCCCGGGCTCCTGATTTTCTTTGTCGATCTCTGTGAAGTTTCCACAGAGCATCTCCCCGCCGCGGGGGTGATTCCGCGCGATATGAGTCAGCTCATGACATATTATGTAGCTTTGGTAAGGAATTGACACGTCCGCAGCATGGACGATGAGGTACTCGTCAGGGAACGGAACTAGCGATCCGAACCCGACTCCGGATACTCCTGGAATCGTGTGGCCTTCAACGTTGATACTCTTGCCCAAACGTTCGGCTAGTCTCTGACACAGGATCCATGGGTCCAGCCTGCTCACGATTCCGAGATCCTTTAAAAGCGTCCGCCAAAATTTTCTGAGCTCGGCATCTGTCATCGGGATCTGCAGGCAATCATCATGGGGCGTCGGTGCGACCATTGGGCGGCGGTCTCCTGCATGTCGTGGTGACGGTCCGTAGGGCGGTGTGGCACGATCAGTTCTGCTGCAGCTGGTATTGACGATTTCGAGATATTTCAACCAACTTCACGCAGATGGCTGCTCGGATGGGACGAGCTGGCTGAACACGACACACCACCGGCCTATCCACGCCACTCTCAGAGAGAAGACGTACTAGCAATTCCTCCTCTGCTCGTTCCGCCACCGCGCTGTCGGTGATATATCCGTCTGCCACCCCAAGTGTCCGCGTAAAAAATTCCGTAAACTCTGGCGCTATGACGCGATCGCGACCGCGCATCACATCGTCGAGTGCGTCCAAATCAGCTCTTCGAAAAGTGCCGTCAGTGATCCGCTCCAGTCGCGCACGGAGTCGCCGACTCGTGGTTCCGCTGGCGGCATCATCGAAACGTCCACCCTCGCACAGAAACCCGAGCCGCCGGAGCCGATCCAACGGACCGAGCAACGCAACCGAATCATAGAGAAGGCGCTCGACCTCAGCATCCATGCCAGACCCGGTTCGTGAAGACTCTTCCGCGCAGCCGATAGCCAACGTGTTCAGACGTCATCCGCACTGCTGCTCTCCTTCGTTCGACTCCGCTTCTGGATGAGGTCGGTCAGCAACTCATCGAACGCGACTCGCTGGCTCGCATTAAGAGCCGCGGCGCGATAAGCAACATCCTGCACCTGGGCATCCCGCATAGCGGCGCGAAGACTTATCTGTGCCTCCACCGCACGGACTGCCTCGGGATCATCCAGCAGGTACCCGACACGCACTCCGAAAAAGTCCGCGATGCCCTTCAGGACCCGAAGCGTCGGGTTCCCCGTCATCCCCCGCCGCAGCTGAGACAGGTACGACTCCGACAACTCGACGTCAGCCTCATTGACCGCCGCAACGAGCTCTCGCCCGCTGTACCGACGGTCCTCGCCCTCCGGACGAACATGCTCGAACAGGTAGTTCAGCCGCGCGGTCAAGCCACCATCTGAGCTGCCGTCCGTCGTCGCTGCCATCGCGCGCTGCCTCCTCGCTGAGCGGCGCCCGCCACCCCCGAGCGAGGCTACGGGATTTATCGGCGTGCATGTCTGGTTGATGAAGTTCTGGCGAAGTGCCCGTCTGGTCCTGTACCTTCACTATCGTGATTTGATCAGATACATCCAGCGGTGCACCTCAGAGGGAGGTTGAGCGATGGAGGACCCGTCCAGCAGTCACGTGCTACACCAGAGAGCTGGCGACCTTACCCCTGGTGGAAGCACATGGAGGCCGCAGTCTCAGCTTCTCGGCACCGTCCATGGGGCGTCGGTTTGATGCCGCGCCGGCGCGTCCCGACGCCCCCAACGACTTCGTCCACATGGCGAACAGCCCCAGGACTTGGCGAGAGCCCAGGCCTCCCCGCCATCCCGATCGACGAGACCTCACCACCAGCGGCCGTGCACGTCATCACACCGAGAGGTCCACGCTCCACAGCTCTCGCCGAAGTCACAGCGCCTGATGAGACCGAGACGGATGCCGAACTGACTCCACCACAGATCCGCCTCGATGAGGAGATTTCTCCGACGAAGCCTCAGGCCCGCCGGCGATCCCTGACTCGTGTGTCCGTCGAGCCGTCGTTCACCCGGTCGGTTCGGTCGTGGGAGCGGGTGTCCGATGTGGAGGCGTCGTCGTTCGCGGGACGGTTCGCGTGTGATTTCCAGTCGTTCGACGAGGACGATCCGTGGCGGCGTGCCGAGGTCCTCCGCGAAGTCCTCGCGGACGCGCAGGCCTCTACGTGGGGCTGGTCGGGTGTCGGTCGTCAGCGGGCGGATGCGCCGTTGCCGGGGCGGTTGTATCGGCGGTCGGACACGGTGGTGTTCGTCGAGGTGCTCGTCCGCGCCACCCCGTACATCCGTGCTCCGGTGCCTGGTCCTGGCGCCGATCCCGAGAACGAGAGTGAACGCGGCGGCCTGGCGGAGCCGCCGGGGACGATCGGCCGCTCCTGCGCCCCACCGGAAGCGGATGCGTCGTGGACCGCGGCCGAGCCGCGCTGGGTGCGGATGACGGTGCCGGTCACTCGTGCCCCGGAGGACGGCCGTCTGGTCGTCGATCCTGGTCTGTTGTCCGGGCCTGTCGATGAGCAGGCAGGTAGCCGCTGATGTCGAGCAGTAATCACGTGCCGTCTCCGGTGGAGACCGCGGCGACGACGGCGCCGTCGTGGCTGGCCGATGGGGCTGCGGCGTGGGCCGCTCCCGGCGCCCCGAGCACGCCCGAGTCGATGGCGGCCGCAGCGGCGGCTCCGGAAGTCCCCGTCGAGCAGCCGGCGCCGAGCGAGTCCCCAGAGCAGCTGTTGTCTGCTGCCCCTGGCGCTGGCCCGCGGCCCGTTCGGCCTGCGGCCGAGCCGCCGGGAACGGCGGCGGCGCCGTTCTGGAACACCGACGACGCCGTAGGCTCTGTCGGCCAGGACACTCCGGTGGTCGGTTTCTCTGACGGTGGTGCGTTCGCCGATGTGGTGCGCCCGAAACTCGTGGCGCCGACCCGCGGCTGGCGGGCCGCCGTCTACGCCGTAACCGGTGGGCGGTGGAATCCCGGGCTGTCCGAGGCCGAACTCCGCCGGAAGGACCAGGTCCGCCGCATCACGACACCGCTGTCGGGGCCCTACAGCGTCGCGGTCGGGTCGATCAAAGGTGGTGTCGGGAAGACGACGTGCACCGGTCTGCTCGGGTTGGCGATGGCCGAGCACCGCGGGGACCGGGTCATCGCGATCGACGCAAATCCCGATGCCGGGACGCTCGGGGATCGTCTCGTTGGGGAGGTCCAGGCGGGTAAGCGGACGGTGCGGGACCTGTTGCGCGATCTGGACCAGGTCCGTACTTCTACGCAGTTGTCGGGTTACACCCATCTCGCCGGACGCCTGCGTGTCCTCACCAGTGAGCAGGCGCCGGAGTTGTCGGAGATGTTCTCCGAGCGCGACTACGAGCGTGTCCTACACCTGTTGTCGATCTACCACGAGCTGCTCCTCACCGACTGTGGGACGGGTCTGGTGCACTCGGCGATGCAGGGCACCCTGCGCCACGCCGATTCCCTGGTGGTGGTGGGGGCCCCGACCAAGGACGGTGCATCGCGGGCGGCCCGGACGTTGCAGTGGCTCGCCACCCACCAGACCGCGCCCGGCCGGTTCCCGTACCAAGACCTGGTCCGTGACGCCGTGGTCGTCCTGTCCTGTGACCGGCAGTCCCGCTACGTCGACGACACCGTCATCCACGACTACTTCGCCTCCCGGGTCCGAGCAGTGGTCGAACTTCCCGCCGACCCGCACCTGGCAACCGGGGACATCATCGATCTGGATGCCCTGGCCCCGGCCACCCGCGATGCGGTTCTCGAGCTCGCCGCCGTGGTCGCCGACGGCTTCCAGGGCCGCCGCACGCACGGCCTGGCCGCACACGGCTTCCGCGACGACCATGCCGGTCGCGAGGTGGGCCGGTGATCGGGTCCGGGCTGGTCGGTGCGGTGGTGGGGGCGGTGACGTCGTTGGCGGTCGCGGTCGCCCCGCCCGCTCCCGTACCCGCAGATACCCAGGTCGAGTGCGGGTGGCGCATTACAGCGGTGCACGTGCTGGCCGAACTCACCGACGACACCAGCGACCGGGCCGCGATGTGGCGGGCGGCGTTGACCAGCGTCGGCGCCCACCGGCCCGGGTTCGTCCCCGCCACCTGCTACCAGACCGGGGATCGGTCGGGTAATCATGAAAACGGATCCAATGATCATCCAGAACAGAACGAACAGAACGGGCAGGTGCCGGCGCAGGCACCGGACCCGGCCGCGCCTGGCTCGTCTGATCCGCCAGCCGCACAGGACCAGAGCGGCAGCGCTGGTGAGGTGTTCGGGTGGGGTACCCCGGATGTCGTCGACGACTTCACCGGCCAGCAGTTGGGCCCGGGCTGGAATGCCTATGACGGCCCCGGACACGCCGGGAACGGCGTCCGCTCCCCGGCAGCGGCGACCATCGCTGACGGCGTCCTGACGATCGACGGCACCGGGGACGGCACGACCGCCGGCCTGGCCTGGACCTCGAACGCGCAGAAATACGGACGCTGGGAAGTCCGGATGCGCGCACCCACTGGGTCCCCCTCCTACAACGCGCTGGCCCTGCTCTGGCCCACTGAAGAAAATTTCCCGGTCGGTGGGGAGATCGACTTCGCCGAGATCATGGACCCGGCCCGGGACAAGGTCGAGTTGTTCCTGCACTACGGGGCGGACAACTCCCAGGTCCACGGCGAACTCCAGGTGGATGCCACCCGGTGGCACAACTACGCCGTCGAATGGACACCGCAGGGCGTGACCGCGTTCGTCGACGGCCGCGAGTGGTGGAAGACAGAAGACACTTCCATCCTGCCGCCCGGGCCGATGCACTTGTGCCTACAGCTGGACTGGTTCCCCCGCGGGGACAACGAGTCCGGGCAGATGCAGGTCGATTGGGTCAAGCAGTGGGGCCTCGCCGCCGGCGACGGTGCCTCCACCGACTCGGCGGGCAGCAAGGGCTCCACCGATGCCGACTCCAGCACGTCGATCACCGACGAGATCAACAACGTGGGTAGGTCCTAGACGCCCACCACCAGCCCGTTCGCCCGTGACTCGTCCGCTCCCCTGCTGACCTGGAGGTTCCCCGAATGTCTCCGCTTCCGCGCTCGGCTCGACGGCGTTCGTTTCGTGGTCGTGCTGCGCGGCCGTCGTGGGCCGACCACGTCCCGCAACACCGTCTGCCGGGCCGTCTGCCTGCGCGGGCGTCGTCGGCGCCGGTGGTGGCGCGCCGGTCCGCGGTCGCGGTCCTGACCGCGACCGCGCTACTCGGCGCCAGCGCCTACACCGCCACCGCCCTCACCACCGACCCACGCCAGAGCCCGGTGACGGTGCTCGAGCTGACCGCCAACGGAACTTGCGATAATCGCAAGGCCGCCCGTCAACACGCAGCCGCGACCGCGACCCGTGACCAGGCGCGGGCGCTGCTCACCGATCTCACCGTGTCCGACGACCCGGCCGACCACGCCCTCGCCGACGAGATATCTGGTCTCGGGTTCCGGCCCGCGACCCAGCCAGTCGGCTGGCGGCAGCACGCCGTCGACGTCTCCGACCAGCTACACCACCTGAACACCACCGACCCACAGCTCAGCGAGGTCGGTGTGCGGCTGGCCGCGGCCGGGCTCGGCCCCACCCCCGCCGACCTGATCACCCCGCCGCCTGCGGCGGACCTGCTCGACGACAACCACGCCGCCGCCGCGGTCGGCGCTCTGGACCAGGCCCGCGCCGCTGCCGCAGCACCACCAGCCGCGCCACCCGTCGCACCGGCGGCGCCGGTGGAACGGTCGCGGGCGGCTGTGCCGCCGGTCCCGGCGGCCTGCACCGACCACAACCGCCCGGCCCCGGCTGCGCCGGGACCGCCACCCGCGGGGGACAAGAACACGCAGACCAGCGCCACTCCGGCCGCTGAACCGGCAGCACCACCGCCCTCGGCTCTACCTACGGCAGCCGCACCGACCACGCCGATACCGACGACCACCGCTGCCCCTGCCCCCGACACCGAGAAGACGACCGCAACCGACAGCGGCAACGACACCGACGACAACAGCCAGGACACGACCGCTCTCACCCCAAGCAGCAGGGCATCCGGGCCACCGCCCTCAGCACCGGACACAGCACCGCGCTCGACCTCGGCGACGGCAAACAGCGTCGTCACCGACATCCAGACCAGCCCAAGGCAGGCCCCATCGACCGAGGACATCGCGACGGCGCGGGCGGCGATCAGCATGGTCAGCGACCTGATGGCCGCCATCACCGCCTCCGGTGACACCGACGCCACCCGGATCGGCACGTCGGTCCTCGACGCTCTGGACCGAGACCATCTCGCGGCGCTGGGCGCCGACCCCGCTGACCTGGACGCCCTCGACCGCCTCCGCGCCACCACCAGCAGCCGAGACGGCGACACCACGATGGCCCCGACCCAGGCGTCCGGCGCGCAGGTCCCGTCGCCGGACAGGCCCTCGGCTCCGCTCTCGACCCCGGCTGCAGAGACACCGACGGAGACGTCGTCCAGCGCGGCCAGTGTCCAGCCCGGGGCGCCGATCAACCGCACCCAGACCAGCAACAGCAGCACCGACGACAGCACGTCCGGTTCCGCTATCGGTGCTGGCCAGACGGCTGCGGAAAGCGCTGGCCAGGACGCGAGCACGGCCTCCGGGCCGCAGACAGGTAGCAGCTCACCGGCGCCGGGTTCGGTGTCGTCGAGTATCGCGGCGTTGACCGCCCAGGCCCGCGCCGCTGCCGCAGTCGACCCGGTCGCGGCGGACCTCCTCGATGCCCTCGACCGCAACACCACCAGCGCTGACCTGACCCAGGGCCGGGCCGGTGACACGCCCAGCAGCACCGATCCCGACGGGAACGACACCGTTGAGAACGACACCGTTGAGAACGGCACTGCTGGTGAGCAGCCGCACAGGACCACGCCGCGGGACGAGCCGCCGCCGAAGGCGACGGATAGAGGAGTGACAACCCCGGCGACGGACTCGACCTTCGACAAGCTAGCCCACTGCGAATCCGGCGGTGACTGGAGCACCAACACCGGTAACGGCTACCACGGTGTTATCCGAACAGATCTGCAGCGGGATGACGTAGATCACTGCTCGTCGGGGCTGGGTGGAGTGTTCGCAGGGATCTGGACGTCGATCAGCGCGACGTTGCTCTCGAAGTTGGTGTCATGAGGGCATCCGCAAGTGTCAAGCTCATCCAGGAGTTCCTGGACCCGCCGCGCCGTCCGTTGGTGTCGCTCAGCCTCCCGATCCCAGCCGCGAGTCTCTGCGTCGCAGATGAGCTGTTGCTCGGTCTCGAGCCGGATGCGGAGTCGGGGGGCGTAGTCGGGGGTGGTGACGAACTTCGAGCAGGTCAGGTAGAGGTCGCACTCACAGGGCCCCTCCTGGGGCAGGCGCAGGCAGCGGCCGAGTTCGAGCTCGGTCTTGAAGAAGTTCGTCGACAACCAGTTCACGGCCTCCGTGGTGAGATCGCCGCTGCGGATGGCCTCGGCCTGCGGGCCGGCCAGGACCGCGCCGGGAGCGAGGACGGCCTGGTAGTCGGCGAGGACGACGGGATCGGACAGACTGGTGTAGGTCATCGACATGCCCGCGGAGCGGTGTCCGAGGACCTTCATGATGGTCTGGATCTTCGCGCCGCGTTCACCGAGCTGGGTGCCCATGGTGTGCCGGAAGCGGTGCGGGTGGACCAGCGCCTTGCCATCGTCGTCGACCAGGCCCAACGCGCGGCAGACCTCGGTCAGCCCGACCTTGAACAGGTAGTCCGGGCTGGCCAGGCGCCCGTTGCGCAGGAACAGGTAGCGAACCGTCCGGCCGAGTCGCTGGTCGAACAGCGGCTGGTCGGTCTGCGCGCAGCGACGCGCGGCCAGGTCGCGGACGGCCTCGGCTGCCTCGGGGTGGATCGGGACGACCCGTTCCTTGGCCGACTTGCCCGCGGCCAGGCGCAGGCGGTGGGTGCCGTCGGGGTAGGTGTCGAGGCAGTCCAGCTCGAGCTTGCGGATCTCCCCGCTGCGGGCCCCGCTCCAGCGGGCGACCAACAGTGCAGTGCGCTGCAGCGGATCAGCCAGGGCGCGGATGCCGTCCATGAGCGGGTCGAGCTGCTCGGCGGGGATGAACCGTGGGACGCGCTCGATCCTGCGAGGAACGTCAGAGCTGGTCAGCGGAGGTTTGGTGGGCATGTGGGGCCACTCATTGATCGCGGCGTGGCGGAAGAACCGCGCGACGTTGCCGATGACGCCGTCGCGATAGACCGCCGAGAGCGGCTGCTCGGGATGCTTCCACTTGCGCTGGTGGGGCAACCAGGCCAGGAACTCCAGCAGGGCAGGCCGGTCGAGCCCGGCCAAGGTGGTCTGCTCGGGTCGGGTCTCAGCGTGCCAGGCAGCCAGCCGCAGCAGGCCCGAGCGGACCTGGGTGACGGTGCCGGGCGCGCGTCGGACGGCGAGCTCGCGCAGATAGCGCCCCATCGCCTCCTCGACCGCGGGGACCGCGCTGAGCGCGGCCGGCGGGCGGGGTTGCTTGCGCAGCGGCAGGGCCTCGATGAACCCGGCGTGGAACAGCGCGACCCCGGTCTGGGTGACGCTGCTGTGCCAAGCCTGCGGGAACCCGGACTGCATCCGGACCTTCAGGTCGAGCTGCTCGATCTCGGGCAGCGAGGTAACGGTGCGGATGGCCGTGCGCAACTCGTCGATCTCGGCCAGGGACAACGTCGTGAGGTCGGGGTCGGCGCGGTGCAGGATCAGCCGCGGCAGCGCCCAGGGCAGGCTCTTGTTGACGCTGGGGACCGACAGACCCCGTCCGAGCTCCTGCTCACGCAGGGCGGCCATCTGCGCGCGCAGCGGCAGGCTCAGCCCGTCGGCGATGGCGAGGATCCGCAGGTTCGCCGCCCCGAACAGCCACGGCCAGTCCAGGCGCCGCCGCCCGGTCAACGACAGGTAGAACAGGTAGGGCCGCGCTCGGAAGCTCACCGTCGCGCCCGCCGGGTCGACCAGCGTGCCCGACGGGACGGGGCGCGCGTTGATCGTAGGACCGACCCGTTCCGCCAACGGACGACGGGCCCATCGCGTCATCGACGGGTAGTGGGCGACGAACTCCGCCCGGGCCTGCAAGCAGCATCGGTGCCCAGTTCCTCGAGCCGCGCAGCCCGCCGTGGACGAATCGCTCGTACTCATCGACCGAGGCGTGCGAGGGACCCGAGTAGCCGTCGGTGGTGCGCAGTGACCCCGAACGTCGTGGCGCGCTCATCGCGCCATGTCCGGCTGCGGGGCCTGCTCCAAAGCGGTCCGGTAGTCGTCGCGGACCTGATGGTCGGTGAGCCGGACGTAGACCTTGGTCGAGCCCGGGTGGGCGTGCCCGAGGCGGCGCATCAAGGTCAGCTCTCGCATCCCGAGCTCGGCCATCCGGGTGGCGTGGGTGTGGCGCAGGCTGTGCGGCGTCAGCCAGGGCTCGCGCACCCCGGCACGGGTCGCGGCCCGCTGGAACAGTCGGACCAGGCCGTCGTAGCTCAGCGCGTGATCTCTGCGGGCGCCTCTGCCACCGATCAGGAACAGCAGCGGGGTCTGGGCCTCCGGTGGGCGTTCGAGCAGCACGTAGCGGTTCAGGGTCGGGAGTGCCCTGTCCTCGAGCAAGTCCACCACCCGATCACGGCGGGACTTCTGCCGTGCGCCCTGCGGGTGATCGTCGCGGTGGCAGACGGTGACCCGTTTCCGACCGTAGGAGATGTCCTCCAGATGCAAGCCCAGCACCTCGCCCGGACGCAGGCCACCTTCGTGCATGAGCTCGAGCAGCGCCCGATCGCGCAGCTTGTCCAGCTGCCCCAGCAGCACCAGGTAGGTCTCGTCCGGGACCGGGCGCGGCAGCGTGTCAACGGTGCGGACCCGCAGGACCCGACGGACCGGGCGCTGATCGGCACTGGTCAGCAGCGGCGGCCGATACCGGCCCAGCACACGGGCCGAAGCCTGATCGGCCTCACGCAGGATCGGGTTCTCCACCTGCGAGTAGCCGCCGCAGCTGATCAGGAACTCATAGAACGACGACACCGCAGCCAGCACCCGATTGCAGGTTCGCGCCGACAACCGCCGCCCGTCCCCACTGACCAGACCGAGCTGGCTGCGCTGCGCCCTCCCAGCCGAGGACTGGACTCTCAGCCAAGCCAGGAACTCCGTGGCCAGCATCGGGGAGAACCCGCTGACTGGCTCGCCGCGCTCGTCGAGGAACTGCAGCAGTTTCATCAGATCGTAGGCATAAGCCCGGACCGTGTTCGGAGAGAAATCCCGCACGGCCAACGACGACAGGAACGCCGAGACCTCCGACACCGGTACACCGGAGTCCTCGACCAGCATCACCGCCGGCTCTCCCAGCCGCTCCGGCTCGCACTTCACCACTCGCATGACCGCGAACTAGATCATGAAACGCGGTCGTCTGACCTGCAGCTTCCTCGGAGTGCAGGAGAAAGTGTCCAGATAAAGGGTGGCCTGCAGTTCAGCCCGCCGACCTGGCGGGCGTTCGGTGGGGAAGGCGAAGCGCACGAGGCGTCCCGGGCCGAGCAGATCGAGGTCGCCGAGCGGGTCCAGGCCGTGCAGGGCTGGCAGGCGTGGCCGGCCTGTTCGAAGCGCCTCGGCCTCCGATGATGGCCGCCGCCGCAGCAGAACGTGTCCCCGCCCCAGGTCAGGGCGAACAGGACGTCGTCGGGGTGGTCGCGGTCGCTACCGGTGCTCTATCACCTGCTCGGCGCCGCCGTTCGTGCCGTCGTCCGTGCTCTCGGCGAGGGGTCATCCGGTGACCTCGTCCCGCAGCGCGGCCGACCTGCACGACCGCTGGGTCGCCGCCCCTGCGCCGCCGCGTAGCCCGTACGAGCTCAACCAGCTCCTCGGGTCGGCGGCGCGCTCGCGCGCTCCGGGTGGGTTGGAGATCGTCGACAACGAATTACTGGTCGACGCCACCTCCGCCGCTGCTGCGGCGGGCGGGGGTGACGGCCTGGACCCGGTCGATGCCGCCGCCGAGCTCGGCGCCACCGTCGAGACGGTGCAGGCCCGGGCGCGCACAGTGTTCCCCGATACCCGCCCGGTGTCCTGGGCGGCGTTCGGAGCCCTGATCCCGGTGTTGGCCGGATCCGCCGGAGCAGGGGCGTCGTGTGTCGCGGTGGCGATCGTCGATGCGCTGCAGGCCGATCAGCGGTGCGCGCTGCTGGTCGACGCCGATGACCCGGCCCGGTCCGGGCTCGCGTGCGCGGCCTCGTGGGAGGGGCCGTGGCTGCGCCAGGTCAACGACCACATCTCGGTGCGTTACAGCTGGCGCGCCGACGCCCTACTCGCCCGCCTGGAAACCGGGTTGCCGGCGATCACGCCGGGGATGGTGCCGGTCCCCCCGGACTGGCTCCCGGACCCGGCGCCGGAGCCGCTGCACACCACGGTGGTCGACCTCGGCCACGGCGGCTGGCGCGCCACCGCCACACCCGTCTACGGCGCCGGGGGCTGGCTACGGCGCGGCCTCCCGTCCCAACGCCCGATCCTCGTCATCCGCGCCACCCGACCCTCACTACGCCAAGCCGAACAACTCCTCGCCCGCCTGGAGCCCTGGGTACAGCGCGGGGTCGCGACCCCGATCTACCAGCTCGTGGTCAACGGCACCCGCAAATGGCCCACCGGTGTCACCGGCGCAGCCGGCCCCCGGATCGCAGCGCTGCTCGACGAAGCCCTGTTCGTGCCGCACGTCCCCGCGTGGGAGATCGGCGGGGTCACCGACGACCCCAGCCCCCCGAGGGCGGTCGACGCGTTGCGACCGCTGCTGGCCTCCTGGGGCCTGGTCACCTCCCCACGACACCGCTAACCACCCCTGCCACCTGCTGAAACCCACTTCCTGCGGAGGCACCCCTGATGTCTATCCCCCACCTACTCACCGACACACTGCTCAGCCAGATCGCGGTGCCTGCGCAGGCCATTCCGAACCCCGGGCCGCAGGCCCCGCCCGGTGCGGGTGCGATCGAGAACGTCGTCAGCTACGTCCGCTGGATCGCCGGGATCGCCGTACTCGGGCTGTTCTTCGGCGGGATCGTCGCCGCGACCGCCGGACGGATGTGGGACCACCACGGCTCCGGACGTCTCGGCGCCCGCATGATCGTCGGCAGCCTCGCCCTCGCCGTGCTGTTCGGCCTGGGCTACACCCTGGTCTCCCAGTTCGCCGCCTCCGCCGCCTGATGCCCGGCCTGATGAACACCGACCAGCCGCCCGGCAGTGGTAGTCGGCGCCGCGCGCTGCTGATCCTCGGCGGCGCCGCACTGCTGGTGCTGGCCTTGTTGGTCGGCGTGGCCGTGTCAGTGACCAGCATGTTCACCAGCGACAGCCCGGACAGCCCGGTGTCTTTCGGTCCGGGTTCGTCGGCCGCGCCCGCACCGGGCGGGGCGAGCGTGGGTAGCGGGCCGGCGGCTGAGGCGGCGCTGGCCCGGCGCCCGATGCTCGACATCCCCGCCCAGGCCGCGATGCCGCACACCCTCTCGACACGCACCGCGGGCCCTCCGATCTCGCTGCCCCAGCCGGAGCAGGTGTCAGGCGTGCTCGTCCCGACCGGGTTCCCCGACAGCGAAGAAGGCGCGATCGCCCAGGTGATCGAGCTGGCCCGGGTGGGGCTCTCCGGCGCTGATCCGCAAGTCTGGGCCCAGGCTTACAACTCGATGGCCGAGCCCGGTGCCGCCGTAGCGGAGCAGACGCCCGCCGCGCGGAACCTCGTAGGCCTGCGCCGCGCGGCGAACATGCGCGAGACCGGGCCGCTGCGCCCCGGGATGACGATCTCCTGGACCCCGACCAGCGCGATGGTCAAGGGCAGCACCGACGACGGCACCTACACCGTGGCGTGTGTCCTCGGCGAGCTCGTCGCCGACAACAAGGGCCGCGTGGTCACCGCCGGATGGGGCACCTGCCTACCGATGCGCCGCGTCGACGACCAATGGCGGATCGCCTCCGGCCCAGCCGCGGCCGACGCCCCCGCAGCCTGGCCGGGCAGCGACGAGGCCGTCGCCGCCGGATACCGGGACCTCATCCGATGACCACCCTGCACCGGCCGGCCCAAGATCCGACGCAGCCCCCGGCCGGCGACGGTGGAGGCGGCTGGAACCCGGTCTCGGATCTGGTCGGCGGCTCCCTGAGCAACATCGCCCAGAACGCATTCAGCTCCGCGATGCAGGCAGTGTGGGACTCGGCGATCTGGCTGCTCAAAGGCGGTTTCGACCTCGCCGACACCGTCTCACAGGTCTCCCCCGCCACGATCACCGGCAATCCCGCCGACAACCCCGACCCCATCCCCGGGGCCGCTGCCCCACCGGCCGGTGCCGCGAGTGCGGTGGAGCTGGGTTCGTTGTGGCCGACCATGATCTGGCTGGCCGCGTTGATCGCACTCGGGCTGTTCTTCTCCCAGCTCGCCTCGGTCGCGCTGCGGTGCGGGCGGGGCATGTTCCGGGCGGTCACCGGCCCCGCACAGTTCGGGATCGCCCTGGCGGTGACCACCGGCGCGGTCGCGGCCCTGTTGACCGGCGCTGACGGGCTCACCACCCTGTTCCTGTCGATCCTGGGTGAGCAGGGCAGCTTCACCGCGATCCTGGACAACCCCGCCGTCGCCGACCGCTTCGGCGACAACCCCGACCTCGGCGCGGATGTCGAGGACGGGGTCCAGTCGATGATCCTGGGCATCGCCGCGGTGTTCGGGGTCATCCCCGCCGCGATCGGCTTCGCCCTCGCGATGATCTTCCGCGCCGCAGCGATCATGGTGCTGATCGCGACCATCCCCCTCGCCGCAGCCTGCCTGATCTCCGACTCCACCGCGTCAATGTTCTGGCGCACGGTGCGCTGGCTGATCGCCGCGGTCCTGATGAAACCCGCCCTCGCTCTGGTCGTGGTCATCGGCGTTGCCATCATGTCGCGCACCCACGGAGTCGCCGGGCTACTCGCCGGCACCGCGGTGCTGCTGATCAGCCTGTTCAGCCCGTTCGTGCTCTACCGGCTGCTGGCCTTCGTCGACCCCGGCACCAGCGCCGGGATGGCCGTGCGCTCCGCCGGCAGCTCCCGCGCGGCGGGTGAGCCGGGCGCCGACAACGGCACCAGCGAGGCGATCAACACCGCGCGGGCCACCCAGAAGGCCTACGACATCGGCAGCACCAGCGGCGCCGGTGGTGGTGCCGCGGGCGGAGAGCTCGGCGGCAGCACCGCCGCGACCAGAGGAGCCTCCGGCAGCGCAGGAACCGGCACCGCCGCGACCGGCGGGGGCGGCGCTGCCGCAGGTGGCGGCGTTGCGGCCGGGGCGGGCGCGGTGGGCGGTGCGGCGGCGGCAGCCGTCGTCGGCGGCTACCTGGCCACCAAGGCCGCCGCGGGTGCTGCGGGGGCCTACGGGTCATCGCAGATGGCCCAGACCGGCATCGGTCACCCCGGACCCGCCCCCGCCGCCGGGGCCAGCGGCGGGCAGATCCGCTCCGCCGCGGGCGGCGCCTACAACGCGACGTCGAACCGGATCGCCCAGACCTCGAACAGCAGCAGCGACCCAGACGCACCCGGCGACTCCAGCGATGGTGACGGCGGCGGTGGCCCGGAGCCGCCGCCGGTAGACCCGGGCCCGACCGAGCCCACACCACCCGACGGCGCCGGCCCCACCACCGATACCGGTAGGCCGGCACCCGACCCGGCCCCCGGATCCGAGGAGCCGGCCCAGGCTGGCGCCGATCGAGAGGACGGCCGCTGATGTCCACCAACTCCGCGCCCGGCCCGCGGGTGTATCGGGGTCTCAACCACGCCGAAGGCATCGGCTGGATCGCCGGGATGACCCCGGTCCAAGCCTTTCTGCTGATCGGCGTGTGTGCCCCGGCGTTGATCGCGATGTCACGCAACCAGTGGTCGACCGCCCTGAGCTGGGGGGTGTTCGCCGCCATCACGGTCGTGCTGATCGTCGTCCCCGTCCACGGCCGCCCCGCCTTCCGCTGGTGCGCTGACCTGGTCATGTTCCAGACAGGAGTCCTCATGCGCTGGTCACCCTGGCAATCCCGCGCCGCCGCCGGCCTCACCGGCGACCCAGGCGAACCCGACCTCCCGGGCGTGTTGGCCCGCCTGGAGTTCCCCGACGGCCCGGAGCTCCACGGGACGCGGATCTGCCTGATCCACGACACCACCGAAGGACGGTGGGGCGCCACCGCGCGGCTGACCCACTCCGGGGTCGGGATGCTGTCCGACGACGAGTGCGAACGCCTCGCCGCCCGCCTCGGGTCGCTACTGGTCGGGCTCGGTCACCGCGAGATCGTCGACCGGGTCTCCCTGCTGGTGCGCACCGTCCCCGACGACGGCACCGAATACACCGTGTGGCGCGAACGCCACCAACACCCCGACGCCCCCGCCCTCGCCCGGCAGGTGACCGCGGAGATCGACCGCGACGTCGCCTCGGTGTCGGTGCGGACCGAGCTGTTCGTGACCGTCTCCGGCACCGAAGAGGCACTACGCCGCCCAGCGAAGGCCGCCGGCGGCGGCATCGCCGGACGCGCGTATGCCCTGTACCGCGTTCTGGAGGGTGTCGCCGACGGGCTACGCGGTCTCGGTGTCACCTCGGTGACGTGGCTGTCCTCCACCGGCGTGGCGGAGGCGATCAAGACCGGGTTCAACCCCGCCGCCGCCGCGAGCCTGTCGTTCCGGCATCTGACCAGCCCCGACCCCGACGGCACCGTCGGACTCCCGATCTCCCAGGCCGGCCCCGCCCACGCCCCGACCCCGACCCCGCGGGCGTATCACCACGACGGCTACTCCTCGGTCGCCTACGCCGTGCAGCCACCCGAGTCCGGGACGATCTTCGGCTCCCTCGGCCCGCTGCTGGCGGTCCGGACTGCTGGGGAGCGGCGCACGCTGCAGATCCACTACGAGATCCTCTCCGCCGCCGCCGGCGCCCGGGTGGTCAAGTCGGATCGGTTCCGCAACAACGTGCTCGTCGACGCCAAGGCCCAGCGCGGGTTCACCACCACCGCGGTCGACTCCCGGCGCCAGCGCGGCGCCCGCGATCAGGAAGCCGCCGTCGCTGCCGGACACGCCGTCGTCCGCTTCACCGTCGCCTCCGCCATCACCGTCCCCGTCGGCTGGAACGTCGAAGACCACGCCGCCCGCCTGGAAAACGACGCCTCCGGCCGGTTTCACCTGCTTCGCCTGGAACTCGCCCAAGACTCCGCCTTCGTCGCCGCCGCCCTCCCGGTCGGGATCGGGCTGCCCCGACAGAAGAGGGCCTTCGACGCATGAACATCTTCGGTAAGCGCCGCCGCCGGATCGAGCCACGCAGCACCGGCGAGCTGCTCAGCCAATTCACCGACCTCGACGGCATCCCCACCAGCCTCCCCACACCGGACCAGGACCCGGCCGACGAACCCACCGGCCGCGCCGCACGCGGCCAGCGGGTCAACCAGGCCACCGCCCCGCGCCAGGGCCCGCGCGAGCACGGCCGCGGCTGGTCCGCGGTCGATGCCGCCCGGCGGGCTCCGGTCTATAAGGCCACCACCGCCGAGGTGGGTGGGCTGTTCCCGCTGCTGGCTTCCAACGGCGTCCCGGCCATCGGGGCGCGGCTGGGTTACGACACCCAGTCCGGGGGCGCGTTCTACGTCCACCCCACCGAATGGGTGCTGCGCGGCATGGTCACCAACCCGAACCTGGTGGTGTTCGGCGAACCCGGCCGCGGAAAGTCCTCGACGGTCGTGGCGCTGATGCTGCGGATGATGCTCTTCGGGGTCCGCTCCCTGATCTCCGGCGATGTGAAGGGCGAGTACACCCCGCTGCTGCGCTCGCTCGGGATCACCCCGATCGCGCTCGGGCGCGGTAGCCCGCACCGCCTCAACGCCCTCGACCTCGGCCCGCTACGGGTCCGCTGGAACACCTGGGGTGCCGAGCGCCAGAACGAGGAGCTCATCGGGATCCTGGCCCGCTGGACCCGGCTGCTCACCGCGCTGGCCGAGGCTCAGGGCTACTTGCCCACGGTGACTGACGAGCTGGTCATCTCCACCGTCCTGCGCCGCCTCGTCGGTGCCGCGGACGGCTATTCCGAGCTGCGTCCGATCACGATCCCGCAGGTCGTGGCCCAGCTCGCCGACCCCGACGACGACCTGTGGCAGGCCACCCGCTTCGCCTCGCACCGCCAGTTCGTCGACCACACCCG
Source organism: Pseudonocardia sp. ICBG1293 (assembly GCF_020131355.1). GTDB lineage: Bacteria > Actinomycetota > Actinomycetes > Mycobacteriales > Pseudonocardiaceae > Pseudonocardia. The sequence goes on from NZ_JAHLEL010000063.1 coordinate 28,743, forward strand.
GCCGATCACCGACGCCCTCTCCAACCTCGTCGTCGGCCCCCTGTCCGGGCTGTTCGACGAACCCACCAACTTCGACCTCGACTGGGACGCCCCGGTTCAGTCGATGGACCTGTCGCTGCTGCGCAGCCGGGGCGACCAGGCGATCGCGGTCGCCCTGACCTGCCTCGGGTCCTGGTCGGCGATGATCACCGACCTCCAAGACGACGGCGACATCCGCATCGTCGTCCGCGACGAGGTCTGGCGCCAGATGCGCCTCGGGCTACGCGCGGTTCAGGCCGTCGACTCCGACCTCCGGCTGTCCCGGGCCGAACGCAAAATCCAGCTCCTGGTCATGCACAAGCCCTCCGACCTGCTCTCCGTCGGCGCCGCCGGATCCCAGGAGGTCTCCATCGCCAAAGACCTCCTCGCCCTGTGCTCCACGAGGATCCTGCTCGGCCAGTCCACGAGGGTCGGCGACGAACTCGCCGAGGACCTCGGCCTGACCGAACGCGAGCAGGCCGTGATCACCGGCTGGGCGATGGAAA
>NZ_JAHLEL010000064.1 GCF_020131355.1 Pseudonocardia sp. ICBG1293
CCCACGCTTGTTGTTGGTCGCGGCAGCCGTGCAGCGGGGACCACGGCAGCACCGCGGGCCAGGCGGTGGTGCCGGTCAGATCGAACACGAGAACGGGTCCCGCGTCGGGCCGGCGAGCGCGGGACAACGCCGACAGCTCCAACAGATCCGGTTTCGTGGTCGAGCACAGCAACGCGCCCGGGGCGTCGATGCAGATCCCGCACAGCCAGCAGCGGGTCTTCCCGGACTGGGTCGGTGCCAGCACCCCGGTCGGGTTCGTAAACGGCGCCCACAACTGACCGCACGCCGCACACGTCGGTAGCGGGATCCCCACCTCCCCCGGCGCCGCCGCACGGACCTGGGCGGCACTCATACCCGGCCGAGTCCGAGCGGCGGAGGCCCGGCACGCCTTCACCGACAGCTCCGCGGCGATCTCAGCAGTGGTGGCATGCCCAGCCGGGACCGGCGCCACCCGCGCCAGCGCGGTGCTGACCAGCCCCGGACGGGACCGCCGCGACCGGCGACCACCCCGACGCCGTCGTGCGGCGGCCCAGCCCGCGATCATCATCGCGGCCACGAGCACCGTCGCGGCACCAATCAGGCAATTCCGGAACAAGCCCGGCACCACGAACAGATGTGCAGTGGTCGACCCGGCCGGGGCCGGAACCCGCAACAGCCGCCCCACCAGATCGACAACATCCGCAGGCCCAAGGAATAGCCACCGCGGCGCACCGGAAATCAGCCCGGCGACCAGGGCAGCGGTCTCGACACACACCAAGACACAGGCACCGAGGAACACGGTGATCATCAGGTGGGCGTAGTCGTCTTTCCACGACGAGGCTCCTGGTGTAGTGCTCACACCTGCTCCCTCACTGTTGTACACGATCGCACCAGCCCGATTGTGGTTGCTCGTGTGTGATTGCGACTATGGCCTGAGTCAGACGACACGGTGCCCGCGCGTCATGACGAGGTGCAGGCGGCGCAGGTAGTCAAGATCGTCGCGCGGGTCCCCGGACGCAACAATAAGGTCAGCATAGAGTCCTGCACGGATCCTGCCGGTCTGTTCGCTGATTCTGAGATTATCGGCTGCTGTCCCGGTTACGTGGGTGATGACTTCGGAGCGTGTGAATCCGCGCTCTACGTAATGCTCCAAGGAGGTCGGGAAGTCGTCAAAAATAGCATTGGGCAGGCCGGAATCGCTGCCGATGAGAATTGGCACCCCATGTGCTCGGAGCCATGGCAGGTGGTCACCGATCCGGTGGTCATCGGGGAACGGTAAAAGATCGGCTAGCATCCGCCACTGAGGCGGTGCGGTATCGCCTGCAATAATTGATGCAGTGGCCATCTTGCTTGCGATCTCATCGGAAAGGTCCATCTTTTTCTTAGCTGCCCACCAGCCGCAGTGCTCAATAGTGTGCACGCCAGCATCAACGCATACCTTGATCGTTTTTGTGGCGTGCGCGTGGGCGGCTACAGGGGTCCCATAAGCGCTCGCTCGCCGGACGATGTAGGCCAGGTCGGAAGAAGAGAACTGGGAGTCGAACATCGACGGTCCGCGCGGCGTCATCTGGCCGCCACCAGCCATGACCTTGATCCAGTCCGCTTTCGCTGCAGCGAGTCCTTCGATATGTTTGTCGATTTGGCTGTGGTTAGCGACTTCCCCGCCGAGGAACCAGCAGTGACCTTGGGGGATGGTGAGTGGGGTTCCTGAGGAAAGGATACGAGGCCCCAGGGTTTCGCCTCGGTCAATCTGATCTCTGAGCGAGATCACGAGTCCCCGACTGTCTCCGAGATCTCGCACTGTTGTGCACCCACCTGTGAGCACTGATAGGGCGTTCCTCTGGATCAGATTTGTCAGCGTGGTGTGATCGCCGTCAGCGGCGGTAGCGAAAGGCTGTGGGCTCAGGTCACCGCAGAGGTGTACGTGGGCGTTGATCAGGCCGGGCAGTAGCGTTCCGCCCGGAAAGTCCAGCCGTGTAGCGCTGGGTTCAGCATGAATACTGACGTCTGCAAGGTCGCCGACAACGTGGATCACGTTGTCACGGACAAGTACCGCCGCGGGGCGAGGCGCGGTGGCCCGCTGTCCGCCTGCGATTGTTTCCGGATCTCCATCGATGATGTTGGCGGCGGTGATGAGAGTGTCCATTGGCGGCAACTTTCCGAACTATGAGGTCAGAGGGAGCTGTTTTCCGGTTCTGCTTGAATGACGGCGTACTCCTTGAGATAGATCGGGCCTACGCGGCCGAGCGCCAGGGATACAGATATCAGATGTTTGACTACCTGGTCATCGTCGGTCGTATCGAACGGAACTCCGGCTTCAGGTAAAGAGTCGAGCACCCGGGCAAGGGCCAGCGGCCGCCCCCCGGTATCATTATTGCGATTGCGCCCGTACCCGTCCTGACACCGCTGAACGCGTTCGCCAGAGATATCCCGCATCAGTTGTGCCAGCTTGCATCGACCGGAATTTAGGAGAGAATTGTCGGTGTCGGTGTCGGTGTCGGTGTCGGTGGGCTGTGCTGGGCGTTGCAGCCCCGGGTAAGCCCATTTTATCGCGTCGTTCAGGGGGCGAAGCTTCTGCCACCGGCGAGCTCTAGAATAGAGGTGTGCCAGGTTTCGGAAGCCGTCCACCATCGCCGGGAGCAGCAAGCCTACGATAAGTGTCGGGAATCCCGTGACGACGAAAAGTTTCTCGGAGACTGATGTGATCAGAGGACGTTCGCCCGAGACGAAGTGACTGAAGCTCTGTCCTATATCCCGGCTCAGCCGAGTACAGATGAGGAGGAGATCTCCTGCCGCTGCCACTGCGGCCGACCACCGCAGCAAACGATTCCGGAAGGTCCGCGCAAATATAATATTCCACCGCAGCTGTGAGATCAGACAGTATAGAACGTATCCGCCGATCACATAGTAGAAAAGAAGCACGTGGAAGTGGGCGAGATTCTCGTCAGACGCATACAAGCTCACCCCCGGCGGCAGCGTGACAGCAAGCACGCACATCGCGACGATAGTCGCACACAGGGCAGCTGCTTCCAGGAGAAGCCGCTTTCTACGGAGGCGCCCGTCAGCGCTCTTGTACAGGTGGAGTAGCTGAAGACCAAAGAACCCCATAGCCTGAGGGATGTTCCGAAACACGACCCCTTCCGATGTACTGCCATACGTCGACAGAAATTCAATCGGCGAGTTTTCGCGAACAGTGGTCGCAATCATCAAAGCAAAGAGGATTGTCACGACCCCCCAGGCTGCCCAGTTGGACGGATCGCGCCGAATCTCGTTCACCTTATACGTGATAGCAGCGAGGAATGATATGCCGATGGCCGTAATGATGATCTGGGCAGCGACGTTCACCGGAACCCCCGCAGGGCGCGCCCGCCGACGGCACGTGCGTAAAGACGTTCACTCTCACTAAGACCGCTAGCGTCGATATCAATCAAAGGAGCTGGTCGATTTGCCATCTCAACGAGGATAGCGGCGGAGGTCTCCGCCTCCCACTCTTTCCAGGAGCTGAAATACTTGCCCGCCCCGGGCTCCTGATTTTCTTTGTCGATCTCTGTGAAGTTTCCACAGAGCATCTCCCCGCCGCGGGGGTGATTCCGCGCGATATGAGTCAGCTCATGACATATTATGTAGCTTTGGTAAGGAATTGACACGTCCGCAGCATGGACGATGAGGTACTCGTCAGGGAACGGAACTAGCGATCCGAACCCGACTCCGGATACTCCTGGAATCGTGTGGCCTTCAACGTTGATACTCTTGCCCAAACGTTCGGCTAGTCTCTGACACAGGATCCATGGGTCCAGCCTGCTCACGATTCCGAGATCCTTTAAAAGCGTCCGCCAAAATTTTCTGAGCTCGGCATCTGTCATCGGGATCTGCAGGCAATCATCATGGGGCGTCGGTGCGACCATTGGGCGGCGGTCTCCTGCATGTCGTGGTGACGGTCCGTAGGGCGGTGTGGCACGATCAGTTCTGCTGCAGCTGGTATTGACGATTTCGAGATATTTCAACCAACTTCACGCAGATGGCTGCTCGGATGGGACGAGCTGGCTGAACACGACACACCACCGGCCTATCCACGCCACTCTCAGAGAGAAGACGTACTAGCAATTCCTCCTCTGCTCGTTCCGCCACCGCGCTGTCGGTGATATATCCGTCTGCCACCCCAAGTGTCCGCGTAAAAAATTCCGTAAACTCTGGCGCTATGACGCGATCGCGACCGCGCATCACATCGTCGAGTGCGTCCAAATCAGCTCTTCGAAAAGTGCCGTCAGTGATCCGCTCCAGTCGCGCACGGAGTCGCCGACTCGTGGTTCCGCTGGCGGCATCATCGAAACGTCCACCCTCGCACAGAAACCCGAGCCGCCGGAGCCGATCCAACGGACCGAGCAACGCAACCGAATCATAGAGAAGGCGCTCGACCTCAGCATCCATGCCAGACCCGGTTCGTGAAGACTCTTCCGCGCAGCCGATAGCCAACGTGTTCAGACGTCATCCGCACTGCTGCTCTCCTTCGTTCGACTCCGCTTCTGGATGAGGTCGGTCAGCAACTCATCGAACGCGACTCGCTGGCTCGCATTAAGAGCCGCGGCGCGATAAGCAACATCCTGCACCTGGGCATCCCGCATAGCGGCGCGAAGACTTATCTGTGCCTCCACCGCACGGACTGCCTCGGGATCATCCAGCAGGTACCCGACACGCACTCCGAAAAAGTCCGCGATGCCCTTCAGGACCCGAAGCGTCGGGTTCCCCGTCATCCCCCGCCGCAGCTGAGACAGGTACGACTCCGACAACTCGACGTCAGCCTCATTGACCGCCGCAACGAGCTCTCGCCCGCTGTACCGACGGTCCTCGCCCTCCGGACGAACATGCTCGAACAGGTAGTTCAGCCGCGCGGTCAAGCCACCATCTGAGCTGCCGTCCGTCGTCGCTGCCATCGCGCGCTGCCTCCTCGCTGAGCGGCGCCCGCCACCCCCGAGCGAGGCTACGGGATTTATCGGCGTGCATGTCTGGTTGATGAAGTTCTGGCGAAGTGCCCGTCTGGTCCTGTACCTTCACTATCGTGATTTGATCAGATACATCCAGCGGTGCACCTCAGAGGGAGGTTGAGCGATGGAGGACCCGTCCAGCAGTCACGTGCTACACCAGAGAGCTGGCGACCTTACCCCTGGTGGAAGCACATGGAGGCCGCAGTCTCAGCTTCTCGGCACCGTCCATGGGGCGTCGGTTTGATGCCGCGCCGGCGCGTCCCGACGCCCCCAACGACTTCGTCCACATGGCGAACAGCCCCAGGACTTGGCGAGAGCCCAGGCCTCCCCGCCATCCCGATCGACGAGACCTCACCACCAGCGGCCGTGCACGTCATCACACCGAGAGGTCCACGCTCCACAGCTCTCGCCGAAGTCACAGCGCCTGATGAGACCGAGACGGATGCCGAACTGACTCCACCACAGATCCGCCTCGATGAGGAGATTTCTCCGACGAAGCCTCAGGCCCGCCGGCGATCCCTGACTCGTGTGTCCGTCGAGCCGTCGTTCACCCGGTCGGTTCGGTCGTGGGAGCGGGTGTCCGATGTGGAGGCGTCGTCGTTCGCGGGACGGTTCGCGTGTGATTTCCAGTCGTTCGACGAGGACGATCCGTGGCGGCGTGCCGAGGTCCTCCGCGAAGTCCTCGCGGACGCGCAGGCCTCTACGTGGGGCTGGTCGGGTGTCGGTCGTCAGCGGGCGGATGCGCCGTTGCCGGGGCGGTTGTATCGGCGGTCGGACACGGTGGTGTTCGTCGAGGTGCTCGTCCGCGCCACCCCGTACATCCGTGCTCCGGTGCCTGGTCCTGGCGCCGATCCCGAGAACGAGAGTGAACGCGGCGGCCTGGCGGAGCCGCCGGGGACGATCGGCCGCTCCTGCGCCCCACCGGAAGCGGATGCGTCGTGGACCGCGGCCGAGCCGCGCTGGGTGCGGATGACGGTGCCGGTCACTCGTGCCCCGGAGGACGGCCGTCTGGTCGTCGATCCTGGTCTGTTGTCCGGGCCTGTCGATGAGCAGGCAGGTAGCCGCTGATGTCGAGCAGTAATCACGTGCCGTCTCCGGTGGAGACCGCGGCGACGACGGCGCCGTCGTGGCTGGCCGATGGGGCTGCGGCGTGGGCCGCTCCCGGCGCCCCGAGCACGCCCGAGTCGATGGCGGCCGCAGCGGCGGCTCCGGAAGTCCCCGTCGAGCAGCCGGCGCCGAGCGAGTCCCCAGAGCAGCTGTTGTCTGCTGCCCCTGGCGCTGGCCCGCGGCCCGTTCGGCCTGCGGCCGAGCCGCCGGGAACGGCGGCGGCGCCGTTCTGGAACACCGACGACGCCGTAGGCTCTGTCGGCCAGGACACTCCGGTGGTCGGTTTCTCTGACGGTGGTGCGTTCGCCGATGTGGTGCGCCCGAAACTCGTGGCGCCGACCCGCGGCTGGCGGGCCGCCGTCTACGCCGTAACCGGTGGGCGGTGGAATCCCGGGCTGTCCGAGGCCGAACTCCGCCGGAAGGACCAGGTCCGCCGCATCACGACACCGCTGTCGGGGCCCTACAGCGTCGCGGTCGGGTCGATCAAAGGTGGTGTCGGGAAGACGACGTGCACCGGTCTGCTCGGGTTGGCGATGGCCGAGCACCGCGGGGACCGGGTCATCGCGATCGACGCAAATCCCGATGCCGGGACGCTCGGGGATCGTCTCGTTGGGGAGGTCCAGGCGGGTAAGCGGACGGTGCGGGACCTGTTGCGCGATCTGGACCAGGTCCGTACTTCTACGCAGTTGTCGGGTTACACCCATCTCGCCGGACGCCTGCGTGTCCTCACCAGTGAGCAGGCGCCGGAGTTGTCGGAGATGTTCTCCGAGCGCGACTACGAGCGTGTCCTACACCTGTTGTCGATCTACCACGAGCTGCTCCTCACCGACTGTGGGACGGGTCTGGTGCACTCGGCGATGCAGGGCACCCTGCGCCACGCCGATTCCCTGGTGGTGGTGGGGGCCCCGACCAAGGACGGTGCATCGCGGGCGGCCCGGACGTTGCAGTGGCTCGCCACCCACCAGACCGCGCCCGGCCGGTTCCCGTACCAAGACCTGGTCCGTGACGCCGTGGTCGTCCTGTCCTGTGACCGGCAGTCCCGCTACGTCGACGACACCGTCATCCACGACTACTTCGCCTCCCGGGTCCGAGCAGTGGTCGAACTTCCCGCCGACCCGCACCTGGCAACCGGGGACATCATCGATCTGGATGCCCTGGCCCCGGCCACCCGCGATGCGGTTCTCGAGCTCGCCGCCGTGGTCGCCGACGGCTTCCAGGGCCGCCGCACGCACGGCCTGGCCGCACACGGCTTCCGCGACGACCATGCCGGTCGCGAGGTGGGCCGGTGATCGGGTCCGGGCTGGTCGGTGCGGTGGTGGGGGCGGTGACGTCGTTGGCGGTCGCGGTCGCCCCGCCCGCTCCCGTACCCGCAGATACCCAGGTCGAGTGCGGGTGGCGCATTACAGCGGTGCACGTGCTGGCCGAACTCACCGACGACACCAGCGACCGGGCCGCGATGTGGCGGGCGGCGTTGACCAGCGTCGGCGCCCACCGGCCCGGGTTCGTCCCCGCCACCTGCTACCAGACCGGGGATCGGTCGGGTAATCATGAAAACGGATCCAATGATCATCCAGAACAGAACGAACAGAACGGGCAGGTGCCGGCGCAGGCACCGGACCCGGCCGCGCCTGGCTCGTCTGATCCGCCAGCCGCACAGGACCAGAGCGGCAGCGCTGGTGAGGTGTTCGGGTGGGGTACCCCGGATGTCGTCGACGACTTCACCGGCCAGCAGTTGGGCCCGGGCTGGAATGCCTATGACGGCCCCGGACACGCCGGGAACGGCGTCCGCTCCCCGGCAGCGGCGACCATCGCTGACGGCGTCCTGACGATCGACGGCACCGGGGACGGCACGACCGCCGGCCTGGCCTGGACCTCGAACGCGCAGAAATACGGACGCTGGGAAGTCCGGATGCGCGCACCCACTGGGTCCCCCTCCTACAACGCGCTGGCCCTGCTCTGGCCCACTGAAGAAAATTTCCCGGTCGGTGGGGAGATCGACTTCGCCGAGATCATGGACCCGGCCCGGGACAAGGTCGAGTTGTTCCTGCACTACGGGGCGGACAACTCCCAGGTCCACGGCGAACTCCAGGTGGATGCCACCCGGTGGCACAACTACGCCGTCGAATGGACACCGCAGGGCGTGACCGCGTTCGTCGACGGCCGCGAGTGGTGGAAGACAGAAGACACTTCCATCCTGCCGCCCGGGCCGATGCACTTGTGCCTACAGCTGGACTGGTTCCCCCGCGGGGACAACGAGTCCGGGCAGATGCAGGTCGATTGGGTCAAGCAGTGGGGCCTCGCCGCCGGCGACGGTGCCTCCACCGACTCGGCGGGCAGCAAGGGCTCCACCGATGCCGACTCCAGCACGTCGATCACCGACGAGATCAACAACGTGGGTAGGTCCTAGACGCCCACCACCAGCCCGTTCGCCCGTGACTCGTCCGCTCCCCTGCTGACCTGGAGGTTCCCCGAATGTCTCCGCTTCCGCGCTCGGCTCGACGGCGTTCGTTTCGTGGTCGTGCTGCGCGGCCGTCGTGGGCCGACCACGTCCCGCAACACCGTCTGCCGGGCCGTCTGCCTGCGCGGGCGTCGTCGGCGCCGGTGGTGGCGCGCCGGTCCGCGGTCGCGGTCCTGACCGCGACCGCGCTACTCGGCGCCAGCGCCTACACCGCCACCGCCCTCACCACCGACCCACGCCAGAGCCCGGTGACGGTGCTCGAGCTGACCGCCAACGGAACTTGCGATAATCGCAAGGCCGCCCGTCAACACGCAGCCGCGACCGCGACCCGTGACCAGGCGCGGGCGCTGCTCACCGATCTCACCGTGTCCGACGACCCGGCCGACCACGCCCTCGCCGACGAGATATCTGGTCTCGGGTTCCGGCCCGCGACCCAGCCAGTCGGCTGGCGGCAGCACGCCGTCGACGTCTCCGACCAGCTACACCACCTGAACACCACCGACCCACAGCTCAGCGAGGTCGGTGTGCGGCTGGCCGCGGCCGGGCTCGGCCCCACCCCCGCCGACCTGATCACCCCCGCCGCCTGCGGCGGACCTGCTCGACGACAACCACGCCGCCGCCGCGGTCGGCGCTCTGGACCAGGCCCGCGCCGCTGCCGCAGCACCACCAGCCGCGCCACCCGTCGCACCGGCGGCGCCGGTGGAACGGTCGCGGGCGGCTGTGCCGCCGGTCCCGGCGGCCTGCACCGACCACAACCGCCCGGCCCCGGCTGCGCCGGGACCGCCACCCGCGGGGGACAAGAACACGCAGACCAGCGCCACTCCGGCCGCTGAACCGGCAGCACCACCGCCCTCGGCTCTACCTACGGCAGCCGCACCGACCACGCCGATACCGACGACCACCGCTGCCCCTGCCCCCGACACCGAGAAGACGACCGCAACCGACAGCGGCAACGACACCGACGACAACAGCCAGGACACGACCGCTCTCACCCCAAGCAGCAGGGCATCCGGGCCACCGCCCTCAGCACCGGACACAGCACCGCGCTCGACCTCGGCGACGGCAAACAGCGTCGTCACCGACATCCAGACCAGCCCAAGGCAGGCCCCATCGACCGAGGACATCGCGACGGCGCGGGCGGCGATCAGCATGGTCAGCGACCTGATGGCCGCCATCACCGCCTCCGGTGACACCGACGCCACCCGGATCGGCACGTCGGTCCTCGACGCTCTGGACCGAGACCATCTCGCGGCGCTGGGCGCCGACCCCGCTGACCTGGACGCCCTCGACCGCCTCCGCGCCACCACCAGCAGCCGAGACGGCGACACCACGATGGCCCCGACCCAGGCGTCCGGCGCGCAGGTCCCGTCGCCGGACAGGCCCTCGGCTCCGCTCTCGACCCCGGCTGCAGAGACACCGACGGAGACGTCGTCCAGCGCGGCCAGTGTCCAGCCCGGGGCGCCGATCAACCGCACCCAGACCAGCAACAGCAGCACCGACGACAGCACGTCCGGTTCCGCTATCGGTGCTGGCCAGACGGCTGCGGAAAGCGCTGGCCAGGACGCGAGCACGGCCTCCGGGCCGCAGACAGGTAGCAGCTCACCGGCGCCGGGTTCGGTGTCGTCGAGTATCGCGGCGTTGACCGCCCAGGCCCGCGCCGCTGCCGCAGTCGACCCGGTCGCGGCGGACCTCCTCGATGCCCTCGACCGCAACACCACCAGCGCTGACCTGACCCAGGGCCGGGCCGGTGACACGCCCAGCAGCACCGATCCCGACGGGAACGACACCGTTGAGAACGACACCGTTGAGAACGGCACTGCTGGTGAGCAGCCGCACAGGACCACGCCGCGGGACGAGCCGCCGCCGAAGGCGACGGATAGAGGAGTGACAACCCCGGCGACGGACTCGACCTTCGACAAGCTAGCCCACTGCGAATCCGGCGGTGACTGGAGCACCAACACCGGTAACGGCTACCACGGTGTTATCCGAACAGATCTGCAGCGGGATGACGTAGATCACTGCTCGTCGGGGCTGGGTGGAGTGTTCGCAGGGATCTGGACGTCGATCAGCGCGACGTTGCTCTCGAAGTTGGTGTCATGAGGGCATCCGCAAGTGTCAAGCTCATCCAGGAGTTCCTGGACCCGCCGCGCCGTCCGTTGGTGTCGCTCAGCCTCCCGATCCCAGCCGCGAGTCTCTGCGTCGCAGATGAGCTGTTGCTCGGTCTCGAGCCGGATGCGGAGTCGGGGGGCGTAGTCGGGGGTGGTGACGAACTTCGAGCAGGTCAGGTAGAGGTCGCACTCACAGGGCCCCTCCTGGGGCAGGCGCAGGCAGCGGCCGAGTTCGAGCTCGGTCTTGAAGAAGTTCGTCGACAACCAGTTCACGGCCTCCGTGGTGAGATCGCCGCTGCGGATGGCCTCGGCCTGCGGGCCGGCCAGGACCGCGCCGGGAGCGAGGACGGCCTGGTAGTCGGCGAGGACGACGGGATCGGACAGACTGGTGTAGGTCATCGACATGCCCGCGGAGCGGTGTCCGAGGACCTTCATGATGGTCTGGATCTTCGCGCCGCGTTCACCGAGCTGGGTGCCCATGGTGTGCCGGAAGCGGTGCGGGTGGACCAGCGCCTTGCCATCGTCGTCGACCAGGCCCAACGCGCGGCAGACCTCGGTCAGCCCGACCTTGAACAGGTAGTCCGGGCTGGCCAGGCGCCCGTTGCGCAGGAACAGGTAGCGAACCGTCCGGCCGAGTCGCTGGTCGAACAGCGGCTGGTCGGTCTGCGCGCAGCGACGCGCGGCCAGGTCGCGGACGGCCTCGGCTGCCTCGGGGTGGATCGGGACGACCCGTTCCTTGGCCGACTTGCCCGCGGCCAGGCGCAGGCGGTGGGTGCCGTCGGGGTAGGTGTCGAGGCAGTCCAGCTCGAGCTTGCGGATCTCCCCGCTGCGGGCCCCGCTCCAGCGGGCGACCAACAGTGCAGTGCGCTGCAGCGGATCAGCCAGGGCGCGGATGCCGTCCATGAGCGGGTCGAGCTGCTCGGCGGGGATGAACCGTGGGACGCGCTCGATCCTGCGAGGAACGTCAGAGCTGGTCAGCGGAGGTTTGGTGGGCATGTGGGGCCACTCATTGATCGCGGCGTGGCGGAAGAACCGCGCGACGTTGCCGATGACGCCGTCGCGATAGACCGCCGAGAGCGGCTGCTCGGGATGCTTCCACTTGCGCTGGTGGGGCAACCAGGCCAGGAACTCCAGCAGGGCAGGCCGGTCGAGCCCGGCCAAGGTGGTCTGCTCGGGTCGGGTCTCAGCGTGCCAGGCAGCCAGCCGCAGCAGGCCCGAGCGGACCTGGGTGACGGTGCCGGGCGCGCGTCGGACGGCGAGCTCGCGCAGATAGCGCCCCATCGCCTCCTCGACCGCGGGGACCGCGCTGAGCGCGGCCGGCGGGCGGGGTTGCTTGCGCAGCGGCAGGGCCTCGATGAACCCGGCGTGGAACAGCGCGACCCCGGTCTGGGTGACGCTGCTGTGCCAAGCCTGCGGGAACCCGGACTGCATCCGGACCTTCAGGTCGAGCTGCTCGATCTCGGGCAGCGAGGTAACGGTGCGGATGGCCGTGCGCAACTCGTCGATCTCGGCCAGGGACAACGTCGTGAGGTCGGGGTCGGCGCGGTGCAGGATCAGCCGCGGCAGCGCCCAGGGCAGGCTCTTGTTGACGCTGGGGACCGACAGACCCCGTCCGAGCTCCTGCTCACGCAGGGCGGCCATCTGCGCGCGCAGCGGCAGGCTCAGCCCGTCGGCGATGGCGAGGATCCGCAGGTTCGCCGCCCCGAACAGCCACGGCCAGTCCAGGCGCCGCCGCCCGGTCAACGACAGGTAGAACAGGTAGGGCCGCGCTCGGAAGCTCACCGTCGCGCCCGCCGGGTCGACCAGCGTGCCCGACGGGACGGGGCGCGCGTTGATCGTAGGACCGACCCGTTCCGCCAACGGACGACGGGCCCATCGCGTCATCGACGGGTAGTGGGCGACGAACTCCGCCCGGGCCTGCAAGCAGCATCGGTGCCCAGTTCCTCGAGCCGCGCAGCCCGCCGTGGACGAATCGCTCGTACTCATCGACCGAGGCGTGCGAGGGACCCGAGTAGCCGTCGGTGGTGCGCAGTGACCCCGAACGTCGTGGCGCGCTCATCGCGCCATGTCCGGCTGCGGGGCCTGCTCCAAAGCGGTCCGGTAGTCGTCGCGGACCTGATGGTCGGTGAGCCGGACGTAGACCTTGGTCGAGCCCGGGTGGGCGTGCCCGAGGCGGCGCATCAAGGTCAGCTCTCGCATCCCGAGCTCGGCCATCCGGGTGGCGTGGGTGTGGCGCAGGCTGTGCGGCGTCAGCCAGGGCTCGCGCACCCCGGCACGGGTCGCGGCCCGCTGGAACAGTCGGACCAGGCCGTCGTAGCTCAGCGCGTGATCTCTGCGGGCGCCTCTGCCACCGATCAGGAACAGCAGCGGGGTCTGGGCCTCCGGTGGGCGTTCGAGCAGCACGTAGCGGTTCAGGGTCGGGAGTGCCCTGTCCTCGAGCAAGTCCACCACCCGATCACGGCGGGACTTCTGCCGTGCGCCCTGCGGGTGATCGTCGCGGTGGCAGACGGTGACCCGTTTCCGACCGTAGGAGATGTCCTCCAGATGCAAGCCCAGCACCTCGCCCGGACGCAGGCCACCTTCGTGCATGAGCTCGAGCAGCGCCCGATCGCGCAGCTTGTCCAGCTGCCCCAGCAGCACCAGGTAGGTCTCGTCCGGGACCGGGCGCGGCAGCGTGTCAACGGTGCGGACCCGCAGGACCCGACGGACCGGGCGCTGATCGGCACTGGTCAGCAGCGGCGGCCGATACCGGCCCAGCACACGGGCCGAAGCCTGATCGGCCTCACGCAGGATCGGGTTCTCCACCTGCGAGTAGCCGCCGCAGCTGATCAGGAACTCATAGAACGACGACACCGCAGCCAGCACCCGATTGCAGGTTCGCGCCGACAACCGCCGCCCGTCCCCACTGACCAGACCGAGCTGGCTGCGCTGCGCCCTCCCAGCCGAGGACTGGACTCTCAGCCAAGCCAGGAACTCCGTGGCCAGCATCGGGGAGAACCCGCTGACTGGCTCGCCGCGCTCGTCGAGGAACTGCAGCAGTTTCATCAGATCGTAGGCATAAGCCCGGACCGTGTTCGGAGAGAAATCCCGCACGGCCAACGACGACAGGAACGCCGAGACCTCCGACACCGGTACACCGGAGTCCTCGACCAGCATCACCGCCGGCTCTCCCAGCCGCTCCGGCTCGCACTTCACCACTCGCATGACCGCGAACTAGATCATGAAACGCGGTCGTCTGACCTGCAGCTTCCTCGGAGTGCAGGAGAAAGTGTCCAGATAAAGGGTGGCCTGCAGTTCAGCCCGCCGACCTGGCGGGCGTTCGGTGGGGAAGGCGAAGCGCACGAGGCGTCCCGGGCCGAGCAGATCGAGGTCGCCGAGCGGGTCCAGGCCGTGCAGGGCTGGCAGGCGTGGCCGGCCTGTTCGAAGCGCCTCGGCCTCCGATGATGGCCGCCGCCGCAGCAGAACGTGTCCCCGCCCCAGGTCAGGGCGAACAGGACGTCGTCGGGGTGGTCGCGGTCGCTACCGGTGCTCTATCACCTGCTCGGCGCCGCCGTTCGTGCCGTCGTCCGTGCTCTCGGCGAGGGGTCATCCGGTGACCTCGTCCCGCAGCGCGGCCGACCTGCACGACCGCTGGGTCGCCGCCCCTGCGCCGCCGCGTAGCCCGTACGAGCTCAACCAGCTCCTCGGGTCGGCGGCGCGCTCGCGCGCTCCGGGTGGGTTGGAGATCGTCGACAACGAATTACTGGTCGACGCCACCTCCGCCGCTGCTGCGGCGGGCGGGGGTGACGGCCTGGACCCGGTCGATGCCGCCGCCGAGCTCGGCGCCACCGTCGAGACGGTGCAGGCCCGGGCGCGCACAGTGTTCCCCGATACCCGCCCGGTGTCCTGGGCGGCGTTCGGAGCCCTGATCCCGGTGTTGGCCGGATCCGCCGGAGCAGGGGCGTCGTGTGTCGCGGTGGCGATCGTCGATGCGCTGCAGGCCGATCAGCGGTGCGCGCTGCTGGTCGACGCCGATGACCCGGCCCGGTCCGGGCTCGCGTGCGCGGCCTCGTGGGAGGGGCCGTGGCTGCGCCAGGTCAACGACCACATCTCGGTGCGTTACAGCTGGCGCGCCGACGCCCTACTCGCCCGCCTGGAAACCGGGTTGCCGGCGATCACGCCGGGGATGGTGCCGGTCCCCCCGGACTGGCTCCCGGACCCGGCGCCGGAGCCGCTGCACACCACGGTGGTCGACCTCGGCCACGGCGGCTGGCGCGCCACCGCCACACCCGTCTACGGCGCCGGGGGCTGGCTACGGCGCGGCCTCCCGTCCCAACGCCCGATCCTCGTCATCCGCGCCACCCGACCCTCACTACGCCAAGCCGAACAACTCCTCGCCCGCCTGGAGCCCTGGGTACAGCGCGGGGTCGCGACCCCGATCTACCAGCTCGTGGTCAACGGCACCCGCAAATGGCCCACCGGTGTCACCGGCGCAGCCGGCCCCCGGATCGCAGCGCTGCTCGACGAAGCCCTGTTCGTGCCGCACGTCCCCGCGTGGGAGATCGGCGGGGTCACCGACGACCCCAGCCCCCCGAGGGCGGTCGACGCGTTGCGACCGCTGCTGGCCTCCTGGGGCCTGGTCACCTCCCCACGACACCGCTAACCACCCCTGCCACCTGCTGAAACCCACTTCCTGCGGAGGCACCCCTGATGTCTATCCCCCACCTACTCACCGACACACTGCTCAGCCAGATCGCGGTGCCTGCGCAGGCCATTCCGAACCCCGGGCCGCAGGCCCCGCCCGGTGCGGGTGCGATCGAGAACGTCGTCAGCTACGTCCGCTGGATCGCCGGGATCGCCGTACTCGGGCTGTTCTTCGGCGGGATCGTCGCCGCGACCGCCGGACGGATGTGGGACCACCACGGCTCCGGACGTCTCGGCGCCCGCATGATCGTCGGCAGCCTCGCCCTCGCCGTGCTGTTCGGCCTGGGCTACACCCTGGTCTCCCAGTTCGCCGCCTCCGCCGCCTGATGCCCGGCCTGATGAACACCGACCAGCCGCCCGGCAGTGGTAGTCGGCGCCGCGCGCTGCTGATCCTCGGCGGCGCCGCACTGCTGGTGCTGGCCTTGTTGGTCGGCGTGGCCGTGTCAGTGACCAGCATGTTCACCAGCGACAGCCCGGACAGCCCGGTGTCTTTCGGTCCGGGTTCGTCGGCCGCGCCCGCACCGGGCGGGGCGAGCGTGGGTAGCGGGCCGGCGGCTGAGGCGGCGCTGGCCCGGCGCCCGATGCTCGACATCCCCGCCCAGGCCGCGATGCCGCACACCCTCTCGACACGCACCGCGGGCCCTCCGATCTCGCTGCCCCAGCCGGAGCAGGTGTCAGGCGTGCTCGTCCCGACCGGGTTCCCCGACAGCGAAGAAGGCGCGATCGCCCAGGTGATCGAGCTGGCCCGGGTGGGGCTCTCCGGCGCTGATCCGCAAGTCTGGGCCCAGGCTTACAACTCGATGGCCGAGCCCGGTGCCGCCGTAGCGGAGCAGACGCCCGCCGCGCGGAACCTCGTAGGCCTGCGCCGCGCGGCGAACATGCGCGAGACCGGGCCGCTGCGCCCCGGGATGACGATCTCCTGGACCCCGACCAGCGCGATGGTCAAGGGCAGCACCGACGACGGCACCTACACCGTGGCGTGTGTCCTCGGCGAGCTCGTCGCCGACAACAAGGGCCGCGTGGTCACCGCCGGATGGGGCACCTGCCTACCGATGCGCCGCGTCGACGACCAATGGCGGATCGCCTCCGGCCCAGCCGCGGCCGACGCCCCCGCAGCCTGGCCGGGCAGCGACGAGGCCGTCGCCGCCGGATACCGGGACCTCATCCGATGACCACCCTGCACCGGCCGGCCCAAGATCCGACGCAGCCCCCGGCCGGCGACGGTGGAGGCGGCTGGAACCCGGTCTCGGATCTGGTCGGCGGCTCCCTGAGCAACATCGCCCAGAACGCATTCAGCTCCGCGATGCAGGCAGTGTGGGACTCGGCGATCTGGCTGCTCAAAGGCGGTTTCGACCTCGCCGACACCGTCTCACAGGTCTCCCCCGCCACGATCACCGGCAATCCCGCCGACAACCCCGACCCCATCCCCGGGGCCGCTGCCCCACCGGCCGGTGCCGCGAGTGCGGTGGAGCTGGGTTCGTTGTGGCCGACCATGATCTGGCTGGCCGCGTTGATCGCACTCGGGCTGTTCTTCTCCCAGCTCGCCTCGGTCGCGCTGCGGTGCGGGCGGGGCATGTTCCGGGCGGTCACCGGCCCCGCACAGTTCGGGATCGCCCTGGCGGTGACCACCGGCGCGGTCGCGGCCCTGTTGACCGGCGCTGACGGGCTCACCACCCTGTTCCTGTCGATCCTGGGTGAGCAGGGCAGCTTCACCGCGATCCTGGACAACCCCGCCGTCGCCGACCGCTTCGGCGACAACCCCGACCTCGGCGCGGATGTCGAGGACGGGGTCCAGTCGATGATCCTGGGCATCGCCGCGGTGTTCGGGGTCATCCCCGCCGCGATCGGCTTCGCCCTCGCGATGATCTTCCGCGCCGCAGCGATCATGGTGCTGATCGCGACCATCCCCCTCGCCGCAGCCTGCCTGATCTCCGACTCCACCGCGTCAATGTTCTGGCGCACGGTGCGCTGGCTGATCGCCGCGGTCCTGATGAAACCCGCCCTCGCTCTGGTCGTGGTCATCGGCGTTGCCATCATGTCGCGCACCCACGGAGTCGCCGGGCTACTCGCCGGCACCGCGGTGCTGCTGATCAGCCTGTTCAGCCCGTTCGTGCTCTACCGGCTGCTGGCCTTCGTCGACCCCGGCACCAGCGCCGGGATGGCCGTGCGCTCCGCCGGCAGCTCCCGCGCGGCGGGTGAGCCGGGCGCCGACAACGGCACCAGCGAGGCGATCAACACCGCGCGGGCCACCCAGAAGGCCTACGACATCGGCAGCACCAGCGGCGCCGGTGGTGGTGCCGCGGGCGGAGAGCTCGGCGGCAGCACCGCCGCGACCAGAGGAGCCTCCGGCAGCGCAGGAACCGGCACCGCCGCGACCGGCGGGGGCGGCGCTGCCGCAGGTGGCGGCGTTGCGGCCGGGGCGGGCGCGGTGGGCGGTGCGGCGGCGGCAGCCGTCGTCGGCGGCTACCTGGCCACCAAGGCCGCCGCGGGTGCTGCGGGGGCCTACGGGTCATCGCAGATGGCCCAGACCGGCATCGGTCACCCCGGACCCGCCCCCGCCGCCGGGGCCAGCGGCGGGCAGATCCGCTCCGCCGCGGGCGGCGCCTACAACGCGACGTCGAACCGGATCGCCCAGACCTCGAACAGCAGCAGCGACCCAGACGCACCCGGCGACTCCAGCGATGGTGACGGCGGCGGTGGCCCGGAGCCGCCGCCGGTAGACCCGGGCCCGACCGAGCCCACACCACCCGACGGCGCCGGCCCCACCACCGATACCGGTAGGCCGGCACCCGACCCGGCCCCCGGATCCGAGGAGCCGGCCCAGGCTGGCGCCGATCGAGAGGACGGCCGCTGATGTCCACCAACTCCGCGCCCGGCCCGCGGGTGTATCGGGGTCTCAACCACGCCGAAGGCATCGGCTGGATCGCCGGGATGACCCCGGTCCAAGCCTTTCTGCTGATCGGCGTGTGTGCCCCGGCGTTGATCGCGATGTCACGCAACCAGTGGTCGACCGCCCTGAGCTGGGGGGTGTTCGCCGCCATCACGGTCGTGCTGATCGTCGTCCCCGTCCACGGCCGCCCCGCCTTCCGCTGGTGCGCTGACCTGGTCATGTTCCAGACAGGAGTCCTCATGCGCTGGTCACCCTGGCAATCCCGCGCCGCCGCCGGCCTCACCGGCGACCCAGGCGAACCCGACCTCCCGGGCGTGTTGGCCCGCCTGGAGTTCCCCGACGGCCCGGAGCTCCACGGGACGCGGATCTGCCTGATCCACGACACCACCGAAGGACGGTGGGGCGCCACCGCGCGGCTGACCCACTCCGGGGTCGGGATGCTGTCCGACGACGAGTGCGAACGCCTCGCCGCCCGCCTCGGGTCGCTACTGGTCGGGCTCGGTCACCGCGAGATCGTCGACCGGGTCTCCCTGCTGGTGCGCACCGTCCCCGACGACGGCACCGAATACACCGTGTGGCGCGAACGCCACCAACACCCCGACGCCCCCGCCCTCGCCCGGCAGGTGACCGCGGAGATCGACCGCGACGTCGCCTCGGTGTCGGTGCGGACCGAGCTGTTCGTGACCGTCTCCGGCACCGAAGAGGCACTACGCCGCCCAGCGAAGGCCGCCGGCGGCGGCATCGCCGGACGCGCGTATGCCCTGTACCGCGTTCTGGAGGGTGTCGCCGACGGGCTACGCGGTCTCGGTGTCACCTCGGTGACGTGGCTGTCCTCCACCGGCGTGGCGGAGGCGATCAAGACCGGGTTCAACCCCGCCGCCGCCGCGAGCCTGTCGTTCCGGCATCTGACCAGCCCCGACCCCGACGGCACCGTCGGACTCCCGATCTCCCAGGCCGGCCCCGCCCACGCCCCGACCCCGACCCCGCGGGCGTATCACCACGACGGCTACTCCTCGGTCGCCTACGCCGTGCAGCCACCCGAGTCCGGGACGATCTTCGGCTCCCTCGGCCCGCTGCTGGCGGTCCGGACTGCTGGGGAGCGGCGCACGCTGCAGATCCACTACGAGATCCTCTCCGCCGCCGCCGGCGCCCGGGTGGTCAAGTCGGATCGGTTCCGCAACAACGTGCTCGTCGACGCCAAGGCCCAGCGCGGGTTCACCACCACCGCGGTCGACTCCCGGCGCCAGCGCGGCGCCCGCGATCAGGAAGCCGCCGTCGCTGCCGGACACGCCGTCGTCCGCTTCACCGTCGCCTCCGCCATCACCGTCCCCGTCGGCTGGAACGTCGAAGACCACGCCGCCCGCCTGGAAAACGACGCCTCCGGCCGGTTTCACCTGCTTCGCCTGGAACTCGCCCAAGACTCCGCCTTCGTCGCCGCCGCCCTCCCGGTCGGGATCGGGCTGCCCCGACAGAAGAGGGCCTTCGACGCATGAACATCTTCGGTAAGCGCCGCCGCCGGATCGAGCCACGCAGCACCGGCGAGCTGCTCAGCCAATTCACCGACCTCGACGGCATCCCCACCAGCCTCCCCACACCGGACCAGGACCCGGCCGACGAACCCACCGGCCGCGCCGCACGCGGCCAGCGGGTCAACCAGGCCACCGCCCCGCGCCAGGGCCCGCGCGAGCACGGCCGCGGCTGGTCCGCGGTCGATGCCGCCCGGCGGGCTCCGGTCTATAAGGCCACCACCGCCGAGGTGGGTGGGCTGTTCCCGCTGCTGGCTTCCAACGGCGTCCCGGCCATCGGGGCGCGGCTGGGTTACGACACCCAGTCCGGGGGCGCGTTCTACGTCCACCCCACCGAATGGGTGCTGCGCGGCATGGTCACCAACCCGAACCTGGTGGTGTTCGGCGAACCCGGCCGCGGAAAGTCCTCGACGGTCGTGGCGCTGATGCTGCGGATGATGCTCTTCGGGGTCCGCTCCCTGATCTCCGGCGATGTGAAGGGCGAGTACACCCCGCTGCTGCGCTCGCTCGGGATCACCCCGATCGCGCTCGGGCGCGGTAGCCCGCACCGCCTCAACGCCCTCGACCTCGGCCCGCTACGGGTCCGCTGGAACACCTGGGGTGCCGAGCGCCAGAACGAGGAGCTCATCGGGATCCTGGCCCGCTGGACCCGGCTGCTCACCGCGCTGGCCGAGGCTCAGGGCTACTTGCCCACGGTGACTGACGAGCTGGTCATCTCCACCGTCCTGCGCCGCCTCGTCGGTGCCGCGGACGGCTATTCCGAGCTGCGTCCGATCACGATCCCGCAGGTCGTGGCCCAGCTCGCCGACCCCGACGACGACCTGTGGCAGGCCACCCGCTTCGCCTCGCACCGCCAGTTCGTCGACCACACCCGGCCGATCACCGACGCCCTCTCCAACCTCGTCGTCGGCCCCCTGTCCGGGCTGTTCGACGAACCCACCAACTTCGACCTCGACTGGGACGCCCCGGTTCAGTCGATGGACCTGTCGCTGCTGCGCAGCCGGGGCGACCAGGCGATCGCGGTCGCCCTGACCTGCCTCGGGTCCTGGTCGGCGATGATCACCGACCTCCAAGACGACGGCGACATCCGCATCGTCGTCCGCGACGAGGTCTGGCGCCAGATGCGCCTCGGGCTACGCGCGGTTCAGGCCGTCGACTCCGACCTCCGGCTGTCCCGGGCCGAACGCAAAATCCAGCTCCTGGTCATGCACAAGCCCTCCGACCTGCTCTCCGTCGGCGCCGCCGGATCCCAGGAGGTCTCCATCGCCAAAGACCTCCTCGCCCTGTGCTCCACGAGGATCCTGCTCGGCCAGTCCACGAGGGTCGGCGACGAACTCGCCGAGGACCTCGGCCTGACCGAACGCGAGCAGGCCGTGATCACCGGCTGGGCGATGGAAAGCCCCGGCCGGGCGCTGTGGAAGCTGGAGAACCGGCCCGGCATGAAAATTCAGACGGTGCTGTCCGCGACCGAGAAAACGATCTTCGACACCAACTCGGGATTGCGCCCGAACCGGCGGCCCACGCCCAGCAGCCCAGCCAGCGTAGAGACCCTGACCAGTAACAACACCACCGACAGTCCGGGCGGCGAGGCCACACACAGCAGCTCCGGCGGCATCGATCCCCGACCCGCTGGCGTCAATGGAACATTGACAGAGGAGAGGCCGTGAGCCGCCCGGTGCTGATCGCCGGCGGACTCGGGCTGTCGGTAGTCCTTCTGGTGACCGCCGCGATCGGCGCCCTGGCCGTGGTCGCCGCGCTCGGAATCACCGGGGGCCGCTTCGGATGCGGACCCGACGGTGGGCTCGGCGGCGGGGCGCAGGCCGTGGACGGGGTCGACTGGAGCGCCGAGCAGACCGAGAACGCCGCCACCATCGTCGCCCGCACCGTCGAACGCGGCCTCCCCAGGAGAGCGGCGGTGATCGCGATCTCGACCGCGATCGTCGAATCCCGACTGGTCAACGTCACCCACGGCGACCGCGACTCCCTCGGTTTGTATCAACAACGCCCGTCACAAGGGTGGGGCCCACCCGCCCAGGTCCTGAACCCGGTCGCGGCCACCGACAGCTTCCTCGACCGCCTCCTGAACCTGCCCGGCTGGTCGACCATGCCGCCCGGCACCGCAGCCCAGGCGGTACAGCGCTCGGCGTTCCCCGACCGCTACGCACCCCAAGAAGCACCGGCCGCCGAGCTGGTCGAGCAGCTCTGGGTCGGCGAGGACAATCCCGTACCGCTACCACCGGGCACCAACAGTTCCCACGCCGAGAACATCCAGCTCGCAGCAAGCGTCTACGCCTGCCCGGACACCGGCGGCGCCGGAATACCGTTGCCACCCGGGAACATCGACCCGACGAAGCTTCCGGCCGGGTTCACCGCCCCTGCCGATCCGGTGGCGCGGGCCGCGGTCGGCTACGCCCTATCCCAGCTCGGCAAACCCTACGTGTGGGGCGGGAAAGGCTCGCACGGCTTCGACTGTTCCGGACTCGTACTCGCCTCCTGGGCCTCAGCGGGTGTCGCCCTCCCTGCCGGCACGGTCAGTCAGAAACACGCCGGGACACCGGTCCAGATCGCCGACATCGAGCCCGGCGACATCGTGTTCATCCCCGGCTCCCTCGGCAGCAGAGGCAACCCGCGGCACAACGGCATGTATGTCGGCCACGGCCTGATCGTCAACGCCTACGACTCTTCCAGGGGCGTGGTGCTGCAGCCGCTCACCGAGTGGGCGGGCGAGGTCACCCACATCCGCCGCGTCCACACACCCGCGGGCGCTCCTGCTCCGGCGACGCCGGAAGTGCGAGCAGCGCCATGACCCACGACCACCACCTCCGCGCCGGCGCCCACGGCCTCACCGCCGACGACTGGACCTTCTACCTGCGCGGAGACCTCTTCACATGGTGACCACCACCTGTACGCGGCCGAGCAACACCGACGACTCCAGCGACGACGTGTCGCTGTTCTACGTCGTCCCGCCCGACCAGCTCGTCCCCGACCTGCACCCGCACCTGGGGGCGTTCCGGGCGGGCGAGCACGTGTTCGCCACCGGATACCTCGTCGGCCTTCTGGAAGCACCGTGTCTGACCTACCTCCGCCGTCGGGCTCGGGCCGGGCAAACACCGGTCGGCACCCGCGTGGAAGTCACGCATCGGGCGCCGTCCATCCCCGGGGACCGCCTCCACGTCATCGCCCGGCGCACCAGCACCACCGGTAACCGATGTCGCTTCATCGTGGCTGCCCGGGATCAGCGCGGGGTCCTGGTCGCCGACGGCCACGTCACGGCGCAGCTGGTCGACACCACCGCGTTCCGCGCGCAGCTCCGACACCGCGCACGAGACCACCCACAACCCACGGCTCCGAGCCACTGACCAGCTGATCTGTGAAGGAGATACCGGTGAGGACACGACGACGAACGCAGCGGCGCGGCACGTGGCGATGGAAGCCGCGCCCGCGCCCTGACACACCGGCCACCGAAGTGGCCGCCGACGCCGAGGACCGGGACGAGTACACGACCGGGCAGCTGACCTGGTGCCTGGGCGAACACGGCTTCCGGGTCCCGCGCCACGAGCACCACATCGAGCAGGACGGAGACACAGCAGCATGATCAACTATCTGAGCTTCCCTACCACCGAACATCCCGTGAACGGCCTGCGATGGGATACCGCCAGCAGCAGCTACCGGTGCCCGACCTGCACGAACGAGCCACGCACGTTGATGTTCGGTCCGGTCGAGGCGTTCGTCTGCGGGGCCTGCGCCAGCTACTGGCTCACACCTACCACCGGCCGCCGGGACCTGGAGGTCATCGAAGACAGCTACCGCGCGGCGGGATGCCTGGACAGCAACCTGGTCGGCTCTGCCCGCGATGATGCCGCTGACGGTGCGGTATCGGCGCCAGTGTGGGCAGCGTAACGCCGGTGGACCAGCACGATCCCGGTGCAGACGGTGCGGCCGGTTCCGAGGGGATCTTCGCCCGCTACTGTCTGCGTCCAAAGTAATGACTGCGGCGCCCCTACTTTCTGCCAAAGAGGAAAAGGCGCCGCAGCCACCCACCGAGCAGCCGGGCTGGTTGCTCTGAAAGCAGGCGCCGCGCGAGCGGTGACTGCACAAGGAGGCACCTTGCAAAACCGCACCTTACCCGTGACCCGTCGACCGTTCGACTTCGACTTCGACTTCGACTTCGACCGGCTGTACTCGCCGGGGTCGGTGGTTGCCTCGTTTGTTGCTGTTGACCTGGCCGCTCTTGTCCTGGCCGGGGGTGCGCGATGAGTGTGAAGGCGGTGGAGGCGGTGTTCCGGTCTGATCTGGGGTCGCGGGAGCGGATGGTGTTGCTCGCGCTCGCCGATCATGTGAACGCCGATGACGGCAGGAACGTGTGTTGGCCGAGTGTTCGGCTGCTGGCGCGGAAGACGGGGTCGTCGCGGTCGACGGTGCAGCGGGCGATCCGGGAGTTGCGGGAGCTGGAGCTGCTGCAGGTGGTGCGTCGGTTCCGGCCGAACCGGTCGCAGCGCTCGAACGGCTACCGGGTGATGCTCTCGGAGCTTCAGCGTCGCGAGCTGGCCGCAGCGCAGGCGAAGGCTCAAACCGAGGCCGAGGAGCTCGAAGCGCTGTTCGAGCGCGAGTACCCGTCCTGCTCCGGCGCCGATCCGGCGCTGGAGGCAGCGGCCGCAGCGGAGGTCTCGGCGGTGGCCGCAGTGGGCTCGGGAACGCTCCAGGCTGAGGGCCTGATAGGTGAAGATCTGCAGGTTAGGGGGGGTGTCAGCCTGACACGGGGGGGGTGTCACACAGACATCCCACGGGGGTGTCAGCCCCGGTGGGCCCGAATCGGAAAAGAACCGTCACGGGGGAAGCCACGCGCGTGAGCGCGCCCGCGACCACCCCCGGCCCGGACCCGTCGGGCACCGCTCGTCCGGACCCCGACCCGGTCACCCCGCCCGACGCCCCCCGCCAAGAGCCCCCGGACGACACCCCGCGCCCCGAGCCGACACCAGCAGAAGCCGCCGCGCCGGCGACGGACGCCCCGGCCGCGGCAGCCGTTGTCGCGCCGGGCGTTGCTGCTCCGGTCGTGTCTGACCTGGTCACCGCAGCCGCCGCGCAAGCACAGACGCCCCCACCGCCCGCGGCACCGGCGCTGGTGCCGGACCCGGCCCGGCGCGAGACCTGGCGCTGCCCACGCCACCTCGCCACCCCCGACCCCTACGATCTGCCCTGTGGCGGCTGCGGAGCAGCCCGCAAGCGGATGCAGGCACAGGAAGACCACCAGGCCGCGCAAGCCGCTCAGAAACGCTCTGAGGCCGCGCAACAGGCCCGCGCAGCGCGGGACGGCTGCACCGAGTGCGACGAGTACGGCTACGTCCTCGACCCGACCGACCCCGCCGGCGGCTCCTACGACCCACCGTTGCGCTGCACCCACGACCGCCCAGCCATCGACCGCATCACCGAAGACGAACAGCGCCAGGCCGCCCAGGCCGCCGCCGCGCGACCCGCCCCGATCTCGCCCGCCACCCGCGACCTGATCGAGTCCGCCCGCGTCCACCTGCTGTCCCGCACCAGCAACCCGGCACCGAACCGGCGCCGCCGCATCAACCCGAAAGTCTGGAAATAACCCGACATAACCGATCAAACCGGATATATCCAGATGAACCAGGCGGAGGCGGTGGTGGAAGGCGGTGCTGCCGCGCCGCTTCCGGTCCTCGCCCGCCCCGAAGGGGGGCGGCGCCGCGCCGCGACCCGACCAGACACGAACACCGTCACCACGCCCGCCGCGGTAGCGGTGTCACGAGCCGATACCGGCCCGTGGCTCGCGCTGGTCATCCTCGGACTGGGCATCGTCGCAGCGATGCTCATCCTCACTACGACCTGGACCTGACGCTCCTCAGCAAGCACGGCCTGAGCGCGGTCAGGGAACAGCGCTGGTCAGGAGGTTGCGGGGGCAGCGACCGCCTGACCAGACGCGCCGCTCATGCGCTCCATCGGTGAGCCGACAGCGGCGATCCCGAAGTACTCGTTGACCAGAAACGGTGCGATAGAAGCAGCCGGCGTGCGGTCAGCGCCGGTTCGGGCGTCGAGGACGACCGGGACACCGTCCCGGGTGTAGCCGTAGATCGCCCCGTGCCAGACCGCGGAAACCGCCGGTGGAACCCGGCGCCCACCGGTTTGGTTGACGATGCGCCACAGCTCGGTGCCGGAATCATCGAGGCCGAGCAGGATCTCGACCGACCGTCCACCACCACGCTGGCAGACGGTGACCGTGCGCTGGTCGTGGAAGCAGCTCCACCCGCGCCGGGCTCCGTGCAACGGGACCGCCGGCGCCGGTTGCCCGGTCGTGGCGTTGAGGACCACCGAAGTGCTGGAGCCGTCGAGCAGGAGCATGTCTCGCCCGACGCGGTGCGCGGTCCCGGTCGAGGTGCTGACCCAGCGTTGACGACCGTCGGCAATCGACAACCCACGTGTGTCCCACCTGCCGGCACTCCGGTCGGAGGCGGCGACGATCACGGTGTCGCCGACGATCATCTGGCCGGCCCGGTCCGGCGCGGTCCAGAGGACCCGGCGGGAGGCAAGGTCGACCGCGGCGGTGAACGCGTACTCGCTGGTATGGGCGGTGACGACCGCAGTCGCCCCATGGACGCCGATCACGCCGACGTACTCGAACCGCGGCCAGGCACCGGGCGCCTGGCTTCCAGGCAGCGGGATCAGCGTGCTCTGTGTCTTCTGCCCGGTCGAGGAGTCCGCGGCGACGAGCTCGACTCCGATGCCACCGGGGCTCGTGCCCCGGTCGGGGATCTTGATCGGGAACGCGGCCAGCGCCAGCCGCCCGACCGGAGTGTCGGCGACGACCGGAGGGCCGGTCGGATCTGCGGTGCTGAAGCCGGTGTTGACCCGGTCGAGATCGACCTCCGGGGACGGAGCGTGGTCGGGGAACAGACCTTCGTGTACCTCGCCGGTCGTGAGATCGACCCGGACCAGGCCTTTCGCCCCGAGCAACCACCCGTGCACGCCGTCGAGGACCTCGACGATCGGGATGTCACCAGTGCCGCGACCCATCTCACCTGTCCGCGGCCCGAAATCAGCGGGCGGATCGAACGCCTCCCGCGCAGCAGCCGGAGGAAACACCACTTCGGTCACCGCCCCATCGTCGGTCCTGGACGGCCCGCAACCGGCCAGGACCAGCAGCACCGCGACTGCGGCCAGAGGAACTCGTCCACCGCGGCTGAGTCCCGCACCCCTACCAGTCATGGTTCCCAGTATCGCTGTTCCCGGTATCGCTGGTGATCATCACCGGTCGCAGGCCACGGTCCGGCTCCCCCGCCCCCGGCGCCGCGCCTGCGCCTTGTCTGTGCCCGGGGCGGTGTGGTCGGGTCAGGCAGGAGCGAGACGGGTACTCGCCGGGCCTGCGTCGACCCGCTGTGCGGGCAGGAGATCCTCGGTCGGAGGTAGAAGACCGCGATCACGCAGGCTGCGCTTGGCCTTGGCCGCGGTCCGGTTCCCGCCGATCAGCCGATCGACCTCCGACAACGACGGGTCCTCCCCGCGGGTCCAGGCGGCCACGAACAGTGCTTCGGCCTTAGCCTGCTTCGTCGCTCCCGGCTCAAGCTCGAGGACAGCGCCGGCTACCTGATCGACGCCCTCGGCCGTGGTGTCGATCTTGGTGGTGCCGCCTCGCCGCGCCGGGTGCGGTGTCACCACGGGCAGCGGCGCTGTGTCGTCCTTGTCGTCGTCGCCCTGGCCGGCGGGTTCGTCTGCCGCTCGCACCGCCTGCACCGGCTGAGTCTGGAGCGTCGAGGAGCGGGATTCGTCAGTACACGGGGTCGCCTGGGCCGTGGCCGCGGCGGGAGCCGCCGGTGGGCTGGTGTGGGTACTCGGAGCCGTCCAGCCCGTCCGGTCGACGACGCCGGTCCGGGCCCCCGCGCGAGCCGCGGCTCGGGTGGGTCGCAGCACGATCGCGATCAATTCCAGACTGATTGCGAACGCAACCGGCGGGAACAACGCCACCATCCACGCCGCCACCGCCGCCAAAAGTGATCCGGTGCGCGACCATTCACTTTCCGGGACCACGGAGGCGGCGTTCGCCAGCAACGTGACAATCATGCCGAAGGAGAATGCTGCCCACGGGCCGAACCCGACACGCTCACCCCGGGTCCGCCGCGACCACACCACCACCAATGCTGCGGCGAGGAGTCCGTCCACTGACAGCGGCAGCCAGTACGCCAACGCCGACCCCGGATTGAACCGCGCCACGACCTCCTGCAAATGCCAATACGACGCTACTGCTGCGGGAAGACCGACAGAGACGACCACGAGAACCGCGAGCACACGCGGCCACACCGACGCCCACAACGTCTGCGAATCACGCACAGACGGCGATGAGATTTCCTCTGAGGCCGCCGGGGACTCCGTCGGGGCCACATCACCGGCAGAGTCCGCGCCGCCCGTGGCGTTGTCGCGGGTGGGCCTGAGTTCGTGGACGGTCATGACCGGGTCCTCTCCCCTGCCGCATGTGTAGTGGCACACGCGACATTACACGACCCAGGACACCACGAATTCGCGGAGCCCACGAGAGAGAAAAACCCGCCCCCCGCCATCGAGAACCGCAGAGGACAAGCACAGCCCGAGCCCGCGACATCCTGAGTAGAACCGGCCCACCGCCAGCCTTCCCGCCGAGGGGGTGCGCCGAGGGGGTGCGCCGAGGGGGTGCGCCGAGGGGGTGCGCCGAGGGGGTGCGCCGAGGGGGTGCGCCGAGGGGGTGCGCCGAGGGGGTGCGCCGAGGGGGTGCGCCGAGGGGGTGCGCCGAGGGGGTGCGCCGAGGGGGTGCGCCGAGGGGGTGCGCCGAGGGGGTGCGCCGAGGGGGTGCGCCGAGGGGGTGCGCCGAGGGGGTGCGCCGAGGGGGTGCGCCGAGGGGGTGCGCCGAGGGGGTGCGCCGAGGGGGTGCGCCGAGGGGGTGCGCCGAGGGGGTGCGCCGAGGGGGTGCGCCGAGGGGGTGCGCCGAGGGGGTGCGCCGAGGGGGTGCGCCGAGGGGGTGCGCCGAGGGGGTGCGCCGAGGGGGTGCGCCGAGGGGGTGCGCCGAGGGGGTGCGCCGAGGGGGTGCGCCGAGGGGGTGCGCCGAGGGGGTGCGCCGAGGGGGTGCGCCGAGGGGGTGCGCCGAGGGGGTGCGCCGAGGGGGTGCGCCGAGGGGGTGCGCCGAGGGGGTGCGCCGAGGGGGTGCGCCGAGGGGGTGCGCCGAGGGGGTGCGCCGAGGGGGTGCGCCGAGGGGGTGCGCCGAGGGGGTGCGCCGAGGGGGTGCGTACGGGCTGAGCAGCGCCCCATCAGTGATCGACCGGGAAGAGCCGCCCCTGGCGGGCTCCGTGCTCACCTGCGTCACGCTCTGTGCTTGTCCAGTAGGTAGACAAACCACTGGACAAAGACTGGACAAGTAGCTGGACTTCGGCGCCCTATGCGCGCGCGTGCACGCACGCGCATAGGGCGCACGCTAGCACGCCCGCTCCGTTGTCCAGCTGGACAACTGGACAATCACGCACCGTCACCACTCCCTGGTGTCGTCGATGCTGCTGGGCTTGTCGCTGCTCATTTCCCGAGCGAGACCCTCGACGAACTCGATCGCCTGGTCCCCACGCCAGCTGTGTCGCCGGTAGGTGTGGAACTGATCGATGTAGCGCTGCACGTCCTCTGATCTAGCTTCAGGGGTAATTATTCCATCATTAGAAAGTTGAGCGACTAAATCGTCGACACTCTCGTGGGGGGACATATAAATCGTGAAACTTGAACTGCGATCGAGGGGTGGCTCAGAATCTACAGGCAGGATGCCTAGGTTGAATTTTCTGCGACGCGCCAGAGAGGCGATCCAATACAGCTGGTCAACTATAATCTCTCTATTTTCGCCGCAGAATATCAGGGCTTCCTCGGAGATGACCACGTCGAGGTGCCCGGGAGCATCGTACAGAATTCTTTGACGAGCTATCTTCGCGAGAATGGCTGCCGCTACGCGCTGCTTAACCCCCGACGTCGAGGCGAGCCAGTGCATGTAGGTGCCGGTCTGGAGAATATCAGGGATTCCTGAGGCCTGCCACACGCAAACTCGCGCGGCGGCGCTTTCTAGCGCGGCAATATCTCTTGGCTGGACATTCCAGCCGCTAATAGGAATGTTCCTCCATAATACGGGCGAATTATGCGCTCGTCGGGAAATGCCTGCTATTTTCGCAGCCACTCCTGGCGGGGTTGATGTTTCTTTGAGCCATCTCTGCAGCTCGGGATCAGATATTCTCAGACGTCCTGATTCGATTCTGCTAATCCGCGATTGATCGAGACCAATCAGTGCGGCGAGGGCGTGGCCGGTCAGTCCAGCTGCGTGTCGCTGGATTCGAAGTTCTTCGCCTAGATGGCGTTGGGCGTCGGCTCGGTCGTCGATCATGCCCTTGCCTCCGTGACTTCGGGCTCTGGCTTGGCTTGCGTTCCTCTGAGGCTTGCACTGAAGGGCTGCTTGAGTCGGTCGGCGCGACCTGCCTGGGAGACCTCTTGACGACTGGCGACCACTGCGCCATGCTCGGATGCATGTCGCTTCTATGCACTCGAGTGATGCGGCAGTCAAGATCCCAAATGGTCGGGCCTCGACGGGTTGCGCCCCCGTCGAGGCCCTGCGAGTCACCACCTGCATCGAGGAGGAGACCCACATGGTCGAGCGTATACCTGTCTTTGACGATGATTCGGGACCTGTAATCTCGGTCCCGCCCGAGCTGTCATCCCATCCTGGGCGGCACTGTCGCGGTGTCGATACCGAGGTGTTCTTCCCGGTCAGTGAGCTGGGTGTGTTGCAGGCCCGGGTGGTGTGTACTGGTTGCCCGGTGCGTGTCGCGTGCCGGGCGTGGGCAACAGCGACGGGCCAGTACGGCATATGGGGCGGTACGACGCGTGAGCAGCGCATGGCGCACCGCCATGCGGTCGAGGGTCCGGCGTCCGAGCCTGTCCGTCCGGTGGTCGCAGCATGAGTATCGGGATCGAGACGGAGTCGTCTGCGGGTGAGGGGGTGAAGGCGCGCAGCGCCCACGCGGCTTTGCGGCGGATCACGGCGCAGCGCCGCATCTTCGCGACCGCTTACGGGCGGGCCCGGACCCCCGGTGACCGCGCGTCGGCGGCGCTCACCGCTGTCCGTGCGGCGATCCCGGCGATGACCAGCATCCGCACGACGCTGCCCCCGGAGGTCGAGCGGCGCCTGGAGCGCATCGCCGACGATCTCGCGGACCTGTTCGTCGAGCTGCACGCCGTCCAGGAAGCTGCAGCACGGAAGGCGGTCCGAGCGAAGGAACATCAAGCCGCCCGGAGCCAGGCCCGGCGCGAGCAGCGCCCGGCCGCCGTGATCGACACGGGCGGTGCGCGGTGATGCAGGTGCGTGCGCGGTGTGTGGTGTGTCGCAGGTCGATCGAGATTCCACGGGACGGCAGCGTGCCGCCGCGGACCTGCGGCCGGTGCCGTCACCGTCAGACGCAGAAGGGAGGTGGGCGTCGTGCCGCAGCCCGTATCTGACCAGCAGGAGCAGGAGGGCGCTGCCCGGCCGGGGCTCTACATCGTCGAGACGACCGCTGCGCCGGCTGATAGCGGCGCGGAGCAGGGCGCGGCCCCGGGCGAGCGGCCCGTGACGCCCCTGGTTCCGTGGGATCAGCGCCTCATCGAGGCGGTCCGCGATGTGGTGGAAGCCCGCCCACGCTGGAACGAGCAACCGCCGTCCTACGCCCAGACCTGGGCGTATTCCCGCACCGGTGACTGGACCACGGCGTCGAATCCGCTGGTCCGTGCGGTGCACGCGGCACTGACCCTGGCCGCCCTGACGGTCGTCTTCCCGCTGGACTGGCTGGCGAACGTCATCCGAGACAAGCCATCCGGCTTCGCGATCACCGTCGTGGTGATCGTCCTACTCGCCCTCGCCATCTAGAAGGAGGCGATTCGTCATGTCGTGGTCGATGTTCATTCCGTCGTCGATGTCCGCACTCGGCGCCCTGGCGCTGATCCTGGCGATCGTCCTGGTCTATCTGGATGTTCCGGGCAAGGGCGTGGACTGGGAGAAAGTCGCCGCCGTCCTCGCCGTTGTCGGCGGGTTCGGCGTCGGCGGCGCCTCGGCCGGCTGGTTCGGCGGCCTGTTCACCGCGTTGTCGGGTGGCGCGCTGACCGGGGCCGGACAGGCCACCGCCCAACTCGTCGGTGTGTCCGCGGTCGGTGCGGTCGCTGCTGGGTCGGGTCTGTGGGCGTATTCGCGGCTGCGCGGGTCGGGTATTACGGCGGCGACGCGAACGAAGTCGCTGCTGGTCGTCGCCGCCCTCGCCCTGGTCGGCACCGTCCTGGCCGGTGTCCCGCGGCTCTACAGCGCGGCGGACACCTTCATCGCCGCGCTCGCGGCGTCCCTGTCCTGATGTCGGGGACGTCCTCGGTCCCGGTCGATGCAGGCCGATACGACGCTAGAGAAGAAGGGAGTGGCTGGTGGAGGCGTTCTTCCTGACCTGTGTGGTGGTGGCGTTCTTCGTGACCAAGGGCCGTACCGACACCGCCGCCTACAGCAACGGCAAAGAACCACCCGGCCTCACCCGAGCCCGCATGCGACACGAAAACGCAGGCGGAGCACGCTCAGCGTCCGGACGGCCGACCGGCCGCGGGGCGTTCGGACTGCTCCTCGCCTCCCGC
Organism: Pseudonocardia sp. ICBG1293; assembly: GCF_020131355.1. Classification (GTDB taxonomy): domain Bacteria; phylum Actinomycetota; class Actinomycetes; order Mycobacteriales; family Pseudonocardiaceae; genus Pseudonocardia. The sequence continues at coordinate 32,385 of NZ_JAHLEL010000064.1, forward strand.
TGGGCGAACGCCTGCCAGGCCGCCCAGCACCGGGGCGAGCACCGTGCGGCGCGGCGCCGTGCGTGGTTCGACGCCACCGCCCCGGGCAGGGACGAGCGGTGGCGTACTACCCAGCAGCGGCGCCTGGACAGGGTGGATCGGGCGCGGGCGCGGTGGGCCCAGGCCCGCGGCCTGCTCCCCGTCGCGGGCTCCGGCAGCGCGAGCGGCGCCAGCTCGGCGATCGGTACCGGTTCGGCCGGGCCTGCGGGGACGAAGAATCCGGAGCTGTGGGGCTGTCGGCGCCCCGCCACCCGTCACGCCGTCGGCCCTGCTGCCGGGGCGTCGGGTGGTGCGGTGGTGTCGACCGATGATCCCGGCCTGCCCGCCCCGCCGGCGGCGGAGCAGGTTCCGGCGCGGCAAGCCCCGGCCGGAGCCGCCGAGGTCGACGACGTACCCGGTGACACCGCTGATCCGGACGTGCCCGCGGCGGGCACTCCCCCGACGTCATCACCTGCGGCGTCGGCTCCCAGTACGACTACTTCTTCTTCTGGAGGTTGCGGAATGTATGAGACTGCTGTTGCCCGGTTGATCGCCGCGGCGGACGCGTGTGGCGCCTACCAGTCGCAGCTGTCCGGGTTCACTGATCGGCTGTCCGGGGACGGCTGGGGCGTCGAGGTCACCGGCCCGCTGTCGGACTCACTGTCCGGGCTGGCCGAGGCCGAAGCGTCGTATCGCGCCCTGGCCGAGCAGATGCGCGCTCAGGGCGACCGCGGCCGCGCCGCCTACGAGGCGGCGCCGTTCGTGCCGGGCCCGCACGTCGTCCTCTGAAACCGGCACAGATCACTACCTGACCAGCACGAAGAGAGGAAGAGAGATGGCGGCATTGGACGGGGACGGCAACTTCGAGTTCGCGGCGGCGGCGTTGCGGGACGCAGCGTCGGATCTGGAGCAGCTGATCGGCATCCACCGAGGACTGGTCGATGAGTTCGAAGGTCATGGCTGGACCGGCCTGGACGGCCTCGACAGCGCGGGCACCCATGTCGGCGCGGTGATCGACAACCTGACCGTGGTGGCGGAGCGGATCGGGGTGGGCGGGCAGGTCGTCCACGACGCCCTGACGAGCAATCACATGATCACGCGGGCGTCGAAGGCGTCTCTGGGCCACGGCTGAGAGCGGTTGGTGGGTGTCGAGTCCTGCCCAGGTATCCCCGGGTTCCCGGTGGTGTCTGGGCGGGCGCTCCGGGTCCATCACCTGTGTTCTGACCAGCGGGAAAAGGTAGGAGGGACACGAAGTCATGGCGACGTCGAGGTCGACCTCGTCGACGGTCACGCGGAAGACGCGGTTCGAGCACGCCACCCGGCTCGCCGCTGAGCGGGCGGCTGCCCGGGAGAAGGCCCATGGTGGCGGTGCCGGTGAGTCGGCGGCGTCAGGTGCCGAGACGGTGTCGTTCTGGGAACGGGTGAAGGGCACGGTCGTGCCCGCCGGCGCCGACGCTGGTGGTGCCGGTGGTGATGATCGGGTGGAGAACGCCCGGCGGGTCCTGGTCGCGGACCGGAACCGGCGGCGTCGGTGGCCGTGGATCCCGGCTGCGGTCGGTGGCGCGTCGGGCATGGCCGGGTACTGGCTCGGCGTGGCCGGGTCGGTGGTGGCCGATGTCGACCCGACGGTGCTGGCCGTGCCGGCCGCGGCGGTGCCGCTGGGTGGTGCGGCGCTGGTCGCGGCCCGTTACCGGGGCCAGGTCGGCCGGTGGTGGCCGGAGCTGCTCGGTAGTGGTGCGAGTGCATCAGTTCTGGCCTATCAGCTTGCCGTGGCCGGCCCGTCGCCGCTGCTCGGGCTGGCCGCGGTGATCGGGACGACGGCGGTCGGGTCCCGCTGGTGGCGAGCACACCCGATCGGCCCGCGCGTCGCGCCGCTGACCGCGCCGGTGGTGCCGCCGCCGGCGCCGCGGGACCCCGACCTGGATGCGTATTGCCGGGCGTGGGCGGAGCACAACGGGTCCAAGGAGGGGAAGGCGCCCGGGTCGCGGTTGACCGGCCGGGCTGATGACGCGTACACCACGACTTTCGATGTGGTTCTGCGTCCGGGCGCGCACACCGTCGATGACCTGGTCGCCCATCGGGTGCGCCTCGCAGGTGGGCTCGGTGTCGACGCCGAGCGGGTGCTGTTCGCGCCCGGCCGCCGCGGGCAGGGCGCAGCCCGGGCCCGGTTGACGATCATCCACACCGACCCGGTCGCGCAGACCCGGTTGTTCACCGCCCCCCGTGTCGTCGACGGCGGCATCCGCGGGGTGGGTCGGTCGATCGACGGTTCGGGTGAGGTGGATGTGCTCATGTGGGATGACGGCGGGACCGTCCCGACCGGGATCGTCGGCTCCACCGGCGGCGGGAAGTCCGGAGCGACGAACATCCTGACGACCGCCGCCCTGTCCACCGGCGTGCTCAACCTGCTCTACGCCGACCCGAAAGGGAACTCCTCGACCGCCCTCGCTGCACGGGCGCGGATCGCGGTCATCGGCAAACAGAACGTCCTCGCCCTCCCGCGGCTGGTGACCGCGATCCTGGCCGCGCGTGCCCGGATCGCCGCGGAGGCCGGCTCGGACCTGATCTTCCCCAGCTCGGACATCCCTGGGTGGATGTTCCTGCATGACGAGTACTCCTTCGTCGCCCACGACCCGAAGGTCGCCCAGCTCTGGACCGAGACGGTCAACACCGTCCGCGCGCTCGGGATCTGGCTGGTCGGGTGCAACCAGTCCCAGGGCCAGGCAGCGTGGGGCGGCGATCACGCCCGGTCGGCGTTCGCCTCGCAGGTGATCGCGTTCCGCACCAACTCCAAATCCAGCTCGGATCTGGTGCCCGGGTTGTTGTTCGACCCGGCCGAGCTCCCCCTCGACGACGGGCGCCCGCGGCGGCCGGTGCCCGGGATGGCCGTCCACGCGCACCTCGACGCGCCGGTCCGCTGGGACTGGCTGCCCAGCGACGCCGACGCCGACCGAATGCTCAGCAAGGGCCTCCCGGCGCCGGCGTTGACAGCGTCGACCTCGTTCGACCGCTACTTCCACCAACCCGAGCTGCACCCGCTCGACGAGCAGGCGATCACCTCGGTACTCGGGCCACCCGTTCACGGGCGCTGGCAGGTCGGCGGGCTCGGTGGCACCCACCACCTCGACGGCGACAGCAGCGCCGGCGGCGCCCGCACCGTCGTCGTCCCGGCCGGCCCGGCGGCCCGGCGGGTCCCCTGGGGAGCACGCGCCAGCGAGTCCGGCACCGCGGTGGAGTCGGCGGAGGTCGTGTTGTCGCCGGTGCAGGTCGAGGTCCTCGCCCTCATCCAGGGCGGGACCGCGACGACCGGGAGCTTGGTGGACGCGGCGTCGGTGTCGAAGGCCGCCGTGCACGAGGCGCTGGAGGTGTTGATCGGGCACGGCCGCATCAGCCGTGTCGCCCGGGGCCGCTACCAGGCCACCCCGGATGATCGGGATGATCGGGATGGTGAGGACTCGACATCATGAACCGGATGAATCAGGTGCGCAGGTGTAGCCCGGTCGGGGAACGGCGGGCCGCGACGCTGCTGATGGCAGTCCTCGCTCTGACCGTGTTCGTGCTGGTCGAGCTCTGGACCCTCCGCGACGAGACCGACACCGGCACCGGTTCAGGCCCGGCGGGGTCGGCGGCGGGGTCGGCGACGGTGACTGCGGCCGGCCCGGTGGATGTGTCCGCGCTGCGGGTCGCCCCGGACCGGCACGGGCGCGACTACCGCCGGGAGGCGTTCGGGCCCGGCTGGGCCCCGGCGCTCGGGCCGGGCTGCGATATCCGCGACGCCGTCCTGGCCCGCGACCTGACCGACACCACCGTGAAGAACAGCTGCGATGTGACCTCAGGCACACTGCGGGATCCTTACAGCGGGCAGACCGTGACCGGCCCGACGAGACAGATCGACATCGACCACGTCATCCCCTCGCCCTGGCCCACCGCCCTGGCGCGCACGCCTGGACCGATGCTCGTCGGGAGGAGTTCGCGAACGACCCAGACAACCTCCGCGCGACCACCGCCCAGGTGAACAGGTCGAAGTCCGACCACGGCCCCGAGCGCTGGATGCCTGACGTCGACGGGTGCGCCTACGCCCATGACTTCGTCCGGGTCGCGGCCCGCTACCAGCTCACCGTCACCGCGCAACGGGTGGCGGCGCTACAGCAGGCCTGCGCATGACCGGCCGCCGGGGGCCTCCAGCATCGGCGAAGGTGAACGACTCGACTACGGTCTGTCCCTGAATACGACAAACGACGCCCCCTTCGCAAGGAAATGGCGCCGGATGTCGTCAACAACCACCAGCCGTGAAGGCTGAGATAGGAGAACTGTACCTATGACCGGCTACCCCGGCTACCCCGGCCACAAGGCGTCTACGCCCGCTGACCTGGGTATTGACCCGGGCGATCGGTTCGTCTCGCTTGCCGGTGACTCGCCGGTGGATGCGGCGGTGCCGTTCTGGGTCACCGCGTGCGTCCGCTTGTCGCCGCCGCGGCGGCGGGACGGCAGCATCATGGGTACTGCGGCGGACAAGGTCGTGACCGCTGCGCAGGTCCTGGTGGCCGACCGGGTCCGGTCGGCGGATCCGGAGCGGGTCGTGCTGGACCGCACGAAGCTGGCTCGTTGGTGCGGTTATGAGTCGGCGAACAAGGCCGGATGGCTGCTCGACTATCTCTCGGAGATCGGGTTCCTGCGGATCGATCGGCACTACGTGTCCGGGCAGCGCGGCCGTTCGGTGGACACGTTCACGATCTTCACCCGCCCGCCGGTCGGGTATGTCGGGCCGCGGACCTACGCCGAGCTCGACCTGGCCCTGTCCGACCCGACGACACCGGGTCGCTTATTCGTCGCGTCGCCCCGTCCGCGACCGGCCGCCCCGGGTGCCCAGATGGGCATGAAGACCGGTGTTTCCGCAGGTCAGGGTCTTGATGCCCAAATGGGCATGAAGACTCCCGGTCTAGGTGCCCAGATGGGCATGAAGACCGGTGTTTCCGCAGGTCAGGGTCTTGATGCCCAAATGGGCATGAAGACTCCCGGTCTAGGTGCCCAGATGGGCATGAAGACCGGTGTTTCCGCAGGTCAGGGTCTTGATGCCCAAATGGGCACCTTCTCTAGATCGATCGACTCCTCTCCGAGGAGTCGGAGAGGAGAGGAGTCGATCGAGCCCGTGCCGGGCGGGTCGGCTGCGCCGCCCGCCCCGGGCCAGGGCGACGCGCAGGCCGCGGAGGTCGCGGCTCTGGTCGCGCGGTTGCCGTGGGTGGAGTGGGCGCAGACCTCGAAGCGGGCTTCGTCGTCGTGGCGGCCGTCTGTGAACGACGTGGAGCAGGTCCAGTCGGCGATCCGGTCTGGTCTAGACGCCGGAATCACCCTCGTAGAGGCGGCTGAGATCGCGTGTGCGGCGATGAGCGAGGCCACGGGTACTCAGCCGGTCACCTATGTGTCTCAGGCGTTCACGCGGCATCTGAGCCGGTGGTTGCGGGTCATTCAGGTCGCGCCTCTCGCCGATGACCCGCTACCGCTCGCGCAGGTGTCGTCCTCAGCCGGCTCTGTGCCGGGGTCCGGGTCGTCGGCGAAGGAGGCGTCCGTGCCGGCGGTGCCGTCGATGGTGGTGCGGCCGTCGTGTGCGCGGTGCGGTGCGGCTGAGGGTGATGGTCCTGGCCTGCGGTTCTGGTGTGATGTCGATGGTCAGATGCGGGCGTGTGAGTGCCGTCCCGGAGCGGTGTCGTGCTGACCGGCTGGGCGGTGCCGGAGCTGTCGGTGTCGTCGCGGGCTGTCCGGGCGGCGGTCGAGCATCGATCACCGCGAGCGGGTGAGGACGCAGCGGCTGGTGCGGAGTTGTTGCCGCCGGAGGATCTCGCGGCGGAGCAGGCGGTGCTCGGGGCGATGCTGCTGTCGGAGACCGCGATCGGAGAGGTCTGCGAGGTGCTGGTCGCGGCGGATTTTTATCGGCCGGCGCATGAGGTGATCTTCCGTGCGGTCGTGGAGCAGTTTGGGGAGTCGAGGCCGGTGGATCCGGTGACGATCGCCGCTGCGTTGGAGCGGTCGGGTGATCTTGTCCGGGTGGGTGGTGCGGGATATCTGCACACGGTGATCGCGGCGGTCCCGACGGCGTCGAATGCTGGTTTCTACGCTGAGCGGGTGCGGGAGAAAGCGGTAGCGCGTCGTCTGGTGGAGACCGGGACGCGGATCAGCCAGCTCGGTTATCACGGGGGCGGTGACGGTGCGGGGATCGATGACGTCGTCGATCGGGCGCAGAACGCGTTGGATGCGGTGACCGGCGGGTCGGGGACCGATGCCGGGCAGGCCCGGGTGGATGAGCTGTTCGATGATCAGCTCGCTGTGTTGGCTGAGGTGCAGGCGGGCCGGGTCGCTCCGGGGTTGGCGACACCGTATGCGGATTTGACGCGGGTGACCGGCGGCTGGCGCCCGGGTCAGTTGATCGTGGTGGCGGGTCGGCCCGGGCTGGGGAAGTCGACGGTCGCGGTGGACGCGGCCCGCCATGCGGCGTTCGGGGAAGGTCAGCCGGTGGTGCTCTTCTCGTTGGAGATGAGCCGTACCGAGTTGTGGTCGCGGATCGTGTGCGCCGAAGCTCGGGTGAACTACCGGACGCTGTCCACGCCGCACGGGTTGACCTCGGCCGACTGGCAGCGTCTGGACACGGCGCGCTGGGAGCGGATCGCCGCGACCTGCGCGGGGCCGCTGGTGATCGATGACAGCGCGTCGATCACGATGACGCAGATCCGGGCCCGGTCGCGCCGTTTGAAGCAGAAACACGGCCTGGGCCTGGTCGTGGTGGACTATCTGCAGTTGATGAGCTCCGGGCGACGGTCGGAGTCGCGGCAGCTGGAGATCAGCGAGTTCTCCCGGCAGTTGAAGGTCCTGGCGAAAGAGCTGGAGGTGCCGGTGATCGCGTTGTCGCAGCTGAACCGGGGCCCGGAGCAGCGCCTGGATAAGCGGCCGTTGTTGTCGGATTTGCGGGAGTCCGGCGCGATCGAGCAGGACGCCGATATGGTGATCTTGTTGCACCGTCCGGACGCTTATGATCCGGAGGATGCTCGTGCGGGCGAGGCCGATTTGATTCTGGCGAAGAACCGGGGCGGCCCGACGTCGACGGTGACGGTGTGCAGCCAGCTGCATTACTGCCGATTTGCGAGCTTGGCGTCATGACTGGTTCGGGGTCCGAGTTCGAGAAGGTGGGTCGGGCCTGCGGGTATCGGATCGAGGCCGATGTGGAGTTGTCCAGCGACTGGCTACCTGCGTCGGCGTTCACGATGATCTACCCGACGATGGACGCCTCGATCGCGACCGCGATCGAGGGTGTCGAGGACCCGGAGATCGATGAGGTGCGGATCGTGCACGTGGCCACCGGCTGGGTGGTATAGCGGTCCACCGACGAGGAATTCGAAGGACCTTCCGAGCGCCCCGCGGAATAGAGCCGCTGCCGCACCGCTTCCGGTCCTCGCCGCCTCTGGGGGCGGCTGCGGTCCGGGTCGGCTTGCCGACGACTCGTTCGGTGCGCCTCCTGTGCGGCGCCGGTCGGTGTGGCTGTTCGACTCGACGCGGCCTCGCCGCTCCTGCACGTTCAGGCCTGGTCGGTCTCCGACCGCTACTCGCCTCTCCCCGACCACCGCCAGATCAAGAGCCGCCCAGACCCATGCATCATCTGATGATCTTTGGCCCGGCGGGGTAGGGTGTTGCGGGTGTTGCGGGTGACGGCGATTGGCGCGGGTGCGGTGGAGTATCTCGTCCGCGGGTCGGGTTGCGCCGTGCATCGGTCCGTTCGGGCGGGTGGGGAGGCTCCCGGTTACTACGCGAAGGCGGTGGCTGCGGGTGAGCCGGCCGGTTACTGGTTTGGTACTGGTATGGCGGGGCTGGGGTTGTCGTTCGTTTCCGGCGAGACCGTCGATGCTGATGATGTTCGGGCGGTGTTCGGGCAGCTCCGTCATCCGGATTCGTCAGAGAAGGACCCGGAGTTCATTGGGTCGCGTCCGCGACGGTATTTGTCGGCGGCGGAGCGTGTTGAGCGTGCTCTTGCTCGGGAGAAGGGTTCGCCGAGCGCGGAGCGGGTGGAGGAGATCCGGCGTAGCGCGGAGTCGGATGGTCGCCGGTCGGTGGCCTATTACGACTGGACGTTCTCGGCGCCGAAGTCGGTGAGTGTGTATTACGCGGCGCTGTTGGCGGCGGGTGCGGTGGAGGACGCGGAGAAGGTCCGGGCTGCGCATGCGAGGGCTGTCGAGACCGCGGTGGCGTTCGCTGATTCACGGGTGGCGGTGACGCGAACGGGGCGTCATTCGGGTCCGCGGTCGGCGGCGGGGATGGGGACTTTTGAGCAGGGTGTGGGGACGGTGTGGTCGGTGTGGGGGCACTCGACGAGTCGTGCCGATGAGCCGCAGTTGCACACACATGCGGCGTTGCTGAATCGGACTGTGACTTCCGGGGGGAAGGTCGGCGCTCTGGATGGGGCGTCGTTTTCCGGGATCAAGCAGGCTGTGGATGCGGTGTATCAGCAGACCCTGGAACAGCTGGTCACTGAAGCGACCGGGGTCGGGTGGCGGGACCGTCCGGATGGTCTGGTGCGGGAGATCGCGGGGATCGATCAGGGCTTGCTGGACGCGGCGTCGACGCGCACTGCGCAGGTCAATGAGCGGATCGAAGCGTTGAAGACGGCGCTGGTGGCGCGTGCCGGTGGGGAGGTGCTGTCGCAGTCGGCGCTGCACCGGATCGCTCGGATGGCGGTGTTGGATACGCGTGCGCCGAAGTCGTCGGATGCTGGTCCGGCCGCGTTGAACCGGTGGGTTCAGGGGCATGTCGGGGAGCTGACCGGGGCGTTGTCGGATGTCGCTGAGGCCGCCGTCGTTGACACCGGGTCGGGTGGGCGGTTGACCCGGGATGCGTTGCTGGCCGGTGCGGTGGAGCGGGTGTCGGCACGGTATGCGGTGTGGACGTTCGGGACGTTGGTGTGGGCGGTCAAGGCCGGTGTCGGGGACCGGTGGGCTGATCTTGGGCTAGAGGATGCGTCTGCGGCTGAGCGTGGGGCGGCGCTGGAAGCGCTGGCTTGGGAGGCGGTGGGGCGGTCGGATGTGGTGCAGGTGTCGATGACCGAGCCTGCTCCGGTCCCGGATGAGTTGCGCCGTGACCGGGGTGCGCGGGTGGGCGCCGATGGGGTGGCGGTGGTCGGGGACGGTGGGTATGTGCTGCGTGGTGCGTATCGGGAGCGTTACACCTCCGCGGCGCATCTGGGGCGGGAGGAGGCCGTGGTCGCGCGGGTGTCCTCGGCGCTGGATGTCGGTCTGGCTGCGGAGAAGACTGCGGGGGTGCGGGCGGAGCTGTCCGGGCACGGCCTGAGTGACGACCAGGTCCAGGCCGCCCTGAGGGTGCTGACCTCCCGGGTCGCTGGCGATGTGATCGTGGGTCCGGCGGGGGCGGGGAAGTCCCGGACGATGTCGTCGCTGGCGCAGGTGTGGACCCGTGAGGTCGGTGGCCGGGTGCTGGGGTTGACGACGTCGCAGATCGCGGCGAACAACCTCGCCGATGACCACATCGACGCGGTCAACACCGCCGTGTTCGCGGGCCGGTTCATCCCGGGTGAAGGCGGGCAGGTTCGGGACCGGCTCCAGCGGGGCGATCTGGTGATCGTGGATGAGGCGGGGATGACCTCCACCGCAGATCTGCACCTGATCACCGAGCTTGCCGCTGGGGCGGGGGCGAAGGTCGTGCTCACCGGGGACCCGGAGCAGTTAGGTGCGATCGGTGCGGGTGGGCTGTTCTCCCATCTCGTCGGTATGGCGTCGTCGGTGACCGAGTTGCAGACGGTGCACCGGTTCGTCGAAGACTGGGAGACGGCGGCGTCGTTGCAGGTCCGGGCGGGTGACACGGCTGCGGTGGCGGAGTATCTGTCCCGTGGTCGGTTGCACGCCGGGACTGTGGAGGAGATGGAGGCGGGGGCGTCGCGGGCGTGGCTGGCCGACACCGTCGCCGGCCGGCGGTCGTTGTTGATCGTGGCGGGCAATGAGCAGGCCGCGGTGCTGTCGGAGCGGTTGCGGGAGGAGCTGATCGGACTCGGCCGCGTCGATGGCGTGTCGGTCGGGTGGGTGCATGGCCGCGAGCCGGGTGGGCAGCCGGTGTCGGTGGGGGATCGGGTGCAGGCCCGGCTCAACGACCGATCGCTGAGGGTCGACCTCCCGGCCGGTTTCCACGGGAAGGAGGGTGGTGCGGTCACCAACCGGGAGATCTACACGATCGTCGGTGCGGTCCGGGATGAAAACAATGATCACTTTCTTCTCGGACAGGACAGCAGTGGAGCAACCGCCCACTTCCCTGCGAGTTACGTTGCTCACAATCTCCGGTTGGCCTATGCGGGGACGGTGCATGCGGCGCAGTCGCTGACCGTCGATACCGGGCATGCGGTGATCGGTGAGGGTGTGGGGCGGGAGTCGGTGTATCCGGCGATCACCCGGGGGCGCCTCGAGAATCATGTGTGGCTGGTCGCGGCCCGGCCCGCGGATGAGCACACGCCGGAAGCCCTGCGGGAGACGGCGCGGTCGCGGTTCTCGGCGGTGGTCGAGTATTCCGGGGCGCAGGTGTCCGCGGTCGCCGCCCGCGCTGAGGGCCGCGCGCAGGCCGGCTCGTTGGTGACGTTGGCTGGGGACTGGTTCGACCTGGCCCGCATCGGGCAGCGGGAGCGGGCCGACCGGCTGTTGACCGGTGCGTTGGGTGCGGTGAACGCGGCCCGGGTCGAGGCGGAGGGGGGTCGCGGGTCACTGCTCACGGTCCTCGCCGAGGCCGAGCTGGGTGGTCATGACCCAGGCCGGTTGCTGGGGCAGGTCGCGGGTGTTCGGGAGCTCGACAGTGCCGACAATGTGTCGGATGTGCTGCGCTGGCGCATCGCCGGAGCAGTCGGGACGCGGGTGCCGGAGGATCCGGTCGGTGCGGCGGGGCGGTTCGACACCTGGACCGTCCTCGATGATGGTGTTCATGATCGGCAGCGGAATGTGTTGGCGCCGTTGATCGTCGACCGGATCGGCCAGCTCGGGCAGCGGGCCGCGGTCCAGCGGGTCGGGTGGGCGGTGGAGCACCTCGGAGACGTCCCCGCCCCTGGCGCCGACGATCGTGCGGAGTGGGTGCGTCGGGCCGGTGTCGCGGCCGGGTACCGCGAGTACGCCGGGATCGACGGGGCTGCGGTCAGTCTGGGTCCGGCGCCGGCTGCGGATGACGTGTATGCGCGGGCGTGGTGGTCCCGGGCGGTCGAGGCCCTGGGCGCCGACGCCGCTCTGGTCGAGCATCGTCGGTTGCCGGATGCGGTGCTCGTAGAAAAAGTGCAGGTGTGGGAGCGGGTCCACGCGGGCGCGCCGGTCTACGCCGCCGACGAGTTGTGGAAGGCGCATGAGCGGTTGCATGCCGCGCGGGTGAGTGCGCATCTTGCTGAGGCGTCGCGGGACAACCCGACTGGGAATGCGGTGCTCCGGGATCTGGCTGGGGTCAGCGCGGGGACTGCGCACGTCCTGGTCGATATCGCTGCCGGGCAGGTCGCCACGTGGTCGGCCGCGCATGAGCGCCGCACCGGCTGGTATGACGGTGTCCGTGACCTGGCCGAGGATGCCCGGCTGGCTGCGGATGAGCTGCACCGCCGCGGCCGCTCTCAGGACACGACGCCTGTGGTTGCGGCTGAGGACCGGCCTCGCCCGACGCGTGAGTATGCGATGCGGACCGGCGCTGATCGTCTCCGTGCCGGCAGCAGTGCCGCGGCTGGGCAGGCGGCCGGGCAGAAGGTGGATGGGCAGGAGGTGGATGGGGTGGGGGCTCGGGAACGTGTCCGGGCGGAGGAAGCGTCTCGGCGGCACGGCCTCGACCAGTACGACGCTCAGCGTCTCGGGCACCGTCTCGGGGAGCACGTCGCGCAGCGGCTCGGGCCTGAGCGTGGTCACGGTGTGGGGTACAGCTGATGCCCGCCCGCATCGGGCCCCCGGAGCCGGAACAGCTCGTCGCGCTGGTCACTGCGCTGGATGCCCGGATCACCCATCTCGAAACCACCCTCACCAGCGACGGTGACGGTGGGGCCGAGTCGGGCACTGCGGAGGGGCTACAGCCGGTGGCCTGGCCCGAGCTCGACGCTGCCGCCGCGGCGGCAGCGTGGGATGAGCTCGGGACGTGGGTCGCGGCGGTGCTGGTCCCGTCGGTGGCGCCGTCGGTGCGGCAGATCCCGCCGTGCTGGCCCGCTCACACCTGGGGCCGCGAAACCCTGTCCTGGCTACACACCGCCTACCGGCAGGCTTACGGCCGGCTCGGCTCCGGTTTCCAGGCCGCGGAGTGGCACACCCGCTGGGTGGCACATGCCTACGCTGCGTTCGATGCCCCCGACACCGCGCGCGGTGGTGTCTGCGACCGCCCGGAGCACCGAGCCCCCGGACGGGACCCCGGACGGCGGCTGGAAACTGTCGAGTGGCGGCCGTGGTTCGATCGCGCCCGCACCGAAGACCTGGCCTGGCGCGCGGCCCTGCAGCCAGAAGCACCGGATGAGCCCGTTCCGGAGGCAGGCCACGGTGCCTCGCACGGGTGAAGATGGTCAGCAGCCCGGTCCGGAATGAGATACGGATACCGGGTGATGAGTACAACAACGATGACACGGCAGGCAGGGGCACGACCGGTGCTGAGGATGGTCGCAGGGGCAGCGGTGCTGCTGGCTGCTGCGGGGTGCAGCTCGGGTGAGCAGGAGCACGCTGGACATGCCCATCCTGCGGAGTCGGCGTCACCGGTTTCGACGTCGGCTCCGGTGCCGGTCGGGAGTAACGCGAAGCTGGTCACCGATTTCTACACCCAAGCGTTCGTCCACCGCGACGTTGCCGGGGCGTCGCAGATCTATGTCGCGGAGAGCTACATCCAGCACAATCCGCAGGTCCCCAACGGGCGGGCGGCGTTCGTGGACACGATGGGCCCGTATGTGAAAGACGGGGTGACATTCAGAATCGGCCGCGTGGTCGCCGAAGGCGACATCGTGGTGGTGCATGCCGAGTCCATCGAGAAGGACGGGCAGCGGTCCGCGGTCGCGGACTTCTTCCGCGTGGAGAACGGGAAGATCGTCGAGCACTGGGACGTCATCCAAGCCATCCCCGCCGACACCGCCAACGGCAACCCGATGGTCCCCGGCACTGCGACCTCACAGGCTCCGGGGCATCGGTAAAGGCGTTCCCGTTCACCTTGGCCGCGGTGGTCGCGCCGGGAGACGCCCTGTACTGAGGGACTGGTGCGCTCGGCGATCGCCGCTGGCGCGGCTGTCGTGGTGGGTGGTGACCTGGAGGTCGTCGGCGCCGATGATCCTGCTGGCGAGGTGTTCGATCTCGGTGGTGGTGAACTGGTCGGGCAGCGCGGCCGGGAGCAGGCGGAAACCGTCGCGGATGGTGTTGAGCGCGGTCGCGAGCCCGGCGACGGTGTCGCGGGCGACGACGTCGATCTGCACGGTGAGGAGGAGACGCTTGTGGCCCCAGCGGGCCGGGTTTCCGATCACCTCGGCGACCGCGCGGGACAGAACGCCGCGGCGCAGCAGCCCGGTGAAGTGCCCGGCGAGCACCTCCGCAGCCTGGTGGAGGTCTTTACCAGGCAGATCGAAATCTTGGCGGGCGATGACCAGCGCCTCACGAGCCCGGCCCGGCGGCCGGGTGGGTGGCGGTGAAGTGAGCACGGCGATCATTCTATTCACCGGCCGTTGTTCACTCACTCTGGGTGATCGAGGTGCCCGGTTTCGGTGATCGGGATGTTCCCGGCGGCGATGGTCCGGAGCACCCATCACACAGGCCCCGACCCACCCGTACAAGGCCCCGACAGGGCGGCCCTGACGGACGGCCGCGGCAGGGTGGGAGCGGCACCGTCTGGCTGGTGAGGTGTGGACACCGCGGTGCTGCCGCGTCGCTTCCGGTCCTGGCCCGCCCGGGGGCGGGCTGCGGTCCGGGTCGACGTGCCCACGACCCAGATCCAGACCAGGACTCGGCGTGCCCTGGCCCTCTGCTGAACCGCACGGGTTCGTTGCACAGGCCTCACTCTGTGGTGGTCATGAACTGGTCGCGGCGTAGTGGGGACGCTGTCTGCTGGCGGCCTCTACTTCGGCACGATGTGCAGGGTGAAGGTGCCGTCGGGCTGTTCGTCGCAGATCCCGATGTCGGGCGTGGTGCGTTCGGCCTCGGCGCAGGCGTGGATGGTCGGGTAGTTCCCGATTTTCTCGATGCTGAGAGAGTCGACGGCGGCGATCCCGGTCTGGATGAGCGCGACGACAGCAGCGCTCGTTCCGACGACGCGCAGAGCGTGCCCGATTTTCATGCAATCGTTCCCGTTCCCGGCCCGCGGTGGCGAAGGCCGGTGACGTCGAGTTCCAGGAGGTCAGCGCTGCCCTGGGCTCTGGTGGTGTTGGTCAGGTCCAGGTGACGGTGATGATCAGCATGGCGGTCACGAGAGCGAGCCCGACGGCGACGACGGCGAGCCAGATCCCGGCGTTGGCTGGTACGGGCGTCGCTCCGGGCGCGGTGGGTGCGTGGGTGGCGGCGGTGGTGTCGTGGGGGCCGCGGTCACGGCGGGTCCCGTTCTTGCGGCGGCGCCGGTCAGCGCTGCGACCGGTGCCGCGTTCGACGCGTCGGGGTGGGGTGGCCAGGGCGTCGTCGAGCGCGGCCCGGTTGAGCACGATGGTCGCGACCTCATCATCGCTCCCGCTGCTCATGCGAGCGGGCCGGTAGCTGCTTGCGCTGTCGCTGCCGGTATTGCCGTGTCGCGGCAGTGGTGCTGGTGGGCGCGGGTCGCTGCGATGGTGCGGGGCCGTGTTGCGGCGGGTGTCCACCGGCTCACTGTGCGCGATATGTGCGTTGTTGACCAGATTGTCGGAGTGAAGTCACCTCGATGGATCGGCAGAGTCACGACGCCGTGGACTCCCCGGGCCGCGGGCGTGCCCTGCTGTTGGGGGCGCCGTAGTATCCGGAATTTTTCGGGCGGATATGGAGGATGCAGGGCTGTGACCTCGTGGTTCGTGGGGATAGGTCAGATAAGCCGCGATTATCGCGTGTCTCAATCTATCGAGGCGGAAGCGACCATGGACTCGTCTCGACAGCAGTGGCCACGGAGTGCGCTGCCAGAGACGACAGTGGGTCTGAGCAGCGACGATGGGTGCTGTGGTGGCTGGCCAGTGAGTGAAACTTGCCCGATGACGGGGGCGTCGCGTCGTGAGGACGGCGAACCTGATCAGAACAGGGTGTCGCGGACACGTAGTGGTCGGTAGCCGGTCGGGCTGAGTTGGGCGAGTTCGCCGTCGATGTCGACCTCGATGGCGCCGAAGAAGTTGATGTTCTCCGAGTGGGCCGGGGAGATGTGGGCCAGGACCTCGTCGTCGATGCGGCGACCGGCGGCGCGCATCTGCTCGACGGCCAGGCCGTAGTACTCGGTCGTCCAGGTGACCACGGCGTTGGTGACGAGGGTGAGGCACCACGCCTGCTCGGTCTGTCCCTCCAGGTGTCGGGCGCGGATCATGCCCTCGTGGGCGTAGAGCAGGTCCCGCTTGAGCGCGTGCAGCGACTCGCCCTTGTTCAGCTGCCGGGAGATCTTGCGCCGGTAGGCCGGATCGGACAGGTACCGGGCGGTGTAGACGGTTCTGCGCAGCGCGCCGTACTCCTTGAGCGCCGCGGCGAGCGCGTTCTGCCGCCCGGACGCCGAGAGTTTCCCGACCAGTAGCGATGCGGTGGCGTGCCCGAACTTCAGCGACCCGGCCAGGCGCAGCAGGTCGTCCCAGTGCTCGGCGATCAGGTCGGTGTTGAGCTTGCGAGCCAACAGCGGCCCCGTCAGGGGGAACGCCGTCTCGGCCGCCGCCTTCGCACCCGTCCGGTAGAGAGTGATCTTGCCCAGGTCCCGGATCCGCGGTGAGAGCTGCAACCCGAGCAGGTCGAACAGCCCGAAGTTGACCAGGGTGACGCCGTGCGTGTCGGTGGCGTGCTCGGTGATCGGGATGTCGGTCGCGTTGCCGAGGATCTCGTCCAGGACGTAGTGCGCCTCGCGTTTCGTGGCGACGATGATCTTCGTGCCGTAGGTGGTATGCTGATCGGTCACGTGCGTGTAGGTCGACAGGCCCTCGTGCGCAAAATACCTGCTCAGAGCCCTGGCGGTGACCGACTTACCTCGCGTCGGGAACCGCTGACCGTCCGAAGAGGACAGCGTGCCGGTGCCGAACACCGGGGTCAGCGGCAGGCGCTGGTGGTAGCCGATCAGCGCCAGGTTCGCCGCCCGCAGCGTTTCCTCCCGTACGTACCACTCGGCGGTCCAGGCCAGGATGTCGTAGGAGATCCCGCACGCGTCCGCCATCCGTGTGAGCCCGAGGTTGGTGGACTGGGCGAGCAACACCGCGATCAGGTTCCGCTTCAGCTCGCGCGTGCGGGCCTGCTTGCCGCCGGCGTGGGTGAAGCAGTCCAGGAACCCGGTGCGCTTGTCCATCTCGATCAGCAGCGACACGATCGGCGCGAACGGCAGCATCTCGGTCAGCTCCGCCTTCAACGCTCTCGCCTCGGCCGGGATGTCCTCCGCGGTCAGCGGGGAGATCACCAGATCGCCGTCGTCGTCCAGGCGGACCGGGCCGTCGCCGTGGGCGAGCGTCGTTTCCAGCTTGCCCAGCGCGGTGTGCAGCTCGTCTTCGGCCTCGGCCAGGCCGGTGGCGGCGTCGGAGGGTTTGCCGACCAGTCGGCAGAACTCCGCCCGCTGATCCGCCCACTTGTCCTCGGTGAGCAGGTAGGCGGCCGGGTCGGAGTAACGGCGGCTGCCCGGCACGAACACGTCCCCGGTGCGCAGCCCGTCCCGCAGGGCCAGCAGCACGCACAGCTCCCAGTAATGCCGATACGCCGTCGCGCTGCGGTTCGCCGCGGCGGTGTCCAGGTAGCCGCGGAAGCGGGCCGGGACGAACCCGCTCGGCGCGTCGTCGGGGACCTTGCGGGCGCCGGTGGCGTTGAGCTCCCGCAGGATCGCCACCGCCTCCAGCAGCTCGGCCGCGGCGGTGCCGCCGGCGAAGGTCACGGCGTCGAGGACGTTCGGGGTGAACTGGCGCAGGTACCCGTACGAGCCGTCCAGCGCGGCGAGGTGCCCGTGATCGCGCGGCAGCGGCGGCAACGCGCTCGACTGCGCCGAACGCAGCCGGTCCCAGCCGACCCGCTCGCCCCGGATCAGACCGCCGACATCGCCGTCCGGCACCGCCGGGTCGGCCACGATGGCCAAGATCGCGTCCAAAAGCTCCTGGCGGTCCTCCCCGGACTTGGCGCGTTCGGCCAGATAGTCCCGCATCCTGTGCGCGGCCTTGCTCTCCCGCGCCGAGAGCGCCTGGTCGAACAGCGCCACCACCTCGTCGAGCACCTCGGTCGCCGACTGGGCCAGCAACGTCAGCAAGATCGGGTACCGGCGTTCCGGCTCCCGCCGTTCCAGCGCTTGGGCGGTGAGGCGGCGACCGACCGTGGCCAGGAACCGGCGGCGTTCGGCCGGCAGCACCGACAGGTCCAACGCGTGGGCGTCCATTCCGCGCAGGAACTCCAGCTTCGCGATCTCGGCCTTCACCGCCGCGGGCGAGGCCTCCACCGGCCCCTTCCCCAGCCACCGCAGCCGGGTCATCCCGATCTCCGAATCCACCACCAGCAGCCCGTCCAGCCCGACGCGGCGGGCGTCGGTGAACTCGTGCGCCAACCGGTCGAACGTCTCCTGCCGGGCCACCTCGCGGGCGTGGGCGACCCGCTTGACCACCGTCACCGGTCCCGGCCGGATCACCCGCGCCGAGATCAGGAACTCGCACGCCAGCCGGAACAGCAGCGTCGGCGAATCATGCTCCATCGCCCGCGCCAGCAGGAACTCGTCGAGCTCCTTGATCTCCAGCGTCGTCGGCGGCCGCCACCCCAGATACTGCGCCGCCAGCCGAAGATGCTCGGTGCGGGTCTTCGCCCGGCGCCCATACGAACCGATCACGGCCGGATCCACGCGCAACTGCTCAGCCAGGCGCACCACCGCCGCCTGCGGCGCCGACGCCACCTCATCCGGCACGAACCCCAACCACGACAACGAGCACACCGCGACCGCCAGACCCAGCCGATCCGCCGCGCCCCGGCCCCGACCGGGATCAACAAACGCAACGTCCGCCGGGGCCAGCGTGAAGAACCGGAACAACTCCTCCCGGCCGATCTCCGGGAACCGCCGCAGCCTCTCCAGCTCGACGTCTGTGAACACCGGAGCGACCACCCGACAACCTCCCGACCAGAACCCCAGAAACCCCCTGGTCAGGAGCCTACCCAGCCATATCCGCCCGATTATTCCCGGATACTACGGCGACCCCTGTTGCGGTGGTCGGGGTTGATGCGTCCGATCGGGGTGATCGGGACGTTCCCGGAGGTGACAGTGTCGACATCGCTGCCCGCCGTGATCGGCAGGCCTACGGCCCGCGCGGCTCCTGTTTCTGGAGTAGATCCAGACTAGAATCGCGGGGACCGCCGATCGGCTTTGACAGGCCGCGCTGTCGCTGCTGACAGCTGTGGCCCCCGTAGCCCAATGGCAGAGGCAGACCCCTTAGAGGTCATTTCAGAACGAGGTCGACGTGTCTGTTGTAGACGACAAGCGGCTATCTGACCTGCCGTTTGATCTGTCGTCGAGGGGTCAATGGAAACTCGACAAGTCGTTCTGAAACGACCTCTTAGACGTCGTTTCAGAAGTGGTGGGCCCGGTTCTGCCGGTGACGGCGGGGCTGGCAGCATCGGCTGATGGTCGCGCCTCGTGTGTCTGAGAAGACGAAGATTTTCGAGTTGGAGATCGTCCTGACCGAGGTGGTGCCGGCGGTCCGGCGTCGGGTGCAGGTGCCGGGCGAGGTCGACTTGGCGGTGTTACACGAGGTGGTGCAGTCAGTGATGGGCTGGACGAACTCTCATCTGCACGAGTTCGAGATCGTCGGGCGCCGCTACGGGATCCCAGACCCGGACTGGCCCGGACAGGATGTCGCCGACGAGACGAAAGAGAAGCTGTTTCGGCTGGTCAAGGCTGGTGACCGGTTCGGTTACGTCTACGACTTCGGTGACAACTGGGCCCACGAGATCACCGTCGAGGCGGTCGCGGCCGTCGAGCCGGGAGTGTGCTATCCGCGATGCGTCGCCGGGCAGGGGGCGTGCCCGCCCGAGGACGTCGGCGGGATCGGGGGGTATGAGGACTTCCAGGCCGTGCTCGCCGACCCTGACCATCCCGACCGCGCCGAGCGCCTGGAGTGGGCGGGCGGGCCGTTCGACCCGCACCGCTTCGACCCTGACGAGGCCGACCGGGCCTTGGAGTGGCTGGCCTGGCGGCCGCTGGCCCCGACCTCGTAGGCGAGTGCCTCAGCGAGGGCTGGGTCGACCATCACTTCGGCTTCGGCTTGGTGAGGCGGCGGTGGCAGATCAGGGCGCAGGCCAGCGATAACAGCGCGGTGATCGTGGATTCGGCGCGGTCGTAGCGCAGCGCGAGGCGGCGGAAGTCCAGCAGCCAGGACATGGTGCGCTCGACGACCCAGCGGACCCGCCCGAGCCGGGTGGAGTCCTCGATCCCGCGCCGGGCGATCCGCACCCCGATCCCACGCCCACTCAGGTAGCGGCGGCAGCGGGGATAGTCGTAGCCCTTGTCGGCGTGCACCTTGTCCGGCCGACGTCGCGGACGCCCCGGCTGTCCCGCCCGTTCGCGGACGCCGGGGTTGGTGTCCAGCAGCGGGGCGAGCATCCGACTGTCGTGGGTGTTCGCCCCGGTGACCAGCGCATGCAGCGGGAGCCCGCCTCGGTCGCAGAGCACGTGGTACTTGCTGCCCGCCTTCCCGCGATCGGTCGGCGAGGGCCCGGTGGCCTCGCCGCGGCGCTTGGCCCGCACGCTCACGCTGTCCACCGCCGCCCGCGACCAGTCCAGCAGGCCCTGCTGGGCGAGGCGGTCGAGCATCACCCGGTGCAGCTGGGCCCAGACCCCGGCCTGCTGCCACTGCCGTAGCCGCCGCCAGCAGGTCACTCCGGACCCACAGCCGAGCTCGGCGGGCAGCGCGTTCCAGCTGATCCCGGTCTTGAGCACGAACACGATCCCGGCCAGAGCGGCCCGATCCGGCACCCGCGGACGGCCTGTCCGTCCCCGCTTGTGCTTGCGCGGCTTGGGCAGCAGCGGCTCCACCAGCGCCCACAGCTCGTCGCTCACCAATCGCTCGACACAAGATCGCCGCGCCACGACCGGACATGATCAGCTACCAGCGCCGATCCACACAGGACCGACACGCCGACTTCTGAAACGACCTCTTAAACGGGTCACCGGTGTCGGTTCGACTCCGACCAGGGGCACCGTCGGGGTGCTGCGCAGATGTCATTTCAGCCGGTCACCTCTCCGGACCACCGTGCCCAGGCGGACGGTTTCAGGGGGCTCGGCGCGGTCGCGCCGGCCGACTTATTTCTGTAGTGTTTATTCTTGTTCGGGTTGCTCCGATTTGCGGTGGCTTCCACGGTGCGGTTCGGGATGTGAGGTCAGGGTTATGGCTCAGGTGACTCGGGTGGAGTTGGTGGATGACCTGGAGGGGGGTCCGGCGGATGAGACGGTGCGGTTCGGGGTGGAGGGGAAGTCGTATGTGATTGATTTGAAGTCGGAGAACGTGGAGCTGTTCCGGTCAGCGGTGGCGGATTTCGTGGCGGCGGCGCGGCGGGACACGGGGACCGGCGTGAAGAGTGTGCGGCGCAGCGGGTCGGGGCTGGGGCGTGCGGAGAATCGGGCGATCCGGGAGTGGGCTCGCAACAACGACTATCCGATTTCTGAGCGGGGCAGGATCCCGGCGCACGTGGCCACCGCCTACCACCAGAGCAACTGAGCAAGGGCAGCGATGGTCATCGAAGACGACCGAGAGAGCGCCGCTGAGGCCCTCGGCGAGGGCGTCGTCGGGGATCTGACGGTGGGAGTGGATGCCGATGATCGACGGGTCGGGTTCGGCGATGACGACTACGACTACGGGTTCGGTGGCGGTGTTGGTGAGTGAGGTCCGGGTGGCGAGTGTGAAGAGGTGTGGGTGGTGACGCCGACGGCGGCGTTCCCGGAGTTCAACCCCGCGGTCCCCGCCGCGCAGGGTTCACAGGGGTCGTCTGCGGTGCGGTCGATTCAGGGTGAGCAGGCCGACCGGGCGGGTGTGGTGCGGCCGCGGGCCTCAGATGATGATGTCGATGCCTACGTGGATGGGGTGTCGGATGAGGTCCTGGCGTGTCGGGAGCGGGGGCGGCATTTGTTCCCGACGATCCGGCAGGCGGGTATCCATTTCACCGGTGTCGATGAGACCGGGCTGTTGCTGCGGAGGTTGCGGTGTGGGTGTTGCCGGTTGGCGGTGAAGGTGGAGAAGTGGGAGGGCGCCCAGGTCGGGGGCCGGACCCGGTTCCGCCGTGTCGCCTCGAATCTGGAATACCGGGTGGGCGTTGATGGGGAGCAGTATCTGGCGCCGGCGGGGTCGGGGTTCATGACGCCGCGGCAGGTGGGGGACTCGGTCGCGTCGAAGGCGTTGTCGGGGTCCACGCTGGCGGCGGTGCAACGCGCCGCCGCCGAAGCCGCTGTGTCCGAAGCCGCTGTGTCGGACGAGCAGTGATGCGCCCGCACGGCCGGGCGTCTGTGTGTGGTGGTTGATCGGTCGTGGGTGTTCGCACGGTACGATTCTGTGACATCACCGGTGTCGAGTCTGATGATGTTGTGCATCATGAGTTGCAGATCGATCAGATGCGGGTGGAGATCGATCTCGTCGACACCGAGTATGAACGGCTCCTGGAAGTGTTGCGGCCGTTCATCGACGCTGGCCGGGTCGAAGCGTCCATCCCTGCCGGTCCCGCCGTTTCTGCTTCTGAGCCCGCTGCATCCGCTGTCGTTCCTGAGTTGATGTCGAACGGTAGTGCTGGGCGCCCTGTTGCTGCGGCTGGGGCTGTAGCGGCCCTACCCGTAACGGCGGCGCCGGTTGATTCGGACGCCGGCCTCAGCGCCCTCGGGGATGGTGGGGATCGGGATTTGTTGGCTGATTTGACGGTGATCGCGGCGGGGCGTGTGCGGGTGGGTTTGGTGGAGGCGGCGTCGTCGTTGCGGCAGTTGGATCCGGTGGCGTATGCGGGGTGGGCGGATCGGGTGTTGGCTCGGGAGCTGCCGGAGGCGGCGAAGCCGTATAATGATCAGTCGGGGCGGTGGGTTTCGACGAAGAAAATTCTTACGGCGCGCGGTCTTGTGCGTCACCGCCGGAAGTCCTCGAAGTCGCGTAAGTCGCTGAACTCTGCGTCGAGGTCCGGCGTGGCTAAGAGGTCATTTCAGAACGAGGTCGACGTGTCTGTTGTAGACGACAAGCGGCTATCTGACCTGCCGTTTGATCTGTCGTCGAGGGGTCAATGGAAACTCGACAAGTCGTTCTGAAACGACCTCTAAATCTGGATTGTTCTGAGGAATATTTTCAGGGTTTTGTTGATGTCTATGTAGGAGTGGTTGCGGGGTTTCGATGCCGGGCGGGAGCGATCCGAGTTATATGTATTCGAATGGTTGGTCAGGTAGCAGCGCGGATCATGATCCGGTTGTCGCGGCTCGGGCGGCGGGTGTGGTGGTATCGTTCGCCCGGGACGCGGATGATGCGCGGTTGTTGTTGGAGATGCTGGACCTTGTCGACGGTGCGTCCCGGTTGGCGCACTCTTTCCGGAGTGTAGAAGCATAGTTGCTGCGTGGCTCGTTCTGCATGCGCGGTCATCCCACTCCGCTGGCAGCAGCCGTCGTTGACTCTGCAGGCCCTTCGTTGTTGTTGTTTGTTGCTGACGAGGGGGATCCGGCTGCCCCTTCCGGAATGTTCGGGGTGTTGGCGCCGGGACACGACAACGATAACGCGCAGAATGTATTTCGCGTGTATTTCCTTGCCCGCTGGTCACGACACCGTGGACTCCCCGGGTCGGAGATAGCCGTCCTGGGTGATCGGGACGGTGCCGGAGGCGATGACGCCGACATCACGGCGTAGCTGGTCGCCGTCGGGGCGGTGGTAGGCGTCGATGGTGGTGGCGCGGATGACCGGCAGGTGCCGGTAGAGCAGCAACACCTCACCGCGCGGCAACGTGCGGATCGCCGCGGGTGGGTAGATCGGGACACGCTCGGTGGTGCGGGTTCCGCCGTGCGTGGCCGGGAGTAGCCCGCCGGTCGGATGAGTGTGGCGGTGGGAGATGCGATCGCCGATGATCTTTGAGAGCCAGGTCAGGGTGTCGTCGTCTTTGATGCCGCCCCACACGGCGAAGACCGTGGAGTTCTCGATCAGGTCGCGGGCTCGGGTGCCGTAGACGGCTTCGAGCTGGGACAACGATTGAGCGGCCCAGTGGATGAGGACACCGCGGCCGGCGGAGTCGGCCTGCATGGTCGGCAGGTCCGGTACCGGTGTGGCGGAGGGGAGTTCGTCGAGGACGATCGTGGCGGGCGGGTCCAGCCGCCGACCGGGGCGGGTGAGGGCGAGCCGCCGGGCGGTGGTGATCCACTCGTCGACGATGGTGGTCAGGATCGGGATCGCCGCAGCGTCGTTTTCCTCGGCGATCAGATACAGCGCACCGCCCTCGGTGATGAACTGCTCCAGGTCGTAGGAGGTGGCCGGGTCGATGTCACACAGCGCCTGAACGCGTGGATCGGAGAACGGTTCCAGGGCGCGGCGCACTGACATCCAGACCGCGTCAGCGGTCTCGGCGACCATCCCGAGTTCAGCGACCAGGGCGGCCCCGAGGTGCTGGAATTCGTCGTGGCTGGTGAGGATCGTGACCGCTTCCCGGGCGGCGGCGCGGTCGGTGGCCCAGCGCGCGACCTGTCCCAGCCCGCTGACGTTCCTGCCCCCGCTGCTGCTGGTGGGGGCGTGGGCGGCGGCGAGGAGGTAGGCGCCGACCACACCGATCGCTCGTTGGCGGAAGACGCGGTCGTTCCCGGCGCCGCGCCCACCACCGGCTTCGATGCCGGTGGCGGCGGCCTCGACCAGGCGTTTCGCGGTCGCCCACGCTTGTTGTTGGTCGCGGCAGCCGTGCAGCGGGGACCACGGCAGCACCGCGGGCCAGGCGGTGGTGCCGGTCAGATCGAACACGAGAACGGGTCCCGCGTCGGGCCGGCGAGCGCGGGACAACGCCGACAGCTCCAACAGATCCGGTTTCGTGGTCGAGCACAGCAACGCGCCCGGGGCGTCGATGCAGATCCCGCACAGCCAGCAGCGGGTCTTCCCGGACTGGGTCGGTGCCAGCACCCCGGTCGGGTTCGTAAACGGCGCCCACAACTGACCGCACGCCGCACACGTCGGTAGCGGGATCCCCACCTCCCCCGGCGCCGCCGCACGGACCTGGGCGGCACTCATACCCGGCCGAGTCCGAGCGGCGGAGGCCCGGCACGCCTTCACCGACAGCTCCGCGGCGATCTCAGCAGTGGTGGCATGCCCAGCCGGGACCGGCGCCACCCGCGCCAGCGCGGTGCTGACCAGCCCCGGACGGGACCGCCGCGACCGGCGACCACCCCGACGCCGTCGTGCGGCGGCCCAGCCCGCGATCATCATCGCGGCCACGAGCACCGTCGCGGCACCAATCAGGCAATTCCGGAACAAGCCCGGCACCACGAACAGATGTGCAGTGGTCGACCCGGCCGGGGCCGGAACCCGCAACAGCCGCCCCACCAGATCGACAACATCCGCAGGCCCAAGGAATAGCCACCGCGGCGCACCGGAAATCAGCCCGGCGACCAGGGCAGCGGTCTCGACACACACCAAGACACAGGCACCGAGGAACACGGTGATCATCAGGTGGGCGTAGTCGTCTTTCCACGACGAGGCTCCTGGTGTAGTGCTCACACCTGCTCCCTCACTGTTGTACACGATCGCACCAGCCCGATTGTGGTTGCTCGTGTGTGATTGCGACTATGGCCTGAGTCAGACGACACGGTGCCCGCGCGTCATGACGAGGTGCAGGCGGCGCAGGTAGTCAAGATCGTCGCGCGGGTCCCCGGACGCAACAATAAGGTCAGCATAGAGTCCTGCACGGATCCTGCCGGTCTGTTCGCTGATTCTGAGATTATCGGCTGCTGTCCCGGTTACGTGGGTGATGACTTCGGAGCGTGTGAATCCGCGCTCTACGTAATGCTCCAAGGAGGTCGGGAAGTCGTCAAAAATAGCATTGGGCAGGCCGGAATCGCTGCCGATGAGAATTGGCACCCCATGTGCTCGGAGCCATGGCAGGTGGTCACCGATCCGGTGGTCATCGGGGAACGGTAAAAGATCGGCTAGCATCCGCCACTGAGGCGGTGCGGTATCGCCTGCAATAATTGATGCAGTGGCCATCTTGCTTGCGATCTCATCGGAAAGGTCCATCTTTTTCTTAGCTGCCCACCAGCCGCAGTGCTCAATAGTGTGCACGCCAGCATCAACGCATACCTTGATCGTTTTTGTGGCGTGCGCGTGGGCGGCTACAGGGGTCCCATAAGCGCTCGCTCGCCGGACGATGTAGGCCAGGTCGGAAGAAGAGAACTGGGAGTCGAACATCGACGGTCCGCGCGGCGTCATCTGGCCGCCACCAGCCATGACCTTGATCCAGTCCGCTTTCGCTGCAGCGAGTCCTTCGATATGTTTGTCGATTTGGCTGTGGTTAGCGACTTCCCCGCCGAGGAACCAGCAGTGACCTTGGGGGATGGTGAGTGGGGTTCCTGAGGAAAGGATACGAGGCCCCAGGGTTTCGCCTCGGTCAATCTGATCTCTGAGCGAGATCACGAGTCCCCGACTGTCTCCGAGATCTCGCACTGTTGTGCACCCACCTGTGAGCACTGATAGGGCGTTCCTCTGGATCAGATTTGTCAGCGTGGTGTGATCGCCGTCAGCGGCGGTAGCGAAAGGCTGTGGGCTCAGGTCACCGCAGAGGTGTACGTGGGCGTTGATCAGGCCGGGCAGTAGCGTTCCGCCCGGAAAGTCCAGCCGTGTAGCGCTGGGTTCAGCATGAATACTGACGTCTGCAAGGTCGCCGACAACGTGGATCACGTTGTCACGGACAAGTACCGCCGCGGGGCGAGGCGCGGTGGCCCGCTGTCCGCCTGCGATTGTTTCCGGATCTCCATCGATGATGTTGGCGGCGGTGATGAGAGTGTCCATTGGCGGCAACTTTCCGAACTATGAGGTCAGAGGGAGCTGTTTTCCGGTTCTGCTTGAATGACGGCGTACTCCTTGAGATAGATCGGGCCTACGCGGCCGAGCGCCAGGGATACAGATATCAGATGTTTGACTACCTGGTCATCGTCGGTCGTATCGAACGGAACTCCGGCTTCAGGTAAAGAGTCGAGCACCCGGGCAAGGGCCAGCGGCCGCCCCCCGGTATCATTATTGCGATTGCGCCCGTACCCGTCCTGACACCGCTGAACGCGTTCGCCAGAGATATCCCGCATCAGTTGTGCCAGCTTGCATCGACCGGAATTTAGGAGAGAATTGTCGGTGTCGGTGTCGGTGTCGGTGTCGGTGGGCTGTGCTGGGCGTTGCAGCCCCGGGTAAGCCCATTTTATCGCGTCGTTCAGGGGGCGAAGCTTCTGCCACCGGCGAGCTCTAGAATAGAGGTGTGCCAGGTTTCGGAAGCCGTCCACCATCGCCGGGAGCAGCAAGCCTACGATAAGTGTCGGGAATCCCGTGACGACGAAAAGTTTCTCGGAGACTGATGTGATCAGAGGACGTTCGCCCGAGACGAAGTGACTGAAGCTCTGTCCTATATCCCGGCTCAGCCGAGTACAGATGAGGAGGAGATCTCCTGCCGCTGCCACTGCGGCCGACCACCGCAGCAAACGATTCCGGAAGGTCCGCGCAAATATAATATTCCACCGCAGCTGTGAGATCAGACAGTATAGAACGTATCCGCCGATCACATAGTAGAAAAGAAGCACGTGGAAGTGGGCGAGATTCTCGTCAGACGCATACAAGCTCACCCCCGGCGGCAGCGTGACAGCAAGCACGCACATCGCGACGATAGTCGCACACAGGGCAGCTGCTTCCAGGAGAAGCCGCTTTCTACGGAGGCGCCCGTCAGCGCTCTTGTACAGGTGGAGTAGCTGAAGACCAAAGAACCCCATAGCCTGAGGGATGTTCCGAAACACGACCCCTTCCGATGTACTGCCATACGTCGACAGAAATTCAATCGGCGAGTTTTCGCGAACAGTGGTCGCAATCATCAAAGCAAAGAGGATTGTCACGACCCCCCAGGCTGCCCAGTTGGACGGATCGCGCCGAATCTCGTTCACCTTATACGTGATAGCAGCGAGGAATGATATGCCGATGGCCGTAATGATGATCTGGGCAGCGACGTTCACCGGAACCCCCGCAGGGCGCGCCCGCCGACGGCACGTGCGTAAAGACGTTCACTCTCACTAAGACCGCTAGCGTCGATATCAATCAAAGGAGCTGGTCGATTTGCCATCTCAACGAGGATAGCGGCGGAGGTCTCCGCCTCCCACTCTTTCCAGGAGCTGAAATACTTGCCCGCCCCGGGCTCCTGATTTTCTTTGTCGATCTCTGTGAAGTTTCCACAGAGCATCTCCCCGCCGCGGGGGTGATTCCGCGCGATATGAGTCAGCTCATGACATATTATGTAGCTTTGGTAAGGAATTGACACGTCCGCAGCATGGACGATGAGGTACTCGTCAGGGAACGGAACTAGCGATCCGAACCCGACTCCGGATACTCCTGGAATCGTGTGGCCTTCAACGTTGATACTCTTGCCCAAACGTTCGGCTAGTCTCTGACACAGGATCCATGGGTCCAGCCTGCTCACGATTCCGAGATCCTTTAAAAGCGTCCGCCAAAATTTTCTGAGCTCGGCATCTGTCATCGGGATCTGCAGGCAATCATCATGGGGCGTCGGTGCGACCATTGGGCGGCGGTCTCCTGCATGTCGTGGTGACGGTCCGTAGGGCGGTGTGGCACGATCAGTTCTGCTGCAGCTGGTATTGACGATTTCGAGATATTTCAACCAACTTCACGCAGATGGCTGCTCGGATGGGACGAGCTGGCTGAACACGACACACCACCGGCCTATCCACGCCACTCTCAGAGAGAAGACGTACTAGCAATTCCTCCTCTGCTCGTTCCGCCACCGCGCTGTCGGTGATATATCCGTCTGCCACCCCAAGTGTCCGCGTAAAAAATTCCGTAAACTCTGGCGCTATGACGCGATCGCGACCGCGCATCACATCGTCGAGTGCGTCCAAATCAGCTCTTCGAAAAGTGCCGTCAGTGATCCGCTCCAGTCGCGCACGGAGTCGCCGACTCGTGGTTCCGCTGGCGGCATCATCGAAACGTCCACCCTCGCACAGAAACCCGAGCCGCCGGAGCCGATCCAACGGACCGAGCAACGCAACCGAATCATAGAGAAGGCGCTCGACCTCAGCATCCATGCCAGACCCGGTTCGTGAAGACTCTTCCGCGCAGCCGATAGCCAACGTGTTCAGACGTCATCCGCACTGCTGCTCTCCTTCGTTCGACTCCGCTTCTGGATGAGGTCGGTCAGCAACTCATCGAACGCGACTCGCTGGCTCGCATTAAGAGCCGCGGCGCGATAAGCAACATCCTGCACCTGGGCATCCCGCATAGCGGCGCGAAGACTTATCTGTGCCTCCACCGCACGGACTGCCTCGGGATCATCCAGCAGGTACCCGACACGCACTCCGAAAAAGTCCGCGATGCCCTTCAGGACCCGAAGCGTCGGGTTCCCCGTCATCCCCCGCCGCAGCTGAGACAGGTACGACTCCGACAACTCGACGTCAGCCTCATTGACCGCCGCAACGAGCTCTCGCCCGCTGTACCGACGGTCCTCGCCCTCCGGACGAACATGCTCGAACAGGTAGTTCAGCCGCGCGGTCAAGCCACCATCTGAGCTGCCGTCCGTCGTCGCTGCCATCGCGCGCTGCCTCCTCGCTGAGCGGCGCCCGCCACCCCCGAGCGAGGCTACGGGATTTATCGGCGTGCATGTCTGGTTGATGAAGTTCTGGCGAAGTGCCCGTCTGGTCCTGTACCTTCACTATCGTGATTTGATCAGATACATCCAGCGGTGCACCTCAGAGGGAGGTTGAGCGATGGAGGACCCGTCCAGCAGTCACGTGCTACACCAGAGAGCTGGCGACCTTACCCCTGGTGGAAGCACATGGAGGCCGCAGTCTCAGCTTCTCGGCACCGTCCATGG
Source organism: Pseudonocardia sp. ICBG1293 (assembly GCF_020131355.1). Classification (GTDB taxonomy): domain Bacteria; phylum Actinomycetota; class Actinomycetes; order Mycobacteriales; family Pseudonocardiaceae; genus Pseudonocardia. The sequence goes on from NZ_JAHLEL010000064.1 coordinate 61,568, forward strand.
GGCGTCGGTTTGATGCCGCGCCGGCGCGTCCCGACGCCCCCAACGACTTCGTCCACATGGCGAACAGCCCCAGGACTTGGCGAGAGCCCAGGCCTCCCCGCCATCCCGATCGACGAGACCTCACCACCAGCGGCCGTGCACGTCATCACACCGAGAGGTCCACGCTCCACAGCTCTCGCCGAAGTCACAGCGCCTGATGAGACCGAGACGGATGCCGAACTGACTCCACCACAGATCCGCCTCGATGAGGAGATTTCTCCGACGAAGCCTCAGGCCCGCCGGCGATCCCTGACTCGTGTGTCCGTCGAGCCGTCGTTCACCCGGTCGGTTCGGTCGTGGGAGCGGGTGTCCGATGTGGAGGCGTCGTCGTTCGCGGGACGGTTCGCGTGTGATTTCCAGTCGTTCGACGAGGACGATCCGTGGCGGCGTGCCGAGGTCCTCCGCGAAGTCCTCGCGGACGCGCAGGCCTCTACGTGGGGCTGGTCGGGTGTCGGTCGTCAGCGGGCGGATGCGCCGTTGCCGGGGCGGTTGTATCGGCGGTCGGACACGGTGGTGTTCGTCGAGGTGCTCGTCCGCGCCACCCCGTACATCCGTGCTCCGGTGCCTGGTCCTGGCGCCGATCCCGAGAACGAGAGTGAACGCGGCGGCCTGGCGGAGCCGCCGGGGACGATCGGCCGCTCCTGCGCCCCACCGGAAGCGGATGCGTCGTGGACCGCGGCCGAGCCGCGCTGGGTGCGGATGACGGTGCCGGTCACTCGTGCCCCGGAGGACGGCCGTCTGGTCGTCGATCCTGGTCTGTTGTCCGGGCCTGTCGATGAGCAGGCAGGTAGCCGCTGATGTCGAGCAGTAATCACGTGCCGTCTCCGGTGGAGACCGCGGCGACGACGGCGCCGTCGTGGCTGGCCGATGGGCTGCGGCGTGGGCCGCTCCCGGCGCCCCGAGCACGCCCGAGTCGATGGCGGCCGCAGCGGCGGCTCCGAAGTCCCCGTCGAGCAGCCGGCGCCGAGCGAGTCCCCAGAGCAGCTGTTGTCTGCTGCCCCTGGCGCTGGCCCGCGGCCCGTTCGGCCTGCGGCCGAGCCGCCGGGAACGGCGGCGGCGCCGTTCTGGAACACCGACGACGCCGTAGGCTCTGTCGGCCAGGACACTCCGGTGGTCGGTTTCTCTGACGGTGGTGCGTTCGCCGATGTGGTGCGCCCGAAACTCGTGGCGCCGACCCGCGGCTGGCGGGCCGCCGTCTACGCCGTAACCGGTGCATCCGCTTCGCGCGCTCACGCATCTCGTTGCTGAACTTCCTCGGTGCCGGCACGATCTCCACCCTTCCGTGGGATCAGAGCCTCCACCACTCCCGGGGCGCTTCAGGAGGTCAGCGCGAACCTGCGGGTCAAGGAAGTCAAGATCAGCGACACCGAGCGGTTCGTGGTCTGCCACAACCCCGACGCCGCCGACCGGGACGCCGCGGTCCGCGCGAACCTCGTCGAGCGGCTCGAAACGATGATCGAGACCTCCGATCGGTTGTCGCCGACGAAGCGGGCCGAGCTGCGCGGGGTGATCTCCACCAAGCCTGGGCTGAACCGGTTCCTGCGCGTCACACCGGGCGGGCTGCTCCGCGTCGACGCCGCAAGGATCACCGCGGACGCGAAGCTGGACGGGAAGTACCTGCTGCGCACCTGCGATCCGCACCTGCCGACTGAGGACATCGCGCTGGGCTACAAGCAGCTGCTGGAGGTCGAGCGCGGCTGGCGGGACATGAAGCAGGTCCTGGACCTGCGGCCGGTCTATCACCGACTCGAGGACCGCATCCGCGCGCACGTCGTGCCCTGCTGGCTCGCACTGCTCCTGGCCCGCGTCGTCGAGACCCAGGCCGGCGCCCCCGACCAGGCCACGACCTGGCCCCGCGCCCGCGACCAGTTACAGCGCCTGCACGTCGGCATCTTCACCGGCCCGGCCGGGCTGTTCCGCCAGACCACCCCACCCAGCGCCGAGGTCCGGCGGCTGCACCAGGTCCTCGACATCGCCCTGCCGCCGCGGATCCTCGACCTCGACACCGAGCCGTCCACAACGCCCTGACCAGGGACAACACCGCCGCCTAGTGACACGACATGTCACCAGGCCGACACCCGTCTCCCCAGCTCAGACTCCCTATCCGGGCACTTTCATCGGACAGCAGCTGCGGAACCCAGGTCTGCCCACGAACTGCGGAACCCGGGCAGAACGCCCGCACGCACCGGTGGGGCGGCCCCCGGGGAGTCGAGGCCGCCCCACCGGGCGAGGCAACGCAGCACTGGTCAGCCGAGGGGGATGACTCCCAGCGCGATCGCCGTTGCCATCATCACCAGCGAGCACACCGCAGCCCGCCAGATGACCTTCTTATGGTGATCAGCCAGGTCGACCTTGGCCAACGACACCAACAACAGCATCGCCGGAACCAGCGGGCTGGTCATGTGCACCGGCTGCCCGATGAGCGCCGCCCGGGCCATCTCCACCGGTGTGATGCCGTAGTGCCCGGCCGCCTCGGACAGGATTGGCAGGATCCCGAAGTAGAACGCGTCGTTGGTGAGGAAGAACGTCAACGGCATGCTCAGCACGCTGACGATCACCGCGAACCAGGACCCAACCTCCGGCGGCACCGTCGCGACGATCCCGTTCGCCATCGCCGTGACCATCCCGGTACCCGACAGCACTCCAACCAACACCGACGCGGCGAACACCATCGCCACCACTGCCACGATCGAACTCGCGTGCGCAGTGACCGCAGTGACTTGATCAGCAGGACGGGGGAAGTTCACCACCAGCGCGATCGCCGCCGCAGCGACGAACACCAGCGACAACGGCAACGCGTCCAACCCCAGCACCATCAGCAGCGCCACGGTCAAAGCCAGGTTGAACCAGATCAACTTCGGACGCAGCGTCGGCCGGTTCGGATCCAACACCCCACCCACAGCGATGAACCCATCCCCAGGACCGGTTCTCACCCCACCAGTACCGTCCCCCCCAGCCACGACGGCCCCACCGCCCGTGACATCTGCACCGGCCGCGGCGGTTGCACCGAGCGGGAGCTGCCCGTCAGAACCGGCCCCCCCGATACCGCCGGTGCCGGGTTCTGTCGGCGCGAGCTGCGCCGCGCCGACCTTCTCAGGGACCTGCTCAGGAACGCAGTCACCGCCACGGTCGGGGTCGAACTCGGCGGCGACGACCGGCAACGACCGACCCGCCGCGGCAAGCCTCTTCCGCTCCGACCGGCCGAGGAGCCAGGCTAGGACCAGCACCGTGACCATTCCCAGCGCCATACTCGGGACCATCGGGTTGAACAGCTCCGAAGGCGACACGTTCAACGCTGTCGCCGCCCGAGCGGTCGGCCCACCCCAGGGCAGAATGTTGAGCACCCCGTTAGCCAGATTCGCGACCACGGTCAACACCACCGGGCTCAAACCCAGGCGCAGATAGATCGGTAGCAACGCCGAGACCGTGATGATGAACGTGGTCGACCCGTCCCCGTCGAGCGAGACCACCCCGGCCAGGACCGCGGTCAGCACGACCAGGCGGACCGGGTCGTTGCTCACCGCGCGCAGCACGAACCGGATCAACGGATCGAACAACCCGACATCGATCATCGTCCCGAAGAAGATGATCGCGAAGAACAACAACACCGCGGTCGGCGCGAAGTCCTTCATCGCCGCCGTGATCGACTTGACGACCCCGTCCTCGCTCGGCTCCGCGATCCCCGTACCGACCGCGACTAGAGCGAAGCTCAACGGCACCAACACCAGCGCCAAAGTCGGCGCAAGCCGCTTCGACAAGATCAAATACATGAAGACCGCGATCATCGCGGACCCCAGAGCGATAAGCATGCAGGCCCTCACCAAGGTCGACCGATTCGCGGACAGTAACCAGCCACCCAGCCCTGTCCGCAACATATGATCACGAAGAAACTAACGGTCACGCTGCGCACTAAACCCGCTGGGTCGCCTCCCTGGAGGGTTTGTCCCAGGAACGGTGTTTTCGGCCCGACGCGCCGGGCGGGGGTCCGGCGGGATGGGCACTGTGAGTGATGACATCGGACCGTGTGAGTCCAGGTGAGTACGAGTCCGGGCCGGGGCGTGAGCTGACGGCCGAACAGGCCGCTGCGGCAGCGATGGTGACCGACGCGCGCGCCCGGGGGTTGGCGTTGACCGGCCCGGACGGGCTGTTGAAGCTGTTCACCAAGAACGTGCTGGAAGCAGCGTTGAACGAGGAGATTGAGGTGTTCTCAGTAGCGCGGTGATCATGTTGTGCGGTCGTGTTCGATGTGGAGTAGCACGAGCGCGGCGGCGGTGATAGCGCCGATCCGCCAGGGACACAGCGTGATCCGCCGTAGCGCTGCGAAGGTGGTTTTGAGCAGGGCGTTTCCTCGTGCAGGTAGCGGTAGGCGGTTGCGGTGCTGATCGTGTTGTCGGCCGCCAGGCGCGCCACACGGCTCGCATCGAGGAACCACCGCAGGACCAGGACCGCCTGGGCGACGGGGGCCAGAGCACGGCGACCGGTTCGGGTGCCACAGCGGGCACGTTCACCGGCCAGAAGCCGAGCCAGGGAGCCCACGGTGGGCTCCCTGAGGTTTCCCCCGCTTTGCCGGAGTGTCTGAACACTGGTTCGATCTTGAGGGCCAGGAAGGAAGGCACTGGTGCCCGCACCGAAAAAGTACCCCGATGAGCTGCGCGAACGAGCGGTTCGGCTGTATCGGGAGTCCGACCCTCGCCCGACGTTCCGGGGGCTCGCCGAGCAGCTCGGGGTGCATCACGAGGCCCTGCGCAACTGGGTCCGTCAGGCCGAGGCAGACACCGGCGAGCGCCATGATCGGCCGTCGACCGACATGCTCGCCGAGAACCGCCGGCTCGCGCGGGAGAACGCTGAGCTGCGGCGGGTCAACGAGGTCCTGCGCGCGGCGAGCGCCTATTTCGCCAGCGAGATCGGCCCGACCCGGAGGAAATCATGAGCTTCGTCGATGCCCATGATTTCCCCGCCGGTCTCGTACTACGGGTCCTGAACATCGCGGCCCCGACCTACTACGACTGGCGCGCCCGCCGCGCGAACCCCTCTCAGCGGCAGCTCGACGACGCCGTCCTGCTTGAGCAGATCGTGAAGATCCGCTCGGTGAGCGAGTTCGCCACCACCTACGGATCCCCGCGGGTGTGGCTGGAGCTGCGCCGCCAGGGCGTGCACGTCGGGCGCAAGCGCGTCGCTCGGATCATGCGCGAGCACGGCCTTCAGGGCGCGCACCTGCGTCGCGGCTGGAAGGGCGGCTCGACCCGGCAGAATCCGGCCCACCGCCCGGCGCCGGACCTGCTCGAACGCGACTTCACCGCGACCGCGCCCAACCGGGTGTGGGTGGCGGACCTGACTCGCATCGTCACCGGTGAGGGCGTGTTGTGGCTGGCCTCGGTGCGGGACGCGTTCTCCAACCGGGTCGTCGGCTGGGCCACCGACCCGCGAGCCACGACGGTGCTGGTGCTGACCGCGCTCAACCACGCGCTGCGCTCCCGGAGCCTGCGTCCCGGTCAGTTGATCTTTCACAGCGACAAGGGGGCCCAATACACGGCACTGCGATTCACTCAGCGCCTGGTCGACGCGGGTGTCGCCCCGTCGACAGGGTCCACAGGGGACAGCTATGACAACGCCCTCGCCGAGAACCTGTGGTCCACGCTCAAGATCGAGCTGCTCTACTGGCCCGGGACGGGCTTCGCGACCCGCTGCGAGGCCGAGCATGCGCTGATCCGCTACCTCGACGGCTGGTACAACCCGCGCCGGATCCAGGCCCGCCTCGGAGGGCTCTCACCCGACGAGTACGAAGACGACTATCGTCGCGCCCAGCGCGACGCCGACAGGTAACCCGCACTCCGGCAAACCGGGGGAAGCTCACCCTGATCGGGAGCACACCGGTGAGCTTGGCCCCTGGTACCGGACACCTGTCCTGAGGCGGACGCCGTCCGCCGGGAAGGATGTCGTTCGTGCCCGCTCCTCACCCGCCGGAGTTCCGGCAACGCGCTATCGACCTGGCCCGTTCGAAGGTCAAGCCGATCTCGGAAATCGCCAAGGACCTGTCGTTGTCGGAGTCGTGTCTGCGGAACTGGGTCTCCCAGGCCGACGCAGACGACGGTGACCCGCGCTCCACACGTCTGTCGAGCGCGGAGAAAAGTGAGATCGTCGAACTCCGAAAGAAGGCCCGCCGGATCGAGATCGAGAACGAGATCCTCAAGCGTGCTGCCGCGTACTTCGCCCGGGAGAACATCCTCCCAAAGTAGTTTTCCCGCTGGTCCGTGAACTCGCCGACGATGGATTCGACGTCGCGGTGACCTGCCGGGTCCTTGGCGTCCGCCGCCAGGGCTACTACGAATGGCACTCCGGGGCGACATCGCTACGGACGCAGGAGAACGAACTGCTCCTCAAACACATCGAGAAAATCCACGCAGAGTCCCGGGGCACCTACGGATGGCCACGTGTGCACGCCGAGCTCACCCTCGGACTCGGTATCACGGTGAACCACAAACGCGTCGCTCGGCTGATGCGCCAGGCCGGGATCCAGGGCCTCTACCGGCGACGCAACCACGGCTGCACCGTCCGGGACCAGCACGCCGACCCCTACACCGACCTGGTCGACCGCGACTTCACCGTCGACGGACCGGATGAGATCTGGTGCACCGACATCACCGAACACCCCACCCGAGAAGGGAAAGTCTACTGCGCGGCAGTCATCGATGTATTCTCCCGGAAAGCAGTCGGATGGTCCATCGCCGACAACATGCGCACCGAACTCGTCATCGACGCCCTCGGCATGGCCATACTCCGCCGACGCCCGCAATACCACGCCACGATCCTACATTCCAACCACGGCACCCAATTCACATCATGGGCATTCGGTCGACGTCTGGTCGCCGCTGGAATCGTCCCATCGATGGGCTCGATCGGAGATTGCTACGATAACTCTCTGGTCGAATCATTCTGGGGTACCATGCAACTCGAACTGCTCGATTCCAGAACCTGGAAAACCCGCGCAGAGCTTGCCACCGCCATCTTCGA
>NZ_JAHLEL010000065.1 GCF_020131355.1 Pseudonocardia sp. ICBG1293
GACCTCGACGGCGCGCCGACCCCGGTCGGCCGGGCCGCGGCGGGCCGGCCGTGCGGCCGTGGCCGCCGTGCCGCCGGGCGGGCAGGCCGGACACCGACATGCAGCCGGGGGAGGCCTCGCGGGCCCGACGGGCCGGCCGCCGCCCGGCGGGCGGGCGGAGCTCAGCCGGGGGTGCGGCGACGCCGGACGGCCGGGGTGAGCAGCAACAGCGCGGCCGCCGTCGTGCCGAAGGCGGCGGCGAAGCCGAACGGCTCGGCGATCGCACCGAGGCCGGTCGCGCCCAGGCCGGTCCCGGCGTCGTAGGCGATGTTCCAGGCGGCGCTGGCCGTGCCGTAGTGCAGCGGCCCGGCCGCGGCGAACAGCGCGACCATGGCGTCGTTCTGCACCAGCCCGAACCCGGTCCCGACGACGGCCGCCCCCGCCACCAGCAGGACCGCCGCGAACGGCGCCGCGAGCACCCCGAGCAGCCCGACCGCGGCGCAGGCCGTCCCGACCGGCAGGAGGGTGCCGGGTCGTCCGCTGCGGTCGGTGAGCGTGCCCGCGACGCCCCGGCCGACCAGCGCCCCCAGGGCGGTGGCGAACAGCGCGGCGGGCACCGCGACCGGGGCACCGGGGGCGGCGAGCGGGGCGAAGGTGATCACACCGCCCTGCGCGGTGGAACAGCCCAGCATCGCCAGCACCGGCGCGGCGGGGAGCCGCCTGCGGGGCTCGCGGGGGTGCGGTCCGACCTCGTCGCGGCGGGGAGCGCGAGCCCGCCGGGGACCCCGCAGGAACGCCACCACCAGCGCCGCGGCGACCGGGGTGATGCCGGCCAGCAGGAACACCCCGGTGAACCCCACCGCGTCGACGACCGCGACGCCCGCCGGCAGGAACAGCAGCTGGGGCAGGCCGACCGCGTAGCCGTAGCGCGCCGAGGCCCGCCCGTGCGCGGACGGCTCCACCAGCTCCGCGACGAGCGCGCTCCCGGCGACGGTGGCCATTCCGAACCCGACCCCGCGGACCGCGGAGACGGCCAGTACCGGACCGAGGTCGGCGGTCAGCGCGAGCAACGGCGTCGGGAGCCCGAGCAGCAGCGACCCCGCGACCAGCACCGGACGGTGTCCGACCCGGCGCAGCATCGCGGGCACGAGCAGCTGGGTGCCGACGGTGACCGCCATCAGCACCCCCGTGCTCAGCCTCGCGCCGAACTCGCCGGACCCGCCCCGGGACACCCACAGCGGGACGACCGGGAGCAGCAGGGCGTAGCCGCCGAACGCCAGTGCGGTCGCGGCGAGCAGCAGGCGGAACGGGAGCGACGACAGCGAGCGGGGCACGCCCCACCGTGTCAGACCGCAGTGGCCCCGGCCCGCCCCTCCCGGATCCGGGACTCGGCCGTCCGCCGGGGTGAGTTCCGACGCCGTTCTCCGAGCCGACGCTCCGCCCTGCCCGCACGAGCGGCCCGCGCTGCCCGGCGTGGCCCGGGGGCGGGCGGTCCGGTCGCCGGGATGCACCTCAGCGGAGCGGGAGTGGGGGATCTCCCCGCCCGCTGAGGTGCGTCTCGGCGCCGGAGTGCGCGCCCGGGTGCAGCGCAGGGATGCCGACGGTGCCCCTGCACGACCCCTGGGGTGCTGCTCGGCGGGGGACGGCGGGGCGATGTGCAGCTCCACGGGGAACGGCCGCGGCCGGCCTCTCGGGGTGAGGGGCCGGGCCGCGTCGTTGCGTGGGGGTCAGGACCCGTTGCGGATCCATTCCTCGAGGTGGGGTGCCTCGTCGCCGATCCTGGTGGAGTCGCCGTGCCCGGTGCGGACCCGGGTGTCGGCGGGCAGCGTGAGCAGGGTGGTCCGGATGGACTCGATGATGGTGTCGAAGCTGGAGTAGGAGCGTCCGGTCGCGCCGGGACCGCCCTGGAACAGGGTGTCGCCGGTGAACACGATGCCGAGCTCGGGGGCGTAGAGGCAGGACGAGCCCGGCGAGTGACCGGGGGTCTGCAGGACGGTCAGGTCGATCCCGCCCGCGGTCAGGACCTGCCCGTCGGCCAGCTCCCGGTCGGGCTTGCGGTCGGGCCAGGTCATGTCCCAGAGGACCAGCTCGGCCGGGTTGAGCAGGATCGGCGCGCCGAAGCGGTCGGCGAGGGCGGGCGCCTGGTTGACGTGGTCGTCGTGGGCGTGGGTGCACACGACGGCCTTGACCGTCCGGTCGCCGACGGCGGCGGCGATGGCGTCGGCGTCGTGGGCGGCGTCGATGACGAACACCTCGCGGTCGTCGCCGACGATCCAGACGTTGTTGTCGACGTCGAAGGAGCCACCGTCGAGGTTGAAGGTGCCGGAGGTGACGACGTGGTCGATCGGGCTCGCCATCAGAGGATCACCACCGAACGCAGGACCTCACCGGAGTGCATCTTCTCGAAGGCGGACTCGATGTCGTCGATGCCGATCTCCTCGGTGACGAACTTGTCGAGCGGGAAGCGGCCCTGCAGGTAGAGGTCGACGTAGGTCGGGAAGTCGCGGCTGGGCAGGCAGTCGCCGTACCAGGAGGACTTGAGGGCGCCGCCGCGGCCGAAGTAGTCGATGAGCGGGATCGCGGGGGCCTGCAGGTCGGGGGTCGGGACGCCGACCAGGACCACGGTGCCGGCGAGGTCGCGGGCGTAGAACGCCTGCTCGTAGGTCTCCGGGCGTCCGACCGCCTCGACGACCACGTCGGCGCCGTTGCCGTCGGTGACCGACCGGATGAACTCGACCGGGTCGGTGTCCTTGGCGTTGACGGTGTGGGTCGCGCCGAACCCCTTGGCCCACTCCAGCTTCCGTGGGTCGGTGTCGACGGCGATGATCGTGGTGGCGCCGGCGAGCGTGGCCCCGGCGATGGCGGCGTCACCGACGCCGCCGCAGCCGATGACGGCGATGGAGTCGCCGCGTCCGACCTGCCCGGTGTTGACCGCGGCGCCGAGACCGGCCATGACCCCGCAGCCCAGCAGCCCGGCGACCTTGGCCGGGGCGTCCGGGTTCACCTTGGTGCACTGTCCGGAGTGGACGAGGGTCTTCTCGATGAAGGCGCCGATCCCGAGGGCGGGGGAGAGCTCGGTGCCGTCGGTCAGGGTCATCTTCCGGGTGGCGTTGTGGGTGTCGAAGCAGTACTGGGGCCTGCCCTTCTTGCAGGCCCGGCACTGCCCGCAGACGGCGCGCCAGTTGAGGACCACGTAGTCGCCGGGCTCGACGTCGGTGACGCCCTCACCGACGGACTCCACGACGCCGGCGGCCTCGTGGCCGAGCAGGAAGGGGAACTCGTCGTTGATGCCGCCGAGCTTGTAGTGCAGGTCGGTGTGACAGACCCCGCAGGCCTGGATCTTCACCACGGCCTCACCGGGGCCGGGGTCGGGGACGTTGATCGTCTCGACGGTGACCGGCTCACCCTTGGCCCGGGCCACGACGCCGCGTACCTGCTGTGCCATTGCTCGTACTCCACTCGTCCTCGATGCCGCCCGCTCGGGACGGATGCTCGGATGGCGACTCTGGCATGAGTGACCGGACGGTGCCAGGTCGGCACGGGCCCTGCAACAGGTGTTTCCCCGGGTGCGGGAAGGGGGCGGCACCGGCCCACGGATCGCGTGGGCCGGTGCCGCCCCCGGGGGACCTCAGAAGTCGAAGTCGCCGCCCATGTCCATCCCGCCGTCGTCGAAGCCGGGGTCCTCGGCCGGCGGCTCCTCCGCCGCGGCCAGGTCCTCGTCGGCACCGGCGTCGTCGAACATCGCGCCGGCGATCGCCGTGCCGATGAACGCGCCCGCGACACCCGCGAGCAGCGATCCGGCGATCATCCCGCCCATGCCCGCCCGCGGCCGCCGCCGAGCGAGCGCTCCATGGTGCCGGGATGCGCATCTCGGCACCATGGAGCGCTCGCTCGGCGGCGGCCGCGGGCCGGGCATGGGCGGGATGATCGCCGGATCGCTGCTCGCGGGTGTCGCGGGCGCGTTCATCGGCACGGCGATCGCCGGCGCGATGTTCGACGACGCCGGTGCCGACGAGGACCTGGCCGCGGCGGAGGAGCCGCCGGCGAGGACCCCGGCTTCGACGACGGCGGGATGGACATGGGCGGCGACTTCGACTTCTGAGGTCCCCCGGGGGCGGCACCGGCCCACGCGATCCGTGGGCCGGTGCCGCCCCCTTCCCGCACACGGGGAAACACCTGTTGCAGGGCCCGTGCCGACCTGGCACCGTCCGGTCACTCATGCCAGAGTCGCCATCCGAGCATCCGTCCCGAGCGGGCGGCATCGAGGACGAGTGGAGTACGAGCAATGGCACAGCAGGTACGCGGCGTCGTGGCCCGGGCCAAGGGTGAGCCGGTCACCGTCGAGACGATCAACGTCCCCGACCCCGGCCCCGGTGAGGCCGTGGTGAAGATCCAGGCCTGCGGGGTCTGTCACACCGACCTGCACTACAAGCTCGGCGGCATCAACGACGAGTTCCCCTTCCTGCTCGGCCACGAGGCCGCCGGCGTCGTGGAGTCCGTCGGTGAGGGCGTCACCGACGTCGAGCCCGGCGACTACGTGGTCCTCAACTGGCGCGCCGTCTGCGGGCAGTGCCGGGCCTGCAAGAAGGGCAGGCCCCAGTACTGCTTCGACACCCACAACGCCACCCGGAAGATGACCCTGACCGACGGCACCGAGCTCTCCCCCGCCCTCGGGATCGGCGCCTTCATCGAGAAGACCCTCGTCCACTCCGGACAGTGCACCAAGGTGAACCCGGACGCCCCGGCCAAGGTCGCCGGGCTGCTGGGCTGCGGGGTCATGGCCGGTCTCGGCGCCGCGGTCAACACCGGGCAGGTCGGACGCGGCGACTCCATCGCCGTCATCGGCTGCGGCGGCGTCGGTGACGCCGCCATCGCCGGGGCCACGCTCGCCGGCGCCACCACGATCATCGCCGTCGACACCGACCCACGGAAGCTGGAGTGGGCCAAGGGGTTCGGCGCGACCCACACCGTCAACGCCAAGGACACCGACCCGGTCGAGTTCATCCGGTCGGTCACCGACGGCAACGGCGCCGACGTGGTCGTCGAGGCGGTCGGACGCCCGAGACCTACGAGCAGGCGTTCTACGCCCGCGACCTCGCCGGCACCGTGGTCCTGGTCGGCGTCCCGACCCCCGACCTGCAGGCCCCCGCGATCCCGCTCATCGACTACTTCGGCCGCGGCGGCGCCCTCAAGTCCTCCTGGTACGGCGACTGCCTGCCCAGCCGCGACTTCCCGACCTACGTCGACCTCTACCTGCAGGGCCGCTTCCCGCTCGACAAGTTCGTCACCGAGGAGATCGGCATCGACGACATCGAGTCCGCCTTCGAGAAGATGCACTCCGGTGAGGTCCTGCGTTCGGTGGTGATCCTCTGATGGCGAGCCCGATCGACCACGTCGTCACCTCCGGCACCTTCAACCTCGACGGTGGCTCCTTCGACGTCGACAACAACGTCTGGATCGTCGGCGACGACCGCGAGGTGTTCGTCATCGACGCCGCCCACGACGCCGACGCCATCGCCGCCGCCGTCGGCGACCGGACGGTCAAGGCCGTCGTGTGCACCCACGCCCACGACGACCACGTCAACCAGGCGCCCCGCCCTCGCCGACCGCTTCGGCGCGCCGATCCTGCTCAACCCGGCCGAGCTGGTCCTCTGGGACATGACCTGGCCCGACCGCAAGCCCGGACCGGGAGCTGGCCGACGGGCAGGTCCTGACCGCGGGCGGGATCGACCTGACCGTCCTGCAGACCCCCGGTCACTCGCCGGGCTCGTCCTGCCTCTACGCCCCCGAGCTCGGCATCGTGTTCACCGGCGACACCCTGTTCCAGGGCGGTCCCGGCGCGACCGGACGCTCCTACTCCAGCTTCGACACCATCATCGAGTCCATCCGGACCACCCTGCTCACGCTGCCCGCCGACACCCGGGTCCGCACCGGGCACGGCGACTCCACCAGGATCGGCGACGAGGCACCCCACCTCGAGGAATGGATCCGCAACGGGTCCTGACCCCCACGCAACGACGCGGCCCGGCCCCTCACCCCGAGAGGCCGGGCCGCGGCCGTTCCCCGTGGAGCTGCACATCGCCCCGCCGTCCCCCGCCGAGCAGCACCCCAGGGGTCGTGCAGGGGCACCGTCGGCATCCCTGCGCTGCACCCGGGCGCGCACTCCGGCGCCGAGACGCACCTCAGCGGGCCGGGGAGATCCCCCACTCCCGCTCCGCTGAGGTGCATCCCGGCGACCGGACCGCCCGCCCCCGGGCCACGCGGGCAGCGCGGGCCGCTCGTGCGGGCAGGGCGGAGCGTCGGCTCGGAGAACGGCGTCGGAACTCACCCCGGCGGACGGCCGAGTCCCGGATCCGGGGAGGGGCGGGCCGGGGCCACTGCGGTCTGACACGGTGGGGCGTGCCCCGCTCGCTGTCGTCGCTCCCGTTCCGCCTGCTGCTCGCCGCGACCGCACTGGCGTTCGGCGGCTACGCCCTGCTGCTCCCGGTCGTCCCGCTGTGGGTGTCCCGGGGCGGGTCCGGCGAGTTCGGCGCGAGGCTGAGCACGGGGGTGCTGATGGCGGTCACCGTCGGCACCCAGCTGCTCGTGCCCGCGATGCTGCGCCGGGTCGGACACCGTCCGGTGCTGGTCGCGGGGTCGCTGCTGCTCGGGCTCCCGACGCCGTTGCTCGCGCTGACCGCCGACCTCGGTCCGGTACTGGCCGTCTCCGCGGTCCGCGGGGTCGGGTTCGGAATGGCCACCGTCGCCGGGAGCGCGCTCGTCGCGGAGCTGGTGGAGCCGTCCGCGCACGGGCGGGCCTCGGCGCGCTACGGCTACGCGGTCGGCCTGCCCCAGCTGCTGTTCCTGCCGGCGGGCGTCGCGGTCGTCGACGCGGTGGGGGTTCACCGGGGTGTTCCTGCTGGCCGGCATCACCCCGGTCGCCGCGGCGCTGGTGGTGGCGTTCCTGCGGGGTCCCCGGCGGGCTCGCGCTCCCCGCCGCGACGAGGTCGGACCGCACCCCCGCGAGCCCCGCAGGCGGCTCCCCGCCGCGCCGGTGCTGGCGATGCTGGGCTGTTCCACCGCGCAGGGCGGTGTGATCACCTTCGCCCCGCTCGCCGCCCCCGGTGCCCCGGTCGCGGTGCCCGCCGCGCTGTTCGCCACCGCCCTGGGGGCGCTGGTCGGCCGGGGCGTCGCGGGCACGCTCACCGACCGCAGCGGACGACCCGGCACCCTCCTGCCGGTCGGGACGGCCTGCGCCGCGGTCGGGCTGCTCGGGGTGCTCGCGGCGCCGTTCGCGGCGGTCCTGCTGGTGGCGGGGGCGGCCGTCGTCGGGACCGGGTTCGGGCTGGTGCAGAACGACGCCATGGTCGCGCTGTTCGCCGCGGCCGGGCCGCTGCACTACGGCACGGCCAGCGCCGCCTGGAACATCGCCTACGACGCCGGGACCGGCCTGGGCGCGACCGGCCTCGGTGCGATCGCCGAGCCGTTCGGCTTCGCCGCCGCCTTCGGCACGACGGCGGCCGCGCTGTTGCTGCTCACCCCGGCCGTCCGGCGTCGCCGCACCCCCGGCTGAGCTCCGCCCCGCCCGCCGGGCGGCGGCCGGCCCGTCGGGCCCGCGAGGCCTCCCCCGGCTGCATGTCGGTGTCCGGCCTGCCCGCCCGGCGGCACGGCGGGCCACGGCCGCACGGCCGGCCCGCCGCGGCCCGGCCGACCGGGGCGGCGCGGTCAGGTCCGCGGCAACGCCTTCTCCACCATCGGCACGACGCCGTCGAGCGCGGCGG
>NZ_JAHLEL010000066.1 GCF_020131355.1 Pseudonocardia sp. ICBG1293
CCGCGGGCCGGGCATGGGCGGGATGATCGCCGGATCGCTGCTCGCGGGTGTCGCGGGCGCGTTCATCGGCACGGCGATCGCCGGCGCGATGTTCGACGACGCCGGTGCCGACGAGGACCTGGCCGCGGCGGAGGAGCCGCCGGCCGAGGACCCCGGCTTCGACGACGGCGGGATGGACATGGGCGGCGACTTCGACTTCTGAGGTCCCCCGGGGGCGGCACCGGCCCACGCGATCCGTGGGCCGGTGCCGCCCCCTCCCGCACCGGGGAAACACCTGTTGCAGGGCCCGTGCCGACCTGGCACCGTCCGGTCACTCATGCCAGAGTCGCCATCCGAGCATCCGTCCCGAGCGGGCGGCATCGAGGACGAGTGGAGTACGAGCAATGGCACAGCAGGTACGCGGCGTCGTGGCCCGGGCCAAGGGTGAGCCGGTCACCGTCGAGACGATCAACGTCCCCGACCCCGGCCCCGGTGAGGCCGTGGTGAAGATCCAGGCCTGCGGGGTCTGTCACACCGACCTGCACTACAAGCTCGGCGGCATCAACGACGAGTTCCCCTTCCTGCTCGGCCACGAGGCCGCCGGCGTCGTGGAGTCCGTCGGTGAGGGCGTCACCGACGTCGAGCCCGGCGACTACGTGGTCCTCAACTGGCGCGCCGTCTGCGGGCAGTGCCGGGCCTGCAAGAAGGGCAGGCCCCAGTACTGCTTCGACACCCACAACGCCACCCGGAAGATGACCCTGACCGACGGCACCGAGCTCTCCCCCGCCCTCGGGATCGGCGCCTTCATCGAGAAGACCCTCGTCCACTCCGGACAGTGCACCAAGGTGAACCCGGACGCCCCGGCCAAGGTCGCCGGGCTGCTGGGCTGCGGGGTCATGGCCGGTCTCGGCGCCGCGGTCAACACCGGGCAGGTCGGACGCGGCGACTCCATCGCCGTCATCGGCTGCGGCGGCGTCGGTGACGCCGCCATCGCCGGGGCCACGCTCGCCGGCGCCACCACGATCATCGCCGTCGACACCGACCCACGGAAGCTGGAGTGGGCCAAGGGGTTCGGCGCGACCCACACCGTCAACGCCAAGGACACCGACCCGGTCGAGTTCATCCGGTCGGTCACCGACGGCAACGGCGCCGACGTGGTCGTCGAGGCGGTCGGACGCCCGGAGACCTACGAGCAGGCGTTCTACGCCCGCGACCTCGCCGGCACCGTGGTCCTGGTCGGCGTCCCGACCCCCGACCTGCAGGCCCCCGCGATCCCGCTCATCGACTACTTCGGCCGCGGCGGCGCCCTCAAGTCCTCCTGGTACGGCGACTGCCTGCCCAGCCGCGACTTCCCGACCTACGTCGACCTCTACCTGCAGGGCCGCTTCCCGCTCGACAAGTTCGTCACCGAGGAGATCGGCATCGACGACATCGAGTCCGCCTTCGAGAAGATGCACTCCGGTGAGGTCCTGCGTTCGGTGGTGATCCTCTGATGGCGAGCCCGATCGACCACGTCGTCACCTCCGGCACCTTCAACCTCGACGGTGGCTCCTTCGACGTCGACAACAACGTCTGGATCGTCGGCGACGACCGCGAGGTGTTCGTCATCGACGCCGCCCACGACGCCGACGCCATCGCCGCCGCCGTCGGCGACCGGACGGTCAAGGCCGTCGTGTGCACCCACGCCCACGACGACCACGTCAACCAGGCGCCCGCCCTCGCCGACCGCTTCGGCGCGCCGATCCTGCTCAACCCGGCCGAGCTGGTCCTCTGGGACATGACCTGGCCCGACCGCAAGCCCGACCGGGAGCTGGCCGACGGGCAGGTCCTGACCGCGGGCGGGATCGACCTGACCGTCCTGCAGACCCCCGGTCACTCGCCGGGCTCGTCCTGCCTCTACGCCCCCGAGCTCGGCATCGTGTTCACCGGCGACACCCTGTTCCAGGGCGGTCCCGGCGCGACCGGACGCTCCTACTCCAGCTTCGACACCATCATCGAGTCCATCCGGACCACCCTGCTCACGCTGCCCGCCGACACCCGGGTCCGCACCGGGCACGGCGACTCCACCAGGATCGGCGACGAGGCACCCCACCTCGAGGAATGGATCCGCAACGGGTCCTGACCCCCACGCAACGACGCGGCCCGGCCCCTCACCCCGAGAGGCCGGGCCGCGGCCGTTCCCCGTGGAGCTGCACATCGCCCCGCCGTCCCCCGCCG
Organism: Pseudonocardia sp. ICBG1293; assembly: GCF_020131355.1. Taxonomy (GTDB): domain Bacteria; phylum Actinomycetota; class Actinomycetes; order Mycobacteriales; family Pseudonocardiaceae; genus Pseudonocardia. The sequence goes on from NZ_JAHLEL010000066.1 coordinate 2,197, forward strand.
AGCAGCACCCCAGGGGTCGTGCAGGGGCACCGTCGGCATCCCTGCGCTGCACCCGGGCGCGCACTCCGGCGCCGAGACGCACCTCAGCGGGCCGGGGAGATCCCCCACTCCCGCTCCGCTGAGGTGCATCCCGGCGACCGGACCGCCCGCCCCCGGGCCACGCCGGGCAGCGCGGGCCGCTCGTGCGGGCAGGGCGGAGCGTCGGCTCGGAGAACGGCGTCGGAACTCACCCCGGCGGACGGCCGAGTCCCGGATCCGGGGAGGGGCGGGCCGGGGCCACTGCGGTCTGACACGGTGGGGCGTGCCCCGCTCGCTGTCGTCGCTCCCGTTCCGCCTGCTGCTCGCCGCGACCGCACTGGCGTTCGGCGGCTACGCCCTGCTGCTCCCGGTCGTCCCGCTGTGGGTGTCCCGGGGCGGGTCCGGCGAGTTCGGCGCGAGGCTGAGCACGGGGGTGCTGATGGCGGTCACCGTCGGCACCCAGCTGCTCGTGCCCGCGATGCTGCGCCGGGTCGGACACCGTCCGGTGCTGGTCGCGGGGTCGCTGCTGCTCGGGCTCCCGACGCCGTTGCTCGCGCTGACCGCCGACCTCGGTCCGGTACTGGCCGTCTCCGCGGTCCGCGGGGTCGGGTTCGGAATGGCCACCGTCGCCGGGAGCGCGCTCGTCGCGGAGCTGGTGGAGCCGTCCGCGCACGGGCGGGCCTCGGCGCGCTACGGCTACGCGGTCGGCCTGCCCCAGCTGCTGTTCCTGCCGGCGGGCGTCGCGGTCGTCGACGCGGTGGGGTTCACCGGGGTGTTCCTGCTGGCCGGCATCACCCCGGTCGCCGCGGCGCTGGTGGTGGCGTTCCTGCGGGGTCCCCGGCGGGCTCGCGCTCCCCGCCGCGACGAGGTCGGACCGCACCCCCGCGAGCCCCGCAGGCGGCTCCCCGCCGCGCCGGTGCTGGCGATGCTGGGCTGTTCCACCGCGCAGGGCGGTGTGATCACCTTCGCCCCGCTCGCCGCCCCCGGTGCCCCGGTCGCGGTGCCCGCCGCGCTGTTCGCCACCGCCCTGGGGGCGCTGGTCGGCCGGGGCGTCGCGGGCACGCTCACCGACCGCAGCGGACGACCCGGCACCCTCCTGCCGGTCGGGACGGCCTGCGCCGCGGTCGGGCTGCTCGGGGTGCTCGCGGCGCCGTTCGCGGCGGTCCTGCTGGTGGCGGGGGCGGCCGTCGTCGGGACCGGGTTCGGGCTGGTGCAGAACGACGCCATGGTCGCGCTGTTCGCCGCGGCCGGGCCGCTGCACTACGGCACGGCCAGCGCCGCCTGGAACATCGCCTACGACGCCGGGACCGGCCTGGGCGCGACCGGCCTCGGTGCGATCGCCGAGCCGTTCGGCTTCGCCGCCGCCTTCGGCACGACGGCGGCCGCGCTGTTGCTGCTCACCCCGGCCGTCCGGCGTCGCCGCACCCCCCCGGCTGAGCTCCGCCCCGCCCGCCGGGCGGCGGCCGGCCCGTCGGGCCCGCGAGGCCTCCCCCGGCTGCATGTCGGTGTCCGGCCTGCCCGCCCGGCGGCACGGCGGGCCACGGCCGCACGGCCGGCCCGCCGCGGCCCGGCCGACCGGGGCGGCGCGGTCAGGTCCGCGGCAACGCCTTCTCCACCATCGGCACGACGCCGTCGAGCGCGGCGGGCAGGCTCAGCACCGTCTGCCAGCCGAACGCGTTCTCCGACGCGCCCTCCAGGAACACGCTCCGGCCCTCCCGGCTCGCCGCGAGCCGGCCGACCAGCGGGTTGTTCTCCACCGTCGCCCGCCCACCGGGGGTGAACGAGAGCTGGTCCCACACGAGCAGGTCGGTGTCCAGCTCGGCGGCCTGCTCGAAGCTGATGTCGGCGTAGAACGTCTCGCCGGCGAGCTCGTCGTAGCGGGGCGGGACGGTGAACCCGAGCGAGGTGAAGAACCGGGACCGCGGGTCCTGCGAGGCGAACACCGAGAGCGAGTCCGCGCCGTAGGTGGCGACCGCGACCTGCTTGCCCGCCCACTGCGGGTTCGCGTCGCGCGCAGCGGTGAACCGGGCCTCGAGGTCGGCGACCAGCGTGTCCGCCTGCCCCGAGCGGCCGAGAGCGCGCCCGATGATGCGGGTCGTGTCCTGCCACGGGACGCCGTAGTCGTCGTACTCGGCGGGTGCGGCGACGATCGGCGCGATCGCGCTGATCTGGTCGTAGCTCTGCTGGTCCAGGTCGGAGTAGATCGCGATGATCAGGTCCGGGCGCAGGGCGGCGATCTTCTCCGGCTCCGGCGAGCTCATGTTCAGCACGGTCGGCTGTGCGCCGGTCCGCTGCGCTGCCGCCGTCGCCCACGGCTGGACGACCTGCTGCTCGTCGCCGTACCAGTAGCGGGCACCGACCACCGGCACCCCGAGCGCGAGGACGGCGTCGTGGTCGCTGTAGCCGATGCTCACGACGCGCTGCGGCGGCGCGGGGATCGTCGTCCGGCCGAACCGGTGGTCGAGGGTCACCGGGAAGCCCTCGGCGGCGGGCCCCTCCGGCGCCGGGCCGCCGGCCTGCCCGCCGCCACCGCCGCAGCCGGCCAGCGCGGCACCGCCGGCCGCGGCCAGCGTCCCCAGGAGCATCTGTCGCCGGGTCAGTCCCATGTCCGTTCCTTCCGCTCGTCCGGCGGAATGCTAGGACATCGGCTTAGGGTTGCCTCTACTGTATTCAGGCGGGGCTCAGCATGCCCCGCCGTCGCGCGCCCGGGGAACGGGTGGCGCAGCCCAGGTCGATCCCGTGCAGCCGGGCGGCGGTGCCGCCGAGCAGGGCGGCGCGGACATCGTCGTCGAGCTCGGGGAACCGGCCGCGCAGCTCCTCGGGGTACCGGAAGGTCATCAGGTCACGGATCAGCCGGGCCGGCCGCACCAGCGGGTAGCCGCTGCCGAACATCAGCCGGTCCGGTCCGTAGGCGGCCAGGAGCTCGCCCAGCGCCTCGGCGGCGGGCACCCGGTGGCGGCGCAACGCGATCAGCAGGTCGGTGAGCAGCACGTGGACGTTGGGCAGGCGGGCCAGCCGGACCAGCGACGCGGTCGGGGCGCAGGCCGCCCCGACCACGAACCGGATCCTGGGCAGCGCCGTGGCGAGCGCCGCGACCTCGGCCACGTCGACGGCGCCGGCCGGCAGCGGCCCGGCGCTGCGGACCCGCACCGGAGCGCGGACCCGCGCGCACCGGTTCGGCCCACTCCGGCCAGCGGGGCCGCGGCACGGCGTCCCCGTCGGCGACGACGCCCGCGTGCGCCCACCCCGGCGCGGCGCGCGACGGTCGTGCGGTCGGCGCGACCCCGATGTGGACCACCCCGGCCCCGGACTGCTCGGCCCGCACCAGGGTCCGCCGCAGCCACGGGGCACGCAGCGACAGCGCGGTCTCCGGGCGGCGGGCGGGCAGCACGGTCAGCGCGCGCAGCCCGTCGTGGGCGACCCGGGCGCCGATGCCGCGGGCCCGGGACCGGTCCGCGGGGTCGAGCTCCCCGGCCGGCACGAGCCGTCCGGGATGCGCGGCGGCGAGCTCGCTGTGCCAGGCGGGCGCGGCGAACCCGAGCACGAACAGGTCCTCGAACCCGGCCGGGACGAGCACCGCACGGTCGACCGCGGACAGCACGTGTGCCGCCAGCGCCTGCGGGGTGACCAGCTCGAACGCGTCGGCCGACAGCGGCCGCGGCGACGGGTCGACCATCCGGTGCCGGTGCAGCAGGTCGGCGACGAACTGCTCCCCCGCCGGACGGGCCTGGTTGTGCGGACGGCCGTCCCAGCCGTGCACCTGGGCGTCGACGACCGCCGGGAGACCACCGCGCCCCTGGGGCGCCCCGCAGCACCGGTCCACGACGACCACCTCTCCACTGTCGCGGAGCGGCCCGGCACGCGCAGCGCGTGCCGGGCCGCTCCCCCTGTTCGCTGTGACCGGGCGGTACCTACCCGACCGACGGACCGAGCCCCATCGACTGGGGTGTGCTCGAGTCCGGGCTCGGCTGCGGGATGCCCTCGTCGAGCTGACCGAACTCGGTCATGAGTGCCTTGTTCCAGGGCGTCACCTCCTCGGCCACCAGCGAGTTGGTGGTGAGGATGAGCCCGGCGACCGAGGCCCCGTTCTGCAGGGCGGAGCGCACGACCCGCAGCGGATCGATGATGCCCAGCTCGACCATGTCGCCGAAGCGGCCCTCCAGGGCGTCGAAGCCCTCGTCGACGCCCATGGTCGTCACCTGCTTGACCACGTCGTCGCCGTCGTAGCCGGCGTTCGAGGCGATGAGGTGCACGGGCTCGGTGAGCGCGTGCCGGACGATCTCGACGCCGATCCGGTAGTCCCCGGTCACGTCGAGCTCGTCGAGCGCGGGCTCGGCGTGCAGCAGTGCGGCGCCACCACCGGCGACGATGCCCTCGGCCACCGCGGCCCGGGTCGCCTGCAGCGAGTCGTCCACGCGGTGCCGGATCTCGCGTGCCTCGGCGTTGGTCGGCGCCCCGACCGAGATGATCGCGGCCTTCCCGGACAGCCGGGCGATGCGGTCGGAGAAGAAGTCCTCGTCGGTGCCGATCGTGGCGCGCGCCAGCTCGGCGCGCAGCTGCGACAGCCGGTACTCCAGCTTCTGCTTGTCCCCGTGCCCACCGATGATCGTGGTGCCCTCGCTGGTGACCTGCACCTGCACGGCGCGGCCCAGGTGCTCGACGTCGATCTGCTCCAGCGAGAACGACGAGCTGCGCGAGTGCACCTGTCCCCCGCACAGCGCGGCCATGTCCTCGAGCAGGTGGATGCGCTTCTCGCCGAAGCCGGGTGCCTTGATCGCGACGGCCTGGAAGTGCCCGTTGACGTGGTTGTGGACCAGCATCTGCAGGGCGGTGCCCTCGACGGTCTCGGCGACGATGACGAGCGGGCGGCGCTCGTTGCGCATGATCCGGTCCAGCACCGGCATGATCTGCTGGACGTCCTTGATCTTGTGCGCGGTGAACAGGATGTAGGGGTCGTCGACGATCGCCTCGAGCGTGCCCGGGTTGGTGACCATGTACGGGGACACGTAGCCGTTGTCGAACTCGAAGTCCTCGACGAAGTCCACCGAGACCCCCGGCAGCGGGGTGTCGTCGACGGTGACGACGCCGTCGTCGCCGACGGTGTGCAGCGCCTTGGCGACGACGCGGCCGATCGTGTAGTCGTCGTTGGCCGAGATGGAGGCGACGCGCGCGTAGTCCTCCTCGGTGCTGACCGGGTGCGAGACCGTCTGCAGGCGGTCGACCAGGGCGCCCACCGCGATGTCGATGCCCCGCTTGACCAGCACCGGGTTGCCGCCGCGCTCGATGGCGGCCATGCCCTCGCGGACGATGGCCTGTGCGATGACGGTCGCGGTCGTGGTGCCGTCCCCGACGGTGTCGTTGGTCTTGACCGCGGCTTCCTTCACCAGCTGGGCGCCCATGTTCTCGAACGGGTCGCGCAGGTGGATCTCGCGGGCGATCGTGACACCGTCGTTCGTGACCTCGGGCGAGCCCGTGATCTTCTCCAGGATGACGTTGCGACCCTTGGGGCCGAGCGTGCTCTTGACGGCTTCGGCGAGCTGGTCGACGCCGGCCTGCAGCAGATGACGGCCCTCGGCGCCGAAGCGGAGTTCCTTGGCCATGGTGGGTCCTCCCGGAGAAAGAGTCGGTCCAGGTGCGCGGGTGTGGATCAACGTGCGCAGCCGTGACGCCGTCCAGGCGCGCTGCGCGGGGGTGGACGCACCGCCCGGGCCGTCGCCGGCCGTGGTGGGCCGGGGACGGGTCGTCGTCCCGGGCGGTGCGATCCGGGTGAGGAGCGGGTCAGCTCACCGGCTTCAGATCGAAGTCGATGTACTCGGCGGCGTCCTCGGGATTGGCGAACATGATCGTCTTGTCGTCCAGGTGGACCATCCGCCCGTAGTGGGTGGACATGTTCTCCTCGAACTGGGCGGCGTCGAACCAGCCCTCCTCCTGGCCGGCCTCCTCGTCCATCGCGACGTAGTCGAG
>NZ_JAHLEL010000067.1 GCF_020131355.1 Pseudonocardia sp. ICBG1293
CACGGTCATGGGGCGCAGCGTGGTCGCCGAGAGAGCCCGGCTGGTGCTTGCCGGTGCCGAGGATCGCGTCGTTGCCCTGGTGGTCGCCGATCGCGAAGCACGCCCGTTTGACAGGACTTTCGCCACCGCCCTCGGCGACTCCGCCGAGGGCACCGGTGTGGCGAACAGGAGTACTCGTACTTACGGCCCTTCGCGACGATCTTGCCCACCAGCTCGGCGGCCTCGGCGCCGACAGGGGGGCGCCGTAGTATCCGGAATTTTCGTCGGCGGATATGGATGGAGGGCTGTGACCTCGTGGTTCGTGGGATAGGTCAGATAAGCCGCGATTATCGCGTGTCTCAATCTATCGAGGCGGAAGCGACCATGGACTCGTCTCGACAGCAGTGGCCACGGAGTGCGCTGCCAGAGAGACGACAGTGGGTCTGAGCAGCGACGATGGGTGCTGTGGTGGCTGGCCAGTGAGTGAAACTTGCCCGATGACGGGGGCGTCGCGTCGTGAGGACGGCGAACCTGATCAGAACAGGGTGTCGCGGACACGTAGTGGTCGGTAGCCGGTCGGGCTGAGTTGGGCGAGTTCGCCGTCGATGTCGACCTCGATGGCGCCGAAGAAGTTGATGTTCTCCGAGTGGGCCGGGGAGATGTGGGCCAGGACCTCGTCGTCGATGCGGCGACCGGCGGCGCGCATCTGCTCGACGGCCAGGCCGTAGTACTCGGTCGTCCAGGTGACCACGGCGTTGGTGACGAGGGTGAGGCACCACGCCTGCTCGGTCTGTCCCTCCAGGTGTCGGGCGCGGATCATGCCCTCGTGGGCGTAGAGCAGGTCCCGCTTGAGCGCGTGCAGCGACTCGCCCTTGTTCAGCTGCCGGGAGATCTTGCGCCGGTAGGCCGGATCGGACAGGTACCGGGCGGTGTAGACGGTTCTGCGCAGCGCGCCGTACTCCTTGAGCGCCGCGGCGAGCGCGTTCTGCCGCCCGGACGCCGAGAGTTTCCCGACCAGTAGCGATGCGGTGGCGTGCCCGAACTTCAGCGACCCGGCCAGGCGCAGCAGGTCGTCCCAGTGCTCGGCGATCAGGTCGGTGTTGAGCTTGCGAGCCAACAGCGGCCCCGTCAGGGGGAACGCCGTCTCGGCCGCCGCCTTCGCACCCGTCCGGTAGAGAGTGATCTTGCCCAGGTCCCGGATCCGCGGTGAGAGCTGCAACCCGAGCAGGTCGAACAGCCCGAAGTTGACCAGGGTGACGCCGTGCGTGTCGGTGGCGTGCTCGGTGATCGGGATGTCGGTCGCGTTGCCGAGGATCTCGTCCAGGACGTAGTGCGCCTCGCGTTTCGTGGCGACGATGATCTTCGTGCCGTAGGTGGTATGCTGATCGGTCACGTGCGTGTAGGTCGACAGGCCCTCGTGCGCAAAATACCTGCTCAGAGCCCTGGCGGTGACCGACTTACCTCGCGTCGGGAACCGCTGACCGTCCGAAGAGGACAGCGTGCCGGTGCCGAACACCGGGGTCAGCGGCAGGCGCTGGTGGTAGCCGATCAGCGCCAGGTTCGCCGCCCGCAGCGTTTCCTCCCGTACGTACCACTCGGCGGTCCAGGCCAGGATGTCGTAGGAGATCCCGCACGCGTCCGCCATCCGTGTGAGCCCGAGGTTGGTGGACTGGGCGAGCAACACCGCGATCAGGTTCCGCTTCAGCTCGCGCGTGCGGGCCTGCTTGCCGCCGGCGTGGGTGAAGCAGTCCAGGAACCCGGTGCGCTTGTCCATCTCGATCAGCAGCGACACGATCGGCGCGAACGGCAGCATCTCGGTCAGCTCCGCCTTCAACGCTCTCGCCTCGGCCGGATGTCCTCCGCGGTCAGCGGGGAGATCACCAGATCGCCGTCGTCGTCCAGGCGGACCGGGCCGTCGCCGTGGGCGAGCGTCGTTTCCAGCTTGCCCAGCGCGGTGTGCAGCTCGTCTTCGGCCTCGGCCAGGCCGGTGGCGGCGTCGGAGGGTTTGCCGACCAGTCGGCAGAACTCCGCCCGCTGATCCGCCCACTTGTCCTCGGTGAGCAGGTAGGCGGCCGGGTCGGAGTAACGGCGGCTGCCCGGCACGAACACGTCCCCGGTGCGCAGCCCGTCCCGCAGGGCCAGCAGCACGCACAGCTCCCAGTAATGCCGATACGCCGTCGCGCTGCGGTTCGCCGCGGCGGTGTCCAGGTAGCCGCGGAAGCGGGCCGGGACGAACCCGCTCGGCGCGTCGTCGGGGACCTTGCGGGCGCCGGTGGCGTTGAGCTCCCGCAGGATCGCCACCGCCTCCAGCAGCTCGGCCGCGGCGGTGCCGCCGGCGAAGGTCACGGCGTCGAGGACGTTCGGGGTGAACTGGCGCAGGTACCCGTACGAGCCGTCCAGCGCGGCGAGGTGCCCGTGATCGCGCGGCAGCGGCGGCAACGCGCTCGACTGCGCCGAACGCAGCCGGTCCCAGCCGACCCGCTCGCCCCGGATCAGACCGCCGACATCGCCGTCCGGCACCGCCGGGTCGGCCACGATGGCCAAGATCGCGTCCAGAAGCTCCTGGCGGTCCTCCCGGACTTGGCGCGTTCGGCCAGATAGTCCCGCATCCTGTGCGCGGCCTTGCTCTCCCGCGCCGAGAGCGCCTGGTCGAACAGCGCCACCACCTCGTCGAGCACCTCGGTCGCCGACTGGGCCAGCAACGTCAGCAAGATCGGGTACCGGCGTTCCGGCTCCCGCCGTTCCAGCGCTTGGGCGGTGAGGCGGCGACCGACCGTGGCCAGGAACCGGCGGCGTTCGGCCGGCAGCACCGACAGGTCCAACGCGTGGGCGTCCATTCCGCGCAGGAACTCCAGCTTCGCGATCTCGGCCTTCACCGCCGCGGCGAGGCCTCCACCGCGCCGAGGCCTCCACCCCCTTCCAGCCACCGCAGCCGGGTCATCCCGATCTCCGAATCCACCACCAGCAGCCCGTCCAGCCCGACGCGGCGGGCGTCGGTGAACTCGTGCGCCAACCGGTCGAACGTCTCCTGCCGGGCCACCTCGCGGGCGTGGGCGACCCGCTTGACCACCGTCACCGGTCCCGGCCGGATCACCCGCGCCGAGATCAGGAACTCGCACGCCAGCCGGAACAGCAGCGTCGGCGAATCATGCTCCATCGCCCGCGCCAGCAGGAACTCGTCGAGCTCCTTGATCTCCAGCGTCGTCGGCGGCCGCCACCCCAGATACTGCGCCGCCAGCCGAAGATGCTCGGTGCGGGTCTTCGCCCGGCGCCCATACGAACCGATCACGGCCGGATCCACGCGCAACTGCTCAGCCAGGCGCACCACCGCCGCCTGCGGCGCCGACGCCACCTCATCCGGCACGAACCCCAACCACGACAACGAGCACACCGCGACCGCCAGACCCAGCCGATCCGCCGCGCCCCGGCCCCGACCGGGATCAACAAACGCAACGTCCGCCGGGGCCAGCGTGAAGAACCGGAACAACTCCTCCCGGCCGATCTCCGGGAACCGCCGCAGCCTCTCCAGCTCGACGTCTGTGAACACCGGAGCGACCACCCGACAACCTCCCGACCAGAACCCCAGAAACCCCCTGGTCAGGAGCCTACCCAGCCATATCCGCCCGATTATTCCCGGATACTACGGCGACCCCCTCTGGACAGCGCTGCTCATCCTGACCGGATGGCGGCTGACAGTCCTGGCCCGCACCGACGAGCCCACCGACTGGAACAAGGCCATCACGCTGCTGTTCGCGATCGCTGCCGCCTCGAACACCTTCGGCCTGTCACCGGTCAAGACCGCGCTCGACGCCGTGACACCGGGCCTGAGCTACCTATGCGGCTACACCCTGCTGACCATCATGTACAGCGGCTTCGTCTACCTGTTCGCCTCCGGCGAGAAGAGCCGGCCTTAGAGGTCGTTTCAGAACGACTTGTCGAGTTTCCATTGACCCCTCGACGACAGATCAAACGGCAGGTCAGATAGCCGCTTGTCGTCTACAACAGACACGTCGACCTCGTTCTGAAATGACCTCTAAGAGGTCATTTCAGAACGAGGTCGACGTGTCTGTTGTAGACGACAAGCGGCTATCTGACCTGCCGTTTGATCTGTCGTCGAGGGGTCAATGGAAACTCGACAAGTCGTTCTGAAACGACCTCTTAGAGCGTCCGGCAGTAGAGGTGGCCGTGTGTCGGTGTTGGTAGAGACACGGACCTGCAAGTGATCATGGGATTGCTGATGTCCTGATGGTCGCCTGGAGGGTCCGTGCCTCTATTGCCAGAATCGCTGATCGACCCCCTCTGGGTCGAGTTCGCTGCCCTGATCGAGGCAGAGCGGCGCCCGGAGTTCGACCCGCCCATCCGTGGGGCTGTCACCGTCGCCGGATCTCTGATCGGGTCGTGTTCGACCACGTCGTTGCCGCTCTGGTGCACGGTAGTGGCTACGAACGCATCGCCACGCCGGGTTGCTCGGACCGCACCATCCGCCGCCGTCTCGATGACTGGGCCACCGCGGGAGTCAGCGAGGAACTGCTCCGCACCGCGCTGGCCGGTTACGACCAGATACTCGGCCTGGATCTTGACGATCTGGCGGTCGACGGATCGATCACCAAGGCACCAGGCGGAGGCGAGGTGGCCGGCCGCAGCCCTGTCGGCCGCGGCAAGCAGGGCACGAAACGGTCCGTGGCCTGCGATGACCAGGGCATCCCGCTGCACCTGGTCGCGGCGCGAGCCAACGACCATGACTCGCCCCTGCTGGAACCGACCTTGACCGGCATCGTGACGATGATCGGCCCGCTGCCCCGCCACCGCGACGCCCACGGTGGTGATCTGTTCCCGACCGTGCACCTGGACCGCGGCTATGACTCCGGCAAGACCCGTACTCTGCTGCACACCCTGGGCTTCACCGGCGAGATCGCGACCACGGGGGTCCCGGCTCCGATCCAGGCAGGACGACGGTGGCCCATCGAGCGCACGCACTCCTGGATGAACGGCTACGGCAAGCTGCGCCGGTTCACCGATCGCCGGAAGATCATCGTCGAGTTCTACCTCAACCTCGCCGCCGCGCTCACCGTGATCCGCCGGCTGATCAACCGTGCCCGCAGCCGCTACCGCTGGACAACCCGACCCACGACCCGTCGACTCCGATAACCATCAATTGCCGGGCGCTCTAACTCCGGCGAGCAGCGAGCACACCCGGCTTCTTGAGTTCCGTGAGAGGTGCTCAAGAAGATCACGCGGTGGCCGCCCAACCCCGGCTCTGCCCGTCACCGAGCCGGTCGCACACCACTCTGGTGGATGCCACTACACACACCCGTCGGCAGCATGCTGTGTGCTGGTCGTCGTCCAGCTGGGCGCAGGCCATGACACCGCCATCCGAAGTATGTTTAGAGCGCCCGGCAAATGAGGTCGTGGGGGTGTCGTTGCAGGTAGAGGCACGGACCCTCCAGGCGACCATCAGGACATCAGCAATCCCATGATCACTTGCAGGTCCGTGCCTCTACCTGCAACGACACCCCCCGACCTCATTTGCCGGGCGCTCTTAGAGGTCGCGCGGATTGGTCACAGCTTGGCCGCGGTCGAGTGTCTGGGGGCGAGGGCGGGTACGGCCTGCCGATCATGAAGTTATCTACGCTTCGTGATCGTCTGAGGCCGCGTGCCCACCCTGCCATCATGGCTGACCGAGCCGTTGTGGGACCAGTTCACCGCGCTGCTGCCTCATCGAGACGAGTTCGATCCCACCCATCCGCTGGGCTGCCATCGCCGCCGGATCGCGGATCGGATCGTGTTCGACAAGCTCCTGCAGGTACTGCGGTTCGGCTGCTTGTATGAGGGCATCGCTGACAGCACCTGCTCGCGACCACCATCCGCGATCGTCGTGACGAGTGGATCAGGCTCGGGGTCTTCGCCCAGCTGCGTCGGATCGTCCTGGACGCCTACGACCGCATCGTCGTCTGCTGCTGCACGCATCGCCGTCGATGGCGCCATCACCAAGGCCCCCGGCGGCGAGGTCGCCGGTCCGTCGCCGGTGGACCGGCGCAAACAGGGTTGAAACGTTCGGTGCTCGTCGAGGATACGGCATCCCGCTGGGCCGAGTCCTGGCCGGAGCCAACCGGCACGACTCCCCGCTACTGGGCCCCACCTCGACCGCCTCGATGCTCTCGGCCCGCTGCCCGACGACATCCCGTGCCCTCGACGCCGGCTATGACTCCGGCAAGACCCGCGACACGCTGGCCAACGAGGCCTGCACGGCGAGATCGCGCACAAGGGTGAGAAGCGCGATCAGCCACCCCCGCTGGCATTCGAGCGGACCAACCTTGGCACAACAGCTTCAACGCTGCAGGCTGCTAGCGAACGAGAGAAATCGTCGTCGAGCGTTCTTCGCCTCGCCGACACGATCGTCACACTCCGTAGGCTTGATTCGCAGGCAGGACCCACACACCGCTGGAACGCCCGACCTGCCGACGTCCATGATCACCACCAATCCGCGCGCTCTTAGAGGTCGCGCGGATTGGTCACAGCTTGGCCGCGGTCGAGTGTCTGGGGGCGAGGGCGGGTACGGGCCTGCCGATCATGAAGTTATCTACGCTTCGTGATCGTCTGGAGGCCGCGTGCCCACCCTGCCATCATGGCTGACCGAGCCGTTGTGGGACCAGTTCACCGCGCTGCTGCCTCATCGAGACGAGTTCGATCCCACCCATCCGCTGGGCTGCCATCGCCGCCGGATCGCGGATCGGATCGTGTTCGACAAGCTCTGCAGGTACTGCGGTTCGGCTGCTTGTATGAGGGCATCGCTGACAGCACCTGCTCGGCGACCACCATCCGCGATCGTCGTGACGAGTGGATCAGGCTCGGGGTCTTCGCCCAGCTGCGTCGGATCGTCCTGGACGCCTACGACCGCATCGTCGGTCTGCTGCTGCACGACATCGCCGTCGATGGCGCCATCACCAAGGCCCCCGGCGGCGGCGAGGTCGCCGGTCCGTCGCCGGTGGACCGGCGCAAACAGGGTATGAAACGTTCGGTGCTCGTCGAGGGATACGGCATCCCGCTGGGCCGAGTCCTGGCCGGAGCCAACCGGCACGACTCCCCGCTACTGGGCCCCACCCTCGACCGCCTCGATGCTCTCGGCCCGCTGCCCGACGACATCACCGTGCACCTCGACGCCGGCTATGACTCCGGCAAGACCCGCGACACGCTGGCCGAACGAGGCCTGCACGGCGAGATCGCGCACAAGGGTGAGAAAGCGCCGATCCAGGCCACCCGCCGCTGGCACGTCGAGCGGACCAACGCTTGGCACAACAGCTTCAACCGGCTGCAGCGCTGCTACGAACGACGAGAAATCGTCGTCGACGCGTTCTTCGACCTCGCCGACACGATCGTCACACTCCGTAGCTTGATTCGGCAGGCCTGGACCACACACCGCTGGAACGCCCGACCTGCACGACGTCCATGATCACCAACCAATCCGCGCGACCTCTTACTCACTAATGGGTTATAGGTCACACTCAGCCTTGTACGGGTGCTTCGGTTGACTCCACCCGGCTGGCTGGGGAGCACGGTCCGGGGCGGGAGCAACCCTCCCAGGGCCGAGGCCGACCGCGATCAGGGCATGGCAGCCTCGGCCCACCCCTGCGGCGGTCCTTCTTGCCAGGCCGCAAGGGACGGACCGGGCCCGCCGACGACCGCACGGAGCAGCATCCCGCGGATCGTCAGACATGTTGTCAGGACCCTCACCTCTACCAGGCCTCGTATGCGTTGATGGACTACTTCTCCGGCCACTGCCGCCGCGGAACGATCGCCGACGGCTACGCCGGCCCCGCCCAGCTCCCACCCGCCGATGCCCCCTACGACCCCGACGACACCGGCGGCGACATCCTCGGACGGGCACTGCCGGATCACTACACCCCCGATGAGATCCAACTACTGACCATCGCCATCGCCGCACTCGCCGTGTCCTACCTGGACCGGGACAGCGCCTACCGCCGCCGCGGTCTCCAGCTCTGAACCAGACGAACACCGCGTCGTCGTCGCGATCAACGGCCCAAATCACCGGCTCAAGGACAGATTCCTGTCCGCCGGCCCCACAGCTGCGTCACGATCCAGCCGGGCCGGTCAACACCGCCCCCGGACCGGGAACGATCGTCACCAGTGCCGCATCAAGTCCCGGACCGTGAACGGCAACTCAAGGACACCGTGTTCAAACAACAGCCGCTCAACATCGGCTGTCGTGAGCGGTTCCCCGTCCTGCGCCGCGTGGAACGCCATGTTCTTGGCATCGGCTATGAGCGCCTCGTGCTCGGCGCACCATGTCGTGACTTTCCGCTTCACGACATGCCGCTTCGGCGGCGCCAGCGATTTGTAGGTATAGGCTCGATACGCATCATGCGCGGTCTTGTATCCGCGTCCCTGCGCGTCATCAAGAATCTCACCGGTCGATGCAGCGACCACGACATGGCGCTGATCGGTGTCCGTCGACAACGCCTCGCTGACGACGACCTTCGCGGCCCGACCTCCCATACCGGTTCTCCCTCGATAGTCGGCAGGACACGACCGGCCGAGCACAGTCCCATCTGGCCGGGTCCACCGTGGGGCCGTCGACGTCGTCGTCGGTGGACCGCCACGCGACCCGGCCGGTGGCCACGTGCACGATCCGTACCTCGTCGATCTCGGCGTCGGCGACCCCTTCGATCGCGACCGGGATCGCACCCTCCACCGTCGGATAGATCATCGTGAACGCCGACGCGGGTAGCCAGTCGCTGGACAGCTCCACATCGGCCTCGATCCGATACCCGCCCACCCACACAGACGACTCGGCCACGGGCTCGCTCACGGCGCGACCACCCTCCTCACCGGACGCCGGCCACCGCGCCCGCCACATCGGCGGTATCCGGTTCGGGTGTGCGGTCCCCGGCCAACGAGGCCGGCATCTGGATCCGCAACCCGACCAACAGGCGCGGGCTCCACACCCGCTCAGCACCCAGACCGACCAGCAGCTTGTTACGCCGCAACCACGCCACCGCCGCATCAGTCTGGGCGGACCCGATCCGGGCCCGCAGCTCGCGGGTGATCGTCCCGTGGGCCCGGTGCGAACCCAGCAACACCTCGGCCACCGCATCCACCGCCTCACGCATCTGGGCCTCGGGGGCGAGCCGGTCACATACCGTCCTGATCCGCGTCGCCAGGGGCTTGCGGTCGGCCGGGTGAATCTGGGCATCCGCCACCGGCTGCAGCTGTAGGTCCACCCGGTACCACGCCCACGGCCCCGACCCGGAGGTCTTCTTTTTCTTCTTCTTGTCATACAACGTCCCGGTCATCGGCCCGGCCGGGTCGACGACCAGCACGACCGCCGCTTTCGGGACGTTCTGCCGCGCCGTCGTGAGGTAACCCGACCACTCCGTTTCCACCGTGAAATCAGCGAGTGTCAGGCCCGCCGTCTCCGCGAGTGCGGGCAGCCCGTCAATACCGCCGGGCAGGTCGTGGCGGGCCCGCACCTGCAGCGGCAGGCGAGCGTCGCCGAATACCGACTTCGCCGTCAACGACGACCCGACCTTCAGCGATCCAACCTGCTTCGCAGGGACCACCGCGGCACGTTTCGTCCCGTCCTGCAACCGACGCAACGCACCCGGACCGAACAGCAACACCACCGTCTCGGGCCCTGACTTCGGCTTCAGCTCAGGCTTGGGTGCTGGCACGGCCAGGGTGTTCGTGCCGGTGGTGAGCTCGTCGGCGGTCATCGGCGGCCCAGTCCGGCGAAGCGGCTGTAGTGCAGCTGGTGGGCCACCGCGATGGTGCGGGTGGGGCCGCCCCGGTTCTTCGCCAGGATCAGATCGGCCTCCCCGGCGCGGGGGTCGTTGTGGTCGTAGGCGTCGGGGCGGTGCAGCAGGATCACGATATCGGCGTCTTGTTCCAGTGCGCCGGACTCGCGTAGGTCCGATAGCACGGGTCGTTTGTCGGCTCGTTGTTCGGGTCCGCGGTTGAGCTGGGATAGCGCGATCACCGGGACGTCGAAGTCTTTCGCCAGCACCTTCAGCTGTCGGGAGAAGTCGCTGACCTCGACTTGCCGGTTCTCCACCCGGCTACCGGAGGACATGAGTTGGAGGTAGTCCACGACGATCAGGTCCAGGCCGTGGCGGGCCTGCACCCGGCGCGCCTTCGCCCGGATCTGGGAGACCGTTGTGGTCGCGGTGTCGTCGATGAACAACTCGCCACCGGCGAGGACCCGGGTCGCGGCGGCGGTGATCCGCTCGTAGGCGACCTGATCGAGCGCATGTGGGGTGCGGAGATCCGAGACCCGGACTCGCGCCTCCGCGGCGATGATCTTGTCGCGGATCTCGGATTCGGACATTTCCAGGGAGAAGATCACGCTGGTCTTGCCGTGCCGGACTGATGCTGCCCGCACCATGTCCAGGGCCAGGGTCGATTTCCCGAGCCCGGGGCGGGCGGCGATCACGATCAGCTGGCCGGGTTTCCAGCCGCCGGTGACCTCGTCCAGGTCGTCCAGGCCGCTGGGCAGCCCGGGTTCACCCCAGCCGGCTTGCAGGCCGTCCAGCCCGGCGAGCCACGCGGCGTGACCGGATCCGAACGCGACACACCCAGCGGAATCATCATGCACAGCCGACACGCCGTCCAGCGTAGAACGAGCCCGGTCAATGACCCCGCTGATTTCCCCCGACTGCACGCCGATGTGGCCGAGTTGTTGGATCCGGATCCCGGATTCAACCAGGCGGCGCAGCGTCGCTTTCTCGGCCACGATCTCGGCGTAGTAGGCGGCGTTCGCCGCGGTCGGTACGGCCGCGATCAGGGTGTGTAGAGACGCCGCGCCACCGATCCGACCCAGCTCCCCGCGACGGTCCAACTCGGCGGCGACCGCGACCGGATCCGACGGCTCCCCGCTGGCATCGAGGCCGCAGATCACCTGATAGACGGCGGCATGTGCGGGCCGGTAGAAATCCCGGACCGTCACCGTCTCGGTGACCTCCCCGACCACCTCAGGCGAGAGCATCATCGCCCCGAGCACCGCCTGCTCGGCGACCAGATCGTGCGGCGGCAACGGCCCCGCACCCGACTCCGAGGCCGGTGTCGAGGTGCTCACGCGGTCACCGCCGAGCTCTGACCGGGACGGCAGGCCGGGCACGGCACACACCGGCCGTCGCCCCCGTCGACCGTCCGCATCACCGCACCGTCACCGGCACGGGCCTCACACATCCCACACGCCGCCGACGACTCCGAGGTCTCGACCTGCTCAGGAACGGAGACCGGGTCGACGCCAGCAGCCGCCGGCTGATCCTGCGTGGCCTGTTCCGGGCGTTGAGAGCGCCGCTGTGGGCCGTCGCGGCGGACTGGAGGGTCGAGCAAGGGCAGCGGGGTCTCGGCCAGTGGTTCCGCAGTCAGAGCGCGGCGTCGGCGAGCGAGGTGGCGGGTGAAGGCGTTCACGACGTAGACGACCGGGGCGCCCTTCGCCTCCGACAACGCCGCCTGCCCGATCACTGCCGCCTCGACCAACGACAGCCCGTGCACGGACACGGCCTCACAGATCGCGGCCTGGACCTGATCAGCATCCGCCGGGGTCAACCGCCACCCCGTCTTGCCCCGAGCCTGCGCCCACGCCACCCACGGCAACCGACGTACCACCTCCCGAGCCTCGACCCCCAGCGACACATCCAGCGCCTCATCGACCGGCTCGGTGAGTGCCTCGGTGAATGCCTCGGCCCGGCCATCGAGCCCAGTGCGCTCGGCGAGACCGCCCGCCCCGAGACCGACCGCCTCGACAACCGAACCGCCGCGACCGAACCCGGCTGGCGCGGCCGCCGCGGCGCTCGGAGCGGGCGGCGGAGCCGACCCGCGCGCGAGCGCGCTCGATCCTTCGATCTCTCTCTCTTCGAGAGAGATCGAAGATCTCTCGATCTGAAGGTGTCCCCGAAAACGGGGGACAGTCCTGACCTGCACAAACTCTGACTGTCCCCGGAATCCGGGGACAGTCGGCTCACCCTGTCCCCCGATCTCGGGGACAGCTCCGACCAGGGCGAACTCTTCCTGTCCCCGGATCTCGGGGACAGGACCTTCGACCTGTCCCCGAGATCCGGGGACAGTGCTGACCTGCGGCGATCGGGAACGGTCTGGGCGAGGCCGTGGGATGGTGTGACGCCCCGCGCGGGGCGTCTTCCCGGTCGCTTCGACGTCCCGGTAGACCGCGTCCCGCGCCGCGGTGAACGCGGCGTCGGCCTCGGTCAGCGTCGCCGCGCCGCGGTAGCCGGCCGGCGGGTGCAGACTGACCGCGAACCGGTCCGGGACCGGACGGCCGCGGCCGTCGCGGCGCTGCCGACGGCGACCGGTGTCCGGGTCGGCACCACCGTCGTAGACGGTGAGGAATCCGATCTCGATCAACTCGGCCAGGATCGGGGCGAGCTTGTCCGCGCGACCGACACCGACGTGATAGGCCAGCCGTTCACGATCGAGCACCGGGGCCTGATCACCGGCCGGGCGCATCGTGGCCATATCGGCCAGGACCTCCGCCGCAACCCGCGCGGCCGGGGACACACCGCTGTAATGCACCCACCGCGGCGAGAGCCCGATGCTCGTCGCCGACGCCACACCCACGGTGAACGGCTCCCGACCGGCCACCGCCGGCGCGGCGCGGTGTGGGGAGTTCCTCCAGGGCGTGCTCATCGCACACCACCCGTCGATGCGGAGACCCACAGGTCAACAGGTGTAAACGGCTCGTGGCCGGGGTGGCCGGGGTGGCCGGGGTGGCCGGGGTGGCCGGGGTGGCCGGGGTGGCCGGGGTGGCCGGTCATAGGTAGAGTTCTCCTATCTCAGCCTCACGGCTGGTTGGATGGACGACTGGCGGCCCTTTTCCTTGGTGGGTGGGGGCCGTTTGTCGTATTCGGGGGACAGACAGTAGTCAGGTCGCTCGCGGTCGCCACATCCGCCCCACCGGCCCGGTCGCGGCAGCGACGCCGACGCTGGTAGGTCTGCGGGCGGGCGGATCACGAACATCTCCGATCCCCCGCCGCGGACGCTGCGGTACCGGGGATGCCGCGGCGCAGGTGGTGTCGTTGGTTCGCTGACAGTCCGCCCCAGATCCCGTACTGCTCGCCGGTGGCCAGGGCGTATTCCAGGCACGGGAGCCGGACCGGGCACAGCGTGCAGATCCGTTTCGCGGTATCGGCGGGCTCGCCAGGTTCGGGATAGAAGACACCCGGGTCGGTCTGGGCACAGAGTCCAGCGCCCGGCCAGGACACGTCCGTCATACCGGACGACATGATGACCTCCGCTCCTTCACGGTCAAGCGATGACGTGCCTGCTCATCGGCAGGCGCTCTGCAGCGCGTGGGCGCGCTGCGCGGTGACGGTGAGCTGGTAGCGGGCCGCGACTCGGACGAAGTCGTGGGCGTAGGCACACGCGTCGACCGGGGGCATCCAGTGCTCGGGGCCGTGGTCGGACTTCGACCTGTTGACCTGCGCGGTGGTCGCGCGCAGGTTGTCCGGGTCGTTCGCGAACTCCTCACGCCGGGCATCGGTCCAGGCATGCGCGCCGGACCGATGCGCCAACGCGAGCGGGATGACGTGATCGACATCGAGGTCACGGGTCGGGCCGGTCACGGTCTGCCCGCTGTAAGGATCCCGCAGCGTCCCCACTGTCACGTCACAGCCACGCGTGACCGTCGTCTGGGTGAGGTCGCGGGCCAGGACAGCGTCGCGGACATCGCAGCCCGGCCCGACCGCCAGCGCCCAGCCGGGACCGAACGCGTCGCGGCGGTAGTCACGCCCGTGCCGGTCCGGGGCGACCCGCAGCCCGGACACATCCACCGGCCCGGCCGCAGTCACCATCTCCGCCGACCCCGCCGCGCCTGAACCGGTGTCGGTGTCGGTGTCGTCGCGGAGGGCCCAGACCTCGACCAGTACGAACACGGTCAGGGCGAGGGCTGCCATCAGCAGCGTCGCGGCCCGCCGTTCCCCGACCGGGCTACGCCTGCGCACCTGATTCATCCGGGTCATGATGTCGAGTCCTGCTCATCCCGATCATCCGGGGTTCGATCATCCAGGGTGGCCTGGTAGCGGCCCCGGGCGACACGACTGATGCGGCCGCACCCGATCAGCGTGTCGAGGGCGTCGTGCACGGCGGCCTTCGACACGGTCGCCGCGTCCACCAGGTTCCCGGTCGTGGCGGTCCCGCCCTGGATCAGAGCGAGGACCTCGGCCTGCACCGGCGACAACACGACCTCCGCAGCAGCAGCTGACAGAGCGGCGGTGTCGGCACCACCGGCGCCGGTGGTGCGGGTGCCCCACGCGGCTCGCCGCGGGCCGCCCGGAAAGCCGGCCGGGCCGGGCCCGTCAGTGTCGAGGAGGTGGTGGGTGCCACCGAGCCCGCCGACCTGCCACCGCCCGCCCACCGCCGGGCCGAGCACGCTGGTGATCGCGGCGTCGTCGAGTGGATGCAACTCCGGCTGGTTGAAGTAGCGGTCGAACGCGGTCGAGGCGGTCAACGCCGGCGCCGGGAGGCCTTTGCTGACCATCCGGGCCGCGTCCGCGTCCGAGGGCAGCCAGTCCCAGCGGACCGGCGCGTCCAGGTGGGCGTGTACGGCCATCCCGGGCACCGGCCGCCGCGGCCGGGCATCGTTGAGCGGGAGCTCGGCCGGGTCGAACAGCAGGCCCGGCACCAGATCCGAGGATGATTTCGAGTTGGTGCGGAACGCGATCACCTGCGCCGCGAACGCCGACCGGGCATGGTCCCCGCCCCACGCTGCTTGTCCTTGGGACTGGTTGAGCCCGACCAGCCAGATGCCCAGGGCGCGGACGGTGTTGACGGTCTCGGTCCAGAGTGCGGCGACCTTCGGGTCGTGGGCGACGAAGGAGTACTCGTCGTGCAGGAACATCCACCCAGGGACGTCCTGGCTGGGGAAGATCAGATCGGAGCCGGCCTCGGCGGCGATCTGTGCGCGCGCGGCCAGGATCGCAGTGACCAGCCGCGGCAACGCGAGGACGTTCTGTTTGCCGATGACCGCGACCCGCGCCCGTGTCGCGAGGGCGGTGGAGGAGTTCCCTTTCGGATCGGCATACAGCAGGTTCAGGACGCCGGTCGACAACGCCGAGGTCACCAGGATGTTCGTAGCGCCGGACTTCCCGCCACCGGTCGACCCGAGCACCGCGGTCGGGACGGTGCCGCCGTCATCCCACATGAGCACATCGACCTCGCCGGACCCGTCGATCGACCGGCCGACACCCTTGATCACGCCGTCGGCCACGCGTGGCGCGGTGAACAACCGGGTCTGCGCGACCGGGTCGGTGTGGATGATCGTCAACCGCGCCCGCGCCGCACCTTCCCCACGGCGCCCGGGCGCGAACAGGACCCGGTCGGCGTCGAGCCCGAGCCCACCGGCCAGGCGTACCCGATGGGAGACCAGGTCATCGAGGGTGTGTGTCCCGCGGGCCAGGACCACATCGAAACACGTCGTGTATGCGTCGTCGGTGCGGTTGGTCAGGCGTGACCCGGGGACCTTCCCGTTCCTGGCGGCGTTGGTCTCCGCCCACGCCAAGCAGTACCGGTCGTGCTCCGGGTCCGGCGGCGCGACCGCAGGCAACTGCTGCGGCGGCGTCAACGCCGCAACCCGCGGCCCGATCGGGTGTGCCCGCCACCAGCGGGCACCGATCGCTGTGGTGCCGAGGACCGCGGCGGCGGCGAGTAGCGGCGACGGGCCGGCCGCGGCGAGGTGATAGGCCAGAACTGATGCACCCGCACCACTACCGGCCAGCTCGGGCCACCACCGCCCGACCGCCGACCGGTAGCGGGCAGCGACCACCGCAGCTGCACCCAACGGCACCGCCGCGGCGGGCGCGGCGAGGACCGCCGGGTCCGCACCGGCCACCGCCGCCAGCCCGGCGCCGAGCCAGTGCCCACCCATCCCGGCCACACCACCAAGTGCGGCCGGGATCCACGGCCACCGCCGCCGTCGGTTCCGGGCCGCAACCAACACCCGACGCGCGTTCTCCACCCGATCATCACCACCAGCCGAGGCCGCCGCTGCCACGTCGTCGGCGCCGGGCACGACCGTTCCCTTCACCCGCGACCAGAGCACGCCCAGCACTGCACCCGAGCCGGGTGCAGTCGTCGTGTCGTCGACAGCACCGTCGCGGTCGCGGGCGGTCTGTCGGGATTGCGGCCGCGCCTCGGCCCGCTGCGCCGCGAGCCGGGCAGCATGCTCGAACCGCGTCTTCCGCGTGATCGTCGGAACAGACTTCGACCGGGTCATGACCGTCCTTCCTTCTTCTACTGGTCAGAACCGTGCTGATGGAGCCGGAGCGCCCGCCCACACCACCCGTGGTGTGGGCGGGACTCGAAACCCACCCGCTAGTCAGCCGTGGCCCAGGGACGCCTTCGACGCCCGCGTGATCATGTGATTGGCGGTCAGGGCGTCACGCACGATCTGCCCACCCACACCGATCCGCTCCGCCACAGCCGACAGGTTGTCGATCACCGCACCGACATGGGTGCCCGCACCGTCGAGGCCGTCCAGGCCGGTCCAGCCGTGACCTTCGAACTCGTCCACCAGCGAGCGGTGAGTGCCGATGAGCTGTTCCAGGTCTGAGGCTGCGTCCCGCAGAGCGGCTGAGAGGAACTCGTAGTTCCCGTCCACGTCCAGTGTCGCCATCACCGTCATCTCCATTCTGTTTCGGTGTGTGTGCTGGTCAGGTGCCGGTTAGAGGACGGCGTGCGGGCCGGGCACGTACGGGGCCTGGTCGTAGGCGTCCCGGCCTCGGTCGCCCTGGGCGCGCATCTGCTCGGCCAGGCCCCGGTACAGGCCCTCGGCGGCGTTCAGCCCCGACAGCGAATCGGCGAGGGGCCCGGTGACCTGGTCGCCCCAGCCGTCCCCGGACAGCCGGTCGGTGAACGCCGAGAGCTGGGTCTGGTAGACGCCACACGCGTCCGCCGCGGCGATCAACCGCGCTACCGCTGCCTCATACATCCCGTCTCCTCCGGAAGAAGTAGTTGTGCTGGTAGCCGTCGGCGAGGACTCTGCTGCCGGGGCCGTGCCAGACGGAGACGACGACGGCGCCGCCTCCGGGGCAGTGCTGGGAAAGTCGTCGAGGTCGACGCCGCCGTCCTCATCCGGGACCGGGCGGGCCACCGGAACCTGCTCCGCCACAGGCGGGGAAGGCAGGCCGGGATCATCGGTCGCCACCACCGCACCACCCGATGCCCCGGCAGCGGGACAAGTGGCGTGTCGCCGTCGACCCCACGGCTCCGAGCTCTTCGCCCCCGCAGGCCCGGCCGAACCGGTACCGATCGCCGAGCTGGCGCCGCTCGCGCTGCCGGAGCCCGCGACGGGGAGCAGGCCGCGGGCCTGGGCCCACCGGGCCCGCGCACGATCCGCCCTGTCGAGGCGACGCTGCTGGGTAGTGCGCCACCGCTCGTCCCGGGACGGCGCGGTCTCGTCGAACCAGGCACGGCGCCGCGCGGCGCGGTGTTCGGCCCGGTGTTGGGCGGCCCGGCAGGCCTCGGTCCAGCGGGAGGCGACCAGCAGTCCGAACGCGCCCTGCCCGGTCGGGCGCCCCGAGCTGGTGCGGGCCCCGCCGCCGGCGTTCTCGTGGCGCATGCGGGCTCGGGTGAGGCCGGGTGGTTCTTTGCCGTTGCTGTAGGCGGCGGTGTCGGTGCGGCCCTTGGTCACGAAGAACGCGACCACGACACAGGTCAGGAAGAACGCCTCCATCAGCCGCTCCTCTCTTCTCTAGTGTCGTATCGGCCTGCATCGACCGAGGTCGAGGACATCGACGGCATCAGGTGAGGGATGCCGCGAGCGCGGCGATGAAGGTGTCCGCGGCGCTGTACAGCCGCGGGACACCCGCCAGGACGGTGCCGACCAGGGCCAGGGCGGCGACGACCATCAGCGACTTCGTCCTGGTTGCCGATCCCCGATCCCGGCGCCGCGTAGGCGCTGTAGGCCCACAGCCCGCGGCGCCGCTACGGCGCCGACCGCGGAGACGCCGACGAGTTGGGCGGTGGCCTGCCCGGCCCCGGTCAACGCACCACCCGACAACGCGGTGAACAGCCCACCGAACCAGCCCGCGGACGCGCCGCCGACGCCGAACCCGCCGACCACCGCCAACACAGCGGCGACCTTCTCCCAGTCCACGCCCTTGCCGGGCACATCCAGATAGACCAGGACGATCGCCAGGATCAACGCTAGGGCGCCGAGCGCGGGCATCGACGACGGAATGAACATCGACCACGACACGATGAACCGCCTCCTTCAGATGGCGAGGGCGAGTAGGACGACCACGACAACCGTGATCACGAAGCCGGACGGCTTGTCCCGGATCACGTTCGCCAGCCAGTCCAGCGGGAACACCATCGCCAGGGCGGCCAGCGTCAGCGCCGCGTGCACGGCTCTCACCAGCTGATTGCTGGAGGTGGTCCAGTCACCGGCCCGCGAATACGCCCAGGTCTGGGCATACGACGGCGGCTGCTCGTTCCACCGCGGCCGCGCCTCCACCAGATCGCTGATGGCCTGGGCGATGCGCTGGTCCCACGGCGCCAACGGCTTCACGGCCGGCTCCGCCGGTGCAGCCGTCTGGTCCTCGCCGCCGGTGGGCGGCGCGGTGTTCGGGTCGACGATGTAGAGACCCGGACGATCCGGAGCGCCCTCGACCTTCTGCTCGTCCTGGTGCTGGTCAGATGCGGGCTGCGGCACGACGACCACCTCCCACCCGCTGCCGATGGCAGCGGCTACAGGTCCGCGGCAGCACACCGCCATCCCGTGGAATCTCGATCGACCTGCGACACACCACACACCGGGCACGCACCTGCATCACCGACCACCGCCAGCAGCAGGAACGGCGGCCTGGCGCTGCTCGCGGCGGGCCTGCGCCCGCTCGGCCTGACGCTGCTTCGCTCGCACTGCCTTGTGAGCGGCAGCCTCCTGGCCGGCGTGGAGCTCGACGAACAGGTCGGCCAGGTCGTCGGCGATGCGATCGATCCGCCGCATGACCTCTGGCGACCCGGCCCGGTTCTTAGGAAGCGTCGCTCGCACGGCGGCGAACGCCGCGATCAAGCGCTCGACCGGCGTGGACGCCTGCCCGTACGCCGATACGAACATGTCCCGGCGGACTTGACTGCGACGCAACACCGCATCCGCACGCCGAGCACTCAGAGCAGGCAGATGAACCGTCCCCGCCGAGGTCGACATCAGGCCGCCACCGCCCGACCGTCAACCGCCGCGACGGCGGCGATGGCTACGTGCCGCTGAGCGGTGCGCTCCTCGCGGGTCGTGCCGCCCCACACGCCGTACTCGCCCGTCGCTGTCGCCCACTCCCGGCACGCGACACGCACCGGGCAGCCCGTGCACACGAGACGAGCCTGCAGCACACCCAGTTCACTGACCGGGAAGAACACCTCCGGGTCGACATCGAGACAGTGCCGTGCTGGATGGGACGACAACTCGACCGGGACCGGAGCTCCAGGCCCCGGATCGTCGTCAAAGACAGGACTACGCTCGACCACGTGGGTCACCTCTTCGCACTCTGGGTGGCCTACAAGGGCCTCGGCGGCTCTCAACCCGCCGAGGCCCAACCACTCAACTTATGTAGCCAATGCAGGAACTGGAAGTTCTTACATCGACCACCTCAGCTTGCAGGGGGCTGGCACGCAAGTCAAGCCCCCGCCTGCGGCAGCGCCGGAGCTGCAGCCGACAGTGGAGGGGGCGACCAGTCCCCACCAAGGGCAGCCTTCACAGTCAGAGCAGCCCGCTAACTCAGAGTCCATAACGAGACAACATTCAGACGCAACGGGGGGGGCGTGACTTCTCGCCAGAACAATCCCTGGGCCCAACTCGGCGCACGCTTGCGAAAGTTCCGCCTCACAGCGGGAATGTCTGGGCGAACATTAGCCGACGCCATCGGATGTGACCAATCGCGAGTCAGTCGGATCGAATTAGGGAA
Organism: Pseudonocardia sp. ICBG1293; assembly: GCF_020131355.1. Lineage (GTDB taxonomy): Bacteria > Actinomycetota > Actinomycetes > Mycobacteriales > Pseudonocardiaceae > Pseudonocardia. Next base: position 19,911 of record NZ_JAHLEL010000067.1, read on the forward strand.
ATCGCACGTCACCAAACAAGAGACACAGGAATGGCTTCGAGCCACAAGGGCCCCCTCTGACTCCCTAGCGGAGCTGCTCGCAGAAATCGACGCCGCGCCAAGGAAGTCAGCGCCGCAGCGCAATTCAAGCCTAAATGGATGGCAGGCGCGGCGCGGCGACGTCGAATCCATCGAACTCGAGGCCGCATCCATCCTAACCTGGCACAGCTCTTTCGTGCCAGACCTTCTTCAGTCAGCCGCATACATGCGCCACTTTTTTCACTCTACCACCTACAGCTCGAAGCGAACCATAGCCGTCAAAATTGCGGAGCGTATCGACCGCCAAAACATCCTCTACACTTTTCCCCGAAAGATGGAGGTCGTCGTAACCGAATGTCTACTCAGGCAGAAGTTTGGTGGAACTCATGTGATGGTCGACCAGCTGGACAGAATCACCTCGCTAGCCAAGCGCAATT
>NZ_JAHLEL010000068.1 GCF_020131355.1 Pseudonocardia sp. ICBG1293
GGGCGCTCTTAGAGGTCGCGCGGATTGGTCACAGCTTGGCCGCGGTCGAGTGTCTGGGGGCGAGGGCGGGTACGGGCCTGCCGATCATGAAGTTATCTACGCTTCGTGATCGTCTGGAGGCCGCGTGCCCACCCTGCCATCATGGCTGACCGAGCCGTTGTGGGACCAGTTCACCGCGCTGCTGCCTCATCGAGACGAGTTCGATCCCACCCATCCGCTGGGCTGCCATCGCCGCCGGATCGCGGATCGGATCGTGTTCGACAAGCTCCTGCAGGTACTGCGGTTCGGCTGCTTGTATGAGGGCATCGCTGACAGCACCTGCTCGGCGACCACCATCCGCGATCGTCGTGACGAGTGGATCAGGCTCGGGGTCTTCGCCCAGCTGCGTCGGATCGTCCTGGACGCCTACGACCGCATCGTCGGTCTGCTGCTGCACGACATCGCCGTCGATGGCGCCATCACCAAGGCCCCCGGCGGCGGCGAGGTCGCCGGTCCGTCGCCGGTGGACCGGCGCAAACAGGGTATGAAACGTTCGGTGCTCGTCGAGGGATACGGCATCCCGCTGGGCCGAGTCCTGGCCGGAGCCAACCGGCACGACTCCCCGCTACTGGGCCCCACCCTCGACCGCCTCGATGCTCTCGGCCCGCTGCCCGACGACATCACCGTGCACCTCGACGCCGGCTATGACTCCGGCAAGACCCGCGACACGCTGGCCGAACGAGGCCTGCACGGCGAGATCGCGCACAAGGGTGAGAAAGCGCCGATCCAGGCCACCCGCCGCTGGCACGTCGAGCGGACCAACGCTTGGCACAACAGCTTCAACCGGCTGCAGCGCTGCTACGAACGACGAGAAATCGTCGTCGACGCGTTCTTCGACCTCGCCGACACGATCGTCACACTCCGTAGCTTGATTCGGCAGGCCTGGACCACACACCGCTGGAACGCCCGACCTGCACGACGTCCATGATCACCAACCAATCCGCGCGACCTCTTACTCACTAATGGGTTATAGGTCACACTCAGCCTTGTACGGGTGCTTCGGTTGACTCCACCCGGCTGGCTGGGGAGCACGGTCCGGGGCGGGAGCAACCCTCCCAGGGCCGAGGCCGACCGCGATCAGGGCATGGCAGCCTCGGCCCACCCCTGCGGCGGTCCTTCTTGCCAGGCCGCAAGGGACGGACCGGGCCCGCCGACGACCGCACGGAGCAGCATCCCGCGGATCGTCAGACATGTTGTCAGGACCCTCACCTCTACCAGGCCTCGTATGCGTTGATGGACTACTTCTCCGGCCACTGCCGCCGCGGAACGATCGCCGACGGCTACGCCGGCCCCGCCCAGCTCCCACCCGCCGATGCCCCCTACGACCCCGACGACACCGGCGGCGACATCCTCGGACGGGCACTGCCGGATCACTACACCCCCGATGAGATCCAACTACTGACCATCGCCATCGCCGCACTCGCCGTGTCCTACCTGGACCGGGACAGCGCCTACCGCCGCCGCGGTCTCCAGCTCTGAACCAGACGAACACCGCGTCGTCGTCGCGATCAACGGCCCAAATCACCGGCTCAAGGACAGATTCCTGTCCGCCGGCCCCACAGCTGCGTCACGATCCAGCCGGGCCGGTCAACACCGCCCCCGGACCGGGAACGATCGTCACCAGTGCCGCATCAAGTCCCGGACCGTGAACGGCAACTCAAGGACACCGTGTTCAAACAACAGCCGCTCAACATCGGCTGTCGTGAGCGGTTCCCCGTCCTGCGCCGCGTGGAACGCCATGTTCTTGGCATCGGCTATGAGCGCCTCGTGCTCGGCGCACCATGTCGTGACTTTCCGCTTCACGACATGCCGCTTCGGCGGCGCCAGCGATTTGTAGGTATAGGCTCGATACGCATCATGCGCGGTCTTGTATCCGCGTCCCTGCGCGTCATCAAGAATCTCACCGGTCGATGCAGCGACCACGACATGGCGCTGATCGGTGTCCGTCGACAACGCCTCGCTGACGACGACCTTCGCGGCCCGACCTCCCATACCGGTTCTCCCTCGATAGTCGGCAGGACACGACCGGCCGAGCACAGTCCCATCTGGCCGGGTCCACCGTGGGGCCGTCGACGTCGTCGTCGGTGGACCGCCACGCGACCCGGCCGGTGGCCACGTGCACGATCCGTACCTCGTCGATCTCGGCGTCGGCGACCCCTTCGATCGCGACCGGGATCGCACCCTCCACCGTCGGATAGATCATCGTGAACGCCGACGCGGGTAGCCAGTCGCTGGACAGCTCCACATCGGCCTCGATCCGATACCCGCCCACCCACACAGACGACTCGGCCACGGGCTCGCTCACGGCGCGACCACCCTCCTCACCGGACGCCGGCCACCGCGCCCGCCACATCGGCGGTATCCGGTTCGGGTGTGCGGTCCCCGGCCAACGAGGCCGGCATCTGGATCCGCAACCCGACCAACAGGCGCGGGCTCCACACCCGCTCAGCACCCAGACCGACCAGCAGCTTGTTACGCCGCAACCACGCCACCGCCGCATCAGTCTGGGCGGACCCGATCCGGGCCCGCAGCTCGCGGGTGATCGTCCCGTGGGCCCGGTGCGAACCCAGCAACACCTCGGCCACCGCATCCACCGCCTCACGCATCTGGGCCTCGGGGGCGAGCCGGTCACATACCGTCCTGATCCGCGTCGCCAGGGGCTTGCGGTCGGCCGGGTGAATCTGGGCATCCGCCACCGGCTGCAGCTGTAGGTCCACCCGGTACCACGCCCACGGCCCCGACCCGGAGGTCTTCTTTTTCTTCTTCTTGTCATACAACGTCCCGGTCATCGGCCCGGCCGGGTCGACGACCAGCACGACCGCCGCTTTCGGGACGTTCTGCCGCGCCGTCGTGAGGTAACCCGACCACTCCGTTTCCACCGTGAAATCAGCGAGTGTCAGGCCCGCCGTCTCCGCGAGTGCGGGCAGCCCGTCAATACCGCCGGGCAGGTCGTGGCGGGCCCGCACCTGCAGCGGCAGGCGAGCGTCGCCGAATACCGACTTCGCCGTCAACGACGACCCGACCTTCAGCGATCCAACCTGCTTCGCAGGGACCACCGCGGCACGTTTCGTCCCGTCCTGCAACCGACGCAACGCACCCGGACCGAACAGCAACACCACCGTCTCGGGCCCTGACTTCGGCTTCAGCTCAGGCTTGGGTGCTGGCACGGCCAGGGTGTTCGTGCCGGTGGTGAGCTCGTCGGCGGTCATCGGCGGCCCAGTCCGGCGAAGCGGCTGTAGTGCAGCTGGTGGGCCACCGCGATGGTGCGGGTGGGGCCGCCCCGGTTCTTCGCCAGGATCAGATCGGCCTCCCCGGCGCGGGGGTCGTTGTGGTCGTAGGCGTCGGGGCGGTGCAGCAGGATCACGATATCGGCGTCTTGTTCCAGTGCGCCGGACTCGCGTAGGTCCGATAGCACGGGTCGTTTGTCGGCTCGTTGTTCGGGTCCGCGGTTGAGCTGGGATAGCGCGATCACCGGGACGTCGAAGTCTTTCGCCAGCACCTTCAGCTGTCGGGAGAAGTCGCTGACCTCGACTTGCCGGTTCTCCACCCGGCTACCGGAGGACATGAGTTGGAGGTAGTCCACGACGATCAGGTCCAGGCCGTGGCGGGCCTGCACCCGGCGCGCCTTCGCCCGGATCTGGGAGACCGTTGTGGTCGCGGTGTCGTCGATGAACAACTCGCCACCGGCGAGGACCCGGGTCGCGGCGGCGGTGATCCGCTCGTAGGCGACCTGATCGAGCGCATGTGGGGTGCGGAGATCCGAGACCCGGACTCGCGCCTCCGCGGCGATGATCTTGTCGCGGATCTCGGATTCGGACATTTCCAGGGAGAAGATCACGCTGGTCTTGCCGTGCCGGACTGATGCTGCCCGCACCATGTCCAGGGCCAGGGTCGATTTCCCGAGCCCGGGGCGGGCGGCGATCACGATCAGCTGGCCGGGTTTCCAGCCGCCGGTGACCTCGTCCAGGTCGTCCAGGCCGCTGGGCAGCCCGGGTTCACCCCAGCCGGCTTGCAGGCCGTCCAGCCCGGCGAGCCACGCGGCGTGACCGGATCCGAACGCGACACACCCAGCGGAATCATCATGCACAGCCGACACGCCGTCCAGCGTAGAACGAGCCCGGTCAATGACCCCGCTGATTTCCCCCGACTGCACGCCGATGTGGCCGAGTTGTTGGATCCGGATCCCGGATTCAACCAGGCGGCGCAGCGTCGCTTTCTCGGCCACGATCTCGGCGTAGTAGGCGGCGTTCGCCGCGGTCGGTACGGCCGCGATCAGGGTGTGTAGAGACGCCGCGCCACCGATCCGACCCAGCTCCCCGCGACGGTCCAACTCGGCGGCGACCGCGACCGGATCCGACGGCTCCCCGCTGGCATCGAGGCCGCAGATCACCTGATAGACGGCGGCATGTGCGGGCCGGTAGAAATCCCGGACCGTCACCGTCTCGGTGACCTCCCCGACCACCTCAGGCGAGAGCATCATCGCCCCGAGCACCGCCTGCTCGGCGACCAGATCGTGCGGCGGCAACGGCCCCGCACCCGACTCCGAGGCCGGTGTCGAGGTGCTCACGCGGTCACCGCCGAGCTCTGACCGGGACGGCAGGCCGGGCACGGCACACACCGGCCGTCGCCCCCGTCGACCGTCCGCATCACCGCACCGTCACCGGCACGGGCCTCACACATCCCACACGCCGCCGACGACTCCGAGGTCTCGACCTGCTCAGGAACGGAGACCGGGTCGACGCCAGCAGCCGCCGGCTGATCCTGCGTGGCCTGTTCCGGGCGTTGAGAGCGCCGCTGTGGGCCGTCGCGGCGGACTGGAGGGTCGAGCAAGGGCAGCGGGGTCTCGGCCAGTGGTTCCGCAGTCAGAGCGCGGCGTCGGCGAGCGAGGTGGCGGGTGAAGGCGTTCACGACGTAGACGACCGGGGCGCCCTTCGCCTCCGACAACGCCGCCTGCCCGATCACTGCCGCCTCGACCAACGACAGCCCGTGCACGGACACGGCCTCACAGATCGCGGCCTGGACCTGATCAGCATCCGCCGGGGTCAACCGCCACCCCGTCTTGCCCCGAGCCTGCGCCCACGCCACCCACGGCAACCGACGTACCACCTCCCGAGCCTCGACCCCCAGCGACACATCCAGCGCCTCATCGACCGGCTCGGTGAGTGCCTCGGTGAATGCCTCGGCCCGGCCATCGAGCCCAGTGCGCTCGGCGAGACCGCCCGCCCCGAGACCGACCGCCTCGACAACCGAACCGCCGCGACCGAACCCGGCTGGCGCGGCCGCCGCGGCGCTCGGAGCGGGCGGCGGAGCCGACCCGCGCGCGAGCGCGCTCGATCCTTCGATCTCTCTCTCTTCGAGAGAGATCGAAGATCTCTCGATCTGAAGGTGTCCCCGAAAACGGGGGACAGTCCTGACCTGCACAAACTCTGACTGTCCCCGGAATCCGGGGACAGTCGGCTCACCCTGTCCCCCGATCTCGGGGACAGCTCCGACCAGGGCGAACTCTTCCTGTCCCCGGATCTCGGGGACAGGACCTTCGACCTGTCCCCGAGATCCGGGGACAGTGCTGACCTGCGGCGATCGGGAACGGTCTGGGCGAGGCCGTGGGATGGTGTGACGCCCCGCGCGGGGCGTCTTCCCGGTCGCTTCGACGTCCCGGTAGACCGCGTCCCGCGCCGCGGTGAACGCGGCGTCGGCCTCGGTCAGCGTCGCCGCGCCGCGGTAGCCGGCCGGCGGGTGCAGACTGACCGCGAACCGGTCCGGGACCGGACGGCCGCGGCCGTCGCGGCGCTGCCGACGGCGACCGGTGTCCGGGTCGGCACCACCGTCGTAGACGGTGAGGAATCCGATCTCGATCAACTCGGCCAGGATCGGGGCGAGCTTGTCCGCGCGACCGACACCGACGTGATAGGCCAGCCGTTCACGATCGAGCACCGGGGCCTGATCACCGGCCGGGCGCATCGTGGCCATATCGGCCAGGACCTCCGCCGCAACCCGCGCGGCCGGGGACACACCGCTGTAATGCACCCACCGCGGCGAGAGCCCGATGCTCGTCGCCGACGCCACACCCACGGTGAACGGCTCCCGACCGGCCACCGCCGGCGCGGCGCGGTGTGGGGAGTTCCTCCAGGGCGTGCTCATCGCACACCACCCGTCGATGCGGAGACCCACAGGTCAACAGGTGTAAACGGCTCGTGGCCGGGGTGGCCGGGGTGGCCGGGGTGGCCGGGGTGGCCGGGGTGGCCGGGGTGGCCGGGGTGGCCGGTCATAGGTAGAGTTCTCCTATCTCAGCCTCACGGCTGGTTGGATGGACGACTGGCGGCCCTTTTCCTTGGTGGGTGGGGGCCGTTTGTCGTATTCGGGGGACAGACAGTAGTCAGGTCGCTCGCGGTCGCCACATCCGCCCCACCGGCCCGGTCGCGGCAGCGACGCCGACGCTGGTAGGTCTGCGGGCGGGCGGATCACGAACATCTCCGATCCCCCGCCGCGGACGCTGCGGTACCGGGGATGCCGCGGCGCAGGTGGTGTCGTTGGTTCGCTGACAGTCCGCCCCAGATCCCGTACTGCTCGCCGGTGGCCAGGGCGTATTCCAGGCACGGGAGCCGGACCGGGCACAGCGTGCAGATCCGTTTCGCGGTATCGGCGGGCTCGCCAGGTTCGGGATAGAAGACACCCGGGTCGGTCTGGGCACAGAGTCCAGCGCCCGGCCAGGACACGTCCGTCATACCGGACGACATGATGACCTCCGCTCCTTCACGGTCAAGCGATGACGTGCCTGCTCATCGGCAGGCGCTCTGCAGCGCGTGGGCGCGCTGCGCGGTGACGGTGAGCTGGTAGCGGGCCGCGACTCGGACGAAGTCGTGGGCGTAGGCACACGCGTCGACCGGGGGCATCCAGTGCTCGGGGCCGTGGTCGGACTTCGACCTGTTGACCTGCGCGGTGGTCGCGCGCAGGTTGTCCGGGTCGTTCGCGAACTCCTCACGCCGGGCATCGGTCCAGGCATGCGCGCCGGACCGATGCGCCAACGCGAGCGGGATGACGTGATCGACATCGAGGTCACGGGTCGGGCCGGTCACGGTCTGCCCGCTGTAAGGATCCCGCAGCGTCCCCACTGTCACGTCACAGCCACGCGTGACCGTCGTCTGGGTGAGGTCGCGGGCCAGGACAGCGTCGCGGACATCGCAGCCCGGCCCGACCGCCAGCGCCCAGCCGGGACCGAACGCGTCGCGGCGGTAGTCACGCCCGTGCCGGTCCGGGGCGACCCGCAGCCCGGACACATCCACCGGCCCGGCCGCAGTCACCATCTCCGCCGACCCCGCCGCGCCTGAACCGGTGTCGGTGTCGGTGTCGTCGCGGAGGGCCCAGACCTCGACCAGTACGAACACGGTCAGGGCGAGGGCTGCCATCAGCAGCGTCGCGGCCCGCCGTTCCCCGACCGGGCTACGCCTGCGCACCTGATTCATCCGGGTCATGATGTCGAGTCCTGCTCATCCCGATCATCCGGGGTTCGATCATCCAGGGTGGCCTGGTAGCGGCCCCGGGCGACACGACTGATGCGGCCGCACCCGATCAGCGTGTCGAGGGCGTCGTGCACGGCGGCCTTCGACACGGTCGCCGCGTCCACCAGGTTCCCGGTCGTGGCGGTCCCGCCCTGGATCAGAGCGAGGACCTCGGCCTGCACCGGCGACAACACGACCTCCGCAGCAGCAGCTGACAGAGCGGCGGTGTCGGCACCACCGGCGCCGGTGGTGCGGGTGCCCCACGCGGCTCGCCGCGGGCCGCCCGGAAAGCCGGCCGGGCCGGGCCCGTCAGTGTCGAGGAGGTGGTGGGTGCCACCGAGCCCGCCGACCTGCCACCGCCCGCCCACCGCCGGGCCGAGCACGCTGGTGATCGCGGCGTCGTCGAGTGGATGCAACTCCGGCTGGTTGAAGTAGCGGTCGAACGCGGTCGAGGCGGTCAACGCCGGCGCCGGGAGGCCTTTGCTGACCATCCGGGCCGCGTCCGCGTCCGAGGGCAGCCAGTCCCAGCGGACCGGCGCGTCCAGGTGGGCGTGTACGGCCATCCCGGGCACCGGCCGCCGCGGCCGGGCATCGTTGAGCGGGAGCTCGGCCGGGTCGAACAGCAGGCCCGGCACCAGATCCGAGGATGATTTCGAGTTGGTGCGGAACGCGATCACCTGCGCCGCGAACGCCGACCGGGCATGGTCCCCGCCCCACGCTGCTTGTCCTTGGGACTGGTTGAGCCCGACCAGCCAGATGCCCAGGGCGCGGACGGTGTTGACGGTCTCGGTCCAGAGTGCGGCGACCTTCGGGTCGTGGGCGACGAAGGAGTACTCGTCGTGCAGGAACATCCACCCAGGGACGTCCTGGCTGGGGAAGATCAGATCGGAGCCGGCCTCGGCGGCGATCTGTGCGCGCGCGGCCAGGATCGCAGTGACCAGCCGCGGCAACGCGAGGACGTTCTGTTTGCCGATGACCGCGACCCGCGCCCGTGTCGCGAGGGCGGTGGAGGAGTTCCCTTTCGGATCGGCATACAGCAGGTTCAGGACGCCGGTCGACAACGCCGAGGTCACCAGGATGTTCGTAGCGCCGGACTTCCCGCCACCGGTCGACCCGAGCACCGCGGTCGGGACGGTGCCGCCGTCATCCCACATGAGCACATCGACCTCGCCGGACCCGTCGATCGACCGGCCGACACCCTTGATCACGCCGTCGGCCACGCGTGGCGCGGTGAACAACCGGGTCTGCGCGACCGGGTCGGTGTGGATGATCGTCAACCGCGCCCGCGCCGCACCTTCCCCACGGCGCCCGGGCGCGAACAGGACCCGGTCGGCGTCGAGCCCGAGCCCACCGGCCAGGCGTACCCGATGGGAGACCAGGTCATCGAGGGTGTGTGTCCCGCGGGCCAGGACCACATCGAAACACGTCGTGTATGCGTCGTCGGTGCGGTTGGTCAGGCGTGACCCGGGGACCTTCCCGTTCCTGGCGGCGTTGGTCTCCGCCCACGCCAAGCAGTACCGGTCGTGCTCCGGGTCCGGCGGCGCGACCGCAGGCAACTGCTGCGGCGGCGTCAACGCCGCAACCCGCGGCCCGATCGGGTGTGCCCGCCACCAGCGGGCACCGATCGCTGTGGTGCCGAGGACCGCGGCGGCGGCGAGTAGCGGCGACGGGCCGGCCGCGGCGAGGTGATAGGCCAGAACTGATGCACCCGCACCACTACCGGCCAGCTCGGGCCACCACCGCCCGACCGCCGACCGGTAGCGGGCAGCGACCACCGCAGCTGCACCCAACGGCACCGCCGCGGCGGGCGCGGCGAGGACCGCCGGGTCCGCACCGGCCACCGCCGCCAGCCCGGCGCCGAGCCAGTGCCCACCCATCCCGGCCACACCACCAAGTGCGGCCGGGATCCACGGCCACCGCCGCCGTCGGTTCCGGGCCGCAACCAACACCCGACGCGCGTTCTCCACCCGATCATCACCACCAGCCGAGGCCGCCGCTGCCACGTCGTCGGCGCCGGGCACGACCGTTCCCTTCACCCGCGACCAGAGCACGCCCAGCACTGCACCCGAGCCGGGTGCAGTCGTCGTGTCGTCGACAGCACCGTCGCGGTCGCGGGCGGTCTGTCGGGATTGCGGCCGCGCCTCGGCCCGCTGCGCCGCGAGCCGGGCAGCATGCTCGAACCGCGTCTTCCGCGTGATCGTCGGAACAGACTTCGACCGGGTCATGACCGTCCTTCCTTCTTCTACTGGTCAGAACCGTGCTGATGGAGCCGGAGCGCCCGCCCACACCACCCGTGGTGTGGGCGGGACTCGAAACCCACCCGCTAGTCAGCCGTGGCCCAGGGACGCCTTCGACGCCCGCGTGATCATGTGATTGGCGGTCAGGGCGTCACGCACGATCTGCCCACCCACACCGATCCGCTCCGCCACAGCCGACAGGTTGTCGATCACCGCACCGACATGGGTGCCCGCACCGTCGAGGCCGTCCAGGCCGGTCCAGCCGTGACCTTCGAACTCGTCCACCAGCGAGCGGTGAGTGCCGATGAGCTGTTCCAGGTCTGAGGCTGCGTCCCGCAGAGCGGCTGAGAGGAACTCGTAGTTCCCGTCCACGTCCAGTGTCGCCATCACCGTCATCTCCATTCTGTTTCGGTGTGTGTGCTGGTCAGGTGCCGGTTAGAGGACGGCGTGCGGGCCGGGCACGTACGGGGCCTGGTCGTAGGCGTCCCGGCCTCGGTCGCCCTGGGCGCGCATCTGCTCGGCCAGGCCCCGGTACAGGCCCTCGGCGGCGTTCAGCCCCGACAGCGAATCGGCGAGGGGCCCGGTGACCTGGTCGCCCCAGCCGTCCCCGGACAGCCGGTCGGTGAACGCCGAGAGCTGGGTCTGGTAGACGCCACACGCGTCCGCCGCGGCGATCAACCGCGCTACCGCTGCCTCATACATCCCGTCTCCTCCGGAAGAAGTAGTTGTGCTGGTAGCCGTCGGCGAGGACTCTGCTGCCGGGGCCGTGCCAGACGGAGACGACGACGGCGCCGCCTCCGGGGCAGTGCTGGGAAAGTCGTCGAGGTCGACGCCGCCGTCCTCATCCGGGACCGGGCGGGCCACCGGAACCTGCTCCGCCACAGGCGGGGAAGGCAGGCCGGGATCATCGGTCGCCACCACCGCACCACCCGATGCCCCGGCAGCGGGACAAGTGGCGTGTCGCCGTCGACCCCACGGCTCCGAGCTCTTCGCCCCCGCAGGCCCGGCCGAACCGGTACCGATCGCCGAGCTGGCGCCGCTCGCGCTGCCGGAGCCCGCGACGGGGAGCAGGCCGCGGGCCTGGGCCCACCGGGCCCGCGCACGATCCGCCCTGTCGAGGCGACGCTGCTGGGTAGTGCGCCACCGCTCGTCCCGGGACGGCGCGGTCTCGTCGAACCAGGCACGGCGCCGCGCGGCGCGGTGTTCGGCCCGGTGTTGGGCGGCCCGGCAGGCCTCGGTCCAGCGGGAGGCGACCAGCAGTCCGAACGCGCCCTGCCCGGTCGGGCGCCCCGAGCTGGTGCGGGCCCCGCCGCCGGCGTTCTCGTGGCGCATGCGGGCTCGGGTGAGGCCGGGTGGTTCTTTGCCGTTGCTGTAGGCGGCGGTGTCGGTGCGGCCCTTGGTCACGAAGAACGCGACCACGACACAGGTCAGGAAGAACGCCTCCATCAGCCGCTCCTCTCTTCTCTAGTGTCGTATCGGCCTGCATCGACCGAGGTCGAGGACATCGACGGCATCAGGTGAGGGATGCCGCGAGCGCGGCGATGAAGGTGTCCGCGGCGCTGTACAGCCGCGGGACACCCGCCAGGACGGTGCCGACCAGGGCCAGGGCGGCGACGACCATCAGCGACTTCGTCCTGGTTGCCGCGGTGATCCCGGCGCCGCGTAGGCGGCTGTAGGCCCACAGCCCGGCGGCGGCCGCTACGGCGCCGACCGCGGAGACGCCGACGAGTTGGGCGGTGGCCTGCCCGGCCCCGGTCAACGCACCACCCGACAACGCGGTGAACAGCCCACCGAACCAGCCCGCGGACGCGCCGCCGACGCCGAACCCGCCGACCACCGCCAACACAGCGGCGACCTTCTCCCAGTCCACGCCCTTGCCGGGCACATCCAGATAGACCAGGACGATCGCCAGGATCAACGCTAGGGCGCCGAGCGCGGGCATCGACGACGGAATGAACATCGACCACGACACGATGAACCGCCTCCTTCAGATGGCGAGGGCGAGTAGGACGACCACGACAACCGTGATCACGAAGCCGGACGGCTTGTCCCGGATCACGTTCGCCAGCCAGTCCAGCGGGAACACCATCGCCAGGGCGGCCAGCGTCAGCGCCGCGTGCACGGCTCTCACCAGCTGATTGCTGGAGGTGGTCCAGTCACCGGCCCGCGAATACGCCCAGGTCTGGGCATACGACGGCGGCTGCTCGTTCCACCGCGGCCGCGCCTCCACCAGATCGCTGATGGCCTGGGCGATGCGCTGGTCCCACGGCGCCAACGGCTTCACGGCCGGCTCCGCCGGTGCAGCCGTCTGGTCCTCGCCGCCGGTGGGCGGCGCGGTGTTCGGGTCGACGATGTAGAGACCCGGACGATCCGGAGCGCCCTCGACCTTCTGCTCGTCCTGGTGCTGGTCAGATGCGGGCTGCGGCACGACGACCACCTCCCACCCGCTGCCGATGGCAGCGGCTACAGGTCCGCGGCAGCACACCGCCATCCCGTGGAATCTCGATCGACCTGCGACACACCACACACCGGGCACGCACCTGCATCACCGACCACCGCCAGCAGCAGGAACGGCGGCCTGGCGCTGCTCGCGGCGGGCCTGCGCCCGCTCGGCCTGACGCTGCTTCGCTCGCACTGCCTTGTGAGCGGCAGCCTCCTGGCCGGCGTGGAGCTCGACGAACAGGTCGGCCAGGTCGTCGGCGATGCGATCGATCCGCCGCATGACCTCTGGCGACCCGGCCCGGTTCTTAGGAAGCGTCGCTCGCACGGCGGCGAACGCCGCGATCAAGCGCTCGACCGGCGTGGACGCCTGCCCGTACGCCGATACGAACATGTCCCGGCGGACTTGACTGCGACGCAACACCGCATCCGCACGCCGAGCACTCAGAGCAGGCAGATGAACCGTCCCCGCCGAGGTCGACATCAGGCCGCCACCGCCCGACCGTCAACCGCCGCGACGGCGGCGATGGCTACGTGCCGCTGAGCGGTGCGCTCCTCGCGGGTCGTGCCGCCCCACACGCCGTACTCGCCCGTCGCTGTCGCCCACTCCCGGCACGCGACACGCACCGGGCAGCCCGTGCACACGAGACGAGCCTGCAGCACACCCAGTTCACTGACCGGGAAGAACACCTCCGGGTCGACATCGAGACAGTGCCGTGCTGGATGGGACGACAACTCGACCGGGACCGGAGCTCCAGGCCCCGGATCGTCGTCAAAGACAGGACTACGCTCGACCACGTGGGTCACCTCTTCGCACTCTGGGTGGCCTACAAGGGCCTCGGCGGCTCTCAACCCGCCGAGGCCCAACCACTCAACTTATGTAGCCAATGCAGGAACTGGAAGTTCTTACATCGACCACCTCAGCTTGCAGGGGGCTGGCACGCAAGTCAAGCCCCCGCCTGCGGCAGCGCCGGAGCTGCAGCCGACAGTGGAGGGGGCGACCAGTCCCCACCAAGGGCAGCCTTCACAGTCAGAGCAGCCCGCTAACTCAGAGTCCATAACGAGACAACATTCAGACGCAACGGGGGGGGCGTGACTTCTCGCCAGAACAATCCCTGGGCCCAACTCGGCGCACGCTTGCGAAAGTTCCGCCTCACAGCGGGAATGTCTGGGCGAACATTAGCCGACGCCATCGGATGTGACCAATCGCGAGTCAGTCGGATCGAATTAGGGAAATCGCACGTCACCAAACAAGAGACACAGGAATGGCTTCGAGCCACAAGGGCCCCCTCTGACTCCCTAGCGGAGCTGCTCGCAGAAATCGACGCCGCGCCAAGGAAGTCAGCGCCGCAGCGCAATTCAAGCCTAAATGGATGGCAGGCGCGGCGCGGCGACGTCGAATCCATCGAACTCGAGGCCGCATCCATCCTAACCTGGCACAGCTCTTTCGTGCCAGACCTTCTTCAGTCAGCCGCATACATGCGCCACTTTTTTCACTCTACCACCTACAGCTCGAAGCGAACCATAGCCGTCAAAATTGCGGAGCGTATCGACCGCCAAAACATCCTCTACACTTTTCCCCGAAAGATGGAGGTCGTCGTAACCGAATGTCTACTCAGGCAGAAGTTTGGTGGAACTCATGTGATGGTCGACCAGCTGGACAGAATCACCTCGCTAGCCAAGCGCAATTTGATCACTCTTTCCATTCTGTCCGGAAATGTCGAACTTGATCCTGCATATGGATTGGACGCAGTCGTCTACATGGCCCCCAATGAGGGGGCTAGCAACTTGGCCCTTAGTCCCGGCCAGAGCCACGCCAACGAGGACCACGAAAGTGTGCAGCGGCACATCAACCAGTTCCGCACCTACCAGCGGCACAGCTGGCGTGGTGACCAGGCGATCGAGGTCGTCGAGAGCATCGCTCGGGAGATGAACAGCGGCGGGTCCGGCACCAGCGCCGGCGGCGAGTGTGACGGCGTGTGATTGTCCAGTTGTCCAGTGGACAACGAGACTGGGCGTGCTAGTGTGCGTCCTACGCGCGCCCGGGCCCGGGCGCGCGTAGGACGCCGAAATTCAGCTGCTTGTCCAGTCTTTGTCCAGTGGTTTGTCTACCTGCTGGACAAGCACAGAACGTGACGTAGGCAAGCGCGCCGGTTGCCTGGCTCGGTTCTTTCAGGGTGCTTCCTGGTGCGTCGCCGCCCGGGGCCGTCTGCTCGTGACTTGACGCCACGCCCCATCGCGATCGCGATCGCGATCGCCGAGCCCCACCGCGATCGCGATCGCCACCCATCGCGATCGCCACCGCGATCGCGATCGCCACCCATCGCGATCGCCACCCATCGCGATCGCCACCGCGATCGCGATCGCCACCCATCGCGATCGCCACCGCGATCGCGATCGCCACCCATCGCGATCGCCACCGCGATCGCGATCGCCACCCATCGCGATCGCCACCCATCGCGATCGCCACCCATCGCGATCGCCACCGCGATCGCGATCGCCACCCATCGCGATCGCCACCGCGATCGCGATCGCCACCCATCGCGATCGCCACCGCGATCGCCACCCATCGCGATCGCCACCGCGATCGCGATCGCCACCCATCGCGATCGCCACCGCGATCGCGATCGCCACCCATCGCGATCGCCACCGCGATCGCGATCGCCACCCATCGCGATCGCCACCGCGATCGCGATCGCCACCCATCGCGATCGCCACCGCGATCGCGATCGCCACCCATCGCGATCGCCACCGCGATCGCGATCGCCACCCATCGCGATCGCCACCGCGATCGCCACCCATCGCGATCGCCACCGCGATCGCCACCCATCGCGATCGCCACCGCGATCGCGATCGCCACCCATCGCGATCGCCACCGCGATCGCGATCGCGATCGCCACCCGATCGCGATCGCCACCCATCGCGATCGCCACCGCGATCGCCATCGCGATCGCCACCCATCGCGATCGCCACCCATCGCGATCGCCACCCATCGCGATCGCCACCCATCGCGATCGCCACCCATCGCGATCGCCACCCATCGCGATCGCCACCGCGATCGCGATCGCCACCCATCGCGATCGCCACCCATCGCGATCGCCACCCATCGCGATCGCCGAGCCCCACCGCGATCGCCGAGAAGTTCAAGAGGGTGTACAGTGGTGGGTGTTCGTCTCTGGAGGTGTTGGGTTGTTCCCGCCGCGTCGTTCCGTGCCTGAACCGCTATTGCCGCCCAGTCCCACCGCAGTCCGGGCGTTGCGGGTTATCCGGGAGATCGTCGACGGCGCGACCGGGTCGGAGGCGTCGGTGCAGACGGTGGTGGATCTGCTTCATATTCACCGGGCTGCGTATGAGGCGGTGGATCCTGCTTTGTATGTCGCGGTCCGGCGGACCCGGTCGGTGTCATTCGGGCGGATGGCGGAGCTTGTAGGGATGTCTCGGGGAGCGATCCAGCTCCGGGTGGATAATGGGGACCCGGCGAAACCCGCTCGGACCGGGAAGTCCCGTCAGTATCGTCAACGAATCGCTGAACGTGACACTGTCCGCGGCCCCCAGGAAAGAGGTCAGGCATGACTGTTCGAGAGTTCCGTCCTTCCGGAGCAACATCATCAGCCGGGTCTCCGACGTCGTGGATGGCGCAGCACGCGCGTGACCGCCGGGAATCCCGCGCTCTGGAAGCGCGTCTGGCGCGAGAAGACGCTGACGCCGCCGCGCGCCGGAAGATCGCCGAACAGAATGCCCGCGAGAAACGAGACCGGATCGCGCGAGACGCCGCCCAGCGCCGGAAAGCCGAGCAGCGCAAGACCCGGGCAGAAACCCGATCCGATGCCCGGCAGGCGGCACTGTCGTGGTTGGACGCGCACGTGGTGGAGTTACTGATCTATCCGATCGCGGTGCTGTCGTTCGCGCTAGCCGCTCCGGCGATGGCCGCCTACGGGAGCGTGATCTTCGGGGCGACCGGGTTCCTGCTGGCCGGGATCACGGAGCTGGGGATGTGGGCCTTCGCCCTCGCTGTTGTCGCATCCCGGCACCGACACCCGCACCGGCCTGTGGCCGGTCTGCGAGTCGGGGTGGTCGTGTTCTCCCTCGGAGCAGCCGGGATGAACTTCACCCACGGCCTGCACAAGGCCGGCGGCGGGTGGACGGTCGCTCTGGTGATGGCCGTCGTGTCGGTCGCCGGGATCGTCGCGCACCAGCTAACCCTGGCCGGGGCCCCGCGCTCACGCGCCGAGCGCCGCGCCGACCAGTTGGCCGCGCGGGCCGCGGTCAAGATCGACCGTGCCCAGCACGCAGCGTTACGCGCGGCCGCGATCGTCATCGCCGCCGACGGCACCGCGCAGCTCGTCTATCACGACGGCACCTACCACCTCGACCGCCGCCACCGGCTCATCTCTCCGACGGCTCCCACCAAGAACTCACCGTCGCCGGGAGCCCCGGCCGGACCGGAGATCGCTGCTGATGACGCGGTCGAGACAGGCAGCGTACACACAGGCCCCGTGAACGCCGACAGCGAGGCGACGCTGGTCCTGCCTACCGTGGTGCGCGCTGAATCCGGTGAGGACGAGACCACCGACCACGACGCGGCTGCTGATCACACTGTTGACCACGCGGTCGAGACCCCGGAGTGGACTGCCCGCTACGAGGCGTTGCCGGGCGAGACGAAGCTGGCCAAGGCCGAGCTGTTCTTGACTCAGTCCTGGGACCACGGACACGAACCGGCCCTGGCCCGAGTCGACCGCATGATCGACGCCCCCCGCACGGCAACGGCCGCGAAACGCAATCTGCGGGCCCGCGGCATCCTTCCCCCCTCCGAACGCGTCACCGCCGCGACTGCGAAGCAGACGGGCTCACAGACGGACTCAGCGAGCACCCGGACCGAGACTGGTCTGGTGAGCGTGAACGCGCTACTCGGTCGTAGCAAGCCTGCATGACCAACCGCAGGTGACCGGTTCCGCAGGCCGTCAGCGCCAGGTCATGGTGAGCGGGCCTTGACCCCGGATCTTGGACACGGGGTCAAGGCCCCAGGGCGGCGCGGCCGCGCACGACGGTGTCGGCCTCATCCGCCGCAGCAGCAGCGGAACGGTCCGGGCCGGACATCCAGGTCGGCCAGGGCAGCAGATCGCCCTGATCGTCGGGGGCGTTGCGTGGTGTGTCCATGCGCGCACTGTGCGTGTCCGGGCTGCGGGGACGCCAGCGGTGGCGCTGGTTGTCACCAGCACGTGATCCCGGCGCAGCCGTGCCGTCGATGCACGCCGGGCGGTTATCTCCATGCTTTCGGTGTCGGCGGTAGTGGGTGATCCGGGCGGGTGGTGTGCTGGTTGGTGCGGCGGGTGGCGAGTTCGGCGAGGTGGGCGCGGATCTCGGCGCGGGCTGCCGCGCCCGGGACAGGTCCCCCGGTCTGAGCGGCCTTGGCGGCGTGTGCGGTGAGGTACTGGCGGTGTCGGGTGATCCGGTCGGTGGCGCGGCCGTCATGGTCGCAGCGCAGCGAGTGCTCGTAGGTGTGGCCGGTGTCGGGATCGATGATGTGGCCGTAGTCGTCGCAGTCGGTGCAGGCCGCCCGGGCTTCCCGTGCCCGGTGCGCGGTTTCAGATCGTTTCTGGGCGGCCTGGGCGGCCTGGGCGGCCTGGGCGGCCTGGGCGGCCTGGAGGTCTCGGAGGGCTTCGTGGTGGCGGCGGGCTGCTCCGCAGCCTCTACAGGGTCGATCGTGGGGGTCGGGGTGGGCGAGGTGGCGGGGGCATTTCCAGGTCTCGGGCCGGTCCGGGTCCGGAGTGGCGGCGATCGCGGGTAGTACGACCTGCTCGGCCGCGGCCGGTGCGGTCGCCAGCGGTCCGGCGGTGGGCTGCGCGGTGAGCGCGGTGGTCAGCTGTGCGGCGACCTGGGCCAGGGCCGCGGTCACCGCACCTAGCTCGCTCACCAACGACGCCTCCGGGCCGGCCGCGGACGGGGTCGAGGGCTGTGCCGCGGTCGGCTCCGGTCCGGCTCCTCCGGGTCGGGGCTCTGGTCGAGAGCTCCGGGGGGGGCCAGGCTCAGCCACCTGCTCGGCCGGTCGGCTTGCGCGCTCGCGCGTCCCCCCCCTGTTCGTCTTGTTCTCATCCCTTTTTTCGGATGACCCATCATCCGAAAAAAGGGATGATCCCCCAAACGGGTGATCCAATTTTAGGGATGACCCCCCGTGACCTGCGGATGTATGCGGGTGGCGGGGGGTGCGGCGGGTCGCCGGGCACGATCTCGCGGCCTGGGCGGCGGGTGGTGGGGGCCCGGACGGGGCGTTCGCGGCGGCCTCCGCGGCGGCCCGTGCTGCGACTCGAGCGCGGTGCTCGTAGAGCTCCTGGAAGCTGGCCAGGCCGGTGTAGCCGGGCGGCGGAGCGAGGTGGACGGTGTAGATGTTGCGCCGCCCGGTCGCGGTCGTGGCGGTCTCGACATCGACCGCGCCGATCGCTTGGAGCTCGCGGATCGCGGCGATCACGGAGTCGATCTTGCGCAGGCCGATCGTGTCGGCCATCCCCCGCAGACCGGGCCAGGCCCGGTCATCGCCCTGGGCGACGTTCACGTGCCCGCGCAGCAAGTTGTAGACGTGCACCGCCCGCGAAGACACCCCGGACAGCGCCACGAAGTCCCCGACCATCGAGAACGGGAACCCACGCCCCTCCCGCAAACCATCCTCGGCCTCATCACACCCAGGCCGGGTCATCACCAACGCGCTCACCGCACACCCCCAACCAGGACGCTGACGGCCAGGTCAGCAGACACAAACGGGACAACCACCACCGGTGGTGCGTACGCCTGGTCGAGGTCGAGGTCGAGGTCGACCAGTCGGCGAGTCATGAGTACGCTGCCTCCTATCTCCTCGAAGGGCCCGCTTCGGCGGGCACTTCGCGAGTCAGAGCAACCGAGTCGGATGCTCGTGGTGGGGCTGCGGCGCCTTGGCTCTGGCAAAAGACAAGGGCGGCGCAGTCATTGCTTGAGTGCAGACGGTAGCGGGTCGAGTCCCGACGGGATCGCCCGCTACCGCCTGCCCCAGGATCACGCGGATCCACCGGCCCTACGCCGCCCGCGCCGTAGCTGGCCCCACACGGCCCGCAGCGGCGCTGTCACCCGAGTTGATCGGGTCGCTGTCGAGACATCCCGCCGCGCGGTAGTCGTCCTCGACTGCTTCGAGATCCTGTCGCCCGGCGGCGGTGGGCGTGAGCCAGTAGGTCGCACAGTCCCCGCAGACCAGCGCCTCTACCTGGCCGAGCATCAGCGCCCGCGGCGCTTGTGTGCAGGTCGGGCACCGGTAGCTGCTGGTGGCGTCGTCCCACCGCAGACCGCTCACGTCGGTCATCCTGGGGCCGTTCGGGAAAGTCGAGTAGTTGTTCATGCTGCTGTGTCTCCGTTGCTGTCGTGTCGTGCCTGTCGTCGGGGTGGTGTGAAGCCGCGTTCGCCGAGGCGCCAGGTCAGCTGCCCGGTCGTGTACTCGCGATCGCTGTCGGAGCCGCGCGCGGAATGCGGTGGTGTCGACCAGGTGCGCCGTCACGTGGCCGTCAGCGACCAGGACCCCGCGCTGATCGCGCGCAGCCACGATGAAGTGACATCGGTGACTGGTGGTGCTGATGCGTCGTGCGGTGACGTGGAGGCGGTCTTCCGGGGATCGACGGCGCCCGATGCGCCACCTCGACCCGGGTGCCGACCGGTGTCTGCCCGGCCTGGGCGTGGCGTCGGAGGTAGGTCAGGCACGGTGCTTCGAGGAGGCCGACGAGGTAGCCGGTGGCGAACACTGCTTCTCCGGTCCGGAACGCCCAGAGGCGCGGGTGCAGGTCGGGGACGAGCTGGTCGTGCGGGACGACGTAGATCAGCGACGCGGTGTCGTCGCGGTCGTCGCGGGTGTCGGCGCTGACGTCCGCGGTGGTTCGGTCGTGCCCGATCGTGGTGGGTTGCGGTCGGGTGGTGGTCACCATCGGAAGAGGTCTCCGTGCAGGTAGAAGCGCCAGTCGTCGGTAGTGAGGCCGTGGGCGCCGGTGCGCAGGTGGTAGGACATGCCCGGCCCGCGATAGGCCCGGTCCGTCGGCGGCGGCCAGGTACTGTCGGGGAGTCCGGTGCCGGGCAGTCCGTAGAGCGCCCACACCGGTTCAGCTGTTCGGTAGGCGGCGTGTTCGCCCTGCGGGTCCGCCGTGACGTCGTCGGTGGCGGAGGCGACGACCAGGCGGCCGGGCGCGATCAGCGCGAGGAGTTGGTGCTGGTCGACCGGCAGCGCGTCGGGGCGGCCGGCGTAGGTGCGGTAGGCGGGTGGGAACCAGTGCGGGAACGCGCTGGTCAGGGCGTCGATGGACTCGCCTCGTCCGGTGTCAGCGAGCTTCGCCCCGGCGGCGCCGGAGTTGTTGGAGATCACGACCGGGAACCGCGGGTCCTGGGCGCCGGCCCACAGCGCGGCCTTGCCGCTGCGGGAGTGCCCGATCACCGCAACCCGTGCCGGGTCGACACCGGACCGGGTGGCGTCGTCGGTGTGCAGGTAGTCCAGGGCGCGGGACGCGGCCCAGGCCCACGCGGCGATCGTGCGCCCCGCGGTGTCGGGCAGCTCGGTGCCCGCCGGGTGGAAGGCGCTGATGACGCCGTCCCGGTAGCGGTCGAGGTCGTCCGGTGCGACCTCGACCGCATCCAGGACGGCGAGCGCGTGACCAGCACCGGTGATCTGGGCGATCGGCGCGTAGTCGCTGTCCGAGCCGGTGTCGGTGACGGCGCCGCGGTGATCGATCAGCAAGAATGTCCCGTGGACTTCTCGCTCGACTTCTCGCGCGGTGGGTGTGAACAGGCGCAGGGTGAACCGGGCCGCCCCGACCGGGCCGGTCACTTCGATGACGATCTTCTTCCCGACCGCCCCGTCGTCAGTGGCGCCGAGGTCGGTGACGTCGAAGGTCATGTCGTCCGGGGCGGGCAGCGGGTGGCCGTAGACGTGTTCACCGAACGCCTCGAGGAGCTGCGGGCGGTGTTGGGTCTCCCACGCACCGAGGGTGTCGGGATGTGACCCGCCGGTAACCAGTGGGTTGCCCGGTAGGTCCGGATCACCGCTAGTGTCGGGTTCCGGATCCGACGTGCGGGTCGTGTTGTGGGGTGTCGTCGTCACCGCGGTCGTGGTGCCGGGCCGGGGATCGGCGCGGGTGCCGGCGCCGCCGAGGCCGGCACCCGCGCAGACCACCACCGCCACAACAACGCCAGCGACTGCGCTGGCTCGGGTGGTGGCGCGACTGACACTACGGGCCAGTAGCACGCTGCTACGCGGGGAAGGTGAGTCGTGGGGAGTCGGGCGCAACGTCGGAAGACGGCGCGGGTGGTGGAGCGGCGTAGTAAGAGGTCATTTCAGAACGAGGTCGACGTGTCTGTTGTAGACGACAAGCGGCTATCTGACCTGCCGTTTGATCTGTCGTCGAGGGGTCAATGGAAACTCGACAAGTCGTTCTGAAACGACCTCTAAGCAGATCGACCGGGTGCGGTTGAGCGGGCGTGCGGCTGCTGAGGATGTTGTCGAGCATCTGGGGGTCGCCGTAGTATCCGGGAATAATCGGGCGGATATGGCTGGGTAGGCTCCTGACCAGGGGGTTTCTGGGGTTCTGGTCGGGAGGTTGTCGGGTGGTCGCTCCGGTGTTCACAGACGTCGAGCTGGAGAGGCTGCGGCGGTTCCCGGAGATCGGCCGGGAGGAGTTGTTCCGGTTCTTCACGCTGGCCCCGGCGGACGTTGCGTTTGTTGATCCCGGTCGGGGCCGGGGCGCGGCGGATCGGCTGGGTCTGGCGGTCGCGGTGTGCTCGTTGTCGTGGTTGGGGTTCGTGCCGGATGAGGTGGCGTCGGCGCCGCAGGCGGCGGTGGTGCGCCTGGCTGAGCAGTTGCGCGTGGATCCGGCCGTGATCGGTTCGTATGGGCGCCGGGCGAAGACCCGCACCGAGCATCTTCGGCTGGCGGCGCAGTATCTGGGGTGGCGGCCGCCGACGACGCTGGAGATCAAGGAGCTCGACGAGTTCCTGCTGGCGCGGGCGATGGAGCATGATTCGCCGACGCTGCTGTTCCGGCTGGCGTGCGAGTTCCTGATCTCGGCGCGGGTGATCCGGCCGGGACCGGTGACGGTGGTCAAGCGGGTCGCCCACGCCCGCGAGGTGGCCCGGCAGGAGACGTTCGACCGGTTGGCGCACGAGTTCACCGACGCCCGCCGCGTCGGGCTGGACGGGCTGCTGGTGGTGGATTCGGAGATCGGGATGACCCGGCTGCGGTGGCTGGGGAAGGGGCCGGTGGAGGCCTCGCCCGCGGCGGTGAAGGCCGAGATCGCGAAGCTGGAGTTCCTGCGCGGAATGGACGCCCACGCGTTGGACCTGTCGGTGCTGCCGGCCGAACGCCGCCGGTTCCTGGCCACGGTCGGTCGCCGCCTCACCGCCCAAGCGCTGGAACGGCGGGAGCCGGAACGCCGGTACCCGATCTTGCTGACGTTGCTGGCCCAGTCGGCGACCGAGGTGCTCGACGAGGTGGTGGCGCTGTTCGACCAGGCGCTCTCGGCGCGGGAGAGCAAGGCCGCGCACAGGATGCGGGACTATCTGGCCGAACGCGCCAAGTCCGGGGAGGACCGCCAGGAGCTTCTGGACGCGATCTTGGCCATCGTGGCCGACCCGGCGGTGCCGGACGGCGATGTCGGCGGTCTGATCCGGGGCGAGCGGGTCGGCTGGGACCGGCTGCGTTCGGCGCAGTCGAGCGCGTTGCCGCCGCTGCCGCGCGATCACGGGCACCTCGCCGCGCTGGACGGCTCGTACGGGTACCTGCGCCAGTTCACCCCGAACGTCCTCGACGCCGTGACCTTCGCCGGCGGCACCGCCGCGGCCGAGCTGCTGGAGGCGGTGGCGATCCTGCGGGAGCTCAACGCCACCGGCGCCCGCAAGGTCCCCGACGACGCGCCGAGCGGGTTCGTCCCGGCCCGCTTCCGCGGCTACCTGGACACCGCCGCGGCGAACCGCAGCGCGACGGCGTATCGGCATTACTGGGAGCTGTGCGTGCTGCTGGCCCTGCGGGACGGGCTGCGCACCGGGGACGTGTTCGTGCCGGGCAGCCGCCGTTACTCCGACCCGGCCGCCTACCTGCTCACCGAGGACAAGTGGGCGGATCAGCGGGCGGAGTTCTGCCGACTGGTCGGCAAACCCTCCGACGCCGCCACCGGCCTGGCCGAGGCCGAAGACGAGCTGCACACCGCGCTGGGCAAGCTGGAAACGACGCTCGCCCACGGCGACGGCCCGGTCCGCCTGGACGACGACGGCGATCTGGTGATCTCCCCGCTGACCGCGGAGGACATCCCGGCCGAGGCGAGAGCGTTGAAGGCGGAGCTGACCGAGATGCTGCCGTTCGCGCCGATCGTGTCGCTGCTGATCGAGATGGACAAGCGCACCGGGTTCCTGGACTGCTTCACCCACGCCGGCGGCAAGCAGGCCCGCACGCGCGAGCTGAAGCGGAACCTGATCGCGGTGTTGCTCGCCCAGTCCACCAACCTCGGGCTCACACGGATGGCGGACGCGTGCGGGATCTCCTACGACATCCTGGCCTGGACCGCCGAGTGGTACGTACGGGAGGAAACGCTGCGGGCGGCGAACCTGGCGCTGATCGGCTACCACCAGCGCCTGCCGCTGACCCCGGTGTTCGGCACCGGCACGCTGTCCTCTTCGGACGGTCAGCGGTTCCCGACGCGAGGTAAGTCGGTCACCGCCAGGGCTCTGAGCAGGTATTTTGCGCACGAGGGCCTGTCGACCTACACGCACGTGACCGATCAGCATACCACCTACGGCACGAAGATCATCGTCGCCACGAAACGCGAGGCGCACTACGTCCTGGACGAGATCCTCGGCAACGCGACCGACATCCCGATCACCGAGCACGCCACCGACACGCACGGCGTCACCCTGGTCAACTTCGGGCTGTTCGACCTGCTCGGGTTGCAGCTCTCACCGCGGATCCGGGACCTGGGCAAGATCACTCTCTACCGGACGGGTGCGAAGGCGGCGGCCGAGACGGCGTTCCCCCTGACGGGGCCGCTGTTGGCTCGCAAGCTCAACACCGACCTGATCGCCGAGCACTGGGACGACCTGCTGCGCCTGGCCGGGTCGCTGAAGTTCGGGCACGCCACCGCATCGCTACTGGTCGGGAAACTCTCGGCGTCCGGGCGGCAGAACGCGCTCGCCGCGGCGCTCAAGGAGTACGGCGCGCTGCGCAGAACCGTCTACACCGCCCGGTACCTGTCCGATCCGGCCTACCGGCGCAAGATCTCCCGGCAGCTGAACAAGGGCGAGTCGCTGCACGCGCTCAAGCGGGACCTGCTCTACGCCCACGAGGGCATGATCCGCGCCCGACACCTGGAGGGACAGACCGAGCAGGCGTGGTGCCTCACCCTCGTCACCAACGCCGTGGTCACCTGGACGACCGAGTACTACGGCCTGGCCGTCGAGCAGATGCGCGCCGCCGGTCGCCGCATCGACGACGAGGTCCTGGCCCACATCTCCCCGGCCCACTCGGAGAACATCAACTTCTTCGGCGCCATCGAGGTCGACATCGACGGCGAACTCGCCCAACTCAGCCCGACCGGCTACCGACCACTACGTGTCCGCGACACCCTGTTCTGATCAGGTTCGCCGTCCTCACGACGCGACGCCCCCGTCATCGGGCAAGTTTCACTCACTGGCCAGCCACCACAGCACCCATCGTCGCTGCTCAGACCCACTGTCGTCTCTGGCAGCGCACTCCGTGGCCACTGCTGTCGAGACGAGTCCATGGTCGCTTCCGCCTCGATAGATTGAGACACGCGATAATCGCGGCTTATCTGACCTATCCCCACGAACCACGAGGTCACAGCCCTGCATCCTCCATATCCGCCCGAAAAATTCCGGATACTACGGCGCCCCCGACAGGGGAGACGAACAGCTCCTGACACTCATCGATCACGACCACACGCGGGCGCATCGACCGATCGCTGGTGGCGAGCTTCCGCGTCAGCTTCGGCTCGCCTGCCGCGGACAGCTTCCGTCCTCGTTGCGACAGCTCCGACATCAATGCCTTGAGCCCGTCGAGGACCGTCGGCACCTCGTCCGGGTCGTCGGAGACGAACAGCGTTCGGGCGACCGGCGCGAACGGGTCGTAGTCGGCGTTGTGGGCCATGCAGTAGATGTCGATCTCGACCAGCGGGTCCAACACGGCCCCGGCCAGGGCGGTGATGATGAGGGTGGACTTGCCCGATCCCATCATCCCGGCGACGCCCCAGTTGCTCCCGAACAGTCGCGCGTTCACCACGTTCGCCCGCGGGTCGACGCTGACCGGGACGCCGGTGAAGTAGTCGGTCGTCCCCTCGGTGAGCAGCGGCCACGGCGCCACCGGCCTGGTCAACGAGCCCTGGTCGGCGACCCACAGGTCCAGCACCCCCGGCTGGTCGCGCGGCTCGGTCGGCCACACCTCCACCGGCAGGCGGAGCAGGTTGTGGGCCAAGACGTCCTTGCGTCGGTTGAGCATGTCCACGGTGACGCCCTCGGGGAGCAGGAACTGGCAGTGCCAGCCGCGGCCGTCGTGGACGGGTGGCTGGATCCAGCGCGGCTGCCATCCGGCCTTGAACTTCGCGTTCAGCGCGCCCATGCCCAGGTGGCGCAGCGCGTTGACCACCGCCCGCTCGTCCGGGATCACGTCCCGACCGCCGGTGTCGTCCTCGCCGGGGGGTGCGACCCAGGTCGGGACCTCGGTCCGGGCCCGGCCGAGCGCCCACAACCCGATCACCATCCCAGCCAGGGCAACAGCACCGAGCAGGGAGGCGTAGATGGTCACGAACATGACCACCCACGCGACCGCGTCGATCACCCCGACGATCGGGGCGACGACCAGGGACACATCGCGTGCGGCGATCGCGAGGACGACACCGAGGCCGACCAGCAGGCCCAGCACGCCCAGGACAGCGGTCCCGGCGGCACGGACCCAGGCCAGGGGGGCGTTGACCCAGTCCATGACCCGCCCGTGACGGCGGGCCTTTTCGGCGGTGTCGCGGGCCTCCCACTCCAACAGGCGCTCGTGGTCGCAGGCGGCCTCAGCAGCGCGCATCTGACGCTCGTAGCGGGTGGTGCCGTGGGTGTCCCGCCACCGCGACACCAACACACCGGCCCCGGAGAACACGAACCACGTGTTCCTGACCAGGCCTTTCGCCGTCGACACCGCTGTCGTCGAGGTGGCTACAGTGACGGCATGCCGTCGTGCCGTCACGACGTCATGACGGTAGAGGCCCTGCCGCGACACCACCCCAGTCCCCGGCGCCCTGGAGGTCGTGGTGTCTGTCTGCGGGCCGCAGGCCACGATCTCGCCCTCGACCACCACCGGCTGGTCGGTGTTGTCGGTGCGGTGGTGTAGAGAGATGACCGGCGCCAGCTCGTCCCCTGATGACGCGTGGTGGGCTGGGCTGGCGCCGCCCACCTTCTCGTTCTTCCCCCGGCCGTCGTCGCGGTTCATCGCGCGCCCCCGGCGGGCTCATCACGGAGCTGGCGTGCCCGCTGTGCCGAGCAGCGCAGGGTGCGGCGGATCGACTCGGCCGAACACGGGTCGACCCGGCCGTCGGCGACCGCGGCCCGGAGCAGCCGTCGAAGATCATCCAGGCTGCGGGGAGTCGGCCCGGTTTCACGATCATGGTCGGGGTCGACTCCTAGGGTCGACGATGATCTTGGGTGGGTCGACTGTCGCAGGTCAGGCCTCGACTCCCGATCCGGCTCCTCCGGCGTGCGGTCGAGGACGGCGACACCCCCGCCATGATCATCGTCGAGGTGCGGGTCGACCCCAGAGTCGAGGCCCGGGTCGTGGTCGGTGGTGAGCTGCGAGCCGCCGTATCCCGCGCTCTCGATCAGGGCGGCGAGGGCCGAGTCCCAGTCATCCGCGATGCCGCTATGAGGGGCCGGCGTGGCCGGTCGTCTCGGCGCCGTCGTTGCGGCGAGAGCCCGGCGGCTCACCTGGAAAATGCCGGTGCGGTAGGTCAGGGCGGCGGTCCCGTCCGGGCTGATGACCGCGACCGCGTCGGCGATGGCGAGGCGTCGCGCGCGGTCGGTCTTCGCCGCCACCAGCGTCTCCAGTCGCGCCGTGCGGCGTTCGGCTCGCGAGCGCGGTGCTCCGGCCAGGGTGAGCTGGTGGGCGAGCACTCCGGCGATCGAGACGACCGCCATCACCACAGCGGCGGTGACGCCCTGGTGGAGGCCGTGGAGCAGGTTCATCGAGGCGGCGACCAGGGAGAACAGCACCACCCCGGCCTGCAACCCGGTCACCGGGCGCTCCGGGGCCTGGTGTCGTGAGGCGACGACGGCGAGAGCGAAGACCCACATGCCCAGCTCCGTGATCCCGGCCAGGAGGACGCCGAGCGGTCCGTAGAGGTGGGCGCCGTAGGCGGCCATCGCCGGAGCCGCCAGGCAGAAGGACAGCAGCGCGATCGGGTAGATGAGCAGTTCGACGATGTGGGCGGAGGCCCAGGTCAGAGCCCTAGAACGTGCTGCGGCACGTGCGGATGCACGTTCGGTCCGTCGGCGGTCGGCCGCGGCCCGGTCAGCCCGGGTCCTTTCCCCGCGGGCGGTCTCGATCTCCAGGCGGCGCCGCGCAGCAGCGTCAGCGGCCTCGCGGGCGAGGCGGGCCTCCAGGGCGCGGGTCTCGCGCCGCTCGGCCGCCCGTGCTGCAGCCCACGAGTAGTTCGAGGAAGAGGATGTGGTGGTCACGCCTCGGCCCTCCCCGCACCCATCTGACCAGCCGAAACCTGCCCAGCGGGCGTTACAGCGGCCGGTGAGACGGCGTCTGCGGGGCACTGTTCGGCCCGCGGAGAAGAAGCCGGGGCGAGGCGGCGGGCACGCCGCAGGCGCAGCTCAGCGGCGATCCACCAGCCGACCGTGAAGCCGAGCGGGGCGGTGAACCACCAGGTCAGCCACATGGTCGCCCCACCGAGGGCGGCGACGACAGCGATCTCGACGGCCCGGTCAGCGATCGCGGCTACGGTCCGGCGAAGTGACGCGTTCATGCCGCCTCACCACCCGCGATAACCGGCTGGCCAGCGGAAACGGCCACAGGCCGGCGGGCCGGGAACGGAAACAGTCGTGCCGTGTCCGGCTCGTCTGACGGCCCGTCAGGCTCGTCGGAGCCGTGGAGGAGGTCGCCGTAGAGACGGTCGATGACCTGTTCGGTCAACCCATCCGGGAACCATCCGCACCCGTGAACCCCCAGGTCAGAGCCGGGATCGGGATCGTGAGCGGGTGGATCGAAGGGAGAAACCCCGTGCCGGGGTAGAGACACACGGATGCCAAGGGCAGCATGGCCCATAGCCGACCACCTATTCGTGTAGGTCGTTCGGTTAGGTCACCCCCCCGGTTCACAAGGCCGGAGCGGCGACCGCAGCCCGCCGGGCGGCGAGGTCGCCTAACCAGCAACTCACGCCCCCGGCGGGCCTGTCAAGCACCGATCCTGAACCGGCCTGAACCGGCCTGAACCCCCGCGGCTTCTGTCACGGAACGTGACGAATAGCTTGCGACCTCCCATCTTGAACTGTTTCCACTGGTCAGACTGCGCTCAGGGCGGTCTTCGGCTCATGTGAGCGTGCGGTTCGTTGAGGGGGTGTGACGGGTTGACCCGTCACACCCCCTCAACCCGTCACAGGCAAAATCTGGGTCTGACCTGCACAGACGGAAGATCTGTGACGGGTGTGACGGGTTGTGACGGGTTGGGGGTCGTTTCGGGACATCCCCCGGAATCTCACCGTGCGTCACTAGAGTTGGTGGCGGGAAGTATTCGGTTAGTCGCAGCGTGTGCTTATTGCTGGTGGCGTCGTCCGCTGACAGTTGTCCCCCCACCAGCGGGTATCTTTCGACGGTGAAATTGTCGAGAGCGTGGCGGGCTGCGGCCGTTAGCGTGGTGGTCCTTGTGGTCAGTGCGGGTGCTATTTCCGGGGCGGTTGCTGCGGAGCCTTCTGATTCGGTGGTTGTGTCTGTGTCGAAGGGGCCGCGGCCGGTGGAGCCGGAGCCGCCGGGTCCGGATTCATCGGTGGCGGCACCGACTGCTGGCGGGCCGGGTGTGGAGACGTTCCGGACCGGGTCCGGAGAGGATTCTTGGGACGGTTCGTGTAAGTATCTGCACGAGCATTTTGATGAGATTTCCGCGCGGGCGACGGGCGAGGGTGGTATCCCGTGTGTGGAGGTGACTATTCCGCCGCCGTCGGAGAACCACCTTCAGTCGTATGATCTGAATCCCGATGCGTTTGATCTGGTGGCGCATCCGAAGGAGTGTGAGGGGTACACGGATTGGGTGGTGAACCGGACGGCGCAGTGCAAACGGGATCGTGTGAATATCACGATTTTCGAGCAGCGCACGAAGGTCGTGCTGGGCACGTTGAACGTGAACCGCCGTACATTGTCGTACACGAATGCCGGGAATCCGGTGTGGGGTGTGCAGACGACGTTGTCGCTGGCGGGTGCGACGGGTGTCGGCTATGGGGCGTCGGTGCGCGGGTTGGGAACGTGCGGATCTCCGCAACCGGGCGAGATGTCGGAGTGCACGCCTAACGGGCCGAACACGTTCGGGCCGAGTCCGGCGTTGAACCCGAACTTCCCATTCACCGGGGAGACCTACTACCGGAGCACAAAGACCGGACCGGGACAGAGCGGATCGGCCAAGAACACGGTGGACCTGACCTTCACCAACCCGAAGTGGCAGACCCCGGAATTCTCCTCGACGTTCGTGCCGCACCCGGTCCGCTGCGACAACGTGATCAAGGGCCGCGGCCCAGGCTGTGTGGTGCCGAGCCACACCCCCGCGATCGCCTACTCCCGCACCGGGGACGTCAGCGAGCTGGCCCGTCACATCGGTGACGCACAAGCTTCAGGCCTCCCGGGCACGTACCCGTCGGGGCCACCGTTGACCCGGCTCATGGACAAAGACGACGCGAAGGACAACCGAGGCCGGGCCTGCCCACGCACCTACACCCGCCCTGCCGGGCTCAGCTGCGACGAATACCCCTTCGCCTCCAGCTACCAGGGAGCTGAACAAGCCCCGAAGGGGCCGGGCCGCACCTTCCCGTATTGCCAGGTCGCTGACTTGCGACAAGGAATACGTGGCGCCACTGGATACAGTTCGTGCATGATCAATGACGCGCAGAACAAGCAGGGCGGGTCACAGCTCAGCGCGTTCTTCTCAAGGAACCGCGTCATCGACCGGGACGCTTACCGCGTCTGGATTCAACCATGATGTGCTGGCTGCTGGGGAGCTGCACTCAGCGCAGCTCCCCAGCAGCCTTGCGGTATCGCTGCCAGGTGAGGCGTCCGCCGAGAGCGATGGGAGTGAGGCCAGTCTGCTCTTCAGGTGTCTCCGATATGACAGCTTGGAGTGTCGCGCGACTGAGAGCGAGGAAGCTCTTCCAACGGGGAGCGTCGTTCAAGTCAGCATCGACCTTGTCATAGAACACAGCCGCCCCAAACTCCTTTCCCCCTCTGCGGTCGATCATCAGATAGCTACCGCTCTGATCTTCCGCAACTGGCAAAAGAGAAGGAATGAAACCCCCGGTTTGAGAGCCCGCGGGGTCATTCGGGGCAAATAAGTTAGCATCGGCGGCGTCAGCGACGGCTTGGCCAAAGAATCCTCCCCGCGCTTCGGGATCGCTCCTTGGCGGAGGCTGAGATGTTGTTATTAGTGCGATGCAGGATGTCTCCATAGCACCCTCCCAGGCCGATATTATCTCGCTACTAGTAAGAGGGCGAAGACCGGGGAGGAGGTGCCCGCTAGATGTCTGGTCTAGTCCGTCGCACCATTGGTAGAATGCCAGGATGTCTTCAGGCCAGGGGTAGCCTCCCGTGTTCCGCTGAGCAGTACTTAATTTGTCACCCGTAACCGGCTGAAAAATTGAAGAACGAGTCTTTGGTGCGTTTCTTTCACACCACTCGCTGATGACTTCCCATGGGTCCATTACTTCTACCTCCCGTTGACTGAACCTTTCCCAACCTGTTTTCCCTGGTCGGAGGACCTGACGCTCGTAGCGATAGGCTCTGGCGGCGCACCAGAAGGCCGCCGCGGCACCCAGTCGCCGATCCCTCCCGAGGAGCAGGTCAACGCCGCGCTGAAGTGCTGAACGGCCCACCGCACCAGCGGCGAAGGCGGGTTCAACGCGATATCGCGCCCCAGCTCCTCCGATCCGACCCCACCTGACCAGCGAAAACAGGTTGGGAAAGGCTGTGAGACTCCCGTGCAGCTGGCCTGGGGCCGGCTGGCAGGGTCGGTTCTGTGATCTTCGGTCCGAGCGTGGCTCCTGGAAAAGGTGGCCTCGTCCAGCGGGTGCCCGAAGTGAGATCTGCCCGCTCGGATCCGGAGACGCGGCGCCGGCCCTGCCGCTCTCGTCGCCGAGAGCTACGACCTGCTCGTCGGCGTCGACACCCACGCCGCGAGCCACACCTACGCCATCGTCGACGCCGCCACCGGTGCGCTGGTTGAGCACCGAGAGTTCCCGACCAGCCCTGCCGGGTTGCGACGCGCTCAGGACTGGATTGATCGGCGCACCGAATCGGGCACGGTCCTGGTGCTCGTCGACGGCGCCGGTTCCTACGGCGCGGTCCTCACCGAGCAGCTGCTCGCCGCCGGCCTCGATCTGGCCGAGGCCCCCGACATCACCAGACAGGTCCGCCACGCCAGCGGCAAGAGTGACCTCATCGACGCCGCCGAGCTCGCCCGCGCTGCCCGCGGCTTGCAGACCAGCCAGCTCCGCCGACCCCGCCAGGGCGGGGACCGCACGATCCTGCGAGTGCTGTCCGCCGCCCGGGACCAGATGACTGGTGAGCGCACCCGCACGATCAACGCACTCACCGCGCTGCTGCGCACCGTCGACCTCGGAGTCGATGCCCGCCGAGCACTCTCCGCGGCGACGATCGCCACGATCGCGGGCTGGCGCACCAGCACCGCCAGCGCCGCTGGCACCGCGACAGCCCGGACGGTCTGTCGCGGCGAGGCAATCCGCCTGGCTCGCCGGGTTCGCGCTCTCGACACCGAGCTGGCCACCAACCACACCGCGCTCACCGCCGCGGTCAGTGCCCAAGCCCCTGAGCTACTCGAGGTCCGCGGTGTCGGGCCTGTTGTCGCTGCCGTCGTGCTGCAGGCCTGGTCGCATCCTGGACGAGTGCGTTCCGAGGCCGCGTTCGCCGCCCTCGCCGGAGTCGCTCCCCTGCAGGCCTCATCCGGGAACACCCGCCGCCACCGCCTCAACCGGGGTGGTGATCGTCGGCTCAACCGGGCGCTCTACACCATCGCCCTGACCAGGCTCGGTCACGACCAGCGCACCCGCGCCTATCGAGCCCGACGCGCCGCCGAGGGCGCTACCAAACGCGAGATCATCCGCATCCTCAAGCGCTACATCAGCCGCGAACTCTTCCGGCTCCTCAACACCACCCAGACATCCCCGATGACCGCTTGACAGTCATAGAAGCATCTCACTCACTCAGGCACAACTCCACGCACACAACCCGATCCTGTCACTGCCAGGTGAGGCGCCCGCCGAGAGCAATGGGAGTCAAGCCAGTCTGCTCTTCGGACGTCTCCGATATGACAGCTTGAAGTGTCGCGCGACTGAGAGCGAGGAAGCTCTTCCAACGGGGAGCATCGTTCAAGTCAGCATCGACCTTGTCAAAGAACACAGCCGCCCCAAACTCCTTTCCCCCTCTGCGATCGATCATCAGATAACTGCCACTCTGATCCTCTGCCACAGGGAGGAGAGATGGAATGAAGCCGCCAGTTGCAGACCCGGCGAGCTTGTCTGCGTCAAATGACTTTGCAGCTATGGCATCCGCCCCAAGCTGGGCGAAGAAAGTCCCCCGCGCATCCGACTCCTCGAATGACGGCGGAGAAGTTCCTGCCGTCAAGTGATCATAGCTGGAGATCATGTCTTCCTCCCAGGATGACACGATCTCGGCGACCCCGAGAGGACGAAGTCCCGGCAGAATGTAGCCGTTAGGCGTGCGCAATGTCCCGTTGCACCACTCATAAAACGCGAGGACGTCCTCAGGCCAAGGGTATCCGCCAGTTCTTCCCTGTGCGGTATCTAGTTCAAGTGTCGGCCCCCCAGGGAGGACGGCCCTCCCAGTTTCGGGGGCGTTCTCAGCGCACCATTCATAAATCTTTACCCATGGATCCATTTTAGACGGCCTCCTAATTAGCGGGCTCTGATTTCAGCTTGGCCGCGCGAGGGCGCGCAGGCTCGGGTGGGTCCGGTAGCTCAGGGCGCGGCGTCGATGTTGATCAGGGGCACCCAGACCCGCGGGTCCGACGACGAACGGCGCCGAGCAGCGCCCAGCACCTGAGGGCCCGTTAAGGCCCCTCAGATCCCCGTACGCGCGCCAACTCCTAATCCGGGGCAGGGAAGGAGGGCGGGACGCCTCCGGGGCTTCTGAGGGCTTCTCAGGGCTCAGAAGGCTTCCTTGAGGACGCGGGCGGCGGTCGACGCGGGCGCTCGTTGCGGACCGTCCCACTCGCCGTGCTGCCGGGCTTCGTAGAGCAGGCGCCTGACCGCGGCCTCGGTCTCACCGGTGGTGGCGATGATCTGCTTGTAGGTGAGTCCTTGGTCGCGTAGGGCGGTGACGCGGGCGCGGCGGGCTTTGGCGCGGGCGAGGTACTCGGCGCGGGGTTCGGCGACGATGGCGCGCACGGTGCGTTCGGAGACCCCGGCGCGTTCGGCGACCTCACGGGCGGTGCGTTTGCGGCGCCGAGGGTTCAGCGCTCCCATCCGAACGCCTCCCGCTCCACACGACCACGAATCTGACCAGTCTGCGCCGTCTTCAGCTCACCGCTTTTGCGGCCGCGTGCGGTTTGGATGGCGTGGAAGGTCTGGTCGTAGGCCTTCGGGCCCTGTCGCCAGAGCCGGGACCGGGTCAGGATCCAGCGGCTGATCGAGTCCGCGATCGCCCGGACCTCCGCTGCGGGGAGCGGGTCGCTGAAGGCTTGGTTGCGCTCGGCGGCTCCGGCGCGGATCGCGGCTTCGAGGCCGGCGGGGTCGCCGAAGTGGTGGCGGACCTCCCGGTAGGCCCAGCGCCGCGCGGTGGTGAACAACGCGCAGTTCCGACCCGGACCCGACGGGTCGAGCAGATGCGCCCGCCGACGCATCCAGCCCGGCTCGGGCATCGACCCCGACGACGCCAGCGGGGCGTGGAGCTCGTCGAGGCTGTAGCGGTGGTAGTGCACGTGATGGGCGTTCCAGCGCGGGTGGAACGGGTTCTTCGTCAGCAGCCCGCCGTAGTCCCGGTCCCCACCCGTCGCGCGGCGGAGCCCTTCCAGGACCGAGGTCAGGTAGTTCAGCGGCTTGAGCCGGGCGTAGTCGGTCGTGGTCACCGGCTCGGCCAGCACCCAGCCCAGGTGCGCTCGACCGGTCAGCGGGTTCTCCACGATCAGGTTCGGCAACGCATGGCTGTCCCGGGCTGAGAGCCCGCGCAGCTCGGCGTCGGGTTCGTCGCAGTCGATCACCACCAGGTTCACCATCCCCGCGCAGTTGGCCTCCAGCAGCTCACGAGCCAACGCCCACCGACGCGACATCCGGTACACCCCACGGCGCGGATCATCCGCCGCGAACGGCCGCCGCGGAAGCCACAGCGCGTCCCAGGCCTCCCACCCATCCAGATCCGACGCGGCCAGAACGTCCTCCACCGCCCGCGAGACCAGAACCGAACCAGGCGAGGGGACCCCCGAAGCGGGGGCGGGGAGCAGCTGGGGCACGGGGTCTCCGGTCGGGGTCGGGGCGGCTGGAGGGCGAGGAGCTACGCGCTCTCTTTCTGCGCGTGCGCGGAACATCTGACTTGGTTTCGCGCCGTCTCAGGAGGTTACCTCCTAGTCAGGATGCTTCTAGCTAGCGACACGCCGCGGTGCGCCGGCCGCGCCAAACACCAGGTCCGATGGGTCGCCAGTGCAGGCGTCGGGTGCGGTCACGGCCGCCAGTACGGGATCTCCTCTAGGCTCTTCGGCGCCCACGACAGCCCCGCAGGCAACCGCTCCGGCGACGACTCCTCCCGGGACCACTTCGCCCGCGCCACCATCTCCTCCATCGCGCTCGTCAGCACTCCGAGTGACTGCGGATGACACCGCACCACCACGACCGAGCAGCGCAGCACCCGCGCCCGACGCGCAGCGTCCACCAACAGCCCCGACGGCCCGAGCAAACTCCCCGGAGCGGCGGCCCTCACGAAGTACTCACGCGGCCTCAGCGTCTCCTCCACCTGCACCAGCAACCGGCGCCCGTCTCGCAGCACCTGCACGCCATCCGGAGCATCCACCGACCGCACCGGCTGGTCCCCCCGCAGGGCCTGCGCCTGGGCTGCCTGACGCGCTAACAGACGCTGCGACTCCCACCGCGCCACGTCCAGACCTGCCCGGTCCAGACGCACCGCGCCTACCGCACGCACATGCGCCACCACCGATGGCCGTGGCGCCCACTCCCCCGGGTCCCAGTCCAGCGACTCCCGCGCTTGCGCCCGCGTCGGCCACACCCACGTCGCACCGCCATCGATCCGCCCCGTCCGCACCCACCCCGCCCGCTTCCACCGCGACGCCAACCCCGACATCCGCCCCGGCGAAATTCCCAACGCCGCACCCAACACATCCAGCGGCAACCCGTACTGATGCGCCAACACCTCCAACGCCAACGCATCCCGCGCCGTCAACTGCACCCCACGCCGCCGCCCACTACCCACCACCACAATCCCCTCTCACCCATCCAGCAGAAAAACTACAACAACCCCAGTCGATACGGGTGGAAAGCAGATAGCCCATCTACGCCACAGATACACCCAGCACGATCCATTCACCTCCTCTAATCGCAGTCTGTTGACTTTGACCTCAGTCTTTCAAAAGCATTGAACTTCGCACTGATGATCTTGAGGTCGCTACCGCGACCCGGGCTGGCGGTGCCGCTCCAGGACACCTCGACCGGCCGTCTAGCGAAGCTGGGTGGTTGAGGTGTCCTGGAGCGGCACCGCCAGCCCAAAAACCGCCGAACAGCATGTCACACTACACATAGCCCCGAGAGCTAGGCCTCTACCACCCTCAATATCAACCCGAACAAGATCTAGAGCTCTCTCGGAGAAACTCGGCTCTACTTGACTCTGATCGTGGTCACAGGAGGCTGCAGGACGGGCACAGCACGTAGCGGCGAGCCGCAGCGGAGTCGGTAGTCACGCCAGTCATCGACGACGTCGAAACCAAAGGATGAGATACGTATAACGACACCCGAAATAAACCCCCAACTCATCCGGGATCACATCCCGCGCGTTGTCGCCTACACCGCAACCAGGCTCACCCGCCAGCAAAAATAACTGAAGGTCAGAAAAATGGGATTCAGGTGGAGGATTGCCAACCCCGCACTACAGTGTCATGCCTGACGCGCGCACCGTCTACCTGCACACTAAAATCGAGGAATCAACGGCCTGGAACCGCCACGGATTAACGTCAGGAAGCCGTCGCGAAGAAAGTTCAGACGCACCCGTCGCCGCCCGGCAGTCCCGGCGTGGGCTCGCTACGCCGAAGCCCGACTGCGGGCCTACCGGAAGGTCCACCACCGCTTCCCAGCAGGCGGGCGATCCGCCGGAGGAACTCCGGGACTGCACTTCACTACTACCGCAGCACTGTCACGCACGGTAATATTTCGGGGGATGTCCCGAAACGACCCCCAACCCGTCACAACCCGTCACACCCGTCACAGATCTTCCGTCTGTGCAGGTCAGACCCAGATTTTGCCTGTGACGGGTTGAGGGGGTGTGACGGGTCAACCCGTCACACCCCCTCAACGAACCGCACGCTCACATGAGCCGAAGATCCTCCTGAACGCGCCCTGACCAGCTACTACACTGCTTCGTCTCCTTCTTCGTCGCCGTCTGCACTGTCGGTGACGAGATCAGGCGTGTAACGGCGCCAGGCGTCAGCAAACGCAGCACGCAGGTAGCCCCGGGTTTGTCCGAGCCCGGCGAAGCGCATCGGGGCAGGGCGGATGTCGTACTCGGCGAGCAGTACGCCGAGACGTCGAGCGGTGAGTCCTTCGCCGCGTGGTCCGTAGTCGGTCCAGGGTGCTTCGGGGTCGGCGCGGAGGTGCCGGAGGAGCTGTTGTGTGGGGATCGCGGTCTCGGTGCCGAACGCTTGGTGGCAGTCGGCGAGCAGGCGGATGCGTTCGGAGCGGTCGTCGCCGGTGTCCTCGGTTTGGAGGGCGAGGATGGCTGCGCGGGCGCGGTCGGGCCAGTCTCGTCCGGCGTGGTCGGCGACCGCGATCAACGGTTCCCAGGTGTCAGCGGCCCGGTCTTCGACCGGCATGGCCGGTTCGGCCGCTTCGAGTGCGGTGAGGTCGTTGCGGAGCCATGCGTTCAGGCGCTGAGCGAGGCGCTGAAGGCGCGGCCGGTCGCGTCGGAGCCGATACGGCGCCACGTGTTCTCCGGGGGCTCTGCGGCGCATCTGGACCACGACGGCGCGGTCTTCGATGGTGTCGGGCATCCGTCCGATCCCGGCCAGCGCGGCCATCGCGAACGTGGAGATCGACTCGACCCGGTTCTTGTTCAGGTCGTAGCGCTTCGCGGGCCGGTTGCGTTGGTGTCCGGCGTTCAACAGTCCGCGCAGGTCTTCGTGGCCGGTGGCGGCGGGTCCGAAGATCGTGTCGGCCTCATCGACCAGCATCGTGGGCGGGTCAGCGGTGATCGACCGGTAGACCGCCGCGGGGGTGGCGTTGACGGTGATGAACGGGTCATGACACGCGCCCTCGACGACATCCAGGAGCCTCGATTTCCCGCAGCGCTTCTCCGGTGCCCGCACCACCAGGCGCGGGGCGTGCGCCCACGCAGGCTGGGCATGCGTGGCGGCAATCCAGAGTGTCACCGCGACCACGGCCGCATCCGACGGCAGGAACACGTAGCGGCGCAGCGCGGCCTCCAGGTCGTCGAGGATCACCGCCCCGTCCGGGCCGGGAACAGCGCTGCCGGTCGGCGGGTCGGGCGGGGTCGGGGTCTTGGTGCCCATTTCGGCACCTAGACCCTGACCTGCAGGTTCGTGGCGGTCGGGGGTGCTCACGTGCTCCTCCAGAAGGTCGCTGGGGTGGTCGTGGTGGTCGGGTGGTGTCGCCAGACGCGGCCGGTCACGCCGGGCTCGACCGGGTGCTCGGTCCAGGTCTCGGTCGGGGTGTAGGTGCGGAGTTCGGCTGCGGGATGCGAGTCGGGGTAGCGCCGGGCCGCGGTCTGCATGGCGGTCAGGTCGGCACGCCAGTACCAGCGCCCCTGCCAGGGCCCGTCGACGAGCACCGCCAGCTCGGCGCGTTCAGGCCCGTCGGCGGCCCGGGCAGCCATCCGGGACGGTCGGGAGACCCGGTGCTGCCGCGTCGCTTCCGGTCCTCGCCCGCCGGGGCGGGCTGTGGTCCGGGTCGACTTGCCCCCGACCCCGCGGTCGCTCGGGGCGCTGTCGGGGTGACCCCGGTGTCGGGTGTCAGTGCTGACCAGCCGAAATGCTGTTGGGTGGTCATGCCACGGCCCGGTCGTGGATCCATTCGTCGATGTCGCCGTTCGGCGGGTAGCGGCGCCGCAGCAACTCCGTGAGGGACGGCAGCCGGGCCAGTCCCGCTTCTGCGTAGGCGACGGAGATGGCCTTGCTGGCGTCGCGGAGGGCGGTCCAGTGCGCGTGCCGGAGGTCGGCGACCTCCACCCCGACCCTCGCAGCAACCAGCAGCGGCGCCGACGGCTGCGCCCGCCCGAGCACCGCCGCAAGGACGACCGGGTCGACGAACCCGATCACCTCCAAGGCCTCGGCCCGGTCGCTATCGGTGAAGCGCGGGGCCGGGTGTGGCAGCCCGCGAGACGCGAGCACCTCGGGTGGTTCCAGTCGGCCAGAGTGGTGACTGTGTGTGGTCATGGGGTCTCCTGTTTTCGGCATGCCGAAGGGGAGGGAGGGAGGCGTCGAGGTGCCTTCTTCCCTGCGTGTGAGCGGGTTTCAGAGGTGCTGGAGTGGGTGGGTCCCTGGACTCCCTGAGTGACTGTCAGTGCAGATCAGGGCAGGGAGGGAGGCGTCAGGGAGGTGGGAGGGAGAACTCCCTGCCTCCCTGACGCCTCCCTGACCGGCTCCGGCTAGAAGTGGCCCTTCTGGCCGAGCCCGTTTCCATCACTGTCGGTGATGGATTCGTGGGCGGTGTGGGCTTCGTTGTGGGCTTCGTGGAGGCGTGCGGTGTTGAGGACCATGACGCCGTCGGACTTGTAGGGCCGCGCCTGTTCGGGGAGGGCGTCGGCGAGGCGGGCGAAGGTCCACGAGCTGTAGTGCGCCCGGTCCAGTTCGGCGAGGGCGGCGAGTGCTTCCTGGGTGCGCATCCGCTTGGCTCCTGCCTCGGCGAGGACGTGGAGCAGGTCTTCCAGGAGATCCCGCTGCGCGGCCGGTGCCGGTGCCGGGCTGGTGGCGAGCCCGGCTTCCTGACGGAGTTTCACCGCTCGTTCGACGATCGGTGTCAGTTCGTCGGTGCCGTCGCCGCGTGGGATGTAGAAGCAGCGCATCAACCCGTCGCGGGGGGTGAACCCGGAGGTCATGGCGGTGCCGAGGTCACCCAGGTCGACCGTGCCGTCAGTGTTCACGGTCATGGGGCGCAGCGTGGTCGCCGAGATCCCGGCCTGGTGCTTGCCGGTGCCGAGGATCGCGTCGTTGCCCTGGTGGTCGCCGATCGCGAAGCACGCCCGGTTGGACAGGACTTTCGCCACCGCCCTCGGCAGGGAC
The DNA here is from genome assembly GCF_020131355.1 of Pseudonocardia sp. ICBG1293. Lineage (GTDB taxonomy): Bacteria > Actinomycetota > Actinomycetes > Mycobacteriales > Pseudonocardiaceae > Pseudonocardia. Next base: position 39,945 of record NZ_JAHLEL010000068.1, read on the forward strand.
TCCGCCGAGGGCACCGGTGTGGCGAACAGGAGTGTGACTCCGTACTTACGGCCCTTCGCGACGATCTTGCCCACCAGCTCGGCGGCCTCGGCGCCGACAGGGGAGACGAACAGCTCCTGACACTCATCGATCACGACCACACGCGGGCGCATCGACCGATCGCTGGTGGCGAGCTTCCGCGTCAGCTTCGGCTCGCCTGCCGCGGACAGCTTCCGTCCTCGTTGCGACAGCTCCGACATCAATGCCTTGAGCCCGTCGAGGACCGTCGGCACCTCGTCCGGGTCGTCGGAGACGAACAGCGTTCGGGCGACCGGCGCGAACGGGTCGTAGTCGGCGTTGTGGGCCATGCAGTAGATGTCGATCTCGACCAGCGGGTCCAACACGGCCCCGGCCAGGGCGGTGATGATGAGGGTGGACTTGCCCGATCCCATCATCCCGGCGACGCCCCAGTTGCTCCCGAACAGTCGCGCGTTCACCACGTTCGCCCGCGGGTCGACGCTGACCGGGACGCCGGTGAAGTAGTCGGTCGTCCCCTCGGTGAGCAGCGGCCACGGCGCCACCGGCCTGGTCAACGAGCCCTGGTCGGCGACCCACAGGTCCAGCACCCCCGGCTGGTCGCGCGGCTCGGTCGGCCACACCTCCACCGGCAGGCGGAGCAGGTTGTGGGCCAAGACGTCCTTGCGTCGGTTGAGCATGTCCACGGTGACGCCCTCGGGGAGCAGGAACTGGCAGTGCCAGCCGCGGCCGTCGTGGACGGGTGGCTGGATCCAGCGCGGCTGCCATCCGGCCTTGAACTTCGCGTTCAGCGCGCCCATGCCCAGGTGGCGCAGCGCGTTGACCACCGCCCGCTCGTCCGGGATCACGTCCCGACCGCCGGTGTCGTCCTCGCCGGGGGGTGCGACCCAGGTCGGGACCTCGGTCCGGGCCCGGCCGAGCGCCCACAACCCGATCACCATCCCAGCCAGGGCAACAGCACCGAGCAGGGAGGCGTAGATGGTCACGAACATGACCACCCACGCGACCGCGTCGATCACCCCGACGATCGGGGCGACGACCAGGGACACATCGCGTGCGGCGATCGCGAGGACGACACCGAGGCCGACCAGCAGGCCCAGCACGCCCAGGACAGCGGTCCCGGCGGCACGGACCCAGGCCAGGGGGGCGTTGACCCAGTCCATGACCCGCCCGTGACGGCGGGCCTTTTCGGCGGTGTCGCGGGCCTCCCACTCCAACAGGCGCTCGTGGTCGCAGGCGGCCTCAGCAGCGCGCATCTGACGCTCGTAGCGGGTGGTGCCGTGGGTGTCCCGCCACCGCGACACCAACACACCGGCCCCGGAGAACACGAACCACGTGTTCCTGACCAGGCCTTTCGCCGTCGACACCGCTGTCGTCGAGGTGGCTACAGTGACGGCATGCCGTCGTGCCGTCACGACGTCATGACGGTAGAGGCCCTGCCGCGACACCACCCCAGTCCCCGGCGCCCTGGAGGTCGTGGTGTCTGTCTGCGGGCCGCAGGCCACGATCTCGCCCTCGACCACCACCGGCTGGTCGGTGTTGTCGGTGCGGTGGTGTAGAGAGATGACCGGCGCCAGCTCGTCCCCTGATGACGCGTGGTGGGCTGGGCTGGCGCCGCCCACCTTCTCGTTCTTCCCCCGGCCGTCGTCGCGGTTCATCGCGCGCCCCCGGCGGGCTCATCACGGAGCTGGCGTGCCCGCTGTGCCGAGCAGCGCAGGGTGCGGCGGATCGACTCGGCCGAACACGGGTCGACCCGGCCGTCGGCGACCGCGGCCCGGAGCAGCCGTCGAAGATCATCCAGGCTGCGGGGAGTCGGCCCGGTTTCACGATCATGGTCGGGGTCGACTCCTAGGGTCGACGATGATCTTGGGTGGGTCGACTGTCGCAGGTCAGGCCTCGACTCCCGATCCGGCTCCTCCGGCGTGCGGTCGAGGACGGCGACACCCCCGCCATGATCATCGTCGAGGTGCGGGTCGACCCCAGAGTCGAGGCCCGGGTCGTGGTCGGTGGTGAGCTGCGAGCCGCCGTATCCCGCGCTCTCGATCAGGGCGGCGAGGGCCGAGTCCCAGTCATCCGCGATGCCGCTATGAGGGGCCGGCGTGGCCGGTCGTCTCGGCGCCGTCGTTGCGGCGAGAGCCCGGCGGCTCACCTGGAAAATGCCGGTGCGGTAGGTCAGGGCGGCGGTCCCGTCCGGGCTGATGACCGCGACCGCGTCGGCGATGGCGAGGCGTCGCGCGCGGTCGGTCTTCGCCGCCACCAGCGTCTCCAGTCGCGCCGTGCGGCGTTCGGCTCGCGAGCGCGGTGCTCCGGCCAGGGTGAGCTGGTGGGCGAGCACTCCGGCGATCGAGACGACCGCCATCACCACAGCGGCGGTGACGCCCTGGTGGAGGCCGTGGAGCAGGTTCATCGAGGCGGCGACCAGGGAGAACAGCACCACCCCGGCCTGCAACCCGGTCACCGGGCGCTCCGGGGCCTGGTGTCGTGAGGCGACGACGGCGAGAGCGAAGACCCACATGCCCAGCTCCGTGATCCCGGCCAGGAGGACGCCGAGCGGTCCGTAGAGGTGGGCGCCGTAGGCGGCCATCGCCGGAGCCGCCAGGCAGAAGGACAGCAGCGCGATCGGGTAGATGAGCAGTTCGACGATGTGGGCGGAGGCCCAGGTCAGAGCCCTAGAACGTGCTGCGGCACGTGCGGATGCACGTTCGGTCCGTCGGCGGTCGGCCGCGGCCCGGTCAGCCCGGGTCCTTTCCCCGCGGGCGGTCTCGATCTCCAGGCGGCGCCGCGCAGCAGCGTCAGCGGCCTCGCGGGCGAGGCGGGCCTCCAGGGCGCGGGTCTCGCGCCGCTCGGCCGCCCGTGCTGCAGCCCACGAGTAGTTCGAGGAAGAGGATGTGGTGGTCACGCCTCGGCCCTCCCCGCACCCATCTGACCAGCCGAAACCTGCCCAGCGGGCGTTACAGCGGCCGGTGAGACGGCGTCTGCGGGGCACTGTTCGGCCCGCGGAGAAGAAGCCGGGGCGAGGCGGCGGGCACGCCGCAGGCGCAGCTCAGCGGCGATCCACCAGCCGACCGTGAAGCCGAGCGGGGCGGTGAACCACCAGGTCAGCCACATGGTCGCCCCCCCCGAGGGCGGCGACGACAGCGATCTCGACGGCCCGGTCAGCGAGGCCCCCGGCGATGCGGTGAAGCAGCGCGTTCATGCCGCCTCACCACCCACAACAAGCCACTGACCAGCGAAAATTCGCCGGACAGGGAGCGCGAACAGCCGCGCTTCGGCGTCGCCATCTGAAGGCCCACTGGGCCCGTCGAGGTTTGCGAGGAGGTCGCCGTAGAGGCGGTCGATGACCTGTTCGGTCAGGCCGTCCGGACACCAGCCGAACTCGGGAATCCCCAGGTCAGAGCCTGGATCGGGGTCGCTGTCGGGCGACGATGGAAGAAAAGTTCCACCCACTGGTGGAGACACACGGATGCCAAGGGCAGCATGGCCCATAGCCGATCACCTGCCTTTACAGGTTGTTCGGTTAGGTCACCGCCCCGGAGCTCAATCCGGATCGGCGACCGCAGCCCGCCGGGCGGCGGAGTCGCTTATCCAGCAACTCACGCCCCCGGCGGGCCTGTCAAGCACCGATCCTGAACCGGCCTGAACCGGCCTGAACCGGCCTGAACCCCCGCGGCTTCTGTCACGGAACGTGACAATCAGCTTGCGATCCCTAATTTCTAATCATTCTTGCTGGTCAGGGCGCGTTCAGGACGGTCTTCGGCTCATGTGAGCGTGCGGTTCGTTGAGGGGGTGTGACAGCTTAAGCCGTCACACCCCCTCAAGCCGTCACAGGCAAAATCTGGGTCTGACCTGCACAGACGGAAGATCTGTGACGGGTGTGACGGGTTGTGACGGCTTGGGGGTCGTTTCGGGACATCCCCCGGAATCTCACTCTGGGTAACTGATGTGGCGTTGCTTCACGACTCTGGTCCATGTGCCGTTGCGGCGAGGATTTTTCGGATGGCGCACGAAGGCGACTTCGCTTCGGCGTGACCGTTGCATCGGATGTTTCTTGGCGTTTTGTTTCTAGACGCCGGATTGCCGCTGGGGGCTACCACTCGCCCTAGCCGAGGACTCGACCCTGGTGAGCGTTTCGTTGTCGCCTCTGATGAGCGCCCGGGGGCCGTGCTGCTGGGTGCCTGGGGACGGCCTGGCAGGGCTGAGTGGGTCCCGGATTGGCTTATTATTGGTTCGGATTTTCCCGGATTTGCATAGATCATCTCCGGGGTGCTTGCCGGGGAGTCTCGGGTCGGCGTCAGGCGTGCCGGGTGTGGCAGCGAGTCGGGGCGCTGGGAGGGGCCGAGATCGGCTTTGAAGTGGCTGGGAGCACCTGTGAAACGGCGTTGTTGGGTGTCTGGGGTGTTGCTCGGCGGGGGTGGGGGTGTGACCTGTGGTGTGGGTGGGTTGGGTGCCGCTGGGCCCGCCGGACACCTCGACCGCCCTGCTTCGCGGTCGGCCGGTCGAGGTGTCCGGCGGGCCCAGCGACACCCAGCTTTGGGGCACGGAGTGCCCCAAACAGTGGAGTACGAAGTTCAATGCCTTTTCAGTGAGCTTGAGAGGGTTGAGGCGTGGGTGGGTTATTTGCGTGGTGCGTGCCGGTTTGTAGTGTGCTGAGTGTGTTCCTACGGTTGCTCCTGGTGAGGTTCTTGACCAACGGGGGGGGGGCGTGTTCGCATGCGGTCATGCTTACGAAGAAGTGCGCATCTGCGTCTCGTGTTATCGGGACGGTGTTGGTTGTGGCTGTTGCGATGGGGTCGGCTACTGGGATTGCTGCAGCTGCTCCGGTGGTGTCTTCGGCCTCTGCCGTTTCGGTTCCCTTGCGAACTGTTGTGGCTACTTCGAAAGCATCTGCCGCTGAGGGAGTGGATGAACTCGCCTCGGGCTTGGATGTTATCGCTTCCATCCCGGACTCGGCTTTAATTAGCGATTCAGCGCTTCAGCAGTGGTTCTCGACATCTGAAGGGGCAAGTCTGAAAGCCCGAGCCGCCGCTCTGGGGCAGTCGCCACAGCGAGGAGTTGGGGATGTCGCCGATTGCGCTTCTGCTGTTGGTCAGGTGATCCTTGGAGTCGGGGTTCCGGCGGTCCGGCTATTGAAGATTAAGAAGCTGATCAGTGAGATGGGCGGCGTGTGGGAGTCGGCTAAACTCCTTGCCGGGGCGGGGACTGCGGCGGAGAAGGGTGATGCGGTGATGACAGCTCTGGGGTCTTTAATCGGTGAGCTCTCGGGAATCTCGGGGGTAGTCAAGGCGTGCCCGAAGCTGTTTAAGTAATGCCGTCTGCAGTCAAAGCGTGGGTGCCTTGTGTCTCCGCTCTGTGTCTGATAGCTGCCGTTGTCGCATTCTTCTTGGGGTGGTGGCAGATTGCCGGAGGGCTCGCAACTTCATGCTTGCTGCTCTTGCTGCTAAAGACAATGGGCGCGCCCCCCCGTGATCACTTCAATAAAAGTGGTGTTACTGACAAGCTGAGCAAACAGGATATCGCGGCGGTTCGCGCTTACAGAAAGAAGAACCCTGGGGCGAGTTTGCTGGATGCGGTGAACGCTGTAATGAAGGATCGCTGATTATTTTCTGGCCCGGTGTGCAGATTCTGATCTGCTGCCATCAGAATTTCGATCGGAAGACGGCGAGTTCGTGGGCAAGTCGATCCGGACCGGAGCCCGCCCCTGGCGGGTGAGGACCGGAAGCGGCGCGGCAGCCCGTCTTTTCGGCTCAGTGCAGCGACCCGCCTGCGCGGGACCCGTTCTTTGCGATACCCACTTAGCCGGGCTATGTGTATAGCTTGCTCCGCCGGAGGCGGGGCCGTGAGGGTCCTTCCGGGTGTCGCGGCCGGGGGTGAAGCGTCCGTGCGGAACCGGCACCCGGCCGGAGATCATCAGTGGATGCATAGGTGTGCTCGCCGTTGATCTGCTCGCTGTTGATCTTGCGGTGGATCAGGTCGAGAGTGCTGCCGCGCCGCTTCCGGTCCTCGCCGCCGACCCGGCGGCTGTGGTCCGGGTCGGTTTGCCGACGACCGCCCGCGCGGTCGCAGCGAGATCAACAGCGAGCAGATCAACAGCGAGCGAGCAGACCCATGCATCATCTGATGATCTTCGGTCGGGGGCTCTGTCCCGGTGCTGGTCGTGGTCGCCCGGGTGCCGCCTTCGGCGGAGCAAGCTATAGGTGTAGGGCACCTAAGAGGTCGTTTCAGAACGACTTGTCGAGTTTCCATTGACCCCTCGACGACAGATCAAACGGCAGGTCAGATAGCCGCTTGTCGTCTACAACAGACACGTCGACCTCGTTCTGAAATGACCTCTAAGTGGGTGTCGCGAAGGAGTGGTCCCCGGTGGGCGGGGTCGCTGCGCTGGCGGTGGGGGTGTCGGTTCGTGTCCGCCTGCGGTGGAGCGGGTTGTGCGTTTTCTTCATGAAAACGTCGAGGGGTGCCGGGCGCGCGTCGTCGTCGTCGGCGGTCCCGGTCGTGGGGTCGGTGGGGTCGTGTCGGTGGTCGGCGGGGTCGGCGCGGTGGGTGCTGGTCGGTCCGCGTGCTTCGTTGTCCGGTGCCTGGTCGTGCAGGGGGTGACTTGCCGGGGTGACCTGGGGGTTCGTGACAGACGGGCCTGTGACCTGGAATTATTCGAGTAGGAATCAAGCAACAAGCCAAGTCAGAGTTTCGCCCGAAGCGCAGCGAGGGCGCCCCCGGGGACCCGCGCGTTAGCGCGGGTCCCCGAACGAGGACAGGGCGAAGCTCGACGCCTTGAACCGGCACCGCCCCCGAAGGTGCCCTGATCCCCCGCTGGGAGGGCCTTCGTGCCCGCACCGCCTCTACTGGCTCCCCCCACGGCCAGGGAACAGGCCCTGAGAGCCTCTCTGAGCGCCCCGATCGACGACCCCGGGTATCCAGTCGGGGGACTGCCGTTTGAGGCCGCACGCGAGATCTGGGAGCGTTTGTGGACGTCGCGGTACCCACTTGCCGCCGACGCCTTCGACGACGGCGTCTGGCGACAGACGAGGGAGGAGGCGATGACCCGGATGCACGTCGAGACCCACCCCAAACACGTGTGGGGTCTGATCGGCCAGGACGTCGACCACCCCGACGGCGCCCTGCGAGCGTTGTCGAGCACCGGGAACCACCCGATGCCGAACGTGATCATCGAGAACCCCGTCAACGGCCACGCCCACCTCGGATGGACCCTGACCGTCCCGGTCACCACCACCAACTACGGATCACGCCGATCGGTGCGTCTCGGCCTCGCTGTCGAAGAAGCATTACGGGTCGCGGTCGGCGGCGATCCCGCCTATACGGGCCGGTTGATTAAAAACCCGTTCCATCCTCGCTGGCTCACCCACTGGATCCACCGCGAAACCCGCACCCTCAACCAACTCGTCCCCACCCTCGCCGCCGCCGGGCACATGCCGACCCGGGGCTGGCACGCCCGCCGCCGCCGCGAACCCGTCGGGTATTCCCGTAACGAAACCCTGTTCCACGCCGTCCGGCATTTCGCTTACCGGGAGATGCGTCACCACTGGGGCGACCCCGACAGTTACCGGGCCGCGATCGCCCGGGAAGTCGGGATCCGCAACGCCGACTTCGGAATCCCCCTCGGCGCCAACGAACTCGGCCACCTCGCCCGATCCATCTCCGACTGGACCATCAACTACTCCAGAATGTGGAACGACGGCCCCGCCGCCTACGACGCCACCTTCTCCGCCATCCAAGCCGCACGCGGACGCAAAGGCGGCCGAGCAGGCTCCGGACGCAACGGCGGACTCACCGGAAACAGCCGCCCAGGAGGACTCGCGCGTGGCGTAATCCGGGCGGACGAGTCATGGCAGCTCCAAGATGAGATTAGGAAAGCGGGCCTGGTATGACCGCCCGTATCGAGCAGCGCCGGACGAGAACAGCGCGTGACCTAGCCGAACAATTTGGGGTAACGCCGAGGACTATTCGAGCCATGCTCGCTGAGCCCCGCGACGAGTACGAACGTCGAGCTCAGAAGCGCCGAGCGGAGGTAGTTGCCCTCCGACTCCAGGGGCTCACCTACCAGGAGATCGCTGAGCGTGTCGACAGCACCGTCGGTGCCGTTGGTCGCCTCCTCGCCGACGCACGGCGTTACGGAGAGGAGGCGGCCGCTGCGACGGGGGATCGTCGATGCCGTCACGCACGGTGAGATTCCGGGGGATGTCCCGAAACGACCCCCAACCCGTCACAACCCGTCACACCCGTCACAGATCTTCCGTCTGTGCAGGTCAGACCCAGATTTTGCCTGTGACGGGTTGAGGGGGTGTGACGGGTCAACCCGTCACACCCCCTCAACGAACCGCACGCTCACATGAGCCGAAGATCCTCCTGAACGCGCCCTGACCAGCTACTACACTGCTTCGTCTCCTTCTTCGTCGCCGTCTGCACTGTCGGTGACGAGATCAGGCGTGTAACGGCGCCAGGCGTCAGCAAACGCAGCACGCAGGTAGCCCCGGGTTTGTCCGAGCCCGGCGAAGCGCATCGGGGCAGGGCGGATGTCGTACTCGGCGAGCAGTACGCCGAGACGTCGAGCGGTGAGTCCTTCGCCGCGTGGTCCGTAGTCGGTCCAGGGTGCTTCGGGGTCGGCGCGGAGGTGCCGGAGGAGCTGTTGTGTGGGGATCGCGGTCTCGGTGCCGAACGCTTGGTGGCAGTCGGCGAGCAGGCGGATGCGTTCGGAGCGGTCGTCGCCGGTGTCCTCGGTTTGGAGGGCGAGGATGGCTGCGCGGGCGCGGTCGGGCCAGTCTCGTCCGGCGTGGTCGGCGACCGCGATCAACGGTTCCCAGGTGTCAGCGGCCCGGTCTTCGACCGGCATGGCCGGTTCGGCCGCTTCGAGTGCGGTGAGGTCGTTGCGGAGCCATGCGTTCAGGCGCTGAGCGAGGCGCTGAAGGCGCGGCCGGTCGCGTCGGAGCCGATACGGCGCCACGTGTTCTCCGGGGGCTCTGCGGCGCATCTGGACCACGACGGCGCGGTCTTCGATGGTGTCGGGCATCCGTCCGATCCCGGCCAGCGCGGCCATCGCGAACGTGGAGATCGACTCGACCCGGTTCTTGTTCAGGTCGTAGCGCTTCGCGGGCCGGTTGCGTTGGTGTCCGGCGTTCAACAGTCCGCGCAGGTCTTCGTGGCCGGTGGCGGCGGGTCCGAAGATCGTGTCGGCCTCATCGACCAGCATCGTGGGCGGGTCAGCGGTGATCGACCGGTAGACCGCCGCGGGGGTGGCGTTGACGGTGATGAACGGGTCATGACACGCGCCCTCGACGACATCCAGGAGCCTCGATTTCCCGCAGCGCTTCTCCGGTGCCCGCACCACCAGGCGCGGGGCGTGCGCCCACGCAGGCTGGGCATGCGTGGCGGCAATCCAGAGTGTCACCGCGACCACGGCCGCATCCGACGGCAGGAACACGTAGCGGCGCAGCGCGGCCTCCAGGTCGTCGAGGATCACCGCCCCGTCCGGGCCGGGAACAGCGCTGCCGGTCGGCGGGTCGGGCGGGGTCGGGGTCTTGGTGCCCATTTCGGCACCTAGACCCTGACCTGCAGGTTCGTGGCGGTCGGGGGTGCTCACGTGCTCCTCCAGAAGGTCGCTGGGGTGGTCGTGGTGGTCGGGTGGTGTCGCCAGACGCGGCCGGTCACGCCGGGCTCGACCGGGTGCTCGGTCCAGGTCTCGGTCGGGGTGTAGGTGCGGAGTTCGGCTGCGGGATGCGAGTCGGGGTAGCGCCGGGCCGCGGTCTGCATGGCGGTCAGGTCGGCACGCCAGTACCAGCGCCCCTGCCAGGGCCCGTCGACGAGCACCGCCAGCTCGGCGCGTTCAGGCCCGTCGGCGGCCCGGGCAGCCATCCGGGACGGTCGGGAGACCCGGTGCTGCCGCGTCGCTTCCGGTCCTCGCCCGCCGGGGCGGGCTGTGGTCCGGGTCGACTTGCCCCCGACCCCGCGGTCGCTCGGGGCGCTGTCGGGGTGACCCCGGTGTCGGGTGTCAGTGCTGACCAGCCGAAATGCTGTTGGGTGGTCATGCCACGGCCCGGTCGTGGATCCATTCGTCGATGTCGCCGTTCGGCGGGTAGCGGCGCCGCAGCAACTCCGTGAGGGACGGCAGCCGGGCCAGTCCCGCTTCTGCGTAGGCGACGGAGATGGCCTTGCTGGCGTCGCGGAGGGCGGTCCAGTGCGCGTGCCGGAGGTCGGCGACCTCCACCCCGACCCTCGCAGCAACCAGCAGCGGCGCCGACGGCTGCGCCCGCCCGAGCACCGCCGCAAGGACGACCGGGTCGACGAACCCGATCACCTCCAAGGCCTCGGCCCGGTCGCTATCGGTGAAGCGCGGGGCCGGGTGTGGCAGCCCGCGAGACGCGAGCACCTCGGGTGGTTCCAGTCGGCCAGAGTGGTGACTGTGTGTGGTCATGGGGTCTCCTGTTTTCGGCATGCCGAAGGGGAGGGAGGGAGGCGTCGAGGTGCCTTCTTCCCTGCGTGTGAGCGGGTTTCAGAGGTGCTGGAGTGGGTGGGTCCCTGGACTCCCTGAGTGACTGTCAGTGCAGATCAGGGCAGGGAGGGAGGCGTCAGGGAGGTGGGAGGGAGAACTCCCTGCCTCCCTGACGCCTCCCTGACCGGCTCCGGCTAGAAGTGGCCCTTCTGGCCGAGCCCGTTTCCATCACTGTCGGTGATGGATTCGTGGGCGGTGTGGGCTTCGTTGTGGGCTTCGTGGAGGCGTGCGGTGTTGAGGACCATGACGCCGTCGGACTTGTAGGGCCGCGCCTGTTCGGGGAGGGCGTCGGCGAGGCGGGCGAAGGTCCACGAGCTGTAGTGCGCCCGGTCCAGTTCGGCGAGGGCGGCGAGTGCTTCCTGGGTGCGCATCCGCTTGGCTCCTGCCTCGGCGAGGACGTGGAGCAGGTCTTCCAGGAGATCCCGCTGCGCGGCCGGTGCCGGTGCCGGGCTGGTGGCGAGCCCGGCTTCCTGACGGAGTTTCACCGCTCGTTCGACGATCGGTGTCAGTTCGTCGGTGCCGTCGCCGCGTGGGATGTAGAAGCAGCGCATCAACCCGTCGCGGGGGGTGAACCCGGAGGTCATGGCGGTGCCGAGGTCACCCAGGTCGACCGTGCCGTCAGTGTTCACGGTCATGGGGCGCAGCGTGGTCGCCGAGATCCCGGCCTGGTGCTTGCCGGTGCCGAGGATCGCGTCGTTGCCCTGGTGGTCGCCGATCGCGAAGCACGCCCGGTTGGACAGGACTTTCGCCACCGCCCTCGGCAGGGACTCCGCCGAGGGCACCGGTGTGGCGAACAGGAGTGTGACTCCGTACTTACGGCCCTTCGCGACGATCTTGCCCACCAGCTCGGCGGCCTCGGCGCCGACAGGGGGGCGCCGTAGTATCCGGAATTTTTCGGGCGGATATGGAGGATGCAGGGCTGTGACCTCGTGGTTCGTGGGGATAGGTCAGATAAGCCGCGATTATCGCGTGTCTCAATCTATCGAGGCGGAAGCGACCATGGACTCGTCTCGACAGCAGTGGCCACGGAGTGCGCTGCCAGAGACGACAGTGGGTCTGAGCAGCGACGATGGGTGCTGTGGTGGCTGGCCAGTGAGTGAAACTTGCCCGATGACGGGGGCGTCGCGTCGTGAGGACGGCGAACCTGATCAGAACAGGGTGTCGCGGACACGTAGTGGTCGGTAGCCGGTCGGGCTGAGTTGGGCGAGTTCGCCGTCGATGTCGACCTCGATGGCGCCGAAGAAGTTGATGTTCTCCGAGTGGGCCGGGGAGATGTGGGCCAGGACCTCGTCGTCGATGCGGCGACCGGCGGCGCGCATCTGCTCGACGGCCAGGCCGTAGTACTCGGTCGTCCAGGTGACCACGGCGTTGGTGACGAGGGTGAGGCACCACGCCTGCTCGGTCTGTCCCTCCAGGTGTCGGGCGCGGATCATGCCCTCGTGGGCGTAGAGCAGGTCCCGCTTGAGCGCGTGCAGCGACTCGCCCTTGTTCAGCTGCCGGGAGATCTTGCGCCGGTAGGCCGGATCGGACAGGTACCGGGCGGTGTAGACGGTTCTGCGCAGCGCGCCGTACTCCTTGAGCGCCGCGGCGAGCGCGTTCTGCCGCCCGGACGCCGAGAGTTTCCCGACCAGTAGCGATGCGGTGGCGTGCCCGAACTTCAGCGACCCGGCCAGGCGCAGCAGGTCGTCCCAGTGCTCGGCGATCAGGTCGGTGTTGAGCTTGCGAGCCAACAGCGGCCCCGTCAGGGGGAACGCCGTCTCGGCCGCCGCCTTCGCACCCGTCCGGTAGAGAGTGATCTTGCCCAGGTCCCGGATCCGCGGTGAGAGCTGCAACCCGAGCAGGTCGAACAGCCCGAAGTTGACCAGGGTGACGCCGTGCGTGTCGGTGGCGTGCTCGGTGATCGGGATGTCGGTCGCGTTGCCGAGGATCTCGTCCAGGACGTAGTGCGCCTCGCGTTTCGTGGCGACGATGATCTTCGTGCCGTAGGTGGTATGCTGATCGGTCACGTGCGTGTAGGTCGACAGGCCCTCGTGCGCAAAATACCTGCTCAGAGCCCTGGCGGTGACCGACTTACCTCGCGTCGGGAACCGCTGACCGTCCGAAGAGGACAGCGTGCCGGTGCCGAACACCGGGGTCAGCGGCAGGCGCTGGTGGTAGCCGATCAGCGCCAGGTTCGCCGCCCGCAGCGTTTCCTCCCGTACGTACCACTCGGCGGTCCAGGCCAGGATGTCGTAGGAGATCCCGCACGCGTCCGCCATCCGTGTGAGCCCGAGGTTGGTGGACTGGGCGAGCAACACCGCGATCAGGTTCCGCTTCAGCTCGCGCGTGCGGGCCTGCTTGCCGCCGGCGTGGGTGAAGCAGTCCAGGAACCCGGTGCGCTTGTCCATCTCGATCAGCAGCGACACGATCGGCGCGAACGGCAGCATCTCGGTCAGCTCCGCCTTCAACGCTCTCGCCTCGGCCGGGATGTCCTCCGCGGTCAGCGGGGAGATCACCAGATCGCCGTCGTCGTCCAGGCGGACCGGGCCGTCGCCGTGGGCGAGCGTCGTTTCCAGCTTGCCCAGCGCGGTGTGCAGCTCGTCTTCGGCCTCGGCCAGGCCGGTGGCGGCGTCGGAGGGTTTGCCGACCAGTCGGCAGAACTCCGCCCGCTGATCCGCCCACTTGTCCTCGGTGAGCAGGTAGGCGGCCGGGTCGGAGTAACGGCGGCTGCCCGGCACGAACACGTCCCCGGTGCGCAGCCCGTCCCGCAGGGCCAGCAGCACGCACAGCTCCCAGTAATGCCGATACGCCGTCGCGCTGCGGTTCGCCGCGGCGGTGTCCAGGTAGCCGCGGAAGCGGGCCGGGACGAACCCGCTCGGCGCGTCGTCGGGGACCTTGCGGGCGCCGGTGGCGTTGAGCTCCCGCAGGATCGCCACCGCCTCCAGCAGCTCGGCCGCGGCGGTGCCGCCGGCGAAGGTCACGGCGTCGAGGACGTTCGGGGTGAACTGGCGCAGGTACCCGTACGAGCCGTCCAGCGCGGCGAGGTGCCCGTGATCGCGCGGCAGCGGCGGCAACGCGCTCGACTGCGCCGAACGCAGCCGGTCCCAGCCGACCCGCTCGCCCCGGATCAGACCGCCGACATCGCCGTCCGGCACCGCCGGGTCGGCCACGATGGCCAAGATCGCGTCCAGAAGCTCCTGGCGGTCCTCCCCGGACTTGGCGCGTTCGGCCAGATAGTCCCGCATCCTGTGCGCGGCCTTGCTCTCCCGCGCCGAGAGCGCCTGGTCGAACAGCGCCACCACCTCGTCGAGCACCTCGGTCGCCGACTGGGCCAGCAACGTCAGCAAGATCGGGTACCGGCGTTCCGGCTCCCGCCGTTCCAGCGCTTGGGCGGTGAGGCGGCGACCGACCGTGGCCAGGAACCGGCGGCGTTCGGCCGGCAGCACCGACAGGTCCAACGCGTGGGCGTCCATTCCGCGCAGGAACTCCAGCTTCGCGATCTCGGCCTTCACCGCCGCGGGCGAGGCCTCCACCGGCCCCTTCCCCAGCCACCGCAGCCGGGTCATCCCGATCTCCGAATCCACCACCAGCAGCCCGTCCAGCCCGACGCGGCGGGCGTCGGTGAACTCGTGCGCCAACCGGTCGAACGTCTCCTGCCGGGCCACCTCGCGGGCGTGGGCGACCCGCTTGACCACCGTCACCGGTCCCGGCCGGATCACCCGCGCCGAGATCAGGAACTCGCACGCCAGCCGGAACAGCAGCGTCGGCGAATCATGCTCCATCGCCCGCGCCAGCAGGAACTCGTCGAGCTCCTTGATCTCCAGCGTCGTCGGCGGCCGCCACCCCAGATACTGCGCCGCCAGCCGAAGATGCTCGGTGCGGGTCTTCGCCCGGCGCCCATACGAACCGATCACGGCCGGATCCACGCGCAACTGCTCAGCCAGGCGCACCACCGCCGCCTGCGGCGCCGACGCCACCTCATCCGGCACGAACCCCAACCACGACAACGAGCACACCGCGACCGCCAGACCCAGCCGATCCGCCGCGCCCCGGCCCCGACCGGGATCAACAAACGCAACGTCCGCCGGGGCCAGCGTGAAGAACCGGAACAACTCCTCCCGGCCGATCTCCGGGAACCGCCGCAGCCTCTCCAGCTCGACGTCTGTGAACACCGGAGCGACCACCCGACAACCTCCCGACCAGAACCCCAGAAACCCCCTGGTCAGGAGCCTACCCAGCCATATCCGCCCGATTATTCCCGGATACTACGGCGACCCCCTCTGGACAGCGCTGCTCATCCTGACCGGATGGCGGCTGACAGTCCTGGCCCGCACCGACGAGCCCACCGACTGGAACAAGGCCATCACGCTGCTGTTCGCGATCGCTGCCGCCTCGAACACCTTCGGCCTGTCACCGGTCAAGACCGCGCTCGACGCCGTGACACCGGGCCTGAGCTACCTATGCGGCTACACCCTGCTGACCATCATGTACAGCGGCTTCGTCTACCTGTTCGCCTCCGGCGAGAAGAGCCGGCCTTAGAGGTCGTTTCAGAACGACTTGTCGAGTTTCCATTGACCCCTCGACGACAGATCAAACGGCAGGTCAGATAGCCGCTTGTCGTCTACAACAGACACGTCGACCTCGTTCTGAAATGACCTCTAAGAGGTCATTTCAGAACGAGGTCGACGTGTCTGTTGTAGACGACAAGCGGCTATCTGACCTGCCGTTTGATCTGTCGTCGAGGGGTCAATGGAAACTCGACAAGTCGTTCTGAAACGACCTCTTAGAGCGTCCGGCAGTAGAGGTGGCCGTGTGTCGGTGTTGGTAGAGACACGGACCTGCAAGTGATCATGGGATTGCTGATGTCCTGATGGTCGCCTGGAGGGTCCGTGCCTCTATTGCCAGAATCGCTGATCGACCCCCTCTGGGTCGAGTTCGCTGCCCTGATCGAGGCAGAGCGGCGCCCGGAGTTCGACCCGGCCCATCCGTGGGGCTGTCACCGTCGCCGGATCTCTGATCGGGTCGTGTTCGACCACGTCGTTGCCGCTCTGGTGCACGGTAGTGGCTACGAACGCATCGCCACGCCGGGTTGCTCGGACCGCACCATCCGCCGCCGTCTCGATGACTGGGCCACCGCGGGAGTCAGCGAGGAACTGCTCCGCACCGCGCTGGCCGGTTACGACCAGATACTCGGCCTGGATCTTGACGATCTGGCGGTCGACGGATCGATCACCAAGGCACCAGGCGGAGGCGAGGTGGCCGGCCGCAGCCCTGTCGGCCGCGGCAAGCAGGGCACGAAACGGTCCGTGGCCTGCGATGACCAGGGCATCCCGCTGCACCTGGTCGCGGCGCGAGCCAACGACCATGACTCGCCCCTGCTGGAACCGACCTTGACCGGCATCGTGACGATGATCGGCCCGCTGCCCCGCCACCGCGACGCCCACGGTGGTGATCTGTTCCCGACCGTGCACCTGGACCGCGGCTATGACTCCGGCAAGACCCGTACTCTGCTGCACACCCTGGGCTTCACCGGCGAGATCGCGACCACGGGGGTCCCGGCTCCGATCCAGGCAGGACGACGGTGGCCCATCGAGCGCACGCACTCCTGGATGAACGGCTACGGCAAGCTGCGCCGGTTCACCGATCGCCGGAAGATCATCGTCGAGTTCTACCTCAACCTCGCCGCCGCGCTCACCGTGATCCGCCGGCTGATCAACCGTGCCCGCAGCCGCTACCGCTGGACAACCCGACCCACGACCCGTCGACTCCGATAACCATCAATTGCCGGGCGCTCTAAAACTCCGGCGAGCAGCGAGCACACCCGGCTTCTTGAGTTCCGTGAGAGGTGCTCAAGAAGATCACGCGGTGGCCGCCCAACCCCGGGCTCTGCCCGTCACCGAGCCGGTCGCACACCACTCTGGTGGATGCCACTACACACACCCGTCGGCAGCATGCTGTGTGCTGGTCGTCGTCCAGCTGGGCGCAGGCCATGACACCGCCATCCGAAGTATGTTTAGAGCGCCCGGCAAATGAGGTCGTGGGGGTGTCGTTGCAGGTAGAGGCACGGACCCTCCAGGCGACCATCAGGACATCAGCAATCCCATGATCACTTGCAGGTCCGTGCCTCTACCTGCAACGACACCCCCACGACCTCATTTGCCGGGCGCTCTTAGAGGTCGCGCGGATTGGTCACAGCTTGGCCGCGGTCGAGTGTCTGGGGGCGAGGGCGGGTACGGGCCTGCCGATCATGAAGTTATCTACGCTTCGTGATCGTCTGGAGGCCGCGTGCCCACCCTGCCATCATGGCTGACCGAGCCGTTGTGGGACCAGTTCACCGCGCTGCTGCCTCATCGAGACGAGTTCGATCCCACCCATCCGCTGGGCTGCCATCGCCGCCGGATCGCGGATCGGATCGTGTTCGACAAGCTCCTGCAGGTACTGCGGTTCGGCTGCTTGTATGAGGGCATCGCTGACAGCACCTGCTCGGCGACCACCATCCGCGATCGTCGTGACGAGTGGATCAGGCTCGGGGTCTTCGCCCAGCTGCGTCGGATCGTCCTGGACGCCTACGACCGCATCGTCGGTCTGCTGCTGCACGACATCGCCGTCGATGGCGCCATCACCAAGGCCCCCGGCGGCGGCGAGGTCGCCGGTCCGTCGCCGGTGGACCGGCGCAAACAGGGTATGAAACGTTCGGTGCTCGTCGAGGGATACGGCATCCCGCTGGGCCGAGTCCTGGCCGGAGCCAACCGGCACGACTCCCCGCTACTGGGCCCCACCCTCGACCGCCTCGATGCTCTCGGCCCGCTGCCCGACGACATCACCGTGCACCTCGACGCCGGCTATGACTCCGGCAAGACCCGCGACACGCTGGCCGAACGAGGCCTGCACGGCGAGATCGCGCACAAGGGTGAGAAAGCGCCGATCCAGGCCACCCGCCGCTGGCACGTCGAGCGGACCAACGCTTGGCACAACAGCTTCAACCGGCTGCAGCGCTGCTACGAACGACGAGAAATCGTCGTCGACGCGTTCTTCGACCTCGCCGACACGATCGTCACACTCCGTAGCTTGATTCGGCAGGCCTGGACCACACACCGCTGGAACGCCCGACCTGCACGACGTCCATGATCACCAACCAATCCGCGCGACCTCTTACTCACTAATGGGTTATAGGTCACACTCAGCCTTGTACGGGTGCTTCGGTTGACTCCACCCGGCTGGCTGGGGAGCACGGTCCGGGGCGGGAGCAACCCTCCCAGGGCCGAGGCCGACCGCGATCAGGGCATGGCAGCCTCGGCCCACCCCTGCGGCGGTCCTTCTTGCCAGGCCGCAAGGGACGGACCGGGCCCGCCGACGACCGCACGGAGCAGCATCCCGCGGATCGTCAGACATGTTGTCAGGACCCTCACCTCTACCAGGCCTCGTATGCGTTGATGGACTACTTCTCCGGCCACTGCCGCCGCGGAACGATCGCCGACGGCTACGCCGGCCCCGCCCAGCTCCCACCCGCCGATGCCCCCTACGACCCCGACGACACCGGCGGCGACATCCTCGGACGGGCACTGCCGGATCACTACACCCCCGATGAGATCCAACTACTGACCATCGCCATCGCCGCACTCGCCGTGTCCTACCTGGACCGGGACAGCGCCTACCGCCGCCGCGGTCTCCAGCTCTGAACCAGACGAACACCGCGTCGTCGTCGCGATCAACGGCCCAAATCACCGGCTCAAGGACAGATTCCTGTCCGCCGGCCCCACAGCTGCGTCACGATCCAGCCGGGCCGGTCAACACCGCCCCCGGACCGGGAACGATCGTCACCAGTGCCGCATCAAGTCCCGGACCGTGAACGGCAACTCAAGGACACCGTGTTCAAACAACAGCCGCTCAACATCGGCTGTCGTGAGCGGTTCCCCGTCCTGCGCCGCGTGGAACGCCATGTTCTTGGCATCGGCTATGAGCGCCTCGTGCTCGGCGCACCATGTCGTGACTTTCCGCTTCACGACATGCCGCTTCGGCGGCGCCAGCGATTTGTAGGTATAGGCTCGATACGCATCATGCGCGGTCTTGTATCCGCGTCCCTGCGCGTCATCAAGAATCTCACCGGTCGATGCAGCGACCACGACATGGCGCTGATCGGTGTCCGTCGACAACGCCTCGCTGACGACGACCTTCGCGGCCCGACCTCCCATACCGGTTCTCCCTCGATAGTCGGCAGGACACGACCGGCCGAGCACAGTCCCATCTGGCCGGGTCCACCGTGGGGCCGTCGACGTCGTCGTCGGTGGACCGCCACGCGACCCGGCCGGTGGCCACGTGCACGATCCGTACCTCGTCGATCTCGGCGTCGGCGACCCCTTCGATCGCGACCGGGATCGCACCCTCCACCGTCGGATAGATCATCGTGAACGCCGACGCGGGTAGCCAGTCGCTGGACAGCTCCACATCGGCCTCGATCCGATACCCGCCCACCCACACAGACGACTCGGCCACGGGCTCGCTCACGGCGCGACCACCCTCCTCACCGGACGCCGGCCACCGCGCCCGCCACATCGGCGGTATCCGGTTCGGGTGTGCGGTCCCCGGCCAACGAGGCCGGCATCTGGATCCGCAACCCGACCAACAGGCGCGGGCTCCACACCCGCTCAGCACCCAGACCGACCAGCAGCTTGTTACGCCGCAACCACGCCACCGCCGCATCAGTCTGGGCGGACCCGATCCGGGCCCGCAGCTCGCGGGTGATCGTCCCGTGGGCCCGGTGCGAACCCAGCAACACCTCGGCCACCGCATCCACCGCCTCACGCATCTGGGCCTCGGGGGCGAGCCGGTCACATACCGTCCTGATCCGCGTCGCCAGGGGCTTGCGGTCGGCCGGGTGAATCTGGGCATCCGCCACCGGCTGCAGCTGTAGGTCCACCCGGTACCACGCCCACGGCCCCGACCCGGAGGTCTTCTTTTTCTTCTTCTTGTCATACAACGTCCCGGTCATCGGCCCGGCCGGGTCGACGACCAGCACGACCGCCGCTTTCGGGACGTTCTGCCGCGCCGTCGTGAGGTAACCCGACCACTCCGTTTCCACCGTGAAATCAGCGAGTGTCAGGCCCGCCGTCTCCGCGAGTGCGGGCAGCCCGTCAATACCGCCGGGCAGGTCGTGGCGGGCCCGCACCTGCAGCGGCAGGCGAGCGTCGCCGAATACCGACTTCGCCGTCAACGACGACCCGACCTTCAGCGATCCAACCTGCTTCGCAGGGACCACCGCGGCACGTTTCGTCCCGTCCTGCAACCGACGCAACGCACCCGGACCGAACAGCAACACCACCGTCTCGGGCCCTGACTTCGGCTTCAGCTCAGGCTTGGGTGCTGGCACGGCCAGGGTGTTCGTGCCGGTGGTGAGCTCGTCGGCGGTCATCGGCGGCCCAGTCCGGCGAAGCGGCTGTAGTGCAGCTGGTGGGCCACCGCGATGGTGCGGGTGGGGCCGCCCCGGTTCTTCGCCAGGATCAGATCGGCCTCCCCGGCGCGGGGGTCGTTGTGGTCGTAGGCGTCGGGGCGGTGCAGCAGGATCACGATATCGGCGTCTTGTTCCAGTGCGCCGGACTCGCGTAGGTCCGATAGCACGGGTCGTTTGTCGGCTCGTTGTTCGGGTCCGCGGTTGAGCTGGGATAGCGCGATCACCGGGACGTCGAAGTCTTTCGCCAGCACCTTCAGCTGTCGGGAGAAGTCGCTGACCTCGACTTGCCGGTTCTCCACCCGGCTACCGGAGGACATGAGTTGGAGGTAGTCCACGACGATCAGGTCCAGGCCGTGGCGGGCCTGCACCCGGCGCGCCTTCGCCCGGATCTGGGAGACCGTTGTGGTCGCGGTGTCGTCGATGAACAACTCGCCACCGGCGAGGACCCGGGTCGCGGCGGCGGTGATCCGCTCGTAGGCGACCTGATCGAGCGCATGTGGGGTGCGGAGATCCGAGACCCGGACTCGCGCCTCCGCGGCGATGATCTTGTCGCGGATCTCGGATTCGGACATTTCCAGGGAGAAGATCACGCTGGTCTTGCCGTGCCGGACTGATGCTGCCCGCACCATGTCCAGGGCCAGGGTCGATTTCCCGAGCCCGGGGCGGGCGGCGATCACGATCAGCTGGCCGGGTTTCCAGCCGCCGGTGACCTCGTCCAGGTCGTCCAGGCCGCTGGGCAGCCCGGGTTCACCCCAGCCGGCTTGCAGGCCGTCCAGCCCGGCGAGCCACGCGGCGTGACCGGATCCGAACGCGACACACCCAGCGGAATCATCATGCACAGCCGACACGCCGTCCAGCGTAGAACGAGCCCGGTCAATGACCCCGCTGATTTCCCCCGACTGCACGCCGATGTGGCCGAGTTGTTGGATCCGGATCCCGGATTCAACCAGGCGGCGCAGCGTCGCTTTCTCGGCCACGATCTCGGCGTAGTAGGCGGCGTTCGCCGCGGTCGGTACGGCCGCGATCAGGGTGTGTAGAGACGCCGCGCCACCGATCCGACCCAGCTCCCCGCGACGGTCCAACTCGGCGGCGACCGCGACCGGATCCGACGGCTCCCCGCTGGCATCGAGGCCGCAGATCACCTGATAGACGGCGGCATGTGCGGGCCGGTAGAAATCCCGGACCGTCACCGTCTCGGTGACCTCCCCGACCACCTCAGGCGAGAGCATCATCGCCCCGAGCACCGCCTGCTCGGCGACCAGATCGTGCGGCGGCAACGGCCCCGCACCCGACTCCGAGGCCGGTGTCGAGGTGCTCACGCGGTCACCGCCGAGCTCTGACCGGGACGGCAGGCCGGGCACGGCACACACCGGCCGTCGCCCCCGTCGACCGTCCGCATCACCGCACCGTCACCGGCACGGGCCTCACACATCCCACACGCCGCCGACGACTCCGAGGTCTCGACCTGCTCAGGAACGGAGACCGGGTCGACGCCAGCAGCCGCCGGCTGATCCTGCGTGGCCTGTTCCGGGCGTTGAGAGCGCCGCTGTGGGCCGTCGCGGCGGACTGGAGGGTCGAGCAAGGGCAGCGGGGTCTCGGCCAGTGGTTCCGCAGTCAGAGCGCGGCGTCGGCGAGCGAGGTGGCGGGTGAAGGCGTTCACGACGTAGACGACCGGGGCGCCCTTCGCCTCCGACAACGCCGCCTGCCCGATCACTGCCGCCTCGACCAACGACAGCCCGTGCACGGACACGGCCTCACAGATCGCGGCCTGGACCTGATCAGCATCCGCCGGGGTCAACCGCCACCCCGTCTTGCCCCGAGCCTGCGCCCACGCCACCCACGGCAACCGACGTACCACCTCCCGAGCCTCGACCCCCAGCGACACATCCAGCGCCTCATCGACCGGCTCGGTGAGTGCCTCGGTGAATGCCTCGGCCCGGCCATCGAGCCCAGTGCGCTCGGCGAGACCGCCCGCCCCGAGACCGACCGCCTCGACAACCGAACCGCCGCGACCGAACCCGGCTGGCGCGGCCGCCGCGGCGCTCGGAGCGGGCGGCGGAGCCGACCCGCGCGCGAGCGCGCTCGATCCTTCGATCTCTCTCTCTTCGAGAGAGATCGAAGATCTCTCGATCTGAAGGTGTCCCCGAAAACGGGGGACAGTCCTGACCTGCACAAACTCTGACTGTCCCCGGAATCCGGGGACAGTCGGCTCACCCTGTCCCCCGATCTCGGGGACAGCTCCGACCAGGGCGAACTCTTCCTGTCCCCGGATCTCGGGGACAGGACCTTCGACCTGTCCCCGAGATCCGGGGACAGTGCTGACCTGCGGCGATCGGGAACGGTCTGGGCGAGGCCGTGGGATGGTGTGACGCCCCGCGCGGGGCGTCTTCCCGGTCGCTTCGACGTCCCGGTAGACCGCGTCCCGCGCCGCGGTGAACGCGGCGTCGGCCTCGGTCAGCGTCGCCGCGCCGCGGTAGCCGGCCGGCGGGTGCAGACTGACCGCGAACCGGTCCGGGACCGGACGGCCGCGGCCGTCGCGGCGCTGCCGACGGCGACCGGTGTCCGGGTCGGCACCACCGTCGTAGACGGTGAGGAATCCGATCTCGATCAACTCGGCCAGGATCGGGGCGAGCTTGTCCGCGCGACCGACACCGACGTGATAGGCCAGCCGTTCACGATCGAGCACCGGGGCCTGATCACCGGCCGGGCGCATCGTGGCCATATCGGCCAGGACCTCCGCCGCAACCCGCGCGGCCGGGGACACACCGCTGTAATGCACCCACCGCGGCGAGAGCCCGATGCTCGTCGCCGACGCCACACCCACGGTGAACGGCTCCCGACCGGCCACCGCCGGCGCGGCGCGGTGTGGGGAGTTCCTCCAGGGCGTGCTCATCGCACACCACCCGTCGATGCGGAGACCCACAGGTCAACAGGTGTAAACGGCTCGTGGCCGGGGTGGCCGGGGTGGCCGGGGTGGCCGGGGTGGCCGGGGTGGCCGGGGTGGCCGGGGTGGCCGGTCATAGGTAGAGTTCTCCTATCTCAGCCTCACGGCTGGTTGGATGGACGACTGGCGGCCCTTTTCCTTGGTGGGTGGGGGCCGTTTGTCGTATTCGGGGGACAGACAGTAGTCAGGTCGCTCGCGGTCGCCACATCCGCCCCACCGGCCCGGTCGCGGCAGCGACGCCGACGCTGGTAGGTCTGCGGGCGGGCGGATCACGAACATCTCCGATCCCCCGCCGCGGACGCTGCGGTACCGGGGATGCCGCGGCGCAGGTGGTGTCGTTGGTTCGCTGACAGTCCGCCCCAGATCCCGTACTGCTCGCCGGTGGCCAGGGCGTATTCCAGGCACGGGAGCCGGACCGGGCACAGCGTGCAGATCCGTTTCGCGGTATCGGCGGGCTCGCCAGGTTCGGGATAGAAGACACCCGGGTCGGTCTGGGCACAGAGTCCAGCGCCCGGCCAGGACACGTCCGTCATACCGGACGACATGATGACCTCCGCTCCTTCACGGTCAAGCGATGACGTGCCTGCTCATCGGCAGGCGCTCTGCAGCGCGTGGGCGCGCTGCGCGGTGACGGTGAGCTGGTAGCGGGCCGCGACTCGGACGAAGTCGTGGGCGTAGGCACACGCGTCGACCGGGGGCATCCAGTGCTCGGGGCCGTGGTCGGACTTCGACCTGTTGACCTGCGCGGTGGTCGCGCGCAGGTTGTCCGGGTCGTTCGCGAACTCCTCACGCCGGGCATCGGTCCAGGCATGCGCGCCGGACCGATGCGCCAACGCGAGCGGGATGACGTGATCGACATCGAGGTCACGGGTCGGGCCGGTCACGGTCTGCCCGCTGTAAGGATCCCGCAGCGTCCCCACTGTCACGTCACAGCCACGCGTGACCGTCGTCTGGGTGAGGTCGCGGGCCAGGACAGCGTCGCGGACATCGCAGCCCGGCCCGACCGCCAGCGCCCAGCCGGGACCGAACGCGTCGCGGCGGTAGTCACGCCCGTGCCGGTCCGGGGCGACCCGCAGCCCGGACACATCCACCGGCCCGGCCGCAGTCACCATCTCCGCCGACCCCGCCGCGCCTGAACCGGTGTCGGTGTCGGTGTCGTCGCGGAGGGCCCAGACCTCGACCAGTACGAACACGGTCAGGGCGAGGGCTGCCATCAGCAGCGTCGCGGCCCGCCGTTCCCCGACCGGGCTACGCCTGCGCACCTGATTCATCCGGGTCATGATGTCGAGTCCTGCTCATCCCGATCATCCGGGGTTCGATCATCCAGGGTGGCCTGGTAGCGGCCCCGGGCGACACGACTGATGCGGCCGCACCCGATCAGCGTGTCGAGGGCGTCGTGCACGGCGGCCTTCGACACGGTCGCCGCGTCCACCAGGTTCCCGGTCGTGGCGGTCCCGCCCTGGATCAGAGCGAGGACCTCGGCCTGCACCGGCGACAACACGACCTCCGCAGCAGCAGCTGACAGAGCGGCGGTGTCGGCACCACCGGCGCCGGTGGTGCGGGTGCCCCACGCGGCTCGCCGCGGGCCGCCCGGAAAGCCGGCCGGGCCGGGCCCGTCAGTGTCGAGGAGGTGGTGGGTGCCACCGAGCCCGCCGACCTGCCACCGCCCGCCCACCGCCGGGCCGAGCACGCTGGTGATCGCGGCGTCGTCGAGTGGATGCAACTCCGGCTGGTTGAAGTAGCGGTCGAACGCGGTCGAGGCGGTCAACGCCGGCGCCGGGAGGCCTTTGCTGACCATCCGGGCCGCGTCCGCGTCCGAGGGCAGCCAGTCCCAGCGGACCGGCGCGTCCAGGTGGGCGTGTACGGCCATCCCGGGCACCGGCCGCCGCGGCCGGGCATCGTTGAGCGGGAGCTCGGCCGGGTCGAACAGCAGGCCCGGCACCAGATCCGAGGATGATTTCGAGTTGGTGCGGAACGCGATCACCTGCGCCGCGAACGCCGACCGGGCATGGTCCCCGCCCCACGCTGCTTGTCCTTGGGACTGGTTGAGCCCGACCAGCCAGATGCCCAGGGCGCGGACGGTGTTGACGGTCTCGGTCCAGAGTGCGGCGACCTTCGGGTCGTGGGCGACGAAGGAGTACTCGTCGTGCAGGAACATCCACCCAGGGACGTCCTGGCTGGGGAAGATCAGATCGGAGCCGGCCTCGGCGGCGATCTGTGCGCGCGCGGCCAGGATCGCAGTGACCAGCCGCGGCAACGCGAGGACGTTCTGTTTGCCGATGACCGCGACCCGCGCCCGTGTCGCGAGGGCGGTGGAGGAGTTCCCTTTCGGATCGGCATACAGCAGGTTCAGGACGCCGGTCGACAACGCCGAGGTCACCAGGATGTTCGTAGCGCCGGACTTCCCGCCACCGGTCGACCCGAGCACCGCGGTCGGGACGGTGCCGCCGTCATCCCACATGAGCACATCGACCTCGCCGGACCCGTCGATCGACCGGCCGACACCCTTGATCACGCCGTCGGCCACGCGTGGCGCGGTGAACAACCGGGTCTGCGCGACCGGGTCGGTGTGGATGATCGTCAACCGCGCCCGCGCCGCACCTTCCCCACGGCGCCCGGGCGCGAACAGGACCCGGTCGGCGTCGAGCCCGAGCCCACCGGCCAGGCGTACCCGATGGGAGACCAGGTCATCGAGGGTGTGTGTCCCGCGGGCCAGGACCACATCGAAACACGTCGTGTATGCGTCGTCGGTGCGGTTGGTCAGGCGTGACCCGGGGACCTTCCCGTTCCTGGCGGCGTTGGTCTCCGCCCACGCCAAGCAGTACCGGTCGTGCTCCGGGTCCGGCGGCGCGACCGCAGGCAACTGCTGCGGCGGCGTCAACGCCGCAACCCGCGGCCCGATCGGGTGTGCCCGCCACCAGCGGGCACCGATCGCTGTGGTGCCGAGGACCGCGGCGGCGGCGAGTAGCGGCGACGGGCCGGCCGCGGCGAGGTGATAGGCCAGAACTGATGCACCCGCACCACTACCGGCCAGCTCGGGCCACCACCGCCCGACCGCCGACCGGTAGCGGGCAGCGACCACCGCAGCTGCACCCAACGGCACCGCCGCGGCGGGCGCGGCGAGGACCGCCGGGTCCGCACCGGCCACCGCCGCCAGCCCGGCGCCGAGCCAGTGCCCACCCATCCCGGCCACACCACCAAGTGCGGCCGGGATCCACGGCCACCGCCGCCGTCGGTTCCGGGCCGCAACCAACACCCGACGCGCGTTCTCCACCCGATCATCACCACCAGCCGAGGCCGCCGCTGCCACGTCGTCGGCGCCGGGCACGACCGTTCCCTTCACCCGCGACCAGAGCACGCCCAGCACTGCACCCGAGCCGGGTGCAGTCGTCGTGTCGTCGACAGCACCGTCGCGGTCGCGGGCGGTCTGTCGGGATTGCGGCCGCGCCTCGGCCCGCTGCGCCGCGAGCCGGGCAGCATGCTCGAACCGCGTCTTCCGCGTGATCGTCGGAACAGACTTCGACCGGGTCATGACCGTCCTTCCTTCTTCTACTGGTCAGAACCGTGCTGATGGAGCCGGAGCGCCCGCCCACCACCCGTGGTGTGGGCGGGACTCGAAACCCACCCGCTAGTCAGCCGTGGCCCAGGGACGCCTTCGACGCCCGCGTGATCATGTGATTGGCGGTCAGGGCGTCACGCACGATCTGCCCACCCACACCGATCCGCTCCGCCACAGCCGACAGGTTGTCGATCACCGCACCGACATGGGTGCCCGCACCGTCGAGGCCGTCCAGGCCGGTCCAGCCGTGACCTTCGAACTCGTCCACCAGCGAGCGGTGAGTGCCGATGAGCTGTTCCAGGTCTGAGGCTGCGTCCCGCAGAGCGGCTGAGAGGAACTCGTAGTTCCCGTCCACGTCCAGTGTCGCCATCACCGTCATCTCCATTCTGTTTCGGTGTGTGTGCTGGTCAGGTGCCGGTTAGAGGACGGCGTGCGGGCCGGGCACGTACGGGGCCTGGTCGTAGGCGTCCCGGCCTCGGTCGCCCTGGGCGCGCATCTGCTCGGCCAGGCCCCGGTACAGG
>NZ_JAHLEL010000069.1 GCF_020131355.1 Pseudonocardia sp. ICBG1293
GTCCATGAGCCGGGTCAACGGTGGCCCCGACGGGTACGCCCCCGGGAGACCTGAGGCCTGCGCATCGCCGATGTGACGGGCCAGCTCGCTGACGTCCCCGGTGCGGGAGTAGGCGATCGCCGGGGTGTGGCTCGGCACCACGCAGCCCGGGCCGCGGCCCTTGATCGCGTTGTCGCAGCGGACCGGGTGCGGCACGAACGTCGAGGAGAATTCCGGGGTCTGCCATTTCGGGTTGGTGAAGGTCAGGTCCACCGTGTTCTTGGCCGATCCGCTCTGTCCCGGGCCGGTCTTCGTGCCCCGGTAGTAGGTCTCCCCGGTGAATGGGAAGTTCGGGTTCAACGCCGGACTGGGCCCGAACCTGTTCGGCCCGTTAGGCGTGCACTCCGACATCTCGCCCGGTTGCGGTGACCCGCATGTCCCCAACCCGCGCACTGACGCCCCATAGCCCACACCCGTCGCGCCCGCCAGCGACAACGTCGTCTGCACACCCCACACCGGATTCCCGGCATTCGTGTACGACAATGTACGGCGGTTCACGTTCAACGTGCCTAGCGCGACCTTCGTGCGCTGCTCGAAAATCGTGATATTCACACGATCCCGTTTGCACTGCGCCGTCCGGTTCACCACCCAATCCGTGTACCCCTCGCACTCCTTCGGATGCGCCACCAGATCAAACGCATCGGGATTCAGATCATACGGCTGAGGGCGGTTCTCCGACGGCGGCGGAATAGTCACCTCGACACACGGGATACATCCTCACCTGTCGCCCGTGCGGAAATCTCATCAAAATGCTCGTGCAGATACTTACACGAACCGTCCCACGACTCGGCACCAGATCCAGTCCGGAACGTCTCCACCCCGGGCCGATAACAGTCGGCGCCGCCACCGATGAATCCGGACCCGGCGGCTCCGGCTCCACCGGCCGCGGCTCCTTCCACACCGACACGGTCACCGAATCACGAGGCTCCGCAGCAACCGCCCCGGAAACAGCACCCGAACCGACAACAAGGACCACCACACTAACGGCCGCGACACGCCATACCCTCAACAATTTCACGCCGGAAAGGTACCTGGTGATTGTGGCGGCACTTGCATCGGAGGCTCCTGCCAGCAATGCGTACGTGCTGCGACTAACTGAATACTTCCCGCCACCAACTCTAGTGACGGAGGGTGATATTTCGGGGGATGTCCCGAAACGACCCCCCAATCCTGGGCAACCCGGGGCATCCGGGGGCACCTCGGTCGTTTCTGCAGGTCAGCGCCGTTTTTCAGCTGCCCCGGGTTGTGGGGGTGTCCCGGATCGATCCGGGACACCCCACCCCACCCCACCCCACAGCCTCAAGATCGCCCCGTATGCGCTCTGACCAGCAGGAAGGAGTATCGGACACCCTCTCGCTGTCAATGTCGCGTTCCGTGACCGGCAATGGCGGTGGGGTCGAGCGTCGAGGATCGGTTCGAGATCG
The DNA here is from genome assembly GCF_020131355.1 of Pseudonocardia sp. ICBG1293. Lineage (GTDB taxonomy): Bacteria > Actinomycetota > Actinomycetes > Mycobacteriales > Pseudonocardiaceae > Pseudonocardia. Next base: position 1,464 of record NZ_JAHLEL010000069.1, read on the forward strand.
GTTCTTGACAGGCCGGGCGAGGCCGTGAGTTGCTGGATGAGCGAGCCCGTCGACCCGGCGGGGTTGCGGTCACCACCCCGGTTCACAAGGCCGGGGCGGCGACCTAACCGAACGACCTTTACGAGAAGGTGGTCGGCTATGGGCCATGCTGCCCTTGGCATCTGTGTGCCTCCACCAGTGGGTGGAACTTTTCTTCCGTCGTCGCCTGACGGCGATCCTGATCCCGGTCCTGACCTGGGCATTCCTGGGTACGGGTGGTGCCCGGATGGTTTGACCGAGCAGGTCATCGACCGCCTCTACGGCGACCTCCTCCACGCCCTCGACGCCCCGGGCGAGCCGTCCGATGAGGCGGACCCGGGACGTCTGCTCGTGTTCCCGCTGCGGCGTCCTGTGGCGGTTTCCGCTGGTCACTCGGTTGTCGCGGGTGGTGAGGTGGCATGAACGCCCCGCTACGCGCCGCCGCCCGGACGATCGGCTCCGCGATCGCCGACCGGGCGGTCGAGATCGCCGTCGGCGCCGCCCTGACCGGGGCGACGGTGGTCGTGACCTGGTGGTTCGCCGGGCTCCTCGGTCTGGCCGTCGGCTGGTGGGCCGCCGCTGAGGTGCGTCTGTGGCGGGCTCGGCGGGCCGTCCCGGCTTCTTCTCCGCGGGCCGAACTGGGCACCGTAGACGCCGTCTCACCGCCCGCTGAAGTAGCCGCTGGGCCGGTTTCGGCTGGTCAGCAGGTCGAGGCGAGGGCCGAGGCATGACCACCACGTCGTCCTACACGAACTCCTGGGCCGCGACCCGAGCCGCGGAGCGCCGCGAGAACCGCGACCTGGACGCCCGCCTCGCCCAAGAGGCCGCCGACGCCGCCGTCCAGCGCCGGATCGACAAGCAGAACGCCCGCGGAGAAAGGAGCATCGCAGCGCGGGATGCGGCCGAGCGGCGCCGGACCGAGGCCCGCACAGCACGTGCCGCGCGCCGCGCCAAGGCTCTGACCTTGGCATACATGCACACCGTCGAGCTGCTGATCTACCCGATCGCGCTGCTCTCCTTCGCCCTGGCTGCTCCGGTGATGGCCGCCTACGGCGCCCACCTCTACGGCCCACTCGGTGTGTTGCTGGCCGGGATCACCGAACTGGGCATGTGGGCCTTCGCCCTCGCCGTGACCGCCTCCTGCCGCCAGACCCCCGAGCGTCCCGTCCTCGGGTTGCAAGCCGGGGTGGTGCTGTTCTCCCTGGTCGCGGCCGGGATGAACCTGCTCCACGGCCTCGAACAGAGCCTCACCGCCGGCCTGGTCATGGCCGGCGTCTCGATCGCCGGCGTCACCGCCCACCAACTCACCCTCGCCGGAACACCCCGCTCACACACCCACCACCCAGGCCGGGAGCCCGACGAGGCAGCCACCAGGACAGTCGGCGGGGGAGTCGGGGCCTCCTCGATCATCGTCGAGGGTGGGAGTCGACCCCGCAGTCACTCGGAGTGCTGATGGGGGTGGGAACCGAATACGCCAGAAAGGGGCCGCGTCGGCCTGAGCCGCTGATCAGGGGCTTAGAGGTCGCGCGGATTGGTTGGTGATCATGGACGTCGTGCAGGTCGGGCGTTCCAGCGGTGTGTGGTCCAGGCCTGCCGAATCAAGCTACGGAGTGTGACGATCGTGTCGGCGAGGTCGAAGAACGCGTCGACGACGATTTCTCGTCGTTCGTAGCAGCGCTGCAGCCGGTTGAAGCTGTTGTGCCAAGCGTTGGTCCGCTCGACGTGCCAGCGGCGGGTGGCCTGGATCGGCGCTTTCTCACCCTTGTGCGCGATCTCGCCGTGCAGGCCTCGTTCGGCCAGCGTGTCGCGGGTCTTGCCGGAGTCATAGCCGGCGTCGAGGTGCACGGTGATGTCGTCGGGCAGCGGGCCGAGAGCATCGAGGCGGTCGAGGGTGGGGCCCAGTAGCGGGGAGTCGTGCCGGTTGGCTCCGGCCAGGACTCGGCCCAGCGGGATGCCGTATCCCTCGACGAGCACCGAACGTTTCATACCCTGTTTGCGCCGGTCCACCGGCGACGGACCGGCGACCTCGCCGCCGCCGGGGGCCTTGGTGATGGCGCCATCGACGGCGATGTCGTGCAGCAGCAGACCGACGATGCGGTCGTAGGCGTCCAGGACGATCCGACGCAGCTGGGCGAAGACCCCGAGCCTGATCCACTCGTCACGACGATCGCGGATGGTGGTCGCCGAGCAGGTGCTGTCAGCGATGCCCTCATACGAGCAGCCGAACCGCAGTACCTGCAGGAGCTTGTCGAACACGATCCGATCCGCGATCCGGCGGCGATGGCAGCCCAGCGGATGGGTGGGATCGAACTCGTCTCGATGAGGCAGCAGCGCGGTGAACTGGTCCCACAACGGCTCGGTCAGCCATGATGGCAGGGTGGGCACGCGGCCTCCAGACGATCACGAAGCGTAGATAACTTCATGATCGGCAGGCCCGTACCCGCCCTCGCCCCCAGACACTCGACCGCGGCCAAGCTGTGACCAATCCGCGCGACCTCTTAGAGGTCGCGCGGATTGGTTGGTGATCATGGACGTCGTGCAGGTCGGGCGTTCCAGCGGTGTGTGGTCCAGGCCTGCCGAATCAAGCTACGGAGTGTGACGATCGTGTCGGCGAGGTCGAAGAACGCGTCGACGACGATTTCTCGTCGTTCGTAGCAGCGCTGCAGCCGGTTGAAGCTGTTGTGCCAAGCGTTGGTCCGCTCGACGTGCCAGCGGCGGGTGGCCTGGATCGGCGCTTTCTCACCCTTGTGCGCGATCTCGCCGTGCAGGCCTCGTTCGGCCAGCGTGTCGCGGGTCTTGCCGGAGTCATAGCCGGCGTCGAGGTGCACGGTGATGTCGTCGGGCAGCGGGCCGAGAGCATCGAGGCGGTCGAGGGTGGGGCCCAGTAGCGGGGAGTCGTGCCGGTTGGCTCCGGCCAGGACTCGGCCCAGCGGGATGCCGTATCCCTCGACGAGCACCGAACGTTTCATACCCTGTTTGCGCCGGTCCACCGGCGACGGACCGGCGACCTCGCCGCCGCCGGGGGCCTTGGTGATGGCGCCATCGACGGCGATGTCGTGCAGCAGCAGACCGACGATGCGGTCGTAGGCGTCCAGGACGATCCGACGCAGCTGGGCGAAGACCCCGAGCCTGATCCACTCGTCACGACGATCGCGGATGGTGGTCGCCGAGCAGGTGCTGTCAGCGATGCCCTCATACGAGCAGCCGAACCGCAGTACCTGCAGGAGCTTGTCGAACACGATCCGATCCGCGATCCGGCGGCGATGGCAGCCCAGCGGATGGGTGGGATCGAACTCGTCTCGATGAGGCAGCAGCGCGGTGAACTGGTCCCACAACGGCTCGGTCAGCCATGATGGCAGGGTGGGCACGCGGCCTCCAGACGATCACGAAGCGTAGATAACTTCATGATCGGCAGGCCCGTACCCGCCCTCGCCCCCAGACACTCGACCGCGGCCAAGCTGTGACCAATCCGCGCGACCTCTTAGAGGTCGTTTCAGAACGACTTGTCGAGTTTCCATTGACCCCTCGACGACAGATCAAACGGCAGGTCAGATAGCCGCTTGTCGTCTACAACAGACACGTCGACCTCGTTCTGAAATGACCTCTTAGAGCGTCCGGCAGTAGAGGTGGCCGTCCTGGCCGTCACGTGCGGGCCGCGAACAGCACTCGCGGTTCCAGATCCAGCCGCGTGGTCGGCGCTTCCTCCGGCGGTGCGAGGTCGAGGACCAGGTCGCCCATGCGTCGGATGGTGTGCTGGATGTACGGGGTGATGGTGGCCAGGTGGGAGAACACGCACACCTCCAGGTGCCGGCGCACGAGCATCCCCGGCCGGTCCCGGTGCGCAGCACCTTTCGCCACGCCACCGTGGCGAACGCGTCGACGTCGACCGCCACGGTGACCTGCTGGCCGTCCACGGTGTGCACCATGGTCTCCGGGATCCACTCGCTGCGTCGGTCCCGGTTGACCCGGATGAACTCCACCGCGTCCAGCACGCTGCGGTCCGCCGTGGTCGAGGTCATCTCCAGCGCGTTGATGAGTGTGAACAGCACCGACCGGTGTGAGCGGTAGAAGCCCTCCAGCAGCGGCAGGTAGTTGTTGCCGTGATAGGCCGACACCGCCTCGTGCACCGCCGACAACAGCTCCACCCCGCCCGCGTCCTCCAGCGTCTTGAGCAGCAGCCGGCCCGCCCGCTCGGCGACCTCGCCGTCCGTACCCGGATCACCCGTCGCACCGCCCTGGCCGGGCTCGGGCGCGGCGGTGGCCTCACGGGCACCGGCCAGGACCTCACCGAACACCCCGATCAGCCGCTCGGACTCCGCGCGGTGCGCCTCGCGCAGCTCCTCCAGCCGCTCCCGACCCTTCTTGTGCAAGGCGGCCATGCGCTTGCAGAACATGGTCACCACCTCGTCACGGGCCTCCACCCGCTGCTGGTGCACCAGGCTGACCAGCAATGTCAGCCGTTTGGCCTCGCCGGTCTTGCGCATGTCGTCCACATTCGCCACGCGGGCCTCACCGGCGAAGTGGGCGACCTTGCCCGGCGGCACCCCCTCCAGCCACCGCTCGGTCGGGCCGATCGCGTCCAGCGCCTGCAAGTGCGCCAGCCGCTGCTTGAACTTGCCCAGCGTCGCCGCCTGCGCCGGCGTCTTGATCCGGTCGAACTTGCTGCGCCGCGTCGCCGGATCCACCACCAGCAACCGCTCCAGCCGCGCCCGCTCGACCCGGTCCGGCCGCGAGGCCACCATCGCGAAGAAACCACCGTTGATCTCCGCGCGAATCGTCGCCGCCATCGCGTCCAGCGTCGTGTAGCCGGGCAGCTCGCAGCGCTGCCGGACCAGCTCCTCCAACGCCACGTTGATCAGGTCGGCCGGGTTGTCCTTCGTCTGCACCGCGACGCGGATGGACTGCTCGGCCACCTCCCGCACCCGCGCCGCCTCGAACTTCACGCCGAGTCGGTCCCGCACGAACTGCCGATGCCGCTTCTCCGTGCGCTCCACGTCGGCCTCTGCCAGCACCGACTCCGCCAGCTCCAGCACACCGCGCACATGGTCGACCACGACGGCCGGCACGTCGGCGAGCTTGGCGAAGTAGCCGAGCCGCTGATAGCACTTCAACCGCACCACCAACGCCAGCAGATGCGACTCCGACTGCGTCTTGCCCCGTGCCCACGAGACCTCGTCCGGCGTGGGCGTGAACGCCTCGGCCAACTCCCGCACCGACACCGCACGCTTGAACCGCGGGTACGCCGTGCGATCAATCGACGCCAACCCGACATCCCAGCAAGATCACCAACCGGACCCGCACACCATAACCAGCGACCGCACCTCGCTACACGGCCCTACCCGGACCAGCGGCTACATCAAGTCGCGGCCCGTTTCTGACGTATTCGGTTCCCACCCCATCTACGGCGTCGTCGCCCCCCTCGCGCCCGCGACCGCGATCACCAGCTCGCCGCGCCGCGCGGCCCCGACCTCCGGACCGGCGCTGTCCCGGCGCCGGCTCACCGCCGGGCAGGCCGCCGCAGTCAACCGGCGCCTCCGCCGCCCCGGGACCGGCGACGATGCCCCGGCCAGAGACACTCCGGCGCCGGATTGGACCGGGGACGACTGGACACACGACACCTCCGATGAGGACCCACGATGAGTCCGAGTCCGAGTCCGAGTGTCCATCCTGAGCAGGCGCGGGCCGCAGCGGCAGCACTGCTCGGTGTTCCCGCCGACGTCTCACCTGAGCTGCTCCGGACCGCGTGGCGGACCGCCGCCCGCCACCACCACCCCGACCGGGGCGGCGACCCGGACCGCTTCATCGCCCTGTCCAGCGCCTACGAACTACTCACCACACCATCACCGCCCTGTACGACACCGCACACGACACCACCCGACCCACCCGAGGCGCGTACCGCCGACACGGTGTCCCACCGCGCCCCAGAAGGCCCCCTGATCCTGCGGACCCTCGGCCTGCTGGCCGCCGCCGGTGCCCTCACCGCCGGCGTCGCCATGATCGCCGCACCGGTCGTAGCCGCCATGACCGCGCTGGTGGCCTCGGTAGCGGTCGCCCACTACGTCTACCCCGCCCCCACCACATAGGCCACCGGCAGCGCCGACGGGGTCGTGGGCAAGTCGCCCCGACCCGGGCCCACACACATCTCCCCTTAGCTACGTACCTCCGTAGTAAGGACCGTAGACATCCACGTAGATACGTAGGACACTACGTTGGTTTAACCGGATCTACGTAGGGATCTCCTCATGCGGATTGTGGCGGTCGGCGGGCCCAAGGGCGGGGTGGGTAAGACAACCACGGCGGTCACCCTGGCCGCCGTGGCCTGCCGAGCGGGCCTCTCGGTTCTGCTCGTGGACAGCGACCGGAACCGCTCGGCCACCGACTGGGCCGAGTCCTGCGGCGACCGCCTGGGCATCGACCTCGCCGATGGTCAGGACACCGGCGACCTCGCCCGGCTGCGCGCAGCCGGCGGGTACGACCTCGCCGTGGTCGATCTTCCCGGGGCCCGGGCCGGTGGCTTCGAAACGATCCTGACCGGCAACAACGGCGCCACACCCACAGCTGACCTACTCCTCGCCCCGACCCCCGCCGAGACGATGGACCTTCGTCCCACCCTACGCGTGCTGCGCGGCGAGGTCGCCCCGCTCAGACTGGACTACCTCTGCGTGTTCACCCGCGTCCCGAGCTACGGCCTGCCCCGCGCACGTCAACAAGCCGAAGTGCTCGACGCTGCCGGGGTACGGATCGCCCGCACCGTGATCCGCACCTACACCTGCTACAACCTCGCGCTGGACAACGGGCAGACGATCCTCGACCTACCCGCCACCGGATCGGCCGAGCGAGCCCAGCAGGACTACTACGCCCTCGCCCGCGAGGTCTTCACCGCCGCCGGCCTCCACGCGAAAGTGAACCCCTGATGGCCCGTAAGCGCGACCTCTCTCAGATCGTCAACGAGACCACCCCAGACCAGCCCGGCGACCCGGTCCACATCGCGGCAGACTCGACCCACACAACCCTGCCCACAGCGCAAACGATCCACCGCGAGCAGCCACCGGCCATCCGCCGAGGTAAAGGCCGCCGCGAGGGCGACCGCCGCATGACCCTTGACCTGCCCGACACCGTGCACGCCGATCTCCACCGCTACGCCGTCGACGTCGGACTCAAACTCGGACGCAGCATCCGCCCCCAACACATCACCCGCGCCCTGGTCTACACCCTGCTCGCCGACACCGACCTCTCCCGCACCCTGGCCCAGCAGATCGACGAAGACCTCCGACACGGCACCGGCCGGTAGAACACCGTAGACATCTACTGAGACACCTACGTATGCTCCTACGGATCTACGTAGGAGCCTTCTCGCGCTGGTCACATGCCGGCCAACCCGAACATCGAGCACACCCGAGCTCGCCGAGGACCGCGACCAGAAACCCCGGTGACCGACTACCACAGCGAGGAGCACCGGCACGCCATTCCGCCCGCCCCGACTTCCTGCGAACGCTACGACCTCGGCGCCCCGCTGACACCCGCGAGCACCGCCCGTCTCGACACCCGGGCTCTTCCTCGATACCAGGCCGCACGAGTGCCGAGCAGGTTCAGTCAACGGTCGAAGATCGCGTGGCGACGCCGCGTGCGGCGCCCTTGGCGGGTTCTGACCGGTATTCGACACTCGGGCCGATTCGAGGAAGGGCCCACCGCAGCCGCTATCGCGAGGAAGGGTGCGGGCCCGGCGCCCAACACGGAATCTCGCTGATGTCCCGGATCGCCCACCGCACCTCCGGGCCCAGCAGCTCCGGGTTCCGGGCTCGGGCCCGTCGCGCCCGGTCCCGCTCCAGGAACTCCCCCGCAACATCCTGGACCTGCTTCAACACATTCGGGGCACACCAATACATGATCCCGACACACTCAAGGTCCCGGGCCCGTTCCACCACCGTCGACAACAACCCGGCCGCCATATCCGCCCCACCATTCACCGGGGCCGGCTCCAAATAACGCGACCGCGTCTTCCTCGACAACTCCACCTCCACCAACACCCGCCGCCCATCCGGCAACACCTCAACCCCATCCGGCATATGCGGCACCGGCACACCCCGAGGACGCCACCCCGTCCGATGCTGCAACTCCCGCTCCGACTCCCACCGCCCCACCTCCAAACCCACCCGCGCTAAACGCACCGCCCCCACAGCACGCACATGACCCGACACCGTCGGCCGCGGCATCCACCCCGGAACATCCCACCCCAACAACTCCCGCGCCAAAGTCCGCGACGGCCACACCCACATCGCCCCCACATCCACCCGCCCCGTACGCACCCACCCCGCACGCTTCCACCGACCCACCACCGCATGCGCCGCCTGCGCGCTCACCCCTAACGTATTCGACAACAAGTCGAGGGGCAGCCCATACTGATGCGCCAAAATCTCCAACAACACCGCATCACGCGCCGTCAACACCACCGAACCCGCATCACGACGCTTCGCACGCACCGGCTTCCCCACCTCACCCAACACCACAAACACCCCTCCCCTTCAACCAACACACACTGTCAACGACAACCCCCGCCTCCGCCGAAGCAATAGCGAGGCGGATAACCCACCTTCACCACAGATATACCCAAACCAACCCAGCCACCACCTTCGCCACAGTCTGTTGACTTTGACTTTGACCTTGCTTTTTTAAAGGCATTGAACTTCGTACTAGAACTCTGGGTCACTCCGTGACCCTGTCGGGCTGGGGGGCCGATGCCCGACACCACCCCCGCACTGCTTCGCTGATGGCCGGGGGGTAGTGTCGGGCATCGGCCCCCCAGCCCGACACACAAACTAGCAGGCCACAGGCATAATATCTCCATTTCGGCAGCAGAGAACCATCAGCATATCTTCATAATAGATTCCAGCTGCTTCAAAGGTGCTCCAGGCACCTTCTGCCGCCGGAACACGAGTACGACCAGCAAGCACAAGCCCCTCAGAGCCGAGACCAACCCCTCCATCCGAGCCAGACATCTCACTCTTATGGGCTATACCGCCATGGACTGACGTCCGTGATAGTCACGCCTTCCCCTGTCAGGCAACCGAAGCCCGGGTCAGTCGCCGAACTCAAGGACTTACATAAGGAGGTGCCGCATCCCGTGCACAAAAACGCCAACCAAATTGGCGCCACGACTCTTCTCGAAATCGACTCCCAGGCCGTCACAATATCGCCCTGCGAAGATACGGACGCTGCAACCATCAGTGAATGGTGGCAATCACAACACATCGACGGACTGTTCCTGCCATACCCGCGCCTCGCGAAAATCGGACGTACCTCCATTCAACTGGACGCAGTCACTCAGTACCTGAACTTCTGCCGAAAGACCGGCGACGCAAACCCTTACCTAGTCCGCATCGACAACCGATCATTCGGATACCTTGAAACCTACCAATCAACACACAGCCCGCTAACGCCACACCCAGCAATATCGACTACCGATCGCGGAATTCACTTCATGATCGGAGACCCACGCCACATCCAGCAAGGCTGGGGGACCCGCATCTTGACGCGTGTCGCAGACATGCTCTTCGACACCCATGCCGATATGGGTCAAATAATGGCCGAGCCCCTCGATATCAACACCCGGACGAAACAGCTCTGCACAAGAATTGGTCTCGCTGAAATCGGCCGCATCGATATCGGTCACAGAGTGTCTCGGCTCTACGTTCTCGGCAGAGGACAATAGCACCAACGCCGAGATATCAGAAAACGACCCCACCTGATCGCGACCGCCTAGCAACGAGAAACGACATCAGTACTGCAAACACCGAGACCAAGTCGAATCCCGAGCCGGGAAAGCGCGCCCATCCACGACAGAAATACGGTGACCGTTCGGGTGGGGCCGCCGCGGTTCTTCGCGAGGATCAGATCGGCCTCACCGGCGTGGGGAGTCCCGGGGTCGTATCGGAGACGCCTTATCTGATGGCGCTCGATCTACCGACGGCAGGATCGGATAAACCCGGCCCGAGCGCCGCGGCGCGCCGCCCCTGGGGCGGGGCCCGGCGTAGCATGCCGGGGGTGTCCGATAGGTCTGATCCGATGGGCCCCGATGACATCCTGGTCATCGCCGCCCAGGAGTTCACCCTCCGCGGCAAGGACCTCTACCAGGCCTCGTATGCGTTGATGAGCTACTTCTCCGGCCACTGCCGCCGCGGAACGATCGCCGACGGCTACGCCGGACCCGCACAGCTCCCACCCGCCGATGCTCCCTACGACCCCGGCGACACCGGCGGCAACATCCTCGCGGTGCGGGTCGAGGTCATCGCCGACACCCTCGACCGCGGCACCACCACCGCGATCGAGGTCATGCACCGCGGCTTCGACACCCTCGGACGGGCGCTGCCCGACCAGTACACCGCCGATGAGATTCAACTGTTGACGATCGCCATCGGCGGTGACGCACTCACCGTGTCCCACCTGGACCGCGATACCGCCTACCGCCGCGCGGGCAGCACCGAGCCGTGAACCCCCATCGACGGGCGTAGTCGTTTCGTGGCTGCCGGACGGCTGTTCGGTGCCGGTCTCATGAACACCCCGATTGTCACCCGTTCGGGTAGTAGCGTGCGGTGTGTCCGAAAGATTTCGCACGTGAAGGAGAGACGCTCGTGGTGAAAAAGACCGGACTCCTCACCGCCACCACTCTGGCTGGGCTGTTGCTGGCCGCCCCGGCCGCGTTCGCCGACACCGATGATCACCGCGGCAAGCCCGGCGGGGGCTCTGGTGGTTCTGGTGGGTCGGGGGATGTGGTGCAGGTCAACGAGATCGACCAGAACCGGGAATCGGCGCAGTCCGGGCTGGTCAACGTCGGCGACGTCAACGCCCTCAACAACGCCAATGTGCTGTCGTGCAGCCTCAACAACGCTGATATCGCCGCCGGGGTCCTCGGCGCCGCGAGCAACGGGACTGACGCACCCAGCAGCTCCGAGTGCTCACCCGGATCGATCGCCCAGAACAACACCAACAACTGACTCTCGACGCCCCTGCAGGGGCGCGCACCGCACCAGGCCGGCGCAGCGATCACGGTGACGACGGTGGCGGCCTGACCAGGCCCGGTGTCGCTTTCCCATAGCAGCCGGCACACGCCGCCCGCAGGGCGGCGGGACACTTCCGGCGAGGGCCGGGGACGACCCGCTCCAAGAGTGAGCCTTTGCCAACCTGGTCAGGTGTTGGCGATCATGAGGGTCTGAACTGCGGGCCCGGTTCGAGCTCAGCAACTCCCCGACCACCGCGTCCACCGCCTCCCGGATCTCCGCCGGCGGGGCGAGTCGATCGAGAACCATCCTGATCCGCCGCGCCAAGGTCGTCCGATCGGCTGGATGGATGAGCGCTGTCGGTGTCGGTTGCAGCTGTGGGTCCACCCGGTACCACGCCCACGGCCCCGCGTACGTCTGACCGCCGGGATTCTTTTTCTTCTTCTCGTAGCCCAGCGTAGAACGTGCACGGTCCAGATCTGCTTCATCGGTCTGCCGCTCTCGTGCTGGTCGGCTCGGTCGGCGTGTGCTGATGGGGAGTTCGGAGAGGGGGGTGCCGAGCGCGACGGCGTAGGGGCGTTCCTCGATTCACCGATCCGGCCTCCGCCGCCCAGCCGGGCTGGCCCGCCCCACGGGACGGCCGGGGCAACCACGGCACGGAACCCGGCTCCATCGGTGGTCTGGCCGATGACGCCGAGCGCGGCGTTCACGCGAGCGGTCTGCGCGCTCCGGGTGTCCGCGGTGAGCAGCGCTGACAGCGCTCACGCCCTGGCCGGGCCCAGCCTCGCCACACCCGATGTCGTTCCAGGAACGACGCGATACTGCGCCCTGACGTGAGTTGGTGGCACGGACACGAATAGATCGTGAACTGCGCCGCACCCTCACTACGCCATCATCAATTTAGCGTAAATATCGCTCGGGGCAGTATTTTTGATGTTGCTCTACTGCTCTACTCATTGAGCGAGATCGGGCTCTTTAATTCCGCCCAGACATCGAGTTGACCGGAGTGAAAGTCGAGTGACGAGCGCAGTAAACGACGTCGCCAGTTTTTATGATCGTTGGACTGATTTCATCACTGCAGCATGCGGTGACAACATTCATCTCGGCTACTGGGGCGCCTCGGGTGCCACGCTGCCGGCCGCGACAGCAGCTATGACGGATCTCGTGATCGATGCGCTCAGAGTGACGCCTGGTGATCATGTGTTAGATGCGGGCTGCGGGACGGGGCGCGCCGCGCTGGATCTTGCCAGGAGCGCCGACGTGACCATCGATGGAGTATCTACTAGTTTTCGTCATCTCAGCACGGCGAATACTCTAGCGGAAGATGCTGGGGTAGCGGATCGAGTACGTTTCTGTTACGCGGACGCCCTCGACCTTCCGTATTCTGATTGCTCTTTCGATGCGGCATGGGCGCTGGAATCCATGTCTCACGTCGGCAATAAATCTGCTTTTGTGCGTGACGTTGTGCGCGTCTTGCGACCGGGCGGGCGTTTCGTGATTGCAGACATAGCACTGAATTCTTCTCCGCAAAATTCAGCCCAAAGACAGTCCATCGCTAACTTTCAGGCCGCATTTCGGATCCCTTCTCTCGAACTCGTGGACTACTACTATGCGATCCCGCACTCCGCAGGACTTCAGATACGCAGCGTTGTGGACATAGGAGATCAGGTGCGGCCGAGCTATTCAGCGATCGCTGCAGCACTGAAGGCTGCACATCACCGATTTTCCGATATCGTGGGGGTTCGCGAGTTATATAACCATCTGCAGTCGATCACGGCCTTCGCACCACTTTCAGCGTATGTGCTGGCAGTGGCTGAGCGGCCGCACCGGTAACGGTGCATGGGTGATTATCACACCCTTCTGGGCATCTTTATTTTGGGGGAATACCTCATGTGTTCGCATTCTACTTTTTCAACTCCGAGGTTCCTCGATACCCAACCATACGGAGGGGGCAGTCGATGGCGGTGGACGACGACATGACGTGTATCCAGCCCGAAGCATTCCCAGTCACATCTGAGCATACCCACTCGCCGGCGGCGATAACTGAAATAGCTAAGCGCTGGACATTCGACGCGGCGCATCATCTACCTGACCATCAGGGAAAATGTCGTCGGCTGCACGGTCACACCTACAGTGTGGAAGTGACGGTACAGGGGGCGGTGCAGCCGATTCGGCACCGGTCGGATGACGGGATGGTCATCGATTTCGGTGAACTGTCCACGATATGGAAGACCGAGGTCGAGCCTCTTCTTGACCACCAGGATCTGAACGACACCGTAGGCAGCCGGGGTTGCTGGCCGACCACGGCGGAGAATCTCGCTCACTGGATCGGTGAAACCTTCACGACACATGGTGTGGCCGTCGCGGCCGTCTCGGTATGGGAAACTCCGACATCACGTGCTACAGCACACTGGAACCCACTGTGACCTCCGACGTGACCTCCGCTGTAGCACCTGTGGTCCAGCGGCGATATCCGGTGGTCGAATTATTCGGGCCGACGATTCAAGGGGAAGGTCCTGAAGTCGGTCGACCCTGCCTGTTCGTCCGTTTCGGCGGATGTGATTACCGATGCACATGGTGTGACTCCCTGCACGCCGTCGATCCTGCCATCGTTCATCGCGAGGCACGCCGTTTAAGTGACGACGATATCGTCTCCGAACTGCTGGAGAGAGCTCCCGCCGCGACCGGGCAGTTGGTCATACTTTCCGGCGGAAACCCGGCCATGCACACTCTGGACACCTTGGTGCAACGGCTGCATGACATCGACATGCAGGTCAGCATCGAAACGCAAGGATCGCTCTGGAAGCCCTGGCTCGGCGCCGTCGACAACTTGATTGTCAGCCCCAAACCGCCGTCGAGTGGGATGGACACGGACAAGAACCGGGAGCGGACGGCTCACTTCATGTCTGCGGTCGTGACACTCGCACGGCCTCCACGCACGACACTCAAAGTCGTGTGTTTCGACGAGGAGGACGTCGAGTTCGCTTTCAGTTTTCGTGACAGACATCGAACTGGGCACGGAGCTCCGTACCCCCTCTATTTGTCATCGGGAACGGATGCTGATCCGTCCGTCTCTATCGAGACCATCACTCAGCAGTTTCGGTGGCTCTGCGAGCATGTCGCAGACGATCCGCGCGCTCAAGACTGCACGATTCTACCGCAGTTACACGTCATCGCATGGGGCCAGGAAAAAGGACGCTGAGAAAGATACTGGAAAAGGGGCTCTAAATCAGTGATGCCAGAAGCTGGATCATCAAACCGGCTCAGAACCCGAGGAATCAGCGAAGAGACACCGCCTCCGCGTGAATCGTGTTTCCGGTGGGTTCTCGCCGGGATTCCCGGTGAGGACTACCAGCGCGAAGGGCTGGTTGCTACACCTCGGCGCGCCGCCGAAGCACTCGCCGAGTTCACGACCGGCTATGCCGCAGATATCGATGCCCTGTTCACCACATTCGATTCCGACGGCTACGACGGAATCGTGACCGTCCGTGACATACCGGTGTATTCGCTGTGCGAGCACCACCTCTTGCCGTTCGTCGGTCGTGCACACATCGCCTACATCCCGGACAAACGCATCATCGGACTGTCGAAGATAGCCCGGATCGTCAACGTGTTCGCGCGACGCCTGCAAGTCCAGGAACGCCTCACGGGCGAGATAGCTGACGCCATCGAAAAATATCTGGCTCCGGCTGGACTGTCGGTCGCAGTAGAAGCGGAACATCTATGCATGACTGTGCGAGGAGTCCACGCCCAGGGAACGATGACCAGAACCCACGTTAGCCGAGGGTCGATCCGTGACTACCACGTGGAACTCTGCGGTCCGGCACAGGGTGGTCCCGCACGGGGAGCCGAGCACATCCGATGACACGGTCAGCGATGGTGTCCCTGTCCGGCGGGCAGGATTCCGGGACGTGCCTGTTCTGGGCACAGTCGCAATACGAGCATGTCGAAGCGGTATCACTCGACTACGGCCAACGCCACCGGATCGAACTGGACTGCGCTACCCGATTAGCTGATATCGCAGGAGTCACACATACCGTGCTCCAGCTCGGCTCCGCATTCCGCCAGATCGGCAGCTCGTCCTTGACTGACGAATCGATCGACTCGCGATGGGACGCCACCGGGACCGGGAACCACTACGCCGCACGCCACGGGCTACCGTCCTCGTTCGTACCCGGGCGCAACGTCGTGCTACTCGGCTACGGAGCAGCACACGCGGTCGTACGCGGCGCCACCACACTCATCACAGGGGTGTGCTCGACCGATGAAGCCGGCTACCCGGACTGCCGGATCACGTTCATCCGCGCCTACGAGAACGCACTCCGAGAAGCACTCGCCGAGCCCGGATTCCAGATCACAGCACCTTTACTCGACAAAACCAAATCCGAAACCTGGAAACTAGCTCACCAGCTAGGCTGCGTGAACGAGATCATCGAGCACACCCACAGCTGTTACCACGGCGACCGGAACAACCGGTTCGACTGGGGCTACGGCTGCGGACAATGTCCAGCCTGCACCACACGCGCCACAGGCTGGACAGAAAACGCGACCACACGTCGCCAATCACATCGGGAGAACACCGAAAAAATACGACGCCAGTTGTGAATGCCAGTTGTGGGTTCTGGATCGATCAGCAGCCAGCGAGGAGTTTTCCATGTGTCCGAACCGGGTCTCTGCTGCCGTACGCGAACTAGACATCAACGAGGTCCGGCGCCATCCCTGGTGGACCAGCGACACACCGATTCCTGAAAAATATCGAGGTCCCCACCAGCTCACCAGAAACGGGTGGGCAGATATCGTCAGCCAGCTCGAACGTAGAGAAGAAGTCGCCGTCGTGCGTTCGCTCGCGGCCGGTCATACCCGAGCACTCGACGTGGGCGGGGGCACCGGCGAACTCACTCACGCCATCGCCACCCAGGTCCTGCAGTGCACGGCAGTCGAGCCCCACCCTGACCGTGTCGCGGCACTCGCCACGCCACTACACGGGCCCGGGGCACCCATCACCGTGCACCCGGGACACGCCGAAGCCCTCCCTTTCCCCGACCACTCCTTCGACATCGTCTTCGCCGCATGGGTCCTGCCCTACGTGCACGATCTCACCACCGCTGCTCACGAACTGGCCCGTGTATGTGACAGCACCAAACCCGGAGCCACCATCGCTATCCTGGGCGGAGCCGGTGACAACGAACTCATTCACCTTCTCAACACAGCATGTGTACCCATCGCAAACGAGGCTCCCGATCACCAAGGATTTCTTCTCGCCGAAGCAGCCTCAGTGCTCGCCGACCGCGGGTTCACCAGCTTCTCTCTCCACCGAACAGAATCCTTCCTCCTGTTCCCACAGCCAGAACCAGCAGCACGCATCGATAACGCCGCGCGAATCATTACGAACTTCTGGTACGAAGAATGCCCCCATGTGGCAGACATGCGAGACGCCTTGACGGACCCTCTTGTCGAGCACTTCGCCCGACGCCCACACGCGATCGGCGACCAAGGAATAGCGCTCGTCGCCCGCAATAGTACGACACCAGGGCGTCGGTAATGTCATGGGTAGCCTCCGGCTGTGCTGGGGACCGCCCGGAACAGCCGGGGTAAACAGGCCAGCGAGGACCTGGACGCGCGTCCCGGGGCGGCAGTGGGCTCCGGAGTAGAGACAGCGTTGCCCGGTGACCCGTTCGTCACGCTGGCCGATGTCTCCGACCAGCGCGACGAACAGAATTCGGGTAGGAAACGTTGATAGGCCTGCGGAGGTGGCCGACTATTCGGTCGGATCAGTGATGTCCGAGCGTGATCACACGCAGGGTGCCGCTCGCGGCGCGGGCTTGGACCGGAGGCAGCCAGCATGCATCGCAGATCGACTCTGGTGACGAAACTATTCATCGATGTCCCTGCCAATGCCAAGCCCGGCACCGCCGAACTCGCTGTCACAGCGATCGGCGGCGTCAACACCGGTCGCCTGTTCGTAGCAAAAGATTACCAAAATCATCCGGTACAGTCACTGATCGTCGCACAGTCGCGAAAGAGCACGCTGAAAACGACCGTGACCGGACGCTGAGACAGCGCTACGCCGGACCTGCCCAATCTGACAAGCGAGATTCCGGAGGGTCGGTAGCGACGCAGCCAGTCCACGCACCGCAGCGAGAAATTAATCCGGATTATTTGGTGCGGGTAGTTCGGGTGCTGAACCATTGTTTGCCCAGTGGCGCCAGTTCCCCTAGCCGCTGCAGGTGGAAACGATCTCGGTCGGGGTGGTCCGCGATCTTTTGTGCGGCGTGCTCGTAGGCGTGGTCGGCGACGACGTAGAGCACGCAGAACTCGTTGCTGGAGGTGAGTGCGGTACCGGTATCGATCAGGGCGGTTAGTTCCGTGTCCCAGTCGACACCCGTTCCCGTGTCGGTGCCCGAGGTCAGGTGCACGCGGACCAGCCACGGCCACCCCGTCCCGGCCGCCCGGGGAACCAGCCAGGCGAGCCCGTCAGGATAATACCGCTGATCGGTATCCATCTCGGCGGTGACTGCACCGTCGTCAGAGGTAGCCGGAGTGGCGACGGCAGTTGTCGTGACAACTTTTCGGGTGGTTTTCCGGGTGCCAGTCGGGGTGGTGGTACGGTGTTCGGCTTCCCAGCGGAGGTAGCGGTTGGATATCCATTCTCCGCCCATGGATTCGATGGCGGCGCGGACGAGGCAGACCGCTCGTAGGTGTCGCCAGGTGTTTTCGGTGGGTGGTGTTTCGTCTCGGTAGGGGGCGCGGCCGGCGAGTTCGTGCCCGAACGTGGTGCACCATACCCAGCGCACGGATCCGATGGTGGCGGATTTGACGAGTCCGGCGTTGCGCCACCGGGCCAGCTGCTCCCCCATTTGCCTTCCGGTCAGCGGGCCACACATGTTCCAGATCATGGATTGCGGCATCGCTGTCATTTCGGAGATCCAGCTCAACACCTCACCGTATTCATACGCAATTTTCAGAGCGTTATCATGTCTGGCCACTACTGGTCACCCACTCGGTATTTCTGCAGATTATCTGGATGCGATTGTGCGGGCTGTGATGTTGAATGGTGGTATTTTATAGGGAGCGGAGGGTGCGGGGGCCGGCCGGGCGGATCGAGGCGGCCGGCGACAGGCTTCGATGGGGCGGTTCTGCGGCGGCCGGTGAGGTGAACCGGCTGTAGTGGAGTTGGTGGGCGACGGTGATGGTGGTGGTCGGGCCGTTACGGTGCTTGGCCAGGATTAGGTCGGCCTCACCGGCACGCGGGTCGTCGTTTTCGAACGCGTCGGGGCGGTGCAGCAACACGACCATGTCGGCGTCCTGCTCGATCGAGCCGGACTCACGCAGATCGGCCAGCATCGGCCGTTTGTCGGTGCGCTGCTCGGGACCACGGTTGAGCTGGCTCATCGCCACCACCGGGACCTCGAGCTCCTTGGCCAGCAGCTTGATCTGCCGGGAGAACTCCGAGACCTCCTGCTGACGGGACTCGACCTTGCGGCCCGAGGTCATCAGCTGCAGGTAGTCCAGGATGATCAGCTTGAGGTCGTTGCGCTGCTTCATCCGGCGCGCCTTGGCCCGGATCTCGGTCAGCGTCAGGTTCGGCGAGTCGTCGATGTAGAGCGGAGCCTCGGAGATCTCCGACATCCGCCGTGCCATCCGCGTCCAGTCCTCGTCCGACATCCGGCCGGCGCGCATGTCGGCCAGCCGGATCTGGGCCTCCGCGGACAGCAGACGCATGACGATCTCGGACTTGCTCATCTCCAGGGAGAAGAACGCGCTGGTCATGCCGTTGCGGATGGAGCAGGAGCGGGCGAAGTCCAGGCCCAGGGTCGACTTGCCCAGACCCGGCCGGGCCGCGACGACGATCATCTGGCCCGGGTGCAGACCGTTGGTGACCTGGTCGAGGTCGGCGAACCCGGTCGGGACACCGGTGGCTTTCCCCTGGGAGGCGATGGCGTCGATGGCGTCCATCGTGGGCTGGAGGAGCTCTTCGAGGACCGTGTAGTTCTCGGTGGTGGTGCGCTCGGTGACCTCGTAGACCGCGGCCTGGGCACGGTCCACCGCGTCGTCGACGTCGCCGCCCTCGTTGCCGTGGTAGCCCAGCTGCACGATCCGGGTACCGGCCTCGACCAGCCGCCGCAGGATCGCTTTCTCGCCGACGATCTCGGCGTAGTAGGCCGCGTTCGCCGCGGTGGGCACGGTCGCGATCAGGGTGTGCAGGTAGGGCGCGCCGCCGAGGCGGACGAGCTCACCGCGCCGCTGCAGCTCCGCCGAGACAGTGACCGCGTCGGCGGGTTCGCCGCGGCTGTAGAGGTCCAGGATCGTCTCGTAGACGGTCTGGTGCGCGGGCCGGTAGAAGTCCTCCGGCTGCAGCACCTCCACGACGTCGGCGATCGCGTCCTTGCTCAGCAGCATCCCGCCCAGCACCGCCTGCTCCGCGGTGAGGTCCTGCGGCGGCTGACGATCGAACGCCTCAGGTGTCGAGGTCGACCGTGGCTCCGACCGCGTGGGCGGGCCGGTCGAGGAGATCGCCCGCAGGGGCTGGCTCGTGCCAGAGCCCCGGTCAGCAGAGCCCGGGCCGGGAGGGGGGTGCTCGTCATCGACAGGTTCAGGCGGCAACGGCACCTCATCGGCCCCCGGTACCGCCGCCGGGGGCGGCGCGATGGCTGGAAGCCGCGCCGACGATGATGGCGACGGTGATGGCGTGGGGTCGGGGCTGGCCAGGGAGCGGCGCGACACCGGTTCCGGAGGGATCACCGGGTCACCGTCCCCGCTCGGCCGGGGCGGGCTGCACTCGGCCCCCGGGCCGCGCGACGACGCCCGGCAGGGGTGTTCTCGAGGTGGGCCCGCACCATTGCCATCGCCGCCTCACGACCCGCCCGGGTTGCAGGCCCGTCGCCCTGGTCAGGAATCGACGAGACGGTAACGGCGTGCTCAACGCTGCCGGTGCTCACGTGCTGGTCAGCGGCGTCATCAGGGGTAGCGTCGTGGGTGGTGTCGTGGGTGCAGCGGACGGCCCGGGGGTGGCCGTCGACCAGGACCGGGTCGTGCGCGATCCCGTTGTCATCACAGCACTGGCAGCCCTCGACACGGACCCGGAAGCCCTCCCGTTCAGCCTGTACGGCCCGCTGGGCAGCTGCGGCGGCCTCGGCCTTACTCGGAGCCGGGGGTCGCTTTTGCGGTCGGGAGAGCGGTTCTGAGGGGCCTGCCGCCTGGGTGAGTAGGGGCAACGGGGCGTCGTCGAGGGGTTCGAGGTCCAGGGCACGCAGCCGGCGGGCGAGGTGCCGGGTGAAGGCGTTGACCAGGTAGGTCACCGGCTGGGCACCCGTGGCTTCGGACAGCGCAGCCTGGGCGATCTCGGCGGCCTGGGGCAGCGAGATCCCCCGGCCGGTGATGGCCTCAGTGATCGCGGCCTGGACCTGATCAGCATCAGCGGTACTCAGCCGCCACCCTGGCCGACGCAGCGCCGCCCACGCCGACCAGGGCAGCTGCCGCACCAACGCCCGCACCTGCCCAGCCGGGACCGGCCCCGCAGGGCCCTCGACCGCGGAGCTCTCGCCCGCGGGGTCCTCGACCGGCGCCGGGAGCGCCGCGGGTACGGGCTGCTCGGCCAACGCGACCGCCGAACCGACCGGACCGCCCGCGGTGCTCGCGGGGCCCGTGGCGGGCGGCGGAGCCGACCCGCCCGGCACGGGCTCGATCTCTTCGATCTCTCTCCCTTCGGGAGAGATCGAAGATCTCTCCCTCTGAAGGTGACCCCGGATTTCGGTGTCAGTCCTGACCTGCGGAAACGCTGGCTGACCCCCGATCCCGGGGTCAGTGGCGTCGACCTGACCCCGGATCTGGGTGTCAGTCCTGACCTGCGGGAACTCTCGCTGACCCCCGATCCCGGGGTCACCAGCCGGGCCCTGGCCCCCGAATCCGGGGTCAGTCCTGACCTGCCGATTCGTGGCCGGCCGGTGGCCGAGGCGGTGGATGGTGATGTTGCTCGTCCGGGCCCGCCGACCCCCGGCCCGCGCAGCCTGATAGGCCGCATCACGATCGACGGCGAACGAGGCGTCGGCTTCGGTCAACGTCGACGGCCCGGCGTAATCGGCCGGGGGCTGCAACGCCACGACGAACCGGTCCGGGACCGGCCGGCCCCGGGTGTCGCGCCGCTGACGACGCCGCCCCGTCACCGGGTCGACCCCGCCGCTATAGATCGTGAGGAACCCGATCCCGACCAACTCCGCCACCGCCGGAGCGAGCTTGTCCGCCCGCCCGACCCCCACGTGATACGCCAGCCGCTCCCGATCCAGCACCGGGGCCTGGTCCCCAGCCGGGCGCATCGTGGCCATATCGACCAACACCTCCGCGACCAACCGCGCGGTCGCCGACACCCCGCTGTAATGCACCCACCGCGGCGAGAGCCCCACCGACGTCGCCGCCGCCACCCCCGCAGTGAACAGCTCCCGGCCGGCCCCCGCCGGCGCGTCGCGGTGTAGAGAGTTCCTCCGGGGCGTGCTCATCGCACACCACCCGTCGATGCGGAGACCCACAGGTCAACACGTGTAAACGGCTCGTGGCCGGGGTAGCCGGGGTAGCCGGTCATGGGTACAGTTCTCCTATCTCAGCCTTCACGGCTGGTGTTGTTGACGACATTCGGCGCCTTTTTTCCTTGCTAGGGGGGGCGCCGTTTGTCGTATCTGGGCACCTACCGTAGTGGTACGCGTCCCACGAGCCTCAGCAGCACCGCCGCGACGCTCATGAACACGCCCCCTGTAGCGCCGCCGCCCGCGGCGCGGTGACGGTGAGCTGGTAGCGGTACGCGATCCGGACGAAGTCGTGGGCGTAGGCGCACGCGTCGACCGGGGGCATCCAGTGTTCGGGGCCGTGGTCGGATTTCGACCGGTTGAGCTGGGCGGTGGTGGCTCGCAGGTTGTTCGGGTCGTTCGCGAACGCCTCCCAGCGGGCGTCGGTCCAGGCGTGCGCACCGGACCGGTGAGCGAGGGCGAGCGGGATCACGTGGTCGACATCGAGATCGCGGGTCGGCCCGGAGATCGTCTGGCCGCTGTAAGGATCCCGCAGTGTGCCGGCCGACACATCGCAGCCGTTCTTCACCGTCGTCTGCGTGAGGTCGCGGGCCAGGACGGCGTCCCGGATATCGCAGCCCGGCCCGGCCGCCGGGGCCCAGCCGGGACCGAACGCCTCCCGCCGGTAGCCGCTGTCGGCCCGGTCGGGGGCGACACGCAGCCCGGACACATCCACCGGGCCGGCCGCGGTCACCGCCGCCGGCCCCGCCGGGGCCGGCGGGGCCGGGCCCGAACCGGTGTCGGTGTCGGTGCCAATCTCGTCACGGAGGGCCCAGGCCTCGACTAGGGCGTGTCTCCTAAAGTGCGCAACCAGGTGACGATGGCCTTCAGTGCAACTCCGCCGCGGTAGGTCAGGGCGAGTTTGTCGTAGCGGGTCGCGAGGCCGCGCCACTGCTTGACCTCGCAGAACCCGCGTTCGACGACGTTGCGGCCGCGGTAGTCGACCCGGTCGAACGCCGGTGGTCGACCGCCGCGTGTGCCGCGTCGTTTCCGGTGTCCCTGCTGGTCAGCCGGCTCCGGGATGACCGCGACGATCCGTCGTCTGCGCAGGTGGGCGCGGATGGCGCGTGAGGAGTAGGCCTTATCTGCGCGGACCCGCTCGGGCCGGGTCCGCGGTCGGCCCGGACCGACCCGTCCGACGCTCAGATGTGACATCAGGTGCGCGAACATCGGGGCGTCACCGGCCTGGCCAGGGCCGACCAGTACGACCAGCGGGCGGCCGTGTCCGTCAACGAGCTGGTGGATCTCCGTGCCGAGCCCTCCGCGGGAGCGGCCCAACGCGTGATCGGGCGGCTCGATCAGCAGATTCTTGTAGTTCGATCCGGCCCCCTGTGTCCCGCTGCAGGGTCGCGGCGTGTTGGTGAGCGCGGATGATCGTCGAGTCGACCGACACGGCCCAGTCCACGAGACCGGCGGAGTCGGCATCGGCGAGCAGAGCTGCGAGAACCTGGTCCCAGGTGCCGTCACCGCAGTAGCGGCGGTGGCGTTTCCATAGGGTCTGCCACAGCCCGAACTCGACCGGGACATCACGCCAGGCCCGCCCGCAGCGGAACCGGTAGATGATCCCCTCGATCACTCTGCGGTGATCGGCGAACGGGCGCCCTGGCATCCCGTCCGACGAGGGCAGTAACGGCTCGAGTCGGTCCCACTGGGCATCGGTCAGGACGGCACGGCGCGACACCTACTGATCATCGCGCAGGCCCGACCAGCCGGGTTAGGAGACGCGCCCTAGCTCGCTCACCAGCGCCGCCTCCGGGCCCGTGATCGGTACTGGCGCCGGGAGCGGGTCTGCCGGCGGCGCCGAGTTCGGCACCGAGGCGGGTCGCGGCTCTGGTCGAGGGCTCGGGGGGTGGGGGCGTGGACGGGCTCGGCTACCTCGGTGGCCGGTCGGCTCGCGCGCTCGCGCGTCCCCTCCCCCTTCGGGTCGTTCAACTTCAGGTCGTTCTGTGCCGTTTTTTCGGCATACCCCCCCCTGACCTGGGGGTTTTTGACGAGATCCGGCCGTATCGCGACCGGCGGCGCCGCCGGGGCGGCGCCTGGTGCGGCTCGTGGCCGGGCAGGCGCGGGCGGGCTTCGCTGCGGGCGGCGGGGGTCCGGTGGGTCGGCCGGCGAGGGCCTCCGCGGCGGCGAGGACCGCGATGAGTTCCTGGGTGCTGCCCAGCCCGGTGTAGCCGGGCGGTGGGGCCTCGTGGACGGTGTAGATGTTGCGCCGCCCGGTCTTGCTCGGGGCGGTCTCGACATCGACCGCGCCGACCGCGACGAGCTCGGCGATCGCCGCGCCCCCGGTGTGAGCCTTGCTCACCCCGAGCCCGCGGGCGAGTAGCCGCTGCCCCGGCCATGCCCGCTCATCCCCGCGCTGGGTGTTCACAAACGAGCGCAGCAACACATAGACCTGCATCGCCCTC
Source organism: Pseudonocardia sp. ICBG1293 (assembly GCF_020131355.1). Classification (GTDB taxonomy): domain Bacteria; phylum Actinomycetota; class Actinomycetes; order Mycobacteriales; family Pseudonocardiaceae; genus Pseudonocardia. The sequence goes on from NZ_JAHLEL010000069.1 coordinate 25,437, forward strand.
GGCGACACCCCCGACAGGGCCACCCAGTCCCCGACCGTCGTGTACGGGAACTTCCGACCCGGCCGGTACTCATCCCCGGCGTCCCGCTCGGTCGAGACCGGGCCGCAGAAGACGACGTAACCACCGACGAGGACCGCTGGTCGAGGTCGAGGTCGAGGTCGAGGTCGAGGTCGACCGGTCGGCGGGCCACGAGTAACGTGCTGCGGTGCAAGGTTGACTCCTTGTCAGACCAGCCGCGACGGCTGATCGGTCGGTGGCTGCGACGCCTTTTCCTCTTTGCCAAAAGTTCGAGGCGCCACAGTCATTACTTGGATGCAGACGGTAGCGGGTCGAGTCCCGGCGGGAGCGCCCGCTACCGCCTGCCCCAGGATCGTGCTGGTCCACCGGCGTTACGCCGCCCGCGCCACAGGTGAGACCGCCCCGTCAGCGGCCCCCGGGTTGGCCAGGTCGCTGTCCAGGCATCCTGCGCTGCGGTAGTCGTCAGCGATAGCGTCCGTGTCCCGCCGCGCGTCCGTGGTGGGTGTGAGCCAGTAGGTCGCGCAGTCCCCGTGGCGCGGCCGTCGGGGCGTGGTGAAGCCGAGTTCGCCCAGGAGCCAGGTGAGTTGCCCGGTCGTGTACTCGTCCCGGTCCTCGGCGGTGGTGGCTGCTTCGGCGTTCTCGGTGACCGGCGTGTCGGGCCGCGGTCGGGGGCGTGGGCACCATCGCCACGTGCTGCGGCGTTGCGTTCGTCGTCGTGTCCTCATGGGTCCTCCTTCGAGTCGGTGAATCTGCTGGTCAGCGGCTCGTGTCTGTGAGATGCGGGCGGTCTCGTGCCCGGTGTCGGAGCCGGGCGCGGAACGTGGTGGTGTCGACCAGGTGCGTTGTGACGTGGCCGTCGGCGACGAGGAGCCCGTGCTGATCGCGGGCGGCCACTGCGAACACGAACCGGGACCTGTCCTCGACGGTGCAGCGTGCGGTGACGTGGAGCCGGTTCCCAGGGATCGACGGCGCCCGGTGCTCGACCTTCACGCGGGTGCCGACCGGAGCCTGACCGGCTCGTGCCCGGCGCCGGAGGTAGGTCAGGCACGGCGCTTCGAGGAGGCCGACGAGGTAGCCGGTGGCGAACACGTGCTCGCCCGACCGGAACGCCCCGAGCCGTGGGTGGAGGTCGGGGACGAGCTGATCAGCCGGGACGACATAGAACAACGACACGGTGTCGTGAGTGGTGTTGTGGTCGCTGTCCCTGCCCAGGTCATGATCGGCTCTGTGCGGTTGTGTGTGGGTGGCGGTCACCATCGGAAGAGGTCTCCGTGCAGGTAGAAGGTCCAGTCGGTGGTGGTGAGGCCGTGGGCGCCGGTGCGCAAGTGATAGGACATGCCGGGCCCGCGGTAGGCCCGGTCCGTCTGCGGGGGCCACGTCTGGTCGGGGAGTCCGGTGCCGGGCAGGCCGTAGCGCGCCCATGCGTGTTCGGCTGCTCGGTAGGCGGCGTGTTCGCCCTGCGGGTCCGCGGTCGCGTCGTCAGTGGCGGAGCCGATGACGACCCGGCCGGGCGCGATCAGGGCCAGGAGCTGGTGCTGATCGACCGGCAGGGTGTCGGGCCGGGCGGCGTAGCGGCGGTAGGCGGGTGGGAACCAGTGCGGGAACGTTGAGGTCAGGGCGTCGATGGACTCGCCGCGGCCGGTGTCGGCGAGCTTTGCTCCGCCGGCGCCGGAGTTGTTGGAGATGACGACGGGGAAGCGGGTGTCTTGTGCTCCGGCCCAGAGCGCGGCTTTGCCGCCGCGGGAGTGGCCGATGACCGCGACCCGCGCGGGGTCGATCCCGGCGGCGGTGGCGTCGTCGGTGTGCAAGTAGTCCAGGGCGACCGAGGCGGCCCAGGCCCACGCGGCGATCGTCCGCCCGGCGGTGTCGGGGAGGTCGCGGTCCGCCGGGTGGAAGGCGTTGATGACGCCTTCGCGGAACCGGGCGGGGTCGTCCGGTGCGACCTGGTTGGCGTCGAGGGCGGCGAGTGCGTATCCGGCGCCGACGATCTGCCCGGCCGGGGCGTAGTCGCTGTCCGAGCCGGTGTCGGTGACGTCGAAGGTCATGTCGTCCGGGGCGGGCAGCGGGTGGCCGTAGACGTGTTCACCGAACGCCTCGAGGAGCTGCGGGCGGTGTTGGGTCTCCCACGCACCGAGGGTGTCGGGATGTGACCCGCCGGTAACCAGTGGGTTGCCCGGTAGGTCCGGATCACCGCTAGTGTCGGGTTCCGGATCCGACGTGCGGGTCGTGTTGTGGGGTGTCGTCGTCACCGCGGTCGTGGTGCCGGGCCGGGGATCGGCGCGGGTGCCGGCGCCGCCGAGGCCGGCACCCGCGCAGACCACCACCGCCACAACAACGCCAGCGACTGCGCTGGCTCGGGTGGTGGCGCGACTGACACTACGGGCCAGTAGCACGCTGCTACGCGGGGAAGGTGAGTCGTGGGGAGTCGGGCGCAACGTCGGAAGACGGCGCGGGTGGTGGAGCGGCGTAGTAAGAGGTCGTTTCAGAACGACTTGTCGAGTTTCCATTGACCCCTCGACGACAGATCAAACGGCAGGTCAGATAGCCGCTTGTCGTCTACAACAGACACGTCGACCTCGTTCTGAAATGACCTCTAAGCAGATCGACCGGGTGCGGTTGAGCGGGCGTGCGGCTGCTGAGGATGTTGTCGAGCATCTGTCGGGGCGTTCGGGTGTGGCGCGGGTGGTGTGGACGGCGTTGACGATGCAGCGCTGCTCGATCAGCCAGACCTATTGGTTGACCCGGGACTGTTGCCGCGGCTATCACGTCGGTCTCGGGCTTCCCGATGGTTCCGGGGTGATCGTGGAGATGACTTTCCCCGACGACGACAGCAGTGAGCTGGTGTTGGCCACGCACTGCGGCACCGGCGCCTACGCCCAGGATGTCGCGACCGTGACCACCTGGGGGCGCCGTAGTATCCGGAATTTTTCGGGCGGATATGGAGGATGCAGGGCTGTGACCTCGTGGTTCGTGGGGATAGGTCAGATAAGCCGCGATTATCGCGTGTCTCAATCTATCGAGGCGGAAGCGACCATGGACTCGTCTCGACAGCAGTGGCCACGGAGTGCGCTGCCAGAGACGACAGTGGGTCTGAGCAGCGACGATGGGTGCTGTGGTGGCTGGCCAGTGAGTGAAACTTGCCCGATGACGGGGGCGTCGCGTCGTGAGGACGGCGAACCTGATCAGAACAGGGTGTCGCGGACACGTAGTGGTCGGTAGCCGGTCGGGCTGAGTTGGGCGAGTTCGCCGTCGATGTCGACCTCGATGGCGCCGAAGAAGTTGATGTTCTCCGAGTGGGCCGGGGAGATGTGGGCCAGGACCTCGTCGTCGATGCGGCGACCGGCGGCGCGCATCTGCTCGACGGCCAGGCCGTAGTACTCGGTCGTCCAGGTGACCACGGCGTTGGTGACGAGGGTGAGGCACCACGCCTGCTCGGTCTGTCCCTCCAGGTGTCGGGCGCGGATCATGCCCTCGTGGGCGTAGAGCAGGTCCCGCTTGAGCGCGTGCAGCGACTCGCCCTTGTTCAGCTGCCGGGAGATCTTGCGCCGGTAGGCCGGATCGGACAGGTACCGGGCGGTGTAGACGGTTCTGCGCAGCGCGCCGTACTCCTTGAGCGCCGCGGCGAGCGCGTTCTGCCGCCCGGACGCCGAGAGTTTCCCGACCAGTAGCGATGCGGTGGCGTGCCCGAACTTCAGCGACCCGGCCAGGCGCAGCAGGTCGTCCCAGTGCTCGGCGATCAGGTCGGTGTTGAGCTTGCGAGCCAACAGCGGCCCCGTCAGGGGGAACGCCGTCTCGGCCGCCGCCTTCGCACCCGTCCGGTAGAGAGTGATCTTGCCCAGGTCCCGGATCCGCGGTGAGAGCTGCAACCCGAGCAGGTCGAACAGCCCGAAGTTGACCAGGGTGACGCCGTGCGTGTCGGTGGCGTGCTCGGTGATCGGGATGTCGGTCGCGTTGCCGAGGATCTCGTCCAGGACGTAGTGCGCCTCGCGTTTCGTGGCGACGATGATCTTCGTGCCGTAGGTGGTATGCTGATCGGTCACGTGCGTGTAGGTCGACAGGCCCTCGTGCGCAAAATACCTGCTCAGAGCCCTGGCGGTGACCGACTTACCTCGCGTCGGGAACCGCTGACCGTCCGAAGAGGACAGCGTGCCGGTGCCGAACACCGGGGTCAGCGGCAGGCGCTGGTGGTAGCCGATCAGCGCCAGGTTCGCCGCCCGCAGCGTTTCCTCCCGTACGTACCACTCGGCGGTCCAGGCCAGGATGTCGTAGGAGATCCCGCACGCGTCCGCCATCCGTGTGAGCCCGAGGTTGGTGGACTGGGCGAGCAACACCGCGATCAGGTTCCGCTTCAGCTCGCGCGTGCGGGCCTGCTTGCCGCCGGCGTGGGTGAAGCAGTCCAGGAACCCGGTGCGCTTGTCCATCTCGATCAGCAGCGACACGATCGGCGCGAACGGCAGCATCTCGGTCAGCTCCGCCTTCAACGCTCTCGCCTCGGCCGGGATGTCCTCCGCGGTCAGCGGGGAGATCACCAGATCGCCGTCGTCGTCCAGGCGGACCGGGCCGTCGCCGTGGGCGAGCGTCGTTTCCAGCTTGCCCAGCGCGGTGTGCAGCTCGTCTTCGGCCTCGGCCAGGCCGGTGGCGGCGTCGGAGGGTTTGCCGACCAGTCGGCAGAACTCCGCCCGCTGATCCGCCCACTTGTCCTCGGTGAGCAGGTAGGCGGCCGGGTCGGAGTAACGGCGGCTGCCCGGCACGAACACGTCCCCGGTGCGCAGCCCGTCCCGCAGGGCCAGCAGCACGCACAGCTCCCAGTAATGCCGATACGCCGTCGCGCTGCGGTTCGCCGCGGCGGTGTCCAGGTAGCCGCGGAAGCGGGCCGGGACGAACCCGCTCGGCGCGTCGTCGGGGACCTTGCGGGCGCCGGTGGCGTTGAGCTCCCGCAGGATCGCCACCGCCTCCAGCAGCTCGGCCGCGGCGGTGCCGCCGGCGAAGGTCACGGCGTCGAGGACGTTCGGGGTGAACTGGCGCAGGTACCCGTACGAGCCGTCCAGCGCGGCGAGGTGCCCGTGATCGCGCGGCAGCGGCGGCAACGCGCTCGACTGCGCCGAACGCAGCCGGTCCCAGCCGACCCGCTCGCCCCGGATCAGACCGCCGACATCGCCGTCCGGCACCGCCGGGTCGGCCACGATGGCCAAGATCGCGTCCAAAAGCTCCTGGCGGTCCTCCCCGGACTTGGCGCGTTCGGCCAGATAGTCCCGCATCCTGTGCGCGGCCTTGCTCTCCCGCGCCGAGAGCGCCTGGTCGAACAGCGCCACCACCTCGTCGAGCACCTCGGTCGCCGACTGGGCCAGCAACGTCAGCAAGATCGGGTACCGGCGTTCCGGCTCCCGCCGTTCCAGCGCTTGGGCGGTGAGGCGGCGACCGACCGTGGCCAGGAACCGGCGGCGTTCGGCCGGCAGCACCGACAGGTCCAACGCGTGGGCGTCCATTCCGCGCAGGAACTCCAGCTTCGCGATCTCGGCCTTCACCGCCGCGGGCGAGGCCTCCACCGGCCCCTTCCCCAGCCACCGCAGCCGGGTCATCCCGATCTCCGAATCCACCACCAGCAGCCCGTCCAGCCCGACGCGGCGGGCGTCGGTGAACTCGTGCGCCAACCGGTCGAACGTCTCCTGCCGGGCCACCTCGCGGGCGTGGGCGACCCGCTTGACCACCGTCACCGGTCCCGGCCGGATCACCCGCGCCGAGATCAGGAACTCGCACGCCAGCCGGAACAGCAGCGTCGGCGAATCATGCTCCATCGCCCGCGCCAGCAGGAACTCGTCGAGCTCCTTGATCTCCAGCGTCGTCGGCGGCCGCCACCCCAGATACTGCGCCGCCAGCCGAAGATGCTCGGTGCGGGTCTTCGCCCGGCGCCCATACGAACCGATCACGGCCGGATCCACGCGCAACTGCTCAGCCAGGCGCACCACCGCCGCCTGCGGCGCCGACGCCACCTCATCCGGCACGAACCCCAACCACGACAACGAGCACACCGCGACCGCCAGACCCAGCCGATCCGCCGCGCCCCGGCCCCGACCGGGATCAACAAACGCAACGTCCGCCGGGGCCAGCGTGAAGAACCGGAACAACTCCTCCCGGCCGATCTCCGGGAACCGCCGCAGCCTCTCCAGCTCGACGTCTGTGAACACCGGAGCGACCACCCGACAACCTCCCGACCCA
>NZ_JAHLEL010000070.1 GCF_020131355.1 Pseudonocardia sp. ICBG1293
GGCATCGCTGTCATTTCGGAGATCCAGCTCAACACCTCACCGTATTCATACGCAATTTTCAGAGCGTTATCATGTCTGGCCACTACTGGTCACCCACTCGGTATTTCTGCAGATTATCTGGATGCGATTGTGCGGGCTGTGATGTTGAATGGTGGTATTTTATAGGGAGCGGAGGGTGCGGGGGCCGCCGGGCGGATCGAGGCGGCCGGCGACAGGCTTCGATGGGGCGGTTCTGCGGCGGCCGGTGAGGTGAACCGGCTGTAGTGGAGTTGGTGGGCGACGGTGATGGTGGTGGTCGGGCCGTTACGGTGCTTGGCCAGGATTAGGTCGGCCTCACCGGCACGCGGGTCGTCGTTTTCGAACGCGTCGGGGCGGTGCAGCAACACGACCATGTCGGCGTCCTGCTCGATCGAGCCGGACTCACGCAGATCGGCCAGCATCGGCCGTTTGTCGGTGCGCTGCTCGGGACCACGGTTGAGCTGGCTCATCGCCACCACCGGGACCTCGAGCTCCTTGGCCAGCAGCTTGATCTGCCGGGAGAACTCCGAGACCTCCTGCTGACGGGACTCGACCTTGCGGCCCGAGGTCATCAGCTGCAGGTAGTCCAGGATGATCAGCTTGAGGTCGTTGCGCTGCTTCATCCGGCGCGCCTTGGCCCGGATCTCGGTCAGCGTCAGGTTCGGCGAGTCGTCGATGTAGAGCGGAGCCTCGGAGATCTCCGACATCCGCCGTGCCATCCGCGTCCAGTCCTCGTCCGACATCCGGCCGGCGCGCATGTCGGCCAGCCGGATCTGGGCCTCCGCGGACAGCAGACGCATGACGATCTCGGACTTGCTCATCTCCAGGGAGAAGAACGCGCTGGTCATGCCGTTGCGGATGGAGCAGGAGCGGGCGAAGTCCAGGCCCAGGGTCGACTTGCCCAGACCCGGCCGGGCCGCGACGACGATCATCTGGCCCGGGTGCAGACCGTTGGTGACCTGGTCGAGGTCGGCGAACCCGGTCGGGACACCGGTGGCTTTCCCCTGGGAGGCGATGGCGTCGATGGCGTCCATCGTGGGCTGGAGGAGCTCTTCGAGGACCGTGTAGTTCTCGGTGGTGGTGCGCTCGGTGACCTCGTAGACCGCGGCCTGGGCACGGTCCACCGCGTCGTCGACGTCGCCGCCCTCGTTGCCGTGGTAGCCCAGCTGCACGATCCGGGTACCGGCCTCGACCAGCCGCCGCAGGATCGCTTTCTCGCCGACGATCTCGGCGTAGTAGGCCGCGTTCGCCGCGGTGGGCACGGTCGCGATCAGGGTGTGCAGGTAGGGCGCGCCGCCGAGGCGGACGAGCTCACCGCGCCGCTGCAGCTCCGCCGAGACAGTGACCGCGTCGGCGGGTTCGCCGCGGCTGTAGAGGTCCAGGATCGTCTCGTAGACGGTCTGGTGCGCGGGCCGGTAGAAGTCCTCCGGCTGCAGCACCTCCACGACGTCGGCGATCGCGTCCTTGCTCAGCAGCATCCCGCCCAGCACCGCCTGCTCCGCGGTGAGGTCCTGCGGCGGCTGACGATCGAACGCCTCAGGTGTCGAGGTCGACCGTGGCTCCGACCGCGTGGGCGGGCCGGTCGAGGAGATCGCCCGCAGGGGCTGGCTCGTGCCAGAGCCCCGGTCAGCAGAGCCCGGGCCGGGAGGGGGGTGCTCGTCATCGACAGGTTCAGGCGGCAACGGCACCTCATCGGCCCCCGGTACCGCCGCCGGGGGCGGCGCGATGGCTGGAAGCCGCGCCGACGATGATGGCGACGGTGATGGCGTGGGGTCGGGGCTGGCCAGGGAGCGGCGCGACACCGGTTCCGGAGGGATCACCGGGTCACCGTCCCCGCTCGGCCGGGGCGGGCTGCACTCGGCCCCCGGGCCGCGCGACGACGCCCGGCAGGGGTGTTCTCGAGGTGGGCCCGCACCATTGCCATCGCCGCCTCACGACCCGCCCGGGTTGCAGGCCCGTCGCCCTGGTCAGGAATCGACGAGACGGTAACGGCGTGCTCAACGCTGCCGGTGCTCACGTGCTGGTCAGCGGCGTCATCAGGGGTAGCGTCGTGGGTGGTGTCGTGGGTGCAGCGGACGGCCCGGGGGTGGCCGTCGACCAGGACCGGGTCGTGCGCGATCCCGTTGTCATCACAGCACTGGCAGCCCTCGACACGGACCCGGAAGCCCTCCCGTTCAGCCTGTACGGCCCGCTGGGCAGCTGCGGCGGCCTCGGCCTTACTCGGAGCCGGGGGTCGCTTTTGCGGTCGGGAGAGCGGTTCTGAGGGGCCTGCCGCCTGGGTGAGTAGGGGCAACGGGGCGTCGTCGAGGGGTTCGAGGTCCAGGGCACGCAGCCGGCGGGCGAGGTGCCGGGTGAAGGCGTTGACCAGGTAGGTCACCGGCTGGGCACCCGTGGCTTCGGACAGCGCAGCCTGGGCGATCTCGGCGGCCTGGGGCAGCGAGATCCCCCGGCCGGTGATGGCCTCAGTGATCGCGGCCTGGACCTGATCAGCATCAGCGGTACTCAGCCGCCACCCTGGCCGACGCAGCGCCGCCCACGCCGACCAGGGCAGCTGCCGCACCAACGCCCGCACCTGCCCAGCCGGGACCGGCCCCGCAGGGCCCTCGACCGCGGAGCTCTCGCCCGCGGGGTCCTCGACCGGCGCCGGGAGCGCCGCGGGTACGGGCTGCTCGGCCAACGCGACCGCCGAACCGACCGGACCGCCCGCGGTGCTCGCGGGGCCCGTGGCGGGCGGCGGAGCCGACCCGCCCGGCACGGGCTCGATCTCTTCGATCTCTCTCCCTTCGGGAGAGATCGAAGATCTCTCCCTCTGAAGGTGACCCCGGATTTCGGTGTCAGTCCTGACCTGCGGAAACGCTGGCTGACCCCCGATCCCGGGGTCAGTGGCGTCGACCTGACCCCGGATCTGGGTGTCAGTCCTGACCTGCGGGAACTCTCGCTGACCCCCGATCCCGGGGTCACCAGCCGGGCCCTGGCCCCCGAATCCGGGGTCAGTCCTGACCTGCCGATTCGTGGCCGGCCGGTGGCCGAGGCGGTGGATGGTGATGTTGCTCGTCCGGGCCCGCCGACCCCCGGCCCGCGCAGCCTGATAGGCCGCATCACGATCGACGGCGAACGAGGCGTCGGCTTCGGTCAACGTCGACGGCCCGGCGTAATCGGCCGGGGGCTGCAACGCCACGACGAACCGGTCCGGGACCGGCCGGCCCCGGGTGTCGCGCCGCTGACGACGCCGCCCCGTCACCGGGTCGACCCCGCCGCTATAGATCGTGAGGAACCCGATCCCGACCAACTCCGCCACCGCCGGAGCGAGCTTGTCCGCCCGCCCGACCCCCACGTGATACGCCAGCCGCTCCCGATCCAGCACCGGGGCCTGGTCCCCAGCCGGGCGCATCGTGGCCATATCGACCAACACCTCCGCGACCAACCGCGCGGTCGCCGACACCCCGCTGTAATGCACCCACCGCGGCGAGAGCCCCACCGACGTCGCCGCCGCCACCCCCGCAGTGAACAGCTCCCGGCCGGCCCCCGCCGGCGCGTCGCGGTGTAGAGAGTTCCTCCGGGGCGTGCTCATCGCACACCACCCGTCGATGCGGAGACCCACAGGTCAACACGTGTAAACGGCTCGTGGCCGGGGTAGCCGGGGTAGCCGGTCATGGGTACAGTTCTCCTATCTCAGCCTTCACGGCTGGTGTTGTTGACGACATTCGGCGCCTTTTTTCCTTGCTAGGGGGGGCGCCGTTTGTCGTATCTGGGCACCTACCGTAGTGGTACGCGTCCCACGAGCCTCAGCAGCACCGCCGCGACGCTCATGAACACGCCCCCTGTAGCGCCGCCGCCCGCGGCGCGGTGACGGTGAGCTGGTAGCGGTACGCGATCCGGACGAAGTCGTGGGCGTAGGCGCACGCGTCGACCGGGGGCATCCAGTGTTCGGGGCCGTGGTCGGATTTCGACCGGTTGAGCTGGGCGGTGGTGGCTCGCAGGTTGTTCGGGTCGTTCGCGAACGCCTCCCAGCGGGCGTCGGTCCAGGCGTGCGCACCGGACCGGTGAGCGAGGGCGAGCGGGATCACGTGGTCGACATCGAGATCGCGGGTCGGCCCGGAGATCGTCTGGCCGCTGTAAGGATCCCGCAGTGTGCCGGCCGACACATCGCAGCCGTTCTTCACCGTCGTCTGCGTGAGGTCGCGGGCCAGGACGGCGTCCCGGATATCGCAGCCCGGCCCGGCCGCCGGGGCCCAGCCGGGACCGAACGCCTCCCGCCGGTAGCCGCTGTCGGCCCGGTCGGGGGCGACACGCAGCCCGGACACATCCACCGGGCCGGCCGCGGTCACCGCCGCCGGCCCCGCCGGGGCCGGCGGGGCCGGGCCCGAACCGGTGTCGGTGTCGGTGCCAATCTCGTCACGGAGGGCCCAGGCCTCGACTAGGGCGTGTCTCCTAAAGTGCGCAACCAGGTGACGATGGCCTTCAGTGCAACTCCGCCGCGGTAGGTCAGGGCGAGTTTGTCGTAGCGGGTCGCGAGGCCGCGCCACTGCTTGACCTCGCAGAACCCGCGTTCGACGACGTTGCGGCCGCGGTAGTCGACCCGGTCGAACGCCGGTGGTCGACCGCCGCGTGTGCCGCGTCGTTTCCGGTGTCCCTGCTGGTCAGCCGGCTCCGGGATGACCGCGACGATCCGTCGTCTGCGCAGGTGGGCGCGGATGGCGCGTGAGGAGTAGGCCTTATCTGCGCGGACCCGCTCGGGCCGGGTCCGCGGTCGGCCCGGACCGACCCGTCCGACGCTCAGATGTGACATCAGGTGCGCGAACATCGGGGCGTCACCGGCCTGGCCAGGGCCGACCAGTACGACCAGCGGGCGGCCGTGTCCGTCAACGAGCTGGTGGATCTCCGTGCCGAGCCCTCCGCGGGAGCGGCCCAACGCGTGATCGGGCGGCTCGATCAGCAGATTCTTGTAGTTCGATCCGGCCCCCTGTGTCCCGCTGCAGGGTCGCGGCGTGTTGGTGAGCGCGGATGATCGTCGAGTCGACCGACACGGCCCAGTCCACGAGACCGGCGGAGTCGGCATCGGCGAGCAGAGCTGCGAGAACCTGGTCCCAGGTGCCGTCACCGCAGTAGCGGCGGTGGCGTTTCCATAGGGTCTGCCACAGCCCGAACTCGACCGGGACATCACGCCAGGCCCGCCCGCAGCGGAACCGGTAGATGATCCCCTCGATCACTCTGCGGTGATCGGCGAACGGGCGCCCTGGCATCCCGTCCGACGAGGGCAGTAACGGCTCGAGTCGGTCCCACTGGGCATCGGTCAGGACGGCACGGCGCGACACCTACTGATCATCGCGCAGGCCCGACCAGCCGGGTTAGGAGACGCGCCCTAGCTCGCTCACCAGCGCCGCCTCCGGGCCCGTGATCGGTACTGGCGCCGGGAGCGGGTCTGCCGGCGGCGCCGAGTTCGGCACCGAGGCGGGTCGCGGCTCTGGTCGAGGGCTCGGGGGGTGGGGGCGTGGACGGGCTCGGCTACCTCGGTGGCCGGTCGGCTCGCGCGCTCGCGCGTCCCCTCCCCCTTCGGGTCGTTCAACTTCAGGTCGTTCTGTGCCGTTTTTTCGGCATACCCCCCCCTGACCTGGGGGTTTTTGACGAGATCCGGCCGTATCGCGACCGGCGGCGCCGCCGGGGCGGCGCCTGGTGCGGCTCGTGGCCGGGCAGGCGCGGGCGGGCTTCGCTGCGGGCGGCGGGGGTCCGGTGGGTCGGCCGGCGAGGGCCTCCGCGGCGGCGAGGACCGCGATGAGTTCCTGGGTGCTGCCCAGCCCGGTGTAGCCGGGCGGTGGGGCCTCGTGGACGGTGTAGATGTTGCGCCGCCCGGTCTTGCTCGGGGCGGTCTCGACATCGACCGCGCCGACCGCGACGAGCTCGGCGATCGCCGCGCCCCCGGTGTGAGCCTTGCTCACCCCGAGCCCGCGGGCGAGTAGCCGCTGCCCCGGCCATGCCCGCTCATCCCCGCGCTGGGTGTTCACAAACGAGCGCAGCAACACATAGACCTGCATCGCCCTCGGCGACACCCCCGACAGGGCCACCCAGTCCCCGACCGTCGTGTACGGGAACTTCCGACCCGGCCGGTACTCATCCCCGGCGTCCCGCTCGGTCGAGACCGGGCCGCAGAAGACGACGTAACCACCGACGAGGACCGCTGGTCGAGGTCGAGGTCGAGGTCGAGGTCGAGGTCGACCGGTCGGCGGGCCACGAGTAACGTGCTGCGGTGCAAGGTTGACTCCTTGTCAGACCAGCCGCGACGGCTGATCGGTCGGTGGCTGCGACGCCTTTTCCTCTTTGCCAAAAGTTCGAGGCGCCACAGTCATTACTTGGATGCAGACGGTAGCGGGTCGAGTCCCGGCGGGAGCGCCCGCTACCGCCTGCCCCAGGATCGTGCTGGTCCACCGGCGTTACGCCGCCCGCGCCACAGGTGAGACCGCCCCGTCAGCGGCCCCCGGGTTGGCCAGGTCGCTGTCCAGGCATCCTGCGCTGCGGTAGTCGTCAGCGATAGCGTCCGTGTCCCGCCGCGCGTCCGTGGTGGGTGTGAGCCAGTAGGTCGCGCAGTCCCCGTGGCGCGGCCGTCGGGGCGTGGTGAAGCCGAGTTCGCCCAGGAGCCAGGTGAGTTGCCCGGTCGTGTACTCGTCCCGGTCCTCGGCGGTGGTGGCTGCTTCGGCGTTCTCGGTGACCGGCGTGTCGGGCCGCGGTCGGGGGCGTGGGCACCATCGCCACGTGCTGCGGCGTTGCGTTCGTCGTCGTGTCCTCATGGGTCCTCCTTCGAGTCGGTGAATCTGCTGGTCAGCGGCTCGTGTCTGTGAGATGCGGGCGGTCTCGTGCCCGGTGTCGGAGCCGGGCGCGGAACGTGGTGGTGTCGACCAGGTGCGTTGTGACGTGGCCGTCGGCGACGAGGAGCCCGTGCTGATCGCGGGCGGCCACTGCGAACACGAACCGGGACCTGTCCTCGACGGTGCAGCGTGCGGTGACGTGGAGCCGGTTCCCAGGGATCGACGGCGCCCGGTGCTCGACCTTCACGCGGGTGCCGACCGGAGCCTGACCGGCTCGTGCCCGGCGCCGGAGGTAGGTCAGGCACGGCGCTTCGAGGAGGCCGACGAGGTAGCCGGTGGCGAACACGTGCTCGCCCGACCGGAACGCCCCGAGCCGTGGGTGGAGGTCGGGGACGAGCTGATCAGCCGGGACGACATAGAACAACGACACGGTGTCGTGAGTGGTGTTGTGGTCGCTGTCCCTGCCCAGGTCATGATCGGCTCTGTGCGGTTGTGTGTGGGTGGCGGTCACCATCGGAAGAGGTCTCCGTGCAGGTAGAAGGTCCAGTCGGTGGTGGTGAGGCCGTGGGCGCCGGTGCGCAAGTGATAGGACATGCCGGGCCCGCGGTAGGCCCGGTCCGTCTGCGGGGGCCACGTCTGGTCGGGGAGTCCGGTGCCGGGCAGGCCGTAGCGCGCCCATGCGTGTTCGGCTGCTCGGTAGGCGGCGTGTTCGCCCTGCGGGTCCGCGGTCGCGTCGTCAGTGGCGGAGCCGATGACGACCCGGCCGGGCGCGATCAGGGCCAGGAGCTGGTGCTGATCGACCGGCAGGGTGTCGGGCCGGGCGGCGTAGCGGCGGTAGGCGGGTGGGAACCAGTGCGGGAACGTTGAGGTCAGGGCGTCGATGGACTCGCCGCGGCCGGTGTCGGCGAGCTTTGCTCCGCCGGCGCCGGAGTTGTTGGAGATGACGACGGGGAAGCGGGTGTCTTGTGCTCCGGCCCAGAGCGCGGCTTTGCCGCCGCGGGAGTGGCCGATGACCGCGACCCGCGCGGGGTCGATCCCGGCGGCGGTGGCGTCGTCGGTGTGCAAGTAGTCCAGGGCGACCGAGGCGGCCCAGGCCCACGCGGCGATCGTCCGCCCGGCGGTGTCGGGGAGGTCGCGGTCCGCCGGGTGGAAGGCGTTGATGACGCCTTCGCGGAACCGGGCGGGGTCGTCCGGTGCGACCTGGTTGGCGTCGAGGGCGGCGAGTGCGTATCCGGCGCCGACGATCTGCCCGGCCGGGGCGTAGTCGCTGTCCGAGCCGGTGTCGGTGACGTCGAAGGTCATGTCGTCCGGGGCGGGCAGCGGGTGGCCGTAGACGTGTTCACCGAACGCCTCGAGGAGCTGCGGGCGGTGTTGGGTCTCCCACGCACCGAGGGTGTCGGGATGTGACCCGCCGGTAACCAGTGGGTTGCCCGGTAGGTCCGGATCACCGCTAGTGTCGGGTTCCGGATCCGACGTGCGGGTCGTGTTGTGGGGTGTCGTCGTCACCGCGGTCGTGGTGCCGGGCCGGGGATCGGCGCGGGTGCCGGCGCCGCCGAGGCCGGCACCCGCGCAGACCACCACCGCCACAACAACGCCAGCGACTGCGCTGGCTCGGGTGGTGGCGCGACTGACACTACGGGCCAGTAGCACGCTGCTACGCGGGGAAGGTGAGTCGTGGGGAGTCGGGCGCAACGTCGGAAGACGGCGCGGGTGGTGGAGCGGCGTAGTAAGAGGTCGTTTCAGAACGACTTGTCGAGTTTCCATTGACCCCTCGACGACAGATCAAACGGCAGGTCAGATAGCCGCTTGTCGTCTACAACAGACACGTCGACCTCGTTCTGAAATGACCTCTAAGCAGATCGACCGGGTGCGGTTGAGCGGGCGTGCGGCTGCTGAGGATGTTGTCGAGCATCTGTCGGGGCGTTCGGGTGTGGCGCGGGTGGTGTGGACGGCGTTGACGATGCAGCGCTGCTCGATCAGCCAGACCTATTGGTTGACCCGGGACTGTTGCCGCGGCTATCACGTCGGTCTCGGGCTTCCCGATGGTTCCGGGGTGATCGTGGAGATGACTTTCCCCGACGACGACAGCAGTGAGCTGGTGTTGGCCACGCACTGCGGCACCGGCGCCTACGCCCAGGATGTCGCGACCGTGACCACCTGGGGGCGCCGTAGTATCCGGAATTTTTCGGGCGGATATGGAGGATGCAGGGCTGTGACCTCGTGGTTCGTGGGGATAGGTCAGATAAGCCGCGATTATCGCGTGTCTCAATCTATCGAGGCGGAAGCGACCATGGACTCGTCTCGACAGCAGTGGCCACGGAGTGCGCTGCCAGAGACGACAGTGGGTCTGAGCAGCGACGATGGGTGCTGTGGTGGCTGGCCAGTGAGTGAAACTTGCCCGATGACGGGGGCGTCGCGTCGTGAGGACGGCGAACCTGATCAGAACAGGGTGTCGCGGACACGTAGTGGTCGGTAGCCGGTCGGGCTGAGTTGGGCGAGTTCGCCGTCGATGTCGACCTCGATGGCGCCGAAGAAGTTGATGTTCTCCGAGTGGGCCGGGGAGATGTGGGCCAGGACCTCGTCGTCGATGCGGCGACCGGCGGCGCGCATCTGCTCGACGGCCAGGCCGTAGTACTCGGTCGTCCAGGTGACCACGGCGTTGGTGACGAGGGTGAGGCACCACGCCTGCTCGGTCTGTCCCTCCAGGTGTCGGGCGCGGATCATGCCCTCGTGGGCGTAGAGCAGGTCCCGCTTGAGCGCGTGCAGCGACTCGCCCTTGTTCAGCTGCCGGGAGATCTTGCGCCGGTAGGCCGGATCGGACAGGTACCGGGCGGTGTAGACGGTTCTGCGCAGCGCGCCGTACTCCTTGAGCGCCGCGGCGAGCGCGTTCTGCCGCCCGGACGCCGAGAGTTTCCCGACCAGTAGCGATGCGGTGGCGTGCCCGAACTTCAGCGACCCGGCCAGGCGCAGCAGGTCGTCCCAGTGCTCGGCGATCAGGTCGGTGTTGAGCTTGCGAGCCAACAGCGGCCCCGTCAGGGGGAACGCCGTCTCGGCCGCCGCCTTCGCACCCGTCCGGTAGAGAGTGATCTTGCCCAGGTCCCGGATCCGCGGTGAGAGCTGCAACCCGAGCAGGTCGAACAGCCCGAAGTTGACCAGGGTGACGCCGTGCGTGTCGGTGGCGTGCTCGGTGATCGGGATGTCGGTCGCGTTGCCGAGGATCTCGTCCAGGACGTAGTGCGCCTCGCGTTTCGTGGCGACGATGATCTTCGTGCCGTAGGTGGTATGCTGATCGGTCACGTGCGTGTAGGTCGACAGGCCCTCGTGCGCAAAATACCTGCTCAGAGCCCTGGCGGTGACCGACTTACCTCGCGTCGGGAACCGCTGACCGTCCGAAGAGGACAGCGTGCCGGTGCCGAACACCGGGGTCAGCGGCAGGCGCTGGTGGTAGCCGATCAGCGCCAGGTTCGCCGCCCGCAGCGTTTCCTCCCGTACGTACCACTCGGCGGTCCAGGCCAGGATGTCGTAGGAGATCCCGCACGCGTCCGCCATCCGTGTGAGCCCGAGGTTGGTGGACTGGGCGAGCAACACCGCGATCAGGTTCCGCTTCAGCTCGCGCGTGCGGGCCTGCTTGCCGCCGGCGTGGGTGAAGCAGTCCAGGAACCCGGTGCGCTTGTCCATCTCGATCAGCAGCGACACGATCGGCGCGAACGGCAGCATCTCGGTCAGCTCCGCCTTCAACGCTCTCGCCTCGGCCGGGATGTCCTCCGCGGTCAGCGGGGAGATCACCAGATCGCCGTCGTCGTCCAGGCGGACCGGGCCGTCGCCGTGGGCGAGCGTCGTTTCCAGCTTGCCCAGCGCGGTGTGCAGCTCGTCTTCGGCCTCGGCCAGGCCGGTGGCGGCGTCGGAGGGTTTGCCGACCAGTCGGCAGAACTCCGCCCGCTGATCCGCCCACTTGTCCTCGGTGAGCAGGTAGGCGGCCGGGTCGGAGTAACGGCGGCTGCCCGGCACGAACACGTCCCCGGTGCGCAGCCCGTCCCGCAGGGCCAGCAGCACGCACAGCTCCCAGTAATGCCGATACGCCGTCGCGCTGCGGTTCGCCGCGGCGGTGTCCAGGTAGCCGCGGAAGCGGGCCGGGACGAACCCGCTCGGCGCGTCGTCGGGGACCTTGCGGGCGCCGGTGGCGTTGAGCTCCCGCAGGATCGCCACCGCCTCCAGCAGCTCGGCCGCGGCGGTGCCGCCGGCGAAGGTCACGGCGTCGAGGACGTTCGGGGTGAACTGGCGCAGGTACCCGTACGAGCCGTCCAGCGCGGCGAGGTGCCCGTGATCGCGCGGCAGCGGCGGCAACGCGCTCGACTGCGCCGAACGCAGCCGGTCCCAGCCGACCCGCTCGCCCCGGATCAGACCGCCGACATCGCCGTCCGGCACCGCCGGGTCGGCCACGATGGCCAAGATCGCGTCCAAAAGCTCCTGGCGGTCCTCCCCGGACTTGGCGCGTTCGGCCAGATAGTCCCGCATCCTGTGCGCGGCCTTGCTCTCCCGCGCCGAGAGCGCCTGGTCGAACAGCGCCACCACCTCGTCGAGCACCTCGGTCGCCGACTGGGCCAGCAACGTCAGCAAGATCGGGTACCGGCGTTCCGGCTCCCGCCGTTCCAGCGCTTGGGCGGTGAGGCGGCGACCGACCGTGGCCAGGAACCGGCGGCGTTCGGCCGGCAGCACCGACAGGTCCAACGCGTGGGCGTCCATTCCGCGCAGGAACTCCAGCTTCGCGATCTCGGCCTTCACCGCCGCGGGCGAGGCCTCCACCGGCCCCTTCCCCAGCCACCGCAGCCGGGTCATCCCGATCTCCGAATCCACCACCAGCAGCCCGTCCAGCCCGACGCGGCGGGCGTCGGTGAACTCGTGCGCCAACCGGTCGAACGTCTCCTGCCGGGCCACCTCGCGGGCGTGGGCGACCCGCTTGACCACCGTCACCGGTCCCGGCCGGATCACCCGCGCCGAGATCAGGAACTCGCACGCCAGCCGGAACAGCAGCGTCGGCGAATCATGCTCCATCGCCCGCGCCAGCAGGAACTCGTCGAGCTCCTTGATCTCCAGCGTCGTCGGCGGCCGCCACCCCAGATACTGCGCCGCCAGCCGAAGATGCTCGGTGCGGGTCTTCGCCCGGCGCCCATACGAACCGATCACGGCCGGATCCACGCGCAACTGCTCAGCCAGGCGCACCACCGCCGCCTGCGGCGCCGACGCCACCTCATCCGGCACGAACCCCAACCACGACAACGAGCACACCGCGACCGCCAGACCCAGCCGATCCGCCGCGCCCCGGCCCCGACCGGGATCAACAAACGCAACGTCCGCCGGGGCCAGCGTGAAGAACCGGAACAACTCCTCCCGGCCGATCTCCGGGAACCGCCGCAGCCTCTCCAGCTCGACGTCTGTGAACACCGGAGCGACCACCCGACAACCTCCCGACCAGAACCCCAGAAACCCCCTGGTCAGGAGCCTACCCAGCCATATCCGCCCGATTATTCCCGGATACTACGGCGACCCCCTACGCACCACCAAGCGTCCCGACGCTGCAGCCAGTGGCCGCAGCCGCTTGACAACCCCATAGAGACACCCCCCCGCCGAGGTCCCGCCCTGGCGAACCAGCCCGAGATCAACTCCACCACCGCATCCAACGAGGCCACCCACCCCGCAACATCAACCACACGGTGATCATCACCGCCGAACCGGTACCAGCCTCTCACGACACGCCACAACTGCCGTTGCAGTACTAATTAGGAGGCCATCTAAAATGGACCCATGGGAATCGCTTGCAGAATGGTGCGAAGAGCATGCACTAAAGACCAGATCGGCTATCCTTCCACCTAGCACCAGTTATGAAATTTCTGCCGCTCAGGGCGGCACGGGAGGAATTCTGTGGCCTGAAGATGTGCTTGCATTCTACGAATGGCGCAACGGCCTGGAGCGAACGCCTGACGGGTACCTCTTCCCTGGCCTTCGCCCGCTCCGCATAGACGAGGTGGTGGCGAACTGGCAGTCATTTATGGACATCGCTTACGAAGATGTGCGGCCTTCGCCGCCCCCTAGGGACGCAGACAGTCGGATGACCTTTTACGGACAACTCGCTGTCGACGTGATCGGGCCTGAATGTGCGCAACCGGCTGGATCGGTAACTGGTAGATTTATTCCGTCCCTGCTCCCGATCGCAGAAGATCAGAACGGCAGCTATCTGATGATCGACCGCAGAGGGGGAAAGGAGTTTGGAGCGGCGGTGTTCTACGATAAGGTCGATGCAGACTTGAACGACGCTCCCCGTTGGAAGAGCTTCCTCGCGCTCAGTCGCGCGACACTTCAAGCTGTCATATCGGAGACACCTGAAGAGCAGACTGGCCTTACTCCCATTGCTCTCGGCGGCCGCCTCATCTGGCAGTGACAGGATCGGGTTGTGGGGAGAGCTGAAAGCAGCTCTCCTCACAACCCAACTCCTTACGGCTGGATCCAGACGCGGTAAGCGTCCCGGTCAAGGATACGATTCCTTGAGAAGAACGCGCTGAGCTGCGAACCGCCCCGCTTGTTCTGCGCATCATTGATCATGCACGCACTGTATCCGGTTGCACCGCGAATCCCCTTGGGCAAGTTCGGGTAAAGATGGCAATAGTCGAATGTTCGGCCGCGCCCGGAGGTTTGTTCAGCGCCTTGGTAGCTGGAGGCGAAGGGGTATTCGTCGCAGCTGAGTCCGGTAGGGCGGGTGTAGGTGCGTGGACAGGCTCGGCCTCGGTTGTCCTTCGCGTCGTCTTTGTCCATGAGCCGGGTCAACGGTGGCCCCGACGGGTACGCCCCCGGGAGACCTGAGGCCTGCGCATCGCCGATGTGACGGGCCAGCTCGCTGACGTCCCCGGTGCGGGAGTAGGCGATCGCCGGGGTGTGGCTCGGCACCACGCAGCCCGGGCCGCGGCCCTTGATCGCGTTGTCGCAGCGGACCGGGTGCGGCACGAACGTCGAGGAGAATTCCGGGGTCTGCCATTTCGGGTTGGTGAAGGTCAGGTCCACCGTGTTCTTGGCCGATCCGCTCTGTCCCGGGCCGGTCTTCGTGCCCCGGTAGTAGGTCTCCCCGGTGAATGGGAAGTTCGGGTTCAACGCCGGACTGGGCCCGAACCTGTTCGGCCCGTTAGGCGTGCACTCCGACATCTCGCCCGGTTGCGGTGACCCGCATGTCCCCAACCCGCGCACTGACGCCCCATAGCCCACACCCGTCGCGCCCGCCAGCGACAACGTCGTCTGCACACCCCACACCGGATTCCCGGCATTCGTGTACGACAATGTACGGCGGTTCACGTTCAACGTGCCTAGCGCGACCTTCGTGCGCTGCTCGAAAATCGTGATATTCACACGATCCCGTTTGCACTGCGCCGTCCGGTTCACCACCCAATCCGTGTACCCCTCGCACTCCTTCGGATGCGCCACCAGATCAAACGCATCGGGATTCAGATCATACGGCTGAGGGCGGTTCTCCGACGGCGGCGGAATAGTCACCTCGACACACGGGATACCATCCTCACCTGTCGCCCGTGCGGAAATCTCATCAAAATGCTCGTGCAGATACTTACACGAACCGTCCCACGACTCGGCACCAGATCCAGTCCGGAACGTCTCCACCCCCGGGCCGATAACAGTCGGCGCCGCCACCGATGAATCCGGACCCGGCGGCTCCGGCTCCACCGGCCGCGGCTCCTTCCACACCGACACGGTCACCGAATCACGAGGCTCCGCAGCAACCGCCCCGGAAACAGCACCCGAACCGACAACAAGGACCACCACACTAACGGCCGCGACACGCCATACCCTCAACAATTTCACGCCGGAAAGGTACCTGGTGATTGTGGCGGCACTTGCATCGGAGGCTCCTGCCAGCAATGCGTACGTGCTGCGACTAACTGAATACTTCCCGCCACCAACTCTAGTGACGGAGGGTGATATTTCGGGGGATGTCCCGAAACGACCCCCCAATCCTGGGCAACCCGGGGCATCCGGGGGCACCTCGGTCGTTTCTGCAGGTCAGCGCCGTTTTTCAGCTGCCCCGGGTTGTGGGGGTGTCCCGGATCGATCCGGGACACCCCACCCCACCCCACCCCACAGCCTCAAGATCGCCCCGTATGCGCTCTGACCAGCAGGAAGGAGTATCGGACACCCTCTCGCTGTCAATGTCGCGTTCCGTGACCGGCAATGGCGGTGGGGTCGAGCGTCGAGGATCGGTTCGAGATCGGTTCTTGACAGGCCGGGCGAGGCCGTGAGTTGCTGGATGAGCGAGCCCGTCGACCCGGCGGGGTTGCGGTCACCACCCCGGTTCACAAGGCCGGGGCGGCGACCTAACCGAACGACCTTTACGAGAAGGTGGTCGGCTATGGGCCATGCTGCCCTTGGCATCTGTGTGCCTCCACCAGTGGGTGGAACTTTTCTTCCGTCGTCGCCTGACGGCGATCCTGATCCCGGTCCTGACCTGGGCATTCCTGGGTACGGGTGGTGCCCGGATGGTTTGACCGAGCAGGTCATCGACCGCCTCTACGGCGACCTCCTCCACGCCCTCGACGCCCCGGGCGAGCCGTCCGATGAGGCGGACCCGGGACGTCTGCTCGTGTTCCCGCTGCGGCGTCCTGTGGCGGTTTCCGCTGGTCACTCGGTTGTCGCGGGTGGTGAGGTGGCATGAACGCCCCGCTACGCGCCGCCGCCCGGACGATCGGCTCCGCGATCGCCGACCGGGCGGTCGAGATCGCCGTCGGCGCCGCCCTGACCGGGGCGACGGTGGTCGTGACCTGGTGGTTCGCCGGGCTCCTCGGTCTGGCCGTCGGCTGGTGGGCCGCCGCTGAGGTGCGTCTGTGGCGGGCTCGGCGGGCCGTCCCGGCTTCTTCTCCGCGGGCCGAACTGGGCACCGTAGACGCCGTCTCACCGCCCGCTGAAGTAGCCGCTGGGCCGGTTTCGGCTGGTCAGCAGGTCGAGGCGAGGGCCGAGGCATGACCACCACGTCGTCCTACACGAACTCCTGGGCCGCGACCCGAGCCGCGGAGCGCCGCGAGAACCGCGACCTGGACGCCCGCCTCGCCCAAGAGGCCGCCGACGCCGCCGTCCAGCGCCGGATCGACAAGCAGAACGCCCGCGGAGAAAGGAGCATCGCAGCGCGGGATGCGGCCGAGCGGCGCCGGACCGAGGCCCGCACAGCACGTGCCGCGCGCCGCGCCAAGGCTCTGACCTTGGCATACATGCACACCGTCGAGCTGCTGATCTACCCGATCGCGCTGCTCTCCTTCGCCCTGGCTGCTCCGGTGATGGCCGCCTACGGCGCCCACCTCTACGGCCCACTCGGTGTGTTGCTGGCCGGGATCACCGAACTGGGCATGTGGGCCTTCGCCCTCGCCGTGACCGCCTCCTGCCGCCAGACCCCCGAGCGTCCCGTCCTCGGGTTGCAAGCCGGGGTGGTGCTGTTCTCCCTGGTCGCGGCCGGGATGAACCTGCTCCACGGCCTCGAACAGAGCCTCACCGCCGGCCTGGTCATGGCCGGCGTCTCGATCGCCGGCGTCACCGCCCACCAACTCACCCTCGCCGGAACACCCCGCTCACACACCCACCACCCAGGCCGGGAGCCCGACGAGGCAGCCACCAGGACAGTCGGCGGGGGAGTCGGGGCCTCCTCGATCATCGTCGAGGGTGGGAGTCGACCCCGCAGTCACTCGGAGTGCTGATGGGGGTGGGAACCGAATACGCCAGAAAGGGGCCGCGTCGGCCTGAGCCGCTGATCAGGGGCTTAGAGGTCGCGCGGATTGGTTGGTGATCATGGACGTCGTGCAGGTCGGGCGTTCCAGCGGTGTGTGGTCCAGGCCTGCCGAATCAAGCTACGGAGTGTGACGATCGTGTCGGCGAGGTCGAAGAACGCGTCGACGACGATTTCTCGTCGTTCGTAGCAGCGCTGCAGCCGGTTGAAGCTGTTGTGCCAAGCGTTGGTCCGCTCGACGTGCCAGCGGCGGGTGGCCTGGATCGGCGCTTTCTCACCCTTGTGCGCGATCTCGCCGTGCAGGCCTCGTTCGGCCAGCGTGTCGCGGGTCTTGCCGGAGTCATAGCCGGCGTCGAGGTGCACGGTGATGTCGTCGGGCAGCGGGCCGAGAGCATCGAGGCGGTCGAGGGTGGGGCCCAGTAGCGGGGAGTCGTGCCGGTTGGCTCCGGCCAGGACTCGGCCCAGCGGGATGCCGTATCCCTCGACGAGCACCGAACGTTTCATACCCTGTTTGCGCCGGTCCACCGGCGACGGACCGGCGACCTCGCCGCCGCCGGGGGCCTTGGTGATGGCGCCATCGACGGCGATGTCGTGCAGCAGCAGACCGACGATGCGGTCGTAGGCGTCCAGGACGATCCGACGCAGCTGGGCGAAGACCCCGAGCCTGATCCACTCGTCACGACGATCGCGGATGGTGGTCGCCGAGCAGGTGCTGTCAGCGATGCCCTCATACGAGCAGCCGAACCGCAGTACCTGCAGGAGCTTGTCGAACACGATCCGATCCGCGATCCGGCGGCGATGGCAGCCCAGCGGATGGGTGGGATCGAACTCGTCTCGATGAGGCAGCAGCGCGGTGAACTGGTCCCACAACGGCTCGGTCAGCCATGATGGCAGGGTGGGCACGCGGCCTCCAGACGATCACGAAGCGTAGATAACTTCATGATCGGCAGGCCCGTACCCGCCCTCGCCCCCAGACACTCGACCGCGGCCAAGCTGTGACCAATCCGCGCGACCTCTTAGAGGTCGCGCGGATTGGTTGGTGATCATGGACGTCGTGCAGGTCGGGCGTTCCAGCGGTGTGTGGTCCAGGCCTGCCGAATCAAGCTACGGAGTGTGACGATCGTGTCGGCGAGGTCGAAGAACGCGTCGACGACGATTTCTCGTCGTTCGTAGCAGCGCTGCAGCCGGTTGAAGCTGTTGTGCCAAGCGTTGGTCCGCTCGACGTGCCAGCGGCGGGTGGCCTGGATCGGCGCTTTCTCACCCTTGTGCGCGATCTCGCCGTGCAGGCCTCGTTCGGCCAGCGTGTCGCGGGTCTTGCCGGAGTCATAGCCGGCGTCGAGGTGCACGGTGATGTCGTCGGGCAGCGGGCCGAGAGCATCGAGGCGGTCGAGGGTGGGGCCCAGTAGCGGGGAGTCGTGCCGGTTGGCTCCGGCCAGGACTCGGCCCAGCGGGATGCCGTATCCCTCGACGAGCACCGAACGTTTCATACCCTGTTTGCGCCGGTCCACCGGCGACGGACCGGCGACCTCGCCGCCGCCGGGGGCCTTGGTGATGGCGCCATCGACGGCGATGTCGTGCAGCAGCAGACCGACGATGCGGTCGTAGGCGTCCAGGACGATCCGACGCAGCTGGGCGAAGACCCCGAGCCTGATCCACTCGTCACGACGATCGCGGATGGTGGTCGCCGAGCAGGTGCTGTCAGCGATGCCCTCATACGAGCAGCCGAACCGCAGTACCTGCAGGAGCTTGTCGAACACGATCCGATCCGCGATCCGGCGGCGATGGCAGCCCAGCGGATGGGTGGGATCGAACTCGTCTCGATGAGGCAGCAGCGCGGTGAACTGGTCCCACAACGGCTCGGTCAGCCATGATGGCAGGGTGGGCACGCGGCCTCCAGACGATCACGAAGCGTAGATAACTTCATGATCGGCAGGCCCGTACCCGCCCTCGCCCCCAGACACTCGACCGCGGCCAAGCTGTGACCAATCCGCGCGACCTCTTAGAGGTCGTTTCAGAACGACTTGTCGAGTTTCCATTGACCCCTCGACGACAGATCAAACGGCAGGTCAGATAGCCGCTTGTCGTCTACAACAGACACGTCGACCTCGTTCTGAAATGACCTCTTAGAGCGTCCGGCAGTAGAGGTGGCCGTCCTGGCCGTCACGTGCGGGCCGCGAACAGCACTCGCGGTTCCAGATCCAGCCGCGTGGTCGGCGCTTCCTCCGGCGGTGCGAGGTCGAGGACCAGGTCGCCCATGCGTCGGATGGTGTGCTGGATGTACGGGGTGATGGTGGCCAGGTGGGAGAACACGCACACCTCCAGGTGCCGGCGCACGAGCATCCCCGGCCGGTCCCGGTGCGCAGCACCTTTCGCCACGCCACCGTGGCGAACGCGTCGACGTCGACCGCCACGGTGACCTGCTGGCCGTCCACGGTGTGCACCATGGTCTCCGGGATCCACTCGCTGCGTCGGTCCCGGTTGACCCGGATGAACTCCACCGCGTCCAGCACGCTGCGGTCCGCCGTGGTCGAGGTCATCTCCAGCGCGTTGATGAGTGTGAACAGCACCGACCGGTGTGAGCGGTAGAAGCCCTCCAGCAGCGGCAGGTAGTTGTTGCCGTGATAGGCCGACACCGCCTCGTGCACCGCCGACAACAGCTCCACCCCGCCCGCGTCCTCCAGCGTCTTGAGCAGCAGCCGGCCCGCCCGCTCGGCGACCTCGCCGTCCGTACCCGGATCACCCGTCGCACCGCCCTGGCCGGGCTCGGGCGCGGCGGTGGCCTCACGGGCACCGGCCAGGACCTCACCGAACACCCCGATCAGCCGCTCGGACTCCGCGCGGTGCGCCTCGCGCAGCTCCTCCAGCCGCTCCCGACCCTTCTTGTGCAAGGCGGCCATGCGCTTGCAGAACATGGTCACCACCTCGTCACGGGCCTCCACCCGCTGCTGGTGCACCAGGCTGACCAGCAATGTCAGCCGTTTGGCCTCGCCGGTCTTGCGCATGTCGTCCACATTCGCCACGCGGGCCTCACCGGCGAAGTGGGCGACCTTGCCCGGCGGCACCCCCTCCAGCCACCGCTCGGTCGGGCCGATCGCGTCCAGCGCCTGCAAGTGCGCCAGCCGCTGCTTGAACTTGCCCAGCGTCGCCGCCTGCGCCGGCGTCTTGATCCGGTCGAACTTGCTGCGCCGCGTCGCCGGATCCACCACCAGCAACCGCTCCAGCCGCGCCCGCTCGACCCGGTCCGGCCGCGAGGCCACCATCGCGAAGAAACCACCGTTGATCTCCGCGCGAATCGTCGCCGCCATCGCGTCCAGCGTCGTGTAGCCGGGCAGCTCGCAGCGCTGCCGGACCAGCTCCTCCAACGCCACGTTGATCAGGTCGGCCGGGTTGTCCTTCGTCTGCACCGCGACGCGGATGGACTGCTCGGCCACCTCCCGCACCCGCGCCGCCTCGAACTTCACGCCGAGTCGGTCCCGCACGAACTGCCGATGCCGCTTCTCCGTGCGCTCCACGTCGGCCTCTGCCAGCACCGACTCCGCCAGCTCCAGCACACCGCGCACATGGTCGACCACGACGGCCGGCACGTCGGCGAGCTTGGCGAAGTAGCCGAGCCGCTGATAGCACTTCAACCGCACCACCAACGCCAGCAGATGCGACTCCGACTGCGTCTTGCCCCGTGCCCACGAGACCTCGTCCGGCGTGGGCGTGAACGCCTCGGCCAACTCCCGCACCGACACCGCACGCTTGAACCGCGGGTACGCCGTGCGATCAATCGACGCCAACCCGACATCCCAGCAAGATCACCAACCGGACCCGCACACCCATAACCAGCGACCGCACCTCGCTACACGGCCCTACCCGGACCAGCGGCTACATCAAGTCGCGGCCCGTTTCTGACGTATTCGGTTCCCACCCCATCTACGGCGTCGTCGCCCCCCTCGCGCCCGCGACCGCGATCACCAGCTCGCCGCGCCGCGCGGCCCCGACCTCCGGACCGGCGCTGTCCCGGCGCCGGCTCACCGCCGGGCAGGCCGCCGCAGTCAACCGGCGCCTCCGCCGCCCGGGACCGGCGACGATGCCCCGGCCAGAGACACTCCGGCGCCGGATTGGACCGGGGACGACTGGACACACGACACCTCCGATGAGGACCCACGATGAGTCCGAGTCCGAGTCCGAGTGTCCATCCTGAGCAGGCGCGGGCCGCAGCGGCAGCACTGCTCGGTGTTTCCCGCCGACGTCTCACCTGAGCTGCTCCGGACCGCGTGGCGGACCGCCGCCCGCCACCACCACCCCGACCGGGGCGGCGACCCGGACCGCTTCATCGCCCTGTCCAGCGCCTACGAACTACTCACCCACACCATCACCGCCCTGTACGACACCGCACACGACACCACCCGACCCACCCGAGGCGCGTACCGCCGACACACGGTGTCCCACCGCGCCCCAGAAGGCCCCTGATCCTGCGGACCCTCGGCCTGCTGGCCGCCGCCGGTGCCCTCACCGCCGGCGTCGCCATGATCGCCGCACCGGTCGTAGCCGCCATGACCGCGCTGGTGGCCTCGGTAGCGGTCGCCCACTACGTCTACCCCGCCCCCACCACATAGGCCACCGGCAGCGCCGACGGGGTCGTGGGCAGTCGCCCCGACCCGGGCCCACACACATCTCCCCTTAGCTACGTACCTCCGTAGTAAGGACCGTAGACATCCACGTA
>NZ_JAHLEL010000071.1 GCF_020131355.1 Pseudonocardia sp. ICBG1293
GCTGATCCTGGTCGTGCTGTTCGAGAGCTGCTCGACGCTGCCTGGTCATCTTCGCAGGTGGTGCGGGCGGTCGGCCCTACCGCAGCGGCGCGATCGACCGGAGCGCACTCGTCGTCGACGACCTGGGGGAGGACATCGACGCCGACGCCCGTGCCCGCGAGGTGCGGACCGTTCAGCCGTCCTCGCCGGAGCCGGGCGCGTCCTCGCGCAGCGTGGACGGGGTCGAGGGGGGCCCGGAGCGGTAGGCGGCGTGCCCGATCGCGAAGCTCGCGATCGGGATCGTGAACAGCTGCAGCGCCACGGCGACGCCGAGCGTGAGCAGCACCCCGGGCTCGGGCACCAGGACCGCGACGCCGACGAGGATCGCGACGATCCCGAGCCCGGCGGCCTTGGTCACGGCGTTCGTGCGGTTGTAGACGTCGGGCAGGCGCACCATGCCGACCGCGCCGGCGGCGACGAGCAGCACCCCGGCACCGAGCACGACCCCGCCGATCGCGTTCTGCACCGGTCCGCCGACGAGCACGCTCACCGCTTCGCCCCCTTCTCCGCCCAGATCAGCCGGGCCACGGCGACCGTGGTGAGGAACCCGACCAGGGTCGCGACGACGACGAGGTCCAGCATCGCGGTGGAGCCCAGCCGCACCGCGAGCAGCGCGACCAGCCCGACGACGACCGCGAAGCCGTAGTCGACGGCCAGCCCGCGGTCGGCGTCGGTGGGCCCGGCCAGTACCCGCCCGACGGCGACCAGCAGGCCGAGCGCCAGGACGACGATCCCGGCGTCCAGCAGCAGGATGCTCACGAGGTCTCCTCCGGATCGAGGTCGACGACGCCCGGGGCGGGGCGACGCAGGAACGCCAGCAACCTGTCCTCCATCTCGTGCACGCTCGCGCGCAGCTGTTCGGGATCGGCGGCGTGCATGCCGTGCACGAGCAGCTCCGGGCTGCGCGAGCCGGTGGTGAGGTTCAGGGCGAGTGTGCCGGGCGTCAGGCTCAGCAGGCTCATGATCGACGCGATCTCGACCATGCTCCGCGACCGCAGCCGGACCCGGACGACCGCCGGGTCGATCCCGTGCCCGGGGGTGAGGACCTCGCGGAGCACGACGGCGTTGGCGTGGAAGAACTCGCCGGTGAACCACAGCAGGAACCCCACCGCGGCGCGGGCGCGCCCGCCGCGGCCGGGTGCACGTCGACGGGTCGTCACGGCGTGCCCACCGCCCCGACGTAGGCGGCGGTGTCGGCGAGACCCTGTCCGGCGACCGTCGAGAGCGCCAGCAGCGGCTCCGCCCACAGCCCGAGCAGCAGCGACAGCGACCCCAGCGCCAGCGCCGGGACCACCGCACGGACCGGGACCCGCAGCGCGACCACGGTGCCCGCGCCGGCCCCGGGGTCCGGTTCCGGGGCGTCGCCGCCCCAGAAGGCGCCGTTCCAGATCTTCAGCATGGACAGCAGCGTGACCACGCTGACCCCGACCGCGACGAGCGCGGCGGTGACCATCCCGGCCTCGACCGCCCCGACGACCAGCGCCAGCTTCGCGACGAACCCGGACAGCGGCGGGATCCCGGCCAGGCTCAGCGCCGACAGCGCGAACGCGACCGCGGTCGCCGGGTTGCGGGCGGCGAGCCCGCCCAGCCGGGACAGCGTGTCGGTGCCGACGTACTGCTCGACGGCGCCGGCACCATCAGCAGGGCCGCCTTGACCAGCAGCACCACCCAGCACGTACTGCACCAGGAAGTAGATCGCGGCGGCCAGCCCGGCCGGGGTGGAGATCGCCAGGCCGAGCACGATGTAGCCGATCTGGCTGACCATGTGGAAGGTCGAGATCTGACGCATGCCGCCCGCACCGACCGCGCCGAGCACCCCGACGACCATGGTCAGCAGCGCCGCGACCAGGACGACGGGCAGGAAGCGCGGGTCGCCGTCGTAGACGACGGAGTAGACGCGGAACAGCGCGTACACGCCGACCTTGGTCAGCAGGCCCGAGAACAGCACGGTGACCGCGGCCGGGCGGCGGGGGTGTAGGCCCGCGGCAGCCAGTTGTGCAGCGGCACCAGCGCGGCCTTCACCGACAGCGCCAGCAGGATCACCGCGGTCGCCGCCGCCAGCGCCGGGTCGGTCACCGCGCGCCCGGCGAGGTCGCCGAGCTGCACGGTCCCGGCGACGCCGTAGACGAGGCCGAGCCCGGCCAGGAACACGGTCGAGGCCAGCAGGTTCACCGTCAGGTACAGCCGCGACGCCGCGATCCGCTCCGGGCCCCGCCCGGTCGCGATGAGCACGTAGCTGGGGACCAGCATGACCTCGATGAACACGAACAGGCTGAACAGGTCCGCGGTGAGGTAGGCGCCGTGCACCCCGGCGAGCAGCAGCAGCGACTGCGGCAGGAACGCGCGGTCGGTGTCGGATCCGGTGACCGCGGCGAACGCCAGACAGGCGATCCCCAGCACCCCGGTGACGGTCAGCATGATCGTGCCGAACGCGTCGGCGGCCAGCGGGATCGCGATGCCCGCGGGCCAGTTCCCGAGCCGTTGCACGATCACCGCGCCGTCCGCGGTGGCGGCCAGCAGGCCCGCGGACACCGCCGTCGACGCGGCGAGCGCGGTGAACGCGACGATCCGCCGCGCCGTCATCGGCAGCAGGAACGGCCCGCCCCCGCCCGGCGGGCGCGCGGTGAGCAGGACCAGCAGCCCGCCGCGGCGAGCGGGACCAGGATCGGCGCGACGACGAGCGCCTCGGGCGGTCACCGGGCGGTCTCCCCGCCCTCGTCCTCGTCGCCGCCTTGAGCAGGGCCAGCAGGTACACCGTGATCGCGAAGGCGATCACGATCGCGGTCAGCACGAACGCCTGCGGCAGCGGTCGGCCATCGCGCCCGGTCCTGCTGCCCCAGCAGCGCGGGCTCGCGGGTCGCCATCCCGCCCGCGGAGATGATCAGGACGTTCACCCCGTGCCCGAGCAGCACAAACCCCAGCACCGTGCGCAGCAGCTCGCGCTGCAGGACCAGGTAGACCCCCGCGACGGGCGACCACGACCGCGGGCGACCGTCCGGACCGCGGCCGGCAGCGCAGGAACGCCCGCAGCGCCGCAGCCCCGCGTCCTGCTGCCCCCCCGACGGGTCGCGCGCGCGGGACCGAGCCCGACCGCGGCCGTCACCCGGAGCTCCCCAGCAGGGAGCCGGTACGGGCGCGCCCGCCGATCCGGTCGGTCGCGGCCACGATCAGCCCCACCACCATCAGATAGATCCCCAGGTCGAACACGAACGACGACAGCAGCACACCGCCGGGCAGGTACACCGGCGTCAGGAACGGCAGCCCCAGCGGGTACACCGCGATCCCGGTGAGCAGGCTGAGCAGCAGCCCGGACCCGACCAGCGGCTCGGGGCGCAGGCGCAGCGCCCACGCGTCGCCGCGGTGGGACAGCCGCAGGAACACGATCGCGACGCCCCCGACCAGCGAGGAGATGAACCCCCGCCGGGCTCGTCGTGGCCGCGCCAGAGCAGGAACAGCGACATCAGGAGCATCAGCGGGGCCAGCACCCGGCTCGCCACCCGCATGACGATCGTGTCGGCCGGGCCGTCGGTGGCGACGCGCTGCCGCGGGCTCCCCTCGGCTCCGGCCTCGCCGCGCCGGATCAGCACGAGCAGCCCCAGCGCCGCGGCCCCGACCACGACCGCCTCCCCGAAGGTGTCCATGCCGCGGAAGTCGACCAGGATCGTGTTGACCACGTTCGTCCCGCCGGTGGCGGCCTCCGCGGTGTCCAGCAGGTACCCGCCGACCGGCGACGGCCCGCGGCGCCCGGTCAGGACGTAGGTCGCCGCCCCCAGCGACAGACCGGCCGCCACCGCCGCGACCGCGGCCGGCGCGCGGCGCCACCGGGCCGGGCGGCGCAGCCGGACCCCACGGCCGCGCAGCACCAGCACCGCGACGACGGTGGTCAGCACCTCCACCAGCAGCAGGGTCATCGCGACGTCCGGCGCGCCGGCCAGCAGCAGCCACAACGCCGTCGCCAGACCGCCGAAGCCGGTCAGCGCCAGCGCCGCGGTCACCGAGCGGGTCGTCACGGCCCCGGCGACCGCGGCCGCCACGAGCACCACGACCACCCAGTCCAGCGGCCGGCTGACCGGCGCGGGGAACGGCGTGAGCGAGGGCAGGGCGACCCCGGCGGCGACGGCGAGCACCGGCAGCGCCAGCACCGGGCGGGCCAGGACGGCGGCGGGGGAGGGGTCGGTGTCGGGCCGTCCCACCCGGGTACCGAGGGCGAGCAGCCCGGCCCGGACCCGGTCGAAGGCCGCGGCACCGTCGGGCACCGGGAGCCGCTCCAGGGCCCGGTCGACCCGGTCGCGCCAGTGGAACAACGCGTAGCCGGCGGCGATGGTGAGCACCGACAGGACCAGGGCGGTCCCGAACCCGGGCCACAGCACGAACGTGACCGGCTCCGAGCCCGGGTCGAGGTCGCGGGCCGCGCGGTCGGTCAGCGGGTTCAGCACCCGGACCGCGGGTCCGAGCACCAGCCCGAGCAGTGCGGCGACGGCGGCCGGGGCGAGGAACGCCCGGGACGGCTCGTACAGGCCGGGCTGGCTGAGCCTGCCGCCGAACGCGCCGTGCACGATCCGTGCGGAGTAGGCGAAGGTCAGCGCCGACGCCACGACCGCGACGGCCGCGGCGACCGGACCGGCGCCCGGGGCGAAGTCGGCCTCCAGGAAACCCTCGTAGAGGTTCTCCTTGGACACGAACCCCAGCAGCGGCGGGACGCCCGCCATCGACAGCGCGGCGACCCCGGTCAGTGCCGCGGTGACCGGCATGACCTTCCGCAGGCCGCCCAGCTCACGCACGTCGCGGCTGCCCGCCTCCTTGTCGATGATGCCGACCAGCATGAACAGGGTGGCCTTGAACAGGGCGTGCGCGAAGGTGTGCAGCACCGCCGCGGACAGCGCGTACGAGGTGCCGACGCCGATCGCCGCGGTGAGCAGGCCCAGCTGGCTGACGGTGGAGTGGGCGAGCATCGCCTTGAGGTCGTGCTCGCGCAGCGCCAGCACCGCCCCGACGACGGCCGTCGCCAGCCCGAGCGGCACCAGCACCGCCGACCAGGCCACCGACGGCACGTAGATCGGGGTGAACCGCATCAGCAGGTAGATGCCGGCCTTGACCATCGTCGCGGCGTGCAGGTACGCGCTGATCGGGGTCATCGCGACCATCGCGCCGGGCAGCCAGAAGGTGAACGCAGCTGCGCGGACTTCGTCGCCGCGGCCAGGATCAGCAGCGCCCCCGCGGGCAGGGCCAGGGGATCGGCCAGCACCGCACCCGGGTCGGCGAGGACCACGTCGAGGCTGGTGCTCCCGGCTGCGACACCGATCATGACCACCGCGCCCAGCAGGGCGAACCCGCCCATCGCCGTCACGACGAGTGCGCGACCCGCGGGCAGCGCCGCCGCCGGCCCGGCCGTGTTGATCAGCAGGAAGGACAGGACGGTGGTGAGCTCCCAGAACACGTAGAGCAGCACCAGGTCGTTCGCGGTGACCAGCCCGATCATGGCGGCGGCGAACCCGGCGAGCAGACCGTAGACCGTGCCGATCGGGTAGGAGGACTCCAGGTAGCGCGGGCAGTAGGCCATCACCAGCGCGCCCACGCCCAGCACGATCGTCACGAACAGCAGCGACAGGCCGTCCATCCGCAGGCCGAAGGAGATGCCCAGCGAGGGCATCCAGGACACGCCCGCGGTGAGGACCTCCCCGCGGACGACGTCACCCGCGGCGGTGTTCGCGTAGACGGCCAGCGCGGCGAGGCCCACGGCCAGCGGGTAGCCCGCGTCGCGTCCGAGCAGCCGGGCGAGCACCGGGGCGAGCAGCGCCAGCGCGACCGCTCCGCCCAGGGTGACCAGGGGGATCACCGGGCAGCGCCTCCGTCCAGGGGGCCGGGGGTGCCGCGCACCCTGATCATGACTCGGGAGCTTCTACCCGTTCGACGGGGTTTCCACACCGCCGGTTCCGGTCACTCCGATCGGTTGCGCCGCGCACGTTCCCGCGGGTGGGTGGGCCCCCGGCGTGGCGGCCCGCGAGCGCTTCGTACCCTCCCGGTGTGCCTCTGTACGCGCTCGGTGACGCCGAACCGGACATCCATCCGACCGCCTACGTCCATCCGGACGCCGTCGTGATCGGCAACGTGACGCTGGGCCCGGAGTCCACCGTCTGGCCGACCGCGGTGCTGCGTGGCGACGACGGCCGGATCGAGGTGGGTGCCCGCAGCAGCATCCAGGACGGGTCGATCATCCACACGACCCTGGAGCGGCCGACGGTCATCGGGGACGAGGTCACCGTCGGGCACAACGTGCACATCGAGGCGGCCACCATCGGCGACCGGGCGCTGATCTCGTCCGGCTCGGTGGTGCTGAACGGCTCGACGATCGGCGAGGGCGCGATCGTCGCCGCCGGCGCGGTCGTGTCCCCGAAGGCCGACGTGCCGGCGTACCGGATGGCGCTGGGGGTGCCCGCCCGCGTCCGCGACGGCTACGAGGTGCCCGCCGACCGCTGGCGGTACGCCGTGGAGTCCTACGTCGACCGGGGCCGCCGCTTCGCCTCCCAGCTGCGCCGGCTGGAGGGCTGATGGCCAAGCCGCTGCACGAGGTCGTCGAGGCCGGGTGGGCCAGGCCCTGGAACCGGTCGCCGAGACGATCACCGCGATGGGCGAGTTCCTGCGCGCCGAGATCGCCGCGGGCCGCCGCTACCTGCCCGCCGGGGCGAACGTGCTGCGCGCGTTCCAGCAGCCCTTCGACGAGGTCAGGGTGCTGCTCGTCGGGCAGGACCCGTACCCGACCCCGGGGCACGCCGTCGGGCTGTCGTTCTCCGTCGCCCCCGAGACCCGCCCCCTGCCGCGCTCGCTGCAGAACATCTTCCGCGAGTACGCCGAGGACCTCGGCCACCCCGCGCCCACCTCGGGCGACCTGACCCCGTGGACCGAGCAGGGTGTGCTGCTGCTCAACCGGTGCCTGACCGTCGCGCCGGGAGAGCCCGCCTCGCACCGCAACAAGGGCTGGGAGGAGGTCACCGAGCAGGCCATCCGCGCCCTGGTGGCCCGCGACGCCGAGCCGATGGTCGCGATCCTCTGGGGCCGCGACGCCCCGCAACCTCGCGCCGCTGCTGGAGGACGTGCCGACGATCGAGTCGGCGCACCCGTCGCCGATGTCGGCGGACCGCGGCTTCTTCGGGTCGCGACCGTTCAGCCGGGCCAACGACCTGCTGGAGGAGATCGGCGGGGAACCCGTCGACTGGAAGCTGCCCTAGGCTGGACCGGGTGGACGACCCGGGGGACATGCGCATATCGGACGCCGACCGTGAGGCGGCGGCCCGCCGCCTGCACGACGCCCTCGGCGAGGGCCGCATCACGCTGACCGAGCTCGAGGAACGGCTCGACGCCGTCTACGCCGCGCGCGTCGCCCGGGACCTGCAGCCGCCGCTGGCGGACCTGCCCGGCGGGCTGCCGCCGTCGGTGACCGCGCTCGCGCCCACCCCGGCCCGCCCGCCCGCGCGCTCGGAGCGGGTGCACCTGCGGACCGGTGCGGGGACGATCAAGCGCACCGGCGACTGGCAGGTGCCCGCGGCCCTGCACCTGTCGTCGTCGATGGGGACGATCCACCTCGACCTGTCCGAGGTCCGGTCGCTGCCGCCGCGGATCGACATCGAGGTCGCGCTCGGGATGGGCGAGATCGTGCTGGTGCTGCCCGAGGGCGGCACCGCCGACGTCGACGGCACCAAGGCGTCCTGGGGCGAGGTGAAGACCCGGGTGCCCGCGACCCCCGGAGCCGCCGGGCCGCACCTCGTGGTGCACGGCAGGGTCGGCATGGGATCGGTCACCGTTCGCGGGGCACGCCGCAGCTGGTGGCGGTCCCTGGTCGGGTGAACCGGCCCCGGGAACGACGAAGGCCCGGTCCTCGGGGGACCGGGCCTCGATCGTGGTTCGGGTCTCGCGCACTCAGAGGTCATTTCAGAACGAGGTCGACGTGTCTGTTGTAGACGACAAGCGGCTATCTGACCTGCCGTTTGATCTGTCGTCGAGGGGTCAATGGAAACTCGACAAGTCGTTCTGAAACGACCTCTCAGACGCGGGTCACCTTGCCCGCCTTCAGGCAGGAGGTGCAGGCGTTGATCCGACGGCGGTTGCCGCCGTTGATCGCGGCGCGCACCGTCTGGATGTTGGGGTTCCAGCGGCGGTGGGTGCGGCGGTGCGAGTGCGAGACGGACATGCCGAAGCCCGGACCCTTGCCACAGACGTCGCAGACGGCAGCCACGTCGGACACTCCTCGGGTTGACGAACAGATTCACGAACGGATTCCCGGCACGGACGTGCCGGGGTTCGGCCTTCAAGTCTAGCCACGCCCGTGTCGTGACCGGCGCGCGGGGGCGTCCGGCGGCACCGGGGGCGCCCCCGCACCTAGGGCGCGTCTCCTAACCCGGCTGGTCGGGCCTGCGCGATGATCAGTAGGTGTCGCGCCGTGCCGTCCTGACCGATGCCCAGTGGGACCGACTCGAGCCGTTACTGCCCTCGTCGGACGGGATGCCAGGGCGCCCGTTCGCCGATCACCGCAGAGTGATCGAGGGGATCATCTACCGGTTCCGCTGCGGGCTGGCCTGGCGTGATGTCCCGGTCGAGTTCGGGCTGTGGCAGACCCTATGGAAACGCCACCGCCGCTACTGCGGTGACGGCACCTGGGACCAGGTTCTCGCAGCTCTGCTCGCCGATGCCGACTCCGCCGGTCTCGTGGACTGGGCCGTGTCGGTCGACTCGACGATCATCCGCGCTCACCAACACGCCGCGACCCTGCAGCGGGACACAGGGGGCCGGATCGAACTACAAGAATCTGCTGATCGAGCCGCCCGATCACGCGTTGGGCCGCTCCCGCGGAGGGCTCGGCACGAAGATCCACCAGCTCGTTGACGGACACGGCCGCCCGCTGGTCGTACTGGTCGGCCCTGGCCAGGCCGGTGACGCCCCGATGTTCGCGCACCTGATGTCACATCTGAGCGTCGGACGGGTCGGTCCGGGCCGACCGCGGACCCGGCCCGAGCGGGTCCGCGCAGATAAGAGCGTCCGGCAGTAGAGGTGGCCGTGTGTCGGTGTTGGTAGAGACACGGACCTGCAAGTGATCATGGGATTGCTGATGTCCTGATGGTCGCCTGGAGAGTCCGTGCCTCTACCTGCAACGACACCCCCACGACCTCATTTGCCGGGCGCTCTAAGGCCTACTCCTCACGCGCCATCCGCGCCCACCTGCGCGGACGACGGATCGTCGCGGTCATCCCGGAGCCGGCTGACCAGCAGGGACACCGGAAACGACGCGGCACACGCGGCGGTCGACCACCGGCGTTCGACCGGGTCGACTACCGCGGCCGCAACGTCGTCGAACGCGGGTTCTGCGAGGTCAAGCAGTGGCGCGGCCTCGCGACCCGCTACGACAAACTCGCCCTGACCTTCCGCGGCGGAGTTGCACTGAAGGCCATCGTCACCTGGTTGCGCACTTTAGGAGACACGCCCTAGTGTGGGGCCCGTGGCCTCGCCGTTCGACCCCGCGCTGCTGCGCCGCTGGATCGACGCCGCCGCCGAGCGGCTCACCGCCGGGCGGGCCGAGATCGACCGGATCAACGTCTTCCCGGTCGCCGACCACGACACCGGGTCGAACCTGCTGCTGACCGCCCGTGCGGCGGCCTCGGCCCCGCTCGACGGGGGCGTGCCCGTCGCCGATCCCGTCGCCGAGGACGTCCGGCCGGTGCGGGCCGCGGCGGCGCTGGCCGCGGCCGCGGTGCGCGGTGCGCGCGGGAACTCGGGCCTGATCCTGTCCCAGCTGTTCCGTGGGCTGGCCGAGGAGCTGGCGGCCGCGGCCGCACGACGCCCGAACACCCCGGCCGGCGAGCTGCTCGCCGGGGCGCTGCGACGGGCTGCGGGGCTGGCGGCCGTCGCGGTGTCCGCGCCGCGCCCGGGGACCGCGCTGACCGTGCTGGACGCCGCCGCGGCGGCCGTGGCGGCGCGGGTGGCGGCCGGGGCGGCGACCGGGCCGTCGGCGTCGGGCCCGGCGCTCGCCCGGGTCGCAGGCCTGCCCGGGCACGCCGACCCCGACGGCGGGGGTCCCGACACGACCGGTGCGCTCGCCGAGGCCGCCCGGGTGGCCGCGGACGCGGCGCGGGCCGCACTGGCCCGGGCCACCGGGCGCCCGCCGGAGCTGGTGCGGGCCGGGGTCGTCGACGCGGGCGGGCTCGGCCTGGTCGTGGTGCTGGACGCGCTGGTCGCCGCGGCGGGCGGTGATCCGGGCCCGCCGCCGTCGTCGCAGGTGGGGACGCCCGGTCCGGCCTCGGCGGTCACCGCCGACGGCGAGCTCGTGCCGTGGGTGCCCCAGCCGGTCTACGAGGTCACCTACTGGCTGCCCGGACCCGACCCGGCCGCGCTGGAGACGCTGCGCGCCCGGCTCGCCGGTCTCGGGGACTCGGTCGGTCTCGCCGGGGACGGCGGCGGCGGGGTGATGGTGCACGTGCACACCACCGAGGCCGGGCCCGCGGTCGAGGCGGGGCTGGCGGTGGTCCGCCCGTCGGGGATCCGGATCGAGGCGCTGCCGCCGGCGCCGCCGACCCGCGACCGCGCCGTCCTGCTGATGATCGAGAGCAGCGGGGCCGGGGCGCTGGCCCGGGCCGCGGGCGGGAACGTGCTGGTCGCCGACCCCGACCCGACCGTCGACGAGGTGCTGGCCGCGATCCGCGCGACCTGCGCCGAGCACGTCGTCGTGCTGCCGTGCGCGACGCACCGGCGCACGGTCGGTGAGACCGCGGCGCAGCGGGTGCGGTTCGAGGGCATCGACGTCGTGGTGGTCCCGGCGAGCTCGGTGCTCCAGGGCCTGGCCGCCCTGGCGGTGCACGACCCCGCGC
Organism: Pseudonocardia sp. ICBG1293; assembly: GCF_020131355.1. Classification (GTDB taxonomy): domain Bacteria; phylum Actinomycetota; class Actinomycetes; order Mycobacteriales; family Pseudonocardiaceae; genus Pseudonocardia. Next base: position 10,893 of record NZ_JAHLEL010000071.1, read on the forward strand.
GGCGCGCCCCGGACGACGTCGTCGCGATGGCCGAGGCCGCGGCCGCCACCCGGACCGGCGGGCTGGCCGTCGCCGAGGCCGAGGCGCTCACCTGGGCCGGTCCCTGCCGTCCGGGGGAGATCCTCGGGATCTCCGACGGCGAGGTCGTGCTGATCGCCCCGGACCTCGCTGTCGGTGCCCTGTGGTTGGCTCATCGCATGCTCACTCCGGGTGGGGAGCTGGTGACCGTGCTGCTCGGCTCGGCCGCCCCCGACGATCTCGGGGAGCGGCTCGCCGAGGACCTGCGCCGCACCCACCCGGAGGTCGACGTGGTGGTGCACCGGGGGGAGCAGGGCGACTACCCGCTGGTGCTGGGAGTGGAGTAGATGGACGACGGGTTCGACCTGGACAGCCGGCTCGACGGGCCGCTCGGGCGCAAGGCGGCGGACGCGCTGGCCCCGCTCGGGCTGGAGACCGTCGGGGACCTGCTGCGGCACTACCCGCGGCGCTACGTCGACCGCGGCCGGCTCACCGAGATCGCCGGGCTGGTGGCGGGTGAGCACGTCACCGTCGTCGCGGCGGTGGCGCGCGCCGAGCTGCGCGAGATGCGCAACCGGCGGGGGAAGATGCTCAAGGCCGTCATCCGGGACGAGAAGGGCGGCGAGCTCGACGCCACCTTCTTCAACGGCTGGAAGCTGCAGGGCTTCATCAAGCAGGGCGTCGTCGGGGTGTTCTCCGGCAAGGTCGGGGTGTTCAACAACCGGCTGCAGCTGACCCACCCGCAGTTCGAGGAGATCGAGGAGAGCGACTCGCTGCGGCCGTTCCTGTCGGTCTACCCGGCGAACGCCAAGGTGACCTCGCAGGCCATCGCCCGGTCGGTGCGCCAGGTGCTGGAGCAGATCGACGACCCGACCGACCCGCTGCCCGGGTCGCTGCGCGAGCGGGAGAAGCTGCCGGAGCTGGGGCGGGCGCTGCGGCGCATCCACGTGCCCGAGACCGAGGCCGACCTGTTCGCCGCGCGCCACCGCCTGGTGTGGGACGAGGCGCTCGGCGTCCAGCTCGCGCTCGCGCTCCGGCGGGAGGCCGCCGTCGCCCGGCCGGCCCCGGTGTGCCCGCGCCGCGACGACGGTCTGCTCGCCGCGTTCGACGCGGACCTGCCGTTCCCGCTGACCGAGGGCCAGCAGGAGGTCGGCGAGCAGATCGCCGCCGACCTCGCCCGCGAGCACCCGATGAACCGCCTCGTGCAGGGCGACGTCGGCGCGGGCAAGACGATCGTCGCGCTGCGGGCGATGCTGCAGGCCGTCGACGCGGGCACCCAGGCCGCGATGCTGGCCCCCACCGAGGTCCTCGCGGCCCAGCACGCCCGTTCGCTGCGCGCGATGCTCGGCGCGCTCGGCCGTGGCGGTGAGCTCGGCGCGGGGGAGAACGCGACCGCGGTGACGCTGCTGACCGGGTCGATGGGGGCGAAGGCCAAGCGGCAGGCACTGCTCGACGCGCAGTCCGGCGCCGCAGGGATCGTCGTCGGGACCCACGCGCTGATCCAGGACACCGTCGGGTTCGCCGAGCTGGGGCTGGTCGTGGTCGACGAGCAGCACCGCTTCGGGGTGGAGCAGCGCGACGCGTTGCGCGCCCGTGGCGAGAAGGCCCCGCACATGCTGGTGATGACCGCGACGCCGATCCCGCGCACGGTGGCCATGACCGTCTACGGCGACCTGGCCGTGTCCGAGCTGAAGGGGCTGCCGAAGGGCCGCTCCCCGGTCGCGACGACCGTCGTGCCCCTGGCCGAGCACCCGTCGTGGATCGAGCGGGTGTGGCAGCGGATCCGCGAGGAGGTCGAGGCGGGCCACCAGTGCTACGTCGTGTGCCCCCGGGTCGGGGGGACGGAGAAGGAGGGACGCCGACGAGCCCCGCGCCGGACGACGACGGTGGCGAGGAGCGGCGTGCCCCGCTCGCGGTGCTCGACATCGCCCCGTTGATCGAGGAGAAACTGGCCGGGCTGCGGGTCGGGATCCTGCACGGCAAGCTCCCGCCGGAGGAGAAGGACACCGTCATGCGGGCCTTCGAACGCGCCGAGCTGGACGTGCTGGTCGCGACCACGGTGATCGAGGTCGGTGTCGACGTGGCCGAACGCGACCGGGATCGTGCTGCT
>NZ_JAHLEL010000072.1 GCF_020131355.1 Pseudonocardia sp. ICBG1293
CCGGTGAGCAGGCTGAGCAGCAGCCCGGACCCGACCAGCGGCTCGGGGCGCAGGCGCAGCGCCCACGCGTCGCCGCGGTGGGACAGCCGCAGGAACACGATCGCGACGCCCCCGACCAGCGAGGAGATGAACCCCCCGCCGGGCTCGTCGTGGCCGCGCCAGAGCAGGAACAGCGACATCAGGAGCATCAGCGGGGCCAGCACCCGGCTCGCCACCCGCATGACGATCGTGTCGGCCGGGCCGTCGGTGGCGACGCGCTGCCGCGGGCTCCCCTCGGCTCCGGCCTCGCCGCGCCGGATCAGCACGAGCAGCCCCAGCGCCGCGGCCCCGACCACGACCGCCTCCCCGAAGGTGTCCATGCCGCGGAAGTCGACCAGGATCGTGTTGACCACGTTCGTCCCGCCGGTGGCGGCCTCCGCGGTGTCCAGCAGGTACCCGCCGACCGGCGACGGCCCGCGGCGCCCGGTCAGGACGTAGGTCGCCGCCCCCAGCGACAGACCGGCCGCCACCGCCGCGACCGCGGCCGGCGCGCGGCGCCACCGGGCCGGGCGGCGCAGCCGGACCCCACGGCCGCGCAGCACCAGCACCGCGACGACGGTGGTCAGCACCTCCACCAGCAGCAGGGTCATCGCGACGTCCGGCGCGCCGGCCAGCAGCAGCCACAACGCCGTCGCCAGACCGCCGAAGCCGGTCAGCGCCAGCGCCGCGGTCACCGAGCGGGTCGTCACGGCCCCGGCGACCGCGGCCGCCACGAGCACCACGACCACCCAGTCCAGCGGCCGGCTGACCGGCGCGGGGAACGGCGTGAGCGAGGGCAGGGCGACCCCGGCGGCGACGGCGAGCACCGGCAGCGCCAGCACCGGGCGGGCCAGGACGGCGGCGGGGGAGGGGTCGGTGTCGGGCCGTCCCACCCGGGTACCGAGGGCGAGCAGCCCGGCCCGGACCCGGTCGAAGGCCGCGGCACCGTCGGGCACCGGGAGCCGCTCCAGGGCCCGGTCGACCCGGTCGCGCCAGTGGAACAACGCGTAGCCGGCGGCGATGGTGAGCACCGACAGGACCAGGGCGGTCCCGAACCCGGGCCACAGCACGAACGTGACCGGCTCCGAGCCCGGGTCGAGGTCGCGGGCCGCGCGGTCGGTCAGCGGGTTCAGCACCCGGACCGCGGGTCCGAGCACCAGCCCGAGCAGTGCGGCGACGGCGGCCGGGGCGAGGAACGCCCGGGACGGCTCGTACAGGCCGGGCTGGCTGAGCCTGCCGCCGAACGCGCCGTGCACGATCCGTGCGGAGTAGGCGAAGGTCAGCGCCGACGCCACGACCGCGACGGCCGCGGCGACCGGACCGGCGCCCGGGGCGAAGTCGGCCTCCAGGAAACCCTCGTAGAGGTTCTCCTTGGACACGAACCCCAGCAGCGGCGGGACGCCCGCCATCGACAGCGCGGCGACCCCGGTCAGTGCCGCGGTGACCGGCATGACCTTCCGCAGGCCGCCCAGCTCACGCACGTCGCGGCTGCCCGCCTCCTTGTCGATGATGCCGACCAGCATGAACAGGGTGGCCTTGAACAGGGCGTGCGCGAAGGTGTGCAGCACCGCCGCGGACAGCGCGTACGAGGTGCCGACGCCGATCGCCGCGGTGAGCAGGCCCAGCTGGCTGACGGTGGAGTGGGCGAGCATCGCCTTGAGGTCGTGCTCGCGCAGCGCCAGCACCGCCCCGACGACGGCCGTCGCCAGCCCGAGCGGCACCAGCACCGCCGACCAGGCCACCGACGGCACGTAGATCGGGGTGAACCGCATCAGCAGGTAGATGCCGGCCTTGACCATCGTCGCGGCGTGCAGGTACGCGCTGATCGGGGTCATCGCGACCATCGCGCCGGGCAGCCAGAAGGTGAACGGCAGCTGCGCGGACTTCGTCGCCGCGGCCAGGATCAGCAGCGCCCCCGCGGGCAGGGCCAGGGGATCGGCCAGCACCGCACCCGGGTCGGCGAGGACCACGTCGAGGCTGGTGCTCCCGGCTGCGACACCGATCATGACCACCGCGCCCAGCAGGGCGAACCCGCCCATCGCCGTCACGACGAGTGCGCGACCCGCGGGCAGCGCCGCCGCCGGCCCGGCCGTGTTGATCAGCAGGAAGGACAGGACGGTGGTGAGCTCCCAGAACACGTAGAGCAGCACCAGGTCGTTCGCGGTGACCAGCCCGATCATGGCGGCGGCGAACCCGGCGAGCAGACCGTAGACCGTGCCGATCGGGTAGGAGGACTCCAGGTAGCGCGGGCAGTAGGCCATCACCAGCGCGCCCACGCCCAGCACGATCGTCACGAACAGCAGCGACAGGCCGTCCATCCGCAGGCCGAAGGAGATGCCCAGCGAGGGCATCCAGGACACGCCCGCGGTGAGGACCTCCCCGCGGACGACGTCACCCGCGGCGGTGTTCGCGTAGACGGCCAGCGCGGCGAGGCCCACGGCCAGCGGGTAGCCCGCGTCGCGTCCGAGCAGCCGGGCGAGCACCGGGGCGAGCAGCGCCAGCGCGACCGCTCCGCCCAGGGTGACCAGGGGGATCACCGGGCAGCGCCTCCGTCCAGGGGGCCGGGGGTGCCGCGCACCCTGATCATGACTCGGGAGCTTCTACCCGTTCGACGGGGTTTCCACACCGCCGGTTCCGGTCACTCCGATCGGTTGCGCCGCGCACGTTCCCGCGGGTGGGTGGGCCCCCGGCGTGGCGGCCCGCGAGCGCTTCGTACCCTCCCGGTGTGCCTCTGTACGCGCTCGGTGACGCCGAACCGGACATCCATCCGACCGCCTACGTCCATCCGGACGCCGTCGTGATCGGCAACGTGACGCTGGGCCCGGAGTCCACCGTCTGGCCGACCGCGGTGCTGCGTGGCGACGACGGCCGGATCGAGGTGGGTGCCCGCAGCAGCATCCAGGACGGGTCGATCATCCACACGACCCTGGAGCGGCCGACGGTCATCGGGGACGAGGTCACCGTCGGGCACAACGTGCACATCGAGGCGGCCACCATCGGCGACCGGGCGCTGATCTCGTCCGGCTCGGTGGTGCTGAACGGCTCGACGATCGGCGAGGGCGCGATCGTCGCCGCCGGCGCGGTCGTGTCCCCGAAGGCCGACGTGCCGGCGTACCGGATGGCGCTGGGGGTGCCCGCCCGCGTCCGCGACGGCTACGAGGTGCCCGCCGACCGCTGGCGGTACGCCGTGGAGTCCTACGTCGACCGGGGCCGCCGCTTCGCCTCCCAGCTGCGCCGGCTGGAGGGCTGATGGCCAAGCCGCTGCACGAGGTCGTCGAGGCCGGGTGGGCCCAGGCCCTGGAACCGGTCGCCGAGACGATCACCGCGATGGGCGAGTTCCTGCGCGCCGAGATCGCCGCGGGCCGCCGCTACCTGCCCGCCGGGGCGAACGTGCTGCGCGCGTTCCAGCAGCCCTTCGACGAGGTCAGGGTGCTGCTCGTCGGGCAGGACCCGTACCCGACCCCGGGGCACGCCGTCGGGCTGTCGTTCTCCGTCGCCCCCGAGACCCGCCCCCTGCCGCGCTCGCTGCAGAACATCTTCCGCGAGTACGCCGAGGACCTCGGCCACCCCGCGCCCACCTCGGGCGACCTGACCCCGTGGACCGAGCAGGGTGTGCTGCTGCTCAACCGGTGCCTGACCGTCGCGCCGGGAGAGCCCGCCTCGCACCGCAACAAGGGCTGGGAGGAGGTCACCGAGCAGGCCATCCGCGCCCTGGTGGCCCGCGACGCCGAGCCGATGGTCGCGATCCTCTGGGGCCGCGACGCCCGCAACCTCGCGCCGCTGCTGGAGGACGTGCCGACGATCGAGTCGGCGCACCCGTCGCCGATGTCGGCGGACCGCGGCTTCTTCGGGTCGCGACCGTTCAGCCGGGCCAACGACCTGCTGGAGGAGATCGGCGGGGAACCCGTCGACTGGAAGCTGCCCTAGGCTGGACCGGGTGGACGACCCGGGGGACATGCGCATATCGGACGCCGACCGTGAGGCGGCGGCCCGCCGCCTGCACGACGCCCTCGGCGAGGGCCGCATCACGCTGACCGAGCTCGAGGAACGGCTCGACGCCGTCTACGCCGCGCGCGTCGCCCGGGACCTGCAGCCGCCGCTGGCGGACCTGCCCGGCGGGCTGCCGCCGTCGGTGACCGCGCTCGCGCCCACCCCGGCCCGCCCGCCCGCGCGCTCGGAGCGGGTGCACCTGCGGACCGGTGCGGGGACGATCAAGCGCACCGGCGACTGGCAGGTGCCCGCGGCCCTGCACCTGTCGTCGTCGATGGGGACGATCCACCTCGACCTGTCCGAGGTCCGGTCGCTGCCGCCGCGGATCGACATCGAGGTCGCGCTCGGGATGGGCGAGATCGTGCTGGTGCTGCCCGAGGGCGGCACCGCCGACGTCGACGGCACCAAGGCGTCCTGGGGCGAGGTGAAGACCCGGGTGCCCGCGACCCCCGGAGCCGCCGGGCCGCACCTCGTGGTGCACGGCAGGGTCGGCATGGGATCGGTCACCGTTCGCGGGGCACGCCGCAGCTGGTGGCGGTCCCTGGTCGGGTGAACCGGCCCCGGGAACGACGAAGGCCCGGTCCTCGGGGGACCGGGCCTCGATCGTGGTTCGGGTCTCGCGCACTCAGAGGTCATTTCAGAACGAGGTCGACGTGTCTGTTGTAGACGACAAGCGGCTATCTGACCTGCCGTTTGATCTGTCGTCGAGGGGTCAATGGAAACTCGACAAGTCGTTCTGAAACGACCTCTCAGACGCGGGTCACCTTGCCCGCCTTCAGGCAGGAGGTGCAGGCGTTGATCCGACGGCGGTTGCCGCCGTTGATCGCGGCGCGCACCGTCTGGATGTTGGGGTTCCAGCGGCGGTGGGTGCGGCGGTGCGAGTGCGAGACGGACATGCCGAAGCCCGGACCCTTGCCACAGACGTCGCAGACGGCAGCCACGTCGGACACTCCTCGGGTTGACGAACAGATTCACGAACGGATTCCCGGCACGGACGTGCCGGGGTTCGGCCTTCAAGTCTAGCCACGCCCGTGTCGTGACCGGCGCGCGGGGCCGTCCGGCGGCACCGGGGGCGCCCCCGCACCTAGGGCGCGTCTCCTAACCCGGCTGGTCGGGCCTGCGCGATGATCAGTAGGTGTCGCGCCGTGCCGTCCTGACCGATGCCCAGTGGGACCGACTCGAGCCGTTACTGCCCTCGTCGGACGGGATGCCAGGGCGCCCGTTCGCCGATCACCGCAGAGTGATCGAGGGGATCATCTACCGGTTCCGCTGCGGGCTGGCCTGGCGTGATGTCCCGGTCGAGTTCGGGCTGTGGCAGACCCTATGGAAACGCCACCGCCGCTACTGCGGTGACGGCACCTGGGACCAGGTTCTCGCAGCTCTGCTCGCCGATGCCGACTCCGCCGGTCTCGTGGACTGGGCCGTGTCGGTCGACTCGACGATCATCCGCGCTCACCAACACGCCGCGACCCTGCAGCGGGACACAGGGGGCCGGATCGAACTACAAGAATCTGCTGATCGAGCCGCCCGATCACGCGTTGGGCCGCTCCCGCGGAGGGCTCGGCACGAAGATCCACCAGCTCGTTGACGGACACGGCCGCCCGCTGGTCGTACTGGTCGGCCCTGGCCAGGCCGGTGACGCCCCGATGTTCGCGCACCTGATGTCACATCTGAGCGTCGGACGGGTCGGTCCGGGCCGACCGCGGACCCGGCCCGAGCGGGTCCGCGCAGATAAGAGCGTCCGGCAGTAGAGGTGGCCGTGTGTCGGTGTTGGTAGAGACACGGACCTGCAAGTGATCATGGGATTGCTGATGTCCTGATGGTCGCCTGGAGAGTCCGTGCCTCTACCTGCAACGACACCCCCACGACCTCATTTGCCGGGCGCTCTAAGGCCTACTCCTCACGCGCCATCCGCGCCCACCTGCGCGGACGACGGATCGTCGCGGTCATCCCGGAGCCGGCTGACCAGCAGGGACACCGGAAACGACGCGGCACACGCGGCGGTCGACCACCGGCGTTCGACCGGGTCGACTACCGCGGCCGCAACGTCGTCGAACGCGGGTTCTGCGAGGTCAAGCAGTGGCGCGGCCTCGCGACCCGCTACGACAAACTCGCCCTGACCTTCCGCGGCGGAGTTGCACTGAAGGCCATCGTCACCTGGTTGCGCACTTTAGGAGACACGCCCTAGTGTGGGGCCCGTGGCCTCGCCGTTCGACCCCGCGCTGCTGCGCCGCTGGATCGACGCCGCCGCCGAGCGGCTCACCGCCGGGCGGGCCGAGATCGACCGGATCAACGTCTTCCCGGTCGCCGACCACGACACCGGGTCGAACCTGCTGCTGACCGCCCGTGCGGCGGCCTCGGCCCCGCTCGACGGGGGCGTGCCCGTCGCCGATCCCGTCGCCGAGGACGTCCGGCCGGTGCGGGCCGCGGCGGCGCTGGCCGCGGCCGCGGTGCGCGGTGCGCGCGGGAACTCGGGCCTGATCCTGTCCCAGCTGTTCCGTGGGCTGGCCGAGGAGCTGGCGGCCGCGGCCGCACGACGCCCGAACACCCCGGCCGGCGAGCTGCTCGCCGGGGCGCTGCGACGGGCTGCGGGGCTGGCGGCCGTCGCGGTGTCCGCGCCGCGCCCGGGGACCGCGCTGACCGTGCTGGACGCCGCCGCGGCGGCCGTGGCGGCGCGGGTGGCGGCCGGGGCGGCGACCGGGCCGTCGGCGTCGGGCCCGGCGCTCGCCCGGGTCGCAGGCCTGCCCGGGCACGCCGACCCCGACGGCGGGGGTCCCGACACGACCGGTGCGCTCGCCGAGGCCGCCCGGGTGGCCGCGGACGCGGCGCGGGCCGCACTGGCCCGGGCCACCGGGCGCCCGCCGGAGCTGGTGCGGGCCGGGGTCGTCGACGCGGGCGGGCTCGGCCTGGTCGTGGTGCTGGACGCGCTGGTCGCCGCGGCGGGCGGTGATCCGGGCCCGCCGCCGTCGTCGCAGGTGGGGACGCCCGGTCCGGCCTCGGCGGTCACCGCCGACGGCGAGCTCGTGCCGTGGGTGCCCCAGCCGGTCTACGAGGTCACCTACTGGCTGCCCGGACCCGACCCGGCCGCGCTGGAGACGCTGCGCGCCCGGCTCGCCGGTCTCGGGGACTCGGTCGGTCTCGCCGGGGACGGCGGCGGCGGGGTGATGGTGCACGTGCACACCACCGAGGCCGGGCCCGCGGTCGAGGCGGGGCTGGCGGTGGTCCGCCCGTCGGGGATCCGGATCGAGGCGCTGCCGCCGGCGCCGCCGACCCGCGACCGCGCCGTCCTGCTGATGATCGAGAGCAGCGGGGCCGGGGCGCTGGCCCGGGCCGCGGGCGGGAACGTGCTGGTCGCCGACCCCGACCCGACCGTCGACGAGGTGCTGGCCGCGATCCGCGCGACCTGCGCCGAGCACGTCGTCGTGCTGCCGTGCGCGACGCACCGGCGCACGGTCGGTGAGACCGCGGCGCAGCGGGTGCGGTTCGAGGGCATCGACGTCGTGGTGGTCCCGGCGAGCTCGGTGCTCCAGGGCCTGGCCGCCCTGGCGGTGCACGACCCCGCGCGGCGCGCCCCGGACGACGTCGTCGCGATGGCCGAGGCCGCGGCCGCCACCCGGACCGGCGGGCTGGCCGTCGCCGAGGCCGAGGCGCTCACCTGGGCCGGTCCCTGCCGTCCGGGGGAGATCCTCGGGATCTCCGACGGCGAGGTCGTGCTGATCGCCCCGGACCTCGCTGTCGGTGCCCTGTGGTTGGCTCATCGCATGCTCACTCCGGGTGGGGAGCTGGTGACCGTGCTGCTCGGCTCGGCCGCCCCCGACGATCTCGGGGAGCGGCTCGCCGAGGACCTGCGCCGCACCCACCCGGAGGTCGACGTGGTGGTGCACCGGGGGGAGCAGGGCGACTACCCGCTGGTGCTGGGAGTGGAGTAGATGGACGACGGGTTCGACCTGGACAGCCGGCTCGACGGGCCGCTCGGGCGCAAGGCGGCGGACGCGCTGGCCCCGCTCGGGCTGGAGACCGTCGGGGACCTGCTGCGGCACTACCCGCGGCGCTACGTCGACCGCGGCCGGCTCACCGAGATCGCCGGGCTGGTGGCGGGTGAGCACGTCACCGTCGTCGCGGCGGTGGCGCGCGCCGAGCTGCGCGAGATGCGCAACCGGCGGGGGAAGATGCTCAAGGCCGTCATCCGGGACGAGAAGGGCGGCGAGCTCGACGCCACCTTCTTCAACGGCTGGAAGCTGCAGGGCTTCATCAAGCAGGGCGTCGTCGGGGTGTTCTCCGGCAAGGTCGGGGTGTTCAACAACCGGCTGCAGCTGACCCACCCGCAGTTCGAGGAGATCGAGGAGAGCGACTCGCTGCGGCCGTTCCTGTCGGTCTACCCGGCGAACGCCAAGGTGACCTCGCAGGCCATCGCCCGGTCGGTGCGCCAGGTGCTGGAGCAGATCGACGACCCGACCGACCCGCTGCCCGGGTCGCTGCGCGAGCGGGAGAAGCTGCCGGAGCTGGGGCGGGCGCTGCGGCGCATCCACGTGCCCGAGACCGAGGCCGACCTGTTCGCCGCGCGCCACCGCCTGGTGTGGGACGAGGCGCTCGGCGTCCAGCTCGCGCTCGCGCTCCGGCGGGAGGCCGCCGTCGCCCGGCCGGCCCCGGTGTGCCCGCGCCGCGACGACGGTCTGCTCGCCGCGTTCGACGCGGACCTGCCGTTCCCGCTGACCGAGGGCCAGCAGGAGGTCGGCGAGCAGATCGCCGCCGACCTCGCCCGCGAGCACCCGATGAACCGCCTCGTGCAGGGCGACGTCGGCGCGGGCAAGACGATCGTCGCGCTGCGGGCGATGCTGCAGGCCGTCGACGCGGGCACCCAGGCCGCGATGCTGGCCCCCACCGAGGTCCTCGCGGCCCAGCACGCCCGTTCGCTGCGCGCGATGCTCGGCGCGCTCGGCCGTGGCGGTGAGCTCGGCGCGGGGGAGAACGCGACCGCGGTGACGCTGCTGACCGGGTCGATGGGGGCGAAGGCCAAGCGGCAGGCACTGCTCGACGCGCAGTCCGGCGCCGCAGGGATCGTCGTCGGGACCCACGCGCTGATCCAGGACACCGTCGGGTTCGCCGAGCTGGGGCTGGTCGTGGTCGACGAGCAGCACCGCTTCGGGGTGGAGCAGCGCGACGCGTTGCGCGCCCGTGGCGAGAAGGCCCCGCACATGCTGGTGATGACCGCGACGCCGATCCCGCGCACGGTGGCCATGACCGTCTACGGCGACCTGGCCGTGTCCGAGCTGAAGGGGCTGCCGAAGGGCCGCTCCCCGGTCGCGACGACCGTCGTGCCCCTGGCCGAGCACCCGTCGTGGATCGAGCGGGTGTGGCAGCGGATCCGCGAGGAGGTCGAGGCGGGCCACCAGTGCTACGTCGTGTGCCCCCGGGTCGGGGGGACGGAGAAGGAGGACGCCGACGAGCCCCCGCCGGACGACGACGGTGGCGAGGAGCGGCGTGCCCCGCTCGCGGTGCTCGACATCGCCCCGTTGATCGAGGAGAAACTGGCCGGGCTGCGGGTCGGGATCCTGCACGGCAAGCTCCCGCCGGAGGAGAAGGACACCGTCATGCGGGCCTTCGAACGCGCCGAGCTGGACGTGCTGGTCGCGACCACGGTGATCGAGGTCGGTGTCGACGTGCCGAACGCGACCGGGATCGTGCTGCTCGACGCGGACCGGTTCGGCCTGTCCCAGCTGCACCAGCTGCGCGGCCGGGTCGGGCGGGGCAGCGCACCGGGGCTCTGCCTGCTGGTCACCGACATGCCCGCGGCGACCGCCGCCCGCGAGCGGCTCGACGCGATCGCCGGGACCACCGACGGTTTCGAGCTGGCCCGGCTCGACCTGGAGCTGCGCCGCGAGGGCGACGTGCTGGGCACCGGCCAGTCCGGCTCGCGCTCCGGCCTCAAGCTGCTCTCGCTGCTGCGCCACGGCGAGGTGATCGAGAAGGCGCAGGTCTACGCGCGGCACCTCGTCGCCGAGGATCCGGGGCTGGCCGGGCACCCGGGTCTGCGTGACCTGGTCGCCCAGACCCTGGGCGACGAGGAGCGCGCCGCCTACCTCGACAAGTCCTGACCGGACGGGCTCAGGTCCCCGGGAGCTCCCGCGGGCCCGGGCGTCCAGCTCGGCGCGGGCGGCCCGCGGCAGGTGCACGACCCCGGCCCGGTCGAGCCGGTCCAGCTCGGTGCGGGCGCGGGCGTAGGCGGCGAGCCGCTCCGGCTCGGAGTCCGAGTCCCGCGCGGTGGTCAGCAGCTTCACCACGCGTTCGACGGTCCGGCGCTCCTCCGGGTCGAGCCCGGAGAGCCGGATCCGGTCGGCGGCCTCCCTCGCGGCCCGCCAGGCGCGGCGCGCGGCGTCGACGGCGCGGACGTAGCCGTCGCCGTGGGGCCCACCGGGGTGTCCAGTGCCTGCGCCGCGGCGAACGCGTCGACGAACCGTCCGGTCGCGGGGACCGTCGTGTCCGACAGTGCCGGGCGGCGCAGCACCTCGAGCGGGTCGGC
>NZ_JAHLEL010000073.1 GCF_020131355.1 Pseudonocardia sp. ICBG1293
CCTGGACCTGGGACACCTGCCCTTCGCCCGTGGCATCGGGATCGCCCAGTACACCTCGGACCCGGGTCTTCCACCGCTGTCGAGGAGACCCTCGCGGCACCGTCGGCCGGGGCCCGGCCGACGGTCACCCCACAGGCCGTGCGCACCCTGCTGGAGATCACCCGCAACGCCCCCGGCCGGTTCCGGGACAACCTGCGCTCGCCCGTCCCGCGGGCGGCGGTGAGACCTTCCTGCGGGTCTACTCGCGACCCCGGCTGTCCTGGGAGGACCTGGCGACCCTGCGCTCGCGGACCCGGCTCCCGATCGTCCTCAAGGGAGTCCTGCACCCCGACGACGCCCGCCGCGCCGCCGACGCGGGCGTGGACGGCGTCGTCGTCTCCAACCACGGCGGTCGCCAGGTCGACCACTCCGTGGCCTCGCTCGACGCGCTGCCCGGTGTGGTCGACGCGGTCGGGGACGCGCTCCCGGTGCTGCTCGACTCCGGGGTGCGCACCGGGGCCGACGTGGCCACCGCCGTGCGGCTCGGTGCCCGCGCCGTGCTGCTCGGTCGCCCGTTCGTGCACGGCCTCGCCCTCGACGGGGCCCGCGGTGTCGCGCAGGTGCTGCAGGACGTCGTCGCGGAGCTCGACCTGGTCTGCGGGCTGGCCGGCGCCACGAGCCCCGCCGGGATCGACCTGCGCGGGCGCCCCTGACGGGTCGCCCGCCGCGCCCGTGGGCACCCTCCGTGGCACGGTCGGACCATGACCCGTGTCAGCACCCGTACCCGGCAGGACGCCGCCCGCCTCGCGCTCGGCGCGATGCTGGTCCTCGCCGGGGCCTCCCACCTCACCGTCGCCCGCCGCGAGTTCCGGGCCCAGGTCCCGCCGTGGATCCCGATGGACACCGACGACGTCGTGCTGCTCTCCGGCGCGGCCGAGATCGCGCTGGGTGCCGCGCTGGCCGGCCTGCCGAAGGAGCGGCGCCGGGTCGGCGGCCTGGCCGCGGCGTTCTTCACCGCGATCTTCCCCGGGAACATCTCGCAGTACCGCAACCGGGTCGACGGTTTTCGGGCTCGACACCGACACGAAGCGCGCGGCGCGGCTGGCCGGACAGCCGCTGCTGGTCGCGTGGGCGCTCTACGCGGGCGGGCTGGTCCCGCGCCGGTGAGCCGGTGCCCGGCGGGGACCGGGCGTCGGCCATGATCACCCGGTGGACGCGATGGTGCGGATCGGGGCTCGTCGAGCTCGCGCTCGGTGCGGTGCTGGGCTGGGCGGTCGTGGTGTCGGTGACCCGTCCCGACGCCTGGCGGCGGATCGGGATCGTGGAACCGCGCCGGCTGTTGCAGGCCCACCTGGACTTCGTGCTGATGGGGCTGATCCTGGTCGCGGTCGGGCTGGCCGCCCCGGACCTGCCCGGCTGGCTCGTCGCCGTGCTGGTGTTCGGCACCTGGGTCAACCCGGCGCTGTTCCTGCCGATGGCCTGGGGGCCGGGCGTCGTGCGCCACCCGGTCTTCCGGGTCGTCAGCGGACTGTCGTTCGTCGCGACCAGCGGCGGCTGGTGCTGGCCGCGGTCCTCGGCTGACGTCCCGCGGGCCGACGGGAACGGGGCGAACGGGACGGACGGTGCGACGCGCCGGTACCCGATCGCACGTCGCCTGTAGCACGGCGGGGTCCGGTGCGGCAAGAGGTCGCGCGGATTGGTTTGGTGATCATGGACGTCGTGCAGGTCGGGCGTTCCAGCGGTGTGTGGTCCAGGCCTGCCGAATCAAGCTACGGAGTGTGACGATCGTGTCGGCGAGGTCGAAGAACGCGTCGACGACGATTTCTCGTCGTTCGTAGCAGCGCTGCAGCCGGTTGAAGCTGTTGTGCCAAGCGTTGGTCCGCTCGACGTGCCAGCGGCGGGTGGCCTGGATCGGCGCTTTCTCACCCTTGTGCGCGATCTCGCCGTGCAGGCCTCGTTCGCCAGCGTGTCGCGGGTCCTTGCCGGAGTCATAGCCGGCGTCGAGGTGCACGGTGATGTCGTCGGGCAGCGGGCCGAGAGCATCGAGGCGGTCGAGGGTGGGCCGTAGCGGGGGAGTCGTGCCGTTGGCTCCGGCCAGGACTCGGCCCAGCGGGATGCCGTATCCCTCGACGAGCACCGAACGTTTCATACCCTGTTTGCGCCGGTCCACCGGCGACGGACCGCGACCTCGCCGCCGCCGGGGGGCCTTGGTGTGATGGCGCCATCGACGGCGATGTCGTGCAGCAGCAGACCGACGATGCGGTCGTAGGCGTCCAGGACGATCCGACGCAGCTGGGCGAAGACCCCGCCTGATCCACTCGTCACGACGATCGCGGATGGTGGTCGCCGAGCAGGTGCTGTCAGCGATGCCCTCATACGAGCAGCCGAACCGCAGTACCTGCAGGAGCTTGTCGAACACGATCCGATCCGCGATCCGGCGGCGATGGCAGCCCAGCGGATGGGTGGGATCGAACTCGTCTCGATGAGGCAGCAGCGCGGTGAACTGGTCCCACAACGGCTCGGTCAGCCATGATGGCAGGGTGGGCACGCGGCCTCCAGACGATCACGAAGCGTAGATAACTTCATGATCGGCAGGCCCGTACCCGCCCTCGCCCCCAGACACTCGACCGCGGCCAAGCTGTGACCAATCCGCGCGACCTCTAATGTCCACCCCGTAGGAACCGGCAAGACGCGAGGAGACATCCGGATGCCACAGGGAACCGTCAAGTGGTTCAACGCGGAGAAGGGGTACGGGTTCATCACGCCGGACGGAGGCGGGCAGGACCTGTTCGTCCACTTCAGCGCGATCCAGTCCTCCGGATACCGCAGCCTCGACGAGGGGCAGACCGTGACCTTCGAGGTCACCCAGGGTCAGAAGGGTCCGCAGGCGGACCAGGTCGTCCCCACCTGACCGCCTGATCCGACGCCGACGCCCGGGGTGCTCACGCGAAGCACCCCGGGCGTCGTCGTGTCCGGGTCAGGACGCCAGACGGGTCTCCAGGCCCGCGACGACGAGCTCGACGCGGCTGAGGGTCCAGCTGCGGGGAGGGTCGTCGATCCGGTCCCGGACCACCGCGCGGACCGCGGCGTCGAACGGCTCGGCCGAGTCCAGCAGCTGCTCGCGCCGCCGCGCGTCCCCGGTGCCGGGGGAGTGCGCCGTCAGCCACGGCTGCATTCCCATGTGGATGGCGGTCGAGGCGCCCAGCACCGCGTCCTCCGCGGTGAACCCGGCCTCCAGCAGCCGGTCGGCGAGCCTGCGGAAGGCCGACAGCAGGGCCTCGGGGGACTCCGGCAGCCGCACCATGGCGGGGGCGAGGCCGGGGTGCTCGGCCATCACGTCGAACGTCGCTGCGGCGAAGGCGAGCATCTGCTCCTGCCAACGGCCCTCGTCGGTCGCGGGGAACACGTCGTCGGTGACCACGTCGTCGACCAGGGCGGCGACGAGCGCCTCCAGGCTGGGGAAGTGGCGGTAGAACGTGGAGTACTTCACCCCGACCCGCGCGGTCACCGCGCCGACCGTCAGGTCGGAGAAGCCGAGCTCGCGCGCTGCGGCCAGGAGTGTCGCGCGGTCGGTCAGGGGCGGGCGGCCGGTGCGCCGTGCCGGTCTGCTCTCGGTCTCGGTCACGCTCGCATGCTACTGCCCGTGCCCACGTCCGGGACAGGGTAGTCGCGATCGGCCTGACGACTACCTGTGACCTGGCCCATCTCCGGTTCGGAACCGGGTCGTAGCGGTAGCCGCCCGGGCGTGCGGTGGTCTCGCAAAGCAGTCCGGACGTGACCCAGCGTCACGGCGGGACGGGCGCCCCGGCGACGATCCGGCCGAGCGTGGACAGGCTCGGTGATCCGGGGTCCCAGTAGCCGCCGTGGGCGGAGGCGAACGCCGTCTCGTCGTTCGGGGTGGCCGGGTCGTCCGGCCGCGGCAGCGGCGACCCCGCGCCGAGGCGAACACCCGGGCGCCGAACCCCGGTGCCGCCGGGTCGGGGCCGTGCAGGAGCCCGGTCGGGGAGAGCCCCCGCGACGTGGCGAACACCTCGACCCCGGGCACCCGGCCGATCGGGTCGTGCCCGGCGGTCGTGGCCCACACGTGCCCGGGCGCGGTGCCGAGGTCCGAGGCGTGGGCCGCGCCGGTCCCGGGGCTGCCGACGAACACGACGTCGTCGGCGGCGAGGCCGGCGCCCCGGGCGGCGTTCCCGGCCACCACCGAGCCGTAGGAGTGCCCGACGACGGTCAGGTGCACCGGCCCGTCGTGTCCGGTCCGCAGACCGTCCTGGAAGTCCCGCAGGTCCCGGCGGCGGCGCGGGCGGCACCGGGGTCGGCCGCGGCGAGCAGGTCCGGGGGCGCGTCGTAGCCGGTCCACAGCACCGCGGCCACCGACCCGCCGGGCGCGACCGCCCGTGCGGCGGCCCGGGTCGCCTCGACCCGGGCCAGGTCGCCGGGCACCGTGTCCCAGCCCGCGGTGGTCCCGGGGACGTGGGTGAGGACGTGCGTGGCGCGTTCCGGGTCGCCGACGGCGAGCACGATCCGGCCGCCCGTGGTGCCGCGCTCGAGGCGGAGCAGGCTCGCGCCGCCGGCGTCCAGGCGGCGGCGGGTCGCCTCCAGCCCGGCCGCCGTGCGTCCGGCGCGGTCCGCGCCGACCGTGTCCCCGGCCCGTTCCAGCAGCGCCACCCGGGCCCGCAGCCGGGACAGCTCGTCCTCGAGCAGGATCCGGTTCGCCCGGTCCCGGTCGGGGACCGGTACACGTCGCGCCCGCGCGCGCCGCCGAGAGCGGGACGGGTGCGCAGCAACCGTTCCCGCTCGGCCGCCGCCAGCCCGGTCCACCAGGCGCGCACGGTGCCGGGGCCCGCACCGGCGGGCGGTTCCGCTGCGGGGGTGACCGGGAGGGGAGCGGGGCCGGGCGCCGGGCGGAGCGCGTCCAGCGCGGCGGCCGTGGCGCGGTCGGACCGGGGCGCCGCCCCGACGGCGTCGGCGACCGCACCGGACAGGCGGACCAGGTCCGCGGCGAAGCGCGCGACCGTCGCGGGCAGCCGCCACATGCCGAGCGGGAGCGCACCGGCACCGGCCGAGAGCGTGCCGCGCTCGAGGTCGACCGAGAACTGCGGGTGCACCGCCAGCGCGGCGACGACCAGGCGCCGCTGGGCGTCGAGCACCTCGCCGGCGTGGGCGCCCAGGACGTGTGCGGCCCGGGTGGCGGTCCCCGCGTCGTCGCGCAGCCGGCGTACCTGCTCGGCGCGGGACCGGGCGGCCGCGTCGGCGTCGGCTCCGGCCCAGGCGCCCGGCGCCGAGCGCTCCAGCTCCGTCGCCCGGTCGGACAGCGCCCGGGACAACCCGTCCCAGGTGCCGGCGCGGCGCAGCCACGCGCCGGGGTCGGCCGCCACGACGTCGCCCAGCGCGGGCCCGGCGCTCACGACGTGCGCCCGGCGAACGCCGACGCGGTGTCGTCGTCGGCCGCACGCCAGGCGGCCGCCGCCGCACGCAGGGCCGACGCGTGGGACGCGGTCCGCCCCGCCTGCTCCCGGACCGCCCGCACCATGGAGTCCTCCCAGGCCGTCGCCGCCGATCCGGTCGCGAAGCCCGGTACCGGTGCGGCGCCGCCGAGCAGCGCCGCGTCGGCGGCGAGTCCGTCGGCGGTCCGGTCCAGGGCCGCGGCGGCGGCGTCGAGCGCGTCGGGATCGGAGCGCACCGGTCCGCCGGGGGACGGGTGCGGCGCGGTCGGGCACGGCCGCCCGGTCCACGGCGTCCCGGGTCGGTCTCGGTCGTGCACCGCGGCACCTCCGTCGTCGGTGGCGGACCCACCGGGCCCGCGTCGGGAGGAGTGTGCGTGCCGCGCGGCCGCGGCACGGGCGATCGGAGGAATCCGACGCGGGCGCTCTCGATCATGAGAGGTCGTCGTGAGACCATCTGCGCCGGTCGGGAGCAGCGGGCCGGGCCCGCGCGCGGCCCGGGGGAGAGGAGCGTCGTGGTCGGCGTCCAGCGGGTGATGACGGTGTCCACCCCTGTCCCGACGGTGCTCGGCTACCTCGCCGACCACGGGCACAGCGAGGTCTGGGACCCCACGGTGCGCGCCAGCACCCGGTCCGACGGGGGCGGCCCCGTCGCGGTCGGTGCCGCCTGGCGCACGGTGTCGGTGTGGAGCGGGCGGGAGAGCGAGCTCGACCACACGCTGTGCGAGCTCACGGCGCACCGGGTCGTGTTCGTCGGGGAGAACGCGACGGTCACCGCGACCGAGGAGATCGTCGTCGAACCCACCGAGACCGGTGGGAGCGTCGTGAGCTTCCACGCCCACGTCCGGCTCAAGGGCTGCTGAAGCTGGCGGCGCCGTTCCTGCGGCGCGAGTTCGAGCGCCACGGCGACGAGCTGGAACGCACCCTGCCGCCGGTACTGGAACGTCTGCAGGGCCCCGCCCCCGCACCACCCCGGTAGACGCCGCTCAGCGCTCGCGCCAGAACCCCATCCGACGGCTGATCTCCCGCCCGGCGGCGACGACCTCGGGCGTGATCCGTTCGATCCGGTCGGCCGGGAGGCGGTAGGCGGGGCCGGACACCGACAGGGCCGCGACGACGGCCCCGCCGTGGTCGAGCACCGGTGCGGCGACGGCGTTGAGCCCGGTCTCCAGCTCCTCGAGCGACCACGCGTAGCCGCGGTCGCGGACCCGGTGCAGCTCGTCGACGAGCGTGTCGCGACCCTGCTCCGGCACCGTGTCCGGCATGGTCGTCGGGTCGTCGAGGACGACCGAGGCGAGCAGCACCTTGCCGCTGGAGGTGTTGTGCATCGGGGTGATCCGGCCGAGCCAGTTGAACGTGGTGACCATCGACGGGCCGCGGGCCTGGTCCACGTTCACCGCCCATCCGCGGTCCGGGATGGCGATGTTGACGGTCTCGCCGAGCCGCTCCGCGAGCGTCTCGCAGACCGGGTGGCCCTGGGTGGTGACCTCCAGCCGCTCGGCGACCCGTCCGGCCAGCGGGATCAGGCCGAACCCGAGGCGGTACTTGCCGCGCTCGGCGATCTGCTCGACGAGCCCGCGCTCCTCCAGGGCGCCGAGCAGCCGGAAGGCGGTGGACTTGTGCACCTCGAGCGACGCCGCGAGCTCGCTGACCCCCGCCTCGCTCCGGTCGGCCAGCAACGTCAGCAGGGTGATGGCCCGGTCGACCGACTGCACCCCGGGCTCCCGTCCACGCACCGTGTTGCCCATGGCGCAACTCTAACCGGGCATCCGGGGCGTCGCCACGCGGGGACCGGAATGCGGGACCGTGTCCTGGCGCACCGGACGCCGGTCCGGTTTGCACAGCGACCTGTTCCCGGTGAAAGCTCGCGCCGTGCCGAGCCTGTACATCGACGGAAGCTGGACCACGGGTCCGCCGGGATACCGTCCCGGTGATCAACCCCTACGACGCCTCGACGGTCACCGAGGTCGACCAGGCCGGGCCCGACGACGTCGACCGCGCGGTCGACGCCGCCCGCCGGGCCTTCGACGACGGGCCGTGGCGGCGGACGACGACCGGGGAGCGCGGCGCGCTGCTCGGTCGGATCGCCGACCTGCTGGTGCGGGACCGGGAGCGGATCGCCCGGCTGGAGACCCTCGACACCGGCAAGACGATCGCCGAGGGCCGTCAGGACGTCGACGACGTCACCGCCGTCTTCCGCTACTACGCCGGGCTCGCCGACAAGGACGCCGGCCGGATCGTCGACACCGGCAACACCCGCCGTGGTGTCGCGGATCGTGCACGAGCCGGTCGGCGTCTGCGCCCTGATCACGCCGTGGAACTACCCGCTGCTGCAGCTGTCCTGGAAGGTCGCCCCGGCGATCGCCGCGGGCAACACGATGGTGATCAAGCCCAGCGAGGTCACCCCGCTCACCTCGATCGTGCTGGTCGAGCTGTGCGAGGAGGTCGGGATCCCGGCCGGGGTGGTGAACATCGTGCTGGGCGACGGTCCCTCGGTCGGCGCCCCGCTCACCGAGCACACCGACGTCGACATGGTCAGCTTCACCGGCGGCCTGTCCACCGGCCAGAAGATCATCAGGGCCTCGGCCGAGACGGTGAAGCGCACCGCCGTGGAGCTGGGCGGGAAGAACCCGAACATCGTGTTCGCCGACACCGACTTCGAGCTCGCCGTCGACTACGTGATACTCGCGGTGTTCCTGCACTCGGGGCAGGTCTGCTCCGCGGGCGCCCGGCTGATCATCGAGGACTCGGTCGCCGACGCCGTCGTCGACGAGGTGGTGCGCCGCGCGCAGCGGATCCGGCTCGGCGACGGCCTCGCCGACGGCGTCGAGGTCGGCCCGCTGGTCTCCGCCGCGCACCTGGCCAAGATCGAGGACTTCGTCGCGGCCGCCCGCGCCGAGGGCGCCACCATCCGGTGCGGCGGTGCCCGCCCGGACGACCCGGACCTGGCGCAGGGCTACTTCTACCTGCCGACGGTGATCACCGACCTGGCCCCGGTGGTCGCGGCTGATCCGCGAGGAGACCTTCGGTCCGCTGCTGACCGTGGAGCGGTTCCGCACCGAGGACGAGGCGGTCCGGCTCGGCAACGACACCGAGTACGGCCTGGCCGGTGCGGTGTTCACCGCCGACATGGGCCGCGCCCACCGGGTGGCGTCCGCGCTGCGTCACGGCACCGTCTGGATCAACGACTTCCACCCGTACTTCCCGGCGCGGAGTGGGGCGGCATGGGCCGGTCCGGCAACGGCCGCGAGCTCGGACCGACCGGCCTTGCCGAGTACCAGGAGATCAAGCACGTGTGGACCAACACCGCTCCGCAGCCCCAGGGATGGTTCTCGGGCCGTTGAGGCCGCCATGATGACGCGACGCAACGGCCCAGGAGGTCCACGATGACCGTTCCCGAACCGACCCGGCGGGACCCCTCCCGCGACGCGGACGGAGACGGGGGAGGGCTCGCCGAGTTCGGCTACAGCCAGACCCTCGACCGCAGCATCGGCAAGTTCGCCAGCTTCGCGGCCGGGATCAGCTACATCTCGATCGCTGACCGGCACGTTCCAGCTGTTCTACTTCGGCTTCGGCACCGGCGGCGCGGCCTACTGGTGGTCCTGGCCGATGGTGTTCGCCGGCCAGTTCATGGTCGCGCTGTCCTTCGCCGAGCTGGCCGGGCGCTACCCGGTCGCCGGATCGGTCTACAACTGGTCCAAGCAGCTCGCCGGGCCGACCGTGTCCTGGCTGGCCGGCTGGATGATGTTCACCGCCTCGGTGGTGTCGCTGGCGGCGGTCGCGCTGGCCGCGCAGCTCACGTTCCCGCAGATCTGGTCGGGCTTCCAGCTCGTCGGCGACGCCTCCGACGCGGGAGACGCCGCCGTCAACGGCGTGCTGCTCGGTGCGATCCTGATCGTGCTCACCACGGTGATCAACGCCGTCGGTGTGAAGCTGATGGCGCGGATCAACTCCACCGGTGTGTTCATCGAGCTGATCGCCGCCGTCGTCATCGTCGTGGCCTTGCTGCTCAGCATCCGTAACCCCGTCTCGGTGCTGTTCGAGACCCCGGCCCCGGCCGCGGGTGGCGGCGGGTACTTCGGCACGTTCCTCGTCGCGGCGCTCGCCTCGGCCTACGTGATGTACGGCTTCGACACCGCCAGCTCGCTCGGCGAGGAGACGGTCGACCCGCGCCGGACGGCCCCGGCGGCGATCCTGCGCGCGGTGGTCGCCTCGTTCGTGCTCGGCGGGCTGATCCTGCTCGGCATCATCCTGGCCGCGCCCGACCTGGCCGACCCGCGCCTGGGCAGCAAGGACGGCGGGGGGCAGCTGGTGCTGCTGGAGGTCGCCGGCGGCACGATCGGCCGGGTCTTCCTGATCACGATCAGCATCGCGGTGATCGTCTGCCTGCTCGCGGTGCACACCGCCGCGATCCGGCTGATGTTCGCGATGGCCCGCGACAACGCACTGCCCGCCGGTTCGGTGCTCGCCCGGATCGACCCGAAGCACAAGACGCCGGTGGTGCCGGCGATCGTCGTCGGTGTCGTCGCGATCCTGATCCTGGTCGCGAACATCGGTGTGCCCGAGGTGTTCACCGCGGTCACCAGCGTGGCGATCATCATGATCTACATCGCGTACCTGCTGGTCACGGTGCCGATGCTGGTCCGGCGGCTGCGCGGGCAGTGGCCGGACGAGGGGCAGGAGGGGTACTTCTCCCTGGGGCGCCTCGGCCTGCCGGTGAACGTGCTGGCGGTGCCTGTGGGGCGCGGCGATGGCGATCAACCTG
>NZ_JAHLEL010000074.1 GCF_020131355.1 Pseudonocardia sp. ICBG1293
GTCGGCCGGGGCCCGGCCGACGGTCACCCCACAGGCCGTGCGCACCCTGCTGGAGATCACCCGCACAACGCCCCCGGCCGGTTCCGGACAACCTGCGCTCGCCCGTCCCGCGGGCGGCGGTGGAGACCTTCCTGCGGGTCTACTCGCGACCCCGGCTGTCCTGGGAGGACCTGGCGACCCTGCGCTCGCGGACCCGGCTCCCGATCGTCCTCAAGGGAGTCCTGCACCCCGACGACGCCCGCCGCGCCGCCGACGCGGGCGTGGACGGCGTCGTCGTCTCCAACCACGGCGGTCGCCAGGTCGACCACTCCGTGGCCTCGCTCGACGCGCTGCCCGGTGTGGTCGACGCGGTCGGGGACGCGCTCCCGGTGCTGCTCGACTCCGGGGTGCGCACCGGGGCCGACGTGGCCACCGCCGTGCGGCTCGGTGCCCGCGCCGTGCTGCTCGGTCGCCCGTTCGTGCACGGCCTCGCCCTCGACGGGGCCCGCGGTGTCGCGCAGGTGCTGCAGGACGTCGTCGCGGAGCTCGACCTGGTCTGCGGGCTGGCCGGCGCCACGAGCCCCGCCGGGATCGACCTGCGCGGGCGCCCCTGACGGGTCGCCCGCCGCGCCCGTGGGCACCCTCCGTGGCACGGTCGGACCATGACCCGTGTCAGCACCCGTACCCGGCAGGACGCCGCCCGCCTCGCGCTCGGCGCGATGCTGGTCC
This sequence comes from Pseudonocardia sp. ICBG1293, assembly GCF_020131355.1. Lineage (GTDB taxonomy): Bacteria > Actinomycetota > Actinomycetes > Mycobacteriales > Pseudonocardiaceae > Pseudonocardia. The sequence goes on from NZ_JAHLEL010000074.1 coordinate 709, forward strand.
TCGCCGGGGCCTCCCACCTCACCGTCGCCCGCCGCGAGTTCCGGGCCCAGGTCCCGCCGTGGATCCCGATGGACACCGACGACGTCGTGCTGCTCTCCGGCGCGGCCGAGATCGCGCTGGGTGCCGCGCTGGCCGGCCTGCCGAAGGAGCGGCGCCGGGTCGGCGGCCTGGCCGCGGCGTTCTTCACCGCGATCTTCCCCGGAACATCTCGCAGTACCGCAACCGGGTCGACGGTTTCGGGCTCGACACCGACACGAAGCGCGCGGCGCGGCTGGCCGGACAGCCGCTGCTGGTCGCGTGGGCGCTCTACGCGGGCGGGCTGGTCCCGCGCCGGTGAGCCGGTGCCCGGCGGGGACCGGGCGTCGGCCATGATCACCCGGTGGACGCGATGGTGCGGATCGGGCTCGTCGAGCTCGCGCTCGGTGCGGTGCTGGGCTGGGCGGTCGTGGTGTCGGTGACCCGTCCCGACGCCTGGCGGCGGATCGGGATCGTGGAACCGCGCCGGCTGTTGCAGGCCCACCTGGACTTCGTGCTGATGGGGCTGATCCTGGTCGCGGTCGGGCTGGCCGCCCCGGACCTGCCCGGCTGGCTCGTCGCCGTGCTGGTGTTCGGCACCTGGGTCAACCCGGCGCTGTTCCTGCCGATGGCCTGGGGGCCGGGCGTCGTGCGCCACCCGGTCTTCGGGTCGTCAGCGGACTGTCGTTCGTCGCGACCAGCGGCGGGCTGGTGCTGGCCGCGGTCCTCGGCTGACGTCCCGCGGGCCGACGGGAACGGGGCGACGGGACGGACGGTGCGACGCGCCGGTACCCGATCGCACGTCGCCTGTAGCACGGCGGGGTCCGGTGCGGCTAAGAGGTCGCGCGGATTGGTTGGTGATCATGGACGTCGTGCAGGTCGGGCGTTCCAGCGGTGTGTGGTCCAGGCCTGCCGAATCAAGCTACGGAGTGTGACGATCGTGTCGGCGAGGTCGAAGAACGCGTCGACGACGATTTCTCGTCGTTCGTAGCAGCGCTGCAGCCGGTTGAAGCTGTTGTGCCAAGCGTTGGTCCGCTCGACGTGCCAGCGGCGGGTGGCCTGGATCGGCGCTTTCTCACCCTTGTGCGCGATCTCGCCGTGCAGGCCTCGTTCGGCCAGCGTGTCGCGGGTCTTGCCGGAGTCATAGCCGGCGTCGAGGTGCACGGTGATGTCGTCGGGCAGCGGGCCGAGAGCATCGAGGCGGTCGAGGGTGGGGCCAGTAGCGGGGAGTCGTGCCGGTTGGCTCCGGCCAGGACTCGGCCCAGCGGGATGCCGTATCCCTCGACGAGCACCGAACGTTTCATACCCTGTTTGCGCCGGTCCACCGGCGACGGACCGGCGACCTCGCCGCCGCCGGGGGCCTTGGTGATGGCGCCATCGACGGCGATGTCGTGCAGCAGCAGACCGACGATGCGGTCGTAGGCGTCCAGGACGATCCGACGCAGCTGGGCGAAGACCCCGAGCCTGATCCACTCGTCACGACGATCGCGGATGGTGGTCGCCGAGCAGGTGCTGTCAGCGATGCCCTCATACGAGCAGCCGAACCGCAGTACCTGCAGGAGCTTGTCGAACACGATCCGATCCGCGATCCGGCGGCGATGGCAGCCCAGCGGATGGGTGGGATCGAACTCGTCTCGATGAGGCAGCAGCGCGGTGAACTGGTCCCACAACGGCTCGGTCAGCCATGATGGCAGGGTGGGCACGCGGCCTCCAGACGATCACGAAGCGTAGATAACTTCATGATCGGCAGGCCCGTACCCGCCCTCGCCCCCAGACACTCGACCGCGGCCAAGCTGTGACCAATCCGCGCGACCTCTAATGTCCACCCCGTAGGAACCGGCAAGACGCGAGGAGACATCCGGATGCCACAGGGAACCGTCAAGTGGTTCAACGCGGAGAAGGGGTACGGGTTCATCACGCCGGACGGAGGCGGGCAGGACCTGTTCGTCCACTTCAGCGCGATCCAGTCCTCCGGATACCGCAGCCTCGACGAGGGGCAGACCGTGACCTTCGAGGTCACCCAGGGTCAGAAGGGTCCGCAGGCGGACCAGGTCGTCCCCACCTGACCGCCTGATCCGACGCCGACGCCCGGGGTGCTCACGCGAAGCACCCCGGGCGTCGTCGTGTCCGGGTCAGGACGCCAGACGGGTCTCCAGGCCCGCGACGACGAGCTCGACGCGGCTGAGGGTCCAGCTGCGGGGAGGGTCGTCGATCCGGTCCCGGACCACCGCGCGGACCGCGGCGTCGAACGGCTCGGCCGAGTCCAGCAGCTGCTCGCGCCGCCGCGCGTCCCCGGTGCCGGGGGAGTGCGCCGTCAGCCACGGCTGCATTCCCATGTGGATGGCGGTCGAGGCGCCCAGCACCGCGTCCTCCGCGGTGAACCCGGCCTCCAGCAGCCGGTCGGCGAGCCTGCGGAAGGCCGACAGCAGGGCCTCGGGGGACTCCGGCAGCCGCACCATGGCGGGGGCGAGGCCGGGGTGCTCGGCCATCACGTCGAACGTCGCTGCGGCGAAGGCGAGCATCTGCTCCTGCCAACGGCCCTCGTCGGTCGCGGGGAACACGTCGTCGGTGACCACGTCGTCGACCAGGGCGGCGACGAGCGCCTCCAGGCTGGGGAAGTGGCGGTAGAACGTGGAGTACTTCACCCCGACCCGCGCGGTCACCGCGCCGACCGTCAGGTCGGAGAAGCCGAGCTCGCGCGCTGCGGCCAGGAGTGTCGCGCGGTCGGTCAGGGGCGGGCGGCCGGTGCGCCGTGCCGGTCTGCTCTCGGTCTCGGTCACGCTCGCATGCTACTGCCCGTGCCCACGTCCGGGACAGGGTAGTCGCGATCGGCCTGACGACTACCTGTGACCTGGCCCATCTCCGGTTCGGAACCGGGTCGTAGCGGTAGCCGCCCGGGCGTGCGGTGGTCTCGCAAAGCAGTCCGGACGTGACCCAGCGTCACGGCGGGACGGGCGCCCCGGCGACGATCCGGCCGAGCGTGGACAGGCTCGGTGATCCGGGGTCCCAGTAGCCGCCGTGGGCGGAGGCGAACGCCGTCTCGTCGTTCGGGGTGGCCGGGTCGTCCGGCCGCGGCAGCGGCGACCCCGGCGCCGAGGCGAACACCCGGGCGCCGAACCCCGGTGCCGCCGGGTCGGGGCCGTGCAGGAGCCCGGTCGGGGAGAGCCCCCGCGACGTGGCGAACACCTCGACCCCGGGCACCCGGCCGATCGGGTCGTGCCCGGCGGTCGTGGCCCACACGTGCCCGGGCGCGGTGCCGAGGTCCGAGGCGTGGGCCGCGCCGGTCCCGGGGCTGCCGACGAACACGACGTCGTCGGCGGCGAGGCCGGCGCCCCGGGCGGCGTTCCCGGCCACCACCGAGCCGTAGGAGTGCCCGACGACGGTCAGGTGCACCGGCCCGTCGTGTCCGGTCCGCAGACCGTCCTGGAAGTCCCGCAGGTCCCCGGCGGCGGCGCGGGCGGCACCGGGGTCGGCCGCGGCGAGCAGGTCCGGGGGCGCGTCGTAGCCGGTCCACAGCACCGCGGCCACCGACCCGCCGGGCGCGACCGCCCGTGCGGCGGCCCGGGTCGCCTCGACCCGGGCCAGGTCGCCGGGCACCGTGTCCCAGCCCGCGGTGGTCCCGGGGACGTGGGTGAGGACGTGCGTGGCGCGTTCCGGGTCGCCGACGGCGAGCACGATCCGGCCGCCCGTGGTGCCGCGCTCGAGGCGGAGCAGGCTCGCGCCGCCGGCGTCCAGGCGGCGGCGGGTCGCCTCCAGCCCGGCCGCCGTGCGTCCGGCGCGGTCCGCGCCGACCGTGTCCCCGGCCCGTTCCAGCAGCGCCACCCGGGCCCGCAGCCGGGACAGCTCGTCCTCGAGCAGGATCCGGTTCGCCCGGTCCCGGTCGGGGACCGGTACACCGTCGCGCCCGCCGACGAGCGCGGGACGGGTGCGCAGCAACCGTTCCCGCTCGGCCGCCGCCAGCCCGGTCCACCAGGCGCGCACGGTGCCGGGGCCCGCACCGGCGGGCGGTTCCGCTGCGGGGGTGACCGGGAGGGGAGCGGGGCCGGGCGCCGGGCGGAGCGCGTCCAGCGCGGCGGCCGTGGCGCGGTCGGACCGGGGCGCCGCCCCGACGGCGTCGGCGACCGCACCGGACAGGCGGACCAGGTCCGCGGCGAAGCGCGCGACCGTCGCGGGCAGCCGCCACATGCCGAGCGGGAGCGCACCGGCACCGGCCGAGAGCGTGCCGCGCTCGAGGTCGACCGAGAACTGCGGGTGCACCGCCAGCGCGGCGACGACCAGGCGCCGCTGGGCGTCGAGCACCTCGCCGGCGTGGGCGCCCAGGACGTGTGCGGCCCGGGTGGCGGTCCCCGCGTCGTCGCGCAGCCGGCGTACCTGCTCGGCGCGGGACCGGGCGGCCGCGTCGGCGTCGGCTCCGGCCCAGGCGCCCGGCGCCGAGCGCTCCAGCTCCGTCGCCCGGTCGGACAGCGCCCGGGACAACCCGTCCCAGGTGCCGGCGCGGCGCAGCCACGCGCCGGGGTCGGCCGCCACGACGTCGCCCAGCGCGGGCCCGGCGCTCACGACGTGCGCCCGGCGAACGCCGACGCGGTGTCGTCGTCGGCCGCACGCCAGGCGGCCGCCGCCGCACGCAGGGCCGACGCGTGGGACGCGGTCCGCCCCGCCTGCTCCCGGACCGCCCGCACCATGGAGTCCTCCCAGGCCGTCGCCGCCGATCCGGTCGCGAAGCCCGGTACCGGTGCGGCGCCGCCGAGCAGCGCCGCGTCGGCGGCGAGTCCGTCGGCGGTCCGGTCCAGGGCCGCGGCGGCGGCGTCGAGCGCGTCGGGATCGGAGCGCACCGGTCCGCCGGGGGACGGGTGCGGCGCGGTCGGGCACCGCCCGGTCCACGGCGTCCCGGGTCGGTCTCGGTCGTGCACCGCGGCACCTCCGTCGTCGGTGGCGGACCCACCGGGCCCGCGTCGGGAGGAGTGTGCGTGCCGCGCGGCCGCGGCACGGGCGATCGGAGGAATCCGACGCGGGCGCTCTCGATCATGAGAGGTCGTCGTGAGACCATCTGCGCCGGTCGGGAGCAGCGGGCCGGGCCCGCGGCGCCCGGCCGGGGAGAGGAGCGTCGTGGTCGGCGTCCAGCGGGTGATGACGGTGTCCACCCCTGTCCCGACGGTGCTCGGCTACCTCGCCGACCACGGGCACAGCGAGGTCTGGGACCCCACGGTGCGCGCCAGCACCCGGTCCGACGGGGGCGGCCCCGTCGCGGTCGGTGCCGCCTGGCGCACGGTGTCGGTGTGGAGCGGGCGGGAGAGCGAGCTCGACCACACGCTGTGCGAGCTCACGGCGCACCGGGTCGTGTTCGTCGGGGAGAACGCGACGGTCACCGCGACCGAGGAGATCGTCGTCGAACCCACCGAGACCGGTGGGAGCGTCGTGAGCTTCCACGCCCACGTCCGGCTCAAGGGGCTGCTGAAGCTGGCGGCGCCGTTCCTGCGGCGCGAGTTCGAGCGCCACGGCGACGAGCTGGAACGCACCCTGCCGCCGGTACTGGAACGTCTGCAGGGCCCCGCCCCCGCACCACCCCGGTAGACGCCGCTCAGCGCTCGCGCCAGAACCCCATCCGACGGCTGATCTCCCGCCCGGCGGCGACGACCTCGGGCGTGATCCGTTCGATCCGGTCGGCCGGGAGGCGGTAGGCGGGGCCGGACACCGACAGGGCCGCGACGACGGCCCCGCCGTGGTCGAGCACCGGTGCGGCGACGGCGTTGAGCCCGGTCTCCAGCTCCTCGAGCGACCACGCGTAGCCGCGGTCGCGGACCCGGTGCAGCTCGTCGACGAGCGTGTCGCGACCCTGCTCCGGCACCGTGTCCGGCATGGTCGTCGGGTCGTCGAGGACGACCGAGGCGAGCAGCACCTTGCCGCTGGAGGTGTTGTGCATCGGGGTGATCCGGCCGAGCCAGTTGAACGTGGTGACCATCGACGGGCCGCGGGCCTGGTCCACGTTCACCGCCCATCCGCGGTCCGGGATGGCGATGTTGACGGTCTCGCCGAGCCGCTCCGCGAGCGTCTCGCAGACCGGGTGGCCCTGGGTGGTGACCTCCAGCCGCTCGGCGACCCGTCCGGCCAGCGGGATCAGGCCGAACCCGAGGCGGTACTTGCCGCGCTCGGCGATCTGCTCGACGAGCCCGCGCTCCTCCAGGGCGCCGAGCAGCCGGAAGGCGGTGGACTTGTGCACCTCGAGCGACGCCGCGAGCTCGCTGACCCCCGCCTCGCTCCGGTCGGCCAGCAACGTCAGCAGGGTGATGGCCCGGTCGACCGACTGCACCCCGGGCTCCCGTCCACGCACCGTGTTGCCCATGGCGCAACTCTAACCGGGCATCCGGGGCGTCGCCACGCGGGGACCGGAATGCGGGACCGTGTCCTGGCGCACCGGACGCCGGTCCGGTTTGCACAGCGACCTGTTCCCGGTGAAAGCTCGCGCCGTGCCGAGCCTGTACATCGACGGAAGCTGGACCACCGGGTCCGCCGGGACCGTCCCGGTGATCAACCCCTACGACGCCTCGACGGTCACCGAGGTCGACCAGGCCGGGCCCGACGACGTCGACCGCGCGGTCGACGCCGCCCGCCGGGCCTTCGACGACGGGCCGTGGCGGCGGACGACGACCGGGGAGCGCGGCGCGCTGCTCGGTCGGATCGCCGACCTGCTGGTGCGGGACCGGGAGCGGATCGCCCGGCTGGAGACCCTCGACACCGGCAAGACGATCGCCGAGGGCCGTCAGGACGTCGACGACGTCACCGCCGTCTTCCGCTACTACGCCGGGCTCGCCGACAAGGACGCCGGCCGGATCGTCGACACCGGCAACCCCGCCGTGGTGTCGCGGATCGTGCACGAGCCGGTCGGCGTCTGCGCCCTGATCACGCCGTGGAACTACCCGCTGCTGCAGCTGTCCTGGAAGGTCGCCCCGGCGATCGCCGCGGGCAACACGATGGTGATCAAGCCCAGCGAGGTCACCCCGCTCACCTCGATCGTGCTGGTCGAGCTGTGCGAGGAGGTCGGGATCCCGGCCGGGGTGGTGAACATCGTGCTGGGCGACGGTCCCTCGGTCGGCGCCCCGCTCACCGAGCACACCGACGTCGACATGGTCAGCTTCACCGGCGGCCTGTCCACCGGCCAGAAGATCATCAGGGCCTCGGCCGAGACGGTGAAGCGCACCGCCGTGGAGCTGGGCGGGAAGAACCCGAACATCGTGTTCGCCGACACCGACTTCGAGCTCGCCGTCGACTACGTGATACTCGCGGTGTTCCTGCACTCGGGGCAGGTCTGCTCCGCGGGCGCCCGGCTGATCATCGAGGACTCGGTCGCCGACGCCGTCGTCGACGAGGTGGTGCGCCGCGCGCAGCGGATCCGGCTCGGCGACGGCCTCGCCGACGGCGTCGAGGTCGGCCCGCTGGTCTCCGCCGCGCACCTGGCCAAGATCGAGGACTTCGTCGCGGCCGCCCGCGCCGAGGGCGCCACCATCCGGTGCGGCGGTGCCCGCCCGGACGACCCGGACCTGGCGCAGGGCTACTTCTACCTGCCGACGGTGATCACCGACCTGGCCCCGGGGTCGCGGCTGATCCGCGAGGAGACCTTCGGTCCGCTGCTGACCGTGGAGCGGTTCCGCACCGAGGACGAGGCGGTCCGGCTCGGCAACGACACCGAGTACGGCCTGGCCGGTGCGGTGTTCACCGCCGACATGGGCCGCGCCCACCGGGTGGCGTCCGCGCTGCGTCACGGCACCGTCTGGATCAACGACTTCCACCCGTACTTCCCGGGCGCGGAGTGGGGCGGCATGGGCCGGTCCGGCAACGGCCGCGAGCTCGGACCGACCGGCCTTGCCGAGTACCAGGAGATCAAGCACGTGTGGACCAACACCGCTCCGCAGCCCCAGGGATGGTTCTCGGGCCGTTGAGGCCGCCATGATGACGCGACGCAACGGCCCAGGAGGTCCACGATGACCGTTCCCGAACCGACCCGGCGGGACCCCTCCCGCGACGCGGACGGAGACGGGGGAGGGCTCGCCGAGTTCGGCTACAGCCAGACCCTCGACCGCAGCATCGGCAAGTTCGCCAGCTTCGCGGCCGGGATCAGCTACATCTCGATCCTGACCGGCACGTTCCAGCTGTTCTACTTCGGCTTCGGCACCGGCGGCGCGGCCTACTGGTGGTCCTGGCCGATGGTGTTCGCCGGCCAGTTCATGGTCGCGCTGTCCTTCGCCGAGCTGGCCGGGCGCTACCCGGTCGCCGGATCGGTCTACAACTGGTCCAAGCAGCTCGCCGGGCCGACCGTGTCCTGGCTGGCCGGCTGGATGATGTTCACCGCCTCGGTGGTGTCGCTGGCGGCGGTCGCGCTGGCCGCGCAGCTCACGTTCCCGCAGATCTGGTCGGGCTTCCAGCTCGTCGGCGACGCCTCCGACGCGGGAGACGCCGCCGTCAACGGCGTGCTGCTCGGTGCGATCCTGATCGTGCTCACCACGGTGATCAACGCCGTCGGTGTGAAGCTGATGGCGCGGATCAACTCCACCGGTGTGTTCATCGAGCTGATCGCCGCCGTCGTCATCGTCGTGGCCTTGCTGCTCAGCATCCGTAACCCCGTCTCGGTGCTGTTCGAGACCCCGGCCCCGGCCGCGGGTGGCGGCGGGTACTTCGGCACGTTCCTCGTCGCGGCGCTCGCCTCGGCCTACGTGATGTACGGCTTCGACACCGCCAGCTCGCTCGGCGAGGAGACGGTCGACCCGCGCCGGACGGCCCCGGCGGCGATCCTGCGCGCGGTGGTCGCCTCGTTCGTGCTCGGCGGGCTGATCCTGCTCGGCATCATCCTGGCCGCGCCCGACCTGGCCGACCCGCGCCTGGGCAGCAAGGACGGCGGGGGGCAGCTGGTGCTGCTGGAGGTCGCCGGCGGCACGATCGGCCGGGTCTTCCTGATCACGATCAGCATCGCGGTGATCGTCTGCCTGCTCGCGGTGCACACCGCCGCGATCCGGCTGATGTTCGCGATGGCCCGCGACAACGCACTGCCCGCCGGTTCGGTGCTCGCCCGGATCGACCCGAAGCACAAGACGCCGGTGGTGCCGGCGATCGTCGTCGGTGTCGTCGCGATCCTGATCCTGGTCGCGAACATCGGTGTGCCCGAGGTGTTCACCGCGGTCACCAGCGTGGCGATCATCATGATCTACATCGCGTACCTGCTGGTCACGGTGCCGATGCTGGTCCGGCGGCTGCGCGGGCAGTGGCCGGACGAGGGGCAGGAGGGGTACTTCTCCCTGGGGCGCCTCGGCCTGCCGGTGAACGTGCTGGCGGTGCTGTGGGGCGCGGCGATGGCGATCAACCTGGCCTGGCCGCGTGAGGAGGTCTACGGCACCGGGTGGCTGCGGTTCGTCGCGTTCCTGTTCATCGGCGTCGTCGCGCTGGCCGGGCTGGCGTGGTTCCGGTTGCGCGGCAGGCACGGGCTGGGCTGCCTGCCCGAGCACCGGGCGAAGGAGATCGAGCAGGGCATGGGGGAGACGGCATGACCGACCGGTTCGACTACGTCGTGGTGGGGGGCGGCTCGGCGGGCTGCGCGCTCGCCGCGCGGCTGTCCGAGGACCCCGCGGCGCGGGTGCTGCTGCTGGAGGCCGGGCCGTCCGACGTCGGCGACCCGAACATCCTGCGGCTCACCGACTGGATGGCGCTGCTCGACTCCGGCTACGACTGGGACTACCCGGTGGAGCCGCAGGAGCGCGGCAACTCCCACATGCGCCACGCCAGGGCCAAGGTGCTCGGCGGCTGCGGCTCGCACAACTCCTGCATCGCCTTCTGGACCCCGCGCGAGGACCTCGACGAGTGGGCCGCGTCCGGCCTCACCGGCTGGTCCGCGGACGAGTGCTGGCCGCTGATCCGCCGCCTGGAGACCAACGACGGCGACTGGGACGGCCACGGCCGCTCCGGTCCGGTCAACCTCATGCAGATCCCGGCGACCGACCCGTGCGGCGACGCCGTGCTGGCCGCCGCCGCACAGGTCGGCATGCCGACGGTGCGGTTCAACGAGGGCCACACCGTCACCGACGGCGCCGGGTACTTCCAGATCAACTCCTTCCCCGACGGCACCCGCGCGTCGGCGTCGGTGTCCTACCTGCACCCGATCCTGGACTCGCGCCCGAACCTGGAGGTGCGCACCGACTGCTGGGCCTCCCGGGTGCTGTTCGACGGCACCCGCGCCACCGGCGTGGAGTACCAGCGGGGCATCGGCCCGGGCCGCGAGACCGTGCAGGCCGGGCGTGAGGTCATCCTCTCCGCGGGCGCCATCGACACCCCGAAGCTGCTGATGCTCTCGGGCATCGGCCCGGGCGAGCACCTGCGCGAGTTCGGCATCGAGGTCCGCTCGGACCTGCCCGGTGTCGGGTCGAACCTCGACGACCACGTGGAGGGCCTGGTCTTCTGGGACGCGGCGAAGCCGATGGTCACCGAGTCCTCGCAGTGGTGGGAGATCGGGCTGTTCCACCGCACCGACCCGGCCCTGGACCGGCCGGACCTGATGATGCACTACGGCTCGGTGCCGTTCGACATGAACACGCTGCGCTGGGGCTACCCGACCACCGACAACGGGTTCTGCCTCACCCCGAACGTCACCCGCGGCCGCTCGCGGGGCACCGTGCGGCTGCGCACCCGCGACTTCCGCGACCGGGCCCGGGTCGACCCGCGCTACTTCACCGACCCCGAGGGCCACGACATGCGGGTGATGACCGAGGGCGTCCGGCTGGCCCGCCGCATCGCCGAGCAGCCGCAGCTGAAGGAGTGGATCGCCGCCGAACTGGCCCCGGGGCCGGAGGCCGTCACCGACGACGAGCTCGCCGACTACATCAGCAAGACCCACAACACCGTCTACCACCCGGCGTGCACGGCGAGGATGGGGACCGACGACGACCCGGGCGCCGTCCTGGACCCGGCGCTGCGGGTCCGCGGGGTGCAGGGGCTGCGGGTCGCCGACGCCTCCGCGATGCCGTTCCTGCCGGCGATCAACCCGAACATCACCACCATGATGATCGGGGAGAAGTGCTCGGACCTGGTGCGGGCGGCGCACGCCTGAGCGGGTGCCTCACCCCTGCGCGACGACCTCGACGTCGGCGTGCAGCGGGGTGTCGGTGACCGAGAACCCCAGGTGCAGCGTCCAGGTCCCGGGCTCGGTGGCCCAGGTGGCGCCGGCGCGGTGCCGGAACGCACGGCGGGAGACCGGGACGGTGACCGTCGTCGTGCCGGGGGCGGCGTCGACGACGGCCCAGCCGGCCAGCCACCGGGCCGGGCGCTCGACCTCGCCGCCGGACCGTGCGAGGTAGGCCTGGACGACCTGGCGCCCGGCCCGGGTGCCGGTGTTGGTGAGCGTGACCGTCACCGCGACGCCGTCGGCCGACCAGGGACCGGCGGTGGCGGCGTCGAGGGTCCAGCTCGTGTAGCCGAGACCGTGCCCGAACGGGTACGCCGGCGTCTCGCCGTGCCGCAGCCAGTTGCGGTACCCGAGGTGGATGCCCTCGTCGTAGCGCAGTACCCCGTCGGTCGGGGCACCGGTGAGCACCGAGCGCTCCCGTCCGGTCGCGGGCCAGGTGGTGGGCAGCCGTCCGCCCGGCTCGGCCACACCGAGCAGCACGTCGGCGACGGCCTCGCCGAAGCGCTCACCGCCGAACCAGCCGAGCAGGACCGCGGCCACCTCCTCGCGCCACGGCAGCAGGACCGGCGCGCCGGCGTTCACCACGACCACGGTGCGCCGGTTCGCCGCGGCGACCGCCCTGACCAGGGCGTCCTGGTGCCCGGGCAGCGCGAGGGTGGTCCGGTCGAACCCCTCGCTCTCGATCCGGTCGTTCGTCCCGACCACGACGACCGCGACGTCGCACTCCGCGGCGAGCGCGGCCGCGGCGGCGACCTCGGCGTCCGGGTCGGCGACGACGGTCTCGGTCCCCACGGTGACCGCGCACAGTGCCATCCCCGCCTCCCGGCCGGACGGACGGAACCGCAGCACCACCTCGACCGGCCCGTCCACGGTGACCCCGGCGGTCACCGACGGGGCCTCGAAGATCGCCGCGCCGGGGCCCTCGTCGCCGGTCAGGACGCCCTCGGTGTCGAGCACGGTGGTGCCGTCCACGTCGAGCGTGACGTGTCCGACGGCGGCCGCGCCGAGCCGGTGCGTCCCGGCGGGTGCGTCCCAGCGCAGGGAGATCTCGACGTGGTCGGCGCCCTCGGGGATCTCCGGGCCCATCCAGATCAGCGCGGCCCCGAGGCGGTCCTCGGCGCGCAGCGCGGCGCCGTCGGCGTCCCGGAACACCGCGCGCAGCCCGGGCCTCCGGTGACCGGGTTGGTGATGCGGTCCGGCGCGAACGGCTGCACACCCTCGGCGACCTGCGCGCCCAGCCGGTACCGGACGCGGTCCGGGCCCAGCGCCCCGCGCAGACCCTCCAGCGGGGAGACGACGGGGGCGGCCGGCCGCACGGTCGCGCTGCCACCACCCTG
>NZ_JAHLEL010000075.1 GCF_020131355.1 Pseudonocardia sp. ICBG1293
GTGGCTCGCGGGTCGGTGGCCCAGCCGACGACCCGGTTGGAGAACGCGTCCCGCACCGAGGCCAGCCACACACGCCCTCACCGGTGACGATGCGAGTCAGGTCCGCCACCCACACCCGGTTGGGCGCGGTCGCGGTGAAGTCGCGTTCGAGCAGGTCCGGCGCCGGGCGGTGGGCCGGATTCTGCCGTCGAGCCGCCCTTTCCACCGCGACGACAGGTGCGCGCCCGAAGGCCGTGCTCGCGCATGATCGCGAGCGACGCGCTTGCGCCCGACCGTGCACGCCCTGGCGGCGCAGCTCCAGCCACACCCGCGGGGATCCGTAGGTGGTGGCGAACTCGCTCACCGAGCGGATCTTCACGATCTGCTCAAGCAGGACGGCGTCGTCGAGCTGCCGCTGAGAGGGTTTCGCGCGGCGGGCGCGCCAGTCCGTAGTAGGTCGGGGCCGCGATGTTCAGGACCCGTAGTACGAGACCGGCGGGGAAATCATGGGCATCGACGAAGCTCATGATTTCCTCCGGGTCGGGCCCGATCTCGCTGGCGAAATAGGCGCTCGCCGCGCGCAGGACCTCGTTGACCCGCCGCAGCTCAGCGTTCTCCCGCGCGAGCCGGCGGTTCTCGGCGAGCATGTCGGTCGACGGCCGATCATGGCGCTCGCCGGTGTCTGCCTCGGCCTGACGGACCCAGTTGCGCAGGGCCTCGTGATGCACCCCGAGCTGCTCGGCGAGCCCCCGAACGTCGGGCGAGGGTCGGACTCCCGATACAGCCGAACCGCTCGTTCGCGCAGCTCATCGGGGTACTTTTTCGGTGCGGGCACCAGTGCCTTCCTTCCTGCCCTCAAGATCGAACCAGTGTTCAGACACTCCGGCAAAGCGGGGAACCTCAGACGATGATCTTCCGGCGATCGGTGAACCGGCGCAGCTTGCCGTAGCCGTTCATCCAGGAGTGCGTGCGCTCGATGGGCCACCGTCGTCCTGCCTGGATCGGAGCCGGGACCCCCGTGGTCGCGATCTCGCCGGTGAAGCCCAGGGTGTGCAGCAGAGTACGGGTCTTGCCGGAGTCATAGCCGCGGTCCAGGTGCACGGTCGGGAACAGATCACCACCGTGGGCGTCGCGGTGGCGGGGCAGCGGGCCGATCATCGTCACGATGCCGGTCAAGGTCGGTTCCAGCAGGGGCGAGTCATGGTCGTTGGCTCGCGCCGCGACCAGGTGCAGCGGGATGCCCTGGTCATCGCAGGCCACGGACCGTTTCGTGCCCTGCTTGCCGCGGCCGACAGGCTGTGCGGCCGGCCACCTCGCCTCCGCCTGGTGCCTTGGTGATCGATCCGTCGACCGCCAGATCGTCAAGATCCAGGCCGAGTATCTGGTCGTAACCGGCCAGCGCGGTGCGGAGCAGTTCCTCGCTGACTCCCGCGGTGGCCCAGTCATCGAGACGGCGGCGGATGGTGCGGTCCGAGCAACCCGGCGTGGCGATGCGTTCGTAGCCACTACCGTGCACCAGAGCGGCAACGACGTGGTCGAACACGACCGATCAGAGATCCGGCGACGGTGACAGCCCCACGGATGGGCCGGGTCGAACTCCGGGCGCCGCTCTGCCTCGATCAGGGCAGCGAACTCGACCCAGAGGGGGTCGATCAGCGATTCTGGCAATAGAGGCACGGACCCTCCAGGCGACCATCAGGACATCAGCAATCCCATGATCACTTGCAGGTCCGTGTCTCTACCAACACCGACACACGGCCACCTCTACTGCCGGACGCTCTTCAGTGAGTGGTTCTCTCGAATCGTGCGGCGAAGGTGATCGCGAACGCGTTCAGCGCGGGCTTCCACCTCATCATCCAGCGTGCCCGGCCTCCGCCGGTGGGGTCAAGCGAGCGGGTCACGAGGTAGAGGCACTTCAGCGCCGCGGCCTCGTTGGGGAAGTGTCCACGCGCTCGAGTGTCCACGCGCTCGAACGGCTCTGCGATACCTCGCGTTGATGGACTCGATCGCGTTGGTCGTGCAGATCACTCGCCGGATCTCGACGTCGTACTCCAGGAACGGCACGAACTCCGCCCAGGAGCTGCGCCAGAGCTGGACGATCGCCGGATACCGCTGTCCCCACTCGGCGGCGAACTCTTCGAACCGGTCCTTCGCCGCCTGCTCGGACGGGGCCGAGTAGACGGGCTTGAGCGAACGGACGAGCGCGTCGCGGTGCTGCCGTCCGGCGTAACGGAAGCTGTTGCGGATCAGATGGACGATGCACTGCTGCACGACTGTCTGCTCCCAGGTGGTGTTGATCGCCTCCGGGAGACCCTTGAGGCCGTCACAGACGGCGATGAGCACGTCCTCGCCGCCGCGGTTCTTCAGCTCGGTGAACACTTGCAGCCAGAACCTCGCGCCTTCCTGGCCGTCGCCGGCCCAGATGCCGAGGATGTCGCGTTCTCCGTTCGTCGTGACGCCCATGACGACGTAGAACGGGGTGTTGCGGACCTGCCCGTCCCGGACTTTCACCACGATCGCGTCGACGAAGATCACCGGGTAGAGCACATCCAGCGGCCTGCTCGCCCATTCGGCGAGCTCGCTGGTGACCTTCTCGGTGATTCGGCTGACCGTGTCCCTGGAGACCTTCGCCCCGTAGACCTCGTCGAAGTGCGCGACGATCTCCCCGGTCGTCAGTCCACGCGCGGTCAGCGACAGCACGATCTGGTCGATGCCGTCCAGGCGGCGCTTGCGCTTGGGGACGATCACCGGCTCGAACGACCCGTCCCGGTCCCGGGGGACCTCGATCTGCACGGGGCCGATCTCGGTGAGCACCGTCTTCGTCCGGCTGCCGTTACGCATGTTCGCCCCCAGCGGGGTCTCACCATGCTCGTGACCGAGGTGCTCGGTCAGCTCGGCGCTCAGCGCGCGTCTCCAGGACGTTCTTCGTGAGCTGGTTCAGCAGCCCACCCGGGCCGACGAGGCTCACGCCCTGCTTCTTCGCCTGCGTCAGCAGGCGCTCGGCGAGGTCCTTCTGATCAATGATCTCTCCCGTCACGGGATCGATCATCGCGTCGTCCAACAACTCGGTCGTGTCAGCCACGGCCGTCTCCTTCCGGATCAGGCCGGACCCCACCCACCGTTATTCAGACAGTCCCCGGTCGAGTGAATGGTGCTCGTCTGGCGTTCACGAGTGTCAGTAGATCGGTGACACTCTGTATCTTGGGCTCGTATTCACGAGAAATTTATAGGCGCGTGTTCCGAGATAGCGGTGGTATGCGCCACAGTTGTCGGATGTGACTGGTTTTGATCATCCGGAGGTTGTTCCGCGGTTGTTGGGTGCGGTGACGGTGGTGTTGGCAGGTGCTGCGGGTGCGTTGGATGCGGTGACGTTTTTCGTGTTCAATGAGGTTTTCGCCAGTACGATGACGGGGAATCTGGCTGTGCTCGGGCTCGGGCTCGGGCTCGGGCGTTGGTTGTCGTCTGTTGAGGCGTTGTGCGCGGTCGCTGGGTATGTCGTCGGGTTGATGGTGGGCACGATCGTTGCTGGTCTGGTGATGCATCGGTTGCCGTGGCGGACTGCGGTCGCCACCGTTCTGGTTGTCGAGCTGGTGGTGTTGGTGACGGTCGGTATCGGATTTTACGGTTTCGTGAGTCCGGAATACAATACGGTGCGGGCGGTGGTGTTGGTGACCGGTGGTGCGGCGGCGATGGGAATTCAAGCTGCCGGGCTCAGGTATGTGGGCCCAGCGGGGACACCGACAAATTTTCTGACCGGTACGGTGACGAATTTGGTATCGGCTATGGTCGAGCTGCACAGGCCCAGTTGGGACAGTAATTCGGTGTTGCGGATCGCGGCGTTCGTGTGTGCGGCCGGTGGGGCTGCTGTGGTGCAGCGGCTGGTGCCTGGTGCGGCTTACGTTCTGCCGGTGGTACTGGTGGCGGTCGCGGTGGGGTTGATGGCTCGGGTTGTTCGGGTCAATCACGGTGGGCTACTTGCTGGGGGTCCCCAGTTCCGGGATCTGACCCGGCTCGCGGAGAACATCGAACGCGGATCCGAGCATGGATCACCCGCCGATGCCGGCCACGGCGGTGCGCCAGTGCCGGCGGCTGCGGTGGGGTCGGCGGTGTGCGGTCGGGTGGTGGGGCCGGACGGATTGGGGGTGCCGGCGGTGGTGACCTTGCTTGATGATCAGGGCCGGTGTGTGGCGCGTCGCGATACCGATGACGACGGCCGTTATCACCTACGGCCGACCGCGGCGGGTGTGCACACCATCGTCGGCAGCCCGGACCCCGACCAGCACGCCACCACTGCTACTGGTGGCGCTGGTGGTGGTGTTCTGTGGCCGCGGGCCACGACGGTCACGGTGTCACGACCCCGGCGCGGATGCCCTGCCCGCCCTGTCGTTCACGATCTCACCCTCCAGGATGCTGACTGAACTCACTGGACCAGCGCCACCGCAGCCGGACCCCGCGGCGCCGGGGACGGCTATTACGACCTCGGCTGTCTCGACGGCCCCGCCATCGCGGCCGAGTCCGTACCGAACGTTGCGGGTCGGCGGCCACACGGGAAGGTTCTGACCTGGGCCGACCCTCGGACTCGTGCGGCATGAATTCATCACCTGCCTGCCGACAGCAGATGACCTGATTGTCATCTGTTCTCCTCGGAACCCCCGTTAGCATCAGATAGGCAGCCCAGTCGACACGGTCGATACCAGAGCGGCCGATTGTCATCGTGTTGTTCGTGATCGCCCTCGGCGGGCAGGGTATGGATGCTTGTCACGGTCGAATCTTCTGGCCCTGGTAACACACGGCTGCGGCGGCACCCAACGACTGGGCTGTCCCGGAGAAGAAGCTCGCAGTCGTGGCTTGCATGGACTCTTGAGCTTGGCCCCGTAGTCCGGACCCCGACGGTGTGGGGTCAGTGGGTGTGGTTGGGCGGGGTGTGGGCTGCTTCGAAGTCGTTCGGGAGAGCATCCCAATACTGGAATGGCGCCGTAACGGATTGTACCAGCATTCTATCCATTCGAAGATGGCGGTGGCAAGCTCTGCGCGGGTTTTCCAGGTTCTGGAATCGAGCAGTTCGAGTTGCATGGTACCCCAGAATGATTCGACCAGAGAGTTATCGTAGCAATCTCCGATCGAGCCCATCGATGGGACGATTCCAGCGGCGACCAGACGTCGACCGAATGCCCATGATGTGAATTGGGTGCCGTGGTTGGAATGTAGGATCGTGGCGTGGTATTGCGGGCGTCGGCGGAGTATGGCCATGCCGAGGGCGTCGATGACGAGTTCGGTGCGCATGTTGTCGGCGATGGACCATCCGACTGCTTTCCGGGAGAATACATCGATGACTGCCGCGCAGTAGACTTTCCCTTCTCGGGTGGGGTGTTCGGTGATGTCGGTGCACCAGATCTCATCCGGTCCGTCGACGGTGAAGTCGCGGTCGACCAGGTCGGTGTAGGGGTCGGCGTGCTGGTCCCGGACGGTGCAGCCGTGGTTGCGTCGCCGGTAGAGGCCCTGGATCCCGGCCTGGCGCATCAGCCGAGCGACGCGTTTGTGGTTCACCGTGATACCGAGTCCGAGGGTGAGCTC
>NZ_JAHLEL010000076.1 GCF_020131355.1 Pseudonocardia sp. ICBG1293
CGGCGCCGGGCGGTGGGCCGGATTCTGCCGGGTCGAGCCGCCCTTCCAGCCGCGACGCAGGTGCGCGCCCTGAAGGCCGTGCTCGCGCATGATCCGAGCGACGCGCTTGCGCCCGACGTGCACGCACTGGCGGCGCAGCTCCAGCCACACCCGCGGGGATCCGTAGGTGGTGGCGAACTCGCTCACCGAGCGGATCTTCACGATCTGCTCAAGCAGGACGGCGTCGTCGAGCTGCCGCTGAGAGGGGTTCGCGCGGCGGGCGCGCCAGTCGTAGTAGGTCGGGGCCGCGATGTTCAGGACCGTAGTACGAGACCGGCGGGGAAATCATGGGCATCGACGAAGCTCATGATTTTCCTCCGGGTCGGGCCGATCTCGCTGGCGAAATAGGCGCTCGCCGCGCGCAGGACCTCGTTGACCCGCCGCAGCTCAGCGTTCTCCCGCGCGAGCGGCGGTTCTCGGCGAGCATGTCGGTCGACGGCCGATCATGGCGCTCGCCGGTGTCTGCTCGGCCTGACGGACCCAGTTGCGCAGGCCTCGTGATGCACCCCGAGCTGCTCGGCGAGCCCCGGAACGTCGGGCGAGGGTCGGACTCCCGATACAGCCGAACCGCTCGTTCGCGCAGCTCATCGGGGTACTTTTCGGTGCGGGCACCAGTGCCTTCCTTCTTCTGGCCCTCAAGATCGAACCAGTGTTCAGACACTCCGGCAAAGCGGGGGAACCTCAGACGATGATCTTCCGGCGATCGGTGAACCGGCGCAGCTTGCCGTAGCCGTTCATCCAGGAGTGCGTGCGCTCGATGGGCCACCGTCGTCCTGCCTGGATCGGAGCCGGGACCCCCGTGGTCGCGATCTCGCCGGTGAAGCCCAGGGTGTGCAGCAGAGTACGGGTCTTGCCGGAGTCATAGCCGCGGTCCAGGTGCACGGTCGGGAACAGATCACCACCGTGGGCGTCGCGGTGGCGGGGCAGCGGGCCGATCATCGTCACGATGCCGGTCAAGGTCGGTTCCAGCAGGGGCGAGTCATGGTCGTTGGCTCGCGCCGCGACCAGGTGCAGCGGGATGCCCTGGTCATCGCAGGCCACGGACCGTTTCGTGCCCTGCTTGCCGCGGCCGACAGGGGCTGCGGCCGGCCACCTCGCCTCCGCCTGGTGCCTTGGTGATCGATCCGTCGACCGCCAGATCGTCAAGATCCAGGCCGAGTATCTGGTCGTAACCGGCCAGCGCGGTGCGGAGCAGTTCCTCGCTGACTCCCGCGGTGGCCCAGTCATCGAGACGGCGGCGGATGGTGCGGTCCGAGCAACCCGGCGTGGCGATGCGTTCGTAGCCACTACCGTGCACCAGAGCGGCAACGACGTGGTCGAACACGACCCGATCAGAGATCCGGCGACGGTGACAGCCCCACGGATGGGCCGGGTCGAACTCCGGCGCCGCTCTGCCTCGATCAGGGCAGCGAACTCGACCCAGAGGGGGTCGATCAGCGATTCTGGCAATAGAGGCACGGACCCTCCAGGCGACCATCAGGACATCAGCAATCCCATGATCACTTGCAGGTCCGTGTCTCTACCAACACCGACACACGGCCACCTCTACTGCCGGACGCTCTTCAGTGAGTGGTTCTCTCGAATCGTGCGGCGAAGGTGATCGCGAACGCGTTCAGCGCGGGCTTCCACCTCATCATCCAGCGTGCCCGGCCTCCGCCGGTGGGGTCAAGCGAGCGGGTCACGAGGTAGAGGCACTTCAGCGCCGCGGCCTCGTTGGGGAAGTGTCCACGCGCTCGAGTGTCCACGCGCTCGAACGGCTCTGCGATACCTCGCGTTGATGGACTCGATCGCGTTGGTCGTGCAGATCACTCGCCGGATCTCGACGTCGTACTCCAGGAACGGCACGAACTCCGCCCAGGAGCTGCGCCAGAGCTGGACGATCGCCGGATACCGCTGTCCCCACTCGGCGGCGAACTCTTCGAACCGGTCCTTCGCCGCCTGCTCGGACGGGGCCGAGTAGACGGGCTTGAGCGAACGGACGAGCGCGTCGCGGTGCTGCCGTCCGGCGTAACGGAAGCTGTTGCGGATCAGATGGACGATGCACTGCTGCACGACTGTCTGCTCCCAGGTGGTGTTGATCGCCTCCGGGAGACCCTTGAGGCCGTCACAGACGGCGATGAGCACGTCCTCGCCGCCGCGGTTCTTCAGCTCGGTGAACACTTGCAGCCAGAACCTCGCGCCTTCCTGGCCGTCGCCGGCCCAGATGCCGAGGATGTCGCGTTCTCCGTTCGTCGTGACGCCCATGACGACGTAGAACGGGGTGTTGCGGACCTGCCCGTCCCGGACTTTCACCACGATCGCGTCGACGAAGATCACCGGGTAGAGCACATCCAGCGGCCTGCTCGCCCATTCGGCGAGCTCGCTGGTGACCTTCTCGGTGATTCGGCTGACCGTGTCCCTGGAGACCTTCGCCCCGTAGACCTCGTCGAAGTGCGCGACGATCTCCCCGGTCGTCAGTCCACGCGCGGTCAGCGACAGCACGATCTGGTCGATGCCGTCCAGGCGGCGCTTGCGCTTGGGGACGATCACCGGCTCGAACGACCCGTCCCGGTCCCGGGGGACCTCGATCTGCACGGGGCCGATCTCGGTGAGCACCGTCTTCGTCCGGCTGCCGTTACGCATGTTCGCCCCCAGCGGGGTCTCACCATGCTCGTGACCGAGGTGCTCGGTCAGCTCGGCGCTCAGCGCCGTCTCCAGGACGTTCTTCGTGAGCTGGTTCAGCAGCCCACCCGGGCCGACGAGGCTCACGCCCTGCTTCTTCGCCTGCGTCAGCAGGCGCTCGGCGAGGTCCTTCTGATCAATGATCTCTCCCGTCACGGGATCGATCATCGCGTCGTCCAACAACTCGGTCGTGTCAGCCACGGCCGTCTCCTTCCGGATCAGGCCGGACCCCACCCACCGTTATTCAGACAGTCCCCGGTCGAGTGAATGGTGCTCGTCTGGCGTTCACGAGTGTCAGTAGATCGGTGACACTCTGTATCTTGGGCTCGTATTCACGAGAAATTTATAGGCGCGTGTTCCGAGATAGCGGTGGTATGCGCCACAGTTGTCGGATGTGACTGGTTTTGATCATCCGGAGGTTGTTCCGCGGTTGTTGGGTGCGGTGACGGTGGTGTTGGCAGGTGCTGCGGGTGCGTTGGATGCGGTGACGTTTTTCGTGTTCAATGAGGTTTTCGCCAGTACGATGACGGGGAATCTGGCTGTGCTCGGGCTCGGGCTCGGGCTCGGGCGTTGGTTGTCGTCTGTTGAGGCGTTGTGCGCGGTCGCTGGGTATGTCGTCGGGTTGATGGTGGGCACGATCGTTGCTGGTCTGGTGATGCATCGGTTGCCGTGGCGGACTGCGGTCGCCACCGTTCTGGTTGTCGAGCTGGTGGTGTTGGTGACGGTCGGTATCGGATTTTACGGTTTCGTGAGTCCGGAATACAATACGGTGCGGGCGGTGGTGTTGGTGACCGGTGGTGCGGCGGCGATGGGAATTCAAGCTGCCGGGCTCAGGTATGTGGGCCCAGCGGGGACACCGACAAATTTTCTGACCGGTACGGTGACGAATTTGGTATCGGCTATGGTCGAGCTGCACAGGCCCAGTTGGGACAGTAATTCGGTGTTGCGGATCGCGGCGTTCGTGTGTGCGGCCGGTGGGGCTGCTGTGGTGCAGCGGCTGGTGCCTGGTGCGGCTTACGTTCTGCCGGTGGTACTGGTGGCGGTCGCGGTGGGGTTGATGGCTCGGGTTGTTCGGGTCAATCACGGTGGGCTACTTGCTGGGGGTCCCCAGTTCCGGGATCTGACCCGGCTCGCGGAGAACATCGAACGCGGATCCGAGCATGGATCACCCGCCGATGCCGGCCACGGCGGTGCGCCAGTGCCGGCGGCTGCGGTGGGGTCGGCGGTGTGCGGTCGGGTGGTGGGGCCGGACGGATTGGGGGTGCCGGCGGTGGTGACCTTGCTTGATGATCAGGGCCGGTGTGTGGCGCGTCGCGATACCGATGACGACGGCCGTTATCACCTACGGCCGACCGCGGCGGGTGTGCACACCATCGTCGGCAGCCCGGACCCCGACCAGCACGCCACCACTGCTACTGGTGGCGCTGGTGGTGGTGTTCTGTGGCCGCGGGCCACGACGGTCACGGTGTCACGACCCCGGCGCGGATGCCCTGCCCGCCCTGTCGTTCACGATCTCACCCTCCAGGATGCTGACTGAACTCACTGGACCAGCGCCACCGCAGCCGGACCCCGCGGCGCCGGGGACGGCTATTACGACCTCGGCTGTCTCGACGGCCCCGCCATCGCGGCCGAGTCCGTACCGAACGTTGCGGGTCGGCGGCCACACGGGAAGGTTCTGACCTGGGCCGACCCTCGGACTCGTGCGGCATGAATTCATCACCTGCCTGCCGACAGCAGATGACCTGATTGTCATCTGTTCTCCTCGGAACCCCCGTTAGCATCAGATAGGCAGCCCAGTCGACACGGTCGATACCAGAGCGAGGCCGATTGTCATCGTGTTGTTCGTGATCGCCCTCGGCGGGCAGGGTATGGATGCTTGTCACGGTCGAATCTTCTGGCCCTGGTAACACACCGGCTGCGGCGGCACCCAACGACTGGGCTGTCCCGGAGAAGAAGCTCGCAGTCGTGGCTTGCATGGACTCTTGAGCTTGGCCCCGTAGTCCGGACCCCGACGGTGTGGGGTCAGTGGGTGTGGTTGGGCGGGGTGTGGGCTGCTTCGAAGTCGTTCGGGGAGAGCATCCCAATACTGGAATGGCGCCGTAACGGATTGTACCAGCATTCTATCCATTCGAAGATGGCGGTGGCAAGCTCTGCGCGGGTTTTCCAGGTTCTGGAATCGAGCAGTTCGAGTTGCATGGTACCCCAGAATGATTCGACCAGAGAGTTATCGTAGCAATCTCCGATCGAGCCCATCGATGGGACGATTCCAGCGGCGACCAGACGTCGACCGAATGCCCATGATGTGAATTGGGTGCCGTGGTTGGAATGTAGGATCGTGGCGTGGTATTGCGGGCGTCGGCGGAGTATGGCCATGCCGAGGGCGTCGATGACGAGTTCGGTGCGCATGTTGTCGGCGATGGACCATCCGACTGCTTTCCGGGAGAATACATCGATGACTGCCGCGCAGTAGACTTTCCCTTCTCGGGTGGGGTGTTCGGTGATGTCGGTGCACCAGATCTCATCCGGTCCGTCGACGGTGAAGTCGCGGTCGACCAGGTCGGTGTAGGGGTCGGCGTGCTGGTCCCGGACGGTGCAGCCGTGGTTGCGTCGCCGGTAGAGGCCCTGGATCCCGGCCTGGCGCATCAGCCGAGCGACGCGTTTGTGGTTCACCGTGATACCGAGTCCGAGGGTGAGCTCGGCGTGCACACGTGGCCATCCGTAGGTGCCCCGGGACTCTGCGTGGATTTTCTCGATGTGTTTGAGGAGCAGTTCGTTCTCCTGCGTCCGTAGCGATGTCGCCCCGGAGTGCCATTCGTAGTAGCCCTGGCGGCGGACGCCAAGGACCCGGCAGGTCACCGCGACGTCGAATCCATCGTCGGCGAGTTCACGGACCAGCGGGAAAACTACTTTGGGAGGATGTTCTCCCGGGCGAAGTACGCGGCAGCACGCTTGAGGATCTCGTTCTCGATCTCGATCCGGCGGGCCTTCTTTCGGAGTTCGACGATCTCACTTTTCTCCGCGCTCGACAGACGTGTGGAGCGCGGGTCACCGTCGTCTGCGTCGGCCTGG
>NZ_JAHLEL010000077.1 GCF_020131355.1 Pseudonocardia sp. ICBG1293
GGATCGCTCCGGATGAATTAGACATCCCGGCGCACGTATTTACGAGGGCGGACACCCGAGAGCGAAGTTGCGCGCTATGTTCGAGAGCGTGGTGACGCTCTCGACGGTCATAGTAGATACGTGTACGTCTGCAGTAGCTTCAACGAGGAGCATCCTCCAGCGCGCAGCTAGTGGTTGAAAAAGAGTCGCCGCGGATCACATCCTTGATCCGCGGCGACTCTTTGTCTATCTCGGATTCCTGGGGAACGGTGAGGGGCAGAGTGCACCACTAATGGAGTAACGATTCCCCAAACTCTGTCTGAGAGAGGAAGTAACAGTAGAGGATGCCCGGCACGAGCCCTCGAGCCGGGACGGCTACTAGCTGTTCCTGAGTGCTGTCGTCGATACGGCGGTAGGGAGACAGGGCGGACCCCCGGGTGGGGGTCCGCCCTGTTTTTGTGTGTGAGCGGGTTTTGCTTGGAGGTTCTTTCGGCCCTGTCCGTCATCTGGGCGTAGCCAGACCTGGGGTCTCCCAGAATGCAAGGGTGGGGTGTCCCTTGCATTCTGGGAGACCCCAGGTATCCGTTGTGGCAGATGTCGGACAGGGCCGAAAGAACCGGGGCTTCCTGTCCGGAGTCTGCCGGGGTTCGGGGCGGCGAGCGCCCGACCCCCGGAGGGATTCCGCCGAAGGCGGAACAAAAAGCGAAGGTCAAAGGCAGACGCTCGCCGCTGGGCAGGCTCCGGACAGGAGGACAAACCCGGCTGAATAGGCGAGGGCTAATGCACGGTTCCTCACCCCAGGATCGGGGTTGGGGGCCTCCTGCCCATCACCTGCCCAAGGGATACCAGGGCTTAGTGAGGGGGCAACCCGAACCTCATGGGTTGCCCCCTCACTAAGCCCTGGTCTGGCTGCGCCCAGGTGACGGACAGGAGGCCCCCAACCCCTAGGGGTGCGCCCTCCGGGCGCACCCCACACGGAGCGACCTCACGGTCACTCCAACAGGGCATTGCGAGCCAAGAGGGGTTTGTGTACGGTGTGAAACCACATGGAAATAGCATTGAAACCCCATGGCTAGTGCCATGGGTGGAAAACAGGGGTTTAGGGCGGTGGGGGAGGGGGTTGACCTGCGGTTATAGGGGTGGGCCTTCCCGCCGCCGCCGCGCGACACCTCGGTCCCTCTGCTTCGCGACGAGGAACTGAGGTGTCGCGCGGCGGCGGCGGGAAGGCAAGTCGAAAAGACCAAAGACAAGATCAAAAACAAGATCAACAGACAGGGGGTTGGCAAGGGAGTGTGGCTAAGAGGGGCGTGCGGTGCGCAGGTGGAGCGACCAAAAAAAGAAAAAAAGAGCGGGGGAACACAGGGAAATGGCTACGCAGAGAGCACAGCAAAGAAAGGCACACGAAGAGCACAGGGCAGGGAGGGCAAAGCCCAATCGGATAAAGCAGAAACAAAACAGAAGAAAACAGGAAGAACCCATGCAGGGGCAGTGAGTAAAACATGAGCCAGACAAGGAGCCAGACAATGCCAGAAGAAGCACGGCCGAAACGAGCGAAGCGAAGCGACGCAGGAACAGTCCGAAGGACAGCCAGAGATGCTGAACTCATGGAGTGGATGGCGCACATGTACGGCATCCCCATGGACCTCCTCCAACACCACCTGAATATTACAGAGGAACGAGCCAGGCAGGTTGTGCGGCGCTGGGAGCAGGCGGCTTGGGTCAAACGTGACTACGTCGACGCTGGTTCGGCGTGGGTGTGGCCAACCAAAGCAACAACGGATCAATTCCTGGGATGGAATGCGCGGGAGTGGAAGCCCCGTCCGACTACAGCGGCCCATACCCGAGCAGTGGCGGCGGTACGAGCGCACCGCACAGGGTTTGCTCTGGATCGATGGGAGTCGGAGCGCAGCCTGTGGCATGAGCACGGGTGGCGCCTCAAGGATGAGGAATATCCACATATGCCAGATGGGGTAGAAATTCTAGAGAACGGTGCTCGGGTTTTGATCGAGGTCGAGCTGACAGCTAAGACCCGAACTCGATACCTCTCTAAAGAAAGAGCATTTGGAGGTGGCGTGAATTTGCACGATGGTTTAATTCCGGAGATTCAGAGGCGAGCAAGAGACTTGGATTGCTCAAGTATTGCCTATTGGTGTTCTCCGGCAGCCTTGCGGACGGTGAGGGAGGTGATGAATGAGTTCACGCTTCGAGTAAACAGCCAAAAGGACGACAAGTATCGGCGTATTTATGTCCGGAGCTTGGAGGAGGAGATTCCAAGATGGCAACCGAAGGGTTGGGTTCGGCGTCTAAAGGTAGATGGCGCGTGATGGAGTGGCCGATATGGGCTCAGGGGAGTATCGCCGGAATATTGCTTGCGGCGATAGTTGCGGCTGGGGTGGTGTTGCTGCCGGCGATCATCCTGGGTGCTGGGATCGTTGCGGGTGCGTCGTTGAAGGGGTGGCATCCGTCCCGGTTGCGAAACGTGTTCTTCCTCGTGCTCGGGGCGAGCGTGATCGCGGCGTGGTGGGTCGATGATTGGTTCGCGCCAGTCACGACGATGCGCACAGCTATTGAGCAGGCGTGGGCCGGGATGTGGCTACACGGATTCGTGAATGCAACGGGTGGGACGTTGCTGCTGTCCTGTCTTGGTGCGTGGGTGTGGTGGCACCGCTATACGCGGCGGATGCGGTCAGGGAAGGAAGGAGTGAAGGGTGAACGCCATGTGTATCGGCAGCAGAAGCGCCAAGAGTGGAATGCCCGTCTGCGGGCGAAGCATGAGATCACACCACTGTCGAGAGGGCAGAGAGTGATTCTGGGTCACAAGTATGAGGATGTGTATCCGCATCCGGAGTTACTGGGGCAAGCGATCGGGAAGCGGAACGCCCCGTACTTCGCAGTTCCGGTGGAGCGGATCAAACGGCACATGGCGTGTGTGGGGTCGACTGGTTCAGGGAAGTCGACGACGTTGATCCGGCTCAGTTGCGGATGGACGGAAGCCGCGTGGGCCACGTACCGGGAGTCGAGCCAGGTAGGAACTGGCTCGCATTCACGGGACGTGTACACCACGCGGCCGCTGACCATCTTCGTTGACTGCAAGGGAGGCCGCCAGGGCGGGGACCAGGCGGTGGAGTGGGCCGAGGAGATGGAGGCCCTGGGCTTGCAGCCGAACCGGGTTGGGATCTTCCCGTTCATCGACCGGCTCAACATGTGGCGGCTCCCCCCACGGCAGCTCCAGGCGTCCCTACACGCCCTGGCGAAGACCGAGCACCGCTTCTACGACGTCCTCCAACGGGGGCTCCTGCATCTGCTCATTGACTCGCCAAAGGGACCTCCGATGGACTCGGTGGACCTCCTGAAACGGCTGACCAAGAAGTGGCTGACTGAGACGTGGGAGAAGTACCCCGTCGAGTCCGCGGCGGTGCGGGCGCTGACGACGTCGTCGGGTGCGGGGCCGTCGCCGTTGGCGGCGGACTTGATGCTGTTCTCGGAGTTGTTCCGGGCTTTGGGGGATGACTTCGATGCCGGGCGGCCGTTGTCGGACTTCGATGCGCTGTATGTGCTGGTGCCGGGTTCTATCGACAGGGTTGTGGCGGAGGCGAAGGCGGCGGTGCTGCTGGAGCTGCTGATGTATGAGTTGTCGCAGCAGCCAAGGCAGACGTTGTTCATCGTGGACGAGTTCTCCGCGATCACGGGGAAGCTCACCGGGAGTCTGACGAACCTGGTGGAGCGAATCCGGGGGATGGGCGGTGCCTGCATCCCATCGGCCCAGTCCTATTACGGATTCGGGGACACCGAGGACGAACGACAGCGACTGTTCTCGGCGATGGGCGGGGGAATGCTTATCGGCCGGACTGAGGCGGCGGAGCCCCTAGCTAAGCGGTTCGGGTCCCGCAAGATCGGTGAAGCTGGGTTGCAGTTATCGGAGTCAGAGTTTACAGGGACGGGGAGTCTTCGGCGGCAGGATGCGTATCTGTTGGACCCGAACCGGGTGCGACAGCTACCGGACAGGCACTGGATTCACGCGACTTCGGAGAAGGTTACCTACGGGGTAGTGAAGCCCGTGGACAAGACGAGGCGGCTTCCGAGCAAGGTCATCACCGGTTCAGCAAAGCGGAACCTGCTGGTGGCCGGGCATGCGAAGCAACCGGTTGCCCTACTCAAGGCCCGGACGAAGACCCTGGAGGAGCAGATTCCGGGGTGGAAGAAATGACCACCTTGTCCCGGGAGGCGGCTGCGCAGCGCCTCAAAGTATCACCTGCGGCCAGTCCACAAGACCTACACTCTGCCTACCGGAAAGCAGCCAGAGCCCACCACCCGGATATCGGAGGCTCGAAGGAGGAGTTCCAAAACATCTGCGATGCCTACACCTATCTTCTCGCTGAAGCATGGGTGGACACCCCGGAAGAGTCACGGCCAGACCCGGCACGGGGATTCGGACCGGTGGTGTGGGTCCGGAGCAAATTCACCTTCCTAGCCATCGTTCTCGGGATGGTGGAAGCGGCGGTGCTGATCCTGATCCCGATCTTCATCGGAGTCGCGTTCTACTCAGCGGTCGTAACTCTGGTCGCGACCGCACTGACCATCCGCCTAGACTACCTGGCGATAGGTCGACCACTGAGTAAAAAGACCACCGCAGAAGGAGCAGAGAGCGACCAAGGTTGGGATACCGGACCGATCCCCACCATGACGGCTGAGCGGATGGAGAGGTTCGAGCGGGACGGCTACTAGTAGTTCTCGGCAAGGTAGGGCGGGCCTCGGTAGGGGCCCGCCCTACCTTTGTGTGTCGAGAACGCTAACTATTGCGATGGGGGCTTCCGGTGAGCGGTCATCGGGCCTTGAGCGGCACGGCGGGCTGGGTGGATCTGGCGGCGGAAGCGGCGGCCGCGGTGGGGTCGGGGTCGGCGTTCGGTGCAGGGCTCGCCCTTGACCGCGGAGCAGGTGGGGCAGTAGGCGGTCCCGATCTCCCACGGGACTCGCATGCCTCGGTCGATACCCACGGGGACAGACCCTAGAGCCCGAGCTGGCGGTGGCAAGACCCGGCGCGACACGCCGACGACCTGGGCAAACACACAGATGCCCCCGCCGGAGCGGGGGCATCTGGTTCACTGTGAGCTGAACACAACACAAATGAATGGTCAGGATAGCGGCCAGACGCTCCCGGGCACCAGCGACACGCTCGTCACGCTCCCAGATGCATCGAGAACTGGGTCATCAAACGTCCCGGCCCAGGGTCCGGTCCCTCAGAAGGTAAAAACCTGCAGCTGGACCAGATCAGCAGCAGCCGTTGCTCCACAGGATGGAGCGGAACACGGCAGGCCCAGGCTGACCCCCGCAGAGGGGGTGCGCATCGGACGTGTTCAACGCAGTAGCCGATGCGACAGACTGACTGGACATCCCGCCCTGGGGCATCAGTAACGCGGTGCCCGGGACACGCGACCGAAGCAACCGACCGACGGCAGACAAGCCGCGACCGTTCGATCCGAGTCTCCCCCCTACCCGGTCAACCTTGCGCATCCGCGCGCCGTTGACCGGGTAGGGGGGGGGCTCCCTTCGCTGCCCTCCCTCTGGCAGGCAGGACAAGCAAACTGCTCTAGCAGGCAGTAGAGAAGCCCCCGACCCCGGCAAAAGCCGGTTGCTTCCAGGGGCGTGGTGTACAACCTCGTCGCTGGACAGCGGCGAGGCGTCGGGATGTGACCGCGTGATGACGACCACGACTGCGCTCACCGCCTAGATCGACCCACGAAAGCTCACGAGGCGGCCATCTTCATCCACCACGTCAGCGGACATGACCGATCGTCGCGGCGGGCAGATCACCGACCACTACGCCAGACCCGACCACCACCGACCGACCGCTTGTCCCGAGCGAACCAAATGGGGGGCAACTCCATAGGCATTCTGGAATCTGACTTCTGAGACTTTGCGCACCGGGAACAATTCACCCACTTTCCAGAGAGCCCTAGCTGCCCAGCCCTCGATTGTCTAAGGTGAATTGAAGTAGTCAAGCTGAACAGGAGAGGTAGCTTGTCCCCGAGACCAATCGTCCGCCGCGCCGTGGTTATCGCCGCTGCCGTAGCTATCGCGCTGGGCGTTGCAGCACCAGCGGCATCCGCCGTGGAGTCCCCGAAGTCAAACGATCCGACAGGAGAGGCTCTGGCGCCAAAAGGAAGTGCCGGTTCGAGTTGCGACACATATGTAACGCGTAACCCGACCACAGGGGACGCGACTGTCGTCGCAGACTCTTGTTCGTCTGATCCAGTTCTCAGAGACGCCGCGAAGAATGAGATGGAGAAGCAGCGAAAC
Source organism: Pseudonocardia sp. ICBG1293 (assembly GCF_020131355.1). Lineage (GTDB taxonomy): Bacteria > Actinomycetota > Actinomycetes > Mycobacteriales > Pseudonocardiaceae > Pseudonocardia. The sequence goes on from NZ_JAHLEL010000077.1 coordinate 6,277, forward strand.
TACGCGCTTCCGCGGATTCCGGTCCTAGTTGAATTGTGGTCACTTCCTGACTATAAGGGAGCTGTCCGCCATATCTACGGCAAGGACGGACCCTGTGACGCGCTGGGATACTCACTTCGGAGCCTCAGTAAGGTCAACAACGGGATGAGTGGAATCCGATCCTATATTGCAGAAAACGGCTGCACTGCTCAGAGAATATATACTAACCCAAGCTTTCAAGGAAACCGGAAGCCGATGTTTGGCACTCACCACAACTGGGTCGGAGGATGGCATGACGGCGCCGTCAGGTCTATGAAACTGTGGAGGCACTACTGATTGACACATGAATGAACAACACAGCGGGGAGTTAGTCGACGGACCCGCCGCCGAGGTAGTTATCGCATTCAAGGGGATCGCTCCGGATGAATTAGACATCCCGGCGCACGTATTTACCGAGGGCGGACACCCCGAGAGCGAAGTTGCGCGCTATGTTCGAGAGCGTGGTGACGCTCTCGACGGTCATAGTAGATACGTGTACGTCTGCAGTAGCTTCAACGAGGAGCATCCTCCAGCGCGCAGCTAGTGGTTGAAAAAGAGTCGCCGCGGATCACATCCTTGATCCGCGGCGACTCTTTGTCTATCTCGGATTCCTGGGGAACGGTGAGGGGCAGAGTGCACCACTAATGGAGTAACGATTCCCCAAACTCTGTCTGAGAGAGGAAGTAACAGTAGAGGATGCCCGGCACGAGCCCTCGAGCCGGGACGGCTACTAGCTGTTCCTGAGTGCTGTCGTCGATACGGCGGTAGGGAGACAGGGCGGACCCCCGGGTGGGGGTCCGCCCTGTTTTTGTGTGTGAGCGGGTTTTGCTTGGAGGTTCTTTCGGCCCTGTCCGTCATCTGGGCGTAGCCAGACCTGGGGTCTCCCAGAATGCAAGGGTGGGGTGTCCCTTGCATTCTGGGAGACCCCAGGTATCCGTTGTGGCAGATGTCGGACAGGGCCGAAAGAACCGGGGCTTCCTGTCCGGAGTCTGCCGGGGTTCGGGGCGGCGAGCGCCCGACCCCCGGAGGGATTCCGCCGAAGGCGGAACAAAAAGCGAAGGTCAAAGGCAGACGCTCGCCGCTGGGCAGGCTCCGGACAGGAGGACAAACCCGGCTGAATAGGCGAGGGCTAATGCACGGTTCCTCACCCCAGGATCGGGGTTGGGGGCCTCCTGCCCATCACCTGCCCAAGGGATACCAGGGCTTAGTGAGGGGGCAACCCGAACCTCATGGGTTGCCCCCTCACTAAGCCCTGGTCTGGCTGCGCCCAGGTGACGGACAGGAGGCCCCCAACCCCTAGGGGTGCGCCCTCCGGGCGCACCCCACACGGAGCGACCTCACGGTCACTCCAACAGGGCATTGCGAGCCAAGAGGGGTTTGTGTACGGTGTGAAACCACATGGAAATAGCATTGAAACCCCATGGCTAGTGCCATGGGTGGAAAACAGGGGTTTAGGGCGGTGGGGGAGGGGGTTGACCTGCGGTTATAGGGGTGGGCCTTCCCGCCGCCGCCGCGCGACACCTCGGTCCCTCTGCTTCGCGACGAGGAACTGAGGTGTCGCGCGGCGGCGGCGGGAAGGCAAGTCGAAAAGACCAAAGACAAGATCAAAAACAAGATCAACAGACAGGGGGTTGGCAAGGGAGTGTGGCTAAGAGGGGCGTGCGGTGCGCAGGTGGAGCGACCAAAAAAAGAAAAAAAGAGCGGGGGAACACAGGGAAATGGCTACGCAGAGAGCACAGCAAAGAAAGGCACACGAAGAGCACAGGGCAGGGAGGGCAAAGCCCAATCGGATAAAGCAGAAACAAAACAGAAGAAAACAGGAAGAACCCATGCAGGGGCAGTGAGTAAAACATGAGCCAGACAAGGAGCCAGACAATGCCAGAAGAAGCACGGCCGAAACGAGCGAAGCGAAGCGACGCAGGAACAGTCCGAAGGACAGCCAGAGATGCTGAACTCATGGAGTGGATGGCGCACATGTACGGCATCCCCATGGACCTCCTCCAACACCACCTGAATATTACAGAGGAACGAGCCAGGCAGGTTGTGCGGCGCTGGGAGCAGGCGGCTTGGGTCAAACGTGACTACGTCGACGCTGGTTCGGCGTGGGTGTGGCCAACCAAAGCAACAACGGATCAATTCCTGGGATGGAATGCGCGGGAGTGGAAGCCCCGTCCGACTACAGCGGCCCATACCCGAGCAGTGGCGGCGGTACGAGCGCACCGCACAGGGTTTGCTCTGGATCGATGGGAGTCGGAGCGCAGCCTGTGGCATGAGCACGGGTGGCGCCTCAAGGATGAGGAATATCCACATATGCCAGATGGGGTAGAAATTCTAGAGAACGGTGCTCGGGTTTTGATCGAGGTCGAGCTGACAGCTAAGACCCGAACTCGATACCTCTCTAAAGAAAGAGCATTTGGAGGTGGCGTGAATTTGCACGATGGTTTAATTCCGGAGATTCAGAGGCGAGCAAGAGACTTGGATTGCTCAAGTATTGCCTATTGGTGTTCTCCGGCAGCCTTGCGGACGGTGAGGGAGGTGATGAATGAGTTCACGCTTCGAGTAAACAGCCAAAAGGACGACAAGTATCGGCGTATTTATGTCCGGAGCTTGGAGGAGGAGATTCCAAGATGGCAACCGAAGGGTTGGGTTCGGCGTCTAAAGGTAGATGGCGCGTGATGGAGTGGCCGATATGGGCTCAGGGGAGTATCGCCGGAATATTGCTTGCGGCGATAGTTGCGGCTGGGGTGGTGTTGCTGCCGGCGATCATCCTGGGTGCTGGGATCGTTGCGGGTGCGTCGTTGAAGGGGTGGCATCCGTCCCGGTTGCGAAACGTGTTCTTCCTCGTGCTCGGGGCGAGCGTGATCGCGGCGTGGTGGGTCGATGATTGGTTCGCGCCAGTCACGACGATGCGCACAGCTATTGAGCAGGCGTGGGCCGGGATGTGGCTACACGGATTCGTGAATGCAACGGGTGGGACGTTGCTGCTGTCCTGTCTTGGTGCGTGGGTGTGGTGGCACCGCTATACGCGGCGGATGCGGTCAGGGAAGGAAGGAGTGAAGGGTGAACGCCATGTGTATCGGCAGCAGAAGCGCCAAGAGTGGAATGCCCGTCTGCGGGCGAAGCATGAGATCACACCACTGTCGAGAGGGCAGAGAGTGATTCTGGGTCACAAGTATGAGGATGTGTATCCGCATCCGGAGTTACTGGGGCAAGCGATCGGGAAGCGGAACGCCCCGTACTTCGCAGTTCCGGTGGAGCGGATCAAACGGCACATGGCGTGTGTGGGGTCGACTGGTTCAGGGAAGTCGACGACGTTGATCCGGCTCAGTTGCGGATGGACGGAAGCCGCGTGGGCCACGTACCGGGAGTCGAGCCAGGTAGGAACTGGCTCGCATTCACGGGACGTGTACACCACGCGGCCGCTGACCATCTTCGTTGACTGCAAGGGAGGCCGCCAGGGCGGGGACCAGGCGGTGGAGTGGGCCGAGGAGATGGAGGCCCTGGGCTTGCAGCCGAACCGGGTTGGGATCTTCCCGTTCATCGACCGGCTCAACATGTGGCGGCTCCCCCCACGGCAGCTCCAGGCGTCCCTACACGCCCTGGCGAAGACCGAGCACCGCTTCTACGACGTCCTCCAACGGGGGCTCCTGCATCTGCTCATTGACTCGCCAAAGGGACCTCCGATGGACTCGGTGGACCTCCTGAAACGGCTGACCAAGAAGTGGCTGACTGAGACGTGGGAGAAGTACCCCGTCGAGTCCGCGGCGGTGCGGGCGCTGACGACGTCGCGTCGGGTGCGGGGCCGTCGCCGTTGGCGGCGGACTTGATGCTGTTCTCGGAGTTGTTCCGGGCTTTGGGGGATGACTTCGATGCCGGGCGGCCGTTGTCGGACTTCGATGCGCTGTATGTGCTGGTGCCGGGTTCTATCGACAGGGTTGTGGCGGAGGCGAAGGCGGCGGTGCTGCTGGAGCTGCTGATGTATGAGTTGTCGCAGCAGCCAAGGCAGACGTTGTTCATCGTGGACGAGTTCTCCGCGATCACGGGGAAGCTCACCGGGAGTCTGACGAACCTGGTGGAGCGAATCCGGGGGATGGGCGGTGCCTGCATCCCATCGGCCCAGTCCTATTACGGATTCGGGGACACCGAGGACGAACGACAGCGACTGTTCTCGGCGATGGGCGGGGAATGCTTATCGGCCGGACTGAGGCGGCGGAGCCCCTAGCTAAGCGGTTCGGGTCCCGCAAGATCGGTGAAGCTGGGTTTGCAGTTATCGGAGTCAGAGTTTACAGGGACGGGGAGTCTTCGGCGGCAGGATGCGTATCTGTTGGACCCGAACCGGGTGCGACAGCTACCGGACAGGCACTGGATTCACGCGACTTCGGAGAAGGTTACCTACGGGGTAGTGAAGCCCGTGGACAAGACGAGGCGGCTTCCGAGCAAGGTCATCACGGTTCAGCAAAGCGGAACCTGCTGGTGGCCGGGCATGCGAAGCAACCGGTTGCCCTACTCAAGGCCCGGACGAAGACCCTGGAGGAGCAGATTCCGGGGTGGAAGAAATGACCACCTTGTCCCGGGAGGCGGCTGCGCAGCGCCTCAAAGTATCACCTGCGGCCAGTCCACAAGACTACACTCTGCCTACCGAAAGCAGCCAGAGCCCACCACCCGGATATCGGAGGCTCGAAGGAGGAGTTCCAAAACATCTGCGATGCCTACACCTATCTTCTCGCTGAAGCATGGGTGG
>NZ_JAHLEL010000078.1 GCF_020131355.1 Pseudonocardia sp. ICBG1293
CGAACGACAGCGACTGTTCTCGGCGATGGGCGGGGAAATGCTTATCGGCCGGACTGAGGCGGCGGAGCCCCTAGCTAAGCGGTTCGGGTCCCGCAAGATCGGTGAAGCTGGGTTGCAGTTATCGGAGTCAGAGTTTACAGGGACGGGGAGTCTTCGGCGGCAGGATGCGTATCTGTTGGACCCGAACCGGGTGCGACAGCTACCGGACGGCACTGGATTCACGCGACTTCGGAGAAGGTTACCTACGGGGTAGTGAAGCCCGTGGACAAGACGAGGCGGCTTCCGAGCAAGGTCATCACCGGTTCAGCAAAGCGGAACCTGCTGGTGGCCGGGCATGCGAAGCAACCGGTTGCCCTACTCAAGGCCCGGACGAAGACCCTGGAGGAGCAGATTCCGGGGTGGAAGAAATGACCACCTTGTCCCGGGAGGCGGCTGCGCAGCGCCTCAAAGTATCACCTGCGGCCAGTCCACAAGACCTACACTCTGCCTACCGGAAAGCAGCCAGAGCCCACCACCCGGATATCGGAGGCTCGAAGGAGGAGTTTCCAAAACATCTGCGATGCCTACACCTATCTTCTCGCTGAAGCATGGGTGGACACCCCGGAAGAGTCACGGCCAGACCCGGCACGGGGATTCGGACCGGTGGTGTGGGTCCGGAGCAAATTCACCTTCCTAGCCATCGTTCTCGGGATGGTGGAAGCGGCGGTGCTGATCCTGATCCCGATCTTCATCGGAGTCGCGTTCTACTCAGCGGTCGTAACTCTGGTCGCGACCGCACTGACCATCCGCCTAGACTACCTGGCGATAGGTCGACCACTGAGTAAAAAGACCACCGCAGAAGGAGCAGAGAGCGACCAAGGTTGGGATACCGGACCGATCCCCACCATGACGGCTGAGCGGATGGAGAGGTTCGAGCGGGACGGCTACTAGTAGTTCTCGGCAAGGTAGGGCGGGCCTCGGTAGGGGCCCGCCCTACCTTTGTGTGTCGAGAACGCTAACTATTGCGATGGGGGCTTCCGGTGAGCGGTCATCGGGCCTTGAGCGGCACGGCGGGCTGGGTGGATCTGGCGGCGGAAGCGGCGGCCGCGGTGGGGTCGGGGTCGGCGTTCGGTGCAGGGCTCGCCCTTGACCGCGGAGCAGGTGGGCAGTAGGCGGTCCCGATCTCCCACGGGACTCGCATGCCTCGGTCGATACCCACGGGGACAGACCCTAGAGCCCGAGCTGGCGGTGGCAAGACCCGGCGCGACACGCCGACGACCTGGGCAAACACACAGATGCCCCCGCCGGAGCGGGGCATCTGGTTCACTGTGAGCTGAACACAACACAAATGAATGGTCAGGATAGCGGCCAGACGCTCCCGGGCACCAGCGACACGCTCGTCACGCCTCCCAGATGCATCGAGAACTGGGTCATCAAACGTCCCGGCCCAGGGTCCGGTCCCTCAGAAGGTAAAAACCTGCAGCTGGACCAGATCAGCAGCAGCCGTTGCTCCACAGGATGGAGCGGAACACGGCAGGCCCAGGCTGACCCCCGCAGAGGGGGTGCGCATCGGACGTGTTCAACGCAGTAGCCGATGCGACAGACTGACTGACACATCCCGCCCTGGGGCATCAGTAGTAACGCGGTGCCCGGGACACGCGACCGAAGCAACCGACCGACGGCAGACAAGCCGCGACCGTTCGATCCGAGTCTCCCCCCTACCCGGTCAACCTTGCGCATCCGCGCGCCGTTGACCGGGTAGGGGGGGGGCTCCCTTCGCTGCCCTCCCTCTGGCAGGCAGGACAAGCAAACTGCTCTAGCAGGCAGTAGAGAAGCCCCCGACCCCGGCAAAAGCCGGTTGCTTCCAGGGGCGTGGTGTACAACCTCGTCGCTGGACAGCGGCGAGGCGTCGGGATGTGACCGCGTGATGACGACCACGACTGCGCTCACCGCCTAGATCGACCCACGAAAGCTCACGAGGCGGCCATCTTCATCCACCACGTCAGCGGACATGACCGATCGTCGCGGCGGGCAGATCACCGACCACTACGCCAGACCCGACCACCACCGACCGACCGCTTGTCCCGAGCGAACCAAATGGGGGGCAACTCCATAGGCATTCTGGAATCTGACTTCTGAGACTTTGCGCACCGGGAACAATTCACCCACTTTCCAGAGAGCCCTAGCTGCCCAGCCCTCGATTGTCTAAGGTGAATTGAAGTAGTCAAGCTGAACAGGAGAGGTAGCTTGTCCCCGAGACCAATCGTCCGCCGCGCCGTGGTTATCGCCGCTGCCGTAGCTATCGCGCTGGGCGTTGCAGCACCAGCGGCATCCGCCGTGGAGTCCCCGAAGTCAAACGATCCGACAGGAGAGGCTCTGGCGCCAAAAGGAAGTGCCGGTTCGAGTTGCGACACATATGTAACGCGTAACCCGACCACAGGGGACGCGACTGTCGTCGCAGACTCTTGTTCGTCTGATCCAGTTCTCAGAGACGCCGCGAAGAATGAGATGGAGAAGCAGCGAAACTACGCGCTTCCGCGGATTCCGGTCCTAGTTGAATTGTGGTCACTTCCTGACTATAAGGGAGCTGTCCGCCATATCTACGGCAAGGACGGACCCTGTGACGCGCTGGGATACTCACTTCGGAGCCTCAGTAAGGTCAACAACGGGATGAGTGGAATCCGATCCTATATTGCAGAAAACGGCTGCACTGCTCAGAGAATATATACTAACCCAAGCTTTCAAGAAACCGGAAGCCGATGTTTTGGCACTCACCACAACTGGGTCGGAGGATGGCATGACGGCGCCGTCAGGTCTATGAAACTGTGGAGGCACTACTGATTGACACATGAATGAACACACAGCGGGTGTCGACGACCCGGACACAGCGGGTGAACGTGCAGATGTCGATGACATCGGGACCAGTTGACATGCATCACAGGGGAGACGCCGGATGGAGAGTTCGTTATCGCATTCAAGGGGATCGCTCCGGATGAATTAGACATCCCGGCGCACGTATTTACCGAGGGCGGACACCCCGAGAGCGAAGTTGCGCGCTATGTTCGAGAGCGTGGTGACGCTCTCGACGGTCATAGTAGATACGTGTACGTCTGCAGTAGCTTCAACGAGGAGCATCCTCCCAGCGCGCAGCTAGTGGTTGAAAAAGAGTCGCCGCGGATCACATCCTTGATCCGCGGCGACTCTTTGTCTATCTCGGATTCCTGGGGAACGGTGAGGGGCAGAGTGCACCACTAATGGAGTAACGATTCCCCAAACTCTGTCTGAGAGAGGAAGTAACAGTAGAGGATGCCCGGCACGAGCCCTCGAGCCGGGACGGCTACTAGCTGTTCCTGAGTGCTGTCGTCGATACGGCGGTAGGGAGACAGGGCGGACCCCCGGGTGGGGGTCCGCCCTGTTTTTGTGTGTGAGCGGGTTTTGCTTGGAGGTTCTTTCGGCCCTGTCCGTCATCTGGGCGTAGCCAGACCTGGGGTCTCCCAGAATGCAAGGGTGGGGTGTCCCTTGCATTCTGGGAGACCCCAGGTATCCGTTGTGGCAGATGTCGGACAGGGCCGAAAGAACCGGGGCTTCCTGTCCGGAGTCTGCCGGGGTTCGGGCGGCGAGCGCCCGACCCCCGGAGGGATTCCGCCGAAGGCGGAACAAAAAGCGAAGGTCAAAGGCAGACGCTCGCCGCTGGGCAGGCTCCGGACAGGAGGACAAACCCGGCTGAATAGGCGAGGGCTAATGCACGGTTCCTCACCCCAGGATCGGGGTTGGGGGCCTCCTGCCCATCACCTGCCCAAGGGATACCAGGGCTTAGTGAGGGGGCAACCCGAACCTCATGGGTTGCCCCCTCACTAAGCCCTGGTCTGGCTGCGCCCAGGTGACGGACAGGAGGCCCCCAACCCCTAGGGGTGCGCCCTCCGGGCGCACCCCACACGAGCGACCTCACGGTCACTCCAACAGGGCATTGCGAGCCAAGAGGGGTTTGTGTACGGTGTGAAACCACATGGAATAGCATTGAAACCCCATGGCTAGTGCCATGGGTGGAAAACAGGGGTTTAGGGCGGTGGGGGAGGGGGTTGACCTGCGGTTATAGGGGTGGGCCTTCCCGCCGCCGCCGCGCGACACCTCGGTCCCTCTGCTTCGCGAC
>NZ_JAHLEL010000079.1 GCF_020131355.1 Pseudonocardia sp. ICBG1293
GGTACGCCGACGCGCGCGTGGAAGCCCTGTAAGGCAAACCCGCCGCGCGCAACGGCAGCCGACTCACCGAACATTGATATTTCGCATGCAAACCAATCCCGAAAAAGACACCGAACTGCGCCTCAAAGTGAACAGCGAAACGGCCGCCTGGCCTGGAGCGAGCTGGAAAAGCATTTCGCCCAGGGCAACGTCGTCTGGGTCGCCAATGAGCTGGACCTGGTCGAAGTGGCCGTGCGCATCTCGCACGACGACAAGGCCAGTATCGCGCAATGGATGGCCGACGGCAAAATCGCCAAGGTCTCCGACCAGCAGGCGCTGGACTGGCAGGCCGCCGACGCGTCCCTGTGGGCCGTCGTCGTCAGCCCGTTCATCCTGGTGCAGCAGGAAAGCCGACGAAGCACTAATGCCCGCCACCCAGGTAGGCGGCAATCACCTTCGGGTCCGTCTTTAAGCTCTCCGCCGGGCCATGCACGGAAATGCTGCCGTTTTCCAGCACGTAGCCGTAATCGGCCACGTTCAGGGCGGCGGCGGCGAACTGCTCCACCAGCAGCATGGTCACGCCTTCCGCTTTCAAGCGCGTGATGATGCGGAAGACTTCTTCCACCAGGATGGGCGCCAGGCCCATCGACGGCTCGTCCAGCAGGATCACTTCCGGGTTCAGCATCACGGCGCGGGCCATGGCCAGCATCTGCTGCTCGCCGCCGACAAGGTGCCGGCCAGCTGGTCGCGCCGCTCCTTCAGGCGGGGGAACAGCTCCATGGCCTTGTCCAGGTCGGCCTTGATGTCGCCTTTCGGGCGCGCCCGCGTGAAGCGGGGAAAGGCGCCCAGCAGCAGGTTGTCCGTCACCGACATCGAGGCGAACACGCGCCGCCCTTCCGGCGAATGGGCCAGGCCGGCGCGCGCGATGCGGTGGGAATCGAGGCCCGTGACGTCCTTGCCGCCCAGAGTGACGGAACCGGATCTGGTTTGAGCATGCCGGAAATGGCGCGCATGGTGGTGGTCTTGCCGGCGCCGTTCGAGCCGATCAGGGTCACCAGCTTGCCCTTCGGCACGTCGAGCGAAATGCCGTGCAAGACTTCGACTTTGCCGTAGGCGGCGTGCAGATTATTGATCGATAACATGATGTCCCCGTCAGTGTGCTGGTACGGTGTTGGCTGCGGCGTCGCTGCTGCCGCCCAGGTAGGCCTCGATCACCTTCGGATCGCCCTGCACGGCGGCGGGCGCGCCTTCGGCGATCTTCTGGCCAAAGTCGAGTACCGTCACCACGTCCGACAGGGCCATCACCACGTCCATGTGGTGCTCGATGAGGATGATGGTGATGCCGTGCTCGCGGATCTTGCGGATGATGGCCATCAGCTCCTTGATGTCGGGTGCCGTCAGGCCCGCCGCCGGCTCGTCGAGCAGCAGCAGGCGCGGGTTCAGGCCCAGCGCGCGGCCGATTTCCAGCAAGCGCTGCTTGCCATACGGCAAGTTGCGCGCCTCCTCGTCCGCCAGGTCGGCCAGGCCGACGAATTCCAGGATGCTGGCGGCCCGCTCGCGCGCCGCCTTTTCCTCGCGCCTGTAGCGGGGCGTGTGCAGCATCACGTCCAGCACGTTCGACTTGAAGGTGTTGTGCAGGCCCACCAGCACGTTTTCCGTGGCCGTCATCTCGCCAAACAGCTGCACGTTCTGGAAGGTGCGCGCCACGCCGCCCAGGGCGATCTCGGACGGCGTGCGCCCGGAGATGACGGCGCCGGCAAATTCCACCTTGCCCGCCGTCGGCTTGTAGATCCCCGTCAGCACGTTCATCATGGTGCTCTTGCCCGAGCCGTTCGGCCCGATCAAGCCGTGCACGGAGCCTTGCGTGACGTTCAAGTCCACCTGGTTCAGCGCCTTCAGGCCGCCGAACTGCATCAGCGCCTGCTCCACGCGCAGCAGGGGCGCGCCGCGCGGGCCGCCTTGCGCCGGATCAAGCTGGGCAAAGGGCGCGACGCCGCTGGCGGCCACGGATTGCACGTGGCGCCGGCCCTTGCCGACAAAGCTCATCAGGAAACCGACGATGCCGTCCTGCAGGTAGTACACGACGAACAGGGTCATCAGGCCGAAGATGGTCAGGCGCCAGTCGACCATGTTCTCCAGCCGGTAGGAAAACGCGGCCAGGCCGATGGTGGCCCACCAGGGGCACGATCACGCGCGCACGGTGGAACGCCCTTTCGCCAGCATGAGCGCGGAGCCGATCACGCCCAGCACGGCGGCGCCGACGGCGATCTTGCGGAACAGCTCGATATCGGCCAGCAAACTGGGCAGCATGACGACGATGAGGGCGCCGATCAGCGCACCGGAACGCGTCTTGCGCCCGCCCATGATGACGGCCAGCAGGAACAGGATCGTCAGCTCGAAGTTGTAGGTATTGGGCGAAATGTACTCTTCCGAATACGCATACAGGCTGCCGGCCAGCCCCGCGAAACCGGCGCTGATGACGAAGGCATACACCTTGTAGCGGTACACGGACACGCCCATGCAGTCGGACGCGATGGGGCTGTCGCGCAGCGCCTCGAAGGCCCGCCCCAGGTTCGACTTCAGGATGCGGTGCACGACGACGAGCGAAATGACCATCAGCGCGGCCACCATGTAGTAGTACTCCACTTCGCTCAATTTGTGGCCGATGACGACGGGCTTGTGGATCTTGATGCCCATCGGCCTTCCGTCAGGAAGCTCATTTCATTGATCAGGATTTGCACGATGGTGCCGAAGGCCAGGGTCACCATGGCCAGGTAGGGCCCCGTCACGCGCAGGGCCGGCAAGGCGAGGATGGCGCCGAACAGGGCCGCGCCAGGATGCTGGCGGGGATGGCCAGCCAGAACGGCGCGCCCAGCTTGAATACCAGCACGCCCGTGGCGTACGAACCGATGCCGAACAGGCCCGCGTGGCCCAGCGACACCTGCCCCGTGTAGCCGACGACGATGTCGAGGCCGAACAGCAGGATGGCGTAGATCAGGATGGTCTCGGCCAGGTGGATGTAATACGGATTCGGATGACGACGGGGAACAGCGCGAGCACGGCCAGCCCCGCCGCGCTCAATGCGAGCATGGTGATTTTCTTGTTCATGGCGTCCTCAGACTTTCTTGATCGCGGCTTTGCCGAACAGGCCGGACGGCTTGATGGCCAGCACCAGCAGCAGGAGCAGCAGGCCGGTACTCCTTGTAGCCCGTGGAGATGTAGTAGCCCGTGGTGGTTTCCGCGATGCCCAGGATCAGGCCGCCGACGATGGCGCCCACGCCGACGTCAGCCCGCCGATGATGGCCACGGCGAACGCTTTCAGGCCCGCGAGGCGCCCATGGTGGCGCCCGTCAGGGTCAGCGGCGCCACCAGCACGCCCGCAAACGCGGCCGTGGCCGACGACAGGGCGTAGGAAAACGTGATGACCATGCCCGTGTTGATGCCCATCAAGCCGGCCGCGTCGCGGTCATTCGCCGTCGCCACCACGGCCTTGCCGTAGATGGACTTGCGGTTGAACACTTCCACG
>NZ_JAHLEL010000080.1 GCF_020131355.1 Pseudonocardia sp. ICBG1293
CCTGTAAGGCAAACCCGCCGCGCGCAACGGCAGCCGACTCACCGAACATTGATATTTCGCATGCAAACCAATCCGAAAAAGACACCGAACTGCGCCTCAAAGTGAACAGCGAAACGGCCCGCCTGGCCTGGAGCGAGCTGGAAAAGCATTTCGCCCAGGGCAACGTCGTCTGGGTCGCCAATGAGCTGGACCTGGTCGAAGTGGCCGTGCGCATCTCGCACGACGACAAGGCCAGTATCGCGCAATGGATGGCCGACGGCAAAATCGCCAAGGTCTCCGACCAGCAGGCGCTGGACTGGCAGGCCGCCGACGCGTCCCTGTGGGCCGTCGTCGTCAGCCCGTTCATCCTGGTGCAGCAGGAAAGCCGACGAAGCACTAATGCCCGCCACCCAGGTAGGCGGCAATCACCTTCGGGTCCGTCTTTAAGCTCTCCGCCGGGCCATGCACGGAAATGCTGCCGTTTTCCAGCACGTAGCCGTAATCGGCCACGTTCAGGGCGGCGGCGGCGAACTGCTCCACCAGCAGCATGGTCACGCCTTCCGCTTTCAAGCGCGTGATGATGCGGAAGACTTCTTCCACCAGGATGGGCGCCAGGCCATCGACGGCTCGTCCAGCAGGATCACTTCCGGGTTCAGCATCACGGCGCGGGCCATGGCCAGCATTGCTGCTCGCCGCCGACAAGGTGCCGGCCAGCTGGTCGCGCCGCTCCTTCAGGCGGGGGAACAGCTCCATGGCCTTGTCCAGGTCGGCCTTGATGTCGCCTTTCGGGCGCGCCCGCGTGAAGCGGGGAAAGGCGCCCAGCAGCAGGTTGTCCGTCACCGACATCGAGGCGAACACGCGCCGCCCTTCCGGCGAATGGGGCCAGGCCGGCGCGCGCGATGCGGTGGGAATCGAGGCCCGTGACGTCCTTGCCGCCCAGAGTGACGGAACCGGATCTGGTTTGAGCATGCCGGGAAATGGCGCGCATGGTGGTGGTCTTGCCGGCGCCGTTCGAGCCGATCAGGGTCACCAGCTTGCCCCGGCACGTCGAGCGAAATGCCGTGCAAGACTTCGACTTTGCCGTAGGCGGCGTGCAGATTATTGATCGATAACATGATGTCCCCGTCAGTGTGCTGGTACGGTGTTGGCTGCGGCGTCGCTGCCTGCCGCCCAGGTAGGCCTCGATCACCTTCGGATCGCCCTGCACGGCGGCGGGCGCGCCTTCGGCGATCTTCTGGCCAAAGTCGAGTACCGTCACCACGTCCGACAGGGCCATCACCACGTCCATGTGGTGCTCGATGAGGATGATGGTGATGCCGTGCTCGCGGATCTTGCGGATGATGGCCATCAGCTCCTTGATGTCGGGTGCCGTCAGGCCCGCCGCCGGCTCGTCGAGCAGCAGCAGGCGCGGGTTCAGGCCCAGCGCGCGGCCGATTTCCAGCAAGCGCTGCTTGCCATACGGCAAGTTGCGCGCCTCCTCGTCCGCCAGGTCGGCCAGGCCGACGAATTCCAGGATGCTGGCGGCCCGCTCGCGCGCCGCCTTTTCCTCGCGCCTGTAGCGGGCGTGTGCAGCATCACGTCCAGCACGTTCGACTTGAAGGTGTTGTGCAGGCCACCAGCACGTTTTCCGTGGCCGTCATCTCGCCAAACAGCTGCACGTTCTGGAAGGTGCGCGCCACGCCGCCCAGGGCGATCTCGGACGGCGTGCGCCCGGAGATGACGGCGCCGGCAAATTCCACCTTGCCCGCCGTCGGCTTGTAGATCCCCGTCAGCACGTTCATCATGGTGCTCTTGCCCGAGCCGTTCGGCCCGATCAAGCCGTGCACGGAGCCTTGCGTGACGTTCAAGTCCACTGGTCAGCGCCTTCAGGCCGCCGAACTGCATCAGCGCCTGCTCCACGCGCAGCAGGGGCGCGCCGCGCGGGCCGCCTTGCGCCGGATCAAGCTGGGCAAAGGGCGCGACGCCGCTGGCGGCCACGGATTGCACGTGGCGCCGGCCTTGCCGACAAAGCTCATCAGGAAACCGACGATGCCGTCCTGCAGGTAGTACACGACGAACAGGGTCATCAGGCCGAAGATGGTCAGGCGCCAGTCGACCATGTTCTCCAGCCGGTAGGAAAACGCGGCCAGGCCGATGGTGGGCCACCAGGGGCACGATCACGCGCGCACGGTGAACGCCCTTTCGCCAGCATGAGCGCGGAGCCGATCACGCCCAGCACGGCGGCGCCGACGGCGATCTTGCGGAACAGCTCGATATCGGCCAGCAAACTGGGCAGCATGACGACGATGAGGGCGCCGATCAGCGCACCGGAACGCGTCTTGCGCCCGCCCATGATGACGGCCAGCAGGAACAGGATCGTCAGCTCGAAGTTGTAGGTATTGGGCGAAATGTACTCTTCCGAATACGCATACAGGCTGCCGGCCAGGCCCGCGAAACCGGCGCTGATGACGAAGGCATACACCTTGTAGCGGTACACGGACACGCCCATGCAGTCGGACGCGATGGGGCTGTCGCGCAGCGCCTCGAAGGCCCGCCCCAGGTTCGACTTCAGGATGCGGTGCACGACGACGAGCGAAATGACCATCAGCGCGGCCACCATGTAGTAGTACTCCACTTCGCTCAATTTGTGGCCGATGACGACGGGCTTGTGGATCTTGATGCCCATCGGCCCTTCGTCAGGAAGCTCATTTCATTGATCAGGATTTGCACGATGGTGCCGAAGGCCAGGGTCACCATGGCCAGGTAGGGCCCCGTCACGCGCAGGGCCGGCAAGGCGAGGATGGCGCCGAACAGGGCCGCGCCCAGGATGCTGGCGGGGATGGCCAGCCAGAACGGCGCGCCCAGCTTGAAATACCAGCACGCCCGTGGCGTACGAACCGATGCCGAACAGGCCCGCGTGGCCCAGCGACACCTGCCCCGTGTAGCCGACGACGATGTCGAGGCCGAACAGCAGGATGGCGTAGATCAGGATGGTCTCGGCCAGGTGGATGTAATACGGATTCGGGATGACGACGGGGAACAGCGCGAGCACGGCCAGCCCGCGCGCGCTCAATGCGAGCATGGTGATTTTTTCTGTTCATGGCGTCCTCAGACTTTCTTGATCGCGGCTTTGCCGAACAGGCCGGACGGCTTGATGGCCAGCACCAGCAGCAGGAGCAGCAGGCCCGGTACTCCTTGTAGCCCGTGGAGATGTAGTAGCCCGTGGTGGTTTCCGCGATGCCCAGGATCAGGCCGCCGACGATGGCGCCCACGCCCGACGTCAGCCCGCCGATGATGGCCACGGCGAACGCTTTCAGGCCCAGCGAGGCGCCCATGGTGGCGCCCGTCAGGGTCAGCGGCGCCACCAGCACGCCCGCAAACGCGGCCGTGGCCGACGACAGGGCGTAGGAAAACGTGATGACCATGCCCGTGTTGATGCCCATCAAGCCGGCCGCGTCGCGGTCATTCGCCGTCGCCACCACGGCCTTGCCGTAGATGGACTTGCGGTTGAACACTTCCACGGCCAGC
>NZ_JAHLEL010000081.1 GCF_020131355.1 Pseudonocardia sp. ICBG1293
GACCCGTTCAAAGAACATCGTTTACGCGACACTAGGTCTTAGATTGACGACGGTTGAAGGCGGTCTAACAGTGAGCTTCTCAGAGTCCGCGGTCTTAGCCCATTGGAAAGAGCATCGTGAGCAGTTCAGGCAATCTGAAACTCAGAGGGCGACACTTACTAACGTCCTGTTTGTTATTACTGCTGCTTTAAGCGCTGTCATTGCACAGCAAAAGTTCTCGCAGAGCATGATCGCCATTTGTGTGTTTATTATAGTATTAGGACTATTTGGGGCGCTCGCAGTTTCGAAGTACCATGAACGCGCTCGCTATCATCTCATGCAGGCGCGAGCCCTGACCGCTGCGTTGAGTAGAAATGGACTTCTTACCGAAAGAGCTCATCTGGATGATCAAAGGGATCGGCACTACGCAGAATTTCCGACTATCAGCAGAGTGCGTCTCCATCGTTTATGGGTATCGCTGCACATTGTCATATCCGCATACGGTGCCGCACTTCTAGTAATTTGCCTTTCAAATAGCTCCTGAGAACCAGGGGGCCTGCGGTGAGGTCGTCTCGATAACCATCTTTTTTAAGAATCTGGATTTGGGGCTGGAAGATCGCCAGTCGACTTGGCCCGACCTCGGATCGCTGGAACGGCATATCAGCTAGTCGAGCTGCTCGCTCATCCGATCCTGAATATACTCGATAATCAGAATCAAATCATGTACATCGTTTTGTGAGGTCGGGGGACCGCTTGCAGCGTGCGCGAGCCTGTTCCGGATCTCTTGGGCGAGGCGAACCCGTTGAATGATCTCCTCTTCAAGCTCTCCGATTTCGACCAAGTAAGAAGCCATTCGATGGGCGTTGTGACTATAGTCTAACCCGTGCGTTGTGCACATTTTCGCGAGTAGCCACTCGAGTGCTGTAAATGCCACAAGGTAGGCGGCCGCAGGTGTTGGTTGGCAAGCCCCTTTGCACTAGAAACACGCGATGAAATCTCCGGCTCAGAGTCCAGTGATGGAGTCGGCTCGGGAACTAAGAGCGTCCGGCAGTAGAGGTGGCCGTGTGTCGGTGTTGGTAGAGACACGGACCTGCAAGTGATCATGGGATTGCTGATGTCCTGATGGTCGCCTGGAGAGTCCGTGCCTCTACCTGCAACGACACCCCCACGACCTCATTTGCCGGGCGCTCTAAACCTGTGCAACTCAGGCCTGAGTCATAGCCCCGGTCCAGGTGCAGGCACGGTCGCTCGGTCAGCGGCCCGATCATGTCGTAGATCCCGATCAGGGTCGGTTTCAGCAACGGCGAGTCGTGGTCATTGGCGCGGGCGCTGATCAGGTGCAGCGGGATCCCCGCACCGTCGCAGACCACGGAGCGTTTGGTGCCCTGTTTGCCCCGGTCGACCGGGTTACAGCCGGCGACCTCGCCACCGCAGGGAGCCTTGGTGATCGCTCCGTCGGCAGACAGATCGTCGAGGTCGAGACCGATCATCTGGTCATAGCCGGCCAGCGCGGCCCGAAGGACCTGCTCCCCGACGCCGGCGGCGGCCCACTGGGCGAGACGGCGGCGGATCGTGCGGTCCGAGCAGCCGGGGGTGGCGATGCGTTCGTAGCCGCTGCCGTGCACCAACGCCGCGAGCACGTGCTCGAACACCAGGCGGTCGGGGATACGGCGGCGGTGACATCCCCACGGATGGGCCGGGTCGAACTCCGGGCGCCGCTCTGCCTCGATCAGGGCAGCGAACTCGACCAGAGGGGGTCGATCAGCGATTCTGGCAATAGAGGCACGGACCCTCCAGGCGACCATCAGGACATCAGCAATCCCATGATCACTTGCAGGTCCGTGTCTCTACCAACACCGACACACGGCCACCTCTACTGCCGGACGCTCTACGTCGCCGAGGACGCCGCCGAGCTGGTCACCGTCGAGTACGACGAGCTGGGTGCGGTCACCGCCGCGCGGGCCGCACTGGAGCCGGACGCGCCGCTGCTGCACGAGGACGCCGGGTCCAACGTCGCCACCGACCGCACCTTCTCCTTCGGCCCGGTGGAGCAGCGGTTCCGCGACGCCGCGCACGTGGTGACCGGCCGCTACGACTTCCCGCGCTACTCCTCGGTGCCGATGGAGTGCTACTCGGTCATCGCGCAGTGGAACGAGGGCGACGGCGGCCCGTCGGTCGAGGCCTGGGCGAACTTCCACGGACCGTTCTCGATGGTCCCGGTGATGGCCGGCGCGCTCGGGATCCGACGTCGCGGGTGCGGCTGCACGTCCCCGCCGACATCGGCGGCAGCTTCGGGATCAAGGCGGGCATCTACCCCTACGTGGTGCTGATGGCGCTGGCCTCGAAGCACGCGGGCACGCCGGTGCGGTGGGCCGAGGACCGCGTCGAACACCTGATGGCGAGCTCCACCGGCGCGGACCGGGCGATGACCTTCTCCGCCGCGGTCGACGCCGACGGCACCGTGACGGCCCTGCGCACCGACCTGATCGACAACGTCGGCGCCTACCTGCGCCCGCCGGAGCCCTCCACGCTCTACCGCTGCTACGGCAACATCACCGGGCCCTACCGCATCGACGCCGTCGAGATCCGGGCCCGTGCCGTGGTCACCAACACCATGCCGACCGGGCTGAACCGGGGCTTCGGCGGCCAGCAGCTCTACTTCGGACTGGAGCGGCTGATGGACGCGGTCGCCTCGGCGACCGGCCTGGACGTCGTCGAGGTGCGCCGGCGGAACCTGGTGTCGACGTTCCCGCACGAGACGGCGACCGGGGGCGTGTACGACTCCGGCGACTACGCCGCGGCGCTGGACCTGGCCGTGAAGAACGCCGACCTCGCCGAGCTGGAGCGCCGGCGCGAGACGGCCCGGGCCGAGGGCGCCTTCTACGGCATCGGCACCGCACTCGTCGTCGACCCGTCCGGCACCAACATCGGCTACGTCGGCCTGGCCACCCCGCCGAGGACCGCAGGCCGGGCCGGGACAAGTCGGGGTCCACCGAGCACGTCCGGATGTCGGTGGACCTGCAGGGGATCGTGACCGTGCTGCTGGGCTCGGTCCCGCAGGGCCAGGGCCACGCCACCGTGGCGCGCAAGGTCGCGGCGCAGCGGCTCGGGCTGCCGATCGCGCAGGTACGGGCGGTCGTCGACATGGACACCGCGACCACCCCGTGGACGGTGACGTCCGGGTCGTACTCCTCGCGCTTCGCCCCGCTCGTCACGAGCGCGGTCGTCGCCGCCGCGGACACCATCGCCGCCACGGTGAAGGCCGCCGGGGCCACGCTGCTGGAGGGGGCCGACCCGGGTGAGCTGACCCTGCTCGACGGGAAGGTCGTCCACCCGGACGGCCGCTCGGTCGCCTTCCGGCACGCGGCCGGCGTCGTGCACTGGGACCGGCGTCGCTGCCCGACGGCGTCCCCGCCCGCCTCTACGCCGAGGCCGAGTTCTCCCCGCGGGAGACCCGCGCGGCCACGGCGGACGACCGGATCAACTCCTCGCTCTGCTACGGCTTCGTGGCCGAGATCGTCGCGGTGCGGATCGACCCGGACACCCTGGAGATCGAGGTCGACCGGGTGTCCTCGGTGCACGACGCCGGGACCGTCCTCGACCAGACCCTGCTCGACGGCCAGGTCTACGGCGCGCTCGTGCACGGCCTCGGCGGTGCCGCCTACGAGGAGTTCACGCACGCCGACTCCGGGCAGCCGACGGCGGCGACGTTCCTCGACTACCTGTGCCCGACCAGCGCCGAGGCCGGGTTCGACCTGCGCACCGACCACGTGGTGACCCCGTCACCGCTGACCCCGCTCGGCGCCAAGGGCTGCGGCGAGGGGTCGTCCAAGAGCTTTCCCGTGGCCTACGCCAACGCCGTCGCCGACGCGCTGGCACCCCGCGGGATCGACATCACCCGCCTGCCGCTGCACGGCGAGGTACTGCACCAGCTGCTCACCGAGAAGGAGAACTCCTGACATGGCACTCAACGGCGGCGACGTCGTCCTGACCCGCGAGCACGACGGGCGGGTCGCCTACCTGACCCTGTCCCACGGCAAGTACACGGTCGTCACGATGGAGATGCGCCGGCTGGTCGCCGAGCGCTTCGCCGAGATCGACCGGGACCCGCAGGTCCGCGTCGTGGTGATCCGCTCCGACGGCCAGCACTTCACCTCCGGCGGCGACATCGCCGGGTTCATGGAGGTCGACCGATCGACCTCACCGAGGGTCACCCCCCCTCGGTGAGGTCGATCGGGTCGACCTCCATGAACCCGGCGATGTCGCCGCCGGAGGTGAAGTGCTGGCCGTCGGAGCGGATCACCACGACGCGGACCTGCGGGTCCCGGTCGATCTCGGCGAAGCGCTCGGCGACCAGCCGGCGCATCTCCATCGTGACGACCGTGTACTTGCCGTGGGACAGGGTCAGGTAGGCGACCCGCCCGTCGTGCTCGCGGGTCAGGACGACGTCGCCGCCGTTGAGTGCCATGTCAGGAGTTCTCCTTCTCGGTGAGCAGCTGGTGCAGTACCTCGCCGTGCAGCGGCAGGCGGGTGATGTCGATCCCGCGGGGTGCCAGCGCGTCGGCGACGGCGTTGGCGTAGGCCACGGGAAAGCTCTTGGACGACCCCTCGCCGCAGCCCTTGGCGCCGAGCGGGGTCAGCGGTGACGGGGTCACCACGTGGTCGGTGCGCAGGTCGAACCCGGCCTCGGCGCTGGTCGGGCACAGGTAGTCGAGGAACGTCGCCGCCGTCGGCTGCCCGGAGTCGGCGTGCGTGAACTCCTCGTAGGCGGCACCGCCGAGGCCGTGCACGAGCGCGCCGTAGACCTGGCCGTCGAGCAGGGTCTGGTCGAGGACGGTCCCGGCGTCGTGCACCGAGGACACCCGGTCGACCTCGATCTCCAGGGTGTCCGGGTCGATCCGCACCGCGACGATCTCGGCCACGAAGCCGTAGCAGAGCGAGGAGTTGATCCGGTCGTCCGCCGTGGCCGCGCGGGTCTCCCGCGGGGAGAACTCGGCCTCGGCGTAGAGGCGGGCGGGGACGCCGTCGGGCAGCGACGCCGGGTCCCAGTGCACGACGCCGGCCGCGTGCCGGAAGGCGACCGAGCGGCCGTCCGGGTGGACGACCTTCCCGTCGAGCAGGGTCAGCTCACCCGGGTCGGCCCCCTCCAGCAGCGTGGCCCCGGCGGCCTTCACCGTGGCGGCGATGGTGTCCGCGGCGGCGACGACCGCGCTCGTGACGAGCGGGGCGAAGCGCGAGGAGTACGACCCGGACGTCACCGTCCACGGGGTGGTCGCGGTGTCCATGTCGACGACCGCCCGTACCTGCGCGATCGGCAGCCCGAGCCGCTGCGCCGCGACCTTGCGCGCCACGGTGGCGTGGCCCTGGCCCTGCGGGACCGAGCCCAGCAGCACGGTCACGATCCCCTGCAGGTCCACCGACATCCGGACGTGCTCGGTGGACCCCGACTTGTCCCGGCCCGGCCTGCGGTCCTCGGCGGGGGTGGCCAGGCCGACGTAGCCGATGTTGGTGCCGGACGGGTCGACGACGAGTGCGGTGCCGATGCCGTAGAAGGCGCCCTCGGCCCGGGCCGTCTCGCGCCGGCGCTCCAGCTCGGCGAGGTCGGCGTTCTTCACGGCCAGGTCCAGCGCCGCGGCGTAGTCGCCGGAGTCGTACACGCCCCCGGTCGCCGTCTCGTGCGGGAACGTCGACACCAGGTTCCGCCGGCGCACCTCGACGACGTCCAGGCGGTCGCCGAGGCGACCGCGTCCATCAGCCGCTCCAGTCCGAAGTAGAGCTGCTGGCCGCCGAAGCCCCGGTTCAGCCCGGTCGGCATGGTGTTGGTGACCACGGCACGGGCCCGGATCTCGACGGCGTCGATGCGGTAGGGCCCGGTGATGTTGCCGTAGCAGCGGTAGAGCGTGGAGGGCTCCGGCGGGCGCAGGTAGGCGCCGACGTTGTCGATCAGGTCGGTGCGCAGGGCCGTCACGGTGCCGTCGGCGTCGACCGCGGCGGAGAAGGTCATCGCCCGGTCCGCGCCGGTGGAGCTCGCCATCAGGTGTTCGACGCGGTCCTCGGCCCACCGCACCGGCGTGCCCGCGTGCTTCGAGGCCAGCGCCATCAGCACCACGTAGGGGTAGATGCCCGCCTTGATCCCGAAGCTGCCGCCGATGTCGGCGGGGACGTGCAGCCGCACCCGCGACGTCGGGATCCCGAGCGCGCCGGCCATCACCGGGACCATCGAGAACGGTCCGTGGAAGTTCGCCCAGGCCTCGACCGACGGGCCGCCGTCGCCCTCGTTCCACTGCGCGATGACCGAGTAGCACTCCATCGGCACCGAGGAGTAGCGCGGGAAGTCGTAGCGGCCGGTCACCACGTGCGCGGCGTCGCGGAACCGCTGCTCCACCGGGCCGAAGGAGAAGGTGCGGTCGGTGGCGACGTTGGACCCGGCGTCCTCGTGCAGCAGCGGCGCGTCCGGCTCCAGTGCGGCCCGCGCGGCGGTGACCGCACCCAGCTCGTCGTACTCGACGGTGACCAGCTCGGCGGCGTCCTCGGCGACGTAGAGCGTCCGGCAGTAGAGGTGGCCGTGTGTCGGTGTTGGTAGAGACACGGACCTGCAAGTGATCATGGGATTGCTGATGTCCTGATGGTCGCCTGGAGGGTCCGTGCCTCTATTGCCAGAATCGCTGATCGACCCCCTCTGGGTCGAGTTCGCTGCCCTGATCGAGGCAGAGCGGCGCCCGGAGTTCGACCCGGCCCATCCGTGGGGATGTCACCGCCGCCGTATCCCCGACCGCCTGGTGTTCGAGCACGTGCTCGCGGCGTTGGTGCACGGCAGCGGCTACGAACGCATCGCCACCCCCGGCTGCTCGGACCGCACGATCCGCCGCCGTCTCGCCCAGTGGGCCGCCGCCGGCGTCGGGGAGCAGGTCCTTCGGGCCGCGCTGGCCGGCTATGACCAGATGATCGGTCTCGACCTCGACGATCTGTCTGCCGACGGAGCGATCACCAAGGCTCCCTGCGGTGGCGAGGTCGCCGGCTGTAACCCGGTCGACCGGGGCAAACAGGGCACCAAACGCTCCGTGGTCTGCGACGGTGCGGGGATCCCGCTGCACCTGATCAGCGCCCGCGCCAATGACCACGACTCGCCGTTGCTGAAACCGACCCTGATCGGGATCTACGACATGATCGGGCCGCTGACCGAGCGACCGTGCCTGCACCTGGACCGGGGCTATGACTCAGGCCTGAGTTGCACAGGTTTAGAGCGCCCGGCAAATGAGGTCGTGGGGGTGTCGTTGCAGGTAGAGGCACGGACTCTCCAGGCGACCATCAGGACATCAGCAATCCCATGATCACTTGCAGGTCCGTGTCTCTACCAACACCGACACACGGCCACCTCTACTGCCGGACGCTCTTAGTTCCCGAGCCGACTCCATCACTGGACTCTGAGCCGGAGATTTCATCGCGTGTTTCTAGTGCAAAGGGGCTTGCCAACCAACACCCTGCGGCCGCCTACCTTGTGGCATTTACAGCACTCGAGTGGCTACTCGCGAAAATGTGCACAACGCACGGGTTAGACTATAGTCACAACGCCCATCGAATGGCTTCTTACTTGGTCGAAATCGGAGAGCTTGAAGAGGAGATCATTCAACGGGTTCGCCTCGCCCAAGAGATCCGGAACAGGCTCGCGCACGCTGCAAGCGGTCCCCCGACCTCACAAAACGATGTACATGATTTGATTCTGATTATCGAGTATATTCAGGATCGGATGAGCGAGCAGCTCGACTAGCTGATATGCCGTTCCAGCGATCCGAGGTCGGGCCAAGTCGACTGGCGATCTTCCAGCCCCAAATCCAGATTCTTAAAAAAGATGGTTATCGAGACGACCTCACCGCAGGCCCCCTGGTTCTCAGGAGCTATTTGAAAGGCAAATTACTAGAAGTGCGGCACCGTATGCGGATATGACAATGTGCAGCGATACCCATAAACGATGGAGACGCACTCTGCTGATAGTCGGAAATTCTGCGTAGTGCCGATCCCTTTGATCATCCAGATGAGCTCTTTCGGTAAGAAGTCCATTTCTACTCAACGCAGCGGTCAGGGCTCGCGCCTGCATGAGATGATAGCGAGCGCGTTCATGGTACTTCGAAACTGCGAGCGCCCCAAATAGTCCTAATACTATAATAAACACACAAATGGCGATCATGCTCTGCGAGAACTTTTGCTGTGCAATGACAGCGCTTAAAGCAGCAGTAATAACAAACAGGACGTTAGTAAGTGTCGCCCTCTGAGTTTCAGATTGCCTGAACTGCTCACGATGCTCTTTCCAATGGGCTAAGACCGCGGACTCTGAGAAGCTCACTGTTAGACCGCCTTCAACCGTCGTCAATCTAAGACCTAGTGTCGCGTAAACGATGTTCTTTGACCGGGTCCGGCAGTGGT
>NZ_JAHLEL010000082.1 GCF_020131355.1 Pseudonocardia sp. ICBG1293
GTGCGTCTCCATCGTTTATGGGTATCGCTGCACATTGTCATATCCGCATACGGTGCCGCACTTCTAGTAATTTGCCTTTCAAATAGCTCCTGAGAACCAGGGGCCTGCGGTGAGGTCGTCTCGATAACCATCTTTTTTAAGAATCTGGATTTGGGGCTGGAAGATCGCCAGTCGACTTGGCCCGACCTCGGATCGCTGGAACGGCATATCAGCTAGTCGAGCTGCTCGCTCATCCGATCCTGAATATACTCGATAATCAGAATCAAATCATGTACATCGTTTTGTGAGGTCGGGGGACCGCTTGCAGCGTGCGCGAGCCTGTTTCCGGATCTCTTGGGCGAGGCGAACCCGTTGAATGATCTCCTCTTCAAGCTCTCCGATTTCGACCAAGTAAGAGCCATTCGATGGGCGTTGTGACTATAGTCTAACCCGTGCGTTGTGCACATTTTCGCGAGTAGCCACTCGAGTGCTGTAAATGCCACAAGGTAGGCGGCCGCAGGGTGTTGGTTGGCAAGCCCCTTTGCACTAGAAACACGCGATGAAATCTCCGGCTCAGAGTCCAGTGATGGAGTCGGCTCGGGAACTAAGAGCGTCCGGCAGTAGAGGTGGCCGTGTGTCGGTGTTTGTAGAGACACGGACCTGCAAGTGATCATGGGATTGCTGATGTCCTGATGGTCGCCTGGAGAGTCCGTGCCTCTACCTGCAACGACACCCCCCACGACCTCATTTGCCGGGCGCTCTAAAAACCTGTGCAACTCAGGCCTGAGTCATAGCCCCGGTCCAGTGCAGCACGGTCGCTCGGTCAGCGGCCGATCATGTCGTAGATCCCGATCAGGGTCGGTTTCAGCAACGGCGAGTCGTGGTCATTGGCGCGGGCGCTGATCAGGTGCAGCGGGATCCCCGCAACCGTCGCAGACCACGGAGCGTTTGGTGCCCTGTTTGCCCCGTCGACCGGGTTACGCCGGCGACCTCGCCACCGCAGGGAGCCTTGGTGATCGCCTCCGTCGGCAGACAGATCGTCGAGGTCGAGACCGATCATCTGGTCATAGCCGGCCAGCGCGGCCCGAAGGACCTGCTCCCCGACGCGGCGGCGGCCCACTGGGCGAGACGGCGGCGGATCGTGCGGTCCGAGCAGCCGGGGTGGCGATGCGTTCGTAGCCGCTGCCGTGCACCAACGCCGCGAGCACGTGCTCGAACACCAGGCGGTCGGGATACGGCGGCGGTGACATCCCCACGGATGGGCCGGGTCGAACTCCGGGCGCCGCTCTGCCTCGATCAGGGCAGCGAACTCGACCCAGAGGGGTCGATCAGCGATTCTGGCAATAGAGGCACGGTACCCTCCAGGCGACCATCAGGACATCAGCAATCCCATGATCACTTGCAGGTCCGTGTCTCTACCAACACCGACACACGGCCACCTCTACTGCCGGACGCTCTACGTCGCCGAGGACGCCGCCTGCGTCACCGTCGAGTACGACGAGCTGGGTGCGGTCACCGCCGCGCGGGCCGCACTGGAGCCGGACGCGCCGCTGCTGCACGAGGACGCCGGGTCCAACGTCGCCACCGACCGCACCTTCTCCTTCGGCCCGGTGGAGCAGCGGTTCCGCGACGCCGCGCACGTGGTGACCGGCCGCTCGACTTCCCGCGCTACTCCTCGGTGCCGATGGAGTGCTACTCGGTCATCGCGCAGTGGAACGAGGGCGACGGCGGCCCGTCGGTCGAGGCCTGGGCGAACTTCCACGGACCGTTCTCGATGGTCCCGGTGATGGCCGGCGCGCTCGGGATCCCGACGTCGCGGGTGCGGCTGCACGTCCCCGCCGACATCGGCGGCAGCTTCGGGATCAAGGCGGGCATCTACCCCTACGTGGTGCTGATGGCGCTGGCCTCGAAGCACGCGGGCACGCCGGTGCGGTGGGCCGAGGACCGCGTCGAACACCTGATGGCGAGCTCCACCGGCGCGGACCGGGCGATGACCTTCTCCGCCGCGGTCGACGCCGACGGCACCGTGACGGCCCTGCGCACCGACCTGATCGACAACGTCGGCGCCTACCTGCGCCCGCCGGAGCCCTCCACGCTCTACCGCGCGCTACGGCAACATCACCGGGCCCTACCGCATCGACGCCGTCGAGATCCGGGCCCGTGCCGTGGTCACCAACACCATGCCGACCGGGCCTGAACCGGGGCTTCGGCGGCCAGCAGCTCTACTTCGGACTGGAGCGGCTGATGGACGCGGTCGCCTCGGCGACCGTCCTGGACGTCGTCGAGGTGCGCCGGCGGAACCTGGTGTCGACGTTTCCCGCACGAGACGGCGACCGGGGGCGTGTACGACTCCGGCGACTACGCCGCGGCGCTGGACCTGGCCGTGAAGAACGCCGACCTCGCCGAGCTGGAGCGCCGGCGCGAGACGGCCCGGGCCGAGGGCGCCTTCTACGGCATCGGCAACCGCACTCGTCGTCGACCCGTCCGGCACCAACATCGGCTACGTCGGCCTGGCCACCCCCCGCCGAGGACCGGCAGGCCGGCCGGGACAAGTCGGGGTCCACCGAGCACGTCCGGATGTCGGTGGACCTGCAGGGGATCGTGTGACCGTGCTGCTGGGGCTCGGTCCCGCAGGGCCAGGGCCACGCCACCGTGGCGCGCAAGGTCGCGGCGCAGCGGCTCGGCTGCCGATCGCGCAGGTACGGGCGGTCGTCGACATGGACACCGCGACCACCCCGTGGACGGTGACGTCCGGGTCGTACTCCTCGCGCTTCGCCCCGCCTCGTCACGAGCGCGGTCGTCGCCGCCGCGGACACCATCGCCGCCACGGTGAAGGCCGCCGGGGCCACGCTGCTGGAGGGGGCCGACCCGGGTGAGCTGACCCTGCTCGACGGGAAGGTCGTCCACCCGGACGGCCGCTCGGTCGCCTTCCGGCACGCGGCCGGGCGTCGTGCACTGGGACCCGGCGTCGCTGCCCGACGGCGTCCCCGCCCGCCTCTACGCCGAGGCCGAGTTCTCCCCGCGGGAGACCCCGCGGCCACGGCGGACGACCGGATCAACTCCTCGCTCTGCTACGGCTTCGTGGCCGAGATCGTCGCGGTGCGGATCGACCCGGACACCCTGGAGATCGAGGTCGACCGGGTGTCCTCGGTGCACGACGCCGGGACCGTCCTCGACCAGACCCTGCTCGACGGCCAGGTCTACGGCGCGCTCGTGCACGGCCTCGGCGGTGCCGCCTACGAGTAGTTCACCGCACGCCGACTCCGGGCAGCCGACGGCGGCGACGTTCCTCGACTACCTGTGCCCGACCAGCGCCGAGGCCGGGTTCGACCTGCGCACCGACCACGTGGTGACCCCGTCACCGCTGACCCCGCTCGGCGCCAAGGGCTGCGGCGAGGGGTCGTCCAAGAGCTTTCCCGTGGCCTACGCCAACGCCGTCGCCGACGCGCTGGCACCCCGCGGGATCGACATCACCCGCCTGCCGCTGCACGGCGAGGTACTGCACCAGCTGCTCACCGAGAAGGAGAACTCCTGACATGGCACTCAACGGCGGCGACGTCGTCCTGACCCGCGAGCACGACGGGCGGGTCGCCTACCTGACCCTGTCCCACGGCAGTACCGGTCGTCACGATGGAGATGCGCCGGCTGGTCGCCGAGCGCTTCGCCGAGATCGACCGGGACCCGCAGGTCCGCGTCGTGGTGATCCGCTCCGACGGCCAGCACTTCACCTCCGGCGGCGACATCGCCGGGTTCATGGAGGTCGACCCGATCGCACCTCACCGAGGGGGTGGGGGGGGGGGGGGGGTGGGTGGAGGGGGGGGGGTCGGTCGGTGAGGTCGATCGGGTCGACCTCCATGAACCGCGATGTCGCCGCCGGAGGTGAAGTGCTGGCCGTCGGAGCGGATCACCACGACGCGGACCTGCGGGTCCCGGTCGATCTCGGCGAAGCGCTCGGCGACCAGCCGGCGCATCTCCATCGTGACGACCGTGTACTTGCCGTGGGACAGGGTCAGGTAGGCGACCCGCCCGTCGTGCTCGCGGGTCAGGACGACGTCGCCGCCGTTGAGTGCCATGTCAGGAGTTCTCTTCTCGGTGAGCAGCTGGTGCAGTACCTCGCCGTGCAGCGGCAGGCGGTGATGTCGATCCCGCGGGGTGCCAGCGCGTCGGCGACGGCGTTGGCGTAGGCCACGGGAAAGCTCTTGGACGACCCCTCGCCGCAGCCCTTGGCGCCGAGCGGGGTCAGCGGTGACGGGGTCACCACGTGGTCGGTGCGCAGGTCGAACCCGGCCTCGGCGCTGGTCGGGCACAGGTAGTCGAGGAACGTCGCCGCCGTCGGCTGCCCGGAGTCGGCGTGCGTGAACTCCTCGTAGGCGGCACCGCCGAGGCCGTGCACGAGCGCGCCGTAGACCTGGCCGTCGAGCAGGGTCTGGTCGAGGACGGTCCCGGCGTCGTGCACCGAGGACACCCGGTCGACCTCGATCTCCAGGGTGTCCGGGTCGATCCGCACCGCGACGATCTCGGCCACGAAGCCGTAGCAGAGCGAGGAGTTGATCCGGTCGTCCGCCGTGGCCGCGCGGGTCTCCCGCGGGGAGAACTCGGCCTCGGCGTAGAGGCGGGCGGGGACGCCGTCGGGCAGCGACGCCGGGTCCCAGTGCACGACGCCGGCCGCGTGCCGGAAGGCGACCGAGCGGCCGTCCGGGTGGACGACCTTCCCGTCGAGCAGGGTCAGCTCACCCGGGTCGGCCCCCTCCAGCAGCGTGGCCCCGGCGGCCTTCACCGTGGCGGCGATGGTGTCCGCGGCGGCGACGACCGCGCTCGTGACGAGCGGGGCGAAGCGCGAGGAGTACGACCCGGACGTCACCGTCCACGGGTGGTGTCGCGGTGTCCATGTCGACGACCGCCCGTACCTGCGCGATCGGCAGCCCGAGCCGCTGCGCCGCGACCTTGCGCGCCACGGTGGCGTGGCCCTGGCCCTGCGGGACCGAGCCCAGCAGCACGGTCACGATCCCCTGCAGGTCCACCGACATCCGGGACGTGCTCGGTGACCCGACTTGTCCCGGCCCGGTGCCTGCGGTCCTCGGCGGGGTGGCCAGGCCGACGTAGCCGATGTTGGTGCCGGACGGGTCGACGACGAGTGCGGTGCCGATGCCGTAGAAGGCGCCCTCGCCCGGGCCGTCTCGCGCCGGCGCTCCAGCTCGCGAGGTCGGCGTTCTTCACGGCCAGGTCCAGCGCCGCGGCGTAGTCGCCGGAGTCGTACACGCCCCCGGTCGCCGTCTCGTGCGGGAACGTCGACACCAGGTTCCGCCGGCGCACCTCGACGACGTCCAGGCCGGTCGCCGAGGCGACCGCGTCCATCAGCCGCTCCAGTCCGAAGTAGAGCTGCTGGCCGCCGAAGCCCCGGTTCAGCCCGTCGGCATGGTGTTGGTGACCACGGCACGGGCCCGGATCTCGACGGCGTCGATGCGGTAGGGCCCGGTGATGTTGCCGTAGCAGCGGTAGAGCGTGGAGGGCTCCGCGGGCGCAGGTAGGCGCCGACGTTGTCGATCAGGTCGGTGCGCAGGGCCGTCACGGTGCCGTCGGCGTCGACCGCGGCGGAGAAGGTCATCGCCCGGTCCGCGCCGGTGGAGCTCGCCATCAGGTGTTCGACGCGGTCCTCGGCCCACCGCACCGGCGTGCCCGCGTGCTTCGAGGCCAGCGCCATCAGCACCACGTAGGGGTAGATGCCCGCCTTGATCCCGAAGCTGCCGCCGATGTCGGCGGGGACGTGCAGCCGCACCCGCGACGTCGGGATCCCGAGCGCGCCGGCCATCACCGGACCATCGAGAACGGTCCGTGGAAGTTCGCCCAGGCCTCGACCGACGGGCCGCCGTCGCCCTCGTTCCACTGCGCGATGACCGAGTAGCACTCCATCGGCACCGAGGAGTAGCGCGGGAAGTCGTAGCGGCCGGTCACCACGTGCGCGGCGTCGCGGAACCGCTGCTCCACCGGGCCGAAGGAGAAGGTGCGGTCGGTGGCGACGTTGGACCCGGCGTCCTCGTGCAGCAGCGGCGCGTCCGGCTCCAGTGCGGCCCGCGCGGCGGTGACCGCACCCAGCTCGTCGTACTCGACGGTGACCAGCTCGGCGGCGTCCTCGGCGACGTAGAGCGTCCGGCAGTAGAGGTGGCCGTGTGTCGGTGTTGGTAGAGACACGGACCTGCAAGTGATCATGGGATTGCTGATGTCCTGATGGTCGCCTGGAGGGTCCGTGCCTCTATTGCCAGAATCGCTGATCGACCCCCTCTGGGTCGAGTTCGCTGCCCTGATCGAGGCAGAGCGGCGCCCGGAGTTCGACCCGGCCCATCCGTGGGGATGTCACCGCCGCCGTATCCCCGACCGCCGGTGTTCGAGCACGTGCTCGCGGCGTTGGTGCACGGCAGCGGCTACGAACGCATCGCCACCCCCGGCTGCTCGGACCGCACGATCCGCCGCCGTCTCGCCCAGTGGGCCGCCGCCGGCGTCGGGGAGCAGGTCCTTCGGGCCGCGCTGGCCGGCTATGACCAGATGATCGGTCTCGACCTCGACGATCTGTCTGCCGACGGAGCGATCACCAAGGCTCCCTGCGGTGGCGAGGTCGCCGGCTGTAACCCGGTCGACCGGGGCAAACAGGGCACCAAACGCTCCGTGGTCTGCGACGGTGCGGGGATCCCGCTGCACCTGATCAGCGCCCGCGCCAATGACCACGACTCGCCGTTGCTGAAACCGACCCTGATCGGGATCTACGACATGATCGGGCCGCTGACCGAGCGACCGTGCCTGCACCTGGACCGGGCTATGACTCAGGCCTGAGTTGCACAGGTTTAGAGCGCCCGGCAAATGAGGTCGTGGGGGTGTCGTTGCAGGTAGAGGCACGGACTCTCCAGGCGACCATCAGGACATCAGCAATCCCATGATCACTTGCAGGTCCGTGTCTCTACCAACACCGACACACGGCCACCTCTACTGCCGGACGCTCTTAGTTCCCGAGCCGACTCCATCACTGGACTCTGAGCCGGAGATTTCATCGCGTGTTTCTAGTGCAAAGGGGCTTGCCAACCAACACCCTGCGGCCGCCTACCTTGTGGCATTTACAGCACTCGAGTGGCTACTCGCGAAAATGTGCACAACGCACGGGTTAGACTATAGTCACAACGCCCATCGAATGGCTTCTTACTTGGTCGAAATCGGAGAGCTTGAAGAGGAGATCATTCACGGGTTCGCCTCGCCCAAGAGATCCGAACAGGCTCGCGCACGCTGCAAGCGGTCCCCCGACCTCACAAAACGATGTACATGATTTGATTCTGATTATCGAGTATATTCAGGATCGGATGAGCGAGCAGCTCGACTAGCTGATATGCCGTTCCAGCGATCCGAGGTCGGGCCAAGTCGACTGGCGATCTTCCAGCCCCAAATCCAGATTCTTAAAAAAGATGGTTATCGAGACGACCTCACCGCAGGCCCCCTGGTTCTCAGGAGCTATTTGAAAGGCAAATTACTAGAAGTGCGGCACCGTATGCGGATATGACAATGTGCAGCGATACCCATAAACGATGGAGACGCACTCTGCTGATAGTCGGAAATTCTGCGTAGTGCCGATCCCTTTGATCATCCAGATGAGCTCTTTCGGTAAGAAGTCCATTTCTACTCAACGCAGCGGTCAGGGCTCGCGCCTGCATGAGATGATAGCGAGCGCGTTCATGGTACTTCGAAACTGCGAGCGCCCCAAATAGTCCTAATACTATAATAAACACACAAATGGCGATCATGCTCTGCGAGAACTTTTGCTGTGCAATGACAGCGCTTAAAGCAGCAGTAATAACAAACAGGACGTTAGTAAGTGTCGCCCTCTGAGTTTCAGATTGCCTGAACTGCTCACGATGCTCTTCCAATGGGCTAAGACCGCGGACTCTGAGAAGCTCACTGTTAGACCGCCTTCAACCGTCGTCAATCTAAGACCTAGTGTCGCGTAAACGATGTTCTTTGACCGGGTCGGCAGTGGTTG
>NZ_JAHLEL010000083.1 GCF_020131355.1 Pseudonocardia sp. ICBG1293
AGGGTGTGGTGGGCGGTGCGGCGCTGCGCCGGGCGGGCGACGATTTCGATCGGGCGACCCGGTTCCGGGGCGGGTGTTGCCGTCGGAGTGGTCACCGACGGCGGTGTCGTTGCGGCAGTCGGCGTGGCGGCTCGGCGCGATCCGCACGGTCGGCCGGCGTGGGGAGGGCGACGCGGCGCGGCTGGCGCGGGCGTTGACCACGTTGGTTGCCGAGGTCGTTGAGCTGCGGTTGGCGCAGTCGCGGTTGGCGCAGGCCCGTGCGGCCGAGCGCAGCCACACCGAGCTGCGCCAGGCGATGCCCGCGATGGCCGGTGCTGTCTCGCCGGCTGTGCCGGAGCCCGGTGCACGTGGTCTGGAGCCGACCGAACCGCGCCAGGGGGCGTCCGGCCGGTCCGATCCGGGACCGCAGAGCTCACAGCCCCGGCTGCGCCCGCGGTCGGCGACCGGGCCGGTGCCGGCGGCTGGCGGGAGTAGGCCGAGACGAGGGAGGGACCGATGAGTGGACAGATGGAGCAGGACGTCCCGCTGCTGGGGATTGGTCGCGAGCAGACCCAGGCGTGGACGCAGACGGCGCTCGCCGTGGCGAACCTGCTGCGCCAGCGCCGGATGGAACTCGACCAGCGGGCGTGGAGCCTGGAACGCGCTGCCGCACGGGCCAGCCAGCAGTACAGCATCGACTCTGACCCGCGGGTGCGGGCGATGGCCGCAGCTGACGAGGCGGCGTTCCGCGCGGCCGCGGAAGCCGGCGTCGAGGGGGTCGAGTACCGGACCAGTGATGAAGCACAGTTCGGGTGGACGGTCCACACCACGATGGGGCCGATGCCCGCCGACTCGCCGTCGGGTACTCGGGGCGCATGGGGCCTTCACGGCTACGGGTCCTACGGTGACAAGTCGCTGTCGATCTTCGTGGTGGTTCCTGATCGCGAGACCGCAGTGCAGCTGCGCGACGAGGTAATCCGCGGCCAGCAGCGCACGCTCAAGGACCTGGGGAGCCTGGGCGCCTACGGACATCAACGGGCCGAGCACGCGCGCACCGAGGTCCGCGAGGTACCTGAGCAGCTGCGCGTGCGGATGGCCCACAGCCTGGTCCAGGCATGGCCGGACGACCCGGATCTCGTCCGCTCGGTCCTGACCCCGGCCCAGCTCGACGACGGCACCCTCAGCTTCCGCGAGGTCGACCGTCTGGCGGCGCTGTTGCGTGGGATGGAGGACCGCGGTCACGAGATGGAGGAGGTCTTCGGGACGTTGCTGACCGACGAGCTGCGCGAGTTCCACGCGCAGAACCCCGACGGTCTTGCGCAGAAGCTCTACAGCCAAGCTGTTGCGCTGCGCGATCGGGTCCATGTCGTTGACTCGGATCCGATCGACCCCGCGGTGGCCCGTCACGTCGAGGAGGCGCTGCGGACTGGGCTCGACTCTGCCGGCATCGAGCCCAGCACGATCTACGACGCATCTGCCTACCCACGCTTGTACGCCCAGCTGTGCGACCTGCGCAGCGACGGCCACGACGTCGCAGCGTTGCTCAGCGACCTGCCCGGGGAACCGATCAGCAACGCTCGCGAGCCTCTGTCCTACCTAAGTGTTGTGGTCAGGAACCGGGCGGAGTCGGCCACGGCGTCGGAAAAGAACCCGGAATCGGACCGCGAGCAGGCTGAGGCCGAGGTGGGACTTGGCCGCACCGGGGTGGACTTCAGCCCGGCCGAGTGGATGATGCGCACCTATCTGTCGCCTGCGACCGTGGATGCAGTGATCGGGTGCCGGACCTGGCCCGGCCTGGCCAAGCAGGTCCTGGGGTGGAAGGCCGAGGGCGTCGATTTTGGCCCGCAGCTGGCGCAGGTTCCTGAGACCCGGGTGCAGAAGGCTATGTTCCCGGCCGCCTATGTGAAGACGATCGTGCGGCACGGCGTCGACCTCGAGGAATCGGTTCGTGCACGCGTCAGCGTCGAGGAGGAGATCGAGGAGCAGGACCGCGCGTACGCCGAGCGGATGGAGGCGCTGAGCGAACTCGGTGAACCGGCGCTGCCGGTGACCAGCCCGGCCCGCGACGGTGTCCCGGAGACACCGTTCGTGATCCGCGAGCTGGATCCCACCAACGCCGTGGAGCGCGAGCAGCTGGAGATGTCGCGGGGAGCCGGCACCGTCGCCGACGACCATTACATCGAGGCGATTCTCCATTCTGATGACCCGGGCCAGACGTGGCTCGAACTCAACGGCACCTCGCCGAGCGAGGCGCCGACCGCCCAGATCGAGACCGCGCCCGCCGCCGCCGATCAGAAGCAGCCGCAGCCCGGGCCCACCGAACCCGGCCCGTCGAGCGTGGTCCCGGAGCCCGCGCACGATCAGATCGGCCGGGCCGAGCTGGAGCGTGCGGTAGCCCAGGCCGAGCACGACGACGTCCCGACAGCGGGTGCTCTGCGGGCTGATCTCGCCCACCGCCCCCCGGAGGCATCGACATCCCGCCCGTCGCCGGAGGCGAAGCCGACCGCTCCATCTGCACCCGGGCCGGCGCCGGTGCGGGCCCGAACCAGGCGCCGCGGCGCCTGCGCTGACCGTGCCCCCGCGCGAGCGGGGCCCGGTGCACCGGGTACGACCGAGGAGGAGAAGGCGATGAGCCAGACGGCATCGAGCGT
>NZ_JAHLEL010000084.1 GCF_020131355.1 Pseudonocardia sp. ICBG1293
AGGGTGTGGTGGGCGGTGCGGCGCTGCGCCGGGCGGGCGACGATTTCGATCGGGCGACCCGGGTTCCGGGGCGGGTGTTGCCGTCGGAGTGGTCACCGACGGCGGTGTCGTTGCGGCAGTCGGCGTGGCGGCTCGGCGCGATCCGCACGGTCGGCCGGCGTGGGGAGGGCGACGCGGCGCGGCTGGCGCGGGCGTTGACCACGTTGGTTGCCGAGGTCGTTGAGCTGCGGTTGGCGCAGTCGCGGTTGGCGCAGGCCCGTGCGGCCGAGCGCAGCCACACCGAGCTGCGCCAGGCGATGCCCGCGATGGCCGGTGCTGTCTCGCCGGCTGTGCCGGAGCCCGGTGCACGTGGTCTGGAGCCGACCGAACCGCGCCAGGGGGCGTCCGGCCGGTCCGATCCGGGACCGCAGAGCTCACAGCCCCGGCTGCGCCCGCGGTCGGCGACCGGGCCGGTGCCGGCGGCTGGCGGGAGTAGGCCGAGACGAGGGAGGGACCGATGAGTGGACAGATGGAGCAGGACGTCCCGCTGCTGGGGATTGGTCGCGAGCAGACCCAGGCGTGGACGCAGACGGCGCTCGCCGTGGCGAACCTGCTGCGCCAGCGCCGGATGGAACTCGACCAGCGGGCGTGGAGCCTGGAACGCGCTGCCGCACGGGCCAGCCAGCAGTACAGCATCGACTCTGACCCGCGGGTGCGGGCGATGGCCGCAGCTGACGAGGCGGCGTTCCGCGCGGCCGCGGAAGCCGGCGTCGAGGGGGTCGAGTACCGGACCAGTGATGAAGCACAGTTCGGGTGGACGGTCCACACCACGATGGGGCCGATGCCCGCCGACTCGCCGTCGGGTACTCGGGGCGCATGGGGCCTTCACGGCTACGGGTCCTACGGTGACAAGTCGCTGTCGATCTTCGTGGTGGTTCCTGATCGCGAGACCGCAGTGCAGCTGCGCGACGAGGTAATCCGCGGCCAGCAGCGCACGCTCAAGGACCTGGGGAGCCTGGGCGCCTACGGACATCAACGGGCCGAGCACGCGCGCACCGAGGTCCGCGAGGTACCTGAGCAGCTGCGCGTGCGGATGGCCCACAGCCTGGTCCAGGCATGGCCGGACGACCCGGATCTCGTCCGCTCGGTCCTGACCCCGGCCCAGCTCGACGACGGCACCCTCAGCTTCCGCGAGGTCGACCGTCTGGCGGCGCTGTTGCGTGGGATGGAGGACCGCGGTCACGAGATGGAGGAGGTCTTCGGGACGTTGCTGACCGACGAGCTGCGCGAGTTCCACGCGCAGAACCCCGACGGTCTTGCGCAGAAGCTCTACAGCCAAGCTGTTGCGCTGCGCGATCGGGTCCATGTCGTTGACTCGGATCCGATCGACCCCGCGGTGGCCCGTCACGTCGAGGAGGCGCTGCGGACTGGGCTCGACTCTGCCGGCATCGAGCCCAGCACGATCTACGACGCATCTGCCTACCCACGCTTGTACGCCCAGCTGTGCGACCTGCGCAGCGACGGCCACGACGTCGCAGCGTTGCTCAGCGACCTGCCCGGGGAACCGATCAGCAACGCTCGCGAGCCTCTGTCCTACCTAAGTGTTGTGGTCAGGAACCGGGCGGAGTCGGCCACGGCGTCGGAAAAGAACCCGGAATCGGACCGCGAGCAGGCTGAGGCCGAGGTGGGACTTGGCCGCACCGGGGTGGACTTCAGCCCGGCCGAGTGGATGATGCGCACCTATCTGTCGCCTGCGACCGTGGATGCAGTGATCGGGTGCCGGACCTGGCCCGGCCTGGCCAAGCAGGTCCTGGGGTGGAAGGCCGAGGGCGTCGATTTTGGCCCGCAGCTGGCGCAGGTTCCTGAGACCCGGGTGCAGAAGGCTATGTTCCCGGCCGCCTATGTGAAGACGATCGTGCGGCACGGCGTCGACCTCGAGGAATCGGTTCGTGCACGCGTCAGCGTCGAGGAGGAGATCGAGGAGCAGGACCGCGCGTACGCCGAGCGGATGGAGGCGCTGAGCGAACTCGGTGAACCGGCGCTGCCGGTGACCAGCCCGGCCCGCGACGGTGTCCCGGAGACACCGTTCGTGATCCGCGAGCTGGATCCCACCAACGCCGTGGAGCGCGAGCAGCTGGAGATGTCGCGGGGAGCCGGCACCGTCGCCGACGACCATTACATCGAGGCGATTCTCCATTCTGATGACCCGGGCCAGACGTGGCTCGAACTCAACGGCACCTCGCCGAGCGAGGCGCCGACCGCCCAGATCGAGACCGCGCCCGCCGCCGCCGATCAGAAGCAGCCGCAGCCCGGGCCCACCGAACCCGGCCCGTCGAGCGTGGTCCCGGAGCCCGCGCACGATCAGATCGGCCGGGCCGAGCTGGAGCGTGCGGTAGCCCAGGCCGAGCACGACGACGTCCCGACAGCGGGTGCTCTGCGGGCTGATCTCGCCCACCGCCCCCCGGAGGCATCGACATCCCGCCCGTCGCCGGAGGCGAAGCCGACCGCTCCATCTGCACCCGGGCCGGCGCCGGTGCGGGCCCCGAACCAGGCGCCGCGGCGCCTGCGCTGACCGTGCCCCGCGCGAGCGGGGCCCGGTGCACCGGGTACGACCGAGGAGGAGAAGGCGATGAGCCAGACGGCATCGAGCGT
>NZ_JAHLEL010000085.1 GCF_020131355.1 Pseudonocardia sp. ICBG1293
GGGAACACCGTCTCGGTGAAGTAGTCCGACAGCCGCAGCCGCTCGGCGTCGGTGAGGTCCTCCCAGCTGCGGAGGTGGACGCCGGCCGCGTCGAGCTCGGGCCGCAGCTCGTCCATGAACACCTCGGCGTGCGCCCGCGACAGGTCGCGGCTCCGCTCGGTGATCCGGGCCAGCTGCTGGCGCGGGGTGAGGCCGTCGGCGCTGCGCACCGACAGGCCGGTCTCGTCGCGGCGCTTCAGGCCTGCGACCCGGACCATGTAGAACTCGTCCAGGTTCGAGGCGAAGATCGCGAGGAACTTGGCGCGCTCCAGAAGCGGCTGGCTGGCGTCCTCGGCCAGCGCCAGCACGCGGGCGTTGAAGTCGAGCCAGGACAGCTCGCGGTTGAGGTAGCGGTCCTCGGGCAGGCGCTCGGCCATCGTCGACGCCGGGGTGGTCGCCCCCGCGGGCGGCGCGATCGGCGCGGCCCCCTGCACCTGGGAGGGTGCCGCGGCCGGCGGGGCGGGCGGCGTCGCTCCCGGCGGCACGTGCTGCTGGGCGGGGATCTCGGCCGCCGGGGCCTGCTCGGTGACGCTGCGGCTCGCGGTGTGCAACCGACGCGACGCCGGACGCGGGGCCCGGCGCGCCGTGGACCGGGAACGGCCCCCGGGGTGCGCGGAGGCGCCGTTCCGTCCGTCCGGGGTCGCCGAGTCGTCACTCACGTCACGATTGTTTCGCACCGTTCCGCAACCGTCCATGCGGACACGGGCCCGTACGACGATCTCACGTACGTGGTGTGCCACACCGTCGGGCGACGGCGTCCCCGGGCGGGGGACAGCCGGGCGGGTGAGGTTCGGCGGGCGGGCCGTGCCGCGCGTCGACGACGGCGCGGGTCCACGTGCCCACCCCGAGCGCGACGGCGTCGTCGAGGTCGGCGGCGGTGTCCACGTCGCGGCGCAGCCCGGGCCGTTCGCCGGGCAGCGCCCGGGCGCCGGACGCGGCGTGCCGGGCGGCCGACCCGCGGCCGAAGTGCGGGTCGAGATCCGCTCCCGGCGCGACGAGCAGCAGCGTGGTGCCCTCGCCGGGGGCGTCGGGCTGGAACGCGCGGGTCGCGCCACCGGCGAACAGGACGGCGGCCGCGGCGACGGCGTCGTCCAGCTCGGCCGGGCGCAGCGCGGGCAGGTCGGCCTGCAGGGCGCCCAGCGCGGCGTGCGGGTCGCGCGAGCGCAGCAGCGCGGCCCCGTGCCGCAGCGCGCCGTTCAGCCTGCGGCCGGGGTCGGTGACGACCTCGGCGCCGAGCGCACCGACCTCCATCGCCACCGCCGGGTCCGAGGAGATCACCAGCACGTGCCGGACCGCGGTCGCGGCGACTGCCGCGGCCACCGTGTCCCGGGCCAGCGCCAGCGCGAGCCGCTGGTGCGCGTCGAGATCGCCCACCCCGCCGTCCGCGGCGCCGCGCAGCCGGGTCTTGGCGCGGGGCAGCGGTTTCACCGGCACGACCAGGTCCACCCGCAGGGTCACCTCCCCAGTCTGGCACCCCGCGTGACACCGTGGGGCCCCTGTGGGGACACTCCACGCACGAGATCCGGATCATCCCGATCCGCGACGACCCCACGACCCGTCCCCGGGGCGGGCAGGAGGAGGCCGCCGGTGGCACGCGAGAAGGGCGGATTCTGGGTCGGGTTCGCCGTCCCGTTCTTCTACTCGATCGGCTGGCTCACCGGCCGGCCGCGCTACCAGGGCCGCGAGCACCTCCCGGCCCGCGGCGGCGCGCTGCTGGTCGGCAACCACATCTCCCACCTGGACCCGATCCACACCGGGACCTACGTGCACAGCGCGGGGCGGGGGCCCCGGTTCCTGGCCAAGAGCAGCCTGTGGCAGGTGCCGGTGCTCGGGCAGGTGCTGCGCGGCTCGGGGCAGATCCCGGTCTACCGCGACTCCGCCGACGCCCAGCAGAGCCTGGCCGCCGGGACGCAGGCCCTGGCCGACGGCAAGATCGTCATCATCTACCCGGAGGGCACCATCACCCGCGACCCCGACGGGTGGCCGATGCGCTCGCGCACCGGCGTCGCGCGGATGGCGCTGGCCTCGGACGTGCCGGTCATCCCGATGGTCCACTGGGGGACCCGCGAGGTCCTCGACGGCTACGAGAAGAAGTTCCGCCCGCTGCCGCGCACCGACGTCGTGCTGCGCGCGGGCGACCCGGTCGACCTGAGCGCCTACCGTGGGCGCCCGCTGGACGCCCACGTCCTGCGCGAGGTCACCGACCTGATCATGGGACGGGTCCGCGAGCTGCTCGCCGAGGTCCGCGACGAGGATCCGCCGGAGGAGTTCTACCGACGCCGTCCGGAGAGCGAGGCGGGCCGATGAGCGTCCGTCGGGCCCCGGCGATCGGGGAGCGTCCGGTCAACGAGCCGGTGCACTCGATCCAGCGCGTGGCCGTCCTCGGTGCGGGCAGCTGGGGCACCGCGTTCGCCAAGG
Organism: Pseudonocardia sp. ICBG1293; assembly: GCF_020131355.1. Lineage (GTDB taxonomy): Bacteria > Actinomycetota > Actinomycetes > Mycobacteriales > Pseudonocardiaceae > Pseudonocardia. The sequence goes on from NZ_JAHLEL010000085.1 coordinate 2,458, forward strand.
TCCTCGGCGACGCCGGCCGCGAGGTGCGGCTCTGGGCCCGCCGGTCCGAGGTGGCCGAGGCGATCAACGCCGACCGGCACAACCCCGACTACCTGTCCGACGTGGCGCTGCCCGACACGCTCCGGGCCACCCACGACGCCGCCGAGGCCCTCGACGGAGCCGACGCGGTGGTGCTCGCGGTGCCGTCGCAGTCGTTGCGCGCCAACCTGGAGCGCTGGCGCGACCTGGTCCCGGCCGGGGTCACCCTGACCAGCCTGGCCAAGGGCGTCGAGCTCGGGACGCTGCGGCGGATGACCGAGGTGATCGACGACGTCACCGGCGTCGGGCCGGACCGGCTCGCCGTGGTGTCCGGGCCGAACCTGGCCGCGGAGATCGCACACGAGCAGCCGACCGCGACCGTCATCGCCTGCGCCGACCACGACCGCGCGGTGGCCCTGCAGACCGCCTGCGCGACCGGCTACTTCCGCGCCTACACCAACACCGACGTCGTCGGGGCGGAGCTGGGCGGGGCGGGCAAGAACGTCATCGCGCTGGCCGTCGGGGTCGCGTCCGGGATGGGGCTCGGCGACAACTCGCGGGCGTCGCTGATCACCCGTGGGCTGGCCGAGATGTCCCGGCTCGGGATGGCGCTGGGCGCCTCGCCGATGACCTTCGCCGGCCTGGCCGGCATGGGCGACCTGGTGGCGACGTGCAGCTCCCCGTTGTCACGCAACCGCACCTTCGGCGAGCAGCTGGGCCGCGGCGCGAGCCTGGCGGAGGCGGAGAAGGCCAACCACGGCCAGGTCGCCGAGGGTGTGAAGTCCTGCCTGTCGATCTGCGAGCTCGGGGAGCGCGCCGGGGTCGAGCTGCCGATCGCCGACGCGGTGCGCCGCGTCTGCCACGAGGGGATGACCGCCCACCAGATGGCCAAGGAACTGATCTCCCGGGCCCCGAAGCCGGAGTGAACCGCATGCTCGGAGACAGCACCCGCTGCGTACGCGGCGGACAGCACGACGCGAACGCCGTCGGCAGCCCGGTCCACCGTGGACCGGTACTGACCAGCACCTACCACCTCGGCCGTCCCGAACAGGCCGAGGCGAGCGCGGACTTCTACGCCCGTGCCGACAACCCGACGTGGCGGGAGTTCGAGGCCGCGGTCGGCGAGCTCGACGGCGGGCCGTGCACGGTGTTCCCGTCCGGGATGGCCGCGGTCGCCGCGGTCCTGCGCGCCTTCACCGGGGCCGGGCGCGGCGTGCTGCTGCCCAGCGACGGCTACTACGTCGCGCGGCTGCTCGCCGAGGAGGAGCTCGCCCCGCTGGGGGTGCCGGTCGCCTACTGCGCGACCGCGGGCGACTGGGCCTCGGCGATCGCCCGGCACCGGCCCGCGCTGGTGATGCTGGAGACGCCGTCCAACCCGGGGTTGGAGGTCTGCGACGTCGCCGCGGTCGCCGCCGCCGCACACGCGGCCGGAGCGGTCGTCGCGGTCGACAACACCACCTGCACCCCGCTGGGGCAGCAGCCGCTCGCGCTCGGGGCGGACCTCGTCGTCGCCAGTGACACCAAGGCGCTGTCCGGGCACGGGGACCTGGTGCTCGGGCACGTGTCCGCGGCCGACCCGGTGCACCACGAGCGGGTCCGCGCCTTCCGCACCCGCGTCGGGGCGATCGCCGGGCCGATGGAGACCTGGCTGGCGCTGCGCGGGCTCGGCACCCTGGACCTGCGGCTGACCCGGCAGGCCGAGAACGCCCGCGCGCTGGCCGTCGCGCTGCGCGAGACCCCGGGTGTGCACGACGTGCGCTGGCCCGGGCTGGCCGACGACCCGGCGCACCCGCTCGCGAGCGTCCAGATGCGCCGCTGGAACGGGATCCTGCGGTTCACCCTGGCCGACACCCACGCGGTCTCGGAGTTCCTCGCCCGGACCACGCTCGTCGACTCGGCGACCAGCTTCGGCGGGCTGCGCACGGCCGCCGACCGGCGGGCGCGATGGGGGGACGCGGTGCCGGACGGCCTGGTACGGCTGTCCTGCGGGGTCGAGGACACCGGCGACCTGGTCGCCGACGTGACGGGGGCGCTGGGGGCCTGATCCCGCCCGGCGGAACCGGCGGGACACCCGGCGTCGGTTCCGTTATCACACTCGCGTAACCCGGCTTCCGTATGGTCGACTACATCCGGACCTCGAGCGTTCGCGGAGGTGGTCGCGTGCCGTACCGACAACCCGTCCCCCATGGTGCCGAGATGATCGTCCCTGGCGACCTGAGAGCGGTCGACCCGCTCCCCGACGATCCCGTCCCGGCACCGGGGGCCGAGCCGCCGGCCACGGCTCACGTCCCGGTGGGGTCGCGGGTCCTGCTCCTCAACGCCAGCTTCGAACCGCTGGCCGTGGTCACGTCCAAACGCGCCATCTGCCTGCTGCTCTCCGGCAAGGCGGAATGTCTCCAGGAGGCTCTGGAGGGCGCCGAGTTCCGCTCGGAGAACCTCGCGCTCCCCGCACCCTCGGTCCTCCGCCTGTCGCGCTACGTCCGGGTGCCCTACCGCCGCTCGGTCCCGATGACCCGCGCCGGGGTGCTGCGACGGGACGGCCGCCGCTGCGCCTACTGCGGCAGGCGAGCCGACACGATCGACCACGTGGTCCCGCGCAGCCGCGGCGGGGCGCACAGCTGGGAGAACTGCGTCGCGGCCTGCAAGGCCTGCAACTCGCGCAAGGCCGACCGGTTGATCGAGGAGATCGGCTGGGCCCTGGGGACCACACCGGCCCCGCCGGCGCGCACGGGCGCCGGGGTGCTGGTGCTGGCGGTGGAGCCGCTACCGGCCTGGGAGCCCTGGCTGGCCTCGGCCGCCTAGGGACCGCGCACGACCGGGCGGCGGGGGACGACCGCTCCCGGTCGTGCCGGTGGTGGACGCGTCGCCACCGGCCGGCCGGCCGGCGGCGGTCGTCGCGCGGGACCGGCCGGTCGCGCGTGCGACGACCCGTCCGCGCGCCGGTGCCCGCGGGTCAGCGGCGGCGCCGGAGCCCCGAGGTGAGACGGGCGACCCGCCCGGCGGCGCGTCCGGCGGCGGTGCCGGTGCGCGCGTGGAACGCGCGGCAGGACGTGCCGCAGGCCCCGCAGTCGGTGCCGGCGCGGTAGTGCTCGTGGGCGTCGCGCTCGTGGCCGCAGCGGCACAGGTCGACCGCGGCCGGGGTGGCCGGGGCCGGCGGCGGCAGCGCGTCCTCGGCGGCGGTGCGGGGCGCCGGGATCGCCGCGGCGCCGGTGTCCGGGACGACGGCCGGGGTGTCGGGCAGGACGCTCATCGACGGTCTCCTGTTCGGTCCGCGACGGCCGTGTGGCCGCTCTGCCCCTGGATTCGCCTGGGCCGTGCGGCCCATTAGCGAGACGGCCGTCGGTTCCCCAGATGTGATGACACCGGGCGTACGGCCGGTGGCGCCGGGTGCCGGCCGGTGGCGCGACCCGCCCCGGTCGACCGCGGACGGGTGACGGCCCCGTGGGTGACCCCGACCGCGGCCGACGACGCACCGGGTGGGTGGCGTCGAGCTGCGGACCTCGACCCGGCCGACGCGCTCAGCGGTCCGCCCGCCCGGCACCCGCCGCCCGTCGTGCGCCGTCCCGGGCCCGGTCGAGGACGGTGCGGACGGCGGTCGGCGCCGCGGCGCCGCGCCACCGCCGGAGCGCCGTACCGAGCGCTCCGTGCAGCGTCCCCCCCCCCCCCCGGCGATCCGGCGCCGGAGCGCGGCGCGGGCCCGGGCGGCGGCCACGAGGACCACGACCGGCGCGGAGGAACGCGCGACGAGCAGCACCCGCTCCTGCCGGATCGGGACGGCACGCCAGCGGCGCTTGTACGGCTCGTCCCCGCGCAGCAGGTCCAGCGACGCGAGGCCGTGTTCGGCCACCACGGCGATGCCGCGCCGGATGGTGAGTGCGGCGACGTCGACGTCGGTGCGCAGGGCCGGGTCGGCCCCGACGAGGTAGGTGTGCACCGAGCGCCCGCCGAGCAGGAGCAGCTCGGCGGCGACCGGACGTCCGTCGCGGTGGTAGAGGTCGATCTGGGCGGCGCCGTCGCGCGCGAGCGCGGGCACGGCGTCGGTGAGCAGGCCGCGGAACCGCTCCGCGTGGTGCTCCGGGTTGACCGCGCGGCGCGCCCACTGCCGGTGGTGCAGGTCCAGGAGGGTGTCCACCGCCCCGGGCAGGGCGTCGGCCGGTGCGGCGCCGCAGGTGATGCCGGACCGCTCGGCGGTGCGCAGCCGCCGTCGCAGGTACTTCGGGGCGGGCCCCGCGGCGAGCATGTCCTCGACCGTGCGGTGCGGGATCTCCGGGCACACCGACGCCGGGGTGCGGACGGTCCGCCGCGGCCACGCCGCCGCGAGATCGGCCGCCACGCTGCCCGGCCGGATCTCCGGCAGGTCCGTCACGTGCCAGTCGCGGACGGCGAGCAACGCGTCGGCGAGGTGGGTCACGGCCGGCCCGCGGTGGGCGTCGTCGGCGAGGAACTCGGTGACGTCGGACAGGCCGCGACCGACCGGCGACAGCCGCACGACACCGGCCCGGCGCTCGGTGAAGACCGCGGCGCCCGCGACCAGGACCCCACCGCGGCGCACCGCGACGAAGCAGGGCTCGCCGGCCGGGCCGTAGTGCTGCCACCAGGCCCGCAGCCAGGCGCTGCGCTGGAACGGGGTGGCGCTGGCGCAGCGGTCGACCAGGTCGTCCCACTCCGCGGCGACGGCGTCGAGCGCGTCGAGGCCGGTCAGGTGCTCGATGGTCCACCGGGCCGCGGCGGTGGGGACGCACCCGTCCGGCGGGGCGTGGGTGGGGAGGTCGCCCCCGGCGAGGGTGTCGGTCACGGTCGTCCGTCCGTCGGCGCTGGCTGACGTCGGTGACCTCGCCGTGTGGGCGGAAGGTGTTACTTCGTCCGTTTCGGTCGGTCCGGCGGCCCGTGGCGGCCGCCGGACCGGGCGCTCACGCCCAGATCTTCCAGGGGGCCTCGTCGCGCGCCCAGAGCGAGTTCAGGTACTCGAAGTCCTTGAACGTGTCCATGGCCGACCAGAAGTCCTCGTGCCGGTGCACGTTCAGCTGTCCGTCGCGGGCCAGGCGCTGCAGCGGCTCGTGCTCGAGCCACACGCCGTCGTCGCCGGGGGTGCCGAGGTAGGAGTCGAGGAACTCGCGGCGGAAGGCGAAGAAGCCGCCGGAGACGAACCCGCTGACCTGGGTGGGCTTCTCGTTGAACTCGACGACGCGGTCGCCCTCGACGTGCATCTCGCCGAACTTGGACGTGGGGTGGACGCCGGTGACGGTGCCGATCTTGCCGGACTGCTCGTGCTCCTTGGCCAGTGCGGTGATGTCGACCGTGCCGACGCCGTCGCCGTAGGTCAGGAAGAAGTGCTCGGTGTCGACGTAGGGCGCGATCTTGCGCACGCGCGAGCCGGTGGCGGCCTCGAGCCCGGTCTCGGCGAAGGTGATCTCCCAGTCCTCGTCGACGCCGCTGTGGAAGTCGATGCGGTGCCGGTCGGACATGGACAGGGTGAAGTCCGCGGAGCGGGCGCGGTAGTCGAGGAAGTACTCCTTGATGGCCCAGCTCTTGTACCCCAGGCACAGGATGAAGCGCCGGAAGCCGTGCTCCCGGTAGGTCTTCATGATGTGCCAGACGATCGGCCGGTCGCCGATCTCGACCATCGCCTTCGGCAGGCTCTCGGAGGCCTCGCGGATGCGGGTGCCCTTGCCTCCGCAGAGGATGACGACGGGGGTCTGGGGATCCATACGGTTCTTCCGTTCCTTCGTGGGGAGCGTGGTGGGGCGGCGTCGCCGGCAGTGGTGGAACCGCACACCACTACCGCACTGTTATCGGTCCGCCGGTGTCTGCCTCCTCACAGCGGGCCGGGCCCGGCACTCTCGGTGACCCCGCATCGACGGCGAGTGAGTTCACCGGCTGTCCACCTGGGGATCCGCGCAACGACCGGGCGCACCACGATCATTTCCGATTCGGAAACAAGTGCTCGCGCAGATCCGGCGGGACGTCAGTGGCCCACTCGGACCGGGTCGAAGACCCGCATGCGGCCGCCGGGACGTCCGGCACAGGTCAGCGGCCGGTCCACGCCGACGAACCGTTCCTTCACCTCGACGACGCAGTCCGGCCCGGTGAACCGGACCCGCCACGCGGTGCTGCCCGCCGGTGCGCCGTCGGAGTCGACCCCGGCGACGCGCAGGTCGTCAACACCGCGGGACCCGGTCGCGAGCCGGGCGTGCTGCTGGGCCGCCTGCACGGCGGGGGACAGCGCGGAGCGGCCGCGCAGCCGGGACGGCACGACCAGGCCGCGGGCGGCGTCGCGCACGATCGAGGGGCCCTCCAGCGGGGAGACGCCGCCGTAGACGAGACCGTGGGGCAGCAGCACCATCGCCGGCGCGAAGCGGCAGCCGCCGATGTGGCTGCACTCCCAGGTGCCCTCCGGGTCGTCGGCGACGAGTGCCGCGGCCAGCGGGCGGCCACGGACCGCGCAGCAGGCGTCGTGGCGCCCGTGCGCGCAGACGAGGGTGAGCGGGGCGTCGTACGGGTCGCCCTCGGCGGTGACGGCGGCGGCGAGGTCGCCCGCACCGGCCCAGGTGCCGGTGCGGATGCCCTCGTGCCCGGGCCGGGCGTCGACCCGGAACCACCGCAGCCCCTCGGCGCGGCCCGCGCGCCGGCCGGGCCGGCGGACCAGCACGATCCGCGCGCCCGTCCCGCCCGCCCACGCCCCGAGCGCCGCGGCCGCGTCGGGGTCCAGCGCCTGCAGCGCGAGCCGCGGCCACGCCCCGCGGTGCTCGACCAGGAACCAGTGCTGCGCCGGTGGGGCGGTGCCCTCACCGGGGTCGCCTGCCGCCTCGGCGAGCTCGGCGCAGCGCTGGAAGGCCCGGGCGCCGGTCACGCCACGGCCGGGACGAGGACGCCCTCCCGCACCAGGCGGCGGACGAGCACGACCTGGTCGTCGGCGTCGAGCCCGGGCAGCTCACCGACGGCGTGGACACCGCCCGCGAGCAGTGTCCGCAGCGCGGGCTCGACCGCGGCGGGCAACGTCAGCGTCTTCTCGGCCAGTTCCAGCACCACCCGATCATCACCCGGGACGAGACGGTGGTGCACCCCGAGACGGCGGCGCCCACTGTCGCCGGGCGCGAGGTCCTGCGCGAACGTGGCCAGCGCGACGGGACCGACCGGCTCCGGACGCCCGCCGGACCACACGTGGGCGCGGACGCCCCGCGCCACCGGGACGGCGGCCACGGCCGCGGTGAGCGCGTCCCGCACCGCGTCGAGATGCGGGGCGAGCCGGCGGGGGTCGGCGAGGTCGATGCCCAGCGGAAGGGAGGCGCGCAGGCGGTCGTCGGACCCGACGAGCCTCATGAGGGACTCGACGAGAGCGTAGCGGGTGACGACGTGCACGCCGATCGTCAGGTGCGCCGACACCCCACCCAGGGCGGTGGCCGAGTGCAGCCAGCCGCGTGGCAGGTACATCACGTCGCCGGGCTCGAGGACCCGGTCGACGACGGGGTCGTCATCGCGCGCCCGTGCGTCCACCGCGTCGCGGTGATCGCTCCACGGCTGCGACCGCAGCGGGGCGGTGTGGACGGGCTCGTGGACCCGCCAGTGCTTCTGCCCGGCGAGCTGCAGCACGAACACGTCGTGCACGTCGTAGTGCGCGGAGAAGCCCTGCGACTGGGGCGGGGTGACGTAGGCGTTGGCCTGCACCGGGTGGCCGAGGTCCTCCGCGAGCGCGGTGCAGAAACCGATGACGGCGGGCCAGGTGCGGTGCAGGGCCTGCAGGACGACGGTGGTCCCGTCGGCGAACAGCGCGGCCACCCGGTCGTCGCGGACCTGGTCGGCGATCTCCGCCCCGACACCGCCGGGGCCCGTGAAGTCCGCGGACCCGACCACGGAGCCGTGCCGCGCGAGCCGCAGGAACGGCGTACGCAACCCCCTGACCGACAGCAGCTCGTCGACCCCGTCGAGGTCGAGCAGGTCGCGGAACCCCGTGTGATCGGCTGCCGTACGCAGCAGCGGCGCGGCACCCCAGAACTGCCCGGCGAAGGCGTCCACGTCCGGGCCGACGAGTCGCGCCAGCGCGCCCCCTGCCGGGGTGCCACGTGCGCCGGCCGGCGCCGGGGTGTCCTGCTGGGAGGACGCCCCGGCCCCGGCCGTCGGCCCGGTGGGGTCAGTGCGCACCGCTGTCGGCACCGCCGTCGGCGCCGCCGTCGTGCTGGCCGGGGGTCCCCTGACCGGCGCCGGAGTCGGCGGGTCCCTCGGGGCCCGTCGAGCCGGATGTGGTGATGTCGTCGTCGCTGAGTGCCACGATGATTCCTTCCTGGACGTCGGGACGGTCGAACGCCGTCTACCCCGAGCCGGGGCGCGTCATGCTCCGGGACCCGATCCGGGCGCCGCGGGCACCCCGGGGGAGGGCGGCGAACCCGGCGCTCCCGCCCGGGGACACCCGGTCGCGCGCGTGGTCGTACCCGGGCGGGCGTCCCGGCGACGCCGCACCCCGGCCGGCACCGCCCGCGGTGCGCGGTCACGACGCCACCGCCCACCGCATCCGCACGGCCGTGCCCGGACCGTGAACGGGTTCGCCCGTCGCACCGCCGCCCGGCCGCTACCCTGACCACCGTCGCCACGCCACTATCGCACGCCCGCCGGAAGCCGATGACCGCGTTGTTGATCGCCGCCGCCCTCGCGCTGCTGCTGTCCTGCTCCGCCGGTCCGGTCGCCGACGTCCCCGCACGCCCCTTCCCGTTCGGAGCCTTCACCGGGTCCGACGCCGAGGGGGTCGCCCGCCTGGCCGAGTTCGAGCAGTGGCTCGGCCGGCCCGTCGACGTCGGGCACACGTACCTGCCCGGCGAGGGCTGGGACGACCTGGAGGGCCCCGGCTACATCCTCGACCCGTGGGCGCAGTGGCAGCGCGAGCACCCCGACCGGCTGTTCGTGCTCAACGTGCCGATGGCCGCCCCGAACGAGGCCGGCCTGTCCGACGCCGAGGTCGCCGGCATCCTGCGGCGGGGCGCCGCGGGCGAGTTCGACCACCACTTCCGCACGCTCGGCGAGCGCCTCGTCGCGCGGGGACTCGACCGGGCCGTCCTGGTGCCCGGCTGGGAGATGAACGGGGAGACCTACTCCCACCGGTGCCGGCCGGACCCGCAGGCGTGGGCGGCCTACTTCCGCAACGTCGCCACGACCCTGCGGTCGGTGCCCGGGCAGCGGTTCCGCATCGACTTCACCGTCAGCCGTGGACAGGACGACATCGACTGGACCGCCTGCTACCCGGGCGACGACGTCGTCGACATCATCGGGATGGACTCCTACGACCAGGGGCCGGGCCGCCGGTTCGCCGACTTCGTCTCCCAGCCCCTCGGGCTGGCGGCGCACGCCGCGTTCGCCGCGGCCCACGGCAAGCCGGTGTCCTTCCCCGAATGGGGCCTGTTCCGCCACGGGGACGACCCCGAGTACTTCCGGCGCATGCACGACTGGATGGCCCGCCAGGACACCGTCTACAGCACGATGACCGACTACTGCCCGCACGGGGTGTTCTGGTGTACGGAGAACCCGCTCTCCGCGCCCGTCGTCAGGGAGCTCTACGGGCGTTGACCCGCGCGGTCCGTTCGGTGAGCGCGGCCAGCTCGGTCCAGGTCCGCGCGGTGTCGAACCCCCGGGCCCACCCGGCCGCGGCCCGGCCCTCGCGCCCGGCGAGCCCGGGGTCGAGCAACCGGTCCGCCACCGCGTCCGCCAGGTCGCCGGGATCCTCGGGCGGGACCAGGGCGCCGACCGCGGGAGGCACCAGCTCGGCCAGGCCGGGCACGGCCGAGGCGACCACCGGGCGTCCGGTGGCCAGGGCCTCGATCGCGGACAGGGACAGCCCCTCCCAGCGGGAGGGCAGCACGACGACGTCGGCCGCGGCGTAGAAGCGGGAGATGTCGGTGGTCGGGCCGAACCGCTCGAGGCCGGGTGTCCCGGTCACGGCCGCGCCGGTCCCACCCGCGTCGCCGCCACCGACCAGCACCAGCCGGGCGTCCGGGACCCGTCCGCGCACCGCACCCCACGCGGCCAGCAGGACGTCCTGTCCCTTCTGCCGGGCGAAACGCCCCGGGCAGACCGCGACCGGCGCGTCGTGCGGCAGCCCGAGGGTGTCGCGGGCCGCGCGCCGCTCGTCCGGTCCCGCCGGTCGGAAACGGGCCAGGTCGACGCCGTTGCGCACGACCGCGATCGGCTCCGGCACCCCGGCGGCGCGGCCCTGGGCCGCCTCACCCTCGCCGCAGGCCACCACACAGGTGGTCCAGCGCGCCGCGGTCCGCTCCCAGCGCAGGGCCGCACGCGCCTGCACACCGTCGACGGCGAGCCAGGACCAGCCGTGCGGCTGGTGGAGCGTCGGCACCGTGCCGCGCACCGCGAGCCGCCCGGCGAGCCCGGCCTTCGCCGAGTGCAGGTGCACGACGTCCGGTGCCAGCCGGGACACCACCCGCCGCAGCGCGCGCACCTCGCGGGGCACCGAGAGCCCGGGCGCGCGGCCCGCGGCCCAGACCACGTGCGGCACCCCGGCGGCGGCCAGGTCACGGCCGAGCAGGCCGTCCGGCGGGCAGGCGACGTGGACGTCCCATCCCCGGGCGAGCTGGTCCACCGCCGCACCCAGGACGTAGCGGTGCACCCCGGCCACCGTGGGCTGGGTGACGTGCAGGACCCTCACGTCGTCGAGGACCCGGATCCGGGGGGTCGTCGGGTGAGGAGGGTCCGTGCCGCGGATCCGGCGCCGTCGGCGCGCAGCGCCCGGACGGTGGCACCCAGGCGGGCGTGCAGCTCCGGTGCCCGGTCCCGGACGCGGTCGCGCAGCGCGGCCCGCACCCGCACCGTCGCGACGTAGGAGGCGGCGCCCGGTGAGCGGCGACGGGACAGCAGCACCCGCCGCTGCGGGATCTCGACGCTCTGCCACCGCCGCTTGTAGGACTCGGCGCCCCGCAGCATGTCGAGGGCCACCCGCTCACGGTGCTCCACGACGTCGAGGCTACGGGAGAGGGTCAGCGCCGCCCCGTCACCTCCGTCCCGCAGCGCGGGGGAGACCCCCAGCAGGTAGGCGTACACCGCGCGCGGGCCGACGAGCAGCAGCATCGCGGCGACGTCGACCCCGTCGACGCGGTACAGGTCCAGGTGCGCCACCCCCGCCGGGACCAGGACGTCGAGTGCCCCGGTCAGCATCGCGGCGAAGCGGGGGGTGCGGTGCTCGGGGTTCCCGCCGCGCCCCTCCCACTGCAGCGCGTGCAGGTCGAGGAGCGTGGCGACCCCGGTGGAGGTGCCGACGGCGGCGCCCGGACCGGCCGGGAGGTACTCCACGCCGGTGGCCCGGACCTTGCGGATCCGGGTGCGCAGACGCTTGCGCGACCGTCCCTCGGTACCGGCGAGCAGGGCCTCGACCGAGCCGAAGGGCACCTCCAGGCACACCGAGGACGCCACCGACACCGCACCGCGCCAGTGCGCGGCCACCGCCGCGGCGACACCGTCCGCGCGGACCTCGGGCAGCTCCACGACCTGCCACCCCGGTTCGGCGAGCACCGACCGGGCGAGGTGCCGGACGGCCTCGTCGCGCACCGTCTCGTCGACCAGGAACTCGGTGATGTCCGACAGCCCGCCGCCGACCGGGCCGAGCACGCGGACACCGGCGAGCCGGCGCGTCATCAGGGCGGCGCCGGCGACGAGGCGGCCGTCCCGGCGCACCGTCACCACGTGCAGTGAGGCACCGTCGCCGTAGTGGTCCCACCAGGCACACAGCCACCCCGAACGCTGGAACGGGGTGGCGCTCGCACAGCGGTCGGCGAGGGCGTCCCACTCGGCGGCGAGATCCCGGAAGCCACCGGGGTCACGCACCGGGGCGACGGACCAGTCACCGCCGAGCCCGCCCGCCGCGGTCACCGCCGGACCACCGTCGACGCCGGCCGGACGCCGTTGCGCCGGGGCACGGATGCCGGTGCCGTTGCCGGTGCCGCTGCCGGGGTCCGGCCCGGGGCCGGCGGCGTGGCGGGGGCGGGGGCGGGGGCGAAGTCACGGGGCGCGCGGCTCGACGCGGCGAACAGCCCCAGACCGGCGAGCAGTACACCGGCGGCACCGCCGACCATCGCGAGCAGCGCCGGGGAGGCCGACACCGGCTCGACCGGCTCCACGGCGGGCGCGAACACCGCCAGCGCCACGCCCGTCTCGGCGCTGCGCTGGTTGCCGTAGGCGACGAGGCTCCCGGCGAGGGCGTTCGCGGTCGCCGTCGCCTCCCGCGGGTCGCCCGAGAGCCCGGCCACCTCGACCAGCGGGGCGTCGGGGGAGGTCTGCACCTCGGCCCGGTGCAGGACCTGCTCGACGGGGGTCCGCAGCTGCGCCGCCGCGGCGGCCGCGACGGCGGGCTCCCCGGCGATACGGCCGAAGGCCTGCGCGAAGCTGGTCGCCCGCTGCTGGCCGTCGGCGTCCTGCGCGGTCACCGCGACGTAGGCGGCCGTGCGGAAGGTCGGGCCGCTGACCAGCCCGTACCCGGCTCCGGCGCCCGCCCCGGCCGCGACGACGAGCGCCAGCACCCCGGCCCGCAGCGCGAGGCGGCGCCGCGAGGAGGGCGGGCCGGCGGCGGGGGTGGGCGGTGTGACCGCCCACCGGTGGGTCTCGGCGGTGGGGTCGTCCACCGGCCCCTGCTCGGTCCCGGGGGCGCCCGTTCCCGGGCGGGATCCGTCGGACGTGCTGGGGTCGCTCATGTCAGGGCCTTTCGGGGCATCGGGTCGCGTGCGGCGAGCCGTCGGTAGAGGGCGTCGAGCTCCGCGGCGACGTGGACCACGTCGAAGCGGTCCAGGCCGGCCGCCGGGCGGCGGTCCGGCGGCCGGTGGAGCAGTGACGCGACGGCGACGGCGACGGCGCCGGGGTCGGAGGCGACCCGCAGGTGACGCGGGTCGTCGAGCTGATCCAGGACGGGACCGGAGGCGTAGGCGACGGGCAGCCCGGACGCCGCGGCCTCCAGCAGCGCCAGGCCGAAGGTCTCCTCGGGCGCGGGGGAGGCGAGCACGTCCATCGCGCCGAGGTGCGCGGCGACGTCGTCGACCTCGCCGGTGAACACGACGCGGTCCGCGACGCCGGACCCCCGGGCGTGCCGCTCGAGCGCCGCGCGTGCGCTGCCGTGCCCGACCACCAGCGCGGTGACCCCGGGGAGTGCCGGCAGGGCGTCGAGCAGGACGCCGACCCGTTTCGGCGGTTCTAGCCGCCCGACGACCCCGACGACCGGACGGTCGGCCGCCACGGCGTACCGGCGCCGCACCCGCTCGCGGTCGGCGGCGTCGAAGCGGTGGCCGGCCACGTCGGTCCCGTTGCGCAGCAGCGTGATCCGTCGGTCGGGGACGCCCCACCCACGGAGCCGGTCAGCCACCTCCTGCGACACCGCGACGGTCGTGCGCCCCAACCGCTCGGTGGCCACGTAGAGCCCGCGCACCCCCGGCCGGTCCACCGGTCTGCCCTCGATCAGCGTCCCGTTCAGCGAGTGCTCGGTCGCCACGACGGTGCGCACCCCGGCCAGCCGTGCCGCGAGCCGGCCGTACACGCAGGCGCGGTAGAGGTGGGTGTGGACCACGTCGAAGCGGCCGCGCCGGATCAGCCGGACCAGCGCCGGGAGCGCGGACAGGTCGGTGTTGCCCGACATCGGCACGAGGTGCACCGGGACGCCGTCCGCCCGCAGACCGTCGGCGACGACGCCCGGGTTGCCGAGCGCGACGACCTCGGTCTCGGCGCGGCGGTGGCGCAGCAGCAGGCGCAGCTGCCGCTCGGCGCCGCCCGCGTCGAGACCGGTGATGACGTGCAGGACCCTCATACGAACGTCGCCTCCCCGTCCGGGACGCGCACCTGCCGCCGGACGTCCTTCGCGCGCAGCCGCATCCCGCCGTCCCGGTCCCCGACGAACGTGCGCGGCAGGGCGTGCCGACCCGCCCGCTCGTGCGGTGCGATCGCGGCGGCGTGTGCGTAGCCCGCGGACCGCACGGCGTCGATCTCCCGGTGCCCGACGTGGCCGTAGGGGTAGGCGAAGCCGGTGACCGGCCCGCCGACGAGGTCGGCCAGCTCGGCGCGGCTGCGCCCGACCTCGTCGCGCAGGCCGTCGGCGTCCCCGGCCGGCAGCGAGACGTGGGCGACCCCGTGGGAGGCGACCTCCATGCCCTCCGCCGCGGTGGCGCGGACCTCGTCCGCGGTCATCAGCCGCTTGACCGGGCCCGGGACGTCCCACGCGTTCGTCCCGCCGAGGCGTCCGCTGAGCACGTAGACGGTGGCGGTGAACCCGTGGCGGCGCAGGACGGGTACGGCCCGGTGCAGGAAGTCCCGGTAGCCGTCGTCGAAGGTCAGGCCGACCAGGTCGCGGGCGGGGCCGTGCCGGCGGGCCTCCAGCAGCTCCGCGACGCCGACACCGCGGAGCCGGCGGGCGGCCAGCCAGGCCATCTGCCGGGCGAAGCGCTCGGGGGTGACGGTCACCCGGTACGGGTCCTCGGAGTAGTCGTCCACCGAGTGGTACATCCAGATCCAGGGCCAGCGGGTGGTGGTCACGTCGCGCTCCTCGTCCCGAGTACGGCTCGCAGGGAGGGCAGGCCACCGGTCGTCATCGCGACGGGGGTGAAGACCGCGAGCATGGCCACCCCGCCCACCGGCACGGCGACGATCCCGGGCAGCGTCCCGACCAGCGACGCGACCCCCGCACCGACCACAGCCGTCACCGCGACGGCGGGGAGCAGCCGGAGCAGGATGGCGCCGATCGCACGGGGCTCCACCGCCTGGGCCCTCGACCGGCGGGCGAGCAGCAGTCCCAGCGCGGTCACCGAGATGCCCGCCGCGTTGCCCACGGCGATGCCGGGCGCGCCCCAGAGGCCGGCGCCGACCCCCGCCACGACGGCGGTCACCAGCAGTCCCGCGCCCATCGTGGCGGCGGGCAGGAACGTGGACGGTCCGCTGAACAGCGCGCGGCAGACCAGCTCGACGAGCGCCTGCCCGAGCAGGCCGAACACGTAGATGCGCAGGATCGCGGCGGTGTCGGCGGTGTCGGCTGCGGTGAACGCCCCCCGCTCGAACAGCAGCGCGACCACGCGTGGGGCGAACACGAACAGGAAGGTGGTGGACAGCAGCACCACCGCACCCACGATCCGCACGTCGGCCTCGAGCCGGCGCCGGGCGTCGCCCGCGTCGCCGGCGACCAGGCTGCGGGCGAGCAGCGGGAAGGTGACCACGGCGATGATCAGGGCGAGCGTCGAGGGCAGCTGGCCGATCTTCTGCGCGTAGTTGAGGTGCCCTCCTCGAGCGTCGAGCCGACGAACCGCTCGACGTAGACCTGGGCCTGGCGGGTCAGGGTGTAGACGGCGATCGGCAGGAAGGCGCCCGCGCTGATCAGCGCGGAGCTCCGGACGAGAGCGCGCGGGACCGGGATGCGCCGCAGGTACGACGGCAGCTGCACCGCGACCATCAGCACGGCGCCGGCCGTCACCCCGATCGCCGCGGCCAGCACACCGAGCCGCTCGTGGAACGCCACGACGGAGCCGACGATCCCGACGTTGAAGGCGAGCGAGATGGCGGCGGGCGGGCCGAACACCAGGTGGGCCCGCAGCGCCCCGGCGGCGAACCCGGCCAGGCCGATGAACACCAGGCTGGTGGCCACGACGCGCATCGCCTGCACCCCGAGCGCCGGTTCGGTCAGGCCGGGGGCCAGCGCCGGGACCAGCCACGGCGCCGTCACCGCCACGATCCCGGCGACGACGACCAGCCCGAGGGCGAGGCGGGGCAGTGCGTAGGAGACGACTCCCGCCACGGCCGTCCGCGGGTCGGGAGCCGGTGCCGACGGTGCCGTCGGTGCGGTCGGCGCGGCGGCGACGGCGAGTGCGCGGGTGAAGGCCGGGACCAGCAGCAGCGCCATCGCGCCGCCGATCAGGAGGGGGACCGCGGTCTCGGCGATCGTCCAGGCCACCAGGAAGGCGTCGGTCGTGCCGTCCGCCCCGAAGTAGGAGGCCAGCATCAGGTCGCGGACGACGCCACCCAGCGCGCCCAGCGCGATGAGCACCGCCGACACGACCGTGGCGGTGAGGATCATGCGCGACTCGCCGGAGCCGGAGCCGGAGCCGGAGCCGGAGCCGGAGCCGGAGCCGGAGCCGGAGTCGGAGCCGGAGTCGGAGCCGGAGCCGGAGCGGGGGCCGGGGCCGGACCGGGGCGTCGGCCGTCCGGCGGGCGGGCCGGCCCCGACGGGGGCCGGCCGGTCGCGCAGGCCGTAGGAGGCGGCGAGGCCGACGATCACGCCGACCAGCACGCTGGTGGGTCCGCCGGTGTCGGCGTAGAGGAACTCGATCCCCTGCCACAGCACCATGCCGAGCACGGCGAGCCCCACGGCGCGCTCCAGGGGCGTCGTGCTGCGCCGCACCCGCTGCAGCGCGCCCAGCGACACCGTCGCGAGCAGCCCGACCAGTGCCGTCGCCCCGAGCAGCCCCTGCTCGGACAGGACGAGCAGGTACTGGTTGTGCGGCGACAGCAGCTCCTGCTTGACGTAACCGGCGCCCGGCTGGTCGGTGTCGCTGCTCGAGCTCAGCCCGAGCGGCGCGTGCCCGTCGCGCAGCTCGGGGAAGCTGCGCAGCCCGGCCCCCGTGACGGGGTGCTGTGCCCAGATCGAGGTCGCGGTGTCCCAGAGGTGGTAGCGGTCGCCGACCGAGGAGTCGGGGGAACCGACCGAGGACACGGCGCTCCCCAGCCGTGTCCCGATCTCGCCCGCACCCAGCCCGAGCCCGCCGACGAGGACGACGGTCAGGGCCGCCGCGACCGCGGCCACCCGCAACAGCCCGCCCGGTCCGAGGTGGGCGAGGAGCAGTACGACGACGACGGCGGCGGCGAGCCAGCTGCCCCGGCTCAGCGAGAAGGCCAGCGGGACGAGCAACGCGACGGCCAGCGCGGTGAGGACGAGCCGGTGCCGGGCGTCGGCCAGGGCCACGGCCCCGGCGACGCAGACGGCCAGCGCGAAGCTCACCACCGCCGACATGGCCATGATCTCCTGGGCGCCGAAGGTGCCGACGGCACGCACGGTCTCCCCGCCGATGGAGGCGCCGGTCCCGCTCAGGTACTGGACGACGCCCACCGAGCCCTGCACGACCCCGGACACCACGAACGCGCCCGCGACGACCACGATCCGGCGCGGGGTCCTGGCGACCGCGGCGACGGCCGCCGGCACGAGGACGAACACCTGCAGGTAGCGCACGAGACCGGGCAGTGCGGTCGCGACGTCGGTGGCCACCAGCGCCGAGACGGTCGCGGCCGCGGCCAGGGCCCCGAACACCACCGTGGCGGGCCGGGGCAGGTCGAACCGGCCACCGACCAGACCCGCGGCGACGACCGCGACCAGCGCCAGGGACGCCAGGTCGGCCGCGGTGACCGACGAGCCGCCCGCCTCCAGGTGCGGCCACGGCAGGTTGACCGTCAGCACGATCGCCGCGACCGCCCAGGTCGGCCGGCCGGTCCCGGTGTCCGCCGGGGTCGGCGTCACCGGTGGACGCGGCGGGGCCGCCGGCTCGGCCACCGCGGTCGTGGCGGTTCCACGACGCATCTGCGGGAAGGTCCTCTCTCGCCGTCTGCGGGACCGCCTCAGACGACCGGCCGGGGGGCGTCCACGAGCCGGCGTGCGCCGCCGCCGGCCAGCGGGTCCACGACGTGGGTCGCCGTGCGGACCGCGGTCCGCCGGTGGCGCAGACCGCTGAGCCGGTAGGCCGTCGCGAGCCCGGCCTTGGCGAGGAGCCCCGGGCCGGCGGTCGACCGGGACCGGGGGCGCCAGCCGAGGTCGGAGCGGAGCACGCCGTTCCCGAAGTGGACCAGGTAGGCCCGCCGGCTCGGCGCGGTCCAGTGCTCGGTGGTCAGCGAGACGTTCACGACGTCGTCGTTGACGATGCGGTGCGGGGCGTTCAGCGGCCAGTGCAGCATGTCGCCGGCCTCCAGGTCGTGGACGCGGGCGTACTCGTCGAACCACGGCTCGTAGGAGATGCCCTCCTCCGAGACGCGCCGGACGACGTCCTCGATCTCGGGTCCGCGCAGGAACGGTTCGGTGGGTGGGTAGACCCAGATGCGCTTGCGGCCGCGAAGCTGCCAGAGGGTCTGGCAGGGCACGTCGGTGTGGTAGTGGACCCGGGCCCCGGGGGAGGAGACCAGGACCCCGATCCGGTGCCGGGAGGTCCGCAGCCCCGGGACGCCCTCCTCGATCTCGGCGTAGATCCGGGCCACCAGGTCGGCGAACCGCCGGTCGACCTCCTCCAGCCCCATCATGTTGATCCACAAGCGGCCACCGCGGACCGCCTCCAGCACCTCGGCGCCGGTCCGCCCGCCACGGTCGCAGGCCGACCAGGTGTTGGCCCCGACGCTGCCGGCCGTGTTGATCTGCAGGTGTGTGCCGGGCAGCTGCTCGACGAGGCGTGCGAGCGAGCCGTCGGAGAACAGGTCGAGCCCGGACAACGTGTGGCGCAAGCGGAGCGGCTGGGTCCCCCACAACCCGGCCGCCCGCCCGTCGAAGCCCTCGAAGATCATCGCCGCTCCCGTTCTCGACCCGGCCCGCTGATCGCGCGGTGTGACAACGGTCGTGCGAACGAGAGTCTGCGTTACGCCGTTCATACAGGAAATTGCGCGGGAAACTGACTGTGAGCGAGATAAACCTCAAAGTTATCGGCTGTCCGAGTGAAACGCGGACGGCTCGACCGGCGAGTACGCCGATGTCGGATCACTCAGAGGAGCCGAGGTCGAGCGCTGGTGAGTACCACCGAGAAGTCCTTGGACAGTAGCGTCGCGGCGCCGGCGGGGACGCACGTGGAGTCCGAAATGCTCCGCCCGGGCCACCCGCTGCGGCCGGTCGGAGTCGGCCGGGTTCGTGCGTGGATGGTGGTCGGGCCGCTCGACGCGGTCTCGCTCCTGTCGCCGATCCTGTGGCACGGGACGCAGGTGAAGGCGACGCTCGCGATGGCGGCCATCGCCCTGTACCTGCTCGTGGGCGGACGCCGTTACCGCGCCCGGCTGCACCTGAGCGTGCTCGACGAGCTCCCGGCCGTGCTCGGCAAGCTCCTCATCGCCACGGCGATCGTCGCCACCCTCATCGCCCCCCGCTACGACTCCGCGGACGTCGTCTCCACGTTCCTGATGAACTCGGCCGTGGTGATCGGCCTCGTCGTCCTGGGCCGGGTACTGGTCACGACGGTCATCCGCTGGTCACGGGCAACCGGCCGCACCCGGCACCGCACCGTCGTGGTCGGCGCCGGCCGGGTGGCCGCCGACCTGTGCCGGGTGATCGGCGACGAGCCCCGCTACGGCCTGGACGTCGTCGGGTTCGTCGACGACGGCGGGCTCGGCCCCGCCGCGTCGCGTGTCCCGCGCCTGGGCGACGTCGACGGGCTGGAACGGGTCGTCCGCGAGCAGCGGATCAGCGTCGTGCTCGTCGCGGACGGGGACATCTCCGAGAACCACCTCGTCGAGGCGGTGCGCCGGCCCGCGTGCGTGTCGTGCGACCTGCTCGTCGTGCCGCGGCTGCACCACTTCCAGACCCGGACGGTCCTGCCCGACCACATCGGGTCCATCCCGGTCATGCGCGTACTGGCCCCGCCGGTGAACGGGCCGGTCCGGTGGATCAAGCGCGCCCTCGACGTCCTGGTCGCCGCCGTCACGCTGGTGGTGCTGTCGCCGGTCCTGACGCTGTGCGCCGTCGCGGTCCGGATCGAGGGCGGCCCCGGGGTGGTCTTCCGCCAGCCGCGGGTTGGCCGGAACGGCCGGACCTTCGACTGCCTCAAGTTCCGCTCCATGCGCCCGGTCGACGACCGCGAGTCCGCGACGCAGTGGTCGATCGCGGCCGACGACCGGGTCGGGCCGGTCGGCAGGTTGCTGCGGCGGACCTCCCTCGACGAGCTCCCCCAGCTGTGGAACATCCTGCGTGGGGACATGAGCCTGGTCGGGCCACGACCCGAGCGGCCGCACTTCGTGTCCCGGTTCTCGGGGGAGTACGACCGGTACTCCTACCGGCACCGGGTCGAGGCCGGGCTCACCGGTCTCGCCCAGGTGAACCGGCTGCGCGGGGACACCTCGATCGCCGACCGGGCCCGCTACGACAACTACTACATCGAGAACTGGTCGCTCTGGCTCGACTTCAAGATCGTGGTGCGGACGTTCGCGGAGGTGGTCGCCGCACGGGGCCGCTGACACCCGGCCGGGTGGTCGTCCCGCTGTCGCACAGCGGGATCCGGTCCGGAGGGGCACGGTATCGCGCATGACGCCGTGCCGCACCGCCCTCGTCGCCGCTCTGCTGTCCACCGGGCTCCTGCTCGCCGGCTGCGGTGGCGGCGACGCCACACCTGCCGCGTCGGCCACGGCACCCGTCGCCTCCACGGCACCGGCGGCCCCCACCTCGGCCCCCACCTCGGCCGCGGCCGAGGCGGACCCGGCGCAGCAGGTCGAGCGCTGCACCACGACGACCCTGCAGGCGAGCGTGGGCACCACCCTGGGCGATGGGCAGAAGGACACCACCATCGTCTGGCGCAACACCTCCGACGCGCCCTGCACCATGACCGGGTTCGGCGGCGTCGACCTGCGCGGCCCGGACGACCCGCAGTGGGGGCCGTCCTACTCGCTGCCGCGCGCGCAGGAGGAGCCGACCACGTTCGTCGTCAAGCCCGGCGGCACCGCGCACACCGTCGTCACCTGGCTGCCCGGGGACAGCTGGACCCCGACCGAGATCGTCGTGACCGCGCCGGACGAGACCACCTCGACGACGCTGCCGTGGGACCAGGGCCCGGTGCTCCGCCAGGACGGGGCGACCCGCCCCGGCACCTACATCCACCCGGTGGCGCCCGGCTCGGTGTGACCGGGGCGTCGCCGCCCTGCGGTTAACGACGCCGCGGTCGTGACGTACAAGAGGGGCATGGACATCCTTCCGACCCCGCTCCCCGGATCGGCTCTCATCGACCTGAGGCGACTCGAGGACGACCGCGGCTTCTTCGCCCGCGCCTTCTGCGAGCAGGAGTTCCGCGACGCCGGGCTGGACCCGACGATCACCCAGTGCAACCTCTCGTACAACCACGAGGCGGGCACCCTGCGCGGCTTCCACTACCAGCTGGAGCCGAACGCCGAGGTCAAGGTCATCCGCTGCGTCCGCGGCGCGATCTTCGACGTGATCGTCGACCTGCGCCCGGACTCCGACACCTACCTGCAGTGGTTCGGTGCCGAGCTGTCCCAGGACAACTACCGGGCGATGTACGTGCCGCGGAACTTCGCGCACGCCTACCTGACGCTCACCCCGGACGCGACGACGATCTACCAGGTCTCGACGCCCTACACCCCGGGCGCCGAGCGCGGCCTGCGCTGGAACGACCCGGCCCTGGACGTCGAGTGGCCGCACGCGGTCGACCACGTCTCGGACAAGGACGCGAACTGGCCGCTGCTGGCCGACAACGCCGACTTCCCGTCGGTCACCGGAGCCCGCTGATGCTGATCCTCGACACCGCCCTCGCGACGCGCGCCGCCGAGAACCGCCCGATCCGGGTCGGCCTGGTCGGCGCCGGGTTCATGGGTCGCGGCCTGGTCAACCAGATCGTGAACTCCACCCCCGGGATGGACGTCGTCGCGATCGCCAACCGCACCGTCGCCACCGCCGTGCGCGCCTACACCGAGGCCGGGCTGGAGCCGGTCGAGGTGTCGACGACCGCGCAGGTCGAGGCGATGGTCGCGAAGGGTGTCCCGGCGGTGCTGGGCGACGCGTTCGCGCTGGTCGCCGCGGAGAACATCGACGTGCTCGTCGACGTCACCGGTGCCGTCGAGTTCGGCGCCCGGGTCACCGTCGCCGCGATCGAGCGCGGACTGCCCGTCGTCACGATGAACGCCGAGCTCGACGGCACCGTCGGCCCGCTGCTGGCGCACCGCGCCCGCGCCGCCGGCGTCGTGCTGACCGGCGCCGACGGCGACCAGCCCGGTGTGCAGGCCAACCTGCTGCGCTTCGTGCGCGGGATCGGCGTCACCCCGCTCGTCGCCGGCAACATCAAGGGCCTGCAGGACGAGTACCGCACCCCGACCACCCAGCAGGCGTTCGCCGAGAAGTGGGGGCAGGACCCCTACATGGTCACCAGCTTCGCCGACGGCACCAAGGTGTCGTTCGAGCAGGCGATCGTGGCTAACGCGTTCGGCTTCACCGTCGGGCGGCGCGGCATGTACGGGCGCGACCACGCCGGCCACGTCGACGAGCTGACCGGCACCTACGACGTCGACGAGCTGCGCGAGCTCGGCGGGGTCGTCGACTACGTCGTCGGCGCCAAGCCGGGCCCGGGCGTCTACGTGCTGGGCACCCACGACGACCCGAAGCAGCGCCACTACCTGAACCTGTACAAGCTCGGTGAGGGCCCGCTGTACAGCTTCTACACGCCCTACCACCTGTGCCACTTCGAGGTCCCGAACACCATCGTGCGGGCCGTGGACTTCGCCGACGCCGCGCTGAGCCCGCCCGCCGGGCAGCGTGTCGACGTCGTCGCCACCGCGAAGCAGGACCTGCGGGCCGGGCACACCCTCGACGGGCTGGGTGGCTACGACACCTACGGCGTCGCCGAGTCCTCCCCGGTCACCCGGGCGGAGAAGCTGCTGCCGATGGGGGTCGCGGAGGGCGCCACGCTGGTGCGCGACGTCGCCAAGGACGCCGTGCTCACCTACGACGACGTGACCCTGCCCCCGGGCCGGCTGGTCGACGCGCTGCGCGAGGAGCAGGAGAAGCTCTTCGGCTGAGCGGTCGTGGTCGCGGTGCCGGGGCGGGCGGCGGCGCAGCTGTCCGGTGGGCACCGCGGCCGCGGAGCGCCGCACGGACGACGGACCCCGGACGAGAGGGGCCGGTCGAGGTGACCCGGACGCAGGGTTCTCATCAGATTTGAGTAAGAGGTCGCGCGGATTGGTTGGTGATCATGGACGTCGTGCAGGTCGGGCGTTCCAGCGGTGTGTGGTCCAGGCCTGCCGAATCAAGCTACGGAGTGTGACGATCGTGTCGGCGAGGTCGAAGAACGCGTCGACGACGATTTCTCGTCGTTCGTAGCAGCGCTGCAGCCGGTTGAAGCTGTTGTGCCAAGCGTTGGTCCGCTCGACGTGCCAGCGGCGGGTGGCCTGGATCGGCGCTTTCTCACCCTTGTGCGCGATCTCGCCGTGCAGGCCTCGTTCGGCCAGCGTGTCGCGGGTCTTGCCGGAGTCATAGCCGGCGTCGAGGTGCACGGTGATGTCGTCGGGCAGCGGGCCGAGAGCATCGAGGCGGTCGAGGGTGGGGCCCAGTAGCGGGGAGTCGTGCCGGTTGGCTCCGGCCAGGACTCGGCCCAGCGGGATGCCGTATCCCTCGACGAGCACCGAACGTTTCATACCCTGTTTGCGCCGGTCCACCGGCGACGGACCGGCGACCTCGCCGCCGCCGGGGGCCTTGGTGATGGCGCCATCGACGGCGATGTCGTGCAGCAGCAGACCGACGATGCGGTCGTAGGCGTCCAGGACGATCCGACGCAGCTGGGCGAAGACCCCGAGCCTGATCCACTCGTCACGACGATCGCGGATGGTGGTCGCCGAGCAGGTGCTGTCAGCGATGCCCTCATACGAGCAGCCGAACCGCAGTACCTGCAGGAGCTTGTCGAACACGATCCGATCCGCGATCCGGCGGCGATGGCAGCCCAGCGGATGGGTGGGATCGAACTCGTCTCGATGAGGCAGCAGCGCGGTGAACTGGTCCCACAACGGCTCGGTCAGCCATGATGGCAGGGTGGGCACGCGGCCTCCAGACGATCACGAAGCGTAGATAACTTCATGATCGGCAGGCCCGTACCCGCCCTCGCCCCCAGACACTCGACCGCGGCCAAGCTGTGACCAATCCGCGCGACCTCTAACGCCGGCCGGTCCGGACGCGACAGGTGATCGAACGATCATCCTGCGTGAGGAGGCGACGGGTGCCGTTGCGCCGCTTCGACCGGACGTCCTGGCCCGAGCACGGCCCGCACCGGGAACTGCTCGACCTGCTCGACGCCGTCCACGTGCACCACGGCTGCCCGTCGGACCGGGTGCTCGCACGCCGGCTGCGGACCCCGGCCGCGCGGGTCCGTGACGTCGTCCGCGGTCGCAGCCTGCCCGGCGACGCCGTCGGGGCCCGGGAGCTGCTCGTCGCGCTCGCCGGCGAGGCCGGGGCCGATCCGGCCACGGTGGACCGGGCCGAGGCGCTCACGGTCGCGGCCCGCCGGGAGCGCGACGGCGTCGGCCCCTGGTCGGCCGGGCGCCGCGCGGGCCGACCCCTCTGGTCACCCCCGGGCGTCGCCCCGATCACCGGACCCACGCCGACGGGCACCCGGACCCGCAGGACGGCCCTCGCCGCGGTCCTGCTCGTGCTGACCGCGGCGGCCGCCACGGCGGTCGTACTGTCGGGGCACCTGCCCTTCTGACCCGGGCCGGTCCCGCGTGCCCTTCACGTCGTGGCGCCCGGGTCGCCCGGCCGGTGACCGGGGGAGCCGGGCTCCGACGGCCGCGGGAGCGGGGTCAGCTCGACCCGCCGGTCGTGACGACCACGGTGGTCACGGTCGTCATCACCGCGGCGAGGACGGCGGCGTCGTACTGCGCCTTCAGCACCGGATCGCTCTCCAGCCCCTTCGCGACGGCGCGGGCCCGTTTCTCCGCGGCCCGGCGCTGCGCGGTGTCCACCCCCGACACCGCCGCCCGGACCTGGTGGGTGCTGTGCAGCAGCGCGACCAGCAGGGCGTCGTGGGGGCTCGGTGTCGTGCCCTGCACCAGGACCGAGCGCAGCCGCTCGCGCAGCGCGCGCTCCGGCCCCGGGTCGGTCTCGGGCATCCGCACGGTGCGGAACAGGCCGAGCACCCTGCCCTCCTCCCGGGCGAGTACGCCGTCGGCGACGAGCCGCAGGGCCACGAGCTCGGCCGGCTTCGGGTGCCGGGACGGCAGCATGCCCGTCCAGTGCGACACCGACCGCGGCCTCGGGTCGGCGGTGATCGTCTCGTGCACGGCCGCCAGCGCGGGATGGCCGGGCGCGGCTGCGGCCGGGACGACCTTGTTCCGGTCGTCCACGGTCACGGCGCCGCGCTCGACGAGGTCGCAGAGCAGCGCGCCGTGCAGGGAGGCCGGGTTGAACATGCCCCGGGCCTTCCCGGATTCGTCGTCCAGGCCGATGAGCAGCAGCTCCTCGGACAGCAGCAGATCGGTCACGCGGCCCGACGCTAGGGCGCGTCTCCTAACCCGGCTGGTCGGGCCTGCGCGATGATCAGTAGGTGTCGCGCCGTGCCGTCCTGACCGATGCCCAGTGGGACCGACTCGAGCCGTTACTGCCCTCGTCGGACGGGATGCCAGGGCGCCCGTTCGCCGATCACCGCAGAGTGATCGAGGGGATCATCTACCGGTTCCGCTGCGGGCTGGCCTGGCGTGATGTCCCGGTCGAGTTCGGGCTGTGGCAGACCCTATGGAAACGCCACCGCCGCTACTGCGGTGACGGCACCTGGGACCAGGTTCTCGCAGCTCTGCTCGCCGATGCCGACTCCGCCGGTCTCGTGGACTGGGCCGTGTCGGTCGACTCGACGATCATCCGCGCTCACCAACACGCCGCGACCCTGCAGCGGGACACAGGGGGCCGGATCGAACTACAAGAATCTGCTGATCGAGCCGCCCGATCACGCGTTGGGCCGCTCCCGCGGAGGGCTCGGCACGAAGATCCACCAGCTCGTTGACGGACACGGCCGCCCGCTGGTCGTACTGGTCGGCCCTGGCCAGGCCGGTGACGCCCCGATGTTCGCGCACCTGATGTCACATCTGAGCGTCGGACGGGTCGGTCCGGGCCGACCGCGGACCCGGCCCGAGCGGGTCCGCGCAGATAAGGCCTACTCCTCACGCGCCATCCGCGCCCACCTGCGCGGACGACGGATCGTCGCGGTCATCCCGGAGCCGGCTGACCAGCAGGGACACCGGAAACGACGCGGCACACGCGGCGGTCGACCACCGGCGTTCGACCGGGTCGACTACCGCGGCCGCAACGTCGTCGAACGCGGGTTCTGCGAGGTCAAGCAGTGGCGCGGCCTCGCGACCCGCTACGACAAACTCGCGCTGACCTTCCGCGGCGGAGTTGCACTGAAGGCCATCGTCACCTGGTTGCGCACTTTAGAGGTCATTTCAGAACGAGGTCGACGTGTCTGTTGTAGACGACAAGCGGCTATCTGACCTGCCGTTTGATCTGTCGTCGAGGGGTCAATGGAAACTCGACAAGTCGTTCTGAAACGACCTCTTAGAGCGTCCGGCAGTAGAGGTGGCCGTGTGTCGGTGTTGGTAGAGACACGGACCTGCAAGTGATCATGGGATTGCTGATGTCCTGATGGTCGCCTGGAGGGTCCGTGCCTCTATTGCCAGAATCGCTGATCGACCCCCTCTGGGTCGAGTTCGCTGCCCTGATCGAGGCAGAGCGGCGCCCGGAGTTCGACCCGGCCCATCCGTGGGGATGTCACCGCCGCCGTATCCCCGACCGCCTGGTGTTCGAGCACGTGCTCGCGGCGTTGGTGCACGGCAGCGGCTACGAACGCATCGCCACCCCCGGCTGCTCGGACCGCACGATCCGCCGCCGTCTCGCCCAGTGGGCCGCCGCCGGCGTCGGGGAGCAGGTCCTTCGGGCCGCGCTGGCCGGCTATGACCAGATGATCGGTCTCGACCTCGACGATCTGTCTGCCGACGGAGCGATCACCAAGGCTCCCTGCGGTGGCGAGGTCGCCGGCTGTAACCCGGTCGACCGGGGCAAACAGGGCACCAAACGCTCCGTGGTCTGCGACGGTGCGGGGATCCCGCTGCACCTGATCAGCGCCCGCGCCAATGACCACGACTCGCCGTTGCTGAAACCGACCCTGATCGGGATCTACGACATGATCGGGCCGCTGCCCGAGCGACCGTGCCTGCACCTGGACCGGGGCTATGACTCAGGCAAGACCCGCGATCTGCTCGAACGACTCGGGTTCGACGCACAGATCGCCACCAAGGGCCGGCCCGCCCCGATCCAGGTCGGTAAGCGGTGGCCGGTCGAGCGCACCCATTCCTGGATGAACGGCTACGGCAAGCTGCGCCGGTTCACCGATCGCCGGAAGATCATCGTCGAGTTCTACCTCGACCTCGCCGCCGCGCTCACCGTGATCCGCCGGCTGATCAACCGTGCCCGCAGCCGCTACCGCTGGACAACCCGACCCACGACCCGTCGACTCCGATAACCATCAATCGCCGGGCGCTCTTAGGAGACACGCCCTAGCGGCCGGGGGAGGGCCGGGCGAGGGCGGACGGCCGTCGCGGGACCTACGACCGGAACTGGTCCGCGACGGCCATCACGTACTCGCCGTAGCCCGACCCGGCCTGCCGCGCGCCCAGGGCATGGCAGGCCGCGGCGTCGATGAACCCCATGCGCAGGGCGACCTCCTCGACGCAGGCGATGCGGACGCCCTGGCGGTTCTCCAGGACACGGACGTACTGGCCGGCCTCCATCAGCGACTCGTGGGTGCCGGTGTCGAGCCAGGCGAAGCCACGGCCGAGGTCCTGGAGGCGGGCGCGGCCCTGGTCGAGGTAGGCCCGGTTGACGTCGGTGATCTCGAGCTCGCCGCGGGCCGACGGGGTGATGCGCGCGGCGATGTCGACGACCCGGTCGTCGTAGAAGTAGAGGCCGGTGATGGCGCGGTCCGAGCGCGGGTGCTCGGGCTTCTCCTCGATCGAGAGCAGGGTGCCGTCGGGGGCGGCCTCGCCGACGCCGTAGCGCCGCGGGTCGCGTACCGGGTAGCCGAACAGCACGCAGCCCGCGTCGCCGGAGGCGACCTCGGTGGCACGGCGGCGCAGCAGGTCGCCGAACCCCGCGCCGTGGAAGATGTTGTCGCCCAGCACGAGCGCCGACGGCCCGCCGCGGACGTGGTCGGCGCCGATGACGAACGCCTCGGCGAGGCCGTTGGGGTGCTCCTGGGCGGCGTAGGTGATCTGCAGGCCCAGGCGGCCGCCGTCGCCGAGCAGGCGCTGGAAGCCGGGCAGGTCGTGCGGGGTGGAGATGAGCAGGATCTCCCGGATCCCGGCCAGCATCAGCGTGGTCAGCGGGTGGTAGATCATCGGCTTGTCGTAGACCGGCAGGAGCTGTTTGGACACGGCCGCGGTCAGCGGGGACAACCGGCTCCCGGTGCCGCCGGCCAGCACGATGCCCTTCACCGCGCGCTCCCCGGTCCGGTGCCGCCGGGGTGGGCGGTCCCGAGGTGGACGTCGAGCCCGTCGCGCCAGGGCGGCATCGCGACCCCGGCCCGGGTCGCCCGGGACAGGTCGAGCACCGAGTTCGCCGGGCGGCGCGCCAGGTGCGGCCGGTCCGCGGCGTACTCGGCGGTCGACACCGGTGTGACGTCGCCGGGGTCGCGGCCGCACCGGGCGAACACCTCCCGGGCGAGGCCGTGCCAGCTCACCGGCTCGCCGTCGCCGGTCACGTGGAAGGTGCCGTGCCGGCCGGACCCGGCCAGCAGGAGCATCGCCGCGGCCAGGTCGGGGGCGAACGTCGGCCGTCCGACCTGGTCGTCGACGACGGCGGGGGACACCCCCTCGTGGGCCAGCCGCGCCATCGTGGCGACGAAGTTGGCGCCGTCGCCGACGACCCAGCTGGTCCGCACGATCAGGTGCCGCTCCGGCAGCGCCGCCCGTACCGCCAGCTCCCCGGCGGCCTTCGACGCGCCGTAGACCCCCAGCGGGGACAGCGGGGCGTCCTCGGGCACCGGGCCGGGGGCGGTGCCGTCGAACACGTACTCGGTGGAGACGTGGACCAGCCCGAACCCCTGTTCCCGGGCGGCCGCGGCCAGGTGCGCGGGGCCGGCGGCGTTCGCCCGCCACGCCGCGGCCGGCTCGGTCTCGGCCCGGTCGACGGCGGTGTGCGCGGCCGCGTTGACCACCACGTCGACGCCGGCGAAGTCGTGCGCGGCGACGGCGTCGGCGTCCCCGACGTCCAGCGCCGCCCGGTCCAGTGCCACCGCGCCGGGCAGCGCGGCGACCAGGGCCCGCCCGAGCTGCCCGCCCGCCCCCAGCACGCACGCACGCACGCGCCCACCTCCCGATCGTCGGGGCCGACTCTGACACGCTGGCCGGACCGGATCGTGAGTGGGGAGGGCGCGTGCGCATCGTGGTGACCGGCGGGGCCGGGTTCATCGGGTCCTGCTTCGTGCGGGAGGTGCTCGGCGGGGCGCACCCCGAGCTGGCCGGGGCCGAGGTGACCGTGCTGGACGCGTTCACCTACGCGGGCCGGATCGAGAACCTCGACACCGTCGCCGGCGACCCGCGGCTGACGGTCGAGCGCGGTGACGTCCGCGATCCGGAGCGGGTCGCCGCGGTGCTCGGCGACGGCGCCGACCTCGTCGTGCACTTCGCCGCCGAGACCCACGTGGACCGGTCCATCACCGGCGCGGCCGACTTCGTGACGACCAACGTCGTCGGCACCCAGGTGCTGCTGCAGGCGGCCCTGGACGCGGGCGTCGGACGGTTCCTGCACGTCTCCACCGATGAGGTGTACGGCTCGGTCGAGTCCGGGTCCTGGCCGGAGACCCACCCGCTGGAGCCGAACTCGCCCTACAGCGCCGCGAAGGCGGGCAGCGACCTGCTGGCGCGCAGCTACCACCGCACGCACGGCCTCGACGTCGTGATCACCCGCTGCTCGAACAACTACGGGCCCTACCAGTTCCCGGAGAAGGTGATCCCGCTGTTCGTCACGCGGCTGCTCGAGGGCGGCACCGTCCCGCTCTACGGCGACGGGTTGCACGTCCGGGACTGGCTGCACGTGTCCGACCACTGCCGGGGCGTCGTGCTGGCCGCGACCGGCGGCCGCGCGGGGGA
Organism: Pseudonocardia sp. ICBG1293; assembly: GCF_020131355.1. Taxonomy (GTDB): domain Bacteria; phylum Actinomycetota; class Actinomycetes; order Mycobacteriales; family Pseudonocardiaceae; genus Pseudonocardia. The sequence goes on from NZ_JAHLEL010000085.1 coordinate 32,293, forward strand.
GGTCTACAACATCGGCGGCGGCACCGAGCTGACCAACCTGGAGCTGACCCACGCGCTGCTCACCGCCGTCGGCGCCGGACCGGACCGCATCGAGCGCGTGGCCGACCGCAAGGGCCACGACCGCCGCTACGCGGTGGACTGGTCGAAGATCCACGACGAGCTCGGCTACGCCCCCCGCGTGCCCTTCGACGAGGGACTGGCCGCGACCGTCGCCTGGTACCGCGAGCACCGGGACCGGTGGACGTGAGGGCCACCCCGCTGTCGATCGACGGGGCCTGGCTGTTCGAGCCGGCCACGTTCGCCGACCGGCGCGGCTCGTTCACCGCGCCCTTCCAGGGCCCGGCGTTCCGCGAGGCGCTCGGGTTCGACCTGACCGTGGCCCAGGCCAACCAGTCGGTGTCGGCCCGGGGGGTGGTCCGCGGCGTGCACTACGCCGACGTGCCGCCCGGGCAGGCCAAGTACCTCCACGTGGCCGCCGGCGCGGTCCGCGACGTCGTGGTGGACCTGCGGGTCGGCTCGCCCACCTTCGGCCGCTCCGAGGCAGTCGACCTCGACGCCACGTCGCTGCGGGCGGTCTACCTGGCCGAGGGGCTGGGGCACGCCTTCCAGGCCCTGACCGACACCGCCGTCGTCGGGTACCTGTGCTCGACGTCGTACACCCCGTCGGCCGAGCACGGCATCGACCCGCTGGACCCGGTCCTGGCCCTGCCCTGGGCCGAGGGGGTCGAGCCGGTGCTGTCGGACAAGGACCGCGCCGCCCCCACCCTCGACGAGGCGCTCGCCGCCGGCGCGCTGCCCACCTGGGAGGCCTGCCGGGCCCGCTACGCGGCGTTGCGTGGGTAGCGGCTCAGCTCCCGGCCCAGCCCGACCGCACCGCGAAGTAGGCCCGGACGAACGGGTCCCGCTCCGCCCCCTGTGCGACGAGCGCCGCGCGGTGCTGCGCGACCCCGCGCGTCCCGGCGTCGATCTCCGGCGGCAGCACGTCACCGGCGAGGTCGGTCAGCCCGAGCAGGGCGAGCAGGAGGCCGTCGTGCCCGCCCGGCGCCGTCTCGGTGACCAGCAGCGACGCCAGCCGGGTGCGCAGCGCGCGGTCGGGCTCCGGGTCCTGCTCGGTCAGCAGCACCCGGCGGAACAGCCCGAACCGGCGGTACTCCTGGGCGGCGAGCACCCCGTCGGCGACCAGCTGTTCCACGGCGCCGCCCGCACCGCCGGCCGGGGTCCGGGCGAGGTGCACGGCGGTGGCGGCGACGGCGTGCGATCCGGTGTCGGTGCCGCCCCGGGTCACCGCGGCCAGCGCCGCCGCCAGCGCGGGGTGCTCGGGCTCCCCGCCGGTCGGCGTCACGGTGTCCCCGCCGTCGGTGCCGTTCCCGCCGCTCCCGCCGTCGAGGTGCAGCGCCCCGGCGTCGACCAGGTCGCGCACCAGCGCGACGGGCAGGACCCGCCCGTCGAACCGGTCACCGATCCGTCCGGTCGAGCGGTCGAGCCCCAGCAGGAGCAGTTCCTCGGCGAGCAGCAGGGTCCGCACGGCCGACGACGTTAGTGCCGGGGCGTCACCCGGCCGTCACCGGGACGCACACTGTCCGACGTCTGCGACAGCCACTCCGGAGCGGCAGCTAACCTCCGGCCATGTCGGAGAACACCACCCCGCTGAAGCTCTCGGTCATCGGGTGCGGCTACCTCGGTGCCGTGCACGCGGCGTCGATGGCGGAGCTGGGCCACGAGGTCGTCGGTATCGAGGTCGACGTCGCGAAGGCGGAGTCGCTGGCCGCGGGCCGGGTCCCGTTCTTCGAGCCGGGCTTCGAGGAGCTGCTGCGGCGGTCGCTGGACTCGGGGCGGCTGTCGTTCTCCTCGGACATGGCCGACGCCCGCGGCGCCGCCGTGCACTTCGTGTGCGTCGGCACCCCGCAGCGGCGCGGCGAGTACGCCGCGGACCTGACCTACGTCGAGGCGGCGACGGCGTCGCTGATCGAGGTGCTCGGCCCGGGCGAGCTGGTCGTCGGCAAGTCGACGGTGCCGGTGGGCACGGCGGCCCGGCTGGCCGAGCAGGTCGCGGCCCGGGTGCCGGGCGCCGCGCTGGCGTGGAACCCGGAGTTCCTGCGCGAGGGCTTCGCGGTGCAGGACACCCTGCACCCGGACCGGCTCGTCTACGGCGTGCCGTCGCTGTCCGGCGTGGAGACCGCGGTGGACGCGGAGGAGGTCCTCGACACCGTCTACGCCCGGATCGTCGCCGACGCCACCCCGAAGGTCGTCACCGACTACGCCACCGCCGAGATGGTCAAGACCGCCGCGAACTCGTTCCTGGCCACCAAGATCTCGTTCATCAACGCGATGGCCGAGCTGTGCGAGGCCACCGGCGCCGACGTGAAGCAGCTGGCCGACGCGATCGGCCACGACGACCGGATCGGCCGCAAGTTCCTCAACGCCGGTCTCGGTTTCGGCGGCGGCTGCCTGCCCAAGGACATCCGGGCGTTCATGGCCCGCGCCGGTGAGCTGGGTGCCGACCAGGCGCTGACCTTCCTGCGCGAGGTCGACAACATCAACATGCGGCGCCGGATCCGGATGGTGGAGCTCGCCCGCCAGGTGTGCGACGACTCGCTGCTCGGCAAGCGGATCGCCGTGCTCGGCGCGGCGTTCAAGCCCGACTCCGACGACATCCGCGACTCCCCGGCGCTGAACGTGGCCGCGCAGCTGCAGCTGCAGGGCGCCAACGTCCGGGTGACCGACCCGCAGGCGCTGCCCAACGTGCGGCGGCACTGGTCGCAGTTGGACTGCGTCGACACCCCCGAGGAGGCGGCCGAGGGCGCCGACGTCGTCCTGCTGCTGACCGAGTGGAAGCAGTACCGCGAGCTCGACCCGGGCTCGTTCGGCAAGGTCGTGAAGACCCGCCGGGTGCTCGACGGCCGCAACGCCCTGGACCGGGAGACCTGGGAGTCCGCGGGCTGGACCTACCGCGCGCTGGGCAGGCGCAACGTCTGAGGCCTGCCCACCCTCCGTGCCCACGCCGCGAAGCCGACCGGGTCGAGCCCGAACTCCCGGGCCCGCTCCGGACCCGCCGCGCGGGGGTGGGCGTCGAGGAAGGCGTGGGACTGCACGAACGCCTCGACCAGCCCCTCCGCGCGGGCCTGCTCCGGGCTCTCGGTCAGGGTGAACGGCACGTCCCAGGCCTCGGTGAGCGCCGCGGCGGCCTGCCGGTAGCTCAGGCGCTCGCCGACCAGGTCGAGCGCGACGCCGTCGAACCGGTCCGGGTCGGCGAACGCGGCGGCCGCCGCGGCCCCGATGTCGGCCACCGCGACGAACGGGTGCACCAGGTCCGGATCCAGCGCCAGCAGCAGCCGCGGCGCGTCGCCGCCGGCCAGGTACATCGACCACGGCACGAAGTTCTCCATGAACCCGCTGGGCCGCAGTCGGGTGACCCACCGGGCCCCGGACCCGGCGAGCGCCTCCTCGGCGGCGGCCTTGGACCGCCAGTAGTGGGCCATGTGCTCACCCCAGACCGCGGCGTCGACGGCGCCGGGGTGTCCCAGCTCGCCGACCCCGGACACCGAGGTGTGCACCACCTGCGCGACGCCGGCCTCCCGCACGGCGGTGGCGATCGCCTCGGCGTGGCGCAGCTCCCGGTCGCCGAGCAGGTCGTCCAGGTCGGGCATCTGCACCGAGAACACCCCGCGGGCGCCGCGGGCGGCCGCGGTCACCGAGGCGGGGTCGTCGAGGTCTCCGGTGACCAGTGCGGCGCCGGCCTCGGCCAGCGCGCGCGCCGGGACGGTGCCGGGGTCGCGGACCAGCGCCCGGACCGGCGTGCCCGTGGCCAGCAGTGCCCGTGCCGCTGCCCCGCCCTGCTTGCCGGTCGCCCCCGTGATGAGAACCGGTTCGTCCATGACGTGCTCCTCGCGTCGAAACGGAGTGGTCCCCCGTTTTCTGTCCGCTACGATATGGAGGACCACCCCGTTTTGTCGAGCAGTCCGGGAGAACACATGCCGCGCGACGCCACGGCCGTCCCACGGGCCGACCGCCTCCGCAACCGGGAACGCCTGCTCGGAGCCGCGATGGAGGTCGTCGCGCGGGACGGTGCCCAGGCGTCGATGGAGGAGATCGCCCGCCGGGCGGGTGTCGGGTCGGCGACCCTGCACCGGCACTTCGCCTCCCGCCGTGCGTTGCTCGAGGCGGTGTTCGCCGACGGCGTCGACGCCCTCTGCGCCCGCGCCGAGGCGCTCCTCCGCGCCGAGCCCGCCACTGCGCTGTGGACCTGGCTCGACGAGTTCGTCTGCTACGTCGCGACCACCCGCGGCGTGGTCGAGGTCCTGCTCGCCGAGCCCGCCGAGGACGCCCCGGTCTGCCACACCGACCGGGTCCGGGCCGCCGTCCGCCCGCTGGTGGTCGCCGCGGCCGACGCCGGCGGGCTGCACCCCGAGGCCCGCCCCGAGGACGTCGTCGCCCTCACCGCGGTGGTGTCCACGGCGGCGGGGGAGGACCCGTCCACCGCACGGAGACTGCTGCGCCTGACCGTGGACGGGCTACGGGGAGCGGGCTGCGGTAGAACGCAGGCGTGACCTCGCACCCCGTCCTCGCCGGATCGGACCGCGCGGCGTTCGGCTCGCTGCAGCGCGCCTCCACGCCCCGCGCCGAGCGCTACCGCATCGGCAAGGGGCTGCGGAAGGTCGCACCCCGCTCGGGGCTGGCCACGTGGTCCCCGGACGTGCGCCGGGCCGACCCGGTGGACGTCGTGGAGGCGCAGAACGCCGGCCGCGTGCACGAGCTCGTCCCGCTGCGGATCCAGCGGATGACCACCTCGCCGCACGCGTTCCTGCGCGGCGCCGCCGCCCTGCACGCCGCGGACTTCGCGGTGCTGCCCGAGACCGGCGTGCACCCCGTCATCTGCGGCGACGCCCACCTGGGCAACTTCGGCTTCTACGCCTCACCCGAGCGTGACCTCGTCTTCGACCTCAACGACTTCGACGAGGCCCACCCCGGCGCCTGGGAGTGGGACCTGCGGCGGCTGGTGTCCTCGACCTGGGTCGCGGGCCGGGACTCCGGGGCGACCGAGGCGCAGTGCGGCGAGGCCGTGACCCGCTGTGTGACCTCCTACGCCGAACACCTGCGCCACCTCGCCGACGAGCCGCTGCTCGCCCGCTCCTTCGACATCATGGACATCGACACCCTGCGCTCGGACGCCGACCACAAGACCTCGCGCCGGGTGATCGACAAGGCCGCGGAGCGGGCGCGGCGGCGCACCAGCGACCGCGCGCTGCCCCGGTTCGTGACCGAACAGGGCGGGGCGCGCCGGATCGTCACCGAGCCACCGCTGATCACCCACCCCGACGACGAGCACACCGCGCGCATCCTGGCCGCCCTCGACGAGTACCTCGCGACGCTGCCGTCGCACTGGAGCCGGATCCTGGGCGGCTACCACGCCGTCGACGTCGCCCACAAGGTCGTCGGCGTCGGCTCCGTCGGGCTGCGGGCCTACCTCGTGCTCTGCGAGGGCTCCAGTCCCGACGACGTGCTCTTCCTGCAGCTCAAGCAGGCGCGCCGGTCGGTCGTCGCGCCGTGGGTGCACGGCGGCGAGGCCTGGCACGCCCACCAGGGCCAGCGGGTCGTGGAGTACCAGCAGGCCCTGCAGACCGTCTCCGACCCGCTCCTGGGCTGGACGACGATCAACGGTCGCCAGTACTACGTGCGCCAGTTCCGCGACATGAAGGGCGCGATCGTCCCCGACACCCTCGACGCCACCGCACTGGCCGACTACGCCGACGTCTGCGGCAGGCTGCTCGCCAAGGGGCACGCCCGCACCTCGGGGGCGTCGATGATCGCCGGCTACCTGGGGAAGGGCGCCAAGGTGGCCGGGGCGCTCACGACCTTCGCCAGGGCATACGCCGACCAGACCGAAGCCGATCATGACGCGCTGGTCCGCGCGGTGCGGTCCGGACGGCTGTCGGATCGGACACCTGAGCAGGTGCCGGGCACGGCCATCGGCTAGGTTCTGGCCCCGTGACCGTCGTCGAAACCCTGCTGGTCTTCGTGGTCGCGCCGGCTGTCCTGTACTTCGCGGTCTGGGGCTGGATCGCGGTGCGGAACCGGAGCAACCGCCCCCGCTACAACGCGGGTGACCCCTGGCCGTACGAGCCGCTGTTCTGGATCGCCGAGCCGTCCGCTGCGGGGCACCACGCCGCGCACGCCGGACACGGCGACACCGCCCCGTCCGAGGGCGGCGACACCCGAGGAGGTACCGGTGGCAAGTGGTGACCTCGCCGTCTTCACCGGCAACGAGGAGGACCTTCCCGAGGGGTCGGTCGTCACGAACTCCGGCCGCCTGTCGGCGGCCGAGCACTTCGTCGAGCGGTCCGCGGCGGCGCACCCGTTCACCCCGGTGCAGCTGACCCGCCTGGACGAGGCCCTGTACCTGGCCAGCCGCGAGACCGGGCTGCGGTTCGCCCTGTACCTGGGCGACCTGGGTGCCGACGCGCGGGCGACCGCGGTCGACCTGCACGGGCGCATCGACGACCACGACGACGCGGTGCTCGTTGCGGTGAGCCCCGAGCAGCGCCTGCTGGAGATCGTGACCGGGGCGGAGGCGAAGGTCCGCCTCCCCGACCGCGGCGCGAAGCTCGCTCTCATGAGCATGGTCGCGTCCTTCAAGGAGGGCGATCTGTTCGGTGGTGTCCTGTCCGGGCTGAGGATGCTGGCCGACCAGGCCGGAAGCCGCCCCTGAGCTGCGGCTCCCCGCGACCGCGGGCGCTCCGGGCGGGCACCGCGACGTGTCGGTGGCCCGGCCTGGGCCCGCGTGTCCGGCACCGGTGGGTCACCGCGATCGGCCCACCGGCTCTAAGAGGTCGTTTCAGAACGACTTGTCGAGTTTCCATTGACCCCTCGACGACAGATCAAACGGCAGGTCAGATAGCCGCTTGTCGTCTACAACAGACACGTCGACCTCGTTCTGAAATGACCTCTAAGAGCGCCCGGCAAATGAGGTCGTGGGGGTGTCGTTGCAGGTAGAGGCACGGACTCTCCAGGCGACCATCAGGACATCAGCAATCCCATGATCACTTGCAGGTCCGTGTCTCTACCAACACCGACACACGGCCACCTCTACTGCCGGACGCTCTAAGAGGTCATTTCAGAACGAGGTCGACGTGTCTGTTGTAGACGACAAGCGGCTATCTGACCTGCCGTTTGATCTGTCGTCGAGGGGTCAATGGAAACTCGACAAGTCGTTCTGAAACGACCTCTAAGAGGTCGCGCGGATTGGTCACAGCTTGGCCGCGGTCGAGTGTCTGGGGGCGAGGGCGGGTACGGGCCTGCCGATCATGAAGTTATCTACGCTTCGTGATCGTCTGGAGGCCGCGTGCCCACCCTGCCATCATGGCTGACCGAGCCGTTGTGGGACCAGTTCACCGCGCTGCTGCCTCATCGAGACGAGTTCGATCCCACCCATCCGCTGGGCTGCCATCGCCGCCGGATCGCGGATCGGATCGTGTTCGACAAGCTCCTGCAGGTACTGCGGTTCGGCTGCTCGTATGAGGGCATCGCTGACAGCACCTGCTCGGCGACCACCATCCGCGATCGTCGTGACGAGTGGATCAGGCTCGGGGTCTTCGCCCAGCTGCGTCGGATCGTCCTGGACGCCTACGACCGCATCGTCGGTCTGCTGCTGCACGACATCGCCGTCGATGGCGCCATCACCAAGGCCCCCGGCGGCGGCGAGGTCGCCGGTCCGTCGCCGGTGGACCGGCGCAAACAGGGTATGAAACGTTCGGTGCTCGTCGAGGGATACGGCATCCCGCTGGGCCGAGTCCTGGCCGGAGCCAACCGGCACGACTCCCCGCTACTGGGCCCCACCCTCGACCGCCTCGATGCTCTCGGCCCGCTGCCCGACGACATCACCGTGCACCTCGACGCCGGCTATGACTCCGGCAAGACCCGCGACACGCTGGCCGAACGAGGCCTGCACGGCGAGATCGCGCACAAGGGTGAGAAAGCGCCGATCCAGGCCACCCGCCGCTGGCACGTCGAGCGGACCAACGCTTGGCACAACAGCTTCAACCGGCTGCAGCGCTGCTACGAACGACGAGAAATCGTCGTCGACGCGTTCTTCGACCTCGCCGACACGATCGTCACACTCCGTAGCTTGATTCGGCAGGCCTGGACCACACACCGCTGGAACGCCCGACCTGCACGACGTCCATGATCACCAACCAATCCGCGCGACCTCTAAGAGGTCATTTCAGAACGAGGTCGACGTGTCTGTTGTAGACGACAAGCGGCTATCTGACCTGCCGTTTGATCTGTCGTCGAGGGGTCAATGGAAACTCGACAAGTCGTTCTGAAACGACCTCTAAGGTGTCCCGCATGTGTAGCGGGAGGACCGAGCGGTGACCGGCCCCACCGGCAGCCCGATCCTGATCGTCGACGACCACGAGCTGGTCGGGTCCGCCCTCGCCCTCAACCTGCGCGCCGAGGGTGAGGACGCGACCTTCCTGCCGGTCCGTTCCGCGGCGGCCGTGCTCGAGCACGCCCGGCGCGGCCCTCCCGGCCTGATCGTGCTCGACCTCGACCTGGGCCGGGACGCGGAGGGCAACCGCATCGACGGGGTCCGGCTCGTCGGGCCGCTGCGCGAGGCGGGCTGGCGGGTCGTGGTGCTGTCCGGCAGTTCCGACGCCGGCCGCGTCGGTGCCGCCCTGGACGCGGGCGGATTCGTGTTCGTCCCGAAGAACGCCCCGTTCCCGGCGCTGCTCAGCGCCATCCGGGAGGCGCACGCCGGGCGCTCGATCATGCCGCCGGGCCGCCGTGAGCAGTTCATCCGGCTGCACCGCGACCGCGAGCACGAGCGTCGCGACCTGCACGAGAAGCTCGGCAGGCTCACCCAGCGCGAGCGCGAGGTCCTCGCCCTGCTGGCCGGGGGCAAGCGCGCGCAGTCGGTGGCCGACCACTTCGTCGTCTCGCTGGCGACGGTCCGCACCCAGATCCGTGCGGTGCTGACCAAGCTGGAGGTCGGCTCCCAGCTGGAGGCCGTCGCGCTCTACCGCAAGGCCGCCGGCTTCTGACCCGTTCGGCCCACAGCACGGCCACCGACGGTCGCCGAGAATGACGAGTCCTATCATCGCTTTCTCATCATTCCGGCGACATCTTCGGAGCGGAGGGGATGTGGCGTCCGGTTTCCTCGGCGTGGTGCTGGGGCCGCAGCGGAGGGCCCGGTTCCTGGCGGGTCACCTCACCGACGTGCTGGTCGTCGCGGTGCTGGCCGTCCTGGTGGTGGCCGTCAGCCGCCCCGCCGTGGTCGACGGCAGGATCGACATCTCCGACGCGACGGCGGTGCTCACCCTGGTCGCGGCCGCGGTCGGCTCGGCGGCGGCGATCGTGGCCCTGGTGACGGGCCGGCTGTCCGGGGACCCGCGGCCGTCCTGGTTCGGGGCCGCCCTGCTGCTCTACGGGGTGGTGCTCCTCCCGCTGTCCGCACTGGTCCTGCCGCAGAACCCGGAGGGCACCCCGCGGCTGGCCGTGCTCACCATGTTCGTGATCAGCCTGTGCATCCTGGTCGCCGCGCTGCGGCCACCGGCCGTCCTCGGGGCCTGGGGCGGCTGGGCGCTCGCCGGGGTCGCCCTCGTCATCGGCGCGGTCGTCGCCTCGCAGGCGGAGAGCTCGCTCACCCGGGTGCTGGCGAGCTCGCCGCTGTACTCGGTGGTCGTGCAGAGCGGCTGGGCGCTGGTCGCGGTGCTGTTCCTGCTCGACGGCTACCGCCGCCCGAGCCGCGTGCGGGCCCGGATGGGGCTCGGTCTGCTGATCGTGGCGGTGTCGCAGCTGTACCGGGCGATCGTCCCGGGCCAGGCGCCCACGGTCGGCCTGGTCTACCCGTCGCTGCGGGTGCTGGGGATGGCCGTCGTGCTCGCCGCGCTGCTGACCATGGCGCTGCGGGCGGTGACCCGGATGCAGGACGACTACGACCAGCTCCAGGACACCCTGGGCGAGGCGTCGGCGCTGCTCGAGCGGGCCACCGGCCAGACCGCCGAGCGCGACCACGAGCTGCGCAACGGCCTGGCCGGCCTGGCCGGGGCCGCGCAGCTGCTGACGACCCGTCCCGGCGACGACCCGCAGGTCGCCCGGATGCGCGAGGCGGTGCTCGCCGAGCTGGACAGGCTGCGCCGGATGCTGCAGACCCCGATCGTCGCCGAGGACACCGCGACCGACCCGATGGTCGACGGGCGCGCCGCCGCCCTGCTCGACTACGGCCCGGCCTACGCCCCGGCCGCCCCGGCCCCGCAGGCCGACACCGGCGGCGGGCACGACGTCGGGGAGGCGCTGCGGACCCTGGTGGACCTGCGCGACGGCCGCGGCATCACCCTCGACACCCAGGACGGCCTGCCCCCGGTCGCCGCGCCCGCGTCGCTCACCCGCCAGGTCGTGACGAACCTGCTGGCCAACTGCGACCGGCACGCGCCCCGGACCCCGGTGGTGGTGCGGGCCCGCCTCGCCGACGAGCCGGGACTGGTCGCCGTCGAGGTCCGGGACCACGGCCCCGGTCTGCCCGGCGGGCAGGAACAGCTCGAGATCGTCCGGGGGCGGCACGACGAGGCCGCGGGCGGTTCCGGGCTCGGGCTGCACATCAGCGCGCAGCTCGCTCAGGAACACGGCGGCACCCTGGTACTCCGTACGGTGGACGCACCCCGCGGCTGTCTTGCCGTACTCACACTTCCGGTGGCCCGCTGATCGGGTGGCGGCGTGTCCGCGACCTGCCGTTCCGTCCACGGAAGGTCTTTTCGTCGCCGCGAGCCATTCCCACGCGCCCCACGCGATCTCATACTGGGTGACGCAACGGCACGGTGCGATGACGCGATGGTCGTCCGCGCTGCCGTTCGCCGGCACGAAGGAGGTCACCATGGCGCACGAGAACGACGGCACCGACCGCAGGACCCCCGCCACCCCCACGGCCGCGGTCCTGACACCGCCGACGGGCCTGGAGCCCGTCCCGGCGCTGCCCCGGCCGCGCACCCCGTCCGAGCCGCGGACCCCGGCCGGGCCGCCCACGCCCGTCGTCGGGCAGGTGGGGCTCTGTACCTGCGGCCACCCGCAGGAGATGCACGAGCACTACCGCCCGGGCACCGACTGCGGCAGCTGCGGGCCGCGTGCCTGCGCGGGCTTCCGCTCCGCCGACGAGCCGGCGTCGGCGAACCCGCTGCGGCGGTGGCTGCGCCGCCGCTGACCCCCCGACACGCGAACGGCGCCCCGGGAGCTCGGCTCCCGGGGCGCCGTCGTGCGTGGGTCAGGGCTGCTGGACCGCGGTGGTCCGCTCCGGGTCCGGGGTGGCCTGACCGTCGAACTCCCGGGCGGCCAGCGCGCGGACGATCCCGGCGCGCCCCTCGGACACGAGCCTGCGCAGCGACGCCGGCTTCGACTCGTCGGCCAGCCAGGCGTCGGCGGCCGCGACGGTCGGCTCGGCGACCGCCCAGGACGGGAACAGCCCGACGACGACGTTCTGCGCCAGCTCGGAGGTCCGGCGGGCCCACACCCCGTCGATCTCGTCGAAGTAGCGCTGCACGTAGCCGTCGAGCAGGCCGGGGGCGACCCGCGACAGCGCCGGGTGGGCGAACCCCGAGATGGTCGACTCGTTGATCGCGTTCGGCAGCGAGTCGTCGTGCACCGCACGCTGCCAGGCCCGCTCCTTGGCCTCGGCGGTCGGGATCAGCGCACGGGCCCGCTCGGCCTGCCGGGCCCCGGTCGAGGTGGCGTCGCGCTCGGCCTCCTCGGCGATCTCGGTCTCGCCGGCCCGCCCGTGCGCGACGAGTGCGTGCAGCAGCCGCCAGCGCAGGTCCGCGTCGACGGTGAGGCCCTTCGGCACGTCGACGTCGAGCAGCCAGCCCTTCATACGGTCCAGCGTGTTCTCCGGCAGCACCGAGGCGGTCAGCGCGTTGACCACGGCCAGCTGGACGTCCGACTCCGGCGGTGCGGTGTCGAGGCGGAACCGCAGCGCGTCGGTCAGCAGCGGCCAGCCGCGCCCGTCCGCCCACTCCGGGGTGCAGTACGACGCCGTCGCGGTCTGGGCCTGCAGCAGCAGCCGCTGCACCACGCCGATCTCGGACTCGGTGTCGAAACCGCCCGCCACCAGCGTGACGAAGTCGCGGGCCTTGAGCTCGGCCTCGCGGGTCATCTCCCACGCCGAGGACCAGCACAGGGTGCGCGGCAGCGAGTCGGCGATGTCGCCGATCCGGTCCACCAGCGTCGCCAGCGAGCCCGGGTCCAGGCGCAGGGCGCAGTAGGTGAGGTCGTCGTCGTTGACCAGCACGAGCTTGCCGCGGGGCAGCCCGACCAGCTCCGGGACGGGCGTGCGCTCGCCGGAGATGTCCAGCTCGACGCGGTGGGTGCGGACCAGCTTGCCGGTCTCCGGGTCGTCGTCGTAGACGCCGACGGCGATCCGGTGCGTGCGCAGCTCACCGGCGCCCGGCCGGGCGCCGCCCTGCACGACGTCGAACGAGGTGAACTTCCCGGCCTCGTCGACACCGAACGACGGGCGCAGCAGGTTCAGCCCGGTGGTGCGCAGCCACTGCGCACCCCAGTCCGACAGGTCGCGCCCCGATGCCTTCTCCAGCGAGCCCAGCAGGTCGTCGAAGGTGGCGTTGCCCCAGGCGTGCGCGGCGAAGTAGTCGCGCAGCCCGGCCAGGAACGGCTCCAGCCCCACGTAGGCCACGAGCTGCTTGAGCACCGAGGCGCCCTTGGCGTAGGTGATGCCGTCGAAGTTGACCTCGACGGCCTGCAGGTCCGGGATGTCCGCGGCGATCGGGTGCGTCGAGGGCAGCTGGTCCTGTCGGTAGGCCCAGGACTTCTCCAGGTTCGCGAACGTCGTCCAGGCGCCGGTGTACTCGGTGGCCTCGGCCTGGCACAGCACGCTGGCCCAGGTCGCGAACGACTCGTTGAGCCACAGGTCGTCCCACCAGCGCATGGTGACGAGGTCGCCGAACCACATGTGCGCCATCTCGTGCAGGATCGTCTCGGCCCGCCGCTCGTAGAGCGTGCGGGTGACCCGCGACCGGAAGACGTAGTCCTCCAGGAAGGTGATCGCGCCGGCGTTCTCCATCGCGCCCGCGTTGAACTCCGGGACGAACAGCTGGTCGTACTTGCCGAACGGGTAGGTCACGCCGAAGTTGCGGTGGTAGAAGTCGAAGCCCTGCCGGGTCTCGGTGAAGATCCGCTCGTGGTCCATGTGCGGGGCCAGCGAGGCGCGGCAGAAGATGCCGAGCGGGATCTCGGCGTGCTCGTCGCGGTAGGTGTCGTGCCAGCTCGCGTACGGGCCGGCGATCAGTGCCACCAGGTAGGTGGACAGGATCTCGGTCCGCTCGAATCGGTGCACCCCGCCCTCGACGGTCGCCGGCGCGTTGGAGACGACCTTCCAGTCCTCCGGCGCGGTCACGGTGAGCGTGTAGCGGGCCTTCAGGTCGGGCTGGTCGAAGCAGGGGAACAGGCGCTTGCAGTCGGCCGTCTCGAACTGCGAGTAGAGGTAGACGGCCTGGTCGACCGGGTCGACGAAGCGGTGCAGGCCCTCACCGGTGTTGGTGTAGAGCCCGGTCGCGACGATCGTCAGTTCGTTCTCCGCGGCGAGGCCGGGCAGCGCCAGGCCGTCCTCCTCGGTCCACGAGCCGGCGTCCAGCCCGGTGCCGTTCAGCGTCGCCGAGACGATGCCGTCGCCCACCCACTCGATCCACGTGCTCCCGCCGGGCTCGGCGGCGGTGAAGCGCACCGTCGTCGTCACCGCGAACGTCCGCTCGGAGGGTGCTCCGGCGCCGTCGGTCAGGTCGATCGTGACGTCGTAGGTGGAGACGTCGAGCAGCGCCGCGCGCTCCTCGGCCTGGGTACGGGTGAGGTTGGGCGGGGTCACGTAGGTCCTCTCCGGGTGTGGTGTCGTCCGGCATCCAATCACGGTGGGTCCGGCGCGGCCCGTGGAATCGGCGGCGCGTGGTGTGCGTTGCGCCGTACATGACGACCGCTGCTGCCGACGGCAAGGCCCGCATCGACATCTGGTTCGACCCGCTGTGTCCCTGGGCGTGGCTGACCTCCCGCCGGGTGCTGGAGGTGGAGAAGGTCCGCGACGTCGACCTCACCTGGCACGTGATGAGCCTGTCCGTGCTGAATGAGGGCCGTGACCTGCCCGAGCAGTACGTGGAGATGATGAAGAAGGGATGGGGCCCGGTGCGGGTGTGCATCGCCGCCGCCGAGCAGCACGGCACCGAGGTGCTCGCGCCGCTCTACACCGCACTGGGCGAGCGGATCCACAACCAGCAGAACAAGGACTTCGACGACGTCATCGCCGGCGCGCTGAAGGAGGTCGGCCTGCCGGAGTCGCTGGCCGCGGCCGCGCACTCCACCGACTACGACGAGAAGCTGCGCGCCAGCCACCACGAGGGCATGGACCCGGTGGGCCTGGACGTCGGCACCCCGACCATCCACGTCGACGGCGTGGCGTTCTTCGGGCCTGTCATCTCCCGCGTCCCGAAGGGCGAGGACGCGGGCCGGCTGTTCGACGGGGCCCGGCTGCTGGCCGAGAACCCGCACTTCTTCGAGCTCAAGCGCACCCGGACCGAGGACCCGTCCTTCGACTACTGACCTGCTCCGGCGGGTGATCGCCGCGGCCGAGGGGGCCGGTGCCGACCCGGCACCGGCCCCCTCCGTCGTCGGTGACCCGCGACGGCGGCCGCTCGCGATCGCGAACGGGATCGCCGGTTCGACCGCGGGGGCCGGGGCGGGGCGCCAGAGTGCGCGGCCGTGGACACCTGGTTCTCGCGTCGGACGACGTCGCTGCTCGGAGCGGTGGCGCTGGTCGCCGGGACGCTCGCGGGTGGGCAGCTCGCGGTCGGCGCGGTGCTGGGCCGGGGCGAGCTCGCCGACGCGGTGCCGCGGACGTCGTTGAGCCCGTACTCCGACGGCGCCTTCACCGTGCGCGCCGCGGCGGTGGACAGCCGGGTGCGCATCGCCGGGGCCGAGGACGGCTCCTACGTCCTCGGCCACACCCCCGTGGGCAGCGACGTGGTGCTCGACCTGGACCTGCTCTCCGGGGTCACCGCCCGTCCCTGGTGGGTGCAGCCCTCGACCGGCGCCACGCTGGAGCTGGTGCAGATCGCGAGCTCCGGCGTCGCCCGGTTCCCGGCGCCGCGGGGCGGGACCGGCGGCACCGACTGGGTGCTGGTGGTGGACGACGCCGCCGCCGGGTACGGCGCCCCGGACGCCGCCGCGATCGCCCGGGCGGTGGGGGAGCGGGTGCCCTCCGCCGAGACCCCGGCGCGGTCCGGCGGGGCGGGTGACGGCGGCTCCCGGACCGGAGCAGGCCCGGGGGGCGACCCCGGACCGGGCGAGGGCTCGGAGGTCGGCCACCGCGGCGAGCGCGACCACGGCGACGGCCACGGCAGCGGCGGGGACGGCAGCCACGAGGGCGGCGAGGGCGGCGGCAGCGAGGGCGACGACAGCGAGGGCGACGACGGCGACGGCGACGGCAGCGACGGCGACGGCAGCGAGGGCGCGGGCAGCGCCGATGGCAGCGGCGACGGCGGCGGTGGTGACGACGGGCGGCCCGGTGGCCCGGGACCCGACGGAGGCTCCGGTGGCGGGGCCGCCTCCGGTGAGGACTCCCCGGACCTCCGTGCCGACGGTTCCGCGGGGGACGGGAGCCCCGGCGGCGGGGGGCCCGGCCACCGCCGGGGCGGCAGCGCCGGGGACGGCCCGGCATCCGGTTCCGAGCCCGAGGACCGGGACTTCGGCGGTGCCGGATCCGGCGGCCGGGACGACGACCGCGGTGGGAGTGGCGCCTCCCCGGACGACGACCCGTCCCCGGACGAGGGGACCGGCCCCGGTGACGCCCCCGGTGGCGATTCCCCCGGTGACGACTCCGGCGGCGGTCCGGACCGCGACGGAGGGACGCGGGAGGACGGCCGCGGCGACGGTGACGGGGCGGACGGCCGGAGCGCGGGGAGCGGCGGGGAGGAGAGCACCGACGGGAACGGCGGCGACGGGGAGGACGGCGGGGAGGACGGTGCCGGGACGGCGGCCCCCGTCGCACCCGCCCCGGAGCCGGAGCCGAAGAAGGAACCGGCGCCCTCGGCGTCGCCGACGGCGGCCGACCCGTCGTGGGACCGGCTGGCGCAGTGCGAGTCCTCCGGGGACTGGGCCATCTCGACCGGCAACGGCTACTACGGCGGCCTCCAGTTCGACAAGGGCACCTGGAGCGACTTCGGCGGCACGACGTACGCCCCCACCGCCGACGGCGCGAGCAAGGAGCAGCAGATCGAGATCGCGACCAGGGTCCGCGACGCCCGCGGTGGTTACGGATCGTGGCCGGCCTGTGCCCGCAAGCTGGGCCTTCCGAGGTGATGGCTGGTCCTGTGGTGTGGCGTACGGTCGCTGGCTGCGCGACCGGTGGTCGCGTAGGGTCCGTGGTCCCTCTCCCGGTCGTCCGCAGCACCTGCCCTGCCGACGGCGGTCCCGCTCCGATTCCCTACCCTTGGACCTCATGAGTTCGCCCACCCCCGACGCCCACCGGATCGGGAACCGCTACCGGCTCGACGAGCGGATCGGTGCCGGTGCGATGGGTGCCGTGTGGCGGGGGACGGACGAGCTGCTGAACCGCACGGTGGCGGTCAAGGAGCTGCTGGCGGCGGCCCTGCCGTCGGACGAGCAGCTGGAGGAGTCCCGCCAGCGGATCCTGCGGGAGGGCCGGATCGGCGCCCGCCTGCAGCACGCGCACGTGATCAGCATGTTCGACGTCGTCGTCCACGACGACCGTCCGTGGCTGGTCATGGAGTACCTGCCGTCGCGCTCGCTGGCCGCGGTGCTCGCGGAGAAGGGCCCGATCCCGCCGCGGGAGGCCGCCGCGATCGGCCGTCAGGTCGCCGACGGGCTGGCCGCCGCGCACACCGCGGGGGTCGTGCACCGCGACATCAAGCCGGGCAACGTCCTGATCGCCGAGGACGGCCGGGCGAAGATCACCGACTTCGGGGTGTCCCGCGCCGTCGACGACGTGCAGCTGACCCGCACCGGTGTCATCGCCGGTACCCCGGCGTTCCTCGCCCCGGAGGTCGCGCGCGGCCAGGAGCCGACGGCCGCCTCGGACATCTTCGCGCTCGGCGCGATGCTCTACGCCTCGGTCGAGGGGGAACCGCCGTTCGGCCTCGACGACAACGCCTACGCCCTGCTCCACAAGGTCGCCACCGGCGCGATCACCCCGCCGCGGGACGCGGGCCCGCTGACCGCGCTGCTGATGCGGCTGTTGTCCAACGACCCGGCCGAGCGGCCCAGCGCCGCCCAGGCCCGCGAGGCGCTCGCCCGGATCGCCGCGGGCCGTTCCGTGGCCGGTCTCGCGACGCCGTCGACGGCGACCGCGGTGATGGACACCGGTGACGCGGCGGGCGCGGCGGACGGTCTGGAGGCGCAGGGCGGCGGGACCGTCGTCGACGCCCCGGCCGTGCCCGCCCCGCAGGTCATCCCGGGCCCCGGGGGCCGGGGCGGACGCGGCGGCGCGACCCGTTCGGGAGCCGGACGGGGCCGCCGCCTCCCCGTCGTGCTCGGGGCGGTCGCGGTGCTGCTCGTGGTCGGCGGCGGTGTCGCGTTCGGCGTCTACTCGACCAGCCGGCAGCAGGACGCCCCTCCGGCCGTCGCCGCCCCGCCGACGAGCGGGGCACCGACGACGGGTGCGGCGCCGACGACCACCCCCGCGCCGTCGACCACCGCGTCGCCGACGCCGACCACCGGCACCGGGCAGGTGCAGGATCCGGTCTCGTTCGTGCAGAACTACTACCGGATGCTGCCCGGTGACATCGACGGCGCGTTCGCGATGCTCAGCCCGCAGGCACAGGCCCAGAGCCAGGGCATCCAGGGCTTCCGGACCTTCTACAGCAGCGTGCGCAACGTCTACGCCGAGAACCTGCGCAACGCGGGCCCGAACACCGTCACCGCGACCGTCGTGTTCATGCGCAACGACGGCACGACGACCCGGGAGAACTACCGGTTCGTCGTCGGCACCGACAGCGAGGGCCAGGAGATCCTGCAGTCGTTCAGCACGGCGTGACCGCCGGCCCGGCTCAGCGCAGCCCGGTGACGAACCGGGCCGTCTCCGCGACGATCCGGGCCTGCGCGCTCGCCCGGTCGGTGCCGGGCTCGCCGTCACCGGTCTGCGGGCCGTAGTCGCCGAAGAAGGCGTGCACGCCGCCGTCGACGACCACGAACCGGGTGCCCGGCGGCAGCTGCGCCCACGAGTCGGCGACCGCGTCCGGGGTGGCCAGCGCGTCGCGCGAGCCGGACACCGACAGGGCCGTCACCGGCGCGCGCGAGACGTCCGCGGCCGGGTAGGAGGCCCACAGCACCAGCCCGCGCACCCCCGGCACCTCCAGCGCCCGCGACGCCGCGACCCCGCCGAGCGAGTGCCCCCCGACCGCCCAGGTCCGGATCTCCGGCGCCGAGCCGACCGCACGGGCCACGGCGCCGGGGTCGGTCAGCGCGATCCCCAGTGGCGGTGCGGTCACCACCACCCGCACCCCCTGCTCGGCGAGCGGGCGCAGCAGCGGCAGGTAGGCGCGCGGGTCGACCAGGGCGCCGGGGACGAACACGAACCCGACTCCGTCGCCGTCCGCCGCCGGGCCGGCGGGACGCAGCTCCCAGGTCGTCGCGGTGTGCACCACGGCGACCCGCCCGGACGGCTCGGTCGCCGCGACGGCGACCGGGTCTGCCGGGTACGGGCGCAGCCACACCACCGCCGCGACCAGGGCGAGCAGCAGCAGCGTCCCCGCGCCCCGGCCGACGGCGCGCAGCCGTCCGGGCCGGGCCCGGCGGCCCGAGCGCAGCACCAGCACCAGCCCCACCAGCGCGACGACGACCAGCAGCACCGGGTAGGCGGGGTGCCCGGCGAGCAGCACCGCCCGGGAGACCACCACGATCCCCAGCACGACCACCACGGCGACGATCCCGGCCAGTGCCCGGACCGCGACCGCCCACCCCGGGCGCGACACCCGGTCAGCCACGGGCGGCCACCGCGGCCACGAACTCCACGATCCGGGCGTTCGCCGCGGCCCGGGTGTGCCGGTCGTGCACCTCGTGACCCTCGTCCGGGATGCGCAGCAGCTCCACCGGGGCGTCGCGGCGCGACAGCGCCGCGTGGATCGCGAGCGCCTGGGACAGCGGGACGTTCGTGTCGTGCTCGC
Organism: Pseudonocardia sp. ICBG1293; assembly: GCF_020131355.1. Taxonomy (GTDB): domain Bacteria; phylum Actinomycetota; class Actinomycetes; order Mycobacteriales; family Pseudonocardiaceae; genus Pseudonocardia. Next base: position 51,456 of record NZ_JAHLEL010000085.1, read on the forward strand.
CGTGCACGACCAGCAGCGGCGCGTCGATCCGGTCCGCCGCGCGCAGCGGCGACAGCTCCTCCAGCAGCGCCCGGTCCCGCAGCGGGTGCCCGTACTCGGTGGTCGCGGGACCGCTGATCCACGGCTCGGAGTCGGCGTAGAAGGCGGTCATGTCGGACATGCCGCACACGTCGACGCCGGCCGCGAACAGCTCCGGGAAGCGGGTCAGCGCGGCGAGGGTGAGGAAGCCCCCGTAGGACCGGCCGCCGACGACGATCCGGCGGCGGTCGACGTCGGGCACCCCGGCCAGCAGCCGGGTCGCGGCCCGCACGTCGGTGACCGAGCCCGGCCGCAGCGCGCCGTCGTCGAGCCGGGCGAAGGCCCGCCCGCGCCCGGAGGACCCGCGCACGTTCGGCGTGAGCACGGTGACCCCGGCGGCGACCAGACCGTGCAGCAGCGGCGCCCAGCCGGGCCGTTCCTCGGACTCCGGGCCGCCGTGCAGCCAGACGAACCCCACCCCCGTCGGCGACGACGGCCGGTGCAGCCACCCGGCCAGCCGCAGCCCGTCCTCGGCCGGGAAGCCGACCGCCTCCGGGCGCGGGGGCCGGGGCGTCACCGGGGTCCCGCCGAGCAGTGGTGTGGCCGGGCGGGCGTCGAGCGGCAGCCGCACCACGTACGGCGCCACCCCCGGCGAGTGGCCCGCGACCAGCAGCGACACGCCGTCGCGGGCGAAGGCCACTCCGGTCACGACGTCGCACGGCGCGGGCAACCGCTCCGGCCTGCCACCGCGCAGGTCGGCGATCTCGACCTGGCTGCGCCCGCCGACGTTCCACACCAGCGCGGCCCGCGGGCCTGCCGGGTCCAGCGCCACCACCTCCAGGTCGGCGCCGGGCCGGACGGCGACCGGGCGCGCCGGGGACACGCGGTGCTCGCCCGCGGTGCCGAGCGCGACGGCGAGCAGCGCGGCGTGCTCGCGGTCGGCGTCGGTGTGCACCCAGAGCGTGCCGGGGGCGCTCCCGAACCGGCCGGCGGCGGTCAGCGCCCCGCCGGGCCCGCCGATCACCCGGTCCCGGGTGCCGCGGTGCAGGTCGACCAGCTCCAGGGCGCGCTCGCCGCGGCGCCCGGTGCGCAGCACGACCCGTCGCCCGTCGGCCGACACCGCCTGCACGACGGCCGACTGTCCGGACCCGAGCACGGTGGAGGAGCCGTCGCGCACGTCGACCAGGCAGGCGGTGCCGTCGCCCGGCTCGGTGCCGCGCGGGGTCGCGTCGGACAGGACGGTGACGCCCAGCGACCGGCCGCTCGGGGCCCACGCCCCCAGCACGACGGCGGTGGCCCGGGTCGCGATCCCCACGGCGGGCCCGCCGTCGGGGTCGAGCAGCGCCACCCGGGTGCGGTCGCCCCCGCACGGCGCGACCTGCACCGCGATCCGGCTGCCGTCGGGTGACCAGGACAGTGCCGTCACGTCGGCGTGCGGGCCGGGGGCCTCCGGCACCGTCGCCGTGTTCGGGTCGACCGGCCCGTCCGGCGGCAGCGTCGCGACGTGCACCCGCGGGCGCCCGGTCCGGTCGGAGATCCAGGCGATCCGGGTGCCGTCGGGGGACACGGCGGGCGCGTGGTGCCCGGGTTCGGCCCCGGCGGACCACACGGTCCCGGTGTCCGGGACGGGTGCGCCCGCCCGTACGGTCCCCACCCGTCACCACCCCCGTTCGTGCCGCTGCGGGACGCGGACGCGCGGACGGGCCACCGGTGCACGCCCCCGACGCGGTGCCTGCCCGGACGCCGGTGCCCGACCGGTACCTCGACGATACCGGCCGGGCGGCGTGGCCCCGGCGTCCGGGACCGGCCCCGTGTCAGGGGCGGGGCCGTCGACCCGGATCCCGCCCGCGACGCCGCACATGGGACCACCTCACGTGGATCGTGGTCCCGCCGCAAGACCCACCGCGTTTCCGGGGGGTGACAACCGTCGCGGTCAGCAGGGGACGACCCGGACCTCGACGATCCGCCGGTCGGTGATCCGGACCTCGTGCACCGGGCCGACCAGCTCGACGGCGCCGTGCAGCACCGGGTCAGTGCAGGAGGTGCCGACGAACAGCTCCACGGCACCGGGCTCGACCACGTGGCACATCCTCCGGTCGTGCAGCGCGAGCCTGCGGGCCGGCACGTCGAACACGACGTCGGCGGCGGCCCCGGGCTCGAGCGGCACCCGCGCGTACCCGAGCAGGGCGCGCTGCGGCCGGGTGACCGAGGCGACGGTGTCGGTGCCGTAGAGCTGGACGACGTCGGCACCCGCGCGGTCGCCGTCGTTGCGGACCCGGCAGGTCACCGTGAACGCTCCGTCGGTGGGTACCCGCGTCCGGTCGATCCGCAGGTCGGAGTGGCTGAACCGGGTGTAGCTCAGCCCGAACCCGAACGGCCGGACCGGTGCGGTGTCGATCGCGGTCACCGGGCTCGCCGCGCCGAGCCGGGGGTGCAGGTAGGAGTACGGCTGTGCCCCCGCCGACCGGGGCAGGCTCACCGGGAGCCGCCCGGAGGGGTTGACCCGGCCGGAGAGCACCCCGGCGACCGCCCCGGCGCCCTCCTGTCCGGGGAAGAACGCCTGCACCACGGCCGCGCACCGGGCCAGCGCCCAGTCCAGCACGTAGGGACGGCCGGTCAGCAGCACGAGCACCACCGGTGTGCCGCCGTCCAGGACGGCCTCGACGAACTCCCGCTGCACCCCGGGCAGCTCCAGCGTGTCGGTGTCGCAGCCCTCGCCGGAGGTGCCACGACCGAACAGCCCGGCCCGGTCACCGGCCACGACGACGGCCACCTCGCAGTCCGCCGCGGCCCGCACCGCCGCGTCGAAGCCCGACCGGTCGGAGGTGTCGACGTCGCACCCCCGCACGTGGACCAGCTCGGCGCCCGGCCGCTCACGACGCAGGGCGTCGAGCACGGTCGGCACGTCCAGGCCCAGCTCCGTGCCCGGATGCTGGGGCAGGACGTGGTTGGCGAAGCTGTAGCAGCCCATCAGCGCGGCCGGGTCGTCGGCGTTCGGGCCCAGGACGGCGATGCGGCCGGTGCCGGGCGCGAGCGGCAGGACGCCGTCGTCGTGCAGCAGCACGACCGACTGCTCCGCCAGCCGGGCGGCGATCGCGCGGTGCTCCGGCGGGTCCAGGTCGACCGGCGCCGCGGCGCGTGCGGTGGCCCGGTCCGCGGCGCGGGCCGCGGCGTCGTCGTCGAGCAGCCCGAGGTGGGCCTTCTGCTCCAGCACCCGCAGCACGGCCCGGTCGACGACGTGCTCGGGCAGCGCGCCCGAGCGGACCCGGTCGGCCAGCGGACCCAGGTACGCGGTGCCGGTGGGCAGCTCCACGTCGATCCCCGCGACCAGCGCCTGCTCGGCGGCGGAGCCGAGGTCGCCCGCGGTCCCGTGCAGGGTGTGCAGGAACGCGATGGAGAAGTAGTCGGCGACGACGGTGCCGGTGAAGCCCCACCGGTCGCGCAGCACCCCGGTGAGCAGGCCTGCGTCGGCCGCCACCGGGAGCCCGTCGACCTCGGCGTAGGAGTTCATGACCGAGCCGGCACCGCCGTCGAGCACCGCCATCTCGAACGGCGGAAGCAGCACGTCGGCCAGCTCACGGGGCCCCGCGTGCACCGGCGCGAGGTTGCGCCCCGACTGCGAGGCGGAGTAGCCGACGAAGTGCTTGAGCGTGGCGACGACACCCGCGGACTGCAGCCCGCGCACGTAGGCCGTGCCGATCGTGCCGACCAGGTAGGGGTCCTCCCCGATGCACTCCTCGACCCGGCCCCAGCGGGCGTCGCGGACCACGTCGAGGACCGGGGCGAGGCCCTGGTGCACCCCGAGACCGGCCATCGTCGTCCCGATCGCGGCCGCCATCTCCTCGACCAGGTCCGGGTCGAACGCCGCGCCCCAGCTCGGCGGCGCCGGGAACGTCGTCGCCCGCCAGGCGGCGAGCCCGGTCAGGCACTCCTCGTGCACCAGGGCCGGGATCCCCAGCCGGGTCGCCGAGCCCAGCCTGCGCTGCCGGTCGGCGAGGTGGGCCAGGCCGTCGGCCGGCTCCACCGGGGCGGTGCCGAACACCCGGGTGAGCTGGCCGAGGCCGTCGCGGGCGAAGGAGTCGAAGCCCGCGTGGTCGGCCTGCATCGAGTCCTGCATCGGCGCGACGTCGCCGTCGGTGTCGGTGTCGGCGGCGTGGTCACGCCCCTCCCACAGCCCGACGAGCTGGGCGAGCTTCTCCTCCAGGGTCATCCGGGCGAGCAGGGCGGCGGGACGCGGGTCGGAGCCGGTGGTCGCGGACGGGGACAGATCCGTGCTCATGAGGGCCTTTCGCGGGTCGGGGAGGGGCTCAGCGGCCGGCGCCGGCGGTGAGGCCGGCGAGCAGGAAGCGGCGCCCGAGCAGGTAGACGACGAGCAACGGCAGCAGCGACAGCAGCACCGCGGCGGTGATCAGCGGGACGTTCGTGCCGTACTGGCCCTGGAAGTCCCACAGCCCCAGCGTCAGCACGCGTACCGACGCGTTCTGGGTCAGGACCAGCGGGAACAGGAAGCCGTTCCACGCCTGCAACGCGGTGAAGATGCCGATCGTCGCGAGCCCGGGGCGGGCCAGCGGCAGCACGAGCGACACCAGCACCCGTCCGGGGCCCGCCCCGTCGAGCACCGCGGCCTCGAACAGCTCGCCCGGGATGTCGCGCAGGCTCGAGGACAGCACGACCACGGCGAGCGGCAGCGCGAACGCCGCCGTCGGCAGGATGATCGCGAGCAGGGTGTCGTAGAGCCGCAGCTGGGTGACCATCAGGTACAGCGGGACGATCACGGCCTGGGCGGGCACGGCGAGCCCGAGCAGCAGGACGGTGAAGCCGCGGGCGACCCAGCGGCTGCGGCTGCGGACGATCGCGTACGCCGCGGGCAGCGCCAGGACGAGCACGATCGCGACGCAGGCCGCCGCGACCAGGACGTTGTTGAGGAAGTAGCGCGGGAAGTTCGAGGTCAGCACCTCGAGGTAGTTGTCGGTCGTCAGGCCCGAGGGCACCGCGAGCGGTCCGTCGGACAGGTAGTCCGACGACGCCCGGAAACTGGTGACGAGCAGGAAGTACAGCGGGACGGCGACCACGACGAACCAGACGCCCGCGCCGAGGCCCCCGACGAGGTTCGGACGGGTACGGCGGACCCGGCCCGGCCGCGGCGGGCCGGCCGGCGCGGGGGGTGCGTCCCGCCCGGGGGCGGGACCGGTGGTCGTGGTGGTGGACATCGTGCTCACATCCCCTCCCGTTGGCTGGTCATCCGGCGGTAGCCGGTCACCCGGGCGATCACCAGCGAGAGCGTGGTGCCCAGCACCAGCAGCACGACGGCCAGTGCGCTCGCGTAGCCCATGTCGAAGCTGCGGAACCCCTCCAGGTACATGTGCAGCGGGAGGATCCGGGTGGCGGTGCCGGGCCCGCCGCCGGTCAGGATCAGCACGACCTCGAACGTCGTCATGGAGCCGACCACGATCAGCACGCCGGAGGTGATGATCGTGTCCCGCAGCTGCGGGACGGTGATCGAGACGAAGGTCCGCCAGCGTCCGGCCCCGTCGATCAGTGCGGCCTCGTAGAGCTGGGCCGGGATCGCCCGGGCCGCCGCCTGGTAGAGCAGGGTGTGGAACGGCATGTACTGCCAGGCGATCACGGCGATCACCGCGGCGAAGGCGTACCGGTTGCTGCCGATGATGTTGCCGTCCTCGATGCCGACCAGCGGACCGAGCACCGACGCCAGCCCGAAGTTCGGGTCGAACAGGGTACCCCACAGCACCGCGATGGCGGCGCTGGACATCAGCAGCGGCACGAAGAACAGGGCCGCCAGCACCGCCCGCGACCGGCCGCGCCCGGCGAGCCAGACCCCCAGCGGCAGTGCGACGGCGGTCTGCGCCACCCAGGAGACCCCGGTCAGGATGAACGACAGCTGCAGCGACTCGGTGAACAGCGGGTCCGAACCGAGCCGGACCCAGTTGTCGAGCCCGGTCCACCGGGGCGCGGACAGGCCGTCGTAGACGGTGAAGCTGAGCACGACGACGGCCAGCATCGGCAGCAGCGCGAAGAGCGCGAAGAAGGCCAGGGCGGGGGCGGCCCAGACGAACCCGGGCCGCCCCGACCCGGTCACCGACGTGGTGCTCATCGGCCGGCGCTGTCCATCGCCTCGGCGAACTGCTGCGGCGTCAGCTCCTTGGTGAAGACCTTGGAGAGGTTGGTCAGCATGGTCTGCGCCTCGGCGGCGGGCAGCGCCTGGTCCCACGACTGCACGAACGTCGCGGCGTTCTTGGTCTGGTCGTAGGTGTAGGTGTTGAAGTCCGCGAACGGCCCGGTCGAGCCGACCTGCTGCTCGATGCCCGTCAGGGCGGGGACCTGGCCGTTCTCCAGCATGCCCTGCACGTACTGCGGGTCGGTCATCTGCGTGAGCAGGAAGTCCGTCGCCGCCGGGACGTCGGCTGAGCGCGCGCTGACCGAGTAGTAGTTCGACGGGTTGCCGATCACGGTGCTGGGGTCGCCCGCGCCGCCCTCGACGGCCGGGAACGGTGCCCAGCCGAGCTTGCCCTGCTCCAGGAAGTCGGGGAAGTTGTCGTTGAGGCTGGTGACCTGCCAGGAGCCCATCAGCTCGATCGCCGCGCGGCCGCTGGTCAGCAGGGCCTGGGAGGCCTGGTTGTCGTAGTCGACGGCGGTGAAGTTGGTGCCGAACGCGCCGCGGTCCACCAGGTCCTGGACCATCGTCATCGCCTGCACCACGGCCGGGTCGCGCCAGGCGCCGGGCTTGCCGTCGGCGATGGCCTGGAACTTCTCCGAGCCGCCGACCCGGTCGAGCAGGTACTCCGGGTACATCATCTCGGTCCACGACTGGGCCCCGGCGAGCGCGATCGGCTGCACTCCGGCGGCCTTGAGCCGGTCGACGGTGTCGAGGAAGCCCTGCCAGGTGGTCGGGAACTCGGTGATGCCCGCCTGGGCGAACACGTCCTTGTTGTAGAAGAACGACAGCGGCTGCACGCCCTGCATGGGGATGCCGTAGACCTTGCCGTCGATCGTGCCGGTCTCCAGCACCTGCGGCAGGAAGGCCTGCTTCACCTCCGGCCGGGCGTCGAGCGCCGCGGTGAGGTCGGCGGCCTGTCCGGCGTCGGCGTAGCCCTTCAGGTTCCCCCCGCCCCAGTTGTAGAAGACGTCCGGTCCGTTCGGCGAGCCGATGGCGGTCTGCAGAGCGGACTTGTAGGGGTCGTTGAGGTAGGTGGTCAGGTCGATCTGCGGACCACCGGTCTCGTTGAAGCGGTCCACGGCGCCCTGCTGGACGGAGTTGATCCCCTCGTTCTGCAGGGTCCAGAGGGTGAGTTGACCGGCGCCGCCGCCGGCTTGTGGACCGGCGGTCCCCCCGCAGGCGGCGACGGCGGCGAGACCGGTGGCGAGTGCGGCCGCGAGGACGGTGCGGCGGACGCGTGACCAGGTCGACATGGGCTCTCCCTTGAGCAGTCGATCGAAAGTTTCCGAGACTTGCGAACGCGATGAACGCAAGTTAGAGCGCCTGAACGGGGTCGTCAAGACGGCATTTCGCCGACGACGATCTTTGAAAGTTTCGATAAGGTGCGGGCGTGAAACGCAGTCGTGTGACGATCGCCGAGGTCGCCGAACAGGCGGGTGTCTCGGTCCCGACCGTCTCCAAGGTCCTCAACGGGCGGGCCGACGTCGCCCGGTCCACCCGCGAGCTGGTGCAGCAGGTCGTCGCCGAGAGCGGCTACCGCCGTCGCGGTGGGTCGTCGCGACGCCGGACGGGGCTGGTCGACGTGGTCGTCGACCGGCTCGACTCGTTCTGGGCGATGGAGGTGCTGCGGGGCGCCGAGGCCGAGGCCCGGCGCACCGACCGGCAGGTCGTGCTCAACACGACCGGCTACGACGACCCCGGCTCGCGGGCCTGGCTCGACCGGATCGCCGGGCGGGGCAGCGACGGGGTCGTGGTGGTCGTCGGCGACCGCGACCCGGAGACCTCCGACCGGCTGGCCGCCCTGGAGGCGCCGGTGGTCCTGCTGGACCCGGTGGGTGACGCCCCGCCCTCGTTCCCCACGGTCGGTGCGACCAACTGGGCGGGCGGGCTGGCCGCGACCGAACACCTGGTCGCGCTCGGGCACCGGCGGCTCGGCATCGTCTCCGGGCCGCCACGGTTGAGCTCGAGCCAGCAGCGGGTGGACGGCTACCGGGCGGCGCTGCGGCGGGCCGGGATCGAGGCCCACGAGGAGCTCGTGCGCCACGGCGACTTCCTCGTCGGGGGCGGGCGGGCCGGGGCCGCGGCCCTGCTGGACCTGCCCGACCCGCCCACCGCCGTCTTCGCCGGGTCGGACATGCAGGCGGTGGGGGTGTACCAGGAGGCCGACCGGCGTGGCCTGCGGGTGCCGGAGGACCTGTCGGTGGTGGGGTTCGACGACATCACCGTCTGCGAGTACCTGAGCCCCGCGCTCACCACGGTGCGCCAGCCGTTGGCCCGGATGGCGGGGGAGTCGGTGCGGCTGGCCCTGGACGAGCCGCGGGCCGACGTCACCGGGGCCGCGGCCCGCCTGGAGCTGGCCACCGAGCTGGTCGTCCGCGCGAGCACCGCCGCGCCGGCCGGCTGAGCCGCGCCCGCGTCGCCGCGTCACGGCGTCGTCTCGCCGGTGATCCAGGCCCACGGGTCGGCGATCACCGGGGCGAGTGCGGCCCGCCCGGCGCCGCGCAGGGCCGCGTCGGCCCCGAGCGTGGCCGGGGCGACCCGGTCCGCCGGGATGCCGTGCCGGTGCAGCTCCGCGGTCACCGCGGCGGCGAACGCCGGTCCGGCGGCGGCGAACCGGCCGCCCAGCACCACGCGGTCCGGGTCGATGGGAGCGGCGAACCCGGCGAGGGCCCGCCCGAGCAGCCGGCCCGATCGGCCCGGGTCGGGCTGCACGTCGGGACGGGTCTCGACGACCAGGCAGCCGCGCCGGCCGCACGGGCACGCAGCACCGCCCGGCCGGGCGGTGAGATGCCCGAACCGGGTCGCGGCGCGGCCCCCGGCCCGCCCGTCGCGGACCAGGGCCACGCCGATCTCGCTGTACCCGCCGACGTGCACGGTCGTGCCCCCCGCCGGTCCGGCGTCCGGCTCGGCCTCCGCGGCCAGTGCGGCGGCACAGCGGACCTCCAGCGCGATCCCGCCCGCCCCGAGCCGCTCCGCCTCGGCCGCGACCGGTGCGCCGATCGCGACGGCGTCCCAGCCCAGCGCGGGTGAGCTCACCGCGGCGGTCGCGGCGGGCCAGGGACCGGCGACGACGCCGGGCACCGCCAGCACGATCCCGGCGGCGGGCCGGTCCCCGCCGGCCGCGGCGAGCAGGAGCTCGCGCAGGACCGGCGCCAGGGCGCGGGCGGCCCGCTGCGGCGGGCTCCCGGCGATCCCGGTCCGGTGCCACCGGCGGGCGCCGGCCCGTCCCGCGAGGTCGACCAGACAGCCGCCGACGCCGTCCTGTTCGACCTGCAGGGCGATGCCGACCGGGCCGGCCGGGTCCGGGACCAGACGGCGGCCGGGACGGCCCGACGTGGCGCCCGGACCGGCGCCGATGTCCCGGACGAGGCCGCCGGCGAGCAGCTCCGCGGTGAGTCCGGAGACCGTCGACCGGGTCAGTCCGGTCGCCGCGGCGATACCCGCGCGGCTGATCGCGGACCCGTGGACGACCTCGCCCAGCACCAGTCCGAGATGGTGTCGCCGCAGGTCACCGGCGGCGATCCGGCTGCTCGCGTCCATGCGTGCTCCGGTCTTAGTTCGTACGGAAGACGAACAAACTCTAGGCGTGTGACCGTTCGTGGGCCAGGGTCGGACGGGCCGGCAGCGGAGCCGGTCCCCAGCGAGAGGACGACGATCATGGCCGAGGTCGCCTACCGGGCCGCGTCCCGTGTCTATCCGGGGCCGCCCCCGGTGCGCGCGGTCGACCGGCTCGACCTGGACATCGCCGACGGGGAGTTCCTGGTGCTCGTCGGGCCGTCCGGGTCCGGCAAGTCGACGGCGCTGCGGATGCTCGCCGGGCTCGAGGACGTCGACGAGGGCGGCATCGAGATCGGGGGCCGCGAGGTGTCCGGCGTCGCGCCCAAGGAACGCGACATCGCGATGGTGTTCCAGAACTACGCGCTCTACCCGCACATGACCGTCGCGGAGAACATGGGCTTCGCCCTGCGGCTGCAGAAGGTCGGGAAGGACGAGCTCACCCGGCGGGTCCGTGCGGCCGCCGAGCTGCTCGACCTCACGCCCTACCTGGACCGCAGGCCGAAGGCGCTCTCCGGCGGTCAGCGCCAGCGCGTCGCGATGGGCCGCGCCATCGTCCGTGAGCCCGCGGTGTTCCTCATGGACGAGCCGCTGTCCAACCTGGACGCCAAGCTGCGGGTGGAGACCCGTGCGCACATCGCCGCCCTGCAGCAGCGGCTCGGCACCACGACCGTCTACGTCACCCACGACCAGGTCGAGGCGATGACGATGGGCCACCGCGTCGCGGTGCTGCGCGACGGCCTGCTGGAACAGTGTGCCGCGCCTCGCGAGCTCTACGAGCGCCCCGCCACCGCCTTCGTCGCCGGGTTCATCGGCTCGCCCGCGATGAACCTGCGCACCGCTGTGCTCACCCCCGACGGCGCCGACCTGGCCGGTGCCGCCGTCGCGCTGCCACGGGACGTGCTGGCCGACGCGGCGGGGGCCGGGCTGTCCGAGGTCCTGCTCGGGGTCCGCCCGGAGGGCCTGCGCCCGGCCGACGACGCCGAGCCCGCCCTGGAGCTCACCGTCGAGCTCGCCGAGGAGCTGGGGTCGGACACCTTCGTGCACGGCCGGGTCGGTGCCGACGCGCAGCGGTTCGTCGTGCGGCTCGACGGCGGTGCGGGACCGGCCGTCGGCTCCCGGCTCCGGGTCGCGGCCCGCGAGGGCCGCACGGTGCACGCGTTCGACCCGGCGAGCGGCCGGCGGCTCGGCGGATGACCACGCACCTGCCCGACGGGATCGTGCTCGGCGCCGCCACCGCCGCCTACCAGATCGAGGGGGCGGTCGCCGAGGGCGGCCGCACCCGCAGCATCTGGGACACCTTCTCCCACACCCCCGGTCGGACCGCGGGCGGCGAGACCGGCGACGTCGCGGCCGACCACTACCACCGGGTCCACGAGGACGTGGCGCTCATGCGTGAGCTGGGCCTGCAGTCCTACCGCTTCTCCGTCAGCTGGAACCGGGTGACCCCGCAGGTCGGACCGGACGGCCTCGGACCCGTGTCGGCCCAGGGGCTCGCCTTCTACTCGGAGCTGGTCGACGCGCTGCGGGCCGCGGGGATCGCCCCGGTGCTCACGCTCTACCACTGGGACCTGCCCCAGGCCCTGGAGGACGCCGGTGGCTGGGCGGCACGGGCGACGGCGTACCGGTTCGCCGAGTACGCGGCCGTCGTCGCCGCCGCGCTGGGTGACCGGGTGGAGCTGTTCACGACGCTCAACGAGCCGTGGTGCAGCGCCTTCCTCGGCTACGCGGCCGGGGTGCACGCACCCGGTCGTACCGAGCCCGCCGCGGCGCTGGCCGCGGTGCACCACCTCAACCTCGCCCACGGGCTCGCCGCCACGGCGATCCGGGAGCTGCTCCCCGGCGCCCGGATCGCCGTCAGCCTCAACCTGGCCTGGGTGCTGCCGCAGACCGGGTCCGACGCCGACCGCGACGCCGCCCGCCGGGTCGACGGTCTGCAGAACCGCCTGTTCACCGGGCCGATGCTCGACGGCGGCTACCCGGCCGACGTCCTCGCCGACACCGCCGGGGTCACCGACTGGTCGTTCGTCCTGCCCGGCGACGAGCGGCTGGTGCACGCCCCGCCGGACGTGCTGGGGGTCAACTACTACACGCCGACCGTCGTGCGGCACTGGACGCGCGAGCGGCCGAAGGAGACCGCCGACGGGCACGGCGACGGTGCCGCCACCCCGTGGGTCGCCTGCGACGACGTCGAGTTCCCGCGGCCCACCGGTCCGCTCACCGACATGGGCTGGGGGGTCGACGCCCGGGGCCTGGGCGCACTGCTGCGCCGGCTGGCCGCCGAACATCCCGGCCTGGAGCTGGTGGTCACCGAGAACGGCGCCGCCTACCCCGACGTCCCCGCCGCCGACGGTGCGGTGCACGACCACGACCGCGTCGCCTACCTGCACGACCACCTCGCCGAGACCGCCAGGGCCGCGGCCGACGGCCTGCCGGTCCGCGGCTACTACGTCTGGTCGCTGCTCGACAACTTCGAGTGGGCCCGCGGCTACGCGATGCGCTTCGGCATCGTCGCCGTGGACCCGGTGACCCGGACCCGCACCCCCAAGCTCAGCGCCCGGTTCTACGCCGGCGTCCTGTCCACCGGCTCGCTGCCGGACCGTCCCGCACCCCCGACCTCGTCCCAGGAGTCCCGCCCCATGTCCGTTCCCGCCCCCACCCCCGCCGACCGGTTCTCCTTCGGGCTGTGGACCGTCGGCTGGACCGCGGCCGACCCGTTCGGCTCGCCCACCCGCCCGGAGCTCGACGTCGTCGAGGCCGTCGAGGAGCTCGCCGAGCGCGGCGCGTGGGGTCTGACCTTCCACGACGACGACCTGTTCGGCTTCGCGCCGGACCCGGCCCACCGGGACCGGCAGATCGCACGGCTGCGCAAGGCGTGCGAGGCGACCGGCATGACCGTCCCGATGATCACGACGAACCTGTTCTCGCACCCGGTGTTCAAGGACGGCGGGTTCACCTCCAACGACCGGACCGTGCGGCGCCTCGCGCTGCGCAAGGTGCTGCACAACGTCGAGCTGGCCGCGGAGCTCGGGGCCCGCACGTTCGTCCTGTGGGGTGGACGGGAGGGCTCGGAGTACGACTCCGCCAAGGACGTCCGCGCCGCCCTGGACCGCTACCGCGAGGCCATGGACCTGCTCTGCGGGCACGTCCTGGAGCAGGGGTACGACATCCGGTTCGCGATCGAGCCGAAGCCGAACGAGCCCCGCGGGGACATCCTGCTGCCCACCGTCGGGCACGCGCTGGCCTTCGTCGAGCGCCTCGCCCACCCCGAGCTCGTCGGCGTCAACCCCGAGGTCGGGCACGAGCAGATGGCCGGGCTCAACATGACCCACGGCGTCGCCCAGGCGCTGTGGGCCGGGAAGCTGTTCCACATCGACCTGAACGGTCAGCGCGGCATCAAGTACGACCAGGACCTGGTGTTCGGCCACGGTGACCTGCTGAACGCGTTCTCGCTGGTCGACCTGCTCGAGACCGCGGGCTACGACGGGCCGCGCCACTTCGACTACAAGCCCGCGCGCACCGAGGACCGCCGCGGGGTGTGGGACAGCGCCGCCGCGAACATGCGCACCTACCTGCTGCTGCGCGAGCGGGCGGCCGCGTTCCGGGCCGACCCCGAGGTCGTCGCCGCGCTCGCCGAGGCCGGGGTGCCGGCGTTGTCCGAGCCGACGCTGGGGGCCGGGGAGACCGCGGCGGACCTGCTCGCCGACCCGGCGCTGGACACCGTGGACCCGGACGCGCTGGGCCGCCGCGGGTACGGGTTCGTCCGGCTCCACCAGCTGGCACTGGAACACCTCGCCGGAGCACGATGACCTCGTGCACGACCGACCGGCTCCCCGCCCGCAGGCCCCGCCCGCACGTCCCCCCGCGGTGCGCCGGCACAACCTCGGCCTGCTGCTGGGGGCGCTGCGGTCGGCGCCGTCGTCGCGGGCGTCGCTGGCCGCGGCCACCGGGCTGACCCGCGGCACCGTCGCGGGTCTGCTGGATCCGCTGGTCGCCGCGGGGGTGCTCGCGGAGGGGGAGCCCGACCGCAGCCGGGTCGGCCGGCCGGGCACCCCCCTGGTGTTCGCCGGGACCGGGCCGGTCGTGCTGGCCGTGTCGGTCGAGGTCGACGGCGTCGACGCGCTGGTCACCGGTCTGGACGGGCAGGTGGTGCACCGGTCGCGCCGGCGCCGCGACCACCGCGGGCTCGACCCGGACGCGGTGTTCGGGCGGGCCGCGCGGACGGTGGCGAACCTGGCCGCGCGCGCCGGCCGGCCGGTCGCCGGCGCCGGGATCGCCGTCCCCGCGACGGTGCACGGCTCCGACGGCGCTGCAGTGCTGCTGCGGGCGCCGAACCTGCCCCGCCTCGACGGCTGCCGCCCCGCCGAGCACGTCGCCGCGCTCGGCGGGGCGCCGCTGCTCGTCGGCAACGAGGCCTCGCTCGGGGCGCTCGCACACCTGGGCCAGGCCGACGACTTCGTCTACGTCTCGGCCGACGTCGGGATCGGCGGCGGGATCGTCGTCGACGGCCGGGTGCTCCCCGGGGCGCGCGGCCTCGCCGGGGAGATCGGGCACGTGGTGATCGAGCGTGACGGGCGGCGTTGTGGCTGCGGCGGCGCCGGCTGCGTCGAGGTCTACGCGGGGCTGTCCGCCCTGCTCGTCGACGCCGGTGCCGCCGACGTCGCAGCCCTGCGGTCCGCCGCCCGCGCGGGGGAGCCGGCGGCGACGGAGGCGCTGGCCAGGGCCGGCGCCGCGCTGGGGACGGCGCTGACCTCGGTGCTGCACGTCGTCGACGTGGGCACGGTCGTGCTCGGCGGCAGCTACGCGGAGCTGGGCACCTGGCTGGCTCCCGCGGTGCACGCGGAGCTGGTGCGGCGCGGTGTCGCGGCCGGGCCGGACGTCGCGGTGGTCGTGTCCCCGCACGGCCGTGCGGCCACCGTCACCGGGACCGCGCGCGCCGTCGCCGACCGGGTGCTGGGCGAGCCGGACCTGCTGATCGCCGGCTGAGCGCGCCTCAGGCGAGCACCCAGGTGTCCTTGGCGCCGCCGCCGCGCGAGGAGTTCACGATCATCCCGCCGGGCGGCGCGACCCGGGACAGCGCGGCGGGCAGCACGTCGACCTCGGGCACCCCGGCGGGGCGGGAGGACTGCACCGCGAACACCCGCAGGTCGACGGCCTGGGGCCGCAGCGCGCCGTCGGTGAAGGTGGGGTGGGTGGAGATCCCCACGAGGTCCTGGGCGACCCAGCCGGCGGGGGTCTCCCGGATCGCCGCGGCCACCCGCTCGAGCTCGGCGCGCCCGGCGTGCGGGCCGATCACGATCCCGGCGCCGCCGTACCCGTCGACGGGTTTGAGCACCAGCTGGTCGAGCCGGTCCAGGACCTGCTCCCTGGCGACCGGGTCGACGCAGGGCAGCGTCGGCACCGAGGCCAGCACGGGCTTCTCCCCGAGGTAGTAGCGGATCATCTCCGGCCCGTAGGCGTAGACCAGCTTGTCGTCGGCGACGCCGTTGCCGGGCGCGTTGCGCAGCGCGACCCGCCCGCGGGCCATCGCCGCCCACAGCGCGCGGCCGAGCGGCCGGTGGTCGGCGCCGCGGGCGGTGGCGAGCTCGTTCTCGTCCATCCGCCGGTAGAGGGTCGTGATCCGGCGCCGTCGCCCGCCGCCGACGAGGAACAGCGCTCCGTCGGTGACCTGCAGCCGGGCCGGGGTCACCAGCGGTACGTCCATCGCCTCGGCGAGCAGGCGGTGCTCGAAGAACGCCGGGTCCACCTCGCCCGCGGTCAGCAGCGCCGCCTCCCCGTCGGGACCGTCGGGGTCGCCCGCCGCGAGTGCGGCCCGCAGCCGGTCCGGCACGTCGTCGAGATGGCGTACCTCCGAGGGCGACTCCAGGTCCGGCAGCACGCTGCGGATCAGCCGCCGGCTCATCATCGAGAACCCGATGCCCGACGGGACGCGCAGGTTGTCCTCCAGCACGACCCAGCCGTCGGCGTCGTCGCGGACCAGGTCGATGCCGCCGACGGCGATCCGCACCGCGTCCGGTGGCACCAGGGCGCCCGAGCGGGTCCGACCCGGAGCCTGCTCGACCACCGACGCCGGGACGACCCGGTCGCGGACGATCTCGCGGCGGCCGTAGACGTCGCGCACGAAGCACTCCAGCGCCCGGATCCGCTGCTCCAGCCCGGAGGCGAGGTGGGTCCAGTCGTGCCGCTCGATGATCCGCGGCACCAGGTCCAGCGGGAACAGCCGCTCGCCGTCCTCGCCGGGCTCGACACCGGGTACCGGGAGGGTGACCCCGCGGGCCCGCTGCTCGGTGCGCAGCGCGTTCTCCGCCGCGGCCAGCCCGCGCGTGCCGAGCCGCTCCAGCGAGCGGAACAGCCAGCCGTAGCCGGGACGGACGGCGCCGGCCGGGTCGACGGCCTCGTCGTAGCGGGGCGGGACGTAGCCGTGCAGCAGCTCCGGCGCCGAGGGCACGGTCTCCGCGGGCGCGGACGGCGGTTGGTCGCCGTGGGTCCGGGCGAGCAGGTCGTCGACGACGTCGGTCAGCGACCCGCGGCGCCCGAACGCCCGCCGCTGCGCCGCCGCGCCCGACCCGCGGGCCAGGACGCCCTCGGCCAGCTCGGTGACCTGCTCGTGGTCGCCGACCTCCTCCAGCCACGGCCGCAGCTCCTCCACCAGCGCGCGCAGCTGCACCGACGGGGAGCTCAGTGTCGGGGGCCCGGTGGGGGCCCGGCCGATCTCGACGAGGTCGCCCTCCAGCCCGGACCGCGCGGCCCGCCAGCCGGCCGCGCGCAGCAGCTCGTGCCGGGCGCGGGGGAGCGGCCTGCCGGCCTCGGTGTCGGCGCGTGCCCGCCCGACCAGTGCGCGGAACAGGCCCGCGACCAGCACGACGTCGTCGACGTCGGGGCAGGCGTCGCACAGCCGCAGCTCGACGGTCGGCAGGTGCGCGCTGGGGCGGACGTCGAAGTACAGCATCCCGGCGTCGCTGATCGTCCCGGAGGCGATGAGCTCGTCGATCATGGTGTCGTACTCGGCGGCGGTGGTGACGTCACCGGGCGGGCCCGCGGTGGGCCAGCGCTGCCAGATCATGCTGCGGTAGCTGGCGTAGCCGGTGTCGTGGCCGCGCCAGTACGGCGAGCTGGCGGTGATCGCGAGCAGGGTCGGCAGGGCGGGTGCGACCCGGCGCGAGACCTGCACCGCGGTGTCGCGGTCGGGTACGTCGACGTGCACCTGCACCCCGCAGATGTGCTGCTCGCGCACCAGCATCTGGTACTCGTGCTGCATCCGCTCGTAGCGGGCACCGGCGGAGATGTCGTCGCCGGACAGGTCGACCAGCGGCACCGTCCCGGCCGCGACGACGCCCAGCCCCAGGGGCTCGGCCGCCTCGCGCAGCCGGGTACGCAGCCGGCGCACGTGGGTGCGCAGCTCGTCCAGCGACGGCGTCGCCGGCGAGTTGGTCTCGACCAGTGACCGTTGCAGCTCGGGGAAGAACTCCGCCCCGTCCAGGTGCTCCAGTAACCGTTCCGCGTCCGGCGCGGCCCGGCGGTCGGCCAGACCGACCACGTGGAACTCCTCCTCGACCCCCACCAACGGCACGTTCCCCACGGCCGGTGACGCTAGGGCGCGTCTCCTAACCCGGCTGGTCGGGCCTGCGCGATGATCAGTAGGTGTCGCGCCGTGCCGTCCTGACCGATGCCCAGTGGGACCGACTCGAGCCGTTACTGCCCTCGTCGGACGGGATGCCAGGGCGCCCGTTCGCCGATCACCGCAGAGTGATCGAGGGGATCATCTACCGGTTCCGCTGCGGGCGGGCCTGGCGTGATGTCCCGGTCGAGTTCGGGCTGTGGCAGACCCTATGGAAACGCCACCGCCGCTACTGCGGTGACGGCACCTGGGACCAGGTTCTCGCAGCTCTGCTCGCCGATGCCGACTCCGCCGGTCTCGTGGACTGGGCCGTGTCGGTCGACTCGACGATCATCCGCGCTCACCAACACGCCGCGACCCTGCAGCGGGACACAGGGGGCCGGATCGAACTACAAGAATCTGCTGATCGAGCCGCCCGATCACGCGTTGGGCCGCTCCCGCGGAGGGCTCGGCACGGAGATCCACCAGCTCGTTGACGGACACGGCCGCCCGCTGGTCGTACTGGTCGGCCCTGGACAGGCCGGTGACGCCCCGATGTTCGCGCACCTGATGTCACATCTGCGCGTCGGACGGGTCGGTCCGGGCCGACCGCGGACCCGGCCCGAGCGGGTCCGCGCAGATAAGAGGTCGTTTCAGAACGACTTGTCGAGTTTCCATTGACCCCTCGACGACAGATCAAACGGCAGGTCAGATAGCCGCTTGTCGTCTACAACAGACACGTCGACCTCGTTCTGAAATGACCTCTAAGGCCTACTTCTCACGCGCCATCCGCGCCCACCTGCGCGGACGACGGATCGTCGCGGTCATCCCGGAGCCGGCTGACCAGCAGGGACACCGGAAACGACGCGGCACACGCGGCGGCCGACCACCGGCGTTCGACCGGGTCGACTACCGCGGCCGCAACGTCGTCGAACGCGGGTTCTGCGAGGTCAAGCAGTGGCGCGGCCTCGCGACCCGCTACGACAAACTCGCGCTGACCTTCCGCGGCGGAGTTGCACTGAAGGCCATCGTCACCTGGTTGCGCACTTTAGAGCGCCCGGCAAATGAGGTCGTGGGGGTGTCGTTGCAGGTAGAGGCACGGACTCTCCAGGCGACCATCAGGACATCAGCAATCCCATGATCACTTGCAGGTCCGTGTCTCTACCAACACCGACACACGGCCACCTCTACTGCCGGACGCTCTTAGAGGTCATTTCAGAACGAGGTCGACGTGTCTGTTGTAGACGACAAGCGGCTATCTGACCTGCCGTTTGATCTGTCGTCGAGGGGTCAATGGAAACTCGACAAGTCGTTCTGAAACGACCTCTTAGGAGACACGCCCTAGTGTCGCGTAAACGATGTTCTTTGACCGGGTCGGCAGTGGTTGAGTAGGTGGTCTGCGGGTTTGGTCCAGATGAACGGGTGGCAGCGTTCGTTCCAGCCGTCGATGAACCGGCCGATCGCGCCGATCAGTTCTCTGACGCTGCCGAAGCTGCCACGGCGAATGGCCTGGCGGGTGATGACCCCGAAAAAGACCTCGACCATGTTCAGCCACGATCCCGAGGTCGGGGTGAAGTGCAGGGTGATCCGCGGGTTGCGGGCCAGCCAGGCCTTCACTGCGGGGTGCTTGTGGGTCGCGTAGTTGTCCACCACCAGGTGCAGCTTGCGCCGCGGGTAGGCCTTCGCGACCTGCTTGAGGAACCGCAGGAACTCCTGATGGCGATGCCGCGGCAGGCACGCCTGCTCGACCCGCCCGGTCGCGACCTCTAACGCCGCGAACAGCGTGGTGGTGCCGTGACGGACGTAGTCATGCGTCCGTTTCTCCGGGATACCGGGCATGATCGGCAGGATCGGCGCTGTCCGGTCCAGGGCCTGGACCTGGGATTTCTCGTCGACGCAGAGCACGACGGCCTTGTCCGGCGGGTTCAGATACAACCCGACGATGTCGCGGACCTTGGCTTCGAGCTCGGGATCGGTGGAGAACTTGAACGTCTCGGACTTCCACGGCTGCAGCCCCCACCGCCGCCAAATCTTGCCGATCCACACGTGGGAGATCCCGAGCTCGGCACCGAGCAGCCGTGACGACCAGTGCGTGACTCCGAGCCGCTCAGGCGGCGGTTCCAGCGTGGCGAGCACGACCGCGACCTCGTCGATCACCGGCGGCCGGCCCGCCTTGGGCCGGTCGGCCAGCCCGGCGATCCCCTCAGCGGCGTAACGCTTCTTCCACCCGATCACCGTCGCCTTCGACGCCCCGACCAGTGTGACGATGTCCTTGACCGCCACCCCGTCCGCGGCCAGCAACACGATCCTGCCCCGTCGGGCCAGTCCCGCCGAAACCGACGAGGAACGCAGCCAGGACTCCAACACCTCGCGGTCGGCGGCCGGAACGTCCACGGTCACAGTCAACGGCACAGCTCATGATCCCGTAAACCAGCCCGTGAGTAAAGTAACCTAGTTACCGCAACACTAGTGTCGCGTAAACGATGTTCTTTGACCGGGTCGGCAGTGGTTGAGTAGGTGGTCTGCGGGTTTGGTCCAGATGAACGGGTGGCAGCGTTCGTTCCAGCCGTCGATGAACCGGCCGATCGCGCCGATCAGTTCTCTGACGCTGCCGAAGCTGCCGTGGCGAATGGCCTGGCGGGTGATGACCCCGAAAAAGACCTCGACCATGTTCAGCCACGATCCCGAGGTCGGGGTGAAGTGCAGGGTGATCCGCGGGTTGCGGGCCAGCCAGGCCTTCACTGCGGGGTGCTTGTGGGTCGCGTAGTTGTCCACCACCAGGTGCAGCTTGCGCCGCGGGTAGGCCTTCGCGACCTGCTTGAGGAACCGCAGGAACTCCTGATGGCGATGCCGCGGCAGGCCCGCCTGCTCGACCCGCCCGGTCGCGACCTCTAACGCCGCGAACAGCGTGGTGGTGCCGTGACGGACGTAGTCATGCGTCCGTTTCTCCGGGATACCGGGCATGATCGGCAGGATCGGCGCTGTCCGGTCCAGGGCCTGGACCTGGGATTTCTCGTCGACGCAGAGCACGACGGCCTTGTCCGGCGGGTTCAGATACAACCCGACGATGTCGCGGACCTTGGCTTCGAGCTCGGGATCGGTGGAGAACTTGAACGTCTCGGACTTCCACGGCTGCAGCCCCCACCGCCGCCAAATCTTGCCGATCCACACGTGGGAGATCCCGAGCTCGGCACCGAGCAGCCGTGACGACCAGTGCGTGACTCCGAGCCGCTCAGGCGGCGGTTCCAGCGTGGCGAGCACGACCGCGACCTCGTCGATCACCGGCGGCCGGCCCGCCTTGGGCCGGTCGGCCAGCCCGGCGATCCCCTCAGCGGCGTAACGCTTCTTCCACCCGATCACCGTCGCCTTCGACGCCCCGACCAGTGTGACGATGTCCTTGACCGCCACCCCGTCCGCGGCCAGCAACACGATCCTGCCCCGTCGGGCCAGTCCCGCCGAAACCGACGAGGAACGCAGCCAGGGCTCCAGCACCTCGCGGTCGGCGGCCGGAACGTCCACGGTCACAGTCAACGGCACAGCTCATGATCCCGTAAACCAGCCCGTGAGTAAAGTAACCTAGTTACCGCAACGCTAGGTGTCCGCTGTTACGCCCGTGTGTCCCGCGCCGATCGCGCCCCACGCGACGGGCGAGTACTAGGCCGAACGGCGGTAGCCATACGTCTGTCCGGACCAGTTTCCACCTGGTGTTCTCGCTAGCGTGTCCGGATCCGCCGACCCTCGGAGCCGCCCATGACCGCCGGCCGCCGCGCGCGGGCACTGGTCGCACTCGTCCAGGTGCTCGGGCTCGCCGTGTGGTTCTCCGCGTCCGCGGTGCTGCCCGAGCTGCGCGCCGAATGGGACCTGTCCGCGACGGCCGGGGTGTGGCTGACCACGTCGGTGCAGCTCGGCTTCGCGGTGGGCGCGGTCGTCTCGGCGGTGCTGACGCTGGCCGACCGGGTCCCGCCGCAGCGGCTGCTCGCGGGCGGGGCCGCCGCGGCGGCGTCGTGCACGCTGCTGCTCGCCGCCGTCGTCGACGGCCCGGTGGCCGCGCTGGTGCTGCGGACGCTGACCGGGATGTGCCTGGCGCTCGTCTACCCGGTCGGCATGAAGATCATGACCTCCTGGTCGGGCCGGTCGCGCCGGGCCCGCGACCTCGGGGTGCTGGTCGGGGCGCTGACCCTCGGGTCGGCGCTGCCGCACCTGATCGGTGGGCTGCCCGGGCTGCCGTGGCGCGGTGTGCTCGCCGGCGCCGCGCTGTGCGGGTTCGCGGCGGCCGCGCTGGCCCGCTGGTGTCTGCGGCCCGGCCCGGCGCTCGCCCCCGCCCCGCCCCCGGACACCGGCTACGCGCTCCGGCTGCTCCGCGAGCCCGGCCCGCGCCTGGTGGTGCTCGGCTACCTCGGGCACATGTGGGAGCTGTACGCCCTGTGGACCTGGCTGGGTGCGGCGGTCGCCGGTGGCGACCCCGGACCGGCGGAGCACCTGCTGGTGTTCGTCGCGGCCGGGCTGGGGGGGAGCCGTCGGCTGCGTGTTGGGCGGCCGCGCCGCCGACCGTCACGGCCGGGTCCCGGTGATCGCGACGTCGTTGCTGGTCAGCGGCGTCTGCTGCATGGTGTCCCCGGTCGTGCTGGGTGCCGAACCGCTGTGGCTGACCGCGTTCTGCGTGCTGTGGGGTGCGGCCGCCGTCGCCGACTCCGCGGTCCTGACGACGGCGACGATCGAGGTCGCCGATCCCCGGTACACGGGCACCGCGCTGACCGTGCAGACCGCGCTGGGGTTCCTGCTCACCGTCGCCGGGATCGCGACGGTCCCGGTGGTCGCGGCCGCCGTCGGATGGCAGACCGCGCTCGTCGTGCTCGCCGTCGGACCGGCGCTGGGGCTGCCCGCGGTGCTCGCGCTGCGCCGGTACCTGCCCACCGCGGCGCCGGCCCCGTCCCCCGTTACCTTCTTGATCAAGCCCGCTGAGGGCTTGCAGGCCGCCGGCCGCGGTATGACTGACTGCCCCTGTCGCCCGATGATCTGGGGGGTGTTGTCGCCGTGGCCGGAGGGCGCCAACGACCGCTGATAGAGACCTGACCCGTGTGGTCTGCTCGTAACGTGGCTGCCGGCGCGGGTGCTCGTGGTCGGCCTGCCGCGACGAGAAGGGAGCGGCGGTTGCCCGATCCTGACCAGCACCCGACCGGGTTCGCGGTGTTCTGCGGCCTGGACGTGGGCAAGTCCGAACACCACGCCTGCGCGGTCGACACCAACGGGAAGCGGGTGCACGACAAGGCCCTGCCCAACGACGAATCGGCGCTGCGCACCGTGCTGTCCGGGCTGGCCGAGCACGGCGCGGTGCTGATGGTCATCGACCAGCCCGCCTCGATCGGAGCGCTGGCCATCGCCGTCGCTCGTGATCTGGGGATCACGGTGGCCTACCTGCCCGGGCTGGCGATGCGCCGCATCGCCGACCTGCATCCCGGGCAGGCCAAGACCGACGCCCGCGACGCCCACGTGATCGCCGAGGCCGCCCGGACGATGCCGCACACCCTGCGCCGGGTCGGCACCGACGACGAGACCCTCGCCGAACTCACTGTGCTCGCCGGTTACGACGATGACCTGGCTGGGCAGAGCACCCGGCTGACGAACCGGCTGCGCGACGCCCTGCTGCATGTTCATCCCGCCCTGGAACGCCTGCTCGGGCCACGCCTGGACCGCGGTGGCGTGCTCGACCTGCTCGCGGCCGCGCCCACCCCGCAAGCCCTGCGAGAGCTCGGCGCTGACGGGATCGCCGAGACGATGCGGGCCCGGTCGCCTCGACTGGCCCGCACCCTTCCCGCCCAGATCCTGACCTCGCTCGACGCCCAGAGCCTGACCGTTCCCGGCACGGCCGCGTTCGCCCGTGTCATCACCGGCGTCGCCGGGCAGCTGCGCCAGGTCCACACCGAACGCGACCAGCTCGCCGACGAGCTCGAAGCCCGCCTGGAGGCCCACCCTCTTGGACCGGTCCTGACCTCGATGCCCGGACTCGGGGTCAGGACCGCCATCAAGATCCTCACCATCGTCGGCGACGGCTCCGGGTTCCCCACCGCCGGGCACCTCGCCGCTTACGCCGGCCTCGCCCCAGTCACCCGCCGCTCCGGCACCTCGATCAAAGGCGAAACCCGATCCCAGCGCGGCAACCACGCCCTGAAATCCGCGCTGTTCCTGTCCGCATTCGCCGCCCTGGCCGACCCCGCCAGCCGCGCCTACTACGACCGCAAACGAGCCGCCGGCAAACGACACAACGCCGCCCTGATCTGCCTCGCCCGACGCCGCACCGACGTCATCTACGCCATGCTCCGCGACCGCCGCCCCTACAACCCGCCCACGGTCAACAACCCCGATCCAGAACTCGCCGCCGCTTGACGAACCCATAGAGACACCCCCCGCCGGCCCCGGCCGACGCGCCGACCGTCGAGTTCCCACGGACCGTGCTGGACGACCGCCCGACGGCGCCGCTGCCCCATGTCGTGGACGACCCGCCGACCGTCGAGCTGTACCGGCTGCGCCGGGTGGCGGAGCCGGACTCCTCCGACTTCGCCGACCGCCTCGCGCGGGTGCTGTCCGACCGGTCCCGGGCCGGCGCCCCGTCGGACGTCGCCCGGCCGCACGCCGTCCGGTCGAACCTCGCCGACCGTCCACCGCGACCGCCGGCAGAGGATCGGTGACCTCGCTTACCGGGTAAGCGAGTTCGCCGAGGTCACCCTGGTCGCCCGACATCGGGGGCCACCGGCGCACGACGAGGTGCACCATCGCTCACGGCTCACGGCTCACGGCTCACGGCTCACGGCTCACGGCCGGCCTGCACGGCCGACACACGGTGGTCGGCGGACCCTGGGCGCGTGGAATCGCTTACCGGGTAAGCGAGTTCGCAGACAGAGCACCCGGCGCCACGGCGGCGGAGGCCTCGGCCGCCCGGGCGATCCGCAGCAGGTCCGCGTGCTGTGCTGCCGCCTCGTCGGGCGACAGGGGATCGCCGTGCCCTGGGACGACGACCCGGGTCCCGGCGGGGGAGGGCGCCGAGCCGGCGTCGAGGAGCAGGCCCACGGCGGCCGCCCAGTCCCGGCGGTAGGAGTCCGGCCCGAACGACGGCGGTGCCCCGTTCTCCAGCAGGTCCCCGGCGAAGAGCATGCCCGCGTCCGGAACGCGCACCGCCAGGTCGTGTCCGGTGTGGGCGGGGCCGGGGTGCACGAGCTGCACGACGCGTCCGCCCAGGTCGAGCGCGTGCACGGAGCCCGGACGAGAGCAGACCGGGTGGTCGGGGAGGACCGGGACGGTGGCGGCGAGCGCATCGGCCGTCGCGGTACCCCCGGGACTGCCGGTGCCCCCGGCGTCGCGGTAGTACCGGGTCCAGTGGGCGCGCTGGGCGGCGGCCGTCGCCAGGAGTGCGCCCGCACAGCCGGCCTGGGCGTACACCGGGACGCCGGGGAACGCGGCGGTGCCGAAACAGTGGTCGAAGTGGGCGTGGGTGAGTGCCACGACGACCGGCAGGGCGGTCACCGCGCGCACCGCCGCGGCGAGCTCCGCACCCTGGGCGGTGTCGCCACGGGTGTCGATCACCAGGGCCGCGGACGTGCCGAGCACGAGGCCGGTGGTCAGGTCGAGCTCGCGGTACCGGCGGGCGAGCACCCCGTCGGCGAGCTCGAGCCAGCGCCCGTCCGACCGCTGCCCGTCCGACCGCTGCCCGTCCACCCGATGATCCTCGCGCTCAGACCGCGATCGCGGTGGACCGGCCCAGGCCGTCGGTGCCCGGGCCGAGCAGCTCCGCGGTCCCGCGGGCCACGCGCTCCGCGGTCCAGGCACAGGCCAGGGCGTCCAGGACGTCGTCGAGCCGGGCGGCCGCGGGCAGGTCACCGAGTGCGGCCGTGGGGGAGACCCACTCCGCGAGCGCCGCGATCCGCTGGCCCGCGCCGCGTGCGGTCTTCTTCGACGCGAACCCGCACGACGGCGCCATCGTGCGGAACGTCAGCTCCGGGTGCGCCTCGACCACCGACGACGGCAGCCGGACCTGCTGGAACTCGCGGATCTTCGGGACGATGTACCAGGTCTGCAGGCTGATCTTCTTCCCCGTGACGCCCTGGGCCACGGTGCAGGCGTCGGCGTAGGAGCCCGCGTCGAGCACCGCGGCGGGCGGGGTCGGGAACAGCGAGGACCGGGCCCGCCCCAGCCGCGCCGACGCGACGATCTCGGCCTCGCGACGCCGCGCCCCGGTCGGGACCGACAGCGGGATGTCGACCCCGACGACGTCGCACCCGGCCGTCGCGGTGAGCACCGCCGCGGCGTCGGGGACCACCGTCCACGTCACCTCGCGTGTGCGTCCGCTGCCATGGAGCACACACACCACCCAGCCACCCGGGACCCCGTCCACGCCGCTGATCCGCATGGGGGAGGATCGTGCCCCGTGCGCGTCTACCTGGGCAGTGACCACGCCGGTTTCGAGGTCAAGGAAAAGCTCGTCGAGTACCTGACCGAGCAGGGGATCGAGGCGATCGACGTCGGGGCTCCGACCTACGACGCCCTCGACGACTACCCCGCGTGGTGCATCGAGGCCGCGCGGCGTGTGGTCGGGGACCCGGAGTCCCTCGGCATCGTGCTGGGCGGGTCCGGCAACGGCGAGCAGATCGCCGCCAACAAGGTGCAGGGCATCCGCGCCGCGCTGGCCTGGAACGAGGCCACCGCGACGCTGGCCCGCGAGCACAACGACGCCCAGGTCATCGGCGTCGGTGCGCGGCAGCACTCGTTCGAGGAGGTCGTCGCGATCGTCGACGCGTTCCTGGCCACGCCGTTCTCCGGCGACGCGCGCCACCAGCGCCGCATCGACCAGGTCCTCGACTACGAGCGGACCGGCGAGATCGAGATCCCGGCCCCGTGACGACCGGCCCCGTGACGACCGGTGCCGTCACGTCGCCCGCCGTGACGAACCGGGGCTGAGATGCCCGAGGGACACACGCTGCACCGGCTGGCGCGACTGCACCGGAGGCTGTTCGTGCGCCGGCCGGTCGCGGTGTCCAGCCCGCAGGGCCGGTTCGCGGCGTCCGCGGCGCTGCTCGACGGCGAGGTCATGACCGGGGCCGAGGCCCACGGCAAGCACCTGTTCCACCGCTACGGCCGCGACCGCGTCGTGCACGTCCATCTCGGGCTCTACGGCACGTTCGTCGAACAGCCGCTGCCCGCGCCGGAACCGGTCGGGCAGCTGCGGATGCGGCTGGTCGGGCAGACCCACCACGCCGACCTGCGCGGGCCGACCGCCTGCGAGCTCCTCACCTCGGCAGAGGCCCGGGCGTTGCGGGCCCGGCTCGGGGCGGATCCGCTGCGTCCCGATGCCGACCCGGACACGGTCTGGGCCCGCATCTCGGCCTCGCGCAGCCCGCTCGCGACCCTGTTGATGGACCAGAAGGTGCTCGCCGGCGTCGGGAACGTCTACCGGGCCGAGGTGCTGTTCCGGCACGGTCTGGACCCGCAGCTCCCGGGCCGTGCCCTGGACCGGGCGACGTGGGACGCGATGTGGGAGGACCTGGTCGTGCTCATGCGTGACGGCGTGCGGACCGGCCGCATCGACACCGTCCGTCCCGAGCACGACCCGCGCCGCCGCGGACAGGCCGGGCGCAAGGACCGGCACGGCGGGGAGGTCTACGTCTACCGCCGCGCAGGGATGGACTGCCTCGTCTGCGGCACTCCGGTGCGCCACGCCGAGCACCAGAACCGCAACCTGTTCTGGTGCCCGGGGTGCCAGCCACCGGTGGCCTAGGGTGGCGGCCGTGGTGGAGCAGAAGCCGATCGAGTGCTGGATGACCGACATGGACGGCGTCCTCGTCCGCGAGGGCAGCATCGTCCCGGGGGCGGACACCCTGTTGTCGCGGCTGCGCGACAAGGGCGTCCCGTTCCTGGTGCTGACCAACAACAGCATCCACACCCCTCGCGACCTGCGGTACCGACTGCAGGCGACCGGTCTCGACGTGCCCGAGGAGTCCATCTGGACCTCCGCGCTCGCCACCGCCGCGTTCCTCGGGGAGCAGCGACCGCAGGGCAGCGCGTACGTGATCGGTGAGGCCGGGCTGACCACCGCGCTGCACGACATCGGCTACGTCATCACCGACCGTAACCCCGACTATGTGGTGCTCGGCGAGACCCGCACCTACAGCTTCTCCTCGATCGCGACCGCGATGCGCCTGGTCGACCAGGGGTCCCGGTTCGTCGCCACGAACCCCGACGCGACCGGCCCGTCGCCGGAGGGCATCCTCCCCGCCACCGGCTCGGTGGCCGCGATGATCTCCAAGGCGACCGGGGTCGACCCGTACTTCGTCGGCAAGCCGAACCCTTTGATGATGCGGGCCGCGCTCAACCGGCTCGGCGCGCACTCGGAGTCCACGGTCATGATCGGCGACCGGATGGACACCGACATCCTCGCCGGGCTGGAGGCCGGGATGCGGACGGTGCTGGTGCTGTCGGGCATCACCAAGGAGCACGAGATCGACCGGTTCCCGTTCCGCCCGACCCGGGTCGTCTCCTCTGTCGCGGACCTGGTCGACGAGGTGTGAGCCCGCTCCGGGGCGCCGTGACCTGCCGGGTTGCGAACTACACGGATGTGGTTCACCCTCGAACACATGTACGGAGAACTGGTGTCCTGGCAGCGGTGCGCCGGCTGCGGCGCGGAGGCCGAACTCCCCGGGGACGAGACGGCGGGCGTCGCCGTCCCGTGCCCGGACTGCCCCGGCTCGATGACCGAGGAGTTCAGCTGGGACGCGGTGGCGGCCTGAGCGCTCCGCTCAGACCTTGAACCCCAGCGCGCTGGTCTCGCCCCGGCGCAGCGCCGCCACGTGCTCGACGACCGTGGTCAGCGAGTGCAGGTCGTGGCCGTTGCGCATCGCGGAGACCAGCGCGCGCTCGGCGGCCTCGATCCCCTCGGCCGTGTCGACGATCTCGGCCAGCCGGTCGGGCGCGGCGATCAGCAGGCCGTCGTCGTCGCCGCAGACCAGATCGCCCGGGCTCACGACGAGCCCGCCGAACGACACCATCTCGTCGACGGTGCCCGGGTCGCTCGTGCTGCCCGAGGCCGGACAGGTGCCGCGGGCGAACACCGGCAGCCCGATCCCACGCAGACCGCGGACGTCGCGGACCAGCCCGTCCACGACGATCCCGGCCAGTCCGCGCCGCTTCGCCTCGGTCGCGAACAGTTCACCGGCCACCGCCCGGTGACCGCCGGCCCCGGCGACGACGAGCACCGACCCGGGACGGGCCGCGGACAGCGCGGCGAACATCGGCAGGTGATCGTCCACACAGGACACCGTCACCGCGGGCCCGGCCATCGACACGTCCGGCACCAGGGCCCGGATCGCGGGGTCCACCACGGGCAGCGACTTGTCGGCATCGCAGATGGAGGACACCTGCAGCTCGCGCAGACGGTCCAGGAGGGCGGTCATGGCCGTCATCCTGGCGCACCGTCCGCCGTTGCGCGCCGTCGAGCGTCCGCGGCACGCGCAGCGATCTCCGAGCGGCGCACCTTTCCGGCGTCGTCGCGCAGCGGATGGTCCACGAAGTCGATGCGACGTGGCTGTTTCGCCCTGCTCAGGCGCGTGTCGAGGAACTCGCGAAGATCGCTCTCGATGTCCGGTTCGGCCTGGACGACGGCATGCACGACCCGCCCGTAGTCCTCGTCCGGGAGCCCGACGACGACGGCGTCACGGACCCCGGGGTGCCCGGTCAGCGCCGCCTCCACCTCGGCCGGGTACACGTTCGCACCGCCGACGAGGATCATGTCCGACCGCCGGTCGGCCAGGTACAGGTAGCCGTCGGCGTCCAGCGAGCCCATGTCGCCGAGGGACTCCCAGCCGTCGTGCTCCCGCGGCGAGGCGCCCAGGTAGTGGTAGGTCGGCTCGCCGCCGGAGCGCATCCAGATCTCACCGGTGCGGCCCGGGGCGAGCTCGCGGCCGTCGTCGTCGCGGACGGAGATCTCGCCGCGGGTGACCCGCCCGACCGAGCCGGGGTGGGCCAGCCAGTCACGGCCGTCGATGGAGGTGCCGGCCTGCGACTCGGTGCCGGAGTAGATCTCGAACACCGTCTCCGCGCCGACCCGCTCGATCCAGCCGCGCTTGACCTCGGGCGGGCAGGGCGCACCGACGTGCAGCACGGTGCGCAGGGTGGCGGTGTCGCAGGCGGCCCAGTCGGCGTCGGGCAGGCGCAGCATCCGGCTCATCATGGTCGGCACCGCGTAGAGCCAGGTCACGCCGTACGCCGGGATCAGCGCGAGCGCGCGGGCGGCGTCGAACCGGCCCATCAGCACCACGTGGTGGCCCTGCAGCAGTGCCATCAGCGTGAACATGAACGGGGCGTTGTGGTGCAGCGGCGCGGTGCAGCCGAACACGCCGTCGCGGTCGATCCGCAGTCCGTCGGCGCGGGCCAGCACCTGCTCGACGCAGGCCGCCTGGCCGGCCACGATCACCTTCGGCGTGCCGGTGGACCCACCGGAGGTGGGGGCCTTCCAGCTGGGCCCGACGACGTCGGGCAGCGGGCCGTCGTCGTACCCGTCGGCCTCGACCGGGGCGTCGACGACGAGCGCCGGCGCGGCGACGGCGAGCACCGCCGAACGCTCGGCTACGGGCAGCCGCGCCGACAGCGGCTGCGGCACCGCGCCGATCTTCCACGCCGCGACCGAGCACTCGAGATGCGCGGCGGTGTTCGGCAGCGCGATCGACACCAGGTCCCCGCGCCGGACCCCGCGTGCGGCGAACGCCCTGGCCAGCCGGTTGGTGCGGGCGTCGAACCCCGCGCGGGTGCGCACCACACCGGTCCCGTCCGCGGTGTCCTCGGTGACCAGTGGGCGGTCCGGGTCGGCGGCGACGAGCTCGCGCAACCGGGCGGCGAGCGCGGTCGCGCCCGCGGGCACCTCGGGCTCGGGGAAGCGGGGCACGGGGGCAGGGGCGGTCATGCGGTCCTCCCGGTCGTTCCGGTGACGGCGGGGTCGAGCCGCTCGTCGTCGGGGACCGGCCCGCGGGCGAGCACGTACCGGGCCGCCGCCAGCGAGACGAGCACGATCACCAGCGAGTACCCGACGACGGGCACGATCGACCCGGTCGCGGCCAGCAGCGACTGCCCGACCAGCGGGGCGGTGCCGCCGAACAACGTGCCGGCCAGCGCGTAGGACAGCGAGATCGCGGTGTAGCGCATCCGCGCGGGGAACGCCTCGGCCAGCATCCCGGCCAGGATGGCGTAGTACATCGTGTGCGGCAGCGTCGCGAGCGCCATGCCCAGCGCGGCCAGCCCGAAGCTCCCGGTGGAGATCAGCCAGAACATCACCGGGAACAGCGGGAGCTCGATCAGCAGCAGTGCGGTGACGACCTTCCGCGGGTTCCACCAGGTGGCCATGAACGCCCCGAGCGGCTGCGTGAAGAACTGCACGGTGGAGCTGATCAGCACGACGTTGAGGAACACCTGCCGGTCGAAACCGAGGTCGTTGACCGCCCAGGACAGGGCGAACGTGTTCTTGAAGTACGCGGCCGCGGCGACCAGCGCGCAGGCGCCGACCGAGACGACCACCAACATGGTCCGTTCCCGGAGCAGCTCCGCGAGCGGGAACCGCGCCGTCGTGCCGCGTGCCCGCATCGCGACCAGCGCAGGGCTCTCCTCGATCCGCAGCCGGATCACCAGCCCGACCACGACCAGCGCCGCGGACACGAGGAACGGCACCCGCCACCCCCAGGAGAGGAAGGCGTCCTCCGGCAGCATCGCGACGAGCGCGAACGAGCCGGTGGCGAGCATCTGGCCGGCCGGACTGCCCTGCTGGGCGAAGGCTCCGTAGAGGATCCGGCGGTTCTTCGACGCGTGCTCCGAGGCGATCAGCACCGCGCCGCCCCACCCGCCGCCGACCGCGAGGCCCTGCACCAGACGGGCCACGACGAGCAGGACCGGTGCCAGGACGCCGATGTCGTCGTAGACCGGCAGCAGCCCGATCGCGAGCGTGGAGACCCCCATCAGCAGCAGCGTCGCGACCAGGGCGGTCTTGCGGCCGAGCCGGTCGCCGAGATGACCGAACACGATCCCGCCGATGGGCCGGGCGAGGAACCCGACCCAGAACGTCGCGAACGAGGCCAGCACCCCCGCGGCGGGGGAGGCGTTCGGGAAGAACAGCGGTCCCAGCACCAGCGCGGCGGCGGTGCCGTAGATGTAGAAGTCGTACCACTCGATGGTGGTGCCGACGAACGAGGCGATCCCCGCCTTGCGGCGCATCGACGGTGTGCTCGTGCTCAACCCGGTGCCCCCTTGCACTCGTCGTGGAGCGACGGTCGCGCGCCCACGCCGTCGTGACCGCCGCCACGCAACGGTAGAACAGCATTGCGACGCCATCGGGACGCTCTGGCTTCCGTTCCTGTCGACCGGTCGACATGATGG
Source organism: Pseudonocardia sp. ICBG1293 (assembly GCF_020131355.1). GTDB lineage: Bacteria > Actinomycetota > Actinomycetes > Mycobacteriales > Pseudonocardiaceae > Pseudonocardia. The sequence goes on from NZ_JAHLEL010000085.1 coordinate 83,204, forward strand.
CGCGGTGGAGCTACGGCAGCTGGAGTCGTTCGTCGTCGTCGCCGAGGAGCTGCACTTCGGGCGGGCCGCGGCCCGGTTGCAGGTCTCGGGACCGCCGCTGTCCCAGCAGATCCGCAGGCTCGAACGTGAGGTCGGCGCGACGCTGTTCGACCGGCACACCCGTGCCGTCGCGCTCACCCCGGCGGGCACGGCGTTCCTGCCCCGGGCCCGTCGTGCCCTCGCCGCCGCGGACGAGGCGAAGGATGCCGCGCGCGAGGCCGCCGCGGGCGGAACCGGGTCGGTCCGGCTCGGGTTCGCCGGGCCCAGCTCGAACGCGTGGCTGTACCGGACCGCCCGCCGTTTCCGCGCGCAGCGCCCCCGCGCCCGGCTGGTGCTGGTCACCGGCCGGTTCTCCGGCGAGCTGGCCGAGGACCTGCGCGCCGACCGGGTCGACGCCGCGTTGATCCGCACCCCGGTCGACGCCGACGGTCTGGTCGTGCACGAGATCGACCAGCACCGGCTCGTCGCCGCGCTGCCCGAGGAGCACCCGCTCGCCGGGCGGGAGGTGATCGACCTCGCCGAGCTGGCCCACGACCCGTTCGTCGCCTACCCGGCGCGCCGGATGGCCGTCATGCGGACCTCGGTCGACGCCGCGTGCCTGCACGCCGGGTTCCTGCCGCGCATCGAGCAGGAGGCCCCCGAGACCCACACCCTGCTGTCGCTGGTGGGCGCCGGTGTCGGGGTGGGGCTGGCGCTGGAGGCGACGGCCGAGCTGCGCACGCCGGGGGTGGCGCTGGTGCCGCTGACCGATCCGCCGGAGGTGCCGCTGGCGCTGGCATGGAAGGCCGGTGCGGTGAACCCGGTGCTGGCGGCGCTGCTGCAGGCGGCCGGTGTGGGTGGGGCGGCCGTGCGGGGTGTCGGGTCGGTCTGACACCCCGCACGGCCGCGCCTGCTCAGCCGGCACCCCCCGGGCCGGCTCGCCCACCTCGACCGGAATCCCTCCTGTCGGACCGCCACGTCGTGGCGGCATGATGGACGGTGCCGCCTCACGTCGCGTCAGGTGCACGCCCCGGCCGGGGCGGGCCCGTGCGACACGCCGGGCCCCGCGCCACGCCGGTCACGGATTCACCCCTGCGAGTGGTCGGCTCCCCTCCACGGACCGGTCGGCCGATCACTCTGCGCGTCGGCCGCCCCGGACGTGAGGACGGAGGGTGTCCGGCGTCCTGGGAGAACCCGCTCCGTCCGTTTCACACCACACTTTCGGCACCCGTGGTCACCAGGTCACTCGTTGGTGTCGCGGCCGTATCCCCGCCGGTGAGCGGCTGCCTACTGTCCGCTTGCCGCGACGCACAGGCGTCCCGGTGGTGCTCACGGGAATCGTGAGACACGTCCGTCCCACCGGACACGATCGGGGAGAAAGACATGCGCAGGAAGCTCGCGGTCACCGGCGTCGCCGTCATCGCCACCATGGTCGCCTTCAGCCCGCTGGCGTCGGCTGCGCCCGCGCCGAAGGACGACGACGGTGACTCCTTCGTCCAGGACGTCGGCAACACCCGGGGCGACCAGTTCGGCCTGGTGAACCTGGACGACGTCAACGTCCTCAACAACGCCAACATCTGCCCGGGAGTGAGTGCGGCCCTGGGCAACGTCCTCGGGATCCTCGGCGGCGGTGCGGCGCAGAACCGCGACAACCCGACGTCCTGCGACTGACGCCGACGGTGACCTCCGCCCCCTGCCTCCCGCCGCCACGGGACGCAGGGGGCGGTTCCGTCCCGTACGGCGCCGGCCGGCCGGGACACGGGGCTCAGTGGAAGACGTACTCCGACGGCTCGACGCGACGGGTGAGCTCGTCGTACTCGCGCATGTAGCCGGGCCAGTTGGTGACGATCCGCCCGGTGTCGTCGCGGTACCAGGAGTCGCACCGGGTCCACGCGGTACCGGGGAAGCGGGCCTGCACCTGCTCGTCGTAGGCCTGCTCGACCTCGGCGCGGACCTCCACACCGGACGCTCCGCGACGGGCCGCCTCCTGCAGGGCCTCCCGGACGTAGCGGACCTGGTGTTCCAGGTACCGGATGATCGAGCCGCCGGAGGTGTTGGTGTTCGGTCCGTAGAGCACGAACAGCGAGGGGAAGCCGGGCACCGTCATCCCCAGGTAGGCGTGCGCGCCCTCGGACCACTCGGTGCGCAGCGACCGCCCGCCGGGGCCGGTGATCTCCATCGGGAACATGAAGTCGGTCGCGGCGAAACCGGTGCCCCAGATGATCGTGTCGACCTCGTGCAGCGTGCCGTCCTCGGTCCGGACGCCGGACGGCTCGACCGCCGCGATCCGCGACGTCTCGACCTCGACGTTGGGCCGCTGCAGCGCGGGCAGCCAGTGCGAGCTGAACAGGATGCGCTTGCAGCCGAAGGTGTAGTCCGGCCACACCTTGCGCCGTACCTCCGGGTCGCGCAGCTGGGCCCGCATGAACAGCGTCGAGTACAGCCGGCCCAGCCGTCCCCAGGTGGCGGGGTGCCGGATCATCAGCGTCAGCGCCTCGCAGTACTCGGTGATGAACCGGCGCCGCGCGGCCTGCAGGCCGGGCACCCGCGCGATCGCGGTCCGCCACCACGCGGGGAACCGGCGGTTGCGCCGCGGCAGGAACCAGTTGCCGGACCGCTGGAACACCGTCATGTGCCCCACCTCGGGGGCGATGGCCGGCACGAACTGCACGGCACTGGCCCCGGTCCCGATCACGGCGACGCGACGTCCGCGCAGGTCGTGGTCGTGGTCCCAGCGCGTGGAGTGGAACATCGTCCCGGTGAACGAGTCGACCCCGGGCAGGTCGGGGGAGACCGGGCGGTTCAGCTGCCCGGTCGCGACGATCAGCACGTCGGGGGCCCAGGTGCGGCCGTCCTCGGCGGTGACCGTCCACGGCCCGTCGACGGTGTCGCGCCGGGCGTCGACGACCCGGACGCCGGTCTGCACCAGCTCGTCGATCCCGAACTCGGTGGCGACCCCGCGCAGGTAGGCGAGGATCTCCGGCTGCGGGGAGCACAGCCGCGACCAGTCGGTGCGCTGGGCGAACGAGTAGGAGTACAGGTGGCTCGGCACGTCGCACGCGGCGCCCGGGTAGGTGTTGTGCAGCCACGTGCCACCGATCCCGTCGGCGGCGTCGACGATCGTGACGTCGCGGATGCCGTGGGCCCGCAGCTCCCGGCGGCGGCGATCCCTCCGAACCCCGCTCCGACCACGAGAACGCTCGGCTCGTGCATGGGACCTCCCTGTCGCCTGCGTGCACCGGTGATCACCGTAGCGACGTGGCCGGGGGCTCCGGGTGCCCGTCCCGGCCCGAGCGGGCCGTCGCGGTTCCGGGGCCCGCCCGGCGCGGTGGTCTGCGAGGTCACACCGGGCGTCCGTGCGTCCCGGCCCGTCGTGGAGCACAGTGGAGGGTGAACGGCCGACAGCGGGCCGGCCGGGAACGGAGCACAGTGATGAGCACCGTCGTCGTCGGCGTGGACGGATCGGACGCGGCCCTGGACGCCGTCGCGTGGGCGGCCCGGGAGGCCGCCGCCCGGCATGCCGACCTCCTGCTCGTGCAGGCCTTCGACGTCGCCCGGCTCTACGCCGACGCCGCCGTCGCCCCCCTGCTCGACGACGTGGAGGAGTCCATCCGGACCGAGGCCCGCGCGACCCTCGACGCGGCCCGGGCCGCCGCCGAGGCCGCTGCCCCCGGGGTGCAGGTCACCCACGCGGAGGACCGGCGGGCTCCGTCGGTGGCGCTGGTCGAGCGCTCGCACGGTGCCGAGCTGCTGGTGCTCGGGTCGGCCGGTCGCGGTGCGATGGGTACCGCGCTGGGGTCGGTGACCCTGTCGGTGGCCTCGCACGCCCACTGCCCGGTCGTCGTCGTGCGCGGTGCCCCGGCGGAGGGACCCGTACTGGTCGGTGTCGACGGCGGTCCGCTGTCCGACGCGGCCCTGGAGCACGCGTTCGCGGTCGCCTCCGAGCACGGCACCGGCCTGGTCGCGCTCTACGCCTGGCACGACGGCCGCTCCCCTGCGCTGCGTGCGGCCGGGGCCTTCGACCGGCTGCGCGATGCCGAGGAGCGTGCCCTCGCCGAGCGGCTCGCGGGCTGGTCCGAGCGCTATCCCGACGTCGCGGTGGAGCGGGTGATCGAGCGTGAGGAGCCGGGACGGGCGCTGGCCCGGCGCAGTGGTGCGGCGCGGCTGGTCGTCGTCGCCACCCGCGGCCGTGGCGGGTTCAGCGGGCTGCTGCTGGGCTCGACCGGGCTCGCCCTGGTCCAGCGCGCCGACTGCCCGGTGATGCTGGTCGGGCCGGCCGCTACGACCTGAGCGCCGGGTCCAGCGCGGCGGTGAGCTCGGCGACGCCGACGTCGCCGCGGTAGCGCTCGCCGTTCACGAACAACGTCGGCGTCCCCCGTACGCCCGAGCGCACGGCCGCGTTGAACCCCGCCTCCACCCGGTCCTCGGCGAGCCGGGTCGCCGGCCAGACGACCCGGTCCGGCCGCACCCCGGCGGCGACGGCGTGCTCCCGCAGCTCCTCCTGCCGCAGCCGCGGCGGTCCGGGGGCGAACAGGGTGTCGTGCATCTCCCAGAACCGGCCGTCGAACCCGGCCATCTCCGCGGCCAGCGCCGCCGCGATGGCGTGCGGGTGCACCTCGTGCAGCGGGAAGTGCCGGAAGACGAAACGCAGCCGCTCGCCGAACCGGGCCCGGACCTCCTCCAGGACGGGCGCCGCGTCGCGGCAGTAGGGGCATTCGAAGTCGCCGTACTCCACCAGGGTCAGGTCGGCCTCCGGCGGCCCCAGGACGTGGTCGTACGGTCCGACGGGCGGGTCCAGACTGATGGCGGTCTCCTCATCGCAACCGGCACGGGGCAGGATCAGCGCATGGCGGTGGTGACCCTAGCCGAGCGCGGCGACCTCTCCGATGCCGCGAGGCGGTTCCTCGGGACGGAGTCCGGATCGGCCGTCCTCCTGGTGGGCGCGGCCGTCGTCGCACTGGTGTGGGCCAATCTCGGCGCCGGGTACGAGTCGTTCTGGCACACCGGTCTGGCCGTGTCCTTCGGCGACACCGCGCTCGACCTCGACCTGCGGCACTGGGTCAACGACGGCCTGATGGTGCTGTTCTTCCTGTCGGTCGGGCTGGAGATAGCCCGCGAGACGACGCTGGGGGAGCTGCGCGGCTTCCGTGCCCTGGCCGCACCGGCCGCGGCCGCGCTGGGTGGACTCGTCGTGCCCGCCCTGTTCTTCCTCGCGCTCAACGCCGGCGGTGAGGCGGCGGGGGCCTGGGGCATCGCGATCTCCACCGACACCGCGGTGATGCTCGGGGTGCTGGCCCTGCTCGGGCCGCGCTGCCCGGACCAGCTGCGGGTGTTCCTGCTGGCCCTGGCCATCGTCGACGACATCGGCGCGGTCCTGGCGATCGCGTTGTTCTACACCGACGAGGTCGACCTGCTCGCACTGCTGCTCGCCGTCGTGCTGCTCGCCGGGCTGCTGGCGCTGCGCTGGGTGCGGTTCTGGCGGACGCCGTTCTACGCGGTCGTCGGGATCCTGTGCTGGGTCGCGGTGCTGCGCTCGGGGGTGCACCCGAGCGTCGTCGGCGTCGCCCTCGGGCTGCTGGTCAACGCCTACGCACCGCGCCGCACCGAGATGGTCGAGGCGGTGCGGATCGGCAAGAACTTCCTGCTCGACCCGACCCCGGAGCGGGCCCGCACCGCCCGCGCGGTCGCGGTCGCCGCCGTCTCGCCGAACGAGCGGCTGCAGCAGGCGATCCAGCCGTGGAGCAGCTACGTCATCGTGCCGCTGTTCGTGCTCGCCAATGCCGGGGTGGTGCTGTCGTCGGAGACCCTGTCGGCCGCGGCGACGTCGATGCTCACCTGGGGCATCGTGCTCGGCCTGGTCGTGGGCAAGCCGATCGGCGTCGCCGCCGCGACCTGGATCGCGCTGCGCACCGGGCTGGGTCGGGTGCCCGACACGCTGCGCTGGGGGCAGCTCATGGGCGGTGCCGCGCTGTCGGGCATCGGGTTCACCGTGGCCCTGTTCGTCACCGAGCTCGCGCTCACCGACGAGCTGCTCATCGCCGAGGCCAAGATCGGGATCCTGACCGGTTCGGTGCTGGCCGCCCTGTCGGGCTGGCTGGTCTTCCGGCTGGCGGGGGAGCGGGGCGGGCAGTGCGCCCCGAGCGGGCTGCCGACCCTGCCGCCGCGGCCGTGGCGCCCGGTCGACTGAGCTCCGTGGTCCTACGGAGGTCCGTCGGCTCCACACGGGCCAGGGTGGCGGGGAACCGAGGAGAGGGGACTCCCGTGTCCAGCGCACTGCGCGCCATCCCGGTGGGGCTGCTCGCCGGGCTCTGCGCGACCGTCGTCGCCTGGTTCCTGATCGGCGACGTCAGCCCCGCACCCGATCTCGCCGGCGGGATCCGGGCCTACGACCCGCCCGTACTGCCGTGGCCGGTCGGCGTGCTCGCCGGGGCGGGACTGGTGGCCTGCGCCGCCGCGGTCGTCCGGCGGTGGGCCGTGGCGTCACCGGTGGTGCTGTGCGTCCTGGCGGGCCTGCTGGTCGGCTGGGCCGGGCGGGTCATGACGGCCGCGTCGATCGGCGCGAACATCGGCGGTGGCCTGATGCTGCTGATCGGGTTGCCGCTGGCCGGGATCCTGGTCCTGGTCGCGGTGGTGACCGCGCTGGTCGTCGCCCGGCGGGCTCAGAGGGACGCGAGGATGTCGAAGCCCGACCCGTCGGCGACGGCCATGTAGATGCGCTGCTCGGCGCGGCCGTCGCGCGCGGTCACCGGTCCGCGCGGGCCGACGTAGCAGCACCGTCCGGCGGCCTCGGCCAGCCGGATCGCGTCGGTGGTGCCGACCCGGTTCGCCAGGGCGGCGAGGACCCCGACGCCCTCGTAGCAGGACTCGCCGGGAGCACACGGCAGCGGGGCGCCGGGGCCGAACCGGCGGGCGTAACGGGCACCGAAGGCCAGACTCTCCGCGGTCGGCAGCGCCTCGAAGTAGCCCGCGGCGGTGAACACGTCCTGCGATGAGCCCGCCCCGGTGGAGGCGAGCATGCTCTCGTCCATCAGCGGGGAGAACCGGGCGAAGCGGCCCTCCAGCCCGCGCCGGGCGAACTCCTGGTGGAAGGCGACGGCGTCGGAGCCGACCAGCAGCGTCAGGACGCCGTCGACGTCGGTGCGGGCCAGGTCGTCGAGCACCGCCCGGTGGTCGGAGGTGCCGCGCGGGACGAACCGGGTGTGGTCCAGCGTCGGGCCGGTCGGGCCGTCCAGGGCGCAGCGGGTCCGCGCGAGCGACCGGTGGGGCCACCGGTAGTCGTTACCGATCACCGCCCAGCGCCGGACCCCGATCTCCGCGGCCATCCACCGCAGCGCCGGGGTCAGCTGGATGTCCGGGGTCTCACCGATCGGGACGACCCCCGGGGTGGTCTCGCCGCCCTCGTAGAGCGCGGTGAACACGTAGGGCGCCAGCCCGCGCAGCGCCGCTGCGAGCCGCACCCGCACCGGGGAGATGTGCCAGCCGACGACGGCGTCGATCGCCCCGGTCCGCGCGGCCTGCGCGACCGTGGTCGCGACCTGTTCCGGAGCTCCCGACCCGTCGAGGATCCGCAGGCGGACGGGCCGGTCGAGGACCCCGCCCGCCGCGTTCAGCTCCTCCACGGCCAGCCGGGCGCAGAGGATGCACGAGGGACCGTAGATCGCGTCGGAGCCGGCCGAGGGCACGACGAGGCCGACGGTGAACGACGGGCTCGCGGTCGACGGCATCGGAGTCACCCCCCCAGGCCTCGAGGACCGGAACGCCGGCGCGGTGCGGGGTGTTCCCGGCGTCACACCCGTACCCCCGTGGCCGCGCGAAAGCTGCAGGTCGGCGGCGGGGTCGGGCCGCTGCCGGCGGTGGTTCGGCAGGTCGGCGGCGGTGCCACACCTCCGGGTGATCGCGGAGGGGCCCGGGTTGTCCGGTTCCCGGCCGGGGGCTGGCAGGGTGGCCGGCACACCGCGGACCCTCGTCCGGCGGTACCGGAACGCGGCCACCGTGTGCCGCGGTCCCGAGGAGAGGAACTCGATGTCGCAGCCGTACGCCGGTGGCTCCGCGCCCACACCGCCCGACAGCAGCCGGATCGCAGCGATCCTGGCCCACCTGTCCGCGCCGATCGCCGCGGTGCTGAGTGCCGGACTGTTGAGCCTGGTCGGCCCGCTGCTGGTCTGGTTGGTCAAGAAGGAGGACCCGTTCGCGCGCCGGGCCGCGGCGGGGGCGTTCAACTTCAACCTGACGTTCTGGGTGCTCTTCATCGTCAGCTGGATCCTGATCTTCACCGTGGTCGGCATCGTCGTGGCGATCCCGCTCATGATCGTGCTGTTCGTGGTGTCGGCGTGGTGCCACATCAAGGGAGCGGTGCGGGCGTCGAACAACCGGACCTACGACTACCCCTTCCAGCTCCGGGTGCTGTCCTGACACCGCGCCGCGATCGTCCGTAGTGGAAGCGCCCGGCGCGGACCCGGACGCGTCCCGCGGGCCCGGCGCGGCCGCCGGTGGGCCCGCGTGCGTCGAGGTGGGGCGTACTGTTCGTGCAGTCCACCGCCGACCTCGCCCCGGGTGGCACACGTGAAGGCACGGAACCCCCTCGACGCCGTACGCGATCGACTGCGGCTCCCCCCGGCGTCGGGAGGGCGGCCCGGGACCTCCGCGGACCGGCTGGTCCCGTACGACGACGCCGTACAGGCCCTCGGTCGTGACGGCGACATGGTGGAGTACCCCGACGACGTCCGCGTCGAGCGGATCGTCGGCACCGTCGGACGGGCCGACGACTTCGACGCCGAGTTCCGGCTGCGCAACCCGCAGCTGCGCGCACGGTGGGACGCGGTCGCCGAGCTGATGGCCCGGCCGGGCCAGGTGGTCGCGCGGGTCGAGCTGCTGCGGCTGGGGGAGATGTACTTCGTCGTCGACGGTCACCACCGGGTGTCGGTCGCCCGGGCACGCGGTGTCGTCGCCGTCCCGGCCCGTGTCCGATGGGTCTGCACCGTCGCCTACGCGATGGCGTGCCTGCGTGCGATGCACCTGCCCAGCAAGGCCGCCGAGCGTGAGTTCCTCAGCCGCATCCCGCTGCCCGACCCGGTCCGGACCGAGCTGTGGCTCGACCGCACCGCGGACTGGATGCGGCTGGCCGACGCCGCCGAGGCGTGGGCCTTCCGCGAGACCCTGCGCGGCGCACCGCTGCCCGACCGCCACACTCTGGCCGCACGCTGGTGGGAGGACGAGGTGACCCCGCTGGTGCACCACCTCCGCCGGGCGGGCGTCGGGGTCGGCCTGCGTGACATCCAGCTCTACGCGGCCGCGACGGCCGCCTGCGACCGACGTGGCGCGAGCCGCTGGCCCTCGGTGGCCCCCTGAGGAGGGACCTGTCGGAGGTCGTGGTCGCACGTTCGGCCGACGACGTCCTGGTCCGCCGGACACCCGGCACGACGCCGGCGCGGGTACCCCGCTGTCGGCGGCCGCTGTCGGCCGCATCGTGAACGCCGCTCGCGGCGACGTTTCCGCTGGTCGGGGTGGCGGGATTTGAACCCACGGCCCCTCGCTCCCAAAGCGAGTGCGCTACCAAGCTGCGCCACACCCCGTCGTACGCAGTGTATCCCCGGCCCCGCCCGGTCCGGCCGCCCCGTCGTGCCCGGGTGTGTCCCGCGCGACAACACGGAGGCGTTGATCCGTTCGCCGCCGTTTTCCTAAGGTAAGCCTTCCCTTAGTGAAGGAGGCTGCCACGTGAGACCGCCCGGGCTGCACGACCCCACGGCCGAGCACTCCAGCTGTGGTGTCGGCCTGATCGTCCGCAAGGACGGGGTGCAGACCCACGACGTGCTCACACTCGCCCATCGTGCCCTGTGCGCGGTGCCGCACCGCGGCGGCATGTCCGCCGAGGGCGTCGGTGACGGCGGCGGGGTCTCGGTGGACCTGTCGGTCCCGTTCTTCTCGCAGCTGGTCGGCCGGGAGCTGGCGCCGGGCCGCTTCGCCGTCGGCAACTTCTTCCTGCCCGCCGACCCGGAGCGGGCCGCCGCCGCGGCGTCGCTGGTCACGCTCACCCTGACCGCGCACGGCGGCACCGTCCTGGCCGTCCGTGACGTCCCGGTCGACCCGTCGGTGCTGCGTCCCGCCGCGGTGGGGCAGCAGCTCCCGGTGCGGCAGTGGGTCGTCGAGGTGCCGGGCGGCGGCGATCCCGAGCGACTCGCGCACCGGATGCTGCTCGACGTCGAGGCGGTCGCCTACACCGACGAGACCGTCGCCGGGCTGTACCCGCTGAGCCTGTCCACCCGCACCCAGGTCCTCAAGGGACGGTTGAACTCCTGGGAGGTGGTGCCGTACTTCACCGACCTCACCGATCCCGCGCACGCGGTGCGCAGCCTCTACTTCCACACCCGCTTCTCCACCAACACCGACCCGCACCCGTCGATGGCGCAGCCGTTCCGGCTGCTCGCCCACAACGGCGAGCTCAACACCGACCGTAAGAACCGCATCGCCGACGAGGCGCTGGCCCGCGCGCGGGGCGGGCGCATCGTGCGCCCGCCGGGGCAGTCCGACAGCGCCCGGTTCGACCAGACCCTGCACGCCCGCGTCGCCGGCGACGGGCTGGGCCTGGTCGCTGCCGTCGTCGCCGCGATGCCCCCGGCCTGGGAGAACGACACCACGCTGCCCGCCTCGGTGCGCGCGATGCTGGAGTACCGGTCGCTGACCGAGGAGATCAACGACGGCCCGGCCGCGCTGGTGTTCTCCGACGGCGAGGTCGTCGGTGCCCGGCTCGACCGGCTCGGCCTGCGGCCGCTGCGCACCTGCGAGACCGCGGACTACCTGACGGTGTCCTCGGAGGCGGGCCAGTTCCCGTTCCCCGCCCACGACGTGCTGCGCCGCGGCCGCATCGAGGCCGGCGGGATGCTCTGGTGGAGCACCCGGGAGAAGCGGTCCTACGACACCGCGCAGACCCTGGCGCTGCTCGCCGCCCGCGCCGACCACGAGGCCCTGCTCGCGACGGCCCGCACCCCGGCCGCCGCGCTCCCGCCCGCCGCCACCGGGCCCGGCCCGGACGGCGACCTGACGGTGCCCCAGCGCTACGCCGCCTACGGTCTCGACGCCGAGGCGTTCCGGCTCCTGCTCGACCCGATGCTCGACACCGGCACCGAACGGGTCTCCGCGATGGGCTACGGCAACGCCGTCAACGCCTTCACCGGGCGCGAGGGCGGTGTCGCGCACTACTTCTCGCAGCGGTTCGCACAGGTCACGAACCCGCCCCTGGACCCCATCCGCGAGGCCGACGGCATGACCCTGCGCGTCGCGCTCGGCGCCCGTCCCGTCGACGACGGCCCGTTCCACCGGATCGTCCTGGACTCGCCCGTCCTCGACCCCGACGGGCTCGCCCGCCTGGGCGGGCAGCACATCGTCCCGGTCGCGACGATCGCGTTGCTGCACGAGCCCGGCACGCTGCGGGCCGCGGTGGAGTCGCTGTGCACCGAGGTCGTCGCCTTCGCCCGCGACGGCGGCGGCATCGCCGTCCTCGACGACCGCGCCGTGTCCCGCGACCGCGCCGCCGTGCCGGCCGTGCTCGCCGTCGCCGCGGTGAACCGCGCCCTGGTCGACGCCGGGCTGCGGCCCGCGGTCTCGCTGGTCGTCGCCACCGGCCAGGTGTGCTCGGCGCACCACCTCGCCGTCCTGCTCGGGTTCGGCGCCTCGGCCGTGCACCCGCACACCGCCGCGCTGCGCGCCGTGGAACAGCATCCCGGCGACCCGGCCGCCGCGTTCGCCCGCTTCCGCGCCGCCGCGGAGAAGTCGCTGCTCAAGACGATGGCGCGGATCGGGCTGTGCACCGCGGAGAGCTACGTCGGCGGCGAGTTCTTCGAGGCCGCCTACCTCGACACCGCCGACCCGGTGCTCGCCCGCTGGTTCCCCGAGGTCGACGCGCCGGTCGGCGGCGCCGGGTTCGCCGACCTCGAGCGGTCCGTGCGCGACTGGCACGCCCGGGCCCTGACCGTCACCGGCATCGACGACCTGCCGCAGCTCGGCCTGTTCAAGGAACGCTCCGACGGCGCCGGGCACTCCTTCGGCGCCGCCGCCGTCACCGCGTTCACCGGCCTCGTCGACGAGCGCGCCGGGCTCACCGCCGCTCCCGTCGACCGCGCGCTGCGGCTGCTCCCGCTCACCTCGCTCACCGACGCCTTCGGCCTGGACGACGAGGCCTACCAGCACACCGGCCTCGCCCCGCTGACCGCCGGGCAGATCGACGCCGCCGTCGTCACCCCCGGCTACCGCGCGTTCGTCCGCACGGTCACCGCCGAGCGGGAGCGGCGCCCGTCCGCGCTGCGCGACGTCCTCGTGCTCCCGCCGGACCTGCGCGACGGGCGGCCGGCCACCGCGCTCGACCGGATCGACCCGCACGGCAACGCCTGCATCGCGGTGCGCGGGCTGCGCCGTGACGGCGACCTGCTGCACGTCGACGGCGACGCCACCGGGCTCGCCGACCGGCTCACCGACCGGTTCGGCGCGACCGTGCAGCGCCCCGACCGCAGCACGCTGCGGGTGACCGACCCCGGTACGGCGGCGGACTGGCTGGACCTGCTCGTCACCGCGCCCGACCCCGTCCCGCAGGCGCAGGTGCAGCCCGCCTCCGAGATCACCCGCACCTTCGCGTCGGGCGCCATGAGCCACGGCGCGCTCGTGGCCGGAGCGCACGAGGCCGTCGCGCACGGCACCAACATGGTCGGCGCACTGTCCAACTGCGGCGAGGGCGGCGAGTCCCGCAGCCGATTCGGCACCGTCCGGGGCTCGCGCATCAAGCAGTTCGCCTCCGGCCGCTTCGGGGTGTGGGCGGGCTACCTCGCCGACCCGGTGCTGGAGCAGATCGAGATCAAGATCGCGCAGGGTGCCAAGCCCGGCGAGGGCGGCCAGCTGCCGGGCGCCAAGGTGACCGTCGACATCGCCGCCGCGCGCGGCGCCACGCCCGGCGTCGAGCTGGTGTCCCCGCCGCCGCACCACGACACCTACTCCATCGAGGACCTCGCCCAGCTCATCCACGACGCCACCGCCGCCCGGGTGCGGGTCGTGGTCAAACTGGTGTCCTCGGAGGGCATCGGCACGATCGCCGTCGGCGTCGCGAAGGCCGGGGCGCACGTCATCAACGTCGCCGGCAACACCGGTGGCACCGGAGCCGCGAACGTCACCAGCCTCAAGTTCGCCGGGCGCTCCGCCGAGCTGGGGGTCGCCGAGGTGCACCAGGCGCTGTCCGCGCACGGGCTGCGCGACGCCGTCGAGCTGCGCTGCTCCGGGGCACACCAGACCGGCGGCGACGTCGTCGTCTCCGCGCTGCTCGGTGCCGACGGCTTCGAGTTCGGGACGACCGCGCTGATGATGCTGCGCTGCGTCATGGCGAAGAACTGCAACGTGAAGTGCCCCGCCGGGATCACCACCGACGCCGACGCCTTCGACGGCGACCCGCGCGCACTGGCCCAGTACCTGCTCGGCGTCGCCCACGAGGTCCGCGAGATCCTGGCCGGGCTGGGGCTGCGCAGCCTGCGCGAGGCCCGCGGCCGCGCCGACCTGCTCCACCTGGCGCGGCACCCGTCGCTGGTCGGGCGGCTCGACCTGCGCCGGCTGCTGCAGCGCGTCACGACCCCGCAGGTCCCCGACCCGGTGCGGGTCGGCACCGACCACACCCACGACGAGCGGTGGTCGGCGACCGTGCGCGCCGCGCTCACGGCGGGACAGCGCGGCGTCGACATCGACGGCGGCGAGCTCGGCAACCGCCACCGCTCGGTCGGCGGGCGCCTCGCCGTCGACATCGAGCGGATGCTGGAGCACGAGCGCGTCCCCGGCGCCGTGCTCGTCGACGACCGCGGCCGCCGCTTCCTGCCCGACCGCTACGTCCGGGTGCGCACCCACGGCGCCGCCGGGCAGTCGTTCGGGCTGTTCTGCAACGACGGCATGTGGCTGGAGCACACCGGCACGGCCAACGACGGCGTCGGCAAGGCCGCCTGTGGCGGGACCGTCGCGGTCCGCTCGCCCGCCCCGGCCCACGACCCCGTGCCCGGCGCGAACGTGCTCGTCGGCAACTTCGCCCTGTTCGGCGCCACCGGCGGACGGTTGTTCGTCGAGGGGGAGGTCGGCGACCGGTTCGCGGTGCGCAACTCCGGGGCGAGTGCCGTCGTCGAGGGGCTCGGCGACTTCGGCTGCGAGTACATGACCGGCGGCGCGGTGCTCAACCTCGGTGCCGCGGGCTCCGGTCTGGGCAACGGCATGTCCGGCGGGTTCCTCTACCAGTACGACCCGGACCAGACGGTCGCGTTCAGCACCGACTCGGTCGACGTCGCCCCCCGTCGCCGGGTTCCACGAGACCGCGGTGCGGCTGCTCCTCGGGTGGCACGCCGAGGCCACCGGATCGCCGCTCGCGACCCGCCTGCTCGGCGACTTCGACCGCGCCCGCGCGCACCTGCTCGTCGCCACCCCGCGCGCACTGCGCCTCTACCAGGACGCCGGGGAGATCCTCGCCGCCCGCACCCGTCGCGAGCTCGTCGACGAGCTCGCCACCGCCCTGGCCGCGCACCAGCTGCGCCGGCACAAGCTCGCCCAGCGCGACGGCGTCCCCGTCGCGTCCGGGGCCGTACCCGAGGCCGCCGGGGAGGAGATGTTCGCCCTGCTCAACGGACTGACCGTGCAGACCGTCGCGGAGGAGATCGCCGCCCGGCGCGGCGTGCCCGCCCGCACCCTGCTGCTCACCGAGGACGGCGCCGTCCGCGCGCGCCTGGTGCGCTACGCCCGCGACGCACTGGCCGGCTACCCCGACGACGAGCTCGCCGTGCTCGTCTCCGACAAGCGCGTCGGGGACCTCAAGAGGTCGCTGGCCCGGCGCGACGTCTACAGCACCGACAGCCCCGGCACCTTCGGCTGGATCCTGGCCCAGGACGCCGCCAACACCGAGCGCCTCGGCCGCATCCCTGGCTTCGAGGAGCTGTTCGCCGCCCGCGCCGCCCCGGACCTGGTGGGAGCACCGTGACCACGCAGCTGCCGCCCGCCGAGCTGACCGCCCTCGGGATCGCCCCGGACGCCCCGTTCACCGCCGAACAGCGGATCTGGCTGTCGGGCTACCTGGCCGGTGCCCGCAGCACGGCCGCCGCACCCGTCGCCCCGAAGGAGACCGGCACGGGCCCGGTGCACGTCCTCTACGGCACCGAGACCGGCAACGCCGAGTGCGTCGCCGACCTGCTCACCGAACGGCTCACCGAGGCCGGGGTGCCGTGGGAGCTGCACGAGCTCGACGCCGTCGGGGCCGACGCGCTCGCCGCGATGACCCGGGTGGTCGTCGTCTGTTCGACCTACGGCGACGGCGAGATGCCCGACAACGCCGACCTCTTCCGCGCGATGATCACCGCCGACGACGTGCCGCGCCTGGACGCCACGTCGTTCGCGGTGTGCGCGCTGGGCGACGAGTCCTACGAGGACTTCTGCGCGGCCGGGCGGCTGATCGACACCCGGCTCGCCGAGCTGGGCGCCACCCGGATCCTGGAGCGGCGCGACTGCGACGTGATGTGGGAGGACGCCTCCGCGCAGTGGTTCCCCGAGATCGTCGGCGTGCTGACCGCGGCGACCCCCGGGGTCCCCGCGGCCACCGCCCCGGAGCCGGGATTCGCGCCGGAACCGGAGCCCGCGCGTCGCCGGGCCCGGCCCGCCCCGGTGTCCGCGGTGCTCGCGCACCGGGTGCGGCTGTCCGGTCCGACCTCGGACAAGGAGATCCACCACCACGAGTTCGACCTCGGTGGCACCGGCCTGACCTACGCCGCGGGCGACGCGCTCGAGGTCGTCCCCGCGAACGACCCCGCGCTGGTCGAGGCGCTGCTGGAGCACCTGGGCCACGACGGCGACGCCTGCGTCGGCGACCGTCCGCTGCGCGAGCTGCTGAGCACCGCCCACGAGATCGTGACGCCGTCGCGGGACCTGCTCGACGTGCTCGCCGACCGCGCCGCCGAGGCCGGGCTGCGCGCCGCCCTGCGCGAGGATCGCGCTGCCGCGGTGTGGGACCACGACCTGCTCGGGCTGCTGCGCGCGGCCCGGCTGCGGCTCGACCCCGAGGAGCTGGTCGGGCTGCTGCGCCCGCTCCGGCCCCGGGCGTACTCGATCTCGTCGAGCCCGCTGCTGTTCCCGGACCGGGTGCACCTCACCGTCGCCGCGGTCCGCTACCGCTGCGCCGACCGCGCGGTCGGCGGGGTCTGCTCCACCCACCTCGCCGACCGGCTCGCGGTCGGGGACACCGCCGTCGTCTCGCTGCAGCCGAACACCTCGTTCCGGCCGCCCGCCGACGACGTCGACATGATCATGGTCGGGCCGGGGACGGGCGTCGCGCCGTTCCGCGCCTTCCTGCAGGAGCGTGCCGCCCGCTGCGCCCGCGGCCGCAACTGGCTGCTGTTCGGCGACCGCCGTGGCCACCACGACTTCCTCTACCGGTCCGAGCTGCTCGGCTGGGCCTCCGACGGCCTGCTCACCCACCTGGACCTGGCCTTCTCCCGCGACCAGGCGGAGAAGATCTACGTCCAGGACCGGATGCGCGCCCACGGCGACCGGCTGCACGCCTGGTTGGCCGGGGGCGCCCACCTCTACGTGTGCGGCGACGCGAGCCGGATGGCCCGCGACGTCGACGCCGCGTTGCACGAGATCCTCGCCGCCCACACCGGTGGCGAGGACGGTGCGGCGGAGTTCGTCGCCGACCTCAAGCGCGGGAAGCGGTACCTGCGTGACGTCTACTGACCCGGAGCGTGCCTCGTGACCCTGCCCCGCACCGACCTCGAGATCCTGCTCTCCCATCTCGTCGGCGACCGGATCGACCTCGACCCCGGATCGCTGGCGCGACACCTCCCGCTCCTCGACGAGGTCGTCGCGACCACCGCGAACGGCAGCGCCCTGATCAGCGAGCTCGGCACCTACGCCGAACCGACCTTCACCGGCGACGCGTTCCCGGTCCGGCCGGACGCGGTGACCCTGCGGCTGTCCCGCCCGGCGGTCTCCTCGGTCGTCGCGACCCGGGCCGACGACGAGCGTCGCGAACCCGCCGCCCTGTGGCTGTTCGACGGCGACGGTGCGGCGGTGCACCGCGCGCACCTGCTCTCGCCCGACGCACCGCTGGTCACCGAGGTGCTGCGGCTGGCCCCGCGCGCCGACGACCCGCCCGCCTCCCCGGCACCCGGCGCCCCCGACGAGCTCGACCACCTCGGCCTGCTCGACGCGCTCACCGACGGCGGCGGCCGCGTGCCCGACGGGCTCGTCCCGGCGACCCCGCCCTGCGGTGTCGCCCGGGCCGTGGACCTGCTGTGCCTGCTCTGCGAGCACGGCGTCCCGGCCGGGCTGGCGGTGCCGCACGGCGGATGCCTCCAGATCGGGACGGGGTCGGTCGACCACGTCGAGACCGGCGACGTCGTCGGCGTCGTGTCCGGACCGGTGCAGTTCGCGTTCGCCCCCGCCGAGGTCGACGCGGTCCGCCCGGTCCGCACGCACGGCCCGCACGGTCCGATGACGACGGTGCTCCTGACCGCCGCGGACGGTCGCTGCCTGGCCCTGTTCGGCCAGTTCGGACTACCGTCGACCGGAGTCGTCGCGGCCTGGGAACGCATGGTCAGGGACGTGCTCCTACACCCGATCGGGTGAGTCGTGAACGCGGTCGACCCGGCGGTCGTAGAGACGGGCAACCAAGGATGAACCCGTCAGAAAGGACACCGGGATGCGTCGCACCCTGCCCCGTCTCGCCGCCGTCACCGCCGCCACCGCCCTCGGCTTCGCCGCGACCGCGGGCATCGCGTTCGCCCAGGAGACCGAGGTTCCCGAGCCGTCGACGTTCACGAGCATGTACACCGTGAGCGCCACGCCGGACACCATCATCAACAACGACGGCGCGTCCGTCCCCGGCGAGCCCGGCGCGACCGGTGAGTTCAACTTCCGGATCAACTCCGACGACGAGATCATCTGCTACGACATCACCCTTCGCGGGGTGACGGGCGAGTACCAGAGCCCGGCCAAGACCGCGACGCACATCCACGAGGCCGCCGTCGGCCAGCCCGGCCCGCCGCGCCTGGCGTTCCCGAACCCCGAGGGTGACGGCGACGTCCGCACCTCCTCGGGCTGCCTGCAGGGGCCGTTCACCACCGGGCTCGAGGGCGACAACGGTCAGGACACCGCGACCGGCTTCTCGCTGAAGCAGATCGAGGCGAACCCGACCGGCTTCACCGGTGACACCCACACCGCCGACTTCGCGGCCGGCACGGTGCGCGGCCAGCTCGCCGCCGTCCCGATGGGCGGCGTCGAGACCGGCGCCGGTGGCTCCTCCGACTCGACCGCGCTCTACGCGGTCGGTGCCGCCGGCCTGGCCGCTGCGGCCGGTGCGGGCGTGCTGATGGCCCGCCGGGGCCGTGCGCAGAGCTGACGACATGCGTGACCGACGCCCGGGAGCCTCGCTGCTCCCGGGCGTCGTCGCGCTGGTGTTCCTGCTCGTGGGGTGTGCAGCACCCCCCGCCGCCCCCGCCCCGGCCGTCCCGGCTGCGCCGTCGGTCACCGGGGCGCCCGCCGAGGTTCCGGCGGGTGCGCCCGCCTCGCTGCGCATCCCGGCCATCGGGGTGGACGAGTCGATGCTGCTGCGCCTCGGCGTGGCCGAGGACGGCACGGCGGAGGTACCGCAGGACTACGACCGGGTCGGCTGGTTCGACCGCGGCAGCGGTCCGGCACCCACCGTCCTGCTCGGACACGTCGACTCGAGGGACGGGCCCGCGGTCTTCATCGACCTGCGCGACCTCGCCCCGGGCGACGTGATCGAGGTCGGCCGCGTCGACGGCTCGGTGGACCGGTACGCCGTGGAGCGGACCGAGCAGATGCCGAAGGACGCGTTCCCGACCTTCGCCGTGTTCGGTGGCGCCTCGTCCGACCAGCTGCGTCTGGTCACCTGCGCGGGGGACTTCGACCGGGGGGCGCGCAGCTACCGCGACAACATGGTCGTGCACGCCCGCGCGCTGTGACCGTTGTCCGACGCGCCGGGCGTCCGGTTCCGCCCCGTACGCCCGGTCCGGGACGACACTGATCGGGTGACGGTGCCGCGACAGCGCGACCCGCGCCCGACGGGCGCCGCAGCCGGACGCCCCCGGGCGTCGCGGCTCGCCCGGCTGCACCGCGTCCCGCCGCTGCACCTGATCCTCGGTGCGACCGGCGCACTGCTCGCGGTCGGCGTGGTGATGGTGCTGTCGGCGTCGGCGGGCGGGCGGACCGTCGCCGACGGCATGGTGCTCACCGTCTTCGCCCGCCACCTGATCTTCCTGCTGCTCGGGGTCGGGGCGTTCGCGCTCGGGATGTGGGTCTCACCGCGCCGGCTGCGACGGTGGACGCCGTGGCTGCTGTTCGCCTGCCTCGGGGCGCTCGTGCTGGTGCTGGTGCCGGGGATCGGCGAGGTCCGCGGCGGCGCCCGCCGGTGGATCTCGGTCGGCGGGTTCACCGTGCAGCCGGGCGAGGCGGCCAAGGTCGTGCTGCTGCTGTGGGGCGCGCACGTACTGGCGCTGCGCGGTCGTACCGTGCGCCACGGCCGCTACGCCGTCCTGCCGCTCGTCCCGGTCGCGCTGCTGGCCGGGGCGCTGCTCATGCTGCAGCCCGCGCTGAGCACCACGGTGGCGCTCGGCGTCATCGTGCTGTCGCTGCTCTTCTTCGCCGGAGCGCCGCTGCTGCTGCTCGCCGGCCTGTCCGGCGGCGCGCTGCTCGGCGTCGCCGTCCTGGGGTTCACCGCCGACTACCGGCGCGACCGGATCAGCACCTTCCTCGGCGCCGGCGACGAGCTCGGCGCCGGATACCAGTCCCGCCAGGCCCTGCTGTCCCTCGCCGACGGCGGGGTGCTCGGCACCGGCCTCGGACAGGGCCGTGCGAAGTGGGACTACCTGCCGAACGCCGCGAACGACTTCATCTTCGCGGTGATCGGCGAGGAGCTGGGGCTGGTCGGCGGGCTCGCCGTGCTGGCCCTGTACCTGTTGCTGGCCTGGGTCGGGCTGCGCGTGGCCGCCCGTACCCGGGACACCTTCCTGAGGCTGGTGACGGCGGCGACCGCGACCTGGGTGGTCGTGCAGGCGGTGATGAACGTCGGCTACGTCGTCGGTCTGCTCCCGGTGACCGGTCAGCAGCTGCCGCTGGTGTCCGCGGGCGGGACGGCGTTGGTGAGCACCCTGTTCCTGCTGGGCCTCGTCGCCAACGCCGCCCGCCGCGTCAGGTAGCCAGACTTCCGCGCAGCACCGTGGACCCGGCGACGTCGACGACCCGGAACTCCTCCGCGTCGGCCCGCAGCACCGAGGAGTTGAGGTTGCAGACCATCGGGGCCGTACCGGTCCCGATGAACTCGCCCGCGTTCACCTCGCGCCCGTCCTCGGCCTGCACGACGACGCGGTAGGTCGCACCGGAGCGGAACCCGTCGCCGTCGAGGACGATCTCGACCCCCCAGGTGTGCGGGATCGCGACGGCCGTGGCCTGCACGGCGGGATCCATCGCCTGCACCGCGACCGGCTCGCGGGGGATACCGTCGTGGTCGCCCACCAGGTAGCCGCCGACCCCACCGACGAGCAGCGCGACCGCGGCCGCCGCGGCGACCGGTGCCCACCTGCTCCGCGCCCGGCCCGCGCCGCGGGCCGACTCCTCGGCCCGCGCCGCCGCGACGATGCGGTCACCCAGGTCCGGCGGGGGAGCGGGGGTGTGGTCGAGGCGGCCCGGGTCGATCCGGCGCAGTGCGGGCAGCACGCTCGCGACCTCGGCGAGCTCCTCGCGGCACGCCGGGCAGCCCTGCAGATGGGCCTCGAGGGTCGCCAGCTCGTCGCCCTCCAGCCGGCCCATCGCGTGGTCACCCAACGACTCCCGCAGCGCCCGGTGCTCGTCCGGAGTCACGGTTCCACCCCCATCTCGTCCATCGCCAGTCGCAACGCCTTCAGCCCGTAGAAGACCCGGCTGCGGATCGTCCCCACCGGCACGCCCGCGTCCGCCGCGATCTCGGCGTGCGGACGGCCCCGCAGGTAGGCCTCGACGATCGCCTGCCGGTGCTCCGGACGGAGCCTCCGCAACGCCTCCTCGACCAGCCAGCCGTCGACGAGCGCGTCGTCGACAGGCCCGATGGAGTCGTTCCCGGCCTCGGGCTCGTCGGTGAGGCCGCGGCGCCACGGTCTCGCCGCGACCCTACGGATCTCGTCGATGACCACGTTGCGTGCGATGGCGAACAGCCACACCCGCAGGCTGGCCACCGACGGATCGTAGGAGTCGGCGCGACGCCAGGCGCGCAGGAAGACCTCCTGCACGCACTCCTGTGCCGCGCCCTCGTCGCCCAGCTGACGCAGCGCGTAGCGGTAGAGCTCGGCTCCGTGTGCCGTGTACGCGGAGCGGAGCCCGGACTCGGAGTCGAGCCCGGGTTCGGCGAGCGCGCCGACGGAGCGCAGCCTGCGGTGGGGCGCCTTCATCGCTGTCCGGAACCTCCTGAACGTCCCTGTCCTCGATACGTACGTACCCGGGGGCGGGGATGTTCACGGGGCCGGAGTGGGATACGCTCCCAGCGTCCTGATCGACGAGATCGGGGCATGCGGGCGTAGCTCAATGGTAGAGCCCCAGTCTTCCAAACTGGCTACGCGGGTTCGATTCCCGTCGCCCGCTCACACCGCACGACCGGCCGAAACACCACCCCTAGTCGATCTTGAACAGGGGGCCGGTCGGGTCGTGCGACCGGTGTGCAAGGGGAGATCGAGTGGCCCCCGGGCCACCGGACATGAGGCAGTAAGGAGCCGTGCCGATACCTGACATCTTCTGGGCTGCCCTCGGTCGGACCTTTCGAAGGATCCGAGGCGGACCGGGGTTAAGGCCTCGAGGGTGGGCTCGCCTTGCGGGTGGTCAGGCCTTTGCGGCGTCGCGGGTCTGGATCGTCCTCCAGGAGGATGCTGACGCCTGTCGAATCCTCGGAGTGTTTCGCGATAGCGCGACTGCTGATGAATTTATGATGCGAAAAGGCCGAGACTTTCCTGAATCAACATTCTCCTGCGGTGAATATGAAATTGGGTGGACCGAAGATCAGGGGTCGTGGCGGTATCGCGGCGCCGATTGAGGAGTTCTCGGTGGTGTGATGCATGCGTGCTCGGCGGGGGAAGTCCCCTGTTGGACTCCCTGACGGCTCAGTTGTCGTCGGTTGCTTCGGTGTCCTGGTCGGCTCGGGGGTGGCGTTCGCGGTCGACCAGTGCGGCGATCTGGGTGGCGATGCGGCGGTCGCGTTCGGTGGTGGCGTGTTGGTAGATCAGTGCGGCGCGCATGGTGCCGTGGCCCATGCGGTGCATGAGTTCGCGGGTGCTGGCGCCGGCGGTGGCGGCGAGATGGTTACCGGTATGGCGTAGGTCATGGAAGTGGAAGCCGGTGGGGAGCCCGGCCTTGGCCACGGTGGTGGGCCAGCCGGTCGCGCGGCCGAAGTTCCCGCGCCGCAGCATGCCGCCGCGCTGCCCGCAGAAGATCAGTCCGTCCGGCGAGGGGCTGGAGTAGGTGGCGGTGTGGGTGGCGAGGGTCTCGACGAGGAACGGTGGGAGTGCGATGGTGCGGATTCCGGCGGCGGATTTGGGTGGGCCGGGGCGGAGGCCGCCTCGGCTGAGTTGGGCCAGGCGGCGTCGGACGTGGAGGGTGGCGGTGTCCAGGTCGAGGTCGCAGCGGCGTAGCCCGGCGAGTTCTCCCCAGCGCAGTCCGGTGAACGCTGCGGACAGGACCAGGGCGTGGAAGCGGGGTGGCATCGCGGCGGCGAGGTCGAAGACCTGGGTGATGGTGGCGGTGGGGCGTTCGGGGGTGCGGTGTTCCCCGGCGCCTTTGATGCGGCAGGGGTTACGTGTGATCCGGCCGTCGTCGACGGCGGTGGTGCAGATGGCGCGGACCAGGCGGTAGGCCTTCGCGGTGCGGTCTTCGGAACGGCCGGCGGCGAGCAGGGTGGTGCGCCAGGTGCGGATGACTGCGGTGGTCAGCTCGGCGAGGTCGACCGGGCCGAGGAACGGGTCGATGTGGTGGCGCCAGATGCTGCGGTACTCCTCGCGGGTGCGGGCGCTGAGGCGGTGTTCGGTGATCCACTGCTCCCCGAAGTCGTGGAAGGGCAGCTGGCCCAGGGCGGGGTCGAACCAGTCGCCGCGCAGGATGTCGCTTTCGACGAGGGTGAGCCATTGGGCGGCGTCGCCTTTGCGGTCGAAGGTTCCCGGGGCGGTGCGGCGTTGCCCGCTGTTGGTGGGGTAGCTGGCCTGGTAGCGCCCGGAGGGCAGGCGGCGGATGGAGCCGAACCGGCGGCGCCTTGTCTTCTTCGTCATCACCGCGCTCCTGGTCGGCGGGGGTGTACGCGGTGGGGGAACGGTTCGACCCGGTTTTGGGCGAGCCAGGCGTCGAGGTCGGTCACGGCGAAGCGCACATGCCGTCCGATGCGGTAGAACGCGATCCGTCGGGCTGCGACCAGGCGCCGTACGAAGCGTGGGGAGGTGTTCAGGTACTGGGCGGTCTCGGTCACGGTCAGGTACTGCGTCATCGTTGGCGGGCCTTGCTAGGCGGCCTGATCGACAGTTGCCGAACGATCACCAGGTGGTGTGTTGCTGACGGCGCGGAGGGCGGCATCGTAGTCGGCGCGCCATCGTTGGCGTTGGTGGATCGCGTGCAGGAGCAGGACGGTGCGGGACGGGACGTCGCTGTCGCCGGGTTGCGCGGGTTCCCAGTCGAAGGGGCCGTCATCGACCGGATAGGCGGGGGTGATCCCGGCCTGGTCGAGGAGTTGCCGAACAAAAGCTGTCCGGTCCGCACGGTGATCACCGAGGGACTTGTTGGACCATTTGCGGGAGACCAGGACGCGGCGTCCGGCGATGCCGAGGTGTTCGGGCTTGTGTGCTTTGCCGGTGCAGTGCCCGGGGGTCATCTCCGGGCGGGCGCCCTTCGGTTGGATGCCGTAGAGCAGCCAGATCGGGCAGCGCGGCGAACACGGGGTCTGTGCCAACTCGGCGGCGAGGCGGCGGGCGTGCTCCCGCTGACGAGACGTCGCGGACTCGTCGAGTCCGGCGGCCTGACCGACACTTTTGGTCAAATATTTGGTGAGGTAGCCGATGTGGCGTCCGGCTTCTTCGGTGCCGCCGAGGATGCCCTTCACATGCACCTGCGGGCCGAAGACCACGGTGTGGGCGGGCGTGGTGAGCGTGTCGGGGTCGGTGGCCTCGTCCCAGGTGGGCAGGGGCTCGCGGGTGTCGGGGTCGACGAAGGCTTTCTGTCGGTGGTCCCAGCGGGGGAGCTTCTCCCCGGTGTAGACGATCTCGTTGTGGGTGGGCCACCAGACCTGGTGGTAGGTGGCGGCGGTGATCGCGCGCAGTTCGGTGCGGGGGATGGTGCCCCGGATCGCGGCGTGGAAGTGCGGGGCGCCGCGTTTCTGGGGTTCCACGGTGCCGAAGTACTGCACGTCCCAGCCGACACACCGGCGGGTGTTCTGCCAGAACCGGTCCAGCAGCCTCGGGAAGTGGATCGCATCCCGGGCGGCGCGGCGGTAGTCGTAGGTATCGGGGTCCAGAGCGGCGCCGTGGCCGTCGACACGGCCGTAGGTGTCCAGGGTCAAGGTGAGGAAGGTCGAGGGCCGGTACTTGCCGCCGAACACCCGTCCGATCGTGCGGTCGGCCACCGGGCGCCGGGGAAGATTCGGGGCGTCCTGACGACGACGGGTAGTACGGCGGACAGTCTGGGGTCGCGGGTCGAGCGGTGCCAACCGTCCCCGGACACCGAGGGCTCGTAGCTCGGTGTCGATGTCCTCGACGATCTCGCGGATCTCGGCGCACTCAGCATCATCACCGGCGGCGAGGGAATCGGTGTAGGCGACGTGGAAGTCCGCGCGGGCGGCCATCAACTCCTTCTGCGCGGTAGTGGGATCAGCAGGGGTGACGGCGGGTTCGGTAGACAGGTGCCAGCCTTCGCGGCACTGGGTCATCCGCAGCCGTCGGGCCTTCTCCGCGCACGGGCGGCACTGGTCTTCCCGCGTTGACCCACACGGCACCGGCACCACATCGACCCGACCACTGGACTGGTCGATCCGGCGCATCGCCAGCGGACGCACACACACCCCGTGGTCCTCAGCCAGTTGGACCGCGACGTCGTCGGACAGGGCCAGCATCGCCTTCTGGACGCGGCTGAGCGTGTCCTGGTCGATCGGCTCCCGCCCCGTCGCGCTGTCGGTGTCGGCGTTGGTCATGCTGCATCCCCGATCTCGCGGTGGTTGACGGTCGGGTCGGGCAGGGCCAGCACCGGCGCCACCCCGGTCCCCGACACGGTGCGGGTGACGAAGACCTCCAGGTCTTTCACCGCGCCGTCAGACACCCACCCGGCCCGGACACGCAGGGGTTCACGGATGCCGTCGCCGAACAGATAGCCGACCCCGGCCTCGTCTTCACCGATCCGGTTGGCCCACGCACCCCGCTCATAAGAGGTCGTTTCAGAACGACTTGTCGAGTTTCCATTGACCCCTCGACGACAGATCAAACGGCAGGTCAGATAGCCGCTTGTCGTCTACAACAGACACGTCGACCTCGTTCTGAAATGACCTCTAAGAGGTCGCGCGGATTGGTTGGTGATCATGGACGTCGTGCAGGTCGGGCGTTCCAGCGGTGTGTGGTCCAGGCCTGCCGAATCAAGCTACGGAGTGTGACGATCGTGTCGGCGAGGTCGAAGAACGCGTCGACGACGATTTCTCGTCGTTCGTAGCAGCGCTGCAGCCGGTTGAAGCTGTTGTGCCAAGCGTTGGTCCGCTCGACGTGCCAGCGGCGGGTGGCCTGGATCGGCGCTTTCTCACCCTTGTGCGCGATCTCGCCGTGCAGGCCTCGTTCGGCCAGCGTGTCGCGGGTCTTGCCGGAGTCATAGCCGGCGTCGAGGTGCACGGTGATGTCGTCGGGCAGCGGGCCGAGAGCATCGAGGCGGTCGAGGGTGGGGCCCAGTAGCGGGGAGTCGTGCCGGTTGGCTCCGGCCAGGACTCGGCCCAGCGGGATGCCGTATCCCTCGACGAGCACCGAACGTTTCATACCCTGTTTGCGCCGGTCCACCGGCGACGGACCGGCGACCTCGCCGCCGCCGGGGGCCTTGGTGATGGCGCCATCGACGGCGATGTCGTGCAGCAGCAGACCGACGATGCGGTCGTAGGCGTCCAGGACGATCCGACGCAGCTGGGCGAAGACCCCGAGCCTGATCCACTCGTCACGACGATCGCGGATGGTGGTCGCCGAGCAGGTGCTGTCAGCGATGCCCTCATACGAGCAGCCGAACCGCAGTACCTGCAGGAGCTTGTCGAACACGATCCGATCCGCGATCCGGCGGCGATGGCAGCCCAGCGGATGGGTGGGATCGAACTCGTCTCGATGAGGCAGCAGCGCGGTGAACTGGTCCCACAACGGCTCGGTCAGCCATGATGGCAGGGTGGGCACGCGGCCTCCAGACGATCACGAAGCGTAGATAACTTCATGATCGGCAGGCCCGTACCCGCCCTCGCCCCCAGACACTCGACCGCGGCCAAGCTGTGACCAATCCGCGCGACCTCTAAGCCTGATCGCCGAGCACCATCGACACATGGCTCTTGGAGGCGACGCGCAGGCAGATCCGGCGGGGGAACAACTCCCGCACCGGGACGGTGTCCTTCGTCGGTTCCTGGACATAGCCGCGCACGGTGTAGCCCAGGGCGCGGCCCTGGGTGGTCAACAAGGCGACGCGGTCGGTGATCGCCTCGCGGGTCTTGCGGTCCCCGCCGTAACGCAGCAGGGCACCGATCTCGTCGAACTCCACAATCTCCAACGGCGTCTCCGTGGTGATCGGGACCAGTCGGGTCGCCCCGGCGTGCTCGCGCTTGCGGGCCTCCATGCTCTCGACAAGATCATCGAGGAGGGCGAGGGCGTCGCGGGAGGTGACGGCGTAGCGGTGGAACACCGCTCGCCCGTAGGCCAACTCCATGCCTTTCGGGTCGATCCCGTTGACCCGGACCAGGCCGTCACGGATCGCCGGGGCCACCGACACCAGCGGCGCCCACATCAGCGACCCCTTGCCCGCGCCGGTGGCCCCCGCGGCCAGGGTGTGCCCGCCGATCAGCGACTGGTGCCAGTCGGTGCCGTACTCGGTACGACCCGACCACACCCGCGACAAGTCCACCGCCAACCCGTCCAGATCAGATACAGCGCCGAGACTCGGGGCGCGGACGACCCCGGACAGCAGGTTGCGGCGCTGGAAATCGATCGACACCACATTCGGTGCGAGTTCGCGGACCTGACAACGCTGCACCCCCCGTGCCACGGCCAGGGCACGGGTGGCGGTGTCGAAGGACTCCGGGGTTTGCCCCGGCACCAGCCGGACCCGGACCTCGTCCCACGACGGCCCCGAGCGCACCCCGAGGATCCGGGGAAGCTGATCGGCCACCGGCCGCGACCGGGACAGGGCCGGGGTACGACGCAACAGATTCACCGCCGCGATCGGTGCCCCCACCCGGTCGGGGACCGTGAGGTTGCAGGAGCGCAGCCAGCGGGGCATCCGAGGCGCATAGACCGTCCAGCGCAGCCACCAGGCACGAAGGCGCTGCCCGGCATAGCGATCGAACGACACCACCGACAACCACCGCCACACCCCCAGCGCGACAGCGACCGCCGCGATGGTGATCACGAGTGAGGGCCACCCGAGCAGCGAGCACCACACCACAGCGGCCGCAGCGGTGATCGTGGTGCGCCAATGCCGAACCACCCACACGCTGACGATCACGGCGATCTTGCAGGTCAGCCACACCGTGACGAACACGACCGCGACCGTGGCCAGGGTCTCGGCGATCCGGCCGAGGAACTGCCCCAGCCAATGCAACGCGGCCAGCACCAGCACCGTCGCCAGACCGGCAACAACGAGAGAACCTGTCGTGCTCATCGACGGTCTCCGTCCTGTTCCGGGGAACGACGCGGAGCACACACGACCGGCACCGAGACCAACGCGAGCTGCCCACGATGATCACCACACCGCCGCACCCCCTCACCAGACGTCTCGTTCAGCGGGGTCAGGCACACCTCGCACCACACCGCGCCCGGTCCGTCGTCAACGTTCGTGGTCGTGTCGGTGCTCATGCCGCAGCGCTCCCCGGCGCGGAAGAAGCAGGGGGCGCGGTCCGGCGGGCTGCAACACGAGCGGTGCGGTGCAGCCGCCGTCGCTCCTGTGGGGTGGTGGCGCCGACGACGCCGTAGCGGCGGGCCGGGTCTTCGACCAGCAGCGCCTCGACCAGGCACATGCTGCGAACCCGGCAACCACGACACACCCCCAGCGCAGGCTCGGCCGCGGGCGGACCGGTGTCGGTGGGGAAGAACAACTCGGTGTCCATCCCCCGACACGCCGCCTCGGCCCGCCACCGATGGCGTTCAGCACCGTGAAGCGTCCGGGGCAGGGCAGGAGGGGGTGAAGAAAGTCCTGCGTTCATCTAGTGTCGCGTAAACGATGTTCTTTGACCGGGTCGGCAGTGGTTGAGTAGGTGGTCTGCGGGTTTGGTCCAGATGAACGGGTGGCAGCGTTCGTTCCAGCCGTCGATGAACCGGCCGATCGCGCCGATCAGTTCTCTGACGCTGCCGAAGCTGCCGTGGCGAATGGCCTGGCGGGTGATGACCCCGAAAAAGACCTCGACCATGTTCAGCCACGATCCCGAGGTCGGGGTGAAGTGCAGGGTGATCCGCGGGTTGCGGGCCAGCCAGGCCTTCACTGCGGGGTGCTTGTGGGTCGCGTAGTTGTCCACCACCAGGTGCAGCTTGCGCCGCGGGTAGGCCTTCGCGACCTGCTTGAGGAACCGCAGGAACTCCTGATGGCGATGCCGCGGCAGGCACGCCTGCTCGACCCGCCCGGTCGCGACCTCTAACGCCGCGAACAGCGTGGTGGTGCCGTGACGGACGTAGTCATGCGTCCGTTTCTCCGGGATACCGGGCATGATCGGCAGGATCGGCGCTGTCCGGTCCAGGGCCTGGACCTGGGATTTCTCGTCGACGCAGAGCACGACGGCCTTGTCCGGCGGGTTCAGATACAACCCGACGATGTCGCGGACCTTGGCTTCGAGCTCGGGATCGGTGGAGAACTTGAACGTCTCGGACTTCCACGGCTGCAGCCCCCACCGCCGCCAAATCTTGCCGATCCACACGTGGGAGATCCCGAGCTCGGCACCGAGTAGCCGTGACGACCAGTGCGTGACTCCGAGCCGCTCAGGCGGCGGTTCCAGCGTGGCGAGCACGACCGCGACCTCGTCGATCACCGGCGGCCGGCCCGCCTTGGGCCGGTCGGCCAGCCCGGCGATCCCCTCAGCGGCGTAACGCTTCTTCCACCCGATCACCGTCGCCTTCGACGCCCCGACCAGTGTGACGATGTCCTTGACCGCCACCCCGTCCGCGGCCAGCAACACGATCCTGCCCCGTCGGGCCAGTCCCGCCGAAACCGACGAGGAACGCAGCCAGGACTCCAGCACCTCGCGGTCGGCGGCCGGAACGTCCACGGTCACAGTCAACGGCACAGCTCATGATCCCGTAAACCAGCCCGTGAGTAAAGTAACCTAGTTACCGCAACACTAGGATCGGTGTCCTTCCACGCTGGTTCCGGGTTGATCAACTGCCTGCCAGGGCAGCAACACACGGCAAGGAAGACTCGGTAGGGGAGCCCGCCACTAACGGGCTCTCCCACACATATCGCCTGGTCAGACAGTGCCTGTCAGGCGGCGTCCTGGTTCTTGGTCGCGTGTCCACGCTGGGGGCCGGGGGCACGCATCCCCGCCGCGCGAAAGCTGTAGGCCACACGCGGACGGCCCCCCGTCTCCTGCACATACGGGGTCACCGTGAGCCCGTCGAACTCCACCGGACGAAACGGCAACCCCGCAGCGGCCTCCGGCGGCACCGGCTGATGCGCCGCAGCGATCTTCACCACCACCGTCTTCTCCGACCGCCGCGCCTCCGGGTCAGCGTCCAGCACCGACACCGACCACACCGGCAACCCCGACTCCTTATCCGTCTGCTGCACCGGCCGACCAGGCGCGGACTTGTCGAAATCCCGCACCGCCTCCACCTCCGACACCACAAACGCCCCATGCGGGAACACATCACCCATCGTCACCGCGAACTTGTTACTGCGTGCCATGTCAACTCCTCTGTCGTTCAGTCTCTGCGTCCAGCTGCAAGCTCTACGCGAGGCTAGCAGTTGATAGGTTAGCATGTCAACTGAATTGCTATGACTCCTTGAGGGGCCGCTGACCAGCGGCGACTCGCGGCACGTTGGTAGGATTTCTGTGCCCCGCGCGAGCTGGGGTGCAAGTGGAGGGCCGAGCGGCTAGCCAGGACGACCGAGTGAGATGACCAGGAAATCGAGATCATGGAGCCATTACGACGGGCACTGTCGCGGGGCGAGGCGCTGCATGCGCAGATTGCCCGCCACATCGCCAACGACATCTCAGCGGGACGCCTGGTCAACGGGGCGACTCTCCCCTCGACCAAGGCGCTCGCATCCGAATGGGGGGTTAGCCCCTTCACGATCTCTGAGGCGATGAAACTCCTTGCTGGGGAAGGTCTGGTTGTAAACGAGGCGAGGTCCAGGCGGACCGTTCGTGCCCCGAGGCAGGGGCGGCCTGATCTTCTGCGCGACCGCCGCCCGCAGGTGATCTTGATAGGCGGCTACCCGGGTAGTGGAAAATCTGAATTGGCGCGCACGCTTGCCCGCGAGGTCGGCTGGACTGTGATTGACAAAGACACCGTGACTCGCCCGCTGGTGGAGCAAGTGCTGGAGGTCCTTGGGCGGTCCCCCCATGACCGCGAATCTGAGCTTTACCTCAATCAGGTACGGCCTCGCGAATACGAGACGGTCGCCGCTGTCGTGACTGAGAATCTTCAGTGTGGTAACAGTGTCATCGCTGATGCCCCTTTCTTGAGGGAGTTCACCGACCGGGCATGGCTGTGTCGTACGATTGACGCCCATGCCGCATTCAATGCGGACACCACTGTCGTTTGGGTTGCTTGTGACGCGCAGACGATGCATAGCTATCTCCGTCGGCGCGGAGCGGCCCGAGACGCGACGAAGCTCGCAGATTGGAAGACTCATCTGGATGGCCTCGATCTTAATTTCCGACCTCCGATTGACCACGTTGTTGTGGAGAACTCCGCATCAAGCGAGTCGCTTCAGTCGCAGGCTCGTCGGATCATCGACAAGGTCGCGGTGTGACTCGCGGGGTTCTGCTCTATGGGCCGCCTGCAGCAGGTAAGGACACTGTCACGGCAGCACTGACTGGCTACGATACGCACTTCCACTTGTTTCGTCGCATAAAGTGTGGTCCCGGTAGAACTGATGGCTATCGGATGGTCGATCGGCTGACGCGTGACAGACTGACTCGCTCCGGCTGCGTCATCTGGCAGAATAGTCGGTACGGTGCCACGTATATTGTCGATAGAGTCGGGCTTAGGCAAAGTCTCGCTAGTGGTTGGCCAATTTTGCATCTAGGTCAGCCGGAATCCGTTGACGCCGTTGTTGCTGCGACTCCAGAGACTCATTGGTTCGTTTTTGCTCTCTGGTGTCCCCGTGATGTGGCAAGCACCAGATTGCGGCAGCGAGGAAGCGCCGACCTCCAGGCGCGGCTCGCTGCTTGGGACGCCACACCACTCTTGCCTCCACCGACTACGACGTTGGATACCTCGACGGTCACTCCCGTCGACGCTGCCCGCCACATCGCCGTTTCCTTCAGCCGACATGATGCGTCCGGTGGCTGACCTCGTTGCTGGCGTCGTTCCGTACGGGCTCGCGTGCGTCACGTCGTCTGCCCGGGTCGTGTGTGTTGCCGAATTGTGCTTTAGAGGTCATTTCAGAACGAGGTCGACGTGTCTGTTGTAGACGACAAGCGGCTATCTGACCTGCCGTTTGATCTGTCGTCGAGGGGTCAATGGAAACTCGACAAGTCGTTCTGAAACGACCTCTTAGGGGATCAAGGCGCCGCCTCCGGCGGCGCGGGGCCGGCTACGCCGCCCCCGCCGCTCGCTCACTACACCTTCGGCCCGTTCGCGGCGGCGGCGCCGGCTACCCGGCCCCAAGCCACGCAGGGTCGCCGACCCTCATAGGCACATCACGCCTCGCCCACGTGCAGGATGCAAGGAGGCGCTGCCCGGGTGTCGAAGCATCCAGATGGCGCCCATCGAGACGATCTCGGCGGCTGGTGTCAGTCAGCGAGCATCTGCCGCAAACTTTCCTCGATCTCGATCACCACCGGCGCATCCTTCAGCTCATCGATGGTCGCCTCGACGCCGTAGCGAGCGAGCTTCCTCTGGATCATGCCCCAATCCTGCAGCTCTCCGGTCTCCTCTGCGTCGTCCGGTAGAAGGAAGTTGAGAGCCAGCTCTTCTAGTTCGCTCCTGGAGATGGTGGCGAGAGCCACCTCGGCCGGCTGTAACCCGGTCGTCGACATCCATCCGTGGTCTCTCACCTGGATCTGACGGTGTGGCCCGACGCGGGCGAACTCCGTGACCTGGAAGTACATTGCACGGTTCGGCACGCCACCTGTCAACGCCACTCGAACGACTAGCGCTCGGAGATCAGCCGACATCGCGGTGGGTCACCTGTCCGTCGCGCAGGTCACTGTCCCGATCTTGGAGTACCCCGATGCTTTACCTCCGCTCGGGGTCTCGACGACAACCCACGACCTCCATGACACAAGCTTCGGGTTTAGGCAGATGACTCGCGCAACAGCGTGCTTACCGGCGCCGCCGCCAGGTCGGACCGTCTTTTTCCCGAGCCTGCCCTGGGAGCGGTAGATCCCGTCGCTGTAGAACGCCTGAAGCTGAATCGCGACCGTGCCACGCTCATCCGGACAGGTTCCACGCGTCCATGAACCGTGGCTGGACAACTCTCCGGACCCATCACTAGAGAAGTGGGGACGGTCGGCGATCGCGTACGGGGCACAGGTTCGTGCATAGGCCGCCGTGGCCGGGTCAGTTGTGTCCTCCAGCACGAACATCTCCGGAATTTCGCCCGCCGGAGATGGTGTCGCTCCCGGCTCGGTTGTCTGGACCGGCGGCGGCTCTGCGGCCGCTGCCACTGGCGATGCTGCGGTGAGGGCAAGTAGCACGCCCGCTGCTAGGAGCCCTAGCCGCCTGCTGAGTGTCATGGAGGTCAACGCCGGACGCCCTTTCGAGTTGGTCGTGGTCGGTCGTCGTCACCCTATGTCGATCACCCGTCCGGCTGGTGCCTGCGACCGGGCGACGTCGGTGGCGGTCCGGCCGAGACCCGGCGTGCCGCCGGGAATGCCTCCGGCGGCCGGGCTCCGCCCGGACCCGGCACCGCTCGGAGATCAGGGGGAGTGCGGCGGGGCTGGTGATCTCCTCACGGCGCGCCGAGACGGCAACCAGACCGAGGGGTGGGGTGCAAGGCTGAACCCCGTGCCTTGCACCCCACCCCTCGGTCCGGCAGGGGTGAACCCGCGCCGCGAGGAGATCACCAGCAGGCCGGGCACGTGGGAAGAAGACACCCCAAGGGGGCTCGGTCGTGCAATGAGCGTGCGAGTACTGGCGGGGAACCACGGTCACTCACGGTCACTCACGGTCAGTCGGCCGGCGCAGGTCGTGCAGGTGGGCAGGGCTTTGAACGCAGTCTTCCAAACTGGCTACGCGGGTTCGATTCCCGTCGCCCGCTCACACCGCACGACCGGCCGAAACACCACCCCTAGTCGATCTTGAACAGGGGGCCGGTCGGGTCGTGCGACCGGTGTGCAAGGGGAGATCGAGTGGCCCCCGGGCCACCGGACATGAGGCAGTAAGGAGCCGTGCCGATACCTGACATCTTCTGGGCTGCCCTCGGTCGGACCTTTCGAAGGATCCGAGGCGGACCGGGGTTAAGGCCTCGAGGGTGGGCTCGCCTTGCGGGTGGTCAGGCCTTTGCGGCGTCGCGGGTCTGGATCGTCCTCCAGGAGGATGCTGACGCCTGTCGAATCCTCGGAGTGTTTCGCGATAGCGCGACTGCTGATGAATTTATGATGCGAAAAGGCCGAGACTTTCCTGAATCAACATTCTCCTGCGGTGAATATGAAATTGGGTGGACCGAAGATCAGGGGTCGTGGCGGTATCGCGGCGCCGATTGAGGAGTTCTCGGTGGTGTGATGCATGCGTGCTCGGCGGGGGAAGTCCCCTGTTGGACTCCCTGACGGCTCAGTTGTCGTCGGTTGCTTCGGTGTCCTGGTCGGCTCGGGGGTGGCGTTCGCGGTCGACCAGTGCGGCGATCTGGGTGGCGATGCGGCGGTCGCGTTCGGTGGTGGCGTGTTGGTAGATCAGTGCGGCGCGCATGGTGCCGTGGCCCATGCGGTGCATGAGTTCGCGGGTGCTGGCGCCGGCGGTGGCGGCGAGATGGTTACCGGTATGGCGTAGGTCATGGAAGTGGAAGCCGGTGGGGAGCCCGGCCTTGGCCACGGTGGTGGGCCAGCCGGTCGCGCGGCCGAAGTTCCCGCGCCGCAGCATGCCGCCGCGCTGCCCGCAGAAGATCAGTCCGTCCGGCGAGGGGCTGGAGTAGGTGGCGGTGTGGGTGGCGAGGGTCTCGACGAGGAACGGTGGGAGTGCGATGGTGCGGATTCCGGCGGCGGATTTGGGTGGGCCGGGGCGGAGGCCGCCTCGGCTGAGTTGGGCCAGGCGGCGTCGGACGTGGAGGGTGGCGGTGTCCAGGTCGAGGTCGCAGCGGCGTAGCCCGGCGAGTTCTCCCCAGCGCAGTCCGGTGAACGCTGCGGACAGGACCAGGGCGTGGAAGCGGGGTGGCATCGCGGCGGCGAGGTCGAAGACCTGGGTGATGGTGGCGGTGGGGCGTTCGGGGGTGCGGTGTTCCCCGGCGCCTTTGATGCGGCAGGGGTTACGTGTGATCCGGCCGTCGTCGACGGCGGTGGTGCAGATGGCGCGGACCAGGCGGTAGGCCTTCGCGGTGCGGTCTTCGGAACGGCCGGCGGCGAGCAGGGTGGTGCGCCAGGTGCGGATGACTGCGGTGGTCAGCTCGGCGAGGTCGACCGGGCCGAGGAACGGGTCGATGTGGTGGCGCCAGATGCTGCGGTACTCCTCGCGGGTGCGGGCGCTGAGGCGGTGTTCGGTGATCCACTGCTCCCCGAAGTCGTGGAAGGGCAGCTGGCCCAGGGCGGGGTCGAACCAGTCGCCGCGCAGGATGTCGCTTTCGACGAGGGTGAGCCATTGGGCGGCGTCGCCTTTGCGGTCGAAGGTTCCCGGGGCGGTGCGGCGTTGCCCGCTGTTGGTGGGGTAGCTGGCCTGGTAGCGCCCGGAGGGCAGGCGGCGGATGGAGCCGAACCGGCGGCGCCTTGTCTTCTTCGTCATCACCGCGCTCCTGGTCGGCGGGGGTGTACGCGGTGGGGGAACGGTTCGACCCGGTTTTGGGCGAGCCAGGCGTCGAGGTCGGTCACGGCGAAGCGCACATGCCGTCCGATGCGGTAGAACGCGATCC
This sequence comes from Pseudonocardia sp. ICBG1293, assembly GCF_020131355.1. Taxonomy (GTDB): domain Bacteria; phylum Actinomycetota; class Actinomycetes; order Mycobacteriales; family Pseudonocardiaceae; genus Pseudonocardia. The sequence continues at coordinate 118,670 of NZ_JAHLEL010000085.1, forward strand.
GTCGGGCTGCGACCAGGCGCCGTACGAAGCGTGGGGAGGTGTTCAGGTACTGGGCGGTCTCGGTCACGGTCAGGTACTGCGTCATCGTTGGCGGGCCTTGCTAGGCGGCCTGATCGACAGTTGCCGAACGATCACCAGGTGGTGTGTTGCTGACGGCGCGGAGGGCGGCATCGTAGTCGGCGCGCCATCGTTGGCGTTGGTGGATCGCGTGCAGGAGCAGGACGGTGCGGGACGGGACGTCGCTGTCGCCGGGTTGCGCGGGTTCCCAGTCGAAGGGGCCGTCATCGACCGGATAGGCGGGGGTGATCCCGGCCTGGTCGAGGAGTTGCCGAACAAAAGCTGTCCGGTCCGCACGGTGATCACCGAGGGACTTGTTGGACCATTTGCGGGAGACCAGGACGCGGCGTCCGGCGATGCCGAGGTGTTCGGGCTTGTGTGCTTTGCCGGTGCAGTGCCCGGGGGTCATCTCCGGGCGGGCGCCCTTCGGTTGGATGCCGTAGAGCAGCCAGATCGGGCAGCGCGGCGAACACGGGGTCTGTGCCAACTCGGCGGCGAGGCGGCGGGCGTGCTCCCGCTGACGAGACGTCGCGGACTCGTCGAGTCCGGCGGCCTGACCGACACTTTTGGTCAAATATTTGGTGAGGTAGCCGATGTGGCGTCCGGCTTCTTCGGTGCCGCCGAGGATGCCCTTCACATGCACCTGCGGGCCGAAGACCACGGTGTGGGCGGGCGTGGTGAGCGTGTCGGGGTCGGTGGCCTCGTCCCAGGTGGGCAGGGGCTCGCGGGTGTCGGGGTCGACGAAGGCTTTCTGTCGGTGGTCCCAGCGGGGGAGCTTCTCCCCGGTGTAGACGATCTCGTTGTGGGTGGGCCACCAGACCTGGTGGTAGGTGGCGGCGGTGATCGCGCGCAGTTCGGTGCGGGGGATGGTGCCCCGGATCGCGGCGTGGAAGTGCGGGGCGCCGCGTTTCTGGGGTTCCACGGTGCCGAAGTACTGCACGTCCCAGCCGACACACCGGCGGGTGTTCTGCCAGAACCGGTCCAGCAGCCTCGGGAAGTGGATCGCATCCCGGGCGGCGCGGCGGTAGTCGTAGGTATCGGGGTCCAGAGCGGCGCCGTGGCCGTCGACACGGCCGTAGGTGTCCAGGGTCAAGGTGAGGAAGGTCGAGGGCCGGTACTTGCCGCCGAACACCCGTCCGATCGTGCGGTCGGCCACCGGGCGCCGGGGAAGATTCGGGGCGTCCTGACGACGACGGGTAGTACGGCGGACAGTCTGGGGTCGCGGGTCGAGCGGTGCCAACCGTCCCCGGACACCGAGGGCTCGTAGCTCGGTGTCGATGTCCTCGACGATCTCGCGGATCTCGGCGCACTCAGCATCATCACCGGCGGCGAGGGAATCGGTGTAGGCGACGTGGAAGTCCGCGCGGGCGGCCATCAACTCCTTCTGCGCGGTAGTGGGATCAGCAGGGGTGACGGCGGGTTCGGTAGACAGGTGCCAGCCTTCGCGGCACTGGGTCATCCGCAGCCGTCGGGCCTTCTCCGCGCACGGGCGGCACTGGTCTTCCCGCGTTGACCCACACGGCACCGGCACCACATCGACCCGACCACTGGACTGGTCGATCCGGCGCATCGCCAGCGGACGCACACACACCCCGTGGTCCTCAGCCAGTTGGACCGCGACGTCGTCGGACAGGGCCAGCATCGCCTTCTGGACGCGGCTGAGCGTGTCCTGGTCGATCGGCTCCCGCCCCGTCGCGCTGTCGGTGTCGGCGTTGGTCATGCTGCATCCCCGATCTCGCGGTGGTTGACGGTCGGGTCGGGCAGGGCCAGCACCGGCGCCACCCCGGTCCCCGACACGGTGCGGGTGACGAAGACCTCCAGGTCTTTCACCGCGCCGTCAGACACCCACCCGGCCCGGACACGCAGGGGTTCACGGATGCCGTCGCCGAACAGATAGCCGACCCCGGCCTCGTCTTCACCGATCCGGTTGGCCCACGCACCCCGCTCATAAGAGGTCGTTTCAGAACGACTTGTCGAGTTTCCATTGACCCCTCGACGACAGATCAAACGGCAGGTCAGATAGCCGCTTGTCGTCTACAACAGACACGTCGACCTCGTTCTGAAATGACCTCTAAGAGGTCGTTTCAGAAGTCGGCGTGTCGGTCCTGTGTGGATCGGCGCTGGTAGCTGATCATGTCCGGTCGTGGCGCGGCGATCTTGTGTCGAGCGATTGGTGAGCGACGAGCTGTGGGCGCTGGTGGAGCCGCTGCTGCCCAAGCCGCGCAAGCACAAGCGGGGACGGACAGGCCGTCCGCGGGTGCCGGATCGGGCCGCTCTGGCCGGGATCGTGTTCGTGCTCAAGACCGGGATCAGCTGGAACGCGCTGCCCGCCGAGCTCGGCTGTGGGTCCGGAGTGACCTGCTGGCGGCGGCTACGGCAGTGGCAGCAGGCCGGGGTCTGGGCCCAGCTGCACCGGGTGATGCTCGACCGCCTCGCCCAGCAGGGCCTGCTGGACTGGTCGCGGGCGGCGGTGGACAGCGTGAGCGTGCGGGCCAAGCGCCGCGGCGAGGCCACCGGGCCCTCGCCGACCGATCGCGGGAAGGCGGGCAGCAAGTACCACGTGCTCTGCGACCGAGGCGGGCTCCCGCTGCATGCGCTGGTCACCGGGGCGAACACCCACGACAGTCGGATGCTCGCCCCGCTGCTGGACACCAACCCCGGCGTCCGCGAACGGGCGGGACAGCCGGGGCGTCCGCGACGTCGGCCGGACAAGGTGCACGCCGACAAGGGCTACGACTATCCCCGCTGCCGCCGCTACCTGAGTGGGCGTGGGATCGGGGTGCGGATCGCCCGGCGCGGGATCGAGGACTCCACCCGGCTCGGGCGGGTCCGCTGGGTCGTCGAGCGCACCATGTCCTGGCTGCTGGACTTCCGCCGCCTCGCGCTGCGCTACGACCGCGCCGAATCCACGATCACCGCGCTGTTATCGCTGGCCTGCGCCCTGATCTGCCACCGCCGCCTCACCAAGCCGAAGCCGAAGCCGAAGTGATGGTCGACCCAGCCCTCGCTGAGGCACTCGCCTACGAGGTCGGGGCCAGCGGCCGCCAGGCCAGCCACTCCAAGGCCCGGTCGGCCTCGTCAGGGTCGAAGCGGTGCGGGTCGAACGGCCCGCCCGCCCACTCCAGGCGCTCGGCGCGGTCGGGATGGTCAGGGTCGGCGAGCACGGCCTGGAAGTCCTCATACCCCCCGATCCCGCCGACGTCCTCGGGCGGGCACGCCCCCTGCCCGGCGACGCATCGCGGATAGCACACTCCCGGCTCGACGGCCGCGACCGCCTCGACGGTGATCTCGTGGGCCCAGTTGTCACCGAAGTCGTAGACGTAACCGAACCGGTCACCAGCCTTGACCAGCCGAAACAGCTTCTCTTTCGTCTCGTCGGCGACATCCTGTCCGGGCCAGTCCGGGTCTGGGATCCCGTAGCGGCGCCCGACGATCTCGAACTCGTGCAGATGAGAGTTCGTCCAGCCCATCACTGACTGCACCACCTCGTGTAACACCGCCAAGTCGACCTCGCCCGGCACCTGCACCCGACGCCGGACCGCCGGCACCACCTCGGTCAGGACGATCTCCAACTCGAAAATCTTCGTCTTCTCAGACACACGAGGCGCGACCATCAGCCGATGCTGCCAGCCCCGCCGTCACCGGCAGAACCGGGCCCACCACTTCTGAAACGACGTCTTAGAGGTCGCGCGGATTGGTTGGTGATCATGGACGTCGTGCAGGTCGGGCGTTCCAGCGGTGTGTGGTCCAGGCCTGCCGAATCAAGCTACGGAGTGTGACGATCGTGTCGGCGAGGTCGAAGAACGCGTCGACGACGATTTCTCGTCGTTCGTAGCAGCGCTGCAGCCGGTTGAAGCTGTTGTGCCAAGCGTTGGTCCGCTCGACGTGCCAGCGGCGGGTGGCCTGGATCGGCGCTTTCTCACCCTTGTGCGCGATCTCGCCGTGCAGGCCTCGTTCGGCCAGCGTGTCGCGGGTCTTGCCGGAGTCATAGCCGGCGTCGAGGTGCACGGTGATGTCGTCGGGCAGCGGGCCGAGAGCATCGAGGCGGTCGAGGGTGGGGCCCAGTAGCGGGGAGTCGTGCCGGTTGGCTCCGGCCAGGACTCGGCCCAGCGGGATGCCGTATCCCTCGACGAGCACCGAACGTTTCATACCCTGTTTGCGCCGGTCCACCGGCGACGGACCGGCGACCTCGCCGCCGCCGGGGGCCTTGGTGATGGCGCCATCGACGGCGATGTCGTGCAGCAGCAGACCGACGATGCGGTCGTAGGCGTCCAGGACGATCCGACGCAGCTGGGCGAAGACCCCGAGCCTGATCCACTCGTCACGACGATCGCGGATGGTGGTCGCCGAGCAGGTGCTGTCAGCGATGCCCTCATACGAGCAGCCGAACCGCAGTACCTGCAGGAGCTTGTCGAACACGATCCGATCCGCGATCCGGCGGCGATGGCAGCCCAGCGGATGGGTGGGATCGAACTCGTCTCGATGAGGCAGCAGCGCGGTGAACTGGTCCCACAACGGCTCGGTCAGCCATGATGGCAGGGTGGGCACGCGGCCTCCAGACGATCACGAAGCGTAGATAACTTCATGATCGGCAGGCCCGTACCCGCCCTCGCCCCCAGACACTCGACCGCGGCCAAGCTGTGACCAATCCGCGCGACCTCTAAGAGGTCATTTCAGAACGAGGTCGACGTGTCTGTTGTAGACGACAAGCGGCTATCTGACCTGCCGTTTGATCTGTCGTCGAGGGGTCAATGGAAACTCGACAAGTCGTTCTGAAACGACCTCTAAGCCTGATCGCCGAGCACCATCGACACATGGCTCTTGGAGGCGACGCGCAGGCAGATCCGGCGGGGGAACAACTCCCGCACCGGGACGGTGTCCTTCGTCGGTTCCTGGACATAGCCGCGCACGGTGTAGCCCAGGGCGCGGCCCTGGGTGGTCAACAAGGCGACGCGGTCGGTGATCGCCTCGCGGGTCTTGCGGTCCCCGCCGTAACGCAGCAGGGCACCGATCTCGTCGAACTCCACAATCTCCAACGGCGTCTCCGTGGTGATCGGGACCAGTCGGGTCGCCCCGGCGTGCTCGCGCTTGCGGGCCTCCATGCTCTCGACAAGATCATCGAGGAGGGCGAGGGCGTCGCGGGAGGTGACGGCGTAGCGGTGGAACACCGCTCGCCCGTAGGCCAACTCCATGCCTTTCGGGTCGATCCCGTTGACCCGGACCAGGCCGTCACGGATCGCCGGGGCCACCGACACCAGCGGCGCCCACATCAGCGACCCCTTGCCCGCGCCGGTGGCCCCCGCGGCCAGGGTGTGCCCGCCGATCAGCGACTGGTGCCAGTCGGTGCCGTACTCGGTACGACCCGACCACACCCGCGACAAGTCCACCGCCAACCCGTCCAGATCAGATACAGCGCCGAGACTCGGGGCGCGGACGACCCCGGACAGCAGGTTGCGGCGCTGGAAATCGATCGACACCACATTCGGTGCGAGTTCGCGGACCTGACAACGCTGCACCCCCCGTGCCACGGCCAGGGCACGGGTGGCGGTGTCGAAGGACTCCGGGGTTTGCCCCGGCACCAGCCGGACCCGGACCTCGTCCCACGACGGCCCCGAGCGCACCCCGAGGATCCGGGGAAGCTGATCGGCCACCGGCCGCGACCGGGACAGGGCCGGGGTACGACGCAACAGATTCACCGCCGCGATCGGTGCCCCCACCCGGTCGGGGACCGTGAGGTTGCAGGAGCGCAGCCAGCGGGGCATCCGAGGCGCATAGACCGTCCAGCGCAGCCACCAGGCACGAAGGCGCTGCCCGGCATAGCGATCGAACGACACCACCGACAACCACCGCCACACCCCCAGCGCGACAGCGACCGCCGCGATGGTGATCACGAGTGAGGGCCACCCGAGCAGCGAGCACCACACCACAGCGGCCGCAGCGGTGATCGTGGTGCGCCAATGCCGAACCACCCACACGCTGACGATCACGGCGATCTTGCAGGTCAGCCACACCGTGACGAACACGACCGCGACCGTGGCCAGGGTCTCGGCGATCCGGCCGAGGAACTGCCCCAGCCAATGCAACGCGGCCAGCACCAGCACCGTCGCCAGACCGGCAACAACGAGAGAACCTGTCGTGCTCATCGACGGTCTCCGTCCTGTTCCGGGGAACGACGCGGAGCACACACGACCGGCACCGAGACCAACGCGAGCTGCCCACGATGATCACCACACCGCCGCACCCCCTCACCAGACGTCTCGTTCAGCGGGGTCAGGCACACCTCGCACCACACCGCGCCCGGTCCGTCGTCAACGTTCGTGGTCGTGTCGGTGCTCATGCCGCAGCGCTCCCCGGCGCGGAAGAAGCAGGGGGCGCGGTCCGGCGGGCTGCAACACGAGCGGTGCGGTGCAGCCGCCGTCGCTCCTGTGGGGTGGTGGCGCCGACGACGCCGTAGCGGCGGGCCGGGTCTTCGACCAGCAGCGCCTCGACCAGGCACATGCTGCGAACCCGGCAACCACGACACACCCCCAGCGCAGGCTCGGCCGCGGGCGGACCGGTGTCGGTGGGGAAGAACAACTCGGTGTCCATCCCCCGACACGCCGCCTCGGCCCGCCACCGATGGCGTTCAGCTGAGCTTCCCCCGGTTTGCCGGAGTGCGGGTTACCTGTCGGCGTCGCGCTGGGCGCGACGATAGTCGTCTTCGTACTCGTCGGGTGAGAGCCCTCCGAGGCGGGCCTGGATCCGGCGCGGGTTGTACCAGCCGTCGAGGTAGCGGATCAGCGCATGCTCGGCCTCGCAGCGGGTCGCGAAGCCCGTCCCGGGCCAGTAGAGCAGCTCGATCTTGAGCGTGGACCACAGGTTCTCGGCGAGGGCGTTGTCATAGCTGTCCCCTGTGGACCCTGTCGACGGGGCGACACCCGCGTCGACCAGGCGCTGAGTGAATCGCAGTGCCGTGTATTGGGCCCCCTTGTCGCTGTGAAAGATCAACTGACCGGGACGCAGGCTCCGGGAGCGCAGCGCGTGGTTGAGCGCGGTCAGCACCAGCACCGTCGTGGCTCGCGGGTCGGTGGCCCAGCCGACGACCCGGTTGGAGAACGCGTCCCGCACCGAGGCCAGCCACAACACGCCCTCACCGGTGACGATGCGAGTCAGGTCCGCCACCCACACCCGGTTGGGCGCGGTCGCGGTGAAGTCGCGTTCGAGCAGGTCCGGCGCCGGGCGGTGGGCCGGATTCTGCCGGGTCGAGCCGCCCTTCCAGCCGCGACGCAGGTGCGCGCCCTGAAGGCCGTGCTCGCGCATGATCCGAGCGACGCGCTTGCGCCCGACGTGCACGCCCTGGCGGCGCAGCTCCAGCCACACCCGCGGGGATCCGTAGGTGGTGGCGAACTCGCTCACCGAGCGGATCTTCACGATCTGCTCAAGCAGGACGGCGTCGTCGAGCTGCCGCTGAGAGGGGTTCGCGCGGCGGGCGCGCCAGTCGTAGTAGGTCGAGGCCGCGATGTTCAGGACCCGTAGTACGAGACCGGCGGGGAAATCATGGGCATCGACGAAGCTCATGATTTCCTCCGGGTCGGGCCGATCTCGCTGGCGAAATAGGCGCTCGCCGCGCGCAGGACCTCGTTGACCCGCCGCAGCTCAGCGTTCTCCCGCGCGAGCCGGCGGTTCTCGGCGAGCATGTCGGTCGACGGCCGATCATGGCGCTCGCCGGTGTCTGCCTCGGCCTGACGGACCCAGTTGCGCAGGGCCTCGTGATGCACCCCGAGCTGCTCGGCGAGCCCCCGGAACGTCGGGCGAGGGTCGGACTCCCGATACAGCCGAACCGCTCGTTCGCGCAGCTCATCGGGGTACTTTTTCGGTGCGGGCACCAGTGCCTTCCTTCCTGGCCCTCAAGATCGAACCAGTGTTCAGACACTCCGGCAAAGCGGGGGAACCTCACATCACCCATCGTCACCGCGAACTTGTTACTGCGTGCCATGTCAACTCCTCTGTCGTTCAGTCTCTGCGTCCAGCTGCAAGCTCTACGCGAGGCTAGCAGTTGATAGGTTAGCATGTCAACTGAATTGCTATGACTCCTTGAGGGGCCGCTGACCAGCGGCGACTCGCGGCACGTTGGTAGGATTTCTGTGCCCCGCGCGAGCTGGGGTGCAAGTGGAGGGCCGAGCGGCTAGGGCGCGTCTCCTAACCCGGCTGGTCGGGCCTGCGCGATGATCAGTAGGTGTCGCGCCGTGCCGTCCTGACCGATGCCCAGTGGGACCGACTCGAGCCGTTACTGCCCTCGTCGGACGGGATGCCAGGGCGCCCGTTCGCCGATCACCGCAGAGTGATCGAGGGGATCATCTACCGGTTCCGCTGCGGGCGGGCCTGGCGTGATGTCCCGGTCGAGTTCGGGCTGTGGCAGACCCTATGGAAACGCCACCGCCGCTACTGCGGTGACGGCACCTGGGACCAGGTTCTCGCAGCTCTGCTCGCCGATGCCGACTCCGCCGGTCTCGTGGACTGGGCCGTGTCGGTCGACTCGACGATCATCCGCGCTCACCAACACGCCGCGACCCTGCAGCGGGACACAGGGGGCCGGATCGAACTACAAGAATCTGCTGATCGAGCCGCCCGATCACGCGTTGGGCCGCTCCCGCGGAGGGCTCGGCACGGAGATCCACCAGCTCGTTGACGGACACGGCCGCCCGCTGGTCGTACTGGTCGGCCCTGGCCAGGCCGGTGACGCCCCGATGTTCGCGCACCTGATGTCACATCTGCGCGTCGGACGGGTCGGTCCGGGCCGACCGCGGACCCGGCCCGAGCGGGTCCGCGCAGATAAGAGGTCGTTTCAGAACGACTTGTCGAGTTTCCATTGACCCCTCGACGACAGATCAAACGGCAGGTCAGATAGCCGCTTGTCGTCTACAACAGACACGTCGACCTCGTTCTGAAATGACCTCTTAGGAGACACGCCCTAGTGTTGCGGTAACTAGGTTACTTTACTCACGGGCTGGTTTACGGGATCATGAGCTGTGCCGTTGACTGTGACCGTGGACGTTCCGGCCGCCGACCGCGAGGTGTTGGAGTCCTGGCTGCGTTCCTCGTCGGTTTCGGCGGGACTGGCCCGACGGGGCAGGATCGTGTTGCTGGCCGCGGACGGGGTGGCGGTCAAGGACATCGTCACACTGGTCGGGGCGTCGAAGGCGACGGTGATCGGGTGGAAGAAGCGTTACGCCGCTGAGGGGATCGCCGGGCTGGCCGACCGGCCCAAGGCGGGCCGGCCGCCGGTGATCGACGAGGTCGCGGTCGTGCTCGCCACGCTGGAACCGCCGCCTGAGCGGCTCGGAGTCACGCACTGGTCGTCACGGCTGCTCGGTGCCGAGCTCGGGATCTCCCACGTGTGGATCGGCAAGATTTGGCGGCGGTGGGGGCTGCAGCCGTGGAAGTCCGAGACGTTCAAGTTCTCCACCGATCCCGAGCTCGAAGCCAAGGTCCGCGACATCGTCGGGTTGTATCTGAACCCGCCGGACAAGGCCGTCGTGCTCTGCGTCGACGAGAAATCCCAGGTCCAGGCCCTGGACCGGACAGCGCCGATCCTGCCGATCATGCCCGGTATCCCGGAGAAACGGACGCATGACTACGTCCGTCACGGCACCACCACGCTGTTCGCGGCGTTAGAGGTCGCGACCGGGCGGGTCGAGCAGGCGTGCCTGCCGCGGCATCGCCATCAGGAGTTCCTGCGGTTCCTCAAGCAGGTCGCGAAGGCCTACCCGCGGCGCAAGCTGCACCTGGTGGTGGACAACTACGCGACCCACAAGCACCCCGCAGTGAAGGCCTGGCTGGCCCGCAACCCGCGGATCACCCTGCACTTCACCCCGACCTCGGGATCGTGGCTGAACATGGTCGAGGTCTTTTTCGGGGTCATCACCCGCCAGGCCATTCGCCGTGGCAGCTTCGGCAGCGTCAGAGAACTGATCGGCGCGATCGGCCGGTTCATCGACGGCTGGAACGAACGCTGCCACCCGTTCATCTGGACCAAACCCGCAGACCACCTACTCAACCACTGCCGACCCGGTCAAAGAACATCGTTTACGCGACACTAGTACTCCAGCCGCACTTCGTTAGCTGAGCTGTCTTCGTCGTCGATAGTGGCTTTCGCGGGCTCGGTGTTGGTGGCGACGTCGCCAGGTCGACCAGGCCCAGCACGGCGCCTGGGTGGGAATGTGGATCAGAGGTGCCAGGAGACGTCGGATCTCGGCGAGGGTGAGCGGGATGAGCCCGTGATCAGGTCTTTTGGGGCGATCGCCGCGGTGACCGAGAGGTAGGCGTGGGCGAGAATAGCCAGGGTGACGTGGCGGTACCAGGCGTCGTAACGCCGCACTTGATAGTGGTCGAGCCCGACCTCGTTCTTCGCGGTCTGGAAGCACTCCTCGATCGCCCACCGCGGGCCGGCGACGCGGATGAGATCGTCGTCGGTGGTGCCGGGCGGGCCGGCGCACAGGTAGTAGGCCAGATCGGGCTCCTCGCCGGCGGAGAGCTGTGTGTCGGTGAGGATCTGACGTCGGACCAGTAGCCATCGGCCCCATCCGGCCGGGGCGTTCTCGGGCGGATACAGCGAGGCCACGGCCCAGTCGTAGAAGCGTTCTCCCTTCACACCCGGACCGGCTGAGCGGCGCTTCCACGCCCGTCCGGGAGCGCGGGCGACCAGGTCGTCGGCCCGTCGTGAGCCGCTGATCTGACAGATGTCGGCGTCCAGGGACAACGGGACGGACTGGCTGCGCGGAACCGCGACGACGTAGCCGATCCGGCGCTGCTCGCACCAGGTGCGGAACTTGTAGTCCTGCCCGTATGCCTCGTCCGCGGTCACCCATCCTGCGGGAACCCCGGCATCGAGGGCACGGCCGAGCATTTCCTTGGCCAGCGTGGCCTTGGTGGCGAACTCGATCTCCTCAGGCACCGCCGCGGCTCGGCAGCGTTCCCGATCACCGGTCCAGGACTTGGGCAGGTAGAGCTCGCGGTCGATCAACGTCCGGCCCTTGCTCGTGGCATAGGCACAGAAGACTCCGAGCTGGCAGTTCTCCACCCGCCCGGCAGTGCCCGAGTACTGGCGCTGCACCCCCGCCGACTTCGTCCCCTTCTTCAGGAACCCGGTCTCATCGACGATCAGCACCCCACCGGACTCGCCGAGGTGCTCGACGACGTAATCCCGCAGGTCATCACGGACACCGTCGACATCCCAGGTCGCGGAGTTGAGCAGCCGCTGCATCCCATCCGGAGTCGTGTCACCGGCGACCTCGGCCAGCGTCCACCCGTTCTTCCCCGCCAACGGCGCCAACAACCCCCGCACATACGCCCGCGCCCGACGCCGCGGTTCCGTCCGGAAGAACCGGCCCGCCACCAGCCCGAACAGCCCATCCAGGCCACCGGCCCACGCCTCGAGATCCTCCTCCACCTGCACAAGATCGAAGCTTAGCGCACATCAACATCACAAACTGCGGCTGGAGTACTAGGCCTGCCGACCACGACCTCCGACGAGCCGAGTCAGACCGGGCGGCGCGGTGCTCCCCATCGCGCCGCCCGGCCACGTGAAGGGACACCCATGTCCGCAGCGGTGCTGGACAAGACCGACTACGAGCGTCCGGCGATTGATGGTTATCGGAGTCGACGGGTCGTGGGTCGGGTTGTCCAGCGGTAGCGGCTGCGGGCACGGTTGATCAGCCGGCGGATCACGGTGAGCGCGGCGGCGAGGTTGAGGTAGAACTCGACGATGATCTTCCGGCGATCGGTGAACCGGCGCAGCTTGCCGTAGCCGTTCATCCAGGAGTGCGTGCGCTCGATGGGCCACCGTCGTCCTGCCTGGATCGGCGCCGGGACCCCCGTGGTCGCGATCTCGCCGGTGAAGCCCAGGGTGTGCAGCAGAGTACGGGTCTTGCCGGAGTCATAGCCGCGGTCCAGGTGCACGGTCGGGAACAGATCACCACCGTGGGCGTCGCGGTGGCGGGGCAGCGGGCCGATCATCGTCACGATGCCGGTCAAGGTCGGTTCCAGCAGGGGCGAGTCATGGTCGTTGGCTCGCGCCGCGACCAGGTGCAGCGGGATGCCCTGGTCATCGCAGGCCACGGACCGTTTCGTGCCCTGCTTGCCGCGGCCGACAGGGCTGCGGCCGGCCACCTCGCCTCCGCCTGGTGCCTTGGTGATCGATCCGTCGACCGCCAGATCGTCAAGATCCAGGCCGAGTATCTGGTCGTAACCGGCCAGCGCGGTGCGGAGCAGTTCCTCGCTGACTCCCGCGGTGGCCCAGTCATCGAGACGGCGGCGGATGGTGCGGTCCGAGCAACCCGGCGTGGCGATGCGTTCGTAGCCACTACCGTGCACCAGAGCGGCAACGACGTGGTCGAACACGACCCGATCAGAGATCCGGCGACGGTGACAGCCCCACGGATGGGTCGGGTCGAACTCGGGCCGGTCAGACCCGATCAGAGCGGCGAACTCGCCCCACAAGGGCTCGATCAGAGATGCTGGCAGCAGAGGCACGGACTCTCCACACGATCATCAGGACATCAGCAATCCCATGATCACTTGCAGGTCCGTGTCTCTACCAACACCGACACACGGCCACCTCTACTGCCGGACGCTCTAAGAGGTCATTTCAGAACGAGGTCGACGTGTCTGTTGTAGACGACAAGCGGCTATCTGACCTGCCGTTTGATCTGTCGTCGAGGGGTCAATGGAAACTCGACAAGTCGTTCTGAAACGACCTCTAAGGCCTACTCCTCACGCGCCATCCGCGCCCACCTGCGCAGACGACGGATCGTCGCGGTCATCCCGGAGCCGGCTGACCAGCAGGGACACCGGAAACGACGCGGCACACGCGGCGGCCGACCACCGGCGTTCGACCGGGTCGACTACCGCGGCCGCAACGTCGTCGAACGCGGGTTCTGCGAGGTCAAGCAGTGGCGCGGCCTCGCGACCCGCTACGACAAACTCGCCCTGACCTTCCGCGGCGGAGTTGCACTGAAGGCCATCGTCACCTGGTTGCGCACTTTAGAGGTCGTTTCAGAACGACTTGTCGAGTTTCCATTGACCCCTCGACGACAGATCAAACGGCAGGTCAGATAGCCGCTTGTCGTCTACAACAGACACGTCGACCTCGTTCTGAAATGACCTCTTAGGAGACACGCCCTAGACCTCGACCATGACCCCGACGCCCGACCCGGCCACGCAGGACCTGCTCGACCGCATCGACCGCTTCGCCGCCGACGAGCTGGCCCCGCTCGAACGCGAGCACCCGCAGTTCTTCGACCACCGCCGCGAGTTCGCCCGCACCGACCTCGACCACGGCGGGGTCCCGGCGCGGGAGTGGGAGGAGCTGCTGACCGAGATGACGCGGCGCGCGGACCGGGCCGGGCTGTACCGGTTCGCGCTGCCCGCCGCACTCGGCGGCGCCGACGGGGCGAACCTCGCGATGGCGCAGGTCCGCGAGCACCTTGCGGCCGGCCCGGTCGGGCTGCACAGCGACCTGCAGTCCGAGACGAGCTGCGTCGGGAACTTCCCACTGGTGGAGCTGCTGTGGCGGGCGGGCACCGCCGAGCAGCGCGGCTGGATCGAGCCGCTGGTCCGGCGCGAGGTGAGCGGCGGGTTCGGGCTGACCGAGCCCGGCCACGGCAGCGCCGCGACCTGGATGGGGACCCGCGCGGTGCGCCGTGACGGCGGCTGGGTGATCGACGGGGCGAAGCGGTTCAACACCGGCATGCACCGCCCGGGGATCGACGTCGTCTTCGCCCGCACCGGCGGCGAGCCCGGCGACGCCCGCGGCATCACCGCGTTCGTCGTCCCGACCGACACACCCGGGTTCCGGGTCGAGCGGCACGCCTGGACGATGGCCATGCCGACCGACCACTCCGACGTGACCCTCGACGGCGTCCGCGTCCCGGACTCCGCGGTGCTCGGCGAGCCGGGCGCCGGGCTCGACCTCGCGTTGCTGTTCGTGCACGAGAACCGCATCCGCCAGGCCGCGTCCAGCCTCGGCGCGGCCCGGTTCTGCATCGACGCGGCGGTGACCTACGCCCGCGAGCGGGAGGTCTTCGGGCGCGCGCTGGCGTCGAACCAGGCGGTCCAGTGGCCCCTGGTCGAGCTGCACACCGAGGCCACCCTGGTGCGCGCGCTGGTCCGGGCGACCGCGGCGGCGATGGACACCGACGGGAAGGTCGCGCTGTCGGAGCAGGTGTCGATGTGCAATCTGCGGGCCAACCGGCTCGCCTGCGAGGCCGCCGACCGGGCGATGCAGGTGCACGGCGGGCTCGGCTACACCCGCGACGTGCCGTTCGAGCACATCTACCGCCACCACCGCCGGTACCGCATCACCGAGGGCACCGAGGAGATCCAGGTCCGCACCATCGCCCGCGAGCTGTTCGGCTTCGGCCGGCGGGCGGGCACGTCGTGAGCGGGCCGGACCCCGATGCGCTCGCGCGGTGGCTGGGCGACCGGGTCGAGGTCACCGGGCCGCTGCGGGTCCACCGGATCGGCGACGGCCAGTCCAACGTCACCAGCCTGGTCACCGACGCGGCCGGTCGCGCGTGGGTCCTGCGCCACCGCCCGGCCGGGGCGGCCGCCGACGACGCGCTGCGGGAGGCCGGGGTCCTGCGCGGGCTGGCCGGCGGACCGGTCCCGGTCCCGGCCGTCGTCGCGTCGGGATCCGGTGTCGACGGCGTGCCGGGTGATGTCTTCGTGATGGAGCGGTCGCCGGGCGCGGTCCTGGCCCGGGAGGTCGATGCCGACGCGCTGCCCGTGCCGCAGCGGCGCGCGCTGACCGCTGACGTGGTCGCGGTGCTGGCCCGGCTGCACGGCGTCGACCCGGGGCGGATCGGGCCGGTCCGCGGCGACGCCGACGAGCTGTTCGCGCGCCGGGTCCGGCGCACCGCCCGCAACTGGGAGGCCTGGGCGGGGTCGGCGCGCGAAAGCGTCGACGCGGCCTGGAGGGAGGCCCACCGGCGGATCGCCGCCGCGCCGCCGCGGGCCCAGCGGCTCGCCGTCGTCCACGGGGACTACCGGCTCGCGAACCTGCTCGTCGACGGCGGCCGGGTCACCGCCGTCCTGGACTGGGAGCTGTGCACCCACGGCGACCCGCTGGTCGACCTCGCCTGGCTCCTCGACGACTGGCGCGGCCCCGGCGAGCCCGCCGTCGCGATCCCGAGCCCGACCCGGGCCGGCGGCTTCGGCGACCGCGCGGAGCTCGCGGCCGACTACGCCGCCCGCACCGGCCTGGACCTGTCCGGGCTGGACCGCTACCGGGCGCTGACCCACTGGACGGCGGCGACGCTGCTGCAGGGGGTGCTGGTCCGGCGGCGGTCCGGAGTGCTCGGGGGGCACGGGGTGATCGACCCGGTCGCGGTGGAGCGGTCGGTCCGCGACCTGGTCGACGGCGCCCTCAGCCTGCTGCCGGGGACCGCGTCGGGGACCCGATCCGCGCCCCGACCTGGTGCAGCACGCTCGCCAGGTCCCAGTAGTCGTCGTGCGAGGTGAGCAGGCCGTCGTCGTCGTAGGTGCCGACGGCGACGCCCGGCACCGAGAACCGGGCGCCCGCCACGTCGACGAGCTCCCCGGACCGCAGCCGCAGCGGCCCGCGGACCGTGCCCGACCACGCCCACCGCGAGGTGAGCCGCCCGTCGCCGGCCCAGGTCTCGCCGAACTCGATGTGCGAGTCCGGGGCGAAGACGAGCATGAACCGGTGTAACCGGGCGATCTCGTCGCGGCCGCGGTAGGTGCCGTCGAGCGCGATGTCGCGGTACACGCCGTCCGGGGCGAAGAAGGACAGCAGCGCGTCCGGGGCGGCGGTCCACGCGGCGCCGTAGGCCGAGGCGAAGGCCGGGTCGGCCGGGTGCGGGGTGCTCACGGCCGGACCAGCCGCTCGGTGGCCTTGCTGGTGCCCGAACGCAGCCGGTCCAGACCCTCGGCGATCCGCCGGGTGAACAGCCCGCGCTGGAGCAGGTCGTGGGTGACCCGCAGCTCGTAGGCGGTGGCGGCGACGTGGTCCATGTGCGACGCGCGCAGCGCGACCTCCTTGAGCACCGTGGTCAGCTCGCTGCCGTGCTCGGCGATCTGCGTCGCCAGGGTCAGGGCCGACTCGCGCAGCGTCCCCACCGGCACGACCTCGTCGACGAGGCCGCAGCGCAGCGCCTCCTGGGCGTCGATCGGGTCGCCGGTGAAGAACATCCGGCGGGCCCGCTGCGTGTTCGTCCTGCGCAGGATCGCGTGGTAGAAGCCGTTCATCGCGTACTTGACCTGCGTCGATCCGAACGCGGCGTTCTCCGAGGCGATGGTGATGTCGCACATGTTGGCCAGGTCCATGCCGTAGCCGGGGGCGACGCCGGCGACCGCCGCCACGGTGGGCTTGCGGTAGTCGTAGATCGTGACCATCAGCTTGTGGGCCAGGTCGGTGAACCGGGTCCGGTCGTCGCCGGTGGTGTCCTGCAGGACGTCGAGCGCCCAGCCGGCGCAGAAGAAGTCCTCGTTGCCGATGAGCAGGACGCAGGCGACGTCGTCGTCCTCGGCCCAGGCCGCGAGCGCGGCGACGATCTCCTCGTGCAGCTCCCAGCCCAGCGCGTTGCGCTTCTCCGGGTGGTCGAGCTGCAGGATGCCGACCCCGTTCTCGACGGAGGTCCTCAGGTAGCGGTACTCGGTCACGCGTGTCCTTCCAGGGTCGCCCGCCGCGCTCAGCAGCAGGCCTCGGTTCCGGGTCGGGTGGCGCCGGTCCCGCGGGCCGCGTCGCAGGCGGCGGCGAGGGAGTCGGCGGTGGCGGTGGGGTGGTCGGGCGGGCGACCGGCGAAGTCGGTCACCCCGGCCCAGTGCGTGGCGACGTCGGCCGGTCCGGGCGGCCGGCCGTCGGGGCCGGCGAGGCGGACGCCGTGCGAGCGCTCCCAGCGCAGCACCGAGGCCCAGCCGCCGCCGGTCTCGACGACCTCGCCGGTCAGCGGGCACGACGGCAGTGCCAGGGCGACGACGACCGGGGCGACGTCGGCGGCCCGCAGCGCCTGCGCGGGACGGTCGCGGAAGACCTCCTCGGTCATCGAGGTCAGCGCCATCGGGGCGACGGCGTTGACCCGGATCCCGAACCGGTCGCCCTCGGCGGCCAGCGTCCGGGCCAGCCCGAGGACCCCGGCCTTCGCCGCGGCGTAGGCGGCCTGGCCGGGGTTGCCGTGCAGCCCGGCGCCCGACGTGGTCAGCACGATCGCCCCGCCCCGGAGTCGCAGGTGCGGCCAGGCCGCGGAGCAGGCCGTCCAGCTGCCACGCAGGTGCACGTCGACGACGGCGTCCCAGTCGTCGTCGGTGAGCCGGGAGACCGCGCGGTCGCGGGTCGCCCCGGCGTTGACGACGAGCACGTCGAGCCGGCCGAGCGCGCCGACGGTGTCGGCGACCAGGGCGCGTCCGTCACGGGCGTCGCCGGTCAGCGGGTGCGCGCGGCCGCCGCCGGAGCGGATCCGCGCGACGACGGCGCCCGCCGCGTCGGCGGTGCGGGCGTGCACGGCGACCGTGGCACCGGCCGCGGCCAGCGCGGTCGCGTACGCCGCGCCCAGCCCCCGGCCGGCGCCGGTGACCAGCGCGACCGTGCCCTCGGCGAACCGGGCGGTGTCCGTCGTGCTCACGCGGGCGCCGTGCGTCGGGCGCGCCAGAGGTCGAGGTCGGGCAGCCCCGCCAGGGTGTGCTTGCGGATCTTGCCGGTTGCGGTGACCGGGATGTCGGCGACGACGTGCCACTCGACGGGGGTCTTCGCCCGTGCCAGCCGCTGCCCGGCGACGTGGTCGAGCAGCGGGTAGACGCCGGCGGCGCGGGCGTCGTCGTCGAGGACCACCCAGGCGCCGACGGCCTCCCCGAGACGCTCGTCGGGCACGGCGGTGACCGCGACCCGCCGGACCCCGGGGGCCGAGGCGATCGCCAGCTCGATGTCCATCGTGGAGAACTTCTCGCCGCCCCGGTTCACGATGTCCTTGGTGCGCCCGACGATCTGGACCCAGCCCTCGTCGTCGACCCGGCCGACGTCGCCGGGGGAGAACCAGCCGTCGTCGTCGACCTGCTCGGCGGTGACGACCGGGTCGGTGTAGCACTCCAGCAGCTGGGGGCCGCGGATCCGCAGCCTGCCGACGGTGCCGGGCGGGACGGGCGCCCCGTCCTCGTCGACGACGGTCATCTCCATCCCGCGCAGCAGCCGACCGTCCCAGGCCCGCCTGCGCTCCAGCGGGTCGTCCGCGGCGGCGATCGCGAGGACGCCCGCGGTCTCGGTCATCCCGTAGGCCCGCACCACCCGTACACCCGCCTCGGACGCCCGGTCGACGATCTCCGGGGCGATCGCGGCGCCCGCACAGGCGTAGGTGTCGAGCCGGTGGCCCTCGGGCCGGGTCCGGTAGCGCTCGACGAGGTCGGCGACGAACACGGTCGCGCCCATCATCAGCGTGACCCGCTCGGCCTCGATGAGCTCGACGGCGTCGTCGGGTCGCCAGCCGGACATCACCACCGAGCGGCCGCCCAGGAAGACTGGGAACACCACGGCCGCGACGAAGCCGCCCAGGTGCGACAGCGGCGTCGCGGCGAGGGTGACCGTGTGCTCCCCGGCGCCGAGCGCGTCGCGGAAGTTGACCAGGTGCGCGACGACGGCGCGGTGCGACAGCAGCGCCCCCTTCGGTGCCGCGGTGGTCCCGGAGGTGTAGAGCAGCAGTGCCGGGTCGGCGGGCCCGCGGGTGACCGTGAGCGGCTCGTCGACGGCCGTCGCCGCGTCGGGGACCGCGACCCAGCCGGGGCGCCCGCCGCCGACGAGGTAGCGCACCACCGGGTCCAGGCCCGCCTCGTCGAGCAGTCCGTCGAGCTCGGCGGCCGGGTCGCGCGGGCCGAGCGCGTCGACGGTGCACACCGCCGCGGGGCGGCAGTCGGCGACGATCTGGCGCATCTCGTGCTCGCGGTAGATCGGGATGACGGGCACGTCCACCGCACCCGCCCGGAACGCCGCGACCTGCACCGCGAGCGCCTCGAGCCGGTTGGGCAGCTGGACCAGGACCCGGTCGCACGGGGCCACGCCGCGCCGGACGAGGTCCTGGGCGATCGCGCGGGTCCAGCGCTCGAACTCGCCGTAGCCCACGCGGCGGCCCTCGAAGCAGAACAGCTCCCGCTCGGGGTGGCGGGCGGCCGCCGCGGGGACCAGGTCGGCCAGTGTGGTCGCGGTCCACAGACCCGACGCGCGGTAGCCGGCGTACCGGTAGGCGGTGCTGGCGGAGGGGGTGGCAGTCGTCATCGACGTGCTCCTACGGCTCGAACCGACGTGATCCGTCACCGTATCTAGTGACGGATCACTCGGTCAGGGTCCGAACGGCCGATCAACGGCGGCGGAGGCGACCGAACGCCTCGCCGATGCGCTCCAGCACCTCGGGGTGGCGGATGACCTCGCGGTAGGCGGAGGTCTCGAACGACAGCGCGCTGATCGGGTCCATCGTGGGCGAGCGCAGCGCCAGCTCCTTGTTGATCATCGCCGAGCGCGTGGTGGTGGCCGCGATCGACCGGGCCAGTCCGGTCGCGGCGCCGACCACGCCACCGGTGGGCACCAGGCGGTCGACCAGCCCGATCCGCAGCGCCTCCGCGGCGTCGATCCGGTCCCCGGAGAAGGTGAGCAGCTTGGCCTGGCTCAGCCCGACGATCTTCCACAACGGGGAGAAGTAGGGGGTCAGCCCGAACTTGATCTGCGGGAACCCGAACACGGCGTTCTCCGCGCCGATCCGGATGTCGCAGAACACGGCGATGTCGCAGCCGCCGCCCAGGGTCGGGCCCGCG
Source organism: Pseudonocardia sp. ICBG1293 (assembly GCF_020131355.1). Classification (GTDB taxonomy): domain Bacteria; phylum Actinomycetota; class Actinomycetes; order Mycobacteriales; family Pseudonocardiaceae; genus Pseudonocardia. The sequence continues at coordinate 138,515 of NZ_JAHLEL010000085.1, forward strand.
CATGCGGCGATGGTGGGCTTGGCGTAGTCGAGCAGTGCGCCGTAGACCCGCAGGCACATGGCGGAGTACTCGTCGCGGGAGTCCTCGGTGAACGCCGACTGCAGGTCGAGGTCGAGGCCCGCGGAGAACGCCTCCTCGCCCCCGGTGATCACCACGGCGGCGACGTCGTCGTCGGCCCGCCACGCGTCGAGCTGGTCGCCCAGCGCGGCGAACAGCTCCAGGCTGAGCGCGTTGCGCCGGTGCATGCGGTTGAAGGTGATGGTGCCGACGCCGTCGGCGACGGTGGTGCGGACGGCCTCGTCGTCGGCCATGGGGGTACTCCTCGGGTACGGGGAACGGTGGGGGAGGGGCCGGGTCAGCGGGTGGCCGCGGGGCTGCGGCCCAGCAGCGACAGCAGGTAGGCGCCGCCGACGCGGTCCTCGCGGGGCGGGAGCGCGCCGAGCTGGCGCATCATCCCGGTGATCTCGTACTGGGCGAGGTAGGACGACAGCAGCCCGTCGGTGAACTCCAGGAAGATGTCGCAGCCGTAGGTGCTGAAGGTGGCGTCGGGGGCGAGCTTCGCCGGGCCGTGGCCGTACTGGCGGAACAGGCACAGGGCCCGGCCGTCCTCGGGGGCGGTGAAGGTCTGGACCTCGTCGAAGGCGACGTCGGGCATGACCTCCCAGATCCGGTCGACGTAGGCGCGCATGCCGTCGCGCCCGTCGATCACCTCCGGCCAGAAGACGGTGTCCTCCCAGCGGACGCCGGGGTGCAGGATCTCGAGCACCCGCTCGGTGTCGTGGGAGTTCCACGCCGCCAGCCAGCGGCGGGAGAAGTCACGCAGGAAGGCCTCGGTCTGTGGTGCCGGCACGGCGGCTCCTCATCGGTTCGGAGGCCCGCACCGGTGCGGGCCGCAGGACATCACCCTAGCGATGATTAACTATCGGCGGAAGTGCGCACCAGCTCGACGAACCGGGCGAGTAGCCGGTCCAGCGCGTCGACGTCGACCGGGCGGTGCAGGAGCTGGGCGCCGACGATCATCGACAGGCACAGTTCGGCCAGCTCGTCGGCGTCCGCGCCCGCCCCGGCCTCGACGACGGCGGCCCGGACCACCTCCCGGCGGCGGCGGTCGACCTCCCGCTGTGCCGCCGCGACGGCCGGGTCGCCGGTGCTCCAGACCCGGATCGCGGCCTCCGCATCGTGCGGGACCGTCCGGGCGAGCCGGCGCAGGAGTTCGAGTCGCTCCAGCGGCGCGAGCGGCGCCGCGGCCTCGCGGGCGATCTCCTCGGTCCGTGCGGCCCAGTGGTCCAGGAACTGCGTGACGAAGTCCGGCCAGTTGCGGAACCAGTTGTAGAACGACCCGCTCGACACCCCGAGGCGGCGGTGCAGGGCGGTCATCGACAGGTCGCGGGAGCCGGATCCGGACAGGATCTCGACGGCTGCCGCGTAGTAGTCCTCGCGGCCGACGTACTGCGGCACGGGCGGCTCCTCGGGTGCGGGTCGGGCGGGGCCAGCATCGCAGCCGCGCGCGGACCCTTCCGACATAGAGGCCTCTATGTTAACTTCCGCTAGATCACAGCCGCAGAGATGTCGAAGGAGACGTCATGGGTGGGTTCCGGTCGCCGGACGAGGTGCACGAGTTCCTGGGTGGGATCTTCGAGGAGGCGATGGCCGACCAGGCCATCGGACCGAAGCTGGCCGCGACCGGCATGAGCCTGCGGATGGACTACACCGATCCGGAGACGACGGTCCGCGTCGACTTCGCGACGAAGGAGATCACCACCGGTCCGGCGGCCGCGGTCGACTCCGACGCGACGCTGGCGATGAGCGCCGACACCGCCAACCAGTACTGGCAGGGCAAGGTCAGCCTGCCGCTGGCGATGGCGCGCGGGAAGATCACCGTCGGCGGCTCGGCGGCGCAGCTGCTGAAGCTCTCGCCGATCGCGAAGAGCCTCTACCCCCGTTACACGGCGATGCTCACCGACCGTGGACGCGCCGACCTGGTCGTGGGCTGACGTGGCCGGGCCCGCCGCGCCCGCGACCGGGCGCACCCACCACGACGTCGACATCTCGTCCGACGCGTTCTGGCGGCTGGCGCCGGAGGACCGCGAGCCCGCGTTCGCCCGCCTGCGGGCCGAGGCCCCGGTGTCCTGGCAGCGGCCGGTGCGCAGCCCGCTGATGGACGGCGACGACGGCTCGCCCGGCTACTGGGCGGTCGTACGGGCCGGGGACATCGCGACGGTGAGCCGCCGCGCCGACGTGTTCTCCTCGGCCACCGGTGGGGTCCTGGCGGAGGAGTTCCCCGAGGAGGTGCTGGAGATGGCCTCGTCGATCCTCACCATGGACGATCCCCGGCACCGCAGCGTCCGCAGACTGGTCAGCTCGGTGTTCACCCCGAAGCGGGTGCGGCTGATCGAGGAGCAGATCGCCCGGCAGGCTCGCGAGATCGTCGCGGACCTCGGGGACCGGGGCGAGGTCGAGCTGGTCTCCGCGGTGTCGGCGAGGCTGCCGATGTGGACGATCTCGGAGATGATCGGCATCCCGCCCGACCGCCGCGACGAGGTGGCCGCGGCCGCCGAGTCGATGGTCGCCTGGGGTGACGACGAGGGCACCGAGGGCTCCGATGCGGCGACGGTGATGCTCAACGGCATCGTCACGCTGCACGGTGCCTGCCAGGACGTCATCGACGCCCGGCGGGTGAGCCCCCGCGACGACCTGGTCTCGGCGCTGGTCGCCGCCGAGGTCGACGGCGAGCACCTCACCGACGACGACATCCGGTCGTTCTTCGTGCTGCTGTGCGTGGCCGGCAACGACACCACCAAGCAGACCACCACGCACACGGTCCGCGCTCTGATCGAGCACCCGGAGCAGCGGGAGTGGCTGTTCGCCGACTACGACGCCCGGATCGGGACGGCGGTCGAGGAGTTCGTGCGCTGGGCGAGCCCGGTGATGACGTTCCGCCGGACCGCGCTGGAGCGCTTCGAGCTGGGCGGACAGGTGATCGAGCCCGGGGACAGGGTCACGCTGTTCTACGGCTCGGGCAACCGCGACGAGCAGGTGTTCGAGCGGCCGCTGGAGTTCGATCTGTCCCGCACGCCGAACCCGCACGTGGCCTTCGGCGGCGGCGGGCCGCACTTCTGTCTCGGCTCGCACCTGGCGAAGGCCCAGCTGCGCTGGATCGTCCGCGAGCTCTACGACCGGCTGCCCGACCTGCGCGCCGACGGCGAGCCGGACCGGCTGGTCAGCACGTTCATCAACGGGATCCGACGGCAGCGGTGCGTGTTCACGCCGCGATGAGGCCCGCTGCGTGGCGGGCGGGGTCAGTCGCCGTCGCGCAGTACCGCCAGCGCGACCGCGGTGACCTTCGCGCGGACCGCCGGTCTGCCGTGCGCCGACGAGGTGAGCCGGGTCAGGTCGCTGACCGCCGACACCGCCGCCCGGACCCGCAGCCGCGCGGTCGGCTCGTCGAGGTCGAGGAAGTAGGCCAGCAGTGCCCGCGTCCAGTCGCGCAGCTCGGTCCGGACCGCGGCGGCGGTCCGTTCCCGGGCGTCGGGGGGCAGGTGGTGGAACTCCGAGACGTAGACGCCGAGCAGTGCGCGGTTGGCCAGGCAGAACCCCACGAAGCGGTCGACCAGCCCGGCGAGGTCGACCGAGCCGGGGTGGGCGCGCCGGGCGCGCTGCTCGGCCCGCAGCCGCTCCGAGCCCAGGTCGTAGGCGGCGCTCAGGATGTCGGCCTTGGTCGCGAAGTGGTGCAGCAGGCTCGGGCCCGCCATCCCGACCGCGGCGCCGATGTCGTCCAGGCTCACCCCGGCGTAGCCGCGGGTGTGGAACAACTCGACGGCATGGTCGACGATCTCCTGCGGCCGCGAGACGGCATCACCGTCCGGCGCGGCGGTGTCGTCGTCGGCCGGCGTGCCGCCCGGCGGATCCCCGGCGGGCGGGGTGGAGCGCAGGCAGGCCAGCGCGGCCGAGACCAGCACGGCGCGCACCTGGTCGCCGTCGAGGCTGGTACCGGTCGACGACGGGGTGGCCAGCACGCCCAGCGCCCCGGTCACCAGCACCCCTGCGGCGCGTTCGGTGAGCTCCGGGCGGTCGCGGCGCAGACGGTGAGACAGCAGCTCGAGCCGCCCGCGCAGCCGCTCCCGCACCGCCGCGCGGGTCTCCGGGCCCAGGAACCGGACCTCGCGCTGCAGCAGCGTCCACAGGTCGGGCCGCTCCAGCGCGACCCGGGTCAGCGCATCGACCAGGTTCTCCAGCGGACTCGCGAGGTGCTGTTCGACGGCCGCGGCGACCTCGTCGATCCCGCCGTCGAGGGCTGCGGCGAGCAGCGCCTCCTTGTTGTGGAAGTGCCGGTAGACCGCGGGACCGGTGAGCCCCACGTCCGCGGCCACGTCACCGAGGGACACCTGGTGATAGCCGACCAGATGGAACCGGGCGGCAGCGGTGCGGGCGAGCTGGGCGCGGCGCTCGGCGGCCTGCATCCGGCGCCGCGGTGCTGCATGCGGTGCGGCCACGTCCCACCCCCTCCGGCCGGGACGACTCTAGAAGACCCGGCACCGCCGGACCGTTGCCGGTCCGGCCCGCCCACACTATTTTATTCGTATTAGAATTCGTCGTCGTCGACGGCGACCACACCGACGTGGAGGACCCGTGACCCATCCCGGCGCCCATGCCGCACAGAACCCGGACAAGATCGCCGCGATCCTCGCCGAGACGGGCGAGCGGGTGACCTACGCGGAGCTGGAGGAGCGCTCGGTCCGGCTCGCGAACGTCCTGCGGGAGGCCGGCCTGCGTCCCGGCGACGTCGTCGCCCTGCTGAGCGAGAACAACCTGCGGGTCTTCGAGGTCTACTGGGCCGCGATGCGCTCGGGGCTCTACGTCACCGCGATCAACCACAACCTCGTCGCCGAGGAGGCGGGCTACATCGTCGCCGACTCCGGGGCGGCCGCGCTCGTCGTCTCGGCGGGCAAGGCCGAGGTCGCGAAGGCGGTACTGGCCACCGGCGTCCGGCCCGGGCTGCTCCTGTCCTACGACGGCCCGGTCGACGGCTTCGGCTCCTACGAGGAGGCGCTGGCCGCGGCGTCGGACGTCGCACCGGCCGAGCAGCCGCACGGCGCCCCGATGCTCTACTCGTCGGGCACGACCGGGCGCCCGAAGGGCGTGCGCCCGCCGTTGCCGCCGGTGCCCTTCACCGAGATCGGGGACCCGCTGGTCGGCCTGATCGGTCAGGCGTTCGGCGTCGGCCCGGAGACCGTCTACCTCACCCCGGCCCCGGTCTACCACGCCGCGCCGCTGCGCTGGTGCGGCGCCGTGCACGCGCACGGCGGGACCGTGGTGATGCTGCGCCGTTTCGACGCGGCCGCCGCATTGGACGCGATCGCCCGGCACCGCGTCACCCACGCCCAGTTCGTGCCGACGATGTTCGTCCGCATGCTGCACCTGCCGCAGGAGCAGCGGGACGCGGCCGACGTCTCCTCGCTGCGGGTGGCCGTGCACGCGGCGGCGCCGTGCCCGGTCGACGTCAAGCAGGCGATGATCGACTGGTGGGGTCCGATCCTGGTCGAGTACTACGCCGGCACCGAGGGCAACGGCCTCACGATGACCGACAGCGCGACCTGGCTGACGAAGCCGGGCACCGTCGGCAGGCCGCTGCTGGGTGTCCTGCACATCTGCGACGACGACGGTCGCGAGCTGCCCACCGGCGAGATCGGCACGGTCTACGTCGAGCGCGAGACCGTGCCCTTCGAGTACCACAACGACCCGGAGAAGACGAAGGCCGCGCAGCACCCCGAGCACGAGACCTGGACGACGCTCGGCGACATCGGCTACGTCGACGGGGACGGCTTCCTGTTCCTCACCGACCGCAAGTCGTTCATGATCATCTCTGGCGGGGTGAACATCTACCCGCAGGAGACCGAGAACGCCCTCGCCCTGCACCCGGCCGTGCACGACGTCGCCGTGATCGGGCTGCCGGACCCGGAGATGGGGGAGCGGGTCACCGCGTTCGTGCAGCCACGGCCCGGCGTCGCGACCGGCCCGGAGCTGGAGCAGGAGATCATCGCGTTCGTGAAGTCGCGGATCGCCGGGTACAAGTCCCCGCGCAGCGTCCGGTTCGTCGACGACCTGCCGCGCACCGAGACCGGCAAGCTCGTCAAGGGCGAGCTGCGCGCCCGCTACGCGACCACCTGAGCGGGCCCGCTCCACCGCAGAGGTGGGATCAGGGGCGCAGCGAGTAGAGGATCATCGACTGGGCGACGGCGATGGTCCGGTCGATCTCGCCGCGCTCCGGGTCCCACCACTCCACGGTCCAGTTCAGCGAGCCCAGGATCAGCATCCGGCCGATGACCGGGTCGACGTCCGGGCGCAGCTGCCCGGCGGCGCGCAGGTCCTCGATCAGTCCACGCCAGATCTCCTGGTACTCCGCCATCTGCACCATCGCCCGTGCGGACAGGTGCTCGGGGAGCTGGTTGGCGTTGCGGACGACGGCCCGCGCGTAGTCCGAGAGCTGCAGCTCGTGGCGGAGCTGGGCCTCGACCGCGGCGGCGAGCCGGTCCGCCGGAGGCGTGCCGGCGGGCAGCGCCTCCAGGACGGCGATCAGGTGCTCGCGCATCGACGCGGCCCCGGTCGCCACCACGTCCTCGATCAGGTCCTCGCGGGACGAGTAGTAGTAGTAGATGGCCGGTGCCTGGATCTTCGCGACCTGCGCGATGTCCGACAGCCGGGTCCCCGCGAAGCCCTTCTGGCTCAGCACCTGTGCCGCGGCGTCCAGTAGTCGTGCCCGGGTGCGAGCGGACTTGCTGTCGGTGCTGTCGGTGCCGTCCGGCTCGGACGGTGCGACCGCGTTCGTCTTCCGTGCCACCGGTGAAGGATAGTCCGAGCCGATCCCGCCGGCCGGGATCGGCGCACCCGGCCGGTGCCGCCGACGGCTGGTGGCCCGGCCGCCGGTGACCCGCTCAGCCGCGGTGGCGGGCGGCGATGTCCCGCCCGACGATCTCCTTCATGATCTCGGTCGTGCCGCCGTAGATGGTCTGGATGCGGCCGTCGGCGAAGGCGCGGGCCACCGGGTGCTCGAGCATGAAGCCGTAGCCGCCGTGCAGCTGCACGCACCGGTCGGTGATCCGCTTCTGCAGCTCGGTCAGGTACCACTTGCCCTTCGCGGCCTCGACCGGCGTCAGCTCGCCCCGGTTGAACGCCAGCACCGCGCGGTCGGTCCAGGACTCGGCGACCTCGAGTTCGGTCTCCATCTCGGCCAGCACGAACCGCGAGTTCTGGAAGTCGCCGATGGCCTGCCCGAACGCCTGGCGTTCGAAGCAGTAGCGGACGGTGTGCTCGTAGACCGCCCGCGCCGCGGTGACCGCGGAGGCGATCAGGCCGAGCCGCTCCTGCGGGAGGTGGCTCATGAGGTGCATCAGGCCGTGGCCCTCGGTCCCGATCAGGTTCTCGCCGGGAAGTCGGACCGAGTCGAAGAACAGCTCGCCGGTGTCCTGGGCGTGCAGGCCCACCTTCTCCAGACGGCGCCCGCGCCGGAAGCCGTCCATGTCCCGCTCGACGACGAACAGGCTGAACCCGCGCGAGCCCGCCGCCGGGTCGGTGCGCGCGGCGACGATCACGAAGTCGGCCGACAGGGCGCTGGAGATGAAGGTCTTGGAGCCGTCGAGCACCCAGCCGTCGCCGTCGCGGCGGGCCGAGGTGCGGATGCCCTGCAGGTCCGAGCCGGTGCCGGGCTCGGTCATCGCCAGCGCGCCGAGCATCTCGCCGCGGGCGAACGGGACCAGCCAGCGTTTCTTCTGCTCGTCGGTGGTGAGGTCGAGCAGGTAGGCCAGCACCAGGTCGTCCTGCAGGCCCAGGGTCATCCCGAAGGAGGTCGCGCCGACCCGCGCGACCTCCTCGTTCACCACCATCCGGTACCGGTAGTCGGTCTCGCCCGCGCCGCCGAACTCCTCCGGCACGGAGAGCGCGTAGACGCCCTGCTCGGCGGCGGTGCGGAACACCGCCGGGTCGATGGCGTGCGCGCGCTCCCAGTCCAGGTAGTGCGGCTCGACCTCACGGGCCAGGAACTCGCGCACGGTGGCGCGGTACCGCTCGTGGTCGTCGGTGTAGAGCTCGCGTCGCACGAGGACTCCTCAGGTGGTCAGGGCCGGAGCGGCCCCGGTGTCGGCCGGGGTGCTCCGACGGGTGATCAGCGGGGGGAACATGACGGCGAACCAGGCCACGAACACCGCGACCGGGACCCAGAAGCTGAAGACGCCGTTCCAGGCCAGCGGGCCGGAGTGGAACAGCGGGATGAACGTCGCCGGGATGAGCAGCAGGGCGACCCAGATGTTCACATAGGCGACCCAGCGCGGGTAGATCGGCCGCTGCGAGCGGTCGCGCAGGATGATCGCGGCGATCAGCAGGTACTGCACCGTGAACGGCGCGACCGGCATGAACGTCATGGTGAAGCCGACGTCGTGCAGCAGCTGGGCGTAGCCGGTGTCGCCGCCGGTGATCCGGTACGGCACGAGCGAGAGCAGCACGAAGTTCAGCGAGAAGAACACCGTGCCGAGTACGCCGATGCAGGCCTGGCCGAGGTTCAACGCGAGGTCGCCGCTGCGCCGAAGCGCCACGAACACCGCGAGCGTGGCGGGGGCGTAGAGGACCCCGCCCCAGACGCAGGTGATCATGGCCAGCTGCTTGAGGGTGGTGTCGGTGCCCCAGAACCGCAGCAGCTCCGCACCGGCCAGCGTCGGCGGTGGCGGCGGGAAGAACCCCGCCGTCAGCCAGCCGACGAGCACCAGCAGGATCGAGAGCGGTCCGGCCCAGCCGAGGATCCGCAGACCGCGATCGTCGTCCATGGCGATCCGGCCCCCTTCCGTGGGATGCCCGGACGATGTCCGGGCGTAATCTAATATAGGTTAATCGGAAGAGACCACGGACTCGCCCCGCTGTCAACGGCCGTGGTCCCGGACCCGACCCGGCACGGACCGGCCACGGAGGAGTGGGTATGACCGAGACCAGCGGCGGTGCCGCCGCCGTGGTGGCGCCCGCGGCGGACCCGTCCCGGGCGCGACACGTTCCCGGCGAGCCGGGACTGTGGGTCCTGGTCCTGGGGGACATGAGCGTCTTCGTCGTCTTCTTCGCCACCTACCTGGTGGTCCGCAGTGGCGACCCGGTGGGATTCGATGTGGCCCAGGCCCGTCTGGACCCGGTGCCGGGCGTGGTGAACACGCTCGTGCTGCTGCTCAGCTCCCTGCTCGTGGTGCGTGCGGTGCAGGCCCTGCGGGCCGGGCGCTCCCGCCGGGCGACGGTGCTGCTCGGCGGGGCGATGGCCTGTGCCGTGATGTTCTCGGTGATCAAGGCTCTGGAGTGGGGCGCGAAGTTCGGAGCGGGGATCACTCCGACCACCCACGAGTTCTTCATGTACTTCTTCGTCCTGACCGGGCTGCACTGGCTGCACGTCCTCGCCGGGCTGGTGGCGCTGGTGCTGATGACCGCGGCGTGCCGCCGCCCGGACCGGCTGCCCGGCCGGCTGCCGCTGTTCGAGGGCGCCGCGTGCTTCTGGCACATGGTCGACCTGCTCTGGATCGTGCTTTTCCCGCTGCTCTACCTGGTGAGGTGACCATGTCGTCGATCGCGTCGAGCACGCCGGTCCGGCGGGACCGGGTCACCGTGGTGTGGGCGGTGCTGGTGGCCGTCACGACCGTGTCGTGGGTCCTCGGGACCGGACCGGTCTCGGGGACCGCGGCCTCGGTCGTCGTGCTCGTGCTGGCGTTGTTCAAGGTCCGCCTGGTCGGGCTGTACTTCATGGAGCTGCGGGACGCCCCGGTCGTGCTGCGGCTGTTGTTCGAGGGCTACTGCGTCGCCGCATGCACCGTCCTCGCCGGAATCGTCGCGCTGAGCTGAGGAGAGACGACATGACCGACCTGCGACGCGTGCAGCTGCTGTGCGCCTGGGCCGGCCCGGCGACGCTGGTCGTGGCGCTGGGCGGCTGGGCGCTGGCCGGGATCCTCCCGCTGCCACCCGGGCCCACCGACGGCCTCGCCGAGATCGTGGCCTTCTACGGCTCGCCGACGACCCGGGCCGGGCTGGTCGTGACCTCGGTCGGGATGTGCCTGCCCGCGCCGTTGCTGGCGGCGATCTCGGTGCAGCTGCTGCGGATGGAGGGGCGGGTGCCGATCCTGTCGTTCCTGCAGCTCCTCCTGGGTGCGGTCACGGTAGTGCTGCTGCTCGTGCCGATGTTGCTGCTGGGTGTCGCCGGGCTGCGCGCCGACCGCTCGCCGGAGCTGGTGCAGCTGCTGCACGACACGGCCTGGCTGCTCTTCCTCACCCCGGTCGCGCCGTTCGCCCTGCAGAACGTCACGATCGGTCTCGCCGTCCTCGGTGACCGCTCGGGAGTGCAGGTCTTCCCGCGGTGGAGCGCCTACGCGAACTTCTGGGCGGCGTTCCTGTTCTGCCCCGCCGTGCTCGCCTTCTTCTTCCTCCGCGGCCCGTTCGCCTGGAACGGCGTCTTCGTCTTCTGGCTCGGCACCGTCGTCTACGGGGCCTGGCTGTTCGGCATGTTCCTGCTCGTCCGCCGGGCCGTGCTCACCGACCCGACCGGTGTCGGGACGCCCGCCCCGGTCGCGACGGCGCCCGCGTCGTGACCGCGGACCTTCCCGACTTCCTCCTCCCGGCCGGTGCCCCACCGGCCCGGGCCGCCGCCCCGGCGCCCGCCGAGGCGCCGCGGGCGGACGGCCACGTGCCCGGTGAGGCGGGGCTCTGGGTGTTCCTGCTCGGCGACATGACGCTGTTCGGCGCGTTCTTCGTGGCCTTCGTCGTGCAGGGTCGCGCCGACCCGTCCGGGTTCGCCGACGGCGCGGCCGCACTGGGCACGACGACCGGCGGCGTCAACACGCTGGTCCTGCTGACGAGCTCGCTGCTCGTCGCCTACGCGGTGCGCGCGGTCCGGGAGGGACGGTCCGGCGTCGCCCGCGTCCTGCTGACGGGCACCGTCGCCTGTGGTGTGGGCTTCGCCGTCCTCAAGACCGGCGAGTACGCCGCCGAGGTCGCCGCGGGGAACACCCCGACCACATCGCTGCTGTTCACCTACTGGTTCGTGCTGACCGGGATCCACCTGTTCCACGTGGCGGTCGGGCTGGTGCTGCTCGGCGTCCTGTGGTGGCGGCTGCGCGCGGGGACCGCAGGCCGGGTGCGCACGACCGAGGGCGCCGCGGCCTACTGGCACATGGTCGACCTGCTGTGGCTCGTGCTGTTCGCCCTGCTCTACCTGGGTTTCCCACGATGAGCGCCGTGCGACCGGCACTCGTGTGGGCCGGGCTGGTCGTGGTGACCCTGCTGTCCTGGTGGGCGGGGGCGCACCACCCGGCAGGCGGTGACGGCGCCCGTGTCGTGTTCGCCCTCGTCCTGGTGGTGGCGTTCGGCAAGGCCTGGGTCGTCGGACGGGAGTTCATGGAGCTCCGGCACGCACCGGTGGCGCTGCGCCGCACCTTCGACGCCTGGGTGCTGGTGTTCGGCCTCGCGCTCGGACTGCTCGTCCTTCTCTGATCCATTCCCGGTGAATCGCCACTAGGTAGGTGGCGGGAGGGTGTCGCGTCCGTGTGGGACGACGCCGGTGTCGGCGCGGCCCCCGGTCGAGCCCTCCGCCGTGTCGTCCGTCGCCGTGGGCCGCGGTCCCGGCCGCAGTTCGGCACAAGGGCTCTGAACTGCGGGAACGTGCCCTCTCCCGGCGTGGGGCCCGGGATGTCCGGGTCCGCTCCGCCGGACCGGCGACCCGTCGCGCGACACCGTCGGGTGAACACGCGGCCGCACGGAAAAACCTCCGCGACCCCCGTAACCACGGAATCTAATCCTCGCTTGAGAAGTCAGGACTAGGCCGGACCGATGACGGAGGTCACTCGATGACGAGGACGCGTACCGCCCCCACGGGGACTCCCCACGGGGCGACGACGGGAGGCCGCCGGTGAGCGGCACCCGGGCGCCGTCGCTGCGGGGGATCGTGCAGACGACCGGCAGCTTCACCGCGTTCGTCCTCGACACCGCCCGCACGGTGACCAAGCGGCCGTTCCCGCTGGGGGAGTTCCTGTCCCAGACGCGGTTCATCGCCTCGGTGTCCCTCGCGCCGGCGATCATGGTGACGATCCCGTTCGTCGGCGTCGTCATCCTGCTGATCAACCAGCTGCTCGCCGAGATCGGCGCGCTGGACGTGGCGGGCGCGGTGACCGGCCTCGCGGTGCTCCGCCAGATCGGACCGGTCGCCGCGGTGCTCGTCACCGCCGGTGCCGGCGCCACCGCGATCGCGGCGGACCTGGGAGCCCGCAAGATCCGCGACGAGATCGACGCCATGAACGTGATGGGCATCGACCCGCTGCACCGGCTCGTGATGCCCCGCGTGCTGGCCTCGGCGGTGGTCGCCCTCTGCCTCAACGCGGTGATCACCGTGGTCGGGGAGATCGTGGCCTACGTGGTGTCGGTCGGGCTGCAGGGCGCCTCGGCCGGGCAGTTCGTCGCGACGCTGACGCTGCTCACCGACGAGGGCGACTTCCTGGTCAGCTCGTTCAAGGCGCTGCTGTTCGGCACCCTGGCCGGTCTCGTCGCCTCCTACCGCGGGCTCAAGACCGAGGGCGGCCCGAAGGGCGTCGGCCAGGCCGTCACCGAGACCGTCGTCATCTCCTTCGTCCTGCTCTTCATCATCAACGCCCTGCTGACCGCGGTCGACATCCAGCTGAAGCTGGAAAGGATCTGAGGACCCGCCTGTGAACACATCCGAAGGCTCCGCCCTGCGGCGCGCCGTGGACCGCCCCCGGGCCGGCCTGCGCGTCGTCGGGGAGCAGGTCGAGTTCTACCTGAAGGCCTACGCCGGCATCCCGGTCGTGGTCCGCCGCTACCTCGGCGAGGTGCTGCGCCAGCTCACCGCCATCAGCTTCGGCACCGGCGCGCTGGTCCTGATCGGCGGCAGCGTCGTCGTGTCGATCCTGACCGCGAGCGCGGGCGCGATCGTCGGCCTCCAGGGCTACGAGGCCCTGAACGCCGTGGGCACCGACGCCCTGACCGGCTTCCTCGCCAGCTACATCAACATCCGGCTGGCCGCCCCGCTGATCGGCGGGGTCGCCCTGGTCTCCACCATCGGTGCCGCGTTCACCGCCGAGATCGGCGCCCAGCGGATCAGCGAGGAGATCGACGCGATCGAGGTCATGGCGGTCCCCGCCGTGCCCTACCTGGTCACGACCCGGATCCTGGCCGGCACGATCGCGATCGTCCCGCTCTACGCACTGGCCCTGATCGCCTGCTTCGCCACCACCCAGCTGATCGTGGTGCTCGGCTACGGCCAGTCGGTCGGCACCTACGACCACTACTTCTCCACCTTCCTGGTCCCGACCGACGTGCTCACCTCGGTCCTGCAGGTCACCCTGATCGCCTTCGTGGTGATGTCGATCCACGCCTTCTACGGCTTCACCGCCTCCGGCGGCCCCGCCGGGGTGGGAGCCGCGGTCGGGCGCGCGGTCCGGCTGTCGCTGATCGCGGTCATGGTGACGGCGCTGGTGACCGCGGTCCTGCTCTACGCGGACCCCGAGACCCTCCACCTCTCCCGATGAGCGGGGCGGAGACACGGCACGAGGTCCGCGGCCTCGCCGCGATCGGGGTGCTGCTGCTGTGCGCCGCGCTCGTGGTGGCGTCCTACCTGGACGTCTTCACCCCGGGTGTGCCCGCCACCGTTCGCACCGACCGGGCCGGTCTGCTGATGCAGCCCGACGCCGACGTCGCGCTGCGCGACGTGCGGGTCGGGCGCGTCTCGGCCGTGGAGCCGGACGGGAACGGCGGCGCGGTGGTCAGCCTCGCGATCGACCCGTCCAAGCTGGACCTCATCCCGGGCGACGTGACCGCGCAGATCATCTCGCCGACGGTGTTCGGCCCCAAGTACGTCGACCTCGTCCCGCCGGCCTCGCCGTCGACGGCGACCCTGGCCGCCGGTGCCGTCGTCCCGGCCGCCGCGGTGCAGACCGAGGCCAACCTCGTCTTCGACAACCTGAACCGGCTGCTCACCACGATCGACCCGGCGAAGGTCAACACTGCGTTGGGCGCCCTGTCGACCTCGCTCAACGGCCGCGGCGACAAGCTCGGCGCCACGCTGGTGTCGTTCAACTCGTACCTGGAGCGGATCAACCCGTCGCTGCCCGCGCTGCAGCGCGACCTGCAGGCCGCCGCGCCGGTGCTCGACACCTACGCCGACGTGAGCCCGCAGCTGCTCGACCTGGTCCGCAACGTCACGACCACCGGGGGCACCATCGTCGAGAAGCAGGCGGGGATCGACGCCACGCTCGCGTCGCTGTCGATGTTCGCGACCGACGTCTCCGGCGTGCTGGAGGCCAACACCGACGGCCTCGACCGGACCCTGGAGACCCTCCGCCCGACCACCGAGGTGCTCGGCCGCTACGCGCCGACCTTCCCCTGCACCTTCGACAGCCTCAACCACCTGCAGAAGCTGCTGCTGCCCACCTTCGGCGGCGCCCAGCCGGGCCTGCGCTCGCTCACCACGTTCCAGCCCGGCGAGCAGGGCTACACCCCCGAGAACGCGCCGGTCCTCGGCATCGACCAGCCGAACTGCGGCAGCGGGATCCCCGCGCCGGGCACGTTCCCGCGGCACGCCTTCCACTCCGACGGCTCCCCGCGTCTGGACACCCGCGACGCGCCGGTGCAGGTCCGCGACACCCCGCTCGCCGTCCTGATCGGCGGCGACGAGCTCGGCCCGACCATCCAGGAGCGCCTCGGCGGGGCCCCGGGTGCGCTCGGTGCGCCCACCGTCCCTGCCGACCCGACCGGGGAAGGAGGAGGCCGATGAGCGGCATCCGGGGCAACCTCGTCCGAGTCGTCGTCTTCGCCGTGGTCGCGGCCCTGTGCGCGGCGTTCGTCGTCGTCGCCTACGGCTCGGTCCGGTTCGGCGAGACGGCCCGCTACACCGCCGAGTTCGTCGACGCCTCCGGCCTGAAGGCCAAGGACGACGTCCGGGTGGCCGGCGTGACCGTCGGTCGTGTCGAGTCCGTCGACGTCGGCGCCGACAACCTCGCGCGGGTCGGGTTCTCGCTGCGCTCCGACGTGCCCGTCGAGCAGGCGTCGGAGGGCGCGGTCCGCTACAAGAACCTGCTCGGGCAGCGCTACCTGGAGCTGCTGCGGGCCGCGCAGCCGACCCCGCAGCTGGCCGACGGTGGCGTGATCCCGGCGTCCCGGACCCGTCCCGCGATCGACCTCGACGAGCTCTACAACGGCTTCACACCGCTGTTCGAGGGCCTCCAGCCGGCGCAGGTCAACCAGCTCGCCGAGTCGCTGATCTCGGTGCTGCAGGGGCAGGGCGGCTCCGTCCGCACGCTGCTCGGCCAGATCGGCACGCTGACCGGCACCCTCGCCGACCGCGACCGCGTCATCGGCGAGGTCGTCACCAACCTCAACGGCGTGCTCGGCACGCTCGACGCGCGCAAGGACAACGTGCACGAGCTGGTCACCCAACTGCAGACGCTGGTCAGCGGGCTCGCCGCCGACCGCGGCTCGATCGGGCGGTCGCTGGAGCGCGCCGACCACCTGGCCGGCACCGTCGAGAGCCTGGTCCGCGAGGCCCGGCCCGACGTCGCCGGCACCGTGCACGAGCTCGACCGCCTGACCCGGCTGGTCAACGACGACTCCGACCGGCTCAACGTCTACTTCCAGTAGCTGCCCGGCTACTACCAGCTGCTCGGCCGCGCCGGGATCTACCAGCAGGGCTTCCAGTTCTATCTCTGCGGCGTGCAGGTCCGCCTCGACCCCGGCGTCGGCCCGCCGATCATGACCGACACCATCGCGAGCCAGGAGGCGAGATGCCAGTTCTGACCCGCCGCCGCTTCGAGGAGATGAACCTCCTGCGGATCGGGGCCGTCGCGCTGGTGATCGCGGTGGTCGCGACCGTCACCGCGCTGAACTCCGGCTACCTCTACCGCCAGCTCACCTCCGGCACCTACTCCGCGCTGTTCTCCGAGGCCGCGGGCCTCAAGACCGGCGACGAGGTCCGGCTGGCCGGCGTCGTCGTCGGCAAGGTCGACTCCGTCGAGCTCGCCGGCAAGGCCGTCGACGTGGGGTTCACCGTCTTCGACGGCAGCACCCTCGGCGAGTCCATCGGCGCGTCGATCAAGACGGCGACGGTGCTGGGCGCGAAGTTCCTCGAGGTCCGCCCGTCGGGGCCGGGACGGCTGGACGACGGGGCGCAGATCCCGCTCGACCGGACGTCCGCGCCCTACGACGTCCAGCAGCTGCTGGACACCCTCACCCGCAAGACCGAGGACCTCGACGTCCCCCGCGTCGCGGAGTCCCTGAACACGGTCGCCGACACCTTCGCCGACACCCCGCCGGAGCTGCGCTCGGCGCTGGAGGGGCTGGGCAGGCTGTCACAGACGATCTCCTCGCGGGACGCGGAGCTGCAGGAACTGCTCTCGCACACCGCGAGCGTCTCCGGTGTCCTCGCCGAGCGGAGCAGCTCCGTCACCACGCTCGTCTCGGACGGGAACCTGCTGCTCGAGGAGCTGCGGGCCCGTCGCGAGGTGATCCGGTCGCTGCTGCTGAACGTCACCGGCGCCGTCCAGGAGATCGAGGGGCTCGCCCGCGACAACCAGCAGCAGCTGCGCCCGATGCTCGAGGAGCTGGAGAAGACCCTCGACCTGCTGCGGGCCAACGACCGCAACCTCGCCGCCGCGATCACCGGTCTGGACACCTACGCCGGCAGCCTCGGCGAGGCGATCTCCAGCGGACCGTGGTTCTTCGCCCTCGTGCCGAACCTGGTGCCGACGGGCCTGGCCCAGCAGAACCTGCCCTCGGTGCTCGACCAGCTGACCCCCGTCTCCCCGGCCGTCGGCCCGGCACCGGGTACCCCGCAGGGAGGCGGGAACTGATGGCCCTCGTGACCCGCAACCGCGTGCTGCTGCTCGTGGTGGTCCTCGTCGTCGCGGCCGGTGCGGCCGCCTGGGCGCTGGCGAGCCCCGGTACCCGCACCGTCACCGCGTACTTCGACCAGACCGTGAACCTCTATCCGCACGACGAGGTCCGCGTCCTCGGCGTGCAGGTCGGCACCATCGACTCGGTGGAACCGCGGCCGGACGCGGTGAAGGTCGTCATGAGCTACGACGCCGACGTCCCGCTCCCGGCAGACGCGACCGCGGCGATCATCTCCCCGACCCTGGTGGGCGTCCGGTACGTGCAGCTCGGACCGCCCTACGACGGCGGCCCGCAGCTCGCCGACGACGCCGAGATCCCCCGCGAGCGCACGGTCGCCCCGGTCGAGTTCGACCGGATCAAGACCGAGGTCGCCGGGCTGGCGAAGGCGCTCGCGCCGCAGTCCGCCGAGACCGAGGGAGCGCTGAACCGGCTCCTCGACACGACCTCGGCGAACCTGCAGGGTCAGGGCCCGCTGATCCGCGACACCATCCGGAAGCTCTCCGACGCGGCGTCGACGCTGGCGAACGGACGCGAGGACATCTTCGCCACCGTCCGGAACCTGCAGACCTTCGTCACCGCGCTCAAGGACGCCGACGCCCAGGTCCAGCGCTTCCAGAGCCAGCTCGCGGACGTGTCCGGGATCCTCGCCGACAACCGCGACGCGCTGGCGAGGGTGCTGGAGAGCCTCGACCGGGCCGCGCCCGTCGTGCAGCGCTTCGTCGCCGACAACCGTGAGCAGCTCACCGAGGACCTGCGCAAGGCCGACGACGTCGTCCGCACCGTGTCGCAGAACCGGCAGGCACTGGGCGACATCCTGCAGAAGGCGCCGTTCCTGGTGTCGAACTTCGCCAACTTCATCGACGAGAAGACCGGCGCGGTCACCGCGAACGTCGCCGTGACCAACCTGCGCAGCCCGGCCGCGTTCGTCTGCGACGCGGCGGCCGCCGTCGCGCCGTCCCGCGAGGCCGACCCGGCCGCGGCCTACGCCTGCCGGGCCGGCCTGGGTCCGCTGCTCGACCTCGCCCGGGTCGACTCGCCGCCGGTGGCGGTCAACCCGCTGCAGTACGGCGACCCGTCGGCCCCGGCGCTCCCGTCCGTCCCGTCGCTGGGAGGCAACTGATGACGCGCCGAGCCGCGCGCACCGCCCGGATGGTGGCGGCCCTGGCGACCGTCGCCGTCGCGACGAGCGCCTGCGGGTTCTCCAGCCTGGGCGAGTTGCCCCTCCCGCTGCGTGCCGGGACGGGCCCGGACGCCTACCAGGTCACCGTGGAGATGGAGCAGGTCGCGAACCTCGTCCCGAACGCGGAGGTCATGGTCGCCGACGTGCCCGTCGGGTCGGTCGTGCGCACCGAGGTGAAGGACTGGAAGGCGGTCCTCACCGTCAGCCTGGACAAGGCCGCCGTGCTGCCGGCCAACGCCGTCGCCCGGGTCGCGCAGAAGAGCCTGCTCGGCGCCGAGTACCTGGAGCTGGCCCCGCCGGACGGGGCTGCCCCCGAGGGCCGCCTCACCGACGGCGCCGTGATCGGGCTCGACCGGTCCGGGCGCTACCCCGAGACCGAGGAGCTCCTCGGGGCGTTGTCGGTCGTGCTCAACGGGAGCGGGCTGCAGCAGGTCCGCACGATCACCACCGAGCTCAACCGGGTGTTCGACGGTCGCCAGGACGACCTGCGCTCCCTCGTGGGGAACCTGGAGCGGTTCGTCGGCGGGCTCGACGCCCAGCGCGACGACATCGTCCGCGCCCTCGACGCGGTGAACCGGCTCGGCGGCACGCTGAACGCCGACAACGCCACCCTCGCCCGCGGCATCGACACGATCCCCGGGGCGCTCAAGGTGCTCAACGAGGACCGGGAGAACCTGGTCCGCACCCTGGAGCAGGTGCAGCGGCTCGACTCGGCGGTCGGGACGTTGTCCGACCGGTCCACGGAGGACCTGCTGGCGAACCTGCGGCAGATCCGGCCCGCCGTCGCCCGGCTGGCCGACGCGGGCACCGACCTCACCCAGGGCATCGAGCTGCTGCTCACCTTCCCGTTCCCCGCGTCGACCGCGTTCCCGGGGATGTTCAAGGGCGACTACGGCAACCTGTTCCTGACCCTGGACCTCACCCCGGAGGTCCTGCGGCGCAACCTGCTCGACGGCTTCCAGCTGCCCGGCCCGGACGGGCCCGGCGTGCTGGCCGTCCCGCCGCTGGGCGCCCCGCCGGCCCTGACGGCGCCACTGGCCCCGTTCCAGGACCTCACGAAGCCGCTCGACGGCGTGCTGCCGCTGCCGGGCGCCGACCGGCCCGCGGACCCGCCGGACGGGTCCGGGTCCGGGTCCGACGGCATCCTCGGTGGACTCCTGGGAGGTGGCCGATGAGGGCCTCGTCGGTGCGGATCTCCCGCACGACCGCACGTAAGCTGATCGCCTTCCTGGTGATCGCCGCGATCGCCGTGGGCTGGGGCGCCGTCACCTACCTCAACGTCCCGCGCATGCTGGGCATCGGCCGGAACTCGGTCACCGTCCAGCTCCCCGCAGGCGCCGGCCTCTACGTCAACGGCGTGGTGAGCCTGCGCGGGGTGACCGTCGGCCAGGTCGACGCGGTGCGGCTGACCCGCGACGGTGTCGAGGCCGACGTCCAGGTGCTCGACGACCACCCGATCCCGGTGGACTCCGCGGTCGAGGTCCGCAGCATCTCCGCGGTCGGCGAGCAGTACATCAACTTCGAGCCGCGCACGACCGGTGGCCCGTTCCTGACCGACGGCGCGGTCGTCCCGGTGCAGCAGGTCTCCCTCCCGACGACGACCGGCGAGCTGCTCGCGCAGGCCAACGCGCTCGCCGCGTCGGTGCCGGGGCAGAAGCTGAACACCACGGTCGCCGAGCTCGGCGAGGCGTTCGCCGGTGGCGGCGAGGACCTCGGCCGCCTGATCGACTCCTTCGACCTGCTGACCCGGGAGGCGACCGCCAACCTCGACCCGACGGTGACGCTGATCGATGACCTCGACCCGGTCCTCGCCACCCAGAACGCGACCTCCGGCGACATCCGCACCTACGTCGCGAACCTGGCGTCGTTCACCGGGCGGCTGACCGAGGCAGACCCCGCGCTGCGCGGCACCCTCGACCGCTTCCCGCCCGCGCTCGACGAGGTGGCCGGGTTCGTGAAGCAGATCGGGGACCCGCTCCCGGACCTGCTGAACAACCTGACCTCGGTCGGCGAGGTGGCCCGCGTCTACGTCCCGCACCTGGAACAGACGCTGACCCTGCTGCCGTCGACCTTCGACGCCTCGATCGGCGCGGTCAGCGGCTCGCCCGTCCCGGGCACGATCATGATCAACCTGCAGACGCAGGTGAACGACCCGGCGCCCTGTGTCGACGGGTTCATCGTCGACCGGCGGCCGCCGACCGACGTGACACCGGCCCGCCCGGGCACCGGGGTGCGCTGCACCGACCCGGACCCGCTCAAGGCGGCCCGCGGCGGGAAGGCCTACCTCTGCCCGCCGGGCTCGCCGATCCCCGACGGCCGCGGCCCCGACGCCGCGTCGTGCGGGTTCCGGTTCCAGAGCCCGGAGGAGGCGGCCGCCGCCCGCGAGGCCGCGGTCGCGACCATGCTGGACGTGGCGGGCACCCAGTCCGACCGCGCCGCGGACAACCCGCTGCGGCCGGGCAACCTGCCGACCACCGGTGACGGGAACACGAACCCGGAGGAGAATCAGCCGTTCTCGCCGGGGGAGGAGGGCTACACCCCCTCCGACGCCGCGTCGCTGGACGGCGTCCTCCTCGCCCCCGGCAGCAACACCCCGATCGTCGACGGGAACAGGGTCCGGTCGTCGAACCGCGGGTGGCAGGCCATCGTGCTCGACCCGCTGGGGGTGGAGGGATGAGCCGCCCCCGGTTCCTGCCGCTGCGGTCGCTCGCCCTGCCGATCGGGCTGGGCGTGGTCGCGCTCCTGCTCGCCGTGCTGGTCACGGTGCTGGCCGTCCGTCTCGGCGGCGGGACCGGCGACGACGAACCGGCACTGGTCGCGGCCCGGCAGACCGCGACCGACCTGCTCACCATCGCCCCGGACACCGCGGACGCGACGCTGCGCCGGCTGGAGGACGCGACGACGGGGGAGTTCCACGAGCAGCTGCGCAGCCGATCGGGGACCTTCGCCGGGACCATCCGCGACGCGAAGGTGAGCTCGACCGGTGAGGTGTCCGCGGCCGGCGTCGCCGAACGCGGACCGGGCCGCGCGGTCGTGCTGGTGTCCGCCGACTCCACGGTGCACAACGCGCAGGTCCCGGACGGCGAGCCCCGCCAGTACCGGATGCGGATGACGGTCGAGCAGGAGGACGGACGATGGCTGGTGTCGAGGCTGGAGTTCGTCCCGTGACCGGCGCGGACACGACGGGCACGGACACCGCGGGCGCGCCGGACACGGACGCCGGGGACGCCCCGGGCCCGGGCACGCGACCGCGCTCACGACGGGGCCTCGTGGTGGGCCTGCTCGTGGTGATCGCGCTGCTCGCCGTGGCCGCCGGGGTGTGCGCGTGGCTGCTCGTCGTGCGGTCGGACGACCAGCGCACCCGCGACGACGTCCAGGCCGCGGCCACGGCCGGCGCCCAGACCCTGCTGTCCTACGACGGACGCAAGCTCGATGCGGCGTCCACCGCCGTCGACGACACCACGACCGGGAACTTCCACGACGACTACCGGCGTCTGTTCGACGAGAAGGTCCGGCCCAACGCGGAACGGCTCGGCGCGCGGACGATCGCCCGGGTCGTCGGGGCCGGATGGGTCGGCTGGTCCGGCTCCGACGCCCAGGTGCTGGTGTTCCTGAACCAGAGCACGACGACGAACGCCGGCGAGCGCGTGGACACCGTCGCGGCGACGCTCACGATGCGGGAGGTGGACGGCCGATGGCTGATCGCCGGACTGGACCAGGTATGACCGACACGGCCACCGACCCCGACACGACCGACCCCGACACGACCGACCCCGCATCGTCGGATCCCGCGCCCACGGGCACCGTCCCGGGCGGTGCGGAGCCGGACGGGGCGGCTCCCGCGGACGCCCCGCGACGGCGCGGGCGGCTCGCCGTGACGGCCGTCGCGCTGCTGGTCGTCGCAGCCGCCGCGGCGGTCCTGTCGGTGCTGGCGTGGCGGGGCACCGCGGGCACCGTCGCCGACCGGGACGAGGCGACCGCCGTCGCGTCGCAGGTCGTGCGGGAGTTCATCGGCATCGACGCCGACAACGCGAGGGGCAGCGTCGACACCATGCTCGCCGTCGCGACCGACCCGTTCCGGACCGAGCTGGGTCGCTTCTCGGAGGTGTTCGGGGCCATCCTGGCGCAGGGGAAGGTCGAGGCCGAGGGAGGGATCGACGCGGTGGGTATCGAGCACATCGACGCCGATACGGCGACCGTGCTGGTCAGCGCCAGCACCACGGTCCGCAACACCGAGGTCCCCGACGGCGCCCCGCGTGACTTCCGGCTGCTGCTCGGGCTGCGCCACGAGGACGGGGCGTGGAAGGTGTCGACCGTGGAGGTGGCCCCGTGACCGAGGACGAGACCGCCGCGGACCGCACCGGTGCCGTCGCCGCGACCGACCCCGGCCCGACCCCCTCGCCCGCCCCGGACACCGCGGAGGCGCGGCCCGGGCGCGGCGCACGGCTGCGGGCCGCAGCAGGGTCCGTCCGGCGTGGCGCAGCGCCCCGTCGCCGGGTGCTCCTGTGGACGACCGCGATGGTGTCCGTGCTGCTGCTGGTGGCCGCGACGGTGCTGTACGCCGCCGTCGTCCGGCCTGCGCAGCAGACCGAACAGGCCCGGGTGGACGGACTGACGGCGGCCCGCACCGGTGTCGAGCAGGTCCTCAGCTACCAGCCGGCGTCGAAGGACGCCGACGTCGCCCGCGCCCGCGGTCTGGTGACCGGCGACTTCGGACGCCAGTTCGACTCGGTGCTCGACTCCGTCGTCCGACCGGCCCTGGACCGCGGGGTGGGGACACGGACCGTCGTCACCCGGGCCGGTGTGGTGTCCGCCGGCGCCGACCGGGTCACCGCCCTGCTCTACTTCACGCAGGAGGCCGCCCGCCCCGGCGAGCCACCGCGCACCACCGCGGGCCGCGCCGAGGTCACGGTCCAGCGGGTCGACGGCCGGTGGCTCGTGTCCGACCTGCGCAACTTCTAGGCGAGAAGGAGACGTGACCCCATGACGGGTGTCGAGGTGAAGGTCGAGGGGCTGACGAAGTCCTTCGGTCGGGCCAACATCTGGTCGGACGTGAGCCTGACCCTGCCGGCGGGTGAGGTGTCGGTGCTGCTCGGGCCGTCGGGTACCGGTAAGTCGGTGTTCCTGAAGTCCCTGATCGGGCTGCTCAAGCCGGAGCGGGGGTCGATCGTGATCGAGGGCGTCGACCTGTGCAAGTGCTCGGAGTCCGAGCTGTATGAGATCCGGAAGCTGTTCGGGGTGTTGTTCCAGGACGGTGCGTTGTTCGGGTCGATGAACCTGTTCGACAACATCGCGTTCCCGTTGCGGGAGCACACGCGCAAGTCGGAGTCGGCGATCCGGGACATCGTCATGGAGAAGATCGACATGGTCGGTCTGGTCGGTGCCGAGGGGAAGCTGCCGGGGGAGATCTCGGGTGGTATGCGCAAGCGTGCGGGGCTGGCGCGGGCGTTGGTGCTGGATCCGAGGATCATTCTGTTCGACGAGCCGGACTCGGGTCTGGATCCGGTGCGCACGGCGTACCTGAACCAGTTGATCATCGACTTGAACGCGATGACGGACTCGACGTTCCTGATCGTGACCCATGACATCAACTCGGCGCAGACGGTGCCGGACAACATCGGTCTGCTGTACCGCAAGCACCTGGCGATGTTCGGTCCGCGGGAGGTGTTGTTGACCTCGGACGAGCCGGTGGTGGCGCAGTTCCTGAACGGGCGTCGTGAGGGTCCGATCGGGATGTCGGAGGAGAAGGACGCCGCGCAGGCCGCCCGGGAGATGGAGGCGGCGGGGGAGCTGGAGGGGCGTCCGCCGATGAAGCCGCAGTTGGTGGCGTCGACGGGGATGCCGGACCGGCAGGCGGTGCACCGTCGCCGGGAGCGGGTGGAGGCGATGCTGCACGAGCTGCCGGAGTCGGCGCAGGAGGCGATCCGGGAGCAGCGCGCCGACGTCGACGCCGCGTCCACCGGCCCGTCGCGGGACGGGACGACCCGGCAGGAGGCGCGAGCGGGGGCGGGCGGCGGCGGCGACCGGCCCACCGACGTCCAGCCCCGGGTCCGGGGCTGACCGCGGGCGGACAGGAGTGATGTTCCGGACATCCGGGAACGGTGGCGCCCGCATCACACCATGACATATGAGCAGCTCGTCAATCTTCGGCTGTCGCCGCTCGACGAGGAGCTGCGATGTCCGTCCCCCGCCGGGTCCTGCCGGTCGCCGTGCTGTCCGCCGCGGTGCTCGTCCTGTCCGCCTGCGGCGGGCCGCCCGCCCCGGCCGGCGCGCCGGACGCGGCCGGCGCCGTCACCGAGGTCAACTGCGGGATCGAGGTGACGGTCCCGGAGCCGCCCGGGCGCATCTACGCGCTCTACCAGCCCGCGATCGAGACCGTCCACGCACTGGGCCTGTCCGACCGGCTGGTGGGCACCGCCTACCTCGACGCGCCGGTGGTCGAGCTCTACGCCGCCGCGCAGGAGCGCACGGCCTACACCCGGGAGCTGCCCCGGCGTGAGGCGCTGCTCGCCGCCGAGCCGGACTTCGTGCTCGCCGGCTACAACAACGTGTTCGCCACCACCGGGGACGAGTCGATCAGCACCCGGGCGGACCTGGCGGCGCTGGGCGTCCGGACCTGGGTCAACGCACCGCTGTGCCCGTCGGCGGACGGGCTGTCCGACGAGGCCATCGACCCGGGCCAGGTGTCGATGGAGACGGTCTACGCCGACCTGCGCTCGCTCGGCCGGGTCCTCGGTGCCCCGGAGCGGGCCGAGCAGCTGGTCGGGGAGCTGCAGGCCACGGTCGCCGCGGTGCAGGAACGGGTGGCGGGGGCGCCGCGGCCCCGGGTGGCGATCCTGCTCAACGACGACGACGGCAGCTACCGGGTCGCCTCGGGCATCGACTTCGGCACCCGGGTCCTGGAGATGGCCGGCGCCGAGAACGTCTTCGGCGACCTCACCGAGCGCCGCCACGTCGCGGTGTCGAAGGAAGAACTGATCGCCAGGGACCCCGACGTCATCCTGACCTCGACCTGCTGCGACGCCGCCACCACCGTCGCCGACGGCGAGGCCGACGTGGCGCAGATCCGCACCGACCCCGCGCTCGCCGCGAGCACCGCGGTCCGTACGGGACGCGTGTACCCGTTCCTGTTCGCCGACCGGGCCGCGGGGATCCGGGGGCCGTCCGCGGCGGAGCGGGTCGCCGACCTCGTCCACCCGGAGTGAGCGCGGCGACCGCGGTCCGGGTCCGGCCCGTCGCGCCCTGGGCGCTGCCCGGCGCGGTGGCCGTGGTCGCCGTGGCCACGGTGCTCTCCATGAAGGTCGGGGCCCGGCCGCTGTCCTGGTCCGAGCTGTCGACCGGCCTGCTGCACTTCTCGGGGAGCCGGACCGACGTCGTCGTCCGGCACGTCCGGCTGCCCCGGACCCTGTGCGGTCTGCTCGCGGGTGCCTGTCTCGGTCTCGCCGGCGCGGTGGCCCAGGGCATCACCCGCAACCCGCTCGCCGGCCCGGACACGCTCGGGATCAACGCCGGCGCGGCGGCGGCGATGATCGCGACGATGACCGCGGGGGTCGGGTCGCTCACCGGGTACGTGTGGTTCGGCTTCCTCGGCGGGGCGTGCGCGGCGGCGGCCGTGTACGCGATCGGGGGATCGGGGCGCGCCGGGGTGACACCGGTGAAGCTCGCCCTGGCCGGGGCCGCGGTGTCCGCGCTGCTCACGGCGGTCACCTCGGCGTTCGTGCTGCTGGACCGGGACCTGTTCGCCCGCTACCGGTACTGGGTGGTCGGGTCGCTGGCCCGGGCGGACCTGGCCACGGTCGGGCAGTCGCTGCCGTTCGCCCTGGTGGGGATCGCGCTGGCGGTGGTCCTGGTCCGGCGCCTCGACGCGGTCGCGCTGGGGGAGGACGCCGCCCGCGGCCTCGGCGCCCGGCCCGGTCCGACGCGGGCGGCGGGGCTCGTCGCGGTGGTCGTCCTCGCGGGGACGGCGACCGCACTGGCCGGGCCGGTCGTGTTCCTCGGGCTGGTCGCCCCGCACGCGGCGCGGGCGCTGGTCGGCGCCGCACACCGGTGGGTACTGCCGCTGTCGGCGCTGCTCGCCGCGGGGCTGGCCCTGTTCGCCGACGTCGCGGGCCGGGTCGTCGTCGCACCGGAGGAGGTCCACCTCGGGGTCACCGCGGCCCTGCTCGGGGGGCCGGCGTTCCTGTACCTGGTCCGGACCCGGAAGGTGGCGGCCCTGTGAGCGCGACCCTGGTCCTGCGTCGCGGACCGGTGTCCGGCCGGATCGGCGTGCGCGGTCTGGTCCTCGGGCTGGCGACGTGGGCGGCGGCGGTGACCGTCGGGCTGGTCGCGGTCACGGTCGGGGAGTACCCGTTGCCGCTCGCGACGGTGCTCGACACCCTCGCCGGCCACGGCACCCTGCTCAGCTACGACCTCGTCGTCACCCACCGGCTGCCGCGGGCGCTCACCGCGGTCCTGGTCGGGGCGGCGTTCGGCATCGCCGGGGCGGTGCTGCAGCGGCTCGCCCACAACCCGCTGGTCAGCCCGGACGTCATCGGGATCAACGCGGGTGCCTCCGCCGGAGCGGTCGTGATGATCGTCGTGTGGGGGGCCTCGACGGTGTGGGTGACCGGCGGCGCGCTCACCGGCGCGGCACTCGCCGCGCTCACCGTGTACGCGGTCGCCTGGCGGGGCGGCTTCTCGGGCTACCGGCTGGTGCTGGTCGGGATCGGCGTCGCGGCGATGCTGGGGTCGGCCGCCACCTTCCTGCTGGGCCGGGCCGACGTGAACGTGGCCTACTCGGCCGCGGTGTGGCTGGTGGGCAGCCTGTCCGGTCGCTCGTGGCCGGACGTGGCGCCGGTGGCCGCGGGGCTGTGCCTGCTGCTGCCCGCCGTGCTCGCGGCAGCCCGCTCGCTGCAGGTCCTGGAGCTGGGGGACGACCTGGCGCGGTCGCTGTCGCCCCGCGCGGGGCGGGCGCGCGGGGTGATGCTCGCCGGGGCGGTGGGGCTGTCCGCGCTGGCGACGGCGTCCGCGGGCCCGGTCGGGTTCGTCGCGCTGGTCGCCCCGCAGGTCGTGCGCCGGCTGCTCCGGGAGCGCAGCCCCGGCCTGCTCGCCTCGGGCGGGACCGGGGCACTCGTGGTCGTCGTCGCCGACCTCGCGGCCCGCACCGTGTTCGCACCGCGGGAGCTGCCGGTCGGGGTCGTCACCGCCGTCGTCGGGGCGCCCGTACTCATCGCGCTGCTGGTACGCGCCCACCGGATCGGAGCGAGCGGATGACCCTGTCCGGAGAACGGCTGACCCTGGGCCACCACCCGGGGCAGGTCGTGATCGACGACCAGTCCGTGACCGTCCCGGCGTCGCGGATCACCGCCATCGTCGGGCCGAACGCCTCGGGCAAGTCCACCCTGCTGCGCGGGCTCGCCGGTCTGCTGCGTCCCGCCGCGGGACGCGTCCTGCTCGACGGTGCCGAGATCGCGCGGCTCCCGGCGACCGACCTCGCCCGCCGGCTCGGGGTGCTCCCGCAGCAGCCGACGACCCCGGACGGCATCACCGTCGGTGACCTCGTCGGACGGGGACGCCATCCCCACCAGCGCTGGTTCCGCCAGTGGTCGGCCGAGGACGAGGCCGCCGTCGGCGCGGCGCTGGCGGCGACCGGACTGACCGGGCTGGCCGACCGGCCGGCCACCGAGCTCTCCGGCGGGCAGCGGCAGCGGGCCTGGATCGCGCTGGTGCTGGCCCAGGGGCCCGGCACGATGCTGCTCGACGAGCCGACCACCTTCCTCGACCTCGCCCACCAGCTCGACGTGCTGGACCTGCTCCGCGCGGTCAACGCCGAGCAGGACCGCACGGTCGTGATGGTGCTGCACGACCTGGAGCTCGCCGCCCGCTACGCCCACCATCTGATCGCCGTGCGGGACGGGCGGATCGTCGCGGAGGGGGTACCCTCCGCCGTCGTGACCGAGGAGCTCGTCTCCTCGGTGTTCGGGGTGGACGCGCTGGTGACGCCGGACCCACTCACCGGGACCCCGCTGGTCCTGCCCCGCCCACGAGGTCGTCGCCCCGGACCGGGTGCTCGGCCGACGTAGTGCGCGACCGCCGCCGGGCCGCTCAGCCCGGCGGCAGCGCCGGGTCCGCCTTGAGCGCGACCCCGGACAGCTTCAGCCGTCGCGCCTCGCTCATCAGCAGCGCCAGCGTCGTCGCCGCGGCGGCGTAGCCGGTGCCGTGCGGCGGCCGGACGTTGGAGATGCAGTTGCGTTCGGAGTCGCGGCGGCCCCGGCGGGCGTCGTAGGTGAAGTACAGCCCCAGCGAGTCCACCGAGCTCATCCCCGGCCGCTCCCCGACGAGCACCACGACGTGCCGCGCACCGACCGCGGTCGCGACCTCGTCACCGAGCGCGACCCGGGCCTGGGTGGCGACGACCACCGGTGCCACCCGCCACCCGTCGAGCCGCTCCAGGATCGCGGCGAGCATCCCCGGGGCGTGTTCGGCGACCGCCCGCGGCGACAACCCGTCGGCGACCACGAGCACCACGTCGTGGTCGCCCCGGGGCAGCTCGGTGTCCGCGGCGAGGCGGCGGCCCAGGTCGGGCCGGGTCAGGTACTCGGTGCGATCACCCGGGGCGCCGGCGGCCCGCAGCGTCGACACCCCCAGCGCCGCGATCCGCTCGGTGAGCGCGTCCACGTCGAGCGGGGTGTGCACGGCGTCGCGGGCGGCCGCGTGCGCGGCGCGCAGCTCCAGCAGCCGCGCGGTCGGCAGGGCGTCCCCGGCGCGGCCGAGCGCCACCCGGGCCCGGGTGGAGGCGCGCAGCACGTCGAGCGGGTCGCTCACCGGACACCCGCCGTCAGGGTCCGGACGGCGCCCGCGGGCAGGTCGCGCAGCCGCCCCTCGCCGTCGAGCATGTCCATCGTGGTCAGCCACGCCTCGAACTCCGGGGCGGGCCGCAGGCCCAGCACCTGGCGGGCGTAGAGCGCGTCGTGGAAGGACAGCGACTGGTAGTGCAGCATCACGTCGTCGCCCCCGGGCACACAGATGACGAACGAGCAGCCCGCCGCGCCCAGCAGCGTGAGCAGCGCGTCGGTGTCGTCGGCGTCGGCCTCGGCGTGGTTGGTGTAGCAGACGTCGACACCCATCGGGGCGCCCAGCAGCTTCCCGCACACGTGGTCCTCCAGCCCGGCGCGGGTGATCTGCTTGCCGTCGTACAGGTACTCCGGCCCGATGAACCCGACGACCGTGTTGACCAGGAGCGGGTCGAAGGCGCGGGCGACGGCGTACGCCCTGGCCTCCAGGGTCTGCTGGTCGACGCCGTGGTGGGCGTCGGCGGACAGCGCGGAGCCCTGACCGGTCTCGAAGTACATGCAGTTCGTGCCGACGGTGCCCCGGTCCAGCGACCGCGCGGCCTCGTGCGCCTCGCGCAGCATCGCCAGGGTCACCCCGAACCCGGTGTTGGCGGCCTCGGTGCCGGCGACGGACTGGAACACCAGGTCCACCGGGGCACCGCGCTCCATGATCTCGATCGAGGTCGTGACGTGGGCGAGCACGCAGGACTGGGTGGGGATGTCGTAGCGGGTGCGCACCTCGTCGATCAGGTGCAGCAGGTCGGTGGTGCGCTGCGGCGAGTCCGTCGCCGGGTTGATGCCGATGACGGCGTCGCCACAGCCGAGCAGCAGCCCGTCCACGATCGACGCGGTCACCCCCGCGGGATCGTCGGTGGGGTGGTTGGGCTGCAACCGCGTCGCCATCGTGCCGGGCAGCCCGACCGTCGAGCGGAACGCGGTGACGACCGGGGTGCGCCGACCGACGGCGATCAGGTCCTGCAGCCGCATGAGCTTCGAGGTCGCCGCGACCATCTCGGGGGTCAGCCCGGGGGCGAGCGCGGTGGTGTCGGTGGTGGGGTCGAGCAGGTGCTCGCGGAAACCGCCGACGGTCATCGACGCGACCGGGGCGAACGCCTCGGGGTCGTGCGAGTCGACGATCAGGCGGGTCACCTCGTCGTCCTCGTAGGGGACGACCTGCTCGTCGAGGAAGGTGGCGAGCGGCAGGTCGGCCAGGACCGTCTGGGCGGCGACGCGTTCCTGCTCCGACCGGGCCGCGACCCCGGCGAGCACGTCCCCGGAGCGTTCCGGGGTGGCCGCGGCCAGCAGCGCCCGGAGGTCGGCGAACTCGTGGGTGTGCCCACCGAGGGTGGCTCTGCGGGTGGTCACGTCAGCTCGGCCTCCGCCTGTGCCAGCGCCGCGAACTCCTCGTCGGGGGCCGCGGCGACCAGGTGGTGTCGTGAGTAGAGCGCGAAGTACAGCATGAACAGGGCGAAGGCGCCGAGGGTCGCCCCCGCCGCGACCGGGTCGACGAGGAACGTCGCGATCACCGCGAGCACCGCGACGACCAGCGCGAACCCGGTCGTGACGACCCCGCCGGGGGTCCGGTACGGCCGCGGCATCTCCGGTGCGGTGCGGCGCAGCACGATGTGGCTGACCATCATCAGCACGTAGGACAGCGCGGCCCCGAACACCGCCATGTTCAGCAGCACGTCGCCCTGCCCGGTCAGCGAGAGCAGGAAGCCCACCGCGCCCGGGACGATCAGGGCGAGTGTGGGCGCCTTGCGGCCGTTGGTCACCGACAGCACCCGCGGCAGGTACCCGGCGCGCGAGAGCGCGAAGGTCTGCCGGGAGTAGGCGTAGATGATCGAGAAGAACCTGGCGACGAGCCCGGCCAGCCCGACGTAGTTGACGACGACGCCCGCGGTCGACCCGCCGAGCGCCTCGACGGGCGGGTTGCCCGACTCCGACAGCGCCTGCGCGCCGAGCGCCCCGGTCGCCAGCACCAGCACCAGCGCGTCGGTGACCAGCAGGACCAGCATCGCCGCGACGATGCCGCGGGGCACGTTCCGCTCGGGGTCCCGCGCCTCCTCCGCGGCCAGCGGCACGCCCTCCAGGGCGAGGAAGAACCAGATCGCGAACGGCACCGCCGACCAGATCCCGAGGTAGCCGAACGGCAGGAACGACGAGGCTCCCGCGGCGTCGGTCGGCGGGATGTCGACGAGGTTGCCCGCGTCGAACAGCGGCACCGCGGCGACGGCGAAGATCAGCAAACCCAGAACGGCGACCGTGGTGATCACGAACATGACCTTGAGCGCCTCGCCGACGCCGGCGACCAGCAGCCCGCCGAACCCGCCCTGGGCGAGGCCGAAGTTCCACCCGGAGTAGTCGCCGGAGATGACGTAGCTGACGCCGAGCCCGGCGAGCAGGACCCAGCCCGCCGCCCCGGTCCGCAGTCGGCGTCGCTGCAGGTAGTCCGACGGATCCTGGGCCATGTCGTCCTCCTGGGGCGTGTCCGCACCGGCGGGGACCGCCGGGTGTGGGGACAAGCTAGGGAGTGCGGGCCGGACGCGGGTAGGGCCGCGCGGGGTAACCGTGTGAGGAGTGTGTGTCGGCGGACCGGTCCGCCGACACACGGCCGTCACACGGGGCGGGTGGGCAGCTGCCCGGCCGCCGTCCCGCCGGGGTGCGCGGGCCCCGGCGCTCAGCCGCCCCCGGGCCCGCCCGACCCGCCGGGCCCTCCCGGGCTCGCCTCGACGGTGGCCTGCGGCAGCAGGACCTGCTGGCCGTCGTCGAGGCCGGAGCGGACCTCGGTGAACTGGTCGCCGGCCAGGCCGGCCTCGAACTGCCGGGTCACCGCGGCACCGTCCTCACCGGGCACGTCGACGGCCGAGCGGCCACCCTCCTGGCGCACGGCGGTGTTGGGCACCCGCAGCACGCCGTTGCGGGACTCGGTGCGCACGTCGGCCTGCGCGGTCTGGCCGTCGCGCAGCTGCGGGTCGGTGCGGTTCAGCACCACCGTGGCGTAGTAGCTCACGACCCCCGACAGCTGCGTCCGGTCGGTGCGACGGCCACGACGGTCGCCGGCAGGCTCACCCCGGGCAGCGCGTCGACCGTGACGTCGACGGTCTGGTTGGGCGCGACCCGCGCGGCGTCGCTCTCCTCGAACGGGACGACCAGCTGGTAGGTCTGCAGGTCGTTGAGGGTGAGGAACGGTGCCCCGCCGGCCGCGGACGCGCCGCCCCCGGAGGCTCCGGCGGCACCCGACGCCGCGGACGCCGACCCGACCGCATCGGGGATCCGGGCGTCGGTGCCCGGGGCGAGGGCGGTGGCGGCGCTCGCCGCGGGGACGACGTCCCCGACCGCGCCGTTGATCGCGGACACGGTGCCGGCGACCGGGGCGCGCAACAGGGTGTCGTCGAGGGCGCGCCGGGCGTCGGCGAGGGTGTTGCGGGCGTCGGCGACCACGGCGTCCTGCACCGCGACGTCGGCCGGCGCGTCGTTGTTCGCCCCGGTGAGCTGGGAGCGCGCGTCGGACACCGCACCCTCGGCGTTGGCGATCGAGACCCGGCCGGAGGCGGCACCGGTGTCGCGGGTGCCCTGCGCCTGCGCCAGCGCCGTCTGCGAGGCGATGACCTGGCCCTTCGCGGTGGCGACGGCCTGCTCGTCGGCGGTGACGGCGGTGCAGGCCGGGTCGGCGGTCGGGGTGCCGAGGCCGGATCCGCCCGAGGCCGGGGACCCGCCGGACAGCCCGCCGAGCAGTCCGCCACCGGAGGACGGCTCGGGGGTGGGCTCGGGGGTGGCCGTCGTACCGGTGCCGCCGGAGCGCTTGCAGGCCCGCCGGTCGGTCTCGAGCTGGTCCTGGGCCGCGGCGAGCTGCTTGCGGTCGAACCCGAGCTGGACCTCCGCCCGCTCGACGGCGGTGTCGTTCGCCGCGTCCTGCGCGCCGACCTGGTCGCGGGTCGCGGCCAGCACCGACTCGGCCGAGGCCAGCGACGCCTGCGCGGCCTCGACGGTGTTCGCACCGGTCAGCTTGCCCAGCGACGCCTGTTGCTGGTCCAGCCCCGCCTGCGCGGCGGCGACCTGGGACAGGGCCTCGGCGTCGTCGAGCCGGGCCAGCGGCTGCCCGGCGGCGACGGTCTCGCCGACCTCCACGAGTAGCTCGGTGACCCGGCCGCCGTCGGTGAACCCCAGGTTCTGCTGTGTGATCGACACCAGCGAGCCCGACGCCGACACCCCGGTCGAGACCACACCCCGGTCGACGACGGCCGTCGGCGGCGGTTGCTCCGCGCCGGTGCAGGCCGTGAGGCCGACGAGTCCGGTGAGCAGCAGGCTGCCCGCGAGTCGCAGTCGGGTCATGGGGAGCTCCTCAGCTGCTCACTGGTGCCGCAGGGCGTCGATGGGCCGCATGCGTGCGGCCCGGTTGGCGGGGAAACCGCCCGCGAGCAGACCGATCAGCAGGCTCACCCCGAAGGCGAGCACCACCGATCCGGCCGACACCGACGGGGCGGGGAAGTCCGGGACGAGGCGGGGCAGGACGACCCCGGCCAGCGTGGACACGCCGACACCGAGCAGGATGCCGATGATCCCGCCGATGCCGGTCAGGACCATCGCCTCGATGAGGAACTGCTGCAGGATCGACCGTCGGCGCGCGCCGATGGCCTTGCGGATGCCGATCTCACGGGTCCGCTCGGTCACCGTCACCAGCATGATGTTGGCGACGCCGATGCTGCCGACCAGCAGCGAGATCCCCGCGACGGCCGCCACGAAGATCGTCACGAAGCTCAGGACCTGCGAGGACTGGTCGAGCAGGCTCTGCAGGGCGGTGACGGTGTAGTCGCGGTCCTGCGGGTCGTCGATGCGGTGCCGGTCGTCGAGCACCGTGGTGACCTGCTCGACCGCCTGCGGCACCGCGTCGGTGGAGACGGCACGCACGGTGACCTGGTCGACGACGTCACCACCGCCGGTCAGGTAGGCCCGCGCGGCCCCCAGCGGCATGACGGCGATGTCGTCCTGCTGACCGTTGGGGGAGAGCACCCCGATCACCCGGAACGAGGTGCGGCCGATGCGCACCTCGGATCCCAGCGCGTCCCCGGCACGGCCACCGAACAGCGTGGCGACCGGGTTCGGGCCGAGCACGACGACCTTGGCCCGGGCGGTGGCCTGGCGGTCGTCGAAGAACGACCCGACGACGAGCTCGCGGTTGGTGATGTCGAGGTAGTCGGCGTCGGCACCGGTGACGCCGCTGCGGACGGTCCCGACGCCCGCCAGCTGCAGCTGCGCCGACCCGGTCACCGTCGGGCTGACCGAGGCGACCGCCGGGGCCGAGCTCCGGTCGCGCAGGGCCCGGACGTCGGCGTCGGTGAGGTCGCGCGGGCTGCCGCTGCCGCTGATGCCGCCGCGGTCCGGGGTGATCTGGATCTGGTTGGCGAGCGGGCCGAACGCGTCGGCGACGAAACGCTGCAGGCCGTTGCCGAACGCCACCAGCACGATCACCGCGGCGACCCCGATGATGATCCCGAGCATGGTGAGCAACGACCGCAGCGGGCCGGCCCGCAGGCCCCGGACCGCGATCCGTGCGGACTCCCAGATGGTCATCGGCGCTCGTCGCTCACGATCCGGCCGTCGCGCAGGGTCACGACCCGCTTGGCGAACTCGGCGACCTCCGGCTCGTGGGTGATCAGCACGACCGTGCGGCCGGACTCGTTCAGCTCCACGAACAGGTTCATGACGTCGGTGGTCGAGGTGGTGTCGAGGTTCCCCGTCGGCTCGTCGGCCAGGATCATCGACGGGTCGGTGACCAGCGCGCGGGCCACCGCGACCCGCTGCTGCTGGCCGCCGGAGAGTTCGTTCGGCCGGTGGTCGCCGCGGTCGGCCAGCCCGACCCGCTCCAGCGCGCGCCGCGCCCGGCCCCGGCGGTCGCGCCCGCCGGCGTAGACCAGCGGCAGCTCCACGTTGGCCAGCGCCGAGGTGCGCGGCAGCAGATTGAAGGACTGGAACACGAAACCGATCTTCTGCAGCCGGATGTCGGCGAGCCGGTTGTCCGACATCCGGCCGACGTCGATGCCGTCGAGCCGGTACGCGCCCGAACTCGGTACGTCGAGACAACCGAGGATGTTCATCATCGTGGACTTGCCGGATCCGGACGGACCCATGATCGCGACCAGGTCGCCGTCCTCGACGCGCAGGTCCACGGTGTCGAGCGCACGCAACTCCAGGTCACCGGTGCGGTAGACCTTGGAGACCCCCTCCAGCTCGATCACGATTTCGGAGACTACGCACGGCGCATTTCTCCGAATTCGTCGGGTGGACAACGGGAATGGTCCGGAGAAACGGGATGTCACTCGTTCGAGTGAATACTGGCGCGACGTCGTCACCTGAGAGTCGTCGATCAGTTAATGCGCCGTCGCGGCCCGGCGGGGGCACGAGCCGGTGTGTCGCCGCCCGGAGGGCACGCGGAATTCGTGACCACGTCGTGACCGTTCCCGCCGCGGGTGCGCTCCGGCCCGTCCGGCTACGGTGCTGCGGACCGACGCCGGGAGGCCGCATGAGCGAGGAACGACACCTGCTGGACGGACTCGCCGGCCCCACCGTCGCCCTCGAGGCGGTGAACCGGGCCACCTACGAGTTCACCGGCAGGCAGGCCCGGCGTGCGGGCCTGCACACCACCGACCTCTGGGCGTTGCGGCTGCTCGACGTGCACGGTTCCCTCGGCGCGACCGAGCTGGCCCGGCACCTCGACCTGCGGCCCGCCTCGACCACCGCGCTGATCGACCGGCTCGTCGCCGCCGGCCACCTGGAGCGGGTGCCCGACCCGCGCGACCGCCGCCGGGTCACCGTGCGCTCGCGGGAGGACTCCTTCCGCGAGCGGCTCGCCCAGTGGGAGCCGGCCGTCCGGGCCCTCGACGCCGTCGCCCGCCGCCTCCCCGCCGACGACCGCGCGGTCGTCGAGCGCTACCTGCGCGAGGTCGTCTCCACCCTCGACGAGCTCGGTGCCGGGTAGTCCGGCAGCCGGAACGCGTCGACCGCGCCGGTCGGCGACCCGCCGAACAGGCCGAGCAGCCGCTGCCCCGGCGAGCTCGCGACGGCCCGGAACGTGGTGCGCAGCGTCCGGATCCCGGTCCGGGTCCGCGGGTTGGTCAGTGTCAGCGGCGGCAGCTTCTGCGCCCGCCCGACCGCGGACCGCAGCAGTTGCTCGTAGCGGTGCAGCGCGCCCGCGGTGTCCGCCGGGCGGGTGGCCAGCTCCCCGGCCAGTACGTAGGCGCCGATGAGGGCCAGGCTCGTGCCCCCGCCACCCAGCGGCGACGGGCAGTGTGCGGCGTCGCCGAGCAGTACGACCCGGCCCGAGCTCCAGCGCGGGGCCATGACCTGTCCGACGGCGTCGAAGTACATCGGGGCACCGTCGGGACCGTCACCGAGCTCGCGCAGGATCCGCGGAGCCGCCCATCCCGCGTCGGCGAAGGTGTGTCGCAGCACGGTGCGGACGTCGGCGTCGCCGAGCGTCTCCAGGCCGCGGACCCCGGACAGGAAGGTCAGCATGGCCCGGGTGGTGCCCAGGTTGTCCGGGCGCAGGTGCACCCCGCGCGAGCCGGTCTCGTGGAACCAGTTCCACCAGGCGTCGTCGTCGCCGGTGCGGGGGATGGTCAGGTAGGCCCCGTACATGCCGGTCTCGCGCACGGTGACGTCGTCGAACAGCAGGTCGCGGGTGCGCGACCGCAGCCCCTCGGCGACCACGACCAGGTCGGCGGTGACCGTCGTGCCGTCGTCGAGGGCGACCCGGGCCGGGCCGTCGCCGGTGCCACGGTCCTCGACGTCGACGATCCGGGTGCCGAACCGGAACGTCGTGGACTCCGGGGCGGCCTCCATCAGCACCCGCGCCAGCTCGCCGCGCAGGATCTCCAGCTCGGCGGTGGGGCCGTCGGTCGGCCCGGACGGGTCCATCGGGATCTCCCCGACGGGGCGGCCGCCGTCGCCGATCACGCGGAAGCCGACCTCGCGGGTGCCCGCGGCCCGCACGGCGTCCTCCAGGCCCATCCGGCGCAGCACCTCACGGGCGGCCCCGCGGACGTCGATGTTGTGCCCCTCGTCGCGGCGCCGCGGCGCGCGTTCCAGGACCGTGGTGCGCCAGCCGTACGCGGACAGGCGCAGGGCGAGCGCGGTGCCGGCGATGCCGGCGCCGGAGACGAGTACGTGCCGTGAGGGGGTCATGGTAGTTAGATTACCGAAATACCTTGCCGGCTAAACCTGCGCGACGATCTCGTCCGCGACCCAGCGGGCCACGCCCTCCGGGAACGGGGCCGGGAGTCCGAGGACGACGTGTCCGAAGCCGGCCGCCACGGCCGCGCGGACCCGGTCGCGGGCGTCCTGCGGGTCGTCGTAGGAGACGCCCAGGTGGATGGACCGGGTGATCTCCGACGGGTCGCGGCCGAGCTCGGCGCACAGCTCGTCGAGCATCGCGCTGCGGGCCACGGCGTCGTCGAGGTCCCCGCCGGGGATGTTCCAGACGTCGGCGTGCCGGGCCGCGATCCGCAGGGTCGCCCTGGCCCGGCCGCCGATCACGATCGGGGGGTGCGCCTGCACCGGCTTCGGGTTCCCGAACGCGCCGGTGAGTCGCACCTGCTCGCCGTCGACGTCGAAGGGCTCGGTCTCGGTCCACAGCCGCCGGATCACGGTGCAGGCCTCGTCGAGCGCGGCGACGGCGCCCGCGGTGTCGGCGAAGGGCAGGCCGTGCGCCTCGTACTCCCGGCGGGCGAGCGGGTGGTCGGGCCGGGATCCGACGCCGATGCCCAGGTCGAGCCGCCCGTCGGACACGACGTCGACCGTCGTCGCGATCTTGGCGAGCACCGCGGGCGGGCGGAACCGGTTGCTGGTGACCAGCAGGCCCATGCGGAGCCGCCGGGTCCGCGCGGCGAGCGCGGACAGGGTGGTCCAGCCGTCGAGGGTCGGGCCGCGGAGGTCCCCGCCGATCGGCATGAGGTGGTCGAACAGCCAGGCGTGCGCGATACCGGGCAGGTCGTCGGCCTCGAGCCAGACGCGCAGCAGGTCCTGGTAGGTGGTGTGCATCTGGGCGGTCATGATGCCGATGGAGGCGCGGGTCACGGATGCTCCCGGAGACGATGAAACGGAACAATGTTCCGGGTACGATACGGAACAGGGTTCCGGTCGGCAAGGAGGTGTGTGGTGGGCGTGCGACACGAGCCGGTCCGGTCCGACGCGCGGCGCAGCCGGGCCGCCCTGCTCGAGGCGGCCGCGACGGAGTTCGTGACCTCGGGTGTCGACGCCCCGGTGCGCGCGATCGCGGCCCGGGCCGGGGTCGGGGTGGGGACCGTCTACCGGCACTTCCCGACCCGGCCCGACCTCGTGGTCGCCGTGTACCGGCACCAGGTCGAGAGCTGCGCCGCGGCCGCACGGACCTATCTGGACGCCGGTCCGACGCCGGTCGCGGCGCTCGAGGGCTGGGTCGGGGAGTTCGTCGACCTGGTCGCCACCAAGCACGGACTGTTCTCCATGCTCGTCCACGACGACGGCCGCTCCGTCGCGCTGCACGAGCTGTTCCTCGAGCGGCTCCTGCCCGCGGGCGAGGAGATCGTCCGGGCGGCGCAGGCCGCCGGGCAGCTGTCGTCCGACGTCACCGCGTACGAGGTGCTGCGGGGGATCGGCAACCTGTGCTTCGGTGCCGAGGACGACCCGGCCTACGACGCCCGGCGTGCGGTCGGCTTCTTCCTCGCCGGTCTTCGGGCTGCCTAACCGGAACATCGTTCCTGTATAGTAACGGAGGAGGCTCCGTTTCGGGGTCTCCACTCCGTCTCCCGAAGGAGCGCGCCATCGTGGACTCCACGATCTCCCTCACCGTCGACGGCCGTCGCCACGAGCTGACGGTCGGCACCCGCACCACCGTCCTCGACGCACTGCGTGACCGGCTCGGCGTGACCAGCGCCAAGAAGGGCTGCGACCACGGCCAGTGCGGTGCCTGCACCGTCCTGCTGGCCGGGCCCGACGAGCCGGGGCCGGGCCGCCGCGTGCTGTCCTGCCTCTCGCTCGCGGTCGCCCACGACGACGCCGCCGTGACCACAGCCGACGGCCTCGGTGACGGCGCGGACCTGCACCCGCTCGCCGAGGCCTTCGTGACCCACGACGCCTACCAGTGCGGCTACTGCACCCCCGGCCAGATCTGCTCGGCCGTCGGGATGCTGGACGAGGCCGGTGCCGGGCACCCCAGTGCCGTCATCGCCGACCTGTCCGCCGACGGGCCCGCCGTGCTGGACCGCGCCGAGATCGCCGAGCGCCTGTCCGGGAACCTGTGCCGCTGCGCGGCCTACTCCGGCATCGTCGACGCCGTCAGCGCCGTGAGCACCGGAGCGGGGGCGTCGCGGTGAAGCCGTTCGCCTACAGCCGCCCCGGCGACGCCGCGGCCGCCGTCGCCACCGTCTCCGCCGACCCGTCCGCCGTCTACCTGGCCGGGGGCACCAACCTCGTCGACCACCTCAAGCTGGGCCTGGTCGACCCGGGCACGGTCGTCGACGTCACCGGGCTGCTCCCCACCGGGATCACCCCGACCGCCGACGGCGGCCTGTCCATCGGCGCGGGCGCCCGCAACACCGACGTCGCCGCGGACCCGCGGGTCCGGCGGGACTACCCGGCACTGTCCGCGGCGCTGCTCGCCGGCGCGTCCGGGCAGCTGCGCAACATGGCGACGACCGGCGGGAACCTGTTGCAGCGCACCCGCTGCTCCTACTTCGCCGACCTCACCGCGCCCTGCACCAAGCGCGACCCCACGCAGGGCTGTTCGGCCCAGCACGGCTGGGCCCGTCACCACGCGATCCTCGGCGCACCCGAGGGTGGCTGCATCGCGACGCACCCGTCGGACATGGCAGTCGCGCTGGCCGCGTTCGACGCCCGCGTGCACGTCCTCGGCCCGGACGGCGAGCGCACCGTCGCGGCCACCGAGCTGCACCGGCTGCCCGGCGACGACCCGGGCCGCGACACCGTGCTGGAGCACGGGGAGCTGATCACCTCGGTGGAGCTGCCCGCGCTGCCGGTCGCCGCGCACTCGACCTACCGCAAGGTCCGCGACCGCGCCTCGTACGCGTTCGCCCTGGTGTCGGTCGCCGCGGCCCTCGACGTCGCCGACGACGGCACCGTCCGCGACGTGCGGATCGCGCTCGGCGGGGTCGCGCACCGGCCGTGGCGGGCGCTCCGCGCCGAGCAGGCGCTGCGCGGCGGTCCCGCCACCGACGAGGCGTTCCGCGCCGCGGCGGCGGCCGAGACCGCCGACGCCCGCGCCGTCGACACCGCCGTCGGCGGCAACGCCTTCAAGATCCCGCTGGTGGCCGGCACGGTCACCGCCACCCTGCGCGGCCTCGCCGCGCACCGGACGGAGGCCGCATGACCCGCACCGTCACCCCCGGACCCACCACCGACGGCACCGCCGGCACGTCGCACACCCGGATCGAGGGCCCCGCCAAGGTCACCGGCAACGCCGTCTACGCCTACGAGCAGGACGCCGTCGCCCCGCTGCACCTGCGCGGCGTCGGTGCCACGATCGCCCGGGGCCGGGTGCGCACGGTCGACACCACCGCCGCGGCCGCGGTCCCCGGGGTGGTCGCGGTGCTCACCGCGGACACCGCGCCGCGGCTCGACGACGGCGCGAGTGCGGAGCAGGCCGTCCTGCAGACCGGCGCCGTGCACCACCGCGGCCAGTACGTCGCCGCGGTGCTCGCCGAGACCGCCGAGGCGGCCCGTGAGGCCGCCGACGCCGTCGTCGTCACCTACGACGCCGAGGACGCCGTCACCGGCTTCGACCCGGCCTCGGCGCAGGCCTACACCCCCGAGGTGGTGGTCGCGTTCCCGCCGGACACCACGACCGGCGACCCGGAGACGGCGTTCGCACAGGCCCCGGTCCGGGTCGACGCCACCTACCGCACCCCGATCGAGTACCACCACCCGATGGAGCCGCACTCGACGGTGGCCCGCTGGGACGGCAGGCACCTCACCCTGTTCGAGGCCTCGCAGGCCGTCTGGGACGCCCGCCGCCAGGTCGCGGCGTTGTTCGGGATCGGCGACGACGACGTCACCGTCGTCTCGCCGCACGTCGGCGGCGGGTTCGGGACCAAGGGCACGCTGCACGCCGGGTCGGTGCTGGCCGTGCTCGCGGCGCGGGCCGTCCCCGGCCGGTCGGTCAAGCTGTCGCTCACC
Source organism: Pseudonocardia sp. ICBG1293 (assembly GCF_020131355.1). Classification (GTDB taxonomy): domain Bacteria; phylum Actinomycetota; class Actinomycetes; order Mycobacteriales; family Pseudonocardiaceae; genus Pseudonocardia. The sequence goes on from NZ_JAHLEL010000085.1 coordinate 179,585, forward strand.
CGGCGCGAGATGACCGACACCACCGGCTACCGGCCGGCGACGGTCCAGCGGGTCCGGCTCGGCGCGGGCACCGACGGGCGGCTGCAGTCCCTGGCCCACGACGTCGTCGAGGCCGGGGCGCGGATGGCCGAGTTCGGCGAGCCGACCGCGGTGATCAGCCGCCACCTGTACGCGGCGCCGCACCGGCGGACCTCGCACCGGGTGGTGCCGCTGGACCTGTCGACGCCGACCTACATGCGCGCCCCCGGCGAGGCACCCGGCAGCTTCGGTGCGGAGTCCGCGGTCGACGAGCTCGCCGTCGCGCTCGGGATCGACCCGGTCGAGCTGCGGATCCGCAACGAGCCCGACGTCGACCCCGACACCGGAAGGCCCTTCTCCAGCCGCAACCTCGTGGCCTGCCTGCGGCGTGGCGCCGACCGGTTCGGCTGGGCGACCCGCGACCCGCGACCCGCGTCCGCGCACCCGGCTCGTCGACGGCTGGTGGCACGGCACCGGGGTGGCCGCGGCGTTCTTCCCGACGTTCGCGATGCCCGGCTCCGCCGCCGCGATCCGGTACTCCGCCGACGGGGACCCCGGCACCGGGGCGCCGGGCCGCTACCGGGTCGACATCGCCGCGGCCGACATCGGCCAGGGCGCCCGCACGGTGCTGACCCAGATCGCCGCCGAGGCGCTCGGGATCCCGCCCGCGCAGGTCGACCTGAACCTGGGCGACACCGGCCTGCCGCACGCGACCATGGCAGGCGGGTCCGCGGGCACCGCGTCCTGGGCGACGGCGATCGTCGAGGCCGCCGACCGGTTCCGCGACAAGTGGGGTACCGATCCGGAGGACGCGGCGGAGGCCGACGGCGTCGCCGGGCACAACCCGGCGATGGCCGAGTACGCGATGGGCGCGCACGGGGCGCACTTCGTCGAGGTGGCGGTGCACGCCGACACCGGGGAGATCCGGGTGCCGCGGATGCTCGGGGTGTTCGCCGCGGGCCGCATCCTCAACCCGCTGACCGCCCGTTCGCAGTTCCTCGGCGGGATGGTCTGGGGGCTGTCGATGGCGCTGCACGAGGAGGGCGTCGTCGACCCGGCCCGCGGGCACGTGGTCAACCACGACCTCGCCGGCTACCACGTGGCGGTGAACGCCGACGTCGGCGACATCGACGCCGAGTGGGTCGACGAGGACGACCCGCACGTCAACCCGGTCGGTGCGAAGGGCATCGGGGAGATCGGGATCGTCGGGGTGGCCGCGGCCGTCGCGAACGCCGCCCACCACGCCACCGGGGTGCGGGTCCGGTCGCTGCCGATCACCCTGGAGCACTTCCTGGGGGCCTGAGCGCGAGGGCCAGGACCCGCTCGGCCCGTGCGGCGAGCCGCCGCGGGTCCTGTGCCGCCGTCGCCGCCCGCAGGGCACGGGCGTCGAGGCCCGCGGGCACCCCCGTGGTGAACCAGCGCTCCAGCAGCGGCACCGTCATCTCGGGGTGGAACTGCACGCCCACGCTGCGGCCGGCCGCGAACGCCTCGTGGCCGGCCGCACTCGTGGCCAGCAGCTCCGCCCCGGGCGGCGCGACGAGCTGCTCGGCGTTCCAGCAGAACCACGGCCCGGCCGGGACGCGACCGTCGGACGGGACGACCGGGTGCCATCCGACCCGTGCGGCGGGCAGGGCCGTCCGGCCGCCGCCGAGTGCCTCGGCCAGCAGCTGGGCGCCGAAGCAGATCGCGAGGACGGGCACGCCGGCGTCGTGCGCGGTGCGCAGGAACGCGACCTCGCGGGCCGCCCACCCCTCGATCCGCTCCCGGGGCCACGGCGCGCCCAGGGTGACCACCAGGTCGGCACCGGCCGGGTCGGGCAGGACCAGGTCGACGTCCGGGTCGTCGTATCTGTCGGCAGGCACCACCGTGGTCCACTCCGGACGGATGTCGCGCCGCTCCAGGGCCGGGCCCAGCAGCCCGAGCCCGGCGACGTGGTCGTGGCCGATCACGATGGCGCGCACCGGCCCACCCTGCCACCTGCCGGGTTTGTCCCCGGCGGCCGCGGGTAGACCTCCGGCGGTCCGCGCCCGTGTGCGCACGGTGCCACCCCCGGATTCGACCGCGTTCCCGCGGCCGGTGGATGGCGCGGGCCGTCGCGGTCGAGCAGCCGGCCCCGCTTCCCCCGACACCTGCACGACCGACGGAGCCGTCGTTGATCCCGCACCACCCGAACTCCCCGGCCGCCCTGTTCACCGAGGGGCTGCGGCACCGCATGCGACTGGCCTGGCGCGCCGGCGCCGCGGCCGGCGCCGCCTGGTACCTCGCCACCCTCGTCCCCGGTGTCCTCGGCCAGTACCCCTACTACGCACCGCTGGGTGCGTTGCTCGTCTGCTACCCGACCGTCTTCGACTCGCTGCGCCAGAGCCTGCACGCCGTGCTCGCCACCGGACTCGGCGTCGGGCTCGGCGCCGCCGCCCTGCACCTGGGCGGTGCGCAGTGGTGGGCGGTGGCCGCCGCCGTGCTGGCCGGGATCGCGGCGGGCGCCGTCCCCGCGCTGGCCACCGCACGGGACCTGATCCCGACCGCGGCGTTGTTCACCATCCTCATCGGCGCCACCGACCCGTCCGGATTCATGGCGGGCTACCTCGGCCAGACCCTGCTGGGGGTGCTCGTGGGGGTCGCGGTCACCCTGGTGCTGCCGCCCCCGCCGCAGAACGCCCGCGCGCACCGCGTCGTGGTGCGGCTGCGCGACGGGATCGCCGACCACCTCCAGGAGATGGCGGAGGTCCTGGCCGAGCGGTGGCCGCCCGAGCGCGAGGAGTGGACGCGCCACCGGCACGACTTCGAACCGCTGATCGACGCGACCCGCGAGGCGGTCCGGTCCGCCGACGCGGGCCGGCGCGCCAACCTGCGGGCACGCGCCTACCGGGCCCGCGGCCAGCAGCTCTACGAGGCCGCGCAGACCCTGGAACAGCTCGCTGTGCTCGTCCTCGACCCGGAGCTGCGCACCCCGGTCGCGGAGGCGATGGCCGACCTGGCCACCGCGATCCGGTCGGCGGAGCTGGCGCACCTGACCCGCGGACCCGCCCCCGCCGGGCTCGACGGGCACCGCAGGCACCTGGCCGCCGCCCGGGAGGCACTGGGCCGGGTCACCGACCGGCTCGACTCCCAGCGAGCGGGCTGGGAGGACAGCCTCGCCGCCTCGGGGATCGTGCTGCACCTGCGGCGCTGCCTGGACCACCTGCACGCCGGCTCGGCCGACCGCAGCCCGGAACTGCACCCGTCGGGCTGAGGACGTGTGAGCGGCGGCCGGCGGGGTATCTCGGGCCCATGTCGGCACCTCGTACCCGGGGCGTGGGCCGGCCCAGGTCCTACCGGTTGAGATCCTGCAGCCGGTGGGGCCGCCCCCACACCGCGGACACGGGAGCTGCCCGGCACCGGGCGACGGCCGGACCGGTGCGGCACCTGCGGGTCACCGGCCCGGGCCCGGGCCGGGGGTGGCCGCCCGGCGGGGTCAGACAGCCAGCGGGCGGAAGCGGCGCAACCGCAGGCTGTTGAGCACCACGCACACCGAGCTGAACGCCATCGCCGCACCCGCGATCATCGGGTTGAGCAGCCCGAACGCGGCCAGCGGGATCGCGGCCGTGTTGTAGGCGAACGCCCAGAACAGGTTGCCCCGGATGGTGCCCAGGGTGCGCCGGGACAGCCGGACCGCGTCGGCGGCGGCGCGCAGGTCACCGCGGACCAGCGTGATGTCCGAGGCCTCGATGGCCACGTCGGTGCCGGTGCCCATGGCCAGACCCAGGTCGGCCCGGGCCAGCGCCGCCGCGTCGTTCACCCCGTCGCCCACCATCGCGACGACCCGGCCCTGCTCCTGCAGGCGCTCCACGACGGCGAGCTTCTCCGCGGGCAGCACGTCGGCGACCACGGTGTCCGGGCCGGGCTCGATGCCCACCTCGCGGGCGACGGTCTCGGCGACGGCCCGGTTGTCCCCGGTGAGCAGCACCGGACGCAGCCCCAGTCTGCGGAACTCCGCGATCGCCTCGGCCGAGGTCGGCTTCACGGTGTCGGCGACGACGAGCACGGCGCGCGCGGCCCCGTCCCACGCGACGGCGACCGTCGTGCGGCCCCGCGCGGCCTCGTCCGCGGCGACCGCGGCGAGGTCCTCGGACAGCGGCACCGCCCACTGCTCGAGCAGCCGCGGACGGCCGACGAGCACGGCGTGGCCGTCGACGACGCCCTGTACGCCCAGTCCCTCGTGGTTGGCGAAGTCCGAGACGGCGGGCAGGTCACCGACCCGCTCGGTCGCCGCTGCGGCGACCGCGGTGGCGACCGGGTGCTCGGAGGCACGCTCGAGCGCCCCGGCGAGGCGCAGCACGGTCGCCTCGTCGGCGTCGCCCGCGGTGTGCACGCCGGTCAGGGACATGGTCCCGGTGGTGACGGTGCCGGTCTTGTCGAGCACGACGGTGTCGACCCGCCGCGTTGACTCCAGGATCTCCGGGCCCTTGATCAGGATCCCGGTCTGGGCGCCGCGCCCGGTGCCCACCAGCAGCGCCGTCGGCGTCGCGAGCCCGAGCGCGCACGGGCAGGCAATGATCAGTACGGCGACGGCCGCGGTGAACGCGGTCGAGGCGAGGGCGCCGGTGAGGATCCAGACCAGCAGGGTCGCGGCGGCGACCACGGCGACGACGGGGACGAACACCGCGGAGATCCGGTCGGCCAGGCGCTGTACCTCGGCCTTGCCGTTCTGGGCCTCCTCGACCAGCCGCGCCATCTGCGCGAGCGCAGTGTCCGCGCCGACCCGGGTCGCGCGGACGACGAGCCGCCCGCCGGAGTTGACGCACCCGCCGACCACGGTGTCGCCCGCGCGGACCTCGACCGGCACCGACTCGCCGGTGAGCATCGAGACGTCGACCGCCGAGCGGCCGTCGACGACCTCCCCGTCGGTGGCGACCTTCTCCCCGGGGCGCACGACGAACTCCTCGCCCACGGTGAGCTCGTCGACGGCCACGCGCACCTCGGCGCCGTCGCGGCGCACCGTCACGTCCTTCGCGCCCATCTGCAGCAGGGCGCGCAGTGCGGCCCCGGCCCGGCGCCGGGACCGGAGCTCGACGTAGCGCCCGGCCAGCACGAACGTGACGACCGCGGCGACGACCTCGAGATAGATGTTCCCGCTGCCGTCGGTGCGCGAGATAGTCAGCTCGAACGGGTGCACCATGCCGGGCATCCCGGCGGTGCCGAGGAACAGGGCGTAGAGCGACCAGGCCAGGGCCGCCGTCGTCCCCATCGAGACGAGGGTGTCCATCGTGGCGGCGCCGTGGCGCAGGTTCGTCCAGGCGGCCCGGTGGAAGGGCGCGCCGGCCCAGCCCCAGACCGGCAGCGCCAGCAGCAACGACACCCACTGCCAGCCGACGAACTGCCACGCGGGCGTCATGGCGAGGACGACGACCGGTACCGACAGCACGGCGGCGCCGACCAGTCGGTTCCGCAGGTCGCGCAGGTCACGCTCGGGGTCGGTGTCGGACTCGGCGCTCGGCGGGGTCGCGGTGTAGCCGGCCGCCTCGACGGTACCGACGAGGGTGTCGAGCCCGATCTCCCCGGGGGCGCTGACCCGCGCCTTCTCGGTGGCGTAGTTGACGGTCGCGGTGACGCCGTCGAGCTTGTTGAGCTTGCGCTCGATCCGGTTGGCGCAGGATGCGCAGGTCATGCCGCCGACGGCGAGCTCGATCTCGGTGACGGTGCTGCCCGCGCCGCTCTCGGCGACGGTCGCCGTCGCGGCTGCGCGGGGCAGGGCGGTGACGGGGCCGTGGGCCGGGGACGTGTCGCTCATGGGTCGGTCCTCCGGGGGAGACCCGGCGCGGGTGGCGGTGACGACCCGCGCCGGGTGGACGGTCGGGACGTGCTCAGGCGAGCTGGCAGCCCGCCTCCTGCACGGCGTCGCGGACGGCGTCGGGGGAGACCTCGCCGTCGCTGGTGACGGTGACGGCTCCGGACGGCAGGTCGACGGCCACGTCGGTGACCCCGGAGATCTCGCTGATCTCCTCGGTGACCGAGGCGACGCAGTGTTGGCAGGTCATGCCGGTGACGGTGTAGCTGGCGGTGCTCATCGTGCTCTCTCCTGTGCGGGGTTCAGGACCATCGGGTGCAGGGCCATCGGGTTCAGGAACGGACCAGCCGGGCGATCGCCGCGCTGGCCTCCCGGATCTTCTCCTCGGCGACGGGGCCACCCTCGGTGGCGGCGTCGGCGACGCAGTGCTTCAGGTGCTCGTCGAGCAGCCCCAGCGCGACGGCCTCGAGGGCCTTGTTGACCGCGGCGACCTGGGTCAGCACGTCGATGCAGTACTTGTCCGACTCGATCATCTTCGTGATGCCGCGGACCTGGCCCTCGATCCGGCGCATCCGCTTGACGTGCGCGTCCTTGGTGTCGGCGTAGCCGGGCATCGCGTCCTCCTCGGGGGTCCACCGCCACCATACCCCTAGGGGGTAACGGTATCCACCCGGCCGGTAGCGTGGCACCGGTGACGGACCGGACCCGGCTGCTCGTGCTCGTGCTGCCGGTGCTGCTCGGGCTGGTGGGGATGCACGCGCTCGCGGCGCCCCCCGCGTCCTCCGGTGTACACGACGCCCCCGCGGCCGTCGCGCACGCTGCACCGCCGGACGGGGCACAGGTCACCGTGCACCCCCGCCCGCACCCCGATCCGCATCCCCGTCCGCACGGCATGCCGCACGACGGGGCGGCGCACCTGCTGCACCTGTGCCTGGCCGTGCTCGCAGCCGGGATCGTCCTCGCCGCGGCGGCGCTGCTGTCCGGGTTCGCGCCGCTGCCGTCGGCGCGGCGGCCGGCCGGTCCGGGGCGCCCGCGGACCGCGCCGACGGCCCGCCCACCCCCGGTCCGACGGCGGCTCGCCCGGCTCTGCGTGTCGCGGACGTGACCGGCCCCCGGCGCGGGAGAGCGCCGGAGCCGCCGAGCACACCCACGACACCGGAGTACCGACACATGACACGCACGACCACGGCGCTCGCCGCCGCGGCCCTGACCGCTGCCCTCGTCCTGACCGGCTGCGCCGGCGGGGGCCCGTCCACCCCGCCCGCGGTCCCGTCGAGCAGCGCCGACGTCGCCTTCGCCCAGGGCATGATCCCGCACCACGAGCAGGCGGTGGCGATGGCGCGGCTCGCCGACGGCCGTGCCGGGGCCCGGGTGCGCGACCTCGCCGCCCGGATCGAGGCCGCCCAGGGCCCGGAGATCGGCCGGCTCCAGGGGTTCCTGGCCGACTGGGGCGCCGCGCCCGCCGCCGACCACCACGGCGGCCACGGCGACATGGCCGGGATGGCCGGGATGATGTCCGACGAGCAGATGGCCGCTCTGGGGCGCGCGTCCGGCGCCGCGTTCGACCGGTCGTTCCTCCAGATGATGATCGCCCACCACGAGGGGGCGGTGACCATGGCCCGCGCCGAGCTCGACGCCGGGGCGGACCCGCGGGCGCGGGAGCTGGCGCAGCGGATCGTCGACGCCCAGCAGGCGGAGATCGCGGAGATGCGGACGCTGCTGGGCTGAGCCGGGGCCGTCCCCGGTCGGGGACCGGAGCCGTTCCCGGCTCCGGTCCCCTCGGGCCACACGGCGCACGCGGGCGTCCCGGTCGCGTCAGCGGAACGAGATGTGCACGTGGTCCATGTGGTTCGCCGTCTCCCCGCCCCGGTCCTCCTGGGCCTTCCATCCGCTGCCCGTGTCGATGCGCTGCTTCCAGATGATGTAGGAGATCCCGAGGTCGTCCCGGTTCTGCTGGGCGTAGGCGGCGAGCCGGTCGCCCGTGGCCGTGTCGACCATGAAGTCCAGGGCCTTGCCGCTGGGGTGGTCGGAGGCGTTGCCGCGACTGCCGATGCCCAGCACGGAGTCGACGCCGAACAGGCAGCGCAGCGTCTCCCCGGCCGTCGCCACGTTCGCGGCCACGCCCTCCATCCCCGCGGTGCCCAGGGCACACGTGGGGGAGCCGGTCGGGCCGCCGCCCGAGGGCGCCCCGGAGGCCCCGGCCGAGGACCGCGCGGAGTCGGCGGCGCGGGCGGCCGCCTCCCGTGCCTCGCGGGCGGCGGCACGGGCGCGCTCGCGCGCCTCGTCGCGGGCCTTCACCGCGGAGCCCACCGCACCGTCCGCGGCGCCGACGATCGCGTCGACGTCGACCGGGGGCGGCGGCTCGGCCAGCGACCGGGCCGTGCCCGCGGCCCCGGACGACGCGACGGACGAGGCGGCGGAGACCGCGTCGGCGAGCGAGGCGTCCGCGGCCGGGGTGCTGAAGGCCTGCAGCGCGAGGTCGTCGACGCGGGGGACCCCGCCGCCGGTCGCGGCGTGCGCGGCGACGAGGCCACCACCGGCCAGCGCCGAGGTGAGTGCCTGCAGGGTGCGGGCCCGCCCCGCGCGTCGGTGCCTCCCGCCCCGCTGGGGGACGACGTCACGGGTGACGACGGTCGTCGACGGCAGGGGTCGGCTCGGGGCGGTCCGGCTCGGGGAGCGCCGGGCCGCCACGGAGCCGGGGATGTTCCTCGGCACGCAGGGCGTCCTTCCTCGTCGGAGACGGCTGCGCCCGGGTGCCTGGGGAGCGGGGCGCGCGGGTCCTGCTGGGGATCAGGACCGTGACCGTTCCGTGATCGACCGTACGGATCGGGTTGTCCGTGTGGGGCCGGTCCGCGACCACCGGCCGCCGCGGTGCTGCGAGTGGCGGGCCGCTCGGCCGGAAGGATCAACCGTGATCCACCTGTTGCCGGTGGATCAGGCGTCCTGGACGTCCCAGGTGCCCGCGGTGTAGTCGAGGGTGACCCGCAGCGCGCCACCGTCGCCGTGGCTGACGTAGACGAGCCGGTCGTCGGTGGCCTCGGCCACCTCGGTCCGCGCGTCGTACAGCCAGGGGTGGCGCCGTCGCAGTCCGATCAGCTCCTGGTGCACGGCCAGCACGTGCGGGTCCGCGCCGGAGGGGAGGGACCCGTCGGCGGGGAACTCGGGGCGGACCGCGTCGTCGCCGCCGGCCCGCTCCTCCTTGACCCCGGTCAGGCCGAGCTCGTCGCCGGCGTAGACCGACGGCGTGCCGCCGACGGTGCACAGCACCGCGACGGCGAGCTCGATGTGGCGGCGGTCGTGCAGCTGCGACGCGAGCCGGGTGACGTCGTGGTTGCCGACGAAGGTGTTCGGCACCGCGGCGGCGACGAACCGGTCGTGGCGCTGCAGCGCCCACGCGAGCTCGTGCGGGTTGCCGTCGTTGAGGCTCGACCAGATCGCCTTCCACAGCTCGTACTGGGTGAGCGCGTCGATCGTGGTGGCGGCGGTGACCGCGTCGTGCTCACCGTGGATGACCTCGCCGAGGAACCAGGCGTCCGGGTGGCGCTCGCGGACGCGGGGGAGCACGTCGGCCCAGAAGTCGTCCGGGACGGTGTAGGCGGCGTCGAGCCGCCACCCGTCGGCACCGCGGTCGAGCCAGTGGCCGAGCACGTCGGCGACGTGCTCGCGGACGGCGGGGTTGTCGTGGTCGAGGGTGTGCAGGCCGGGGTGGCCCTCGAAGACGGCGATCTCCCCGTCGTCGGTGTGCCGGAACCAGGCGTCGTCCGGCCCGCCGGGGTCGGCGCGGGCGGCGAGCAGCCGCGGGTGTTCGGGGCCGACGTGGTTGAACACGCCGTCGAGCAGGATCCGCAGGCCGCGCCCCTTCGCCTCCGCGACGAGCGCGTCGAAGTCGGCGTCGGTCCCCAGGCGCGGGTCGATCCGCAGGTGGTCGGTGGTGTCGTAGCCGTGGGTCGCCGACGCGAACACCGGGCCGAGCAGCAGCCCGTTCGCCCCCAGCGCGACGGCGTGGTCGAGCCAGCCGACGATCCTCCGCAGTGAGTGGTCCGCGCCGTCGCCGCGGTCGGGGTGGGCCCCGGTGAACCCCAGCGGGTACACGTGCCACCAGATCGCGTGTCGTACCCAGTCCATCCGCGCGACCCTAGTCGTCGAACGGATCCCCGGCCCGGTGCCCGCCGAGCGCTCCGAGCAGCGAGGCGAACCCGCCCGCCACGTGCGCCTCGGTCGCGGCGGCGGCGCGGTCGGCGTCGCCGTCGGCGACCGCGTCGAGGATCGCCCGGTGCTCGGCGGCCGAGGCGGCGGCACGGTCGTCGTCGTGCAGGGTCAGGTCCCACGGGAACGCCTGCCAGAGCGCGGTGATCCGCTCCGGCAGCGCGGGTACCCCGCACCGGTCGTAGAGCAGGAAGTGGAACTCGCGGTTCCGCTCGCGGGCGGCGGCCGGGTCGTCGGCCGGGCGGTCGAGGACGGTGCGGGCCCGGGCCAGGTCGTGCCGCGAGACCCGTGGCGTCGCGCGGCGGACCGCGTAGGCCTCGGTGAGCCGGCGCACCACGTAGGTCGCGGTCACCCGGTCCACGTCGACCCCGGCGACCCGCACCCCGCGGTGGTGCTCGGCGACGACCAGTCCCTCCGCCGACAGCAGGCTCAGCGCCTCCCGGACCGGGGTGATGGAGGCGCCGAAGCGGCGGGCCAGCTCGTCCTGGCGCAGCGGGGTGCCGCGGGCCAGACCGCCGCCGAGGATCTCACGGCGCAGCTCGTCGACGATCCGGTCGCGCTTGGTGCTCACCGCTCGTCGAGCCAGGCCAGCACGGCGTCGGTGTGCTCGCCCACGGCCGGGACCGGGTCCATCCGTGCGGTCCGGCCGGCGACGGTGATCGGCGGCTGCAGCGCCCGCAGCGGCCCGACCGGGCTGCCGACCTCGGTCCACCTCTCCCGTGCGGTGAGCTGCGGATGCTCCAGCACCTCGCCGACCTCGCGCTGCCGGGCGTGCGCGATCCGGCCCTGCACCAGCCGGGCGACGAGCTCGTCGCCGGTCAGCCCCGTGAGCACCGTGTCGATCTCGGCGTGCAGGTCGGGGCGGTGCTCCACCCGTGCCCGGCCGCTCGCGAACCGCGGGTCGGTCGCGACCTCCGGGCGGCGCAGCACGACCTCGCAGAACGTGGCCCACTCGCGCTCGTTCTGGATCGAGAGGACGACGTCGGTGCCGTCCCCGGCCGAGAAGGTCCCGTACGGCGCGATCGCGGCGTGGCTGGTGCCGGTCCGCTCCGGCGCGGTGCCGCCGTAGCCGGCGTAGTAGAGCGGGTAGCCCATCCACTCGACCAGCGAGTCGAACAGGCTGACCTCCAGGTCGGTGCCCCGTCCGGTGCGCTCGCGCTCGTAGAGGGCGGACAGGATGCCGGAGAACGCGTACATGCCGGCGCCGATGTCGGCGGCCGGGAGGCCGCTCTTCGCGGGCGCGTCCGCGGTGCCGGTGATCGAGACGAGCCCGGCCTCGGACTGGATGAGCAGGTCGTAGGCCTTGGCGTCGCGGTAGGGCCCGGACGAGCCGTAGCCGGAGATCGAGCAGGTGACCAGCCGGTCGAACCGCTCCCGCAGCGCGGCCGCGCCGAGGCCGAGCCGCTCGGCGGCGCCCGGGGCGAAGTTCTGCACGAACACGTCGGCCCGCTCCAGCAGCCGCAGCATCGTGGCGCGGCCGTCGTCGGACTTGAGGTCGAGGGTGACCGACTCCTTGGACCGGTTCAGCCACACGAAGTGGCTGGACATGCCGTGCACCGTCTCGTCGTAGTCGCGGGCGAAGTCGCCCCGGCCCTCGCGTTCGATCTTGATGACCCGGGCTCCGAGGTCGGCGAGGTGCCGGGTCGCCAGCGGCGCGGCCACGGCCTGCTCGCAGGAGACGACGACCAGGCCCTCCAGGGGGAGTCCCATCAGATGCTCCGCCCGCCGTCGACGGGCAGGACCACGCCGGTCAGGAACGCGGCGGCGTCGGAGGCGAGGAACACCGCGGCGTCGGCGACGTCGCCCGCCTCCGCGAGCCGGGCCAGCGGGATGCCCGTGACGAACCGCTCGCGAGCGGCCTCGGGGTCCTCGGTGCCGAGGAGCCTCGGCAGCATCGGGGTGTCGGTGGCGACCGGGGCCAGGCAGTTGACCCGGATGTCGGGCGCGAGCTCCAGGGCCAGGGTGCGGGCGAGGTGGTGGGCGGCGGCCTTCGACGAGGCGTAGGCGCCGAACCCGGGGCGGGTCCGCTCGCCCATCACCGACCCGGTGATCGTGACCGCGCCGCCGCCGGTGCGGCGCATCGCGGGCACCGCGGCCCGCACACCGAGCCAGGCGCCCTTCACGTTGACGTCGAAGATCGCCGAGAACTCGTCGGGGTCGGCGTCGAGCGCGGGGACGGGGAAACCGGTGAGCCCTGCGTTGCAGGACAGCACGTCCAGCCGGCCGAACGCGGTCTCGGCCCGCTCGACGGCGGCGGCGTTCGCGGCGGCGTCGGTGACGTCGACCCGGAGCCCGACCGCCCGCTCACCGAGCTCGGCGGCGGCCCGCTCCGCCGCGTCCCCGTCCAGGTCGGCGACGACGACCGACGCCCCCTGCTCGACGAACCGCCCGGCCGTGGCCAGGCCGATGCCGGACGCGCCCCCGGTGACGATCGCGACCCTGCCCTGCAGTGCGCCCGTGGCCATGACGGCTCCTCGACGTCGAGACGATGCCTGATCGCGGAAATAATGCATGATCCGGCGAGATCATGCATCCCTCGGGTGCCACCGCCGCAGGATCCCCACCCGGCCACGCCGTCACGTCACGTCGATCAGCACGTTCCGGCCCCCGGCGGGGCGGAGACGTGCTGATCGGATCGGCCGCGCGGTCCTCAGCCCACGGCGCGGGCGGCGGCGACGAAGTCGCGGATGCGGGCGTGGTCCTTGACGCCGCGGGACGACTCGACGCCGCTGGAGACGTCGACACCCCAGGGGCGGACCCGGCGCACGGCCTCGCCGACGGTGCCGGGGTCCAGCCCGCCGGCGAGCAGCCATCTCCCGTCCGGCCTCGGGTCGAGCGCCTCGGCGTCCCAGCGCTCGCCGGACCCGGCGACGGGGGAGTCGAGCAGCAGCACGTCCTCGCCGTAGAGGCCCACGGTGAGGTCCGGGTCGTGGGCCAGCGAGGTCGCCCGCCAGAGGGTGATCGGCGCGCGGGCGGCCACGGTGAAGTCGTCGCGGGTGTAGCGGCCGTGCAGCTGCAGCGCGTCGGCGCCGGCGTCGGCGGTCACCGCCGCGGCCCGGTCGGCGGGCAGGTCGGCGACCACGACCACCGACCGCACGCCGTCCGGCACCCGGGCGACGAGCGCGCCCAGGTCGGCCGGGTCGATGTGGCGGGGACTCGGCGGGTACACGACGAACCCGACCGCGTCGGCGCCGGCGGCCACGGCCGCGTCGACGTCGCCGGGGGTCCGCAGCCCGCACACCTTGACGAACACACCCCGACCCTACGGGCCGGGGTCAGCGCATGACGTAGGTGCTCAGCAGCGCCTGCACCTCGTAGACGTCGACGCCCTTGCCGAACTGCTTCTGCAGGGGCACCGACGATCCGGACAGCCAGATCTTCAGCTCCGCGTCGAGGTCGAAGGTGCCCGCGGTCTCCACCGAGAAGTGGGTGATCGCGCGGTAGGGCACCGAGTGGTACTCGACCTTGCGCCCGGTCACCCCCTGCTTGTCGACGAGGATCAGCCTGCGGTCGGTGAACAGGAACGAGTCCCTGATCAGCTGGTAGGCCGCCTGGACCTGCTCACCGGGCGCCAGCAGCCTGCCGAACTCCTGGGCCGCCGCCGCGGGGTCGATGCGGGAGGCGTTGCCCATGACACCGTCGAGGAATCCCATGCGCCCAGTGTCGCCCACCGGGCGCGGCGTCGTCAGAGCTCGAGCACCAGCCGCGGCGACCGCGCCCGGGACACGCAGAGCATCATCACCTCGCCCGAGGCCCGCTCCTCCTCGGTGAGCAGCGAGTCCCGGTGGTCCGGCTCGCCGGCCAGCACCCCGGTCTCGCAGGTGCCGCAGGTCCCCTCCCGGCACGACGACAGCGTCGTGATCCCGGCGCCCTCCAGCGCGTCGAGGATCGAGCACCCGGCCGGGACGGCGACGACCGTCCCGGACCCGGACAGCTCCACCTCGAACGCCTCGTCCGGCCCGTCGAGGGCGCCGGGGCGGGCGGAGAACCGCTCGACGTGCACCGGCACGCCGAGCCGCTCCCCCTCGGCCTCGACGGCGGCGAGCAGCCCCTCGGGCCCGCAGCAGTACACGGGCCGTCCGGCGGCCGCGGACAGGATCCCGCCGACGTCGAGCAGTCCCGCCTCGTCCTGCGGCACCAGGGCCACGCGGTCCGGGTGCCGCCCGGCGAGCTCGGTGAACGCCATCGACGCCCGGCTGCGTCCGCCGTGGACCAGCCGCCAGTCCGCGCCCGCGGCGTGCGCCGCCGCGATCATCGGGACCAGCGGGGTGATACCGATCCCGCCGGCGACGAACACGTAGCCCGGGGCGTCGACGAGCGCGAACCGGTTGCGCGGCCCGCGGACGAGCACCGTGTCGCCCTCGGCGACGACGTCGTGCACGTGTGCCGAGCCGCCCCGCCCGGCGGGCTCGCGCAGCACCGCGACCCGGTAGACCGAGCGCTCGCCCGGGTCCCCGCACAGCGAGTACTGCCGGACGAGGTCCGCGCTCAGGACGAGGTCGAGGTGGGCGCCGGGCGTCCACTCCGGCAGCTCGGCCCCGGACGGGTCGCGCAGGGTCAGCAGCACGACGTCCTCGGCGAGGAGCTCCTTCTTCTCCACCACCAGGTGCAGCTCGGGTTCGGTCACGACGTGCTCCAGCTCTCGTGGTCCACGGGGCAGCCCAGCAGCCAGTCCCACAGCGGCACCGGGTCGTCGAACACGCGCTCCGCACCGCAGTGGCACACCGCGCGCAGCAGGTCGGTGCCCAGCACCCAGTGGATGCGCTGCACGCGGTGACCGTGCAGGACCGGTGGCGCCTCGGGGATCGCGCTCACGTGGCGGGGGCCGGGGAGGGGACGGCCGGTGCCGCGCCGGCCATGCGGGCGAGCATCCGGCGCGCGGCCAGCCCGCCGGTGTCGATGTTGACCGACAGCTCCTGGTAGCCCGCCGGCTCGTTCGCGACCACCTTCTCCAGGACGTCGAGCGCCTCCACGTCCTGCAGCACCACGGTCCGGTTCTGCTCGGCGAGGAACGCCGAGACCTCGACGTCGGCCAGGGCGAAGTCGCGCGCGACCATCCAGAAGTCGTGTGTGGAGTGCTCGGTCTCCGGGGTGATCGCGTAGACCACCTCGACGTGGAAGGCGTCCGGGTCGGAGCCGTCGGCGTGCGGGACCGAGCCGACCGGTGCGATCCGGGAGTGCAGCTTGTACAGGCACGGTGGGGTGTACTCGATGTCCTGCCAGCGCGAGATCCGCCCGGACAGGCCGGTGGAACGCTCGTAGAACGGCGGGCACTGCGCGTCGGCCATGTGCCGGGAGACGTAGACGACGCCGGCGTCCTCGTCGACCTCGGTGGAGATCGGGGTGGCCGCGACCTCGGGGGTGCCGATGTAACCCCCGTGCAGGTAGGTCTCGTGCGACAGGTCGAGCAGGTTGTCCACCAGCAGCGAGAACCGGGCGGCCAGCGGCTCCATCCCGCGGACCGTGGTCCACCCGGCGTCGTCGAGGTAGGTGGCGCGGGGGATGCGCAGCGGGTC
This sequence comes from Pseudonocardia sp. ICBG1293, assembly GCF_020131355.1. Taxonomy (GTDB): domain Bacteria; phylum Actinomycetota; class Actinomycetes; order Mycobacteriales; family Pseudonocardiaceae; genus Pseudonocardia. The sequence continues at coordinate 195,092 of NZ_JAHLEL010000085.1, forward strand.
GGCGAGCTCCGGGTCGCCGATCCAGACCCAGATCAGCGAGTCCTGCTCGACGACGGGGTAGGCCGCCAGCCGGGCCGTGCGCGGCACCCGGTTCTGCCCCGGCACGGCGACGCACTTCCCGTCGGCACCGTAGGTGAAGCCGTGGTAGCCGCAGACGACGGTGTCGCCGACGAGCCGGCTCGGGGCCTGCGACAGCGGGAACCGGCGGTGCACGCAGCGGTCGGCGTGCGCGGTGACCCGGCCGGCCTCGGTGCGCCAGAACAGGATCGGTTCCTCGCAGATGGTGCGCCCGAACAGCTCGCGGCCGATCTCGGCGGAGTAGGCGGCGACGTACCACTGGTCGCGGGGGATCGAGCTCATGCGGGGACTCCCTGGGTGGTGGGGGTGCCGGATCGGCGGAGCAGCAGGACGAGGGCGGCCGCGCCGACGAACACGGCCGCGAAGAGCAGGTAGAGCGACTGCGGGGTGGCGCCACCGTCGAGCAGCGCCCCGGCCAGGGTCGGCGCGAGGATCGCCCCGGACCGGCCGACCGCGAGCGCGGTGCCGACGCCCGTGGTGCGCACGTCGGCGCCGTAGGAGGTCGGTGCCATCGCGTAGAGCCCGGCGACGCAGCCGTTGACGAACAGCCCGACCAGCGCGGCGACGACGAACGCCACCGCGAGCGAGGAGGTGCTGGCGATGAACACGGCGAGCAGGACCGCGGCGGCCAGCAGGTACCCGGCGAGCACGTGCCGCAGCGCGAACCGGGCGGCGAGCAGGCCGAGCGCGGCGGCGCCGAAGATGCCACCGACGTTGAGCAGGGTGCCGCCGGCGATGCCCGCGTCGGGGGACAGGCCGGCCTCGACGAGCAGGATCGGCGTCCAGCTGGTGACGAAGTGGAACCCGGCCATCACGCAGAAGAACCCTGCCCAGAGCAGCAGCGTGGTGCGGCGCAGCGCCGGCCGCAGCAGCGCTCCGTAGCCCGCGGCCACGCCCGTGCGGACCGGGGGGTCGTCGGGGAGGGCCGGCAGAGGCGCGTGCCCCATCCGGGTGAGCAGCGCGTTGACCCGCTCCAACGCTCCGGGCGGGCGGCGCACGAGCAGGAAGTCCAGGGACTCCGGCAGCCGCCACCAGACCAGTGGGACCGCGGCGAGCGTGGCGACGCCACCGGCCAGGAACACCGCGCGCCAGCCGAACTGACCGATCAGCGTCGCGGCCAGCAGTCCGCCGAACACGGCGCCCAGGGCGTAGCCGGTGGAGTTCAGGCTCACCGCCAGCCCGCGCCAGCGCGCCGAGGCGTACTCGGCGGCGACGACGTTGCTGGTGGCGAGGATGCCGCCGACGCCGAGCCCGGTGAGCAGCCGCAGGGCGCCGAGCTGGCCGGGGGACTGCGCCGCGGCCGAGCCCAGCATGGCGAGGCCGGCCACGACCAGGCAGCCGAGCACGACCGGCCGCCGCCCGACGCGGTCGGCCCACGGTCCGATGAGGACCGAACCGGCCGCCATCCCGACCAGGCCGGCGGACAGGAGCAGCCCGAGCTGGCTGCCGGACAGGCCCCACTCGGTGGCGACCGAGCGGCCGGTGAAGGCCATGACCAGCACGTCGAAGCCGTCGAGGACGTTCAGCAGGACGCACGCCGCGACCGCGCCCCACTGGTACCGGGACATCGGTGTGTCGTCGAGCAGGCGGCGGACGGTGTCCGCCGTGGGAGGTGGGCGCATGGTGGGACTCCGTCGTCGCCGCGCGGTGGTGGTGTGCAGCGAGGATGCGGGGCGACGGACGCCGGCTCGTACGATGCTTCCGGGAAATGGAAGGATTTCAGTGCGCGGTGGAGCTGAGTGCGCGGCTGATCCCGGCCGCGGTCGTGCGCACCAGCGGGGCCAGCGCCCTGGCCGACACGCTGCCGTGCCGCACGACGAGCGACACGGCGGCGACGACCTGACCGCGGGCGTCGGAGACGGGCGCCCCGACCGACAGCGCGTCGTCGGTGACCTGCCGGTCGCTGACGGAGTGGCCGTCGCGGCGGACGTCGGCGAGCATGCGGCGCATCCGCTGCGGGTCGGTCACGGTGAACGGGGTGTAGCGCTCGATGCGCGCGCCCAGCACCTCGTCCTGCAGCTCCGGCGGCGAGTGCGCGAGCAGCACCAGCCCGACCCCGGTCGCGGTGAGCGCGAAACGGCCCCCGACCCGGGTCTGGACCGGGACCGCGCCGGACCCGGCGAGGCGCTCGACGAACACCACCTCGGCGCCCTCGCGTACCGCCAGCTGCACGTTCTCCCGGGTGACCCGGGACAGGTCCTCCAGGAACGGCAGCGCCGTCTCGCGCAGCGCCTGCCCGCGCGGGGCGAGCGCGCCGAGCTCCCAGACACGCAGCCCGATCCGGTACCGGCCCTCGTCGTCCCGCTCCAGCGCGCCCCACGCCGTCAGGTCGGCGACCAGCCGGTGCGCGGTCGACAGCGGGACGCCGGCGTGCCGGGCGAGGTCGCTCAGCGTCAGCGCGGGCCGGTCGGGGCCGAACGCGTCGAGCAGGCCGAGTGCGCGCACCACGACCGACCCGGTCGGTCCCACCGGGTGGCCGCGACGCGACGTGGTCATGCCCCCAGTATCAGGCGTCGTAGTCGACCGTGGCGGTCCCCGACGTCGGACGGGACTGGCAGGTGAGCACGAAGCCGGCCGCGACCTCGTCGTCCTCCAGCGCGTAGTTGCGCCGCATCGTCACCTCGCCGTCGGTCACCTTCGCCCGGCACGTCCCGCACACCCCGCCCTTGCAGGCGAACGGGAGGTCGCCACGGACCTTCTGCGCGGCGTCGAGGACGTACTCCCCGGCCGGGACGGCCAGCGTCGTCGACCGTCCGTTCAGGACGACCGTGACCTGGGCACCGTCGCCGTCCGGTTCGGGCTCGTGGCGGTCGACCTCGGGCGGCGGCTCGTCGACGTAGAACAGCTCGCGGTGCATCCGGCGACGCTCGACACCCAGCCCGCCGAGCACCTCGACCGCGGCCTCGGTCATCCCGAGCGGGCCGCAGAGCCACCAGTCGTCGACGTCGGCGGTGTCGACCAGCGCGGTGAACAGCAGCCGCAGCCGCTCGGCGTCGAGCCTGCCGTTGACGATCTCGGCCTCGGTGGGCTCGCGGGACAGCACGTGCATCAGGTGCAGCCGCGGCCCGTAGCGGTTCTTCAGGTCGGCGATCTCCTCGGTGAACATCACCGTGTCGGTCCGCCGGTTCCCGTAGACGAGGGTGACCCGGGTGTCGTCGTGCGCGGCCAGCAGCGACGCCGCGATCGACAGCACCGGGGTGATCCCGGACCCGGCGGCGACCAGCCCGTGGTGCGTGCCCGCGGCCAGCTCCGGGGTGAACGAGCCGGCGGGCGGACCGACCTCGACGACGTCGCCCGGGGTCACCTCGTCGACCAGCCACGCGGAGAACAGTCCGCCGTCGACCCGCCGCACCCCCACCCGCGGCGCGGTCCCGGCGGCGGAACAGATCGAGTACGACCGGCGCTCCTCGCCGTCGGCGGTGACCTTCCGCAGGGTCAGGTACTGGCCCGGCCGGAAGTCGTAGTGCCCGCGCAGGTCCTCCGGTACGTCGAAGGTGACGGCGACGGCGTCGTCGCAGAGCCGGTCGACCTCGGCCACGACCAGCCGGTGGAAGCCGGCCGGCAACCCGGTCCCCTCCGCCATCAGCGCCTCGATCTCGTCGTCGAGGGCCAGCATCGTGCGCCCGGTGGCCTGGTTGGCGCGGGCCTGCCAGGCGGCCGCGCGGCGACGCTCGCTCATCGTCACAGCTCCTTCATGTGCTCGAACGGCTCGCGGCACGCCGTGCAGCGGCGCAGCGCGGTGCACGCGGTCGGTCCGAAGCGCGACAGCTCCTCGGTCGCCGGCGATCCGCACTGCGGGCACCGCACCACCGACGACGGCGGGTCGAGCGTCAGCGGCACCGGGCCGGCGGTGGTGGGGGCGCTGCGACCGGGCGGGGCGACGCCCGCCTCGGCGAGCTTGCGCCGACCCGCCTCGCTGATCCAGTCGGTGCTCCAGGCGGGGGAGAACACGGTCCGCACCTCGGCGACGGCGTACCCGGCACCGGCGAGGGCGGACCGGATGTCGGCGCGCATCTCCTCGATGGCGGGACACCCGGAGTAGGTCGGCGTGATCGTCACGACCACGCCACCGTCCCGGTCGGACACCGAACGGATCACCCCGAGGTCGTCCAGGGTCAGCATGGGCATCTCGGGGTCGACGACCCGGGCGACGACGCCGCGGGCACCGAGGGCGCGCCCGCCCGGATCGCGGGTACCGGGGTCCGCCGTGGTCACCACGTCGCCCCCGGGTGCCTGCGCGCCAGGCTCTGCATCACCACGAGGGCGTGCTCGAGCTTCTCCGTGTGCAGCCCCTGCCGGCCGCCGCGGCCGCCGACGGTGCCGGTCGGCGGTACGTCCGGGTGGGTCAGCGTGGCCCGCTCCAGGACCTGCGCGAGGACCGCCCCGACCTCCTCGCGGGTGTCGGCGGGATCGACGGCGACCCCAACCGCGACCAGGCGTCGTTCCTGCTCGGTGGTGCGGAACAGCTCCTCCAGGTGCGGCCACACCCACTCCAGCGCGTCCTGCATCCGGGCGTGCGACTCGCGGGTGCCGTCGCCGAGGCGCAGCGTCCACCGGGCGGCGTGGTCACGGTGGTAGGTGACCTCCTTGACCCCCTTCGCGGCGACGGCGGCGACCACCGGGTCCGCGGAGCCCTGCAGCCGGTGCAGCAGCGCCAGGCGCCAGGTGGAGAACACCAGCAGCCGGGCGATGCACCGGGCGAAGTCGAGGTCGTCGGACGGTTCGACGAGCCCGACGCAGCGGAACTCGCCGACCTCGCGCCAGTAGGCGAGCGCGTCCTCGTCCCGGCCGGTGAGGTGCCCGGCGCGGGCGAGCAGCACCCGGGCCTGGCCGAGCAGGTCGAGCGCGGTGTTGGCCAGCGCGACCTCCTCCTCCAGCTCCGGGGCGTTCGAGACCCACTCGGTGAGCCGGTGGGACAGGACCAGCGCGTCGTCGCCGAGCATCAGGCAGTAGTCGGCCAGGTCGGCCGGGTCGACGCCGTCCGGGACGGGCGCGACGATGTCGGCCTCGGAGTCCTCGAAGCCGGACCCGAACGCCCAGCGGGGGTCGTCGCCCTCCTCGGTGAGGCCGTCGTAGACGGATCCGCTCACAGGTGCGGCACCTCCTCCGGGATCGCGTAGAACGTCGGGTGGCGGTAGACCTTGTCGCCGCTCGGGGCGAAGAACGGGTCCTTCTCGTCGGGGCTGGACGCGGTGATCGCCTCGGCCCGCACCACCCAGATGCTCACGCCCTCGTTGCGGCGGGTGTAGACGTCGCGGGCGTTGTGCAGGGCCATCTCGTCGTCCGCGGCGTGCAGCGATCCGACGTGGACGTGGTTGAGCCCGCGCTTGCCGCGGACGAACACCTCGTAGAGCGGCCAGGCGCGACGGCTCGGCCGCTCGCCCTGCCCGGTCTCGACACCCGTCGTCGGGACCGCGCCGTGGCCGCCCTCGGCGCTCATGCTCGTTCCGCGTGCGCTGTTCTCGGTGTTCATGCTCGTTCCGCGTGCGCTGCTCTCGGCGCTCCTGTCCTGCTCGCTCACGCCCGTGCCCCCTGCTTCGCCGCGTAGGCCTGCGCCGCCTCGCGGACCCACGCCCCGTTCTCGTGCGCGCGTCGCCGGTGGTCCAGGCGCTGCCGGTTCGCCGGCCCCGCCCCGGAGACGACGGCGGTGAACTCCGACCAGTCCGGCTCGCCGAAGTCGTGCGCCTGCCGCTCGTCGTTCCAGCGCAGGTCCGGGTCGGGCAACGTGACGCCCAGCACCGCCGCCTGCGGGACGGTCATGTCGACGAAGCGCTGGCGCAGCTCGTCGTTGGTGTGGCGCTTGATGCCCCAGGCCATCGACCGGTGGGTGTTGGGGGAGTCGCCGTCGGCCGGGCCGAACATCATCAGCGACGGCCACCACCAGCGGTCCACCGACTCCTGCACCAGCCGCTTCTGCGCCTCGGTCCCCGCGGTCAGCGCGAGCAGCGACTCGTAGCCCTGGCGCTGGTGGAACGACTCCTCCTTGCAGATGCGGATCATCGCCCGGGCGTAGGGCCCGTAGGAGCAGCGGCACAGCGGGACCTGGTTCGCGATCGCCGCGCCGTCGACCAGCCAGCCGATCACCCCGATGTCGGCCCACGACAGCGTCGGGTAGTTGAAGATCGAGCTGTACTTCTGCTTGGAGTCGATCAGCTTCTCGGTGAGCTCCTCGCGGTCGACGCCGAGGGTCTCGGCCGCCGCGTAGAGGTACATGCCGTGACCGGCCTCGTCCTGCACCTTGGCCAGCAGGATGGCCCGGCGCCGCAGCGACGGTGCCCGCAGCAGCCAGTTGCCCTCGGGCTGCATCCCGATGATCTCGGAATGCGCGTGCTGGGCGATCTGGCGGATGAGCGTCTTCCGGTAGGTATCGGGCATCCAGTCCCGCGGCTCGATGCGCTGGTCCGCCCCGATGGTGGCATCGAAGCGTTCCTGCAGGTCCGACTCCGATGGCGCGGTACTCGTCACTGGACACCTCCGTACCGAATGTTCGTTCGGCTACGAGTGTGGCGGATGGGCGGGGGATCCCGCAACCCCGGTGTCCCGGAGGCGTCGGCACCTTTCCGCCCCAGGCTCGCGGGCCCGGTCGCCCTGGCGGACCCGCTCGCCGAGTCCCCGATGGAGACCCGCATCCGCCTCGCCCTGCACGACCACGGCGTCCGCCCGCCGGTCCTGCAGCACCCGGTCGGGCCCTACCGGCTCGATCTCGCCCATCCCGACGTGCTGCTCGGTAGGGAGTACGACGGCGGACACCATCTCCGACCGCGATCGTGCCCGGACCGACCTGAGGAGGCAGGCGTTCCTGACCGCACAGGGCTGGGAGATCGTCCGCCCCGACCCGCGCACGGTCCTGGCCGCCCCCGACCTCCTGGCCGCCGACATCCGGCACCGCCTCGCCTCCCGGGCGCGGAGCCGGGGCGTCGAGCAGCACGTCTCCGCCCCGCCGGGGGCGGGAACGTGCTGGCCGACCGCTCAGCGGTGCAGGCGGAGCAGACCGGCGTCGGTGGGCGGGAGGCCGCAGGAACGGTGGAAGGGGGTGAGGTGGGGGGCGAAGTCGGCGTGCAGCCAGGTGCAGCCCGCCGCGGTGGCCTCCTCGACGGCCCCGGCGACCAGGGCCCGGCCGATCCCGCGGCGGCGGTACCCGTCCGCGACGACGAGGTCGAGCAGGAAGGCGTGCCGGTCGCCGTCCCAGGCCAGGTTGACGAACCCGACGAGCGCGTCGCCGTCGCGGGCGTCGAGCCAGCTCAGGCTGTGCTCGGCGAGCTGGGCGGACCAGCGGCGCAGCCGCGGGGTCTCGTCGAACCCCGCGGCGTGCAGCGCGGAGAGGGCGACGTCGTCGACCGCGGGCCGGACGCGGACCCGGACGCCGGTCACGGTGCCGGCAGGATGCCGACGAACGCGGCGCGGACGACGTCCTGCGGCAGCGTGGCGGTCCCGGGCCGGCCGGGGCGGTACCACTCGACGATCGAGTTGATCGCCCCGGACAGCAGGCGTGCGGCCAGCGCGGGGTCGACGTCGGAGCGGACCTCCCCGGCGTCGACGGCCTCGCTGACCATGGTGCGCACGGCCGCGTCGAACGAGCGGCGGCGTTCCAGCGCCCAGCGCTCGGTCTCGGTGTTGCCCCGCACCCGGAGCAGCAGGGTCACGTAGGGCAGCTCGGCCATCAGCACCCCGACCTGCGCGGCGACGATCACCCGGAGCCGGGCCGCGGGGGAGCCGGTGCGGGCCTCCGGCAGCTCGAGCACGCCGAACAGTCCGTCCACCGCGCGTTCCAGTGCGGCGCGCAGCAGCGCCTCCTTGCCCGCGAAGTGGTGGTAGAACGACGACTTCGTGATCCCGGCGGCACGCGAGAGGTCCTCCATCGACGTCGCGTCGTAGCCGCGGTCGATGAACTCGCCCACCGCGGTCTCGAGCAGTGCGTCGCGGCCCCCGCTCGGGCGCCGGGCGCGCTTGACGGGGGAGTTCATCGGCCCTCGAAGGTGGGCTTCTTCTTGGCCAGGAAGTCGCTCACGGCCTGCTGGTGGTCGCGCGTGGTCGACAGCCGCACCTGGGCGTCGGCCTCGTACTCCAGGACGGCGGGGAGCTCGTTGACCGCGCCGAAGCGCAGCGCACCCTTGACCTCGGCGTAGGCGCGGGTGGGGCCCGCGGCCAGCCGCCGGGCCAGCTCCAGTGCGCTGTCGAGCACCTGCTCGGCGGGGACGACGTCGCGCACCAGGCCCCAGTTGCGGGCGTCGGAGGCGCTGAACGGCTCGTTCAGCAGCAGCAGCTCCGTCGCCCGGGAGACGCCGACGGCGTGCGCGAGCGAGGCCGCGAGGCCGCTGTCGGTGGACAGCCCGATGCCGGTGAACGCTGCGGAGAACTTCAGGCCCTCCGCCGCGACCCGCAGGTCGGCGGCCAGCGCGATGCCGAGCCCGGCGCCCGCGCACGGTCCGTTGATCGCGGCGACCACCGGCTTGGGCGCCTCGTTGAGCGCACGGATCAGCGGGTTGTAGTGCCGGCGGACGGTACCCAGGGCGTCGACCGGGTCGGCCTCGAGCGCCGCGGCGTGCTCGCCCAGGTCCTGGCCGACGCAGAACGCCTTCCCCGCGCCGGTCAGGACGACCGCGCGCAGCGACCGGTCCGCGGCGACCTCGACGGTCGCGGCGAGCAGCGCTCCCTTGAGCTCGACGGTGAGCGCGTTGTACTTCGCGGGGCGGTTCAGCGTGACCACCGCGACCGACGGGTCGGTCTCGTCGCGGGTCACGAGGACGGCGGGATCGGTGCCGGTGGCGGGGGAGGTCATCCGGTGAGCGTAGCGGCCGACCGAACGATCGGTCTCCGGTGCGACACGAGTCTGGTGCGCCGGCGAGGACCGGTGCTACGTTCTCCCGAACGAACGGTCGGTTCAATGCTGACTTCGAGGACGAAGCGCGACGGAGGCTCGCCGATGACCCTGCTCCGCAGTCACCTCTCCGGTACCTGGCAGACCGGATCCGGGGACGGTCGCCCGCTGTACGACGCGGTGACCGGCGACGAGGTCGCCCGCATCTCCTCCGACGGCCTGGACCTCGGTGCGGCCCTGGCCCACGGTCGCCGCACCGGTGGCCCGGCCCTGCGCGAGCTGACCTTCCACCAGCGCGCCGCGCTGCTGAAGGCGCTCGGCGGGCACCTGCGCGAGCACCGCGAGGAGCTCTACGCCGTCTCCGTCCGTACCGGAGCGACCCTCGCCGACTCGAGGTTCGACGTCGACGGCGGCATCGGGGTCCTGCTCGCCTACGCCTCCAAGGCCAAGCGCGAGCTGCCCAACGACACGATCCACGTCGAGGGCGAGGTCGAGCCGCTCGGCCGGGGCGGGACGTTCCTCGGCCAGCACGTGCTGACCCCGCGCCACGGGGTCGCGGTGCAGGTCAACGCGTTCAACTTCCCGGTCTGGGGGCCGCTGGAGAAGCTCGCCCCCGCGTTCCTCGCGGGCGTCCCCACGCTGATCAAGCCGGCGTCGCCGACCGCGTTCCTGACCGCGAAGCTGGTCGAGCTGATCGTCGACTCGGGTCTGCTGCCCGATGGCGCGGTCCAGTTCGTCGCCGGGTCGCTGGGCGACTGTTTCGACCATCTCACCGGGCAGGACCTGGTGAGCTTCACCGGGTCGGCCTCGACCGCACACACCCTGCGCAGCCACCCGGGCATCGTCCGGAACTCGGTGCGGTTCTCCGCCGAGGCCGACTCGCTCAACCTCGCCGCACTCGGGCCGGACGCCGCGCCCGGGACCGAGGAGTTCGACCTCTTCGTGACCGCGCTGACCACGGAGATGACGGTCAAGGCGGGGCAGAAGTGCACCGCGATCCGCCGGGCCCTCGTGCCGCGCGCGCACGTCGACGCCGTCGTCGAGGCGGTCACCGCGCAGCTGGCGACGGTCGTCGTCGGGGCCCCGGACGCGGCCGGGGTGCGGATGGGTGCGCTCGCGAGCCTGGACCAGCGCGAGGAGGTCCGCCGCAGCGTGAAGGCGCTGCGCGACGCCGGGCGGATCGTGTTCGGCGACCCGGACCACGTCGAGGTGACCGGCGCCGACGCGGACCGGGGCGCGTTCGTCTCGCCGTTGCTGCTGGTCGGCGACCCGGACCGCGCCGAGCCGCACGAGGTCGAGGCGTTCGGCCCGGTGGCGACGGTGCTGCCCTACGACTCCACCGAGCAGCTGATCGACCACGCCGCCCGCGGCCAGGGCTCGCTCGCCGGCTCGGTCGTCTCCGCCGACCCCGGGTTCGTCCGCGAGGTCGTCCTGGGCCTCGCGCCGTTCCACGGCCGCGTCCACGTGCTCAACGCCCGCGACGCCGGGGAGTCGACAGGACACGGGTCCCCGCTGCCCCAGCTGGTCCACGGCGGCCCCGGCCGGGCCGGCGGCGGCGAGGAGATGGGCGGCGTGCGCGGGGTGTTCCACCACATGCAGCGCACCGCGGTCCAGGCCGATCCCGACTCGCTCGCCGCGATCACCGGCCGCTGGGTCACCGGCGCGCGGCGCCACACCTCCGACGTGCACCCGTTCCGCAGGCACCTCGAGGAGCTGCGCCCCGGCGACTGCCTGGTCGCCGGCCCGCGCCGGGTGACCCGGGAGGACGTGGAGCACTTCGCCGAGTTCACCGGCGACACGTTCTACGCGCACATGGACGAGACCGCCGCCGCGGCGAACCCGCTGTTCGGCCAGCGCGTCGCGCACGGCTACCTGGTGGTCTCGCTGGCCGCGGGGCTGTTCGTGGATCCGGACCCGGGCCCGGTGCTCGCGAACTTCGGTGTCGACGGGCTGCGGTTCCTCACCCCGGTCCGCTTCGACGACGAGCTCACCGTGACCCTGACCTGCAAGCAGCTCACCCCGCGCGAGTCCGCGGCCTACGGCGAGGTCCGCTGGGACGCCGACGTCACGCGCCAGGACGGCGAGTCCGTCGCCCGCTACGACGTGCTCACCCTCGTCGCGAAGAAGGACGCGTGATGACGACCGCCACGAAGCGCCTGGGCGACGCGCCCCCGCCTGAGCTGCTGGACCCGGCCGAGCGGATGTCGGTCGACGAGCTGCGCGCACTGCAGCTGGAGCGTCTGCAGTGGACGCTGCGGCACGCCTACGACAACGTGCCGCACTACCGCGCGAAGTTCGACGAACACGGCGTGCACCCCGACGACTGCCGCGAGCTCGCCGACATCGCCAGGTTCCCGACGACGACCAAGGCCGACCTGCGGGAGACCTACCCGTTCGGCATGTTCGCGGTGCCGCGGGAGCGGATCGCGCGGATCCACGCGTCGTCGGGCACCACGGGCCGACCGACCGTCGTCGGCTACACCGCGGGCGACCTCGACCGGTGGGCCGGGCTCGTCGCCCGGTCGATCCGGGCCGCGGGTGGGCGCCCCGGGCACCGCGTGCACGTCGCCTACGGGTACGGCCTGTTCACCGGCGGGCTCGGCGCGCACTACGGCGCGGAGAAGCTGGGCGCGACCGTCATCCCGGTCTCCGGCGGGATGACCCCGCGCCAGGTGCAGCTGATCGGCGACTTCGAGCCCGAGGTCATCATGCTGACCCCGAGCTACATGCTCACCCTGCTCGACGAGTTCGAGCGCCGGGGTGTCGACCCCCGGTCGACGAGCCTGCAGGTCGGGATCTTCGGCGCCGAGCCGTGGACCGAGCAGATGCGCGCCGAGATCGAGCAGCGGGCCGGCATCCACGCCGTGGACATCTACGGGCTGTCCGAGGTCATGGGGCCCGGGGTGTCGCAGGAGTGCGTGGAGACCAAGGACGGCCTGCACATCTGGGAGGACCACTTCCTGCCCGAGGTCGTCGACCCGCTCGACGGCACCCCGCTGCCCGACGGCACCGAGGGCGAGCTGCTGTTCACCAGCCTCACCAAGGAGGGGCTGCCGATCGTCCGGTACCGCACCCGCGACCTCACGACGCTGCTCCCGGGCACCGCGCGGCCGCAGATGCGGCGGATGGCCAAGATCACCGGCCGGTCCGACGACATGATCATCCTGCGCGGGGTGAACGTGTTCCCGACCCAGATCGAGGAGATCGTGCTCCGCACGCCCGGTCTCGCCCCGCACTTCCAGCTGGAGCTGACGACCCAGGGCAGGCTCGACGCGATGACCGTGCGCGTCGAGGCCCGCGGCGACACCCCCGCCGAGCGTCGTGACCCGGCCGCCGCCGAGCTCGTCCGCGCGGTGAAGGAGACCGTCGGGATCTCCGTGACCTGCGACGTGGTCGATCCCGACACCCTGGAACGCTCGGTCGGGAAGCTGCAGCGGCTCAAGGACCGGCGCTGAGGGAATGCCGCGGCACCCCGGCCGGTTGCGGCCGGGTGTGAAGCTGGAGATCTGGTCCGACGTCGTCTGTCCGTGGTGCGCGATCGGGCGGGCCCGGCTGCGGACCGCGCTGGCCGGTCACGCCCACCGCGACGAGGTGACGGTGCGGTGGCGCAGCTTCGAGCTGGAACCGGATGCGCCCCGCGAGCGCGGCGACGGTGCCGAGCACCTCGCCTCGACGTTCGGTGTGAGCGTCGAGGCGGCCCGGCGGATGCAGGACCGCGTCGCCGCCACCGCGGCGCAGGACGGGCTGGAGTTCCACGTCGACCGGGCCCGCCACGGCAACACCGCCGACGCCCACCGGCTGCTCCACCACGCCTGGGAGACCGGCGGTCCTGCACTGCAGGACACCCTGAAGGGGCGGCTGCTGCAGGCCTCGTTCACCGACGGTGAGCCGATCGGCGACCCCGGGGCGCTGGCCCGGATCGCGGTGGACGCCGGTCTCGACGACGGCGCGGTCCGCGACGTGCTCGGCTCCGACCGGTACCTCGACGACGTCCGCGCCGACGAGGACCTGGCCCGGCGACTCGGCATCACCTCGGTACCGTTCCTCGTCGTCGACGACCGCTACGGCGTCGCCGGCGCCCAGCCCGTGGACGCGCTGCGGCAGCTCCTCGACACCGCGTGGGCGGAGCGGGGGACACCCGCCCGGAGCTAGGGCGTGTCTCCTAAGAGGTCGTTTCAGAACGACTTGTCGAGTTTCCATTGACCCCTCGACGACAGATCAAACGGCAGGTCAGATAGCCGCTTGTCGTCTACAACAGACACGTCGACCTCGTTCTGAAATGACCTCTAAGCTTGATCTTTAACCTTCCGGAGCTGCTGCTGGGAGGTTGATGTAGTTCGGGCGGCGTGTCGGCGGGACATGGGTACGGCCACCGCTTGATCATCTTCGGGTTCCTTCCACAGAACATCGAAGACGAAAGCGGTGGCCGTGGTGGTCAGTGTGGCTTCTGCCGGGCCAGTGGTGCTCGGTGACACTCCGGTCGGGCGGGGTGATCTTGCCGGGTTTCGGCAGGAGTTCTACGCGTCGTTGACTGCGCGAGCGGATGCGCTGTTCGAGCTCACCGACGCCGTGTTGTGCGCGGACGGCCCGGTTCGCTCGCTACCGGAGCTGACCTTGGTGGCTGAGCACCGTCGCGGGCACGGCGCGATGTACGACGCGTTGGCCTGTGGCAGGATCTCCGCCCGGAGGCTGCGCCGGGTGCTGGCCGGTCTCCCGTTGCCCCGTGCCGTCGACGGTCGGATCGTGCTCGCCGTGGATGTCAGCCCGTGGCTGCGCCCGGACGCTACGACCAGCGATCAGCGGCTGTTCTGCCATGTCTACGGACGCGGAAAGGGCAACGCGCAGCTGATCCCGGGCTGGCCATACTCGTTCGTCGCCGCCCTGGAGACGGGCCGGACGTCGTGGACGGCGGTCCTGGACGCGGTTCGACTCGGCCCGGCCGACGACGCCACCGCGGTGACCGCCACCCAGCTACGCGCGGTCATCGAGCGACTGACCAGCGCCGGGCACTGGCGCCCCGGGGACCCGGACATCGTGATCGTCACCGACACCGGATACGACATCACCCGCCTCGCCTACGTACTGGCCGATCTGCCCGTCGAGCTGGTCGGACGACTGCGCTCGGACCGGGTCCTGCGCCTGCCCAAGCCGCCACGGCTGCCCGGCACGACCGGGCGCCCACCCAAGCACGGCCCGGAGATCGCCTTGAACCGGCCCGCCACCTGGATCGAACCGGTGCACACCACGACGACCAAGACCACCCGCTACGGCACTGCCGTCGCGACCAGCTGGGACCGGGTCCACCCCCGGCTGACCCGGCGCACGTGCTGGATCGACCACGCCGGCGAACTGCCGATCATCGAGGGCACCCTGCTCCGGCTGCAGGTCGACCACCTACCCGGCGACCGCGACCCGAAGCCCGTGTGGCTATGGAGCTCCGCCACCGACGCGAGCGCCGCCGACGTGGACCGCTGGTGGCAGGCGTTCCTCCGCAGATTCGATCTCGAGCACACATTCCGCCTGCTCAAGCAGACCCTCGGCTGGACAACCCCGAAGCTGCGCACCCCCGAAGCCGCCGACCGCTGGACCTGGCTGATCATCGCCTCCCACACCCAACTCCGCCTGGCCCGACCACTGGCCGCCGACCTACGCCGCCCCTGGGAACGACCCGCCGCCCCCACCCGGCTCACCCCGGCCCGGGTTCGCCGCGCCTTTCGGAACATCCGCGCGCGGACCGTCCTCCCGGCCAGTGCACCGAAACCCAGCCGACCCGGTCCCGGCCGCCCACCCGGCTCCCGCAACCGGCACACCCCGACCAGCCACGACGTCGGGAAAACGGTCAAACGCGACCGCACCATCACCGCGCGACGACAACACACAGGTTAAAAACCAAGCTAAGACGTCGTTTCAGAAGTGGTGGGCCCGGTTCTGCCGGTGACGGCGGGGCTGGCAGCATCGGCTGATGGTCGCGCCTCGTGTGTCTGAGAAGACGAAGATTTTCGAGTTGGAGATCGTCCTGACCGAGGTGGTGCCGGCGGTCCGGCGTCGGGTGCAGGTGCCGGGCGAGGTCGACTTGGCGGTGTTGCACGAGGTGGTGCAGTCAGTGATGGGCTGGACGAACTCTCATCTGCACGAGTTCGAGATCGTCGGGCGCCGCTACGGGATCCCAGACCCGGACTGGCCCGGACAGGATGTCGCCGACGAGACGAAAGAGAAGCTGTTTCGGCTGGTCAAGGCTGGTGACCGGTTCGGTTACGTCTACGACTTCGGTGACAACTGGGCCCACGAGATCACCGTCGAGGCGGTCGCGGCCGTCGAGCCGGGAGTGTGCTATCCGCGATGCGTCGCCGGGCAGGGGGCGTGCCCGCCCGAGGACGTCGGCGGGATCGGGGGTATGAGGACTTCCAGGCCGTGCTCGCCGACCCTGACCATCCCGACCGCGCCGAGCGCCTGGAGTGGGCGGGCGGGCCGTTCGACCCGCACCGCTTCGACCCTGACGAGGCCGACCGGGCCTTGGAGTGGCTGGCCTGGCGGCCGCTGGCCCCGACCTCGTAGGCGAGTGCCTCAGCGAGGGCTGGGTCGACCATCACTTCGGCTTCGGCTTGGTGAGGCGGCGGTGGCAGATCAGGGCGCAGGCCAGCGATAACAGCGCGGTGATCGTGGATTCGGCGCGGTCGTAGCGCAGCGCGAGGCGGCGGAAGTCCAGCAGCCAGGACATGGTGCGCTCGACGACCCAGCGGACCCGCCCGAGCCGGGTGGAGTCCTCGATCCCGCGCCGGGCGATCCGCACCCCGATCCCACGCCCACTCAGGTAGCGGCGGCAGCGGGGATAGTCGTAGCCCTTGTCGGCGTGCACCTTGTCCGGCCGACGTCGCGGACGCCCCGGCTGTCCCGCCCGTTCGCGGACGCCGGGGTTGGTGTCCAGCAGCGGGGCGAGCATCCGACTGTCGTGGGTGTTCGCCCCGGTGACCAGCGCATGCAGCGGGAGCCCGCCTCGGTCGCAGAGCACGTGGTACTTGCTGCCCGCCTTCCCGCGATCGGTCGGCGAGGGCCCGGTGGCCTCGCCGCGGCGCTTGGCCCGCACGCTCACGCTGTCCACCGCCGCCCGCGACCAGTCCAGCAGGCCCTGCTGGGCGAGGCGGTCGAGCATCACCCGGTGCAGCTGGGCCCAGACCCCGGCCTGCTGCCACTGCCGTAGCCGCCGCCAGCAGGTCACTCCGGACCCACAGCCGAGCTCGGCGGGCAGCGCGTTCCAGCTGATCCCGGTCTTGAGCACGAACACGATCCCGGCCAGAGCGGCCCGATCCGGCACCCGCGGACGGCCTGTCCGTCCCCGCTTGTGCTTGCGCGGCTTGGGCAGCAGCGGCTCCACCAGCGCCCACAGCTCGTCGCTCACCAATCGCTCGACACAAGATCGCCGCGCCACGACCGGACATGATCAGCTACCAGCGCCGATCCACACAGGACCGACACGCCGACTTCTGAAACGACCTCTAAAGTGCGCAACCAGGTGACGATGGCCTTCAGTGCAACTCCGCCGCGGTAGGTCAGGGCGAGTTTGTCGTAGCGGGTCGCGAGGCCGCGCCACTGCTTGACCTCGCAGAACCCGCGTTCGACGACGTTGCGGCCGCGGTAGTCGACCCGGTCGAACGCTGGTGGTCGGCCGCCGCGTGTGCCGCGTCGTTTCCGGTGTCCCTGCTGGTCAGCCGGCTCCGGGATGACCGCGACGATCCGTCGTCTGCGCAGGTGGGCGCGGATGGCGCGTGAGGAGTAGGCCTTATCTGCGCGGACCCGCTCGGGTCGGGTCCGCGGTCGGCCCGGACCGACCCGTCCGACGCTCAGATGTGACATCAGGTGCGCGAACATCGGGGCGTCACCGGCCTGTCCGGGGCCGACGAGTACGACCAGCGGGCGGCCGTGTCCGTCAACGAGCTGGTGGATCTTCGTGCCGAGCCCTCCGCGGGAGCGGCCCAAGGCGTGATCGGGTGGCTCGATCAGCAGATTCTTGTAGTTCGATCCGGCCCCCTGTGTCTCGCTGCAGGGTCGCGGCGTGTTGGTGAGCGCGGATGATCGTCGAGTCGACCGACACGGCCCAGTCCACGAGACCGGCGGAGTCGGCATCGGCGAGCAGAGCTGCGAGAACCTGGTCCCAGGTGCCGTCACCGCAGTAGCGGCGGTGGCGTTTCCATAGGGTCTGCCACGGCCCGAACTCGACCGGGACATCACGCCAGGCCAGCCCGCAGCGGAACCGGTAGATGATCCCCTCGATCACTCTGCGGTGATCGGCGAACGGGCGCCCTGGCATCCCGTCCGACGAGGGCAGTAACGGCTCGAGTCGGTCCCACTGGGCATCGGTCAGGACGGCACGGCGCGACACCTACTGATCATCGCGCAGGCCCGACCAGCCGGGTTAGGAGACGCGCCCTAGCGCGACTCGTCCTCGAAGATCAGGATCGTCCGCGTCGACACCACGGCGGGCAGCGCCTGCAGGCGCTCCAGGACGACACCGCGCAGTGCGTCGTTGCCGGTGGTGCGCACCAGCAACAGCACGTCGAAGTCGCCGCCGACCAGCGCCATGTGCCGGACCTCCGGGATCGCGCGCAGCTGCTCGCGCAGCTCGCGCCAGCTGTTCTGGCGCACCGTCAGCGTCACGTACGCCGAGGTGTGCAGCCCCAGCCGGTCCGGGTCGACCACCGCGGTGAACCCGGTGATCACGCCGTCGTCGACCAGCCGGGCGAGACGGGCGTAGGCGTTCGCCCGCGAGATCGTGAGGCGCTCGGCCAGCGCGCGCCCGGTCAGCCGTCCGTCGCGCTGCAGCTCCGCGACCATCCGCCGGTCGATGTCGTCGAGCACCGGTGCCCTCCGTTCGTCTCGCCGGGCCCCGCCCGGCGCGGGTGCCCCGGACCAGTCGTCCCGGACGGTGCGGTGCCGGGAGCCGATCGTCTCGTCATCATCGCGAGCACGACCGATCGTACGGCTCTTGCGCCATTCTCGATGCACTGTGTCTGCATCGAGGGGAGCTGACGTGGACGACCGGCACGAGACCATCCGCCTGCTGGAGCCGGACGGCACCACGGTGCCCGCAGCGCAGCTCCCGCCGCCCGACCGGCTGCTCGCGGGGTACCGCGGTCTGGTGCGGGCCCGGCGGCTCAACGAACAGGCCGGCGCCCTGGTGCGGCAGGGGCGCCTCGCGGTGTACCCGTCCTCGCGGGGCCAGGAGGCCTGCCAGGTGGCCGCGGCGATGGTGCTCGCCGAGGGGGACTGGCTCTTCCCGACCTACCGCGACACCGCCGCGATCGTCGCCCGCGGTGTCGACCCGGTCGAGGTCCTCACGATGCTGCGCGGTGACCGGCACTGCGGCTACGACGTCGCCGCCCACCGCGTCGCCCCGCAGGCGACCCCGCTCGCCACGCAGCTGCTGCACGCCGTCGGCGTCGCGCACGCCGCGCGGCTGCGCGGTGAGCCCGACGCCGTCCTCGCACTCTGCGGGGACGGCGCGACCAGCGAGGGCGACTTCCACGAGGCGCTCAACTTCGCCGCGGTGTTCCGGGCCCCGGTGGTGTTCCTCGTGCAGAACAACAAGTACGCGATCTCGGTGCCGCTGCACCGGCAGAGCGCCGCGGCCCGCCTCGCGGACAAGGCCGTCGGCTACGGCATGCCCGGGGTGTGCGTCGACGGGAACGACCTCGCGGCCCTGCTCACGGTCCTCGACGAGGCCGTGGACCGGGCCCGCGCGGGTGGCGGTCCGACGCTGGTCGAGGCCGACACCTACCGGATGGACGCCCACACCAACGCCGACGACGCGGGCCGCTACCGCGCCGACAGCGAGGTCGCCTCCTGGGCCGGGCGCGACCCGCTGGTCCGCCTGCGGGCCCGGCTGCGCGCCGACGGCGTGCTCGACGACGACACCGAGCGCGGCCTCGCCGAGGACGCCGAGCGGATGGCCGCCGAGCTGCGCACCGGCATCGCGGCCGAGTCCCCGGTGGACCCCGAGGAGCTGTTCGCGCACGTCTACGCCCACCCCACCCCGCAGCTGCGCGAGCAGCGAGACCAGCTGCGTGCCGAGCTGGAGGTCACCCCGTGAACGCCGACGCCGGGCATCCCGGTCCCGTGAAGCTCACGATGGCGCAGTCGATCAACACCGCGCTGCGCGGGGCGATGGCCGACGACCCGACCGTCGTCGTGTTCGGGGAGGACGTCGGCCCGCTCGGCGGGGTCTTCCGGGTGACCGACGGGCTCGCCGCGGAGTTCGGCGAGCACCGGTGCTTCGACACCCCGCTCGCCGAGTCCGGCATCGTCGGCACGGCGGTCGGGATGGCGATGAACGGGCTGCGCCCCGTCGTCGAGATGCAGTTCGACGCGTTCGCCTATCCGGCCTTCGAGCAGATCGCCAGCCACGTCGCGAAGTTCGGCAACCGCACGTCCGGACGGATGCGGCTGCCGATGGTGATCCGGGTGCCCTACGCCGGCGGGATCGGCGGCGTCGAGCACCACTGCGACTCCTCCGAGGAGTACTACGCCCACACCGCCGGGCTGACCGTGCTCGCCCCGGCCACCAACGCCGACGCCCACAGCCTGCTGCGCGCGGCGATCGAGTACCCGGACCCGGTGGTCTTCCTGGAGCCGAAGAAGCACTACTTCGCGAAGGAGGAGGTGGACACGACCGTCCCGGTACCGCCGATCGGTCGCGCCGTGGTCCGCCGTCCCGGCGCCGACGCCACGCTCCTCGCCTACGGCCCGACCGTGCCGGTCGCGCTGGCGGCCGCCGAGGAGGCGGCCCGCGAGGGCCGCGACCTGGGCGTGGTCGACCTGCGGTCGATCGTCCCGTTCGACGACGAGACCGTCTGCGCGCAGGTGCGCCGGACCGGGCGGGCGGTCGTCGGCGCCGAGGCCCCGGGCTTCGCCTCGGTCGCCTCGGAGATCGCCGCCCGGGTCTCCGAGCGGTGCTTCCACCACCTCGAGGCACCGGTGCGCCGGGTGACCGGGTTCGACGTGCCCTACCCGCCGCCGAAGCTGGAGCAGCACCACCTGCCCGGGGTGGACCGGGTGCTCGACGCCGTCGACTCGCTCGGCTGGGAGGACGTGGCGTGAGCGCGCAGGTGTTCACCCTGCCCGACCTGGGGGAGGGGCTGACCGAGGCCGAGCTGGTCCGCTGGCTCGTGTCCGACGGCGACACCATCGGCGTCGACCAGCCGGTGGCCGAGGTGGAGACGGCGAAGGCCGTGGTCGAGGTGCCCTCGCCGTACGCGGGCACGGTGCTGACCCGGCACGGGGCGGAGGGCGAGACGCTGCGGGTCGGGGAGCCGCTGGTGTCGGTCGAGGGCGAGGAGCCCGTGAGCGGGCCCTCCGGCGAGGGGGAGCAGGCCGGGTCGGGCAACGTCCTGATCGGGTACGGCACCTCCGGCGGGCACGAGGGGTCCCGCCGGCGTCGCCGGGCGTCCCGGCGCACCTCCGCCACGCCCTCCACCGCCCCGGGGCCCGCGGGACCTCCCGCCGGTAGTACGACCCCGGCGACCCCGGCGACCCCGGCGGCCCCGGCCGCGTCGTCGTCGGCCGCCGGCCGGGCGTCGGGGGAGCGCCGGCCGGTGCAGTCCCCGGTGGTGCGCCGGCTGGCCCGCGACCACGGCATCGACCTGGCCACGGTCGAGGGGACCGGACCCGGCGGGATGGTGCTGCGCCGCGACGTGGCTCTCGCGGCCGCCGGGGCGGCCGCACCGGCCGGTGCCGTCCCCGCGGCCGCACCGCCCGCCGCCGTCCCCGCGGGCGGACCGCCCGTTGCCGCATCCGCTGCCGTCCCCGGCGCCGCACCGCCCGCCACGACGTCCGCCGCCGACCCGCCGGCCACCGTGCCCGCGGCCGGTCCGGCCGGTCCGGCCGGTCCGGCCGCAGCGACGCCGGCCGCAGCGACGCCGGCCGCAGCGACGCCGGCCGCAGCGACGCCGGCCGCAGCGACGCCGGCCGCAGCGACGCCGGCCGCTGCTGCGTCGGTCGCCGCGGGGCCGGCCGCTGCCGCGTCGGTCGCCGTTCCGGTCGGCCCCGCGCGGGACCGTGACCCCCGCACCGGTCTCGCCGTCCGCGCGGTCGTGCCGCTGCGCGGAGTCCGGCGCGCCGTCGCCGAGACCCTGACCCGCAGCCGCGCCGAGATCCCCGAGGCCACGACCTGGGTCGACGTCGACGCCACCGACCTGCTCGCCCTGCGTCAGCAGCTCACCGGCGTCGACGGTCGCCCGGTCGGGCTGCTCGCGATCCTGGCCCGGTTCGTCGTCGCGGGTCTCGCGCGGTTCCCCGAGCTCAACGCCCGGGTCGACACCGCCGCCGGGGAGATCGTGCATCTCGACGGGGTGCACCTCGGGATCGCCGCGCAGACCGACCGGGGCCTGGTCGTCCCGTCGGTCGCCGACGCCCACCGCCGGGGGATGCGCGACCTGGACACCGAGATCCGACGGCTCACCGCGGCGGCCCGGGACGGCTCGGTCACCGCCGCCGAGCTGACCCGCGGGTCGTTCACCCTGAACAACTACGGGGTGCTCGGCGTCGACGGCAGCGCCGCGATCATCAACCACCCCGAGGTCGCGATGCTGGGAGTCGGGCGGGTGCTCCCGCGGCCGTGGGTCGTCGACGGCACGGTCGTCCCACGGTCGATCACCCAGCTCTCGCTGGTGTTCGACCACCGCGTCTGCGACGGCGGCACGGCGGGCGGGTTCCTGCGGTTCGTCGCCGACGCCGTCGAGGCCCCGCTGTCCGCGCTCGCCGACCTCTGAGCCGGCCGGGTGCTCAGCGACGGCGGGTGATCACCACCGGCGCGATCCGCCGGGGCACCTGCGCGAACGCGGACTCGGGCACCCCGAACGACGCGGCCAGCACGTCGCGCGGGATCGCGTTGAGGCTGCCGACGATGCCGATGTCGTCGTCCGGCTCGGCGGTCGAGGTGTTGAACACGATGAGCACGTCGAGCGCCTCGGTCGTCGACGGGTTCTCGAAGTAGTGGAACAGGCCCGTCGGCGCGAACACCAGGTCGCCGCGCTGCGCGGTGAAGACGTCGTTGTGGTAACCGCCGTCGGGGTGGGTGCCGAGGATCGTCCAGCGTGCGGTGCCGGAGACGACGTAGTTCAGCTCCCACGCGGTCGGGTGCCAGTGCGGCTCGCGGATCCCGCCGGGGTCGAGGTGGGCCAGGTAGACCGAGCCCTGCCGGCCGGCGAGCACCGGGAAGTTCTGCTCGTTCGCCCCGCGCAGCCATCCGCCGTCGAACGTGTTCGGGTCGCTCGCCGCGAGATGGAACAGGTGACCGGGCTGCCCGGTCCGCGGCGGGGTCGGAGCGCCCGCCCCGGCGGTCCCGCCCGCGGCGGCCAGTCCCGCCATCCCCGCGACACCCGCGCCGAGGGCGCGTCGCCTGCTGATCCCCGTCATGGTCTGCTCCCTAAGAGGTCATTTCAGAACGAGGTCGACGTGTCTGTTGTAGACGACAAGCGGCTATCTGACCTGCCGTTTGATCTGTCGTCGAGGGGTCAATGGAAACTCGACAAGTCGTTCTGAAACGACCTCTAAGGTCGCAGGTGTTCGGGGTTGATGCCCCGGATGCCCGGGACGACGGGGTGTGGCTGATGAGCTGTTGCCGCTTCGGTGGCTCGGAAGGAATGGCCGCCCCGTCGTTCTGGACAGGCCTGGCCACTGATTCGGATCTGATGCGAACCGTCGCTGATTAGGGACCTGATGGCGGGTTGTCCACGGGCGTGAACTGCAACAACAGGAGTTTGTTCGTGGCGCGACGAGCAGTGGTCTGGATCGGGATCGACGTCGGGAAAAGGACCCACCACGCCTGCGCTGTCGATGCCGAGGGCAAGGTTGTGTTCTCCCGCAAGGTCGGCAACGACCAGGCCGCGATCGAAGCTCTGCTCGATCGGGCGTCCGCCGCGGCCGAGGACGTGCGGTGGGCGATCGATCTGACCAACAGCTATGCCGCGCTGTTGCAGGTCGTCCTCACCGCAGCCGACCAGCGGGTGGTCTACGTTCCCGGGCGGGTCGTCAACCGGATGAGCGGCGTGTTCCGTGGGGAGGCCAAGACCGACGCCCGCGACGCAAAGGTCATCGCCGACACCGCCCGCATGTCCGGCGCCGACCTCACCGTGGTTACCGCCACTGACGAGACCACTGCTGAGCTGCGTCGGCTCGTGGCCCACCGCGAGGACCTGATGGCTGACTGGGTACGCGGGGTCAACCGGCTGCGTGACCTGCTCGGGTCGATCTTTCCCGGTCTCGAGGCGGCCTTCGACTACTCCACCCGCAGCGCTCTGGTGCTGGTCACCGGGTTCCAGACACCGCAGGCGCTCCGAGACGCGGACACAGCCGGAGTGATCGAGTATCTGCACGCCCACCGGGCATGGGCACCAGGCATCCCCACGATGGCGGCCACCGCGGTCGCCGCAGCCCACGCCCAGACCGTGACCCTGCCCAGCGAGACGCGGACCGCGGTCCTTGTCGCCGGCCTGGCCCGGCGGCTGTTGGAGCTCGACCGGGAGATCAAAGACACCGACAAGCTGATCACCACCGTGTTCCGCACCCACCCGGACGCGGCGATCATCGAGTCGCTGCCCGGACTCGGCCCCATTCTGGGCGCGGAATTCCTCACCGCCACCAACGGCGGTGTCAGCAGCAGTATCGGCGCTGATGTCGGCTCCGAGCTGGGTGGCTTCGCCAGCTCGGGACGGCTGGCCTCCTACGCCGGCCTCGTCCCAGTGCCCCAGGACTCCGGCCGGATCAGCGGGAACCTGCGCCGCCCACGACGCTACAACCGCCGCCTGCGGCGAGTGTTCTACATGGCCGCGCTGTCCAGCCTCAAGGTCAACGGCCCGTCCCGGGCCTTTTACCAGCGCAAACGCAGCGAAAGAATGCTGCACACCCAAGCTCTGCTCGCCCTGGCCCGACGCCTGGTCGACGTCCTGTGGGCCCTGCTGCGTGACCGGAGAATGTTCACCATCACCGCACCACAACCCGCTACCGCGGCTTGACACCATCATTCGGATTCCTTCCGCCGAGATCGTTGCCACTGGCAACGGTAGGGTGGACGGTGATCGGTCGGGGTGATCACTCCCAGCGGCCTCCGTGATCACGGTGGCACGGGTCGTCGCAGATCAGCGCGCCGGGTCGACCGTCCAGGCCGGAGCCTTCGCGGGGCGGCCGTCGCCGGAGGACCGGCCCCGCAGCCGTCGTCCGACCCAGGGCAGGACGTGCCCGCGGTAGTAGGCCAGCTGCGCGGCGGGCCCGGCGGCGGGCACGGTCGTCGCGGGGGTCGTCGCGGGGACCGCGCCGCGCACGCCGAGGGCGTCCAGCACCAGCCCCGCGGCGCGCAGGTGACCGGCCGTGCCCAGGTGCAGCCGGTCGTCCGACCAGTAGCCGGGCCGGCGGATCTCGGTGTCGCCGAACACGTCGACGAAGGTGAGCCCGCGTGCGGCCGCGAGGGTGCGCACCGCCGCCGACAGCTCGGCGCCGCGACGGTGGACGACCCGTCCCAGCGGCAGCCGGTCCGACGGGTCGGCGCCGCTGAGCAGCACCAGCCGTACCCCGGCGGCCGCGCAGCGCTCGACGGCCCGGGTGGTCAGCGCCGCGAGCCCGGCGACGTCGGTGCGGGGACGCAGCATGTCGTTCCCGCCACCGTTGAGCGTGATCAGGGTCGGTGCGGGGGCCAGCGTGAGCGCCGCCTCGAGCTGCCGCCCGACGACGTCGGCCAGCAACCGGCCCCGCACGGCCAGGTTGGCGTAGTGCACCGGCTCGCCGGTGGCGCCGGCCAGTCCGGCGGCGACCCGGTCGGCCCACCCCCGGGGGACCCCCGCCGCGTCCTCGTCCCCGACGCCCTCGGTGAAGCTGTCCCCGATCGCCACGTACCGCACGGGGTCAGCATCCGCGTCGCCGTCGCCGCGGATCGCCCCGGGGGTGGTGACGGCTGTTACCCTCGATCCGTGCGCGGTCGCATCATTACCCGGCGCGCCGGCTGAACCCAGGGAGCCGGCGCGTGGCACGTCGTGCCCGCCGGACCTGGCCGGATCCTGACGTTCGCCCTCGAACACCGGAGATCCGATGAACGCCCCCACCGCCGAGCACCCCGCCCGCACCGCCTCGTCCGCCGAGCACGGCCACGTGGTCTCGCTGCTGCTGACCGACGCCGACGACGGCCTGCACAAGGTCCTGACCGTGCTGCGGTCGCGCCGCTGGCGGGTCCGGTCGCTGCAGGTCGACCTGTCCGGCGAGGTCGGCCGCGTCGAGTTGGTCGTCACCCGCGACGGCCGGGACGCGGGCCTGCTGCTCGAACAGCTGCGCCGGGTCGTCCCGGTGGTCCGCGCCGAGCTGGGCTGAGCCCGGCCGCGCTGGCGCGCTACCCCCGGGGCGTCAGCCGCGCGTTCGGGAGCTCCGGCGCCGGCAGGGTCGACTCCCAGGCGTCCGGGAACGCTCCGAACCGCCCGTCGGCGTCGCCCCCGGCGGCGCGTTCGTGCTGCTACTGCTCCCGGAAGGCGGCGACCTCGTCGTGGCTGGAGCCGACGAAGTTCCACCACATCACGATCTGCTCGCCCAGCGGCTCCCCGCCGAGCAGCACCAGGCGGGCGCCGTCCGGGCCCGCACGCAGCTCCAGGGTGTCGCGGCCCGGGGGCAGGTAGACGAGCTCGCCCGGGGCGGCCGCCGTCACACCGACCTCCGCCGAGCCGGTGTCGACCAGCACGCCGTGCTCGAACCCGGTGTCGACGTCGAGGCCCACCGCCGCCCCGGCGGGGAGCACGACCTCGGCGCCGAGCAGCGGGGTGAACGTCGCGACCGGCGACGACGACCCGGCGAGCGACCCCAGGAACACCCGCACCGCAGCGTCCCCGGCCTGCACCCGCGGCGGCGCGTAGTGCTCGAAGCGCGGCGCGGTGTCCCGGTGCGCGGCGGGCAGCGCCAGCCACAGCTGCACCCCGTGCAGCACGTCGGTGTCGGGGGTGGAGAACTCCGAGTGCGCGATGCCGGAGCCCGCCGTCATCAGGTTCAGCTCGCCCGGCCGCACGATCGCGTGCGCACCGGTGGTGTCACGGTGCTCGACCCGGCCGGTGAACAGCCACGACACGGTGGCCAGGCCGGTGTGCGGGTGCCCCGGGACGGCCATCCCGCCGGTGTCGGAGATCCGGTCGGGGCCGTAGTGGTCCAGGAAGCACCAGGCACCGATCAGCGACCGTGTCCGGCGGGGCAGGGTGCGGCGCACCGTCATCGCCCGCGGGCCGCCCAGCGGCACGTCCCGGGGGGTCACCAGTTCCACGGCGGCGTCGTCGCCCCCGCAGACGACCTCCTCGGGCGCGGTCTCGACGTTGCTCATCGCGCGACCCGCCCGACGACCTCGAGGGCGTGCGGGGTGACCGGGTCGAGCACGTCGGCCCAGCCGTCGTGGGTCGCGGTCCACCGCTTCACGTACGGGCACACCGGCACGATCCGCTTCCCGGCGGTGCGGGTGTCCTCCAGCGCGAAGCGGACCAGCGTGCCCGCGAGCCCCTGCCCGGAGCGGTCCGGGTCGACCTCGGTATGGAAGAAGATGCGGCGGGGGCCGTCGTCGACGTACGCGGCACGGCCGACCACGGTGCCGTCGACCAGGATCTCGTAGCGGTGGTGGCCGGTGTCGTGCGTGACGACCGTGCCGGAGTCGCTGTCGGACATGGGGACCAGCCTCTCAGGACGCCCGGCCGGGCACGACGCGGCCGTCCGCGTCGCGGGCCGGGACGGGGTGTGCGGACAGGATCGAGACCCGGTTGAACGCGTTGATGGTGATCGCGGCCCAGACCAGCACCGAGACCTCGTCGTCGGTGAGGTCACCGCGCACGGCGGCGTAGGCCTCGTCGTCGAGGTGCGTCCCGGCGGTCCGGGTGACGGCCTCGGCGAGCCCGAGTGCGGCGCGCTCGCGGTCGTCGTAGAGGGTGCTGTCGCGCCACGCCGGGAGCAGGGTCATCCGCTGGGGGGTCAGCCCGGCCGCGAGCCCCGACCGCCAGTGGGTGTCCAGGCAGGTCGCGCAGCCGTTGATCTGCGACACCCGCAGGTTCACCAGCTCCAGCAGGTCCCGGTCCACCCCGGCCGCGGCGGCGCGCTCCCGCACGACCGCGACGACGCCGGTCATCGCCCGGAGCACCTCGGGGGTCTGCCTGTCGATCCACACCCGGTCCATGTCCTCCCGAACCCCTCAGACGGTGACGCTGTTCCGGGCCGGGGCCGTCTCGACGGTCACGACCACCGCGACCATCACCACCGCGGCGAGGACCGGGGTGAACGGGGCGAACGCCGAGAGCCCCAGCACCGCCGCCAGCCCGACGACGACGGCGCTGCGCCCGGTGGTGAGCGTGGGCCGCAGCGCGAGTGCCCAGACCCCCAGGACGAACAGCGCGACCGGCACGGTCAGGGTCGCCCCGGCCGCGGCGACGGACAGTCCGGTCGCGGTGGTGTCGACGTCGACGGCCACCTCGATGCCCGCGGAGAACGCACCCGCCGCGGCGAAGACGACGTAGTGGCCGTAGCCGTGCACCAGCGCCCGCGGCATGGCCCGCAGGTACGGGTGCTGGTCGCGGGCGAAGTAGACCCACCACATCCCGGCCGCCAGCACCAGCCCGCAGGCCGAGAGCAGCAGCAGCGGGCCGAGGTGCTCGGCGGAGGACAGTGCGTCGACCACCGCCGTCGTCGAGGCCAGGACCGACTCGCCGAGCAGGATCAGGGTGAACAGGCTGTAGCGCTCGGCGATGTGGTGCGGGTGCCAGGGCGTGGGCCGCGCCCGTTCGGCGACCACCGGGACCGCCAGTTCGGCCAGCGCCAGCACCACGAAGCCGGCCGGGTGCGGGTCCACGAGCACCCAGACGACCCACAGCACCTGGACGACGACGATCCCTCCGGCGTACCGCAGCGCGGTCCGCCGCAGCTCGGGGTGCGAGCGGGCCGCCCGCAGCCACTGCGTGACCATCGCCAGGCGCATCACCACGTACCCGGCGACGAGCACGCCGTAGCCGTCGCCGGCCATCGCCGCCGGCGTCCCCGCGGCCAGGACCAGCGCGCCCGCCATCTGGACCAGGGTGGTGACCCGGTAGAGCCAGTCGTCGACGTCGAAGGCGGAGGCGAACCAGGTGAAGTTCATCCAGGCCCACCAGATGCCGAAGAACACCAGCAGGTAGGACCCGACCCCGGCGCCGACGTGCCCGCCGGACTCCTCGTGGTGCAGGGCCGCCGACGACAGCGAGACCGCCACGACGAACACCAGGTCGAAGAACAGCTCCAGCGGACTGGCCGCGCGGTGGGGCTCGTCCGGGTCACGGGGGCGCATCGCGCGCAGACCGAGGTTCACGCCCGCCATCGTTGCGCGCCGCACTAGCCTTCGGCTGCGCCGACACGGGGAGGGACTCATCGATGACCACACCGGACACCACACCGGACACCCGGCCGCGGGTGCTGCGCCGGCCGGGCGACTCCGAGGTCGCCCCGATCGAGCTGTTCTTCGACCTGGTCTACGTGTTCGCGATCGTCCAGGTCTCGCACACGCTGCTGTACCACCTGACCCCGCTCGGGGCGCTGGAGACGGCGGTGCTGTTCGCCGCGGTCTGGTGGCTGTGGAACTACTCGGCCTGGGCGATGAACTACCTGGACCCGGCCCGGCCGTCGGTGCGGATGCTCAACGCCGGCCTGATGCTGGCGGCGCTGGGGATGGCGCTGGCCCTGCCGGGCGCGTTCGGTGACTCCGGGCTGCTGTTCGCACTGTGCTTCGCCGCCGCCCAGATCGGCCGCCCGCTGTTCCTGGTCGTGAGCGCGCGCGGGCACGTCATGGCCCGCAACTACCGCAACCTGCTGGTGTGGAGCACCGCCGCGTCGGTGCTGGTCGTCGTCGGTGCGTTCCTCCCGCCGGTGGCGCGGCTGGTCGTCTGGGCACTGGCCGTCGCCGTCGACATGGCGGGCCCGCGGTTCGAGTTCCGGGTGCCGGGGCTCGGCCGCACCCCGATGGAGGAGTGGCCCACCGATGTGGAGCACCTCGCCGAGCGCAACCGGCTGGTGTTCATCATCGCGCTCGGCGAGTCGATCCTGATCATGGGTTTCACGCTGTCGGAGATGGAGGTCGTGACCCCCTACGCGGTGCTGATCACCCTGCTCGGGTTCGCCGGCCTGGTCGCGCTGTGGTGGTCCTACTTCGCGCTTGCCGGACACGGCACCCGGGCGTCCTCCGGCGACGGGTCGACCCGGGCGGCGCGGGCCGCGTTCGCCTACGCGCACGGCCTGATGGTGGCCGGCGCGGTGCTGTTCGCGGTCGCGATCGACCTGCACCTCACGCACCCGGAGAACACGCCCTCGCTGGTGCTGACCTCGGTCGGCGGCCTGCTGCTCTACCTCGCGGGCAACACGCTCTACCTGCAGGGCCGCACCGGGGCCGCCGGGCGGTCGCGCCTCGTCGCCGCCGCGGTCCTGGTCGTGGCCGCGGCGGCCGCACTCGTCGCCGGGCACGCCCTGCCCGCGGTCGTGATCGGGCTGGTCGTGCTCGCCGTGGTGGTCGCGCTGGCCGTGGTCACCGAGCTGACGCAGCGGCGCGCCTAGGGCGTGTCTCCTAAAGTGCGCAACCAGGTGACGATGGCCTTCAGTGCAACTCCGCCGCGGTAGGTCAGGGCGAGTTTGTCGTAGCGGGTCGCGAGGCCGCGCCACTGCTTGACCTCGCAGAACCCGCGTTCGACGACGTTGCGGCCGCGGTAGTCGACCCGGTCGAACGCTGGTGGTCGGCCGCCGCGTGTGCCGCGTCGTTTCCGGTGTCCCTGCTGGTCAGCCGGCTCCGGGATGACCGCGACGATCCGTCGTCTGCGCAGGTGGGCGCGGATGGCGCGTGAGGAGTAGGCCTTATCTGCGCGGACCCGCTCGGGTCGGGTCCGCGGTCGGCCCGGACCGACCCGTCCGACGCTCAGATGTGACATCAGGTGCGCGAACATCGGGGCGTCACCGGCCTGTCCGGGGCCGACGAGTACGACCAGCGGGCGGCCGTGTCCGTCAACGAGCTGGTGGATCTTCGTGCCGAGCCCTCCGCGGGAGCGGCCCAAGGCGTGATCGGGTGGCTCGATCAGCAGATTCTTGTAGTTCGATCCGGCCCCCTGTGTCTCGCTGCAGGGTCGCGGCGTGTTGGTGAGCGCGGATGATCGTCGAGTCGACCGACACGGCCCAGTCCACGAGACCGGCGGAGTCGGCATCGGCGAGCAGAGCTGCGAGAACCTGGTCCCAGGTGCCGTCACCGCAGTAGCGGCGGTGGCGTTTCCATAGGGTCTGCCACGGCCCGAACTCGACCGGGACATCACGCCAGGCCAGCCCGCAGCGGAACCGGTAGATGATCCCCTCGATCACTCTGCGGTGATCGGCGAACGGGCGCCCTGGCATCCCGTCCGACGAGGGCAGTAACGGCTCGAGTCGGTCCCACTGGGCATCGGTCAGGACGGCACGGCGCGACACCTACTGATCATCGCGCAGGCCCGACCAGCCGGGTTAGGAGACGCGCCCTAGTACTCCAGCCGCAGTTTGTGATGTTGATGTGCGCTAAGCTTCGATCTTGTGCAGGTGGAGGAGGATCTCGAGGCGTGGGCCGGTGGCCTGGATGGGCTGTTCGGGCTGGTGGCGGGCCGGTTCTTCCGGACGGAACCGCGGCGTCGGGCGCGGGCGTATGTGCGGGGGTTGTTGGCGCCGTTGGCGGGGAAGAACGGGTGGACGCTGGCCGAGGTCGCCGGTGACACGACTCCGGATGGGATGCAGCGGCTGCTCAACTCCGCGACCTGGGATGTCGACGGTGTCCGTGATGACCTGCGGGATTACGTCGTCGAGCACCTCGGCGAGTCCGGTGGGGTGCTGATCGTCGATGAGACCGGGTTCCTGAAGAAGGGGACGAAGTCGGCGGGGGTGCAGCGCCAGTACTCGGGCACTGCCGGGCGGGTGGAGAACTGCCAGCTCGGAGTCTTCTGTGCCTATGCCACGAGCAAGGGCCGGACGTTGATCGACCGCGAGCTCTACCTGCCCAAGTCCTGGACCGGTGATCGGGAACGCTGCCGAGCCGCGGCGGTGCCTGAGGAGATCGAGTTCGCCACCAAGGCCACGCTGGCCAAGGAAATGCTCGGCCGTGCCCTCGATGCCGGGGTTCCCGCAGGATGGGTGACCGCGGACGAGGCATACGGGCAGGACTACAAGTTCCGCACCTGGTGCGAGCAGCGCCGGATCGGCTACGTCGTCGCGGTTCCGCGCAGCCAGTCCGTCCCGTTGTCCCTGGACGCCGACATCTGTCAGATCAGCGGCTCACGACGGGCCGACGACCTGGTCGCCCGCGCTCCCGGACGGGCGTGGAAGCGCCGCTCAGCCGGTCCGGGTGTGAAGGGAGAACGCTTCTACGACTGGGCCGTGGCCTCGCTGTATCCGCCCGAGAACGCCCCGGCCGGATGGGGCCGATGGCTACTGGTCCGACGTCAGATCCTCACCGACACACAGCTCTCCGCCGGCGAGGAGCCCGATCTGGCCTACTACCTGTGCGCCGGCCCGCCCGGCACCACCGACGACGATCTCATCCGCGTCGCCGGCCCGCGGTGGGCGATCGAGGAGTGCTTCCAGACCGCGAAGAACGAGGTCGGGCTCGACCACTATCAAGTGCGGCGTTACGACGCCTGGTACCGCCACGTCACCCTGGCTATTCTCGCCCACGCCTACCTCTCGGTCACCGCGGCGATCGCCCCAAAAGACCTGATCACGGGCTCATCCCGCTCACCCTCGCCGAGATCCGACGTCTCCTGGCACCTCTGATCCACATTCCCACCCAGGCGCCGTGCTGGGCCTGGTCGACCTGGCGACGTCGCCACCAACACCGAGCCCGCGAAAGCCACTATCGACGACGAAGACAGCTCAGCTAACGAAGTGCGGCTGGAGTACTAGTCCTCGTCCGCGGCGTCGCGCAGCGCGTTCTCCAGCACCTCGGTCAGCGCGGGGTGGATCCAGTACTGCACGTCGGCCAGGCGCGCCGCGGTGACACCCAGCGCCATCGCCTGGACCAGCTGCTGGACCATCGTCGAGGCCTGCGGGCCGAGCAGGTGCGCCCCCAGCAGCGTGCCGTCGGGTGCCACGAGCACCTTGCAGAACCCGCGCTGCTCCTCCAACGCCCAGCCGAAGGCGACGTCGGCGTACTCGTGGAACCCGACGCGGAACTCCAGGCCCTCGTCGCGGCACTGCTGCTCGGTACGCCCGACCGTGCCGATCTGCGGGGTGGTGAACACCGCGGCCGGGACGACCCCGTGGTCCACCTCGCGCAGCTCGTCGGGGTGGGCGAGGTTGTGCCCGACGACCTCCGCCTCGTGGTTGGCGACGTGCTTGAGCGGGTGCGGGGACGAGATGTCGCCCAGCGCCCACACCCCGTCCGCGGTGGTGCGGCCGTGGGCGTCGACGACGACCCGGCCCGCGTCGTCGGTGTCGACCCCGGCGTGCCCGAGGTCGAGCCGGTCGGAGTTCGGCCGGCGCCCGGCGGCGACGAGCAGCCGGTCGGCCCGGATCTCGGTGCCGTCGTCGAGGTGCAGCCGCACGTCGCCCTCCCGGCCGGTCACCTTCTCCACCGTCCGGCCCGTGTGGACGGTGAACCGCTCGCGTGCGGCGTCGGTGAACCGCTCCACGACGGTCTCGTCCATCCCGCCGAGCAGGGTGTCGGAGCTCTCGACGATCGTGACCTCGCAGCCGAGCCCGCCGAACACGTGCGCGAACTCGGCGGCGATGTAGCCGCCGCCGATGATCGCCAGGTGCTCGGGCAGCTCGTCGATCCGCATGACGGTGTCCGAGGTGTCGAACGGGACGCCCGAGTCGGCGACCGGCGGCGGGACCACCGGGCGCCCGCCGACGGCGAGCACGATCCGGTCCGCGGTGAACTCGGCGGTGCCGCCGTCCGCCAGATCGACCGCCATCGCCCGCGGCCCGGTGAAGCGGGCGGTGCCGTCGTAGACGGTGCCGTGGTCGCGGCGGTAGTCCCGGCCGTCGTCGCCGATCGGGTCGAGCCGGGAGAACACCCGGTCCCGGATGTCGCTCCAGCGGACCCGGTCGATCCGGGCGTCGACGCCGTAGGACGACGCCGCCCGGACGGTCTCGGCGACCTCGGCGGTGTGGGCGAGCATCTTGGTCGGGATGCAGCCCACGTTGAGGCAGGTCCCGCCGAACCGCGTCGCCTCCACGTGGGCGACGTCGAGACTGTCGAAACGGTCGTCGACGATCATGTTCCCGGATCCGGTGCCGACGATTGCGAGATCGTGATGGGCCACCGGCCGAGCCTAGGAAGACCGGCGGCATCCCGCGCGTCGACCGCGGGTACCCGGTCGCGGTGAGTACGACGGTGACGGTGCTGGGCACCGGGATCATGGGCACGGCGATGGCACGCACCCTGCTGCGTGCGGGCTTCAGCGTGACGGTGTGGAACCGCAGCGCCGACCGGGCGGAGCCGTTGGCGCGCGACGGCGCGACCGTCGCCACCGACCCGCGCGAAGCGGTCGACGGCGCGGACGTGGTGACCACCATGCTGTTCGACGACGACGCCGTCGCGGACACCCTGGAGCCGCTGCTCGACACCATGGCGGGCCGGGCGGTGTGGGTGCAGACCTCCACCGTCGGCGTCGACGGGGCCCAGCGGCTGGCCCGGCTGGCGGCCGACCACGGCGTCGACCACCTCGACACCCCGGTGCTCGGCACCCGGGAGCCGGCCGAGGACGGCGAGCTCGTCCTGCTGCCCTCGGGCGACCAGGGCCTGCGCGAGCGGGTGCAGCCGGTGTTCGACGCCCTCGGCGACCGGACGGTGTGGGTCTCGCAGACCCCCGGCGACGGCAGCCGGCTCAAGCTGGCCGCCAACTCCTGGCTGGCGACGGTCGTGGTCGGCGTCGCGCAGTCGGTGGCGCTGACCCGCGACCTGGGTCTGGACCCGCAGCTGTTCCTCGACGCGATCGCCGGGCACGCCCTGGACTCGCCGTACGCCCAGCTCAAGGGCGCCGGGATGGTGGAGGGCGACTTCACCCCGTCGTTCGCGCTGCACTCGGTGGCCAAGGACGTCGGGCTCGTCCTCGACGCCGCCCGCGCGAGCGGCACCGACACCACCCTGCTGCGGGCGCTCGACGCCCGGTTCCGGGCGGCGATGGACGCCGGCCACGGCGACGACGACGCCGCTGCGGTCATCACCGCCTGGTGAGGGTGGCCCGCCGGCGGGCGGGCATCCCGTGGTACTGGCACTCTTGCCCCGCGGTGGCGTGGCGCCCCGCGGGAGGCGGCCGGGTGATGACCGATCCGACGGGCGGTCCGGGAGGGGTGCCCGGCCTGTCCGCCGCGACCACGGTGGGCGGCGGCCTGGCACTGGAGGCGGTGCCGCACCCGTCGGGGCCGGTCGCGCTGCACGCCGTGGGTGAGGTCGACGCCGCCACCGCCCCGTTCCTGGCCGAGCAGGTGGGTGCCTGGCTGGCCGCGGCCCCGCGGATCGTGCTGGACCTGTCCGGGGTCGGTTACCTCGCCTCGGCCGGGATCGCGGTGCTGCTGGACTGCCACCGGGCCGCCGTCGCGGCCGGGGTGGTGCTGGAGCTGTACTGCGGCGGCGCGCGCCGGGTCCGCCGGGTCCTGCAGGTCACCGGCACGTGCGAGCACCTGCGGGTGCTCGACCCGCACCCGCCGCCGGAGACCCCCGGGAGCCGGGCCCCGCTGTTCCCGGTGCCCGACTGACCGCTCAGCCGAGCAGCTCGCGTCCGGTCCGGTGCCGGTGCAGCACCTGCACGTCGGTCGTGCCCTCCCGCAGCGACGCCGAGGTGTCGGACATGTGCTCGAGCAGGGTGTCGGCGAAGGCGATGACGGCCGGGGTGGGCGCGATGTCGGCCCGGCGCGCCAGGGCCACCGTGCGGTGGATGGCCGGGTTGAGCACGGTGCGCCGCAGCCGTGGCCGGCCGATGAAGGTCAGGTCCGGGACCACCGCCACCCCGGTCCCGGCCTCGACCATGCGCAGGACCGCGTCCATCTGGCCGCCCTCGACGGCGATCCGGGGCGTGGCCCCGGCGACGGCGTAGGCCCGCAGCGTCACCTCCCGCAGGTCGTAGCCCTGGCGCACCATCACCAGGTCGTGCCGGGCGAGCTCGGCCACCGTCATCGACCCGCGGGGGGTGAGTGGCCTGCGTGCCCGTGGGGAGGCGACCGAGAGCCGTTCGCGGAGCAGGGGGGCGGTGTGCAGGGTCGGGTCCACCCCGTCGGGCGGAACGATCACCAGCGCGACGTCCAGCTCGCCCTGGACCAGGGCCGCCTCCAACGGCTGCGAGCCGTCCTCGGCGAGCTCGACGGCGATCTCGGGGTGCCGGGCGTGGAAGACCCGCAGCACGTCGGACAGCACACCGATGCACAACGACGGCGTCGCCCCGACCCGCACCCGGCCGCTGCGCAGGCCCACCATCTCGGCCACCGTCGTGCGGACCATGTCGGAATCGGCGATCATCCTCCGTGCCAGTGGCAGTACCGCCTCACCGGCCGGGGTCAGCGTGACGGCCGACCCGCGGTTGATCAGCGGTGCGCCCAGCTCGTCCTCCAGGGCCCGCAGCGCGCGGCTCAGAGTCGGTTGGGCGACCCCCACCTGGTCGGCCGCCCGAGTGAAGCTGCGCACGTTCGCCACAGCAACGAAGTACATGAGCTGCTGAAGTGTCACGTGCATAGCTTACGGCTATGGGCGGAGGCCGTTTCATGCATTGGACTGCCTCACCCGTTGGTATATCCACTGGAGGACGTGGTCACGATGTCCGAGAAGTCCCGGGCCGGCGGCGGAGCCAAGCCCGCCGCACCCCGGCGCCCGCGCACGCCCAGTGCGCTGCTGAAGTTCGTGATGGCGGTGAGCGGCGTCGTGCTGCTCGGCTACGTCACGCTGCACATGATCGGGAACCTGAAGATCTTCTTCGGCCCCGAGGCGATCGACCAGTACGCGGCCTGGCTGCGCACCGTCCTGGAGCCGGCGCTGCCCTACTCGGGCCTGCTGTGGATCGTCCGCGTGCTGCTGGTCGTCGCGGTGGTCGCCCACATCTGGTCGGCGACCATGCTCGCGCTGCGCGCGCGCAGGGCCCGCCCGATCAAGTACGCCGGTGGTTCCTACCAGGTGAAGGGCAGCTACGCGGCCCGCACCATGCGCTGGGGCGGCGTGATCATCGCGCTGTTCGTGATCTACCACCTGCTCGACCTCACCGCGGGCACGCTGAACCCGAACGGCGTGCACCTCGCGGTGGCCGACAACCTCGCGGCCGACTTCACCCTCGCCCGCTGGTACGTCACCCTGTTCTACGTCCTCGCGGTGGTCGCGCTGGGCTTCCACGTCCAGCACGGCATCTTCTCGGGCATCCAGACGCTCGGGTGGTCGTCGAACAGCCGTGAGCGCACCATCAAGGTGGTGTCGACGGTCTTCGCCGCCGTGTTGACCCTCGGCTTCATCTCGGTGCCCCTCGCCGTCACGTTCGGAGTGGTCTGACCCATGACTGACGCCTCGTCCCACCACGTTTCCTACGCCGACTACGCGACCGGTGAGCCGGTCGTCGACAAGGCGGTCCCCTCGGGTGCCATCGAGACCCGCTGGGAGCGCCGCCGGTTCGGCGTCAAGCTGGTCAACCCGGCGAACAAGCGCTCGAAGAAGATCATCGTCGTGGGCTCCGGCCTGGCCGGTGGCTCCGCGAGCGCCACGCTCGGCGAGGCCGGCTACCACGTCAAGACGTTCTGCTACCAGGACAGCCCGCGCAGGGCGCACTCGATCGCGGCGCAGGGCGGCATCAACGCCGCGAAGAACTACCGCAACGACGGCGACTCGGTGTACCGGCTGTTCTACGACACCGTGAAGGGCGGCGACTTCCGCGCGCGGGAGTCCAACGTCCACCGGCTCGCCGAGATCTCCCGCCAGATCATCGACCAGTGCGTCGCCCAGGGCGTCCCGTTCGCCCGCGACTACGCCGGTCTGCTCGACAACCGGTCCTTCGGCGGCGTGCAGGTCTCCCGGACCTTCTACGCCCGCGGCCAGACCGGCCAGCAGCTGCTGATCGGGGCCTACCAGGCGCTGGAGCGCCAGGTGAAGGCCGGCACGGTCGAGATGTACGCCCGGCACGAGATGCTCGAGCTGATCGTCGTCGACGGTCGCGCCCGCGGCATCGTCGCCCGCGACATGGTCTCCGGGGAGATCGAGGTGCACACCGCGGACGCGGTCGTGCTGGCCTCCGGTGGCTACGGCAACGTCTTCTACCTGTCGACGAACGCCAAGGGCTGCAACGTGACCGCCGGGTGGCGGGCGCACCGCAAGGGCGCGCTGTTCGCCAACCCCTGCTTCACCCAGATCCACCCGACCTGCATCCCGGTCTCCGGCGACCACCAGTCGAAGCTGACCCTGATGTCGGAGTCGCTGCGCAACGACGGCCGTGTGTGGGTCCCGAAGAGGCTCGGCGACGACCGCGGGCCGAACGAGATCCCGCACGAGGAGCGCGACTACTTCCTCGAGCGCAAGTACCCGGCGTTCGGCAACCTGGTGCCCCGCGACATCGCGTCCCGGGCGGCCAAGGAGGTCTGCGACGAGAAGCGCGGTGTCGGCCCGTCGGGCCTGGGCGTGTACCTGGACTTCGACGACGCCATCCAGCGGCTCGGCCGCAAGGCCGTCGAGAACAAGTACGGCAACCTGTTCGAGATG
Source organism: Pseudonocardia sp. ICBG1293 (assembly GCF_020131355.1). Classification (GTDB taxonomy): domain Bacteria; phylum Actinomycetota; class Actinomycetes; order Mycobacteriales; family Pseudonocardiaceae; genus Pseudonocardia. Next base: position 232,675 of record NZ_JAHLEL010000085.1, read on the forward strand.
TACGAGCGGATCACGGGGGAGAACCCCTACGAGGTCCCGATGCGGATCTTCCCCGCCGTGCACTACACGATGGGTGGCCTCTGGGTCGACTACGACCTGCAGTCGACCGTCCCCGGTCTCTACGTGGCGGGCGAGGCGAACTTCTCCGACCACGGCGCGAACCGGCTCGGCGCCTCCGCGCTGATGCAGGGGCTGGCCGACGGCTACTTCGTCCTCCCGGTCACGATCGGCGACTACCTGGCCAAGAACGAGCTCGACGCCGTCCCCGACGACGCGCCCGAGGTCGTCGAGGCCGTGCAGTCGGTGACCGACCGGATCGACCAGTTCCTGTCGATCAACGGCACCCGCACGGTGGACTCGTTCCACCGCGAGCTGGGCCAGATCATGTGGGACTACTGCGGCATGGAGCGCACCGAGGAGGGTCTGCGCAAGGCGCTGGACCGGATCCCCGAGCTCCGTCGCGAGTTCTGGAACAACGTCAAGGTGCCGGGTACCGGCGCGGAGCTCAACCAGAGCCTGGAGAAGGCCGGCCGGGTGGCCGACTTCCTCGAGCTCGGTGAGCTCATGTGTCTCGACGCGCTCGTGCGTCGCGAGTCCTGCGGCGGTCACTTCCGCGGGGAGAGCCAGACCGAGGACGGCGAGGCGCAGCGCGACGACGAGAACTTCTCCTTCACCTCGGCCTGGGAGTACACCGGCCGCGGGCAGGCTCCGGTCCTGCACAAGGAGGAGCTCACGTTCGAGTACGTGCACCCGACCCAGCGCAGCTACAAGTAAGGCGAGGACCCCGTGAAGCTCAACCTGAAGGTCTGGCGCCAGCGCGACGCGGTCGACAAGGGTCGCCTGGTGAACTACACCGTCGACGCCGACGAGGACATGTCGTTCCTCGAGATGCTCGACGTGCTCAACGAGAAGCTGATCCTGTCCGGTGACGAGCCGGTCGCGTTCGACCACGACTGCCGCGAGGGCATCTGCGGCTCCTGCAGCATGGTCATCGACGGCCGGCCGCACGGCCCGCAGCGGGCGACCACCACCTGCCAGCTGCACATGCGGCACTACTCCGACGGCGACACGATCGTCATCGAGCCGTTCCGCTCGGGCTCGTTCCCGGTGCTCAAGGACCTCGTGGTCGACCGCGCCGCGTTCGACAAGATGATCCAGGCCGGCGGCTACGTCTCGGTGAACACCGGGTCGGCGCCGGAGGCCAACTCCAACGCCGTGCCGAAGGTCTCCGCGGACCGCTCGTTCGCCGCCGCGAACTGCATCGGCTGCGGTGCCTGCGTCGCGGCCTGCCCGAACGGGTCGGCGTCGCTGTTCCTGGGCGCCAAGCTCACCCACCTCGGTGAGCTCCCGCAGGGCCAGCCGGAGCGCTACGAGCGCGTCGTCAGCATGGTGGAGGAGCACGAGGCCGCCGGCTTCGGCGGCTGCACCAACACCGGCGCCTGCGCCACCGCCTGCCCCAAGGAGATCCCGCTCGACGTGATCTCCCAGCTCAACCGCGACTACCTCGCGGCGACGGTGGGCGGCCGGAAGGCCTGATCCGCCCGGTGCCGTCGCGTCGGCACCCACGCAGGGAGCCCTGGTCCGGTGTCACCGGACCAGGGCTCCCTGCGTCGTTCCGGGGCCGGTCGCTACCCGGCGGTGACCCGGCGAGGCCCGGCGGCGGCGACGGCCGCGTCGAACTCGCGGTCGATCTCCTCGTTCGGGACGTAGGTCATCCGGCTGACGACCACCGACACCAGCACGTTGGCCAGGAAGCCCGGGATGATCTCGTAGAGGGTGACGCCGAAGACCTGCGGGCCGGCCATGCTCCACGCGAAGACGGTGACCGCCCCGGCGACCATGCCGGCCAGCGCCCCCCATGCGGTGAGCCTGCGCCAGAACAGGCACAGCAGGACGGCCGGTCCGAACGAGGCACCGAAGCCGGCCCACGCGAAGGCGACGAGCTCGAGGATCGTGCCACTCGGGTTCAGCGCGAGCACCCCGGCGATCAGGGCGACGGCCAGCACGCACAGCCTGCCCAGGACCAGCAGTCTGCGCGGCGAGGTGTCCTTGCCGAACACCGTGTACAGGTCCTCGACGAAGGCCGACGAGCAGACGATCAGCTGGCTCGACACCGTGCTCATGATCGCCGCCAGCACCGCGGCGAAGACGAACCCGACGACCAGCGGGTTCAGCAGGGCCTGTGACATCGCGAGCACGACCAGCTCGGGGTTGTCCAGGGTGTTCCCCGGCTGCTGGAAGAACGCGATGCCGACGATGCCGCAGACGACGGCGCCGAGCAGCGAGGCGACCATCCAGCTGATCCCGATGCGGCGCGCCGCCCCGGCCGAGGCGGGATCGCGCATCGCCATGAAGCGCACGATGATGTGGGGCTGGCCGAAGTACCCCAGGCCCCAGGCCGCGGCCGAGACGACCCCCACGACGGTGGTCGCGGACAGCGACGCGCCGCCCAGCAGGGACAGCCGGTCCGGATCCACCGCGCTGATGCCCGCCGAGGTCTCGCCGAGCCCGCCGACCGCGACGATCGCGATCACCGGGATGACCAGCAGCGCGATCATCATCATGAGGCCCTGCACGACGTCGGTCAGCGACGCCCCGAGGAATCCGCCGATCATCGTGTAGACGAGGGTCACCACCGTCACGATCACCATGCCCAGCAGGTAGGACCCGCCGAACGCGAGCTGGAAGAACTCCCCGCCGGCCACCATCATCGACGACACGTAGAAGGTGAAGAACACCAGGACGATGGATCCGGACGCGACCCGCAGCGCCCGTGAGGAGTCGTGCAACCGGTTCTCGAAGAAGCTGGGAATGGTGATCGAGTTCCGGGCCACCTCGGTGTAGGAGCGGAGCCGGGGGGCGACGAACCGCCAGTTGAGGTAGGCACCCATGGTCAGACCGACCGCGATCCAGCCCTCGATCAGGCCGGAGGCGTAGATGGCCCCGGGCAGGCCCATCATCAGCCAGCCCGACATGTCCGAGGCGCCCGCGCTCAGCGCCGCGGTCCACGGCGGCAGCCCACGCCCCGCCAGCATGTACCCCTCGTGGTCGGAGGTCTGTCGGTAGGCGTAGTAGCCGATCCCGATCATCGCCGCGAAGTACACGACCAAGGCCGTGATCTGGAAGAACTGGTCGGACATCTCCGGACCCCTCTACTCTGCCGACGACGGCGTCGGCGTGACGATCGGTACCTCGTAGGGCTGCGGGGTGCCGAACCGGTGCGCGGTGACCGACACGGCCTGCTCCCGCAGGAAGGTCAGCAGCTCGACCCGGCCCGCGGAGACGACCTCGCCGTCGAACACGGCGAGCGAGGGGGCGCCTCCGGTGGCCCCGATGATCTCGGCCGGGTCCGCGCCGACCAGCCGCACCCGACCGCCCTGCGCCGCGAGCGCGACCAGCTGGTCGCGCCAGGTCGCGGCGGCCTCCTGCCGGACCGCGACACCCAGCCCGTTCAGCGCGGTGCGCAGCGGCGCGGGCAGCGGCCCGGCCGTGCTGAGCCGCGTCGCCGCGCCCGCGCGCAGCCCGGCGGCGACCACGCGCAGCAGTGCGGCCGGTCGCTCGTCGCCGTACCGGACGGTGACCGGGACCGGGTGATAGCGCAGCACGTTGTGCTCGGAGACGAGACCGGTGGCGTCGCGGGCCACGCCGAACTCCTCGCCCCAGGCGTCGAGGTCGCAGCGCAGGGCGCCGGCCAGCCAGGCCCGTTCGTCGTCGGGGACGCCGGCGGTGGCGGCGGCCCGCAGGACGCGCGAGGCGAGGGCGTCGGCGGGGGCGTCGGCGGCGACCGGAGCGGGGTCGTCCGCCCACGTGCCGAAGCCGAGCAGGTAGTTCGGGCCGCCCGCCTTGGTGCCGGTGCCGACGGCCGACTTCTTCCAGCCGCCGAACGGCTGCCGCTGCACGATCGCACCCGTGATGCCGCGGTTGACGTAGAGGTTGCCGGCCTCGACGGTGCGCAGCCAGGTGTCGATCTCGTCGGTGTCCAGCGAGTACAGGCCGGAGGTGAGGCCGTACTCGATCCGGTTGACCAGCTCGATCGCCTCGTCCAGCGTGTCCACGGTCATGATGCCGAGCACGGGGCCGAAGTACTCGGTGAGGTGGAACTCCGATCCCGGCCGGACCCCCTCCCGGACGCCGGGGCGCCAGGTCGTGCCCGAGTCGTCGAGCTGCTGGGGTGCGATCACCCAGCGCTCCCCCTCCCCGAGCGTGGTCAGGGCGGAGAGCAGCTTCCCCGACGCGGGGCCGACCAGGGGGCCGACCTGGGACCGCGCGTCCCACGGAGCACCGACGTGCAGCGAGGTCACGGCGTCGAGGAGCTGCCCGCGGAACCGCTGCGACGTGGCGGCCGCACCGACCAGGATCACCAGGGACGCGGCCGAGCACTTCTGCCCGGCGTGCCCGAACGCCGACCGCGCGACGTCGCGGGCGGCCAGGTCGAGGTCCGCGCTCGGCGTCACGATCATCGCGTTCTTGCCGCTGGTCTCGGCCATGAGCGGCAGGTCGGGCCGCATCGAGCGGAACAGCTCGGCGGTCTCGTAGGCCCCGGTGAGGACCACCCGCTCCACGTCCGGGTGCGCGATCAGGTCCGCCCCCAGCTCGTGGTCGTCGAGCCCGACGAAGCGCAGGACCTCGCGCGGCACGCCGGCCTCCCACAGCGCCTCGGCGACGACCGCGGAACATCGCCGCGCCTCCGGCGCCGGCTTGAGGACGACGGGGGAGCCCGCGGCCAGCGCCGCCAGGGTCGAGCCGGTCGGGATCGCCACCGGGAAGTTCCAGGGCGGTGTCACCACGGTCAGCCCCGCCGGGGTGAACCGGGCGCCCGGCACCGTGTCCAGGCGGCGCCCGGCCTCGGCGTAGTAGTGCGCGAAGTCGACGGCCTCGCTGACCTCGGGGTCGCCCTGGTCGAGGAGCTTGCCGCACTCCGAGCCCATCACCTCGAGCAGCTCGGCCCGCCGGGACTGCAGGACGTCCCCGGCGCGGTGCAGGATCTCCGCCCGGCGTGCGGCGCCCAGCGCGCGCCACCCGGCACCGGCGTCGCGTGCTCCGGCCACGATCGCGTCGAGCTCGGCCCGGGTGGTGACCCAGGTGTCGGTGACGGTCCGCTCGCCCAGCCGGGAGTCGCGCATCCGGGCGCGGATCCCGGCGCCCCAGGCCCGGTTGGCCGCCACCGCGGTGTCGGTGTCCGGGGTGTTGACGAACCCGTCGGTCGGCGCGGGCGGCTCGGGCAGGGTGCGGTCCTGGACCCGGTTCGACCCCGGGACACCGGTGGGCATCGCCGCGACCGAGGCCAGGAACCGCCGGCGCTCACGGTCGAACAGCGCGGTGTCGCTGTCGATGTCGAAGACGGCGGACATGAAGTTCTCCTGGGACGCGCCCTCCTCCAGCCGCCGGATCAGGTACGCGATGGCGACGTCGAACTCCCCGGGGTGCACCACCGGGGTGTAGAGGAGCAGGGACCCGACGTCGGCCCGGACCGCGGCCGCCTGGGCGGTCGCCATGCCGAGCAGCATCTCGATCTCGATCGAGTCGGTGCACCCGCGGCGCTGGGCCAGCAACCAGGCCAGTGCGATGTCGAACAGGTTGTGTCCGGCGACCCCGATCCGCACCGCACGGGTGTGCTCGGGCCGCAGCGCGTAGTCGAGGACGGCCTTGTAGGAGGCGTCGGACTCCTCCTTGCTCGCGCAGGTGGCCTGCGGCCAGCCGTGGATCTCGGCGTCGACCCGCTCCATCGGCAGGTTGGCGCCCTTGACCACACGGACCTTCACCGGGGCGCCGCCGCGGGCGACGCGGGCCGCCGACCACTCCTGCAGCCGGATCATCGCGCCGAGCGCGTCGGGCAGGTAGGCCTGCAGGACGATCCCGGCCTCGAGGTCGAGGAACTCGGGGCGGTCCAGCAGGGTGGTGAAGACCGCGAACGTCAGGTCGAGGTCCTTGTACTCCTCCATGTCGAGGTTGAGGAACTTCGGACCGCCCGGCGCCGTGCGGGCGAGCCGGTAGAGCGGGGCCAGCGCCTCGACCGCGTCGGCGACGGCCTCGTCGAACGACCACGGGTCGTGCGGCGCGACGGTGGAGGACACCTTGATCGAGACGTAGTCGACGTCGTCGCGGGTGAGGAGCCTGCGGGTGCCCTCGACCCGGCGGGCCGCCTCGTGCGTACCGAGGATCGCCTCGCCCAGCAGGTTGATGTTGAGCCGGGTGCCCTCCTGGTTCCGCCGGATCCGCTGGATCGCCGGACCGAGCCGGCGCTCGGAGGCGTCCACGATCAGGTGCCGCACCATGCGGCGCAGTGAGGCCTTGGCGATCGGCACGACGACGCCCGGGGCCACCCGTCCGGCGACCGCGCCGGCCCTGATCGCGGTCCGCAACGGCCACGGCAGGACCCGGGGGATGATCGGGACCAGGGTCGCCAGGTGCCGGGCCGCCGCCCGGTGGTCCTCGGGACGGATCACCCCGTCCACGAAGCCGACGGTGAACGCCAGCCCGTTCGGGTCACCGAGGACCCCGGCCAGCCGGCGGGCGGAGGGGTCGACCGGCTCGCCCCGGCCGGTGTCGAGCCACCGCCGTACCAGTGCGATGGCCTCCTCCACCAGCCCGTCGTCGACGACCCTCCCCGGCAGCTCTCCCACGCTCATCAGCAGTTCCCTCCGCGTCCGTACCTCTCGGCGGTCGTCCCGCCGTCACGTCCGGACGAGAGTGGCAGGCCACACACTTCAGAAAAAGAGGCCAAACTCGAACAGTAAGAGCGCCCGGCAATTGATGGTTATCGGAGTCGACGGGTCGTGGGTCGGGTAGCGGCTGCGGGCACGGTTGATCCGCCGGCGGATCACGGTGAGCGCGGCGGCGAGGTTGAGGTAGAACTCGACGATGATCTTCCGGCGATCGGTGAACCGGCGCAGCTTGCCGTAGCCGTTCATCCAGGAGTGCGTGCGCTCGATGGGCCACCGTCGTCCTGCCTGGATCGGAGCCGGGACCCCCGTGGTCGCGATCTCGCCGGTGAAGCCCAGGGTGTGCAGCAGAGTACGGGTCTTGCCGGAGTCATAGCCGCGGTCCAGGTGCACGGTCGGGAACAGATCACCACCGTGGGCGGCGCGGTGGCGGGGCAGCGGGCCGATCATCGTCACGATGCCGGTCAAGGTCGGTTCCAGCAGGGGCGAGTCATGGTCGTTGGCTCGCGCCGCGACCAGGTGCAGCGGGATGCCCTGGTCATCGCAGGCCACGGACCGTTTCGTGCCCTGTTTGCCGCGGCCGACAGGGCTGCGGCCGGCCACCTCGCCTCCGCCTGGTGCCTTGGTGATCGATCCGTCGACCGCCAGACCTGAGTTGCACAGGTAGTCGGGGGTTGTGAGGTGTCGTTGCTGGTCAGCGGGCTGTGGGGTCGGGATCTGGGGCACTAATCGGTAGTCTCGGGTGGTGTTCGTCCGGAAGGTGAAGACGGCGTCCGGGGCGACGGCGGTGCAGATCGTGGAGAAGCGCCACGGGGTCCGGCGGATCGTCGCCCACGTCGGTTCCGCTCATGATGACGCCGAGCTCGCAGTGCTGATCGCCTCAGCGCGGGATCGCATCCATGCAGGTCAGCAGGCCCTCGACCTCGACGCCCCTGCCACCGGGGGCGCGGCGGGCGCGGTCGTGACCGGGTCGGCGAGCGAGGTCCTGTGGAACGTCCTGTGCGATGCCTACCGCCGGTTGGGGTTCGACCAGCTCGCCGACGAGGTGTTCCGGGCGCTCGTGCTCGCCAGGATCGTGGAGCCCACCAGCACCTCTGCCGCGGTCGGGGTCCTCGATGAACTCGGGGTGGTCGCGCCGCATCGCAACACCTTCACCGCGGCGCTGCGCCGCTGCAGTGACAAGGACTACCGGGCCGTCCTGGCCGCCGCCTGCACCGTGGCCTCGCGGGTGGGGGCGGCGTCGCTGGTGCTCTATGACGTGACCACGCTGCATTTCGAGGTCGAGCACGAGGACACGCTGCGCAAGGTAGGGATGAGCAAGGAACGCCGGGTCGACCCGCAGATCCAGGTCGGGCTGCTCGTCGACCCGTCCGGGTTCCCGCTCGAGGTCCGCTGCTTCGAGGGCAACAAGGCCGAGACGACCACTCTGCTACCCGTTCTGGAGGACTTCCGCAAACGGCACGACGTGAAGGACATGGTGGTCGTCGCCGATGCCGGAATGCTGTCCGCGTCGAACCTGAACGCGTTGGAGGACAACGGGTTCTCCTTCATCGTGGGGTCGAGGATCAGCAAGGCGCCCTACGATCTGGCCGCGCACGTCGAGCGTCACGGCAACGCCTTCGACGACGGCCAGGTCCTGGAGTCGCGCCGCGACATGGGGACAGGGAAGGCGAAACGGAGCCGGCGGGTCGTCTACCAGTACCGCTTCGCCCGCCACAAACACGATGACCGGGCGATCAACGCCATGGTCGACCGCGCGGAGAAGGTCGCCGCCGGCACCCGGCCGTTGAAGAAGGACCGCTTCGTCCGCATCGCCTCCACCGGCACCGAGGTCGACTGGGGCCTGGTCGAACGCGCCCGCCAGCTCGCCGGGTTGAAGGGCTACGTCACCAACCTGGCCGAGTCCACCATGGACGGGCACAAGGTCGTGGCCGCCTACCACGACCTGTGGCAGGTCGAGGCCAGCTTCCGCATGGCCAAGTCCGACCTGCGAGCCCGACCGATCTTCCACCGCGAACGCGACGCCATCGAAGCCCACCTCACCGTCGTCTTCGCCGCCCTCGCGGTCTCCCGACACCTCCAGGACGCGGCAGGCGTGACCATCAAGAAGCTGGTCACAGCCCTGCGCCCACTACGAACCGTCCGAGTCGACGTCGGCGGTCACCCGATCACCGCCGCCCCGCAGATCACCAGCGGCGCGCGTGCCATTCTCGACCGGCTCCCCACCATCACCGCGCCGGGGCACTAAGAGGTCGCGCGGATTGGTCACAGCTTGGCCGCGGTCGAGTGTCTGGGGGCGAGGGCGGGTACGGGCCTGCCGATCATGAAGTTATCTACGCTTCGTGATCGTCTGGAGGCCGCGTGCCCACCCTGCCATCATGGCTGACCGAGCCGTTGTGGGACCAGTTCACCGCGCTGCTGCCTCATCGAGACGAGTTCGATCCCACCCATCCGCTGGGCTGCCATCGCCGCCGGATCGCGGATCGGATCGTGTTCGACAAGCTCCTGCAGGTACTGCGGTTCGGCTGCTCGTATGAGGGCATCGCTGACAGCACCTGCTCGGCGACCACCATCCGCGATCGTCGTGACGAGTGGATCAGGCTCGGGGTCTTCGCCCAGCTGCGTCGGATCGTCCTGGACGCCTACGACCGCATCGTCGGTCTGCTGCTGCACGACATCGCCGTCGATGGCGCCATCACCAAGGCCCCCGGCGGCGGCGAGGTCGCCGGTCCGTCGCCGGTGGACCGGCGCAAACAGGGTATGAAACGTTCGGTGCTCGTCGAGGGATACGGCATCCCGCTGGGCCGAGTCCTGGCCGGAGCCAACCGGCACGACTCCCCGCTACTGGGCCCCACCCTCGACCGCCTCGATGCTCTCGGCCCGCTGCCCGACGACATCACCGTGCACCTCGACGCCGGCTATGACTCCGGCAAGACCCGCGACACGCTGGCCGAACGAGGCCTGCACGGCGAGATCGCGCACAAGGGTGAGAAAGCGCCGATCCAGGCCACCCGCCGCTGGCACGTCGAGCGGACCAACGCTTGGCACAACAGCTTCAACCGGCTGCAGCGCTGCTACGAACGACGAGAAATCGTCGTCGACGCGTTCTTCGACCTCGCCGACACGATCGTCACACTCCGTAGCTTGATTCGGCAGGCCTGGACCACACACCGCTGGAACGCCCGACCTGCACGACGTCCATGATCACCAACCAATCCGCGCGACCTCTAAGAGGTCGCGCGGATTGGTCACAGCTTGGCCGCGGTCGAGTGTCTGGGGGCGAGGGCGGGTACGGGCCTGCCGATCATGAAGTTATCTACGCTTCGTGATCGTCTGGAGGCCGCGTGCCCACCCTGCCATCATGGCTGACCGAGCCGTTGTGGGACCAGTTCACCGCGCTGCTGCCTCATCGAGACGAGTTCGATCCCACCCATCCGCTGGGCTGCCATCGCCGCCGGATCGCGGATCGGATCGTGTTCGACAAGCTCCTGCAGGTACTGCGGTTCGGCTGCTCGTATGAGGGCATCGCTGACAGCACCTGCTCGGCGACCACCATCCGCGATCGTCGTGACGAGTGGATCAGGCTCGGGGTCTTCGCCCAGCTGCGTCGGATCGTCCTGGACGCCTACGACCGCATCGTCGGTCTGCTGCTGCACGACATCGCCGTCGATGGCGCCATCACCAAGGCCCCCGGCGGCGGCGAGGTCGCCGGTCCGTCGCCGGTGGACCGGCGCAAACAGGGTATGAAACGTTCGGTGCTCGTCGAGGGATACGGCATCCCGCTGGGCCGAGTCCTGGCCGGAGCCAACCGGCACGACTCCCCGCTACTGGGCCCCACCCTCGACCGCCTCGATGCTCTCGGCCCGCTGCCCGACGACATCACCGTGCACCTCGACGCCGGCTATGACTCCGGCAAGACCCGCGACACGCTGGCCGAACGAGGCCTGCACGGCGAGATCGCGCACAAGGGTGAGAAAGCGCCGATCCAGGCCACCCGCCGCTGGCACGTCGAGCGGACCAACGCTTGGCACAACAGCTTCAACCGGCTGCAGCGCTGCTACGAACGACGAGAAATCGTCGTCGACGCGTTCTTCGACCTCGCCGACACGATCGTCACACTCCGTAGCTTGATTCGGCAGGCCTGGACCACACACCGCTGGAACGCCCGACCTGCACGACGTCCATGATCACCAACCAATCCGCGCGACCTCTAAGAGGTCATTTCAGAACGAGGTCGACGTGTCTGTTGTAGACGACAAGCGGCTATCTGACCTGCCGTTTGATCTGTCGTCGAGGGGTCAATGGAAACTCGACAAGTCGTTCTGAAACGACCTCTAAGAGGTCGTTTCAGAAGTCGGCGTGTCGGTCCTGTGTGGATCGGCGCTGGTAGCTGATCATGTCCGGTCGTGGCGCGGCGATCTTGTGTCGAGCGATTGGTGAGCGACGAGCTGTGGGCGCTGGTGGAGCCGCTGCTGCCCAAGCCGCGCAAGCACAAGCGGGGACGGACAGGCCGTCCGCGGGTGCCGGATCGGGCCGCTCTGGCCGGGATCGTGTTCGTGCTCAAGACCGGGATCAGCTGGAACGCGCTGCCCGCCGAGCTCGGCTGTGGGTCCGGAGTGACCTGCTGGCGGCGGCTACGGCAGTGGCAGCAGGCCGGGGTCTGGGCCCAGCTGCACCGGGTGATGCTCGACCGCCTCGCCCAGCAGGGCCTGCTGGACTGGTCGCGGGCGGCGGTGGACAGCGTGAGCGTGCGGGCCAAGCGCCGCGGCGAGGCCACCGGGCCCTCGCCGACCGATCGCGGGAAGGCGGGCAGCAAGTACCACGTGCTCTGCGACCGAGGCGGGCTCCCGCTGCATGCGCTGGTCACCGGGGCGAACGCCCACGACAGTCGGATGCTCGCCCCGCTGCTGGACACCAACCCCGGCGTCCGCGAACGGGCGGGACAGCCGGGGCGTCCGCGACGTCGGCCGGACAAGGTGCACGCCGACAAGGGCTACGACTATCCCCGCTGCCGCCGCTACCTGAGTGGGCGTGGGATCGGGGTGCGGATCGCCCGGCGCGGGATCGAGGACTCCACCCGGCTCGGGCGGGTCCGCTGGGTCGTCGAGCGCACCATGTCCTGGCTGCTGGACTTCCGCCGCCTCGCGCTGCGCTACGACCGCGCCGAATCCACGATCACCGCGCTGTTATCGCTGGCCTGCGCCCTGATCTGCCACCGCCGCCTCACCAAGCCGAAGCCGAAGCCGAAGTGATGGTCGACCCAGCCCTCGCTGAGGCACTCGCCTACGAGGTCGGGGCCAGCGGCCGCCAGGCCAGCCACTCCAAGGCCCGGTCGGCCTCGTCAGGGTCGAAGCGGTGCGGGTCGAACGGCCCGCCCGCCCACTCCAGGCGCTCGGCGCGGTCGGGATGGTCAGGGTCGGCGAGCACGGCCTGGAAGTCCTCATACCCCCCGATCCCGCCGACGTCCTCGGGCGGGCACGCCCCCTGCCCGGCGACGCATCGCGGATAGCACACTCCCGGCTCGACGGCCGCGACCGCCTCGACGGTGATCTCGTGGGCCCAGTTGTCACCGAAGTCGTAGACGTAACCGAACCGGTCACCAGCCTTGACCAGCCGAAACAGCTTCTCTTTCGTCTCGTCGGCGACATCCTGTCCGGGCCAGTCCGGGTCTGGGATCCCGTAGCGGCGCCCGACGATCTCGAACTCGTGCAGATGAGAGTTCGTCCAGCCCATCACTGACTGCACCACCTCGTGTAACACCGCCAAGTCGACCTCGCCCGGCACCTGCACCCGACGCCGGACCGCCGGCACCACCTCGGTCAGGACGATCTCCAACTCGAAAATCTTCGTCTTCTCAGACACACGAGGCGCGACCATCAGCCGATGCTGCCAGCCCCGCCGTCACCGGCAGAACCGGGCCCACCACTTCTGAAACGACGTCTAAGAGGTCATTTCAGAACGAGGTCGACGTGTCTGTTGTAGACGACAAGCGGCTATCTGACCTGCCGTTTGATCTGTCGTCGAGGGGTCAATGGAAACTCGACAAGTCGTTCTGAAACGACCTCTAAGAGCGTCCGGCGATTGATGGTTATCGGAGTCGACGGGTCGTGGGTCGGGTTGTCCAGCGGTAGCGGCTGCGGGCATGGTTGATCAGCCGGCGGATCACGGTGAGCGCGGCGGCGAGGTTGAGGTAGAACTCGACGATGATCTTCCGGCGATCGGTGAACCGGCGCAGCTTGCCGTAGCCGTTCATCCAGGAATGGGTGCGCTCGACCGGCCACCGCTTACCGACCTGGATCGGGGCGGGCCGGCCCTTGGTGGCGATCTGTGCGTCGAACCCGAGTCGTTCGAGCAGATCGCGGGTCTTGCCTGAGTCATAGCCCCGGTCCAGGTGCAGGCACGGTCGCTCGGGCAGCGGCCCGATCATGTCGTAGATCCCGATCAGGGTCGGTTTCAGCAACGGCGAGTCGTGGTCATTGGCGCGGGCGCTGATCAGGTGCAGCGGGATCCCCGCACCGTCGCAGACCACGGAGCGTTTGGTGCCCTGTTTGCCCCGGTCGACCGGGTTACAGCCGGCGACCTCGCCACCGCAGGGAGCCTTGGTGATCGCTCCGTCGGCAGACAGATCGTCGAGGTCGAGACCGATCATCTGGTCATAGCCGGCCAGCGCGGCCCGAAGGACCTGCTCCCCGACGCCGGCGGCGGCCCACTGGGCGAGACGGCGGCGGATCGTGCGGTCCGAGCAGCCGGGGGTGGCAATGCGTTCGTAGCCGCTGCCGTGCACCAACGCCGCGAGCACGTGCTCGAACACCAGGCGGTCGGGGATACGGCGGCGGTGACATCCCCACGGATGGGCCGGGTCGAACTCCGGGCGCCGCTCTGCCTCGATCAGGGCAGCGAACTCGACCCAGAGGGGGTCGATCAGCGATTCTGGCAATAGAGGCACGGACCCTCCAGGCGACCATCAGGACATCAGCAATCCCATGATCACTTGCAGGTCCGTGTCTCTACCAACACCGACACACGGCCACCTCTACTGCCGGACGCTCTAATATTCGGATCTTCCGAATTATTGACGAGGGAGTAGCCCGATGTGGGATCTGCACCGGCTCCGGCTGCTGCACGAGCTGCGGCTGCGCGAGACCGTCACCGCGGTCGCCCGGACCCTGGACTACAGCCTGTCGAGCGTGTCGCAGCAGCTCGCGAAGCTGGAGGACGAGGTGGGTGTGCGGCTGCTCGAACCGGACGGCCGCCGGCTGCGGCTGGCCCCGGAGGGGCTGCGGGTCGCGGCCCACGCGGCCCGGGTACTCGACCTGGAGGAGGACGTCCGCAGCGAGCTGCAGGCCGGGCTCCCGGTGGCCGAGACGGTGCGCATCGCCAGCCTGGAGTCCACGGCGCGGGCGTTGGTCCCGCACGCGCTGACCGCGCTGCGGGAGACCGCCCCGCACCTGCGGCTGGAGGCCGCGGTCGTCCCTCCGGAGACCGGGCTGGCGGAGCTGGAGGCGCGCGGCTACGACATCGCGGTCGCCGAGCAGTACCCGGGTCACACCCGCGAGCACCGTGATCTGCTCGACCGGACGAGCCTGGGGCACGACCCGGTGCGCCTGGTCGTGCCGCGGGACGCGGCCGTGACCGACCTGGCCGGCGCGGCCGGGCTCCCGTGGGTCATGGAGCCGGAGGGCACGGCGGCGCGGTACTGGGCCGTGCAGCAGTGCCGGGCCGCCGGCTTCGAACCGGACATCCGTTTCGACTCGGCGAGTCTGGACGTGCACGTCCACCTGATCCGGGCGGGGCACGCGGCCGGTCTGCTCCCCGACCTGGTCTGGACCGGGGACCGCAGCGGGGTCCGCACGATCGCGCTGCCCGGCCCGTCGCACCGGGAGCTGTTCACCTCGGTCCGCCGGACGACGCGGGACAGGCCGTCGATCCGTGCGGTGCGCGCCGCGCTGTCCCGGGCGTTCGACGCCCTCGGTCCCCCGCAGCCGGACCGGCCCGGAGGGGGCGCCGGGGCGCCGGCGCGGCCGGACGTCGCCGACCCGGCCGGTCGGTCACCGAGCGTGTCTCCGCGCCCGCTGTGAGCCATGTCTCGATCGGGCCGTCCATTCCGGCCCCGACGTAGATCACATGTGATCTGCGTCGTACTCTCTGGCGACCACCGCACCCGAGGGTGCGGCGGGTGTTCACGAGGACACGACGTCGTGTCAGGTCTCTTCGGCGTCGTCGAGACGACAGGAGCTCCCGTACGTGTCATCCACCACTGACGCGTCCACCGGCCGGGCCACCATCGCCGCGCGCACCCTGCGCACGGACCGGTGGTGGCTTCCCCCGCTGGCCACCTTCGTGGCGTTCGTCGCCTGGGTCGCGTACGCGACGGTGCGGGCGTTCATGCAGAACCACTACTTCGTCCCGGAGTACGGGTACCTGACGCCGTTCTACTCGCCGTGCGTCTCGACGGGATGCGTCGAGGAGGCGTCGCACTTCGGCCGGTTCCTGCCCGACGTCTGGTGGCTGCCCTACGCGGCGGTCTCCCTGCCGTTCCTGCTGCTGTTCCGGCTGACCTGCTACTACTACCGCAAGGCCTACTACCGGGCGTTCTGGCTGTCCCCGCCGGCGTGCGCGGTCGCCGAACCGCACCGGCGCTACACCGGCGAGACGCGGTTCCCGCTGATCCTGCAGAACGCGCACCGGTACTTCTTCTACATCGCCGGGATCATCACGCTGATCAACGCCTACGACGCGGTGCTGGCCTTCGCCAAGCCCGGCGGCGGGTTCGGCCTGGGTCTGGGCAACATCATCCTGGTCGCCAACGTGGTGCTGCTGTTCGGCTACACGCTCTCGTGCCACTCGTGCCGCAGCGCCGTCGGCGGGCGGCTCAACCACTTCTCGAAGCACCCGGTCCGCTACAGGCTGTGGACCCAGGTCTCCAAGCTGAACACGAGGCACAACCAGTTCGCGTGGGCGACGCTGGTGAGCCTCGCCGTCACCGACTTCTACGTCATGGCCGTCTCCGCCGGCTGGATCTCCGACCTGCGGATCGTGGGGTGAACTCGAACATGACCGACGAGCAGATCGAGCGCCACGACTACGACGTCGTCGTCATCGGGGCCGGCGGTGCCGGTCTCCGCGCGGCGATCGAGGCCCGGATGCAGGGCAAGCGGACGGCGATCATCTCCAAGTCGCTGTTCGGCAAGGCGCACACGGTGATGGCCGAGGGCGGCTGCGCCGCGTCGATGGGCAACGCCAACCCGAACGACAACTGGCAGGTCCACTACCGCGACACGATGCGCGGCGGGAAGTTCCTCAACAACTGGCGGATGGCCGAGCTGCACGCCAAGGAGGCCCCGGACCGGGTCTGGGAGCTCGAGACCTACGGAGCGCTGTTCGACCGCACGAAGGACGGGAAGATCAGCCAGCGCAACTTCGGCGGGCACACCTACCCGCGGCTGGCGCACGTCGGCGACCGCACCGGCCTGGAGCTGATCCGGACCCTGCAGCAGAAGGTGGTCTCGCTGCAGCAGGAGGACCTGGCCGAGACCGGTGACGCCGAGTCCCGGATCCGGGTGTTCCACGAGTGCACGGTCACCGAGCTGTTCACCACCGACGGCGCGATCTCGGGCTGCTTCGGGTACTTCCGCGGCGACGGCCGGTTCGTGCGCTTCGACGCGCCCGCGATCGTGCTCGCCACCGGCGGGGTGGGGAAGAGCTACTCGGTCACGTCGAACTCCTGGGAGTACACCGGCGACGGCCACGCGCTGGCCCTGCGCGCCGGCGCGACGCTGATCAACATGGAGTTCCTGCAGTTCCACCCGACCGGCATGGTGTGGCCGCCGTCGGTGCGGGGCCTGCTGGTCACCGAGTCCGTCCGCGGCGACGGCGGCGTGCTGCGCAACACCGAGGGCACCCGGTTCATGTTCGACTACGTGCCGGACGTGTTCAAGGAGCAGTACGCGACCTCCGAGGAGGAGGGCGACCGCTGGTACACCGACCCGGACAACAACCGGCGCCCGCCCGAGCTGCTGCCCCGCGACGAGGTGGCCCGGGCCATCAACTCCGAGGTGAAGGCCGGCCGGGGCACCGAGCACGGTGGGGTGTTCCTCGACGTGTCCACCCGGCTCAAGCCCGAGGAGATCCTCAAGCGGCTGCCGTCGATGCACCACCAGTTCAAGGAGCTGGCCGACGTCGACATCACGAAGGAGCCGATGGAGGTCGGCCCGACCTGCCACTACGTGATGGGCGGGGTGGAGGTCGAGCCGGACACCGCGATGTCGAAGGTCCCCGGCCTGTTCGCCGCGGGCGAGGTCGCGGGCGGCATGCACGGCTCGAACCGGCTCGGCGGCAACTCGCTGTCGGACCTGCTGGTGTTCGGCAGGCGCGCCGGGCTGCACGCCGCACAGCACGCGGACCGGGGGCGCCCGGCCGTCGCCGAGGCCGACGTGACCGCGGCGCTGGAACGGGCGATGCTGCCGTTCTCCAGCGCGACCGCGGGCGGGGAGAACCCGTTCGTGGTGCAGCAGGAGCTGCAGAAGACGATGCACGAGCTCGTCGGGATCATCCGCAAGGGCGACGAGATGGAGCTCGCGCTCAAGAAGCTCGAGGACATCGCCACCCGCACCCGCACCGTCTCGGTGGAGGGGCACCGCCGGTTCAACCCGGGCTGGCACCTGGCCCTGGACCTGCGCAACATGCTGCTCGTGGCGCTGTGCACCGGCAAGGCCGCACTGGAGCGCCAGGAGTCCCGGGGCGGGCACACCCGCGACGACTTCCCGGTCATGGACTCGGACTGGCGGCACCTGCTGCTGGTCTGTCGGGCCATCGGCGAGGACGACGTGGAGCTGACCCGCCAGGAGCAGCTCCCGATGCGGCCGGACCTGTTCGACCTGTTCGAGATGGACGAGCTGAAGAAGTACTACACGGGGGACGAGCTGGGCGGTCACCGTGCGGACTCCGCGGAGGGGAACCAGTGAGCGGTCACCTGCACCACTTCCGCGTCTGGCGCGGCGACGACACCAAGGGCGAGCTGGTCGACTACCCGGTGGAGGTGAACGAGGGCGAGGTCGTCCTCGACGTCATCCACCGGCTGCAGGCCACCGAGGCCGGCGACCTGGCCGTGCGGTGGAACTGCAAGGCGGGCAAGTGCGGCTCGTGCTCGGCGGAGATCAACGGCCGGCCGCGGCTGATGTGCATGACCCGGATGAACACCTTCGACGACGACGAGATCGTCACGGTCACGCCGCTGCGCAGCTTCCCGGTGATCCGCGACCTGGTGACCGACGTGTCGTTCAACTACACCAAGGCCCGCGAGATCCCCAGCTTCACCCCGCCCGAGGGCGTCGCACCGGGGGAGTACCGGATGGCGCAGGTCGACGTCGAGCGGAGCCAGGAGTTCCGCAAGTGCATCGAGTGCTACCTGTGCCAGAACACCTGCCACGTGGTCCGGGACCACGAGGAGAACAAGGAGGCGTTCGCCGGGCCGCGCTACCTGATGCGGATGGCCGAGCTGGACATGCACCCGCTCGACGCGCACGGCAACCGCGCCGCCGAGGCCCAGGAGGAGCACGGGCTGGGGTTCTGCAACATCACCAAGTGCTGCACCGAGGTCTGCCCCGAGCACATCAAGATCACCGACAACGCGCTCATCCCGCTCAAGGAGCGCGCGGTGGACCGCAAGTACGACCCGCTGGTCTGGCTGGGCGACAAGATCTTCCGTCGCAGCGGGAGCTGAGCGCGCCCCCGCGCCCCGGCGGCGGCCGCCGCACCCGACGCACGGGGTGCGGGGTCCGCGCCGGGGGTGCGACGGGCGGCTCAGCCCCCCATCGACCGGCGGATCTCGGCGAGCCGCTCCGCCGCCCTGCGCTCGCGGTCGGCGAACGCGTCGTGGGCCTCCGCGGCGCGTGCGTCGCCGCCCGCGAGCTCCTCGGCGGCGGCCGCGGTCGCGGCGCGGCCCTCGATCCGGTCGCGCACGTAGGAGAACGTGGGGACGCCGTCGTCGGTGTAGTCGGTGACCGGTTCGACCGGGTCGGGAACGGCAGCTCCGGGCAGGACGGGGGCGGGCACAGCAGGGGCGGGCCCGGTGTCGGTGGGCACGGCGGTGTCGGGTACGCGGGTGTCGGGCGCGGCCGGGTCGGGGACGGCGGGCGGGCGGATCGGGTCGTCGCTCATCGGGCCTCCTCGGGATCGCCGTCGACGGTAGGCGATGAGTCGGCCGCGCGGGGGCGGTCGTACCCGGTATGACCACGTTCGCGCTCGTCCCCGGGGCGGGGACCGACACCTGGTACCTGGGGCCGCTGGCCGCGGAGCTGACCCGCCGCGGGCACCGTCCGGTGCCGGTCGAGCTGCCCTGCGACGACGACACCGCCCGGCTGGAGGACTACGCCGACGCGGTCGTGGCCGCGGTCGGGGACACCGACGGGGACCTGGTGGTCGTCGCGCACTCCTTCGGCGGGTTCAGCGCGCCGCTGGTGTGCGACCGGGTGGCGGTCCGCGAGCTCGTGCTGGTGACGGCGATGGTGCCGTCGCCCGGCGAGTCCGCGGCGCAGTGGGGCGAGGCGACCGGCTCCGCGGCGGCCCTGGCCGAGCAGGACGCCCGTGACGGCCGCGACCCCGACGACGTCGTCGCGCTCTTCTACCACGACGTCGACGAGACGGTCGCGAACGAGGCGCTGCGCCACGAGCGCGACCAGTCCGCCACCCCCTGGGACCAGCCGTGGCCGCGGGAAGCCTGGCCGGAGGTGCCGACCCGCTACCTGCTGTGCCGCGAGGACAAGCTGTTCCCGGCCGCATTCGTCCGCACGATGCTCGCCCGGCGGCTGCGCGGCGTGGTCCCGGAGATGGTCCCCGGCGGGCACCACCCGATGCTGTCGCACCCCCGGGAGCTGGCCGCGGCGCTGCTCGGGCGGTGACGGCGCGCGGTGCCGGCGCGGTGGCGGCGCGATGCCGGCGGATGCTGCCGGCGGGCGATGATGGTGGCGTGCGTACGCGGATCCGGGAGCTCGTGGTGGTGCACGACGCGGCGTGCGCGCCGTGCTCGCGGATCGCGCAGGAGCTGCCGGGCTGCGTGACCGTCCGGGTGCGGGCGCGGTCCTGCCGCGAGCCGCGCCTGGCCGAGATCTACCCGAACCTGCCGGCCGCCGTCGCGGCCTGCGGCACGCCGGCGGTCGGGGTCCTGCGCACCGACGGGCAGGTCCGCTGGTGGACCGGGCTGCGCGGGGTGGTCGGGCTCGCGCCGGTCCTGCGCCCGGGGGCGCTGCCGGTCGCGGTGCGCCTGCTGCGGGAGGCGGCCGCGGTGCGGCGGTAGCGGCCCGCCCCGGTGGGCCGAGGGCCGGCGCACCGGAGATCCTGGTCGGGTCACCGTCGTCGTCCGACCGGAGGGAACCACCCGTGGACACCGCTGCCCAGCCCCTCGACCACGGTCCCGCGTGGCTGTTCTGTCCCGGCAACCGGCCCGACCGGTTCGCCAGGGCGCTCGCCGCGGCCGACGCCGTCATCCTCGACCTGGAGGACGCGGTCGGCCCGGACGACAAGACCACCGCCCGCGGCGCCGTCGTCGCCGCGCTGGCCGACCTGGACCGCACCCGGGTCGTGGTGCGGGTCAACGCGCCGGGCACCCCCGCGCACGACGGCGACGTCGCCGCCCTGGCCGCGCACCCGGACCTCACGCTGATGCTGCCGATGGCGGTGTCCGCGGCAGCGGTGGAAGCGCTGGCGCCGCATCCGGTGATCGCGTTGTGCGAGACCGCGCACGGGGTGCTGGAGGCGCCGTCGATCGCCCGGGCGGCGAACTGTGCGGGCCTGATGTGGGGCAGCGAGGACCTGCTCGCCGACCTGGGCGGGCGCACCGGGCGTGCGGCCGGCGGCGGCTACGGCCCGGCCCTGACCGAGGCCCGCACCCGGATCCTCTACGCCGCCCGCGCCGCGGGCGTGGACCCGATCGACACCGTGCTCACCGACATCGCCGACACCGACCGGCTGCTCGCGGACACCGTCGACGCGGCGGACGCGGGGTTCGCGGCGAAGGTGTGCATCCACCCGTCGCAGGTGGAGGTCGTGCGCCGCGGGTTCCGGCCCGGTGACGCCGAGACCGCGCACGCCCGCGCCCTGCTCGCCGAGGCGGAGCGGCACCCCGGGGTGTTCCGGTTCGGCGGCGAGATGGTCGACGCACCGGTGCTCGCCCGGGCCCGGGCGACCCTGCGGCGGGCCAAGACATAAGAGACAGCTATCGCACAGGTCGGAACCATCGATCGCGCGACGGGACTGTGCGGCGGCCCGGCGGCGCTGTACGGGGCATGGACATCACCACACTGGCCGGACAGGACCTGCTGATCGTCGGCGGCGGCTCGGGCATCGCCCGCGCGATCGCCGCCGACGCCGTCGCCGAGGGGGCGAGGGTCACCCTCGCCGGACGGGACCCGGAGCGGCTCGCCCCGGTGGCCGCGCGGATCGGGGCCGCCACCGCCAGGATCGACCTGACCGACGAGGCCGGCATCGCCGCGTTCGCCGCGGCCTCGGGGCCGCTGGACCACGTCGTGTCGCTGGCCGCCGCGCCCGCGAACGGGCCCGTCGGCGAGCTGGACCGCGACGCCGTCCACACCGCGTTCGACGCGAAGGTCGTCGGGCCGCTGCTGCTCGCCAAGCACCTCGCCCCGCTGGTGCGGGGGTCGTTCCTGCTGTTCTCCGGCGTCGCGGCCTGGCGACCGGCACCCGGACGGTCGGTGATGGCGACGACCAACGGCGCCGTCGCGTTCCTCGCCGAGGCGCTGGCCGTGGAGCTGGCCCCGGGCACTCTCGCCCGGGATCGTCGACTCCGGGCAGTGGGACCGGCTGGGCGACGGGAAGGACGACTTCCTCGCCGCCACCGCCGCGGCCAACCCGGCGCGCCGCACCGGCACCCCGGCGCAGCTGTCCGCCGCGGCCCGGTCACTGCTCACCAACCCCTTCGTGACCGGCACGACCCTGCACGTCGACGGTGGTCGCCGGCTGGCCTGACCGGCACCGCTCAGGGGGCGAGCTGCGCGGCGACGGCGGCGGGGACCGGCACCCCGCGCCGGCGCAGCGCGGCGACGAACGCCGCCACCACCGGGCCCCGGCCCGCCCGGGTCAGCGCGACGACCTCCCGGTCCTGCGCCGGGTCCAGCGCCCGCACCACCCCCGGCGCCCCGGCCGGCAACGCGGTCACCGGCACCACCGCGACACCCAGGCCGGCGTCCGCGAGCCGCGCCGCGGTCGTCGCGTTGCGGGTGCGGGTCACCGCGTCGAGGGTGACGCCGTGGGCGGGGGCGAGGGTGTCGAGCCAGCCCGCCAGCCCGTTGCCGGGGGCGTAGTGCACCACCGGGCCCTCACCGAGGGCGGGGACCGGGACCGGACCCGGCCCGCCGGCGAGCGGGTGGCGGCGGGGGAGCACCGCGACCAGCGGCTCGCGGCCGAGGACCTCGGCGTCGACGCCGCCGCGGCCGGGGCGGGGGGACACCCCGACGTCGGCCGCGCCGTCCGCCACCCGGGCGGCGATCTCGTCGGCGCTGGTCAGCTCGGTCAGCTCCACCCGGGTCCGGGCGACGGCGCCGGAGGTGGCCCGCAGCACCGGGGCGAGCAGGCCCGCGGTCATCGTCTCCGCGCACGCCACGCGCAGCACCCCGGCACCACCGGCCGCGACCGCGCGCCCGGTCGTCAGCACCCGGCCCGCGGCGCCCAGCGCGGCGACGGCGTCGGCGTGCACCGCCCGGCCGGCGACGGTCGGGCGCACCCCGCGCGGCAGCCGTTCCAGCAGCGCGGTGCCGACCTCGCGTTCCAGCTGGGCGAGCTGGTGGGACAGCGCGGGCTGGGACAGGTGCAGCGCGGCGGCGGCCGCGGTGACCGAGCCGTGGTCGAACACGGCCACCAGGCATTCCAGCGCTCGCAGTGTCGGCACGGCGACAACCTACGGGCACGGCGGCCCGGCGATGACTAGCGTGGTCGCCGTGACGATCTCCGGGTACGGGTCGTGGCCGACACCGGTCACGTCCGAAGTGGTGGTGACGGCCGCGGTGCGGCTCGGGGAGGTCCGGCCCGACGGTGCGCCCGGCACCGAGGACACCGGGGTGGTCTGGGCCGAGGGCCGCGCCACCGAGGGCGGCCGCACCCAGCTGGTGCGCCGCACCGACGACGGCACCCGCACCGACCTGCTGCCGGCCGGGGCGAACGCGCGCTCGGCCGTGCACGAGTACGGCGGCGGCGCGTGGTGGCTGCACCCCGGCAGCCCCGGAACCGTCTTCTACGTGGAGTGGGCCGACCAGCGCCTGCACCGGCTCGACCGGGGCGGTGAGCCGGTGGCGCTCACCCCGGCGCCCGCGGTGCCCCGCGGCGACCGCTACGCCGACGGCGACGTCGCGCCCGACGGCACCTGGCTGGTCGCGGTCCGCGAGCACCACCACGCCGAGCAGACCCCGGCGGCCGAGGTCGTCAACGAGATCGTGCGGCTCGACGCGCGGACCCCGTCGACACCGGAGGTGCTGGTCAGCGGTCCGGACTTCGTCGCGGCCCCGCGGATCTCGCCGGACGGCACGACCCTGGCCTGGCTGTCCTGGGACCACCCGTCGATGCCGTGGGACGACGTCGAGCTCACCGTGCGCGACCTGGGGTCCGGCGAGGAGACCGTCGTCGCGGGTGGCCCGGGGGAGTCGGTCACCGAACCGCAGTGGCAGCCCGACGGTGCGCTGACCTTCCTCAGCGACCGCACCGGCTGGTGGAACCTCTACCGCTGGCTGCCCGGTCACGACATCGAGACCCTGGTGCGGATCGACGCGGAGATCGGCGTGCCCGGCTGGGCGCTGGGCGGGTCGCGCTACGCCGTCCTGGAGGACGGCCGCGTCGTGTTCGCCCGCTCCGCGCGCGGGTTCGACGCCCTGGTGGTGCGCGAGGTCGACGGCCGGATCATCGAGCTCGACACCCCGTTCACGGCGGTCGGCTCGGTGCGCGCCGACGGCCCCTACGCCGTCGTCTGCGTCGCCGGGTCGCCCACCGCGGAGCCGGGGGTGCACCGGGTCGTGCCCGCCCCGGACGGTGCGGGGGAGCCCGGCGCCGCCGGTGTGCAGACGCTGCGCGCCCCGCGCGACCTCGGCCTGCACCCGGAGACGGTGTCGGTGCCCGAGCCGATCACGTTCCTGTCCACCGACGCCGCGGGCGGCCCGCGCACCGGCTACGCCCTGTTCTACCCGCCGCTGGGTGGCCACGACGCCCCCGAGGGCGAGCTGCCGCCGCTGCTGGTGGTCATCCACGGCGGACCGACCGGCTCGGCCACGCCCGTCCTCTCGGTCGCCGTGCAGTACTGGACCAGCCGGGGGTTCGGCGTCGTCGACGTCGACTACGGCGGGTCGACCGGTTACGGGCGCGCCTACCGCGAGCAGCTGAAGGGCGCGTGGGGGATCGTCGACGTCGCCGATTGCCTCGCCGCGGCCCGCACGCTGGCCGACACCGGCCGCGTCGACCCGGCCCGGATGGCGATCCGGGGCGGCTCCGCGGGCGGGTTCACCACCCTGGCCGCGCTGGCCCGCGAGGACACCCCGTTCTCCGCCGGCGCCGACCACTTCGGCGTGGCCGACCTGGCCGCGCTGGCCCGCGACACCCACAAGTTCGAGTCCCGCTACCTCGACGGGCTGGTCGGGCCGTGGCCCGCGGCGGAGGCCGTCTACACCGAGCGGTCCCCGCTGACCCACGTCGAGCGGTTCCGCACGCCGCTGATCGTGCTGCAGGGCGACGAGGACGCGATCGTGCCGCCGAACCAGTCCGAGATGATCGTGGAGGCGCTGCGCGAGCGGGGCGTGCCGGTCGCCTACCTGCTGTTCGCCGGGGAGCAGCACGGCTTCCGTCAGGCCGTCAACATCCGCCGTGCACTCGATGCCGAGCTCGCGTTCTACTCCCGCGTGTTCGGGTTCGCGCTGCCCCCGGAGGAGGGCATCGAGCCGGTGGACATCGAGAACCTGTGAGCCGGGAGGATCGGTGAGTGCGGGGCACTTCGTCGCCCGCGTGACCCTGGACCCGGCCGCACCCACCGAGGGGCACCCGTTCGACCTCGGCGTCGTGCGGTGGCTGCGCGAGCACGGCGGGCTCGCCCTGTACCCGGGGGTGACGTTCCTGGTGGGGGAGAACGGCTCGGGCAAGTCCACCCTGGTCGAGGCCCTCGCCGTCGCCCTCGGACTGAACCCGGAGGGCGGGTCGCGGTCGTTCCGGTTCGCGACGCGGGCCAGCGAGTCCGACCTGGGCTCCCACCTGCGTACGGCGCGCCGGCCCGGGCGGGAGCGGACCAGCTTCTTCCTGCGTGCGGAGTCGTACTACAACGTGGCGACCGAGGTGGAGCGCATCGGTCAGGGGCTGGAGAGCGCTTTCGGCGGGTCGCCGCACGAGCGTTCCCACGGGGAGTCGTTCGTCGCGCTGCTCACCCACCGGTTCTTCCCCCGCGGGCTCTACCTGCTCGACGAGCCGGAGGCGGCCCTGTCGGTCACCGGGGCACTGGCCGTGCTCGCCCGGATGACCGAGCTGACCGCGCAGGGCAGCCAGTTCGTCATCGCCACCCACTCGCCGATCCTGCTCGCGCTGCCCGGGGCGACGATCCTGCAGATCGGCGACGACGGCGGGGTCCGCCGGGTCGGCTACGACGAGGCGCTCCCGGTCGCGCTGACCCGCGGCTTCCTCGCCGACCCGGAGGCCTTCCTGCGGCACCTGTAGACGACGCCGGGCCCGGGAGGACGGGTGTCCTCCCGGGCCCGGGCGCCGGGGCCGGCCGGGTCAGACCGGGGCGCCGCCGGTCGGGACGGGCTCCGGCTCCGCCCGCGCGGGCGCCTTGCGGGAGCCGCGGGCCAGCCGTCGCTCCACCAGCCGCGAGATGCCGGTCAGGATCAGGCACAGCCCGATGTAGATGACGGCGACGACCAGCGCGACCTGCAGGATCGGCGAACCGAGCTGCACCTGGCTGCCCAGCTGACGGGCCACGAGCAGCAGCTCCTCGTAGAGGATGAGGAACCCGAGCGCGGTGTCCTTCAGGACCACGACCAGCTGCGACAGGATCGTGGGCAGCATCGAGCGGACCGCCTGGGGGAGCAGGACCGACGACATCACCTGGGTCTTGCGCAGGCCCAGGGCGTAGGCGGCCTCGCCCTGGCCGCGCGGGACGGCGACGACACCGGCGCGGAACACCTCGGCGAGCACCGAGCCGTTGTAGAGCATCAGACCGAGCACGACCGCCCAGAAGGCGGTGATCTCGATGCCGGCGCCCTGGGACAGGCCGTAGTACAGGATGAAGATCAGGACCAGCAGCGGGACGGCCCGGAAGAACTCCACCACCGCCGTGCAGGGGACCCGGATCCAGGCGTGGTCAGACAGCCGTCCGGCCGCGAACAGCGCCCCGAACACCAGCGACAGGACCGCGGCGACGGCGAACGCGCGCACGGTGTTCCAGAGCGCCTCGAGGATCCGGATCTGGATCGCCTCGTAGGTGATCCAGTCCCACATGCGGCCGCTGAACTGGCCGGTCGCCCAGAAGCGGTAGAGGACGAAACCGAGGATCGCGACGATCACGACGACGCCGACGACGCCGATCGTGCGGTTGCGGGCGCGGGCCGCGGGGCCCGGGATGTCGTAGAGGACCGAGCTCATCGGGCCACCCCCCAGCGGGCGTCGAGGCGGCGCTGCATCCAGGTCAGCGGGGCCACCAGGATCACGAAGATCAGCGCCACCCACAGCAGCCCGACGAGCACGTTGTAGCCGCGCTCGGACAGGTTCTGGTAGATGCCGCCGGCCTGGAACACCGAGAATCCGGACGCGATCGTGGTGTTCTTCAGCAGCGCGATCTGGATGTTCGTCATCGGCGGGACGGTGGCGCGCACCGCCTGCGGCAGCACCACCTGGCCGAGGGTCTGGGTGAAGGTGAAGCCCAGCGCCCGCGAGGCCTCGGCCTGGCCGACCGGGACCGTGTTGATGCCCGACCGCACGACCTCGCACACGAAGGCGGCCGTGTAGAGGATCAGACCGACGCTCGCCAGTGCGAAGAAGCTGAGCTGCACGAGCTCCAGCCGTGGGTAGGCGAACGCGAAGAAGAACAGCACCAGCGTCAGCGGGGTGTTCCGCAGGATGGTCACGTAGCCGGTGCCGAAGGCACGCAGCGCCGGGACGGGGCTGACCCGCATGCCCGCCACCAGGGTGCCGAGCAGCAACGACCCGATCGCCGCGACGACGAAGAGTCCGATCGTGCCGGCGAATCCGCCGATGTAGAGGTCGAGGTTGTCGAGCAGGACGTCCACCGGGCGGCTCTCCTTTCTCCAGGACCCGGCGCGGCGGTGGACGAGCACCGCCGCGCCGGGCCGCGGGCCGGTCAGTAGCGCTCGATGGCGGGCGGCTCGGCCGGGGTGCCCGACTTGCCCAGGGTGCCGTCGTAGATGGTCTTCCAGGTGCCGTCGTCGTACGCGGCCTGCAGCAGGTCGTTGACCTTGTTCCGCAGTGCGGTGTCGTCCTTGGGCAGGCCGATGCCGTAGGGCTCGTCGGAGAACTTCTCGCCGACGACCTTGAGCTGCTCCGGGTTCTGCGCGGCGTAGCCGAGCAGGATCGCGTCGTCGGTGGTGACGGCGTCGACCTGGTTGTTGATCAGCTGGTCGACGCACTGGGAGTAGGTCTGGAACTCGACGATCTGGTCGGTCAGATTCTGCTTCTGCACGTTCTGGATCGGCGTGGAGCCCGAGACCGAGCAGACCCGCTTGCCCTGCAGGGTCTGCGGTCCGGTGATCGTGTCGTCGTCGGAGCGCACGAGCAGGCTCTGGCCCGCCACGTAGTACGGACCGGCGAACCCGACGCGCTGCTTGCGGTTGTCGTTGATCGTGTAGGTGCCGACGTAGTAGTCGACGTCGCCGCGCTCGATGTTGTCCTCGCGCGCCGCCGACGGGATGACCTTGAAGTCGATCTGCTCGGGGGAGAAGCCGAGGCCACCGGCCACCATCCGGGCGATGTCGACGTCGAACCCGGAGAACTCGTTGGTGGTGGCGTCGCGGAAGCCCAGGTTGGGCTGGTCGTCCTTGACCCCGACGACGACGCGGCCGCGCTGTGTCGAAGGTCGGGGAGCCCTCGACGGTCACGTTCTCCGCGACGGTCGGCTGGTAGCCCGAGCCCTCGGCGCCGGGGGCGCCCTCGCGGCCGCAGCCGGCCAGGGCGAGGGTGGCGGCCAGGGCGGCTGCCACCAGGATGCGGGTTCTCTTCACGGTTCGCTCCGCTCGCTCGGGGTGTGGGTGGTGGGGCGGGGGCTGGGGCAGGACGGCGATCGCGGCGGGCACGGGTTCCGAGGGTAATCAGCGACGCCCGGGCACGACGCCCGTACCCGGCAGGGGGGCACGCGGTTCCCCCGAGGGCGGTGGACCTGCTTGAATCGCCGTTCCGGCCCCCGCACCGCGCGAGGGGTCCGGAGCGCGCACGGCCCCGGCGGACATCCGCCCCGGGGCGCCCGCCCGGGGCGGCGGGGCCGAACGAGGAGGACGTACCGGTGTCCGAGACCCACGCGACCGACGCTGCCGGGCAGGGCGCCGAGCCCGCCCGCCCGACCCCGCCGAAGCCGGGGCCGCCCCGGCCGGGGGCCGCGGCCCGGGCCGCCCGCGGCACGGCCCGCGCCCACCCCGGCGGTGGTCGCACCGGCCGCGCCGGCCGCACCGGCCGCCCAGTCGTCGCCGGTGCCCTCGGCGGCCGGCGACCCGGGCCGCTGGGGCCGCGCCGACGACGACGGGACGATCACCCTGGTCACCGCCGAGGGTGAGCGGGTCGTCGGCTCCTACCAGGCGGGCCCGCCCGCGGAGGGCCTGGAGCACTACGCGAAGCGGTTCGACGCGCTGGTCACCGAGACCGAGGTGCTCGCCGCCCGGATCGCCGGCGGCGGGGACGCGAAGGCGTCGCTGACCGCGCTGACGCGCTGCGCGACGGTCTCAGCTCCGCGCACGTGGTCGGGGACGTGCCCGCCCTGCGGGAGCGGCTCGACACACTGGTCGGCCGCGCCGAGCAGGGTGTCAGCGCGGCGAAGGAGGAGCGCGAGCGCGCCCGGCACGACGCCGTCGCCCGGAAGGAGGCGCTCGCCGTCGAGGCCGAGAAGATGGCGGCCGACTCCACCCAGTGGAAGCAGGCCGGGGACCGGTTCAAGGCCATCCTCGACGAGTGGCGCACCGTCCGCGGCGTCGACAAGAAGACCGACGAGCAGCTGTGGAAGCGCTTCTCCAAGGCCCGTGAGGCGTTCAACCGGCGGCGCGGATCGCACTTCGCCGACCTCGACCGTCAGCGGGTCACCGCGAAGGCCCGCAAGGAGGAGCTCGTCGCGCAGGCCGAGGCCATCGCCGACTCCGACGAGTGGAACGCGACGGCGGCCGCCTACCGGGACCTGATGAGCGAGTGGAAGGCGGCGGGCCGTGCCCACCGCGAGGCCGACGACGCGCTGTGGGCCCGCTTCCGCGGCGCGCAGGACCGCTTCTTCGCCCGTCGTGGGGAGCACTTCTCCGCCCGGGACACCGAGTTCGCCGAGAACGCCGAGGCGAAGCGGGCGCTGCTCGCCGAGGCCGAGACGATCGACCTGTCCGACCCGGACGGCGCGCGGGTCCGGCTGCGCGAGGTGCAGGAGCGCTGGGAGGCCATCGGCAAGGTCCCGCGCGAGGAGATCCGCACCCTGGAGGGGCGGCTGCGCGGGATCGAGGACAAGGTCGCCGCGGCCGCGGACGCGCAGTGGCGCCGCACCGATCCCGAGACCCAGGCCCGCGTCGAGCAGTTCCGGGTGCGGGTCGAGCAGTTCGAGGCGCAGGCGGAGAAGGCCGAGGCCGCCGGTGACCGCAGGCGGGCCGAGCAGGCCCGCGCCCAGGCCGCGCAGTGGCGGGAGTGGCTGACCGCGGCCGAGCAGGCGGTCGACGAGCGGTAGGCAGGGCTAGGGCGTGTCTCCTAAAGTGCGCAACCAGGTGACGATGGCCTTCAGTGCAACTCCGCCGCGGTAGGTCAGGGCGAGTTTGTCGTAGCGGGTCGCGAGGCCGCGCCACTGCTTGACCTCGCAGAACCCGCGTTCGACGACGTTGCGGCCGCGGTAGTCGACCCGGTCGAACGCCGGTGGTCGACCGCCGCGTGTGCCGCGTCGTTTCCGGTGTCCCTGCTGGTCAGCCGGCTCCGGGATGACCGCGACGATCCGTCGTCCGCGCAGGTGGGCGCGGATGGCGCGTGAGGAGTAGGCCTTATCTGCGCGGACCCGCTCGGGCCGGGTCCGCGGCCGGCCCGGACCGACCCGTCCGACGCTCAGATGTGACATCAGGTGCGCGAACATCGGGGCGTCACCGGCCTGGCCAGGGCCGACCAGTACGACCAGCGGGCGGCCGTGTCCGTCAACGAGCTGGTGGATCTCCGTGCCGAGCCCTCCGCGGGAGCGGCCCAACGCGTGATCGGGCGGCTCGATCAGCAGATTCTTGTAGTTCGATCCGGCCCCCTGTGTCCCGCTGCAGGGTCGCGGCGTGTTGGTGAGCGCGGATGATCGTCGAGTCGACCGACACGGCCCAGTCCACGAGACCGGCGGAGTCGGCATCGGCGAGCAGAGCTGCGAGAACCTGGTCCCAGGTGCCGTCACCGCAGTAGCGGCGGTGGCGTTTCCATAGGGTCTGCCACAGCCCGAACTCGACCGGGACATCACGCCAGGCCAGCCCGCAGCGGAACCGGTAGATGATCCCCTCGATCACTCTGCGGTGATCGGCGAACGGGCGCCCTGGCATCCCGTCCGACGAGGGCAGTAACGGCTCGAGTCGGTCCCACTGGGCATCGGTCAGGACGGCACGGCGCGACACCTACTGATCATCGCGCAGGCCCGACCAGCCGGGTTAGGAGACGCGCCCTAGGCGCGCCGCAGTGCGGCGCCCGCCCACACGAAGGTCAGCAGCACGACCGCGATCACGCCGAGGACCATCCCGAACCCGGGACCCGCCCCGGCGCCGGTCTGCTGCGACCAGATCGCCCAGAGCCCGTTCACCGAGGAGATGCCGCAGCCGAAGGCCGCGAGCCACGCCACCGCCCACAGCCGGGTCAGCAGTGCGGCCGCCGACACCACGACCGCGAACCCGGTCATCGTGAACGAGAAACAGGGTCGGCAGCGGCCCGGCCGTGCCGGAGGCCAGCACCTGCCAGCCCGGGGTGCCCGCCACCCACGGCAGCAGCAGCGCGGCGACGGCGGCGACGATCGCCACCGCGATCAGCATGGCGCGGGACCCGGGATCGATCCGGCGGGTGACGCCGTGCCCGGCCTGCTCGATCTCGGCACGGGTCTCCGGGGACACGTCGCTCATCGGGTACCTCCGGTGGTGGCGGGGACGCCGCACGACGGGGCGGACGCCGGCTCGGGCGCCGGGCGCCCGAACGCGGGCAGCCCCAGCGTGGTGGGGGCACCGGACGGGCGCTCCCCGGCCTCGGCGGCGTCGCCGGCGCGGGTGCGGCGGTGGGTGAGCACGCCGCCGTCGGCGACGAGGTGGTGCGGTGCGCCGCGGTCGACCCGGACGGTGACGACGTCCCCGGGCGGATGCCGGTCGCGTCGCCGGGGGCGAAGTGCACGAGCCGGCCGTCCCGGGCGCGGCCGGTGAGCCGGGCGGTCGCCGCGTCCTTGCGACCCTCGCCGCTGGACACCAGCAGCTCGACCTCGGTGCCCTCCTGCCTGCGGTTCTCCTCCCAGGAGATCCGCTCCTGCAGCGCGACGAGGCGCTCGTAGCGCTCCTGCACCACGGCCTTGGGCAACTGGTCGGGCAGGTCCGCGGCGGGCGTGCCGGGACGCTTCGAGTACTGGAAGGTGAACGCCGCGGCGAAGCGGGCCCGCTCGACGACGTCGAGGGTGTCCTGGAAGTCCTGCTCGGTCTCGCCGGGGAAGCCGACGATGATGTCGGTGGTGATCGCCGCGTGCGGGATCGACTCCCGCACCTCGTCGATGATCGACAGGAACCGCGAGGAACGGTACGAGCGCCGCATCCGGCGCAGCACGTCGTCCGAGCCGGACTGCAGCGGCATGTGCAGCTGCGGGCACACGTTCGGCGTCTGCGCCATCGCAGCGATCACGTCGGAGGTGAAGTCGCGCGGGTGCGGGCTGGTGAAGCGTACCCGCTCCAGGCCCTCGACCCCACCACAGGCCCGCAGGAGCCCGGCGAAGGCCGACCGGTCCGCCGGGCCCTCGGAGAAGCCCGAGCCGTAGGCGTTGACGTTCTGCCCGAGCAGGGTCACCTCGAGCACACCGTCCGCGGCGAGCGCCGACACCTCGGCGAGCACGTCGCCGGGGCGCCGGTCGCGTTCCTTGCCGCGCAGCGACGGCACGATGCAGAACGTGCAGGTGTTGTTGCAGCCGACCGAGATCGACACCCAGCCGGCGTAGGCGGAGTCGCGGCGGGCGGGCAGCGTCGAGGGGAACACCTCGAGCGCCTCGGCGATCTCGACCTGCGCCTCGCCGTTGTGCCGGGCCCGCTCCAGCAGGGTCGGCAGGGCGTGCACGTTGTGCGTGCCGAACACGACGTCCACCCACGGGGCCCGCCGGGTGATCGTGTCGCGGTCCTTCTGGGCGAGGCAGCCACCGACGGCGATCTGCACGTCCGGGTCCGCGACCTTGCGCGGGCGCAGGTGCCCGAGGTTGCCGTAGAGCTTGTTGTCCGCGTTCTCACGCACCGCGCAGGTGTTGAACACGACGACGTCGGCGGTGTCGGGGTCCTCGGCGCGGGAGTACCCGGCGTCCTCCAGCAGACCCGCCATCCGTTCCGAGTCGTGCACGTTCATCTGGCACCCGTAGGTGCGCACGGTGTAGCTGCGGCTCACACACCCGAGGGTAGGCGCCCCGGTGCGGCGACGCCGGGACGGGGCCGTCGGGGATGATGGCCCGATGCACCGGTCCGGTCCCCCGCTGACGCGGCGCGCCCTGCTGGGTGCAGGCGTCGTGCTGGGTGCGGGGGCGGTGCTCCCGGGCTGCACCGGCCCGCGGCCCACCGAGCCACTGGTGATCGCGGGCGGGGTGCAGCCGGGGGTGTACATCAACCTCGCGCGCACGCTGTCGGAGATCTGGTACGGGCGCCTCGGGCTCCCCGCGGCCCCCCGGGTGCTGGAGACCGCGGGCAGCGCGCAGAACATGGAACTGCTGACCGACGGACGGGCCGCGGTCGCGATCAGCCAGGTCGACGTGGCCGCCGACGCCGCCGCCCGGGTGACCGGACCGACCGAGCCACGCGCCCTGGCCCGGCTCTACGACGACGTCACCCACATCGTCGTGCGCGCCGACTCGGACCTGCGCAGCATCGCCGACCTGCGCGGACGACGGGTGTCCATCGGTCCGGGCGGCAGCGGCTACCAGCCGATCGCGGTCCGGCTGCTCGACGTCGCCGGGATCGGCGTGGCGGGTCTGGGCACCCGGGCCGAGCTGGGGTTGCCGGACGCCGGGGCGGCGCTGGTCGAGGACCGTCTCGACGCGTTCTTCTGGTCCGGCGGGGTGCCCACCGACGGTGTCCGGGAGCTGGCGGCCCGGGTCCCGATCCGGCTGCTCGAGCTCGGCGGCGCCCTCGACGGGATGCGCGAGCGGTACCCCGTCTACTCGGTGGCCACGGTCCCGGCGAACACCTACGGACTCCCGGGTCCGGTGTCGTGCCTGTCGGTGCGCAACGCGCTGCTGGTCACCGAGGGGATGGACGCCGACCTGGCACGCGCCCTGATCCGGGCGGCCTTCGACGAGCAGCCCCGGCTGGCCCAGGCCAGCCCGGCGGCGGTGACCGTCGACTCGCGCTCGGCGATCGGCACCCAGCCGATCCCGCTGCACGACGGCGCCGTCGCCTTCTACCGGGCCACGAAGGGCTACTGACCCCGCGCGGACAGGTCGAGCACCGTCTTCCCCGTCGCGTGCCCGTCCTCCACCCGCGCCAGCGCCCGGGCCGCCTGCTCGAACGGGTACACCGCCGTGACGTGCGGATCGAGCACGCCCTGCACCATCAGCGCCGCGACCCGCTCCAGGGTCCGGCGGTCGGTGCGGCGCGCCACGCCGACGCCGCCGACCTCGCCGACCGTGGGGTCCCCGACCGAGACCACCGCCCGCGGCGCGGCGGCCAGCGGTGCGACGGCGCGCAGTGAGGCCCCGCCCACCAGGTCCACGACGCCGTCGAACCCGTCGGGGGCGAACCCCCGCAGCCGGTCGACCACACCGGGCGTGCGGTGGTCCACGAACGTCGCCCCGGTCCCGGCGACGACGTCGCGCTTGGCCCCGCCCGCGGTCCCGACGACCTCGAGCCCGCCGGCGCGGGCCAGCTGCGCGAGGGCCAGCCCCACGCCCCCGCCGATCCCGTTGACGAGCAGACGGGCACCGCGCGGCAGGGCGAGCTGGTCGACGACGTCGAGCGCGGTGGTCCCGGCGACCGGCACGGTGGCCGCCCACTCGTCGGACAGCGCGTCCGGCGTCCGGGCCGCGGCCGACCCCAGCAGCAGCGTGTCGGTGGCGTAGGTCCCGGCCCGGTGAGGGCGAACCCGAACGCCCTGTCCCCGACGGCGAGGCCCGTCACGGCGCTCCCGACCGCCGTGACGACTCCCGCGGCCTCCATCCCCAGGACCTGCGGGAACGGGGCGTTCCCGTTGATCGCCGGCACCCCTCCGGCGCGCAGGACGTGGTCGAGGGGGTTGACCCCCGCGACGGCGACGGCGAGCGCGATCTCGTGCGCATCCGGCACGGGGGCGGGACGGGTGAGGAACTCCTGGACGTCGGGGCCGCCGAAGGCGCGGTACCCGTATGCGTTGACCACACCCCGCACGCTAGGACCTGCCACCGATGTCAGGTTCCAGTGATCGTGTCCCGGGTCACGGCCGGCCGGGCCGGACCCTCGGCGGCGAGCGCGGCCCGATACTCGCTGTTGCACTCCATCAGACGCTCCAGGGCGTCGACGGCGGTCCCGAGGCTCCGCATCACCTCGCGCAGCCGGTCCCGCTCCTGCGACATCGTCGCGAAGGCGTCCTCGGCGGTCCCCGGGCCCGGGACGTCCACGCACGGCAGCACGCGGGCGATCGTGCCGCTCGACAGGCCGGCGTCGAACAACGTGCGCACCAGGGTGACGCGGTCGGCATCCGGCATCCCGTACTCCCGCTGACCGCCGCTGCCGCGGGCCGGGGCGAGCAGACCCTGCTCCTCGTAGTAGCGCAGCATGCGCGCACTCACACCGGTACGTGCCGATCCTCATCGGTCATGCGTCCTCTCCGGGTCGGGGGCCGCCGGCGGCGGGGAGGGCACCGCGGAGGGCGCGGGCCGCAGCCACAGTGTGACCCGCAGCCCGCCACCCGGGGCGTCGCCCAGCTGCAGGCTCCCTCCGGCCGCGGCCGCGGTCCGCACCGCGATGGCCAGGCCCAGCCCGCTGCCCTCGACGTTGGTCTGTCCCGGCGCCCGCCAGAACCGGTCCGTGGCCCGCGCCCGGTCCTCCCGCGCGAGGCCCGGGCCGCCGTCGACCACGCTGACCCCGATCCGGTCCGCGGTCCGCAGCGTCGCGACCCGCACCCGTCGCCCCGCCGGGGTGTACTTGAGCGCGTTGTCCAGCAGGGCGTCGAGCACCGACTCCAGCGCCGGCTCGCCGATCAGGCCGTGCAGGCCGTGCGGACCGCTGCGGCGCAGCTCGATCCCGGAGTGCTCGGCGAGCGGGCGCCAGTTGTCCACCCGTTCGGCGATGACGACGTCGAGGTCGGTGTCCTCGGCGTCGCCCGCGTCCTCGACCGCCCGCTCGGCGCGGGCCAGCGCGAGCAGGCCGTCGAGCACCCGGGACAGCCGCTCGGCCTCCTCCATCGCCGCGAGGTGGTCGTCGGAGGCGGCCGGGTCGACGTGGCCGTCGAGGTTGGACAGTCGCAGGCGCAGCGCGGTCAGCGGGTTGCGCAGCTGGTGGGAGGCGTCGGCGACGAAACGCGCGCTGGGCGGCGAGCGCCTCGCGCACCGTGTCGGTCATCCGGTCGAACGACCCGGCCAGCGAGCGCAGCTCCGGCGGGCCGCTGCGCCGCGACGGCGGACCGGGCGGCACCCCGGCGACGACGGCCGTCCCGACCCGGCCCATCGCCTCGTCGAGCCGGCGGACCGGGCGCAGCACCCACGCCGTGAGCGGCAGCGCGACCAGGGTCCCGGCGAGCAGCGCGAACACCGCGGCCCCGGCGATCAGCGACCAGGTGCGCACCGCCTCGGCCCGCAGCGCATCGGTCGGGGACACCGTCACCACCGCGCCGACGACCTCGCCGTCGACGAGCACCGGCTCGGCCAGCACCAGCGGCCGGGCGTCCCACGGCATCAGCAGCGGGTAGGTCGACGAGCGGCGACCGGCGAGCGCGACCGCGGTCCGCTCGGAGGCGTACTCGCCCAGCTCGGGCAGCCGGTCGGGCGGCCGGGACGCGGTCAGTGTCGCGCCGGCGCGGTCGAGGACGAGCACGGCGACCCCGTACACCTCGTCGTAGCGGGTGATCTCGTCGCTGAACGTGGTGAGCGCGGAGCTGCCGGCGGGCGCCTCGATCAGCGGACGCTGCGCGGTGGAGGCGAACGAGATCGTGTCGGTGAGCCGGTCGGTGAAGACCTCCTCCTGGGCGCGCTGGGCGGTGGTCCAGGCCAGCGGGACGCCCAGCCCGGCGGCGAGCAGCCCGACGAGCACCAGCACGACCAGCAGCAGCCGGCTGCGCACCGCTCAGTCCTCGGTGGCGGCGAAGCGGTACCCGACGCCGCGGACGGTGCGCACCAGCTCGGGGCGGCCGAGCTTGGTCCGCAGCGTCGCCACGTGCACGTCGAGGGTGCGGTTCGCCCCGGCCCAGCCGCGCCCCCACACCTCGGCGACGATCTGGGCACGGGTGCAGACGGCGCCGTCGGCGCGGACGAGCAGCGACAGCACCTGGAACTCCTTGCGGGTCAGCACCACCTGTTCTCCGGCCACGGTGACCTCGTGCCGCTCGGGATCGACGCGGACGTCGCCGACGGTCACCGGTGCCGATCCGGCCGGGACGACCGTGCCGTCGTCGCCGATCCTGCGGCGCCGCTGCACCGCGTGCACCCGGGCCACGAGCTCACCGATGTCGTAGGGCTTGACCAGGTAGTCGTCGGCGCGGTGTGCAGCCCGGCGATGCGGTCGGTGACCTCGCCGCGGGCGGTCACCATGAGTACCGGGACCTCGGAGACGGCGCGGATCGCGCGGCACACGTCGAGTCCGTCCGCGTCGGGCAGGCCCAGGTCGAGCAGCACGACGTCGACGCCGTCGAGGTGGTCGACGGCGCCGCGGCCGTGGTCCAGACGGGTCGTGGTCATCCCGTGCCGGTGCAGCGCCGGGCGCAGCGCGGCGGCGACCCTGTCGTCGTCCTCGATCAGCAGGATGTGCACCCGTGCAGCCCTTTCCGTTACGTCGCCGAGACCCTAAGCGTTCCTCAAGGTGATGGACTCGCATGTCCGTTCCGTCCAGGCTCTCGCCATGTCCGGAGGCAGCATGACCAGCCCGCCCGCGTCCAGCACACCCATGGTGCGGATGTCCGGGGTGCAGAAGCACTTCGGCGACCTCCACGTGCTGCGCGACATCGATCTCGACGTGGCACGAGGGGAGGTCGTCGTCGTCCTCGGCCCCTCCGGTTCCGGCAAGTCCACACTCTGCCGCACGATCAACCGGCTGGAGCCGGTCGACACCGGCACGATCCAGATCGACGGGACTCCACTCTCGCCGCGGAGGGCAAGGCGCTGGCGGCGCTGCGCGCCGACGTCGGCATGGTGTTCCAGTCGTTCAACCTGTTCGCGCACAAGACGATCCTGGAGAACGTCACGCTGGCGCCGCTCAAGGTCCGCGGGGTCTCCAAGGCCGAGGCGGAGAAGGACGGGCTGGCCCTGCTGGAGCGGGTCGGCATCGCCAACCAGCGCGACAAGTACCCGGCGCAGCTCTCGGGCGGCCAGCAGCAGCGGGCGGCGATCGCCCGGGCGCTGGCGATGAAGCCCAAGGTGATGCTGTTCGACGAGCCCACCTCGGCGCTGGACCCGGAGATGGTCAACGAGGTGCTCGACACCATGACCTCGCTGGCCAAGGAGGGCATGACGATGGTCGTCGTGACCCACGAGATGGGCTTCGCCCGCCGGGCCGCGCACCGCGTGGTGTTCATGAGCGACGGCGAGATCGTCGAGGACGCCTCCCCGGACGAGTTCTTCACCGCGCCACGCAGCGACCGTGCCAAGGACTTCCTCGGCAAGATCCTGTCGCACTGACGACCTGCGGGCCGGCGGCCCCCGGCAGCCTGCCCACCCGTGACCGTGCCCCACCACCCACACCCCGACCGAGCGGAGCGAACCGTGAAGAGAACCCGCATCCTGGTGGCAGCCGCCCTGGCCGCCACCCTCGCCCTGGCCGGCTGCGGCCGCGAGGGCGCCCCCGGCGCCGAGGGCTCGGGCTACCAGCCGACCGTCGCGGAGAACGTGACCGTCGAGGGCTCCCCGACCTTCGACACGATGAAGCAGCGCGGCCGCGTCGTCGTCGGGGTCAAGGACGACCAGCCCAACCTGGGCTTCCGCGACGCCACCACCAACGAGTTCTCCGGGTTCGACGTCGACATCGCCCGGATGGTGGCCGGTGGCCTCGGCTTCTCCCCCGAGCAGATCGACTTCAAGGTCATCCCGTCGGCGGCGCGCGAGGACAACATCGAGCGCGGCGACGTCGACTACTACGTCGGCACCTACACGATCAACGACAACCGCAAGCAGCGCGTCGGGTTCGCCGGTCCGTACTACGTGGCGGGCCAGAGCCTGCTCGTGCGCTCCGACGACGACACGATCACCGGACCGCAGACCCTGCAGGGCAAGCGGGTCTGCTCGGTCTCGGGCTCCACGCCGATCCAGAACGTGCAGAAGCAGAATCTGACCGACCAGATCGTCGAGTTCCAGACCTACTCCCAGTGCGTCGACCAGCTGATCAACAACCAGGTCGACGCCGTCACCACCGACGACGCGATCCTGCTCGGCTACGCCGCGCAGAACCCGGAGCAGCTCAAGGTCGTCGGCGAGAAGTTCTCCGACGAGCCCTACGGCATCGGCCTGCCCAAGGACGACACCGCACTGCGGAACAAGGTCAACGACCTGCTGCAGGCCGCGTACGACGACGGCACCTGGAAGACCATCTACGACGGCACCCTGGGCAAGTCGGGCACCCCGGCCGAGCCGCCCGCCATCGAGCGCTACTGACCGGCCCGCGGCCCGGCGCGGCGGTGCTCGTCCACCGCCGCGCCGGGTCCTGGAGAAAGGAGAGCCGCCCGGTGGACGTCCTGCTCGACAACCTCGACCTCTACATCGGCGGATTCGCCGGCACGATCGGACTCTTCGTCGTCGCGGCGATCGGGTCGTTGCTGCTCGGCACCCTGGTGGCGGGCATGCGGGTCAGCCCCGTCCCGGCGCTGCGTGCCTTCGGCACCGGCTACGTGACCATCCTGCGGAACACCCCGCTGACGCTGGTGCTGTTCTTCTTCGCGTTCGCCTACCCACGGCTGGAGCTCGTGCAGCTCAGCTTCTTCGCACTGGCGA
Organism: Pseudonocardia sp. ICBG1293; assembly: GCF_020131355.1. GTDB lineage: Bacteria > Actinomycetota > Actinomycetes > Mycobacteriales > Pseudonocardiaceae > Pseudonocardia. Next base: position 271,846 of record NZ_JAHLEL010000085.1, read on the forward strand.
GCGTCGGTCTGATCCTCTACACGGCCGCCTTCGTGTGCGAGGTCGTGCGGTCGGGCATCAACACGGTCCCGGTCGGCCAGGCCGAGGCCTCGCGGGCGCTGGGCTTCACCTTCACCCAGACCCTCGGCCAGGTGGTGCTGCCGCAGGCGGTGCGCGCCACCGTCCCGCCGATGACGAACATCCAGATCGCGCTGCTGAAGAACACCACGATCGCGTCCGGATTCTCGGTGTTCCAGGCCGGCGGCATCTACCAGAACCTGTCCGAGCGCGGCTACAACGTGCTCGTCGGGCGCTCGAGGTGATCGCGCTGACCGGCAGGCCCTTCCGGGCGACGCTGCCCGGCGCCGGGGCGCCCCGCTACGACGCCGTGCTGCTGGGCGTGGACCGCGACGTCGCCGAGCTCGACGAACGGATCGCGTTGCGGGTGGACCGGATGCTCGACGACGGCCTGGTCGCCGAGACCCGTGCCCTGCTCCCGCGCGGCCTCGCCGACGGCCGCACCGCCTCCCGCGCGCTGGGCTACCGGCAGGTGATCGAGGCCCTCGGGCGCGATCCCGACGACCCCGACGTCGCGGGTGTCCGTGCGGAGACGGTCCGCGCGACCCGGCGGTTCGTGCGCCGCCAGCGCTCCTGGTTCCGGCGCGACCGCCGCATCCACTGGCTCGACGGCGCCGACCCGGCCTGGTGGCCGCCGCGCGTGGTGTGCTCGCTCGTAGGCTGGTGGCATGACCGGCGGTATCGCGTTCAGCAAGGGCCACGGGACGCAGAACGACTTCGTCGTGCCTGACCCGGATGCCGCGCTCGACCTCGCCCCGGCCCGCGTCGCCGCGCTGTGCGACCGTCGCCGCGGTCTCGGGGCGGACGGGGTGCTGAGGGTCGTGCGCTGGGCGAAGCTGGTCGGGGAGCCCGGCGTGGCCGAGCCGGTCGCTCGCCGTCGAGCGGCAACGGGCGGGTGCAACGCCGACGCACTCGAGCGCGGCAACGGCCACGGGTGTTCGCCGGTCCTGCACCCGCAACGGCTGGTGCTCGACACGACGGCACGGGCCGGCTCGACACGACGGTCGGGCCGGACGGTCGGCGGTCGGCTCGGGTCGGTCATCGACCAGCGGAGCCGCACGCTTCGACGGCATCGCCCTCGACGTGGGCAACCCGCACCTGGCCTGCGTCGTCGCTGCCGACCCGGACACCCTCGACCTGACCCGGGCGCCGGCGTTCGACCCGGCGCTGTTCCCCGACGGGGTGAACGTGGAGTTCCTGACCCCGCTGGACGGACCCGCCGACGGCGGACACATCCGGATGCGGGTGCACGAGCGCGGCGTGGGGGAGACCCGCTCGTGCGGGACCGGGACCGTCGCCGCCGCCGTCGCGGCGCTGCGGCGCGCCGGGCACGACGCGGGCGACGTGCGGGTCACCGTGCCGGGCGGCCTGTTGCGGGTGACGGTGGAGGCCGGCACCGCCGAGCGCACCGGGCCCACGACGTTGCACGGGCCGGCGGTGCTGCTCGCGTCCGGGGAGCTGGACCGCGCCTGGTGGGACGCGCCCGCCTGAGCGTCCCGAATCCGGGCGGACACGGGCCCCGCGACGTGGGAGGATGGAGGGCAAGATGACTGATGCCCACACGCACCCCTCCGTGACCCCCTCCACGTCGAACCCGGTTCCGACGGGTGGCGAGCTCGACCTGGAGGAGCGCTCGTCGCTGCGCCGCATCCACGGGCTGTCCACCGAGCTCACCGACATCACCGAGGTCGAGTACCGCAGGCTCCAGCTGGAGCGGGTCGTGCTGGTCGGGGTCTGGACCGAGGGGACGGCCGAACAGGCCGAGAACTCGATGACCGAGCTGGCCCGCCTCGCCGAGACCGCGGGCTCGGAGGTGATGGACGGGCTCGTGCAGCGCCGCTCCAGCCCGGACCCGGCCACCTTCATCGGCTCCGGCAAGGTGGAGGAACTGCTCGGGACCGTCCGCGCCACCGGCGCCGACACCGTGATCTGCGACGGCGAGCTGTCGCCCGGCCAGCTCCGCCAGCTGGAGGAGCGGCTCAAGGTCAAGGTCATCGACCGGACCGCGCTGATCCTCGACATCTTCGCCCAGCACGCCCGCTCCCGGGACGGCAAGGCCCAGGTCGAGCTCGCGCAGCTGTCCTACCTGCTGCCGCGGCTGCGCGGCTGGGGTGAGGCGCTGTCCCGGCAGGTCGGTGGCCGGGCCGCGGGGGGTGTCGGTATCGGTGGTCGTGGCCCCGGTGAGACGAAGATCGAGCTGGATCGGCGGCGGATCCGCGCCCGGATGTCGAAGCTGCGCCGCGAGATCGCCTCCATGCGCCAGGTCCGCGAGACCCAGCGCGGCAGCCGACGCCGCAACGAGATCCCCTCGGTCGCGATCGTCGGCTACACCAACGCGGGCAAGTCCAGCCTGCTGAACCAGCTCGCCGACGCCGGCGTACTGGTCCAGGACGCGCTGTTCGCGACGCTGGACCCGACCACCCGGAAGGCCGAGACCCCCGACGGGCACGACTACACCCTCACCGACACGGTCGGGTTCGTCCGGCACCTGCCGCACCAGCTCGTCGAGGCGTTCCGTTCGACGCTGGAGGAGGCCGCGCGCGCCGACCTCCTGGTGCACGTCGTCGACGGGTCCGCCCCGTTGCCCGACGACCAGATCGCCGCGGTCCGCCAGGTGCTCGTCGAGATCGGGGAGGCCTCGGGCGACACGATGCCGCCCGAGCTGCTCGTGATCAACAAGACCGACGCGGCCGGTGAGCTCGCGCTGGCCCGGCTGCGGCACGCCCAGCCGGACGCGGTGTTCGTCTCGGCGCACAGCGGTACCGGGATCGAGCGGCTCCGCGAGTGCATCGCCGAGCGGCTGCCGCGTCCGGAGTACGAGGTCGACCTGCTGCTGCCCTACACCGAGGGTGCGCTGGTCGCCCGGCTGCACGACGACGGCGAGATCCTCACCGAGGAGCACACCCCCGAGGGCACCCGGATCCGGGCGCGGGTGAAGCCGGAGCTGGGCACCGCGGTGCTGCCGTTCGCGGTGGCGGGATCGGCCGCGACCGACGGGGCGGGCACCGACCTGCCGGCGACGGCGGCCGGCCACTGAGTGGTACGCCGACCGGGCTGCTGAGCGGGCCACCGGGAGCCGGGGGCGTCGTCGGTCGGTCGGCCACGGTCCTCTGCCTGGTCGGTGTGCTCACCGGCGCGGCCGCACCACCGCCCGGGGCGCAGCCGGTCTGCACGGTCGGCGATCCTCGGCTGGCCGAGCTGTCCGGGCTGGTCGTCGAGGGTCCGCCCGGTGGTGCCCCGCAGCGCTACCACGCCATCGTCGACGGGGGCGGGACCGCGCGGACCTTCACCCTGGACCCGGCCGGCTGCGCCGTGACCGGGACCCGGTCGGCCGACGTACCGGTCACCGACGTCGAGGACCTCGGGCTCGGACCGGGCGGGGAGCTGTGGCTCGCCGACACCGGGGACAACGGGGCGCAGCGCGCCTCGGTCCGTCTCGTCGTACTGCCTCCCGCCGGTCCGCCGCGGGTGCACGACCTGGCCTACCCCGACGGCCCGCGTGACGTCGAGGCACTGCTGGTCGGCGACGACGGCGTGCCGCTGCTGGTCGACAAGACCACCGGGGCCGCCGGGGTGTACCGGCCCGCCCGACCACTGCACGACGGCGGGGACTACACCGCCTCGGTACCGCTGGAGCGGGTCGGACAGGTGGTGCTGCCCTGGTCGGGCACCGGTGGGGGTCCGCTCGGGGCCGCCGGGTCGCGCACCGTCACCGGGGGCGGGGTCTCGCCGGCCGGAGCCGCCGGCGGGCAGGCGGGCGTGCTGCGGACCTACACCGACGCGTGGGTGTTCCCGCTGCCGCCCGGCGTCCCGGCGACGGCCGACACGCTAGTCGCGGCGCTGGGCCGGGCACCGCTGCCGGTGCCGCTGCCGGACGAGGCCCAGGGCGAGGCGATCGCCCCGGACGGCCGGGGCGCGCTGCACTCCGGCAGTGAGGCACGCGGCCCGACCGCGGCGGCGATCACGGTCGTCCCGGGTGCGGTCGGCGCGGCGACCGCACCGCAGGCTCCGGTCGTGGCGCAGCCGGCCGAGGTCCCGGAGTACCGCAGCTACCCGTCGTGGCTGCCGGCGGTGGGCGGGGCCGCGGCGGTCGGCGTGCTCCTGCTGGCCGGGGCGGTGGCGATGGCCCTGCACGGACGACGCCGCCGGTCCCGCTGACGGCGGGACAGCGGCGTATCCGGACCTGGAGACGACTCGGGGGACGGCTCAGAGTCGGCGCAGGACCGCCACGACCCGACCGAGGATCGATGCGTCGTCGCCCGGGATCGGGTCGTAGGCGTCGTTCGCGGGCATCAGCCAGATGTGCCCGTCCTTGCGGCGGAAGGTCTTCACCGTCGCCTCGCCGTCGATCATCGCGGCCACGACCTCGCCCTGCTCGGCCACCGGCTGCTGGCGCACGACGACCCAGTCGCCGTCGGTGATCGCGGCGTCGACCATCGAGTCGCCCTTGACGTTGAGCAGGAACAGGGTGCCCTCGCCGACGATCTCGCGCGGCAGCGGGAACACGTCCTGCACGGCCTGCTCGGCCAGGATCGGTCCACCGGCGGCGATGTCGCCGAGCAGCGGCACGAACGCCGGGGCGGGCCGCGCGGAGCGCAGGTCGGCGGTGTCGGCGTCGGTGTCGGCACCGTCGGTCCCGGCGATCTGCTCCGGGCTGCGGACGTCGACCGCACGGGTGCGGTTCGGGTCGCGCCGGAGGAAGCCCTTGCGCTCCAGCGTGCGGAGCTGATGGTGCACCGACGAGGTGGAGGTGAGGCCCACAGCGTCGCCGATCTCGCGGACGCTGGGCGGGTAGCCGTAGCGGTCCACCCAGTCCCGGATCACGGCCAGGACCTTTTTCTGCCGCGGGGTCAGGCCGCGGGTGTCGCCCGCGGGGTCGGGGAACTCCCGGACCGTCGCGGATCCCCGGTCCGCGGCGGTGCCGGTCACGCCGGGACCACCGTGTCCGGTGTCGTCCGCTGCCATCGCATTCGCCTCCTCGGGGTTCTTACGGCATCGACCCTAGCCGTCCCGTGCCCGTTCGCCAAACATGCGTTCGAAGTGGTTCGGGGCGTGTCGTGGATTCCGTCGGGCCACGGTGGTAGAACATCGCACAGGCGTTCGATCGAACACGGGTTCGATCGAACGCGGTCCGCGCCGCCGCCCGGCCGCGCGGGTGCCGGTGGCGACGGGAACGGCAGCGGGGGTGGCGATCGTGGGCACGGCGGTCATCGGGGACGTGACGGTCATCGGACGGGTGCCGGCCGGGGCCGCGGTACCGGCGGCGCGGGCCGCCTCCTCCTGGACGGGAGTTGCCCGCCGTGCGGTCGCCGCGCTGGGGGTGCTGCTCGCCTCCGCCTCGGCGGTCGTCGCGCTCGGGGTGCTCGCAGAGGTCGCGGAGGTCGCGGTCGCCACCGGGCCGCCGGCAGCTGCCGCACCACGCTGAACGCCGTCCGGAGCGGGCGACGACCTGCGGGAACGCGATTGTTGTCGGTGTCGGCTGCTACACCGTTCGTACGCCCGTTCGACCGGGCTCGGGGAAGGGCCGGTCGGGAGCGGGGAGAAGAGACCGCCCGGGGGACGGGCGGCCCTACGGCAGGAGGAACCATGCGAGAGCTCGACGAGCGGGTCCGTGACCACGGCGCGGTCGACTGCCTGAGAGGCGCCCCTGCCCCCGGGCGTCCCCGTGTCCCGTGCCCGGCGTGCCGTCCGCGACCGGGTGTCGGTCGGGGACCGTGCGGTGGGCGCCGGCCCGTCGGCCGCCGACCGCGCGGCCCACCGGTGGTCCGCGCAGGGTGCGCGCGAGCGTGCACTGCAGGAGTCGGTCGCCCGCCACCCCGCCGCGCTCGCGCGGGCCCGGCGGGCGGCGGTGGCCGGTGCCTCGGTCGCAGGCGCCCCGAACCGCGCGGTCCGTACGCCCGGCTGTGTCACCTCCGCGCCGGCGACGGCGGCCATGACGACGACGGCCGCGACCACGGCGGCTCCCGCGCGACCCGCCCCGGCCGCGACGCCGGCCCGGCCGCGCACGGTCGCGGTGCCGGTGCCGCGCACGGTCCGCCCGCTGGACAGGCGCTGCCTGGTCCCGGCGCGCCCGCGTCCGGCCCGCAGCCGGGTCCGCGGACGTCTGGAGCGGCTCCTCTCCGGTGCGGCGGTCCTGCTGTGCGCGACGACGGCGGTGGTCGCGCTGGGGCTGCTGGGCGACGTGGCGGCAGGGTGGAACGCGTCCTCCGGCGCGTCGTCGGTCAGCACGGTGCGCTGAGGCACGCGCCACCGCCGGTGGCCGCCCCACGCCGCCCGGCGCCGTCCCGGCGGTCGTCCGGGATCCCGTGGTGCAGCCGGGTGCCGGCAGTGCCGGGATACGTGGGTGCCGGGACGTACGGGTGCCGGGATGTGCTGGTGCCGGGATGCGCGGGACCGCACCGGGGCTCCGCGAGGGCCGCATCCGGCCCCGCCTGGTCGCACCGCGGGTTCCGTCGCAGAGCGTCGTGCCGCGGCCCCGGCTGCCCGGCCCCGGATGTCCGGCCGCCCGGCCCCGTCCGCCGCGCCCGGCTGCCCGGGCCCGGCCGACCGCGCCCGGCTGCCTGCGGTCCGTCCGTCGTGCCGCGGTGTGCCGCGGTGCGCGGTGGTGACGGTGCGGAGCGGCGAGGCCGTCACGGCGGCGCATCGGGTGACGGCGTGCGGGCGCCGTGCGCGGGCATCGGGCCGCGGTCGCCGGGTCGGCGGCGCGGGCGCGCCGCCGGGCGCGTCGGCAGGGCGTGTCCCCGCATCGGGTGGCCGTCGGCCGCGGCTGCTCCGGAGCGACGGACGGCGGTGGTCGCGCCGTTTCTCGGTGCCACCAGGGTCGATGTCGCACTCCATGATCGTCGGCGACGGGCCGGTCGCGGAACGTGGTGTGCGAGGCTCGGGATCCCGATCGGGCGAAGCTCGGCGTGGCGCGGGGCCCGGGATGGCGCACCCCTAGATGTAGGGGTTACATTGGTGTCGTTCCGCTACTGGTTGGGGGGACCGATCGCTGCGGAGAGTTTCCGGAACGTCACGGGAGAGGGGTGTGGGCGTCCATGCGCTGCCCGTTCTGCCGTCACCCGGACTCCCGCGTGATCGACTCCCGGACCGCCGACGACGGGACCTGCACCCGCCGCCGCCGGTCCTGCACCTCGTGCGGACGACGGTTCACCACGGTCGAGGAGGCCGTGCTCGCCGTCGTCAAGCGCAGCGGGGTGACCGAGCCCTTCAGCCGGCAGAAGGTCGTCGGCGGGGTTCGGCGGGCGTGCCAGGGCCGGCCGGTCGACGAGGACGACCTGCAACAGCTCGCCCACCGGGTCGAGGAGACGGTGCGGGCGCGCGGGGCGGCGGAGCTCCCCAGCCACGAGGTCGGGCTGGCGATCCTCGGACCGCTGCGTGAGCTCGACGAGGTCGCGTACCTGCGGTTCGCGAGCGTCTATCGCTCCTTCTCCTCCATCGAGGACTTCGAGAAGGAGATCGCCGACCTGCGGTCGGCGGCTGCCGGGGAAGCAGCCGACGACGGGGCCGGGCACCACCCGGACGGCTGAGCGACGCGGTGTCGTCGTCGGAGGTCGAACCGGGAAGAGAGCCGTTCGCGCACCCCAGCGCGCGGGCGGAGAAGCGTCGGATGTGCGGAGGCAGTTCATGACCGAGACCGTCGGGGGCCCGACGACAGACACCGGTGAGAGCGCGGCGGCGAAGCCGTCACGCAGCCGCGGGAGGACCGGCGCCAAGCGCGCGCCCGGCCTGACCGTGCAGCGTGTCTTCACCACCGAAGGGGTCCACCCCTACGAGGAGGTGGAGTGGGAGCGCCGGGACGTCGTCATGACCAACTGGCGCGACGGCACCGTCAACTTCGAGCAGCGGGGCGTCGAGTTCCCGCGCACCTGGTCGGTCAACGCCACCAACATCGTCACCAGCAAGTACTTCCGCGGTGCGGTGGGGTCGGCCACCCGTGAGTCCAGCCTCAAGCAGCTCGTCGAGCGGGTCGTCGGCACCTACAAGCGGGCCGGTCTGGAGCACGGCTACTTCGCCACCGACACCGACGCCGAGATCTTCGAGCACGAGCTGACCTGGATGCTGATCCACCAGGTCTTCAGCTTCAACTCCCCGGTGTGGTTCAACGTCGGCACCGCGAGTCCCCAGCAGGTCAGCGCCTGCTTCATCCTCTCGGTCGACGACACCATGGAGTCGATCCTGAACTGGTACCGCGAGGAGGGCCTGATCTTCAAGGGCGGCTCCGGTGCCGGTCTGAACCTCTCGCGCATCCGCTCGTCCAAGGAGCTGCTGTCCTCCGGCGGCACCGCGTCGGGCCCGGTCTCGTTCATGCGTGGTGCCGACGCCTCCGCGGGCACCATCAAGTCCGGCGGCGCCACGCGGCGCGCGGCGAAGATGGTCGTCCTCGACGTCGACCACCCCGACATCGAGGAGTTCGTCGAGACCAAGGCCAAGGAGGAGGCGAAGGTCCGCGTCCTGCGCGACGCCGGCTTCGACATGGACCTGGGCGGCTCCGACATCACCTCGGTGCAGTACCAGAACGCCAACAACTCCGTCCGCGTCACCGACGAGTTCATGCGCGCCGTCGAGGGGGGCACCGACTTCGGTCTGCGTGCCCGCATGACCGGCGAGATCATCGAGCGCGTCGACGCCCGCAAGCTCTTCCGCGGCATCGCCGAGGCGGCCTGGAACTGCGCCGACCCCGGCATCCAGTACGACGGCACCATCAACGACTGGCACACCACCCCGGAGTCGGGGCGGATCAGTGCGTCGAACCCGTGCTCGGAGTACATGCACCTGGACAACTCCAGCTGCAACCTGGCGTCGCTGAACCTGCTGAAGTTCCTCGACTCCGACGACCGGTTCGACGCCGCGACCTTCGCCAAGGCCGTCGAGCTGATCATCACCGCGATGGACATCTCGATCTGCTTCGCGGACTTCCCGACCGAGCCGATCGCCGACACCACCCGGAAGTTCCGCCAGCTGGGCATCGGCTACGCCAACCTCGGCGCGCTGCTCATGGCGACCGGCCACGCCTACGACTCCGAGGGCGGTCGCGCGCTCGCCGGGTCGATCACCTCGCTGATGACCGGTGCCGCGTACAAGCGCTCCGCCGAGCTCGCCGGCGTCGTCGGCCCCTACGAGGGCTACGCCCGCAACGCCGAGGCCCACCAGCGGGTCGTGCGCAAGCACGCGGCCGAGAACGACCGGATCCGCACCTTCGCCGCCAGCATGCCGGTGCAGAAGCTGGCCACCGAGGTGTGGAAGCAGTGCCAGGAGGTCGGTCAGGTCAACGGCTGGCGCAACGCGCAGGCGTCGGTGCTGGCCCCGACCGGCACCATCGGCCTGATGATGGACTGCGACACGACCGGCATCGAGCCGGACCTGGCGCTGGTGAAGTTCAAGAAGCTGGTCGGCGGCGGCTCCATGCAGATCGTCAACCAGTCGGTGCGCCGCGCCCTGGACAACCTCGGCTACCAGGCCGAGCAGGCCGAGGCGATCGTCGAGTACGTGGCCGAGCACGGCCACGTCGTCGACGCACCGGGTATGAAGCCCGAGCACTACGAGGTGTTCGACTGCGCCATGGGCGACCGGACCATCGCGCCGATGGGCCACGTCCGCATGATGGCCGCCGCGCAGCCGTTCCTGTCCGGCGCGATCTCCAAGACGGTCAACATGCCCGAGCGGGCGACCGTCGAGGACGTCGAGCGGATCTACCTCGAGGGGTGGCGCCTCGGCCTCAAGGCCCTGGCGATCTACCGCGACAACTGCAAGGTCGGCCAGCCGCTGTCCGCGGGCAAGGGCGGCGACAAGAAGGCCTCCGGTGACACCGCGGAGGCCGAGAAGGTCACGGTCGTCGAGCAGCGCCCGGTCCGCAAGCGGCTGCCCAAGAAGCGGCCCAGCGAGACCGTGTCGTTCACCGTCGGCGGTGCCGAGGGCTACCTCACCGCGGGCAGCTACCCCGACGACGGTCTCGGCGAGATCTTCGTCAAGCTCGGCAAGCAGGGCTCGACCCTGGCCGGCGTGATGGACGCCTTCTCGATGTCGATCTCGGTGGGTCTGCAGTACGGCATCCCGCTGGAGTTCTACGTCTCGAAGTTCTCCAACCTGCGCTTCGAGCCTGCCGGGATGACCGACGACCCGGACGTCCGGATCGCGACCTCGGTGCTGGACTACCTGTTCCGCCGCCTGGCCCTGGACCACCTGCCGTACGAGAAGCGCGCCCAGCTGGGCATCTTCTCCTCCGACGAGCGGTCCGCCCAGGTCGAGAACGACTACGGCACCGGCGAGAAGCTCGACATCGAGGAGTTCCGTTCCTCGGTGCCGACGACCGAGGAGCGCACCGAGGCCGGTGTCGAGCCGGCCCCGGTCGAGGTCGGCAGCTCCACCGAGCTGCTCGAGCTGCGCCTGGGCAAGGCCGCCGACGCCCCGCTCTGCATGACCTGCGGGACGAAGATGCGCCCCGCCGGGTCCTGCTACCTCTGCGAGGGCTGCGGCTTCACCAGCGGCTGCAGCTGAGCGACACCGCACCGCACCACACCGGGGCGGCTCCGGGACCGGAGCCGCCCCGGTGTGCGTCCGGAGGACCGGACCGCGCCGATCGGAGACCACGTGACCGACGACCGCACCGCGGAGGTGGCCGAGCGCCTCGGCGTCGATCCGCGGGTGCTCGCGGTGCTCGTCGCCGCCCCGTGGCGCGCGGCGGACGGTCACGACACCGGGCCCGTGACCGAGCGGGTGGGGGTGCGCGGCACCGTCTACGTCGGCGTCCCGTCACCGGCGGAGCTGCGCGAGCTCGACCTGCCCGCCGACGGGCTGCGGCACTTCGGGCTCACCCCGGCGGACCTGCGTCGCGGTGGCTGGACCGACGCGGACCTGCGTTCGGCGGGGCTCCTCCCACCAGGCGCGGAGCCGGACCCGGTGGCCTGGTTCGTCGCGGGGGAGCCGGCGCAGCTGATGCTCGGGTTCGACCCCGCGGGGCCGGTGCTGCTCGCCCGCCCGGAGCCACGCCGGGCGGGGGACCGTCCGGTGCTGGACCCGGTGGACGCGGTCGAGGTGCCCGTCCTGCCCGGCTGCGCGGACCCGGACGGCGACGCCGGTCTCGCCGTCCGGCAGGTGCGCGACGGGCTGCTGCGCCGGGCCCGGCGACGACTCACCCACTGCGTGGTCTGCCTGCGTCCGGTGCACCGCGCCGCGACGGTGCACGGCGCCTGCCACGGCTGCGCCGGTCGCTGGCTCGGGTTCGTGCTCTGATCCCGGCCGCGGAACGCCGGGGTCAGGTGGCCGACACCGGTCCCGGCCGGCCCCCGGTGGTGCCGGCGGGTGGGGGAGCGGGACAACGCAGCAGCTGACGCCACTGCTCCGGGCTCCACCGCGCGGGGTCGGTGGAGTCGAGGAACTCCTCCAGCACCCCGACGAACCGTGCCGGGTCGCTGTGGTGCGGGAAGTGGCCGGCGTCGTCGAACACCTCCAGCCGGCTGCCCGGCATCGCCGCGTGCGCGGTGTGGGCGTGCGCGAGCGGCACCACCGCGTCCCGCGCGCCCCACACCAGCATCGTCGGCATCCCGCGGGTCAGGTAGCAGCGGTCCAGCATGGTCACGACCTGCCCCCGCCAGTCCACGACGGCCCGCAGCGTGCGGATGAAGGCCGTCCGCGACGTCGCGTCCGGCAGCGCGTCGACCAGCCGCAGCAGGTCGGCGGCGTCCCGGCCGAGGTCCGTCCCGACCAGTCGCAGCGCGTCGAGCGCCCACCCGATCTGCCACCGCAGCAGGGGCAGCTGGGAAGCCGCCAGCGCCGCGTGCGCGCCGGGCAGGCTGACCGCGCGCAGCAGCGGCGTCACGTCCGGGCCCGCGCCGCCGGTGCCGACCAGCACGAGGCGCTCGGTCCGATCGGGGTACTGGTAGGCGAACTGCATGGCGACACCACCGCCGAGCGAGTGCCCCACCAGCGTCGCGCGCGGGATCCCCAGGACACCGAGCAGGTCCCGTACCCCGTTGGCGTAGGCGGCGACGGAGTAGTCCGCGCGCGGCTTGTCCGAGTGCCCGTGGCCCAACAGGTCGGGGGCGATCACCAGGTGCCGGCGGGCCAGCGCGGGGAACACCGCCTCCCAGGTGGCCGAGCTGTCCCCGATCCCGTGCACGAGTACGACCGCGGGACCGGAGCCGGCCACCCGGAACGCCCGCCGGTAGCCGTGCACGGTGCGGAACCGCAGCTCCGAGTCCCGCGGCGGCACGACGCCGAGCCGGTCGCCGACCGGTGCCGGGCGCGAGGTGGGGGCCGCCATCCGCACGACGGTAGGACCGCCGCATTACCCCGGTGTTGCCGTCGGCGAACGGCAGCACGGCACCTAGGGTCGACGGCGTGAGCGAGCGCTACCGGGTCGTCCCGGCGTCCTACGTCCTGCTGCTGCGCGGCACCGGGGAGCGGACCGAGGTCCTGCTCCAGCTGCGTGCCGGCACCGGGTTCATGGACGGACACTGGGCCGCCGCCGCGGCCGGGCACGTCGAGGCGGGTGAGGACGCCGCCGCCGCCGCGGTGCGGGAGGCCCACGAGGAGCTCGACGTGACCATCGACCCCGCCGACCTCGTCCCGCTCACGGCGGTGCACCGCACCCGGCCCACCGGGGACCCGGTCGACGAGCGGGTCGACTTCTTCTTCACCTGCCGTCGCTGGACCGGTGAGCCGCGCCGGGCGGAGGACGGCAGGACCGCGGGCCTGGGCTGGTTCGCCTTGGCCGAGCTGCCCGTCGACACCGTCCCGCACGAGCGGGCGGTGCTCGACGCGCTGCGTGCCGGTCCCGTCGCGGCCGTCCGCAGCCACGGTTTCCGGTGACGGCTACGACGGATCGACGAGCTGGATCTCCACCGTGACCTCGGGGCTGTCGGTGTCCTCGGGGTCGACGGCCCAGTGGAGCACCCAGTCGACCTCGTAGTCGTCGCGCCGCCGGCCGGGCGGGGCGAAGTTGACCCACTCCCCGGCCCGGGGCAGCGCCTGGAACAGCCGGACGAAGTCGGGCTGCTGCCCGATCCTGACCCGCGCGGTGATCGGTGTCTGCGACGACGGGGAGCCCACGGCGGGCATGCTGCCCGACCGGCGCCCCGCGCGCCACGCCCGTGGCTCAGGGCCGGACGGCGCCCAGGAACCAGCGGTCCACCGAGAACGGCTCGTCCCCGCAGGCCGCGACCCCCGAGGCCCAGGCGTCGACCTCGGCGCGGGTGAGCCCGCACCGGCCCGGTGCGGCGTCGGCGACCATCTCCCGGAGCACGGCGCCGTAGCCGGTGGAGGCCGGGCCGCGCATCGGCATCCTGTGCGTCCACTCCCCGTCGAACCCGGCCCGTTGCAGCAACGGGCCCAGCTCGTAGGGCAGCCGCGACCGCGGCACGGTCGTGCACCACGCATCGCGGACGCGCCGGTGACGGTCCTGTCCGGGCCCTGGCCAGTGCAGCGACGTCCAGTCCGTGTCCAGGGCCAGCAGCCGCCCACCCGGGCGCAGGACCCGGTACAGCTCGGCCACGGCGGCCGGCAGGTCGTCGAGGAACTCCAGCACCTGCAGGCACGCCACCGCGTCGTACGGGCCGCCGGGCAGCGACCCCGGACCGGCCAGCGCGCGCTGGGCGACCACCGCCCGGGTGCCGCAGCGGCGCCGCGCCAGCGTGACCATCACCGGGTCCGGGTCGACGCCCGTGGCGCCCGGGCCGACGGCCAGGGCGACGTCGTCGAGCAGCTGACCCGGACCGGTCCCCACGACCAGGACCTGCTCGCCGGGACGCGGCCCCAGCAGCTCCAGGGTCCGCTCCCGCTCGGCACGCGCCTCGGCCGTGTCGTAGGTGTCCGCGACCCGCCGCGCGCTCGCGGCGTCCACCGGCAGCATCCCGGCTCCCGGTCTCACCCGCCGGTGTAGCGCGCCGACTCGATCAGCGCCTCCACCGACTCCGGCGGTACGCGGAACGAGCGTCCGAACCGCACCGCGGGCAGCTCCCCGGAGTGCACCAGCCGGTACACCGTCATCCGCGAGACCCGCATCCGGTCCGCCACCTCCGCCACGGTGAGGAACGGCGCCTCCTGCCCGGACCGTTGCTCCGGGATCCCTGCCGCCATGCTGCGCCCCTCCTCCGCCGACCCGCCCCCAGGCCGACCTCTGATCACCGAACGCAGGGACGGTAGCGCGGATCGGGCCACCCTCCCGGTGCGAACATGTCCCACCCTCGGGTGGACTGTCCGGAAATGATCGGCTCTCGGTGTCCGTCCGGACACGCGGGGTGATGATCACCCACCCGCGACGGGTGCCGCGGCCCCGGAGGCGCGACGGCGGTCATCTATCGTCGGGAGGTGACCGCCGCTCCCACCGTGACCGATGACGACCCGGACGGCGACTGGACGGCGCCGGGCGTGTTCCGCAGCGCCCCCGGCGTCTACCGGATCCCGCTGCCGCTGCCCCAGGACGGGCTGCGCGCCGTGAACGTCTACGCACTCGCCGACGACACCGGCTGGACCCTGATCGACTCCGGCTGGGCGATCGACGAGGCCCGCGACCTGCTCGGCAAGGCGCTGGCCGCGCTGGGCTCCGGTTTCGGTGACGTCCGCCGCTTCCTGGTCACCCACGCCCACCGCGACCACTACACCCTGGCCGCGGTCCTGCGCCGCGAGTACGGCGCCCGGGTGCTGCTCGGGGCGGGGGAGCGGCCCAACCTGGAGGTCATCACCGACCCCGACCGGCCGCAGGGCGAACCCGACCGGACCCGGCTGCTGCGGGCCGGCGCCGCCGGCATCGTCGAGGAGCTCGGCCGCGCGGGCCCCTGGCCACGGCCGCTCCCCGAGGAGTGGGAGGCCCCCGACGAGTGGCTGGCCGACCGCGCCGCGATCGCCGTCGCCGACCCGGCGGGCACCCGCACACTGACCGCGGTGGAGACCCCCGGACACACCCGCGGACACCTGGTCTTCGCCGACGAGGCGCACGAGCTGCTGTTCGCCGGGGACCACGTGCTGCCCCGGATCACCCCGTCGATCGGCCTGCAGCCGTCGCCGGTGGCGAGCCCGCTCGGGCAGTTCCTCGACTCGCTGCGCCTGGTCCGGTCCCGGCCCGACGCCACGCTGCTGCCCGCGCACGGCCCGGTCGGCGGCAGCGTGCACGCTCGCACCGACGAGCTGCTGGCCCACCACGACGTCCGGCTCGCCCAGTGCCGCGACGCCGTCGTCGCCGGAGAGCCGACCGCCGACGCCGTCGCCCGGGTCCTGCGCTGGACCCGCCGCGAGCACCGGCTCGACGACATGGACCTGTTCAACCGGACGCTCGCGGTCCTGGAGACCGGGGCCCACCTCGACGTGCTCGCCGACCGCGGTGACCTGCAGCGGACCGAGGTCCCCGACCCCGCCACCGGGGTCGCCCTGGCCACCTACACCGCCTGACGCGCGCGCCGGGCCGCGACACGCCGGACGCCGTTCACCCGGTCGACGTGTCGGGGTGGCTCCCCGGAGCGGAATCGGGCAGAGTGAGGCCGACGACGTCCCCTCACGCCACGGAGGCCACCACACCCACACCCAGCACATCCGTACCGCGGGTCCCAGCACCGGCCGCGCTGCGCCGAGGACGTAGGGGAAGACGATCCTCGTCGACGACAGCGGAGGTTGGCAGTGAGCACACGCGGAGTGGTGTTCGTCCACTCGTCGCCGACTGCGGTCTGTCCGCACGTCGAGTGGGCGCTCTCGGGCCTTCTCGGAACGCGGGTCTCCCTCGAGTGGTCCGCGCAGCCGGTGGCGTCCGGTCAGATGCGGGCCGAGTGCACCTGGAGCGGTCCCGCCGGTAGCGGCGGGGCGCTGGCGTGCGCGCTGCGGGCCTGGTCGATGCTGCGGTTCGAGGTGACCGAGGAGCCGAGCCCCGGCGTGGACGGGGAGCGGTTCATGCACGTCCCCGGCCTCGGCATGTGGCACGGGCGCACCAGCGCCAACGGTGACGTCGTGTTGCCCGAGGACCAGCTGCGCACGGTCATGGCCGAGCACGGCGGCGCCGGGCTGTCCCGGCAGCTCGACCAGCTGCTGGGCACCGCATGGGACGACGAGCTGGAGTCCTTCCGGTTCGCCGGCGACGGCGCGGCGGTGACGCTGCTGACCCACCGGGTCGGCTGAGCCCGGCCGGGCCGGGCAGACTGTCGCCCATGGGGGGCGAGGAGTGAACGGCCGGGCAGCGATCACGGTGGGCGTCCTGCTGGTGGCCCTGGTGACCGTCGGCGGGGTGGCGTGGACGGTGTCCGGGACGACCCGGTCCGGTGTCGCTCCCGCGTCCGCACCGCAGGCCGTGCCCGACAGCGGCGCGGGCAGCAGCGAGGTGACCATCAGCGCGGGTGCCGCCGAACACCCGGCCGCCCAGCTGGTCATGCAGCAGGTGCAGCTCTACTTCAACGCCGTCAACGGCCGCGACCACGCGACCTGGACCCGTGTCGTGAGCCAGGAGACGGCCGACCGGCAGCCCCGTGAGGCCTGGCTGGAGGGCATCGGCTCGACCACCGACGGCACCATCCGCATCGACCGGATCGACTCCGCGACCGGTGGCGGCGTGCTGGCCCTGGTCCGGTTCATCAGCGTCCAGGACCCGAACGACGGCCCGCCCGGCCTGCACGTCGGCCGGATCTGCTGGCAGGTCGCCTACCCGATGGCGGGCTCGCCGCCCCGGATGGACATCGGCGACCCCGACGGGATCCTGCGCGCGCCGTGCTGAGCGCCGCGCGGGAGCGCGGCCGGACCGGGCGGGACCCCGGCACCCGACGTCGGCCGGGGACCCCGCACGGTCGTCAGGCCTTGGTGAACACCAGCGAGGCGTTGTGCCCGCCGAAGCCGAACGAGTTGTTCACGGCGGCGTCCACGACCATCTTCCGGGGCTCGCCCGCCACGACGTCCAGGTCGACCTTCGGGTCCTTGTCGGTCAGGTTGAGCGTCGCCGGGACGATGTCGTCGCGCACGGTCAGCAGCGCGATGATCCCCTCGACGGCCCCCGCCCCGCCCACCAGGTGCCCGAGCGCCGACTTCGGCGCGGTCAGCACCGGGTGGTCGCCGAACGCACGCTTCACGGCGGTCGCCTCGCCCACGTCGCCGACCACCGTCGAGGTGGCGTGGCAGTTGACGTGGGCGATGTCGGAGGCGGACAGGCCCGCCCCGGCCACCGCCTTCTGCATCGCCCGGATCTGGCCCTCGCCCTCGGGGTCGGGCCCGGTGATGTGGTACGCGTCGGAGGTGAGTCCGATCCCGGCGAGGCGACCGTGCACGGTCGCGCCGCGGGCCTTCGCGAACTCCTCGCGCTCGAGCACCAGCACGCCGGAGCCCTCACCGAGGACGAACCCGTCGCGCCCGGTGTCGAACGGCCGGGAGGCGCGCTCCGGGTCGTCGTTGCGGGTGGACAGGGTCCGCGACTGCACGAACCCGGCCACGGTGATCGGCACGATGCAGGACTCGGCGCCGCCCGCGAGGACGACGTCGACCTCCCCGTCGCGCAGCAGCTTGTAGGCCCAGGCCAGGGCCTCGGCGCCGGTGGCGCACGCCGAGGCGGGGGAGTGCACCCCGCCCTTGGCCTTGTACTCCAGGCTCACCAGGGCCGCCGGACCGTTCGGCATGAGCATCGGGACGGTCAGGGGGGACACCTTGCGCAGCCCGTGCTCCTCGAGCAGGTCGTCCTGCGCGAGCAGCGTCGGCGCGCCGCCGATGCCCGCGCCGATGACGACGGCGAGCCGCTCGGCCTCGACCGCGGCCCCGTCCTCGCCGGGGACCGCACCGAGCCCGGCGTGCGCCCAGGCCTCCTTGGCGGCGACCATCGCGACCTGCTCGCAGCGGTCCATCCGGCGGGCCTGCACACGCGGCAGGACCTCGGTGGGCTCGACGGCGAGCTGGGCCGAGATGGACACCGGCAGGTCGAACCGCTCGGTCCAGTCGGCCCGGGTGGTACCCACCCCGGACCTCCCGGCGAGCAGTGCCTCCCAGGTGGAGGCGGCGTCCCCGCCGAGCGGGGTGGTGGCCCCGAAGCCGGTGACGACCACTCCGTCGGTCATGACGTCTCCTTCTCCCCGGCGGGCAGTGGTGCCGGTGCGCGCCCGCCGGTACGGATCACTGGTGCTTGGCGATGAAGTCGACGGCGTCGCCGACGGTCTTCAGCTCGGCGAGCTGGTCGTCCGGGATCTTGGCGCCGAACTTGTCCTCGGCCTGCACCGCGATCTCCACCATCGACAGCGAGTCGATGTCCAGGTCGTCCACGAAGGACTTCTCGGGGGTCACCTCGGCGGTGTCGATGCCGGCGACCTCCTCGACGATCTCGGCCAGCCCGGTCAGGATCTCGGCGTTGTCAGCCACGATGGTTCTCCTTGCGCAGTGGTTGGGGACGGGTGCCAGGTCCGCGACGCCCCGTCAGGGGCAGACGACGACCTGTCCGGCGTAGGACAGTCCTGCGCCGAAGCCTACGAGGAGCAGCACGTCGCCGGACCGTACCCGGCCGGCCGTGCGCATGTGGTCCAGCGCCATCGGGATGGACGCCGACGAGGTGTTGCCGGAGTGCACGATGTCGTCGGCGACGACCATGTCCTCCCGCGCGCCCTTCTGCCGCAGCTTCTTGGCGATCGCCTCGACGATGCGCAGGTTCGCCTGGTGCGGGACGAGCACGTCGATGTCGGCAGGGGTCAGCCCGGCCCGCTCGATGGCGTCCAGCGCGACCGGGGAGATCGCCGTCGTCGTCCAGCGGAAGACCGCCTGGCCCTCCTGGTACAGCTTGTTCGTGGTCTCGCCCAGGATGCGGATCGTGCTCGCGTGCTCGCCCGAGCTGCCCCAGCTGACCGGGCCGACGCCCACCTCGTCCTCGGTCCCGGCCGGTCCGAGGAGGGCGGCGCCCGCGCCGTCGGCGAAGATGATGCAGGTCGAGCGGTCGTCCCAGTCGATCCAGTCCGACAGCTTCTCCGCGCCGATGACCAGCACGTGCCGGGCCGACCCCGCACGGATCATGTCCGAGGCGACGGCGGTGGCGTAGCTGAAGCCCGCGCAGGCGGCGTTGAGGTCGAACGCGGCGGCGCCCTCGGCGCCGAGGCCGGTCGCGACCTGGGCGGCGGCGTTCGGGATCGGGTTGGGCATCGTGCAGGTCGCCACGATCACGGCGTCGAGCCCGGACGGGTCGAACCCGGCGTCGGACAACGCCGCGGTCCCGGCCGCCATCGCCATGGCCGGCAGCGGGGTCTCGGCGTCGGCGATCCGGCGCTCGGCGATCCCCACACGGCTGCGGATCCACGCGTCGTCGGTCTCGACCCGCTTCTCCAGGTCGGCGTTGGTGACCACGTGTTCGGGCTGCCAGCTGCCGATGCCCAGGATGCGGGCGCCGGCGACGGCCGGGCTCAGTCGCATGCGGCTCACTTCCCGTGCTCGGAGATCAGGTCGACGGCCGCGTCGAGCTGGTCGGGGGTCTTCAGCGCGAGCGTCGGCGTGCCCTTGATCGCGCGCTTGACCAGGCCGGTCAGCGTGGCGCCCGGGGGCAGCTCGAGGGTCGCTGCGGTGCCGCGGTCGGCGAGGGTCTGCATGCAGGCGTCCCAGCGGACCGGTCGGGTGACCTGCGCGACGAGCCGGCGCACCGCCTCGGGGCCGGACTCCACGACCCCGCCGTCGGCGTTGGACAGCAGCGGCAGCGCCGGGTCCGACACCGGCACCGACGACGCGTGGGCCTCCAGCGCGGCACGTGCCTGCTCCATGTGCGCGGTGTGGAACGCCCCGGCGACCGGGAGCTCCTTCACACGCGCCCGCTCGGGCGGCGACGCGACGAGCTTGCCGATCGCGTCCTTCGCTCCGGCGGCGACGATCTGACCCGCCCCGTTGCGGTTGGCCGGGTCGAGCCCCAGCTCGGCGAGACGGGCCAGCACGACCTCCTCGTCGCCGCCGAGCACGGCGGCCATCGAGGTCGGCGCGACGGCGCAGGCTGCGGCCATCTCGCGACCACGTACCCCGGCGAGGGCGACGGCGGCGTCCTCGGCCAGCACACCCGCGATCGCGCAGGCGGTGACCTCGCCGATCGAGTGCCCGGCGACGACGGTCCCGGACGGCAGCTCGACCCGCTCGCGCAGGCGGCGGGCGGCCAGCAGGCCCAGGGCGACGATCAGCGGCTGGGTCACCGCGGTGTCGGTGATCTCCTCGGCGTCCGCGGTGGTGCCGAGCCGGGCCAGGTCGAGCCCGACGGCCTCGGACCAGCCGGCCACGGCCTCCGCCGCGGCCGGATCCTCCAGCCACGGAGCGAGCATGCCGGGGGTCTGGGCCCCTTGGCCGGGTGCGAGCAGGGCGATCACGGGGACATCACACACCTCTCGGGGTCGGCGCCGGGATACCGGTTACGACGAAGTCCGTCCGCCGAAGTTGTAGGGTTTCTACTACATGACGGTGTGACCCGGGCCTCGTTACCGATCCGTAGGGGTCGGTGTTTGTAGGGTTCACGACAACGACCCGCCCACCGGAACCCGGGTGCCGTCCGCAGCGGGATCATGCCCCCCGGTGCGGTCCAGCGGTGTCAGCGGGGTGTGCGCGGCGACCGCCGCCCCGTCGGACGCGCGGGCGGTGCGGTCCGCGACGAGCGCGGCGCGCAGCACGAAGGCCTCGCGCGGGTCGGTCGGCGAGCGGCCGACGAGCTCACCGATGCGCCGCAGGCGGTAGCGGACCGTGTTGGGATGGACGTAGAGCGCGCGGGCGCATCCCTCCAGGCTGGCGCCGCCCTCGAGATAGGCGGCCAGCGTGCGCAGCAGCTCGCCGCCGGTGGCGTGCAGCGGGGCGAGGACGTCGTCGGCGAGCCGGCGGCGTGCGGCCGGGTCCCCGTGCAGGGCCCGCTCGGGCAGCAGGTCGGCGGCGTCGACCGGGCGCGGGGCGTCGGGATGCCCGGGTGCCGCGGCCAGCCCGGCCAGCGCCTCGGCGACGGCGGCACCCGCGGTGGCGAGGTCGGTGCTGGGCGGGCCCGAGACCACCGGACCGGGGCCGAAGTGCGCGGCGACCTCGGCGAGGACCCGCGTCGTGACCGCGCTCGTCCCCGGTGCGGGCCCGGGCCCGGCCGGCGCCGGGCGCGTCGAGGTGGTCTCGGCGAGCCGGTCGGCGACCCGCCGGGCGGGCCTGCCGGTCAGGTGCAGCAGGACCACCAGCCGTCTGCCCTGGACGCCGACCAGCACGTCGTGGCCGAGCCGCGCGGCGACCCGGCGCAGCTCGACGATCAGCTGCGGGGACTCCGGGCCGGAGCCGGGGGCCGAGCCGACCAGGCAGTGCACCGGTGCCGCCGGGTCCCAGCCGAGCGCGGCGGCCCGGGAGACGAGGGCGCCGTCGGTGTCACCGCGCAGCACGGCGTCGACGACCAGCGCCTCCAGCCGGGCGTCCCACGCGCCGCGGGACTCCGCGGCGCCCGCATAGACGGTGGCGGCGGCGAAGGCGATCTCCCGGCCGAAGCGCAGCACGGCCTCGGTGAGCTCGTGGCGCTCGGCGCCGTCGTCGGCGAGCGGGGGCAGGTGCTCCTCGAAGACGTCCGCGGCGATGCGCACCAGCTCCACGGTCTGGCGGAGGCTGATCCGCCGGGCCAGGTCGCGCGGCGCGATCCGGAACGCCTCCGCGGTCAGCGGCGTGGTGCGGTCGGGTTCGCGCAGCCAGGACACGAAGTTCGCGACCCCGGTCTGGGTCACCAGGGCCACGCCCGCGCGCTGGTCGGCGGGCAGCAGCGCGAACCACGGGCAGCGTCGCTCCATCTCCGCCAGGCAGGCCGCGGCCAGCCGGGAGGAGGCGAGCTCGAGGCGGCGCAACGTCGCGTCCGCGACCGGGTGGCGGTGCACGTCGGGCAGCATGACACGACGATGGACGCACCCACAGGACACGTCACGCTGTATCGCTCCGGCGCACGGGCGCGCACGCGTACCGGCTGGCTGGACTCGCGGCACAGCTTCTCCGCCGGCGCGCACTACGACCCCGCCAACACCCACTTCGGACTGCTCCTGCTGCACAACGAGGACCGGCTCGTGCCGGGGCGCGGTTACGACGAGCACCCGCACCGCGACACCGAGATCCTCACCTGGGTGCTGGACGGCGAGCTGGAGCACCGCGACAGCGCCACCGGGCGGACCGTGCGCGTCGGGCCGGGCGGGGCGCAGTACCTGGGCGCCGGGTCGGGGGTGCGGCACTCCGAGCACGCGACACCGGAGGGCGGCGTGCGGTTCGTGCAGATGTGGGTGGTGCCCGAGGAGCCGGGTGGCGACCCGCGCCACCTGGTGCGCGCGGCGCAGACGTGGCCGCACGACGGCACGGTC
Source organism: Pseudonocardia sp. ICBG1293 (assembly GCF_020131355.1). Classification (GTDB taxonomy): domain Bacteria; phylum Actinomycetota; class Actinomycetes; order Mycobacteriales; family Pseudonocardiaceae; genus Pseudonocardia. The sequence goes on from NZ_JAHLEL010000085.1 coordinate 294,159, forward strand.
GTCCTGGCCTCGGGCCTGGAACGGCACCGCGACACGACACTGCTGCCGCTGCGTCAGCGCGCTGCGGCGCTGTCGGTGGCGCGTCTGGGACCGGGCGCGGTCACGGCCCTGCCGAGCGCCCCGTTCGTCCACCTGTTCGTGGCACGGGGGGACGCCCGGGTGGAGGACGTGCCCGACAACGACCTCGGCACGGGCGACGCGGCCAGGATCGTCGACGACGGCGGCCGACGGGTCACCGCCGGACCGGACGGAGCCGAGATCCTGGTGTGGGAGATGCACGCGGCACTGGGGTGGTGACACCCGGGGACCGCGGAACGCGGCCGGGACGGGCGGTGCCCCGGCCGGGGGAGCTGCTGCCGGTCACCGCGCCGGGCGGGTGACCGGGCGGCTCAGAGCGGCGTGACCGCGCTGGCCTGCGGCCCCTTCTGCCCCTGCTCGATGTCGAACGACACGCGCTGGCCCTCGTCGAGGCTCTTGTAGCCGTTCGTCTGGATCGCCGAGTAGTGCACGAACACGTCCGCACCACCACCGTCGGGGGCGAGGAAGCCGTAGCCCTTCTCGCTGTTGAACCACTTGACGGTGCCTTCTGCCATTCCTGCTCCCTGGAGATCATCGGCCCGGAGCACTCCGCCCCGGACCGCGGGCCAGCGGCGCGCACGGTCGACGCCCTGGTCAGGACGGCGAGTCGCGAGGACGAGTGATCACCGCCACCGCCGTCGCGCGGAGCCTATCGTGATCTGCGACTCCCGGGGAGGGGCGAAAACGAGACGGCCCGCCTCCCGTAACGGGGGGCGGGCCGTCCTCGGGCGCGTCGGGGTCAGGCGGCCCCGCCGTCGCCGATCTGCGGGCCTGCGGCCTGCGGGTCGTCGATCTTGTAGCCGCTCGCGGCCTCGGCCGCGGTCTCGGTCTTCACCAGGCCCTGCTTCGCCAGCGCCGAGAGCGCGCCGACGACGATGGACTCGGCGTCCACCGCGAAGTGACGGCGCACCGCCGGACGGGTGTCGGACAGGCCGAACCCGTCGGTGCCCAGGGACAGGAACGGCGCCGGGGACCACTGGCGGATCTGGTCGGGGACCGCACGCATCCAGTCCGAGACCGCCACGACCGGGGCGTCGCCGTGCTCGCCGTCGCCCAGCTTCTGGGTCACGTAGGGCACGACCGGCTCGTCACCGGGCTTGAGCAGGTTGGCGTGCTCGGCCTCGACACCGTCGCGGCGCAGCTCGCCCCAGGAGGTGACCGACCAGACCTCCGCGCGGACGTCCCACTCGTCGGAGAGCATCTTCTGCGCGGTCAGGGCCCACGGCAGCGAGACGCCGGAGGCGAGCAGCCGCACGACCGGACCGTTGCCCTCGGGAGCCGGGGCGAAGCGGTACATGCCGCGCAGGATGCCCTCGCGGTCGACGTCCTCCGGCTCGGCCGGCTGGCGGTAGGGCTCGTTGTAGACCGTCAGGTAGTAGATGACGTTCTCGGGCTGCTCGCCGACCATCCGGCGCAGGCCGTCCTGGACGATGTGCGCGACCTCGAAGGAGAACGCCGGGTCGTAGGCGACGACGGCCGGGTTGGTCGCGGCCAGCAGCAGCGAGTGCCCGTCGTTGTGCTGCAGACCCTCACCGGTCAGCGTGGTCCGGCCCGCGGTGGCGCCGACGAGGAAGCCGCGCGCCATCTGGTCCGACGCGGCCCAGATCGAGTCGCCGGTCCGCTGGAACCCGAACATCGAGTAGAAGATGTAGATCGGGATCATCGGCTCGTCGTGCGTGGCGTACGACGAGCCCGCCGCGGTGAACGACCCGACCGACCCGGCCTCGTTGATGCCCTCGTGCAGGATCTGGCCCTGCTCGGACTCCTTGTAGGCGAGCATCAGGTCGGCGTCGACCGAGGTGTAGTTCTGCCCGTTCGGGTTGTAGATCTTCTGGCTCGGGAACATCGAGTCCATACCGAAGGTACGGGCCTCGTCCGGGATGATCGGCACGAAGCGGGCGCCGATCTCCTTGTCCTTGATCAGCTCGCGGAGCAGCCGGACGAACGCCATCGTCGTGGCGACCTCCTGCTTGCCGGAGCCCTTCTTGACGAAGTCGTAGACCTTGTCCCCCGGCAGCACCAGCGGCTTGCTCGCGGTGCGGCGCGAGGGCAACGGGCCGCCCAGCTGGCGGCGGCGCTCCCGCAGGTACTGGATCGCCTCGTCCTTCTCGCCCGGGTGGTAGTACGGCGGCAGGTACGGGTCGGCCTCGAGCTGCTTGTCGGTGATCGGGATGCGCTGCTCGTCGCGGAACTGCTTGAGGTCGTCGAGGGTCAGCTTCTTCATCTGGTGGGTGGCGTTGCGGCCCGCGAAGTGCGTGCCCAGGCCGTAGCCCTTGATGGTCTTGGCCAGGATGACGGTCGGCTGGCCGTGGTGCGCGGTCGCCGCGGCGTAGGCCGCGTGCACCTTGCGGTAGTCGTGCCCGCCGCGCTTGAGCTTCCAGATCTCGGCGTCGCTCATCGGCTCGACGAGGGACCTGGTGCGCGGGTCGCGGCCGAAGAAGTGGTCACGGACGTAGGCGCCGTCGTTGGCCTTGTAGGTCTGGAAGTCGCCGTCGGGCGTGGTGTTCATCAGGTTGATCAGGGCGCCGTCGCGGTCGCCGTGCAGCAGGGTGTCCCACTCGCGGCCCCAGATGACCTTGATGACGTTCCAGCCGGCTCCCCGGAAGAACGCCTCCAACTCCTGGATGATCTTGCCGTTGCCGCGGACCGGGCCGTCGAGGCGCTGCAGGTTGCAGTTGACGACGAAGTTCAGGTTGTCCAGGCCCTCGTTGGCCGCGACGTGGATGAGGCCCCGCGACTCGGGCTCGTCCATCTCGCCGTCACCGAGGAAGGCCCACACCTGCTGCTGGCTCGTGTCCTTGAAGCCGCGGTCGCCCAGGTAGCGGTTGAACCGCGCCTGCATGATCGCGTTCATCGGGCCGATGCCCATCGACACCGTGGGGAACTCCCAGAAGTCCGGCATCAGGCGCGGGTGCGGGTAGGACGGCAGACCACCGCCCGGGCCGGCGTGGCTGAGCTCCTGGCGGAAGCCGTCGAGCCGGTCCTCGGACAGTCGTCCCTCGAGGAAGGCGCGGGCGTAGATGCCGGGGGAGGCGTGACCCTGGATGTAGATCTGGTCGCCACCGCCGGGGTGTTCCTTGCCACGGAAGAAGTGGTTGAAGCCGACCTCGTACAGCGTCGCCGAGGAGGCGTAGGACGAGATGTGCCCGCCGACGCCGATGCCCGGCCGCTGCGCGCGGTGCACGGTCATCGCGGCGTTCCAGCGCAGCCAGCGCCGGTAGGTGCGCTCGACGTCCTCGTCGCCGGGGAACCACGGCTCCCGGTCGGTCGGGATGGTGTTGACGTAGTCCGTCGCGGTCAGCGACGGGACGCCCACGTGCTTCTCGCGGGCACGCTGCAGCATCGTCAGCATGAGGTAGCGGGCGCGCTGCTGTCCGGCGTTGTCCAGGACCGCGTCCAGGGAGTCCAGCCACTCGGCCGTCTCCTCCGGGTCGATGTCCGGCAGGTGGGCGGCCAGCCCGTCCCGGATGACGTTGACGCGGCGGTTGTCGTCGCCGGGCCTGCTGCTCTGCGCGGTCAAGGGTTCTCCCTGCCTGATTCCGTCGGTGGCCGGGATCGCCCGGCCCTGTCGTTCTCTCGCCGCCGGCATGTGGGCGGCGTCGCGGCCGGACCCGATGGTCGTGACCGTGGCCAGGGTCCATCGTGCCTGTTCCGGCGCGTGCCCGAAACTCGTCGTTCACGGTCACGGGTGCTGGGCGCGAGGATAGGTACTACTCGTACGTAACTGAACGGAGGGCCGGGTGACCTGCGCGTCACCGTCCCGACGGCACCGGGCCGGTTGCATCCGGTCGTGCCCCCGTGATCGGATGCCCCATCCGATTTCGCGCGAAGGGTGGCGCCCGCACGCGGAACCGAAGACGATGGACTGCGTGAGCAGCGTGAAAGGGGAACGAGTGGTGACCGCGGCAGATGCCGGTGCGTCCGACATCGCGGCAAAGCTCGGCATCGAGCCGGGCATGATCGTCCAGGAACTCGGTTACGACACCGACATCGACGACCAGGTCAGAGAGGCCGTCGAGGACACGACCGGTGAGGAGCTCCTCGACGAGGACGCCCAGGAGGTCATCGACGTCGTCCTCCTGTGGTTCCGCGACGGGGACGGCGACCTGATCGACACCCTGGTCGACGCCCGGACGCCCCTCTCGGACGAGGGCTTCGTGTGGGTCCTGACACCCAAGACCGGCCGTGACGGCCACATCCAGCCCTCCGAGATCGCCGAGGCGGCTCCGACCGCCGGGCTGTCGCAGACGTCGAACGCGACGCTCGGGGACGACTGGGTGGGGTCGAAGCTCGTGCCGCCGAAGCAGGGGAAGGGCAAGCGCTGACAGCGGTCGTCGAGGGCGCGACCGCCCCGGCCTTCGAGCTCCCCGACCAGAACCGACAGCCGGTCTCGCTGGCGTCGGTACTCGGGTCGGGGCGCTCTGCGCTGCTGGTGTTCTACCCGTTCGCCTTCTCCGGGATCTGCGGCGGGGAGCTGACCGCCGTGCAGGCGTCGCTCCCCGACTTCCAGAACGACGCCACGCAGGTGCTGGCTATCTCGTGCGACCCGACGTTCTCGTTGGGTGCGTGGGCGTCGTCGGCCGGTTTCGGGTTCCCGCTGCTGTCGGACTTCTGGCCGCACGGGGCCGTGGCATCGGCGTACGGGGTGTTCGACACCGCGAAGGGGATGGCCTTGCGGGGGACGTTCCTGGTGCGGCCGGACGGGACCGTGTCGTTCGCCGAGGTGAACCGGCCGGGGGAGCCGCGCGACCAGGAGGGGTGGCGGCGGGCCCTCGCGGTCGTGTGAAGATGTCCGTCCCGGGCGCGTAGCTCAGCGGGAGAGCACTCGGTTTACACCCGAGCGGTCGCAGGTTCGAACCCTGCCGCGCCCACGCTTCTGACCTGAGGTTTCTTCCCCGCCAAGATCATCGAACGGTCCGCGTGACGCGTTTCGTGACACCAGCGGCTCGTATCCTCACGTCATGACACGGGCGAAGGCCGGTCGCCGGAGGCAGCGCGGGACGATCGACAGGCTGCCGAGCGGTGCCCTGCGCGTCCGCGTGTACGGCGGGCAGGACCCGGTGTCGGGGAAGCGGAACATCCTCGTCGAGGTGATCGAGCCCGGCCCGCGCCAGGAGGCCCGCGCCGAGGCCGCGCGGACGCGGCTCCTCAACGCCGTCGACGAGCAGCGCAGCCCCCGCACGAGCGCGACGCTGGACCAGCTGCTCGACCGGTACCTGGAGACCCTCGACGTCGGCGCGACCACGCTCCGCGCGTACACCCGGTACCTGGAGCTGCACGTCCGCCCGTTCCTCGGTCGGACGAAGGCCGGCGCCGTCGGTGCGGAAGCCCTGGATTCGCTCTACGCTGAGCTGCGCCGCTGCCGTGACCACTGCTCCGGGTCGGCGAAGCGCGTCGACCACCGGACGCCCCGCGATCACGAGTGCGACGACCGGTGCCGTCCACATCGCTGCCGGCCGCTGGCGCCGGCCACGATCCGGCACATCCACTTCGTGCTGAACGGGGCGTACTCGCGCGGGGTGCGGTGGCGCTGGGTGTCCGTCAACCCGGTCGAGTTCGTCTCGCCGCCCGCGAAGCCGCCGCCGGACCCGCAGCCGCCGTCCGCGGCGGAGGCGGCGCGGCTGCTGAACGAGGCGTGGCGGGATCTGGACTGGGGTGCGCTGGTCTGGCTGTTCATGACCACCGGCGCCCGCCGCGGCGAGCTGTGCGCGCTGCGCTGGTCGAACGTCGACCTGGAGTCGGGGACGCTGACGATCCGTCGGGCGATCGCCCAGGACGGCCGGGCGTTGCAGGAGAAGGACACGAAGACCCACCAGCAGCGGCGTCTCGCGCTGGACGCGGAGACCGTCGAGGTGCTGTGCGCCCACCGGGCGCGGTGCGACGAGCGGGCCCGTGCGCTCGGGGTCGAGCTGCGCCCGGAGGCGTTCGTGTTCTCGCTGGCGCCGGACGGGTCGGCGAGTCTGGTGCCGGGGTCGGTGACGCAGCGGTACTCGCGGATGGCGGCTCGGCTGGGGTTGGACACGCACCTGCATAACCTGCGGCACTACTCGGCGACGGAGCTGATCGCGGCCGGGGTGGACGTTCGGACGGTCGCCGGTCGGCTGGGGCACTCGGGCGGCGGGGTGACCACGCTGCGGGTGTACGCGGCGTGGGTGTCGGAGGCGGACCAGCGGGCGGCGAGCGGGCTCGGGTCGCGGATGCCGGAGCGGCCGGCGGGGCCGGGGTCGGAGATGGAGCGGGTGCGGCGGGATCCGCAGTCGGCTCGGGAGCGGCTGGCGGTCGAGCTGTTGGAGCGGATCGAGTCCGGGGTCGTGCCGGTAGGTCGGCATCTGCCGGGGGTCAAGGTGCTGGCTGCCGAGCAGGGGCTCGCGCCGAGCACGGTGCACCGGGCGTTCGAGCTTCTGCGTGAGTGGGGTGTGCTCGTCGGTGCAGTGGGGGAGCGGCCGACGGTCGTTGTGCCGTCGGCCGTCGTCGGTCGCCCGGCCGCGACAGCCCCGCCGGAACCCGAGCAGCAGGAGCCCGTGGCCGGGCAGGCCGCGAGCTACTTCACCGTCGTCGTGCGGGGCCCGGGCGGGCGTCGCTATCCGGCCCGGGTGGTGACGGGCAACCTCGCCGACCCCACGACGTTCCGGGCCCACCTGATCGGTATTGCACGGATGGAGGAGCCGGAGGCCGTGGGCGAGGGAGAAGAGTGGATCGGACGCTACGAGATCGAGGTCGTGCCCCTCGGAGCACCGAACCAAGATCCGATGGTCCTCCGCTGGTGACTGTGGCTACGGCGTCGAGTCAGGTGCGGACGTGTGTGCGCGTCGCCGGAGGTAGCGGCGTTCGGCCTCGTTCTCGGTGAGGGCGGCAGCGGCGCGGTACTCGTGGTTCGCGCGGTCGTGCTCGCCGAGCTGGTCCAAGAGGTGGGCACGGACGGCGCGGGTGCGTTGCGCGACGAGGGGATCGTCGGAGATCCGGTGTTCGTGGTCGAGCTGGTCGAGCAGAGCCAGGCCGCGGCGGGGACCGAACGCCTGGGACACGGCGACGACCCGGGAGAGTCGTATCGGTGCGGTGGGTTCGAGGCGTTCGAGCCAGAGGTACAGGGCAGCGATCTGCGCCCAGTCGGTCTCGTCGGCAGTGCTCGCTTGTGCATGGGTCGCCGCGATGGCCGCTTGGAGCTGGTACGCGCCGACACGCCGCTGTCGCCAGGCGTCCTCGATGAGCTGTTGTCCCTCGGCGATGAGGTCGTGGTCCCAGCGGGCGCGGTCCTGCTCGGGGAGGACGATCAGCTCGTCGTCGGGGCCGGTCCGGGCGACGCGGCGCGCCTCGGTCAGCAGCATGAGCGCGAGCAGACCGGCGACCTCGACATCTTCCGGGAGCGAGGCGTGAAGTATCCGGGTGAGCCGGATGGCCTCGGCGGTGAGATCGACACGAGTGAGGCTGCTGCCGGCGGTGGCGGTGTATCCCTCGTTGAAGACCAGGTAGAGCACCCGCATCACCGCGGCGATGCGTCCGGTGAGGTCGTCCTGGTCGCGAAGCTGGAAGCGGGCGCCGGCCTTCTTCAACGTCTGCTTGGCGCGGCTGATCCGGGTTCCCATGGTGGTCTCGCTGGTGCCGTAGGCGTGGGCGATCTCCCCGGTGGCGAGTCCGCCTACGGCGCGCAGCGTGAGCGCGACCTGGGACACCTCGGACAGCGCAGGGTGGCAGCACAGCAGCAGCACGTGCAGGCTGTCGTCGTAGTCGACGCCGGCGGGTCCGAGCTGTGTCGGGTCGACCACTACGGGATCGAGGGCGGCGGCGTCTTCCTCACGGCGATGCGCAGCCTGTTCGGAGCGGATGAGATCGATCATCTTGCGGTAGGCGACGCGGATCAGCCAGCTCCGCGGCTCGTCCGGCACCCCGTCCTCGGGCCAGCGCTGACCGGCGATGATCAGCGCCTCCTGCGTGGCGTCCTCGGCGAGCTCGAACCGGCCGAAGCGGCGTACCAGCGCACCGGTGACCTGCGGCGTCTCGGTGCGCAGAATCTGTTCGATGCGCCGTGGTTCCACCCCTGCGGTGTCGTCGGCTGGAATCGGCATCAGGCGAAGTCGTCGCCCATGATCGGCCGGATCTCCATCGGCTCGCCGAGCACGTCGACCATCCGGGCGACGATGTCCTTGGCCCGCTCCAGGCTGGAGACGTCGATGATGGCGAAGCTGGCCAGCACCTCTTTCAGCTCCGCGAACGGACCGTCGGTCGCGGCGACACCGGCGTCGGTCTTGCGCACGGTGGTGGAGACGGCGGGGTGGCCCAGGCCCTCGCTCAGTACGAACTCCCCTGTCTCCCGCAGCTCGGCCTCGAACCTCTGGTAAGCGGCGAACGCGTCCAGAGCCTCCTGGCTCGGAGTGTCGGCGGTCTCGGCGTCCCACGACGCCGCGGGGGTGTAGCTCAACAGCAGGAACTTCACGATCGTTCTCCTACGAGGTGTCGGTATCAGTATCCGGTGGGGTTGGCATCGGTGTGGCGTCGGAGGCGCACTGCGCAGACGCTGACCCACGTGAACGCGATCAGGCCGGTGACAGCGATCTGGATGCTCGACCCGGTGGGCGAGACCGGTACCAGCAGGGCGAGCGCGACGAGGCCGTTGCCGGTGGAGATCCAGAACTGCCGACGGCGGATCGAGCGGACCAGGAGCGCAATGCACGCGCCTGCGAGGGCGAGGAACGAGGCCGCGGCCGCCGCTGTGTGCACGACCGAGTGCCACGACATCTCGACACTCCCGGTAGGGGCGCCGATGGGGAACCCGTTCTGCGGGTCCATCGTGAACAGTCCCGCGATCACGAATCCGGCACCGAAGGTGCTCAGAAGGATCGGCGCGATCCGCGAGCCCGCACCAGCGGTGACGAGGCGGCGATGGGCGACCGCGAGGGCGACCGCGCCCAATCCCGCGAGCACGAAGGTGACCTGCTGGACCCAGCCGAGATCACCGGTCGCGAGCTGGCTGAGCGGATGGATGCGGATGTCGAAGCCCGGCCGGGTCAGTGCCTGTACCGCGGACGAGACGTAGAAGAAGGGACCGGCGGACACAGCGGCGGTGAGCAGCGTGCGGGTCCGGAGACGAGCGCCGGCTACGGCGTCATACGCGGATTGCGGTGTGGTGGTCATGGTCTTCTCCAGCGTTCGCGGGCGTCGCCACCCCGGGCGGGGCGGTGTTTCACAGACACCACGGAGCCGATCCCGCCGTCTTGACATCGCTACACGGAGATTTCTGGGAGAACTTTCCTCGCCCTGCGATGTCGAGAAGCTGGCGGCCGTTCCGAGGTAGCGGTGAGCACGGCCCGCACGGTGGTCGCGCCGAACAGACTCGAGGAGCACGCCATGACCGACTACGCCGGCGCACACCCCGCGGGCACCCACGACCGCGATACCCAGGCGGCACGCCCCCAGCCCAGCGAGCGCCTCCGCGCGCTCGACCGGCTCGTCGGCACCTGGACCGTCAGCGGTGGTGCCGAAGGCACTGTCCGCTACGAACTGATGAACGGTGGACACTTCCTCATCCAGCACGTCGACCTCGAACAGAACGGCCAGACCGTCACCGGATTCGAGGTGATCGGACACCTGCACCCCTTCGGCGAGCCGGTCAGCACGGAGATCTTCTCCCGCTTCTACGACTCCGAAGGCAACACCTTCGACTACGTCTACGAACTGGACGGCGACACGCTCACCATCTGGGCCGGTGCCCAGGGCAGCCCTGCCTACTTCCGGGGAGTCTTCGCCGCCGATGACGGCATCATGACCGGCGACTGGGTCTACCCCGGAGGGGGCGGCTACCCCAGCGCCATGGTCCGGCGGTAACGCGCGTCCAGCGCAGTACGTGGAGCCACTTCCGAACTGCAGGTGGAGATCGACGCCACCACTCGCCAGTACTGCAACGGCAGTTGTCCACCAACCTGATCAACTGCCGTGCAGCACGGCATGGTTCCCGAGGCGCCCGGAGCGCCGATCCCGGTGTCTACTGCCGCTGCGAGTCTTGCGGGCCAGATACTCTCGGCAGAACTGTCAACGAGCCGTGGAGTGTCGTCGCTGTGGCCCCTCGTGGGACCTCCCAACGCATCGCGGAGGATCTCCGTCATCGGATCCGCGACGGCGTCCTGGTGCCCGGTTCGCTTCTGCCCTCGGAGGCGCAGCTCTGCGAGCAGTACGACGTGGCCCGGGGGACGGCGCGCGCCGCCCTCGCGTTGCTCGTGGACGACGGCCTCGTGGATGTCGTCCCTGGAGTGGGCCGCCGGGTTGCCGGCGGCACCGGAGCAGACCGGACCACGGCGTACGGCCGCATCGCCGGGGACCTCGCCGAGCAGATCCGCGCTGGAACGCTGGCGCCGGATGCCCCGCTTCCGAGCGAGGCTGCCGTGATGGAGCAGTACGACGTCTCCCGCAACACCGCGCGTCGCGCGTTCAAGGTGCTGGCGGAATCGGGGGTCGTGGTCGTGCGTCACGGAGTCGGGGCCTTCGTGCGGCCCGCTGAGTCTTAGAGGTCATTTCAGAACGAGGTCGACGTGTCTGTTGTAGACGACAAGCGGCTATCTGACCTGCCGTTTGATCTGTCGTCGAGGGGTCAATGGAAACTCGACAAGTCGTTCTGAAACGACCTCTTAGAGCGTCCGGCAGTAGAGGTGGCCGTGTGTCGGTGTTGGTAGAGACACGGACCTGCAAGTGATCATGGGATTGCTGATGTCCTGATGATCGTGTGGAGAGTCCGTGCCTCTGCTGCCAGCATCTCTGATCGAGCCCTTGTGGGGCGAGTTCGCCGCTCTGATCGGGTCTGACCGGCCCGAGTTCGACCCGACCCATCCGTGGGGCTGTCACCGTCGCCGGATCTCTGATCGGGTCGTGTTCGACCACGTCGTTGCCGCTCTGGTGCACGGTAGTGGCTACGAACGCATCGCCACGCCGGGTTGCTCGGACCGCACCATCCGCCGCCGTCTCGATGACTGGGCCACCGCGGGAGTCAGCGAGGAACTGCTCCGCACCGCGCTGGCCGGTTATGAGCTTGGCCCCTGGTACCGGACACCTGTCCTGAGGCGGACGCCGTCCGCCGGGAAGGATGTCGTTCGTGCCCGCTCCTCACCCGCCGGAGTTCCGGCAACGCGCTATCGACCTGGCCCGTTCGAAGGTCAAGCCGATCTCGGAAATCGCCAAGGACCTGTCGTTGTCGGAGTCGTGTCTGCGGAACTGGGTCTCCCAGGCCGACGCAGACGACGGTGACCCGCGCTCCACACGTCTGTCGAGCGCGGAGAAAAGTGAGATCGTCGAACTCCGAAAGAAGGCCCGCCGGCTCGAGATCGAGAACGAGATCCTCAAGCGTGCTGCCGCGTACTTCGCCCGGGAGAACATCCTCCCAAAGTAGTTTTCCCGCTGGTCCGTGAACTCGCCGACGATGGATTCGACGTCGCGGTGACCTGCCGGGTCCTTGGCGTCCGCCGCCAGGGCTACTACGAATGGCACTCCGGGGCGACATCGCTACGGACGCAGGAGAACGAACTGCTCCTCAAACACATCGAGAAAATCCACGCAGAGTCCCGGGGCACCTACGGATGGCCACGTGTGCACGCCGAGCTCACCCTCGGACTCGGTATCACGGTGAACCACAAACGCGTCGCTCGGCTGATGCGCCAGGCCGGGATCCAGGGCCTCTACCGGCGACGCAACCACGGCTGCACCGTCCGGGACCAGCACGCCGACCCCTACACCGACCTGGTCGACCGCGACTTCACCGTCGACGGACCGGATGAGATCTGGTGCACCGACATCACCGAACACCCCACCCGAGAAGGGAAAGTCTACTGCGCGGCAGTCATCGATGTATTCTCCCGGAAAGCAGTCGGATGGTCCATCGCCGACAACATGCGCACCGAACTCGTCATCGACGCCCTCGGCATGGCCATACTCCGCCGACGCCCGCAATACCACGCCACGATCCTACATTCCAACCACGGCACCCAATTCACATCATGGGCATTCGGTCGACGTCTGGTCGCCGCTGGAATCGTCCCATCGATGGGCTCGATCGGAGATTGCTACGATAACTCTCTGGTCGAATCATTCTGGGGTACCATGCAACTCGAACTGCTCGATTCCAGAACCTGGAAAACCCGCGCAGAGCTTGCCACCGCCATCTTCGAATGGATAGAATGCTGGTACAATCCGTTACGGCGCCATTCCAGTATTGGGATGCTCTCCCCGAACGACTTCGAAGCAGCCCACACCCCGCCCGACCACACCCACTGACCCCACACCGTCGGTGTCCGGACTACGGGGCCAAGCTCAGTTACGACCAGATACTCGGCCTGGATCTTGACGATCTGGCGGTCGACGGATCGATCACCAAGGCACCAGGCGGAGGCGAGGTGGCCGGCCGCAGCCCTGTCGGCCGCGGCAAGCAGGGCACGAAACGGTCCGTGGCCTGCGATGACCAGGGCATCCCGCTGCACCTGGTCGCGGCGCGAGCCAACGACCATGACTCGCCCCTGCTGGAACCGACCTTGACCGGCATCGTGACGATGATCGGCCCGCTGCCCCGCCACCGCGACGCCCACGGTGGTGATCTGTTCCCGACCGTGCACCTGGACCGCGGCTATGACTCCGGCAAGACCCGTACTCTGCTGCACACCCTGGGCTTCACCGGCGAGATCGCGACCACGGGGGTCCCGGCTCCGATCCAGGCAGGACGACGGTGGCCCATCGAGCGCACGCACTCCTGGATGAACGGCTACGGCAAGCTGCGCCGGTTCACCGATCGCCGGAAGATCATCGTCGAGTTCTACCTCAACCTCGCCGCCGCGCTCACCGTGATCCGCCGGCTGATCAACCGTGCCCGCAGCCGCTACCGCTGGACAACCCGACCCACGACCCGTCGACTCCGATAACCATCAATCGCCGGACGCTCTTAGAGGTCGTTTCAGAACGACTTGTCGAGTTTCCATTGACCCCTCGACGACAGATCAAACGGCAGGTCAGATAGCCGCTTGTCGTCTACAACAGACACGTCGACCTCGTTCTGAAATGACCTCTTAACAGAGAACGCTACGGTCGCTCCATGACGAGCCCGGACGACGTCTGGCACGTGCACGGCGAGCGCGTGATCTACGACAACAAGTGGGTCTCTGTCGGCCTGGCCGACATCTCCCAGCCGTCGGGCGAGCGCTTCGAGCACCACACCGTCACGCTGCCCGCTGCGGCGATGACCGTCGTCCTGGACGACGCCGGCCGTAACGTCCTGCTGTCCTGGCGCCACCGGTTCGTGCCGGACCTGTGGAACTGGGAGCTGCCCGGTGGGCTGCTCGACGACGGCGAGTCCCCGGCTGAGACCGCGGCTCGTGAGGTCGAGGAGGAGACCGGGTACCGGCCCCGGTCGGTCGAGCACCTGGTGACGTTCGAGCCGATGGCCGGGACCGTGCGCAGTGCCCATCACGTGTTCCTCGCGCGCGGCGCGGTGCGGGTCGCGGACCCGACCGAGCTGAACGAGGGCACGTTCCGCTGGGTCCCGCTCGCCCACGTGCCGGGTCTCGTCGCGGCGGGGCAGGTCGGCAACTCCGGAGCGCTGGTGGGGCTGCTTCATGTCCTGGCGCTGTCGGGTCCGACGGCGCCGTCACGAGCCGAGTAGCTCCCGGATGCGGCGTCGCTGGCGCTCGGATCCGGTCCGCCCGGCCAGTCGGCCGGCCTGTGCGGCCTGGGCCTGGGACTCGGCGGCTTCGCCGCGGGCCCGGAATGCGAGTGCCAGGTCGACGCGGAGCCCGACCTCCGCGCGGGCGTACTGACCCTCAGGCATCGCGGCCAGGGCGACGCCGAGGTCGTCGATCGCCGACACCTCACCGAGCCGGGCCAGGCAGTGTCCGCGCCAGCGCGCGAGGTGTCCGGCGTCGAGCATCAGGTACGGCAGCGCGTGCTCCGGCTGGGCCGGGAGCGCTGCGGTGGCCGCATCGAGTGCCCGCAGCGCGGCATCCCGCTCGCCGAGGGCCGCGAGGGCTTCGCCCCGCGCGGCTTGCAGCCAGGCGACCAGCTCGCTCGGGATCGGTCCGCGGGCCGTGGCCTGTGCCGAGGTGATCAGGCCGAGGGCGTCGGCGGTCCGTCCGGCGTCGAGCAGGATGAACGCCTGCTGTGCTCGGGCGTAGCCGAGCCCGGCTGCCTGCCCGCTCTCCCGCGCGGCGGCGGTCGCGACCTCGTGCAGCCGCCACGCCTCGGGCAGTCGCCCCATGTCGAGGGCCTGCCATCCGGCGAGTGCGGCGGCCTGGCCGAGCTCGTCGGCGGCGTGCTCGCGCGCGGTCCCCGGTAGCGCGTTGCGGACCAGGTTCCGCACGGTCTCGACGTGCGCGACGGCCTGGCCGTGCACCGTGATCCCGCCGAGTCGGCGGTCCAGCAGGCGGAGCGTCTGGGTCTGCGACCGCAGGAGATCGACCAGGCCGGGGTCGACGCGGGTGAACTCCGGCAGCTCGAACGGCTCGGTAACGAGGTCCTCGGCCATCGGCTCGGGGCTCGGTGGTTCGACGAGGCCCAACTCGGCGGCGGAGCAGCGGTACACCTCGCAGAGCAGCTCGCGGTAGAAGTCGCCGACGACGCCGTCCTGGTTCTCCCAGACGGCTACGCGGCGCCCGAGGCTCTCGTCCTTCGGGAGCTGCTCGCCCCGCCGGGTCGCGGCCGCCCGCAGCTCGTGCAGCAGCCGAGCCTTCTTCCAGCCGCGCTCGGCGCGGACCTGCGCGAGCCGGTTGCCCATCGACGCCCCCTCGTCAGTGCGGGGCGGTGCCCGGGGTGTGGGTGGCCGGTGGTGCGTCGTCAGGAGTGCCCGTTGCGGCAGGTCGCGGTGTGTCTGCTGGAGAACCGGCCGTTGCCGGTCCGGCTCGCGCACCTGGCCGACGTCGTCCCCTGCGCCCGAGCGGGCCGGGACTCGGCGGCCGACCGGCACCGAGAGCGGGCGGAGCTGGACGCGTTGCCGGGGCTGTTCGCCGCCCCGGCTCGGTCCCCGGAGCGAGGGGACACGTCGTGATCGAGGCGAGCACGCAGGAGATGGGACGGCCCGGCGACGGGTTCTTGGCGGAAGCACACCGCCGGGCCGCTCTCACCAACCAACAGGAGGTAGGAGAGGTGTTCACCGTAGACCCGAGCCCCGGGCGGGGCGAGAAGCTGGACTGGCGGGCCCGCGCGGCCTGCTGCGACGTCGATCCGGAGCTCTTCTTCCCGACCGCGACCGCCGGTGCAGCCCTGGCCGCGGAGGAGCGGCGGGCGCTGTCGGTGTGCGCGGGGTGCCCGGTCATGGCCGCGTGCCGGACGTGGGCCATCGCCGAGCAGCCGCACGGCATCGCCGGTGGGCTGACCGAGGACGAGCGGCGCCGCGCCCGCCGGGCCACGCCCCGGAGTCGTCGCATCGAGCGACGGCCGGCCGTCGTGCCCGTGCCGTCGCCGCGGACCGATCGGGCGCCAGTCATCGCCGCGGGCTGCGCCGCGCTCACCGCGGGAGCCGACCGCGGCGACGTCGCCCGCACGCTGGGCGTGACCCGCCGGACCGTCGACCGGTGGGCCGCTGCCCTCGTGGTCACCGCGGGCGGTGGTCGATGATGAGCGTGTTCGACGCGTCCCCGAGGACCGCCGTGTCCGGGCGGGTCCGTGAGCTGGTGCGCCGGATCGCCGTCGAGGCGTTCGGCGCGGCCGAGTCCGAGGTTCCGATCCCGGGGTTCACGGTGTTCACCGACCGCCGCCTCGACGATCCGCTGGCCGGAATCCGGGCCGCGTTGCTCGTGCACACGGTGGCGGAGTCCCAGCTGACCGAGTACGCCCGGGCCGCCCGCGCGGCGGGCCGGTCCTGGGACCAGATCGCCGACGCGCTCGGCATCACCACCGACGAGGTCGCAGTCGTGGGGGAGGCGGTGTTCGACTGGCTGGTCTGCGGCCGGGCCCCGGACCCGGAGCCGGACGGGGTGCGCTCGTTCCGGACGCCGTGCGCGTACTGGCGCTGCTCGACCTGCGACGGCCTGGTCACCGACCACGGCTCGTTCGAGGGCAACCCCGCCAACAGCGAGGACGGCCACGCCAAGGGCTGCACCCGCCACACCGCCGAGGTGCAGTCGTGGAACGAGGGGCGGACGGACTGATGGAGATCCTGTTCAGCTCCACCGCCCTCGTCCTCGGCGTGTTCGCCGCGGGCGCTTTGCTCGCCTGGTCGCGCGGCGCCCGCGCTCTGGCTGCCGGCCTCGCCGTGGTCGCACTGCTCCCGGCGGCGACGATCGTCACCGCCCTGTCCTGGCCCGCGCTTGTCGCGGTGGTCGGTCTGGCGGGGGTGATCGTGTGGCACCGCTGGTCGCGCTCTTCGGCGACGGTGTCCCGCTGGGCGGCCCGCTCCCGCCGCAAGGTCGGCGTCGCGTCGTCGCTGGACATCGTCCGCCACGCCGGAACCCTCGCGGTCCGGCGCCGCACCGCCACGGTCCGGCCGTCGCTGGCCGCCCTGCCGCGGTGGCAGCGGTTTCGGCTTGCCACCTCCGAGGCGGCGGTGGAGCTGTGTCGCACCGGCGTGTTGCGGGTGTGGGCGTTGGTCGAGGACGTGGTGATCGTCGTTGGCGGGCCCCGCACGGGAAAGACCGGCTGGCTCGCTGGCCGTGTCCTGGACGCCCCGGGCGCGGCCCTGGTGACCTCGACCCGCACCGACCTGCTCGACCTGTGCGCGCCGTTGCGCCGGCAGACCCGGGGTGAGGTGTTCGTGTTCAACCCGGCCGGCCTCGGCGACCGCACCTCGACGATCACGTTCGATCCACTGACCGGCTGCTCGGATCCGGTGACCGCGACCGAGCGGGCGACGGACATGCTCGCTGCGGTCGCGTCCGGGGCGGGTGGGGATCGGGAGTTCTGGGACGGTCAGGCCCGCCGCGTCCTCGCGGCCCTGCTGCATGCCGCCGCCCTCGGTGGGAAGCGGATGGCCGACGTCCTCGGCTGGGTCGCCGACCCCGACACGGCCGGGCGTGAGGTCCCGGCGCTGTTGCGTCGGTCGGGGGTGACGGCGTTCGAGCAGGACGTCATGCAGTTCCTGACCACGAACGAGCGGACCCGTTCCTCGATCACCTCGTCGGTGATGCCCGCCTTGGGCTGGTTGACCCACCCGGCCGCCGCCGCGGCGGCCAAGCCGGGGGACGGCTTCGACGTCGCCCGGCTCCTCGACGACCGCGCGACGGTGTTCCTGCTCGGCGCCGAGGAGGCCCAGACCGCCCCACTGGTGTGTGCGCTGACCGGGCACATCGCCCGCGAGGCCCGACGGCTGGCCGCCGGGCAGCCGAAGGGGCGGCTGGATCCGCCGCTGGGGTTGTTCCTGGACGAGGCCGCCCTGATCTCCCCGGTCCCGCTGGAGTCGTGGACCGCGGACATGGGCGGTCGTGGGGTGACGATCCTGTGCGCGTTCCAGTCCCGGGCCCAGCTCCTGGCCCGCTGGGGTGAGCACAAGGCGGCGACGATCCTGAACAACACCGCCGCGGTGATGATCTTCGGCGGGACGCGGGACAAGGCCGATCTGGAGTTCTGGTCCACCCTGGCCGGAGAGCGGGACGAGCGGGTCACCACGACCGATGACCACGGCCGCGTCGCCTCCCGCTCGGTCCGGAAGGTGCCGGTGCTTGCGCCGGCGCAGATCGCGAATCTGCCCGCGGGTCGGGTGGTGGTGATCCGGCGCGGGATCGCGCCGGTGATTGGGCGGGCGCAGATGGCGTGGCGCCGCCGCGACGTGCGGCGTCGGGCGCGGCTGCTGGCCCGGATCGAGGCGGAGACCCGTTGGCACCGCCGCAGCGAGGCTCTGCGCGCCTGGGCGGACCAGCAGCTTGGACACGCCCTCACTGTGCTCGCCGCACGCTGGCCGGAGCGGTTCGGCGAGGCGGCGGAGCGGGTGTGGTCGTCCAACGCGATGTTCGCGGAGCTGCGAGCGATCCGCCGCGGCACCGAGCACGACCAGGCCGCCGAGGCGACTGCGCTGCACGAGCCGTCCCTCGGCACCGGCCCCGGTGGGGCTGTGGGTCCGTCGGGGCCTGTCGACGGCGCTGCGGGTGACGGGCGGTGGCAGCGATGAGCGAGCGCTACGAGATGTGGACCCCGGCCCAGGCCGTCGACCGGCTCGCCGCCGACCTCCCCGGCGGCCGGTCCGACGCCGAGCAGGTCGTCGCGTCCTACCTACGCGACGCCACCGGCGTCCACGGCCGACCGGCCTCGGGGTGGCGGCTCGACGAGTTCGACCTCGACGACGCCCGCGCCCGCTTCGGGTGGGTCGACTCCGCGGGTGGCGAGACCGTCGCCCAGGCCCGCACCCGTGCCGACGCCACCGCGGTCGCGGCGCTACGAGAGGCCCGGGGAACGTCGGCGATCACCGACCCGACCCGGCTGTTCGCGCTGCACTCCGACGCGGAGATGTGGGGCTACCGCGCCCACCGCGTCGGGCTCGACGAGCTGACCAACACCACGGCGTGCGACCCGCAGCCGCGGCTCGTGACCGTCGCCCGAGAGGGCCGGGAGCGCTCGCACCGCGAAGCCGCCGCGGCTCACGACGCCCGGGCCACCGCAGCAGAGGCCGCCGCGACCGCGGCCGCTCTCACCGAGCAGCACCACCAGGACCAGAACGACCACGACCAGGAGGACGACTTGCACACTCCGGACGACAGCCCTCCGGCGGAGATCGAGGAGCCCGGAGACCGTGAGCGGGTTCTCGCCGAGGGGCACGGTGCGTTCGTCGGCGGGATGTGGTTCACGCCGGATGAGACCGCCGAGGACGGGGTCCGGCCGCTGACCGAGGTCGAGGTCCGCCGCTTCTCCGACCTGGTTCGCGTCTCGCAGGCCGAGGCCGTCGCCGACCAGCTCGACGACGCACCGGACCCGGGCCGGGCCCCGTCGGGCGACGGCGACGGGACGGGGTGGGAGCGGTGAACCCGCCGTTGCACCCCGAACCGGGCGAGGGCGGAGCGCTGGCCCGGCTGGCCGGTCAGGTCGACACGCTGCGCCGCCAGGTCGCCGAGCTGGAGCCGATCCCGGACCAGGTCGGGGAGCTGGGGCGGCTCGTCGGACAGCTCTCCGAGGCGCTGGCCGCGGTGACCGCACGACGGCGGATCCCGGCGGCGCCGTCGTGGCTGCTGGCCCCGGTCGACACCGCCGAGACCCGGCGGCTGCTCGACGAGCTGTGCGGGTGGGCGCAGGCGGTGTTCCTGCGCTACCCCGACGCGGCGAAGGTGCTGCCCGAGTGCTGGCTGTGGCACCCCGAGGTCGTCGAGGAGCTGCTCTGGCTCATGCACGCCTGGCTCGCCGCCTACCAGGGCCCGGCCGCGTCGGTCGGCGCGGCGGGGGACTGGCACGACCGCCAGCGGCCCGGGGTGGTCAACCGGATCCGGAAGGAGGCCGGGTCGTGCTCGATCGAGCGGCACCAGACCCGCCCCGGCTGGAGCGCCCCCGGCGGCGCGGCGCTGCCGGTCCCGGGCACCGATCACGTCGAGGAGATCGCCCGGTGGTGGGCCGGGCAGCGCGACCAGGCCCCGCCCGAGCCCGCCCCGGCGGTCGACGCCGGCCCGATCGGGACGGCGCTGCGATGACGGCCGCGGGAAGCGGGGCGCGGTGGGGGCGGGCGTCGGTGTGGCTGCCGGGCCTGGCCGTCGCGATCGGTGCTGCGGTGGCGACCGCGCACGGTCTGTTCGAGGTCGCGGTCGCCGCGCGGGTCCCGGTCGCGGTGGCGTGGATCTACCCGCTGATCACCGACGGCCTGGCCCTGGTCGCCTACACCGCGACCGCGCGGCTGTCCGGTGGCGCCGCCCGCTACGCGTGGAGCGTGGTGATCGTCGCCGCCGGACTGTCGGGTCTGGCGCAGGCGGTGTTCCTCGCCGGGCCCGCACCCGCCCCGAGCGCCCCGCCGGTCGAGGCGGATGCGGTGTTGCGTTTCGGGGTCGGGGCGTGGCCCGCGATCGCCGCGGCCGTCGTCGCGCACCTGCTCTACCTCCTCGCCGAGACCCGCCCCGAGGAGAGCCTCGCGGACCGGGACCGGGACCGGCCCGAGTCCGACGGTGTGTCCGGGGCGCGTGTCCGGGCGACCATCACCGTCCCGCCGTCCGGTCGGACACCGGTGGAACGCCCCGATCCGGTGGGCCGCGGCCCGGGTGTCCCGCCCGCGTTGGACGGGCCGGTGATCCCGGCCCCGCCGCGGCCGATGTCCCACCCGGCACCCCGTCCGGCGGCCCGTGCGGAGCCCAGGACCGGTACGGGCGCCCAGGAACGCGCTCGCACCACCGCCCAGACCCACCGCCAGCGCCACGGCGACCTCCCGACTGTGCGCGAGCTGCAGGACCTCGCCGACGTCGGCCGCGGCACCGCCGCCCGAGCACTCCAGCAGCTCCGTGACACCCCGCAGCAGGCCCCGAACGCCCTGCACCTCGTCCCCGACGAGCCCCAGAACAGGACCACCCGATGACCACCAGCAGCCAGAACACCACCGCGACCGAGCACGCTATGAGAACCGAGAGCGACTACCCCGAACAGAGCAACAAGAGCCCAAGATCAAAGCCATCACACCCTTGCATCACGATCCGCGGGTCCGGGCCGGCCTCCGGCCTCCCGGCAACCCCGACACCCGCCGCGCAGACCTGCGCGGACCGGCTCGCCGCCGTCGCGGGGTGGTCGCGGTGCTGAGGATCGTCAACGGCTACAGCCCCGAGTACCTGTTGAAGGAGGTCGCCACTGGGCGGGAGAACTACTACACCGGCGCCGTCGCCGAGGGGGAGCCGCCGGGCCGCTGGTGGGGCGCCGGGGCGGAGAAGCTCGGCCTGCACGGTCTGGTCGAGGCCCAGGACATGCGCGCGGTCTACGAGCGGTTCCTCGACCCGCGGGACACCGCGTTCCACGACCCGTCCCGGTGGGACACCGTCCCGACGCTGGGACACACCGGACGCAGGTACCTGTCCGAGGACGAGATCTACGCCGCCGCGTTGGAACGCGAGCCGGACGCCTCGGCGGAACGTCGCGCCCAGCTCCGGACGGACGCGGGCAAGTCGGCCCGGCACAACGTCGCGTTCTACGACGCCACGTTCTCGGTGCAGAAGTCGGTGACGCTGCTGCACACCGCGTTCGAGGCCCGTGAGGTCGCTGCCCGCCAGGCCGGGGACGAGGCTGCCGCCGCGGCGTGGGGCGAGTTCCGCACGGCGGTCGAGGACGCGATCTGGGCCGGGAACAACGCCGCGCTGGAGCTGCTGCAGGACAAGGCCGGCTACACCCGGGTCGGGCACCACGGCGGCGCCGCCGGCCGCTACGCCGACGCGCACGCGTTCACGGTGGCGTCGTTCTTCCAGCACGACTCCCGTGACCGGGACCCGCAGCTGCACGTCCACAACACGATCCTCAACCGCGTCGAAGGCCCGGACGGTGTGTGGCGCACCGTCGACGGGCGGAGCCTGCACCGCTGGCGCCCGGCCGCCGCCGCGGTCGCGGAGCGCACGACCGAGGAGCGGATCACGGCGTCGCTCGGACTCGTGATGGCGACCCGCCCGGACGGCAAGGCCCGCGAGGTCGTCGGGGTGTCCGAGCAGGCGATGAGCCTGATCTCCACGCGTCGGCACAAGGTCACCGCGAAGACCGCCGAGCTGGTCGAGGCGTTCGAGACCCGCTACGGGCACGCCCCGAACGGCTACCAGCTCGAACGCCTCGCCCAGCAGGCCACCCTCGCCACCCGGGCCCGCAAGTCCCACCAGGGCGAGACCCGCGAGGATCTGCTCGACCGGGTCGCGGCCCGGATGGACGTCGAGATCGCCGGTGGCCTGGCCGGGATCGCCGACGCCGCCCTGGCCGCCCGCCCGGGTGAGGTCGCGCCGATGCAGTGGTCCCCGGGCGAGGTCGTGTCCGTCGCGCTCGCCGAGGTGCAGAACTCCCGGACCGTGTGGACCCGCCCGGACCTCATCCGCGCGCTGAACAGCGCGCTGCCCGACCACCTCGGGATCAGCGACGGCGCGCAGATCACGAAGCTGCTCGACATCCTCGCCGACGAGGCCATGACCGCCGACCTGGCCAGCGTGCAGACCAAGCGTCCCGCGGCCGACGTCCTGCCCGATGAGTACAAGCTCGCCAACGGTGAGTCGGCGTTCGAGGCCCCCGGCGCCACCCTCTACGCGACGACCGGGCACGTGCACACCGAACGGATCCTCGCCGGTGCCGCCGGGCGCCACGACGGCGAGCGCCTGCCCGACGCCGTGATCGACCGGTTCCTGGTCGGCCTGGCCGCCGAGGGCACCCGGCTCGGGGCCGCGCAGGAGGCCGCCGTGCGCGGCGTTCTCGGCTCCGGGGCCCGGGTCGAGACACTGGTCGGCCCGCCGGGGACGGGGAAGTCGTTCACCGTCGGGATGATGGCCCGCGCCTGGGCCGACCCCGACCTCACCGGCGGCGGCCCGGAGCGGCGGGTGTTCGGTCTCGCCACCGCGCAGGCGGCGACGTCGGTGCTGGCCGAGCAGGGCCTCACCGCCCGCAACATCGCCGCGTGGCTGGCCACGCAGGACCGGCTCACCGCCGGCCGCCCCCGCGACGACACCGATCTGGGGTTCCGGCTGCACGCCGGGGACATCGTGGTGGTGGACGAGTCGGCGATGACCGACACCCCCGCCCTGGCCGCCATCCACCAGCACGTGGACGCGGCGGGGGCGAAGTTACTGTTGGTCGGCGACCCGCGCCAGCTCGCGGCGATCGGCGCCGGCGGCGGCATGGACCTCATCTCCCGGGCGGGCGGGGCGCGCTACGAGCTCAACGAGGCCCGCCGCTTCACCCACGAATGGGAGCGCGAGGCGTCGCTACGGCTGCGCGAGGGCGACACCGAGGTCCTGGACGAGTACCACCGCCAGGGCCGGTTGATCGACTGCGGCGACGTCACCGCCGCCGAGACCGCCGCCGCCCGCGCCTGGCTCGCCGACACCCTCGACGGCACCCCGTCGTTGCTGCTGGTCGACACCAACGACCAGGCCGACCGGCTGTCCTCGGAGCTGCGCGCACAGCTCGTCGACCTCGGCCTGGTCGCCGAGTCCGGGGTGCGGCTGGGCCGGACGGGTGCCTATGCCGGGGTCGGCGACGTCGTCGAGGCCCGCGCGATCGGCCACGACCTCGCAGGCTACGAGGGCAACACCCGCGCCCCGCACACTCGCGAACGCTTCCGGGTCCTCGGGGTCCGCGACGACGGCGGCCTGGACGTCACCACCGACCTCACCCGCAACAGCGACGGCGGGGCGGGGGAGCGGATGGTGCTCTCGCCCCGGTACGTCGCCGACGACCTCGCCCTCGGCTACGCGGGGACCCGCTACTGCGGGCAGGGCGCCACGGTGACGACGTGTCATTCGGTGGTCACCGACCGGACCGACCACGCGGCGGCGCTGGTCGGGCTGACCCGCGGGACCGACGCGAACACCGCCTACGTCGCCACGGTGACCGAGCTGCCCGACGCCGCGGACGGCGGCCGGGACCATCAGCTGCACCGCTCCCCGAAGGCCGTCCTGACGACCGCGCTGGAGCTGGCCGAGCCCGACCGCTCCGCGCTCACCGTCGCCGAGGATTCCGCCCGGTGGGCCGAGTCGATCCCGGTCGCAGCCGAGTTGTTCGCCGACGCGGCGCATCAAGCGTCGGTGCGCCGCACGAGTGCGTGGCTGGACCGGCTCACCGACACCGGCGTGCTGACGGTCGAGCAGCGTGACCAGCTCGCCGCAGAGGACGCCTCGACGTCGCTGACCCGCGTGCTGCGCCGTGCCGAGGTGTCGGGCACCGACCCGTACGCCGCGCTGCACGAAACGATCACCGGCCAGCCACTCACCGGGGCCCGCAACCTCACCAACGTCATCCACGCCCGTCTACGCGACCGGCAGCGGTTCGAACCCGACGTCGGCACCTGGGCCGATCGGGTCCCGCAGCTCGACGACCCGCAGATGACCCGCTACCTCGATCGGCTCGCCGAGCACCTGGACCAGCGCACCGCCGACCTCGGCGCGCAGGTCGCCGCCGAGCCGCCGCGCTGGGCGGCCGACCTGCTCGGCGCGGTCCCCGACCGGGACGACGCGGAGGCCCGCGCCGAGTGGGAGCGCAAGGCCGGCGCTGTCGCCGCCTGCCGCACCCTGACCGGCCGCGAGGACGCCGACGGCGCCGAGGCCGGCCCCGTCGAGGCCGTCGACGTGCTCGGCGCTGCGCCGAAGCCTGGGATGGTGGAGCATCACGCGGCGTACTGCGACGGGTGGGAGGCGTTGGGTCGGCCCCGGGCGGATCGGGAGGAGTTCGAGCTGTCCGACGGCGCGCTGAGGATGCGGGTCCGCGCCTACGAGCGACAGCAGGCGTGGGCGCCCCGCTACGTCGCCAACGAACTCGCCGGAACTCGCCAGGCCGCCGAGCACCACCGCGCGGCCGCCACCCTGCACCGCGCCGAAGCCGACGCCGCGACGGACCCGGCCCGCGCCGCCGAGCTGCGCCAGGCCGCAGACGGTGCCGCTGCGCTCGTCGCGGAGCTGGATCGGCGCACCGGCGACCTGGAGGAGGTCGAGGCCGCCCGCGGACGCTGGCTGTTGCGCACCGCCGACGACCGGGACAAGCACGACCGCGCGGTAATCGTGCTCGCGCACCGCAACAGCGACCGCGACGCCCCCGACGAGCGGGTCACCGCCGATGAGTGGCTCACCGCCCACGACGAGGCCATGCGCGCCGAGGACGAGTACCGCCCGATCACCGAGCACGACCTCGACGACGGCCCCGTCGACGAGCATCAGGCCCTCGACGACGGTCCAGTTCTGGAGACGGCGGTCCCCGACCTGCGGGAGACCGCCGCGGCCGAGCCGCGGGAGCGGCGCGAGGACGACGTCCGGGTGCCGACCACCGCGGAGTCGGAGGACGCGGTCACTCGCGCCCGCCGGGCCTTGGACGAGATCCAGGCCCAGGAGGTCTACGAGGCCGGTCTCGATACCCCGGATGCTCGCGACGTCGACCATCACCGCGACGACCCGTACGCCGACGAGACGGACGACAGCGAGGGCTACTACGCCGAGCGCTGGGGCTGACCCGGATCGGTCACGATCGCCTCGACGACGGCCCGCCACAGCGGCCACCGCTGCGGCGGCTCGTCGTCGGGACGCACTGGCCACGCCATCCGGTAGCCGTCGTCCTCCATGTCGAGGTAGGCCTCGGCGATCTCCATCGCCGACCACGTCCGCGGTGACCGCCACAGCTCCAACGCCGCGGACACCGGCTCCTGCAGCCGGCCACCCGGGATCCGCTGCGTCGGCCCCCAGGACGCTGCAACGATCGGGCAGCCGTCCGCGCGGGTCCCTGTTCGCACGAACTCGGCCGGGTTCCACCGCACGACGTGCTCACCGACCCGCGGCGCATCGACCACGACGAGCCCCGTCGGCATCGGCTCGCCGGGGCGTTGCAACGCGATCTGTAGGTCGGCCTGCTCCCAGGCCAGCACCAGCCGTGAGGCGTTCACGAACGACGCGACGAGGCCGAGGGTCTCGATGGCCGTGTGCGCGTCATCGCCCGGGCAGAATGGGCGCGTGCGGACGTAGCCTGCGTACGGCTGATGGCCCAGGTCGTTGCAGAACATGTGCGTGGTCGGGGGCGGGACGAAGCCGCCCTCCGCCAGCATCTCGTCGGTCGTCGCGACTGCGATGCTCTCCAGCTCGTCCACGCAGTCCTGCTCAGTCAGCTCCATATCAGCGGAGTTTGCGCTACACCCCCGACAGTTCCCACCCAACCTCGGCTAGGGCGCGTCTCCTAACCCGGCTGGTCGGGCCTGCGCGATGATCAGTAGGTGTCGCGCCGTGCCGTCCTGACCGATGCCCAGTGGGACCGACTCGAGCCGTTACTGCCCTCGTCGGACGGGATGCCAGGGCGCCCGTTCGCCGATCACCGCAGAGTGATCGAGGGGATCATCTACCGGTTCCGCTGCGGGCGGGCCTGGCGTGATGTCCCGGTCGAGTTCGGGCTGTGGCAGACCCTATGGAAACGCCACCGCCGCTACTGCGGTGACGGCACCTGGGACCAGGTTCTCGCAGCTCTGCTCGCCGATGCCGACTCCGCCGGTCTCGTGGACTGGGCCGTGTCGGTCGACTCGACGATCATCCGCGCTCACCAACACGCCGCGACCCTGCAGCGGGACACAGGGGGCCGGATCGAACTACAAGAATCTGCTGATCGAGCCGCCCGATCACGCGTTGGGCCGCTCCCGCGGAGGGCTCGGCACGGAGATCCACCAGCTCGTTGACGGACACGGCCGCCCGCTGGTCGTACTGGTCGGCCCTGGCCAGGCCGGGA
>NZ_JAHLEL010000086.1 GCF_020131355.1 Pseudonocardia sp. ICBG1293
GCTCGCGCACCTGGCCGACGTCGTCCCCTGCGCCCGAGCGGGCCGGGAACTCGGCGGCCGACCGGCACCGAAGAGCGGGCGGAGCTGGACGCGTTGCCGGGGCTGTTCGCCGCCCCGGCTCGGTCCCCGGAGCGAGGGGACACGTCGTGATCGAGGCGAGCACGCAGGAGATGGGACGGCCCGGCGACGGGTTCTTGGCGGAAGCACACCGCCGGGCCGCTCTCACCAACCAACAGGAGGTAGGAGAGGTGTTCACCGTAGACCCGAGCCCCGGGCGGGGCGAGAAGCTGGACTGGCGGGCCCGCGCGGCCTGCTGCGACGTCGATCCGGAGCTCTTCTTCCGACCCGCGACCGCCGGTGCAGCCCTGGCCGCGGAGGAGCGGCGGGCGCTGTGCGTGTGTGCGCGGGTGCCCGGTCATGGCCGCGTGCCGGACGTGGGCCATCGCCGAGCAGCCGCACGGCATCGCCGGTGGGCTGACCGAGGACGAGCGGCGCCGCGCCCGCCGGGCCACGCCCCGGAGTCGTCGCATCGAGCGACGGCCGGCCGTCGTGCCCGTGCCGTCGCCGCGGACCGATCGGGCGCCAGTCATCGCCGCGGGCTGCGCCGCGCTCACCGCGGGAGCCGACCGCGGCGACGTCGCCCGCACGCTGGGCGTGACCCGCCGGACCGTCGACCGGTGGGCCGCTGCCCTCGTGGTCACCGCGGGCGGTGGTCGATGATGAGCGTGTTCGACGCGTCCCGAGGACCGCCGTGTCCGGGCGGGTCCGTGAGCTGGTGCGCCGGATCGCCGTCGAGGCGTTCGGCGCGGCCGAGTCCGAGGTTCCGATCCCGGGGTTCACGGTGTTCACCGACCGCCGCCTCGACGATCCGCTGGCCGGAATCCGGGCCGCGTTGCTCGTGCACACGGTGGCGGAGTCCCAGCTGACCGAGTACGCCCGGGCCGCCCGCGCGGCGGGCCGGTCCTGGGACCAGATCGCCGACGCGCTCGGCATCACCACCGACGAGGTCGCAGTCGTGGGGGAGGCGGTGTTCGACTGGCTGGTCTGCGGCCGGGCCCGGACCCGGAGCCGGACGGGGTGCGCTCGTTCCGGACGCCGTGCGCGTACTGGCGCTGCTCGACCTGCGACGGCCTGGTCACCGACCACGGCTCGTTCGAGGGCAACCCGCCAACAGCGAGGACGGCCACGCCAAGGGCTGCACCCGCCACACCGCCGAGGTGCAGTCGTGGAACGAGGGGCGGACGGACTGATGGAGATCCTGTTCAGCTCCACCGCCCTCGTCCTCGGCGTGTTCGCCGCGGGCGCTTTGCTCGCCTGGTCGCGCGGCGCCCGCGCTCTGGCTGCCGGCCTCGCCGTGGTCGCACTGCTCCCGGCGGCGACGATCGTCACCGCCCTGTCCTGGCCCGCGCTTGTCGCGGTGGTCGGTCTGGCGGGGGTGATCGTGTGGCACCGCTGGTCGCGCTCTTCGGCGACGGTGTCCCGCTGGGCGGCCCGCTCCCGCCGCAAGGTCGGCGTCGCGTCGTCGCTGGACATCGTCCGCCACGCCGGAACCCTCGCGGTCCGGCGCCGCACCGCCACGGTCCGGCCGTCGCTGGCCGCCCGCCGCGGTGGCAGCGGTTTCGGCTTGCCACCTCCGAGGCGGCGGTGGAGCTGTGTCGCACCGGCGTGTTGCGGGTGTGGGCGTTGGTCGAGGACGTGGTGATCGTCGTTGGCGGGCCCCGCACGGGAAAGACCGGCTGGCTCGCTGGCCGTGTCCTGGACGCCCCGGGCGCGGCCCGGTGACCTCGACCCGCACCGACCTGCTCGACCTGTGCGCGCCGTTGCGCGGCAGACCCGGGGTGAGGTGTTCGTGTTCAACCCGGCCGGCCTCGGCGACCGCACCTCGACGATCACGTTCGATCCACTGACCGGCTGCTCGGATCCGGTGACCGCGACCGAGCGGGCGACGGACATGCTCGCTGCGGTCGCGTCCGGGGCGGGTGGGGATCGGGAGTTCTGGGACGGTCAGGCCCGCCGCGTCCTCGCGGCCCTGCTGCATGCCGCCGCCCTCGGTGGGAAGCGGATGGCCGACGTCCTCGGCTGGGTCGCCGACCCCGACACGGCCGGGCGTGAGGTCCCGGCGCTGTTGCGTCGGTCGGGGGTGACGGCGTTCGAGCAGGACGTCATGCAGTTCCTGACCACGAACGAGCGGACCCGTTCCTCGATCACCTCGTCGGTGATGCCCGCCTTGGGCTGGTTGACCCACCCGGCCGCCGCCGCGGCGGCCAAGCCGGGGGACGGCTTCGACGTCGCCCGGCTCCTCGACGACCGCGCGACGGTGTTCCTGCTCGGCGCCGAGGAGGCCCAGACCGCCCCACTGGTGTGTGCGCTGACCGGGCACATCGCCCGCGAGGCCCGACGGCTGGCCGCCGGGCAGCCGAAGGGGCGGCTGGATCCGCCGCTGGGGTTGTTCCTGGACGAGGCCGCCCTGATCTCCCCGGTCCCGCTGGAGTCGTGGACCGCGGACATGGGCGGTCGTGGGGTGACGATCCTGTGCGCGTTCCAGTCCCGGGCCCAGCTCCTGGCCCGCTGGGGTGAGCACAAGGCGGCGACGATCCTGAACAACACCGCCGCGGTGATGATCTTCGGCGGGACGCGGGACAAGGCCGATCTGGAGTTCTGGTCCACCCTGGCCGGAGAGCGGGACGAGCGGGTCACCACGACCGATGACCACGGCCGCGTCGCCTCCCGCTCGGTCCGGAAGGTGCCGGTGCTTGCGCCGGCGCAGATCGCGAATCTGCCCGCGGGTCGGGTGGTGGTGATCCGGCGCGGGATCGCGCCGGTGATTGGGCGGGCGCAGATGGCGTGGCGCCGCCGCGACGTGCGGCGTCGGGCGCGGCTGCTGGCCCGGATCGAGGCGGAGACCCGTTGGCACCGCCGCAGCGAGGCTCTGCGCGCCTGGGCGGACCAGCAGCTTGGACACGCCCTCACTGTGCTCGCCGCACGCTGGCCGGAGCGGTTCGGCGAGGCGGCGGAGCGGGTGTGGTCGTCCAACGCGATGTTCGCGGAGCTGCGAGCGATCCGCCGCGGCACCGAGCACGACCAGGCCGCCGAGGCGACTGCGCTGCACGAGCCGTCCCTCGGCACCGGCCCCGGTGGGGCTGTGGGTCCGTCGGGGCCTGTCGACGGCGCTGCGGGTGACGGGCGGTGGCAGCGATGAGCGAGCGCTACGAGATGTGGACCCCGGCCCAGGCCGTCGACCGGCTCGCCGCCGACCTCCCCGGCGGCCGGTCCGACGCCGAGCAGGTCGTCGCGTCCTACCTACGCGACGCCACCGGCGTCCACGGCCGACCGGCCTCGGGGTGGCGGCTCGACGAGTTCGACCTCGACGACGCCCGCGCCCGCTTCGGGTGGGTCGACTCCGCGGGTGGCGAGACCGTCGCCCAGGCCCGCACCCGTGCCGACGCCACCGCGGTCGTCGCGGCTACGAGAGGCCCGGGGAACGTCGGCGATCACCGACCCGACCCGGCTGTTCGCGCTGCACTCCGACGCGGAGATGTGGGGCTACCGCGCCCACCGCGTCGGGCTCGACGAGCTGACCAACACCACGGCGTGCGACCCGCAGCCGCGGCTCGTGACCGTCGCCCGAGAGGGCCGGGAGCGCTCGCACCGCGAAGCCGCCGCGGCTCACGACGCCCGGGCCACCGCAGCAGAGGCCGCCGCGACCGCGGCCGCTCTCACCGAGCAGCACCACCAGGACCAGAACGACCACGACCAGGAGGACGACTTGCACACTCCGGACGACAGCCCTCCGGCGGAGATCGAGGAGCCCGGAGACCGTGAGCGGGTTCTCGCCGAGGGGCACGGTGCGTTCGTCGGCGGGATGTGGTTCACGCCGGATGAGACCGCCGAGGACGGGGTCCGGCCGCTGACCGAGGTCGAGGTCCGCCGCTTCTCCGACCTGGTTCGCGTCTCGCAGGCCGAGGCCGTCGCCGACCAGCTCGACGACGCACCGGACCCGGGCCGGGCCCCGTCGGGCGACGGCGACGGGACGGGGTGGGAGCGGTGAACCCGCCGTTGCACCCCGAACCGGGCGAGGGCGGAGCGCTGGCCCGGCTGGCCGGTCAGGTCGACACGCTGCGCCGCCAGGTCGCCGAGCTGGAGCCGATCCCGGACCAGGTCGGGGAGCTGGGGCGGCTCGTCGGACAGCTCTCCGAGGCGCTGGCCGCGGTGACCGCACGACGGCGGATCCCGGCGGCGCCGTCGTGGCTGCTGGCCCCGGTCGACACCGCCGAGACCCGGCGGCTGCTCGACGAGCTGTGCGGGTGGGCGCAGGCGGTGTTCCTGCGCTACCCCGACGCGGCGAAGGTGCTGCCCGAGTGCTGGCTGTGGCACCCCGAGGTCGTCGAGGAGCTGCTCTGGCTCATGCACGCCTGGCTCGCCGCCTACCAGGGCCCGGCCGCGTCGGTCGGCGCGGCGGGGGACTGGCACGACCGCCAGCGGCCCGGGGTGGTCAACCGGATCCGGAAGGAGGCCGGGTCGTGCTCGATCGAGCGGCACCAGACCCGCCCCGGCTGGAGCGCCCCCGGCGGCGCGGCGCTGCCGGTCCCGGGCACCGATCACGTCGAGGAGATCGCCCGGTGGTGGGCCGGGCAGCGCGACCAGGCCCCGCCCGAGCCCGCCCCGGCGGTCGACGCCGGCCCGATCGGGACGGCGCTGCGATGACGGCCGCGGGAAGCGGGGCGCGGTGGGGGCGGGCGTCGGTGTGGCTGCCGGGCCTGGCCGTCGCGATCGGTGCTGCGGTGGCGACCGCGCACGGTCTGTTCGAGGTCGCGGTCGCCGCGCGGGTCCCGGTCGCGGTGGCGTGGATCTACCCGCTGATCACCGACGGCCTGGCCCTGGTCGCCTACACCGCGACCGCGCGGCTGTCCGGTGGCGCCGCCCGCTACGCGTGGAGCGTGGTGATCGTCGCCGCCGGACTGTCGGGTCTGGCGCAGGCGGTGTTCCTCGCCGGGCCCGCACCCGCCCCGAGCGCCCCGCCGGTCGAGGCGGATGCGGTGTTGCGTTTCGGGGTCGGGGCGTGGCCCGCGATCGCCGCGGCCGTCGTCGCGCACCTGCTCTACCTCCTCGCCGAGACCCGCCCCGAGGAGAGCCTCGCGGACCGGGACCGGGACCGGCCCGAGTCCGACGGTGTGTCCGGGGCGCGTGTCCGGGCGACCATCACCGTCCCGCCGTCCGGTCGGACACCGGTGGAACGCCCCGATCCGGTGGGCCGCGGCCCGGGTGTCCCGCCCGCGTTGGACGGGCCGGTGATCCCGGCCCCGCCGCGGCCGATGTCCCACCCGGCACCCCGTCCGGCGGCCCGTGCGGAGCCCAGGACCGGTACGGGCGCCCAGGAACGCGCTCGCACCACCGCCCAGACCCACCGCCAGCGCCACGGCGACCTCCCGACTGTGCGCGAGCTGCAGGACCTCGCCGACGTCGGCCGCGGCACCGCCGCCCGAGCACTCCAGCAGCTCCGTGACACCCCGCAGCAGGCCCCGAACGCCCTGCACCTCGTCCCCGACGAGCCCCAGAACAGGACCACCCGATGACCACCAGCAGCCAGAACACCACCGCGACCGAGCACGCTATGAGAACCGAGAGCGACTACCCCGAACAGAGCAACAAGAGCCCAAGATCAAAGCCATCACACCCTTGCATCACGATCCGCGGGTCCGGGCCGGCCTCCGGCCTCCCGGCAACCCCGACACCCGCCGCGCAGACCTGCGCGGACCGGCTCGCCGCCGTCGCGGGGTGGTCGCGGTGCTGAGGATCGTCAACGGCTACAGCCCCGAGTACCTGTTGAAGGAGGTCGCCACTGGGCGGGAGAACTACTACACCGGCGCCGTCGCCGAGGGGGAGCCGCCGGGCCGCTGGTGGGGCGCCGGGGCGGAGAAGCTCGGCCTGCACGGTCTGGTCGAGGCCCAGGACATGCGCGCGGTCTACGAGCGGTTCCTCGACCCGCGGGACACCGCGTTCCACGACCCGTCCCGGTGGGACACCGTCCCGACGCTGGGACACACCGGACGCAGGTACCTGTCCGAGGACGAGATCTACGCCGCCGCGTTGGAACGCGAGCCGGACGCCTCGGCGGAACGTCGCGCCCAGCTCCGGACGGACGCGGGCAAGTCGGCCCGGCACAACGTCGCGTTCTACGACGCCACGTTCTCGGTGCAGAAGTCGGTGACGCTGCTGCACACCGCGTTCGAGGCCCGTGAGGTCGCTGCCCGCCAGGCCGGGGACGAGGCTGCCGCCGCGGCGTGGGGCGAGTTCCGCACGGCGGTCGAGGACGCGATCTGGGCCGGGAACAACGCCGCGCTGGAGCTGCTGCAGGACAAGGCCGGCTACACCCGGGTCGGGCACCACGGCGGCGCCGCCGGCCGCTACGCCGACGCGCACGCGTTCACGGTGGCGTCGTTCTTCCAGCACGACTCCCGTGACCGGGACCCGCAGCTGCACGTCCACAACACGATCCTCAACCGCGTCGAAGGCCCGGACGGTGTGTGGCGCACCGTCGACGGGCGGAGCCTGCACCGCTGGCGCCCGGCCGCCGCCGCGGTCGCGGAGCGCACGACCGAGGAGCGGATCACGGCGTCGCTCGGACTCGTGATGGCGACCCGCCCGGACGGCAAGGCCCGCGAGGTCGTCGGGGTGTCCGAGCAGGCGATGAGCCTGATCTCCACGCGTCGGCACAAGGTCACCGCGAAGACCGCCGAGCTGGTCGAGGCGTTCGAGACCCGCTACGGGCACGCCCCGAACGGCTACCAGCTCGAACGCCTCGCCCAGCAGGCCACCCTCGCCACCCGGGCCCGCAAGTCCCACCAGGGCGAGACCCGCGAGGATCTGCTCGACCGGGTCGCGGCCCGGATGGACGTCGAGATCGCCGGTGGCCTGGCCGGGATCGCCGACGCCGCCCTGGCCGCCCGCCCGGGTGAGGTCGCGCCGATGCAGTGGTCCCCGGGCGAGGTCGTGTCCGTCGCGCTCGCCGAGGTGCAGAACTCCCGGACCGTGTGGACCCGCCCGGACCTCATCCGCGCGCTGAACAGCGCGCTGCCCGACCACCTCGGGATCAGCGACGGCGCGCAGATCACGAAGCTGCTCGACATCCTCGCCGACGAGGCCATGACCGCCGACCTGGCCAGCGTGCAGACCAAGCGTCCCGCGGCCGACGTCCTGCCCGATGAGTACAAGCTCGCCAACGGTGAGTCGGCGTTCGAGGCCCCCGGCGCCACCCTCTACGCGACGACCGGGCACGTGCACACCGAACGGATCCTCGCCGGTGCCGCCGGGCGCCACGACGGCGAGCGCCTGCCCGACGCCGTGATCGACCGGTTCCTGGTCGGCCTGGCCGCCGAGGGCACCCGGCTCGGGGCCGCGCAGGAGGCCGCCGTGCGCGGCGTTCTCGGCTCCGGGGCCCGGGTCGAGACACTGGTCGGCCCGCCGGGGACGGGGAAGTCGTTCACCGTCGGGATGATGGCCCGCGCCTGGGCCGACCCCGACCTCACCGGCGGCGGCCCGGAGCGGCGGGTGTTCGGTCTCGCCACCGCGCAGGCGGCGACGTCGGTGCTGGCCGAGCAGGGCCTCACCGCCCGCAACATCGCCGCGTGGCTGGCCACGCAGGACCGGCTCACCGCCGGCCGCCCCCGCGACGACACCGATCTGGGGTTCCGGCTGCACGCCGGGGACATCGTGGTGGTGGACGAGTCGGCGATGACCGACACCCCCGCCCTGGCCGCCATCCACCAGCACGTGGACGCGGCGGGGGCGAAGTTACTGTTGGTCGGCGACCCGCGCCAGCTCGCGGCGATCGGCGCCGGCGGCGGCATGGACCTCATCTCCCGGGCGGGCGGGCGCGCTACGAGCTCAACGAGGCCCGCCGCTTCACCCACGAATGGGAGCGCGAGGCGTCGCTACGGCTGCGCGAGGGCGACACCGAGGTCCTGGACGAGTACCACCGCCAGGGCCGGTTGATCGACTGCGGCGACGTCACCGCCGCCGAGACCGCCGCCGCCCGCGCCTGGCTCGCCGACACCCTCGACGGCACCCCGTCGTTGCTGCTGGTCGACACCAACGACCAGGCCGACCGGCTGTCCTCGGAGCTGCGCGCACAGCTCGTCGACCTCGGCCTGGTCGCCGAGTCCGGGGTGCGGCTGGGCCGGACGGGTGCCTATGCCGGGGTCGGCGACGTCGTCGAGGCCCGCGCGATCGGCCACGACCTCGCAGGCTACGAGGGCAACACCCGCGCCCCGCACACTCGCGAACGCTTCCGGGTCCTCGGGGTCCGCGACGACGGCGGCCTGGACGTCACCACCGACCTCACCCGCAACAGCGACGGCGGGGCGGGGGAGCGGATGGTGCTCTCGCCCCGGTACGTCGCCGACGACCTCGCCCTCGGCTACGCGGGGACCCGCTACTGCGGGCAGGGCGCCACGGTGACGACGTGTCATTCGGTGGTCACCGACCGGACCGACCACGCGGCGGCGCTGGTCGGGCTGACCCGCGGGACCGACGCGAACACCGCCTACGTCGCCACGGTGACCGAGCTGCCCGACGCCGCGGACGGCGGCCGGGACCATCAGCTGCACCGCTCCCCGAAGGCCGTCCTGACGACCGCGCTGGAGCTGGCCGAGCCCGACCGCTCCGCGCTCACCGTCGCCGAGGATTCCGCCCGGTGGGCCGAGTCGATCCCGGTCGCAGCCGAGTTGTTCGCCGACGCGGCGCATCAAGCGTCGGTGCGCCGCACGAGTGCGTGGCTGGACCGGCTCACCGACACCGGCGTGCTGACGGTCGAGCAGCGTGACCAGCTCGCCGCAGAGGACGCCTCGACGTCGCTGACCCGCGTGCTGCGCCGTGCCGAGGTGTCGGGCACCGACCCGTACGCCGCGCTGCACGAAACGATCACCGGCCAGCCACTCACCGGGGCCCGCAACCTCACCAACGTCATCCACGCCCCCGTCTACGCGACCGGCAGCGGTTCGAACCCGACGTCGGCACCTGGGCCGATCGGGTCCCGCAGCTCGACGACCCGCAGATGACCCGCTACCTCGATCGGCTCGCCGAGCACCTGGACCAGCGCACCGCCGACCTCGGCGCGCAGGTCGCCGCCGAGCCGCCGCGCTGGGCGGCCGACCTGCTCGGCGCGGTCCCCGACCGGGACGACGCGGAGGCCCGCGCCGAGTGGGAGCGCAAGGCCGGCGCTGTCGCCGCCTGCCGCACCCTGACCGGCCGCGAGGACGCCGACGGCGCCGAGGCCGCCCCGTCGAGGCCGTCGACGTGCTCGGCGCTGCGCCGAAGCCTGGGATGGTGGAGCATCACGCGGCGTACTGCGACGGGTGGGAGGCGTTGGGTCGGCCCCGGGCGGATCGGGAGGAGTTCGAGCTGTCCGACGGCGCGCTGAGGATGCGGGTCCGCGCCTACGAGCGACAGCAGGCGTGGGCGCCCCGCTACGTCGCCAACGAACTCGCCGGAACTCGCCAGGCCGCCGAGCACCACCGCGCGGCCGCCACCCTGCACCGCGCCGAAGCCGACGCCGCGACGGACCCGGCCCGCGCCGCCGAGCTGCGCCAGGCCGCAGACGGTGCCGCTGCGCTCGTCGCGGAGCTGGATCGGCGCACCGGCGACCTGGAGGAGGTCGAGGCCGCCCGCGGACGCTGGCTGTTGCGCACCGCCGACGACCGGGACAAGCACGACCGCGCGGTAATCGTGCTCGCGCACCGCAACAGCGACCGCGACGCCCCCGACGAGCGGGTCACCGCCGATGAGTGGCTCACCGCCCACGACGAGGCCATGCGCGCCGAGGACGAGTACCGCCCGATCACCGAGCACGACCTCGACGACGGCCCCGTCGACGAGCATCAGGCCCTCGACGACGGTCCAGTTCTGGAGACGGCGGTCCCCGACCTGCGGGAGACCGCCGCGGCCGAGCCGCGGGAGCGGCGCGAGGACGACGTCCGGGTGCCGACCACCGCGGAGTCGGAGGACGCGGTCACTCGCGCCCGCCGGGCCTTGGACGAGATCCAGGCCCAGGAGGTCTACGAGGCCGGTCTCGATACCCCGGATGCTCGCGACGTCGACCATCACCGCGACGACCCGTACGCCGACGAGACGGACGACAGCGAGGGCTACTACGCCGAGCGCTGGGGCTGACCCGGATCGGTCACGATCGCCTCGACGACGGCCCGCCACAGCGGCCACCGCTGCGGCGGCTCGTCGTCGGGACGCACTGGCCACGCCATCCGGTAGCCGTCGTCCTCCATGTCGAGGTAGGCCTCGGCGATCTCCATCGCCG
Organism: Pseudonocardia sp. ICBG1293; assembly: GCF_020131355.1. Lineage (GTDB taxonomy): Bacteria > Actinomycetota > Actinomycetes > Mycobacteriales > Pseudonocardiaceae > Pseudonocardia. The sequence continues at coordinate 10,310 of NZ_JAHLEL010000086.1, forward strand.
ACCACGTCCGCGGTGACCGCCACAGCTCCAACGCCGGCGGACACCGGCTCCTGCAGCCGGCCACCCGGGATCCGCTGCGTCGGCCCCCAGGACGCTGCAACGATCGGGCAGCCGTCCGCGCGGGTCCCTGTTCGCACGAACTCGGCCGGGTTCCACCGCACGACGTGCTCACCGACCCGCGGCGCATCGACCACGACGAGCCCCGTCGGCATCGGCTCGCCGGGGCGTTGCAACGCGATCTGTAGGTCGGCCTGCTCCCAGGCCAGCACCAGCCGTGAGGCGTTCACGAACGACGCGACGAGGCCGAGGGTCTCGATGGCCGTGTGCGCGTCATCGCCCGGGCAGAATGGGCGCGTGCGGACGTAGCCTGCGTACGGCTGATGGCCCAGGTCGTTGCAGAACATGTGCGTGGTCGGGGGCGGGACGAAGCCGCCCTCCGCCAGCATCTCGTCGGTCGTCGCGACTGCGATGCTCTCCAGCTCGTCCACGCAGTCCTGCTCAGTCAGCTCCATATCAGCGGAGTTTGCGCTACACCCCCGACAGTTCCCACCCAACCTCGGCTAGGGCGCGTCTCCTAACCCGGCTGGTCGGGCCTGCGCGATGATCAGTAGGTGTCGCGCCGTGCCGTCCTGACCGATGCCCAGTGGGACCGACTCGAGCCGTTACTGCCCTCGTCGGACGGGATGCCAGGGCGCCCGTTCGCCGATCACCGCAGAGTGATCGAGGGGATCATCTACCGGTTCCGCTGCGGGCGGGCCTGGCGTGATGTCCCGGTCGAGTTCGGGCTGTGGCAGACCCTATGGAAACGCCACCGCCGCTACTGCGGTGACGGCACCTGGGACCAGGTTCTCGCAGCTCTGCTCGCCGATGCCGACTCCGCCGGTCTCGTGGACTGGGCCGTGTCGGTCGACTCGACGATCATCCGCGCTCACCAACACGCCGCGACCCTGCAGCGGGACACAGGGGGCCGGATCGAACTACAAGAATCTGCTGATCGAGCCGCCCGATCACGCGTTGGGGCCGCTCCCGCGGAGGGCTCGGCACGGAGATCCACCAGCTCGTTGACGGACACGGCCGCCCGCTGGTCGTACTGGTCGGCCCTGGCCAGGCCGGTGACGCCCCGATGTTCGCGCACCTGATGTCACATCTGAGCGTCGGACGGGTCGGTCCGGGCCGACCGCGGACCCGGCCCGAGCGGGTCCGCGCAGATAAGGCCTACTCCTCACGCGCCATCCGCGCCCACCTGCGCGGACGACGGATCGTCGCGGTCATCCCGGAGCCGGCTGACCAGCAGGGACCCGGAAACGACGCGGCACACGCGGCGGTCGACCACCGGCGTTCGACCGGGTCGACTACCGCGGCGGCCGCAACGTCGTCGAACGCGGGTTCTGCGAGGTCAAGCAGTGGCGCGGCCTCGCGACCCGCTACGACAAACTCCCTGACCTACGCGGCGGAGTTGCACTGAAGGCCATCGTCACCTGGTTGCGCACTTTAGAGGTCATTTCAGAACGAGGTCGACGTGTCTGTTGTAGACGACAAGCGGCTATCTGACCTGCCGTTTGATCTGTCGTCGAGGGGTCAATGGAACTCGACAAGTCGTTCTGAAACGACCTCT